>CP070840.1:2102341-2110576 GCA_020342025.1 Deltaproteobacteria bacterium
ACCCATAACCCCCCGATGGCGAAGGCCTTCTTCAGGGCAGCGTCCAGGGCAGAGGGAGAATCCACCTTTGTCCCTTCTGCTCCATATGCGCGCGCTAGTGCCACAAAATCGGGGTTGGTCAAATCCGATTCATACACCGCTCGATATGCACCCCGTTGCAGGTATCCGATGACGCCGTAGGCATTGTCATTCACGACGATGACAGGAAACCCAATCTTATGCCTCATGCAGGTGGCCAATTCCTGGGCCCCATAGAGAAATCCTCCATCCCCAATCAATGCCAGGACAGGTCTTTCTGGACATGCGGTCTTGACGCCAATGGTTGCGGCAAAGGCAAACCCTATGGTTGCAGAGCCCCTCCCTGCAACCAGACCGCCTTGGGAATAGGAGGGATAAAAATACTCAGCCCAGTACCCGAGCTGGGTGTTGTCAATAACCAGGGTACTCTCACGAGGCAATGACCCACGAATAACCTCCAAATATTGCATCTCCACATGGGCTTCACGGATCTTGTTCAGTTCCGCTTCCAGTCTATTACGCATCGCCTTTATCCATGTCAGCCGCTGGTCTAAAAGGGTTGATGGCTCAAGCTCGTGGAGCATAGCCTCAAGAATGCTTGGGATGTCCCCAATTAACGCCACCTCGGCTGGAAAATTCTTGTCTATCCATTGGGCATCCCAATCCACATGGATGAGATGAGGGAACTCTATACCACGGCGCTTAGCATCCACCTCCCGGAGTCTGGAACCGATGACCAGTGCCACATCACAGGACCCAATGATTTCTCTAATAACGCCTTTTCTCGTCATATTGCCGAAAGCTAGGGAATGATCCTCGGCCATGACCCCCCTGCTACTGAGCGTTGTGAGCACTGGTGCGGCCAATGTCTCCGCGAGGGTGTTGATATGTGCGACCACCTCTGAACTCCTCGCCCCGGATCCTGCAACCAGCAGCGGCTGTTTTGCGCGGGAAATGAGGGTAACAGCCTCTTCTAGCCCTGACAACCCTTCCCCTCCATGCTCCTTTCCAGAATCCTCTTTCACTCCAGCGGAGACGGACCTGTCAAGCAGATCTGTAGAAAACTCCAGATAGACAGGTCCAGGTCTTCCAGAAAGTGCTGTATGGATAGCCTCCCGTGTGAAAGTCTGAGCCTCATCTTCTGATCGGACGGTCATGGTAGCCTTGGTGATATGGCGAAATAGTTTATCTTGATCTTGCAATTCGTGTAGAGCGCCAAATCCCCGGCCAATTTTTGCCGCCTTGATATTTGTGGTCATCATGAGTACAGGCGAACAACTGCCCCATGCCTCCTGTATGGCAGGAACCATGTAACCTGTACCGGGACCTGTTGAGGAGATCACCACACCCAACCTGCCTCCTGCACGCGCATACCCATCAGCCATGTGGGCCGCCATGGTCTCCTGGCGACAGAGTATGTGCCGGATGGAGGCATCTTTTCGCAACGCTTCGTACAGACGCATATTGTGGATACTGGGAATACCAAAGACCACATCCACACCAGCCTCTTTCAGTATGCCCACAACCTCATCCGCTGAACTCTTCATTTTAAGTCTTCTCCTCCTCTATGAAGGCCTTTTGCCACGTGCTTCTTTCAAGATCCGGGCATATCGCCACATGTGGGCAAAGACGCGAACAGCCATCTCCGGGAAATTATAAAATGGAATCCCATTCTGTTCCATGAATTCTCTGCAGGCTGCCACCTTCTCCTTATCCCCGAGCAAAGCGAAATAGATGGGCTTTGTCAGCCGATTCCTTATCACCTCAACGAGGGGGCGATAGGGATCGGGTCCATAGATGGCAAAGGAAATAAATATGATGCCATCCACCCCATCGTCCTCCAACAGGGCATGAAGAATCTCTTTGGCGGTCTTCTCAAAACCGTGGGCCATCATATCTGGGAACACATCCACCGGATTTTGGGCCTTGTTAGGCATGGTAATGACACGAGCAATTCTTTGTTGGGCCTCTTTTGAAAATCGGGCCACCTGGAGCCCTTCATCTGCGGCCGCATCCATGCTCATAATGGCCTGGGCGCCGCTAAAAGTCACAAAGCCGAGACGTTCCCCTTTTGGCAGGGGCATACATTGGAATCCCATGATCGTGTTCACCAGTTCCTCCATGTCTGCCATGCGCAAGACACCTGCCTGGCGTAAAGCGCCATTGAGCACCGCGTCATCCACGGCCAGGCTGGCCGTATGCGATACGCTGGCACGACGCCCTGCGGGAGTCCTTCCCCCTTTTAACAGGAGGATCGGCTTTTGCAGGACACCCTTGCGGGCCACCTCCAGGAATCGTCGTCCGTCGCGGATGTCTTCCAAATACATCCCCACGATGCGGGTCTGCTCATCTTCTATCAGATAACCGAGGGCATCGGATTCGTCCACGTCCACCTTGTTGCCCAGGCCCAACACCTTTGAGATTCGAAACGGTTCAAATGAAGTGAGATACCGCATGAGTGCCCCGAGGAAGATTCCGGATTGACTAACAAAACCGATGGACCCGGGTCGGAGCATGTGCTTATTACCGAAATAACCGGTGGTCAAACCTGTGGCCGTATTTACAATTCCCATGGTATTGGGGCCGAAGCCTCGCATTCCCGTGGATCGAAGGATGGTGCGGACCTGCTCCTGGTAACGACTTCCTTCCTCCCCTGTCTCGGCAAACCCTTCCGAGGAGATGACAACCCCCTTTACGCCCTTAATGGCGCATTCCTTCAGAGACGGTGGCACGGCCTTTGGGGGGATAATCAAAACGGCAAGGTCCACGGAAAAGGGGATCTCATCAAGGCTGGGGTAAAGGGGGGTCCCATGGACCTCTCCTCCTCTGGGATTCACCCCTGCCACCTGCCCTTTGAATCCCGTATCCCTTAAGACCTTAAGGAGCAAGGCTCCTGGCTTCTCTGGATCCTGGGAGGCCCCTATCACAGCCACATTTCTGGACTCCATCACCTCTCTAACTGTAATCATCCCACCTCAACAATGAAACCATATTGCAACGTTCTAAAAAATCTTTACCCACAGAACCCGGTTTTGTCTGAGCCCCATAGATGCAATTAGGCTGAGGCTACCCCCCTTTTCGTGAGGCCGTATCTTAAAAAAAATTCCACCGGACTTGGCCGTGATCCAATATTTAGAGGTTTGCGCCTCTGAGCCCCTGGGAGTCTCCCTTCGCTTTGTTAAACCTCAAAATATTGGGTCACCGCCCCCTTTGCACAGTAGATACGGCCTTGAGAAAAGGGGCGGAGCCTCAGCTTACAGGAACACCGTTCCTTTACTACAGGGCACATTAAATATCATTTCACGAGGGAGCCATAACGACACCGTGCCGCGTAGTCCGAGACCTTTTTGAATTACTAATATGATGAAACCCTTTGAGAAGTCAACACCATACCGAGGCAGTGACTTGACGAACATGTGGCGAATTCTATATCTATGAGTAATTCATCAAGCCGAAAGGAAATGCTATGAGCGATAGTTCTGTGGTCATTGTGACGGGGGCATCCCGAGGGGTCGGGGCCTTCATCGCCCGTTGGCTGGGAAAGGTGGGGGCTTGTGTAACCCTTATTGCCCGATCGGCTGAGCCCCTCAAGCGTGTTGCCCAAGATGTGGACCGGCTGGGCGGTGTGGCACTAACAATCCATGGCGATGTGGCCGATGAGGACGCCTGCCGCCGCACTGTGGAAAAAACCATAGATCGATTTGGACAGCTGGATGCACTCGTGAACAATGCGGGCATTTTCCAGCCCATAGCTTCTATCGCTTCGGGCGATGCAGAGGCGTGGCGCTACACCATTGGAGTCAATCTGTTTGGTCCCTTCCACATGGCAAAAGCGGCCATCCCGCACTTGCTGAAGCAAAAGGGACGTATTATAAATGTGAGCAGCGGCGCTGCGAACATCCCCGTCCCGGCAGGGAGTGCCTACTGTGCTTCAAAGGCTGCATTGGTCCAATTCACGCGGGTTCTGGCCGCAGAAGAACCATCACTCACAGTGGTGGCGGTTCGTCCTGGGGTCGTGGATACAGAGATGCAGGCTTTAATCCGGCGGGAGGGCGCCAAGGCCATGTCACCAGAGCAGATGGCTTTCTACCAGAGCCTCAAGACCGAAGGAGAGCTTGAGCCCCCTTCTGTTCCTGCACGCTCCCTTGCCTGGCTTTCTTTACATGCGCCTCGCGATTGGAGCGGCCAACTTCTCAATTATGACGATCCGAAAATAATGGGGCCTTCGATAGCCTTATTGGGTAAGCACCTGGAAGCCCCTTCGCAACCCTAAGCCCCTCCTTGACTTCCCCTCCTGCCCTCTTTTCCCCAAATCTTATGGATTGCCCGTGATGATGATCAGGAATTATGATAAGCTAAACAGGAAACCCACGCCAAAGATAATGGTTCCACTCTCTTTTTCTGAGGGACCTCGTACCGGTTAAGACATATGAGAGACCTGAAGGAAACGGATTATCTGACAGATTTAAAGGCATGTGAACTCTGCGAGCATCGATGCAGGGTCAACAGATTGGATGGAGAAACAGGGGTCTGCAGGGTCTCCACGCCCACTGTGGCCTCGGCCACCCTCCATCCAGCACCCCCGGAAAGCTACACCGTGTTCATGGCAGGCTGCAATTATAAGTGCTTGAATTGCCAGAACTGGACCATCTCGCAATATCCGGACAACGGATTCAGGCAGAGGGGATATGAAGATCCAGCGGAACTGGCCCTGGAGTGCGTAAACAGGCTGAACTCCGCTTCAGGTAAAATGATGGGAGCAGACAGAATATTCTTTTCAGGCGGTGAGCCAACGGTTCACCTGCCCTATATAGAAAAGATTGTTCAAGAAGCAAGGAGGATCCGTCCGGAGACAAAGGTAAATTTTGACACCAATGGCTATATGACAGAAGAAAGTCTGAGGCGGATTTTGGATTTTACCACCTCCATCACCTATGACCAGAAGGCCTATCACGATGAACTGCACCTGGCCTTGACAGGGGCCTCTTCCGGACCTGTTCTAAGGAATGCGAAATTTATCGGAAGGGAGGCAAGGGATAAGCTCTGGGAATTCAGAATTCTCGTCATCCCTGAGATAAATGAGGAGGAAGTAAAACCATTAGCGGAATTTATCGCTGAGATTGATCCCTCTCTGCCCGCATGCTTTTTGGCCTTCAGGCCCAATTATGCCTTGGAAAACCATCCTGGCGCGGGCAGACGCCTTATGGAGAGGTGTGTGGGAATCGCAAAGGATTCCGGCCTGGAAAATGCCTACTGGTCAGGTCATTCAGACATACCAGGAACAGAGATTCCTGTGGAACCTGGGATGGGAAAAATATATGTGTCAGAAGGGGCCAGGATCGCTGGTTCCTATGCCCTCCATGCAGGTTGTACCACGCACCCCAGAGGCTGTGCCACCTGTGTCTCTAACCAGGCATGCGAGGTGAAAAAGCATATACCCGAGAGAGCCACGTGAAGGGTGGCTATTCCCCCTTTCCCTTAACCACGGCAAAGGCTTCTCCCCAGGTCTCTGTCAGCGTGTCGGTCTCCCTATGCGGATGTTCTCCCCTCTACCGTCCCCCCAGACCGATCTCATCAGCCACATCTCGCATGCCCATGATCGTATCGGTGATGAGTTCTGTGAGGTCCACGCCCAGCATCTCTGCTCCCTTTTCTATAATGGATCTGTCCACCCCGGCTGCGAACCGCTTGTCCTTCCATTTCTTTTTCACCGATTTTGCCTTCAGGTCTATTACGCTTTTGGAGGGACGAACCAAGGCTGTGGTCACCACCAGTCCTGTGAGTTCGTCTATGGCGTAGAGGACTTTTTCCATCTCTGTTTTGGGCTCCACATCTGAACAGATTCCCCAGCCGTGGCTAACTACGGCGTGAATGTAATCCTCGGGCCAGTCATGTGCCCTGAGGATCTCATCGCTCTTTCGGCAGTGCTCCTCAGGGAACTGCTCATAATCGAGATCATGGACCAGGCCGATGATCCCCCATTTTTCCTCGTCCTCTCCCCGCTTTCGGGCAACGTAACGCATGACCCCCTCCACGGCGAGGGCATGTTTAATGAGGCTCTCATTTTTGTTGTATTCCGTAAGGAGCTTTAAGGCATCTTCTCGGGTCGGAACTTTTGTACTCATTTCAAGACCTCCAAAATTGTCAACCTGTTGTTAACATTATTAAAAATTGCTGTGCCTGGGCTGGGGTTGAGTTGAAAAACCTCGGGACCAGTGGGGGATTCTGTAATGGTGGCCCATTCTATGGGAGAACAGACCTTAAAGCAATTTCTGAATCACCCTCTTATCTAATATTTGCATTTTTCCCCTGACCTCTGTAAAAAAATAGAGGCTCGCCAACACGCGGTTTCAATAAACTCTGGAGGGAAACGGGAATGATAGAGCTGAATCAGGAGCAAAGGATGATTTTGAAAACAGTCCGGGATATTGCCCAGAAAAAGATAAAGCCCAGAGCCGCTGAGATAGATGAAAAGGCCGAATTTCCTTGGGACACGGTCAAGACATACACAGAGAACGGTATTCTGGCACCCCTTCTGCCTGAAAAATATGGGGGTATTGATGCGGAATATCTGCTCTTTAGCATGATTTTGGAAGAAATCGCAAAAGTCTGCGCATCTTCGGCACTGATCCTCATTGCTCAGGCCGACGGCATGCTACCCATCTTTTTTGGAGGAAGCGAAAGACTGAAAGAGAAATACCTCCCAGGATTGACCAAAGGAAAACTCTCAGCCATTGCAGCCACAGAGCCTGATGCGGGCTCAGATGTCCTTTCCATGAGAACCCGAGCGGTTCGCAAGGGAAATGCCTATGTGATAAACGGTCGCAAAATATTCACCACGAACGGCAGCATCGCTGACATTATAACCGTGTACGCCTATACGGATCCAGAAAAGAAGGCCAAGGGCATAACGCCCTTTGTGGTGGAGAAGGGTTCAAAGGGGCTGGTCTATGGCAAGAACGAAAACAAGATGGGGATGCGGGGGGCCCTCAACTCGCAACTCTTTTTTGAGGACTTAGAGGTACCAGAAACAAACAGAGTGGGTGAGGAGGGAGAGGGCATTGGAAACCTGATGGCGGCCCTGGACACGAGTCGCCTCTTTTCTGCTTCCCAGGCCGTTGGTTTGGCCCAAGGGGCCATTGACGAGGTGGTCAGATATGCCAAAGAGAGGGTCCAGTTTGGCCGGCCCATCTCCAAGTTCCAGGCCATTCAGTTCATGATCGCCGATATGGTGGCCGCCACGGAAGCCGCCCGGCTATTAACCTATCAGGCCGCCCGGTATCTGGACAAGGGACAATGGAATCTCGTCCCCAAATTCTGTGCCATGGCCAAATTTACGGCCTCAGACACGGCCATGAAAGTCACAACTGATGCTGTCCAGGTTATGGGGGGCTACGGGTACCTGAAGGAGTTTCCATTAGAGAGAATGATGCGGGATGCCAAACTCATCCAGATCTACACGGGAACGAATCAAATCATGAGGGTTGTAACAGCCCGGGAGATATTCAAAGAATGAAATGGGATGCTAACATGGGGACCCTCAAAGAATGAATCAGACAGTCCAAACCCGCGAGGATCATAAGCGTGATCTGGCTGTAGGAAGGGCCATTGAGGCCTATATAGAGTCACGTAAAGAAAAAGTTCCCCATTTTGTAAGGAAACACTTCTCCTTTAAGGGTGCCGTAAAACTGAATAGAAAGGCCTTTAGCTCCGATCTCTACAAGGTCCCCCTGAATGTGGCTTGGACCATACCTTATCTCACCTTGAGGGGATCCTCTTCACTACTGAAGAGAATGGGTCTGGAAAAATTTCCGTCCCACGTGGAAAGACTACCCGTTGGATTTGAAACGAAAGTTCAAAAGGAAATAAGCTGGCTCATATTTACAGAACTCCTGGAAATCCCATACGCACAGGGGAATCGAAGATCAGAGAAAGATGCCCTACTTGAGAACATTCTCAATCAACCAGACATATCCTCTCTCTTCATGGGCGACCTCTCCACCATCTATTCAAAATCAAAAGATCCAAGGTTTCGTCCTGCCCTGGAAAAAAATCTCATGGCATATTCCAGAAGCCGTACCGCTGCCTCGGAACTGGCTGGGAATATCATCTCCCTGTCCGCAGGGGCCAGTGTGTTCGGAAAGATGACCCCAGGCGCGTTGACTGTTGGAGGCGGACTGGCAGCAACCATTGCACAACAGGCGGCCATATCCAATT
>CP070840.1:2110676-2128095 GCA_020342025.1 Deltaproteobacteria bacterium
TTCATACCCATGCGTCCCAATCCGATCATCGCAATTTGCACTGGATCCCTCCTTTTCTTAGTTCATAATTGAGTCCTTACCTGAATCTAATACATGCGCATTTAATATTGTTAAAATTGTCATTGCGAGCCCTTCCAGTTCCTCAGGGTAAACTAGCGCGGCAATCTCATCCCTCACTGCGAGATTGCTTCGGAGTCCCGCGAAGCGCGGGACTCCTCGCAATGACACCTTGGTTATCGCGTCTGTATGAGTATTCACGCAATCATTGCAACATCTTCTTACCCATCAAAATCATCAGGAGACATCTCTGAGACTTCGCTCCATCTTTCTCTAATATCATAAATCATCTGATCCAGCTGTGCTTTTTCAGATTCCCAATAGACTGGACCTGGTCTCTTCAGGACTCCTGTTCACAAGCCCTTCCTTTCAAATGGAAAAAGAATTTCAACCCTTTCTTGACCTTACCTGAGAAAATCTTGGGCGAGAAGAATGTCCCAGCAACCCGCTTATTGATTTCGCCAAGGGTTGGATAGGGATGTACCGCAGTGGCCAGTGTGGAAAGCTTCACCTTACCATTTAAGATGGCCACCCATTCACCGAGCAGTTCCCCGGCTTGTGGCCCCAAGATCTGGACCCCGAGAGGCTTTTCTTTTGCATCCAGGATCATTTTGATCTTTCCCACCTTTTCCCCTTCGGCCAAGCTTCTATCGTTGTCTTTGAATTCCTCTGTCCATACCGAATAATCGATCCCAGCTGCTTTGGCCGCCTTTTCATTCATGCCAATGCTGGCCAGCTCCGGATCTGTATATGTACACCATGGCAGGTAGGTGTAGTTCACTTTTCTGGGAAGATGAAAAATGGCATTGCTGATGACGATGCCCCCTTCATAACCAGCCGCATGGGTGAATAGGTAAGATCCCGTCGCATCGCCCGCTGCATATATGTGCTTTTGAGTCGTTCTGAGCCTGTTGTCCACCTGAAGGCCTTTGCCACTAAATTCCACACCCAAGTTTTCTAGTCCCAAATCTGCCAAATTGGCCTCCCTCCCCATGGCCACCAGAATCGTCTCTGCCCTGAGTGTCGTCTTTTGATCTTCTCGGTCCCTAATAGTTATCTCTCTTTCTGTCCCAAGGTCTTTCGTGCTCACCACGGTCGTGTTCAGATGGATTGTGACGCCCTCTGACCTCAGAGCCTCCATCACCCCACCAGCCATGTCCTTGTCTTCTTTACTCAGAATCTGATTGCTCCGCTGTATCACAGAGACCTGTGTTCCCAGACGACAGAAGGCCTGGGCCATCTCTATGGCTATGGGTCCGGCTCCAAGGATAATCATGGACCTTGGGAGGTGGTCCAATGAAAAGATCTCTTTGTTGGTGATGAAAGGGGTCTTGTCCAGGCCCTCGATGGGAGGGATGGAGGGTGATGAGCCTGTGGCAATGACCCAATTTTTGGCCGAGTAGATCTTCCCGTTCAAACGAAGGCTGTGTTCATCCACGAAAGTGGCGTCTCCATATTCCACCTTGGCCCCCAAGCCACAGAATCTTTCCTCAGAATCGTGTTTTTGAATGGTTTGGATCACGGATTGAATTCTCTTTGCCACTTGCTGATAATCCACAGGCCGAAGATCGACAGGGGGCAGACCAAATTCCTCCGCTTTTTTCATCTGATGATAAACTTGAGCGGTTCTGATCAGGGTCTTGCTGGGCACGCACCCGTAATGGAGGCAGTCACCGCCAAGTAGACTCTCCTTTTCAATGAGAAGTGTTTTAGCACCAAGTTGGGCGGCTCCGGCAGTGACCGTAAGACCTGCCGCCCCCGCACCTATGACGCCTATGTCAAAATCATATTTAGCCATTGTTACCTCCCTATACTAAACAGTTTCCGATCCATAATGGAAACCAATAGAGACAAGACAACTAAAGTGTCATTGCGAGGAGTTTCGCGCTTCGCGGGACGACGAAGCAATCTCAGGTGAAGGGTAAGATTGCCGCGCTCCCTTCGGTCGCTCGCAATGACAATTGTAACAATATTAAACGCGCTTGTATTACCGTCCATTTAGAGACCAGTCATAAGAAAGGTATTCAACCTCAATTTCTTCACGATTGGAATCCAACTCCTTTTTCAAATCCCCTTGGGCGTATTCTTGAAAAAAGCCGACAATATCGTTGCCAAAGTCCTCTTTAAACCACTTAAAGATACGGCTCACATAGAGCTTTTTACCTTCTACACGATTTCGCCTGGGATCATTGATAAAGGCCCGGGTCATCTCATCCAGCTGTTGATTCAGGACATCCCCCATATAGGGCTCGGAGCGCAGGGGGGGACACCCTTTTGAGGCGCAATTAATGGCAAAATGGACCCGCGGGTCTTTGTACCTGGGACGAAGAATGCCATGTTCCAAATGATCCAGGGTGACCCGATCTCCATCAATCCGGGCGAGTCTCTTTTTCCAGGGGCTCTTGAAGATGCCCCCCAATTCCTTTATGGATTTGACACCAGGATAACCGCTGAGGATCAGCTTGATGGTCCAGGCATTGTATGCATTGATGTAGAAGGCAAATTGCTCGTTGCGAGAGAGCTTGCCGGGCTCAGTTTTTTCGAGAACCTTCAGATATTGACCCAGTTTGCTCTCCTCATTCTTGAATCCTTGATAGTCCACCCCATCCTCTTTCACATATTTTTTCAGGAGCTCAGCGTAAACGCTGTTATCCACTGCGCCAGAGGCCCAGCCTGCACCCACCTGGCCCGTCGTGAAGAAACATGAGAGGGCGGCTAGGAAGACGAAATATTTCCGATTAAGCATTTCTGTTGTTCTCCATTTTAAACATTGCTCAAAGAATAAAATCGCTGTCGCGATTTTATATAGCGCGAATACGCCGCTTTAGAAATAAGGAAATTCCTACGCTACGGAGCCTCAAAAAATTCTTTCAAGTGCCTGCTATTTAAGCCGCGTCTTCCATCCACTTGTTAAGGATGTCTCTGTCTTTCTGATTGATGGAAGTGATCCTGAGATTGTTAACCGTTTTTCCTTTATGCTCTTCAACGGACAAAACCTTTGCGTAGATGTCGTCAAAGCAGTGGGCGTCCACACAAAAATCAAATATGAGCTTGATATTTGTCAGCGGCCGGAGGGGAGGATCTACTGATGCTGTGATCACGCTCTCGTTCATGAGCATGGTCTCCCCGTTTATGGCCTCACTGGCAATTTTTTTGTCATCCACTTTCCAGCAGTGGAAGGGAAGACTGATTTCTACCCCACTTTCAGTATCCACTTGGAAACTGGACTTCACATTGTAAGGCGCTCCTATTTGGGAGACAGGATAGCTCACTAAGGGTTTCTTCAACCCCTTCATCATAACAGTCTGCGGAGGATCGGCTTTTACCAAGCCCTTGACCAGTCTGTAAGTGGACTCCCCGATCAGGACCTGTCCACCGGTGGTGTTGGACTCTATGCGAGCGGCCTCGTTTACCGCGTAGCCCACGATGCCATATTTTACACGTAATTCAGAACCGATATTCCCCACAATGACCGTTCCTGTGTTTATACCGATTCCCATCTCAAGGGGAGGATATCCTTCAGAGACGATCTCCTCATTCAGCTCCATCAAGGCGTTTTGCATGGCAAGGCCACAGGCAACCGCCCGTTCTGCATCATCATCGTGTCTGTCTGGAACCCCGAATACAGCCAGGATCGCATCTCCAATGAATTCGTCTATGACACCGTCATACGCCAAAATGACCTTGGACATCCGCTCAAGGTATCGATTCAGTAGCTGCACCATTTCTTCAGGGTCTCTGGTTTCAGAGAGGCGTGTAAATCCACGGAGATCGGACATCAGGATAGTTACTGTCTCGGTACGACCCCCAATTTTCTGCCCTTCTGGCGTTTCAAGGATTTCGTCTACGAGTTTCTTGGACAGATACCTTCCAAAGGTATCCCGAATAAAATCAACGAGACGGAGACGTTCTTCTGACACCTTGAGGATGGTCTTCAACATCTGGGTGCGGGTGTCCACGATCTCCTTGATTTCTAACGGGGTGTCGTCGGGCAAATCGATATCTCTTGCGCTGGGATCACCATTACGGTTTTGGAGACGTCGATTGGTTGAAGCTATGGCTTCAAGGGGCGAGATGATTTTCCTGGTGAGAAAGCTTCTGAGGGTGACCATCATAAACGCAATGATGATCCCTATCAGGAATATGATCCTCATGGCGTACCAAAACAGATCGGCGGGGGCTGGATTATCGGTTAGGGATCTGTATAAGAGGGAACATACGAGTAAAATCGCCTCTATAACCAGAATACGCCAGAAAACACCCTTCAAAAGGATTTTTTTCACACTATTTTTCCCATTTTTGGAAAAATCAGATCCTATCACCCTCTCTTGCTTCGCTATCATCATATGTGGTCCTCGCAAAAAGTTTGTCCCTTTGTCGCACATCCTGTGAAACCCTTACAGGGAGACGCCACTTTCCAAAACTAATAATGAAGAAACGATTGAGACACCTCTTCAAATCCATGGCTTAACCCAGGATGCAACGAAATATCACCATTTATTTCTTTCAGATAAAATAAGTCACAATTAGGAAGATTCAACGAATAGTTAGAAATCTTTTGTCATTAGACGCCAGGCCCAAAGTTGGTAATCGACTACCCAATCCACCATTTTTCACCCCCAACCCCGTATCGAGTACGGGGCAAGCTCTGCCCGGCCCCTTCAGAGACTGTGTCGCAATTCGAAAAAACTGTCATTCCGGGCGAGCCCAAAGATTGTGGGCGAGACCCGGAATCCCGGAAAGTAGCGGAAAATCAAAACATTCTGGATCCCGGCTCGCATCCCAATCCGCGGGACTTGGCCGGGATGACGAATTATGACACAGCCTCTCAAGGGGGAGGGGGTGGATCAGCGCACAAAGACCTATCTCGGTCCTGTTAAAACCTGACACTAAGGATTTATGCGCAAGGAAACCCAAATCCACCATTTAATTGCGCTATCATTCCTGAAATCAGGGGAAAATTTTACAGGTTGTAAAAGTGCTGTGGGGTGTTGTAGTATGTTTCCGGTTATTGATACATTTTTTCCACACATTGCCTGCAGCCTCCTATGAGCTCTGCCATGGAAACGGAAAAGATAGATCTGCTCAAAAAAATAACACTATGCGTTGAGGCTGGGACTGCCCCTGATTCAATGGATTTGACCCCACAGTCTTCTCAGTTCGAATTCATCTATGGGCTGGGCATCTCCGGCCTGACACCCTTTGAAACCCAATTGGCGGATAAGACCGTGGGAGAGGAGATTCGCCTCCACATAAATCGCGAGGAAATTCCACAGGTCTTCCAGCACCTGATGCTGTTCCCCTTGAACCTGCCCGATCATCTGGATGCCTTTTATCTAAAACTTAAAGTCACAAAAGTGACTTCAGCAGATCAAAGAGAAGTGATCAAGGCATTGGCGGAAATAGCAAATTGTGAAGATCATTGCTGCGGTCACTGATGAATCAGAGTAATACGAAGTTGCACAAAAAGGCGGAATATAAACGTCATTACGAGGAGCCGCAGGCGACAAAGCAATCTCGCTCCAATGCTTTCGAACGCCGTGGCTTTGCGCGAGGAGATTGCTTCGCTCCGCTCGCAATGACAGTCTTAAATAATAACGCGGAATTACACAAGGAAGTAGCCGTTCAACTACAGCTCAAATTCGGTGGGAAAGATGCCCTTTGCAGAGGTTCAGATACTGCAGTTACAGGGCACAGGTGGAGGAAAGTCGCCACTTTTTAAAATCTAAATTCCGCAATCCCAATTCTAGGGATCGTCCCCATAACGCTGCATTAATTCCTCCAGACGTTTGGCGCGTTCTTCCGTATTCTCGTCCACTACCGTGGACGTGGGGCCTTCAATGATTCCCTTGTCGGACAGGACCTGCTTTATGAGGCGAGCGGAGGAATCCTGATAGATCTCCAGCAGACCTTGGAGATATTCTCCCTGATGCCATATCTGCTGCAGGTGGTCAGGATAGTCGCTTCGCTCACCGCCCAGATTGAGTGAGGAGGCTGTCACTTTCTGCCACGCCTTGGGCGCCAGGTTAGCCCCCACAGAAACAACGCCGCTCAGACTGGGATAGGTTAAAAAGTGGGACTCGTCCCCATCGTAGATCTTGAAACCACTTCGCGCGCGAACCGCCTTCTGGTAGTTCCGGGCCCTATCAAGTGGGCCAACAAAGATGAGACCTTGGATGCAGTCCATTTGCGATAGCTCTTTGAGAATGCTGGTACGTACGTTGGTTCTCTTGAATGTGCTGGCGATTTGTTTTATCAGTTCGGGATCGTTATGCAGCAGAAATGGCTCTCTGACTGTAGTGCACAATTTTTTGTAAAGGGAAGGCAACCCGCGGTTGCTGTGGTAATAGAGGGGGGTGTCAATCCAGAATACTTGTCCCTTATATTTTCGTCTTCCCAGTCTCTTTTTCAGGCGTTGGAGAGTCTCATTTGTCTCTTCTTCCGTACTACGGGTTATCCAGATCAAAATGGGAACCCGGCCCCGAACCACGACTAGGGCCTTTTCCAGCAGTTCATCCCTTTGTCCTGGATCCAGGTTTTTCCCCTCCCCTGTTTGAGGGCTGGCCAAAAGTACGGCCTGGACATGGGGTAGCACCCGGTCAAGATGTCTCCCCAGACCTCGCCCATCAATATCACCACTCTTCTTAAGCGGTGTTATCAGATCGACGATCAGTCCCCGTGGTGAGGTTGAGACCTCCATCTAATCTAAATTCCTTTCCTCCCAGCAGGTCGTGCAGGTGGACCACACCTTTCACCCTTTTTCTCCTATCCAGAATGACAAGGTGGGTGATCCCGTAGAGTTCCATAATTCCAAGGGCCTCCGCGGCTGTTTGATCCTCTTCCACGGTCCTTGGCGAGGTGGTCATGATCTCCTCCACCTTCAATTTATGGATGTTCTTTCTCTTGGTGAGGGCCCTTCTGAGATCTCCGTCAGTAATGATGCCTGAGAGTTTGTCATCTCTGTCAACAACTATGGTGGCCCCTATCTCTTTTGAATCAATCTCCTTAATGGCATCTTCCACCTTGGATCCCAAGACCACCTTTGGCACATGATCATCCGTGAACATGACCTGTTTCACGCTAATGGAAAGCCTTTCTCCAAGACTCCCGCCAGGGTGAAATTTTATAAAGTCCCTTTTGTCGAAACGCCTGGCGTTAATCAACACCACAGCCAGGGCATCTCCCATGGCAAGGGCAGCCGTGGTACTGGAAGTGGGTGCAAGACCCATCGGGCAGGCCTCTCTGTCCACACCCACATCAATCACCACATCACTCTCCTTGGCCATGGGCGAGTCAAGGCCCCCAGTGAAAGAGATGATTTTGGCCTTCATTTGCTTGAGTGTCGGTAGGATATTGTTGATCTCTCTTGTTTGACCGCTGTTGGAGATGGCCAGGACAATATCATCTTTGGTAACCATGCCCAGGTCCCCGTGGATGGCCTCAGCGGGGTGCAGAAAAAGGGACGGTGTGCCTGTGCTATTCAACGTGGCCGCAATCTTTCTGGCCACCAATCCAGACTTGCCCATACCCGTGAGAATCACCCTCCCCTTGGCCCTCAAAATCATCTGAACGGCCCTCTCAAATTCTGGGCCAATGCGGTCCACCAGACCCATAATTGCCTGGGCCTCGATTTCCAAGACTTCCTTGACCTGTTCAATGACCATGGGATCCTCTACCACCTGGGCTTTCTAGAGATTTGCTGATCAACGTTGTGGGCTGAATATAGATGATCCTTTAACATGTTCCCGCCTGCTTCTCAAGGGATAATTGATGTGTCAGAGCAGGCGCTGGAGGCTGAAAGGGCTTTATCACTGATTTTGTTTGCATAATGCATGGATATAAAGTAATAAATTTAGTTTTTACTTTTTTCGCTAGACAATTGCCACTAAACCGCTATCTAGAATGGAGGAGTGAAAGATGGGAGAGAAAAAAGAGACAGCCTTGGTCACAGGGGCAAGCAGCGGGATAGGCCGAGAGACCACACAGAAACTGGTAGAAAAGGGTTTCCAGGTCATGGCTGCAGCAAGACGAATGGATCGACTTACTGAACTTGCTGATCAGTTTGGTGGGATAACCCCAAAAAAGGTGGATCTATCAGACCCAGGAGATACAGAGAGATTCTGCAAAGAAATTTCCAGCTTGTCTGAACCTGTGTCCGTGCTCATCAACAACGCAGGCTACAGTATTCGCGGAGCCCTTGAGGATGTCTCCATGGAGGCTCTCAGGCGAATTTTTGAAGTCAACCTCTTCTCCCTGATCCGGGTCACCCAGGCCTGTTTGCCTGGCATGCGTCGGCGCAGAAAAGGCACGGTGGTCAATTTGAGCACCATCGTCGGTAAATTCACATTTCCCATGAGTGGCGTTTATTCAGCCACGAAACATGCTCTGGAGGCTATCTCTGATTCCCTCCGTATGGAAGTGCGCCCTTTTGGAATCAACGTGATTACGATTCGTCCAGGTGTCATAGCCACCGAATTCAATGACGTGGCAACCCAAATGACGGGTGATCTCATGGCCAGGACGGATGCTGATTACAAGCCCATCTATCAAGCCTCTGGGGCAGGTGTGGGGGGCATGTTCGCGGGGGTAACCATACCCGGGCCGGAACTGGTCGCCGATCTCATTGTAGAGGCCGTGCTCTCCGATGCCCCTAGAGCAGTATATGCGGCGGGTCCGTTCGTGGAAGATATCTTGGGCAAACGTTTTGAGTTGGATGATGAGGGATTTGATCGCTTTTGGACGGAAAAGACCGGGTTGGCGGATTTGAAGGTATGATCGTTGTGGACTTGCAATACATGGTGCTTTATTTTAACTTTATAACAGGTACTTAATGGATTTCACAAATGAAGATTGATCAATTTCCAGAGGAGATAAGACCTTTTATAATCCCTAAACCTGATGGGCTCATGGTCTATCACTGCCTCGGCTGTCAGAGCGAATTTGGCATCAACCAGCTTTTATACACCTGCCCTGAGTGCGGAAGTGTTCTTTTACTTCATGATAAGAATGCTGAGCGCCTCAAAGATAAAGGTGGCGCTCACTGGCGTAAGCTCTTTGATTACCGCAGGATGTTGAACCATCAACCGTTAAAGGGCATCTTTCTCTACTACGAGTTTATTGCCCCAGTGATCCCCCTAGACCAACTTGTCTATCTTGGTGAGGGGCATACACCTGTGGTGGAAGCAAATGAGCGACTCAAGGAAATGATGGGGCTTGATTTCTATTTCAAAGATGATGGGCTAAACCCGAGTGCTTCCTTCAAGGATAGGGGCATGGCATGCGCCATGAGCTATATCAACTTCTTCGCAAAAAAAGAAAAGATAGATAACCTCTTGGCCATATGTGCATCCACGGGTGACACTTCAGCCTCTGCGGCCCTTTATGCCTCCTATCTGGAGGATTTCCTCAAGTCCGCTGTCCTTTTGCCCCACGGAAAGGTTACGCCCCAGCAGTTATCCCAGCCTTTGGGGAGTGGGGCGAGGGTGCTTGAGATACCAGGCGTCTTCGACGACTGCATGAAAATTGTTGAGAATCTCGCAGAGAATTATCACGTGGCCTTGCTCAATTCCAAGAATGGCTGGCGCATATTGGGTCAGGAATCCTTCTCCTTTGAGATAGCGCAGGATTTTGACTACCATGTGGGCGACAAGGTGGTGGTATTGCCCATTGGCAATGCGGGAAATATCACGGCCGTCATGAGCGGTTTCCTCAAGTTTTTCAAAGCAGGGCTCATCAACAAACTTCCCAAGATTATCGGGGTCCAGTCTGAACACGCCGACCCGGTCTACCGATATTACCTGGAGCAAGACCCCAATAAACGGAAGTTCATCCCGGTTACAGTAAAACAGAGCGTTGCCCAGGCGGCTATGATAGGCAATCCGGTCTCTATGCCCCGGGTCATTGACGTGGCCCAGGAATACAACAGGGCCGCCGAAGGAGGAAAAATCTTTGTGGTTCAAGTGAGCGAGCAGGAGATCATGGACGCCATGATCATAGCGAACAGAAATGGAAACATCGCTTGTACCCAAGGGGGAGAGTCTATGGCGGGGCTCAAGAGAGCGATCCAGAAGGGATTCGTTGATCAAGGAGAAGTGGGAATTCTGGATTCAACGGCACACATGCTCAAATTCATGACTTTCCAGGATATGTACTTCCAAAACGGTTTTGCCCCCGAATTCAACGTCAAGCCCAGATCAGAACTGAAAAATGCGCCCACATTGGTCAAACCCAAGAGTCTTGCAAAATATCCCGAACCAGGAAAGCCTCTTCTGGAGGAGGATATGAGGGATTTTGTTCGCGAGATGACCAAAGAAATCGCAAAAATCCTTGGACTGAAACCTGTTGCTAAGGCCAACGGCTAACTTTCTTTTTACCCGGTAGTCACAAGAACTTAAAAAGCAATGAACATCCTCTTTGTTTGCAGTGGAAACGTAAGCAGAAGCTTTCTGGCCCACAAGCTACTTGAAAACGAGATAGAGACCCATAACCTATACAACATTTCTGTCTCATCGGCTGGCATCTGGGCCTACCCCGGCAATCCACCTGACCCGAAGATCGTGGAGCATCTTCTGCAAAAAGGAATCCGCGTCAGAAAACATGAAGCGAGGCAGATCCAACAGGAAGATGTGGATTGGGCAGATCATATCCTGGTCATGGAGAAAAATCACAAAGAGATACTCGCAGAGAAGTGGCCAGAAGCGGAGGAAAAGGTGGAACTCTTGGGCAAATTCGCCTCAGGGGGTCTGGGTGAAGACGAAATTATTGATCCGTTTGGCAAATCTCAATACCACTATCGCCTTGCCGAGGCCCAAATTACGGTAGCCATAGAGACCCTCATGGAAAGACTCACGTCAAAGCAGGTAAGTTAGCTCGGCTACGCCTCGGAGGGAATGGTGGAGTAACGTGCTCAAACTCAGAATCATCGTCGTCGATCGAACGAGATCCTCTTTCCTTAAGGAGGGAGAATCCTTTTATCTGGAGCGCCTTCGGAGATATGTCCAGGTGGAATGGGTTGAAGTCAAACCGGCCAAGATCAGAAAAGGCAGGCCAGAACAAGAAATCCTCGGCACAGAGGGTGAGGCCATCGCGCGAAAGGTGGCGCCCAGAGATTATTTGGTTCCCCTTGATCGTACCGGGGAACAATTCGATTCCGAAGCGTTGGCGGCCTGGTTGGAAAGCCTCTCCAACCGCAGGGGAGGGTGGGTCAGCTTTATCATCGGTGGTCCTTTAGGCCTTTCCAAGGAACTTCTCGATCGAGCCAACAAAATCCTTTCCCTTTCCAGACTCACACTGACCCACGAGATGAGTCGCCTTCTCCTCCTTGAACAGCTCTACAGGGCTTTCACCATACTGCGCGGAGAAAAATACCATAAGTAAGTATTGGAAACGGCACTTTTCCGCAATCTCTTCGTCAACCTGCGGGATTTGGAGTGGTTTTGGATTGATAGTTGGAAGATTGGTAGGTCTTTTTCGAGCGGGCCTATTCGGCTCCCACGTTTGCTTCCAGAGCCATGGCTATTTTACTCTTGAGCTCACTCAAGTCAAAGGATTTGATCACATAGAAATCCGCAGCTATAGATTTCATGTCCTCCTTGAATGTGTCATAGGCGGTACATAGGACGACGGGCATGTTATAAAACTTGTTGCGGATGTCTTGCAACAGGTCGAGCCCATTGTAGTCCACCATCTTGATATCCAAGACGATGAGATCGGGCTTTTCTTCTTCTATCCTTTCCATCAACTTATAACCGCTATCGGCGGTGATCACTTCATACCCCGCCTCTGAGAGCTCTTCTGAATAGAGGAAACGGATGTGTTCTTCATCATCGACAATCAATATCTTCGCCATGGTGTTCACTCCCAAGTGGGGGTTCTTGGCTAAGCTAGCACATATTTCCTCAACGTGCAAATATTATTCGGTTCCCTGATCAACCATCAGGGCATCATCTGCTGCGCTTGTCCGCCTCCGGCGGATTGCCTTCCCGCCAAAGGCGGGCAAGCGATTGCTCCTCCCTCCGGCTTCCAGCTCGTAGAGCCTACAGCTCGGAGAGGGCGTAGGCACTCCGGGCCGGAGGCCTTGCGGCGTATTGTCCATACGCCTCAGTCGTCGCTCCTCGGCGCCTAGCATCTAATACCTTGCTGGTGATCAGGAATACTACATAACTTACTAATTTCACTCTTAATACCCAAATTAGACGGTGGATTTGGGGATTAATCTCGCCTTACCCCCTTCTTCCACTTAAATTTCAAATGCTTATAGAATGATCGGGACTTATCGGCGTGTCTGAACGCTCGGATACCCGTTGAGACTGTCGAAAAACCGGCCTCGTTACCAGCCCATGCGGACCTTAATACCCCTGTCATGGAGGTATGATTTGATTTCCCTGATCGTGTAGGTGCCGTAGTGGGTCATGGAGGCAATGAGGGCTGCATCGGCATAGCCCTGCGTAAGCACCTCAAACAGATGCTCGGGCACGCCAGCTCCCCCTGAGGCTATGACCGGTATGGTCACATTGGAGGCGATTAACTTGTTCAGCTCCAACTCGTAACCTTCTTTGCCGCCATCCGCATCAATGGAGTTCAGGCAGATTTCACCAGCCCCCAGACGCTCTGCCTTCCGGGCCCAAGCCAGGGCATCCATGCCCATAGGCCTTCTCCCCCCATCAATCACCATCTCATACCCGGTGGGGATCTTATCTGAGGGTGTCACCCTCTTCACATCCATACCCAGAACAATGCACTGACTTCCAAAGGCCTCTGCTCCTTCGGAAATAATGTTTGAATTCCTGATGGCCGCTGAATTCACACTCACCTTTTCTGCGCCGGCCAGGAGAACCTGACGCATGTCTTCCACGGTTCTGATACCCCCTCCCACAGAAAAAGGGATAAAGATCCTAGCCGCCACCCGTCGGACTGTCTCAATCATAATATCCCGCTTCTCATAGGAAGCCGTAATATCATAGAAGACGATTTCATCTGCTCCTTCCTCGTAATAGAAATGGGCCATTTCCACGGGGTCACCGATATCCACGTTTCCCTTGAATTTTATACCCTTTGTCAGTTTCCCATCGCGCACGTCCAGGCAGGGTATGATCCTTTTGCTAAGCATTGTTTCTTCCACTCCACTTACAAAAATTGGACAAGATTTTTAGTCCCGATCTTCCGCTCTTCTCCACGTGGAATTGTACGGCAAAGAGATTTTCTTTTGCTATGGCAGAGGCAAAACGAGAGCCGTAATTTGTTTCACCGAGCACGGCACCGGACTCTCTTGGTAATGGATAGTAGGAGTGCACAAAATAGAATTCGCTCTCAGGGGCAACGCCTTCGAAAAGTGGATGATCCCGCTTAAATGCCACACTGTTCCAGCCCATGTGAGGCACTTTTAATTTTTTCCCATCCTCATCCATCATTTCTTGAAACCGACGAACGCCCCCTTTTATCAGGCCGAGGCATTGTGTATCGTTTTCCTCGCTCCATTCCATGATAACTTGAGTTCCAATGCAGATACCGAGGATAGGTTTGCCCGCACCATAGGCCTCTAAAAGTGCCTGATCCAGTCCCAGCCTTTTCAGGTCGGACATGGCCTTGCCAGCAGCCCCCACACCCGGAAAGATGATTCTATCAGCCTGCATGATTTTAGAGAGGTCACTGGTAATGATGGACTCCTGACCCAAAAAGGACAGGGCTCTCTGGACGCTCGTCAAGTTACCTGCTTTATAATCTATGATCGCAATCATGAACGAAGACGCCCTTCAACAAAACGTTTTCCCAATGCGCCTGACATACAACGTTAATGTCCATGTGACGCTCATTAACCATATCCGTTACTCCAATACTCCCTGGCCAAGGCCTGAATTTGTAAATTGGCTGTTTGATGCCAAGCTGTGGTACGAAACTCAAGGCTTATTCTTATTAAGCGTGTACCGTCGCGCTAGGGCGGGCCAATACTCCATATTCCTTATTATGTATATATGTAAAATCCTCTGCCAGTCTTTTGCCCCAGCCATCCCGCATCCACATACTTCCTTAACAACGGACATGGCCTGTACTTATCATCTCCCAAGCCGGACTGTAGCACCTGGAGCACAGCCAGGACCGTGTCCAGGCCTATGAGATCCGCCAGGGCCAGTGGACCCATGGGGTGGTTCATTCCAAGCCTCATGACCTGATCTATATCCTCTGCCTTGCCCACGCCTTCAAAAAGGGCATAAATCGCCTCGTTGATCATGGGCATGAGGATCCGGTTGGCGATGAACCCAGGGAAATCATTGGCCGGAACCGGTGTCTTTCCCAACTTCAGGACCAGGTCTTTGGTAATCTTGTAGGTCTCGTCCGTGGTGGCCAACCCGTTTATGATCTCCACCAGTTTCATCATGGGCACCGGATTCATAAAGTGCATGCCAATGACTTTTCCCGGTCTCTTGGTGGCACCCGCTATTTTCGTAATGGATATGGACGATGTATTGGAAGAGAGTATCACCTCAGCCTTGCAGAATTCATCCAGATCACGGAAAACCTGAAGTTTCAACGCCTCTTCCTCTGTGGCGGCCTCCACAACAAAATCAGCCTTCACCATATCGTCCATTGAGGTGGTCCCCTCTATCCTACCCAGTATGGCTTTCTGGTCTTCTTCGCTGATCTTTTCCTTCTTTACCATGCGGCCGAGGCTTTTCTCAATGGCAGCAAATCCCCTCTCCAGAAACGCATCCTTAATGTCACTCATGATAACCCACATTCCGCTGGCAGAGGCCACCTGTGCTATGCCTGCACCCATCTGGCCCGCACCCACTACCCCTAAAGTCTTAATCTCCATCCCGAAAATCCCCCTTCTTCTTGCGCCACGGTTTCTAATTAAATCACCCTTAAAAGTCACATCTCTTTAGCTTTTTATATCATGGCATTTAGAAAATCAACCAAATGAAGCCATGGCGCATTGACTTTTGAGGCGCCATACAGCATGCTGCGGGGAATCTTCCGGATGATAGGAATGGAGTTTCTAGTGCCCTGCCCGAGAATTTAACAGGGCGGGGGATGAGGGTAACGCAGCCCTTCCATGCTTCGACACTGCTCAGCATCGACCGTGAGCTTATCGAACGGCCTGTCGAATGGCAGATAGGCGTTTCCCGACAGCCTCAACAGGAGTGTGCCATGGCTTCATCTGATCTCATACTGTTTGCTATTCAAACCGCCCTTAGGCTGGGCGTCCAGGCGAGAGCAGCCTATGTGGATGCCACCCGACGACGCGCTTTGATCCTGCCTTTGCCAAATTACCAGGCCAAAACAGATGTCTATGATGCCGTGGAATATTTCAAGGACTCTGGCAAACGCCACATCCCCGAATCAAAGCTCTTGGAGGACTTGCGCGATCAGCTTGAGCAAGCTGACACCATCGCCCAAATAGTTAACAACCTTACGGAAGAGCAGAAAACAGAGTTGATGGTTCTGCATAGTGATTTTGCTACCCTGGACTTCATTGAGAAAGGATTTGAGTTTGAGGAGACCTCTGCCGGATTTGTTCCAGAGGACTTGATAAACGTTCTGAGGATTCGTCAGTGGAGGAAAGGCAACGATCCTCACCCTACTCTTCTCCGACGCTTTTCTGGGACCTTTATTGAGATGGGCGTTGATTACTTTGTACACTTCCCGGGCGCACTCAACAAGAATTCGAGACATGGAAAAGCCATTCACGTCCTCTTCGCTAGCCTAGATCAGATCGAATTCTCTGAGGACTTTGCCGAAGAAAGGATCGGGAATCTCCCTGGCCGACTCCTCATTGCCACTCTGGAGACGGTTTCCGAGAACAGCGAATTCCTCTCCGGAGATCCTAAATATCAAAAGCTGATCGCTGTAACCTCAGATGCCCTTGTAAAGGACGTGGCAGAGCGTATCAAGATGATTCGTGAGTCCACGGGTGGTGCGGGCAACGAGGACAGAGAAGAACGGATCAAGGCCTGGGCAGAACTGGTCTTTCGAAGCGTCCTGGCCAGCGGAGGCCGCTTCGTCGTCTCAAATCCAAAGGAATTCCTTGGCATCCAGGAGCCTGCAGAGTCGGAACTGGCAAGCCATGTGGGCCAGGCCGTCCTGGCATTTGTTCTTGATCAACCAGAGGGCCATATGGACAGGGTCTTTGGGAGAGAAGGATTGGAAGTGGTCATCCGGGCAAGCCTCTTGGCGCTGGGAAAACATCCAGAACTCTTACTCGATAGAGGAAATATCGGCCTGAAGCGTCTCCTTTCTCAGGTGACCTCAGAGCTGGGCAAGCAGGAAGTGCTTCTTGAAGCGGGTATTCTAGCGGAAGTTATCCGCCTGATCCTGGACAAGACGGGAGAGAACCTATACCTCTTGTGGCCTGAGTGGGCCAAACACCCTGAGAACCACCTGCTCCTCACAGCGGCAAGGACTGTACTCGACACCCTCACCTCCATGCCTTCTGGGGCAAAATGGAAGCCCCAGTTTACGGGTGACGATATGCTGCATGTGTTCCAAGCCACCTTTGATGCGTTTGTCAACAATCCGGGATGGCTGATCGATCGCTCAGGAAAGGTTAACGATAACCTGAAGGCGACATTAGAGGCCATGGTTGGCGTCCTTCGAAAACAGCAGGACAGACGCCTGAGCACACAGGATGCTTCCCAGATCCTCAGTGCCGGGTTGAAGGCTGTCGCACGCCGCCAGGAGTTTTTGGAAAGGCTGCCCAATGGTACACTCATGGTGGCGGCGCTCATGGATGCGATTTTCCGTTCTATTTTCCGACAAAAGAATGACAAAGCGGCATGGAGTCTGGTTCGACGTGAGGTCATCATCGGGACCATAGAGGCGGCCTTGAACCTGCTGGCAGAAGCCGGTGTGACTGGAGAAAAGGTGAAGAAGCTAGGGACTTTCATGAAAAAGCAAGTTAAGGCCATCAACGAGGGCCGCCCCTGGAGCCTGAGGTTATTTGAAGCCGGTTTGCGAACGGAACTGGGACCGTCGTAAGGAGTCCTAAGGATAAGAGGACAGCTGCAAGAAATTCGCTATGGCTGTCATTGCGAGTCCTGCGCAAGCGGCACGAAACAATCTCTTACCTATTCAAAGTCCAATGAGATCGCCGCGTCGCCCCGCATAAGCGGGGCTCCTCGCGATGACTCTATGGTTACTCTATAGAGGGGCCAAAAGAAGGGAAGCGAAATGGCAAAATTTTTTGAAAGTTACGCGATTGGGATGACCCTTAGGCGTTGTGCATTTCTCCTTCTTGCCTTGGCATTCATGGTTGTCGCCATTGGATGCGCGGAGGTCAATCATCTCCGAGAGGCACAAGATGCTTTCAATCAGGCCGCACATGCGGAGAACGCGTTGCGATTCAACCCTGTTCCCAATAGCGAAG
>CP070840.1:2128195-2154201 GCA_020342025.1 Deltaproteobacteria bacterium
TTATCACAAATGATGGACATGAGATTAAAGAAGAATTTCTGTGCCGTTGGGGGATACAGCCATTGCAGCCGCTTGATCATTCTGTCATTAATCTGCAGCAGTTCAGTAAAAGTGGTCGCGATGACGGTCGCAGATCTTTTGCAGGACCGGAGCATGCCCATCTCTCCCACCACGTCACCAACCCCCAAGGTCCGGATGAGCTTTTTGTCGCCATGGATACCTTCTGGATCCGCATTATCCAGAGTATCTAAGACTTCCAGTTCCCCTGAAATAATGGCAAACATGGAATCGCTTGTTTCACCTTTCCTTAATAAGACCTCTCCTTTTTCATAGCTCCTTAGCGTCCCGGCCAGCAGGATGTAGTGAATTTGTGTGCCTGAAAGACCACTGAAAAGGGGTATGCCCTTTTCAGGATCCTTACCCAGTTTTAGCCTTAACAAATCCCATAAGGTCACCAGCTCCACGTGGGTCATCAATGAGGGAAGGATAATTAAATCCCCCACCAGGGCCGATGCCATTGTGATAACCATCATCAAGCCGAAAACAGCTGTGGGCTTGAAGTGGGAGAATATCAATATGGCAAATCCTAGTCCGATGGTGAAGGTGGTAAAGACAATAGGTCTGCCCACGTTTTGAATAGTATCCTGAAGGGCCCGCTTCTTATCCAGGTCCTTCTTAAACTCGCGGTTGTATCTGGCCAGGTAATGGATGGTGTCATCAACAGCCAACCCGATAGCAATGCTCGCAACGAGACTGGTTGCCACAGAGAGCTCAATGCCCAGCCAACCCATGAGTCCAAAATTGACAATAATAGGGAAACAATTTGGAACGATGGCAATCAGACCCACCTTGCCAGACAGAAAAAGTAAGAACATGATGCCGAAGATGAGGACCAGGGTAAGCGAGAGGCTCTTCAACTGACCTTCTGTAAGGATGTGGCTGCTCTCAGATATGACAATACCGAACCCCGTGACTTGGAAACCGAAATCCTTTGGAAAGGTCTCTCGAAGACGATCCTCTATCGTTTTCCTGATACGCAAGAAGTCCCTGGAGCTGGAGATATGCGTTCTTAGAAGAATATTGACCTTTGAGAGATCTTGAGCCATGAACCTTTCAAAGGTGTCTTGCCCCAACATGCTCTTATAACTGTTCATCAACATGCGGACTTCAAAAGGTTCCTCAGGCATCGCATAGTATTTTTGCTTGTATTGATTCGAGGCATAGTTGACCAGTTTAAGGTAGTCGGCAAAGGAGATGGTTTTGTCCACCCCCTGTAGCGTGTTCAGAAAGTCCTGCACGCGGACAATCTTGTTTAGGTGTTCCGGATTCTCGAAATAGTCCACGGTCTTGCTATCCAAGACCACATTGATGGGAAAACTGCCCGCCATATCCTGGTAAATGTCGTGAAAGTGCCGGCTTATAGTCGTATCTTTTTTGAAAAAGCCAACGGGGTTGGTTTCCACCCTGATTTGGAAAATGCCCGCAAGCCCAATAACGGCAATAAGTGCAATGATGGGAAGCGTCACCTTTTGATAATGGAGGTTTATCTGAGTAATTTTTTTCAGGAGTCCGTAAAGAAGACCTTCTTTCAATAGATGACGCGTCGTTTTTTTCTGAGGGAAAGGAAGTAGACTAAATACGGCGGGCAAAAATACGAGCATGATGAGCAGCATGCTCCAGATCCCGAAACAGGAGAAGATGGCAAATTCTCTGATGGCAGAGATCTTGTTCAGGAGGAGTGATCCCAGACCGATGGAAGTGGTGATCACGGCCAATGAGGTGGGAAATCCGATCCGTAGAAAGCATTGATAAGAGGCTTCTTTGCGAGAATCAGTGCGTTCGATTTGGGCAAAATACTCCGGGAAGATATACATGCAGTAAGCGGTGCCAACGGCAATCAAAAAGATGGGCACGATCATGGTGAGCATAGCAAGTGGGGTTTGGGTTAACCCCATCAGGCCGAATGTCCAAATCAATGCTATCAGCACGGAACCGACCGGGATCAATATGCCCCGAAGGTCCCTGAAAAAGAAGAAGAGAACACAGGCTATAATAAGAAAGGTAATGGGTGGCAGCCTTATAAAGTCCTGTTGTGTATAGGTTGCTAAGGCCTTAGAAACAAGGGGCATGCCGATCTGGTAAAGTGAAAGGCCCTTGTTCTGCTCATCAATGATCGCCTTTGCAGCGTCGATGACTTGATCTTTTTCCTTTGTGTCCTCCAGAATGAGAGTTATGACCGTCGTTTTCTTGTCGGTGGAAATGAGATTTCTGGGGAATAAATCAATGGGAATGATGACCTTTTCAAAATCGGCAAGACTCCACTTGCCGGTTGCATCCATATCCTTTTTGATAAAAGGTAGGCTGATAACCCTTCTGACCCCATTTATCTTGGAAAAGTTCTCTGAAAGGCGTCTGATCTGTTGAAAGGTATCTTTCTCAAAGATGTTTTTGGCTTTGGCCACCACAAGGATGATTTCTTCGGTACCGAATTCCTTCTTGAAGGCCTCATAACGAAGGGTTTCCGTGAGGTCTTCAATGGCCATATCGTAGATGGAGGTCCGGAAGTGCAGTTTGGGGAGTTGAGAGGCAAAGAGAAGGGTAACTAGAAATACAAGGATGATAACCTGAAGAGGATGATCGACAATGAATCTCAACCAGTTCCTAGTACTGATGGCTTTGGATAGCCTTGTCACAGCCTCAGCTCCAGCAAGCGGGAAAAATGGAGCGCCCCTCAGCTCCCTGATATGGGGGGCTGAGGGGCGATCGAATCATGATTATTTTAAAGCGCCTTGATCTTATAGACCTGATTGGAATCTGGATCTATCACATGAACGCCGCATGCCACACAGGGATCGAAAGAGTGCACCGTGCGAAGGACCTCTAAAGGCCGTTTGGGGTCTGCCACCGGGGTTCCCATCAATGCCTCCTCAACGGGTCCCAGTTTGCCTTTCTCATCCCTTGGACCCAGGTTCCATGTGGAGGGCACCACATATTGGTACTTGCCGATTTTCTTGTTTTCTATTTGGATCCAGTGACCCAGAGAGCCCCTCGGGACGTCGTTCAGTCCCACGCCCATCCCGTTCTTGGGCATTTCCCAAGACTCATAGGTCTTGTCATTGCCCTTTTTCAGGTTCTCTACCAGTTCAAGGACCCATCCTTCCATGGCTTGGCCGATGACAAGGGTCTCAAGCCCGCGGGCTGCGGTCCGACCAAGGGTAGAGAACAGGGCGTTCACAGGGATATCCAATTGGGCTAAAGTGCCATTCACCGCACTCTGTATATCCTTATGCCCCTTGGCATAGGCCACAAGGACCCTTGCGAGAGGTCCCACCTCACAGGATGCACCCTCATAGCGCGGGGCTTTGAGCCAAGAGTATCTGTCCTTGGTGTCATAGGGCCCATGTTGTGGGGCAGTCTCACCCTCGAATGGGTGTCTGTCCTTTCTCCCTTTGTACCACGAATGGGCCACATGCTCCGTCACCTTTTTCTGCTCAGCCATTTTCACGCCCTTGAGATTCCTGTTCAGGATCACCCCACGCGGCATGAAAAGGCTCTCAGGCTCTTTGTCACTCTGTGGGAACTCCCCCCAGGCATGGAAATTGGTGGTTCCTCCAATGGCTCCCCAATCTTTGTAAAAGGAGGCAACAGCCACCAGGTCTGGGATGTATACATTTTTGATAAAGTCCTGGGTCTCCTTCCAGGTGTAAAGGAACTCCGCAATGCGATCCGGCCTTAAATCCTTAACACAGGTGACGCCACCCACCACAAAGGTCTGGAGGTGAGGATTCTTGGCACCAAAAATGGCGTGCATCCTGACCGCCTTGGCCTGCAGGCGAAGGGCCTCAATGTAGTGGGATGCCGCCATCAGGTTGGCCTCAGGCGGGAGTTTGTAGGCAGGGTGTCCCCAGTAGCCGTTGGTAAATGGGCCCAACTGGCCACTGTCCACAAAAGTCTTGATCCTTTGTTGGACACTCTTAAAATACGGGGCACCACCCCAGGGCGCGTTACTCACGGTGTCGGCCAAAGCGGCCGTCTTTTTGGGATCGGCCTTCAGTGCACTGACCACATCCACCCAGTCCAGCGCATGGAGATGGTAGAAATGAACGATATGGTCTTGTTGGAACTGGGCACCCATCATCAGGTTTCTAAGGAGACGCGCATTGTCGGGAATCTTGACTCCTACCGCATTTTCCACTGCCCTCACCGAGGACAGGTAATGGACCATCGTTCAGACCCCTCAGGTGCGCTGACAGAAAAGCGGAGCATCACGGGGATCACGTCCCTGCAGGATAATCTCAATACCTCGAAACATCTGGCCAGAGCTCCAGGCATTAACCACTTTACCTCCAGCCACCTCCACCTCAATCCTCAGGTGGCCTTCTATCCTCGTAATAGGATCTATCATTATTTTCGTAGCCATTTTATCTCCTCTCTTTTCTTTCAGTTGCTAGATATGGATTCAGGATCAATCTTATGCTTAGGTCTTTTGTTCGAAGAAGGGTGTCATTTTGTCCCAGAAGCCCGGCTCGCTGCAACCGATGCAGGGGTGCCCTGCCTCTACGGGCCAGCTGGTGCCGTCGTTGAATTTGGCAATGGGACAATTATTGTAGGTGTCCGGCCCCTTGCAACCCAACTTATAGAGACAGTAGCCCAGTTTCGCCTCTTTAGAGCCGAATTCCTTTACGAATTCATCGTTCTCATAGTGGCCCCTTCTCGGGCACTGATCATGAATCGTCTGTCCATAAGCGAAGAGAGGCCTGCCAAGATCGTCCAGTTCGGGAAGCTTACCGAGTAACAGGTAGTTAACAATCGTCCCGACCAGGTTCACAGGATTTGGTGGACAACCAGAGATGTTGACGACCTTCATACCGAGAGCGTCGCCAACGCCTTTGTAACCGCCAGGATTGGGAGCAGCCGCCTGAATGCCACCAAAAGTGGCACAACTGCCGTGAGCGATGACTGCCGCCGCCTTGGGGCACACATCCCGTGCGATTTCCAGGAAGGTACGTCCGGCAATCTTGCCGTAGGCACCATCATATTTCGTGGCAATAGCCCCTTCCACCAAACAGATGAATTTCCCCGCGTACTTTTTCACAGCTGCATTGAGGTTATCCTCCATCTGTTGGCCCGCCGCGGCAAATATGGTTTCATGATATTCGATGGATACGATTTCGAGAACCAGTTCGTCAATCCATGGATACATGGTTCTCAGGAGGGCTTCGGAGCAACCCGTGCACTCACCAAAGTGCAGCACCATCACTGGTGGGCGTTCCTTGGGTGCTGCGAAGACCTCCGCCACCTTGGGGATAAATGACGAAGAGAGCCCCATGGTAGCGGTCAGAAACCCGCAGTATTTCATGAAGTCCCTTCGTGAGATCCCCTTTTCTGATAACCTTTCGTAAAAGTCTCTCATCTCGTTCATTGGCACCTCCTGTTTTGGGTTAAGGGTTCGTCCCCTGGCAAAAGATTTCACATGCGGGTAGTATAAACTAACGGTTTTGTCAATTCTTTTCTTCTATCCTGGGAGGTCAAATTTTAAAGAAAGTGGATTCCGTGAAATGACAAAATTTATCTGTGAAATCAGATAGATGTGATATGCAATGCGAGCCCCACAAAGGTGCAATTGTTGAGAAGAGGATGCTGCTCTCGGACAATTCTCAGAATCTGGGAGGCTGCGCAAGAATTTCCATTCCAAGCACCTCGCAGGACGCTAGCATGACCCTTGGGCTTAAGGGGTGAAAGGTCCTGATACCCAAGTCAAGTTAAGGATTCTGCACAGGTCGGCCCGGACAAGGCCCGGGTGTTTTGATGGGCCAGTAATCTCAATGACTTACCCTTCATTTATCATCCTTGCAAAATGAAGAAAGAACAGATATTATACCAAAACAGTCATATTCCATATCCATGGACTCCGTTGCCCGCTAAGGAGCAGATGCCAGATCTCTCTCAGACCATCTCCAAACTCTCCTTGCACCACCCATTGATATCTTTGTGCTCAGGATCATTTGCCATATGTTTTGGATTGGTTATTTGTGAAAGCGGCCGAAAACGGAAGATGAAAATGAAAACAGGAGCGTACAAGTGGCCGAGAGAATAGGATTATATGTCTGTGAGTGCGGTCCGAATATTAAAGAAGCGATCCATATGAAGGATGTCTTGAAATATGCCCGGGGCCTGGAAAAGGTGGTTCTTGCCAAACCTTTCCGGCTCCTGTGTTCCAAAGAGGGTAAGGAGCTTCTTGAAAAGGACATAAGAGAGCATGAACTGAACCGGGTGGTCATCGCAGCCTGTTCACCAAAAGAACACGAGATCACTTTTAGGCAAGTTTTGGGGAGTGCAGGGCTAAATCCATTTCTATTGCAGATGGCCAATATTCGAGAGCAGTGCGCGTGGGTCATTGAGGATAAGCGCCTTGCCACCGAGAAGGCGAAGCAAATGATCAACGCAGCGGTTAAGCGGGTCACCCACCATGGGCCCCTGGAGACAAGAGAGATAGAATGCCAGTCCGATGTCCTCGTGGTGGGCGCCGGAATAGCAGGCATAAGCGCGGCGCTCACCCTGGCACAGAAGAAAAGAAAGGTCTACGTGGTTGAAAAGTTGTCGTGCATTGGAGGCAAGATCGCGCGATACGAGGATCTCTACCCAACGCTGGAATGCGCCTCGTGCATTCTTGATCCGAAAATAGATGAAGTCCTACATAACGAGCAAATTGAGCTTTTCACCCTGAGCGAGGTCCAAGAGGTCTTAGGCTATTATGGGAATTTCCATGTTAAGGTGCAGCAGATGGCAAGATATGTGGATTCTGAAACCTGCTTGGGCTGTGGGGCCTGTTTTGAGTGTTGCCCTGTCCGGGTGAGAAACGAGTACAATGAGGGCCTTGACGAGCGAAGGGCCATCCACATTCCTTATGCAGGGGCCCTGCCGAACGTGGCCGCCATCGATAGGAGGCACTGTTTACGTTGGCAAGGGCAGGACTGCCATGCCTGTCAGGAAGCCTGCCCCTTCGGATCCATCCATTACAAACAACCGGATCAAACCCATGAATTGGAGGTGGGGGCCATCATCTTGGCCACAGGGTTTGATCTGTTTGATCCCGGCCGGGCTCCCCAGTATGGCTACGGAAAGATGCAAGACGTTTACACGAGCCTGGAATTTGAAAGAATCCTGAGTTCAACGGGTCCGACAGGAGGAAAGATTCTCCTGAGAAACGGTCAACCTCCCAAAAGAATTGCCCTTGTTCACTGTGTCGGTTCAAGGACGAGCAGATTCAACGAACACTGTTCCGGAATCTGTTGCATGTACGCATTGAAATTTTCCCATGAGGCCTTGCAGAAACTGCCAGGCGTTTCATTGATCCATTTGTACACTGATCTTTGTCTTCCAGGGAAAGAATCACAGAGTTTTTACAACATGGTCTCTAAAAGTGAAGCGGTAGAATTCCACCGCATGAGAGGTCCCGATTCTGTGGAGATTACGGAGGAGGGCGAAGGGCTATCCATAAAATACACCGATGTGCATGGAAACGCCCATGCGTTGACTTCAGATATGGTCGTTTTAGCTCCGGCGGTTGAAGGGGCAAGGGATGCCCCATTCTTGGCCAGGGTCTTCGAGGTATCACATGGCAAGGGTGGATTTTATGTTGAAGGAGATACTCAAGCCGCCCCAGTGTCCACGGCGAGGGAGGGCGTGTTCATTGCTGGTTGTGCACAAGGGCCAAAGGACATTCAGAGCTCGGTGGCACAGGGGCAGGCGGCAGCGGGCCTCATTCTCTCATCCCTCATCCCTGGACAGAAATTGGAGCTGGAGCCCATGGCTGCAGAGGTGAGGGAGGACCTCTGCGCAAGTTGCAAGATTTGTACGGGGCTGTGCCCATACAAGGCCATTTACTGCGACGACGAGGAAAGGCCTGCCACCGTCAACGAACTCTTATGTAAAGGGTGCGGAATTTGTGCTGCAGCTTGCCCTAGCGGTGCCATTAAGGCGCGCCACTTTACGGACACTCAGATATCGGAAGAAATCAAAGGTGTCGTGGAAGATCCAGGAAAGGCATCAGAGAAAAATTGAACCGTTTTGAACCGAAGATCGTCGGGTTTCTGTGCAGCTGGTGTGCCTATGAGGGGGCGGACTCGGCAGGCCGGGCAAGGAGCACATATCCTGCCAACCTAAGGGTGGTGAGGCTGTTGTGCAGCGGCAGAATGGATCCCCATTTCATTCTTGAGGCCTTCAAGGAGGGTGCCGACGGAATCATGATTTTGGGGTGTCATCTAGGGGAGTGCCATTACAAAGAGGGCAATTTCCAGGCCCTGAAGAGGACCGCGCTCCTAAAAAAAATCCTTCCCCAATTCGGAATCGAGGAACAGCGGGTGCGGCTCGACTGGATATCCACGAGCGAGCATGAGAAGTTTGCCAAAATTGTCTCAGAAATAGTCGAGAAAGTTCGGGAACTTGGTCCAATGAGGGGAGTAACGAGAGGCTTGAGTCATGGAAAGGCCTAAGATCGCGCTATATTGGTGCTCCAGTTGCGGGGGATGTGAGGAATCGGTTATCGATCTGGCCGAAGATATCCTGACCATCGCCGCATCCGCTGATATTGTGTTCTGGCCCATCGCCATGGATTTCAAGTTCAGCGATGTGAGGAAAATGAAGGATGGAGAAATTTCCGCGACGCTCATCAATGGTTCAATTAGGATGGACGAGCAGGAGCACATGGCCAGACTCTTGAGAAGGAAATCCAGGGTGCTGATCGCCCAGGGGAGTTGTGCCCATTTGGGCGGGGTCTACGGTTTGGCCAATTTCTGCGATCCCGAAGAGGTGTTGAGAAGATCCTATGAAGAGGCCCCCTCCGTGAAAAACCCGCAAGGTATTTTGCCGAAATGGAAAACCCTGGAATCCGGAAGGGAATTGAAGCTGTCCGGTTTACATGACTCTGTCAAGGCCTTGGACCAGGTTGTGCCAGTGGATTATTATATCCCGGGATGTCCTCCAACGCCCGAGCTTATAAAGCAGGCTATAACGATGATCCTGGAGAACAGCCTTCCCTCAAAAGGTAGTGTGGTGGCGGAAAAAAAGGCGCTATGTGACACATGCCCACGAAAAGACAGCGTGCCAGATACCCTCCATATCTCGGAATTTAAGAGACTGTACGAAGCAGAATGGGATCCGGTGCAATGTTTTCTGGGCCAAGGCATCATCTGTCTGGGTCCTTCAACCAGGGGCGGTTGCCGTGCAAGATGCATCAATGCCAATATGCCCTGCCGGGGCTGTTTTGGACCAACAGAGAACGTGAGGGACCATGGGGCGAAGTCACTCTCATTTCTCGCCTCATTGATCGATTCGAAAGAGGGACAGGAACTGGAGCGGATCGTAGACTCCATTCCGGACCCCGCAGGGCTTTTTTACAGGTTCAGCCTGCCCTCATCCATGTTGCAGAGGAAGCGAAGGCAGAAGAGATGAACAGACGCATTACCATTGATCCCATCACAAGGTTGGAAGGTCACGGGAGGATTGAGATCTTTACCGATGGCAAAGGCAACGTGGAGAGGACCTACTTGCAAATCCCGGATTTCAAGGGGTTTGAAAAGTTTTGCGAGGGGAGGGCGGTGGAGGAAATGCCCACCCTCACGCAGAAGATTTGCGGTGTCTGTCCCATGGCCCACCACGCCGCATCCAGTAAGGCGCTGGATGAGATTTTCAGCGTAGAGCCCCCTGACGCGGCAAAAAAGATCAGAGAGCTCATGTATAATGCATTCATTTTCGAGGATCACCTTTTGCACTTCTATTTCTTGGGTGCCCCTGATTTCATCGTGGGACTGGACTCGTCCACCGGCGAAAGAAATGTACTGGGTGTCATGGATAGGTTAGGGGCTGAGCTGGGAAAGAGAATGATCGATATGCGAAAGAGGGTGCGGGGAGTCAATGCGACCATTGGCGGGAGTCCCCTGTATCCTGTCTGCGGTCTTCCGGGGGGGGTTTCAAAGGCTTTGACCATAGAAGAGGTCGCTGAAATACGGGGTGTAACGAAAGATGCGGTGGAATTTTCAAAGCTCACACTGAAGATATTTGATGAGACGGTCCTGAAAAGTAAGGCGTACCTTGATTTGCTGCATTCTGATGCCCTGCGTCACAGGACCTATTACATGGGTCTTGTGGATGAAAAGAACCGGATGAATTTCTATGATGGGAAAATCAGGGTTATGCGTCCGGATGGTGAGGAGTTGGTCAAGTTCGCGGCAAGAGACTATCTCAAGTATCTGGAGGAGCGCGTTGAGCCATGGAGCTACGCCAAGATACTCTATTTGAAGGAGATCGGCTGGAAGGGGTACACGGATGGACCGAAAAGTGGTATTTACAGGGTCGGACCTCTTGCCAGACTCAATGTCTCTGAAGGGATGGGAACACCATCTGCCCAGGCAGAGTACGAGAAGATGTTTGACCGTTTAGGGGGCAGACCTGCTCACCATACGTTGGCCTACCATTGGGCCAGGCTTATTGAGGTTCTCTGTGCGGCGGAGCGGATGGATGAACTCGCAAAGGATGAGAATCTGACAAACACAGCCATAAGGAATCTCCCCCATGAGATCAACAGGGAGGGTGTGGGCGTCTGCGAGGCCCCACGGGGCACCCTTTTCCACCATTACAAAACCGATGAGCGGGGAATCATCGAGGAAGTGAACCTATTGGTGGCCACACAGAACAACGCTGGAGCCATATGCCTGTCTGTGGATAAGGCCGCCCGTCTCTTTATTAGGGGGGGTTCCATTTCAGAGGAAATAAAAAATCGGATAGAGGTGGCATTCCGCGCCTATGATCCATGCCTTGCCTGCACGACCCACGTCATTTCGGGGCCAAAAAGGTAAAGGTGCGGGACGGGGATTTCCACTTATGAATCCAGGGACGAGGTATTGCGCATCATGGCGACTGAAGTCTTAGATACTCTAGGCCTGAAGTGCCCCCAGCCGGTGCTGAAGATCGCCGTAAAGGCGCCGGACATGAACCCGGGAGATATTCTGGAGGTATTGGGAGACTGCCCGACCTTTGAAAAGGATGTGCGCACCTGGTGCGAGCGGCTGGGAAAGCTTTTCCTTGCCGTCAGGGATGAAGGGGGCAGCAGGAAGAGGATCCAGATACAGTTTTAGACCCTCCATCATCGCCAAGGCCGAAGGGAAAAAGACCGTTATGATTCAAGAAGAGCATTGGAGCCATGAAAAAGAAGATGAGATGCTGGGAGTTTCTTGAGTGCACCCAGAAGGAATGCCCCGCTTACCAGTCAGATAAGTTGGAGTGCTGGTTGATTCCAGGTACCCGTTGTAGGAGCCAGGTTCAGGGAGAGTTTCTGGAAAAGATGGACTTGTGCCTGGAGTGCGAGCACTTTACGGAGAACCTGGATGAAGCGACGATGCGAGAGACGCTGAAGGTGGCCAATGAACAGGTGGCAGAGTTCAGGAGGATGGTTGAGGCGCGAGACAAGGAGTTGGAAGAGATCAGCATGGAGTTGGCCATCGGCCTATCAGAGGTCTTTGAGGCCCTAAAGGTGATCTATTCCGGAGACCCTTCAGTCAGGATACCGGAAGCGTCGGAGCTGGAGTTGATTTCCAAATTAAAACACATGGTCAATCTCACTGCCGAAAATCTCGGGGAGATCGTAGACCTATCCCACGAGTTCGCCATAGGCCTGGCAGAGCACTTTGACGTGTTGCACAGGGTCTCCAAGGGTGACCTGGCCGCACGGGTATTCGGAACCTCCAAATTGGAGCTCTTGGAAGCCCTGAAGAACCTGACGAATAAGACGATTGAGAGTGTAGCCGAGGAGATCAGTGAACGCAAAAGGGCGGAAATAGCACTCGTGGCCTCCCAGGCCGAACTCATGGAGTCCGAAGAGAAATACCGATCTCTTTTTGATAGTGGCCCTGATCCTATCTTCGTTCTGGATCGAGAAACCCTTGAGATTCTTGACGCCAATGCCAGTGCCGAGGAGACCTACTGTTATTCAAGGCAGGAATTGATTGGCCATTCTTTCGTTGAATTGGGCCTGTTCGAAGACGAGGAGACAGGTTTGTCTTTTTTCTCCACGGACTCCGATGAAGATTCATACCTCATGTATTCTAGAGTCCGGCATTACAAAAAGGGTCGCGTGCCGTTTTATGTGAGTGTCCACTTCTGTCTAACCAGGTACAAAGAAACGGAGGCGATCATTGTTTCAGTCACCGATATCACGGAGATGATAGAGAAAGATGCACAATTGATTCAGGCAAGCAAGATGACGACACTGGGCGAGATGTCTGCTGGCATGGCCCATGAACTGAATCAGCCCCTAAATGCCATTAAGATGGGCAATGAATATCTGAAAATGATGATTGAAAAGGGAAAAACCGTTTCCCAAAAGGATCTGTATCAGGTGGTCAATGAGGTGAGTGATCAGGTGGACAGGGCTGCGAAAATCATTGACCGACTCAGAGAATTTGGCCGAAAGGCCGATTTTACCAGAGAGAAGGTGGACATCAACAAATCCATCAGAGACGTGCTCGCCATCATAGGCCGGCAACTGAGCCTCCAGAACATTGAAGTCAAGCTCGACCTGGATCAGACTATCCCCCCTATTTTGGCCCACAAAAATCGCCTTGAGCAGGTCATATTCAACATGGTAACCAATGCCCGTGACGCGATAGGCCAAAAGAAAGAGAGTGTTGATAAAACGTCCGAACGTGTGATCACCATTCGGTCTTATCAGCATGATGGGAGGGTGGCGGTTACAGTCTCCGATACAGGCATCGGCATTCCGAGGCTTGTCAAGGAGAGGATTTTCGAACCATTTTTCACCACTAAGGAAGTCGGTAAAGGTATGGGGCTCGGGCTTTCCATTACCTATGGCATTGTCAGGGACTATGGCGGTGAGATCGGTGTAGAGAGTGAGGAAGGCAAAGGCTCCACATTCAGGATCACCTTTCCTCAGATCGCAGCCTAAAGATAGCCCCGAAGATTTGACCCCGCCAATTCAAATGTTATGGACCCATGGGTGCAATGGGACTCTTTCCCAGAAATATTGATTCCAGACGCTGGTTGAAATTTGCCATTGACCACCCCTTTCAGATCATCGCGGTGATGATCCTGATTACATGTCTTTTAGGCTGGAGACTCCCCAATCTGCGTTTCCAAACCTCCATCTACGATCTGGCCATCAAAGACCTTTCTGAAAGCATGGCGTATCAGAAATTTAAAGAGGAATTTGGGACCGAGGAAATCATCCTGGTGGTGGCGAAGAGCAAAAACACCTTTGACCCCCAGGTTTTCCAAAAAATCGGTGGCTTGACCCAGGAGCTCTCGGGGATTCAAGGCATAAGAAGGGCGATTAGCCTGCCCAGTATCAGAAAGGACATGGATATCACCGACAAGTGGAGTCTCTCCGATTTTGAGAGGATCATCGCACCCATTGATCTCTTCCATAAAAACCTGATCTCTGCGGACAAAAAGACCACGATCATCTCCTTGATTCTGGAAGATAAGGAAGAAAAGGATCAGATTATTCGTTCCGTTGAAAAGATCATTGAAAGGGAAAACAGAGAGCTATCGCTATACCAAATCGGTATGCCACTCGTTTCAGAGGCTTTAGCCGCTTACACCAAAAAGGACTTCCTCACGCTGCCCCCCATCACATTTCTGATTATGGCAATGGTTCTTCTCCTCCTCTTTCGCAGTCTTCGGGGCCTACTGATTCCGGCCGGGTCTGTGCTTGTGGCCCTCATCTGGACTTTCGGTTTGATGGCCTGGACCCGAACCCCCCTTTCCATGCTCACAATGATCGTACCTATCTTTGTCATTGCCGTGGGGTCTGCCTATTGCATGTATATCTTGTCGGAGTACTTTGAATCCATCAAGACGTCACAAACCCCAAAAGAGGCCGCTTACTTGTGCTTTACACGGGTTGGATTTCCCACCTCCTTGGCGGTCATTACCACAACCATAGGGCTTGGCTCACTCCTGTTGAACAAAATCTCTGCCATCAGAGAATTTGCCATTTTCTCCTGTTTTGGCATATGGAGCATGCTGATTGCTATCCTTCTCTTGCAGCCAGCTATTTTTTCTCTATTGCCTATACCCCCAAAGAAGGAGAGAAGTCATTTCATCGTCGGAAGAGATCTCTTGGGGCGTTTGTTATCAAAGATCGTTATATTGAATCTACAGAAACAAGGAATCACGCTCCCTGTTCTTGCGGTTGTCTGCCTCATGGGCCTCGCAGGGATTTACCGGATCAAGGTAGAGACCAATCCTGTGGGCTTTTTTGGTAAGGATACAACTATCAGTCAGCATTTCCACGACATTTATCAGGAGATGGCAGGAAGTTTCCCCATGAATGTGGTTTTAAACGGCAAGACGGAGGACTATTTCGAGCGCCCTGAGCATTTGCAGATGATTTCCCGCCTTCAGCATTTTCTCGATTCCTTGGAAAGCGTGGACAAGACAGTCTCTTTTGCCGACTACATCAAGTTAGTCAATTACGCGAGCAACCAATACAGGCCGGAATACTACGCCCTGCCCGAAGAATCCTTTGAAGTCCGCACCCTGATGAACAGCTACAAGACCTTGTTGGGAGGGGACATGTTTGAAAGGTTCATGAACGGGGACCTCTCCAAGACAAACATTCTGTTGAGGACCCATATCTCCAGCTCCAAGGATTTTTTGTTGATAAAGGATAAGATCCAGAATCATCTGAAAGAGCATTTTCCCAAAGATCTAGGCTTTCAGATCACCGGTTTTGGCATTGTGATTTCTCAGAGTAGCCATCTTCTCACCAAGGGGCAGGTGAAAAGCATTTCCCTGACTCTCGTCCTCATCTTTGGCGTTATGCTTTTACTTTTTCTTTCTGCCAAGGCGGCTCTGATTGCCTTAATCCCCAATATCTTTCCCATCATCGTCAATTTCGGGCTTATGGGATGGCTTGGAGTGGAGCTTTCCGTGGCAACCAGTCTGATCGCTTGTATCGCCATAGGGCTGGCCGTTGACGATACGATTCACTATTTGGTCAGATACAGCAGTGAATTTAAGGGGGATCTGGACAAGGACAGAGCCCTGCGCGATACTTTGAGAAGTGTGGGTAGACCCATTATTTTTACCACGCTCATCATCAGCCTCGGATTTTCCATACTCATTTTCTCCCATTTTAAACCCACAGCTGTCTTTGGGTTGATGATGGTCATCATCATGGTTTCGGCTTTGATCGGGGATTTAATCATTCTGCCCTCCCTGATGCTCCATGTGGAGCTGGTCACAGCATGGGATCTTCTCAAACTCATGCCAACCCAGGCAGGAATATCTCCGGGCATGGCCCATGAGTTGAATCAGCCCTTGAATGCCATCAAGATGGGGAGCGAATTTATAAAGATGATGATTCAACAGGGAGAGAAGATCCCTCAGGAGCAGCTTTCGGAGGTGGTTCAAGAGTTAAGTGATCAGGTTGACCGGGCCGCGGTGATCGTGAACCGATTCACGGATTTTGACTTCAAACGGGATTTTGCCAAAGAGGAGATAAATATTAACAGGCCCATCAAGGACGTGCTCAGCATCATCGGTCATCAACTCCAACTGGAAAACGTAGAACTGACATTGGATCTGGATGAAACTATCTCTCCTATCTCAGCGCATGGCAACCGCTTACGGCAGGGGATCTTCAACCTGGTGATCAACGCATGGGAGGCCATAAACCAAAAGGCAGGGGTTGAGGATGAAGGGACTAGGGGGTGTATCAACATACGGACTTTTGGTGAAGATGATCGAGTGGTCGTCACGATCTCTGACAATGGCGTCGGCGTCCCACGAGCCATACGGCACAGGATTTTTGAACCTTTTTTTACGACCAAGGCAGTGGGTAAGGGCAAGGGATTGGGGCTTTCAATAACCCACCACATTGTCAAAGATTACGGTGGACGCATCGATTTGGAGAGCAAAGAAGGGGTAGGTACGACCTTTAGACTCACCTTCCCGATCGCGCCGTTTTAATTAGATGGAAAGGAGAGGTTCATGCGGAAGATTCTTGTTATCGACGATGAAAAACCGACTTTATCCATGTTTCGCCTTTTCTTGGGCGCATACGGCTATACGGTATTGACCGCAGAGAATGGGAAGGAAGGCCTTGAGCTGTTTATGAAAGAGAAGCCCCCCATTGTGCTTACGGACATAAAAATGCCCGGAATGGACGGTTTTGAAGTCCTGAAACGGATCAAGGCGGCGGATGCCACGGTGGAGGTGATCATGATCACCGGACATGGTGATATGGACTTGGCCATCAAGGCCCTAGATTTCAATGCGACGGACTTCATCAAGAAGCCCATTCAAAAGGCGGCCCTTGACGCCGCCCTGAGGCGGGCAGAAGAGAGACTCAAAATGGCCAGGGAAAAGGAGGAGGGCAAGATCTCTTTACGAACGTTGGACGATGTCACCATCATGGAGATTAAGGGGAATGTCACCTCCTCTTCTGAGCCTGTTCTGTGGGATAACTATGAAAAAGCTTTTGGCAAAGGAGCCCACAAAATAATCATGCATTTCGATGAGAATTGTTCTGTGAGCGGAGCCGGAATCGGCGTCTTGATTCAGATCCTTTCAGAGAGCAAGAAGCGGAATCAAGCCGTGGCCATTACCGGTCTTTCTGAAAATTTCAAAAAGATATTTGATATGGTGGGGATTACGAATTTTGCAGAAATCTTTGATTCCGAACAAGATGCGATGAACAGGCTGATTGGGAAGGGATGAAAACAACACGAGGAAGAAGTTATAAAAAGTTTAATAAAGGGATCTATCGTGCATAAACCAATACCAAGGAATACATTTCTTGTTCTATGGATCTGCATATGGGTTCTTACTCTATGTCCTAAATTCGCGCGTGCCGGAGACCTGCCCGCGGTGGGTAGCGACCTGCCCGAATTTCAATTGGAAACCCCAAAATCTGAGGAAGAGCGGGCCTACTTGGGCATAAAAGCGAATCCTTCCTTTTCGATCGCCCAGTTAAAAGGTGAGCTCGTGCTGATTGAAATTATCGGTGTCTATTGTCCCCGTTGTCATCGACAGCATCCGCTATTTAATAAACTGTTTTTCAGGATCAAAAAGAATACAGAGATGTACGACAAAACAAAAATGATGGGCATTGCTGTTGGGGCCAACCCCATAGAGGTTGCTTACCTAAAAAAGGAGTACCGTATACCCTATCCCGTCATTGTGGACCCCAATTTCCAGGTCCACAAGGTATTGGGCGAGCCACGAACACCCTTTACCATGCTGGTGAGCAAGGAGAAAAAGGTGGTGTTCGCTCACTTGGGGGTCATTGAAGACATCGATCGCTTCTTTCTTCAAATCAAGGCGTTCCTCCACTAAGGCATGAGGTGAAAATGGGAGATCAAAAGCCATATGGAGAAAGGGGAGGAAATGCCCCCAGAGGACAGGATAGAAGGGCATTTCTCCTTCGAACCCTGTGCGCTTTGTCCCCTGAGCTGAGCAATCTGCAAGAGACACAAACCATTATGGATACCTGTCTGCTCACCTCCATGGGCACATTGGGCGTTACCAAAGGATTTATTTTTCTCGTTGAAACAGAGTCTCTTGATAGCGAATTGTCCGCTCGTGGATTGGGAGAGGATAAAATTAGGGGGCTTCGTGCCCGTATGCCGCAAATCGTCCGGGAATACGTTGGCAGTCGCCCGCAGGTGGATGCCACTTCATCCACGAACGTACGTTTGATGGCAAAGGACGGCCTGCCTGATGACCCTTGTTTTCCTCATGAAACAAAGGTCTTGATCCAGTGGAGCGTCGATAAGAATTTTGTGGGGTTCATAGGCCTGGGATCTAAGATAGTCTCAGAAAATTATGACGACGAAGATATCGAATTTCTTATGGGTCTCACGAATACAATGGTGGTCTCCATCAAGAATGCCCGTTCCATGGAAATGATCCTGAAGCTTAATTTGGAACTCCGCGAGAAAAATGTGGAGCTGGAGCACTCCATAAAACAGATAAAAATAACACAGAAAGAATCGGAAAGGCGAGTTTTTCACCTGAAGGTCCTATATGATACCAGCCGAGAACTGAGTGACCTTAAGAGTACAGAGAAGATCATGGAAAGCTTTTTGCTCATGAGCATGGGGACCTTCAGTGTAGGGGAGGGCTTCATCCTGTTATTGGACAAAGAGCATGGAAAAGCGTGGATGACCTATCGTGGTATTCAAAAAGAGAGCTTGAGGAAGCTCCAGGAGACGGAGACTGATAAAGTCATCGAATTTTTCTTTGAGGCGACCAGGAGTCACAACCTGTCGCCCATGGATGCCAGCGTGGTGAGCGATAAGAGATTACTGAATAGCTTGGCCTTACCCATGAATGTGGAAAAGGGTTGTCTGTTCGTGATTGATGAGACATGCGTTGGATATGTTGGTCTTGGAGGGAGACTAACAGGCGAGGATTACTCCTTTCAGGAGGAAGAGCTTTTTTCGACACTTACCAGCAACTTCGTGGTGTTCCTAAGCAACACGCGATCCTTGGAGTTGATACAAAGACTCAATGTTCATCTGGAAGAGAGAAATGTTCAACTGGAAAAGACGATCGGGGATCTGACTGCGAGCCGACGCAGAGTTGAAGTCCTGGAAAAAGCCAAGGCCCATTTTAAATCTGTTGTTCAAAGGGAGTTGCAAAGGACGAGGAAAATTTCCGCTATAGACTTCGTTCTGATTTTGGGTTTGGCTGTCATCTTGGGACTGGGCTTCAATTTTTCAAATCCAGCCGGCGTCAATCTTATCCCGTCCACATGGTCATACGAACCCTCCCCCCTTATAGATTCAAATGCGGCAAAGCTGAGCCATGACGCGGGGACCTCTCTTTTTTTGGACGCAAGGCCGTCGGATTTTTATGAGCAGAGTCACATCCGAGGCGCTGTCAATTTGCCGCTCGCGCTATTTGATTTCGTCTACATGATGAAGTTGAGCAGGCTTGATCCGCAGAAAGAGATCATTGTATACGGCAGAAATATCAGCAGGCTTTATGATGAGGAAGTGGCCTTAAAACTGGTCTCAAGGGGCCACGTAAACGTGAAAGTCCTGTCTGGCGGCCTATCCGCTTGGCAGAGAATGGGTTATCCCGTTGAACCATGAAGGTATTCCTTTTCATTAAAAAGATTCTTACCCATCCATATCTGGCGCTCATTTTTAGACTCTATATCGGGGGGCTCTTTATCTATGCCGGCATGTATAAGATCAACTACACCGCTGAATTCGCCGAAACTATTGCCGGGTATGGCCTGGTTCCTTACTGGGCCGTCAATATCCTGGCCGCGGTGCTCCCTTGGGTGGAGCTCATCAGTGGTATACTCCTTTTTATTGGCGTCAGAGCCCGGTCAGCGGCTGTCATCATTGGCACGATGCTCATTCTGTTCACTGCCTCAATCACGATAAGTCTATTAAAAGGAGCGCCTATAAGTTGTGGCTGTTTTCATAGCTTAGGAGAGAGGATTAGTTGGTGGACGTTGTTGAGGGACTTCATATGGCTGGTCATGAGTATCCACATCTTTTTCTATGATAGAGCCTTACATCTGGAAAGACGATTTTCGTGGATGCTTAAGGAGGTCTGATGTTGGGGACACGCGGATCTGTACTCATTACCATTTTGATTCTTTTTCTCCTGTCTTGGGGCGCGTGCAGCAGGGACACGTCCAGGGTGACAGGCAAGTACATGGCTCAGACGGGAGAAGGTGAACAGTCAATGAGCGTGATCCTGGAACTAAGAGAAAACGGCACGGGCTCGTGGGCCACAGAAGAAGACAATGTCGACTTCAAATGGGAGATGAGGGGAGAGGAGATTCTGTTTCACACCAAATCTGGGGGCGTCATCGTGGGAAACATAGGGAGGGAGGGGATCGAGATTTATCTGCCCGGCGCAGGGGTTCATTCTTTCAAGAAAATCCGGAGATGACCTTGAATATTCCGTCCACGTGGTTCATATCGGTAGCCTTTCTGGTGAATAGTCTTTTGCCACTGAGCGCGAGTGGGGGTTCCGAGAAGATCGTGGTTGGAAAAATCGATAAGGGCGGCTTGGAGCATTTGATCCGGGCAGGGGAGAGTCCAAGCATTGTGGTCATGATGGCTTCATGGTGTGGACCCTGCAGAAAGGATCTTCCCTCGCTCATAAAGCTTTACGAGAAGTACCGATCACGGGGTCTCAAGATGTTCGGTATTTCCTTCGAGTATGCAGGGCCCTCGGCCATACAGAAACTTTTGGATAGCTTGAACGCCAACTTCCCGGTCTATTGTGCCGAAGAGGATATATTGCGTGATTATGGGATCAATGCCATACCCATGCTCTTTTTGATTAAGGACGGTAAAATTGTTGAAAAGATCATCGGAAGCAGGACGGAGGAGTTCCTGGACAGGAAGATAGGGGATTTCCTGAAATAATTTGACGGTAGTTAGCCTTTCCCAAAACGCCATGGCGCCATATCCAGCCCCTATCTAAAGCCATACTTATTGGCGAGAAGATCAAGGTGAAGGCTGGCCAGGTACTCCAGTTCAATGGACCCTGCGTCTTCCAAGACCCTCTGGTCTACCGTCTTAATATACCTTTCGCACCTTCGGCAAAAATCGACCCGCAGGCCTTCCTCTTGCTCACCCTGAAAATACCCCAAGCTCTTCTGTTCCGGGTTCTGACAAAAAGGACAATTAAGGCGTGGATGAGGCCATTCCTCACCGCACAGCTCGCAGTGGAGATGCCTTTTCCCCGTCTTGTCCAAGTAGGCCATATTTGGCTCCGAACCACACAAGGGGCAGTAACCATAGTCCCAACCCTTCTTTTCTATCTGGTCGGAAACTGAATTGCGGAGGTGCTCCAGTGAAGGTCTTAAGGCGAGCTGAGCGAAAAATTGTAGCACCTTAGGGTCCAGATCCGTCTCTCTTCCAAATCTTGTAAGGCTTTCATCATCTTTCTCCAGCACTGCCCTGAACAATGCATTAGTCCAATCGGCGTCACTCTTTGATTTCTCCAGGGCCTTCTTCAGCCCATCCGAGTCCTCTCGCCTTGTGCTCATTAGATGATCCATGAATCTGGACAAAAGCTTGGAGGCGCTTTCAAAGTCAAGGGGTAAGTCACGTCTCGAGAAGAGGGGAAAACCCTCCTCCCTTTTTACGTCCTTTAATCTACCCTCAAGGCCTATGTTCTGGGGGTGGGGCACCACTTCACCCATTAAGCTCACCAGGTCACGATATGAAACAAGGGCTTCTTTAGAGAGAGGCCTCTGCGCAATGAGTCGGTCAATGTGCCTTAGCAAATCAGCGGTCATCTGGGCTCACCCGTTTAGCGTGCTGTCCTTTGCGTGTGGTCGGCGGTCAGTGGTCAAAACACAAAGAGCGAAGACAACGAACAATCGACCATCCGCCGTTGACCTATACTTCATCCCCATCTTGTAGGCAAGAAAAATAAAGGGGGCTTCCCTAAAGGTTACCCCCTTTATGATTTGAAGATGGATAAAATGTGCGCCTCTAACCTACCCGCTTATGCAAGAGATTCCACTCCTGCGAGAGTTCCCGCAAAGATCTGCCGATCTTTTTCATGGCCATCTTTCGGTCCATAAGACCGGGGACCCTCTCCGCACTGGCATATTTGTAATACTTGCCAGGCTCGTCCGCCAGCAGGTAAAAGCAGCGCAGATCATCGAGCCCTGTTGCCACAGCCCCGGGATACTTGGATTTCACCTCAGCCAGGCGCTGGTTGGCCAGGGAAATCATCTTATCCCGGTCGCCATAATTCATGGCCCCTGTGGGACAGGTCTTGACACAGGCAGGTTCAAGGCCGTTGTTGACCCTATCCACGCACATGGTGCATTTGGACATGAAGCCTGTGCCCTTTTCCACTCGAGGGATGTTGAAGGGACAGGACTCGATCACGCCTTCAGCCTTAACCTTCCTCAGCCTATCCGTGTAAAGGACGGCGCCCGATAGGCTGTCAATGATGATTCCGCCAGGGGCATCATCTTCGGCCGCCTCTTTGCAGGGTGGTTCCACGCAATGGCGGCACTGGTCCGGAAAGAAGTACCAGCGCGGTTTGCCATCAGACCCTAGATGTTCCGAGAAACGAACCAATTTATAGGTATAGAAGGAGAGGTCCTTGGGGTTCTGGTAACTTCCCCATTGCTCCGTCTTGGTAGCCGGCAGTTGGTTCCACTGCTTACAGGCAACCTGACAGCCTCGGCACGCGGTACACACAGTCGTATCTATAAAAAACGCCTTTCCACTCATCAGATCACCTCCCTTCTATGCCTTTCTAATGTTGACCATAAAGGCCTTGGTTTCAGGAATCCTGGTATTCGCATCACCCGTTGATGGGGTCAACAGGTTGGCCGAATCGCCCCCACCCTCTGGATAAACCCATCCATAATGCCATGGGAGTCCCACTTGATGAACCACGTTCCCTCCCTCAACTGTCTTGCCGCCGATCCTAAAGGGACGAAAGCGATGGGTCACAATAGCCACGGCCTCTACCTTGCCGCGTGCGGACTCCACAATAACCATGTCACCGTTCTTGATCCCCTTCAACCTGGCCAGTTCATGGCTCATCTCCACGAAGAGCTGGGGTTGAGACTCCAGCAGCCATGGCTGCCACCGCGTCATAACCCCGGTCTGCCAATGCTCAGAGACCCGGTAGGTGGTGGCCACAAATGGATACTTGGGATCGCATGTTTTGTAAATATCCGCATCGGTTCCGTATCGCGCTGCGACGGGATTGATGAGCTGGCTGGACATCAGATTCTTCTCCACGGGGCACTCTATAGGTTCGTAGTGCTCTGGGAACGGTCCTTCCGCTCTTCCGGGACCAAAGACATGGGCATGGCCCTCAGGTTTCATGATGAACGGATACTTAGTTTTGGGATTGGGGGTACCATCCGCATTGAGCATGGGAGGCCACCCGCCATCCGGGACATCGCCCACCCATCCGCCTTTTCCATCCTTGGCAGCGGGATCCCAGCGAATGACCGGATGCTCCGAATCCCATGGCTTACCATATTTGTCTACGGATGCCCGGTTGTAAATAATGCGTCGGTTGACCGGCCAGCACCATGCCCATTCCAGATTGAGGCCGATGCCATCCTTCTCTCTCTTGCGCCTGGCCGCCATGTTCCCTTTGTTCGTGTAAGAGTTGCAGTAAAGCCAGTTCGCACTACTGGTAGAGCCGTCATCTTGTAAGAATGCAAAGCTGGGGACCAGGTCACCTTTCTTGAAAGACGTGCCTCTCACAATCATATCCGTCTGGAAATACCCATTGATCTCCTTAGCCACTTTGTGCGGATCATATTTCCCAGCGGTCGTGTAGTCCCACTTCAGATTAAGAATGGGCTCGGGGAAGACGGCTGTGGTATCTTTTCTATAAAGATATCTTACCTTTCTCATGAGGCTAAGAATGATATCGCCGTCAGCTCTTGCCTCTCCAGGCGGCTCCGCAGCCTGGTAACGCCACTGACTCCAACGCCCGCTGTTCGTGATGGAGCCCTCTTTCTCCATGGAGACGGCAACGGGGAGGAAAAAGACCTCCGTTTTTATCTTCTTGGGATCCATCCCGGGTCCTTTCCAGAACGATCCCGTCTCGTTGGGGAAGATATTCACATTCACCATCCAGTCCAGATTTGCCATGGCTTGACGGGTCTTATTGGCGTTCGCCCCGGAGCCTGCCGGATTCTGTCCCCATGCAAGGAAGCCCTTGATTTCGTTGCGGTACATGGCATCAAAGAGGTCCAACCAGGAATAGGCCTTCCCATCATCCAGCTTGGGAAGCCAGCTGTAGCCGAAATCATTTAGGCTCGTCGCTTTATCGCCAAAGAATGACTTGAGCAGGCTCACCGAGTATTTGGGATAGTTCCCCCACCAGTTGGCACTCAGGGGATCCTTGGTTTTGGGTGTACATGTCTTGTTGTATTCGGCCAGGGTGCCCTGAGAGGCCCTGGGGGTCCTCAGATAGCCGGGCCAGATATGAAAGAGGATGCAGTGATCCGTAGAACCCTGTACATTGGACTCCCCTCTCAGGGCGTTAACGCCACCACCGGCCACACCCATGTTGCCCAGGAGCAACTGAATAATGGCCATGGTTCGAATGTTCTGGGTCCCCACCGTATGCTGGGTCCAGCCCATGGCATACATGATGGTCCCTGCCTTTCCCCTCTGACCGGTCGCCGAATACATCTCATAGACCTTGATGAGATCCTCTTTGGGGGTGCCTGTGACGGCTGAGACCGTGGCTATGTCATATCGATTGAAGTGTTCTTTCAATTGCTGGAAGACACATCGTGGATCCTGAAGGGAGCGATCCTTCTTCGGAGTACCGTTCGCATCCATTTGAAAGGCCCACGTCTTCTTATCGTATTTCCTGGTCTTGGGATCATATCCGGAGAAAAGGCCATCCTTAAAGGAATAGGCGTCTGCCAGAATAAAGGCTGCATTGGTATATTCTGCCAGGTATTCCTTAAAGTACTTTTCATTGTCGATGATGTACTTGATCATCCCGCCCAAGAAGGCGATATCCGTTCCTGATCTCAATGCGGTATAGAAATCCGCCTTTGCCGAGGAGCGCGTAAATCGGGGATCCACGCTGATAAGCTTGGCCCCACGCTCCATGGCCTCGGTTACCCACTTGAAAGAGATGGGGTGATTTTCTGCCGCATTGGAGCCCATGATGAGAATGCAATCACTGTTTCGAATATCGATCCAGTGATTGGTCATCGCGCCGCGTCCGAACGACTCTGCCAGAGCCGCAACTGTGGCGCTGTGTCAGATACGGGCCTGGTGTTCAATGTAGACCAGACCCAAGGCCCTCATCATGGCCTGGATCAGCCAGCACTCTTCATTGTCCAATGCTGCGCTTCCCACCTCAGCAATACCGGTGGTCCGGTTGACAACGCTTCCCTTACTGTTTCTGCGCCGAAAAGTTTCGTCCCGGGTTTTTTTGATCTTTTTGGCGATGGTCCAGAGGGCCCAATCCCATGATACCTCCTGCCACTCTGTACTGTATGGCTTTCGGTATAAGGGAGTGGTGACACGATTTTCGTTATTGGCCAACTGGCTCAAGGCCGCAACCTTTGCACAGAGAGAACCCTCGTTGATGGGGTGGTCAGGGTCTCCCTCAATGTTAATAATTTTCCCCGCTCCTGCTTTGCCGGTGTGAACGATCACACCGCAGCCGACAGCACAGTAACAACAGATGCTCGTCGATTCCTTGGCGAAGCGGATTTTCAGGGTCTGGGCATGGGATTTGATCGGCTTTAGATCAAGACCCAGCCCCAGAACCGCCGCGCCCGCTGCAGAAGCCCCTGTGATTTTAAGAAAATCACGACGTGTAACTTTCATGGGACCTCCTTTCTTTTAGGTTACCGATTGAGTTAAAAACCAATAAGGCTCGAAACTGTTGAGGTGTGTTGGTAATAAAAAAAGGAGTTTAAGGAATGAAAATGGTGCTGAATAGCACAGTCTTATGGCTCTTTTAGGGATAATTGTCAAGCATTTTTTGTGAGGAATTCCGAGGTGTTATATATATCAAAATTGACATAAGTGCCCGGGAAGGTCAGGCCCTTCACACCGAAGAAGATATGGCACAATGTCTTAACAGGAGGGGATAGCCTTAAGCGTTAAGGGCCTCAAAAGGCTGGTACAACACCGTGATTTCATATATAAACCATCACCATAAACAAGGTCGCCCTTGGCTGGTCGTACCCGTCTATACTTATGACGGTCCATCTTTATCCCTTTTTTGGGGAGAAAGAGATTTATTGTAAAGGAGAAATGGGTATGGAAGAAGTGGTGAAATTGGAAAAGGTGGAAGGCACTGTGGTTGTGACCCTTAACCGGCCCAAGTTCTACAATGCCTTCAATCTGGAGATGATCCAGTACTTGGCGGAAAGACTGCTGGAGCTTGCCACCGATCAAGACGTGAAGGCTGTGGTCATCACGGGAGAGGGAAAAGTCTTTTGTGCAGGAGGGGATCTCAAATGGGTCGCCGGTTTTGGA
>CP070840.1:2154301-2163817 GCA_020342025.1 Deltaproteobacteria bacterium
ACTGTGGGAGCCATGCTCCCCAAAAAATGGCCCAAAAGACTGCTTGATCTCAATATGTGTAAGCTCTCTGAAAAAGATCTGGCATGGGCCGATTGTGTGTTTATAAGTGCCATGGCTGTGCAAAGGGAGTCAGCCCGTCAAACCATTTCCCGATGCAAGAGACAAGGACTCAAAGTCATTGCCGGCGGACCTCTCTTCACGAGCGAATATGGGGAGTTCGAGGATGTTGATCATTTCGTGCTAAATGAGGCCGAACTCACCCTCCCGTTATTTCTTGGGGATCTTGAGAGGGGTTGCGCCAAGCGCGTATATGCCACATCTGGGTTTTGCGACATCAAAAAGACGCCGGCTCCCATGTGGGAGTTGGCCGATCTGAAACGCTATGCCGCCATGAGTGTGCAATTCTCCCGGGGGTGTCCCTTCAACTGTGACTTCTGTAACGTAACGGCCCTACTAGGGCATCGTCCGCGTATCAAGACTGCCGAGCAGGTTATTGCTGAGTTGGATGGCCTGTACAAGTTGGGATGGCGAGGGCAGGTCTTTGTTGTGGATGACAACTTTATTGGCAACAAAAAATATCTTAAAACCCAACTCCTGCCTAGATTAATCGAGTGGCAAAAAGATAAGCGGGGGATACCATTAAACACGGAGGCTTCCATAAATCTGGCCGATGATAGAATGTTAATGGACATGATGGTCGAGGCGGGTTTTGATACGGTCTTTATAGGTATTGAAACACCTGATGAGACAAGTCTGACGGAATGCAATAAAACGCAGAACAAAAACCGAGACCTGGCAGAAAATGTAAGGCTCATCCAAAAAGCCGGGTTACAAGTTCAAGGAGGGTTCATTGTCGGCTTTGACAGTGATAGACCATCCATCTTTCAACGGCAGATTGATTTTATCCAAAAAACCGGGATCGTGACGGCCATGGTCGGTTTGCTTCAGGCCCCTGTGGGCACGAGGCTTTATAAACGTCTTAAACAAGAAGGCCGCTTGGCTGGTCAGCTTTCAGGAAACAATGTGGATGGCACAACGAACATCATTCCCAAGATGGATCAAAACATCCTGTTTAGGGGATACAGGAACATGATGCGTCAGATCTATTCACCAAAGCCCTACTATCAGCGCATCAAAATCTTTCTGCGGACGTACAGGACGCCAAAATTCAAGACGCCGCTGGATTTCCAGCGCATTTTGGCCCTGTTTCGTTCCAGCATCCGATTGGGCGTTCTGGGTAAAGAGCGAATCCAGTATTGGAAGATCCTGTCATGGACAATTTTTCGCCGTCCAGAGTTATTCCCATTGGTGATCACCTTTGCGATCTACGGTCATCATTTCCGCAAAATCTACAAATCCCTTATCCGTTAATAAAATCCCTTGCAGGATTTTATAATGCGCCCCCCGAGTGCTCTCGGGAGGCTTAGAAGCCCCTGGGGCCCGGGGGAGTTGTCTAAAATCTTCCGAGAGGAAAATTTTAGGGCGGGGACGAAAGAGAGCTTCAATATGAAAAAAAGCCCTTTTTGGAAGACCAAATCCCTCCATGAGATGACTCGAGATGAGTGGGAATCCCTCTGCGATCGTTGTGGCATCTGCTGCCTGGAAAAAATAGAGGACGAGGAGACGGGTGAGATTAAGCTCACCTCTGTTTCATGTGAATTTTTGGATACGGTGAATTGCCGTTGCTTGGTTTATGAGGATCGTTTCCATCTCAAACCCGATTGCGTGGAACTTTCTGTGGACAAACTGAAGCATATTGAGTGGCTGCCCGACACATGTGCCTACAAAAGCCTTTTTGAAGGGAGAGAACTGGAAGGGTGGCATCCGTTGGTTTCCGGTGATCCCAACACCGTCCATGAAGCCCGTATCTCTGTGCGTGATAGCGTGCTGCCGGGTCAATATGTTCATCCTGAAGATCTCTTGGCCAAGAGAGATTAACCCTGTCCATTCTTTGTAGCAAGTTAGGGGGGAGGACGGGCCAGGGAGCATGGAAAGGCGAGTGAAATGAAACTTGGAGACCACTTAGGGGGTCATAGATGGGCAGATTCTTGATCGTAGATGTGGGTGCTGGGACGGTGGATCTGCTGTACTATGACACGGAATCCAACCAACACTTCAAGGCAGTGGCCAAGTCTCCTGTAAAGACATTGGCAGAGCAGGCTGAGAGCATTCCAGAAAATCTCCTGATCACTGGAACGGAGATGGGTGGAGGGGCCTTGTCGAGCGTCTTGAAAAGGAGGGCTCGGGAGGCCGTGGTGGTCATGTCTGCTTCCTCGGCAGCCACCATCAACCACAATCTGGAGAGGGTGCGCTCCTGGGGTATCAAAGTTGTTGACGATAAGGAAGCTGAAGACCTGAGAAAGACCGGGGATTACCACACGCTCACCACCGGCGATCTGGAAGTGGATCGCTTGGAAAAAATAACGATGGCTTTAGGTATTCCCTTTACATTTGAGGTGGTGGGGCTTTGTGCTCAAGACCATGGAAGACCGCCAGAGGGCGTATCCCACTTGGATTATCGTCACGAGATTTTCAAGTCTCGTCTAGATAAAAGCCCATTTCCCCATGCCTTGCTTTATAGGAGTGACGAAGTGCCCGTGACATTGAGTCGACTTGGGTCCATGGCCAAAAGCGCCGAGCGGTTGCCAACCGATGAGGTTTACGTCATGGATAGTGGGATGGCGGCCATCTTGGGGGCCTCCATGGATCCCCGTGCAAGGGAAAAGGAGAGGATATTAACCTTAGATGTGGCAACCTCCCATACTGTGGGTGCCGGTATACAAGGAGAAGAGCTCACAGGATTTTTTGAATACCACACCAGTGATATCACCCTGGAAAGGCTGGAGGTCTTGGTGAGGCAACTGGCTGATGGGACACTGAAACATAAGCAGATACTGGAAGAAGGGGGGCATGGTGCTTACATACGCAAGGGCTTCGGATTTAAGACAGCAGATATCATCATAGCCACGGGCCCAAAGCGGCAATTGGTGGAAAACTCCCAACTGCCCATTCAGTTTGGATCGCCCTTGGGTGATAACATGATGACCGGAACCGTCGGTGTGCTGGAATCCATTCGCAGGCGTAAGGGTTTGGGGCCCATTTTCTATCTCTGATCACGTCCCCAAAAAAGTATTGTAAAAATGGCAAAGACAGGGTAAAAACCCAAGAACCTGATACGGGTCTTTCTAAGAACTGATCTTGGAGGAGGAAAAGAAGATGGAGATTATCCAGCACTACTTTTTGTGTGACGGTTGTCAGAATAAGGACTTCAAGCTGATCTACAACTTCAAGATTCAGTTTCATGGCGTGAATTTCTCCGAAGATCTCATCTATGACAAATTGACCGACGAACTCTACCAATGCACCAAGTGCAAGAAGACCTTTACGAGGGATCAGGTGGATGGCGTGCTAAATGAGATAAAGCAGAGGCGCAGAGGAAAAGATTAGAAAATCATCCTTCATGGGATGTGGACAGGAATGTTGCGGAGCGAGCCCTGGAGGGGAAACCTCCAAGAATTTGAGAGGGATCTAAACAAGGCGTGAATACGGCAAAATAGGTGGGGCGGGGGTGATCCAGGAAATTTCAGTCAGGCTTAACCTCTTTCTGGTAGAATTGAAACTTATGGGGACCCAACTCAATGGTGTCAAAATCTTTTAAGGTAACACTATCCTTTACAACCTCGCCATTGACCTTCAGTTTTGTCCTCCCCCCCGTGAATGTGATTGTGTAGCCAGATGGCCTCTTGCTAATCGTTGCAGCAGTAGAACCCATAAACAGGCCTGCCAGTTTTATCTCTGAGGCGTCCCCCTTGCCGATTTTGGTGAGCTTCTTCTTTAACTCGATTTCTCCTAAATCAGAGCCATTGATGAAGCTCAGAACCCCTATCTTTTCGGGGGGCTTGGGGATCTTGGTGGTCACCTGCTGTTTGGCGAGCAGTTCCTTCTGCTTGGCCGTGTCCAGCATCATTGTCCTATCCAGTTCCTTCTTCTTTTCTACCCCCTCAGCCTCCATTCCCTTCTCTGCGGCGACAAAAAGGATGACATGTTTCCCAATAATGATGTTGTCACCGTGGGAGAGTTTGTGTGAGAAGACCTTTTCGTCGTTAACAAATGTGCCGTTCGTGCTTTGAAGATCCGTGACAATGTACTCAGACCCCACCCTATCTATCTTTGCATGGTGGGAAGAGACGGCCAGGTTGTCTATAATGATGCCATTGTCGTCATTGCGACCGATGGTAATGCTATCTTTCAGAAAAGGGTATTCTTTGATCACCTGTTTGTTGAAGGTTAAAATGAGCCTGGGCATGATTGCACCCCCGAATTAAGGTCATTAAAATATTATCTTATTAAAATAGAAAAAATCAATATGAAAGTAACTTAAGATTTTATTTTCTTGATTACTTTCTGTATATTTCCCAGCCTTTGGGTCAGCGGAAGCCCAATTCTACTCAAAGGGCTAACATTTTTCTTTTTCATGTCTGACAAGAAGACAGAAACCACTGTCGTATTATCATGGGCCCCCCGTTTCAGGACCTTTTCCACAAACTGATTGCACAGGTTCTCAGGGTCATCCACCTCCTGTGCCATCTCCAGGATTTCTCTATCAGAGACCAGGTCCGTCAGGCCATCTGAGCATAGTATGAAGCGATCATTGTTCGAAGGTTCTATCTCAAAGATCTCTGCTTCCACGTTTTCTGCAGAACCCAAATTTCTGGTTAGTACATGCTTGAGCGGAGCTGATGAGGCCTCCTCTTCTGTCATGACCCCCATTTCAACCTGTTCGGCAACAATCGTGTGATCTTTGGATAGCCTTTCTATATGACCATCCCTTACCATGTAGATACGGCTATCCCCCACATTGGCGGCAACGATCAGAGAGGATGTAACAAGCAAAGAGGCCACGGTGGTTCCCATCCCTTGGTACCGTTCATGTTCCAGAGCCATTTCATATACGACCCTGTTGGCCAGTTTAATACTACTTAGGAGATAATTCCCTTGTATGGTCACTGAATTGTCAGGTAAGCCAAAAAGTTCATCTTCATACGCCTCCTGCCCAACCCATCTGCGGAAACTCTTGTTGATGAGCTCAACGGCGATCCGACTGGCCACCTCACCCGCTTGATGGCCTCCCATGCCATCGGCCACCACATAGAGGCCCAAAGAATCTTCCGTGGAAAAGCAATCTTCGTTGTCCCCCCTCTTCAGCCCCACATTTGTTATTCCTGCAGATGTGATCAGCAAAGGTTCTCCAATAACGGCTTGCGGATCTGAGATCCCGCCTGATATAGAGGTCGCCCTTAGGCGACTTTCTTTTTTCTTAACTCCTCTATCTTTGAGATCAGGAGTCTGATAATTCTCTCCATTTCTTTTGCGCTACTGAATCTATCTTTCGGATCCTTGGCCAAGGCCTTGTTCAGGATCTGCTCACAGACTCTTGGGATTTTAGGATTATAACTGCGCAGCGAAGGATGTCTTACTTGAGTAATCTGATATAAGAGACTGCTCAGATTCTCTCCGTGGAAGGGTAATTCCCCAGTCAACAGTTGAAAAAACAGGACCCCTAGGGAGAATATGTCCGATCGCAGATCCATTTTCTGACCCATGATCTGTTCAGGCGACATATAGTTGGGTGTACCGAGAATTACCCCTGTCTTGGTCCTGGAAGAGGATATGGCCTTTGCGATACCAAAATCCGTCACCTTGACCCCACCGTTCTTGAGGAGCATGATATTGGCGGGCTTAATGTCCCGGTGGATAACATCAGCTCTATGGGCAAAGTCAAGGGCCTCAGCCACTTCTGCAATGACATCCAGGATTTTCGTAAAAGGGAGCAGGTTTTCCTTAAGAATGTACTTCTCTAAGTTTTCGCCTTCCAGAAATTCCATAGCCATATAAGTAAGATCGCGATCTTCCCCCACATCGTAAATGGTTACTATGGATGGATGGGAAATCTGTCCCGCTATCTCCGCCTCTCGAAAGAATCGCTCCTTGATTTCTTGGATTAAATCCTCTTCAAACTCGTCTGAAAAACGGATCGTTTTGATGGCCAGAAGACGGTTAATCTTGGGGTCCAAGGCCTTGTAAACTTGCCCCATGGATCCTTTGCCCAGTTCCTCCAGAATGTCATATCGCCCAACTCTAGTTCTGGTCTCAGCAGAGGCATCCGCCAATATGCTCACGTCTCTGTTTTCCCCATAGCTGCCAAGGGTGGAGGCGTTATCAGAGGCTTTCATCTTGGGTATGCGTTCATCAAGGTCCCGATAGCTTCCCCACTTGCGGACATACTCATAAGCCATCAAGGCCCTGTCGGTCATCCGCTTTTTTTCATATTCCAGACCCAGATTATAAACGAGTTCTTTGGTCTCTTCGTCCACCGGTAGTCTTCGAAACTTGTCGAAGGCAAGATCCAGGAGGCCTTGGCTTTGGAAGCTGAGACCGAGCAAACGGTTGGTTGCAATGGAATCCCTCGGGCTGCCTCTGGCGACGAGTAAGTGTTTGAGAGAGATTGTGAAATAGATGGCGAGAGTGCCACACACCATATAGGTGGTTTTGAACCAGATACCCCTGGTGAAAAAGAGCAGAATTCCCGCTAAGAGAGGGAGAATTATGAGACCCACGGCCAAGGCCGTATTGCTCAACCCTCCCATGCGCGGGAACAAGAGGGCTGCAATTCCACCCAGCAAAAATATGCCCAAGATCTCAAAATGGAACATAAAGGGGGGACGGGTTAAAAATGTAGAACCGATGATGTTTTCCAAGATGTTGGCGATCAGTTCTCCCTCAGACATTCTTGGGGAGACGGGCGTGTTCATGTGTCTGCTTTCCGAAGCGTTTAATCCTATGATAGCTATTTTCCCTTTCACAATGGGGGGCACTTGTTTCGCCCTCAAGATATCCACAAAAGGATATTGGGGAAAGGGGTCCTGGCTATTTTGAAACCTAACGAGCAGTTCCCCGTCGCTTAAAGGAATGCTCTGGTTCTTTAACCGTATCTGATTTTTCACCACAGTGACTTGTTTTGGTTGTAAGTCTTGATAGGCGATGGCCAGTCGAAGGGGGAGAGATGGTAAGAGGGATCCTTTATAATTGACAAACATAAGGTGGGATCGACCCGCCATACTGTTCTCAGGTGTTAAGCTGTTATGTCCCACCCCAAGCGCGTTTTGCGCAAGCTCCGGGAATGGAAGTAACACACGGCCGGTGGAAACTCTTTTTTTTAGGGAATCGGAGAGTTGCGCCGAGGTCAGGAAATTTTTTGAAAGTATGGCGTCTCCTCCAATTGCAGTCCCGTCAGGGGGACTTCCAAATTTCACGGAGGCTGGAAAGACCACATTCCCGCTTTGCTGTACACTCTCCACCAGTCTTCTGTCACTGTCGAGATCTTCTTCCATCTGTTTAAGGTGCCCCTGCATCCATGTGCTCATCGCAGTGTCCTTTTCACCAAAAGGATAGGTCTTAAACTTCTCATGAAATGATCTCAACACTTCAAGGCCAGGGTTTGCTTGCTTTTCAAAGAACGGAACATTGAGGCCGATGAGTTTTACCCCGCCCCCCTTCAGGATGTCTATCATTTCTGCAATTAGGTGTCGGGGCCAGGGCCATGAGCCGAGGTGGGTTATGCTCGTGTCATCAATGTTGATGAGCACAACCCTAGAAACACCCTGCTTCTCTGCAGGGGCGAATCTCAACTCTGTATCATAGACATACTTTTCAATGGCCTCGAAGAATGATGGCCGGATGAGGGAAAAGCCAATAAATATGAGAACAATTATAGCCCCTAATAATAGATCTACATTTAGAGTCCGCTTAGCCATCTATTTAGATTTATTGAAACCTTGCCAGTTGCTCAGGTATCTATTCCCGATCAAGGATGTGCTATTTCAGGCGTGCCCAGGTGGAATAATGGAATAGTGGGTATGCATATAGGGAGAGTCATGCTTTTTTCCTGTGAAGCCATCGCGTTTTCCGAGGCGTAGACTCTGCCCTCTCTCCGCGCTGTAGGCCCACCAAGCCGAAAGCAGAGCCAGAGGCCAGTACTCCATTGTTCCTCTATTTCCATTGGGGCGAAGCCCCAGGGTCATTAACCCTACAATAATGACTCAAAAGTTATCAAAATTTGTAATAATATTAATCGAAACAACCACTTAATGTCAAAGGAAAAGCAGATTTTCTTAATCTGGACGAGATTGTGACAGTTTGACAACCGCAAGTGTGGTTGGTAAAGATAAATTAAGGAAGGCGACTTCCTGCCATGTTTTAGGGGGCTGGGAATAAATGGGATCGTATGTGGGAGGATCGTTGAGTCATGCCAGGGTGGTTTAAGGCGGCGGGTGCTGGAATCGGTTACTATCTGGGAGGGCCGGTTGGGGCTCTACTCGGATATGTCTTTGGCAGAGCCATGGGGAATCGGTCATCTGCTTCCTCCATAAAATCGTCTCTCACACAATACTATGAAGTTCTGGGGGTTTCGCCAACGGCTGACATGAAAGAGATAAGACAATCTTATCGCAGGCTGGTAAAGCGGTATCACCCTGATCTTCATGGTCAAGTAGATGAAAAAAGGGCCATCCTTCTTAGAAGGAAGATGGCTAGGGTGAATGAGGCATACGCTGAGATCGAGAAGGCACGGAACTTCTAAAGGGATGGGGTATCGGAGGAATGGAGTTTTGGGGTGATGGATTAGAGGAATGAAAAAGCAATTCCTTAAGCCTTTAATATCCAGTACTCCACGGAAATGCTCCAGGGCAGGCAAATGATCAATGCTAAATGCCGTCGGTGCTTATTTCATACTGCTCCAGGTGGAAATCTTCCTTTGATATTATGGTGATCGGTCTGTCAAGCCTCCTCTCCATGTCCATGATTGATTCCTGCTCTTCCTCTTTTAAAACCTGATCAATGTCCGGATTCACTCGCACATAAAGGGTACCCCCGTCCATAGTAGAGGCGGCTTCCCTTTCTATATCACGAAATATCTCACAACAAATGGTCTTTTTTGATTTTAGGTTTCCTCTGCCTTCACAATAGCTACAGGGTTCGCTCATGAGTCTGCTAAGGTTTTCGCGCGTTCTCTTCCTGGTCATCTCAATGAGGCCCAGCTCAGACATGCGAAGGATATGGGACTTTGCCTTGTCTTTGCTCAGGGCCTCTTTCAACGCCACGAAGACCCGATCCCGATTGGCCTTTTTTTCCATGTCGATGAAATCAATAACAATCAGACCCCCTATGTTTCTTAGACGAAGTTGGTAAGCAATCTCTTTTACGGCCTCAAGATTGGTTTTCAAGATGGTCTCCTCAAGGTTCCTTTTACCCACGTAACTTCCCGTGTTCACATCTATAGCTGTCAAGGCCTCGGTCAGTTCAATGACGATATATCCTCCTGATTTAAGCCATATCTTTTTCTCCAAGGCCCGGGAAATCTCCATTTCTATGCCGTATGTATCAAAAATGGGATCTATTCCATCGTAGAGTTCAACAGAATATTTTAGTCTGGATGCGAATGTTTCAATGAACTCCATA
>CP070840.1:2163917-2194162 GCA_020342025.1 Deltaproteobacteria bacterium
GCTTTAAAGGACTCAGAGCTTCTCTACGAGAGAGGGATATATCCCCAATCGACCTATATCTTCAAGCACGCGCTCATCCAAGATGCGACTTACCAGTCATTGCTGAAGAGCACTCTTCAGAAACACCATCGGAAGATTGCACAGGTGCTTGAGAAATATTTTGCCGATACGATGGGAACGCAGCCGGAGCTTCTTGCACATCACTATACAGAGGCGGGTCTCAACGAGCATGCCGTTGGCTATTGGCACCAGGCAGGCAAGCGCGCCACCCAGCGCTCGGCGCTTGTGGAGGCGATCAACCTCCTCACCAAGGGGTTGGGGGTGCTCATGACCCTGCCGGATACCCTTGAGCGCGCCCGCCAAGAGTTGGACATGCAGACCACTCTCGGTCCCGCGTTGATGGCGGTCAAGGGCTTTGCGTCTTTGGACACGGAACGGGCCTACGCCCGTGCCCGGGAACTCTGTCAGGAGGTGGGAGAAACCCCACAGCTTTTTCCGGTACTGCACGGGCTGTGGAGATTTTATATGGTTCGGGCGGAGTTCCAGGCGATGCGTGAGCTGGCGGAGCAGCTTTTTGGCATGGCCCAGCGGGTACAAGATCCTGCGCTCCTCCTGGAGGCTCACCGGGTGATGGGGCAGACCATGTTCTGGCTTGGAGAGATGGCCCCAGCTCGAGCGCACTCGGAGCAGGGGATGGCCCTCTATGATCCCCAGCAGCACCGTTCCCATGCCTTTGTATATGGACAGGACCCCAGCGTAATATGCCGAGGCTTTGCGGCCTGGACCATATGGTTGTTTGGCTACCCAGACCAGTCCCTGCAGAGCATCCACGAAGCGATGACACTCGCTCAGGAGCTTGCGCACCCTTTCAGCTTGGCTATTGCTCTGCTCATGACGGCTGTAGTCCATCAGTTCCGCCGAGAAGCGCAGGCGGTCCAGGAGCGGGCCGAGGCATTGATAGCATTATCAAGCGAGCAGGGTTTTCCGTACTGGTTGGTCCAGGGAACGATTTTGCGAGGCTGGGCGCTGACCGCGCAGGGAGAGGGAGCAGAGGGGATCGCCCAGATACATCAGGGTCTTGTCGCCCGCCGGGCCGCGGGGGTAGAATTACATCGACCCTATTTTCTCGCCTTGCTGGCTGAGGGGGATGGGAAGGTAGGGCAGACAGAGGAAGGGCTTACTGTACTCAATGAAGCATTGGCAACCGTGAGCAACACTGAGGAGCGCAATTGGGAGGCAGAGCTGCAGAGGCTCAAGGGAGAACTCTTGCTGATGCAGCGAGGGCGAAAGGTGGGGGAAGCGGAGGAATGTTTTCGGCAAGCTCTCGATATTGCCCGTCGTCAGCAGGCAAAGTCGCTGGAGCTGCGGGCCGCGATGAGCCTGAGTCGGCTGTGGCAACAACAGAGAAAGCAGGAAGAGGCCCACCAGCTACTTGCAGAGATCTACGGCTGGTTCACCGAGGGATTCGACACCGCGGACCTCAAAGAGGCCAAGGTCTTGTTGGAGGAACTGGCATGAAGGATGAGAACAGAGCGCTGGTAGAACCATTATTGAGGAAGGCAAGGTCAGAGGGACGTTGGCCGAACTGTCCAGGGATAAGTGAATCAAGATAAGGCAGAGGCAGGGACTTTATAGCCCTGCCTTCTTCATCTCAAAACCTCAATATCTTGTATGCGGCTCTTTTGGCCTACCAGCGATTTCTGCTATAAATATGCACTCCAGAACGCCCCGAAAAATTCCAGATTCGCGTTTCTAATCTTCTCTCTAAATTCTTCCTTACAGCATTTCGTGGGGAAAGGAGGGAGGGTCATGGGTGAATCAGTTGATATTTTACTGTTTAATTGATTAAGGCCGTTCCCCCTTTTCCCTAGCACCCGCCTTCGCCACCCGGGCTTCGCCCCGGCGACGCGCTTCGGCGCTTTTTTGATTGTATGTCCCCAGTAAATAATATAGCTTTAGTGTGGAGGCTCAATCGGCATGGACGTCTGTCGGATGTTGGAAAAAGGACTCATTCAGGTCTACACCAGTGAAACTGATCAGATGAATTTTGCCCCACTAGGGCTGAGCCTCAGGGCAGCGGGACACGGCTTTCGAACCCTGATCACCAATTTCACCTCTGATGAACTGTTGGAGGGGCTCAGCTTCGCTTCCCAATTTCTTCAACACAGTTTGGTCGTTGAACATCTCGGAACGAAACAGACATTATCTCCTGGAGACGATGCCAACAACACCCCTCTCGAAACCGAGGTTTTCAAAAGGACTTTAGAGGCGATTTTCAGTGGAGACTTCCATCTCGTCGTTTTGAATGGTATTCACAGGGCTCTGGAGCAAGGGCTACTTTCCACCCAGGACATCCTCAAATTAATGAGGCAAAAACCAGGAGACCTGGAATTGGTCCTTTCAGGGAAAGGGCTGAGCGAGCAGATCATAGAAAGAGCTGATCTGGTCACAGAAATGGTGGTGACCAAGGGACCGAAACGTGCGGAAGAAACTCGTCAGAGAGACAATGGAACAGTCGATGTGATAACCGGCCCGGGCAAAGGTAAGACCACCTATTGTCTCGGCAAGGCGATGCTCATGTCTTCTATGGGAATTCCTTCTGTAATCTTTCAGACGATAAAATCCCCAAAGCTATACGGCGAGGTCAGAGCCATAAAGAGACTGCCTTTCTTGGAAATCAAGAGCATGGGAAAGGGCTTTTTGCACAAACACAGCGCCGGCCTGGAGAAAAAACATATAGATGCTGCGAAGGCGGCCTGGGCACTCCTGCTGAAAAAAATCTTTTCCCTAGAGTACAAGCTTGTGGTGTTGGATGAAATCAATGTGGCCACACATTATGGATTGATCAATTTTCATCGGGTTCGAGAGATGCTGTTCATGAAACCAGACAATCTTCAGCTGCTTTTAAGCGGGCGCCATGCCCACCCTGAGGTCACAGAGGCGGCCACAAATGTCATAGAAATGCGAGAGATTAAACATCCTTTCAGGAAAGGAATCAAGGCAAGAAAGGGCATAGAATTCTAACCGTGCCCTCTAACTGGTAGCGAGGCATACTTGCGCTTCCTAAAGTCACTAGACTGGAACTTTGAATGGCGTGGCTACGAGAAATTTCAAATGACAAAATCCAAATGTCAAATCCAATCCAAATGCCCAATGCCAATTCCTTTGAGCTTTGAACTTTGAAATTTGGGATTCCGACCCATTTAAAGAACGAGGCCGCCGCCCCACAAAGATCCTCCCACAAGAATAGATTAGACACTCGCCTTCCTGATCGGAGGTCTATTCCCTGATCTTATTTAGACGGAACTGATAATAGGCGTCTCTCATGGCCACATAAGGATCAAGTGCGGCCCTTTTCAGATCCTCGTATTCTCCAATGGTGAGTGAGGTGCTGTTGACGATATCATAGGCCCTTATTGGCACGTTGTACTTGAACTCAACGACATAGTTCAACGGTTGCGTGTAGATGTCTCCGATTATCCCGACTGTGTCGGTCAGGCTGGATGACCCAATGAGTGGCCAGTCGATATAGAACCCCGGCCCTAATCCGTAGAATCCAAGGGTCTGTCCGAAATCTTCATCCTGTTCTTCAATACCCATCTTCTCCCCAGCCACATCAATAAAACCCACCAAACCAGCCGTGGTGTTAACCATGAAACGCGTGGCCTCTCTGCCCGCCCCTTCGAATTTTCCCTGGAGCACACAATTCACAAAGCGGATCGGAAAGCCCAAATTGTCAAAAAAGTTCCTCACGCCGATCCGTATAGATTGACGAAAGATGGAACGGTATCCCCGCGCAACAGGTTTAAGAAGCCAGAAATAGAGCTTGTCGTTAAAATAGAAGAAGGCCCGATTGATGGGCTCAAGGGGGTCAGCGATGGTCTTCAAAGGGAGAACTTTACCCTTATCATCCTCATCTGCAAAAGGGTCCTTTGGGTCCTCGTCTGAGTCTTCTGAGTCGGAAGGCCCCTGAGTGGGTCTTGTTGCCTGGGCCATGAAGAGGTTTTGGGGGACCCTGTCATAGCGATCAAACTGTTCCGTCGGCTCACCTGGAGTGATGGCCTGGAGGGCAAGTTGGTCTTCAACGGATTGGCAAAAAGAGAGATTGGGGGTCAGGATGAACCAGAGCGTGGAAAATATAAATATCCCGCAAATCTTTCTCATGGGAGGGCAGCTCCTTTCTCTGAAAAGCGCACACCTTCAATCTTTACACTCTCCTATTCCTCGGCCACTTTCTCCTTCAGTCTCTTTACCAGTTCTTCGTATGATGACTGCTTGATTATTTCATTGAACTGCACCCGATAGCTTTTGATTAGACTGACACCCACTATGGTGACATCGTAGACGTACCAGCCGGCCCCCTTATATTGAAGGCGATAGTCAACATCGATCTCTCGCTTATCATTGGTCACCACTTTCGCCTTGACGAGCCCATACTTCCCTTTGATGCGTTCCCCCACATAAAGGACCTTTTCTCCGGAATAATCCTCCACCTTGTCCATGTAGGTACGCTCCACCAATTTTCCAAACAGAGGGACGAACTCTCTCTTTTCCTCCTCTGTCCTATTTTTCCAATGTTGCGCCAGGGCTCGTCGAGAGAACTCCTCCCAATCAAAGCGTTCATCCACGGCTTGACGAATCAATTTTCTCTTATCCTTGGCCTTTTCTGGGGCCTTCATGGTGGGATCACTAAGAATGGAGATAATTCTGTCCGTAGTCCCTTTGATCTCCTCCATAGGCCCGTCGGCCTGTGCCCGGGCGGCGATGGTGAATATCAGAAAGAAACCAGAAATGACATGCAAGAGACTTTTAGGCATTATGAATCCCTCCCTATACGCGTGTCTAAATCTTCCCAAAGACATAACTTGAGATCAACTGTTCTATGTCGACGGCAGGCTCCGTTTCGAGGATGGCACCGCCAGGCGGAATGATCTGTTCAGAACCCCCTGGAGATATCTGTATATACTTTTCTCCAATCAGGCCTTTGGTTTTGACAGAGGCTATGGCATCTTCCTGGATCTCCAATCCCTTTTTTAGGTTAAGGGCAACCTTTGCCTCATAATCCTCAATTGTAATGGCTTTGACGCGTCCCACCTCCACACCGGCGATCACCACGGATGCCCCCTCTTTCAATCCCCCAGTATTGGAAAAAATGGCATAGATCTCATATCCGTCTCCCCCAAGTACCTCCATCTTTGCCAGCTTTATGGAAAGGTATCCAAGGCAAAGAATGCCGGCGAGGACAAATAATCCCACTGCCAATTCAAGGTCAAATTTCCTCATTTCTTACCTCCTAGCCATAAAATCGCTCCGCGATTTTATACAACGCGGCTTTGCCGCTAAAAACCTATAACATCACCTTCCACTTCTCTGCACTTCCCCTTCCTGAAATCGAGAACGTGGCGTAACGAATTTCATTTATTTAACTTTAGGTACCTTAGTTCACTTTAGCGCACTTTAGGCACTTGTGTCAGCATCAATCCCAGTGAACACTGGCAACTTGCAACGGATTGGTGATCATAGAGAAGATCAACTTACCGGTATGATATGGGTCCCTCAATCTCCCCCTTTATGAATTGCTGAACAACCGGGTCTTCTGAAGAGACTATCTCTTCAGGCTTTCCCTGAGCCAAAATAACGCCTTCGTGCAGCATAGCCACCCTGTCGACGATCTTAAACACCTTTTCCAATTCATGGGTGACAACGATGCCGGTGAACTTAAACCGCCGGTGAAGGTTATCAATCAAATTCAGGATGGCATGACCGATTATAGGGTCCAGTCCCGTAGTGGGTTCGTCAAAGAGCATGATCTCAGGCGCCCATACCAACTCCCGGGCGAGAGCTGCACGCTTTTTCATTCCGCCGCTTATCTGGGAGGGATATTTCTCCTCCGCTCCGGAGAGACCAACCTGATTTAATTCTGCCATGACCTTTCCCCTGATCTCCTCCTCTTCAAGCCTGGTCTTCTCCCTCAGTGGGAAGGCCACATTGTCGAAAACAGTCATGGAGTCAAAGAGGGCGCCGCCCTGAAAAAGGAACCCCAGGCGGCTTCTCAATTGGGCGAGAGCTTTACCCTTGAGAGTGGCCACGTCTTTGCCGTCAACCAATATGCGCCCTTTGTCCGGTTTCATCAACCCGGCCACATGCTTTAGCAAAACGCTCTTCCCAAAGCCACTCCTTCCAATGAGGGCAATAACCTCTCCGTTTTCTATGTGCAGAGAGATACCTTTAAGGACCTGGAAACCGTCAAAGGACTTATGGACGTTATCAATCTCGATCATGAGTTCTGTTCGCTCCGCCACATGACTCTTGCCTATTTAGCCCGACTGCATTCCGCATTTCATGTAAATTCGAGAATCTCAGAATAGTATGGAGGTCATAAAATAATCCCACACAAGGATAAGCACAGACGTGAGCACCACTGCCTGGGTGGTGGCCTTACTGACGCCTTCAGCGCCAAACCCCGTGTGGATTCCGGTGTAGTATCCCTTATAGCAGGAAATCCACGCAATAATTATTCCGAAACTGAGCGATTTAAAGATCCCTTCCATGACGTCTTCCATCTCCACGTAGCTGGCCATCTCACCAAAGTAGGTGCCTGCCCCCACGCCAAGCAGCTTCACGCCCACCCCATCCCCTCCGAAAATCCCCACCACATCAAAACTGGCTGTGAGCAGGGGCAGGGCAATGATGGCCGCCAGAAGGTTTGGGACCACGAGATAGCGGTAAGGATTAAGGCCCATCATTTTCAAGGCATCGATCTGGTCGCTGATCCGCATGATACCGATTTCGGCCGCGATGGCTGATCCTGCCCTACCCGTCACCATCAAACCGGAAATCACCGGACCCATCTCTTTTATGAGTGCGAGTGCCACCATTGGCCCAAGAAAGGCCTCAGAGCCGACGCGGCTGAGGGTGTAATATCCTTGGAGGCCCAAAACCATGCCGGTGAAAGCCCCGGTGAGAAATATGACAAGACCGGACTGCAATCCGATGAAGTGAATCTGTTTGATCATGCGGGAGAATTTTAGAGGGGGGATAGCAGAATAGAAAAACGCCTTGAATAGGAACAGGCCCATAAGACCTATCCTGCCTACGATAAATAGTGCTGCTGCTCCTAGGCGTCTAATGAATTGCATGAATGAATCGCTCTTTCCATAGGCTTAGTTTGGATCAGTAGCCTTGGAGATACCGCACCTTGGTTGATTATTTACCATTTTCAACAAACTTTGACAAGCACAAAATGTTATTGTGCTAAATTTGCTTTTATATGATTAAATTATTTATAATTTATTAAAAATATATCCAATTAAAACAAAAAGGCAAAGTTTTACTCATTGTTGAAACTAAACCCATGCGGGGAACTTACACGGCAGGGCTGGATTGAGATGTGGAAAGAGAGGGCCGAATCACGCCGTGACACAGGGTTCCGTGATTGAGAGAGTCATCGCCTCCGTATCGAGGGAAGCCTGAACCCCGAGAGGAAGGGAGATATTCTGCAGGCCATGGCCTACCGGCAAGCCGCTCACCACGGGGATTTTGAGATGGGATACGGTATCCAGCAAGACCCGATTGATGGATGAAATGTCCCCACAACCCTCGAACGATCCCGCAATGAGTCCAACAAGACCCCTTAGTTGGCCACTCAATCTAAGATGGGTCATCATACGATCAATGCGATAAATCGGCTCCTCCTTTTCCTCCACAAAGAGTATGGACTTGTTCAAGGACGGCATAAAAGGTGTCCCGAGTAAATGGCAAATGAGACTTAAATTCCCGCCGAGAAGTGTCCCTGTCACCTGGCCATGTGCAAGCGTTTTTGCTTTGCTCAGATTCACTTTCCATGCTTTTTCAGACGAAACCAGATCCAAAAAGGACTCCAGGTTTCGGTTTCTGTTCTTGGCGAGTTCCCTGACCATTGTCCCGTGAAAGGTCACAAGACCTGTCTTTTTGTATATGGCCAAGAGGAGTGCGCTGATGTCGCTGTATCCAACGATTATTTTGGGATTCATACGAATCAAGTCAAAGTCAATCTTTTCAAGGAGCCGCAGCGTCCCATACCCACCACGAGCGCAAAAAATGACCTTTACATCTCCATTGTCCACCATGGAATGCAGGTCTCCGAGCCGGGTTTCATCATCCCCAGCCACATACCCTTGCCTTTGGTAGAGATGCGGCGATACGATAACCTTATAACCAAATGACTCCAGAAGTTTTATGCCGGGTTGGATTTCCGAGGCTGTGACGGGCCCAGCCGGCGCAATCACACCAACTGTCTCGCCTTTTTGGAGTTTAGGGGGTTTGAGGTTATCTGGTTGCATTGAAAACACTATTGTTGGAGCAATAGATTGTCGGAGTTCTGGAGTATGGGTTTAGATGGGCTGCACCTCATCTGTTCCTTTCATGAATGATCATCAGACCCTCAAGGGTCAAGAACTCCTCCACGTGCTCAATGGTCTCAGATTCTTCACAAATGAGGGGAGCGAGTCCTCCTGTTGCCACGACCGTCAACTTATGCCCCACCTCTTTTTTAATTCGGTTTACGATGCCGTCCACCAGTCCTGCGTATCCGTAAATAATGCCCACGTTCATGCTGCTAATGGTATCTTTGGCGATAACATTTTTCGGCTTGGCAAAAATCTCCACCCTTGGCAGTTTAGACGCCTTCTGAAAAAGGGCCTCGCAGGAAATGATCACCCCCGGAGCGATGGCGCCTCCCATGTAGGTCCCCTCCTTCGATACGCAATCAAACGTGGTGGCAGTGCCAAAATCAACCACAATGAGTCCAGTGCGATACTTTTCATAGGCCGCCACAGCATTCACAATCCTGTCCGCACCTACTTCCTTTGGATTATCATAGTGGATGGGCATGCCTGTCTTCAGGTCAGGCCCTACTATCATCGGTGTAATATTGAAATAACGGCGGGAAAATTCTTCAAAGGCATTCAGCAGTGGGGGGACAACACAAGAAATAATGATTTGGGTAATGTCACTCATTTCCATTTCGGTTGAGTTGAATAGGTTCCCTATAAGAATCCCCAGTTCGTCTGCTGTCGCATCTTTTTCTGTCCTCACTCTCCAATGCTCAAGGACCTGATTTTTGTCGGTCACCCCAAAAACAGTATTCGTATTTCCTATGTCAATACAGAACAACATGGCATCCCTCTAGGCATTTTAGACACTTTAGTCACTTTAGTACACTTTTGGCACTCTAGTTCACTTCTTCCACTCTCCCTCTCTTAATGGCATCAATCATTTTGACCGTCTCCATGGTCTTCTTCACGTTGTGAACCCTGACAATATGGGCACCGTTCAATACGCCTGCAGCCACCGCCGCCATGCTTCCCGTATCCCGATCATGGGGCTCTTTGTGGAGTATATGCCCTATGAAGGCCTTGTTGGAAGGGCCCAATAGAATCGGCCTTTCTAAGGCATTGAATTGAGCCAGTTCCCTTATGATTTGCAGATTGTGATCAAAGGTCTTTCCGAAACCAATTCCGGGGTCCACAATGATCATATCCTTCCCGATTCCTCCGGCCACCCCTTTATCCATGGCACCTTTCAAGAAATCTAAAATCTCAGGGATCAGGTTTTCATATGTGGGGTTTGCCTGCATATCCCTTGGGCTCCCCTGCATATGCATGAGGATCACAGGCACCCCTGCCTCAGCTGCCACCGAAATCATATCGGGATCGAAGCGCAGTGCACTGATGTCATTTATAATGGAGGCCCCGGCCTTCAGGGCCTGCCGGGCTACGTCCGCTTTGCATGTATCTATACTTATGGGGATTCGTAAGTTTTTTCTGAGGGCTTGGACCACGGGAATGACACGATCCAGCTCTTCGTCAGCCGATATTTTTTCTGAATACGGCCTTGTGGACTCCCCTCCCACGTCAATAATATCAGCCCCATCCCTTGCCATGGAGAGTCCATGCTCAATGGCCTTATCTCTCTGAAGATATCTTCCCCCATCTGAAAAAGAATCGGGGGTCACATTCAGGACCCCCATAATATGCGTTCTTCGCCCCAGTTCAAGCGTGTAATCCCACCAACTCAGGAGGAAGACCTGTCGTTTCAAGATTGTACAGCCTCCGCTTCCTCCTTTGGTGATTCCTTTGGTTCCGCCATGATTTTCTCTATGTCCGCACTGTCCAGGGTTTCCCTCTCCAAGAGCGCGTTGGCCATGCGATGGAGGGTGTCCAAGTTATCCTTGATGAGCTTGCTGGCCTTTTCGTAGGCACCTGTTACAATGCTTCTGACCTCCTCATCGATTTTTTGAGCGGTCAGTTCGCTATAATCCCTGTGCTGGGCAATCTCTCTACCCAGGAATATCTGTTCCTCCCTTTTGCCGAAGGTGAGAGGACCCAAGTTGTCACTCATACCAAAGTCGCAGACCATCTTTCTTGCCAGATCAGAGGCCTTCTCAATATCGTTCCCTGCCCCTGTTGTCTGGATATTGAGGACCATTTCTTCCGCCACTCTTCCGCCCATCAAAATGCAAATGTTATCAAGAAGGTAATCCTTTGGATAGGTGTGCTTTTCATCTATGGGTAGCTGTTGCGTCAACCCCAGCGCTCGGCCTCGAGGAATTATGGTCACCTTGTGAATCGGATCCGCCTTGGGAATGAGCTTGGCAACAAGGGTATGTCCCGCCTCATGATAGGCCGTGGTCTTCTTTTCTTCATCACTAATGATCATGCTCTTCCGTTCGGTGCCCATCATCACCTTGTCCTTGGCATCTTCTAACTCGGCCATCTCCACCTTGTCTTTACCTCGTCTCGCAGCCATGAGCGCCGCTTCATTCACCATGTTTTCTATGTCTGCGCCGGTAAACCCAGGCGTGCCCCTGGCGAGCACGGAAAGATTTACGTTATCTCCCAAAACTGTTTTCCGGACATGGACCTTAAAGATTTGCTCCCTACCTTTTATATCAGGGACAGGAACGACGACCTGTCTGTCGAATCGTCCAGCCCTCAGTAGCGCCGGATCAAGCACGTCCGGCCTGTTTGTGGCAGAGATAAGAATGACACCCTCATTGGATTCAAAACCATCCATCTCCACAAGAAGTTGGTTCAGGGTCTGCTCTCTTTCATCGTGTCCACCCCCCAAACCAGCGCCTCTATGCCGGCCCACCGCATCGATCTCATCCATAAATATGATACAAGGCGCATTTTTCTTGCCCTGGACAAAGAGGTCCCTCACCCTTGAGGCACCAACGCCCACGAACATTTCCACAAAATCCGATCCGCTTATGCTGAAGAAGGGAACACCGGCCTCACCGGCTATGGCCCTGGCCAGAAGCGTTTTACCCGTTCCTGGTGCCCCGACCAGAAGGACGCCTTTGGGTATTCTTCCCCCCAATCTCGTGAATTTTTTGGGATCCCTGAGAAATTCGATGGTCTCCTGCAATTCTTCTTTCGCCTCATCAATACCTGCAACATCATCAAAGGTGACCTTTTGATGGGCATCGGTCATGAGTCTCGCACGGCTCTTTCCAAAGGAAAGCGCTTTACCTCCCCCCACCTGCATCTGGCGCATGAAAAAAATCCAGACACCAATGAGCAAAAGCATGGGAACCCAGGAGAGAAAGACTTGAAACCATGAGGAGTCTTCTTCCGGTTTAACCGACATTCTGACCCCTTTGCTTCTCAGAAGCTTTATCAGCTCAGGGTCCTTGGGTGCATAAGTCTTGAATTGCTGCCCTTGAGATGATCGCCCTGAAATATCATCTCCTTGGATGGTGACCTCGGTCACGCTCCCATTTTCCACCATACCCAAGAAGTCGCTGTAGCTCACTGTCGTCCTGCTCTTGTCTGGTTGTTTAAAGATCTGAAACAACATGATCATCATCAGACTGATGACCAACCAGAGAGCAAGGTTTTTATAAAATGGGTTCAATTATATTAAACCTCCTATAAATTAAAAGACCAGCTAAGGATCAATAATTATTATAATTACATTTTGCAGAATTTCTATAACATCTTTGAAAGATTTTTTGGACCCATATGGACATCATCTCACAAAACTCCTCAGGGCCCGGCTCTGGGCCAAATGCCCCAGAGGAACGCCTCGAAGATTATGTGGAAATAATACCATATATGGCTCCTTTTGCACACCTCGCACAAAATCGTGAAGGAATTTTATAACTTGATATATTTCCCCGATTGGGTTAATCCTTCATCTCAAATTTCCCTGTTTTTGGAGCTTGTTATGAAGGATTTGATCTGCATTGAAGGTGTGAAAAAGACCCTCTTTGGGGCGGGTTCGCTTGATCAGATTGCGGAGGAGTGCAAGGCGCTAAAAGGATCCAAAGCGCTTCTCGTTATAGACCGCGGCCTGTCAAAGACTGACATCCGTTCCAGGGTAGAGGAACGACTAAGAAAGGCCCGCATAAGGACCTTAATGTACCCTGAAGTTACCCCTGAACCGTCCCCTGCCCTTGCCGATGATGGGGCCAAACTTGCTAGAAAGGAAAAGGTGAGTTGTGTCATCGGAATCGGTGGAGGCAGCACCATGGATGTGGCCAAGGCCATCGCCATTTTGGTGAAGAATGAAGGGAAAGCCGTTGATTACATTGGGCTTGGTCTTGTAAAAAAGCCAGGGCTTCCCTCAATTATGGTACCAACCACTGCGGGTACGGGCAGTGAGGTCACCTTTACCTCTGTCTTCACCATGCGCGAAACAAAGTCCAAAGGGGGAATCAATAGCCCTTACCTCTATCCTCACACGGCCATCCTCGATCCAGAACTAACCCTTGGACTTTCCCCTGAGGTGACCGCGTATACGGGAATGGATGCCCTCACCCATGCCATTGAGTCTTTCACCTCTCTTCAGGCCCATTTCATGAGTGAACCCATTTCATACAAAGCCATTGAGACCATATCCTCAAACCTGAGGGGAGCGGTTTTCAACGGAGACGACTACCGATTCAGGGAAAACATGATGCAAGGAAGCTATCTGGCGGGATTGGGACTGGCCATCTCGGGCGTGGGCGCTGTGCACGCCCTCGCCTACCCCTTAGGTGCCCTCTTTGATATTCCCCACGGGATCGCCAATGCCCTGATGCTGCCCTATGTGCTTGAATACAACTATCCAGGGAACATGGACAAGTTCTCCCTGATCGCTGTTGCAATGGAGGAGGGGGATACATTTTCATCCACTCGGAAATTAGCTTCCCGTGCTGCTCAAGCGGTCTTCGACCTTGCTGCGGACATCGGAATACCCCGGACTTTAAAGGAAATAAACATTCCCGAAGATGCCATCCCTGAGATGGCAGAGGGCGCGATGAAAGTGACCAGACCCATAGAAAACAACCCGAGGCCCATGACCGTCAGTGTGGCAGAGGAAATTTACCGAAAAGCATATGAAGGAAGATAATCGGTTGAGAAGTTGAGTGGCTGAGTGGTCATCTAATACCCACTGACCAATGACGAGTGACATGTGGCCAATGCCAAATGAGCAATGATAAATGCTAAAGGAGTCCCCTATGCCTGGATTTGAGATCATTGGTGAAGAAGAGAAGGAAGAGATATTGGATGTGCTCAAACGAAAAGTCCTCTTTCGATATGAATTTCATGATCAGAGAGAGGGAATCTATAAAGTGGAGCAATTCGAAAAAGAGTTTGCAAAGTATTGCGGTGTGAAACACGCCTTGGCCGTCTCATCAGGCACTGCTGCCCTACGCGTGGCCCTCGCGGCCCTTGGGGTTGCGCCTGGAGACGAGGTGATTACCCAGGGCTTCACCTTCGTGGCCACGTGGGAGTCCATCCTGGATGCCGGCGCTATTCCTGTCTTTGCTGAAATCGATGATACGCTTTGCCTGGACCCCGAAGATCTTCCCCACAAGATCTCACCACGGACCAAAGCCATTATGCCTGTTCACATGTGTGGGGCCCATGCCCGCATCAGCGAGATCGTACAGGTGGCGGGAAAACAGAATATCCCCGTCATCGAAGATACGGCTCAGTCGTGCGGCGGTAAACTGAATGGAAAATCCTTGGGTTCCTTTGGGACCTTGGGGACCTTCTCCTTCGACTCTGTGAAGACCATGACCACGGGAGAAGGCGGAATGGTCATCACAGATGACAATGATCTGTATCTAAACGCCTCTGAGTACCACGACCATGGTCACGACCATGATCCCAATGTGGGCAGGGGATTGGAAAGGCGAAGATTTATCGGTTTCAACTTTCGCATGATGGAACTACAAGGGGCGTTAGGTTTGGCTCAATTGAGAAAACTGGATACCGTTATCCTCCCCCGTCAAAGGGAGAATAAAGATCGCATTAAGGAAGCCCTTTCCAAGATTGACCAGATCACTTTTAGGCACATTCCGGACCCGGATGGTGACACGGGCACTTTCCTTATCTTCTTCTTGCCCACTCCTGAAAAGGCAAAAGCGTTTAATCAGGTCATGTCTGAGGAGGGCGCTGGAACCGTTTACTGGTTCGACAATCTGTGGCACTATTACGAGAAATGGGAACACCTCCTTGAGGGGAAGAGCCTCCTCCGGTATGGCTACCCATTTAAGACGGCATCTGGTGAGGTCAGGTGCAGCTATGCAAATCTTGAGCTTCCCAAAACAGCAGAGCTTCTATCCCGTGCCCTGACCATGCCCATCAGTATCAACATGGAAGAACAAATTCCCAAGATCCTGAAAGCCATCGATAAAGCTTCAAGAGCGATTTAGCTTTTTACATTCTTTTACTTTATACACTTTAGGCACTTTAGTTCACTTTACGCACTCCATATGAAGATAGCTATCTGCCAAATAAATCCGATCGTCGGGGATTTTGAGTACAACACCTCTTTGATCATAAAGGGGAGTGAGCAGGCCAGAAAGAAGGGTTGCTCTCTGGCCATCTTTCCGGAACTGGCCCTTCCGGGTTACCCGCCCAAAGATCTCCTGGAGAAGCCCGCCTTCGTTCAGGAAAATCTCATCCAATTGGAGCATCTGGCCGCACAAATCAAGGGCATACATATCCTGTGCGGGTGTGTGGGGAAAAATCCCCGAAAAACGGGCAAGCCCCTTATCAATAGCGCTGCGCTCATCAAGGATGGGCTCGTGGTGAAAAAGGGAGGGAAGAGACTTCTTCCCACCTACGATGTCTTTGATGAGACCCGCTATTTTGAACCGGCGGATGAGAGCCTCCTCTTCGAATTGGAGGGGACCCGGTTCGGTGTCACCATTTGTGAAGATATCTGGAACTTTAGTGATTTCGAGGGCGTTCCCCTATATGAAGTGGACCCCGTCTTTGATCTCAATGCTCGAAAAATTGATATACTCATCAATATATCCGCCTCTCCATATACATTAGGCAAGGCGGCTGTGCGGATGAACATGTTAAGGAATATCTCTACCCAGTATGAGATCCCCACCATATACTGCAACCAGGTGGGCGGCAATGATGATCTGCTCTTTGATGGTTTCAGCATGGTGGTAGATGCTGAAGGCAGGTTAATCCATGTGGGGAAGGAGTTCGAAACCGATCTGCTCATTTGGGACACGAAAAAGGACTACCAGGTGGTGAAAGACCCATTCCAGAGTGAAGAGGGTTCTGTGCTAAAAGGCCTCATCATGGGCACGAAAGACTATACCTCTAAATGTGGATTCAAGAAAGTATTGCTGGGGCTGAGCGGCGGCGTTGATTCCTCCCTCGTGGCAGTTATCGCACAAATGGCCATGGGCGCTGAAAATGTGACAGGCATAAGCCTGCCATCCCCATATACATCAGAGATGAGCAAGGAAGATGCCAGAGCGTTGGCGAATAATCTGGGGATCCATTTCGAGGAAATACCCATTGATGAGGTCTACCAGACCTACAAGCAGTCTTTGGCTCACATGTTCAAAGGGATGAAGGAGGATGAGACAGAGGAGAATATCCAGGCCCGTATCCGTGGAAACTTTCTTATGGCCCTTTCCAACAAATTCAATTCCCTCCTGCTGAGCACGGGAAACAAATCGGAAATCGCCACAGGCTACTGTACGCTTTACGGAGATATGAGCGGCGGTCTGGCGGTCATATCCGACGTACCCAAGACCATGTGCTATCGCCTCTTAAGGCATATCAACCGTGAAAAGGAGATCATTCCAGAACGGATTCTTTCAAGACCTCCCTCAGCAGAACTGAGGCCAGATCAGACGGATCAGGACACGCTGCCACCCTATGATATGCTGGATGAAATCCTTGAAGCGGCTGTAGAAAAAAACCTTGCTTTTGATGAGATCGTCGCATTGGGGCATGACCCAGAGGTGGTGACAGATGTCCTGAAACGCCTGATGCTCAACGAATACAAACGCCGTCAGGCCCCACCCGGTCTCAAGGTCACCACCAAGGCCTTTGGATACGGCCGACGCTATCCCATAGCCCGCGGCAACCAGCTGTTTTAGACAATTCGCACCTGCAAATCACCCTACCAAACTGCTGCCAGGATAGTGAATAACACTCTCGGGCGGTTAATGGAGAGCTTGAATCAAAGGAGGAATCAGAACCCATGCGCTCGGATATACTAAAAAAGAATATCGAGACTTTGCCCCACAGGGCATTGCTCCTGTCCGCGGGTCTAAAAAAAGAAGACCTTGACTTGGGCAAACCCTTTATCGGTGTTGCGAACAGTTACAACGATATTATTCCGGGTCATATCCACCTGAATGAATTGACCCAAGAAGTAAAAAGGGGCATCAGGGATGCTGGAGGCATCCCGTTTGAGTGGGGCGTACCCGGGGTCTGCGACGGCATTGCCATGTTTGTGGAAATGCGACCCAGTCTTCCAAGCAGAGAGCACATCGCAGATAACATTGAGATCATGACCCTATCCCATTCATTGGATGGTTGGGTGGGCATCACAAACTGCGACAAAATTACGCCGGGAATGCTCATGGCGGCAGCCCGCCTCAATTTGCCGGCCCTTATACTCACGGGTGGCCCCATGAAAGCAAACATTATTGAAGGGGTCAAACATCACCCTGTAGAAGGCTTCGGTATAGTCGGCCAGGTGAAAGCGGGCAGAATGACGGCTGAGGAGGCGGAAGGGTTGCTCCCTTGCATGGTTTGTGGAGCAGGATCCTGTGTGGGTCTTTACACGGCCAATACAATGTCCGTCGTTACCGAGGTGCTGGGCATGTCATTGACAAAATGTGCCACAACCTTGGCCACAGATCCATCTAAGAAAAAACAGGCTTACGACTCCGGCAAGAGAATCGTCGAACTGGTCAGAAAAGACATCAAACCTCGGGATATCTTGACCAGGAGTGCCTTTGAAAACGCCATCAGGGTAGACATGGCCATGGGCGGCTCCACAAATACGGTTCTTCACATACCGGCCATAGGGAAAGAAGCGGGCATTGATATCGAGGTGGATCTGTTCGATAAAATCTCCCAGAAGACGCCAAATATCTGCTCTATTATCCCGGCCGGAAATCATGAGATGGCAGACATTGACAAGGCAGGGGGGATCCCTGCTGTTCTTAAACGCTTGATAGAGATGATAAAAGACTCCCCAACCGTGAATGGAACACCCATCAGGCAGATCGCGGAGCAGGGAAAGGTCTTAGATGATCATGTGATTAGGTCGTTGGACAGTGCATACCGTTCTGAGGGGGGCATTGCTGTACTAAAAGGAAATATCGCAAACAGCGCCATCATAAAGCAGACGGCCGTGGCAGACGAGATGATGACCCATTCAGGGCCTGCAAAAGTGTTCTACACGGAAAAGGACCTGCTCCATGCCATTGAAGCAAAGAGGATTGCCGAAGGCGATGTGGTGGTTCTGCCCTTCCAGGGACCAGCAGGCGCACCAGGGATGCCCGAGATGTTAACCCCGACAGATGCCATAAAGGGCGCTGGATATAAGAGGGTCGCTTTAATCACGGATGGGAGGTTCTCCGGCGCGACAACGGGACCATGCATCGGACATGTTGAGATGGAGGCCTATAACGGCGGTGCAATCGGCGCCATCACAGATGGTGACAAAATAGAGATAGACATCCCCAACAGGACGTTGAATGTCAAATTAAGCAAAGCAGAGATCAAAAAAAGACTGAAGACTGTACCTGTACCGCAGAGAGAACTGACGCCCTTACTGGAATCTTACAGGAAGAAGTTTACGGGAGTAAATTGTTACGGCAAGTGACATCTCTCCCTCCTCCCTCTCTCCTCCCGCTGTCTTTTCTCGTCGAAAACTCCACCCAGCGGACAGCCTCGTTTCAGTGTCAAGCCCCATTTTTGGGTGGGCGCCCTTCCGTTGATCTAGAACCGGAATGAGAGCCCTGCTGTGGTGGTGAAGCTATTTCTAAAGGTGTCTGGTGGGGGTTGGCTGTTATAGATATCGAGAATGGTAAACTTGAAATCGAGCCAGCCGATGATGGGTACCGTAAAGTCAAGGGCGCCACGAACGAGGTAGTTATCCGCCCAATCATCCACCGCGGGAAGGTATTCGACCCTTATTCTAAGCTTCGAGCCATAGGGGAGCTTCGCATCCAGATCGCCCCCGAAGAGGATGGTAAAGTAGTCGTTGGTCTGACCATCAAAATACTTCTGGTAGACGTAACCCGGGCCAGTGCGCCCGGAAATGATGAGGTTTTCGCGTTTGACAAAACGGTAGCCCAGGCCCACGTTGGGATCCGTACGAAATTTTATCTGCTGGATTTCGTCCCGCTCGGCCGACACTGCGCCGAAGCTGAAGAGGCGGTCGGACAAGGTGTAGTCAAGACGACCACGTCCGAACAGGCGATCCTCATTCTTGATGCGCTCCTCTCCCTGGGTCTGCGTTGTGGCGTAGCGGTAGTAAGCGCCCAGAAAGAGTTCTGTGGGTTGTTTCTTCCGTTCGAACTCCAGCCCCACTGCGAACGCGTTGGTTTCCGTGGTGGCGTCGGTGTAAGCGAAGGCCAGATCGAAGTTCGCGCCCCAATATCTATAATGGACGCGCAGCGCCTCCAATCGGGAGGTTTCGTATTTATCGCGCGTCAGTGAGCGGTAGATCTGTTCCACGGGGATCTGTGTGGCCGTCTCGGAGCTCTCTCCCACAAGCAGTTTGCCATCCTTGAGGCCCCATGCACGCCCGATCGCAAGTTCCTCTTCACCGTAAAGGATCACAAACTCCTTTTCCGACTTGAGCCGCTCAGTGTCGGCCCAGGGGATCACGATGGCCCCCTTTCCATAAACGGTTTCAAACGCCACGCCCTCGGCCGTGAAGCCCACCACAGACCCTTCCAGAGCTTGCCCTTTGACGGCTATTTCCGCTGCGTTACCGGCGGTAGCTAAGCCGAGGGCAAAAAACATGAGTGAAATAGTGCCGATCCATCTGTGCGCGCGCAGGAATCCGCGGGTATTCGGCCGCGGCCCCTGCCCTGAACCTGGTTCAGCCGAACGTGACCCTGAAAGGCCACTCCGGGAACCAGGCCGAACCAAGGGCTCATAAAATAGTGACGACAGGCGCGGATTGACAAATGACCGAATGGAATTAACCTTGATGCCCATGACGAGACCTCCCTTTCTGAGTGCCTATTCTGATAAGTCCCCCCTCATTTCAGGTGGAAAGATATGGAAATTACTGTCGTGTGTCAACGGCAAATGGGGCCAGGGAATCCTCTTATTTCAATGCTGACAAGGCGGGTATGGCGGCGCTTGAATACAGCAACTCTGCTGATCAACGGTCCTGGTCGCATATGAAGCGGTTTCTTGATGAGATATTCTAAGGGGATCGTCTGAAGATCAGCCAGATTCTTTGGAAAAGATCAGCACGTAGGCCTTCCTGAGCACGATCAGGGCCGTGACAATCAGGAACGCGGCAGAGATGGGCTTGATGATGAATATGGTCCAGGAGCCTTCTGAGACCACCAGGGACTGCCGCAGGCTTTCCTCTGCGATGGGTCCCAGAATCAAGCCCATAACGATGGGAGGAAGGGGAAATCCGAATTTGATAAGAAAGTACGCGACGACCCCAAAGATCAAGGCAATGCCCACGTCAAAAAGTGAAGAATTCACTGCATAGGCCCCGATAAATGAGATCACCAGAATGATTGGAACCAGGATCGCTTCCCTCACTTTGAGAAAGGCCGCAAAGATATAGGCGCCGAAGTAGCCGAAGAACAAGATGAGGAAGTAGGTTATCATCATGGTGGAGAAGATGGTATTGACAAAAGTTGCTTCCTCCACGAAAAGCATGGGTCCTGGTATGAGGCCATGGACCAGAAATGCGCCCAGCATGATGGCCGTGATAGGATCGCCCGGAATACCCAGCGTCAAAACTGGGATCAACGCACCCCCTGTCACAGAGTTGTTGGATGATTCTGAGGCCACCACGCCTTCGATATAGCCGGTGCCAAACTTCTCAGGGGTCTTGGAAGCCCGCCTCGCTTCCGAATAAGCCACAAATGAAGAGATCGCCGCTCCGGTCCCGGGGATGGCGCCCACCACGGTACCAATGAGGGATGACTTGAGCAGGGTTGCCTTGAACTTGCCCATCAATTTAAATATTTCCCCGAGGCCCGCTCTGCTCTCCATCTTCTCCAGTCTGACCGCCTTGGCCCCCTGTTCAGTAAGGAGCAGGGCCTGCGAGATGGCAAACAGGCCAACGACAACAGGGAGCAGAGGTAACCCGCGAGACAAATCAAGCATATCAAAGGTAAAGCGCCCCACAGTGCCCATTTTATCCTGACCAACCGTTGAGAGAATCAGGCCGAAGGTTCCCATGATCAGCCCCTTGAGGAAAGACTTGCGGCTGCTGGAGGTGATCACCATGATGATTCCAAACAGGGCGATGGAGAAGTACTCCGTGTAACCGAACTTGAGGGCCACTCTGGCGATCAAGGGAGCGAAGAAAGTCAAGACGATCACGCTGAAGACTCCCCCAATAAAAGAGGCCACAACCGCCGTTGTCAGGGCCTTGTGGGCCTCCCCTTTGCGGGCCATTGGGTATCCGTCCAAAATGGTGCATATGGCGGCCGGGGTGCCCGGGGTGTTGATCAGGATAGCACTCACCGCACCCCCATAAAAGGCCCCGCAATAGACTGCCACCAGCATGCAGATACCCATCGCCGGATCCATTCCAAAGGTGAGCGGTAAAAGAACCGTAACGCCCACCATAGCGCCCACACCGGGTAGCACCCCCACAACAATTCCCAGAGGAACACTGAATAACAGAATGAGTATGAGCTTGATATTGAGAACGGCAGCCCAACCGGCCATGAGGTCTGCAAACATGCGTCTAAGGTCCTCTCAAAACAGACTGCCCGAGGGCAGAAACACATTAAGCAGCGTCCCGAACAGATAATAGCTCGCCAGCGTGATGGCAGGTGGAATGAGAATAAGGGGCCATAAGGAACGTACACCCAGGAGATAAAAACCCAGCACCATGAAGGCCATCGTAGAGATGACGTATCCGAAGAGCGTGGCCAGGTACACATAGACAAGAAAGGCCCCAAACATGATAAACGGACGGACCTGAAAAAGCGCCTTGGGTCTGGTTGCGTCAGCCTGCGACTTCATGTGATCCCGCAGAGAAAAGAAAATGAGGAAAACGGCTTGCACAGCCAATGCAACCAGCAGCAGGCGGGGTAAGAAGCCGGCACCCACATCCTGGGGGATCTCTTCCAGCTCGTAGCCATAGAAGTGGTAGGTCAGCACGAAAAATGTGATGGCAAAGATGAGCAACAGGACGCCCATCATCAGGTCACGCTGCGCCTGGCTCATGGTGCTCTCCCTTTCCACCCGATTCCACCTCCCTGGCCTGTAGCTTAATCCCTCTGCAATTCTTAAAACCCCAGCGGCTGTGTCTATAACCTGATCACTCAGATCTATCCTCCGCCGCCAGAAGCGATGGAGAGGTTTTCATTTGTCCCGAATGTTCTCGGGACAAATGAAAATATTCTTTCCCTCTGCGCTGAAATCCTCTACTCGGCCTTTGCCTTGTATCCTTTGAAGTACTTAATATCGCCCGCTATCTTTTGCTGAAAGGCCTTCCTGTCAAGGTAGCTCACCGGTGTCTTCGCATTGCCCATAGCATTGATGAATTCCGGGCTCTTGGCCGCCTCGGCAAAGGCTTCTTCCAGCTTTTTCAGGGCTGCCGGGTCAATGCCCTTGGGCGCAAAGATGCCTGTCCAGAGCTGCGGATAGGTGGCAACGCCATCCTCTTCCACGGTGGGGACACTCGGGGCCAATTTCGAACGTTCGCCCGCAAAAAGCCCCAGGATATTTAACTTGCCCCCCTTCTGAAGGCCCATCGCCGGACCCAGCACCGCCAGGGCTATGTCCACGTGCCCGCCCACGGCGGCCGTGACCCCGGGTGCCAGTCCCTTGAATGGAACGCCCTTCATTTTGATACCCGTAGCCGTTTCAAGGGCCCTCAACATGAAGAAAGGCACCGTGCCCAGACCCGGGTGTGCAAATTTCACCTCACCCGGGTGCTTTTTGGCATATGCGACCAAATCTTTCGTGGTCTTGTAAGGCGTGTGGGCGCCGGCCACCAGGACAATCGGCAGATACGTAAACTGGCAGATGGGCTCCAAATCCTCTGTTCCGTAAGGAAGCTTGGCTGAGAAGATGGGTTGGGTGACAGCCGGACCTATGGGAAGGGAACCGATCTCATAACCGTCCGTCTTGGCCTGCGCCACTTTGGCCGCTCCTATGGTTGCCCTGCCCCCTGTCACGTTGGAGACTTTTACGGGCTGGCCCAGGGCCTTGGAGGCGGCGTCCGCAAAAATCCTGGTGGCAATGTCCCCACCTGATCCGGCGGGAAAGGGATAGATCATGCGGATCGGCTTGCTGGGGTAATCTCCGGCCAACACAGGGCCGGAAATACTGAACATCAACATGCCGCTGGCCACAATGACCACAATCAAAAGATTTTTCAAGTTCATATGTTTGTCCATCTTTTCCTCCTCTTGCCAAAGGTTTAAAGGGTGAAAACAGCCTCCAGACGGCCTATCCCTGCTCCTGATAGCGGCCACCTGGGGACGGCCCAAGCACTTGGCCTATTTCGCTGGATGACCCGTCTGAGCCGCCCGAAGCGGCCAGCATCTTGTCCTCCAGGTCTTTTAAAGTGGGGACAATATCTTCCAGATGAAAACGCATCTTACGACGCGCTCCTTCTGCGTCTCCCTGGCGGACCAGTTCTAAGAGCTCAGGGTGTGACGTGGTGTCATGTATTATTCGTTCTGACGGCTTGATTTTCAGAATCAATTCCTCTGTGAAATCCATCAGGATATTGACCAATATGTCATACATAGGGTTGTGGGCGCACTTTGCAAGGAGCCTATGGAAGTTCACGTTCCAGGCCACATATTCGTCCCCAGGCGCATCAGGCATGTCTTCAATGCCCCGGCACAGTATCTCCATGTCCTCCGCTGTGGCCCTTTCTGCTGCCAGTCCCGTCACCACAGGTTCCATATCTAATCTCACCTCCATGATATGGGCCACTTTGGCGTTCCCCAATCTGAGCATGTCCTTAATGACCTGGGAGACCGCATCATGTTTCATGGGCAGGACAAAGGCCCCCCCCTTGGGCCCTCTCTTGATTTCTATCAGGCCCGCCTGCTCCAGGTTCCTGATCGCCTCGCGGACAATAACCCTGCTCACGCCGAAGATCTCTACGAGCTGGTGTTCGGGAGGTATCCTTTCCCCAGATTGATACTCTCCTTGGAAAATGGATTCTTTAAGTTGGCCGCTGACCAAGTCTGCCAGACGGCCCTTTGGGACATGCGTATAATTCATATGGCTGAGTTCATATTTTCATATTCGCTTTTTTGTTTTCTATCCGACGGCGATTTCCCCCATTAACACGCTTCCAAATCAATCGCCTTCTGCGGGGGGCAAATTTTTGAATGGCGGGCAATAATCAGGGGCATATCGATGCGCCCTGAAGATTCCCCAACGGACCGCCCCTTCCGGGTCAGGGATGGGACGAACCCAATGCCATACCAACTCATTCTCGCTGGTGAGCTCGAATACGACCCCATTACCTCCTGAGCAGACCACGTTGTTGCCGTTGGGAAGACGATCAACCCCGGCTACGAAAGGCGAAAAGTGAACCCTACCGGCCACATAACCCTCGATTCCGAACTCCGGCTCACTCTGCCACACAATTTCCCCGGTCTTGATATCCAACTCAAGCGCTCTGGAGTAGAAATTATACATGGCGTTGTCATAGACCAGCATGTTGCCTGCGCCAGGAAGCCCTTCGGCGATGTGATGAGCGTCATGGGGCCCCCCCATATTCTTGGGATCCCGAACGTCATGGTGTTCCACTTGTCCCGTCTCTTTATCCAAATATGCCACATTTCCCCAACGCCAGAGGATATCGCCGGACTGGTGATCAATAATGAAGGCGCCGTCCGTATGCCTGCTACTGGACATGATATTTCCGTCAGGCATTACATCCACATCATTGATATGGGTCCACTCCTCCCTGGGATGAATTGCCCCGATAATGTCGATATCAGGATCAAAATGCTCTATGCCGTGCCACTCCCATATCGTCCTTCCCTCTGAATCGATTTCGCGAAAATAATCCCCGAAAATGGTTCCATCTTTGTGCTCCGTGCCTTTCTGGCCTCCACGCACCTTCTTGGCCAAATCGGGTGGTACCACCTCCCAGCCCACATAGATGTAGTGACCGTTTGGCAGTTTCCTGAAATCGTGGTGCATGTAGGGGTCAAAATGCTCGAAAACGATATGGCTGTCCCAGTCAAACTCCATCATCATACCCGTAGCGCCTCCCATATGGTATTTGTCGTAACCCGGTCTGTTGGGGTACGCTTTGGAACAGCGCTGAACAACGACCAAATGTCCATCCGGCATAAGACGAGAGTACCATGGGGGATAGGGCGTCTTCCACTTATGGACGGTTTCTCCCTTCATGTCCATCAAGATGACCTCGCCCGGGGATTGGTTTGGCTCAGGGGCGGATCTGCGCGGCATTGTCGTTATCAGCGTATATCCTGAAAATGCCTTACCTTTGTCGAATAGCGTAACGCCTGACTCGTATTTATAGGGCCATGACATATCTATTTCTCCTTTTTAGAGATACGTTTGATAGGAACGCCGATCTTTTGCGGCAGGGAGTCTGTCTATGTAAGGCGCTGATATGACAGCAGATAATAGGGCTAATGAAATTGAATGTATAATGTATAACAATTGATATCACCATTCGGTCATTTGTCAATGAAAAATTTGCATACTCTCCATCAAGCCCCAAAACCTCTGCAATGAGAGAGGAGACGTTGTTGAATTTGTCCTCCCTTGAAGTCAAGGAATTTATGATTAACTTTTTTTTACTTAGTAGTTTTGGATAGCACTTTGGCAAGAGGAGGCATAGAATGGCAAACTTCAGGTTCTATTTTCCAGGTACCGCACTCATTCTTATAGCGATCGCGATAATCGCTGTTCCTGAAATTCTCGTGGCATTCATAGCTGCCGCCATTATCATGGCCGGTATTGCTTTGCTCTATATTGGTCACATAACCAGGAAGTCAGTGATTGAAACAAGAGATTCTGATGATTGGTTTCATGGCGATAGTTTCTTTGACGGGTGGTTTGCGAGGGCACCCGTGTATAGAAGGAGGCATAGACGGTTTTAGTTAGTTCGCTTTGCCCACTATTTGGCGTGCTGACATATATTCCACCTTTCCATTATTTCATGCCCTACCCTCTCCTTTCAGGCCTCAGACTCCGTACGGCCTCCCCTGCCCTCCACATTTCGGAATTCTTCATCTCATCCAATTCTTTCTGGAGCCGCTCGCGATAGTCCGGCGCGCTGTTGGCTTCAAGGACAATCTGAGTCTCTTTTCCAGAAATAACACTTTCATACAGTTCGTCAAAGAGCGGGGCAACGATATCCCGGAACCGGTGGCGCCAATCCAGGGCACCTCTTTGGGCCGTTGTGCTGCAGTTGGCGTACATCCAGTCCATGCCGTTCTCGGCCACTAGGCGTATGAGACTCTGTGTGAGTTCCTCCACCGTCTCATTGAACGCCTCACTGGGGCTGTGCCCATGCTTCCTCAGTAGGTTATATTGGGCCTCCATGACACCAGCTAGACAACCCATGAGGACGCCCCTTTCTCCCACAAGATCACTGTGTACCTCCTTTTCAAATGTGGTGGGAAAGAGGTAGCCGGACCCGATACCAATCCCCACGGCAATGGTCCTTTCCTGCGCCCTCCCTGTGTGGTCTTGAAATACGGCATAGCTGGAGTTGATCCCACTGCCTTCCAGAAAGTTGGTTCGAACGGTCCTCCCCGATCCTTTGGGCGCCACCAGTATCACATCCACGTTTTCTGGCGGAACAATACCGGTCTGATCCTTGTACACAATGGAAAATCCGTGGGAGAAATAGAGGGCATCACCCCCTTTGAGACAGGGTTTGATCTTCGGCCACACAGCCACCTGGCCGGCATCCGATAGGAGGTACTGGATGACGGACCCTCTTTCAGCGGCCTCTTCCACGGAGAAGAGAGTTTTGCCCGGTTCGAAGCCGTCATCCAAAGCCCTTTGCCAGGACGCACCCCCTTCCCTTTGTCCCACAATCACGGGGATACCGTTATCTCTCATATTCAAGGCCTGGCCAGGCCCTTGTACGCCATAACCGAGCACTGCGACGACCTCGCCTTCAAGGATCTGCCTTGCTTTCTCGACAGGAAACTCCTCAGATGTAACCACATCCTCCACCACGCCACCAAAATCAATCTTTGCCATAAATCTCCTCCTAATCCTTCATTTTCATTAAATTTAGTCGTTTTTTTTCTTTCCCTTGTGAAAGGACAAAAACCCAGTGCTACTGAGGCCAATTAAGCTTGGTTGCTTGATATGCCTGCATCGCAGGCCTCAATCCCTACCACGGAATTGAGAATGGAAAGGGGTTTTGAGGAAAAAAGAACATTTTCATTTTTCCTTTAAAACCCTCTTCCCAATCATATTAAGCAATTAAATTCTTTATTATGAATCTCCCTCTCCATATGCACTCAAGCGAGCCTCACAGCAATCCGCAAAGGAGCGCGTGCCAGAGAATAGGGAGAAAAGAGATCCTGTTGATCCTGTAAATCCTGTCAGAAAAAATGATCAGGGACTATTTCTTTTCTCTGGGAAGGGCGATTGCCCCTGTCCTCGCTATTTCACTGATACCCATGGGTTTGAGCAGGTTTAGAAATGCTGAGACCTTGCCTTCATCTCCTGTAATCTCAACGATGTAGTATTGAGAGCCCGCATCCACGACCCTGGAACGAAATATATCCACCGTTCTCAGGATTTCAGCGCGGTGCTCCGGCTTTGCCCTCACCTTGACGAGTGCCATCTCCCGTTGCACAAAGGCAGTGTCCGTAAAATCGATCACCTTGAGCACGTTAATGAGCTTGTTCAGCTGCTTCTTGATCTGCTCAACAATGGACATATCCCCTGTTGTCACCAGGGTAATGCGAGAGACGAGTGGGTCTGTTGTTTCAGCAACACAGAGACTCTCAATATTAAAACCCCGACCACTGAAAAGGCCCGCAATTCGCGAGAGCACCCCGGGTTGATTATCAACAAGAATAGATATGATGTGCTTTTTCGCTCCTTCATCTGTCATGACTTAATAGCCCCTCTTTTATTCACTACTTTCGTACACTTTAGTCACTTTAGCTCACTTTAGGCATTTCAAAATACTTTAGACATTTTAGAACACTTATCAAACCAACAACATCTCTGTGATAGGCGCCCCCGCCGGCACCATTGGATAGACACACTCTTCTGGTTCAACGACAAAGTCCATGATCACCGGCTTTTTGATGGAGAGGCCCTTCTTGAGAATGGGTTCCACCTCGTCAGGCCTTGTGGCCCGCAATCCCACGGCACCATAGGCCTCAGCCAGTTTTACGAAGTCCGGGCCATGATTCAGTTCAGTACAGGCATAGCACCGGTCAAAGAACAATTCCTGCCACTGTCTCACCATCCCCAGATAGGAGTTGTTCAAGATGACTATTTTGACGGGGAGGTTGTACTGCGTCGCTGTGGCCATTTCCTGGATATTCATCTGGATGCTTCCATCTCCCGCAATGTCCACCACCAGCCTGTCAGGATGTGCGATTTGAGCACCTATGGCTGCGGGTAACCCGAAACCCATGCAGCCCAATCCGCCTGAAGTGATAAAGGCATTTGGACTGTCAAAGTGGTAATACTGGGCTGCCCACATCTGGTTCTGGCCCACTTCAGTGGTGATAATGGCACTCCCTTTGGTCAATTCATAGAGTTTTTCCACCACAAATTGAGGTTTGATGATCTCTTTTTGCTCATAGGCCAGGGGTTTGGTCGCCTTCCATTCCGCTATCTGATTGAGCCATGACTTTCTCTTTTGTTTGAGATTGCCCATCTTTTCTTTGCTAAGCAAGCTGTTCAGTTTTCCAAGTGTAGTCTTGCAATCGCCCACAATGGGAATGGTAACCGGTATGTTTTTTCGGATTGAGGTGGGATCAATGTCAATGTGAATGATCTTGGCCTTTGGTGCAAAGGTGTCAGTCTTCCCAGTCACGCGATCATCAAAACGGACCCCTACAGCGATCAGGAGATCACATTCTGCGGATGACATATTTGCTCGATATGTCCCATGCATCCCTATCATACCGAGCCATAACGGATCCTTGGCAGGGAAAGCTCCAAGGCCCATGAGGGTGGCGGTGACAGGGGCATGGATGTTCCTGGCCAACTCGGTCAACTCTTTTGCCGCCCTCGAAAGGATGACACCTCCGCCTGCGAAGACTAAGGGCTTCTTCGCATCTTTGATTATCTTGACCGCCTTGGGCAGTTGCTTGACGTTCGGCTCGTAGGTGGGATTGTACGACTTGAGTCGCACGTCTTTCACCGGTTTGTAATTTGTGGTCGCTTGAACCACGTCCTTGGGCAGATCTATGAGGACCGGACCTGGACGCCCTGATCGGGCAATATAGAATGCCTCTTTTATGGTTCTCGCCAGATCCTCCACACGTTGAACCAAGTAGTTGTGTTTGGTACATGGGCGTGTAATCCCCACAATATCCACCTCTTGAAAGGCGTCATTTCCTATCAAATGACTGGGGACCTGCCCGGTGAGGACTACGATGGGAACCGAATCCATGTAGGCAGATGCGATACCGCTTACGGTGTTGGTGGCACCGGGTCCAGAGGTCACTAGGCATACCCCCACACCCCCCGATGCCCTCGCATAACCATCTGCCGCATGAACGGCACCCTGTTCATGCCGAACCAGGATATGCCGTATGTCTGTCTTAACCAACTCATCATAGAGGTCAACGACCGCACCACCTGGATAACCAAATATGGTGTCAACCCCCTCCTCTTGCAATACCTTCATTAAGATCTGTGCGCCTGTTAAGTTAATGATGAACACCCCCTTTACTGCATAGTTATTAGTTATTCGTTATTAGTTATTGGTTATTCGCTATTCGTTATTCGCTATTCATCACCCGCCAGGCAGCTTTCTGAGAAACCCGTTGAATATCTTCTTATGTCATTCCTGCGAAGCTTGTCCCCGACCCCGATCGGGGAGCAGGAATCCAGATAAGGCTGAGCTTGGAGCATACCAAAGCAGAATTATTGAACGGTCACGAATTAGAAATTACTGAAAGGAGAGAAGCAGAATGGGGAAAAAAGTTGTGATTGACGAAGAAGAGTGCACTGGATGCGAAAGTTGCGTTGAGCTCTGCCCGGATGTGTTTGAATTTGATGAAGCGGCAGAGAAAGCTCATGTCATTAAGCTCGAAGGAGGCGATGAAGGGTGCATTGAAGAGGCCATAGAGACTTGTCCTGTGGAATGCATTTCCTGGGAAGAATAGACCGGGGGCCAAACATTCGCCATTGAGTGTCTTAGTGAGGCGAGGTTATGCGGACAGATATAGAAGAAGCAGGAGCGGGTCGGCAGCCAGGGTCGATTTCGCCTGGGCGGCGTATAATGCCGGGCCAGCAAAGATAAATCAGCTCCGCCGTGTGGCAAAACAGCGTGGTTTCGATCCGGACAAATGGTTTTTCAACGTGGAGAAAATCGCTTCAGAGCGAATCGGGCGGGAGACTGTTGAATATGTGGCCAATATCAATAAATATTACGTCGCGTACAAGCTTCAATACGAAGCAAACCAGCAGAGGAAGACAAAGTTGAAATCACTTGGGGGTACTCCAAGACACTGATCTGATGGGACATATCGCACCATTTCTGAAGATGTGAGCCTTTATACTTATACTGTTTCAGTACTTTCAAAGAAATCAGCTTAGCACTTACTATGTTAC
>CP070840.1:2194262-2213206 GCA_020342025.1 Deltaproteobacteria bacterium
ATCCTGTCCGCGATGTCCATGACCACGCCCATATCATGTTCCACAAGGATGATGGAACGAATCCCATCCCTCAAAACGGGCGTGTCAGGATAGGTGGCTCCCTGGCCTTCAAAGATATCAAGGATGAATCGGGCCATATCCTCCTTCTCCTCCACGTTCATCCCTGCCATGGGCTCGTCAAGAAGCAGAATATTCGGTTCCAGCGCCAATGCCCTGCCCAGTTCAACCCTCTTCCGCATACCGTAGGGGAGAACCCCAACCACCTTCTTTCTTATGGGCGCTATTTCCAGGAAGTCGATAATTTCCTCTGCAGTCTGGCGGTGCTCGGTTTCCTCCTTGAGCGCCCAGCCAAAGTATAGCGCACCCGCCATGAAGTTTTGCTTCATGAGCATGTGTCGGGCAGCCATGATGTTATCTTGGGTGCTCAGACCCGCGTAAAGCTCGATATTCTGAAAGGTTCTGGCAAGACCCAGTTTGGCCAGCCTGTCCGGGCGCATTCGGGTGATTTTTTGCCCATCGTAATATATCTCGCCTTTTTGGGGTTTGTAGAAGCCATTGATGCAATTGAGGAGGGCGGTCTTGCCGGCACCGTTTGGTCCGATAATAGCCAGTATCTCGTTGTCCCTGATATCCAAGCTCACTTCAATGAGGGCTGTGACACCACCAAAGCTCAGGGAGAGGTTTTCAATCCGCAATTTAACTTGGCTATCCGTATCCACCTATCTTCGTCTCCTCCTGCGCGCCATACTCTTCCCCGTTTATTCGATCCCACCAAATACGCCTGGCTTTAGCCTATATAACACGTTTATTCGGGAGTCAATTAAGTTGTAACCTAAAGGCCCGCTCCATACCGTTTCCTCAGCTCTCTTTTCAGTATCTTGCCCTGGGGATTTTTGGGAAGGGTATGGACAAATTCCACGGATTTGGGCGCCTTGTAGTGAGCAAGGTGGTTTTTGCAAAATTGGATAATATCCTCCTCTGTAACCTTCCCCGGCGTCTTTAATATGACAACGGCATGGACCTTTTCTACCCAATATGGATCAGGAATACCGATGACGGCGACTTCCTCAACCGCAGGGTGCCGGTAGAGAACCTCCTCCACTTCTCTGGGATAGACGTTCTCTCCACCAGAGACAATCATGTCCTTTTTCCGATCCACAAGGTAGATAAATCCGGTTTCATCATAATACCCCATATCTCCCGTGTGAAGCCATCCGTCGACCAGGGCATCCCGAGTTTCATCGGGCTTGCGCCAGTATTCCACCATGATGGATTTGCTCTGGGCCACTATCTCCCCCACTTCCCCAGGCTCAACATCCTTGTTTTTCTCATCGACTATCCTCACATGCACCCCTATACATGGCTGTCCGATAGAGGCAAGCACTCGCTGCTCCTCAGGAGGCCTGTCCAGGACTTGATGATATCTCGTGGGAAGGAAAGTGACATTCGGCCCAGATTCCGACTGACCGTAGGCCTGCATGAAAATGGGACCGAATATCTCCATCCCCTTCCTTAATAGTTCCGTGGGCATGGGGGACCCCGCATACCACATCCTTTTCAGGCTGCTCAGATCGTACTTCTCAAAGCCGGGCAGGGACAACATGGCCACCAGATGCGTGGGGACGATGTGGATAACCGTAGCCTTCTCGTCTTGTATGGCTTGCAGTGTGGCCGCTGGGTCGAAGGATCGTTGCGGCATGATGAGATTGCTCGCAGCAGCGTAAAAAAAGACCCAAAGGAAGCTCCCTCCGGCCACGTGAAAAAGGGGCACGATCATAACGTGTTTGTCAGTAGGGTCCAGAGCCAACTCTTGCACAAAAATCTGGGTGTCCGCCATCTTCCGGCCCTGGGTATAGAGGGCACCTCGAGGAACGCCAGTAGTCCCGCTGGTGTAAAAGATTAAAAACGGATCTTCTTCCGTAACCCTAATATCGGGCTCATTTTTTGCGTGGGCCCGCAGCAAGTCGCGATGGGGTATCATATCCGTACCAGCGCCCTCAAATGAGACATAGTTTTTGACATGGGGAATCCGGGATCGTAATTCATTCACCGTTTCCCAAAGTTCAGGTCCAACAAAAAGCGCTTTTGCCTCTGAATAGTTGATCAAGTATTCCAACTCATCTGCCTGTAACCTGGGGTTGAAGGGTGATGCGATGAATCCCCCTTTCATGGCCGCCCCATAGACATCAGCGTATTCCAAACAGTTCCAGGACAAAATACCGAGGACATCTCTCTTTTCGAGCCCTAAGGACCACAAGGCGTGTATCAGGCTATTAACCCTGGCGTTGAATTGATTAAACGTTACTCTCTCTTCTCGGTAGGAAAAGGCTTGGCGATCCGGATACAAGAGCGCATTCCTATAGATAATGTCCGCATAGGTTCCTATCTTATAGCGGCACAACTCTTGGAGTATCAGTTTGTCTGACATGATCCCACCATCTACACCTCAATATGTCCTTGGTATCTCCACGACTTTCTGGACGTCTTCCATTTAAAACTCCCAAGTTTCACTTATGCCAGCGAGACAGACTTAAAAAACAATGGCGCGAATGATGCCCTAATCTTATTGAGCGTTCAAATCGTGAGTGGAAGAACAATCACTTATCCGCCCAGTAATCCGCACGGATTTCTTTCTTAAGGATTTTTCCCTGAGGATTTTTTGGTAGGGACTCAAGAAACTCTACAGACTTGGGCGCTTTGTATGAAGCGAGATGCTCCTTGCAAAAGGCGATAATGTCTTTCTCAGTTGCAGAGGCATCCGTCTTCAAAGCCACCACAGCATGGACACGCTCCACCCAGGTTGGATCGGGGATGCCAATAACAGCCACTTCGGCGATGGCAGGATGCATATAAAGGACGTCTTCAACTTCTCGCGAATATACATTTTCACCACCCGTCACAATCATGTCCTTTTTTCTGTCCACGATATATATGAATCCTTTTTCATCATAGTATCCCAGATCGCCGGTGTGGAGCCATCCATCAATGATGGTCTCATGGGTCTCTTCGGGTCTGTGCCAGTACTCGACCATGATGGAATCACTCTGCGCAATGATCTCCCCCACCACACGGGGAGCAACATCCTCATTCTTGTCATCCACCACCCTGACGTGAACACCAAGACTAGGCTGCCCGCAGGAAAGCAACACTTCCTGTTCTTCCGGCGGTCTGTCTAAAACCTGGTGAGCCTTCCTGGGAAGAGAAGTAATCTGTGGGCCTGATTCGGTCTGCCCATAGCCCTGCGAAAAAATGGGACCGAATAACTCGAGTCCCTTTCTCAGTAACTCCAGCGGCATGGGCGATGCTGCATAATAGATTCGCTTCAGACTGCTCAGGTCGTACTCTTTAAGGTCTGGGTGGGACAGTAGCAAATTCAGTTGGGTGGGAACAAGTTGTATATCTGTTGCTTTCTCATTTTGAATGGCCTGAAGAACAGCCTCTGGTTCAAAAGATCTTTGCGGCAAAATCACAGTGCATCCCCCCACAAGAAAAAAGGGCCACACATGGCTATCCCCACCAATGTGAAAAAGGGGCAATGCCTGGATAGCCCTGTCTTCTGGCTTTACACCCATTTCCAGGGCTTTTATTCGGGTGTTATCCAACTTGCGGAAATGGGTATAGAGGGCACCGCGGGGAACACCCGTGGTACCACTCGTATACAAAATGAGAAAGGGGTCATCTCTGTTCACATTCACGTCTGGCTCACTCGATGGATGCGACGCAAGCAGGTCGTGATGCGAAAGCATATGGGGAACAAGACCCTCGAAGGATACATAGTGCTTCACTTTGGGAAGACGAGATCGTAAGCTTTCGACGGTTGGGATAAGTTCAGGCCCAGCAAAAAGGGTGTTTACCTCTGAATAATTAATGAGGTACTCGAGCTCTTCGGGATGGAGCCTGGGATTGAAGGGAGAGTAAATGAACCCCCCTTTCATGGCCGCCCCAAAAACATCCATGAATTCAAGACAGTTCCATGAAAGGACGGCTATGCCATCTCCTTTTTCGAGGTCTAGGGAGAATAGCGCATGGATCATGCTGTTCACCCGTGTGTTGAACTGGGCGAAACTTATTCTCTGGTCACCGCATGAAAAGGCCTCATCATCGGCATGCAAGAGGGCATTTCTGTAAATAATATCAGCAAAAGTTCCCCTGCTGTAACGGCACAACTCTCTCAATATGAGTCTATCTGACATGCCTTCCGGCTCCAGGGATGTATCTATCTCAGGTTTGAATCTCGTCTTCCTTTCTGAATCTCCCTTTTCGTTGCTCGGAAAAAAGTCATTCATGCCCCAGGCTGCTGCCAGGCTTTTTTTGATGGTATAGGGGGAACCATTAGAATAGATTTGACTTTTTGTCAATTTCTTTATAATCAATGTATTGAGTTTCATGTCGGGCTAAATCTTTTGACCATATAGCAAAACTTCCAAACAAATAATACCAATAAAAATCAATGAGTTAAAGTCTCTCAAACTTTTAGACCAAGGTCAAAGGTGGGAACTTTGCTCGATCCCCCAAAAAAATCCAGCATACCAGCTAGAAGCCTATTATTCGTCCAAAAAGGCCTTATTTGATCATGGCCTCTCGCTAAGGATTATTCCTCTCGAATGGCGGTCGTGACAACGGCGGTTCTAGTTTGGAAGGGATCCATTCAGATATTATTCAACACACGTATATTATGTGCATTGAGCATTTACATACTAAAATCGTAGGAGTATGCCGTGGACACGGGAAGATATGTGAGTGATCTGAGCACAGACGAAAAAGTGCTGATGGCAATGGTCAGGGCTGCAGAAATTTTCAAGAGAAAGCATACCGCCATTTTCCGGAACTACGGGCTCTCATTTCCACAGTATAATGTGCTTAGGGTTCTAGATGCATCCCGGAAAGGGAGGAACAAAATCTCTGAAGTCAGCAGAATTATGCTCGTTCCGGGGGCAAATATGACCGGTCTCATAAAGAGGTTGGAAAAAAACGGTTTTATCATCAGAAAGTCTGACCCAAGGGATGAACGTGTGAAAATGCTTGAAATCACACCAAAGGGGAAAAGAACACTACGGAACATAGAGCCGGAAAAGGACAGAAGCACCGAAATCATGCTGAAGGGTTTTTCACAAAAAGATATAAGGGGCCTTCTGGACAACCTCAAGAAACTTATTAAAAACAACCTGCTCTCATCATGAAAACGATTATCATGATCGAGCACGTCATGATGAAGGCCATTATGAGCGTAAGTAAACGCATTATGATCCTCCATCACGGTGCGAACATTGCAGAAGGCACACCACAGGAGATGGCCACCAGCAAGACAGAAATCAAGGTCTATTTAGGAGAGATAGCGCATGCTAGAAGTTAGCCACATAGACACTTTTTATGGCATGATTCAGGTCTTGTGGGACGTTTCCCTAATAATCGAAGAGGCGTAAATAGTGGCCCTAGTCGGCGCCAATGGAGCCGGTAAAACGACTCTTCTTAGTACCATATCCGGTTTGCTGCATCCCGCTTCGGGGAGTATCGAGTTTCTTGGCAAGAGAATAGAAGGGCTAAAATCTCACTCTATTGTGGAACTTGGTATTTCTCATATACCCGAAGGGAGAAGACTCTTTCCCGACATGTCGGTGCGTGAGAATTTAGAGATGGGCGCGTACCTTCAGCGCGCATGGAAACAGAAGGAAAAAACCCTTGATAAGGTCTATCAACTTTTCCCAGAATTAAAGGCGAGACAAGGGCAATTGGCCAGAACATTAAGCGGTGGTGAACAGCAAATGGTCGCTATGGGCCGGGGTTTAATGTCAAGGCCAAGACTGTGTATCATTGATGAGCCTTCATCGGGTTTGGCGCCGATGGTGGTGGAGGGAATCTTCCGCATCATACAGGGACTCCGAGACCAAGGCATTGCCATTTTCCTGATTGAGCAGAACGTCCAACAAACCCTAGAGATCGCTGATCGGGCCTATGTGTTAGAAAACGGGCGCGTTACCTTAGAAGGAGATAGCAAACAGCTTTTGGAAGAAGAACTCATAAGAAAAGCATATTTGGGTCTGTAGTCACATGTCTCCTCCCAACGATGGGAGGCAAGACAGACAGCTAATGGATAAACAGGGATGGCTTAAGCCAAATGGGGTTGAAAGGGGCTTGTGACAAACTCTTGCAACGTGATTATACGATGAAAGCCTAAAGGAAATCGATTCCTATTTCAAGGCCCGAAACGATCATCTTAAAGGAGGTGAAAAAATGGAAATTAAGGCTGCAGTCGTTTTTGAGCAATCGGGAAAGTTCAGTATTGAAAAACTGGAACTCAGTGATCCGAATGATGATGAGGTGCTGGTTCGGGTCGTCGCCGCCGGCATCTGCCACACGGATCTGGTGGCCCGCGACCTGCATTTACCGATCCCACCCGAACGCGCGCTGCCGGGCGTCTTTGGACACGAAGGGGCTGGCGTTGTGGAGAAGGTGGGGGCTCGGGTGAGTAAGGTAGAACCGGGGGATCACGTGGCATTGAGCTGGGATTGCTGCGGGGCTTGCCCGTCGTGCAAGTCGGGGAACGACCCATATTGTCACAATTTTTTCCTACACAATTTCAACGGTGCCCGCCCGGACGGGACCACCACCTTGCTAAAAGGGGATCAGGTCATCTATGGGTCCTTTTTTTCCCAGTCTTCTTTTGCCAGCTTTGCGTTGGCCAACGAGCGGAACGTGGTCAAGTTGAGAAAAGACGATACCCTCTAGATTCTCGGACCCCTGGGGTGCGGCGTGCAGACCGGTGCTGGTGCGGTCATGAACACGCTTCAACCCAGGCCTGGAGCATCTATTGCCGTATTCGGTGTGGGACCGGTGGGAATGAGCGCTGTCCTCGGTGCGATCGTGTGCGGGTGCACCACCATTATCGCCGTGGATATCATTCCGGACCGCCTCCAGAAGGCAAAGGAATTCGGTGCGACCCATACCATCAATGCCGGGGAGGTGGATCCGGTCGAGGCGATTCAAGACATAACAGGCGGTGGTGCGGAGTTCACCCTGGAGTGTGTGGGGAATCCCAAGGTGCTTCGGCAGGCTGTAGACGCCTTGCCGCGCTGCGGGGTTTGCGGGCTCCTCGGGGTTGTACCACCGGGTACGGAGGTGAGCCTGGATATGGACCTGATCATGAACGGTCGGACGGTTCGAGGAGTGATCGAAGGGGATGCCATTCCGGATCTGTTTATTCCCAAATTGATTGAATTGTACAGCCAGGGGCGGTTTCCCTTTGACGACATGATCACATTCTATCCATTCAACGAAATAAATCAGGCGGTAGAAGATATGGAAGAAGGGCGTGTGATCAAACCGGTTTTGAAACTGTAGCAGCAAACAGATTTAGTGGACCGAGATGACGGTAATTGATGGAGCAAGGGCGCTGCCAGGAGTTCGCATCATTAACGCCGTAAGCATAGTCCTGGCTTCCTGCCGCAAGCCAATAGTAAGAGAGGGTTGACAGTCAAGTCTGAACGGAAGTCTCGAGCGAGAAGGGAGGTGATGGTCACATTTTTCCGAAAAGGGAACAGGTAAGAACCGAAGTCTATTTTGAACGGTTGATTTCTTTGAATGCCTAAAAAGGAGGGGTAAAATGAGAAACAAAATATTGCTTGGGTTGTTCGTGTGTGCGGTAGCTGTGGTGTTCTTGTTCGGTGTTGGCGTCACGAAATCACCAGCCAAGGACAAAATCCGTATTGGCCAGGCTATCGCGCTCTCAGGCCCCCTGGCGGGCGGTGTGGCCATAGCGGGTGGTCGAATTTACGTCATGTGGGTTGAAGAGGTCAATAGAAATGGCGGGATATACGTGAAGGAATATGGCAAGAAATTGCCTGTAGAACTCATAAGATATGACGATAAGAGCGATATAGGGACGATGACGAACCTCCTGGAAAAATTGATCGTACAGGACAAGGTTGACTTTGTCTTCCCCCCATGGGGCACTGCCTGGCTCTTTGCTGCCGCTCCTGTTGCAAACAAGTACGGGTATATCCTGATCGGTGGCCCTGGTGGCGCCTTGAAGCTCAAGGAGCTTAGCCTGCCCTATTTCTTCCAGGTCTTGAATTTTTCAGAAACTCAGGCCCCGGCCCTTGGTGACATTTTCAAGGAAGTCGGTGTGAAGTCAGCGGCGGTCATCTACCGTGGAGACCTCCACGGCGTAGAGTATGGTGATGCCATGGCTCCCTATTTCAAGCAGAAGGGAATTGAGGTCAAAATGAAGAAGAGCTATCCTCCAGAGATTAAGGACTTATCCCCACTGTTGAAGGAGGCCAAGTCCCTTGGCGTCGATGCCCTTTGTGCTGCTTCCTATCCTCCTGGAGGCATGCTTCTTACCGGCCAGGCCATTGAGCTTGGCATTAACTTCAACGCCTTGTTCATTACCGTTACCCCGTTTTCCCCCAACCTCTACAGAGATACGTTCGGCAGGGATACGGTGGAGGGGGTCATGGGCGGCGGTGCCTGGAATGCGAAAACATCTCCCGGAGCCAAGGAATTTGTGGACAAATTCGTGGCACGTTTCAAGGTGGAACCCGACTACTGGGGAGGCCTGTACTATTGGTCATCGCTGCAGCATTTCCAGCAGGCTATCGAGAAGGCGGGGACCCTGAATCAGAAGAAGATAAGGGATATCATGGCCAAAGAGAGGTTTAACACGGCGTTGGGACCGTTCTGGTACGATAAGAATCATTACTTTGTAAATCACCCCGGTGAGATAGGCCAGTGGCAAAAGGGCGTGTTCGAAGTGATCGACCCTGGGAAGAAGCGTACCGCACCACCCCTATACCCCAAGCCAACCTGGCCAAAAAAGAAATAAATCGAGGTGGTGTGCAAAAATCGTAAGCAGGCTGTCTTAAAGGGTGTAACCCGAACAGCTCTTGAAGCTGGGTATTTTTTCCAGAACGTTTGTCCGGCGCCTTTTTGACAGCCTGCAACCGTCACCGTCAAAATTAGGAAGCCATCCTCATGATTGTAAAAATCCTGGACGTGGTGATTGCCGGTCTGCTGATGGGCGGCATCTATGCCCTGATTGCCGTGGGGCTCAGCCTGCAGTATGGTGTTGCCCGGGTGTTGAACATCGCTCACGGCGAGTTTATCATGCTCGGGGCTTTCATCACTTGGTCACTATACATTATTTTTGGGATCAGCCCCCTGGTTTCTCTGGCCATTTGCGCTCCAATGGTGTTCATCATCGGTTTTATACTCTATAGAACTTTGTTCACACGCCTCAGAACTTCTTCAGCATCACCCGCTGCCTTTGAGGGCAGCTCCATGTTGGCCTGTTTTGCTCTCCTCTTCATCATCCAAAATGTAGCCATATTAATATGGGGTGCTGACATAAAAGGGTACTCTTATCTGGCTTTTCCGGTCAATTTTGGGGGAGCGGTATTTGCCGCCAATCGCCTAATAACCCTTGGATTTGCAATAGCTATAGGTTTAGTCTTTTATCTCTTTTTGGCCCGTAGCCGCCTGGGAAAAGCGATCCGGGCTGCGGCCCAAGACCCAGCGGCGGCTGGTCTCATGGGGGTAAACATCAACCAGGTGCTGGCTTTATGCTTTGGCTTGGGTGCTGTGATGGCTGGTTTTGGCGGTACACTTATAAGTATGTCCTACACGATCCAACCCACGATGGGTCTCGAATATACCGTGATCGCCCTGATCGTGATCGTGTTAGGGGGATTGGGCAGTATCCCTGGGAGTTTTATCGGGGGTCTTTTACTGGGTCTCGTTGGCAGCATAGTGACCTATAAAGAACCAGGCTTATCCCTGGTTGCCTATTATCTCATCTTCATGCTTCTGCTCCTGGCAAAGCCAACTGGTATTTTAGGGAAATAGAGAAATGGATATTGTAAGCGTAATCTCCAGGAAACCCTTTGAGCTGGGATTAATTTTGTTCATCTTCCTTTTATTAGCCACATCCCCCCTCTATGCCCCCGACTATACGGTCATACTCCTAACCAGCGTCTTCATGTATATCGTCATTGCGGTGAGTTGGACTATGTTCTCAGGTCCTACCGGCTACATCTCGCTGGCCTCTGCCGCCTTCTTCGGGGTTGGCATCTACACTTCAGCTGTACTCGGAAAAGCATTACCCCTGCCTCTCGTTATCTGTACGGGTGGCCTGGCCAGTTTTTGTCTCGCCCTTCTCGTTGGTGCTCTGACCCTGCGGCTAAGGGGCATATATTTTGTTATGTTTACTTTCGGACTCGTTGAGCTCCTCTTGCATTTTGTACTGTGGTGGGAGGTCAATGTGACGGGTACCACTGGACGAGTGGTTCCCAGCGTGGGTAACACGACTGTTTATTACCTCATGCTCATCATTTTTGTATTGTTAGTGCTTACCGCCTACTTGATCAGACAATCAAAATTTGGGTTAGCCTTGCAAAGCATCGGAGAATATGAGGAAGCAGCGGCTCACCGAGGCATAAATGTGACGGCTTTGAAAACCGTCACCTTTGCCATTAGCGCTTTTTTCATGGGCGCGGCTGGGGCCATCATGGCAACGAGATGGACGTATATTGACCCCAAGATTGCCTTTAATCCGCTCATTTCCTTTATGCCCGTTTTGATGGCTATCTTTGGTGGCATGGGGCAACTTTATGGTCCCATAATAGGTGCGGCCATCTTTACCTACCTGGAGGAATTTCTAGTAACCAGGTTCCCCTATTACTATATGCTCATTTTCGGCATCATTATGCTGGTCGCTATCGTATACATGCCTGGCGGTCTTGTGGGATTGATACAGCAGCTATGGAAACGAATCTCGGGGAAAAAACATGCCTATACTTGAAGGTCAAGGGGTGACCAAGTATTTTGGAGGGCTAGCCGCTGTATCGAATGTGGACTTTCATGTGGAGCAAGGTGAAGTTCTCGGTCTCATCGGTCCCAATGGTGCGGGTAAGACGACACTGTTTAATTTAATATCGGCAGCCCTTACGCCCAAGTCAGGGACAATAAGGTTTAAAGGGGAAAACATTACCGGCTTAAAGCCGTATAAAATCTGCAGGATGGGCGTGGCAAGGACCTTTCAAACGGTTAAAGTTTTCGCCCATATGCCGGTTCTTCACAATGTGACATTGGGCGCCTATTTTGGGGTGTCACCCGGTATGTCATCAAAGGATGCTGTAAGAGAAGCCACAGCATTATTGGAGTTTGTGGGGTTATCCGCCGTGAAAGGGATTCCTGCTAAGGACCTGACCCTGGCCAACCAGAAACGACTTGAAGTGGCTGGAGCATTGGCAACCCATCCCCAGCTATTATTGCTTGATGAAATGATGGCGGGTTTAAACCCTACTGAGGTATCCCAGGCCATGGAATTGGTCACCAGGATTGGAGACAAGGGGATTACCATTATCATGATCGAGCATGTCATGAAGGCCATTATGAGGGTATGTGACCGGATTATGGTCCTACATCACGGCGCAAAGATTGCCGAAGGCACACCGCAGGAGATTGCCACCAGCAAGACAGTTATCAAGGTCTATTTAGGAGAGAAGGCGCATGCCGGAAGTTAGCCACATAGATATTTCTTGCGGCATGATTCAGGCCTTTTGCTGATTGAGGAGAATGTGCAACGAACCCTATAGATAGCTGATGATAGTCCGTGCAGTTTACTTTGCAAAACTTGATCCTTTCGGCCACGATTCTTTGCTGATAAACATTAACAGGAAAGGAGGAAGAAAATGAAAACCAAAGCATTTTTAACCCTGCTGGCTCCCATACTCATTGCGTCATTGCTTTCTAGTTGTTCCACCTTCACCAGGCAAGAGGCGTCCTCGGGCCGAATGATTAACCCGATCGTTTCCACCGACTGGCTACATGCCAACAGCCAAATGAAAGACCTCGTAATCATTGATATCAGAGGTCCTGCTGATTATGCGGCGGGGCACATACCCGGCTCAATCAATGAACCTTTTGTAACAGCCTTTGATCCCTGCACCGGCCCCACTTCTAATTGGATTGTCGGGACTAAGGATTGCCTTTGGCTTGAACTCCCCAGCGCAGATGATCTAATGAGTACCATCGGAAAGCTCGGGATAACAAAGGATTCAAGGGTCGTGATCGTTACCGCACCAAATCCCAAGGAACCCCCATTCTACGGTCTCGCGAATGCGACAAGGGTTGCCGATACCCTCATTTATTCAGGGGTAAAGAACGTGGCGATTCTTGATGGAGGATATTCTAAGTGGGTGTCGGAAAAGCGGGCTACAACTAAGGAAGTGCCTGCAGTGAGGTCGGTAACGTACCAAAGTGAAGTAAACAAGGCCATGTTTGTTCCTGCAAACTACGTTAAAAGCCGCAGTAAAGAGGCCGTCATTATCGATGCCAGAAATGCGAATGTCTACTCGGGGTTAGCCATTGAGCCCTTTTCAGATAAGGCCGGGCATATCCCGAACGCCAAATCGTTGCCCGCTCCCTGGATATGGAATCAGAATCCGGATGGAACATACACGTACAAGGATCCAAAGACGCTTGGCAAAATGGCATCCGGTGTGATTGGTGAATCTGCGGACCCCAGGAATCAAGAAATTATTGTCTACTGTGGTGTGGGCGGGTATGCCAGCTCCTGCTGGTTTGTGTTGACGCAGGTGCTGGGGTATCAAAATGTTAAGCTCTATGACGGCTCAGCCCAGCAATGGGCAAAAAATTACGATATGGTTATCCAATAATAGAACCAGGATAATTCTATTACCTCCCGTTCTCCATCTCATCAGGAAGACCAGAGGATGGGCATAAGGACCTTCTTTCCAATAATCAAGATGATCTTGCATCAGAAACAGAGGGAACCCATCATCATAGGCTTTATCTGTCATTGACACAAAGTGGTACGTTCCCTATACTCCGGCCCGCAAGAAGCCGGCGCCTGTGAACATTGGCCCAAACATTCATCTTACATCCTATGGAGACGCTTAAAGTTCTAAAACGACATGAAGAAAGGGGGGATTATCCAATAATTGACAATGCACTTTACACGGCTATGTGTACGGAAAATATCAATCTTAATCTTTAAAGGATGATGAAAATGGTCAAAGACCGGAAAACGGACATTTAGGGTAATGTAAGGTTCACTGAACAACCGAGAAGATAAGACGAAGTGGGTTATCTGTACGGCTCTAATATACGGGAAAAGGTCACGCTGCAATGCATCTGTGTATCATGCTGCGCAGGGGAGGAATCTGAATCCATTTTTTCCCGGTGCAGATCTTTTTAGTCAACCATTTTCAAAGGAGGCAATGCGATGTCAGGGGAATTGGTGAAATTGCTATCAGATTTGAAGGAACCAGAGGCCTTAGCATTCGTTGAGAAGGCGCTGGGAAAGGGGGTCGATCCTATGGATCTTTTAGGAGAGACCAAGGAAGGCATGAAAATCGTGGGCCAAAGATTTGCCGATGAAAAGTACTTCATTCCCGATCTTGTTTTTTCCGGGGAGATCCTGAAACGCATCGTCAAAATCCTTGAGCCCCATCTCAAGAAGAAGAGAGGTGAAGAGGCTGGGCGCCTGGGAAAGGTCATCATTGGGACCGTAGAGGGTGATATCCATGACATTGGGAAGGATCTTGTCGTCTTTATGCTTGATGTGAGCGGATTTGAGGTCACGGACTTGGGTATCGACGTTCCGGTGAAGAAATTCGTGGATACGATTAAAGAAACCGGCAGCACCGTGGTCGGATTGAGCGGATTTCTGACCCTGGCTTTTGATTCTATGAAAGAGACGGTTGATGCCATCCAGAAGGCCGGGCTCCGGGACCAGGTGAAGATCATGGTCGGAGGCGGCCAGATTGACGAACAGGTCAGGGGCTATACAGGGGCGGACGCCTATGGGAAAGACGCCATGGAAGCCGTAGCATTGGCCAAAGGCTGGATAGGAGGTTAAGGCAATGGAAAAGAAATGGGAAGAGATGTCAGCAGAAGAGAGGAGGGAGGCCAGATTTGAGACCTGGCTTTCCGCGGAAGGGGTTGAGTTTCAAAGCCCGGAGGCCGAGGCAACGTATAAAAAGGCCATCATGAGATTTAAAGATGCCGTTCTAATGGAAAAGGTTCCGGACAGGGTGCCGATATTCATGTTTGGCACCTTCATGCAGCCGGACGTTTATGGCATAACACCGTATGAATCCATGTATGACACTAAGAAATTGATCTCCGCCCATAGAAAATTTCTGGTGGATTTCAAGCCCGACTATTATCTCCCCCCCATCTTTGGCGGCAAGGGTAAAATTTTCGAGATCCTTGACTATAAACAATACAAGTGGCCCGGCCACGGGGTCTCTAAAGAATCGGTCTATCAAACCCTTGAAGGCGAATATATGCTGCCGGAAGATTATGAGGCCCTTATAGAGGACCCTACCAATTTTTGGCTGAGGACCTACTTGCCCCGCATCTGCGGAGCCCTGGAGCCCTTAAAAGATATCGGTGCTTTTACCGACATATGGGAATTGCCGTTTATTTCCACAAGCATGGTTCCTTTTGGCATACCGGAAGTCCAGAATGCATTTAAAGCGCTGCTGGAGGCGGGAAAGGAAGCGATAGCATGGATAGAGGAAATTGGCGCTTTTGAGATGGAAGCCAGGGGCATGGGTATTCCCTGTGTTGTTGCCGGCGCATCAAAAGCACCCTTCGATATCCTGGGGGACACCTTGAGAGGGACACGGGGCATGATGCTGGATATGTACAGACGGCCGGAAATGATTTTAAAGGCCGTGGAAAAGATTACCCCCATTTACGTAAAACAGGGGGTGAACAGTGCGAATTTTCAGGGGAACCCCGTCATCTTTATTCCTCTGCACAAGGGGGCAGACGGGTTCATGTCCGATGAGCAGTTCAAGACATTTTACTGGCCGAGCCTTAAAGCGCTCATCCTCGGACTGGCTGCCGAGGGATGTGTGCCCTGGTTATTTTGTGAGGGCTCTTATAACACGCGGCTTGAGTATCTGACCGAACTCCCCAAAGGCTCTTGCTTTTGGATATTCGATCGCACGGACATGGCCAGAGCAAAGGAACTCCTAGGAGATACCCTCTGCATTGGGGGGAACGTCCCTTCCGGGATGATCCTCACCGGCACCGCTGAGCAAGTCAAAGAATACTGCAAGAACCTTATCGATGTGGCCGGAAAGGGCGGCGGCTACATCATGGCCATGGGAACCGCCATGGATCAGGGAAAGGCGGACACACTCCATGCCATGATTGATTTCACCAAGGAATACGGCGTTTATAAATAGGTCGCCACGGGCTCAGGCCCAGGGTTTTCTGCCTATTATGGAAGGGGACATGGGCGAGCATCAGATAGAATTTCAGCCTATTGGCAGGCGGGGGACATGCCCTGACGGGGAAACCCTTCTGGACTGCGCACGCCGGTTGGGTGTGGAGCTGGTCAGCCTCTGCGGCGGCACGGGGAAATGTAAAGGCTGCAAGATAAGGGTTATGGAAGGAAACCTATCTGAAATAACCCCTGTCCACCAAGAGGCCTTTACCCAAGAGGAACTGCAGGGCGGCTGGCGTCTGGCCTGCCAGACCTATCCAAAAGGCGATTGCAGGGTATATGTGCCGCCCGAATCCGTAAGTACGCAGCAACGCCTCCAGGTGGAGGGCCGGGACATAGATGTTCCACTCGACGCCCCGATTAGGTCTGTTGTCTGCCAACTCGAGCCCCCCTCTCTAACAAATCCTGTGGCAGATGCGGAGAACGTTCTCGAGGCGATAGGCGCTCCCGGCCCTATGCATTTGGATATCCACCTCCTGAGGGACCTATCCACACGGCTACGGGAATGGAATTGGAAGATAACGGCGCACATCCGAGACCAGGAACTGGTGGCCGTCAGCCCGCCTGGTTCCCGCCCAGTTGGTCTGGCCGTTGACCTGGGCTCGACGAAGATAGCGGGGTACCTGATTGATCTGGACACTGGAGAGACGCTGGCCTCACAGGGGATCATGAATCCCCAGATCAGCAAAGGCGAGGACATCATCACACGAATCGACTTTGCGATTCGATCCCCAGACGGACGAACTCTGATGGCGGATTTGGCCCGAGAGGCGCTGATGAAGTTGGCGCAAAACCTATGCGCTGAAATAGGCGCTGAGACTGGGGATATTCTGGAGGCCGTCATTGTAGGCAATACGGCCATGCACCACCTGATGCTGGGCCTGCCTGTCCACCAACTGGCCAGGTCTCCCTTTGTGCCAGCCGTGCGCAGGGATTTAAACGTGAAGGCCAGGGAGACGGGTCTGGATTTTGCCCCGGGAGCCCGTGTTTATTTTCCCCCCAACATCGCAGGCTTTGTGGGTGCCGATCATGTGGCCGCCCTGACGGCCACGGCCGGAGAGTGGGCCCATGAAAAGGCCATGGTCATTGATATCGGGACCAACACGGAAATATCGCTCATAGACCGGGAGAAGATAACGAGCGTCTCCTGCGCCTCGGGCCCTGCATTCGAAGGCTATCATATCAGAGATGGCGTGAGGGCCTCGCCCGGCGCCATCGAGAAAGTCTATCTGTGGGGCGAGGGTGTTAACTATAAGACCATTGATGACGCGGAGCCCATAGGTATTTGCGGGTCCGGGATATTGGATGCGATCTCGCAGCTCTATCTGATTGGCGTGCTGGACAGGGGAGGCCGAATGTTGGAAGGTTCCCATTCCCGGCTGGTGGAGAGAAACGGCCGTTTAGAATTCGTCCTTGTTCCCAAAGAGGCAGGCAGAAGGGGTCCGGAGATCTCCATCACCCAGAAGGATGTGCGTGAGGTCCAGCTGGGCAAGGCCGCCATTCAGGCCGCGATAAAAATCCTGTTGTCCCGAGAAGGCATATCCGAAAAGGAAATCCATAAGGTCATTATCGCTGGGGCCTTCGGCAGTTACATAGACATTTCCAATGCCGTGGCCATGGGCATGCTACCCTCCCTTCCCCTGAGCAGGTTCCATCAGGTGGGCAATGCGGCTGGCATAGGTGCCAAGGTTTATCTGTTGTCTTGCACCAAGCGGAAAGAGGTGGGGGATTTGCTCTCGCGCATAAAATATCTTGAATTAGCGGGCACTCCGGAATTTGGTAAGACCTTCACCCAGGCCTGCTTGCTCGAACCCTTTCATCCAAATTCGAATGCTCTCCCAGGCTGAAACCCATGGATTCATATTCGATCAGACCCTTTGTAAGCGCATTTATATGTTTTTTGGCAAGCGTCAAGGAGGAAACCTATGCTTATCATCGGGGAACGGATCAATACGAGCCGTAAACCGGTAAACCAGGCCGTGGCCGACCGGGATGCGGCATACATTCAGACGGACGTGACATCTCAGATAGACTCCGGAGCGCATCTCATCGATGTGAACGCTGGCTCCCGCCGAAAATCCGAGGTGGATGATCTTCTCTGGCTCATTGAGGTCATCCAGGATTGTCTACCAGAGGTCAGGCTCTGCATTGATAGCCCTAATCCAGAGACCTTAAGCGCGGTCTTGGATCAGGTTAAACACCCACCCATGCTCAACTCGACCACAGGGGAAAAATCCCGCTTCCAGGCTATGGCATCGATCATCCAACGCAGGGCGTGCGATATCGTGGCCCTCTGCATTGATGACCGGGGCATTCCCAAGAGTGCGGAGCAGGCCTTTGAAAAAGCAGGGCAGCTCATCTCAGACCTGGAGGCCCTGGGCATGAACCGGGAGAGCATCTACGTGGATCCTGTGATTCAGGCCGTCAGCACCAATCAGAATGCGGCACTGATGGTCCTTGAGACGATCGATCGCATTCGACGGGAATTCCGGGGGATCAACTTCATCTGCGGTCTATCTAACATCTCATTCGGGCTTCCCAAGCGCCCCCTGGTGAACCGGGCTTTTCTGACCCTGGCCATGCAGGCCGGGCTCAATGCGGCCATTGTGGATCCGCTGGATAAGACCCTTATGTCCACATTGCGGGCCACGGCTGTCCTGCTGGGTCAGGATCCTTGGTGTCAGGCCTACACGGGCGCCTTTCGAGAAGGAAAGTTGGTAACGTAATGGATGGTGTCCACCAATGAGCCGTGTGAAAAGAAAAATCATAGCATGTAAGACAGTCATGGAAGAAATGCAGGGGCTGTTGCCACCTGACCTGGAAACTATCACCCTTGAGTCTGGGCTCCATCTTCGTCCAGACAAGTTGCGAGGCGAACTGCAGGCTACAGTAGATGACATCACTGCCCATACGGAAACCATCATTCTGGGGTATGGATTGTGTTCCATGGGTGTCATAGGCCTTAGGGCGACCCACAGCACCCTCGTCATTCCCCGCATAGACGACTGTGTTGCTATTTTTCTTGGCTCCCGGAAGGCGTACAAGAAGGAACTAAAACAGGAGCCAGGCACTTATTTCCTATCTAAAGGGTGGATAGAGGCGGGGATTACCCCCTTAGATGAGTTGAGAATGATGGAGGCGCGCCATGGCAAGAGACGTGCTGCATGGGTTATGAAGCGGATGCTTCAGAATTACAAGCGCCTCGCCTTTATTGACATGGGCTATCAGGACCAGGAAAAATACCGTCAGTTTTCCCGGAGGGCTGCAAAGGAACTCAGTCTCTCCTATCAGGAAATCAAAGGGACCCCCCAACTCCTGGCAAAGATATGCAACGGCCCATGGGACGATGAATTCGTTGTGGCCTCTCCGGGTCATAAAATCCGCCTGGAGGATTTTGAATTGTTTCAATCATGAGGTTCGAAGAGATGAGTCCCGACATTCCAACCACTGCTAAAACGATTTTCCCGGTGCCAAAGTGAAAGAGGTGGGAGGGGTAGAAACCTGTTCACCGAAAGGGGGTGAGACCGCACCTGAAATGCGATTCGATCAAAGTGTTAGATGCCCTCAATGACAGTTTCTCATGAAAGGAGGCAATCCATGTTTAGAAAAAAAGTTTTTTATGTCACCTTTGCTTTTGCTCTTTGTCTATTTTTGAACACATCACCTTTCTTTACGGGCCAGG
>CP070840.1:2213306-2215940 GCA_020342025.1 Deltaproteobacteria bacterium
AGGGGTGTGCCTGCTCATGGCACTGCCATGGGTCGCGTCGTAGATATGGATGTTGGAAGGCGTTACCCCGAGGAGACCGGTCAGGGTATGACAGATTTTTGCCATGACGGCGCTGCGTGTGTGTTGCTTGGCAATATTGTTGGTCTTTATGGCTACCACCGTGTCAGACCATGACTTACGGGGAGGTTTGATAAAAATCGTCCGCCACGCCTCCTCCGGGTTCCTCGTCTGCACAAGGCCACATGCGAGCTTGTCGATATTTTCCCAGACCACGTCTCCAACAACAAGGTCATCCTGGCGGGACCAGGAGTAGAATTCTCTACCGGTCCTCGTCATGTTGCTGTCCGTGATACCAACGACCCGAAGATTATCCACGTTCGGGTGAACCACAGTTCCCATAGCCCACGCCGTCCTGGCTTTGCGAACCAATACCATCGGAAATGCGGTGATGCCAGCACCCAGAATTGCCGCTTTCTTCACAAACTTCCTTCTGGAAATCTTCTTCATATATCTCCCTTCAGCTAAGTATCAGTTTAGAAACCATCTCCCCCTGAAAATGGGAGAGAAACAAGACAGAGATGAAAACTATACTAGTTTGGTATTAATTTGACAATATTTAAATGTTCGAAATGAATTGCGCCCTCCTGTATGCCCAAGGAGGCTATTGGGAGTTCCTCAAGGCGATCTCTCATAAAAAATTCCACCGAACCCCGCAGTGGTCGAATATTTGGGGTTTACTCCACAAAATTTATGGGAGTCTCCACCTGACTCTTTAAACTCCAAATATTCGTCCACCGCCCTTGACACAAAACCCTCCCTCCCCTATTCTCAATGCATCTGAAAAGGGTTTATGCAGTTACAACCCATCCAGGAATTGGGCCAGTCTCAGCACCCAATTGCATAGGAGTAACCCATGACGAGTCTCTTTGTTGCAGATCAGGACAAATGCGAACAGGACGGTTTGTGTGTCACTGAGTGCCCCATAGGAATCATTGAAATAAAGGACAAGAAATCCGTACCAACCCCCACTGAAGATGCTGAGGAGCTTTGTATCCACTGCGGCCATTGTGTGGCCGTCTGCCCGCATGGGGCCATGTCTCACAGAAGCATGACCCCAGAGCAGTGCCCACCCGTCAAAAACGATTGGCTCCTCAACCCCGAACAGGTGGAGCACTTCCTGCGCTCCCGCAGATCCATTCGAACTTACAAGGAAGAGCCTGTTGAGCGCGAGATTCTTACCAAACTCATCCACATTGCCCGGTTTGCGCCATCCGGTCACAATCTTCAACCCGTCAGGTGGTCCGTTATTTACGACAGCCAGAAAGTCCACCGGCTCGCTGGAATTGTCATCGATTGGATGCGTCATTTGCTGGACAAAGGGGAGCCCCTAGCCAAGGTACTCCACATGGACCGGGTCGTGGCTGCCTGGGAATCCGGGGTCGAAAGAATCTGTCGCGGAGCACCGCACGTTATTGTTGCTCACGCACCCAAAGAAGAGCGTACCGCGCCCCAAGCTTGCACCATCGCCCTTGCCTATCTTGAATTGGCTGCACCCTCTTTTGGATTGGGCGCCTGCTGGGCCGGATACTTCAACGCCGCAGCCAACTTCTGGCCACCCATGCAAGAGGCCCTAGATCTCCCTAAAGAACACATTAGCTTTGGCGCCATGATGATCGGTTACCCGAAATTCAAATATCAAAGACTTCCGCTCCGCAATGAAGCACAAGTCACCTGGCGTTAGGCATACCGTTTGTGACTATTTAATATGATATGCTCTGAGAGCTCACCATGTACAATAAGATACTGGCGTTGGAAAGGAAGTAGCAGCCAATAACTTCCTTGTAATGCTGAGCTTTGTCGTTCTATAAATACGCGCTAAGCCAATCCTGATGCAAGGAATCCTCAAGAAAAACACGGGCTTTATTTTCCTTATGGCCGTATTCATTTGCGGGTTTTCCCTACTGATGATCCAAGAATCTTATGCAGATCCTCTTCAGGCCCTGCGTGCCACGCTTCCCGAGCACATACAAGGCTGGAGCGCAGAGCCGAATGACCGCTTTTTCGATGATGAAACCATTTTCGACTACATCGACGGTGCGGGTGAAGTTTACAGGGCCTATAAAATGCGAAAGTGTCTTTCCCGCCGCTACACGACCCCTAATGGTCCTCCCATTGTGCTCGACATCTTTGACATGCAGTCCTCGGAGGATGCCTTTGGTGTTTTTACCCATGATCGGGACGGGGAACCCGTCGACGTGGGTCAGGGGGGCTTGTATCGGTCTGGTTGGTTGAGTTTCTGGAAAGATCGATTTTTTGTCTCCATCTATATGGAGGAAGAATCAGTAGCCGCTGAAAGAGCGGTGAGGGGACTGGCCAAAGAGGTGGCCTCAATCATTTCCCGCGAGGGTCCCAAGCCGCAAATCCTTTCGCTCCTTCCCCAGAAGGGTCTCCAGCCAAGGACGATCAGGTACTTTCATCACTATGTCTTGTTGAACTACCACTTCTATCTTGCAGATGAAAATATCCTCAACCTGGGACCCGAAACAAAGGCAGCACTTGCGGAATACAAGCGGGGACAGGAGAAGGCCCGGTTGCTTTTGGTACAGTATCCTCAAAGAGAAGAAGCGGAAAAAG
>CP070840.1:2216040-2218591 GCA_020342025.1 Deltaproteobacteria bacterium
GATTGTTACCCATGCGAGAACTATGACAGATAATCTCAGGGTCCTGGACCTCATACCGCAGGCACAGGAAAAAGGAATTAAGATCATAGCCTTCTGTATGGGGCCATTCGGGAGAATCAGTCGGATTTTCTCGCACCTGATAGGCGGCTATATGACCTTCGCGTCGCTGGAAGGGGGGGAGGAATCTGCCGACGGACAAATATCTGTCGTGGAAATGAAAAGAATACTGGAAATGCTGGCGCCATGACCATTGATCAACACACAGCGCTTTACGGCGTGGTGGGCTATCCCATAGGTCACTCCTTGAGCCCCACTATGCACAATACGGGCTTTTCGACAATGGGCCTGAATGCCATCTACCTGGCTTTTCAAACCAAAGATATAGAGGGATGCGTTCAGGGGATGAGAGCCCTCAACATAAGGGGGATGAGTGTGACGCTACCCCACAAGTCTTCGGTGATTCCTTTACTCGATGAAGTGGAGGACATGGCCGAAAGAATAGGGGCCGTGAATACGGTTGTGAACGAGGACGGCCGTCTGATCGGCTACAATACGGACGCGGTGGGTGCGCTTCGAGCTTTAAATGAGCGAATGGAGCTTTCAGGGAAACGCTGCCTCATGATAGGGGCTGGGGGCGCGGCGCGGGCCATCGGTTTTATGCTAATTGAGAAGGGGGTTGAACTGAAGGTGGTCAATCGCTCCGTTGAGCGAGGAAAAGCCCTTGCCCATTCCCTTGCATGCCCCTTTATCCGCCTAAGTGAATTGCAGGAACAGATAGCAGACCTTCTTATACAAACCACACCTTTAGGAATGAATCCCGAAAAAGAGGAATGCCTCGTTCCCGAACAGATCCTCAGAAAAGACATGGTGGTCATGGACATCATCTATAATCCTCTCGAAACCGCGCTGCTGAGCATGGCAAGGGCCCGAGGATGTGTGACGATCAATGGACTGAGTATGTTTATCCATCAAGGGGCTGAACAGTTCAGGCTGTGGACAGGTCTTGAACCCCCTATCAGCGCCATGACCCATGCAGTAGAAGAGGCACTGAAGAAAGATCGCAGAGACGCTTGAAGAATGAGGGATCAGTTAAAGAGAAATAGACAGAGATAAAATGAAAGAGATTCAAACCAGACCTTCAATTGACGCAACAGTCAGGATACCCGGTTCGAAAAGCATCACCCATCGGGCGCTGATTACAGCCAGCCTGGCAAAGGGGGAGAGTGTGCTAGAAGATTTTCTCGCCTGTGAAGATACCCTATATACTGTCGAGGCCCTCCGAGCGTTAGGCGTAGAGATATCCATTCATGGAGAACATACGAGGGTTCAGGGCACAGGGGGTGAGTTCCCTTGTGCCGCGGGCAGAAAAGAAATCTTTTTGGGCAACTCTGGGACTTCCTATCGTCTACTTCTCTCCACCGTGGCCCTTGTCCCAGGAGAATATATCCTCACAGGCACGCCCCGTATGCATGCAAGACCGATAGGAGATCTGGTCGTGGCTTTAAGCAAGCTTGGGGTTGAGGTCAGGTGTATTGAGAAAAGCGATTTTCCACCTGTATCCGTTAAATCGGGGGGCATCCGAGGGGGAAAGGTGGAGGTGGCTGGGGAGAAGAGCAGTCAATATATTTCTTCACTTTTATTGGCCGGTCCATACGCAGAAAAGGACGTGGAGATTAAAGTGACCGGAAGACTGGTCTCTCAGCCATACGTGGACGTGACCCTTGACGTGATGAAGACGTTTGGGATCCCGGTAAGTCGAGATGGCTACCGTTATTTCAAGGTCTCCAGTGGGCAAAGGTATCGCCCATGCAAATTCAGAATAGACGGTGACGTATCAACAGCATCCTATTTCTGGGCCGCTTCGGCCGTGACCGGAGGGAAGATTACAACGAAAAACATTCATCCCCACAACACCAAGCAAGGGGACATTGCTTTGCTCGATGTTATGGCAGAGATGGGCTGCCGTGTTGAAAAGGGACCTGAAGACGTTGTCGTTCGAGGCGGGGCGCTTTCTGGGATTGAGGTGGATATGGGAGCCATGCCGGACATGGTTCCTACCTTGGCAGCGATGGCCCTTTTTGCCAAAGGGAGGACGACTATTCGAAACGTCTCTCACCTGCGTCTCAAGGAAAGCAACCGCCTACGGGCTATCACTACAGAATGGACTCGGCTCGGAGGCCGCATAGAAGAGTTGCCGGATGGGCTGATCATTCATGGCGGGAGCCCCCTTTCAGGTAAGGTCGTAGATTCTCATGACGATCATCGCATCGCCATGAGCCTGGCGGTAGTGGGACTACGGGTGCCAGGAATCAAGATCAGGGGGGCAAGCTGTGTCAATAAATCGCTTCCACGATTCTGGGATTTGTGGTATGGACTCCAATAGCGCAGAGCCGCTGTTGTTAGAATCCGATCGTTTGAGATGGAGGAGAAGGCACGAGGAATGGAATATCCTGTCAAAGACACACTCCAGAACCTCTACCAGCAATACTTTGTGCAGCAGGGGCCCACGTTAGAATATGTCATTAGGGTACTCCTCATTTTTGTAACGGCC
>CP070840.1:2218691-2223868 GCA_020342025.1 Deltaproteobacteria bacterium
TCTTGGTATCCAGGGCAAAAAGGCTCACGTCCTGATCCGGGCCCACTTCAAAACCGAGCATCTTGGCATGGTCCTTTATGGCTTTAATGGGCGCACTCGCGTAGGGAGATGGAAACATATAGCTATTTGCCATACGAGGCTTCCTTTTCCCATAATCGGGATGCTTTGGCCATTTCTTGTCAAACCAGGCCGTCAGACAGGCCCTAGCGTTGGTGGAATAGTCTGGAGAAAAGAAAAGGTTGTAACGGGTCTTTTTGGGATCTGTCAGATGGGCAGAGTAAGAATCTGAGACATAAGGAATCTTATCCTTGTTGATCGTGGGTGAAAGGGCCTCCGTATCGCCCGTTCCCCATCCCATTATGGCCACCACGCCGAGTCTCTTTAAAAGTTTATACTTGGTAATGGCCTCCGGGATGCGGTATCCATAATCAAACCAGATATATTTTACCGGCTTGCCATTTATACCGCCATTATCGTTCACATAATGGGACCAGAACTCTGCTTGACCCAGGGCGGCGTCTTTGCCCACATCAGATGTGGCCCCTGTGGTGTCCTTTAGACCACCCACCTTGATCACTCCGGCCAAAGCCGTGGAGGATAGGCCAAACAAAAGAGCAAACGCCAACAAAGGTACTAGAATTTTTTTCATCTTCATAGTTTCCCCCTTATATGGTTTATGGATTAATATTAAACCCCCATCATTTATAAATATCTAAGTGCTGACTATTCAATCACCTCCCTTCTAAGACCAGTTGAGTCGTTAAGTAGTTGAATTGTTAAGTTGTTTAACGCTTTCAATCGGCAATTTGTCATTTGATCTTAAATCAATGAAACCAACAAATGAGACTGTCGAAAAACCCGGTCCTGAGAGGCTGATGGAAAATGTCCAAATGCAAGGCTTCCGAAATCCCGAGGAATGAGGCGTACATAGAAGTACGCCGCAGTGACGAGGGATGAGGGTAACGCAGCCCTTCGACTTTGCTCAGGGCCATGAGCTTGTCGAATGGCAGATGGGCGTTTTCCGACAGCCTCATAGACAAGTCAGAATCTATTCTAAGGAGAACCGATCTTGATTCTGGCTAAATATGGTATGCGGCAACAAACTCCTACCCAGCATCAATGCCTGCCCTATGGTCTCTTTTCAAAAATATTCACTCTCAAATCCTCCTGTCACTTGATTCCCGTGTTGGTTCTGGGTATAGAATGTCATCATTGTAAATTGGAAATGAAAGGTGGGCTTACGGTATGAGGTTTGATGAATTGGCTTGTATTTCCTTGGAAGGTGAGATTATTACCCGCGAACAATGCGGGCAGGTGTTAAACTGCCCCGACAAATGGGTGCTAGCACTGCTTGACGCAGCGTATAAGGTGCGGCATCATTATTTTGGGAATGTAGTACACATTCAGGTACTTACTAATGCCAAAAGTGGCCTTTGCGCGGAGGACTGCCATTACTGCTCTCAGTCAAGAGTTTCAACAGCAGACATCGAAAAATATCCTTTAATGTCTAAGGATAAACTCCTCAAAGAAGCCCAAAGGGCAAAACGGTTGAAGGCGAAACGATATTGTATGGCCTTGAGCGGTCGAGGTCCATCCGACAGGGAGATTGAAGGGTTATGTGAGATTATTAGCGCCATCAAGGAAAATACGCAGCTATCGGTTTGCTGTTCACTGGGATTTTTAAAAGAAGGACAGGCGCAACGTCTGAAGGCTTCAGGCCTCGACCGTGTGAATCACAACCTGAACACCAGCCAGCGTTTTCATCCAAAGATTTGTACCACCCATACCTACCAAGATAGACTGCAGACGTTACTCAGATGCCGTGCTGCGGGATTAGAAGTCTGCTCAGGTGGTATTGTGGGGCAGGGAGAAACAGATGAAGACATCATAGACCTTCTTCGGGCTGTGCGAGAGGTGGGGGCTGAATCCATTCCCCTTAACTTCTTGATCCCCATAAAAGGAACACCCTTTGAAGATCGTACCCATGAATTGAATCCTCGTCGCTGTCTAAAAATACTCTGCCTGGCACGCTTTCTCAATCCTGATCGTGAAATACGAGTAGCGGGCGGCAGAGAATACCATCTTCGCAGCCTCCAGCCGCTATCGCTTTATGCGGCCAATTCAATCTTTGTCTCAGGTTATCTCACAACCGGAGGTCAGTCGGCTGATGACGCGTTGCAAATGATCGCTGATCTGGGCTTTGCGCTTGAAGTGGAGGGGGCGGCGGAATCGCCAGAAATAGCTGTGCCTCCGCCGTTACCAAAAGACCCTCTTGCGGCTACCGGAATATGACCAAAACATTGGAAATTAGCGTGAGTCAAAATTGAGTCAGACTGCCTGACGCAACGTCAAAAGAAGAATCATCATTGCCCCTGCTTTTATCCGTTTGATGCCCACATCTTGTGGTGTGCCTCGAATCAGATAAAGTAAAAGGTTCTGCCTGGTGCATAGAGGCCGAAAAACTCACGAATCTCTAATGTGCAGTTTTTCAATCTGAGATGTTTGGAAAATCTGGGTGAAGCCATTCTGGCGTTCATCCCCTTTTCTTACTAATCAGTCTGGCAAATTATCAATCCGCCCACCCGGTTCTTTCTCAGTGGAACCTCCCAAATACCGCAGAGTAGTCATGAGATTTACCTCTTCCAAAACAAAAGACGACCTCCTATTGACCCCCCCATGTTTTGAAGGTTACACTGGAATTCAAAAACCAAAATCTGACCATTATTATGAATCCAATGAGAGATACAATAACAAAGGCCAAAGAGACAATTTTCCGTTACCGGATGTTAGATCCGGGGGATCTTTGTGTTGTGGGCGTCTCAGGGGGACCCGACTCCGTATGCCTCCTCGATATTCTCCATGAACTCGGCGAAGAGTTGGAAATCAGGCTGGTCGTGGCCCACTTTGACCACGGACTCAGGGAGAAGGAGGATGAGGCCGAGACACGGTTTGTTCGACGTCTGGCCTCCTCCATGTCCCTTCCCTTTGAGACCGAAAAAGCCTCCTTGCTCAGGGAAGGTATCGCATCCTCGGTGGAGGAAAGGGCGAGGAATGCACGATATGCCTTCTTTGAAAAGCTAAAGGATAAGCTGGATGCTCAAAAGATTGCTCTAGGCCATAATCTGAACGACCAGGCGGAGACAGTTCTCATGAGGCTTTTAAGGGGTAGCGGCCCCACTGGTCTGGCCGGTATTCCCCCGTCGAGGGGAAATACCATCATCAGGCCGTTGATTGAAATCAAACGGGAGGAGATTGAATCCTATCTGAAGGCTCGAGACCTCTCATACGTCGTCGACAGTTCTAATCTTCAAACCGATTATCTGAGAAACAAGATCCGGCTGGAACTCTTGCCGCGGCTCCTGGAATACCAACCCAGGCTCATAGAGCATTTGGGACAACTGGCCCGCATCATGGGAAGTGACAATAGGTATCTGGAGGATCAAGCAGAAGACTGGGTAGTTAGGGAGGCGGAACAAAGACCTGAAGGGGGTATTTGGATACCTGTACAATCCTTCGTTGAACTCCGGGAGCCTGTTAGAAACCGGGTGACGAGGCATTTACTGAGGAAGATTGGCAAAAACCTTCGCAGAATAGATCACGGTCATATTGAATCTGTGCACATGCTGGCCCAGGGCAGGAATCCACAAGGCATCTTAAATCTGCCTAACGGACTTACAGTCAAACGGGTGTATGACAGGTTGGCTTTCATGGCCGGCGAGGCAGACAAACAGGCTGAATTCCATTACCGCTTGAATGGTGTGGGGACCTATTATCTTGAAGAGATTGGACGATCCATAACCCTTGTGGAAATGGAAGGGGATGTGGATTTGAATTCGACGGATCAGGGGTGGACGGCATATCTGGATGCTGCCAAACTTCAGTATCCATTGATATTAAGAACCCACAGGCCAGGGGATAGATTTGTCCCCCTTGGAATGAATGGGCACAAGAAGATTAAGAATTTTTTTATAGACCTTAAAATCCCCTCTGAGATGCGGGCCTCCACACCCATATTGGTGAGCCGGGATACGCCTGTCTGGGTTTGTGGTCACCGGATTGACGACAGATTCAAGGTCACATCAAAGACAAGAAAAATCCTAAAAGTAGCTCTTCGCTGACTCCACCGCCTTAGGCTCATTGTAGAGGCGGTGTTGAATTCAACTTTGTAGGAGTATTGGCCTCCGGCTCGGAGAGAGTAATGGAGTGCCGGAGTAATGGATTTTTCAGGATCGAAGGCCCGTCTGCTTTCATGCAATGTATAATGATTTCAAAACTTTAATCAGCTAGGCGAATTGAGGCAAAATTAGGGTATAGGGATCCGTTCAGGTTCAGGCTGCAAGCCGTTCCTGAAGGGTGATGAAAGGTGAAATCTCGGAGGGCAAACAAACAGAAGCCGGTTCGGTCAGTCAACCAGCCTCTTGTTTATAGTTTATCTCCCCTTCCATGTAATCCATGAATCCTCTTTTCTGAAGCGTAATTTTGGGGTTCTTGGCACCAAAGAACTGAACCAGGTGTTGGTAAGCCTTTCGATGGTCCATGTGGTGACCACAGGTCTCAAAGGTCACCGCCGCGTAATTAAACTCTGGCCACGTGTGAACGGCGATGTGAGATTCTGCGATGGTAACGGTACCGCTAACCCCCCACGGCTTAAAGGTATGAAATGAGGTCCCTATCACTTCTGCCCCCATGAGTTCAGCAGCCTTCAGCATCCCCTCCTTAATTTCCTCTTCATGGGTAAGCCGCTCGCGATCACACTCATAGAGGTCTATGAGAACGAGGTCTAACAGGGCATACAATTTCCTCACCCCCTCCCTATTTTGATTTACGTGCTGAAGTTCCCAACTCCTTTCAAAGCAATCCTCTCTGCGAGGTGGATTGCCCGGTAAGCCCGGAAGATTTTAAGGGTTTGGCCTAGAAGATGAGCGCGGAGTATAGGCCAAACTTTATGTCAGGTCAAGAACTTATCTGCTCCTTCTGAAAAAACTTTCTTATTTGACTCCTGAAAGGAGGCCTGATGACGCCTTTCTCCGTAATAATGGCTGACACATACCTGTTTGGCGTCACATCAAATGCCGGGTTGATGGCCTTCACACCCGGCGGTCCAATCTCTTTATTTCGGAAATGGCTTATCTCCTCAGAATTTCTCTCTTCAACCGGGATCTCATCACCCGATTTAA
>CP070840.1:2223968-2233776 GCA_020342025.1 Deltaproteobacteria bacterium
CCTCCGACTGCTCTCTTTTCAAGGAGACTTTCTAAGGCCGTGCCCAGGGACAAGTAGTTATATTTGCTGTGGATATCAGATCCTTCATGTGGGAACAAACTGCCCCCTAGATTGCAGCTACTGTGTTCTTCAGGGATATCTTAATCAACCTTCACTCAGAATCTTCGTGAATCTGGAGGACAAACTTGAACAGATCGGGCAGCTCATAGATAAGAACCCTGAAAAGATCTTCAGAATAGGGACGGGGGAGTTCACGGACAGTCTCGCCCTTGAGCCGATCACAGGCTGGGCCGAGATCCTTTTTCCCTTTTTTGCAGACAAGAAAAATGCGGTGCTTGAGCTGAAAACAAAAACAAACCAGATTCAAGGACTGCTTTCCTCCCAATGCAGAGATGGCATTATTGTTTCCTGGTCCCTGAATAGCCCCGCTGTGGCGTCGAGGGAAGAGCAGGGCGCACCGAGCATCAAAAAGAGGCTTCTGGCGGCCCGCAGCTGTCAGAAAGAGGGCTTTATGCTGGGTTTCCATTTTGATCCGCTGATTGAACATGGAGGATGGGCAGAGGGGTACATGAAGACCATGGAAATGATAGACAGATATATCGACCCAAAGGGAATCGTTTGGATAAGCTTGGGTTGTCTCCGATACATGCCACACCTTAAGCGCATTATTAGGGAGCGTCACCCCAAGACCCATATTTTGGATGGGGAATTCGTGCCTGGACGGGACGGTAAAATGCGCTATTTCAAGCCCATACGCATAGAAATGTATCGTTTCTTGGGGGCCATGCTAACGAAGTGGCACGAAGGACTGGGAATCTACCTCTGCATGGAAAGTGAGGAGGTTTGGCAGGAAAGCTTGGGATGGTCTCCGGGGAATTCACACGGTCTTTCCCAGTACCTGGATCAGAGGGTGCTTAAGGCCTTTGGGTAAGCACTGGTATTTAGCTTTTTGTTTAACTGACTCAAGATAGTGAACTAATACTAATATTATTGATTTTAAAATTATTGATGTTATGTTAGTGACAGTGAAGTGAACAAAAAAACGGAGGTATTTATCATGTTAAGAGAGAAAATCGAAGATGCCCTCAACAAGGTGAGGCCCTCCCTGCAGGCGGATGGGGGCGATGTGGAGTTCGTAGACGTGGATGAAAATGGCGTGGTCAAACTCAGGTTGACAGGTGCTTGCGGCGGATGTCCCATGTCTCAGATGACCCTTAAAATGGGTATTGAGAAGATTTTGAAGCAAAATGTCCCTGAAATAGACCGGGTCGAGTCCGTTTAAGCCATAAACTATTCTCCCTCGAAAGAGAAACCATACCCACAAGGCTGTGAAAGGAGGTAGAGATGGAGATTAAGAAGGTGGGTGTTTTGGGCGCTGGGGCGATGGGCAACGGTATTGCCCAACTGGCAGCCCAAATAGGTTGTGACGTGGTCATGAGAGACATTGAAGGTGCCTTTGTGGAACGAGGCATGAAAAGCATTGACAAATTCCTCTCCAAAAGCGTGGAAAAGGGGAAACTTGAGGCCAAGGACAAGGATACCATCATGGGCCGGATCAAAGGCACCACCGATATGACGGATCTCAAGGATGTGGATTTTTTGGTCGAGGCGGTTCTAGAGGATCTGGATCTGAAAAAGAAGGTATTCAAGGAACTGGATGAGCTTTGTCGCCCCGAGATCGTGCTTTCCTCCAACACCTCCTCCATGTCCATAACGGAGATTGCCGCAGCCACGAGCAGACCAGACAAGATCTGCGGCATGCATTTTTTTAATCCCGCCCCGCTCATGAGACTTGTTGAGATCATCCGGGGATATTATACGAGTGACGAGACAGTCGCTACAGCCACTGAGCTGGCGAAAAAGATGGGCAAGGTAACCGTTGAAGTGAAAAAAGACTCCCCGGGTTTTATCGTAAACAGGATCATGACACCCCACTTTTTGGAGGCCATCAAGATGCTGGAAGAGGGGATCGCCAGCGCCGAAGATATCGACACGGCCGTGAAGAACGGCTTGAATTATCCCATGGGTCCCTTTGAATTAATGGATCTCACAGGAATCGATATAGCCTACCATGTGACGGAATATTTCCATAAAGAATTAAACCAGGAACTGAAATGGATCGCCCCAACTCTCATGAAAAGCATGATCAAGGCTGGGAAACTGGGTCGAAAGACCGGGGCAGGGTGGTACGATTACAAAAAGTGAGCCACTTCGGCTCGTTACGCCCCCAGATAAGACCAATGAATATTTGAGGAGCAAATGAAAAAAGAAGGCAGCTCGCGATTTCTCGAACTGCCTTCTTTTTTTTTCGAACAACGGGGAAGAAGAAGGAAAACTATTTGTTCTTGTGTCTCATCTTTTTTTTCAGTTTTCTATACTTATGCTTTCTGATTTTTTTACGACGCTTTTTTACCACACTACCCATTAAATTGAGAACCTCCGGAAAAATTTAGAAGAGCCTTTCTACTATTAATGAAATCCTCATGTCAATAAATATTTGAATGTGATTCGCATAGGGGAGAGGGAGGCGACGTAAATAAGTTTACATAATATACATTATAAGACTACGCATTTCCCGCGTTGCTCTTTATTTTCAGCTTTGCTTTGTAAAGGTTCTTGTCCGCCTCAGAGACCAATTGTTTCTCAGTCATTCCATCTGCAAATGTGGCATACCCCACGCTGGCCGTAAAATTTCCCTCTCGAAGCGCATTCTGAATGCGCTTTCCGATCTCCTTGGCGACGCTCAGATCCGCATCGATGAGGATGATGGCGAACTCGTCTCCGCCATACCGATATCCAGAGTCAACGCCTTCCCGGATGCTCCTGTTGACAATACGGCCCAGATTTCTGAGGACTTCGTCCCCTGCTAAGTGGCCGTAGGTGTCATTGTAGGCCTTGAAATGATCAAGATCGAGAAGAATGAGTGAGAGTGAGTTGTTTTGTCGCTGTGCCCTGGTGAACTCCTCCCTTAGGCGATTATAGAAGTGGCGCTGGTTGAAAAGGCCTGTGAGGGAGTCCGTAATGGAGAGACGGCTCAGTTCTTTCCTGAGATTGCGCTCGTTGATAATTCTGTTTACTTTGGCTTCTAACTCCTCGGATTCAAAAGGTTTTTTTATGAAATCGCTGGCCCCTGCGTTTATGACATCGATATATCGGTAGCCCTCGGCATAGCCTGTCATGGCTATGATGCTCACGTCCGGAAAATCCTTCCCCACCTGATCAATAAGCTTGAGCCCATCCATATTGGGCATCTTCATGTCAGCCAGGAGGAAGGTGTATTCGTTTTCCTTTAACTGGGCCAATGCATCGGGACCGCTCGATGCAGAGGCGGTCTCAAATCCGAGGATAGACAGGAGTTTGACCAAAGTTTCCCTGAATTGCTGATCATCATCCACAACAAGCACGGATTCATTACTGTAATCGCTTCCTTGTTTTGCCATGACAGATACGTGAAGGCCCTCAAATGGGGTCAAAAAAAATTAAGTATCTGATATTACTACTAATTCGCCCATAAGGGAATTCACAAAAGCACGTTTAATTGTTACTTTAACTAGTTCTCCTATTGTTCTATTATTATTATTGAAATTTACAATTTTATTGGTGGGGGTCCTCCCAGTCAATTGGCCCCCCTTTTTGCTCTCCCCTTCCACCAGGATTTCCACCTCCCGGCCCTCCAGCTGTCTATTCTTTTTCAGGGTGATCGCCTTCTGAAGCTGCTGGAGCTCGCTCAATCGGGAAGACTTCTCAGCTTCAGATATTTTTCCGTCCATTGTCTCCGCTAGTGTACCCTTTCTATCCGAATATTTAAAGGAGTAAAGGCCATCAAATTCAATTTCCCTGATCAGATCAAGGGTCCCTTGGAAATCTTCATGCGATTCCTTCGGAAACCCCACCATCACATCGCTAGTGATAGCCATATCGGGTCTTATCTTCCTCAATTTCTCGGCCAGTTCCCCATATTTCTCCCTGGTATAGCCCCTGTTCATGAGGTCAAGGATCTTGTTGGAGCCGGCTTGGAGAGGGAGATGAATATGGGGGCAAAGATTCTCCAGTTCGCCAAAACAGTTTATCAGATCATCTGAAAGGTCTTTGGGGTGTGATGTGGTAAAGCGCATTCTTGCCAGGCCATGGAGCTTACTCATTTCTCTGAGGAGAGCGGGGAAACTGAACGCCTTGTCATTTCCCCAGACGTAGGAATTGACGTTCTGACCCAACAGGGTAACCTCTTTAACCCCTTGTGCGATCAGATTCTCTGCCTCTCTCCGTATCTCCTGCGGGGGGCGACTCACCTCCCTGCCTCGCACATGGGGGACGATACAATAACTGCAAAAATTATCGCAGCCTTCCATAATGGAGATGTAGCTCCTGACCCTACCCCCGAAATACCCGTGGTTATCCATGGGAGATGGAGGTCTGAGATCAATATCTGTGGCCACAATCTTCTGTCTGCCCCAAACCAGTCTTTCTAAGAACTCCTCAACCCTGCTGATTTCTCTGGTCCCCAGCACCAGATCCAGTCCCGGGAACCTTTCCATTAAATGGGCGCCCTCTTGCTGTGCAATGCACCCTGCAATACCCACAAGCAGATCAGGCTTCCTTCTCTTGAGGGAAAGCATACGTCCCAGGAGACTGAAGGCCTTCTGTTCAGCCTTCGCTCTTACAGTACATGTATTGATAAGGATGAGATCAGCATTATTCGGGCTGTCCGTGGGGACAAAATGAGAATTCAGGAGGACCTGAGCCAGGTAGTCTGAGTCATATTCATTCATCTGGCAGCCCATCGTAGCTATGTAAAAGTAACGAGACAAAGAGAGACTCCCTATACCTTTGTTTGCACTTTAATCACCATGCCCTCATGCTTCGACAAAAAATTCACTAATTCAGAAAAAATGTCCTCGCACCCGGGGGCCACTTGCACCTCTATCAGTGCCGCTTGGGGATCAACGGTGCTTACAACGCCCATCCCATCATAGGATTCTATGGTCACCCTCAGGTAGTTGATATCTCGGCGTTTTACTTTAAAGATGTGTCTATTTGTCTCCATCCTCGTTATAGGTGGCCCCTCCCCACATGAGTTTGGCCCGCAAGATCTCAAAGTAGGTTTGGTCCGGAGATCTGATCAGTTTTATCCGCTCCTTGGATGTATAGATCATGACCTTATCTCCGTAAGAGAAATCAAACCCCACTTGTCCATCAAAGGTCAAATGCACTTTCTCCTCACTCTCCTTGCCCATCTTTATATAAATGGTATCTGAATGGGGCAGGATGATGGGACGATTTGATAACGTGAAAGGACATATGGGCGTCAAAATGAAATTTGCCATGGTGGGATAGAGTATGGGGCCTCCTGCAGAGAGGTTGTACGCGGTTGATCCCGTGGGCGTGGATATAATGAGACCATCAGCCCTGAAGGTGGTGAGAAACTGCTCATTGATATACACGTCCAGATCGATGATCCTTGCCAAGGGTCCTTTATTGATGACCAAATCATTGAGCACCGGGAATCGACAGATTTCCTCCTCCTGGCGAATGACCTTTATCTCCAGCATCAATCTGCTTTCCACTTCCATTTCACCTTTGAGCAGCCTTTCAATGGCCGGATAAAGGCCTGTGAGCGGAATGCTGGTCAGAAAACCCAGGCCACCCAGATTCACACCAAGGATCGGGACACCATATCTTCCCACTTTGCGAGCCGCCCCCAGCAGGGTTCCGTCACCCCCTAGGACCACGACCCAATCTACGCTATTGGGGATGCGAATGGGCTCTTCTGGACACCCGTTCATCCTGACCGTGCTGGTCATCTCTTCTGAGAAAACGCGCACACCCTTGCCCTTTAGCCAATCCTCAAGGTTCTTGGCCTCCCGCTTTGCAGGTTCATACCTGTACTTATAGATAATTCCAATCGAATGGGATGACATGCACTAAACCCTCCCCGTATCTTTCACAAGAACAGAGCAAAAAGCCTGCTGTTAATGAAGCCATGCCCCCCTTCGCCCCCCTTTTGTAAGGGGGGTTGGGGGGATTTTAAGCAGGGCAAACAATGACGATGTGGCCGTACTAAATCCGTTTGCACTCATTTTCATCAACGAACAAAGGGACCAGGCTGAATTTTTCCACGTCCACCAGTCCCAGATCTGTCAGCTTAAGCTTTGGTATAACAGGAAGTGCGAGAAAAGACAAAGACATAAAGGGGTCCGGTATGGTACAGCCCAGGGAAGAAGCCGCCCTGTCCGCCTCATCTAATTTTTCAGTCAATCCCTCTAGAGACTCCCTGGACATGAGCCCTGCAATATCAAGGGGAACTCTAGCCAGGACCTTCTCATCCCTTATGACCGCAATTCCACCGCCCGTTTTCTTTACTTCCTCGATGGATCGCCAGATCTCCTGGTCGCTGACCCCTATGGCGATCAGATTATGAGAGTCGTGAGCAACAGAAGAGGCCAGCGCACCCGCATCAAGGCCAAAACCCATCACCAGACCGAGTCCTATGTTTCCGGTGGCCCTGTGCCTCTCCACAACGGCCAATTTCAGGATATCCCTTTCAACATCTGATTGGACCCAGCCGTTATCCGATTTTATGTGTTCATAGCGAACACCTGTCAAAATCTGCCCAGGGATGAGTTCTATGACCCTGGCCCTCCTGTCCTCATGGGGGATACGAAAACTCTCCCAAGTGAGGGGGGCCACATTCATGGAGCGCAATTCGACGGACTCATCATCTGCATGGGGAAAATCGATCAATTTCCCCCTATCCACCACCCGTTTACCCCCTTTGAAGACCTTGTCCAATTCAAACCGTTCAAGATCGTGCAGGACCGCAAGGTCGGCCCGAAATCCGGGCGCCACAGCCCCCCTATCTTTGAGACCGAAATACTCGGCCGGATTTAGGGTGGCCATTTGAATGGCCCTCACTGGATCAAGACCCAGATCAATGGCCTTCCTGATGATGTAATTCAGGTGACCCCTCTGACGAATTTCTTGGGGATGGAGGTCGTCAGAAACAAAGCAGAACCGCCGCGCATTTTCCGGGGTAACCAACGGAAGGAGATCTTCTAGGTTTTTGGCCGCTGTGCCTTCACGAATCATAAGCATCATGCCACTGCTGACCTTTTCCATGCCTTCTGTGCGATCTGTGGCCTCATGGTCGGACCGCATTCCAGCCGTCACATATGCCTGAAGATCGTATCCCCTGAGTGATGGCGCGTGACCATCAATGATCTTGTCTCCAAAAAGGGGCAGTTTTTGCAGCACTTCGGGGGTGCCCATCAGGACCCCCGGAAAATTCATCATCTCTGCCAAACCCAGGATCCTCGTTTCATTTTTCAATTCCGCAAGCTCTGAAACCTCCAGACGGGCACCCGCTGTTTCCAGGTGCGTGGCGGGGACACAGGAAGGGGCCATAAAAAAGATATCGAGGGGCACGGACGCACTTTCCTCGAGCATGAACTTTATGCCCTCAATGCCCATCACATTTCCGATTTCGTGAGGATCTGCGACAATAGTCGTTGTACCGTGGGGAAGGAGGGCAGCAGCTAACCTGGATGGGAGGAGCATACTACTTTCAATATGCAGGTGAGCGTCAATAAGCCCCGGGATAATCCATTTCCCTTTGGCCTGTATCTGTTCTTTACCCTGATAGGCCCGGCCCAGTCCCACAACCACACCATCATAGAGGGCCACATCCCGTTCCTGAATCTTCCCGGAGAATACATTAACCACCCTCCCCTCTTTCAGGACAAGGTCGGCGGGTATCTCTCTTCTTGCAGCCAGAATTCTTTTTTTAAGGGCATCGACGCTGATATTCACACTCTAACATCCCAAGGGAAATGGCCAGGAGCTCTAACGAGACTGTCGAAAAGCAGGCTTCTGAGAGGCTGATGTAAAATGTCCAGACGCAAGGCTCCCGAAACTGGGGACCCGCCCGCAGGGTGGGGAGTCCAAGCGAAGCGCGGACAAATCCCGAGGAATGAGGGGCACATAGAAGTACGCCGCAGTGACGAGGGATGAGGGTAACGCCGTCCTTCGACTTTGCTCAGGACCGTGAGCCTGTCGAACGGCAGATGGGCGTTTTCCGACAGCCTCAACGTGTCACCTTCCCGATGACAAACCACTCCCCCTCCATATCGGAAGAGGTGTCCACCAGAAGATGCCCAATATCCAACCCAGGATACCGCGCCTTCAGGTCCTCCAGATCCACAGCCTCGAATTTCTTCTTGTTATTCAGATAGGCCTGTTCTGTCAGGGCATTGGATTCATAATTTTCCTTGGTTCTCGCTGCGATCCTTCTCAGGGACACCGCTTGGGGGCACTCTGTTTGTTGGATGACCAGCCTCTTTTTGTGCCTTGCGGCCACATGGGCAGCCCGTCTTCTCAGTTCTTGTTTCACAAAAGTGGCGTCCAGAATGATTCCCTCCCCTTTTCCTGCAAGCTCATGGGCCATGCGGAACATTTCATCATAGACGAGGGTTCTCTTCTCCATATTGGAGGCCACCTTTTCATCAAAAATGTCTTCGCCTCGCAAAACCTCTAAGCGTATCATGTCGGTCCTTAATACTTTATAGCCTTTAAGTGTTGCAATGACCTCTGTGGTTTCTGTCTTATAGGATGCAGGGAGGCCACAGGCGATGAGGACGGTTTCAGAATCCAGTTCATTTTCCATAAAATCTATAAAAGGCTCTCTCATTTTTTGCTCCTCACGTTCACTCTTAAAATAATAGCCTAAGTTTTAAATATTGTATAGGGCAGAGGTCCTCAACTCGTCCCCGTAAAAAACCGGCTCAAAGGACCCGGGTTTGATTACACACAAAAAGGGTTTGCAGTGAGGGCGGGCGCTTTCAAATGACTATCCGATATAGGAGCGCGCGAGCTTGAAGTACTTTGAGGCTGTTTGAGCCGCTTTCTTCTTCTCATCAGCTCCCATCTGCTCGTCATCAAGCTGGAAACTGTTTACCTTCCCCCGCACATAGGCACGATAAACCTTATAAAAGCTGAGCAAGGTATCCATACCCGTATCGCCTGTCTCATGACCATAGAAGCGCCACAGCTGACGGGCAAAATCCTTACCGCCGTGATATTCCAGGTCCATGAGAAGAAAGGCTATATCCGCGAGCGTGTCGCCGTAACGGAATCGATCATTGAATTCAATGCAGTCGATGATGGAGAGTTTCTCTGTGAAGCAAACATGTTCCATATGGAGATCTCCATGACCGTCTCTTATCTTCCCCCCCGAGATTCGCTCAAGGAAAAGGTCCCACTTTTGCCTGTAAAAATCGTCTGTCCACTTACGGATAGTGTGAAAATCTTCCGATGAAATGGTCACATCCATATACTTGGCGGTCTGCTCGAAATTTTCATCCGTGTTAATTCTAAACACTTCCGGGGCACCAAATTTATCGATCTGAGGAGAACGCACAGCATGTTGATGGAAATGGGCAAGAACGCGGGCGATCTCCCTGAGATGCCCTTTGCCAAGTTGGCCCCGATTGAACAGAGACTTCATCAGCAGCTCTTCTGGGATCTTCTTCATCTTTACCGCATACTCCACAATCTCACCCTCGCCTGGCCCTATTCGATGACGTTGGCCGTCATAGATGATGGGCAGAACGCCCATATACGTGTCCTGAGCCAATCGCTGGTTGAGCTTCACCTCTTGTTCACAGTAGTGCTTTCTCTTGTCCAGGGTTGTGAAGTCCAAGAATCCGAAATCCACCGGCTTCTTGACCTTGTAGACAAATTCATCTCCCACAAACACCATGGAGATATGGGTTTGAATAAGGGAGACGTTATCCGTCTTGTCTGGAAGGGAGCC
>CP070840.1:2233876-2237575 GCA_020342025.1 Deltaproteobacteria bacterium
TATGATTCCTATCCCAAAGAAGATGATGAAAATCGTGAACATTCTTCCAAGGCGCGTTACCTCCCTCACCTCCCCAAAGCCGACCGTGGTAATGGTAATGACAGTCATGTACAAGGCATCCAGGAACTCCCATTTCTCTATTCCCATATATCCTACGCTGCCGATAAACAGGATGGCTAACAGGATAAAAATGCCCCTGATGATCTTTTTGTGACTAATAGGAGAGGTTCTGTCGTCAAATTTAACCATGCATGCCTCTACAAAAAGATGAAGGGGCCCTCACCCCTCCATCCTCTTCCCTACTGGCATTTATTGCGAAAATTACTTTCCTGGAGATGAACTGACCGCCTCGACGGTGAACTCGCTTACATTTTCCGGCAGTTTGTCAATGATAATCATGAAGGGGATTGTGGCGCCTGGCTGCAAATTGAAATTCATTCTATTCTTACCCATCCGCACCTTTAATCCTTTGTCTAGCTCCTCGATGGGCGTCTCTTTGATCTGTTCTTCCACAAAAGTATTTCCCGCGTAAGCCATATTTATTTTGACCACATTCCCTTTATCGTCCAGGATGCTGCCCTTGATAAGGATGAAACTCCGTGGCTTGGGATAGTTATTGGTAACCATGCCGTTGATAACGAAGAGTTGGCCAGCCTTCTGGGATTGGATAAAGGAACCGGTAACAGCCTTGAAGGATAGCCTGGCCACGCCGGGATCCATCGCCTCCTGCTTCTTAGAAGGCTGTAAGAAGGGTATAGAATCAGGAATAAGGTCCGGAGCAAAATAGAAAACCGCTGCAGCCCCGCCGAAGATCAATAAAAGAATCAGTAGGATAATGGGTAGAGCCCGTGATCGACCCGTCTTTATCCTGGGGACCGGAGGTTCAGTATCTTCCAGTCCTTCTTCTGCTTCATCTCTGCGCATATCTGCAGTCGCCGGTATAGCGCCCTCCTCAAAATCAGGTATTTCATCAGGAGGAACGGCTTTATGAACGTCAGCTTCTTCCATGGCCTCTTCAAAAGCTAAATCGAAATCAGACTCCCCCGGTCCCTTTGGGGGTCTGCGCTCTTCTTCCTCAAAATCAGTACGCGAATCAAGAGACAACGTCTCATCAAGCTCTTCCTCCAGAATCATATCGGTGGCAGGTTCCTCGATGAGCAACTCCTCTGGTGGATACGCGATGAAAACATTTTTGCATACAGAACACCTGACTTTGGAGCCTCCTGATTTCAAAAGACCCTCGTCGAGGTTGTACTTGGATGCGCAACTTTCACACTCTATGATCATAGTCACCCTCCTACTTGGGTTGAGACGACTTTATCATCTCAAGACATAGATATCACGGAGATATCTATACTGTTCATCATGGTCAAGCCCATAGCCCACCAGAAAGCCCTCTTTAACCTGGAAACCGCAATAGTCGATTGAGACCGTCTCCTCGCGCCTCTCCAGCTTATCAATGAGGGCACAGATTCTTATGGATTCAGGGCCTTTTCCCTCAAGTCGCTTAACAATCTGTCTCAAGGTGAGGCCGGTGTCCACGATATCTTCCACCACAATCACAGGCTTGCCCTGAATGGGGATTTCCACGTCTTTCGTAAATTTGATATTTCCGCTTGATGACGTACCGGACCCGTAACTCGCTGCCCTGATGAAATCAATTCTACAGGGAACGCTCATTTTCTTAACCAGATCAGCAAAGAAAAAAACAACCCCGTTTAGAATGCCAACAAGAATGGGCTCCGTGCCTTCGTAGTCAGAGGATATCTGATGGGCGAGTGCTTCCACCTTATCTAGAATAATCTTTTCAGGGATTAAGATCTCTTTTTCCAAAATATCTTTTACGCGTGTAGAAATTTCTTTCTCAAGGGGTTCAGCCCCGCCCTGTAGAATCGTTCGGTAATTCTACAGGCCATCAGGTTAGTTAAGATATTGAATTTTTTGTGAAATGTCAACAAGATAATTAAGGGAAATTCAGGAAATTTTATGAATTCTTTAACAAAACTCTACGTTCTTTAGCTTTTTGTTCCATATTTGCCAAAATTCCTCGAATCTTATTAACATCCTTCTTTCACTCCTCATCCAAAAACGGCAGCGTCGCTTTTTTTCTATAGGCCAAGGCGAGGCATGAAGCGATCAGATTGCCCTTTTCGTCGGTCACGCGAATGTCATAGGTCCCTGTCTTCTGGGAACGATGTACTTCTTTTGATTCCGCCCGCAGTCTACTATTCTTATCTGGAGGTTGGTGGTACGTGACTGTCACGTTAAGGGCCACGGCCACACGTCCGTGGGAATTGCAGGAGACCTGGAATGCCTCGTCGATAAGTGAGAAGATGGCCCCGCCGTGAATCATTCCAAATATGTTGGTGTCGTCGTCTGAGGAGTCCATCTCCACAATGGCATGGCCCGGATTCAATTCCACTAACCGTATGCCCAGCTTGCGGGCGTACGCTTCGTTTTCAACCCTCCTGGAAATGGAGGCAAGAATCTTTTTCTCATCCATGACCTTCACTCATCTTTCCGTCACCTGACTCTGGATACCTTCGGATTCCAACTCTTGTCGTTGTATTTCTGCACCCTCCTTTGTTATAAAAGTGCCCACGTATAGTCGAGATACGCCCGTATTGTCATCGATCACATACGGGGAATAGCCAAGATCCTCCAAAAACTTGATCCGGGCCTCAAGCTCGTCTCGTGATTCATACGTATTAATGAGGTTAGCATACGCTGTCCTTTTGACCATGGCATCCATTAATCCATGGTTCTTTCTGAATCGTTCCGCCTGTTCCCGTCCCTCGAAATACCCTACAAAAACCCTGTACCACAGCCCGCTGCTCAGTTCCACCTTGACCCAATAGGCAGAGAAGCCTTTCTTCCTGTAAAGGGAAACGGCCTCCTTTGGCCGCTCCAAGTTCCGGAAGTGATACAGGAGGAGTGAATAGGGATATGAGACGCTTTTATTGGAAGATACGGGCGATTGCATTTCAGGAACAGGCTTTGGCTCAACTGACGGCTTGGGAACAGAAGCCAGCACATCTGACGGTGCTTTTTCTCCAAAAGCTCCACCTGTGGGCTTTTTGGCCTTATCTCCTGGTTGCCCTTCAAGGGCTGGGGTTGAAATCCCTTTTTTCACAGCTTGGGATTCTGCACCAACCGGGGCCTTTGGCGTGGGCAAAGGTTCGAGAACGGGTGCTTCAACATCAGGCGCAGGCTTCTCTTCAGAGGCTTCACCTGCCGGCTCCTTCCCGACTCCCTCTGGTTCCCCTTTGAGAGACGGTTTTGAAATTTCTTTTTTGACAGTGGGAAGCTCGGTAGCAATCAAAGTCTTTGGCTTGACCTGTGCCTCAGGGCTGGAGGTTTCATGCTTCACCTTAGGTTCGTCCACCGTCACCGGTCTCTTCGGCTTCGCTGAGGCTGTTTTCTGTTCTCTCTCAATGCCCGTCTTTGACTGCAGGCCTTTCTTGGTGCCTGGTTTTATCTCATCTTGTTTGGCCGCTCTTTGCTCCTCAAAAACTCTAAAGGGATCTATCAGACCATTGTGCCAGAGGATGCCCACGGCAAGAAGGGCTGTGGCCACAAACAGCAGGACCAATCTCCCCCTGATGGCCTTCTTCCCCTCTTTTCTCTGTGGCCCTCGGCCCTCTTCCCCTATGGGAGTCCCCGGCTCCCCCTTCCTCTCCTTCTGCCCTTTCCTCCCCA
>CP070840.1:2237675-2254420 GCA_020342025.1 Deltaproteobacteria bacterium
GCCTCACCATGTCAAAGACCTTACCCATGGTCAGATTCCATTCTGTTTTGCAGGTGACGCCCAAATATCGCTCGTAATGCCCAAAATCCATATCCACTTCACCGCCATCATCCAGCACAAACACCTCGCCGTGCTCAAAAGGGTTCATGTTCCCTGGATCCACATTGAGATATCCATCACATTTGATGGGGATGATTTTGAGTCTTGAAGAGAGAAGATGGCCTATGGAGGCGGCAGCTATCCCTTTTCCTAGGCCTGATAAGACTCCACCGGTGACGATGATGTATTTGGTGGGCATTTCTAAAGATGATTTAACGGAAGCGATATTTGAGAAGAAATTATCCGGATTCCGGTATTTAGTCAAGTCATAAAATCGCATTATCGATTTTATATAAGGAATCGTCTTGACCCTCACACAAAAGCCGGTAAGATTAAAGAGCTGTGTTGGAGGGAAATATTTTCAATGACAACTGGACCCATGTCTTCCATAATCGCCATAGTGGGACGGCCCAACGTGGGCAAATCGACCCTATTTAATCGTCTCTCCAGGTCAAGAGATGCCCTTGTGGACGATGAACCGGGCATAACAAGGGATCGTCTCTACGCCTATATACATTGGGAAGACACACCACTGACGATTATAGATACCGGAGGTTTTGATGATTCAGGCCATGAACCCCTGATAAGAAAAGTTAGAGAGCAGGTGGGAAAGGCCATAGAGGAGGCAGACATAATCATTTTCATGGTTGATGGCCGTCAGGGCATCATGCCGGGGGATGAAGACATAGCTGATCTACTGCGCCGGTCCCAAAAGAAGGTGTTTCTATTGGTCAACAAGATCGACGGACCCGAACACGATCATTTGGTCAATGATTTCTTTGGCCTGGGCATGGAGGATGCCTATCCGGTTTCTGCTGCCCACGGTTACGGCGTGAAGGCCATCATGGAGCAGGTGGTCTCTGATCTGCCCAAGGATGAACCCGAGAAGGAAGATAACGGTCGGATTCGGGTGGCGGTATTGGGAAGGCCCAACGTAGGCAAGTCATCCCTAATAAACCGGATCCTAGGTTTTGAACGGCTCTTGGTAAGCGAGCTGCCGGGGACGACTCGCGATTCTGTGGATATCCTTTTCAATTGGCACGGTAAAGAATACCTCTTGATAGATACAGCCGGCATCCGGAGGAGAGGGCGAGTCAAAGAAAAGATAGAAAAATTCTCCATGATTAAGGCCCTCAGAAGTCTCGACCGATCTCATGTGGCCGTGATTCTCCTTGACGCCGAAGCCGGTATTGCAGAACAGGACGCCCGAATCTGTGGCTATGCCTTTGAGCGAGGACGCGGTCTTATCCTTGCGGTTAACAAGTGGGACCTTGTGAAAAAAAATGCTGAGAAAAAAAGACTTCTGGATGCGGCCATAGAAAGACAACTCCAATTCGTCTCCTTTGCGCCCAGGGTGAACCTTTCAGCCCTCACTGGCGAACGGGTGAAAAAGCTGTTTGAGAGAATTGAGCTCCTGTACGGTCAATTTTGTAAAAGGTTAAGCACAGGAGCGGTCAATAAGGCCTTAGAGGACATGACTCGAAGAAATCCCCCGCCAAGAATAGGCCGGGGCAGCCTCAAGTTTTATTATGGAACCCAGACCCGCATCAGGCCTCCCACTTTTGTGGTCTTCGCAAATAGACCGGACAAGATCCATTTTTCCTATAAACGTTTCATGGTGAACCAACTCAGAGAACAATTTGATCTCACGCACACACCCATAAGACTGATGTTCAGGAAGAAATGAGGGATGAATAGGAGGTCTTGAATGATGCAAATAACAATAACTGTTGGGGATTTGTCTATGGAAGCTGAATTGAACGATTCTCCCACTGCCAAGAAAGTGGCAGAGGCCCTGCCTATAACCACCTCCTTCAGTACCTGGGGGGAAGAGATCTATTTCCCCATTCCGGTCCATGCCGAACTGGATGAAACGGCCCGAGAGGTGGTGGAATTGGGAGATTTAGGGTACTGGCCCACAGGGAATGCCTTCTGCATTTTTTTCGGCCAGACGCCCATGAGTGAACCAGAAAAAATTGTTCCAGCCAGCGCGGTAAACATCATCGGTAAAGTGATCGGGGATGCCGCAAAATTCAAACAGGTTATGGGCGAAAGAAATGTGAGCCTGGAACCAGTGGTTCCATAGAAATTTCCAAATTGCGTGAGTCTTTTAGGAGCGCTTCAATCTTTCGGCCAGATAGGTATACCTCCTCATTATTCTGTCATTGCTTACCCCTATGGCCAGGGCCTCTTTGCTTCCCACCATAACGACCAACTTCTTTCCTCTGGTCACAGCGGTGTAAATCAAGTTCCTCTGAAGAAGCACATAGTGCTGCGACAGGATGGGAATAACAATGGCCTCGTACTCACTACCTTGCGATTTGTGGACAGAGATGGCATAGGCAAGTGCCACTTCATCAAGTTCCGAGAAATCGTAGGGAACCGGTATGCCGTCGAAGGTTACGGTGACCTGCTGACTCTCCTGATCAATGGAGGTGAGTCTCCCGATGTCCCCATTGAATACCTCCTTTTCATAGTTGTTTCTTATCTGCATAACCTTGTCTCTAAGGCGAAATACCTTTTCACCCTTGGCTATCTGGACCTTCGACGGGTTCATGGCATCCTGCAGCTTCATATTCAGATTTTCTACGCCCACCACGCCCTTATGCATGGGGGAGAGCACCTGAACATCATCAATGGGGTGAAAGTTGAAACGTTTGGGGATACGTTCACACACCAACTCCATGATGATATCGAGGGCTTGCTCAGGATCATCCTGTTCGATGAAATAGAAATCCTCCAGGTTCTCTTTGGCTGGTTTGAGCTTTGGGATAACCCCATTGTTAATCTTGTGGGCATTGACGACGATTAGGCTCTCACCAGCTTGTCGGAAGATCTCTTTCAGCTCCACCACGGGGACCACATTTGATCTAATGATGTCCTTAAGGACACTGCCCGGGCCCACAGAGGGGAGCTGATTCACATCTCCAACCATAATCAAGGTGGCCTCTGCGGGCACCGCCTTGAGTAGATGGTACATGAGGATGGTATCCACCATGGAGACCTCATCTAGGATGAGGACATCCACTTCCAGCGGACGATCATGGTTTCGCTGAAAACCTCCTTTCTGGAAGCTGTATTCCAGCATTCTGTGGATGGTTCTTGCTGGATAACTGGTTGCCTCACTCATCCGCTTTGATGCCCGCCCAGTGGGAGCAGCCAGGAGAATTCTGGCACCAACCGCCCTGTAGATCTGGATAACCGCATTGATAATTGTGGTCTTTCCCGTGCCAGGTCCCCCCGTGATCACCATGACCTTATCGGATATGGCCCCCTTTACCGCCTCAATCTGTTTTGAGGCCAACTTCAGATTGATTTTTCCCTGGACCCATTGAATGGCCTTGTCCTCGTCCATCTTGCGGATCCGTTTTGGTGAGGAAATCAACCGGGCGAAATGATTGGCAATGCCCGTTTCTGAGGTGTGGAATTGTGCCAGATAGACGGCCTTTTGATTGGGGACAAATTCCTCCAATTCCAGGTTGAGATCCTCCATAATAACTTTTCCATCATAGGCAATATTGCCAAAGGCTTTGAGGATAACCTCTCGATCCACCTCTAAGATTTCTTTGCACTTCTCTATTAAGCGCTCATACGGATAATACACATGTCCATCGTCTGAGAGTTGGGCAAGCACGTAGAGGATACCCGCCTCTGCTCTCACAGGAGCACTCTTCTCAAAACCGAGCCTCTGCGCGATCCTGTCAGCGCTCTGAAATCCGATGCCATAGATGTCCGTGGCAAGGGTATAAGGATTCCTCTTCAACACGGAGATGGCGTTTTGCCCGTATCTCCTAAAGATCTTCGTTGCATATGCTGAACTCACACCATGGCCTTGGAGAAAAATCATGACCTCTCTAATATCTTTCTGGTCTTCCCATGCCCTCCTTATCATGCCCACGCGTTGGCGGCCGATTCCCTCAACTTTCTCTAGATCCTCTATACGACTATCGATAACTTCAAGCGTCTTTTCTCCAAATTTTTCCACGATTCGAGAGGCCATCACAGGCCCTATCCCCTTTATGAGACCAGATCCAAGATACCTTCTCATGCCTTCCAAAGAGGAGGGGACCACGCTACGATGGCTTATCACCTTGAACTGTCGGCCAAACTTAGGGTGGTCCACCCAGGCACCCTTCATCTTTATGAGCTCACCCGGCCTTGGCGCTATGAGGTTGCCTACAGCAGTTATGGGTTCTGAATATCCGGCAACCTTTATCCTGGCAACGGTGTATCCCGTCTCCTCATTGGTATAGGTGATGCGCTCAATCTGTCCGTCAAGCTCTTTGACGGAAGATCTGTCCGATTTGGTTGGTCTGCTATTGGATAAAGTTATCATCGTGGCTTTTGTCAAAAGTTCACTTTTAATCCACAACAAAATTTTATAGTATATCAACCATTTCTATTCAAGGAGGTAAAATGCATTTCTCTGACATCATATACCGAAAATCACCGCCCGTGGCCACCATCTCCATGAACAGACCCGAGACTAAAAATGCCTTCACGCCTGAAATGATGGATAGCATCTGCCAGGCACTCAAAGAGGCCAAAGCCGATCCCGATGTGAAGGTCATCATTCTCACCGGAGAAGGTGGCGCCTTCAGTGCAGGAGGAAATCTCAAAGAGATGGCGAAGGGGGAATTAACCTCCTGGAAAATGAAAGACATGTTATGGGATCATATCCAGAGAGTCCCGCTCCTCCTGGAAGATGTGGATAAACCTGTAATCGCGGCCATTGACGGCCCTGCCTATGGGGGAGGATTTGATATGACCTTGGCCTGCGATTTGAGAGTCGCCTCAGAACGTGCCACATTGAGTTCCACCTTTGTACAGATTGGCTTGGCTCCTGGAGACGGTGGAGCCTATTTCTTGCCCCGGATCGTGGGTCTCAGCAAGGCCCTTGACATCCTTCTAAGAGGGCGAGTCATCAAGATGAAGGAGGCCTTGAGCTTGGGCCTAGTGGATAAGGTGGTCCCTGTGGAAGGATTCTCTGAGGCGGTGAGAGACTATGCCATGAAAATCGCCCAATGGCCCCTGCCCTCACTGAGAGCCGTAAAAAGGGCTGTGTATCAAGGGCTGAGATCTGATTTGAGAGGACATCTGGACTACATCTCCTCTCAGCTTGCGTTACTTAGTCAGACAGAGGAGCACCGGGCGGCTGTGCAAAAGATATTGGAAAAGAAATAGAGAAGATCCCTTTCGAGGCTGTCGAAAAACCGGCTTCTGAGAGGCTGATGGAAAATGTCCAGATGCAAGGCTTCCGAAACCGGGGACCCGCCCGCAGGGTGGGTAGTCCAAGCGAAGCGCGGACAAATCCCGAGGAATGAGGCGTACATAGAAGTAAGCCGTAGTGACGAGGGATAAGGGTAACGCAGCCCTTCGACTTTGCTCAGGGCCGCGAGCTTGTCGAACGGCAGATGGGCGTTTTCCGACAGCTTCTTCTATGATCTACCGTTATTTTGATATCCCCAGCAATCGAGCGGCGTTCTCCCCTGCAATCCCCTTAAACGACTCTGCTGAGAGGTCAGAAGTCCCCATCTCTTCGAAGTATCGCCCCGGCTTCAGAAGTGGATAGTCGCTACCGAAGAGTATCTTGTCATGCCCAATAATTTCGCTGGCCACCCTGTATATATCAGGGGCGTAGAGGTAAGGAGAAGCTGCCGTATCAAACCAGACATTCTTCAGCACCTCTCGGACCTCCTTTTTCATTAAGCCATAAAAGAAAAGACCTCCCCCCCAGTGGGCGAGGACGATGCGGTTTGATGGGTATGCCTTCAGGAAGTTGTATAGCTGGCTGAGATTGATGGGCCTCTTCCCTGGATACTGATGTCCCACGGGCTCATTCGTATGGAGAAGAAGGGGAACCTCATATTGGGCACATATTTTCATGATGTCCTGGAAGGAGCCCATCTCCTCCGGAGACAGGTCAGAATGATAAATGGCTAGCTCACCCGCACCTGAAAGACCCGCCTCCAGGCATCTCACTGCTTCTTTCGGTCCACTGGAGGACAGGGGCGAAAAACAGCAAAAACCTACAAATCTGTCAGGGTAACGCTCAACCGACTCTATGATGTAGTCGTTGTGCCGTCTGAAATGCTCATCCTTCTGCCAGGGAAATCCAAAAATGACCGACCTGTGAACCCCCTCCTCATCCATGTTTTGGAGAAGTTCTTTCCTGCCCACGAGTTTTGATTCTGGGGAACGGTAGAGGCTTTCGAATGCAGGCTCTTCTGGAAAAAAGAGGTCCCTCTGATCCCTGAAAAAGGGGGGGAATATATGGGTGTGGAAATCGATGATCATTCAAGCACTTTTTGGAGTGACTTCTCTACAGCCCCTGGCGCATAGCCCACAATTTTGTCTGCAAGTTTACCCTCCCGGGTGATGACAAAGAGAGTGGGTATGGCCATACTTGCCGTACCGAAATAATCCATTGCCACCTTTTGGTCGGCTCGTAATACGGGGTAATTCATCTGAAATGCCTCTTTAAATGCCATAATGTACGTGTCAGGAAACAGCTCTGGGTCATCCATGGAGATCCCAAGGACAACCACACCCTGATCCCTATATTTTTTTTGGAGTTCCACCAATTCAGGAATGGATATGCGACAAGGAGCACACCAGCTGGCCCAAAAATCCAGAAGAACGATTTTTCCCCTGTATTTCTTTAGGGAAACGCTGTCTCCGCTTAGATCTCTAAGGGTGAAATCGGGCGCTGTCTGTAATGCCTCCACTTCTTTGTCACACCCATAGAGGAAAACAAGAAGGATAAGCGACCCGAAAAACCAAATTCTTGATGGTGAACTAAAAATCATCGATCCTCCGTTTTTTAGCTCATTAGTCATTGGTCACTTGTCCTTATTTGAATGACCCGCATGGGATTTTCATTGGTTCTCAAGAAAACAATTTTGGGGAAAGCGCGTAACTCGGTTTTCCAATTGCCCATTAGAATCTAAGTGAAGCTCCCCGCACGAAGTCGAGTGAATTTAGTCACCAGAAAAGCGAAAATCAAAAAAAGTTTCCTTATTTACCCTACTATCATATAATCTGGCAAGAAAATTTGAGGATTGACGATGAAGATAAGATCGTTTCCCTCTATTATCATCTTTTTATTGCTTCTGCTTGGCGATGGCTACTGGTCGCAGACCATGGCAGAAGAGGTCCGTCTTCCCGCTGTTGCAGGTGCCTTTTATCCCGGTTCTGCCAATGAGTTACGCAGGGACATCACGGCCTATTTAGACAGTGTCCCGGAGATTAAGCCTGCTGGCAAAATACTTGCCGCCGTGGCCCCACATGCGGGCTACGCCTATTCTGGCGGCGTGGCCGCCTACACGCATAAAGCCCTCTCTGCTGTCGACATCCATACACTCGTTATAATCGGTCACGACGTCTATGGGAGCGACGTTGCGTTCACATGTCCGGCGGATTATTTCCAGACACCGCTCGGAAAAGTACCCATAGATCGGGAAATGATGGCAAAGATGCACGCGTTTCATCGGGGGATCAAGGCCAACCGGGCAATCCATGCCCGTGAACACACCGTGGAAGTCCATCTGCCCTTTCTCCAAGTCCTGAGCAGGCAATGCAAAATCATCCCGATTCTTTTTGGTCATCCGACCGCACAAAACTGCCAGATACTCGCAGACGCGATTATCCGTGCTGCTGGTGATAAGACCGTTTTCGTGCTGGCGAGTGCGGACATGTCACATTACCCCCCATACGATTTGGCTTGCAAGGTGGACAAATCCACCCTGGAGGTACTTAAGTCTCTTGATGTGGAGCGGCTCTTCACACATTTGGCGGTGCAAGAGAGAGAAGCCTCTGTCCCCAATCTTCGTACGGCCTTGTGTGCGAAGGGGGGAGTCGGCACGGCGATTCTGTTTGCTCGGGCCCGTGGGGCGGATCGCGCCCAAATCCTGCGCTACGCCAATTCAGGCGACGTGCGTGGTGGGGACAAACGTGGGGTCGTGGGATATTCCTCTGTATTGATGGTAAAAAAGGCGGTTCCGTAGGAAGCAACTCATCAAAAATTCCTCCAATCCCCCCCTTTATAAAACGGGGATGTGTAATAGACTAGTGCGTTGTACCATTAATTTCAATACTGGAAGATCCTCTCTTTCCGTCGATTGAGCGATGGCCCATTCCTTCGAGACGATATCTAAGGCGTCCAGGGGAAGTGGTTTGATCTTTGAGGGTTTAAAGGACTCTGTCTAGGTTGGGACGGGACATTCTGCCAGGAGTTTCTGGTCGTAGACCCCCAAAGATCAAACCAAGGCGATGCTCAGTGGAATTTTTTTTGAGATATCGTCTTTCAGGAACAGGCCATCACTCAAAACGATAGGAATATATGATACAGTGCGCTAGGTAAGAATACGGGCTCACAGGGCGCGTCTTTGCCCAAGCTCCATTTGGGCCTCTAGGAGGAGGCTACGGCCTTTTTCGAAAGGGCGTATCTGAAAAAGAATTCCACCGGATTTCGCCGTGTCCCAATATTTTGAGGTTTGCGTTTCTGAGCCCCTGGGAGTCGCCTATCCCTTTGTTAAACCTGAAAATATTGGGACACGGGCCAGTCACGCGTTAGATACGGCCTTGAGAAAAGGGGCGTGGCCTCAGACTGTTGGTAGAGGCAACTCCCAGCCTTCAAGGGAGGCGGGCAGGGGGATTTCTTAGAGCATCTGGTAGGGATCCACGTCCACAATAAGACCCACCCCACTTCCTCTCAGCATCTTTCTTGTCAGGGTGTCAATCTCTTTAAGAAAATAGTGTAGCAGTTCCGCCCTTTTACACTTGATGAGGATCTGCCATCGATACTTGCCTTTCAACTTGGCCAGCGGAGCTTCCGCTGGGCCCAACACCTGAATCTCCCTCCCCCTTTTTGGCCATCTCTCCAGAACACCTCTAGCCCCTCTTCCCACCCTCTGTGACATGTTGGCCGTGATCTCTGGATTGTTGCCCTGTAGCCTCAAACAGGCCAAATAGGAAAAGGGAGGATACCCCAATTGTTCTCGCAATTCCCTCTCCCTTTGAAAGAATGAGGTGTAATCATGATCCCTGGCGGTAACGATAGCATAATGCTCCGGATTAAACGTCTGAACGATGACTTTCCCTCTCTGCTCACCACGCCCTGCCCTCCCTGCCACCTGTGAGAGGATTTGAAATGTTCTTTCACCTGCCCTGAAGTCGGGAAAGCCCAGGGAAAGATCGGCGGCAATGACACCCACAAGCGTCACCTCAGGAAAATCATAGCCCTTTGTGATCATTTGGGTCCCCACCATGATATCAATCTCATGTTCGCTAAACCTCTTCAGGATGAGGAAAGTTTGACCCTTGCGACGGGTGCTGTCCCTATCCATTCTGGCTATGCGTCTATCGGGAAAGGCCTCCCTCAATTCTTGCTCAAGCCTTTCTGTGCCGAAGCCGTATGCTTTCATCCCTTCATGTCCACAAGTGGGACATCGATTCTCTGGTTGAGAATGAAAACCGCAATAATGACAGGCAAGACGGTTTTCCCTGAGGTGGTAGGTCAGTGCCAGATCACAGTTGGTGCATCGAATGGCCTGGCCACAAGAACGGCATAAATAGACCCTGTTGAAGCCACGCCGATTCAGAAACAGGATCACCTGCTTCCCATCTGTGAGGCTCTTTTCCAGTGCCGCCCTTAAGACGGGACTGATAATCCCATTGCTCGACTCATCCTGGGACAGAGCCTTCATATCCACGATTTGCACGTCCGGCAAGGGCCTCCTTTCGATGCGCTCCGGCATGGAAAGCAACTGATACCCCCCCATGGCCGTGCGATGAAACGACTGCACCGACGGCGTACCTGAGCCGAGTATGACGAGGGCCTTCTGCAATTTTCCTCGGACCACCGCCGCATCTCTTGCCTGATAGCGAGGGCTCTCCTCCTGTTTATAGGAGAAATCATGCTCCTCATCCACAATGATCAGCCCCAGTTTTGGGAGGGGCGAGAACAGCGCGGAGCGGGCCCCGATGACCAGATCCACCTCTCCCCGCACAGCCCGAACCCACTGGTCATATCTCTCGCCCGCACTGAGACCACTATGATATATGGCTACCCTGTTTCCCAGACGCGATCTGAATATGCCTTCCATATAGACAGCAAGGGCGATTTCTGGCACCAGCAGGAGTGCCTGACGACCCTGCCTGATGGCCTCTTCTACGGCCCTGTAATAGACCTCTGTCTTGCCGCTGCCGGTAACCCCGTGCAGCAAACATGCGGAAAAGCTTCTCTTCTTAAGCCGATAATGAATCTCCCCAAGAACCGCTTTCTGCTGATCATAAAGTTGGTCAGGAACCAGGGAGGAGAACATGACTTCTCCAGCCAGATTTCGAACCACGGGTGCCCCGTATTTCTCCAAAACGCCCTTTCTTACCCACTTATTTACCAGATAGGCGGCATTGCTAAACTTGGCAGAGAGTTCCTTCAACAAGATCCCCTCCGAGTTGAACACGGCCTCCAGGAATTCCGACTCGTTCGTAGCCCTGACGGAGCTCTCATCTTTTTCAAGAAGGGATTGAAAATCCAGGCCTTTTTTGGCTTTCACAAATTTTCGCATGAGAGGCCCCACCCCCCTTTTTCCTGTCCGGCTCTCAATACTCAACCAGCCTTTTTTTTGCAGGGTATAGGCCAAATCTAGAGGAGAAGCGAGCCTTTTACCGGGGTTCTCTTTTGTCCATAACAAAAGACTTCCTTCCTTGGAATTGCCAGGAAGTCTTTTCAGGGCCCTTAGACCCTTTTCAGTGATCTGGCACGTTTTAAAAGGCCGCGTATTTAGACCGCCGGGCAGGGCCGACTGTATAAAACGGCCTATGGGATAGAGATAATACTCGCTCATCCACTGGAAGAAGGGGACAAGGCCTTGGGTAAACAGCGGTTCTTCATCCAAAACTTCAAGTATCTGTTTAAGGCCTTCCTCCTGATCTCTTTGCCTCTTTTCGAGAATGTAACCAATCACCTGGCGATTTTTGAAAGGAACCAACACCCTTCTGCCGGTTTCAGCCTGGGGGAGAAGATCATCTGGAACCGCATAAAAGAAGGTTTCCCTCACGGGGAGTACAACAGCGACTCTGAGGTAGGGTCTGTGTTCGTCAGTCAATGGAGTGAACCTTTAGGCAGGGGTCAAGGGATTATTGGTACTTTTCCTCAAATTTCTTAATGATCTCCCTGAGGCGTTCCTCTTCTGGGGGACCCTGTCCAGGCTCAGAGGCTTGATCCGGCAAGGATTCTGTTTTTGGCATGACAAAAACGGCCGGATCGATGGGCACGTTGGCCTGCAGGGTATGGATGGTGTAACCCTCTTGGAGCGCTTTGCCATCAGAGTAGGTAATCTGAAAGGGATACCATCCCTCGTCCATCTTTCTGTAATCTTTAAACTGCACCGTAATCGTCTCCGGAACAGATTGCCCTGGCGGCCTATATACGAAAAGAAGGGGGAGGAATCTATCCTTCTCGACAAGGATCTTTGGCCGTTCAGGCTCCCCATCTCCTATTCTGTAAGCAATGACATCGTCAATTCGCGTAAAGGCAACGGTGTGAAGGTTGACACCCATATTGGACAATAGTTGCACCAGTCTTTGGGCATCATTGGCCATCAAAAGTTGACGATAGTTTAGATCCGGTTCTGCTACCCGGCCTACAGGATGATCCAGGACTTGGGAGCGACAAAGATCAGGGGATTTTACCCATACTCTCTCCATGAAGGATTCTTCCTCTCCCTCATGTTTTTCATCTTTTTGTTGGGTGGATTGAATGATGACCAATGTCTGAAATTTCGAGAAATTCTTGGCCATAAAAGCGATGAGCTGCTCAGCAGGGATAATGTACCCCAAACACCTCTCTGCAGGCATAAAGATTAGAGGCACAAGAAGCAAAATCCCTGCAAGATATTTGGCCAACATCTCTGTCCTTGATGCGTTCAATTGCCCTCCCCCATCTGGCTCAGGATAGCTTCTCTTACCCGAGCCATTAATTTGTCCATATCTTTCTTGGTGTAATCTGTGACTGAAATGGGCGGCCCGATGTTCATGTCAATAATGCCCTTATTGATTCTTAGGCTTCCCTTTGGAACAATGTTGCGGCTGTTGGTGATGGCCACAGGGACCACGTCACAACCGGCCTTCAGGGCCAGACGGAATCCACCCGTCTTAAATGGCTGAAGCCTGCCATCCTCACTCCGCGTCCCCTCAGGGAAGATAAGCATGGAAGCCCCCTCTTTTATTTTACGAGCCGCCTCATTGATACTCTTTACCGCTTTCCTGGGTTCCTCCCTATCAATGGCGATGTACCTAGCCCGCCTCATGGCAAAACCAAATAGGGGGATCTTCATCAACTCCTGTTTTAGGATAAACTTGAAATCCGCAGGGAGATGGGCAAGCAGGGTAAAAATGTCAAAGTAGCTCTGATGGTTTGAGAGGTAAATTCGCGGCTCATGGCGATCCACATTCTCCTGCCCACTGACTCTTACCCGTGCACCACACACCCAAAGAATTGTTTTTGCCCACGGGACGGCCGCGTAAAAATGCGACAATCTCCCCGTCTTGTCAAAGAGGGACAGGATAATGGCCCAGAGACAAAAAATGATGGAGTGGATGGCAATAAAGGCATTGAGGCAGAAAAATCTGAGCATAAGAATCCACGCCGCTTACTTCGTCGAGTTGGCTAAGAGGCGAAGTTATTAAATATTTTTACGTGCCATCTAATAATTATTGACATATTATTATATTTTTTACATAATATATTATAATTAAAATATAATTAAGTGCTATAAATCCCTCATCGGAGAACGAAGGAGCCGCTGATGTCCAATTACATCGTCTGTCGTAAAAAGAGAAATAATCCTCGAATGGACGTTCGAATCTGCCAAGCAAAATGTGACTTGAAAGACGATTGCAAAGATTATATCTCATACATCAGGGTTTTAGTCCAAGACAAAAATCCCTCCCTGTCTACGGATCCCCCCACAATGGGTCTGAGCGCCACCTGAAAAACTACCCAACGCCGTTCACCGCCCCCTTTAAGGGGAATTCAATCCTCATGGTGAGGAGGTTTTCCTCCTCCCGATGGAGGTCCACCTTCCCTCCATGGCGGTGAATAATGATTTTTGAAAGGGGCAGATCCAACACGGTCGACTCCGGCTCCTCTTCAATGTGGGGGAAGAAGAACTGCTCCAGGTCATCATCTGACAGATGGGAAAGCTTGTGTCTTAATGTGATTACCAGATTCTCATCCATGTGTGTTGTGGAAAGGAAAAGATCCTCTCCCTCGGGCATAGAGACAATGGCATGCTTCAAGACGCTTTCTAATGCCTGGGTCAGCTTCTCTTGATCCCCCTGAAACTTCATTACGTCTCGTGAGAGGTCCTCAACAACGCTGATGCTTTTCGATTTCAAGACCTCGTCCAGTTTCATCAGGCCCGATCTGAGCAGACCGCTCAGGTCCACTTCCGTCACAGAAAGGTCAAAGGGCCTTATGGAACTGAGCAGTATTTTCAAAAAGTTCTCCATCCGGGTCACCTCCTCCACAATGACTTGAGCCAGCCGACGATGAGGATCCTTTTCTGACAGCGAATCACGGAGTCTACGGGAAAACCCCCCAACCGCGACAAGAGGGTTTCTAATCTCGTGGGCCATACGGGACGATATCTCTCCAAGGATTCGGATCTCCTCAGTGCGCAGCGCCCTTTCCTGGAGTTTTTTCAGTGGGGAGATATCCATCATAATCCCATCTATCCATTTTATTCTTCCTTCCTCGTCCCTGGTTGGTATGGCATGGTCAATAAAGTTCAGGAGGCGGCCATCTTTGTGCCTCACCCGTCTTTCAGCACGGCATTCTTCTCCATCCTGAAAGCAGACTCTGAATATATCCTTATGTTCCTCTGGGTCTTCTCCACAGATCTTTTCCCGCCAAAAGTTTTTATCCCGCACAGCCTCCTCAATGGTATAGCCCAGGCTTTCTGTCAGGTATGGGTTTATGAATTCTGTGGTCCCGTCTTCCAACACCCTGTAGACAATAAGGGGAACATTTTCCACCAGTGTTCGGTATTTTTCCTCAGAGGCCAATAAAGCGGCGGTCCTCTCCTGCACCCTCCTTTCCAGGGTTCTGGCGTGTTCTTCGATTTTCAGCCGTCTCTTTTTCAAGGAATCCAGCATGATGTTCAGGGTCTGGGTCAGGGTGCCAATCTCATCCATCGGTCTGGACTCCAGCCTGCTCTCCCTTCTTTCCTGGGCGATATCCTGCGCCTGCTTCACAATCTCCTTTATGGGCTTGGTAAGCAAAGAGGCCACCAGAAAAGTGAGGAGAAACGAGACGGCAACGGCTATGAAACCCACAAGGACCATCAAGTTTCTCGTCTGAGAGAGCCGCTCTCTGGTTTCTGATCGATCAAAATTCATCTCCACCTGTGCGACCACATTTCCCGTATAGTCTTTCACCGGGCCTAATAATATGGATCTGTCCGGATAATCTTCTGGTAAGATGAGGATGGTTGGCTTATCAAGGACGACGGCTTCCTGGCGACCAACCAGAACCTCCTTAAATTTGGTCCCGGCCTTGGCCAGGAGCCGGTAGGAAGTTTCTTCTTCTACTTCGTAAAGGGCCAAATTCACCCCCCAGCGCTTATGAAAGCCTTTCAGGAATGCCTCTCCAAAGGAATGCCCGATCTCCACAGTTCCTACCATTTCCATGCCATAGAACACGGGCGCCACACCACGCATACCGAAACCTCCCTCTCCTTTCTCTAGACCGGATACGCCCACACGGTATTCCATGGCTTCAGTTATGGTTTTTCGGTTAACACTCAGATCCTCTCCAAAGCGCTCTGGATGATGAAGCCGTAAAAAGGAGATGGCTGGGGGGATATGAAAATGAAACTGCTCTATGTGAAAATCCATCTTCATCTGGACGTATGTCTGAACCAGCAAAGCATCAAGGGCCTTTCTATCCCTTTCAGCCAGGAGAATCTGTACTTCCGGGTTCTCTGCGATCATTGTGGCCAAAGAGAGGGCTTCCGTCCCCTTTTGATTCACCTCTTCCAAAAAAAGACGGTAAAAGTGCATCATTCCCTCTTTCTCCTCCTTTTTGATAAGCCTTTGTTGGGAGGTTATGCCTATGTAAGAGAGAATGATGGTTCCTGCAAAGGCAAAGGAGAGAAAGGGGATCAAGATCTTCCACTTCAGGCCCATGCTTTTGATTTTTTTGATTTTGGACAGACTCATAAACTTAACATCGCTTCGCTCCAATGTAGCAATAATGGAGTATTGGAGCACTCCAAGCAAAGCCTTGCGAGAGAATTAATCTCAAGAAATCCTCATCTGCTTATGCACAAAAGTGATAGCCATGTGTTACAGGAGCGGCATTTTTGGCATATCCCGCATGATTCTTTCCTTTCTCTCTTCCACAAATCTACTCGGATGGGCTGGCGACCATTTTCGGGGATTGGGAAGAACGGCTGCCAGCAGCGCCGCTTGAGTGGCCGTGATGCGGGATGAAGAACTGTGGAAGTAAATTCTTGATGCGGCCTCCGCCCCCATAATCCGCTCGCCCCAGTCCACTGTATTGAGATATATTTCAAGGATTCTCTCTTTACTCCAAAACATCTCGATAAGGAGTGTGTAATAGGCCTCAGCCATTTTTCTCATCCAACTTCTGCCAGACCACAAGAAGACTGTCCTGGCCGCTTGCATGCTGATGGTACTCGCCCCCCGTGTCCCCCTTTCCGTGAGGATATCCCAAAAGGCCTCATTCATCTCGATGAAATCAAATCCGTGGTGGGACAGAAATCTTTGGTCCTCGCCTGCCAGGACCGCCTTCCTAAGATGTGGAGAGATTTTTTTCAGCTGCCGCCACTGATAGAAGGGCCTCTCATCATGGCCCGTGGTGAGCTTGTTTCCAAACCAGGTCCAGGCGGTTCTGGCCGTAAAGGGTGGATTGAAGAACTTCAGAAGGAAGACCTGAGCTATGGTTAAGACAATAACGATAAAGAGAGATTTAAGGAAAAATCTCCAAGCCCTCCTTATTTTCCCTCTGATAGGCGTTCGCTTTTTGCGCCGAGACAATTTACATCACTCTTCCTTGTTCTTGACTTTGGCCTGAGGCCCCTCCGTAGCGTCCACTGCATCTTGATCCAGCCCCTTATCCAAGTCCTCCAATGCCTGTTCCCTTTCTTCTGCCCGTTGAATGAATTTTTGATTCACCTGCCTCAGTAGACTTTCCGCATTCAGTCCCCAATCTCTCGCCAGGCTCGCCAACCCAAACAGGATCTCTCCCATTTGCTGTCCGATCTGTCCCTTGTCTGAAGTGGATACCGCTTTCTTGAGTTCTTCGAAGTTCTTTTCCACCTTGATCCACACCGCTTCCCTATCTGCCCGGTCCAAAGACGCTCTTGAGGCCCTATCATCCAACCTGTGGGCCCTTAGAAGCGCTGGCAAATCAATAGGAACACCTCGAAGCTGTGCTGATAAGCTCTCGGAAGCCTCTTTTTCTCGCTTCTTTAGCTTTTGCCAGTTATCCGCCACCTCTTCTGCACTCCCAACCTTTGCTTGCCCAAAGACGTGGGGATGCCGATATCTCATCTTTTCCCCGATTTGCTCCAAGACTTCTACCAGGTCAAATTCCCCCCTCTCCTCAGCCAGAC
>CP070840.1:2254520-2257162 GCA_020342025.1 Deltaproteobacteria bacterium
AGAGCCTGATTTCCCAACGCCCCAGGTCATTTGCGAGGGTGCCGTCAAAGCTATACAGGATGGACTCACACACTATACGCACAGCCTGGGTATCATCGAGCTGCGAGAAGCCATCTGCGAGCATTACTTTGAGAAATATGGCGTGGAGTTGGCTCCAGATCAGATTGTCATCACATCGGGCACTTCTCCAGCCCTTTTCATGATATTTTCTGTGCTCTTGGAGGCGGGCGATGAAATCATCATCTCCAATCCCCATTACCCATGCTACCCGAACTTCGCGGAGTTCTTGGGAGCGCGTCCCGCTTTTGTGAATGTGTACGAAGAGGATGGATTTCAGTACAGACCGGAGGAGATCAAGAAGAGATTGGGTTCCAAGAGCAAAGCCATCCTCATAAACTCGCCTTCGAACCCCACGGGCAACCTCCTGGCACCCGACCGAATGGCCAAAATAGCGGATATGGGACCCCATATCGTGTCAGATGAAATCTACCATGGGTTGGTCTATGAAGAGAAGGAGCAGTCCATCCTAGAATTTACTGACCGGGCCTTTGTCTTGAACGGTTTCTCTAAGGCCTATGCCATGACCGGGTGGAGGCTGGGTTACATCATCTCCCCGCCCGATTTCGTTAGACCTCTGCAAAAGATCCAACAAAACTTCTTCATCTCCGCCGGTAGTGTGTCCCAATGGGCCGGGCTTACGGCCCTGAAAAGGGCTGGTGAGGATGTGGAACGAATGCGCTCTATCTACAACGAAAGAAGAAAATATATGATTCAGAGGTTAAGGGAGCTTGGATTCGGCCTAACCGTAGAACCGGCCGGGGCCTTTTATATGTTGGTCAATGCGAAACACCTTTCCAGCAATTCCTATGAACTGGCCTTTGAGATCCTGGAAAAGGCCGGAGTAGGGGTCAGTCCTGGTATTGATTTCGGTCAAAATGCAGAGGGTTATTTAAGATTCTCCTATGCCAATTCTTTGGCAAATATCAAAGACGGACTCAACCGTATCGAGGCGTTTTTGAAAAACCGCTAGCAAGCCCGAGGAAACAGCCCTCAGAAATTATCACCGCAAAGGCGCAGACCCGCTTGCCAACGCCTGGCACGGGCACGCAGGGATATCGCAGAGATGAAAGTTTTTTCTCTCGCCAGCTCCTTGCCCAGTTATAAGAATACCTATGGACGCCTTAGGGGTGAGAGACTATTAGATGGAAATTGCCTTCCTAAAAAGTGCCTTTCGTGAAAGCGATTACCCTCCCCCAGATAAACCGGAAGTGGCTTTTGCGGGCAGGTCCAACGTGGGAAAATCCTCTCTCTTAAATGTTCTCGTAAAGCGCAAAGGTGTTGCCAGGACAAGCTCCAAGCCTGGAAGAACGCAGGCCATAAATTTCTTTTCCCTGCAAGATCGGTTGTATTTGGTGGACTTGCCGGGTTACGGGTTTGCCCGTGTACCGCTCCATGTGAAAAAGTCCTGGGGTGAGATGATGGAGACATACCTTCGGAGGCGTAGCAATCTAAAGGCCGTTGTGCTCATCCTGGACATCAGGCGGGACCTGAGCGCTGGGGATAAAGAACTTCTTGACTGGCTGAACGCCTATGGGAAAAAAAGCATCGTTGTTCTCACAAAGGCGGACAAGCTCTCACGCCAGAAGTCCACTTCAAGGGCCAAACAAATTGGGAATCAACTGCAGGATATAACTTCTGAGAAGCCAACGCTCTTTTCGGCTAAAACAAGGGAAGGCCGGGAAGAGATCTGGGAAAAGATAAATAGAATCCTCTGAGCCTCTTTGTTTAGTCTTATCGGAAGCCTTCAAGGCCATAGGCCTTTATTTTTTTATGCAGATTGCTTCTCTCGAGACCGATAGCCTCTGCGGTTTGAGAGATGTTCCCGTTGAATTCACGTAATTTCCGTGCAATAAAGGCCTTTTCAAATTTTATCTTGGCATCCTTAAAGGGGCCGTCCATAAATGACGATTCAGGGGCTTCCTTTACATCCAGCGCTCGGTTAAAGGGAGGGGGAACATCTTTGTCCTGAATGACCTTTTCAGGGGTCATGATCACCAATCTTTCAACCAGATTCTTCAGCTCCCGCACATTTCCCGGCCAGTGGTATTTTTTTAGGAGGTCGATGGCTTTCGGAGAAAACTCTTTTAATTCCAGGTTGGTTCTAAAGGAGATTTCATTGAGGAATTCACTCACTAGCTCGGGTATGTCTTCAACCCGTTCCCTGAGGGCTGGAACCGTTATGGGGATGACATTCAATCGAAAATAGAGATCATCTCTGAAGTTGCCCTTCCCAATCTCAGTCTCCAGGTCCTTGTTGGTGGCCGCAATAACACGAACGTCCACGTGTATGGTCCTAGCCCCCCCCACGCGCTCAAACTTCTGCTCTTGAAGAATCCTGAGGGTCTTGGATTGGGCCTTGAGACTCATATCACTGATCTCGTCCAGGAAAAGCGTCCCCTCATGGGCCAAGTCAAACTTCCCTTTCTTCATGGTGGTGGCACCGGTGAAGGCCCCTTTTTCATGACCAAACAGCTCGCTCTCAATCAGTTCCTCGGGTATGGCGGCGCAGTTCACCTCTACCATGGGTTTGCTGCTCCGCCCGCTCTGCCGGTGAATGGTATGGGCAACAAGTTCCTTACCGG
>CP070840.1:2257262-2266335 GCA_020342025.1 Deltaproteobacteria bacterium
ATAGCCCCAAAAACAAGAAAAACCCCACCTCGCTATGGAGAAATGGGGTCTTCAAATTCGACGCATGGCATCCTCTTCTTTGAGGTTAGTGGGCTGCCTTCAAATCTTGGCGTAAACTAGCACAAAATCTTGAGTGCGGTCAAGGGTAAGTCCTACCCTCTGGAATCACGTTTTTTTACCCCGCTCACGTTCAGAAGTTCTTCGAGCACCTCGTATGGTTGAGCCCCCACCACGAATCGCTGATCTAACAGAAAGGTGGGAACGGCTGTCACGCCCATGCCCCTGGCGCGTGACCAATCTGAATCGACGGCCTCCTTAAAGCCCCTGGTCTCAAGCACCTCCCGCGCCTCTTCACCTGAAAGGCCCACCGATCTGGCCACATCTGAGAGTTCCTGGATCTTGCCGATGTTTCTGCCTTCCACAAAATAGGCCGGGAACACGGCGTTGTGAAAAGGCTCGCCTATCCCTTGAGATTCTGCCCACTTACCCAACTCTTGAGCCAAACGGCTATTGTAGGTCTTGTCCCGCTCACCAAACGGAAGCCCCTCCTCATCAGCCACCTTTTTGAGCCCCGCCATCACCCCGCCAATATCTACGAAGCGGCCTGCAAAGAGCTCTTCCAGAGTAAGCCCTTGTTCAGGCGTGTTGGGATGGAGGGGAAAAGCGGTCCAGTGGATATCAATCTCATAGTTCTTTCTCAATCTCTCGATACGCCCGGTAACGAAGTAACACCAGGGTCACACATAATCCGAGAATATTTCCAGAGTTGCAAGCTCGTTCATGGGTCATCCTTTCGTTCAGATCTTTGGGTCGCTTGCGCGCGGGGGGCTTCGCTTGGGGAGGCTACAAAACCGAGTTTAGGCCGTCATTCTCAAGAAACCCGTGACTAGCCCCAGATAAATAAGAAGGCTTAAGATATCGTTTGTGGTCGTTACAAAGGGTCCTGTGGCGAGGGCTGGATCGATATTTAACCTTTTTAGAACCAGGGGCACAGCAGCGCCTATAAAACCCGAGTTCAGTACAATCAGAACCAGTGCGAGCGCTACGATACTCCCCAGCCCGTAATCATATAGCCATACACCCACGATAAGTCCCAGGAGGATACCGCATATGACCCCATTTAAAAGGGCCACCTTCATTTCCATCCAGAGCCGTTTGCCTATGTTCACCAAGCTGATATCCCCTGTCGCCAAACCTCTCACCGCCACGGTGGCTGCCTGCGTCCCGGTGTTCCCTCCCATGGCCATGATCACAGGAAAGAAGAATGAGAGGGCGAGGATTTTTTCCAGGGAAGACTCGAACTGATTGATTACAACGGCCGCAAGAATGCCGCCAAAAAGCCCTGCTATCAGCCACGGCAGCCTCGCCCGTGAAATCTTGAGTGAGGACTCTTCCGCGATTTCCTGACGAATCACACCCGCCATTAGAGAGATATCTTCGTCCGCCTCTTCTTCGATCACGTCGATGATGTCGTCGTGGGTGATGCGACCGATTAGACGGTTTTTATCATCTACCACAGGAATGGTGACCACATCGTACTTTTTCACCAGGTGGTAGACCTCTTCCTGGTCCGTGTTCACATTGACGGAGATCACTTCCGGGTTCATGATATCACGCAGCTTCTGTTCAGGAAGCTCCAGGACCAGGTCTTTCAGTGATACCACACCCACCAGCCTGTCAAAATCGTCCACAACAAAGAGATAATAGACATTTTCCACCTCTTCCCTCTTCTCCCGGATGATTTCAATGGCCTCTTCGACCGTGGCATTCGCTTTCGCGGCAACAAATTCCAGGGCCATGATCCCGCCGGCCGTATCCTCGGGATGTGGAAGAAGCTTTTCCAGGTCCTCTGTGACATCATCCTCGAGGGCTTCAATGACCTGTTTGGCTCGCTCGGCCGGAAGATCTCCCACCAGGTCGGCTGCGTCATCCGAATCAAGTTCTTGGACGATTTCAGAGATGGCCTGGTTATCCAACCCACCTAAGATGGTTTCCTGAACAGGGGCCTCCATTTCCACGAGCACATCCCCGGCCCCTTTGGGTTCCAGAAAGTCAAAGATGTGGAGACGCTCCTCTTGATCGAGATGCTCTATAAGATCAGCGAGGTCGGCAGGACGCATCTCATCAATCAGTTTCTTGAGAAACTGTTGATTCCGGTCTCGGATAGAGTCCTTCACGTCCTGGATCAGTTTTTCGGAGATGATTTGAGTCATAACGTGGGTTCTCGATGCTTCCACGCATAAAGAATTTTGGTGGATATTACTTCCCTGTCCAATTCCCCTTTATTTTGCTCAGGATAAATTGCTTATATTTCGAGGCATCGCTCGTCTCTGGGCCGAGTTCCTGAATGGGAATTTCAGCTCTCGCCGCGCTCCTGTGACCCCCAGCGGCCCCCCAGTCGCCAAAGAGCCTCTGGGCCATTTTGCCCGCATCAAGGCGGAATCCCACATTTCTAAAGATAATAACAAGCTTCTGCCCGTAAACCCCCGATACAATACACCAAGTGGCCTCTGCCATTTTAAGGAAAAAATCGGCAATGAGGACCAGGATATCTGGATCCTTTACCCTATCCATGTGAATAAATGCTATGTCCTTGAAAAACATCAGGTTTTCCATCGCAGTCCGGAAACTGTTCAGGGTCTTTCTTGTTAATTCAGAGGACTCAACCTTTTTCAGTATATTCAAATTGGCGAACGGATAGAGATATCTGAATGCGTCGATGTCGTTGGGGAGAGAAGGCCGGGCAAAATTCTCTGTGTCAGTCTTGATTCCGTGAAAGAGCGCTGTGGCCAGCCTGGGAGAAGGCTTGATCTTGGCTGCCCTGAGATATTCGGTCATTATGGTTGACGTGGCGCCGTAATCATCTTGGATATCGAGAAAGGGTGCCACAGAATCAGGGGCCACAGGGTGATGATCAATGATGATGTGAAACTGGAATCGGCTAAAGCGTTTGTCATGATGGGGCTGAGAATCCATTATGGCAAATTTTGTGACCTCGGAGCTGTTGAAATTCCTGATGTGCTCTTGGTCGATTCTGAGTGACTTGACCAGGGCCAAATTATCCGCTCTTTTAATCACATTAATGTGAAAAACAAGGGTCTTCTTCACCTTTCGCCAGAAAATCCTCTTCAAAGCAAGGGCGCTCGCCATGGCATCCGGATCAGCGTTAATGAGAACGGCCAGCGTGTCCTCCGGGCTCACCAGTTCCAGCAGCCTTTTAAGTTTTTCTGCGGGAGAGGTGGACTTGGGAAAGGGATGATTCATCTGTATAGTTTTCTTCTGCTTGGCCATTTCGCACTCGTCACATCCTGCTTGCGGAACTGCGGGGAGCCACATTCGGGCCACATTAGATGATAGGGGCCAAAAATTCAATATGAAAAAGAATCCAGTCCGGAGCCTGAACTTATTAAAAAATCCGGGCTCAAGAACCCGGCTTTGATTTGGGCTCAGAGGGGCTTTTAGGCTTTCTCCTTCATGCGAAAGCCTTCTGGAGTAATGGAGTGCTGGAGTAATGGAGTAATGATTGGGACTCGTTTAAGTTGAAATTCCGGTTTTGGCTTTTTCCAACACTCCAATACTCCAAAACTCCAGTACTCCAAAGCAGCTCACTATCTTTACCGGCAAAGTCGAGATATTCTATCCTGGACCAGGGGATCAAGTTTTTGACGTCAAAATGAAGATTCCCCTTCTACCAGGGCCAGAACCTTTCCAGGTATTCCAGGCTGGGCCACACATCCTCTTCCCTGTGCGGTTCGATGGTAATAATGGGGGGATCTGATTTCCTGCCTTTAAGGTATTTGAAGAGCAATCTGAAATCTATCTGCCCCTTGCCAAGGGCCAGGTGGTCATCCTGGTTGCCCAGATTGTCATGAAGATGAACCTGCTCTATGAGTTCTCCTAAACTTTGGAGCCATGCGGGGAGCGCCACGACGCTGAAGGCAGCCATGTGCCCGGTATCCAGACAAAACCCCACATGCTGACCTATCAACCCCTCATAGACGTCCAAGAACTCCTGCGGGCTCTGCTCATAGACATTTTCAAGCATCAGGAGGCTCTCCTGTTTCTTGATTTCTTCTGAGAGCCAGATCCATAGCGCCTGGCTCTTTTCGATCCACACATCCTTTAATCCCCAGTACCGTTTGTGGTCGTAACCCGTGTGAAAGACAACACTTTCTGGCTGAAACATGGGAACCAACGCCAATACCTGCTGAAAACGACGCTTTGTGAGTGACCTGACGGATGAATCAAGAGAACCAGGGGAAAGATCCAGGTATGGGGCATGCAATGTGGTGGATAGCCCCCGTTTGCGAATCTGAGTGGCAACGGCCTCAAAATCCTTAAGTGAAAACCGATCAAGGGCATTGGCGTCGAAGCCTATCTCAGGGTTTAGACCATATTCCAAAAATTGTGGGAGGTAGGATTCATACAACATGGTGAACGGGATGTTGACCTGGACTTTCCGTAAGATCTGGCTCATATGCGTATCTCCTGACTTAATTGACAAATCAAAATGCACTCTATTATATAAGTCTTACCCTATTCATGCACGGAGTGCTGAAATAAAGCTTATGAAAAAATCTATCGTTTCTCCCCTATGTTCTGCTTTTATTATTCCCGGGCTCGGGCAAATAATAAACCGAAATCTGAAAAAGGGACTGTGTATACTCTCCATTGTTTTTGTTCTCTTTGTCGCCGGGACCATCAAGCTGGCTTTTACCATAAGATCCCTTTTTCAGGGCTCGGAGATGACCCAACTGAATTCCGCGACGGTGGGAAAGCGGCTTCAGGGAGAAGATTTTACACTGTTATGGGTTCTGTTGATACTCTTTGGTGTTGTATGGCTTTATTCGGTTATAGATGCCTTCTGGACTGCAAAGAAAATGGAAAGCCGTGGAGAAGGTGGTGACCTATGAGGGCCTATTTGATTGATGAAATCTCGGCCTCGGACATGGAGAAAATCATCCGCTTTCTAAAGGAAAACTGTTGTCAGTCCACTCTGGACGACATCTTCTGGGTTGAGATACCGGAAGACCTCCTGGCTGGTGTCCAATCTGAACATAAAAACTGCAGACCACACGTCTTTGCCATGGAAAAGGGAGACCATTGGGTAAAGGCAGAATTTTTTGTCCGCAGTCTCAAAAACATGCGCTGTGATTGCCAGCGTTATTGCACCCCTCAGCAGAGAGAGTTCATCCTCAACTTTGTCCACCGCATGATAGACGCCCTGGATATAAGAACCTGAAAAATCTTACGCCCAAAGAAGGCCTTTGAGACTGTCGAAAAGCCAGTTTCTTCGAGGCTGATGGAAAATGTCCGGATGCAAGGCTTACGAAATCCCGAGGAATGAGGCGTACATAAAGGTACGCCGCAGTGACGAGGGATGAGGGTAACGCAGCAGATGGGCGTTTTCCGACAGCCTCTTTCTTCTCTGTTGACTCATTCCCTTCCAAGCGCCTCTCATCCTGACTGCGTTGGCCCATGTCAACAAAATCCCAAATCAAATTGACTTGATAGGGCTAATTTGATAATCAGGGTTCCTTACGAGTATGGAGGCATGAGCCAAATGGATTACAAGAAGACGCTGAATCTACCCAAGACCGAATTCCCCATGAAAGGGAACCTGACGAAGAAGGAGCCGGAGATCATTGAAAAGTGGGACGACGAGAAACTCTATCACCTCATCCGACAGTCCTCTAAAGGTCGGAAGCGCTATATGCTCCATGACGGCCCGCCCTATGCCAATGGGCACATCCATATGGGCACGGCGTTTAATAAGATACTAAAAGATATCATTATCAAATCAAGACAGATGGCAGGATTTGACGTCCCCTATGTCCCTGGATGGGACTGCCATGGCCTCCCTATTGAGCACAAAGTGGACTTGGAGCTTGGCGCAAAGAAGAGGGAGATGTCCCAGGTGGACATCAGGCAGTATTGCCGGAAGTATGCAGAGAAGTTTATTGATATCCAGCGCAATGAATTCAAGCGCCTGGGGGTTCTGGGGGAATGGGAAAGGCCCTATCTCACCATGAATTTCGCCTATCAGGCCACCATTGTGAGGGAGTTTGGAAAGTTCGCACTCAACGGGAGCCTGTTCAGGAGCAAGAAGCCCATCTATTGGTGCACATCCTGCCGAACAGCCCTTGCGGAAGCGGAAGTGGAGTACGGAGAACATACCTCGCCTTCTATTTTCGTCAAATTTCCTATGATCTCCGACCTGAGCAGCGATTATCCCGCCTTGAAGGGGAAAGAGGTATCCATTGTGATCTGGACCACCACGCCCTGGACCATCCCCGCCAACCTGGCCATTGCATTGCATCCTGACTTCGACTACGTGGCTGTGGATATTGGGGAAAATCAGGCTCTGATCCTGGCCGAAGGTCTCATGGCTATCTGTATGGATACCTTTGGCATCCGTTCTTACGAGGTCATCGCAGAACTGGAGACGCGCAAGCTGGAGAAACTGCTGGCAAAACACCCCCTCTACGATAGGGAGTCCGTGATTGTGCTGGCACCCTATGTGACCCTGGAAGCAGGAACGGGGTGTGTGCACACGGCGCCGGGGCACGGACGTGAAGACTACGAGACGGGCTTGGCATATGACATTGATATCTACTCGCCTGTGGACGATGCAGGGCGTTTCACCGAAGATGTCCAGTACTTTGCCGGTCTTGACGTGTTCGAAGCGAATCGGGCTGTAAATGACAAGCTTGATGAGTTTGGTGCACTTCTAAAAGAAGAAGAGATCTCCCATGAGTACCCCCACTGCTGGCGGTGCAAAAAACCGGTGATCTTCCGCTCCACAGAACAGTGGTTCATCTCCATGGAGAAAACCGGTCTGAGAAAAGCGGCGCTCGATTCCATCAAGAGGGTGTCATTGATCCCTGGATGGGGGCATGATCGCATCTATGGCCTTATTGAAAACCGCCCCGACTGGTGCGTCTCGCGCCAACGGTCATGGGGCGTCCCCATCGCACTCTTCTTTTGTAGCGAATGCGGCCATGTGGTCGTCTCCCAGGAGATCATTGAGCATGTGGCTGGCTTGATTGAAAAGTCGGGCGCAGATGTCTGGTTCACAGAATCGGAAGAGAATCTTTTGCCGCCAGGGGCGGTCTGCCCGGAATGTGGGGCCGATCGTTTCAAGAAAGAGACGGACATTTTGGATGTCTGGTTTGATTCGGGCGTCAGCTATGCTGCGGTCATGGAGTACAGGGACTACCTGGATAGTCCGTCAGACCTCTATCTCGAGGGCAGCGATCAGCATCGAGGATGGTTCCATAGCTCGCTTTTGTGTTCCGTGGGTACGCGTGGTGAGGCCCCCTATAAGAGTGTTTTGACCCACGGTTTTGTGGTGGATGGTGAGGGCAAGGCCATGCACAAATCAGCCGGAAACGTGATCTCTCCAGAAGACCTTATAAAGAACTACGGCGCTGAAATTATCAGACTCTGGGTGGCTGGAGAGGATTATCGAGACAATATCCGTCTCTCAAATGAGATACTGCAGCGGTTGACAGAGGCTTACAGGCGCATTCGCAACACCTGTCGCTACCTTCTGGGAAATCTGTATGACTTCGATCCGGCCCATGATGGCGTCCCCTACGAACGCATGGAGGAGCTGGACAGGTGGGCCCTGAATCGACTTCAGGAAATGAATGAATTGGTCCTCAGGGCCTATGAGAACTTCGAATTTCACCTGGTCTACCACAATCTCCATAATTTCTGCGTCCTCGATCTCTCCTCATTGTACCTGGATATCATCAAAGACCGCCTTTACGTTTCATCCCAGGGATCCGTGGCCAGACGGTCAGCCCAGACCGCGATGAATGAGATTCTGGAAGTCCTGGTCAGGCTCATGGCCCCTATCCTCTCATTTACTGCTGATGAGATCTGGCAATACCTAGATAAGGAGGGACGGGCCCCCAGTGTCCATGCCGACCTTTTCATACCGGTAAAGAATGAATACAAAGACCCCGAACTGGCCGATCGTTGGGATACGGTCATCGGGGTGCGCAAGGAAGTGACTAAGGCCCTGGAGATCGCAAGGAAGGCCAAGATGATCGGTCATTCGCTGGACGCATCTGTGTTGCTCGGTTTATCGGATGAACTCATGGATCTGTTAGGACCGTACGAGAATCAGCTCAAATACCTTTTTATTGTCTCCTTCGTGGAAACGGTCCCTATCAACGAAGTGGAGGGCGGTTTCGAAGGTGAGGAGATGCAGGGCGTGAAAGTGAAAGTGGCCCCTTCCAAAGACAAAAAGTGTGAGCGTTGCTGGGTCCATGACCCCACCACGGGTATGGATCACGAGCATCCCACCATTTGCAAGAGATGCCTAAAGGCCTTGAGTGAAATGGGGGACATGGAACCGTGATCATGAGAAGGAACACCTATTTACTCACCTTGCCCACCCTGGCCGTTGTGCTCCTGGATCAGATATCAAAATATATTGTCCTGCGAAGTATTGCGCTTCATGAAGCCATTCCGGTCATCAACGGTTTCTTCAGCCTCGTCCATACGCGAAACCGTGGCATGGCATTCGGCCTGATGAACCGGCCGGGCAGCGATTTTGGCTTCTATTTTCTGGTCGCCGCCACCTTTGCAGCGGTCATCTTGCTGCTCTTTTGGTTTACCAAATTGAAGGATGAGGAAAGGCGATTAGTATTCGGAATCTCCCTTATACTTGGAGGGGCCATCGGAAACCTGATAGATCGGTTGAGATTAAGAGAAGTCATCGATTTCCTTGACTTTTATCTGGGCACTTATCACTGGCCTGCCTTTAATCTGGCCGACTCTGCCATCACCGTGGGAACCTTCTGGGTCGCTATAAACCTCCTCTTTTACAGTCCCAAAGGTAGCAAAGTGGTTAAATAGTTGAGTGGTTAAGTTGTGGCTGGATTGCCGACCCTGAAATGGTTCCTGTTAATCTCTCGCAGAGCACCCCGAGCCCCAGGGAAATATAATTAGACAGGATGGACAGGATTTCTTTGATCATCCACTGGAGGACAGCTTGAGCGCCCCGTGAAACGGGGCCTCCCAATGTTTTCACATTGGGAGATATGGAGAGGCATATGAC
>CP070840.1:2266435-2315365 GCA_020342025.1 Deltaproteobacteria bacterium
ACCGAAGCCGCATCCACGGGTGCGATCGGGTCGGTTATTCTTGCGTGTTGTTACAAAAAGTTTAATTTATCAGTTCTGAAAAAGTCCCTTGAGGGAACTCTGCAGGTCTCGGTGATGGCCTTCATGATTATTGCCGCTTCCAAGACCTATAGCGCTATTCTCGCTTTTTCCGGGAGTACGCTGGGACTTGTCAGTCTTATCAACGATATTCAAATGTCGCGAATTGTGGTCCTGATCTGCATGATGTTGATACTCATGATACTGGGCACCTTCATGGAACAGGTATCCATGATGATGATCACGATTCCGATCTACATGCCGGTCATCGAGGGCCTTGGGTATGACCCCATATGGTTTGCCATTCTCATGCTCCTCAATCTGGAGATGGCCATGTCGACACCGCCCTTTGGGATCCTTCTTTTTGTGATGAAAGGGTCCGCACCAAAAGATACTAAGATGGGAGAGATATGCCTGGCGGCCGCCCCATTTCTCGTTTGTGACCTCATCGTCATGATATTGATTATAGCTTTCCCGTCAATCGCTCTGTTTTTGCCGAGTTTGATGTGATAAGCGCTTTTTATGAATGACTGAAGCGTCCAAGGGATTTCCTGGCAAGCTAAGTGTGGAGGAGTTTGGAATGGCTCCAGCCAGGGAACAAGAATTTAGTGGGTTGTAAAAGAGTTGACCATCCTATGCATAGAGACCATATTTTCTGCGAGCATCTGCCATGGCCCTCACATTCGCAGGTTTTGCATCATCCGGCGTACCGATAGCCCCGTCTAAGATGAAACCACCGCCCTTGCCCACCTCATCAATCAGTTTCTTGCAGTACGCTTCCACCTCCTGTGGACTTCCGAAGCAGAGCAGAGAAGCCGGAACATTTCCTCGGATACACACCGTGTCTCCCAGGATTTCCTTGGCCTTGAAAATATCCGTCCGCTCAAACCAGTAGATCGCCTTCCCTCTCGGGATATCCTTGATCGTCTCCAGGCGAGACGTACAGTCCCCCTCCCAGAGGACCACAGGTATTAAACCCTCATTCATCAGATTCAAAATCACCTTTTTTAAGGGGGGCCAGAAGAAGGTTTTGAACTGATCCGGGGACATGAAACCATCCAGGCCCTTGTGCATGGGCATAAAAATGAAGGGAACCCCGATCTTCTGGGCTGCCGAAACGGCGCCCTGGAGGATGAAAGGGATCAATTTTTCCATGGTTTCTAGGAGTTTGTCCGGTAACCGGTACATGTCGAGCATGATACCGCGGGTGCCCCTCAGAAAATCCCCGATGTAATCATAGGGGGCATAGGCCACACCGCCGATCTGAGAGGGAAAGCCCAGCGCTTTCATCTCATGGGCAAAGGCCATGGCCCTAGCCAGCATCTGCTGGGCCTCGGTGCCCGCCTTCACAAGGGCGTCAAGGGCCCTTGAGACCTCGGGACTCGCAAAGGCCGCCGTACCGCTCAGGAATCGCGTATAATAGATTGATGGCAGCGCCGGTATCTGTTGAAGGGGTTCCAGGGCCCCATAGACCCGCGGGAGAAACTGTCTCAACATGAAACCGGTGGGATCAAAGAGGAGGTCATCATATTCCTCTGCCTTCACATACTCATTTTCCACAAACTGGTACGAGTGATGGGGAGAGAGAGTACCCCCTGGCCACGCGAGGAATTTGCAATCCAGGGTTTCTAGGATAGGTCCCAGAGCCACGAGGGGAAAGGGATTGTTGTACATGTCCAGATCAAAATCCATAATGGTCTTTTTGGCGGCCATCGCGAGCTTGTCATAGTCATACATGGCCTCCTCACAGGTGATCCCCCCATACTTGGCGTGGAAAAAGTTAAAGAAGGACATAAAAGGGACGCGATCAGGGACCTTTAACTGGACAGCATCCAGCACTCTCTTGGTTTTTTCTTCATACAGCGCTTCAGGTGTCTTTGCCATCTTTCTCTCGCTCCTTCTCTCAATGATTGCTTTTACATCTAAGGCGTAATACTCGAAGCTGATTGGTCTCCGTGGTGCGCTGATCCTGCGCCATTGACTCAGCCCCCTAAGCCGGATACCCCTATAGATACCCGGTGAAAGGGGAAATCCAAAAGGGCATTTTGAGACTGATTGCTTGCGCTAAGACTGCTCATCGATGGTTACATATATCACAAAGGCTTCTAGTTTGTCATCGCTTCCGGATTGATTGCAAAATTGGAAGAGTTAGAGGAACAGATAGATGTGCCAGATTAAAATGCAGTGCCTTAGTGTGAATTCATCCCTAAAAATCTCACCCCGATGTTTCATATTTGGAAATCCAAGATGTCGGATATGCTTAACTTTAGCATTTTTGTTGAGGCCAATATCCTCTTTGCGTTTCTTTCAACAGCTGGTATCTCCTTTTCTTCGCAAAGACCGACCAATTCCTGAGCCGTTTTCTCCAGTAGTTTGATCTTTTCATCTATATTTCTTAGGTGCTCATATTTCTGCGGCATTATGACTCCCCCTTTCTATATTCTTTTCGCGTGGGGTTTTGCAAACCTTCTAACTCTGAAATGATCATCTCTTAACTTCAAACAGTCTCATCTTTGTCTCGTTTCCAAAATTTGCCCGAAAAGTGTGTCAAGAGATTTTAGTATCTCTTTACTTGTTTTTCCTCAGATCCTTAAACCTTTTTGCCTTCACTTCGTATCTAGGCAAACTGCCGAAAGGATGAAATTCTACCTCACACCTCAATTGCGTGGCATTTCTTAGTTCTCTGATGGCTTTTTCTTTTAGCTTTTCCGCGTCCTGCTGGTATTCGGGCAGTATCTCAGCCTTGACTTTTATCTCGTCTTGTTCCTTTTCCTTGTATAGGACAATCTCGTATTCGTCGCCTAACTCGGGTAAACTTCTTATCGCTTGCTCTACAGAAGGTGGAGCAAACAAAACGCCCCTCACCTTTGTAATATGATCTCTCCTCCCCAAAATTCCGCCTTCTAGCCTCCTCCATGTCCTGCCACATGCACAAGAATCGGCATCTGCAGAGAGCTTCACAATATCTTTGAGATCAAACCTTATAGTCGGCATGGCATACCTATCTAACGTGGTAATCACAGCCGTTCCTATTTCACCCGGTGCCACCGGCTCAAAGGTCTCCGGATTCAAGATTTCAACTAAATCCATGGCTTCGTTCAAGTGAAGCCCCTTCTGGGCTCTACACTCAAAGGCCCACAACGGAGCCTCCGTGGCGCCCAAGTGGTCATATACTTTCGCGTCCCACGTATCCTCAATTCTCTTTTTTGTGGCTGGAATGGAAGCACCAGGCTCTCCAGCACAAAATATTTTGTCCACGGGAATTTCTTTTCTAGGGTCAATTCCAATTTCTCTCGCTTTTTCAGCCAGACGGAGAGCATAGGTCGGTGTGCACATCATGGCCGTACACTTCAAATCCCTCATTTCCCTTACCCGTTGCTCTGTGGATGTAGAGCCTCCGGGGATGACCTCAGCGCCCACCTTTTCAGCCCCATAATGCCCTCCCCAAAATGCCAGAAAAAGATGGTATGGAAAGGGGACGTAAATCCTATCGGAAGATCTGAATCCTCGCGAATACATACAATAGGCCCAGTTTTCGGAATACCATTCCCAATCCTCCCACGTGTCAGCATACCTGACAGGCATGCCTGTCGTACCACTCGTTTGATGATACCTAACAACTTCGTCAAGGGGGACAGAGAGAAGTTCGCCATAGAGCGGCGGTTCCTTGTTTTCTTGAGCTGGTCTCAATTCTTCTTTGGAGGTGATGGGAATTTTTCGTACGTCTTCGAGTGTTTTTATATCATCGGGTTTAATCCCTACACCATCGAGTTTTTTCCTATAGAATGGGCTATTGATATAGGCGTGAGTAAAGATTCTTTTAAACTTATGAAATTGCAATTTTGTCAGATCTTCTAAAGGCATTGCCTCTAAAACAGGATTCCACATATTCTTGGGTTCCATCTTTAGAGTCCTCCGAAAATTTTACATTTTATATGACTCCGCTTTGGTAGGATCTGCCCCTCCCGCGGAACCATTAAGAGACTTGCTCTACTCGTTCGTTATCTTCACCGGTCGACCTGATTAAATAATGCCAATCTTATTCCTAAAAGAAATTTGAATGATTTTCGCTCCTCTTCAAAAGGATATGACTCAGGATGATGGAATACATGACTTCATCTGCAACATTCCTCAAATCAGAAAATACCACCTTGAACACAAAAATCAATGGCTTTCAGATAAAAGAGATCCTCATGGTCATATGGACTCTGATCAAAGGGCTTCCTCTTTCGGGCTGCGGGTCGCTCTCTCTCATAATGTTCTGCATGTCGATGGAAGAATGTAGGCCCGTAATCAAACAAATTTGATGCGTTACCCGAAGACCCGTTCCACATTTTAACTGTGATTTATCGATAAATTTCAATATTTTATAAGGCTTGGTTTAAGTTCATGTTCCTTGACAGCCGACCCTTTGCATGCTATAGGCTTGCCTGAAGGCAATAGATTAGTTCCGCTGTTTTGCAAAAGATTTTCTAGAAAAGGGGGTGAGAGATCAAGTTCTAAAATAAAGAGGATGGGGCAAATCAAATTCTCGTAACAAAAAACATAGGAGGAAGCCATGAAAAGAGCAAAGTCATTATCCGTAATAATCTGGCTGGCCTTAGTATTGGTGATGCTGCCGTTTGCCAGTAAGAGTGCTAAAGCTGCATCAGCACCTGAGATTATTAAGATAGGAGGTGCACTGCCTCTCACCGGTAGGTTTGCTGCCGGAGGGAAGGAGTTAAAGGATGGCTATGAGCTTGCATTGAAAAATATAAATGCAGCTGGTGGCGTATATGTGAAGGAATTTGGTAAAAAGATCCCCATAGAGATAATAATGCTAGATGATGAATCAGACCCTACGAAGACCGTTAGCCGGCTAGAAAAGTTGTATAGTGTGGATAAGGTAGTCGCCTACGTTGGGGGATATGGGAGCGGGCTCAATGCGGCGGCTGCTCCTGTAGCAGAAAAGAATAAAGTCCCGATTGTGGCTGTAGCGTTCTCCTTGTTGACACCTCATAAGCAGGGCTATAAGTATTTGTTTTCTCCTTTCGTCAAAACAGATCGAGGCGTCGCCATATGTTTTGACCTCTTAGACTCCCTCCCCAAGGGGAAAAAACCAACCAGGGTCGCTATCTTTGCTGAAAAGACGGGCTGGGGCAAGGAGCTCGGGCATTACGTTACACAGGACGCAAAGAAAAGGGGCTATTCCGTTGTTACCCATGAAAATTATGCTCGGACGGCCAAGGACTTTTCGGCTATTATCTTGGCCGCTAAGTCTGCAGATGCTGAAGTGGTGTTGGGTGTGCCTACACCCCCAGCGGCCATTGCCATTGCCAAGCAAATGAAGGAACTTGATTACAACCCAAGAGCGCTATTTTTCTGGCGCGGGGCTGGGGCTGCTGCATGGCCAAAGAACTTAGGTAAAGATGGCGATTATGCTTCCTACATGACTAACTGGGATTACAATTTCGGGTATCCAGGGTGCAAGGAGCTCGTTGCGGCATTTCAGGCTAAGGCCGGCAGACTACCGGCTTGTTCGGTCGGGTATGGATATGCTGTTGTGGAGGTAGTAGCAGATGCCATCGAAAGGGCTGGAACGTTAGACAGAGCTAAAATTAGGGATGCCATAGCTAGTACCACTAACCTGATGACGGTCCAGGGCCCTATTGAAAGGTTTCGGGAGGACGGTGTTGGTATTTGCCCTCCCGCTATCATGCAGTGGCAAAAGGGGGTATCACAGGTGGTCTATCATGAGGAGTTTATTACTGCTCCGTTTGTGTATCCAATGCCAAAATGGAGTGAGCGATAGGCACCGCCAGTAAATAAGGATATCAACTCATGGTTGCACATCTGTCTATGAAAAGTTCGAGTTCCACTAAATTTTTGAATCTTCTTGAATCACCGGGTCATTATTTATGTTTGAAATGGTGACTGCCCTGTGAAGTCTGAACGAAATAAAGAAGGAAGGAACCTTAGGAAGCGAGGTTTGGAGAGAATACCTACAAAGTAACAGCTTAGAGAGAATTCACAAAATATAGACAGCATAGGCGTTGTCGGCCAAGGCGGGCTGAGATTCGGTTGAGGAACCCGTGCTAGGTCGGCAAAGGGGGAAGATTTTTGTCTCAATTTCCCTGAGGGATGCACAGAGTATGGTCATTTTAGAAACAGAAAAACTCTCCAAATCGTTCGGTGGATTGGCGGCCGTAAGTGACCTAACGATTAGGGTGAAGGAAGGGGAGATATTGGGACTCATAGGCCCAAATGGGTCCGGGAAAACCACGGTATTCAACCTGATAACAGGATTCCTGAAGCCTGACGCAGGGAGTGTCGCCTTTGAGGGAGTAGATATTACGAATGCTTCAAATCATACCGTATGTCGAAGGGGCATCGCAAGAACCTTTCAACTTGTCAAACCCTTTGCTCATATGACAGCTCTGCAAAATGTGATGGTGGGCAGGACCCATGGGAGAAAGCCAGTTCGAAACATAAAACAAGCGAAGGAAGAATCTGAGGGGATTCTTAATTTCGTAGGCCTAGGAGATAAAGAACAAATTCCTGGACATAATCTCACCCTGGTTGATCGCAAGAAACTGGAGCTGGCTAGAGCACTTTCAACAAAGCCCAAACTACTCTTATTAGATGAAATGATGGCTGGTTTGAATCCATCGGAGACGGCAGACGCGATGCGTCTAATCAATGAGATAAGGCATTCTGGAATAACCTTAATAGTTGTGGAGCATGTTATGAGGGCCATATTGGGCCTTTCTGATAGGATAATGGTCCTCAACGTGGGCGTAAAGATAGCAGAGGGAACTCCTCAAGAGATAGTCAAGGATAAAAAAGTCATCGAGGCCTATTTGGGAGAAGACTCGCATGCTTGAGATCGATGCCATTGACGTTTTTTATGGAGACCTCCAAGCCCTCTGGGGTGTATCCCTGAATGTTCGAAACGGTGAAATCGTATCTTTAATTGGCTCCAACGGCGCAGGAAAGAGCACCCTCATGAGAACCGTGTCGGGGTTGCTTAGGCCTGCTACCGGAAGCATAACTTTTGACAGTGTTCCATTAGATAAGGTGCCGGCCTATAAGATCGTGGAATTGGGTGTCTGCATGGTTCCCGAAGGTGGACGATTGTTTTCTAGTATGAGTGTGCTTGAAAATCTGGAACTAGGTGCCTTTAATATTGCAGCGAGAAAAGAAAGATTTAACGCCATGGAGCGGGTTTATGAGGTTTTTCCTGTCATTAAGGCCAGGAAGAACCAGATGGCTGGCACCTTGAGTGGCGGTGAACAGCAGATGCTAGCTATAGGGAGAGCTTTAATGAGCCAGCCCAAGCTATTACTTCTTGACGAAATTTCCTTGGGCTTAGCGCCCTTGTTGGTTGCTAGCATTTTTCAGACAATCAAGTTGATTAACGATGCAAAACATATAACGATTCTTCTTGTGGAACAAAACGTTCGTGTGGCTTTAGAAATAGGTCAAAGGGGATATATTATCGAGACTGGACGTATTGTAGAGCATGATGAGGCCAAACGACTTTTAGAGAGCGAAAACGTTAAGAAGGCTTATTTAGGGCTTGGGGAAGTTCAAGGAGAATCTTGAAATATGAGTGTGGAAGCCATCGGTCAAAGTCTAATCTATGGCATTATGATTGGATCCTTATATGGACTGGCAGCGGTTGGACTTTCCCTAGTTTTTGGCGTAATGAGTTATCTTAATGTGGCGCACGGCACGCTGCTGATGATAGGGGCTTATGCAAGTTACTGGCTCTTTTCTCTCTATGGTGCGGATCCGTTCCTCTCAGTTCCGTTAGTTATGATTGCGGTGTTCTTAATAGGTCTAGTCCTGTACAGATTGGTATTCTCTAGCTTGGCAAAATTAGCAACGGAAGCGAGAATCAAAAATTCACTGCTTATCAGTTTCGGTTTGATGTTGGTATTGGATAACTTGGCAATATTACTCTGGACTGCGGATGAAAGAACCGTAACAACTTTCTATTCTGGTATGGTTCTTGAGCTCTTTGGATTGCGGCTGCCTTACGTGCGGTTGTCAGGATTGGTGCTGTCGGTTATGGGTATCATGGCCTTGCATCTGTTGCTAACCAAAACTTACTTCGGCAAGTCTGTAAGAGCTGCGTCACTGGACTGGGAGGCAGCTACGTTAATGGGAATAAAGGTCAATAAGACCTATTTACTCTCCTTTGCAATTAGTTCAGCCTTGGCTGCGTTATGCGGAACCTTGTTCTGCTTAAGCTATGCCGTAACTCCCACGATCGGTGAGGCATGGAGTATAAAGGCCCTTATTGTGGTTGTCTTGGCAGGGATGGGTCGTATCGGTGGCGTATTTTTTGCTGGATTGCTTTTAGGGGTAGTGGAGTCAATAAGTGTGTTTTTTGTAGGAGCCTCTTATCAAGAAGTGGTTGGCCTTGTGATCTTCGTGTTGGTACTGATGTTCAAACCAGAAGGATTGTTTACAATAAGACCGTAAAGATACCAGATGGAACATAAAATAAAAAGCTCCATGATAACAGGATGCATACTTTTTTTGCTCCTATTATTGCCTTTATTAATTAAGACGGACTACATCATAAATTTTTTGATCCTGGTATTTCTCTATGTGGTCATTACGCAAAGCTGGAACGTTGTGGGCGGCTATGCAGGTCAAGTAAACATTGGTCAGTCAGCATTTTTCGGTATGGGAGCCCTGGTTACACGTACGGTATGGGTGTTCGGAATCCCAATTCACATTGCCCTAGTAGCGGGCGGCTTATCGGCTCTGGTTCTGGCTGCAATTATTATAATGCCTGCACTCAGGTTGAGGGGGGCTTACTTCGCCATTGGTACGCTTGCATTAGCGGTCATAATAAGGGTTACAATTGGCAATATCCTTCCTGATTTGAGCTTCCTCCCGGGCAAATACCTTGCCGAATACAATCTCACACCAAGGTATTATACTTCTTTGGGATTGATGGTAATAACAATACTAGTCATTTATTTGATAGTTAACTCACGTTTAGGTCTGGGAATGGTGGCTATTAGGGAGGAAGAAGCTGCTGCTGGGGCTTTAGGCATCGATACGTTTCGATACAAAATTATCGCCCTATCTGTAAGTTCCTTCTTCGCGGGGATGGCCGGGGGAATGTATGCTTATCACCAGGCAAGTTATTATCCCTACACCCCTTTTGGACTGCTCTGGGCGTTTGAACCCATACTCATAACCTTTATTGGAGGCATGGGAACAATTCTGGGGCCCACCATTGGTGCAGTGGGTTATGTGGTGCTTAAGGAACTGTTTGCTATAACACTGGGTGAAATCAGCGTCATTGTATTCGGTATCCTCTTCATTCTGGTGGTATTGTTTTTGCCTGGGGGTCTTATTGAGGCGTCAGGAAAAGTGCTCAGGCTCCTCGCTCGCCTTAACAAAGGTTCGCAGAGTCTCTAACCATATAAGTGCCGATCAGTGGGCGCTACTGGTTGCGAAAAGAATATCCTTAAGTGGTCAGTTCTTATTTTGAGCCCAGGCTTAAGGCCGTTTTGATATCTTTCAGCTAAAGCCCAAAATGGTGTTTCCAACTTGGATACCATCCTAGCTTAAGTACGACCATTGAGTCGCAGAAAATCTATGACCAGAACGATACGCAAGGAACCCCGCACTCACATTCTCGAACGCGAACCTCAAAGGAGTTTGCATGCCAAAGGCGGAAAAAGGAACCTCGAGATTAATTTCCTTATCTGTGCCCGATGAAAGCCTGAAAAAAGATCTGGAAAATTTCAGGCAAAAGGCGTTAGACTTGGGCGCCTCCATGGCTGAGGTTATTCCCGCCGATTGGGTGGAGGTGGATGAGAGGGTAAGGCTCAAATGCTCAATACCTCTTTGTCCATATTATGATAAATGCATTTTCTGCCCACCCCATACACCTGCCCCCGAGCTTATGAGAACAGCACTGGCCAAGTACGACTGGGCGATCCTGTTTGCCCTCGACGTGAAACCGGTGGCGGATTTTGCAGACCGTTCCAAAGGGCGTGGGCCAGGTGTTCAATGGGCCAAGAAAACGCTTGAGATAGCCTGCCAGCTTGAGACTCTGGCCTTTAGCCATGGTTACCATCTGGCTACGGGATTTTCCCAAGCCAGTTGTGTAAAGGCATTATGCGGCCAGGAGCGCTGCCTGGTTCTTGAAGGCAACAAATGTCCATACCCGCTTAAAGCGCGTCCTTCCATGGAGGCTGTGGGCATTGATGTCTTTCGTCTCGTTACCAAGGCCGGCTGGGATATCTATCCCATTTACAGGAGTGTGGATCCTGAAAAGGTGCCAAGAGCCTTGTCCGTTGGGATCGTTTTCATCCACTAGTGGAATTTTAAATGACAATAAATTTTTGTTGAATCTAATGGCAAGGGAATAGAATGAGCCGCAGGGAATCACGGGTTCTGACCCTTGAGGCAGAACCTGAACCTATTGAGATAGATCTCGCAAAGACGGCAGTCATCGTCGTAGACATGCAGAATGCCTTCATGAGCAGGGGTGGCTACTTTGATTTAATCGGCATGGACATTTCAGCCATACAGAAAATCGTGGAGCCATGCGGAAAGATCATCCATATGGGGCGGGAAAAGGGAGTCAAGATCATCTATTTGCAGATGGGATACAGCCCGGACCTGTCTGACGCAGGTCCGCCCGGTTCCCCAAGCTTTCATAAGTCGGGGGGTTTAAACTTCGTTAGAGAGCACCCTGAATTGAAGGACAAACTCTATTTTTATGGCACTTGGGGCGCTGAGATCATTGAGGCATTAAAGCCCCACCAGGAAGACATAGTCATTAAGAAACAGAAGTATGATGGATTTGTGGGAACAAACCTTGATGCCATTTTGAGGACTTTAAGCATCAAGTATCTCTTGTTCCTGGGGATAGCAACCAATGTCTGTGTCGAGTCTACGCTCAGGCATGCGTTCTTCCTGGACTACTTCCCCATCCTTGTTTCAGATGCGGTGAGCCAAAAGGGTCCCCGTGTGACTCAGGAGGCAACCCTTCTCAACGTCCAGTCTACTTTTGGCTGGGTAACGGACAGCATTAAGCTTATAAGGGCCATAGATCACATCAAATCCTGATCCTCATTTAGGATGACAGTGAGGATCAGAGGGTAAAGGAGTTGCCAATTGTCCAACAAGTGGATTTTATGGTTTGAGGAATTGGATCAGGAGTGTAATGATCAGGTTGGGAAAAAGTGTGCCAACCTGGGTGAGATGACCAAAATGGGGCTGCGCGTTCCTCCGGGCTTTGCCCTCTCGTTGGAGGCCTACAAGGATTTTATGTCCCTTACGGGAGCGGACACGCAGATAAAGGCGTATCTGGATAATGTGGACCATGGCTTCGAAAAAATCCGGCATTTCAATGAGGCGAGTGACGAGTTGCGAAAGATTGTAGAATCCAAAGACATGCCGCAGGATATGAGAGAGGTGGTGTTGTCCCATTATCGGGCATTGTGTCACAGGTGTAAGGTGGAGGAGATGGCTGTCTCGACCCGATCCGCGGGTGCGGCGAGCCACCCCGGTCAATATGAGACCCATTTGAATGTGCGAGGAGATCTGGATGTTATTGAAAAGATAAAAAAGGTGTGGTCCAGCACCTTTAATCCCAGATCTTTGTCTGCCAGAAAACAGGCGGGAGCGCCCTTGGAATTGGACCCCATAGGCGTGGCTGTGCTGAAAATGGTAAATGCGCGTGCTGCAGGAGTCCTGTTCACAGCTGACCCCAATACGGGAGATACCTCGAGAATGATTATTGAGGCCAATTGGGGCTTGGGAGAGAGTGTTGTTGGGGGTGAAGCCGTGCCGGACGTGTACATTCTGGACAAAGCAAGCTTGGAGATCATCGAAAGAAAGCTGGGATCCAAGAGCAGGCACATAACCTTTAAGGAAGTGGGCGTTGTGGAGGAGGATACTCCCACCGAAAAGAGTGGCGCCTTTTGCTTGAGTGATGAGGAAGCCAAGGAAGTGGGGAGATTGGGAAAAATCTTGGAGTCCCACTTCGATGCACCTCAGGATGCTGAATGGGCCATTGACCAGGATCTCCATTTCCCGGAGAGCGTTATGCTACTGCAAACTCGGCCCGAGGTTATCGCTCAACAAAAGAAACCCGTTGATCAGGTGATCGATTTGATGTTGACGCGATTCATAAAGAGGTGAAGAATAGAAAAGAAGCTGTCGGAAAACGCCCATCTGCTGCGTTACTTTTATCCTTCGTCACTGCGGCGTACTTCTATGTACGCCTCATTCCTCGGGATTTTGGAAGCCTTGCATCTGGACATTTTGCACCAGCCTCTCAGAAGCCGGTTTTTCGACAGTCTCAAATGAAGCCTGAACAATCTCTGGAAAAGATGAATACAACTCACTGAAAGGAGGAACAAAGATGTTACATCCAGCTTATGATCTCACTTTTTATGAATTCGATGATGAAAGAGATACCCAGGTTTACGACGTCCTCTTGTGCGACCTTGTACACGGAAAACCTCCACTGAAACCCCTTTATTTTGGCATCGGTTGGTACTGGTATGTATACGCGATCATGAATGCTGCGGAGACCCTGCATCTCCCCACGACGAAGGGCTGGGGTTACAGAGTGAGGGACGGGTATCCGTATCTCACCGCTCTGCGGACCACCGAGGAAGAAGCCAAGACCCGGGAACCCATCTTCAGGGAAAAGATTAGACCCTTCATAGAGGATTTTGATGGGGTCTGGAATCCGCTCAAAACCGAATTGATGGAAGTGTATAAAGAGGCCAAGGAATCGCGTGGCCTCAAGGAATGGGATGATATTAAAAAGCTGAGCAACATCGACCTGCTCAAATTTTTCTTGGATTATGCCTTTGATATAAATCGTAAGGAAGCGGAGACCCATATGCTCATGTTGGTGGCTTCCAATTATATAAATGGTCTATTCCAACAGATGTGGTATGAAATATTCGGCAAGGAGGCCCCCATAGATCCGGATTTCAGTAGACTCATGACCGGATTTGAGGCTCAGGATACTGTTGTGGTCAGGGAAATGTGGCAACTTGCGAGAAAGGCCGCTGACATGGGTTTGAAAGACGCCTTCAAGACCGAAAACAGTGAAGACGTATTGAAGGGACTGGAAAAGGGCGATGAAGGCAAGAAATGGTTGAAGGCCTACAGGGAATTCCTCATGCAGCACGGATGGCGATGTGAACGCATGCACTCCTATGACACCCCCGCATGGATCGAAAAACCCAGTCTGGCCATCGGCCGGATCAAGGTGCTCATGTCCCAGGAGTCCTTTGCCTTTGACACGGATCGAGAGCGTCTTATCAAGGAACGGGAGATAGCGGAAAAGGAGGTCCTGGCCAAGTTGCCCGCGGACCAGAAAGAGTGGTTCGGCACACTGATGAAGGCAGCGCAAAAATCGGGTTATTGGAGTGAGGACCACACCTATTTTTGCGATTTCTATGTGGGAGCCATGGGCCATTGGATTGCCACTGAAATGGGGAGGCGCTTTGCTGAGGCTGGATGCATCGATGACCCTGAGGATATCCATTTCTTGCATGCCCATGAGATCAGGAAGGCGGCCATACCCTTGAAAGATGTGAACCTGCGTCCCTATGTGGAGAGAAGAAAGGAGGCCTGGGAGAAGAGTTACAAGCTGGATCCCCCAAAATTCTACGGAAATATAGAGAAGGCCCAAGGGGTGCTGAGAAGTGATCCCACCCTTTCCGTATCTACCCAGCTTCCTATCGTGAGAGAAGAGTTGAAGGCCGACCTTTATGGGGCTGCTGCCGCTCCCGGTGTGGTAGAGGGCGTGGCCAACGTCATCATGGGCGCGGATCAGCTGTCCGAGCTCAAGGAGGGAGATATTCTGGTTGCCCCAGGGACCTCCGCAGCATGGACAGTGGCCTTTAGCTTCATAAAGGGGCTCATAACCGATGGTGGGGGTGCTCTATCTCACCCCGTGATCATGGCAAGGGAGTATGGCATCCCTTGTGTGGCCGGCTGCCTGGAAGCGACCCAGAAGATCAAAACCGGTCAAAGGGTGAAGATTGATGGGGATTTAGGCGTCGCTTACATCCTGGATAAATAAGAGGTCTCCAATTAGTCAAACGGCTACCCCGGCGGGGTGGCCGTTTTTTCATTGGACCCGGCTTATACCTAGCCCTTCAACGGGCCCTGGCGGAAGCCCTAAAACGACCGCATCCACTCCGGCTTGAGCCGGATCTCCCCCTGCAGGGCCGCATCGATCGAGTCCAGCAGCTCCTGTTTGCCCTCTGGGAGCCAGGCCCTCACCGACAGATAATTGGATGCATGAGTGGAAGAAAAGAGGCCGCAGCTCAGGTGGGTGCGGGCAAGCATCTCCTTCATCTCCATCAGCAACCCCCGTTCATCCGGCATTTCAAAATCACCCCTCTCATGTTCTTCCCAGAGGGGCGTACCAGGAATCAGGATCACCGTTAGGGCGCTTGCGTAGTCGGGATCCATCATGCTGATGAGTTCTCCCGTCGCCCGGGCATGGTCCAGGGAGTTCTCCTTCCCTGCAATTCCCAGAAGTAGGGTGACCGTAAGTTGCATCCCTGCATTCTTCACCCTTTTGCCCATCTCGAGGCAATGCTGCGCGCTTGACCCCTTGTGTATCTTCTTGCGCGTCTCATCATGCCCAGTCTCAACGCCGAGATAGAGCATACCCAGTCCCTTCTCCCTTAGTTCGATCAGTTCTCTGGGGGATTTCGATCCAATGCTTCTCGTATTGGCATAGGAGCCCACCCGTTTGACCCAGGGCAGATGTTCCCTGATTCTCTCAAGGATCCACATCAATCTCTTTTGGGGAATAATCAGCGCGTCCCCATCCATGAGGAAGACCCGGTCCTGCCTCCTCATATACTTTGAGGCGAACAGTATATCGCTCAGGATGATGTCATCGTCCTTTATCCGAAACCGTTTATCTTTGTAAGTCCCGCAGAAGGCGCATTTGTTGTGGGAACATCCCAGTGTTACCTGAACCAGGATGCTGTCGGCCTCAGGGGGTGGTCGGATACAGTTCCCTTCATAATGCATGCCTTCGATTTCTGTTATGACGTCCACTGATTCTTATTTTCCTGTTTCATATATTGAACCCGATTTACAGCTTTTTATCTTCCCTTATATTCTGGGTTTCTTTCTTCAGTTAATGCGCGAAGTCCTTCCTGATAATCCTCGCTTTGAAGCACCTCCTCAAAAAAGGTCAGTTCCAGGCGTAATCCCTCTTCTAGAGCCATGTCCCTGCCCCGAATCATGGCCTCTTTGGCTCTTCGAACCCCAAGGGGGCCGTTTTCACAGATCTTGGCGGCCCACTCCTTAGCTGTCGGCAAGAGCTGAGCCAAAGGGACGACCTTATTGACCAGCCCCATCCGGTAGGCCTCTTCGGCGCTCACAGGGGTCCCCAACAGGATCATCTCCGCCGCTCTGGCCGAAGAAACCATACGCGGCAATCTTTGTGTCCCACCCAAGCCCGGTATCAAACCCCTCCCCACCTCGGGCAATTGTAAGTACGCATTCTCGGAGAGAATCCTAATATCACAAGCGAGCGCAATCTCAACCCCGGTGCCCCGGGCTGGACCGTTGATGGCCGCGATCAGGGGCTTCCATATATCGAGGCCCCGCGTAATCAGCGGAGGCGCCTGAAACGCCTTATCAGCCCATGGTCGCAACACCGTGTCGTGGTCGGCACCGGTGGTAAAGGCTTCACCGGTGCCCGTGATAATGGCGACCCACGCCCCGGGGTCGTCTCGAAAGTCCATTAATGAGCTGCTCAACGTCTGAAAGGTCTGCGCATCGACACGATTCCGCGTCTCTGTGAGATCTAGTCTAATGGTCACCATTTTACCCTCTTTTTCGTAAAAAACAGCCATAAGGATCCCCTTTCTTTTCTTGTTTCGAGCAGCGCGTGTAGTATAGTAGGGGGTGCGATTCGGGTCAAGGAGGTATGCGTTGAATGTGAATGGGGATCAGTCCCTGAGCTAATGAGGGCAGGCAAATATTGTTCAGTCGATCCGTTTGTGAAAAACTTTTAGCAGGTCCCATTTTTTGTTGACAAATAGGAAACTTCAGACCATTTATGAGAGGATGTAATAATGGCTTTGAACAGCGGGTGTTCCCTCGAGAGCTCCAAATTTAGCCTATTAAGAGAGCAAAATCGAAATACCTGACACCTCCCCTCTCGGCGGAAGGGAGGTTCTCATGTTTCCAAATATTCTACCCAGAAACGACTAACCCTGAAGAATTTTTGATAACCCTTCATTCGCTGGCATTTGTCGTGAACTCACGATGCGTTGATCCAGTCCTTTGAATCTGTGGCCTGCGGGCAGAGGCATTCAAGAATCTTGGCTTTTCCATACCCTGGAAAAAAGGGGACTGGCATGCTGAAAATATGAGGGCATTACAGGAGGATCTGAAGATTGGCCGTTAACGTGACGATGCCCAAATGGGGCCTCACTATGAAGCAGGGAAAGATCACAAAGTGGTTTAAAGAAGAGGGTGATTCCGTGCAACAGGGTGAGGAACTTTTTGAAGTTGAAACGGAGAAGATCACGAACAAAGTGGAAGCCGCGCATAGCGGGATTCTCTTCCAGATCGTGGTACCCGCAGGAAACACGGTGCCGGTGGGGAGCATAGTCGCCCTTATCGCAGAACCGGGGGAGAAGCCGGAACGCATTGAAGGCCTGCAAATGGGTGAGGTGGTGGAGGCTGCTCCTTCAGCAGGTGGGCCAGCGGTGGGTAGGCCTGAAAAACCTGAGGAGAGGAAGTTTGCGCGGGCAACGCCGGCAGCACGCCGCCTGGCAAAAGAATTGGATATGGATCTGTCTCTTGTCCCAGGCACAGGCCCTGGGGGCCGGATTACGGAGTCGGACGTATCTAAGTACCACGAAGCAGGACCGCCCCCAGCAAAGATCACGCCCCTTGCAAATGAGATGGCGAGACAGGCCGGTCTGGATGTTTCTTCGATAAGCGGGACCGGGGAAGGGGGCAAGATTACAAAGGCGGATGTGGAGCGAGAGATGGAGGTGAGAATGATGGAGCCGGTCGAGCCCGTGCAATCCATTCCTTTTACGGGCATGCGGAAGGCTATTGCAGAGAATATGCATGCGAGCCTTCAAAATACAGCTCAACTCACCCTCTTCTCAGAAGTGGATGTAGCTGAAATGGTAGGATTCCTGGACTCGGTGCGGGAAGAACACAAAAACAATGAGACTGTAAGGGTTTCCTATAACGATATCATTATCCTCATCACTTCCCGTGTCTTGAAGCGTTTTCCCCCCATGAACTCCACGTTGGTGGGAGAAGAAATTCTGATTCACGATGCAGTAAACATGGGTATCGCTGTGGCGCTGCCTGAGGGTCTGATTGTACCCGTCATACATGATGCACACAAAAAAGGACTCTTGCAGATCGCCGAGGAAGCCAGAGAACTGGCCCGGAAGGCGCGCGAAGGAACACTCGCTGTTGATGAGGTCACAGGCGGGACGTTTACCTTGACCAATCTAAGCATGTTTGCGGTGGATGGCTTTACCCCTATATTGAGGCCGCCTGAGACAGGGATCTTGGGCGTGGGTAGGGTCAAGCAAAAACCGGCTGTTTATGAGGGTGAAATTTCTGTTCGCCCCATGATGTATGTGAGTTTGACCTTTGATCACCGGGTGGTAGACGGCGCCCCGGCCGCCGAGTTCTTAGAAACTTTGGCCCGCTGTCTTGAACATCCCACTCTGGTCATGACATGATGCCTAGACAATACGCCAGTTATGTGATGAGGTGATTCTATGTACGATGTGATCGTTATTGGTGGTGGCCCAGGGGGGTATGCGGCCGCCATAAGGGCCTCTCAATTGGATGGGAAGGTGGCCCTGGTGGAGTCTGCGGAAATAGGTGGGGCCTGCGTAAACAGGGGGTGCATTCCCACAAAGATATGGTTACGTGCTGCCCATCTGCTCCATGGGATCCGCACCGCAGATGCGTTCGGGATCAAGGCTTCCGTCCAAGAGCTGGACTTTAAGACGATCGTGCATCGGAAGAATGGCGTATCGGGTGATATTCGGATGGGGATGGAAGGCCTCCTGGGAAACAACGGCGTGGAGATCATCAGAGGTTGGGCTGTCTTGAAAAGTCCCAAAGAGGTGAACGTGGACGGGACCCTTTTGGAGGCGAAAAAGATCATCCTCGCCACCGGCAGCTCTCTCAGCGTCCCCGATTTGCCCGGCCTGAAAGAAGCCGCCTTGATGACGGACCAAGTCCTTGAAATGATAGAAGTCCCTCCTTCTGTTCTCATATGGGGGGCGGCCCCGGGGCCCATTGAAGTGGAAATGGCCACCCTGCTGAATATCTTTGGATGTAAAGTGGTCTTAATTTCAGCGTCACGCAGGCTTCTCCCCAGAGAGGACGGGGAAACGAGCCAGCGGCTTGCACAGGCCTTGAGGGAACAGGGGGTGGAGGTGCTTTCCCGCTCCACCCTTCAATCGGTCCAGACGTCGGAACGGGGTTATACGTGCCTATTGTCAGGCTCCGAAGAGCGGACAGTGGACGTGGAAAAGGTCCTGATTTGCTCTCGTAAGCCCAATACGGCCAATCTCGGGTTGGAAGATTTGGGCATTCGTTTGAAGGAAGATGAGGGCATCCAGGTGAACGAGCACCTGGAAACCTCTGTTGAGGGCATTTACGCGATCGGGGATGCGACGGGAGGATGGATGCTCAGCCATGCCTCTTCATCTATGGGGATCACGGCTGCTGAAAATGCCATGGGGAATAGGCAGAATTTTCCTGTTCATTTGATTCCAAGGGGGATATGGACCCTACCAGAGGTGGGCGCGGTAGGTCTTTCAGAAGAAGAGGCCGAGCAACAGGGGCTGGACGTTGAGGTGGGCGGCTTCCCGTATTCTATCAATGGCTTGGCCATGAGTTGGAACGAGATGGATGGCGCAGTGAAAATTATCTCAGACGCTCGGTATGGTGAGATTTTGGGCGTTCACATTGTGGGGACCCACGCAACGGAATTGGTGGGTGAAGCGGTCCTGGCCATGCAACTCGAGGCCACGGCACGTGAGTTGGCCAAGAGTATCCGAGCGCACCCCACCTTTTCAGAAAACGTGGTGGAAGCGGCCCGCGATGCGGCAAACTGGGCCTTGTATCTGCCGAGGCAATGACTCATGGATAAAGGAAACCAGGGTTATGCTCTAAAGCATTTGGACGTGCTAGACTGGGGCCTGTTGGAGTATGGAGTTGCCCTTTCTCGGCAGAAAGCATTGGTTGAAGAACGCCTTGCTGGGTCCTCTCCCGACTGTCTTGTGCTGGTGGAGCATCCCCCGGTGGTGACCATTGGTCGAAGTGGGGGCTTAGGGGATCTGCATGTTTCGAAAGAGACACTTAATCAGAAGGGGGTGGGCCTATACCACGTGGAACGCGGCGGTATGGCCACGTTCCATGGTCCGGGCCAGCTGGTGGCCTATCCCATTTTGAAGCTCCAGGAGAAAGACTTGCACCTCACCCTCAGGACCCTGCAGGATAGCCTGGCGACGGTTCTTCGCGCCTATGGGCTGAATCCAGAGTGGAAGAACGGGCAACCGGGCCTATGGCTGCATTCCGCCAAGGTGGCCAGCGTGGGAATCGCTGTACGCGGGTGGGTCATGTACCACGGGGCGGCCCTGAATGTAAGCATAGACCCCCGGGGGTTCGAGTATATTGTCCCGTGCGGGCACCCCGACGAAAAAATCACTTCCATGGAGCGGGAGTTGGGGTATCCGGTCGATTTGAGTGAGGTGAAGAGGACTTTCACAGAGGCCTTCTGCAGGCTATTTGGATATGGTGAAAAGAGATGTGAGGAAAAGAAAGGTTTAAAGCGCCCGGTCTGGCTGATCCGCCCAGCGCCTGACACCGCTGCCATCGACCGAATGAAAGAGAGGCTTCGTCGGTTGAGATTGTCCACAGTGTGCGAAAGTGCACACTGCCCCAATCTGGGAGAGTGTTTTGCGAGCGGAACGGCCACTTTTATGATCCTGGGAACGCGGTGTACCCGGCGGTGCCGTTTTTGTGCGGTGGACAAGGGCAGACCCGAGAGAGTGGACCCCGAAGAACCGGAGCGTGTGGCCCGTATGGCTCAAGAGTTGGGTCTCAGATATGTGGTTGTCACCTCCGTGACCCGTGACGATCTTTTGGATGGTGGCGCCGAACAATTCACGCGAACCATTGAACAGATCCGTGAGCTCTCTCCCCATGCATGGGTTGAAGTGCTGATCCCCGACTTTAAGGGCTCCTTAACGGCGTTACGAAAGGTCTGCCAAGCCCGTCCTGATATGTTGAATCACAATATAGAGACCGTGGCCTCCATGTATCCCCGAGTGAGACCCCAAGCCCGTTACCCACGGTCGCTGGGTGTCTTGGAGTATGCTGCCAGGGAGGGACTGCGCGTGAAATCCGGTCTTATGCTGGGGCTGGGGGAAACAAGGGAAGAGGTGATGAGGACACTTACTCAGCTGAAGCGGAAAGGGTGTCAATACTTGACGATCGGCCAATATCTGACACCATCCAAAGATCATCTTCCAGTGGCGCGATTTGTGCCGCCCGGGGAGTTCGAAAGTTGGGCAGAAAGAGCCCGTTCCATGGGATTCAAGGGGGTGGCCGCAGGCCCCCTTGTAAGAAGCTCTTATCGAGCCCATAAGATATTTGAAACTGAACAAGAGATATCTTTAGCTCTTTAGACACACTGATCATATTCTTGATTTATTTTTCAATCAATCCACGAACTGGAGCTGGGGCTAAGCTCCAGTTTAAAATGAATTGTCCAGAGGAACCCATCTAATTTCTTAACCTTATCAAAGGAGGTTTAGGAAAATGAGTCTCACCAGTGAAAAGATGATGGACGTGTATGAGACCATGGTCAGGATCCGGATGTTTGAGGACAGGGTGGCCAAGCTTTTTGCCGAAGGTCAATTGCCGGGCTTTGTCCACCTATACGCCGGTGAAGAGGCCATTGCCGCAGGCGTGTGCGCCCACCTGACAGACCGGGATTACATCACCTCAACACACCGGGGTCACGGCCATTGCATCGCCAAAGGCGTGGATATAAACGCCATGATGGCCGAGGTATACGGGAGGGTCACGGGGGCTTGCAAGGGCAAGGGGGGCTCCATGCATATTGCTGACGTGGACAAGGGAATGCTGGGCGCAAATGGCATTGTGGGTGCTGGCGGTCCCCTGGCCTGCGGGTCGGGCTTGATGGCCAAAACCCTGGGGACCGATCAGGTCACGGTCTGCTTTTTCGGTGATGGCGCTGCTGAGCAGGGGACCATGCATGAAGCCATGAACCTGGCCTGCTGCTGGAGCCTGCCCGTCGTCTTTGTCTGCGAGAACAACGGATTTGCCGAGACCACGCCATGTGTCTACCATTGCTCTGCAAAGAATATCTCGGACCGTGGAGTGGCCTATGACATGCCCGGTGTCACGGTGGATGGCACCGACTTTTTCGCCGTCTACGAGGCGGCTGAAGAGGCGATAGGCCGGGCGCGAAGGGGGGAAGGCCCTTCCCTCGTGGAGTGTCGAGGGTTCCGCTACTATGGCCACTTTGAGGGTGACGCCATGCTCTACATGACTGAAGAAGAGAAAGAACGGAATCGCTTGAGGGATCCCATCGAGAACTTTAAAAAGAAGAGTCTCGAGCGAGGGCTGCTCTCCGAGGCACAACTTGGTGAGGTGGATGCCAAAGTGGCAACGATCATCGAAGACGCGATAGAATTTGCACAGGCGAGCCCCTGGCCTTCCCCGGAGGACGTTTTTACTGATGTTTATGTCAAGTACCCATAAGAGGAGAAAGGAGGAAGAACGATGGCTACACGCACGATAACTTTTCGAGAGGCGATCAACGAGGCCATGCGACTGGAAATGCGCCGTGATCCCACCGTGATCCTCTTTGGGGAAGATGTGGCGGGCGGTGCCGCCCTGGCGCATATGGAAGGGGAAAACAAAGAGGCCTGGGGCGGTGTCCTGGGTGTTAGCACGGGATTGGCCCCCGAGTTTGGCCGGAATCGTGTCCTGGACACGCCCATCAGCGAGTCGGCCTTCATCGGGGCGGCTGTGGGCGCGGCTTCCACGGGTCTGCGGCCCATAGCGGAGCTGATGTTCGTGGACTTTTTCGGTGTCTGCTTTGATCAGATCTTCAACCAGGGGGCTAAACTTCGATACATGTTTGGCGGCAAGGCCCAGGTGCCCATGGTCATTCGCTCCATGATCGGCGCTGGTGTTCGGGCAGCCGCACAGCACTCTGAGTGCCTCTACTCGATCTTTGCCCACATTCCAGGTCTTAAGACGGTGGTCCCTTCAACGCCCTATGATGCCAAAGGGCTACTCTCGTCCGCTATCCGGGACAATGACCCGGTCATTTTCTTTGAGCACAAGGTGTTGTACGATACAGAAGGAGAGGTGCCTGAAGACAACTATACGATCCCCATTGGGGTGGCAGACATCAAGAGGGAGGGTAAGGACGTTACCATCGTCACTCTTGGCCGTATGGTTCATTTCTCCCTGGAGGCCGCTGAGAGGCTAGCCGCTGACGGGATAGATGCGGAAGTGGTGGATTTGCGTTCTATTTCTCCCATGGACGAGGATGCCGTCTTGACGTCGGTCAAGAAGACCCATGGCCTCGTTGTGGTAGATGAGGACAATCCCAGGTGCAGCCTTGCTACGGACGTGGTCGCCCTGGTCGCCGACCGGGCCTTCGACTACCTGGATGCCCCATGCAAGATGATCACGGCGCCACACACGCCAGTACCCTTCAGTCCAACTCTGGAGGATGTTTACATTCCCAGTGTGGATACCATCGTTTCAACGGTTAAGTCGCTTAGAAAGTAGCTGTCTCATCAAGTGCTCTGACTGTATAGAGTTTATTTGAATCTCGAAAACCTGGTCCTTTGGGCCAGCTCAGAGATAAATGGCTTTGCCGGTAAAGATAGTAAGCTGTTTTGGAGTACTGGAGTCTTGGAGTATTGGAAAAAGCTAAGACCCGAATTTCAACTTGAATAAGTCCTTATCATTACTCCATTACTCCACCACTCCATGACTCCGGCATGCTTTCACATGAAAGGGAGACCCTAGAATCCACCTCTAGGAGGGGAGCTCAAAGCCAGGTCCCCAGGGCCTGGATTCTTTACTCTTTGCGATGCGTCGAGATTGAGCTACCTCAACGTGCAGATGTACACCTCATATTAGAGGCATCCCCCGTTTTGGAGAATGGGTTATGTCAACAATTGGGATCATCGCCAATCCCGCATCGGGCAGGGACATACGTCGCCTTGTCGCCCATGCCTCAGTGTTTGACAATCTGGAAAAAGCCCATATCCTGCGACGGGTTCTCCTGGCTCTGGATGCCTTGGGGGTCCAACACGTGGTTTACATGCCCGACTACGGCGGACTTGTGGACAAGGCGCTGAAAGGGCTAAAGCTTTCCCTGAAGGTCGTCCAGCTTGACATGGAGTTGTGGGCCGACGAAAGAGACACGACCGAAGCGGCCAGACGGTTTTGCCAGGGCGAGGTGGGCTGTATCATCACTCTTGGCGGAGACGGAACAAATCGCGCTGTGGCCAAGGGTTGCAGCAGCGTCCCCATCGTGGCCATTTCCACGGGCACCAACAACGTCTTTCCGAGCATGATAGAGGGTACCGTGGCCGGGATGGCGGCGGGACTGGTCGCGAGCGAACGGGTAGACGTGGAAAAGTCCACCTATGTCTCCAAGCGGCTGGAGGTGTACGTGGATGGCCAGATGGCGGAGATTGCGTTGATTGATGTGGTGGCGTGCAGCGACCTGTTTGTGGGAAGCCGGGCGCTCTGGGATCCACACCGTGTCCGGGAGATCGTCCTCACCAGGGCCGAGCCGGACTGTATCGGGATGTCATCCATTGGTGGTTTGTTGCATCCCTTGGGACCCCAGGATGCACAGGGGATGTATCTGCGGCTGGGCAAGGGCAACACCAGGGTGAAGGCCCCTGTGGGCCCAGGTCTTATCAGTACAGTGGACACGCAAGAGTATCGGATGATCTCTGTGGGGGATGAGGTGATCCTGGAGCGGGCCGCCTGTACCATCGCTGTGGACGGAGAGCGGCAGATGGAGGTCTACCCCGATCAAACAGTGAGCGTTCGACTGACGAACCGGGGGCCTCGTGTGGTGGATGTTCGGCGTTGTTTACAGGAGGCGGGTCGATGTGGTGTCTTGAAAGGGGTGGCCTGAGGATATGGGCATGCGGAAAATCAATGTGAGCAGAGAACCAGACACTAAGATCCTGGTGTCGCAAAATGGAGAGGAGGGTTAAAATGGATCTCGGATTAAAAGGAAAGGTTGCCCTCATTACAGGGGCCAGCCAGGGGATTGGTAAAGCCATTGCCTTGACCCTGGCTGAAGAAGGTTGTAACCTGGCCATCTGCGCTCGGCGCAGAGAGGCTCTGAATGCATCGGCCGAGGAGATGAGGGCTAAGGGGGTGGAAGTCCTTGCCGTCCAGTCCGATGTCTCAAAGCGAGAAGACAACAAGAATTTCGTGTCCCAGACCATCGAGAAGTTTGGCCGTATTGACATCCTCGTGAACAACGCCGGCACAGGTCCGTTGAACGACCTCATGGAGCTTCCCGAGGAATTATTTCGGCACCACATGGATCTCATGTTCTTTGGTCCCTTCCGGTTGAGCAGAGAGGTCATTCCCCATATGCGGAAGCAGGGGTGGGGACGGATTATCAATATATCCTCCATCTTCGGAAAGCAGCCGGGCAATTTGGTGGATTATGACTCCATCAAGGCCGCGTTGAATATGCTTACAAAGGACTTGAGCCACTACTTGGCCAAGGACAACATCTTGGTGAATGCGGTTTGTCCTGGACCCATAAGGGGCCCCCTCTGGGAAGGGCCCGGCGCGTTGGCCGAACAACTGGGTGAAGTGATGGGGATGACGGGACCAGAGGTTATGAAGTGGTTCGCGGAGCAAAACATTCCATTGGGCCACCATGGCGACCCGGAGGACATCGCAAATATGGTGGCTTTCCTGGCCTCGGATAGGGCGAAATTCATTACCGGCCAGTCCATCAATGTGGACGGCGGGATGGTAAAGGCTATCGTTTAAGAACCGGTTTCCTCCGTCATGCCCGGTTCAGCATCGCGAGCGCCCTGAATGGCAGAGGAGGGGGAGGTTCGAAACAGGAAAGGGGGTGAGATCACCTATTAGTCAGAAAAGCGCTTTAGTCATGATTAAGGAGGCCTTTTGTGCGAGATCTTCTCGGATTCATGGCATGGTTTTTTGTTAGAAATGAATTTGAGGAGATTTAAGAAAGAGGCAACGGACAGTGAATGATGTCGGCTATCAGCACTTTATGGACTCTCGATTTTCAACGACCCGTTTGAGGAGCCCATGAGCCGGCAAAACCGTGAGAGGAGGGAAAAATGGACAAAGCTGCGAAGAATTCCAAACTGGCCATTTGCACGTTGTTAGCGGTTTTATTGATAACCTTTCCATTGACTGCCCATTCCAAGGACAAGATCGTTATTGGGAACGCCATCGCTCTTTCAGGTCCTTATGCGACAGGTGCACAAACGACACAGATAGCCCCTTACGACATGTGGGCCAAAGAGGTCAATGCCAAAGGGGGAATATATGTCAAAAAGTATGGCAAAAAATTACCCGTAGAGATACTCAGATACGATGATAAGAGCGACAGAGGAACCTGTGTGAGACTGGTGGAGAAGTTGATCTTAGATGACAAGGTCGACCTTTTGCTTCCACCTTGGAGTACGGGTCTTCACTTTGCCATAGCTCCTATTGTCACCAAATATAAGTATCCAGTCGTCGGCCCCACCGTTGATTCGCTGAAGCTTCGAGAAATTGCGCACACCATACCCTACATGTTTGTCATTTTGAACCAACCCCCGGAGAAGGCGGAAGCCATACTACCGCTTTGTAAAGAACTGGGAGTCCAGACGGCAGCGGTGATCCATCACGCGGACTTGCATGGGATAGAGTTTGCGGGTTATGTGGCACCCCGGTTAGCCGCAGGGGGTATCGACATCGTCCTGTACAAGAGCTATCCCCTGGGTGCCAAGGACCTGTCGCCCCTATTGAAAAAAATCAAGGCTGAAAATGTTGATGCCATGTTTGCCTTCTCTTATCCCCCCGGGACCTTCCTGATTACGGGGCAGGCAAAGGCGATTGGTCTGAACCCCAAGCTCTTCTACTGTAGCATTGGCACCGCTTTCTCCCCCTATAGAGATGCTTTTGGTGCCGAGGTGGTGGAGGGTGTTATGGGCACTGGCGCGTGGAACCCGAAGGTTCCATATCCTGGAGCCAAGGAGTTCTGGGACAGGATGGTCCAGTTCTCGGGTCCAGGAAAAACGGACTGGTATGGAAATGCCTTTTCTTACTCTTCAGTTCAGGTTTTGCAGCAGGCTATCGAGAAGGCGGGAACCTTGGACAGGGTAGCGATAAGGAATGTCATGGCCAGCGAGACGTTTAATACAGTCATTGGCCCGGTAAGATTTGAGAACCAGTTTAATGTGCAATCACCCGGCGAGGTGGGCCAGTGGCAGAAGGGACAATTTGAAGTGGTCGCGGCTAAAGAGAAGCGCACCGCAGAGCCTATCTACCCTAAGCCCCCGTGGCCGTAAGCCGGCATTATGGGTCGAGTGAAACCCTATTGAAAAATTCCCATAGAAGGGTGTTCCACATTCCTCCGAGCGGGCTGTCTGGAAATACCACTTGACGAGGGAGATAATCACTCGTAAGTGTTGTCTCTCCGGACAGCCTGCGAGGACCTAATTGATGAAATGAAAAGGGCATTGTTGTGTTCGAAATCGTCCTGGATATAGTCATAGGCGGTTTATTAATGGGTGGGATTTACGCCCTGATCGCCGTGGGACTCAGCCTTCAGTATGGTGTTGGACGGGTACTGAACGTCTCTCATGGTGAGTTTATTATGCTTGGGGCCTTTGCCACCTGGTCTCTTTACACCGTCTCGGGGATTAGCCCTCTGGTCTCTTTGGCCATTTGTGGTCCTATTCTGTTCGTCATCGGTTTTCTGATTCACAGGACGCTGTTTCAGTACCTTAGAGGCACGTCGGGATCTATAGACGCCTTTGCCGACAGTTCCCTCCTTGCCTCTTTTGGCCTCCTTTTCATCATTCAGAACGTGGCCTTAATCGTGTGGGAGGCTGACATTAGGGGATATTCCTATTTGGATTCCTCGGTGAGTATTTTTGGCGCCTTATTTTCGGCAAATCGTTTAGTCGCCCTTTTGTTTGCCGTCGGCATAAGCCTGGCGTTTTATTTTTTTCTCACGGGCACGCGCCTTGGAAAAGCCATTCGGGCAGCGGCTGAAGATCCTGTGACCGCCCAGGTAATGGGGGTAAACATCCATCGGGTGTTAGCCATATGTTTTGGCCTTGGGGCGTTGATGGCTGGTTTCGCGGGCGTGCTTATCAGTATGATGTATGAGATGCAACCAACGATGGGCCTCGAGTATACCATCATCGCCATTATTGTGGTTGTGCTTGGCGGATTGGGTAGTATCACCGGCAGTTTAATCGGGGGTTTTATCCTGGGCCTTATCGGCAGCATCGTGACCTATTTTGATGCGGGCCTGTCCCTCATTGCCTACTATGTGATCTTCATCCTCCTGCTCCTGATAAAACCAACGGGCATTTTTGGAAGATAGAGAAATGGATCGATTCAAAGTGATATCTAACAGGTTTTTTCTTTGGGGATTGCTTTTATTCATCTTGCTCCTGTTGGCAACGATGCCCCTCTATGTCCGGCCCTATCTTATCATATTCCTGACTACAATCATTATGTATATAGTCATCACCGTGAGTTGGGCCATCTTCTCAGGACCTACCCGTTACATCTCACTGGCCTCCGCCGCATTCTTCGGTGTCGGCGTGTATGTCTCGGCGATGTTGGGGCAAGTATTGCCCCTGCCCGTGGTTATCGCCGTGGGTGGCCTGATCAGTATGATACTGGCCCTTTTCATAGGGCTTCTCACTCTCAGGCTGAAAGGCATGTATTTCATTATATTCACTTTCGGGGTCAGCGAACTCATCAGACATTTTCTCCTGTGGTGGGAGACTAGTTTTACGGGCACGGTTGGCAGGTGGGTTGTGGCCGTAGACCACACGACCGTTTATTACGTCATGCTCGTCATTTTTATGACGGCACTGCTTACCGGTCACCTCATCAAACGGTCTAAATTCGGGTTGGCGTTGCGGAGTATTGGAGAATATGAGGAGGCCGCGGCTCACATAGGCATAAATGTCACTCTTTTAAAGACGATTACCTTTGCCGTCAGCGCCTTCTTCATGGGGGCCGCCGGGGCCATCATGGCGACGCGATGGACATATATTGACCCACAAATTGCTTTTAACCCTCTTTTTTCTTTTATGCCCGTTTTGATGGCTATCTTCGGAGGTGTTGGCCAACTCTACGGTCCCGTCATAGGCGCCGCCCTCTTTTCCCTCCTGGAAGAAGTGCTGATTACCGAGTTCCCCTACTACTATATGCTCCTTTTCGGTGCCATACTCATAGTCGTCATATTATTCCTGCCCCACGGTCTGGTGGGATTGATACAAAAATGGCAAAGGGGAGTTTTGGAGGGGTAAGATGCGAATTCTTGAAGGAGAAGGGGTCACAAAAACCTTTGGCGGTCTAACAGCCGTCTTTAATGTGGACTTCCACATAAATCAAGGCGAAATTGTAGGCCTCATCGGTCCAAACGGAGCCGGTAAAACGACACTTTTTAATCTCATATCTGGAGCTCTTCCCCCAACCTCTGGGATGACAAGATTTAAAGGTGAAAGCATAACCGGCTTGAAGCCAAATCAGATTTGTAAGCGAGGAATAGCAAGAACCTTTCAATTAATCAAGCTTTTCGGAAATATGACTGCTTTTGAGAATGTATTCCTGGCATCTCTGTTCGGGACGTCAAGGGATATCAATGAATCGGATGCCAAGAAGGAGACCTTGGAGTTATTAGAGTTTGTGGGATTGTCAGCAGTGAAAACGACTGTCGCAAGAGACTTAACGCTGGCTAACCAGAAGCGACTCGAAGTGGCTAGAGCCCTAGCCACCAGGCCAGAACTCGTGTTGCTTGATGAACTGATGGCAGGATTAAACCCCACTGAAGTAGCACAGGCTATGGAGTTAGTCACAAGGATTCGGGATAAAGGGATTACCGTTTTTATGATTGAGCATGTCATGAAGGCCATTATGAGCGTATGTAACCAGATTATGGTTCTGGATCATGGTGTGAAGATTGCGGAAGGAACGCCGCGGGAGATTACAACCGACAAAAAAGTTATTGAGGTATACCTAGGGGAAGAATAGGTTCATGCTGGAAGTTAGCCAATTAGATACCTTTTATGGCAAGACTCAGGCCATGTGGGGCGTTTCTCTAAGAGTGGACGAGAAACAGATAGTTTCTCTAGTGGGCGCGAACGAAGCCGGCAAAACGACTCTGCTTAAATCCATATGCGGTATGCTGCATCCGGCTTCCGGTAGCGTGGAGTTCCTTGGCAGACGTATAGACGGGTTAACGCCCCATTCCATTGTGAAACTAGGTATCTCTTACGTCCCCGAGGGCGGAAAACCGTTTACCGACATGACAGTGCGTGAAAACCTGGAGATGGGTGCGTATCCTTATCAAGCGTGGAAGCATAGGGAAGAAAGGCTTGAGCAAGTATATCAGGTTTTCCCCTATTTAAAGTCAAGGGAGCGGCAATTAGCCAGAACACTGAGCGGTGGTGAACGGCAGGTGTTGGCTATGGGACGGAGTCTCATGGCGAGCCCCAAGCTGATCATGTTTGATGAACCCTCATACGGCCTGGCCCCGCTCATGGTAAAAGAGCTTTTTAAGTTTATAAGGACACTGAACGAGCAAGGCATTACGGTCTTACTCGTTGAGCAGAATATTCGACACGCACTGGAAATTGCTGATCGAGCATATGTATTGGAAAACGGTCGTATAGTCTTAGAGGGAAAAAGCGGCGAGCTTCTGCAAAACAGCCACATTAAAAAGGCATATTTGGGGCTTTAGCATTACGGGTGGTAGAAGTGAATATGGGTCTATTCTTCGTAGAGTTTCCTAATGTAATTGGCCTTCATCTCGAAACGAGGTAGTGTTCCCTCTGGGACCAGTTGCACATCAGCCCGAAATACCAACTTGTCTCTCAATATCCCCTCTAACTCCTTTTTCAGGGTCTCAAGGTCCTTTTGGCCCGGTACGTACTCCACCTGAATTTTGAGTGGGGGCCCAACGGCCGGTCCCGGTTTGTCCAGCAGGATGAGCATGTCACCCGTAATCCGCGGCCGGAAGGACGTGATGACATCCTTGATCGCGGAGGGAAAGACGTTAACGCCAAGTAAAATAAGCATATCGTCAGTGCGACCGATACATCTTGTGCGAAAGCTGGTGCGGCCGCACTCACAAGGATCTGTAAAAACGGTGATTCTGTCCCGGGTCCTAAATCTGACCACAGGGCAACACTCTCTATCGATCAAGGTGTAAACCAGTTCTCCTTCAGCCCCATCTTTCATTTCCCTGACCTGGCCGGACTCTGGGTCGATCAGTTCAGGGAATATGTACTCCTGCGCGCAAAAGTGCATCCCTTGTTGCGCAGGGCATTCCCCGAAGATGATGGGCGCAGCGTCTGAATTGCCCATGCCTTCGCTGACTATGCACTGATAGTCTGTTTGGAGTCGCTTCTTTATGGCGGGGACTCCCCCTCCCGGTTCTGCCCCAACCACCAGTTTTTCGAAACCGAGTTCCGACGGTTCCATGTTATGATTTTTCCTCACGTAATCAGCAAAATACTGGGCATAGGATGGGGTGCAGTGTAGCACGTTGCCCCCTAACCTCTTTGTGGTCATCACGACTCGGTCCGATGCGCCCGTGCCGATGGGAACAAAGGCGGCGCCAATATGCTCGATGGCATCCTTAACCGGAAGACCCCCTACAAAGAAGGTGAGTCCCACGGCATGGATGACCACGTCCGTTGGTCTTACACTTTTTGAAAAAAGAGAACGGGCTGTGATATCGGTCCAAACCTGATGATCATGGCGAGTGATACCGACAAAGGTGGGAATACCCGTGGTCCCGGATGAGGATTGGATGCGGATGATGTTATGCATAGGAGCGATGCAGTGGGATCCCAACGGGGGCATTTCTTCCTGGCTCTTCCTTAGTTCGTCCTTTTCGGTGAAGGGGAGTTTGTGTAAATCTTCCAGTCCTCTGATATCACCCCTTTCCACACCATGTTCCTTGAATTTTTTCTGATAGAAGGGAGACTTTTCCCATACGTAATCCATCTGCTTTAGGAATTTTCGCTCCTGAATGGGGCGTAATTCGTCTGAGCTCATGGTTTCAATTTTTTCATTCAGAAATTCTTTCTTCATGCTTTCTTTTCCTCCATAAACTTGACAAGGCTGTTGACCAATGCTCGGGCCGTATCGAGATCTTCCAAGTTACAGTCCACTTCCTCCATTTCAAGTGGAACCCGCAGATTCCTTTTCAATTCCTCTATAAAGATCTGATCTTCTTGGGGGTCATAAAGGACGCTCCCTTCTCTGTCTAGAGAGGACCAACCCCTCAAAGGCACCACCAGTTTTATGGGACCCTTGGTCTTGTTTATTTTCTCTGCATAGAGCTTGGCGCCGATTTTCATCTCATCCACCGGAAATCGGGCCATGGCCCTCATTTCGTCAATTTCAAGGACCTTACCCGTTGCAAGGTACTTCTCCCTGTTGGTACGAGTGGGTCCCGCACCTGTAATGTTAAAGCAGCACGGGGCCCATACCTGCGGGATGCCTCTTTCACCGGCAGCATCAAGTCTTGCCATCCCGGCAGGACGATTTCCTTTGAACCGTTCCTCGATAAGCCCGGCGGGAACGATCTCTATGACGCCGTCGAAGAAGCCCTGGGAAATGAGCCGATCCATGGCTCGATCACTGATGCCCTGGGCATGAAAGGGATATACGTGGTATCCCTTTTCTTCTAAGAGTTGCTCCACATGCTTGGCGCATTGATCTGAAAATCCCAGTTCAGTGATAGCCACAGAAGGGTAAGGGAGTTTCAAAGATGTGTGATCATAGGCTTCCTCTACCATCCCCGAAATCGCCCCGGCCACCTGTGAAATGGCATTCTTGATGAGGTCATTCATCCCAGCAATTTCCATAATCAGTTGCATTACAATCAGGTCAGTGGCTTCAAACCATCTCGCCACGTAGACCGTCTGGGCAGCAGGAACAGCAATGACCTTGGGAATTCCAAAGGGCAATTTGGACATCACTTGCGACGCGATCAAGGCAATGGTGGACCCTCCCAGGGATACAATGCCGTGCAGATCCCTCCGTGAAAGAAGATCCAAGGCCTTTTGCTGGGCCCCGGCACTCATGGCGTTCGTGATGGTGAGCCTGTCTTTCGAGGCCCTTATTGCTTCTATATCCTTGCCTGCCAGACCGGCAATTTCTTCGGAGGTTATATCTGCTTGATAGGAGGGATCTCCTCCCATGCTGATATCCATGAGGATGGCCTCATGCCCTCGGGACTCAATCCGCTCCTTGAGGAACCGCAACTGATCACCTTTGGTGTCCACTGTGCCAATAATGACAATCTTTTTCTTCATAAACTTGCCCTATTCTTTATGGTTTGGGGACTGTTTTCTTAGATCGCCTTCTTTGCGCGCATCTTTCATCCGCAGGGGTTAACGCTTGATTTTGATGCCCGCCTTTTCTAGATCCCAGGTGTTTTCCGTAATGCCCGCCTCCCTCAACCGATACTTCTCCACCCGGTTGGTCGGGGTCTTGGGGAGTTCGGGTACAAACTCCAAATACCGAGGAACGGCGAAGTATGCCATCCTCTCGTTACAGTATTTAATCAAATCTTCGGGGGGCAGGTTCTCCCCTGGTCTAAGGACGATATTGGCCTTCACGTCATCCTCGCCAAGTTCTGAAGGGACAGCAAAGACAGCAGACTCCAGGATTTTAGGGTGTTCGTTTATAACCTTCTCCACCTCAAAAGAAGAGATGTTCTCCCCTCGACGGCGAATGGCGTCTTTCTTGCGGTCCACGAAGTAGAAGTATCCTTCCTCATCTTTTCTAGCATAGTCTCCGGAGTGGAACCAGAGGTTACGATAGGCTTCCAGGGTTTTATCCGGCATATTGTAATACCCCGACATCATAATGTAAGGTCTTTTGGGCCGCACCACGATTTCACCGATGTCTCCCACTGGCACCTCCATATCATCATCATCCACCAGAATCACCTCAAATAGGTCATCGAGCACCTTTCCGCAGGCCCCGGTTTTTCGGTCGTCAATGGCATCATGGATGACAAGCCCTATTTCGCTCATTCCAAACCCCTCCAGACAGATGAAGCCAAAACGCCGTTCCAGTTGTTTCATCACGTCGGGCGGACAGGCCGCTCCAAAAGCTATCCGGACTGGATTGTCAGCGTCGTCTTCCCGTGGTTCTTGCTTGGATAGTATGGTCATTACCGCGCCCAGATAGTTAAATTGAGTGGCGCCATATTTACGGATATCGTTCCAAAAATTTGATGCACTGAACCGCTCGCTCAAAACGGCCTGGGCATCAGCCACCAGCGCTGCCACGGTGGTCATGAGCTGAGCATTCATATGGAAGAGTGGGAGGAATGTATACAGGATATCCTGGGAGCCTGCATCCCGCAGTCTGGATACCAGTCTGGCCGTGTGCAGGAAAAAGTTGTGGGAGCCGACTGCGCCTTTTGAAAGGCCAGTAGTGCCGGAAGTGTAGATGATGCCGGCCGGATCTGAAGGCTTGATATCCACTTGCAACGGGTCAGCCGAGAAATGAAAAAAATCTTCTATAGCAGATATCGGGACGGAAAGGGAGTCACTGATGCCTTTGTCTAACTCACCGTGGCAGATAATTTGCTTGAGTTTTGTCAGATCTTCCTTAATGGGTAAAAGCCTTTCCAAAAAGTCACTGTCAATGATCAGCAGTTTCGATTCTGAGTTATTGATGATATGTTTTAGGAGATTGCCTTTGTAGGCTGTATTTATGGGTACCTCCACGGCTCCCAGTTTAGAAGAACCGAACCATACATGCAGAAAATTAGGATGGTTCTTCATCATAATGGCAACCTTGTCATCTTTTTGAATGCCAAGATCTTTAAACCCGTGTGCAAACTGGTTGGAAAAATGGTCCAATTGTTCATAGGTGATCTTTTCATCTTTAAAGAACAAAAATGTGCGATCCCCATGGGAGCGACCCTTTTCCTGAATCAGTCTTCCCAGGACGTTTTCTTCAGTGCCGGACATAAGCACCCTCCTTAGATTTTAGGTAATAGTTTAGCCGTTTGAAGAGGCCCTTAGCTACGCGCCTTTGAGTCATTTCTCTTGTTCGTTGGGAGATCTTTCTATTTGGAGCTCTCTAGTAGTGCTTTCCGCAGTTCCACATAAGGTGGGGGCATTTTATACTCTAATTTCAGATACCCCGGGCTGATGGGATAGGTCTGCTTTCCTTCATGGGAAAGCTTCAATCCGCGGACCACCTCTTCAAAACGATTCCTGGGCATAGCGAACGCCAACTCCCCATCCGCAATCAGTCCTAAACGCCGTTCCCCATTTCCGGGGACTGTATATTTGCATTTTCCTTCAAGGATGGGTCCCACAATGGGAAGAAGGCAACCCCCAGCCCCGCTCGAGCTGGACGTTAAACTCTCACCTGAGGCGAAAACAGCAGCCTGGATCATCCGCATCACTTGAGCCCCATTCCCATAAAATAGGATTACGTCCGGATCAAAACTGGCTATTCGTATAGGTGAGATCAAAATATACTTATATTTTCCGAACTCAAATCTTGGCATTGCCTCAGCAGCTTTCTTCTGGGCTTCAGCGGGTCGGTTCGTGGGGGCGAGCGCATATTTGCCGCTCAGATATGCTTCCGGTCTAACAAATCCCAATCCCGCCAGCGCTATGGGGCAAGACTGGCTATCTTTGTCCAGAACAATAGTCAAGCCGTCCCTTCGACCTAGAGCCAAGGCCTGGCAGAGGGTAAAAGATGCCCCATAATCTCTCAAGGGCTGCGTTGCATCCTGTGGAATATCGTCTTCACAGTTCAGCATTTTGATGGCCAGGGGATGGGTTTGATGTCTAACGTAGGTTGACATGGCCTCATCTATTTTTGCCAGACTCACTATTTACGTCCTCCTTCACACAGGTTAAAGAAGACTATGCTTTCTCTTGCCATCCAGGATCCCTGTTATTTTGGCCAAGTTAAGCCTTTTTACTGCCCCACGTTTACAGGAATAGTCAGAAATAGCATTAAATTTTGTGGGGAAAAGAGGGTAGAGGCTGTCGTTCAATCGAACATGGTTTCCAAAATGGAAACCATACGGCCAAAAAAATTCAGTTCACAAGCATGGACTATAGAACAAATCCGTCATGTTCGTGACAAGGGCCCTCGAAATCAAGTGGATCCCTTCACCACGCGGATTCTCGATTCAATGGAGTCCATTTTCAGATTACGCTTATAGGAATACATCACAGCCAAAATCTTGGCCCTTCTCTTGCCCATACTCCTGCCGGTATGAGGAATTCTAGAATCGAAATAAATACTGTCCCCTTCATTTAATATGTACTTTTTGTTGTCATAAACAAATTCATGGACGCCTTCAAGTATATACATGAATTCCTCCCCATCATGTGCAAAGATGGCTTTTTCATCAAAGGCCGGCATCAGAAGAAAGGGTTCCATATTCTTTCCACTTTTTTGGTGTGCCAAAGCCTCATAGTGATACCCTGCCAGCGTTGCACTTGAGATCTTTCTTCCTTCACCTTTTCGCACAATGCATATATCCAAGTCTCCAGGGAATTCCAATTCTTCGGCCGTCAACATGGTTATATCCACATTTAGGGCATGAGCAATCTTACTTAATGTGGAGAGAGGGGGGGCCGTATCGGATTTCTCAATTTTTGAAATATATCCTTTCGTGAGGCCACTCAGTTCAGCTAATCTCTCTTGAGACATATGGCTCTCCAGACGTATCTTCTTTATATTCTTTGCGATCTGCTTTTCATCCATTTTGCGACAACTTAATGATTCCTCAATCCATTTTCTTGATTAGCTCATTTCCGGTAATAGATATGCAAGAGATGCCCCTCAAATAGGCCCACCCAGGTTATGGGGCAATCCCAATCCCCAACAGACCGCTATCTGCGCTGCATCTGGGATAGAGCGGCTACGGCTGCGATCGCGGCTATTTTCTTTTTTTCCGAAAGGGGTTGAGGGAGCTTTTCCCCCAGAGAATACCCCTGTTCCAATATTTGCTTTATATGGTCGAACAGGCCGGTTTCCCTGTCGATAAAGCCGGTATCCAGCTCTCCCTTCACATAGCTCGGGTTTTCCATGACCGCCATATGGAATGGAATGTTGGTTTTGACCCCCATAATGACGTATTCATACAGTGCCCGTCGCATTCTTTCCATGGCCTCATTGCGGTCCTTACCCCAAGAGACCAGCTTCGATATCATGGGATCGTAGAAAGGGGGTATGGAGTAATGGGTGTAGACACCACTATCCACCCGTACGCCGATCCCGCCTGGAGATCGGTAATTTTTGAGCTTGCCGGGTGATGGAGCAAAGTCGTCCAAAGGGTCTTCGGCGTTGATGCGGCATTCGATGGACCAACCCTTTATCCCCACTTCTTCCTGCCTTATACTGAGGGGAAGTCCAGAGGCGATTCTTATCTGCTCCTTGACGATATCGATTCCGGTTACCATCTCTGTAACCGGGTGCTCCACCTGGATTCGGGCATTTACCTCGAGGAAGTAAAACCTCCCGTCCGAGAAGAGGAACTCCATGGTCCCTGCTCCTTCATAGCCCACGAACGCGGCGGCGTTGGCGGCTTTCTCTCCCATTTCGGCGCGCATGGCAGGAGTCACTGCCGGCGACGGAGCTTCCTCGATCAACTTTTGGTGCCTCCGCTGGATAGAGCACTCACGTTCCCCCAAGTGAATCGCATTTCCCTTTGAATCTCCCAGTATCTGAAACTCTATGTGACGGGGGTTGGACAAGTATTTTTCCATGTAGACATCAGAAAGTCCGAAGGTGGTCGTTGCAATGGCCTGGGTAGTTTTTAGCGCATCCTCCAATTCTCCATGCCCCCCGACAATGGTCATGCCGATTCCCCCTCCCCCCCCGGAAGGCTTGAGGATCACCGGATACCCAATCTCATCGGCGATGTCCCTTGCCTGCCCGAATTCCGAAACGCATTCATCCGTGCCCGGCACCACGGGGACACCCGCCTTTATCATCTTACGCCGGGCCGTGATTTTATCACCCATGAGCTCGAGCACCCTGCTCGACGGTCCGATAAACTTTATACCCTCGTCTTCGCAGGCGCGGGCAAATTTCGGATTCTCGGCAAGGAAACCGTACCCCGGATGGATGGCGTCCGCCCCACTTTCCTTGGCTGCTTCAATCACTTTTTGGGTATTGAGATAGCTGGCCGTGGCCGGTGGAGGGCCGATATAGAAGGACTCATCCGCATACCTGGCAAATAGGGCATCTCTGTCCGCTTCAGAATAGATGGCAACGGAAGCAATGCCCATTTCTCGGCAGGCACGCATCACCCGGATGGCGATTTCACCGCGATTAGCTATGAGAATCTTGTTGACCACTATTCCACCACCATCAAGATATCTTCAGGGTCGACCATCTCACCTTCGCAGGCCCGGATTTCTTTTACCTCTCCACTATGGGGTGCGTTGACATGTCTCCTCATTTTCATGGCCTCAATAATGGCCACCAGATCACCCTCGTTTACATGTTCGCCCACCTTTGTTTCGATAGAAAGAATCAACCCCGCCATCCCGCAAAGCACGGCCCCTGGGGGTAATTCCTTCGGCCTCTTAGGTATCTCCGCGCCCTCTACCCCCATAGTGCTTTCAGTTCTCCCGGCCCCATCCCACACCGGGGAAATCTTGACGTTGAATACCTCCCCATCCACATCCACGGTAAATTCCGTGGGAAAGTTGGTGGATGGGCTAACGGGCCCCGTCGCTTGGGTCACAGTCGGCCAGACCGTCTTCTTTGGCTCAACACGCTTCACAGGTTTTCCGGGTATCAGGATCTTGAGCAAGAGATCGTCATCGGAGAGTTCCGGACCCACTTCGTGACGTAGCTCTTCAACGGTTTTATCGTATCCCTCGGGCTTCCAATTCTTGAAGTGCTTGGTCCTGGGTAAGCTCATGGCCTTGTCCATGACCTTCGGGTCTACAGGGACAACTGGCTCTCCATAATACCCCAAAACGTACTTGATGGCTTCATCGGTTATCTGTTTATACCGCTCGCCGGAGAGCACATTCTCTATGGCCTGGGCGCCCACGATCTGTGAATAGGGTGTTGCCATCACGGGATATCCGAACTCCTTTCGGACCAGGACGATCTCTTCCAGGAACTCGTCCAGGCGGTGTTCCATGCCCACCTCCCTGAGCTGTCGTGTGAGATTTGTCATCATTCCGCCGGGCACCTGGTGCTCAAAATGAAAGAGGTCATATTCCATGGGAGCGCCGATGGGGAATCCCTCTTTTTCGGCAACGTTTCTGAAATGTGAAGAAACAGCTTCGAGCGCCTCTTCATCTATATTCGTTGTGAAGCCCAGTCGGTGGGCATTTCTTAGGATATTCTCGATAGAAGGGTGAGACGTGCCATTGGCGAGAGGTGCAACTGCTGTATGCAAGGTTTCTACACCTGATTGAATGGCTTCCAGATAACAGAGTGGGGCAAGTCCGGAATTACAGTGCGAGTGGAACTCGAGGGGTAGTCCTTCGCAATTCTTTCGAACAGTAGATACCATCTCCCTGGTGCCTTCCGGTGTTATCACGCCGGAGGCATCCTCAATCATGATCCGATCGATATATTCCTTGGCTTCCAATAACAGTCGGGTCTTTTGCTCCCAATACGCATTCGTATGGACCGGACTGGAGGTATACATCAATGACGGCACGACCTCGACTCCCTCGGCCTTGGCAATGCGCGCGAAGTAAATGAATTTCTCCATTTCATACTGGTAATCGCAAATCCAGAAACTTTTGAGTCCATTGGCAACGGATCGCTTTATCCAGAGCGTGATGATGTCCCGCGGGGTACTCAGATCAAAGGAGGAGAGGCTCCCGATCTGATAGGATCCCCGAAGAGGGGTCCTTGTTATCAGTTTAGAAAGAGTCCTCATTCTCTCCCAGGGATCCTCATTGAGATTTCGTACCTGCACAGTAAATGCTTGACTGCCCACAGTAGCGATGGCTCTATATCCCACTTTATCCATCACTTCGGCAATCGGGGTCATGTGATCGGTTCTCATCATAAAACCCCAGAGACTCTGTTGAGAATCTCGTAAGGTTTGATCAACAAAGCTGATCTTCTTCATTATGAGTATGACCCTCCTTTTCGCAAATGGCTATGGAAACGCCTCATCTCTCAATTTCCCCCTTTTTTCGGTCTCATGGGAAATGCCCCCTTTTCAAGGCCAATCCCATTGAGGGAAACCACTTTGAAAAGCTATTATGAAGTTTCCATTTTGTCAACGGAAAAGGGTCTGTCTATCTTGTTCAGGGACTTGATAAATAAGGTTTCCTAGTATCTTACAGGGTGACTCCGCCAATATTCTTCCGATTTTTCTTATAATACCCCAAAATTATTATAGATATAAGCCAGAAGCACTCTCTGCGCACATATGCGCCCTTTTCTCCCAAAATATATGACTTCTTGATTCATCGAAAAAAGTTTCCTGAATGTCAACCAAAAGAGATTCCATATATCAAATCCCTACATCCTGTCCCTCCGCGTGGAAATTCAGGTCAGAGCGGCAAGTGTTGTGGACAGCGCACTAGACACTGAGCCCTTTATTTAATCGGGAAAATAAGTTAGATGTGATAGATTCCCTCACCCGCGCAACACGTTTGAGGAGTCCCCGATGGCAAAGGATGAAAAGAATACCATAAAAAGAATCGGCAAGATCAGTGAACAGGTCTTGGGTGGCATTGTTCAAAGCATAGAAGCGGCCGTGGTGCTGCATGACCGACATCTGAAGGTGGTCTTTGTCAATGATTCATTTGAAAAGGTCTTTGAGATCCCAGCGCAGGACGCCATGGGCAGGTCCCCCATGGACTTCCTTCCCGAATTTGATGAGCGGCACAAAGAAGCTATATTCTCCAGGCTCCAGAATACTTTGCTGACCGGTGTGAAAAGTCCCTATCACGAATTTTCTTATTGTTCTCCCGCCGGAAAATATCGTCAGCTATTGGCCACCTCCATACCTATATTTGATAATAACAGAGAGATAACTCACGTCATGAGCGTGATACACGACGTCACACGTAGAAAGGAGCTGGAGCAGGAAGCGGTCAAAGCGGCAAAACTTTCCTCTGTTGCAGACATGGCATATACACTTGCCCATGAAATAAACAATCCGCTCACTGGAATAAGGTTGGGACTCTCCACGCTCTACGATGGTCTAAAAAAAGAGGAAAATATTCAGATCCTAGACAGTGTCATGAAAGATCTGAACCGAATACAGAACACGGTTCATGGATTCTTGAAAGCGAGAAAGAAGCCAACGCGTTTGAACAGGGAGAAACTTTTCATCATTGAAGTCATTATTGACGACGTACTTTTCCATCTATCAGGGCAGCTGGATGTGAAAAACATAGAAGTGCAAAAACAACTCAGCAGCGGTGATTATCATATTTTGATGGACAGGGATGGGATTCATCGGGTGTTGCTCAATGTATTACTCAACGCCATTCAGGCCATCCGCAGAGAAGGTAAGATCACTATTTCCTCTACCATTTCCTCTCCAGAAGAGGGCGGTATGGGCAGGGAGCCCTTACTGTGTCTATCCGTGGCCGATTCGGGAGTGGGGATAGAGGAAAAAAAGAGACAGGAAGTCTTCAAGCCCTTCTATAGTTCAAAACCGGGCGGGACGGGCCTCGGACTCTCCATTTCCAAAAACATCGTTTCCGCCCATAGCGGTTACATGGCCGTTGAGAGCGAAAAGGGCAGGGGGACCACAGTCCGCATTTACCTGCCAATCTCGCCCGCACCCTAACCGTTCGGCTGAGCTCACGGTCGAAGCCCTCTTCTCAAGGGGGAGGGCAGGCCTGCCCACCATTCCATCCTCCGTAGCAGGCTACTGCGGAGCACGGGTGCGAGCCGCTCAGGCGAGGCGGGCGGGGAGGGGGGGTCATGTTGTGGGATCTAAAACAAGAAGTGGAAACAATCTTATGCTCCACGTATTAACAATAAATTGAGTGCCTTCGCTCAACTGGGATTTGAGACAATGGACTTGGTAAAAAGCATATTAATCCTTGATGATGAAGAGAACATACGAAAGTACCTTGGGCAATCCTTAGCTAAAGATGGTTTTGAGGTATACACCGCCCAATACGGCAAGGAAGGGCTCAATCTCTTGGTTCAAAAGCACATTGATGTGGTTCTGCTTGATCTGAATCTTCCCGATATCAGCGGACTTGAGATCCTCAGAGAAATAAAGAGGGTGGACGTGCAGTCTGTGGTGATCATCATCACCGCCTATGGAGATATTAGCAGCGCCGTTGAAGCCATAAAACTTGGTGCGTACGACTACCTGACGAAGCCCTTTGATGTGGAAGATATTAAAATTGTGATTAACAAAGCGCTGAGGATCATTGGCCTGGAGAATCGTATAAGACTCTTAGAGCAGCAGGTGAGTCGGTATCAATATGGGGAGCTCATCACACGCAGCAAGAAGATGTACAACTTGCTTGAATTCGTGGATATGATCTCCAACACCACAGCGACAGTTATGATTTATGGCGAGACCGGGACAGGAAAAGAATTGATTGCAGCGCTCATTCATAGAAAAAGCCCGAGAGCAGAAAAGCCCTTCGTGACCATTGACTGCACCTCGCTGCCTGAAAATCTCCTGGAAAGTGAGCTCTTTGGCCATGAAAGGGGGGCATTTACTGGCGCCGTTGGACTAAAGAGGGGACTCTTTGAAGTGGCTGACGGGGGCACTGTTTTTCTGGATGAGATTGGAGAGCTGCCCCTATTACTGCAGGCCAAAGTTTTAAGGGTGCTAGAGACAAAGAGTTTTCGGAGGGTGGGGAGCGAGAAATACCTTCAAACCGATGTGCGCATAATTGCCGCAACCAACAGGGATCTCAAACAGTCCATGGAGAAAGAACGCTTCAGAAGTGACCTTTTTTATAGGCTCAACGTGGTCCCTATCTCCCTTCCCCCTTTGCGGGAAAGAAAGGAAGATATTTTCCCTTTGATAGAATACTTTGTGGAATTTTTTAATAAAAAAGTAGGACGAAATGTCTCAGATGTCTCCAACGAAGCGCTCAAGCTGCTTATTGATTATGATTGGCCAGGCAACATTCGTGAATTGAAGAATGTGATTGAACATATGGTTATCACCAGTATGGGTAATGTAATACGAGCAGAAAGCCTGCCTACAGAGATCAGAGGAACGCAGGTGCGATTGGCTTTCCAGTCAGCCGACTTGGTGGCGGGCGATTCAGAAACATTGCCGGATTACAGAAAGGCAAAAAAGGCAATGGTAGCAGGCTTTGAAAAGAATTATCTGAAGAAGCTGCTGGACAAGAACGAATGGAACGTATCTCAGAGCGCGAGAGAAATCAAGATGCACAGAAGTAGTTTCCAACGTCTCATGCGAAAATATGGTTTGCGCAAACAGACATAGGGGGGTGGGGCTGGACCTTGGAACGGAGCAATGGAGGAACGGGGGAAGGGTGGGAACCGAGGAAAAGCGGAAAGGACATAGGGCGAGAGAGCATGAACTGGGAAGAATTTATTGAAGCGCTTTTTGAAATGGCTGAGCCATACCTTGGCACAAGAGGGGACCTGCTCCATACGCAGGTGGCCCATGAATACGCATTGTTGCTTATGGAAAAAGAGGGAGGAGACAGACGCATTGTGGAACCAGCGATCATCTTACACGATGTGGGTTGGTCCAGACTTGATCCAGATGAGATTGAAGGCGCTTTTGGGGTTCGCGCGGCGGGCGAAAAAGCAGCCCGCATCAACCGAGTCCATGAATTGGGAGGGGCCGTTATCGCCCGGGAGTTGCTCGAAGAACTGGCGTATGACCCTTCATTGATTGATCAGATCATCCCTATCGTTGAAAGGCATGATTCGGGACGCGAGGTGAAATCCCTGGAGGAGAAACTGGTCAAGGATGCAGACAAGCTCTGGCGCTTTTCCCAGGTAGGATACAGAAATGAGATGGAAAGACAGAAGCTAACTCCCTTGGAACGTTACCAGTTTTTGGTCAAGAATCTGCCGTCCTGGTTTTTCACCGAAACGGCCAAAGAGTTGGCGGAAAGGGAACTGGGAAAACGTGCGCAGGAATTTGAAAAAGATCTGATGCCTGAATAGTGAATGTTTAATATTTGATTCACCGCTGGTTCCATAAGATGTGGCAGAAGCTATAGATTGGTCCGCGCATGTGTGAGCGTCTTCGAAATGGAGTTGAATTAATTTATAATTTTGTTATTATTATAAATGTCTTTTTTAGAAAAGGGAGTCATAAAGGGATCAAGGAGGCCCTGACCGGGTCTGAACAAGTTTGACCGCATCCATGAAACCAAACACAAACTTCAAAAAAAATTGTGGATCAACCGACGGACGAATGGGCCTCGAGGTTAAAGCTAGCCAAAACCCTATGGTGATGGGACTCCTGCTGTCCTCAATCATCATCTTACTCCTCTTTGCCTGTGCAACAGAGCGGACCTACGTGAGAAGGCCTCCAGGCACAAAGGTTATTGTCCTGCCTGAAGAAGAGAGAGGGAGAAAACCCTATGTGGTAAACGGTGAACGCTATTATCCTCTTTCCCAAGCGGATGGCTTTGTGGAATACGGAGAGGCCTCATGGTATGGGAAGAAATTTCATGGGCGACCAACTTCAAGCGGTGAGAGATTCAATATGTATCAGAAGAGTGCCGCCCATAAGACACTCCCCATGGGCACCCATGTCTTGGTGCTCAATCTCTCAAATAAGAAGAGTAGTGTGGTACGCGTAAATGATCGTGGCCCATTCGTAAAAGGTCGGATCATAGATCTCTCCTATGCTGCAGCAAAGCAAATAGGCGTGATAGGTCCTGGGGTGGTCCGTGTAAAGATCGTGGCCCTCGGAAAAGAGGTTGGTAGACTGCAGTCAGATGGTGGATCCAGGCCCCTGGTGGAACTCCGAGACATGGAAGGAGGGGAATTTACGATTCAGGTCGGGGCTTTTGAAGATAAAGAAAACGCCCTCACGGTTGCAGATCGCCTGAAAGTCATTTTCGACTATGTCCATATTGCGGTGGACGAGGACCACGATAAGAAAACTCTCTATAAAGTGCAAGTGTCAAGGTCCAAGACGCTGACCCAGGCGGGAAAGATTGAAAAAAAATTAGAGGAAATGGGATTTACAGAGGCCTTTATAGTGAGGATTTGAATGATTCGTTGATTTTCTTTCGAAGGACGCCAGAGGTCTTGAAAACAACCACCCTTCTCGCCCTCAGCCTAAGATCCTCCGTGGTCTGAGGATTTCTGCCCCTCCTTGCAGCCTTCTCCTTTACTACGAATTTGCCGAAGCCACTGACGAGAAGGTCTTCCCCCGTTTCAAGGGTTTGTTTGATGATCTCAAAAAGCCTTTCCACAACAGTTCGAGATTGTGTTTTGCTAAGCCCAGCGTGGTTATAGACATTATTCGTAATCTTTTCTTTCGTCAAAGCCATCTCAGATCCTCCCCATCTCAGCCTTGTTAAAGATCAGTGACTGCCGAACCCATAAGATAGTTGATGAGTAGCCAATATTAATGATGGCGCCAAGGGTGTCAAGTATTTTTTAGTATCCAAATTTTTCTTTCAATTTCTCGTTGACGAATGCGGGAACGAGTCCGCTTATATCTCCTCCCAGGCTGGCGGCCTCTTTAATGATTGTGGAGCTGGTATAAAACCATTTATAGTCGGTCATCAGGAATATGGATTGGACCTCTCTGTTCAGTTTCCGATTCATCAGGGCCATCTGAAATTCGTACTCAAAATCAGATAAAGCCCTCAGACCCCTAAGAATCACATTTGAATTTTTCTTAATCACATAATCCACTAACAGGCCATCAAAGGAGTCAACTTCAACATTATTGGCCTTATCTTTCAAAGCCTTTTGTATCATATCTATTCTCTGTTCAAGGGAGAATAAGGGGGCTTTAAAAGGATTATTCAATATGGCAATAACCAGTTTATCAAAAATTTTCAAGGCCCTGATTACTATACTCAAGTGGCCGTTGGTTATAGGATCAAAGGTGCCTGGATAGACAGCGGTTCTCTGACTCATAGATCACTCCCCAAAATGATATATGCTGATTTTCGTCTCCCCATAAGTCCTGAAAATTACCATTTGAAACTGACCCAAAACCTCAGGCAGAGTTTCTGTCTTAAATGATTCAGCCACCGTAATGGACGGCGACGCAAGAAGACCCCTGTCAGAAAGCTCTCCTAATAGAGGTGGAATCATCTTTTTCTCATAGGGCGGATCGAGAAATATAAGGTCGAACTTTTCTTTCAGCAGGGGATGTTTCCGTGGTAAACCCCTGGTCAAGTCTTTTCTCCAGACAGACCCCAAGGATTCATACCCGCACCGGGCCAGGTTTTTTTTTATAAGTTTGATGGACTGAATCGAATTATCGATAAATAAGGCCTGTGAAGCGCCTCTGCTTAGGGCCTCGATGCCCAAGCAACCCGTGCCCGCAAATAGGTCGAGAACCTTAAAACCGCTCACATCTTGGCCGATGAGGTTGAAAACAGCTTCCCTTACCCGGTCAGAAGTGGGTCGAATATTCCAGCCTTTCAGTGATGCCAGAAGCCGCCCTTTCGCCTGACCGCCCGTTATTCTCATCGTGCCCAGAGACTTCCATGGATAACTTTACAATTGCCTAAAAGTCACTTTGAGAGCTTTGAAAAACGCCCCTTTTGCCCAATCTCCCGCCCGCCTCGCCCTGTTGAATTTCCCAGAGGGAACCCTGTTCAACGGGGCGAGCCTGAGCCCCGACTAAGGTCGGAACAATGGCGGGCAGGCTGGGTCAGACTCAGATTTTAACACGCCATAGCTCTCCGGCGGGTTAATCCTCGAAATCCTTGTCGTGTATTCCTGCGGTTAAAATCATTGCTCTCCCCTCCGGCTTCCGGCTCTTAGAGCCTATAGCTCGGAGAGGGCGTAGGCCCTGCGGGCCGGAGGCTTGACCTTGAACAAAATGGAACATTTTTTAAAGGTCTCACTTTGTGAATCCGGTGATCAGCCCCAACAGATAGGAAGTATCTCTTGGAGTATAGACACGAGGATCTATGTGGTATCCACCTGTTCAGCGCTCCCCTGGTCCACGGCTTTAAGTCCGCGGCTTTCCTCGCCTGCAGCGGATACGGCTGTTTTGGCCTGGGAGCGCTTTCCATGCAATCTATAAAAAGTAACCACGGGCCCCGACAAAATGTAGGAGAGCATGATGATAAAGAGCATGACCTGTGGCTTATAGGCGATCACGGTAAATATGAGGATGATGGATACCAGGACATTGAAGGGTTTTCGGTGCCGTATGTTGACTTCCTTAAAACTCAGGTAACTAACCGTGCTCACCATCAAGAAAGAGAGGACGTAAATCATAACAATGATAATTATCGGTTTACTCTCGGCGATTCCTCCCAGGGCCTTGGTGAATAAGATGAGGGAAGCGATAAAACAGGCAGCCGCTGGAATCGGCAATCCATTGAAAAACTTGGCATCCACACTGTCCTTCTGCACATTAAATCGGGCAAGCCGCAAGGCTCCACATATGACATACATGAAAGCGGCCAGCCAACCCAAACGTCCAAAAGGCTCTAAGGCCCATAGGTAAGCCAATATGCCGGGTGCAACACCAAATGCCACGAGATCTGACAAGGAATCGTATTCGTTTCCAAAGTCACTGGCGGTGCGCGTAAAGCGTGCAATTCTCCCATCCAGGCCATCAAACACACAAGAAATGATAATGGCAATGGCAGCGGCCTCGTATCTCCCGTGTATTGCAGCGATAATGGCGTAAAAGCCCCCGAAAAGGCTGGCCGAAGTGAATAAATTAGGGAGGACAAAAATACCTCTCCTCCGTCTTTTCCTTGGTTTCTTTTTCCGCCTTGATTTCATGATAGATACCCCAGAATAGTTTCACCCGCTTTTACCTTATGAAAAGGTTGAACAATGATGCGAGTATCACCCGGTAGATATAGGTCCAAACGGGAACCAAACCGGATCAGACCAAACCTCTGCCCCGTCCTCACGTTATCCCCCTCTTTGATCCAGCACACAATGCGCCTGGCAATAAGTCCCGCAATCTGAACAAAAACAATCCTGCGTCCGTCACCTGTTTGGAGTGTAATGCGGTTATTTTCATTTTGCTCAGAGGCCTTATTCAGGTTGGCAGAAAAAAATTTCCCAGGATTGTAAAGGATACCCAAGATCTTTCCGCCTATGGGAATCCGATTCACATGGACGCTGAACAGAGACATAAATACGCTCACCTTTACGGCCGGTTCACCCAAAGGGTTGTTGTCATCTTTTAGGTGTTGAATCTCTAATATCTTGCCATCCGCAGGGGTCAATACGCTCTTATCTGGCACCTGAGTTTCACGGGCAGGGTCGCGGAAAAAAAACATGGTGAACAGGCTCAGCACACCCGTAAAAACCGTGAGTACCAAAAAGCCAAGATAGAGGAAAATAAGAGTAAAAAAACTCCCAATAAAGATAAACGGGAGACCTTCCCTCGCGAAAGGCAGTCGATTATTGATTCTCTTACCCTCCTCCAACGCGCCTTCACCCCAATACGCCACTTCGGGCTATGCCCGTGGAAAAGCATTATATTTTTGAAGGTTTGTTCTTGTCAACGCCCTTATTCCCCTTCTTGTCCGAATCGTTGGTATTTATTTCTTCTGATCTGGGGGTCAAAGGACTGGGCCTAATATCTGGAGGACGAAAATAGGTGGGAACGAGCTCTTGAAGATCATCAAAATCCTCAGCAAGAAATCGTTTAAGACCTAAGGCTCCCACAGCAGAGGCCTTCAAGTTCCAGAGATGGGCCGGCGCCAGTTCAGCCTTGCGGCCTAGCATTTCTCTTATGAGATGCGCCTGCTTATTGAAGTCATTGCCCAAAAAAAGGGTGGGTTTCGCAATTACAGAAGGCAAATCCTCTATCCTCAGACAGGTATCCTGTCGCGTCCTCATCATTCTTTGACCATCACTCCAGCTGAACAGGGCAGCGAAAACCTCTCCCTTTCTGGAATGGATTACGGGGCACACAGGCTGCCTTACGTAAGGCAACTGTGCAGCCATAGCTTCCAGAGTAGACACACCAATTAAAGGGATTTGAAGCCCTTGCGCCATACCCTTCGCTTCAGAGAGCCCAACCCTCAACCCTGTGAAGCTTCCCGGGCCTGTTGCCACAATGAGGGCCTTAATGTCTTTTGTAACGACTCTTGAATTGGACAACATAAAATGAATTCCAGGCATGAACTGCCTAAAATTTTTGGATGTTGAGGCCATGTAGTATTCAGACAGGATGGTGCCCTCCTCTCCCATAAGGGCTATGCTGAATTGGGGTGTGGAGGTATTAAAGGCCAGGATCAATGGATTTAACCAAAGACTTTTTCGAATAGTTTTCTGAAGAATTCAATTCTTGAGAGATCGTTTATGGTGACAACGACGATCAGAAGTCCAAGCAGAAAAAGGCCCACCTTCTGGGCGAAATCGCGCTTCTTAAGGCTGATGGGTTTGCCTATAATCAATTCGATAAATAGAAAGATGATG
>CP070840.1:2315465-2325363 GCA_020342025.1 Deltaproteobacteria bacterium
CAGGCTCGCGATGGCGGGCAGGATCCCTCAAAATCAGACCACGGCGAAGCACCGTGGAATTTCTTTTTCGGATATGACTCTTTCAGAAAAAGTACCACACCGCTACCGATGATGAAATCAGGGCATCGGGACAGAATCGTTTCACGGTTTTCAAAGATCTAAATTGTTACGAATTCGGAAAGGCGTACTTATGGAGAGATCCTTTGAAGTCCCCCATTGCCGAAGACATTTCAGTTCAGAGACTTCCCTTCAATGAAACATAATAAGCTTTCTTATAAAGAGGCGCTACAATATCTGTACGGCCTCCAGAAATATGGTATTAAATTTGGCCTTTCCAAGACAGCCAATCTTCTGAAGGCCTTTGGTAATCCCCATCGCGGACAGAGGTACATCCACATTGCGGGCAGTAATGGCAAAGGTTCAGTGGCTGCGATGGTGGAGTCCGTGCTGATGAAATCGGGTTTAAGAGTCGGCTTGTATTCCTCTCCGCATCTGGTGCGGTTCACGGAGAGATTTCGAATCAATGGTAAGGAGATAGCACCCAAAAAAGCAGCCGCAATCGCAGGTGAACTCATCAAAGTCATCAAACCAGCCCATCCTCCCACATTCTTTGAAGTCACAACAGCCATGGCCCTGATCTATTTTGCCAGGGAGAAGGTGGACATTTCCATAATAGAAGTGGGAATGGGGGGACGGCTTGATGCTACTAATGTGATCAGGCCTGTTGTTTCAGCAATTACCAACATCTCCCTGGAGCATCAGTTTTTTCTCGGATCACGCCTGCTGGACATAGCGAAGGAGAAGGGGGGAATCATCAAAAGAGGGGTGGATTTGGTTACGGCGGTAAACCAACCCTCTATCATAAGGCTTTTTGAGTCCATATGTGAGGCAAAAAAGGCCTTCTTATGGCGGGTAGGAAAGGATGTGCGCTATCGGTCCAATGGGTCAAGATTCAGTTACTACGGCCTGAGACGAAACTTCAAGGCAATCGAGCTGGGTCTCAGAGGCAAGTTTCAGAATCGAAATGCGGCCTTGTCTCTTGCCGTCATAGAACTCCTCGAAAAAAAGGGATATGCGTTTTCATCCCGCCATATCGCTGAGGGATTAAAGGATACAAAGTGGCCCGGAAGGATGCACGTGGTTTCACAGGAGCCTCTCATCATTCTGGATGGTGCACATAATCCTAAGGCCATAAGTGAGCTAGCCCACTCCATAAGGCATGACTTTAGTTACCGGCGACTGATTCTGGTCATAGGCGTGATGGAAGATAAAGACGTTGGGAAGATTTTGAAAGGGATTTTGCCCATAGCGGACTATGTGATCTATACCCGTCCTGATTACTACCGATCGGCTCGCCCTGAGAGGCTCATGAAGGAGGGTTTGCCACTGGGAAAACCCGGGGAAATTGTGCCTGCTATATCAGATGCCCTTGACATGGCAAAAGAGATGGCCGGCCCAAAAGATATGATCTTGGTCAGCGGGTCGCTCTTTACCGTGGGAGAGGCCATGACCTATTTTGATCCGGAGAAATACCGGCCAGATGACGTCTAATGCCTTGTCCCATAAGTTGGGCTGCGAGAGATTGCGTTATCGGATGATACTAGGCACTGGAAGGTAACCGGCACATGACCCCTGTAGACTGCAACCCATTGGGATGCGCTGAAACGCAAGTAAGTCAAAGGCTGAAAGGATATGTTAAAGAAGAGATATCTGATTTTTGCTGCCTTTCTTTTGGTCTTACTGCAAGGGAGTTTTTGCCTCGCCGTAGATGAGACGCTGAAGGGGCTTGGAAAAGGGGCTCGGGAGTCGCGTTGGGAGATCACGGCGAAAAAGATGAGCTATTTGCAGGAAGAAGGCATCTACGAGGCTGAAGGGGATGTGGTCATAAAGAGAGAGGGGCAGGTCCTTTCGGCGCAGAAGGCCACCTATAATGAAAAGACAGGAGTCGCGGAGGTATCTGGGGATGTCCGCCTGGAGATCAATGGAGATGTTTTGACAGGGGAAAGCGGTACCTTTAACCTGAAAACCAATCTCGGAGAGATTAGCAAGGGTCGGCTTTTCGATCGGGAACACAACTTCTATGTTAGTGGTGATCATGTGGAAAAGGTGGGACCCAACACATATACCGTTGAGAATGCCCGCCTGACCACTTGTGACGGCGTCAGGCCCGATTGGAGTATTACGGGTTCGGAAGTGGAAGTCACGGTGGAGGGATACGGTAAGGTGAAGGGGGCCACCTTCAGGGTCCGTGATACCCCGATCTTATACTTGCCCTATGCCATCTTTCCGGTCAAAACGAAGCGTCAGACGGGTCTTCTCCTACCGTCGGGGGGCTACTCCAACCTGAATGGGGCGATTGCGGAGCTCCCCCTTTTCTGGGCCATCTCCGATCAGGCCGATGCCACCTTCTATGGGCGTTACATGTCCGAGCGCGGCTACATGCAGGGATTGGAATTTCGCTACGCGGCAGAAAATGACTCAAGAGGGGATTTCCTCTTCGATATTCTCTCGGACAAGATTAAGGAGAAGAACTTGAACGATCCCGATCAGGTGGCACTCAGTTCCTTTCCCCGGACAAACAAGGTCCGGTATTGGCTGAGAAGCAGAACGGATCAGCAGTTGCCCGTGGGGATATTTGCACGCCTTGATACAGACTATGTGAGTGATCAGGATTACCTGAAAGAATTCAGCAGAGGCCTTTACGGATTTAAAGCGAGACCAGAGTTGATCAGCGAATATGGGCGTCCCATGGAAGAAATATTTTCCCCCACGAGGAGATCCGCATTCAGACTCAGCCGGGATGGGGAGGGCTACGGACTACAGGGAGGGAGTGCTTATTTTGAGCGCCCAGAAAATCCTTCCATGGATGATACGCCTCAGCCTCTAGGTACATTAAACTTCTCACTCCTCCCGAGGCAAATACCGCACCTGCCTCTCTTTGTCGGGAGGTTGGACGCCGCCTATGATTATATATGGCGTGATGCGGGAATCAAAGGGCAGAGCCTCTCCTTCAGCCCCGTGGTCAATTACCCCATTTGGTTTGGGCGCTATCTGCAATTTGAACCCTCTGTGGGCTATGGCATGGACTCACAGTGGTTCGATGATCCGAGCGGAGAGACAGTACACCAGTCTAAGGATGTGTACGAGGCGAGTGCCAGGTTGGGAAGCGTCTTGGAAAGGGTTTTTGATTTTGAATGGAGAGATGCAAAGAAGTTGAAACACAAGATCTTGCCGGCCCTGACTTACAACTACAGAATCCCCCAGGATGAGGACAAAAGCAGCCCCTGGTTTGAGCCCATCGAGGCGGTGGGAAAGCTCAACCGGATCACTTTTTCTATTGAGAACCTATTTGATGTGCGCAAGGAGAATGAGAAAGGAGAGACAAGCTATGCGCAATGGGGCCGGTTCAATCTTAGCCAGAGTTTTGATATCGATGAACAAAGGCGAGATGAAGTGCCCGGGGAAGACAAGGAGCCTTTTCTGCCATTGTTGGCGGAATTGCGCCTAAGACCCTATTCTGACCTTGATTTTAAGGCCGTAGCGGGATGGGATCATGCGGAGGATCGCATTGGCTATGCAGATCTTTCCCTTGAACTTGCCATCGACAGGTCGGGCGGGAGAAAAGATCGCTTTTTGATCGATTATCAGTTTATAAGAGGGGGGAGTGAAGGCTTTAGAAGAGTGGGCGGGGGAAGAGACCTGTTTTTGATCCAAGATCAGCGTCTCAGAGAGGAAGGTGAAACCATTAGCTGCTACATCGATGTGGACTTGTTGTACGGATTCTCAGGGGGGACCTATTTTCAAAGGGATATGAAATTGGGAAACACCATTTCCAGCAGCATCTGGATCGAGTACAGGTCCCAGTGCTGGAGTGTGAAGCTCTCAGCGGACAGCATCAGTGCCGTGGATACCATTATGTTGACCTTCAACCTCCTTGGTCTGGGCGCGGTTTCGGGGAAATAAAAAGAAGTGAACTAGGGTGCCTAAAGTGAGGTAAAGTTAAAAAAGATGGTAGACGAAGCCGGTCCTACGTCAAAAGGATAAACAATCCCAGTGCACAGCAATAGGGTGCAAGCCAAAAGAGTTTGCCTTTTCTGACCATACCCATAAGTATTTTGAGGGCTATAAGGCCTACCAGAGCCGCAGAAACAAACCCTGAAGTCAAAGGCACAAGACCCACCCTGCCGACTGCTTCTGCATTCAGTTGGACTACCGTGGCGCCAATTATTGCGGGCATGGCGAGTAGAAAAGAGAACCGCGCGGCCAGCTCCCTCCTAAGTCCGCACACCAGACCGCAGACGATGGTCGCTCCTGACCTGGAAATCCCAGGAATAAGCGCCAGGCCTTGAGCCGCCCCCACGGCGAGGGCCACCAAGATGGCCACCTCTTCACGTCTGCCGTAGTCTTCGGGGATCAGCTTTGTAATGGCCAGGATCAATCCAGTGGCCAGCAGCATGAAGCCCACCGCGCTCAGGGATCCAAAGAGATTTTCTATGGCTGAACGGAAAAGCATGGCGATCAGCAAAGTGGGAAGGGTTCCAATCAGGACCATTAGTGCCAGGGATGTATAAGGGTTTTCGCGAATGGGCTTTTTTATCCCACGGATTCGAAAAAAACCAGTGGTGTATTTCTTCGTTTCCATGAGGATGCTTTTGAGGTCAGAACTCAGATAGATGCATAGAGCCAGGAGGGTGCCCAGGTGCAACGCACAATCCAGGAGCAGTTCAGGTTCTTTGAAACCGAGCAGGTTTTGAAATAGAACCAGATGTCCTGAGCTGCTGATGGGCAGGAACTCAGTGAGGCCCTGTACGATTCCCAAGATAATGCTCGAGATGATGTCCATACGCATTTTTCGGCAATGACAGTCTCGGAATTCCTCAATTCATAATTCCCGTTCCCGCGTTTCCGGTTTAGGTTACGTCCCATATCAGATGTGAGTCGATGATGGCAAGCTGAAATTTCACTGCCTCTTCCCCTACCTTGACACCAGGCTTCCCTTGCCCTATCATGATAAGCTTTCAGGACGGATATGAAGTTTTCAAAAGTTCCGCTGGAGGCTGTATATGAAAACAAGGATAGGTGTCCTTTCCGCTGGTGCTGATTGCCCCGGCATTAATAGTGCCATCCATTGGCTCGTATATTCTGCCACTGACAAAGACCTTGTCCCCAGGAGGGGGATGATGTTTGACATCGTGGGGATCATTGATGGATGGAAGGGCCTTATAGAGGTAAAGCCGGACAAGAAGGAGAGTGTCAGGCGATGGACCATGCCGTTGACGGCTGATGTGGTACGCACTTGGGATAGATACGGAGGAACCAGACTCGGAACGAGCCGGATTAATCCCTTCAATCCACAAAAGGATCGATCCGAGGAATTGATAAAGAATATCCAGAAGCTCCATTTAGAGGGCTTGGTGGTTATCGGCGGGTTCGATAGCCTGGGTGTTGCTTATAAGCTCTACAGGGAAGGTGTAAAGCTCGTGGGCATACCCAAGACTATTGACAAGGATCTTTCGGAAACCGAGTATACCCTAGGATTTGATTCAGCGGTTAATATCATAACACAGGATATTGACAGACTGCGCATTACAGCCGGTTCCCATAGCCGCATCTTCGTCGTGGAGTCCATGGGGAGGAGGGCTGGATGGCTCGCACTAGAAGGTGGAGAGGCGAGCGGTGCGGCAATCATTCTGATTCCGGAACACGACTTTGTTATGGAGAGGGTCATTGAGCTTTTGAAGATAAGAAAAAAATCGGGAAAACGCTATAGCATTGTCCTGGTCTCAGAGGGGGCGAAACCAAGGGGAATGGAGGAGATTCACCAAAAGCGGGGCAGAGATGGCTTCGGTCAATATTATTTAGGGGGTGTGGGAGGCTTTATTGCAGAAGAGATCGAGAAGAGCGGCAACATGGAGGTTCGATATACGGCCCTCAGGCACCTCCAAAGGGGTGGGGCACCCACAGCCTATGATCGGCGTATGGGGCGAAAGTTCGGGATCGGGGCCATTGATATGATCGCCAATGAGGACTTTGGACGTATGGTGAGCTGGCGGCATGGGGAAATCACGAGCGTTCCTCTCAAGAAGGCGTTGGAACATCTAAATTTGGTGGATGTGGAGAAATTCTATAATACGAAGAACTACAAGAGCCTGGATCAGATACTTTGAGGAAAAATCTTCCCAGGATTTAAAATGCCTTTAGGGTCAAAGGCCTTTTTGAGGCGCCACATGAGTTCAAGGGCGGGTCGGGAAATCTCCATTTCCATGTAGGGCGCCTTGGTGACGCCGATTCCGTGTTCACCTGAAATAGTTCCTCCCATTTCAATGACCTTCCGAAACAAATCCTTCACAGCAGCATTGGCATTTTCCACCTCTTCGGGAAGGCTTTTGTCCAGCATGATATTCACATGGATGTTTCCATCCCCTGCATGTCCGAAGGCAGGAATGGGAAGTTTATATTTTTGGCCCAACTGCTCCAAAAAGGAGATCAATTCAGGCAGGCGACTTCGGGGTACAACAATATCTTGGCTCACCTTACCGGGCCTCAATTTCAGCAGAGCAGGAGAAATGCCTCTTCTTGCCTCCCACAGCCGCTCTGCGTCCTCCTTTCCGGAAGCCGCTTGAAACAGGATTGCGCCTGATCGGACACAGATTTCTTGGACAAGCGAGACATCCCGGGCGGTAAGATCTTCATCTCCATCCACCTCAATGAGAAGCAGAGCACCGGTTTCATCAGGGATGGGGAGCCCCATCTCATTGCGCACACAATCAATACTTAGCCGATCCATGAACTCTAAAGTGGTGGGGACGATCTTGCTGCGAATGATGTCCGATACCGTTCGAACCGATGAAGAGATGTCATGGAAAAAGGCCATCATGGTCCTCTTGAAGGCTGGTTTTGGAATCAACCTGAGGGTGACAGAGGTGATCACGGCAAGGGTTCCTTCTGAACCCACGATGAGCCGGGTTAGGTCATATCCTACCACACCTTTTGCCGTTTCCACTCCGGTCTTCATGATCTCGCCGGTGGGTAGGACTATTTCTAAACTCAGTACGTAGTCTCTCGTTACACCATACTTGACGGCCCTCAGGCCGCCGGCGCATTCCGCCACATTTCCCCCAATGGTTGAAATATGGATGCTTGCCGGATCGGGTGGATAGAAAAGACCAAGTTTTTCCACCTCCTCTTGGAGATGGGCCGTAATGACGCCAGGCTCAACTTTGACGATGAGGTTGTCCTGATCGATGCAGAGGATCCGATTGAACCTGTCCATGGCGAGGACAAGGCCACCCTTTACAGGCAGGGCCCCTCCGCTCGCACCGCTTCCTGCTCCGCGGGGGATCACAGGGAAATATCCCCTGTTTGCCAAAAGGAGAATTCGAGAGATCTCTTCAGCATCCCCGGGAAAGGCCACAGCATCCGGCATGAATTCCAGCTTTGTGGCGTCGCTGGAGTACTTGGTCAAATCCTCATGGTGGGTCGTAAGGTGTTCGGGACCGACAATGCTTGACAATTCCTGAATAACCGTATCTGGGATCATGGTAACACGGGATTGCGGCTTTTGAGGGCGTGTCGGAGGGTCATGGAATCCATATATTTCAGGTCCCCTCCCATAGGAACACCTAGGGCTATTCGGGTGATCTTCAGACCCTTGTCGGTAAGGATTTTAGCAAGGTAGGAAGCAGTGGCTTCGCCTTCTGCAGTGGGATTGGTCGCAAGGATGAGTTCCTTCACCTCTTCCTTCTCGATGCGATCAAAGAGTTCACCGATTTTGAGATCCTCGGGCCCAATCCCATCGAGCGGTGAGAGTACCCCGTGAAGGATATGATACCTCCCTTTAAAGATTGCAGACTCTTCAATGGCCAGTTGGTCGCCGGGTCCCTCAACAATACAGATGATTCCATTTGCCCGGTTTTGGTCTTTACAAATAGAACACGGATCTTCGTCAGTGAGATTGAAACAGGTGGAGCAAAATTCTATCTTATCCTTAACCTCCATAAGGCTCTTGGCAAGGTTTTCCGCCAGTTCCCTGTGGCTCTTTAAGAGAAATAGGGCCACTCTTGTGGCGGACTTCTGCCCGATCCCAGGCAATCTGGAAAGTTGCTCTATGAGCCTCTCGAGAGGTGGTGGATAGATTCCCATGTTTCTCTTCCTGTCAAGTCAACCCAGGAATGTTAGGAAGATTTAGCCCCCTTGTCAGCTTCCCCATCTCTTCGTTCACCATTTCTTTTGCCTTACCCAGAGCATCGTTAACCGCAGCCAAAATAAGGTCTTGGAGCATCTCTTGATCGTCCGAGTTAATGACCTCCGGCTCGATTCTTATGGAGACAATCTCCTGCCGTCCACTGACCACCACCGTGACCATACCGCCTCCCGCAGAGGCCTCAACCGTTCTATCCTCCAACTCCTCCTGAAGCTTAGCGATTTTGGTCTGGAATTGCTGCGCCTGTTTCAGAAGATTTCCCATGTTTGGTATTCCTTTCACGCTTTCTTCCTCCTTGCACTCTTTGCTTAACCTGATTCCTTCGTGTCCTCCTTCTTGACGGAGACTTCTCCCTTTATCTCTCCCTGAAAAATTTGGAGGATGTCCTGAACAGGTTGAGGCAAATCTGAATGTTTCTTGCCCTTTAAAATGGCTTCTTCCCTCTCTGGGACATCAATTCTATCATCTTCTTCTTTATCATCTACGATCTCTACCTTCAAATCTCTATTGAAAAACTCTCGACAATACTCGACAAACTTGCTTAGTCGCTCTGGCTCATCAAGATAACTTGAAGAAAAAGGATTCTCTCCTCTCGCTATCTCAAGCGTCTGGCCCTTCAGACGTAGAAAGCGCCACTCCTTTAGCACATTAGCCATGGCCCCATTTTTTAACGCGAGGTGGTCCAAAAGGTCGTCCCAATTCTGCCCTTTAGGTTCCCTGGGGGACATTTCCGTGCCTTTTGCCGCCCTTCCTTCAACTTCCCAGTCCGATCCGGGGTCTAAGAGATGCCCTGCCGAGCCACTTCTACCAGGGAAGGCAGTCACCTTTTTTTCAAGGGTATCGATTTTCTTTAAGAGTTCATCAAAGGAGAGAACGTCTCCCAGGCGACACAATTTGACCATTATGATCTCCAAGACTAGCCTAGGGTGCGATGTCAATTTCAAATCTGGTTCGCGAACTATCAGCAGGTTTAATGCTTGTTGGAGTTTTTCCAGGCCTGCCATCCGCGCCTGGCGGTCGATTTCTTCCTTGTCCCTATCGGTCAAATCAATCAAATCATTTTCAGGAGCAACCAGGCTGACGAGGAGATTCCTGAACTGATCCATGAGGACTCTGTAGAATTCCTTTATGTCATACCCGTACGTATAAATCCTATCCACAATCTCCATACATTTTTCGGCCGAGCCTTCAAGGATCGCCAGAGAGGCTTCAAATATAAGTTCCCTGTCAATGATACCTAAAATATCTGAGATATGCTTATCCTCGACTTTGGACCCTGTAAAGGATACGACCTGATCCAACAGGCTCTCCGCATCTCGCATACTTCCTTCTGCCTCTCTCGCGATAAGGGTCAGCCCGGACTTACTTATCTCGATCCCCTCTTCTGTCGTTATTTTTTCAAGTTGTTTAAGAATCTTGCCCAGCGGGATCCGTTTGAAATCGAATCTCTGACACCGGGAAAGAATGGTGACGGGGACCTTATGGGGTTCGGTGGTGGCAAAAACGAATTTCACATGGGCAGGGGGTTCCTCAAGGGTTTTAAGAAGGGCATTAAAGGCTGGCAAGGTCAGCATATGCACTTCATCAATAATGTAGACGCGGAACCTGCTTGCGGAGGGCATGTACTTGATGTTTTCCCTGAGCTCTCTGATTTCGTCAATGCCACGATTTGACGCACCATCAATTTCCTGAACA
>CP070840.1:2325463-2330742 GCA_020342025.1 Deltaproteobacteria bacterium
AGGCTTGCAGGGGACAAAATCAGGGCCCAAAAGGTCATGAAAGAGGCGGGTGTGCCCGTCATTCCCAGCAGTGGGGATGGAGTCATCACGGTTGAAGAGGCCATTAGCGCGGGTGGCAAGATTGGTTATCCTGTCATGATCAAGGCATCCGGAGGGGGTGGAGGTCGTGGCATCAGGATTTGTGAAAACGAGGATATGCTTCTAGAAGAATTTTCCGTGGCAAAAATGGAGGCACGCGCCGCCTTTGGGAATGATCAAGTCTACATTGAGAAGTATCTCACCCAACCCCGACACATCGAATTCCAGATTCTGGCGGACAGCGAGGGCTATGTAACCCATTTAGGCGAAAGAGAGTGCACCATTCAAAGGCGATATCAGAAACTCATTGAAGAATCCCCTTCACCCAAGCTCACGGCCCAACTCAGGAATACCATGGGAAAGGCGGCCATCGCCGCGGCTAAGGCTGTCAAGTATTTCAATGCGGGTACGGTGGAATTTCTCCTCGACCAGGATGAGAACTTCTATTTTCTGGAGGTCAATGCGAGGCTCCAGGTGGAACATCCCGTCACAGAATTGACCACCGGAATAGACCTGGTCAAAGAGCAGATAAGGCTTTCTTGCGGTGAAACGCTCACCTATTCCTTTGACGATCTGGAAAAGAGGGGTTGGGCCATAGAATGCCGGATCAATGCTGAAGACCCAGATAACAACTTCATGCCCTCTCCTGGTGTTGTAGAAGAATATCATCCGCCGGGCGGTTCTGGAATCAGATTAGACACCCACCTTTACCAGGGATACGAGTTACCCATATTTTACGATTCCCTGATTGCCAAGCTCATCTCTCACGACCTCACGCGAGAGGGAGCCATCCGTATCATGAAAAGGGCCCTTGAAGAATTCAAGATAGAGCCCCTTAAAACCACCATCCCTCTTTATGTAAAGGTCATGGACGATCCCTTGTTCCAAAAAGGCGATTTTCATACAGGCTTTATCCACAAATTCTTACCAGGGGATGAGGAGGATGAAGACCTTTAGGGCATTGCCTCTGGCTTCGGAGAACGGGTATGGATTTTGAGCTCAATGAAGAGCATAAGATGCTGAAGGAGACGGTGACCAAGTTTGTGGATAGGGACGTGATTCCACGGGCACCTGAGATCGATGAAGAGGAGAAATTCCCGGAAGAGAGTTTCAGGGCCATGGCCGATATGGGATTTTATGGCATGACCATTCCAGAGCTTTATGGAGGAAGCGGGGCCGACTTTCTCTCCTGTGTCCTGGTGATGGAGGAGCTTATGAGGGGGTGTGCTGCCACAGGGAATACGTACGGTGCCCATGCCATCCTCTGCACCGAGAGTATTTTTAGAAATGGGAACGAAGCGCAAAGACGCAAGTTTCTGCCAGAACTGATGGCGGGAAACAAGATTGGGGCTCTGGCACTTACAGAGCCAGAGGCAGGATCAGATGCCCTTTCCCTCAAGACCCGGGCAGTTAAGAAAGGGGACAAGTATATCCTGAATGGAACAAAGATGTTCATTACAAACGGGCCCGTGATGGATGTGGCCATTGTCTACGCAAAGACGAAGCCGGAGGCGGGTGAGAGAGGGATCTCCGCCTTTATTGTGGAAAAGGAGTTCTCCGGTTTTTCCAGGGGAAAACCCTTGAAGAAGATGGGGGTGAGGGGCTCCCCCACAGGGGAGTTGATTTTTGAGGATTGCGAAGTGCCCGCGGACAACCTTCTGGGTGAAGAGGATAAGGGGATCAGGATCCTGATGAGCGGTCTTGATAGGGAGAGGATCCTCTGGTCCATAGCGCCCATTGGCGTCGCTCAAGGGGCCTTTGACCTGGCATTCAAGTACGCCTCAAAAAGGGTTCAATTCGGATCGTCCATCATCAACTTCCAGATGATTCAGGAGATGCTGGCGGACATGGCCACGGAAATACAGGCAGGAAGGATTCTCTCCTATTGGGCAGCCACGCTGGCTGACTCGGGGAAAAGGGCGAGATTAGAGGCCTCATATGCAAAGCTCTTCTGTGCAGAGGCGGGAATCCGGGCTGTGGGCAAGGCGGTGCAGGTCTTTGGGGGGTATGGATTCATGAGGGAATTCCCCGTGGAGCGAATGTACAGGGACATTAAGGGCATCGAGTTCGGTGCGGGCACCAACCAGATTCAAAGACTCATCATCATAAGGGAACTCATGAAAACCCTCCAGGCGGACTAACTGGGCTGGACAGAAGGCATTGAACTTCCATACAGTCCCTGAACGCAATCTCCGTGTTAGATTATTCTTGGCAGACGGGTCTTCATTATTGGTCGCAAAATCACTGACTATTCAGGGCAGAAATAGCTCATATCTGACACTGCCACATATTGTCATTGGGAGGAGCGTTAGCGACGAAGCAATCTCTGCAATGATTTTGACCATGAGATTGCGTCGCTCCCTGCGGTCGCTCGCAATGACAGCATAAAAGAAGGAGGCAGAGCGATGGAAAAGAGGATCTGGCACAAGGCCTATGCCCCGGCGGTTCCCCCCAGTATCGATTATGAAAAGATCACCACGCCGGAGGCCCTGGAGAGGACCGTGAGGAACTTCCCTGACAATACGGCCCTGGTCATGATGGGGAAGAGGATCAGTTACCGGGAGCTGGACGAACTGGTCAATCGTTTTGCTGCAGCCTTGGCCGACCTGGGCATTCAGAAGGGAGACAAGGTGGCCATTCTGCTTCCCAACCTCCCTCAGGGGGTAATCGCCTGCCAGGCCGTCCTCAAGCTTGGGGGCGTGGTGGTCATGCACAACCCCCTCTACACAGAAAGCGAACTGGCCTACCAGCTCAATGACTCTGACTCCAAGATGGCCATATCCTTAGACCTCCTTGTCCCCAGGATCCTAAAGTTGAAAGAAAAGACAGCCGTGGAGACGGTCATTGCCTGTCACATTCGAGATTATTTGCCCTTTCCCAAAAAACAGCTCTTTCCGTTTGTCAAAAAGAACATGCACCGGAGGACCAATCCGGGTGAGGGCGTCCACGATTTTCTGGATCTTGTTAAAAAATATCCTCCGACCCCGCCGCAGAGGGAGGTCCTGTTCGATGATCTGGCCACCCTGCTCTACACGGGGGGCACAACGGGTGTTTCAAAGGGTGTGATGCTCACCCACGCCAACCTCAGCATCAATGTACAGCAGTTAAAGGGATGGTTCCACGATGCAGAAGATGGCAAAGAGAGCATGCTGGGCATCTTCCCCATCTTCCATGTTGCAGGATTCACCGTGGTGATGAACCACTGCATATTTAGGGGATTTGAAGTCATTCTGGTGCCCCGTCCTGAGGCGGGTGGTATCCTGGAGATGACCCGGAAGTTCAGACCTAATGTCTTCACCTGCGTCCCCACCATCTTTGTAGGCATCCTGAATCATCCTCACTTCCCAAAGACCGACTTTTCCTGCATAAAATGGACCGTCTCGGCCGCCGCACCCCTTGCCGTGGATACCATTCGGGAATGGGAAAAGGTGACGGGATCAACGATCGTCGAGTGCTATGGCCTGACAGAGACTTCTCCGCTCTCCCATGCCAATCCCTGGGGAGGAAAAACCAAGGTGGGCAGTGTGGGTCTGCCCGTAACCGATACGGATTGCCGAATCGTGGATATTGAAACAGGCACAAAGGAAATGCCCCTTGGAGAGTCTGGAGAGATTCTCCTGAAAGGGCCCCAGCTCACCCAGGGATATTACAAGAATCCAGAGGAGACCGCCCATGCCATTCGGGATGGATGGTTCTACACAGGGGATATCGGCTACATGGACGATGAGGGGTATCTGTATATCACGGACCGCAAGAAAGAAATGATCATTGCCGGTGGATATAACATCTACCCCAGAGAGATCGATGAGGTCCTCTTTGAGCACCCCAAAATACAGGAGGCGTGTGCCGTGGGGATTCCTGATCCTTACCGTGGTGAAACGGTCAAGGCCTTTATCGTCACAAAGCTCGGTGAGACCCTTACAGAGGATGAAGTGATCGCCTTTTGCAGAGAAAAACTGGCTGCCTACAAGGTGCCCAAGCTGGTGGAGTTCATGGATGAGCTTCCCAAAAGCACGGTGGGCAAGGTCATGAGGAGGAAGCTGAAGGAGATGGAAATGGAAAGGACCAAGAAGGAAGAATAGGGGGCCCTATGGAAGCGTATGATGCCGTCGTAATTGGAGCCGGTAATGGGGGCCTCACCGCATCTGCAGCCCTGGCCCAAAAGGGTCTCCATGTGCTGCTGTTGGAGCGACACAATATCCCGGGTGGATGTGCCACAAGCTTTTGTCGAGGACGCTTTGAGTTTGAGGTGGCACTGCACCAGCTCAGTGGTATGGGCACGCCTGAGAGACCCGGCCCGGTCAGGATGTTATTGACTGACCTCGGGGTCCTTGGTGACCTGGAGTTTGTGGAGTTGTCCGACCTCTTTAATGTGATGATGCCCGACGGATTCAGGGTCACCTTAAAGACCGACAAAGACCAGGTTATATGGGAGCTTAAAGAGAAGTTCCCCCATGAAAAGGAGGGCATCCAGAAGTTCTTTGATCTCGCTTATGATTATGCCAACCAGATGCTGGCCGCTTTTTATTTCAAAGATCCCAATCCCTCTCGCGAGAAATTCCCCGTCCTTTACGCATATGCCTTCAAGCCTGCAAAGGACGTGCTCGACGCCCTATTTACCGATCCCCTGGCCAAGGCCATCATCTCTGTCTACTGGGGATATCTGGGACTGCCCCCCACGCGCATCTCCTTCGCCTATTTGGCCATGCTGCTTTTTATGTACATAGAGTTCAAACCCTATCACATCAGAGGCGGTTCTCAGGCCCTCTCCAATGCCATTGCCAATAAGTTCCTCTCCCAGGGCGGTACAGTCCGTTTCAATTGTGGCGTGAAAAAAATCCTTGTGGAGGATGGCGCTGTCCGGGGCGTGATTACAGAACATGGGGATCGTATACAGGCCAAATATGTGGTTTCCAATGCATCCCAGGTCTCCACATATGTCCAGCTCATTGATCCAGAGCACGTCCCCAAAAACGTCCACGCGGAAATGAGGGGGCGCACACTCAGTCCCTCCGCCTTTACGCTGTTCGCGGGATTGGATTGTGAGCCCGCGGATGTGGGCATCACAGAAACCACAAACTTTCTGCTCACCCATACGGATATCTCAGATGGAAATCTTGATCGCATGCGGAATCTGGATATCCAGGACGAGGTGGTCGCCTTTAGTTGCTATGATGTGGCTGATCCTGATTTCTCTCCTC
>CP070840.1:2330842-2337155 GCA_020342025.1 Deltaproteobacteria bacterium
AGGTGTGGCGTAAACGATCTGTTCCATGTCAAGCAGCTCAAAGGTGACACCGCTGGGCTTGATCATGAATTCTATCCAGCTCACGGTGTCATGAAACGGATAGTCCTGGTGCAAACCCATTCTTTCTGCCAGCTCATACTCCACCTCAAAAACCGGCCTTGCCGAACCTGTGGGCTCCGCAACGGGGCGAGCCAGGGCCATGAAGGCCCCCTCAACACTGGAATAGGCCCTGTAGCCATAGCTTTCGAAATCGGAGGTGATCGGTAGGATCAAATCAGCCACTTCCGAAGTGGCCGTGGGAAAGATGTCGTTGACAATAACGAAGTCCAATTTTTCCAGGGCCTGCCTTGTTCGTTTCTCATTGGCCTGAACCAGAACAGGATTGCTATGGTGGACAATCATGGCCCTCGGGCGATCGTCTTCCCCTCTCAAGAGGGCCTCTTTCACAGCGGGAAATGGGACCTCCCCGAACACCGGGAACTTGTCATACCAGACCCTCTTCTCTATGGGGACAGGCTTCGTGGGAAGTTTGGACTGTTGAGCAAAGGGCATAAAAACATTGCCTCCTGGCGCATCCAGATTCCCCGTCAGGCTGACCAGAATGGCCACGGTCCGAACGGCATCCACGCCATTGGTATACATATCCAGGCCATTGCCCTCGTATATGGCAGCCGGCTTCGTCGTGGCATAGGCCCTGGCCAAATCCCTGATTGTCTTCTCTGAGAGCCCGGTGAGTGGCTCGGCCCAAAGGGGGCTGCAGGCCTGGACGTGCGCCGTAAGGGCTTCAAAACCGCTGGTATATTCCTCAACGAATGCTTTATCATAAAGCCCCTCATTGATGATCACGTGGATCATGGCAAGGCCCAGGGCCACATCGCTGCCTGGATTGATCTGCACCCAATCATCACCCTGTTGGACTGTCTTTGTGCGAAAGGGGTCAATGCTTATGATTCGTGTCCCGCGCTCTTTTAAGCGGGACATGATTTGCCTCATACCGTTGTATGCGGTATAGGCCCCGAAGCGTTCCGATGCCAGCGGATTCGTACCCCAGAATATAACGAGCTTCGTACTGTCGTAATCGGGTTCAGCCCTGATCCCCCCTGTTACTGCTTTGAACGCCGTCATCCTGGGGACCATACAGAGATTCCCGGCCCCTGTCATGTTGGGAGAGCCGAACTCCCCCATAAATTGAAGGAAGCCATCTCTTCCCTGATATGAAACAGGGGCTCCACTACACCTGGTCAGACTCAGGGGACCATACTTGCTTCGGATCTCGCCCAGTTTTTCTGCCGCCAGCTTGAGGGCTTCATCCCAGGAGATTTTTTTAAAGCCCGTCTCTGTTTTCTGTAGAGGATACCTGAGACGATCCTCCGAACGAATAATCTCGGGGATAGCGGCCGCCTTTGAGCAGCAACGTCCCCTGTTCATGGGATGGTTGGGATCCCCTTCTATAGAAATCGTCCCGTCCGCTGCCCGATGAACGAGAATACCACAGTTCGTGTGGCAGAATTGGCAAATGGTGCGGTAAGTCTTTTCCTCCACTAAATTCACCTCCACGTATCACATCATTTTGAATTTAAAAGGGTTGCTTTCAGGAAGCCTCTCAATCTCACGGCTTTCCTAATCGCTTTCCCCGTGGTAAACCTCCTCGCCTATGATGGCATAAAACTCTCCAGCCCACTCGGAGAAAAATTTTGGGAAAAAATCTTTCTGATATGTATCCGAGGCCATATCCTTCATCCACTCCTCGGGGCTACTGATATCCAATATGCCGACAAATCTGAAGGGTGGTTTCGTCTTTTCAGGGGAAATGCCCTGCTGACCATTGCCCTTCCTGCCTCCCAACATTCTTAAAAGCGTAAAACTCTTGGTCGAGTTCAGCCCCAGTAGAAGAGGACCTTTGAAGGAATTGCACCACTTTATGTAATCCTCCTCCTTAACATCCTCTCTTAGGTTGTATAGAATAATTTGTTTCGGCATAGTTCCGACCTCCCTTCTTGGCTTTAGGTTAGCCATGCAAAACATTTCCTCAAAACAGGTTCGGCAAGTAAAGAGAAAACAGGTTCACATTCGCCTAGCCGTCACACATTTGCGTCGCTTAATGCTTCAAAAGAACCGGTTTTATCTCTTCATTTCTATTTCATAGCATCTGCCACGTATTTAAGACCAAGTTCCGTGAGTTTTTCTCTTGTGGGAGCGCCCGTGTTCATATCCCAACCTCGCGCCGTGTAGTATTCATCCAGCATGAGTTTAAGATCATCTTTGCTGATGAAATTTCCCTTTGACGCCCCAGCTTCCAACGGCTCTGTCATCAATCTTTCAGGCAGTCTGTCATCATCCCGGGTAAATCCTTCCCTCACATTGAACGCCCTGGCCAGGTTATTGATCCGTTCCCCCACAGCCTCTACCTCTTCAGCCGTGTACTTCAGCCCTGTGACCGCTTCCATCAAGTTAGCCGTATTTTGGGTGGCTATAGCAGGCACAGCCATGTCCAGAAGGAACGCACACATGGTGGCCGCATCACAGGTGACCGAACGAACATCTTGATTCCACTTGGTCAGCTTACCCTTCCCTTCAGCTGCGAACCTGTCCACTTCATAGGGAATGGGAATGCCGAAGACCTCCTGAAAGGCGTAACCCCTATTATGGTCTGCGCCGGTGTAAGCGGTCGCATAATTGAGCCCGTGCGCCTTGGCTCCCCGAACATCGTAGCCGGGCAGTTCCAGACCCTTCACATGCATGGCATATTTCTCGGTGCCCTTTCCAATCTTCTCAGCCGCTGCCTTGGTCCCATCGGCCAGGATATCGCCAATGCCTTCGCGAAAGGCCATCAACCTGAGAAGTGTCACCATGGCCTCGTGATTCCCAAAATTCAGCTTAAGACCCCCTGTGTCATTGTCGCTCAAGATTCCTTTCTCATACAGCTCCATGGCAAAGGCGACCGTCACCCCTGCCGAGATCGTATCCAATCCCAGCTCGTCGGACAGCCGGTCCGCAGCAATGATGGCGTCAATGTTGTCCACTCCCGTCACACCCCCAAAGCTATAGTAGGTCTCGAATTCAGGGCCCTCGGCCAGGATCCCCGTATAGGGCTCTGTCTTGGCCATCCTTAGCTGAGTGCAACCCACCGGACACCCATAGCAGTGTTCACTGCCCGTGTCCCGCGTCATCTGGACTTCCACACCAATCTTATCCGCGGGGGCAAAGGCGCCCGTGGCCGAGAAGTTCTTACCCGGAAAGATCCCTATCTCGCAGGTATGATCCACCACCATGGGCGTGCCAAGTTTTGAGAACTGAGGGTAGAGCACAGGACTCTCTTTCATGGCCTTGGTAAATTCGCCTTTTGCGCTCTTCAGTTTCTCTTTGTCTGCTATGGATATCTTCCCGCGCCCCCTAACGGCTATGGCCTTGAGATTCTTGGATCCCATGACCGCGCCCAATCCTTTTCGCCCCGCGGCCCTCAGCTCATTAATAATACAGGCCATCTTGGACAGGTTCTCACCGGCAGGCCCAATGCAGGCAATCCTCACATTCTGGTCTTTCAACTCGTTCTTGATCATCTGCTGGGTGTCCGTGGTCTTCATGCCCCAAACTTTCTTGGCGCTGCGGAACTTCACGTCCCCTTTCTTGATGGAGACATAGGTGGGCTTTTCCGCCTTCCCTTCAATGATCAGGGCGTCATATCCCGCAAATTTCAACTCCACAGGGAAGTATCCTCCTGTCAGGGCCATACCGACTGCGCCTGTAAGGGGTGATTTGGCTGTAACGGCCATCCTGCTGGCGCAGGGAATGGTGGTCCCGGAAAAGGGACCCGAGGCAAAGATGAGTTTGTTCTCAGGGCCAAGGGGGCCCGCACCCGGTGGGACCTCATCGTAGAGATACTTGATCCCGAATCCCGCGCCCCCGATGTAGTCCTTGGCAATTTCTAAAGGTAATGCTTCCTCTTTTGCCGTTTTATCCGTCAGGTTTATTCGCAAAATCTTCCCCGTATATCCGCCTTTGTACATAACCAACCTCCTTTCTTAAGTCTTCCACATTTGTATGACGTATTTTCTTTTTCATATAAAATCGCGCAGCGATTTTATTAATGGAAATTGAGTCCACAATCATTAACAATGAAAAGCTGCCCCAATTCCCTGGGCCGCTCCCGTAATAATAGCTACTTTGTCCTTTAGCCGCATCCTGGTCCTCCTTTCACATCTCTTGAGTCCCTTTGACTCATATACAGGCCCTCCGTTTCTATTCCTCATCCACCACCGACGGGTGGAAGTATCAGTATCTCATCTCCATCTTTTAGCACCGTTTCCATCCCATTGAGGAACGCAATGTCCTGCCCATTAACCATCAATCGTATATGTGGAAGGGGTGTGGTCGTGTTGGGTTCGAACAGATGGGATGCCAGCTCCTCTCCCCAGGTATCACCCATCGTGACAAGAAGCGCTTTTAGGGTGCTTTTCATGGGGACAGATATTTCCACCTCTCTCTTGCCGAGGATTCTCTTCAGATCTAATATGGTCCGTATTTTGAGTGTGATCAACCCGATCTCTTTTCACTTTATTTGCCAGCAGCTACACTTTCGGAAAAGTGTCACATTTATGTCAAGAAAAAAGGGACAGATTCCCACGAGACTGTCGAAAAACCTGTTTCTGCGAGGCTGATGGAAAATGCCCGGATGCAAGGCTTCCGAAACCCCGAGGAATGAGGCGTACATAGAAGTACGCCGCAGTGACGAGGGATGAGGATAACGCAGCCCTTCGACTTTGCGCCGGGCCGTGAGTCCTTCGACTCGGCTCAGGACCGTGAGCCTGTCGAACGGCAGATGGGCGTTTTCCGACAGCCTCAACAAATGTGTTCTCAAAGGGGCTGGAGGCCGCGCACAGGCTGTGACTGACCTCGACCATTCGTTCTTGGATTGAAAAGTTGGCCGTTGCTATGTTAGGTTGACACGATGGACATGGCAAAGGATTTATGGTCGCAGATCTTATGATAGAGGAGAAACCAGATGAGAAATAAATCTTTGACTGTGGTGGGCGCGGTACTGTTATTAGGGTACCTCGTATTGGGTTTCAGCAGCCTGGCGCTTGCTGAAGATGGCGTCCACAGGTCCCTTCTCAAGACAGGCGCTGCAGTCGCGGCTGTCTTGGGCATCATGGGTATAGCCGTCGCCGGATATTCTGCAGGCAAGAGTTATGACAGCCACACGGGTTGGGAAAGACATAACCTTGGGGCAGGACAGTTTTACAACCGCAAACCCTTTTTGAAAGATCGGCCCACATACGGTGTGACCGAGGAAACGATTCGCCTGAAGTGGGAGGAGAATTGGTTCAACCGCCTTACGACGGTTAGAGAACTCCTCCATCCGCCTGATGGCGGCGAGCCGAAATGGACGCCTTCAATGGGGATTGAAACGCTTCCTGAGCCGCTGAAGACGTTTTTCATGAAACAGCCAGAAAGGTTTAAATTAACCTTAAAGGCCTTTGAACTGATGAAACAGCAAAAGGCCAACTGGGAGAATTTCAAGGACCAGTTCGCCATTGCCGACGCCTGGTCCAATGCACACAGCGCCTCTTACCAGGATCATAATGGGGAATTTGACCCCAACCGATTCTTCCCGCCTGAGCCGCAGGGGCCACCAGAGGAATGGGACTTTCGAGGCATTCGCAGGGATAAGCCACTCCCATTCAAAAGCCCCAGGCATGCTTCCCAACTCATCAAGAAGATCGCTCACACCTTTGGCGCCACACTGGTGGGAATCACAAAACTGAATCCTGACTGGTGTTACCAGGGATTTTTGCGCGGTGTGGGCTTTGGCCATTGGGACGTGCCTGCCCACTGGGAATATGCCATTGTGACGGTGACACCCCATGAGTGGGATTCGTTTTATGTCAACCCCACCTACGGGACCTCATACGATGCCTATTCTCGGGAACGATTCATGACGGGGAAATTGGAAGCTTTCATTCAGGAACTGGGTTACCCGGCAAGATCCCATGTGCCGCCACGCTTCTATGATATGGTCACGCCGCCCGTGGCCATCGATGCCGGCCTGGGGGAGGAGGGTCGGCATGGCCTCCTGATCACACCGGAGTTGGGTGCCAATTCGCGACTGGCGGTTGTGACAACCAATCTCCCTATGGAGGTGGATAAACCCGTTGATCTCGGTATCATGGACTTCTGCAAGAAATGTAAGATTTGCGCTGAGAGATGCCCCAGCGGTGCCATCAGTCACAAAGATGAAATGGCATTGGTACGTGGATACAAGCGATGGGTCATAAGAGATGAACTCTGTTTCCACACATGGGCGAGTGTGGCG
>CP070840.1:2337255-2347089 GCA_020342025.1 Deltaproteobacteria bacterium
CTCCTGACGATCAATCTCAACAATGCCCACATCGTCCGCCCCAGCATCAAGCACCACCTGTTTTACCCACTCAGCCTGGATTCTTGACGGCATTCTGTTGGCCCCTGCCTTGGGTTGCTCCTGATACCACCTAACCGTGGGATGATCTTCTAATTTCACGCCCAGCCTCCATTTTTTGTATATACAAATAATGGATAAAAAAAAGACCCCCTTACTATCCTTTTGCTGTTTTCCGCCAAAGCATTTCGGCTATCCGTCCAATAGCGCCTGCATTCCTTTTACCCAGTAATGCGGTGGCCCTTTCCTGCGCTTCACGCCATGCAGGAAACGCTTCCATCAATATACGGTTGCCCTTGGGTGTTAATTTCACCCAGTGTGCCCGCCTGTCTTTTCTCAGGGAAACCCGGAGCCAGCCTTTGGTCCTCATTCGGCTCATATTACGGCTGAGCGTGGATGTTTCTAAATGCAGCATGCGGCAGATTTCTCTTGGTTCTGCCTGCCCAAGGATGGATACCACAGCCAAAATACTGAGCTGCGTCGCTTTTATGCCATGGGGGCGAAGTGCCTCGTCATAAATACGCGAAACAGCACGACTTAGGGTCCTGATCCGCATTCCAACACATTCTTGCCCTAATGTCTTGGCAAAGATATTGATTGTTGTATCCTGCTTCACTGTGTTCACCCAATATGGTTTGTTTGTATATACAAATTATAATCACGCTCTGCAAGCAAAAAATGGAAAAAAGAACAGTGAGACCCTGACCCCAGAAAAATAAGGGATTGAATATTTCTTGAATTTCTACGCTTTAAAAGTTAATTGAAGTTTTGTGACAGAACCCGATTACTATTACAACTAAGGAAAGGGGGAGATCTCTATGAAAAGGTATGGAGACTTTATAACGTCTGAGGAAGACCTGGCCTTCCTGACCACAATCCGAAAATACATTGACAAAGAAGTGATGCCGGTTCGCATGGAGCTGGACCAAGACTATGGAGCCTTTGAAAAGGCCTACAAAGGGCTGGTAGAGCTCGGTGTCCAGAAACGGGGCTTTTCACCGCGTTACGGCGGTCTGGCCATCAGGTCCGCAACGACCATATGCGCCATCACCGAAGAGATATCCCGTGGAGACAGTGGGCTTTCTCTTCACGCCCTGATCATTCCCTGGTGCATGGCGGCGGCCATGGGAGGGGGTAATAAGGTCTTGATGGACAAATTTACCCCCATTTTTTGTGAAGACACACCCCGCTGCGGCTGCCTGGCCATCACAGAACCCGCAGGAGGCTGCAATATTGAGGATGGGGCCGAGCACGGTCTTACCCTCCGCACCCAGGCTAAACTGGAAGGTGATGAGTGGGTCATTAACGGTGAGAAAATGTGGCCCAGTGGCGCCAGCATTGCCGACCTGTATTGTGTCGTCTGCACCACTGATCCCAAACAGAAAGAAGAGGGCGTGGCCCTCATCTACGTCCCCAAGGATACCCCAGGGCTTTCTTTTGGCAAACCAGAGAACAAAATGGGCATGAAGGTGACAGACGTAAACGCCGCCATCTATTTTGACAATGTGCGTGTCCCCAAGGATTACCGGGCAGCTGGCCCGGGCAAGGATTGGAAGCTATTTAGGAACAACATCGGGTGGGGCCGACTCACCAGTGCTCCCATGGCCCTGGGAAATGCCCAGACCGTTTTAGAAATTGTTGTGGATTACACAAAAGACAGATTCTACGGGGGAAAGCCCGTGCGCAATCATTCCCTTCAAGCCGCCATAATTGCTGATATGGCCATCGGCATAGAAGCCGCCCGGTTCTATTATCTTTCCGTGGCCGCCATGTACAATAACCGAAAGAAATATGGAAATCCTGGGGATGACTACCTTCTGGCCAGATCCAGTGGAACCAAGGTTTATGCCTGTGACGTGACTGAGATGGTCTGCAACAGGGCCATGGAACTCATGGGTTCATACGGATACGCGCGGGAATATCATGTGGAGAAATACCTGCGGGACAGCAAGATCATACAATTGTGGCTTGGAGGTTCTCAGCTGGGGCGTTTGGATGTGGCCCAGGGGTACTATCCTTATGTTGAGGGCTCGTAGCGCGATGCCCTAGATTATGCTAAAGAATAGGTCCCTCCCCTGCCTTCCTTGATTTCCCCCGCGTTTTTCAGTTTTTGCAGGTGGCTTTCCAATATGGGGATGCCAGGGAAAAACTGTACAGTGGGAAGTGGGAAAAAGAGGTTCAGGAGTTCTTCAAAGGTTTTTTGCCCGCATTGAAGGGCTTGAATAATGCCCCTATCCTTCTCCAAAATCTTGTCCTTGATCTTTCGAATCCCTTTTTTGGGATCCTGGATGACATCCCCATGAGAGGGGAGAATAAGATCAATATCCAGGACCTCAACTTTCTCTAGGCTTTCAAGATACTGGGATGCACCTCCAGAAGAAGGGGTATACCAGGCGACCATCTCTCCCACGATGTCACCGGCCAATAGAACCCGCTTGTCAGGATCATAGAGGGACATGTGCCCCGGCGCATGTCCCGGCGTATGAAGGATCTGGAAATGGTAATCCCCAATTTGGATGAGATCCCCTTCCACAACCGTTTTGGTTGGTTTTACAGGGCACGTGGAACATCCAAGGGCCTTGAAGTAAGGTGTTAACTCAAATTCCGGTCCTTTGCCCCCTTTTGGAACTTCATGGCCCATTGCAGCGAATTGCCTTTTGCACAGCGCAATATCAAAGGAAAGCGTGAGCCTTTCCGGCTCAAGTGCGTAGGGAAGATCGGCCTCGTGCAAAATAATACGTTCAGGCGTGACTTCAGCTAAAAGGATTTCCATGGCGCCCGAATGGTCAGGGTGCACGTGGGAAAGGACAATCTTCTTGATACGTTTTGTTTTCCATCCCAGGACCTCCAGGGCACCGAAAAGGCGATCAACCGGAGCCATGTTTCCACAGCCCACGTCAAAGAGACTTATTCCATCTCCATCTTTGAACAAATAGACGTTCGCTGACTCAGGCCAATAGGAGGACTCGGGCCTGATCACCTTTAAGTCATCAAAAATGGAAAAATTCTCGAACATAGTCATGCACTGGAATGTTCGAACGATGGAATGCTGGGATGAGGGGAAAAACTTGAATCCTTTACTCCACAAACGTAACGATGTTTTCCATTCTTTCTCTATTCGTCCTTAATTCGTTTATAGGGTGATCCCAATCCGGATAACCGATCGCAATCCCAACAATGATGAATTTGGAATCAGGGATTCCCACAATCTTCCTCAACTGTTCCGGATAGTCAACAATGGCTCGCATAATACAGGTCCCCAAACCATAATTTTGGGCAGCCAGCGCTATGTATCCTGCCACCAGCCCCACATCCACGATGGGCCATTTGCTCTGTAGCATTTTGTCTATGACAATGACGATAATCGCAGGTGCCTCATAGAATTGCACCATGCTCTCATTCCATTTTTCTATACCCGTCTTGTCCCCTTTTTGTATGCCCACGAGTTTGAATATCTGTTTTGCCAACTCCACCTGACGTTCTTTAAAAACACCCTCCAATGTTGGGGCAACACCTTTTGCAGGCCCCATACCCAGTTCGGGAACGGGTGGCTTTCCCAGACGATATTCCTCCAGACTTGCACGTTTCAGGGCCTTCAGTCCTTCTCCCTGCGCAACGAAGAACTCCCAGGGCTGGCTGTTCACGCTGGAAGGGGCGCGGGTTGCAATCCCTAAGATCTTCATGAGCACATCTTTGGAGACAGGGTCAGGCTTGAATGCCCGGATAGACTTCCTCGCATCAATAGCTTCTAACAGATCCATATTTTACCACCTGAGTATGAATGTCAAATGCAAGTAAACCGTAAGGCGGGCCACTGTGCCCGCCTTCTTCTGGCCGCCGCAGTGGGCTTCCCTGCGGATTTGACTTAGAATCGAATATAGCCGGACACTAAGGGCGGGTGTGGAGAACGCCGATAGCACGAACTATGTGTTCTCAAAGGAGCCATGTCGACCGGCACCTTCGGAGAAGCGACCAGCCCCCTCCACAGTTTCCCCGCTCTGGATGGTTGAGAGGCCCAGCTGGAACTCATTTTTCATCGCCTCTTCAATAGAAAGTTCCCATTGCTCGTAGGCAGAGCGACGATCATTCAGGAGACAACGCTGGGGGAAACGGGTGAGCTGTTCGGCCAAGGCCTCGGCCTCGGCCCGAGAGGTGCCCGGCTCCACGACCCGGTTGGCCAATCCCATGCTCAGCGCCTCTTCGGCCCCAACAGGCCGACCCGTAAGGATCATATCCAGGGCATGGGAAAGACCGATCAATCGCGTGAGTCGAACCGTGCCGCCATCTATCAGGGGCACACCCCAGCGCCGGCAGAATACCCCGAACACGGCATCCCGTTCCATGACGCGCAAGTCGCACCAGAGGGCCAGCTCGAGCCCTCCTGCCACGGCGTGACCTGCCACCGCGGCGATGACGGGTTTGTCCAAATACATGCGGCAGGGACCCATGGGGCTATCCCCACCTTCTTCTACCCTGTTGTGACGACCTTCGGCCAAGGCCTTCAGGTCCGCACCAGCGCAAAAACAACCCCCGGCCCCAGTGAGTACCCCGACCCTTGCCTCTTCATCCGCCGCAAACGCCCGGAAGGCATCGGCCAGTTCTTGGGCCGTCTGGGGATCCACGGCGTTTCGTACCTCAGGGCGATTGATAATAATGGTGGTCACCGGGCCTTTTTTTTCAACCAAAACATTCCTACCCATGCCGGACTCCTTTCCAGAGAATAATGGGGGTGCTTTCAGGTGAGGCAATAAGGGCTCCACTTTGTGCCGTGGGCCCTATTAGGGTGCATTCCATGGGGCGATGATGAGAAAGGCTTCACAGGATGCCACGACATCGCATCAGGCCCTGAAAAGGCGAACGAGATAGGGCTGATTAAGTGTTTTCAGAATCTGTTGAGACGCGCAGCAGAGAGCCGAGAGGACGGCTTGAGACCCCTTACATGATATCCTCGAGCTCCTCCCTAGAGACCTTGTACGTCTGATCGAATTCCTTCCAGAACTTCTTTTCTTTGTTTTTCCACCCATGTCCAAATCGTTCGTCAAAGAAGCCGCTCAAACGAGCAAACCAATTTCCTGATTTCTCTATGCCTTTAGCTTGAGCAAGAAATATCTCCTTGAGATAGATGTCTATCTCATGCAATTTGTCCTTCGGGATATAGGATTTGGCTCCCAGCTTGATGGATCCCACCAGGTTGTCAGGATTAAGGCCATGGGCCGTGAGCATTAACGCCGGAATCTTTCTCTCGATGGCGATTTCCAGCAGGTCGAATCCCCTTACCCCCATGATGTCCAGGATGGCCGCATCATAGACCTTGCTCTTCAGCAATTCTTTGGCCGACTCAAAGCTTGTGGCCTTCTCAACCTCACAATCCTCAAGGAGCTCTGCTAAGGTTTCCAGAACATCTGGTTCATCGTCCACCGCGAGGATCTTTTTCCCTTTTAAAACATCTTCAGTCGCCATGATTCCGGTTCCTCCTTCTATTCTTAGGTCATGCCTAACGCCCTAAGCCTCTCATTCCTATGGAAAATACCCCATACCATAATTTATGGGCAGATCCAAACATAATCAACTCATAAAATCGTTTTACGATTTTAAGCAAAAAATATTTGACTTGCTGAAATCTATAAACTATAAACGCGCCCTGAGAGACCGACCGGTCTGTCTTATTCTGCTATCCCATAAAATTCGATCATGGACCTTAAAGAGAAAATCGTTCACGAGTCCCTAAAGCTCTTCTCCCTGAAAGGGTTTTTGAGCACGTCCATACATGACGTGTTGGCCGCAGCGAACACCTCCAAGGGGGGATTCTACAATCATTTTCAGAGCAAAGAAGACCTCTTTTTCGCCGTTCTGGCTGAAGCGAGGAAAATTTGGAGAGAAAAGAACCTCTCTGACCTGGATGAGATAGAAAAGCCGCTGGAAAAAATCAAAAAGCTCCTGGAGAACTACAGGGACAGATATCTTAAGGATACGAAGAATTTCCCTGGGGGATGCATTTTTGTCACCCTCTCTGTGGAGCTGGATGACCAAAGGCCGCATCTATCGCATGAATTGAATAAAGGATTTTCAGGCTTCAAGGCCATGATTAAGAGGCTTCTGGATCAAGCGAAGGAGTCCGCGGAATTGGCTGAGGAGATTAGTACCGAGGCCCTCACCGAGATGGTCTTCGCTGGGATGATGGGGGCTTCCGTCATCTATGGCACGGAGAAATCCACGACTTGCCTGGATAAGTCCATCAATGCCTTGATAGAGTCCTTGGATAGACTGAGGCCATGAAAAAAGATTGGAGTATTGGAGTATCTGAGTATTGGAGTAATGGGGTAATTGAAAATGGTACACCGGAGAGATGACGGATTGGGGTAAGTGGAATCATGGAGCATCCTTATAATGATCATATAACCTTATTTTTTCCAGCACTCCACTACTCCTGTACTCCAATACTGCACGTCGCATCTGCGCCGGAATCGGCATAGGCTTTTCAATGCTTACCCCACAATTCGGGGTAGATCAACTATCATTTAGAAGGAGGGAGAGATTATGGACTTTAAGTTTTCCGAAAGAGAAGAGATGTTGAGAAAATCTGTCAGGGAATTTGCTGAAGCCGAGGTCACCCCAAAGATGGAGGCCATGGAGGAGACGGGTGAATTCCCTACTGATCTACTGAAACCCATGGCTGACCTGGGCATCATGGGCGTCATTACGCCTCCGGAATATGATGGCGTGGGTCTGGGATACGTGGCCCGCACTATTGTTCTGGAGGAACTGGGGAGGGTCTGTGCCGCCATGCCCATGGCCTTGCAGGTCCACCATATGGCCTGTGCGGACTTGAATGATTTCGGCACTGAAGCACAGAAAAAGAAATATCTGCCTCCCTTGGCAAAGGGCGAGACCATGGGTTGTGTCGCAGTCACAGATCCCAGCGGTGGATCGGACGTGATTGGAATGAAAACCACAGCAGAGTTGAAAGGAGATAAATACATACTCAACGGACGCAAGTGCTTCATCACTAATTCACACACCTCCGATTTTTGGGTCGTCATCTGCAAGACCGCAGAAGGCGCCAAGGGATTAAGCGCCCTTATCGTAGACAAGGATGCACCTGGGGCAAAGTTGGGACGAAAAGAGAACAAGTTTGGTTTGCGCGGAGCCAATACCGGCGAGCTCGCCTTTGACAATTGTGAAGTCCCCAAACAGAATCTGCTAGGACAAGAGGGCGGCGGATTAGCCGTGGCGCTCAAGGCCATCAGTGAAACAGGGAGAACAGGAATGGCTGCTGTGGGTTTGGGTATTTTGACCGCCGTATATGAAGAGGCAGGCAAGTTTGCCTCTGAAAGGGTGCTCTATGGCAAACCGATCAGTGCCCTTCAGGCGATTCAGTTTTATATGGCGGAGATCTATTCTCAGCTGGAAATCTGCCGGCTTCTCTGCTACCGGGCCAGCTGGTTGAAGGATCAAGGCATGCGGTGTGATAATGAGGCCGCGCTGGCAAAATACTATACCTGTGACGCAGCAGCAAATGCGGCAAAGAAGGCCATCGAAATTCATGGCTCTTACGGGATCATGAGGGAGTATGCGGTTCAGCGCTTGCTCAGAGATGCCATGGTTGCCATTCCTGCAGGGGGGACAGCCGAGATCGCAAAAGTGGTCCTTGCCAGGGCAGCCCTCTCGCCATTTAAGAAATAAAATGCGAGACGCTGGGAGGCTTGGAGGTTGGGACGCTGTAAGCCAAATGAAAAAGCGCCAATTAGCACCAGTTTCCTGTTAACGCTCACCCAGAATCTAGCATTTGGCGGGCAAAAGGAAAACGTGGCGTTTGCAGATGCGTAGTTTGTGGGGCAAATAGGTGACAACATGGAAAGAATCATCGTCTGCATCAAACCCGTTCCTGATCCCAAGCACTGGGATAAGGTATCCATGGACCCAACCACCCAGACGCTCAAAAGGGAGGGCATACCAAGCATCATCAATCCCCTGGACAAGCATGCCCTCGAGGCGGCTTTGCAAATCAGGGAAGCCCAGGGTGGAGAGGTGGTGTTGCTCTCCATGGCGCCACCCTTCTCCGAGTCTATTATCAGGGAGGGACTGGCCATGGGTGCGGATGGGGCCGTCCTATTGTCTGATCCGGTCTTTGCCGGGTCTGATACGCTGGCCACGGCCCATATCCTGTCGGCCGGCTGCCGCTGGATAGGGGAATCCGACTTGATATTTTGCGGCAACCTGTCCATTGATGGATCCACGGCCCAAGTCTGCTCTCAGTTGGCTGAATTTTTGGATCTGCCCAATGTGATGCACGTGATCGGGTTAGTGTGGGAGGATGGGAACCTGATTATTACCCAGAAGATCGAGCATGGTTACATAAAGCTCAAGGCATCCCTTCCTCTGGTCATTTCTGTTCGGAAAGAACTCAACAAGCCCCGTTATATACCCTTTACCGGTATTCTCGCAGCGGAGAAGAAAGAGATTAAGGCGCTATCCAACCAGGACTTAAAATTGGAGACTACTTTGATCGGTCTGGACGGTTCTCCCACGAAGATGGCGGGTCTTGAGCTCCGCCAATTTGCCCGGGCCAAGGAGAGATTGGAGGGATCCGTTGAGGAAATCGTCGAGAATCTAGTGGATAAGATTTATCAGTACGGGATCATTTGAGGCGAGTGAGCTAAAGTTAAGAAATGAAAAATCTAAAACCTCTTCTGCTTCTTATACTTTAGACACTTTAGATCACTTTCGTGCACTTTAGGCACTCCCTGAATGAATCGCGATCTTCACCTTACACGGCAGAGTGAAATTTCTGAAGAGGTACCTTGTGGGTAAAAACGATTACAGTGGTATCTGGGTATTTGCGGAGCAGAGGAGTGGCGAGCTCCATGAGGTGAGCCTGGAACTCTTGGGCAAAGCCAGGGAACTGGCCGATCAGGCAAGCAAGAAGGTTATAGGGATTCTGCTGGGACGCGACGTGAAGGCCCTTGCCCAGAACCTCATCAACTCCGGGGCTGATGCCGTTCTTTTGGCCGACGACGCCCATCTGGAGAACTATCGATTACTCCCTTACGCCCTGGTTCTCGAGCGTCTCATCAAGACCTTTCAACCTGAGATTCTATTGATGGGCGCGACCGCTTTGGGGGTTGAACTTGCCCCAAGGGTGGCAGCCAAGGTGCGAACCGGCCTCTCTGCCCACTGTATTGATCTCAAGCTGGACAGCGAAGGACGGCTTCTGCAGGTGGTTCCCGGATGGGGCGGCGGCGTGATTGCCACCATTTCGTGCCCTGATCACTGGCCCCAGATGGCTACGGTCACGCCGGGCACCATGAAGGCGCTCTCCCCCGTTGAAAGAAGGGGGGAGATCCATGCGATAAAGGTTCAACTTCCAGAGGTGAACATGGGACCGGAGGTCCTGGAGGTCAAGAGGGAGAAACCCGAAGGGTTACCCCTGGAAAAGGCAGACGTGGTCATTGCAGGGGGCTGGGGTATTGGGAGCGAGGAAAACTGGAAGCTGATTGAAGAACTGGCCCGTGTCCTGGGCGGTGCTGTGGGTGCTACACGCCCGCCCGTGGATGAGGGCTGGGTCGAAGAAGGGCAAATGATCGGGCAAAGCGGAAAGACGGTCCGCCCTATCCTCTACATGGGTATCGGCATTTCAGGGGTGATGCACCATGTGGTGGGGATGGATCAGTCCAAGCATATCATCACCATAAACTCGGACCCCAACGCGGAGATATTTGAAACATCAGATGTGATTGTGGTAGAGGATTTCAGGAAAATCCTCCCCAAGTTAATCGA
>CP070840.1:2347189-2358010 GCA_020342025.1 Deltaproteobacteria bacterium
AGGTCGCTTTCGTGTACGTGGCGCCGATTGGCGACCTGGGCTGGACCTGGGCCCACGACCAGGGCCGCCTGATGCTGGAGGAGATGGGGATCGAAACCGCCTACATTGAGAACTTACTTTCCCGTAAGCCAAAACAGTTGTCTGGAGGCCAGAGGCAGAGGGTGGCATTGGGCAGGGCCATTGTCAGGGACCCCGAGGTGTTTTTGTTCGATGAGCCTTTGAGCAACCTGGACGCGAAACTCCGGGTACAGATGAGAACAGAACTGAAAAAGCTGCATGAACGTCTCCAGGCTACAGTGGTCTATGTGACCCATGATCAAGTTGAGGCCATGACCATGGGTGATCGTATCGTCGTCATGAGAGATGGTATTGTACAACAAGTGGGCGATCCATTGGAACTGTACAACAGCCCGAAAAATCTCTTTGTTGCAGGCTTCATAGGAAGTCCTGCCATGAATTTCATCCCATGCCGGCTTCTTGCAGAAGACGCTTTCCTCTATATGGATACGGGTGATTTCAGGATTCTCCTTCCCGAAAGAATCGCATCCAAATTGGTATCCACCCAAGAGAATGATTTCATCTTTGGTATTCGGCCGGAAGACATGTTTGAAAAAGGCCCAGGACAGGAGCCGTCCACTGAACGCCCAATCATCAAAGCGAAGGTAAACGTGGTGGAGCCCTTAGGAAAGGAAATCTCTCTGGACGTAAGCACCGGTGCGAATTCATTGACCGCCCTACTGGGTGCAGACACAAAGGCGAAACCTCATCAGGATATGGAACTGACCCTCAATCTGGACAAGGCCCATCTCTTTAGGAGGGAAGGGGGCGAGGCTATCGTTTAAAGCTTGGCGAGGACGGCATCGGTAAATTCAGCCGTGCGTCCCTTTCCACCCAGGTCAGGTGTCAGCACCTTCCCTTCAGATGTGACCGCTTCTATAGCCTTCATCAATCTTTCAGAGGCATCCACCTGATCCAGGAATTCCAACATCATCACCACGGACCACAGCATACCAATAGGATTGGCAATTCCCTTCCCGGCAATGTCTGGAGCCGAACCGTGAACAGGCTCGAACATGGAGGGAGAGGTCTTCTCGGGATTGAGATTTCCCGATGGCGCGATGCCAATGCTACCCGCCAAGGCAGGCCCAAGGTCAGACAAGATGTCCCCGAAAAGATTACTCCCCACGACAACGTCGAACCAGTCAGGATGTTGAACAAAGTGAGCGGTAAGAATGTCGATGTGGTATTTATCTGTGGCTACGTCCGGGAAGTCTTTTGCTATAGCTGCGAAGCGTTCATCCCAAAAGGTCATCGTGTGTATAATACCGTTTGATTTTGTGGCTGCGGCGAGCTGTTTTTTAGGCCGTTTCTGGGCCAACTGGAAGGCGTACCGCATGATACGGTCAACACCCTGGCGCGTAAATATGGATTCTTGGACAACCATTTCCCGGTCTGTCCCTGCATAGATCCGACCGCCAACCTCTGAGTACTCGCCCTCGTTGTTCTCGCGAACGATATAAAAGTCAATGTCTTTTTGTGTCCGATTAGCCAAGGGTGAGGTGATGCCAGGCAACAGTCTCACGGGACGCAGGTTCACATACTGCTGCATCTGTCGACGTATGGGAAGGAGTAAGCCCCAAAGGGAAACGTGATCGGGCACACCGGGATCCCCCACGGCCCCAAGGAGGATCGTATCGAAACCGCGCAATGTCTCGATGCCCTCTTCTGGCATCATCACGCCATGATCCAAATAGTATCCACATGAGTAAGGGAACTCGGTGAATTCCACCTTGAAGCCGTAACTCCCAGCCAACGCATTCAGGACTCGGACCCCTTCTGGAATCACCTCTTTGCCGATACCGTCGCCCGGAATTAACGCAATTTTGTAATCCATGCTGTGCTCCTTCTACAAGATCTTTTCGTAGTTAGGCCCATGAACAGGCAAGCAATCCAGCTCCTCGCAAGGCCAGGTGAGTAAAGGCTGATTTTGAGGCTGCCGGAAAATGCCCATCTGCCATTCGACAAGCTCATGGCCCTGAGTAAAGCCGAAGGGCCGTTCGGCAGGCCGTTCGACAGGCTCACAGTCGATGCTGAGCAGTGTCGAAGCATCGAAGGGCTGCGTTACCCTCATCCCCCGCCCTGTTAAATTCTCGCTACGCGAGACGGCGAAGCCGATTTAACAGGGCAAGTCATTGCGGCGTATTTCAATATACGCCTCATTCCTCGGGATTTGTTCGCGCTTCGCTTGGACTCCCCACCCTGCGGGCGGGTCCCCAGTTTCGGAAACCTTGCATTTGGACGTTTTCCGTCAGCCTCTCAGAAGCCGGTTTTTCCACGGTCTCATTAGTGATCTGCACTCCGAGGGGTTTGTGGTGTGCAGTTTCGTGGCAGCTGGTGTACCGGTTGCCCATATTTTTTTGTCAAAATAAACAAGGGCACTCCATCATGATTCGATGGAATGCCCTTGTTCCAGCTCAGACACTTTTAGACTACAGTGACGTTTACTGCAGCAGGGCCTTTTTTACCTTCCTCGATCTCAAAGGTAACCTTGTCGCCCTCTCTGAGAGACTTGAAGCCGGTGCCATTGATTCCTGAATGATGAACAAACACGTCAGGACCGTCTTCTTGCTGAATGAAGCCGTAGCCTTTGCGGTCATCAAACCACTTCACGATTCCATTCGCCATAGCGACAACCTCCTTTCAAATAAATTCTCCCGGTTCCAAACTTCAGGTTGCCACTTTTGACAAATGGATCTTACCCTGAAACGAAACCCTCAAACCAATAAAGACGGATCTTTATTGATCAGAGATATAATAGCTTATTTTTGGCCAAAATCAAGTAATTATTTATAAAAAATCCCTTTTTTAGGGCCCGGGCGGGCGATTGGAAATACAAATCTCACCCTGTTAAAAAATGGGCAGCGAGGGCATTTTCATGTGGGAGCGACACTTTTTCCATAGAAATTGGACTAAATAAGGGCCATTTTTCAAAGTTCCTAGGAGACTTTTCGATATGGTCTCAGTTGCTTTGAGTGAGGAGTGTGGGGATGTCACCGGGAGGTGTTCAATAGAATGGCCAGGGGATTTTTGTGCCTCTTGCTTGATATTAACCCTAGTACCCCTCATGCGCAGCGGAGACGATGGCCTTCAAATTTTCAAGGGGCGTGGGGAGGGCTATGGCGCACTCAGGCCCTATGATGTTGACCCCTGCCTCAATGGCATATCGCGCCTGCCTGTAAACGTCATCTGGCGTTCCCATGAATAGGGTCTCAGAAGTGTTTACATTTCCAACCAAGGACATGCGGTGGCCAACTTTTTCAACGGCAAACTTGGCGTCCACCTGCCACTCAAAGTGGTAGGCGTCAAATCCGGCGTCGGCAAATAGCTCTACCCGGTCCCGACAGTTTCCACAAACATGCAGGACCAAAGGCCCCTCGATTTGGGCCGTAATTTCCTGATGGATGGGGAGGAGATATTCCTCATAATGCCGCGGGCTGACTAAATCCCCAGTGGCATGATCGGCCACCACAACGAGGTCTGCGCCAGCCTGGAACTGGGCCTTCGCATAGGTAATGGTGACAGACATGAGTTGACGCAACATCTTGTTTACTTTTTCGGTCTTACGGTACCCCACATGACGGAGGAAATTCTCTACTCCCGCCATATGATAGGAGAGGGTCCAAGGGCCCATGACCTTTCCCACGATGGCCACCTTGGGGCCCAGATGTCGACGAAGCGTGGAGAGGGCGTCAAGGACCACACGCATGGAGGGTTTCTCTAGCAAGTTGTCTGGGACCTCAATATCAGAGAAGTCTTCATAAGGGGCGGACTTTGCGTCTGGCATCATGTCACGGTGTCCCCAATCCACCTGGGAGCCAAGGGCTGAGGCCTCTTGATGCACGCTGTATTCAGGCATGACCGTGTCAAAACCGGCAATTTCATGGCCAGCCATGGCAAGTTCCGCCATGGCCTGAGCATCCAAATGGGCTTGTGGAAAGGCAACCCCGCAGGCATCCATGAGATCGTGACAGACTATGGATGTGGGATTTCCTACAGGGGGACGATCACCTTTTCTACCGCCGTACATGGCGGACATGACCAGGTTATGAGGGGTTGATTTCATGGTATGCAAAACCTCCACAATACAGATTCGGGGAATCCCTAAGTTAGCTAACTCCCGAGAAGCCTCGTTCAGACTCTATTCAGGATCCTCCCCATGGAGTGATGGAGCATTTATTCGGGGTTCGCCCTTATGTTCTATCCTCAATGTAGCCCAAATATCAAGGAGGAAGCTTTTCCATTTTTAAGATTTCCGTGTGGACAAGCAAAAAGATTGATTGAGTCTGTTCTTGACTCATATAGTGGCCTAGAGTAATAAAAAGTAACATTTGCAGCAAGATCTGGCCTCCGCAAAACCTGAGTAATAGAGGGACAGAAAGGGGGTGATGGCATGTTAAAATTGGGTGAGACCTATGAGGAAGTGTACGGATCCTTTAGTTGGGAGATTCCGGAGTTTTACAATATGGGTGTGGACATATGTGATAAGTGGGCCCACCAACGGTATCGGCTGGCGCTAATCTACGAGAATGAGAAGGGGCAACTCGAGCAATACACTTTCTGGGATCTCAAGAGGCTGTCCAACAGATTGGCCAATGGACTCAAGGCACACGGTCTGAGCCAGGGTGATCGGATGGGCATCATGTTGCCCCAATCTCCCGAGGCAGGCATTTCGCACATTGCCATATACAAGATGGGAGGGATCGCAATCCCTCTTTTCACCCTTTTTGGGACTGACGCCTTGGCGTATCGGCTTTCCAACAGCGAAGCCAAAGGCATTGTCACGGATGAGGCGAACCTCCAGAAAGTCTTGGATATATGGGAAAAGGTTCCCAATCTCAAAACAGTGGTGGTTACTCGAGGCGAGCGAAGTGAGGGGGTTTTGGATTTCTGGGAATTGATAAAGAAGGGATCTGCAGAATTTCATCCCGTTCAGACCAGGGCGGATGATCCGGCCTTTATAAGCTACACATCAGGGACAACCGGGCCCCCCAAAGGGGCCTTCCATGCCCACCGGGTTTTGCTGGGACACATGCCGGGCATAGAGTTTCCCCATAATTTTTTCCCCAAGGAGGACGATCTCTTCTGGACGCCTGCTGACTGGGCATGGATGGGGGGATTTATGGACGTGCTTCTCCCCAGTTGGCACCACGGCGTTCCGGTGGTTGCCCATCGGGCCAAAAAATTTGATCCCGAGGAGGCCTTCTACCTCTTGGCCAAATATGGCATACGAAACGCCTTCATGCCCCCTACAGCATTGAAAATGATGAGGCAGGTAAAAGATCCCCGCAGTCGTTATGATTACCAGATGCGCACCATTGGAAGCGGCGGAGAGGCCCTGGGTGAGGAACTCCTGGAGTGGGGCAAAGAGGTGATGGGATTGACGATCAACGAATTCTACGGGCAGACCGAAGTCAATCTGGTGGTGGGGAGCTGCTGTGAAATCATGGAAATCAGACCCGGCTCCATGGGAAAAGCGATTCCGGGCCATGAAGTGGCCGTCGTGGACGACGGTGGTAACCCGGTGCCTTTCGGAACGGTGGGTGAAGTGGCCATCAAGAGACCCGATCCGGTCATGTGTCTGGAATACTGGAAAAATCCTGAGGCGACAAGAGAGAAGTACGTGGGGGATTGGTGGGTGACCGGGGATCTGGCCAAACAGGATGAAGATGGGTATTTTTGGTTTGTAGGCCGAAAGGACGATCTGATTACGAGTGCGGGTTATCGCATCGGCCCGGCAGAGATTGAAGACTGTATCATAAAGCACCCTGCCGTGAGCATGGTGGCCGTTGTGGGTATCCCTGACGAGATCCGCACTGAGGTGGTAAAGGCCTTTATTATCCTTAAGCCTGGGGTGTCATCTGGACCGGACATGGAAGAGGACATCAAGAAGTTCGTGAAAACCCGACTGGCCGCCCATGAATATCCCCGGGAAATCGAGTTTGTGAGCGAACTCCCCATGACGGCCACGGGGAAGATCATGCGAAAGGAACTGAAGAAGCTGGAGATAGAAAGGAAATCAAAGGGTTAATCATGGCCCTCAAAATGCTGTTTGTATTTTGAAATACTTTACTTGCAGGGTTATATGAAAGGAAAAGGGATATGCCTGAAAAAGATGCCAAGCTAATATTCGGTGAAGCGGCCATTGAATTGCGAGTTCCGGAAACGGTCTCTATCCTGGATATGAAAAAGGTTGAGCCCTTGCCGGATCCTGAAGGCGCCGTTTACTCAGCCCTTGCAGATCCCATCGAAAGTCCGCCACTAAAAGAGCTGGCCCGGGGCAGGAGGAACGCCTGCGTGGTGATCTCTGATATTACCCGTCCCGTGCCAAACAAAGTGATTCTACCCCCACTGCTCCAGGTCTTAGAAGAGAGCGGCATAGGGAGAGAGAACATTACCATTTTGATCGCCACCGGCATGCACCGCCCCAATGAGGGTGAGGAGTTGGAGTTCATGGTGGGTCGGCAGATCATGGATAATTATAGGATTGTGAATCACTACTGTCGCAAACCGGAGGTGTACCAAAAGATCGATGAGATAGAGGGTGCGCCCATCGAGGTCAACAAACACTATCTGGATGCGGACCTGAAAATTCTCACAGGACTGATCGAGCCCCATTTCTATGCGGGTTATTCTGGGGGAAGAAAGACCATCCTGCCCGGGATTTCTAGTTTTGAGACCATGAAGTTCATGCATTCCTACAAGATGATCGACCATCCCAAGGTGACCAATTGTCTTCTTGAGGGCAACCCATTTCATGAATATGGTATCAGGGTAACGGAAATAGCGGGTGTGGACTTTATCTTGAACGCAGTGATCAACAAGGAGCGAAAGGTGGCCGGGGTGTTTGCGGGACATTACAACCATGCCCATCTGGCGGGATGTGAACAGGTCTATAAGAACTGCACGGTCACACTGGACAGTCCTGTGGACTTGGTCATCACCTCCGGAGGAGGGTATCCCTTGGACGCCACATTTTATCAGATGAGCAAGCCCCTTGTCGGTGCAAAGGATATTCTAAGGAAAGGGGGAACCATTCTTCTCGCCTGCGAATGCCGGGAAGGCCTGGGAAATCCTGAGTTTTGTGGGATCCTACGCTCTGTGTGCAGCCCACAAGAGTTCTTTGAAGGCTACTGCGATCCAGAGAATTTCGTCATAGATCAGTGGTGTGCACAGAACGTATATCAGGTGATGGACTACGCAGGCAAAGTGTACGTCTACTCGCCTGGTCTTTCTAAAGAAGATCTGGAGAAGATGGGCGCCATAAAGGTGGAGAATATTCAAGAAACCGTTCATGAACTCCTATCGAGCCACGAAAATGTGGTTGTGGTCCCTGACGGACCGTATGTGGTGGGAATGATAAAGTGAAAACTGATGTGTTTTGACCTGGAAATGAACTTCAGGTTTCTTTGTGGGCCATAATGTCTCTTCTAAAGTGCTGAGACTTCCAGCTCCTGCTCTTGCCAGGATCACTTCATTCATGCGCATAGCAAACAAAACGAAAAATTTTGTGGGCATTCTGACAACAGTCGGGAGCATTTCCTTGATGGCCCTAGGGCTAGTCGTTTTGAGCCAGCGTCTTGCCCTGGCCTCGTGGTTTGTGAATGCCAGCAAGTTTCATATCTCAGCCCACGGACAGAATTCCTGCCAGGACTGTCATGCGGACATCTCTGGGCATCTCCACCCAAATCCTGCAGAAGTGAACAAGGACCTGAAAGACTTCTTCCATCTGGATAACTGCCTGGATTGTCATGATAACGTCATGGAGGACCTGAATGAGGGGATTCATGGCGCGAAGAAGATCGAAGCCAGCAAAGAATATGAACATTGTCTTGATTGCCACCACCCCCATTATCAGTTGCGGCTTGGTGAGAACGAGATGGGGAAGTTTGATCCAAAAAGACCCGTTGGTGAGCAATGTGGCGCCTGTCATGAATCCCAAACATCCCTTCCGCCACCCGCTGATGAGGATAAGGCTTGCGTGGCCTGTCATTACGTGCTTGAGCCCAAGGATCCCATGGCCACGGAAAGGACTGCCAAATTCTGTTTCCATTGTCATGGCCTCGGAGGAACTCCCGCGCAGGAATTAACCGCAAAGGCTGTGTCATTGATAGATCAGGCCGAATATGAGGAAACGCCCCACGCAGACCTGAGCTGTAGCGCCTGCCACGCGGATTCGGCCCAATTCGGTCATGCGGCTCAGAAATTGGGGGATTGTGGCCAATGCCATCTTCCTCATGACGAAAAGGTGGCAAGAGATGCCCACCTGGGTGTTGCCTGCGGGGCCTGCCATCTCGATGGGATTGAGCCCATAAAGGACCCGGCATCCAAGACCGTTATTTGGGAGAGGAGGCGTCAGTCGGGAGTGTCCTCCAGGATCCATCAGATGATACGGGGAGATGAGGAAGCCGCTTGCCAGAGGTGTCATGCCGAGGGGAATCAGGTTGGGGCGGTATCCATGGTGTTACCGGCCAAGAGCATCCTCTGCATGCCATGTCACACGGCCACCTTTTCCGTGGGTGATACGGTCACGATTGTCTCCCTGATCATCTTCTTGGTGGGTTTGGTCATGGGCTTTTCCGTCTGGCTGACAGGGTCGCTGCCGGGCGAGGTCAGTGCGAATCCCCTTTACAAAGGCTTGAAGCTGTTGGGCCATGCCCTCATGACCATTTTCTCCCTGAAGATCGCTTTGATTATCAGGGCGATGATTCTGGACGTGCTCCTCCAAAGGAGACTCTACAGACAGTCTAAAGCGCGCTGGCTCATCCATAGTCTCATCTTTCTCCCCTTCGTGTTTCGGTTTACCTGGGGGCTTGTGGCCCTCATGGCCTCGCTTTGGAAACCCGAATGGCCCTGGGTCTGGGCCATGATTGATAAGAACCACGCGGGCACCGCATTTCTCTTTGATCTGACAGGGATTATGGTTCTCTTTGGTGTCACACTGGCGGTGATTCGTGGGCTTCTGAAACGGTCCGACCCTCTTCCTGGTCTGCCCAGACAAGGCTATCTGGCCTTGGGACTCCTGGGAGGCATTCTGGTCATAGGTTACGTTGCGGAAGGCGTAAGGATTGCCATGACAGGCGCTCCAGGAGATGCGCAATCTGCCTTCGTGGGCTACGGCCTTAGTCTCCTATTTTCAGGCGCTTCCGGACTGACGGAGGCCTACGGATATATTTGGTACATCCACGCCATGCTGGCCGGGGCCTTTGTGGCCTATTTGCCCTTCAGCCGGCTATTTCATATCATCATGGCACCTGTGGTCCTGGCCATGAATGCTGTTTCAGAACGTGGCCATGGGTAGAAATGGTGAATTACACGGAACATACGAGACAGCCATTTATGGTTCATTTAAACTATAGTAGGCTGATGTGGATTTTATAGAGGTGCATGCCGAGCGAATTTGTTAGGAGCATCATTATTATTGTGGGATCCGACCTGTTTTATGGGTAAGGCTCAAATCTTGTTTGCCAGGGTATACGAGTGTTTCATCAAGGTCCCGAGGAGATATTGAATGGAAGCGAAGTACGATTTCGAGAGGAAATATCGCGAACAGATCCTGCAATGTTCCCGGTGTGGTTTTTGTCAGGCCGTTTGTCCGGTGTACGGATCCACGCTCCGTCCGGCCCTGAATGCCAGGGGGAAGATGCTGGTCCTCAAAGAGGTGATGGACCGAAAAATTGATCTGAGTGACGAGTTGATTGAAACCCTGTTTCAGTGTACCACCTGCGCCAGTTGTGCTGAAGACTGTCCATCCGGGGTGGAGGTTCCAGAGATTATTAAGCAGGCAAGAAAGGACATGGTCCATATTGGCTCCTGCCATCCTGCATTCAAAGGCATGAATGAAATGCTCAAAACACACACCAATATCTATGCGGAGGATAAGCAGGAAGATTTCCATCGTGAAAGGAACAAAAAGGCTGCATATGTTTACTTCATTGGATGTGTGGGTGCTTACAGGGAGGATGAGGCCACTATGGGGACCTTGGATCTTCTTGACCGTCTCCATGTGGACTATACGCTCATAGACGAGGTCTGTTGCAGCGGCGTACTGGAAGATGTGGGTTATCAGATCAACGAAGACCTGGCCCAAAAAAACATAGAATTGATCCAGGCGACCGGCGCGAAAACGGTTATTACCGGGTGTCCCTATTGTTTTCGAACCTTCAACAATAAACCACAGTATGGGGAGCTCAGAGAAAAAGGGATCACGGTGGTTCACATGAGCCAATTTCTGAGAGATTTTGATTTGGAGGTGAAGACCGACAAAAGGGTCACCTATCATGATCCCTGCGATCTGGGAAGGCACTGCGGCATATACGAAGAACCCCGGGAGACCATCCGACACATAGCCCCTAAGTTCGTTGAAATGAGTCACCACCATGCCAATGCCCTTTGTTGTGGAGCCGGTGGAGGCGTCCGAGGAGCCTATGCCAAAAACTCCATCTCCATGGCCCGCCGTAGGCTTGTGGAGGTCGAAGAGATTGGTGCCGAAGTGGTGCTCACAGAGTGCAATTCCTGTGTTCACAACCTTTCCAACGCCAAGCAGCGTAAGCAGAAGTTCAAGATCTACAGCACAACCCAGTTCATCAATGAACTCATGGAAGAAGGGGCATAGAACCAATGCCTGATGTCAAATGACCCCGGTGAAAAAGCCCCCCCGAGCAAGGATTTCACGGGGCAAGCAAGTGACGAATGACAAAAGAAGGAGGGTAACTATGGAGATCCAAGGTTACAACATGCCGGATGAGCTCTATTACGAGGAAA
>CP070840.1:2358110-2365332 GCA_020342025.1 Deltaproteobacteria bacterium
GGATATGAGGGCAAGAGAATATATGACCTTCTTCTTTTTATTCTTGTTTTTTCTCATGGCTCTCCGGATATGAGTCGCTTCTAATAGTTGTTATACTATGTAGGGTCCGCTACTTCGCCGACCCTGAAGAGGCAGCCACAGTGGGCTGCCCTACACACCTAATTTTTAATATGCACCTGAGTAAGCTCGCTTTTTTCTAATGTTCTTTACAAATTTTTTGATACGAATATAGACCTAGGGAATAGGTAGGAACTAATAGCAATTAATGCCCTGGAAGGCAAATATTTTTCTTCATTTGGAGGGAACCCAATGGAAAGGCCCAGGCACATAGGCGTAATTGGAGCAGGTGAATGTTCTGACAAAACTTACCAATTGGCCAGGAATTTGGGCTCCGAGATTGGTAAAAAGGGATGGATCTTGGTTTGTGGAGGGCTAGGAGGGGTCATGGAGGCCGCAGCCAGAGGTTGCGCGGAGGCTGGGGGCATGACAGTGGGAATACTTCCAGGTCTGGATAAAGCCTCAGCCAATCTTTATATCAAGATACCCCTGGCAACGGGCTTTGGAGAAGGGAGAAACTTGCTCGTGGTCAGGGCCTCAGATGTGCTGGTCTCCGTTGCAGGAGGTTACGGCACCCTGTCTGAAATCGCCCTTGCCCTGAAGGTCAATAAAACGGTCATAGGCCTTGAGACCTGGGAAAATATTCGTGGCGTGCAATACGTCTCGGACCCTGAAGAGGCCATTCAGAAGATCATTGAGCTAAAATGACTAAAGCTTCTAGGTCGAAATGAAAGACTGTTCAGCCTATGACCGTCACAATTTGAGTTCACTTTAGGCACTTTAGCTCACTTTAGGCACTCAGCCCCCTATCTCCCTACCAATAGCCCTGACTCTCTCGATAATCTCGTCTGGGTCTAGGGTGAGAAAGGTCCTATCTTTCAGCAGGATCCGCCCATTGACAATCACATCCTTCACATCCGCACCGCTTGCCGAATAGACGACAGCCGATAGGGGGTTGTATAGGGGGACCATGTGGGGGCTCTTGAGATCAACGACGATGATATCCGCTTTCTTATCCACCTCAATGGTCCCTATCTCCTTCTCAAGGCCCAGAAGGCTGGCCCCCCAGGAGGTGACCATTTTCATCACGGTTGTGGCATCCATACTAACAGGATTGAGAGTAGAAACCTTGCCCAGCTTCGCTGCAGAATCCATTTCTTGAAACAGGTCCAAGTTGTTGTTAGAAGCACACCCGTCCGTTCCCAGTCCCACGGTCAGTCCCAGCCGCACCATCTCTGACACTCTGGCCACACCGGAGGATAATTTCATGTTACTTTCGGGCACATGCACGACCTTAACACCTCTTTCGGCAAGGCGTTCCATCTCCTCGTCACTCAGGTGTATGGCATGAGCTGCAATGAGCCCTTCATCCATGATGCCCAGCCTATCCAGATAAGGGACAGGCCTTTCACCTGTCCGATTTACAATCTCACTCACCTCCTCTGAAGTTTCGGCGAGGTGGATCTGTAAGGGCAAAGAAAAACCCCGAGATATTCCCATTGCACGCTTCAGGGTCTTGTCTGAACACGTCAGGGGGCTATGACAAAACATGCCGGGTTTTATGAGATCGGAGTAGTCAAGCCACCTTTTTATAAATTCTTCGGCAACCACCAGATTATCTTCCGGATTTGGCACACCGGGCGCAGGGAAGTCTATAACGCCTTGGGCAATAAGCCCTCTGAGGCCTGCTTTATGAATGGCCCGAACCGTTTCATCCTGAAAGAAGTATCCATCTATGACGCTTGTTGTGCCCGAGGCGATCATCTCCAGACACCCCAAGAGGGCTCCCCAGTACACGGTCTCAGGCCGGAGATGTTTTGATTCGGCAGGGAAAATCTTGTCAAAAAGCCATTCCTTTAAGGGCAGGTCATCAGCCAAACCCCTGAAAAGGGTCATGGCTGTATGGGAATGGGCATTGACCAGGCCGGGCATGATGATGCTGTCTCTGGCATCAATGATTTCTGCATGCCCAGGGTATTCTGATTTATTGTCGGCCGTTTCAATATGGGCGATTCTGTCTCCCTTCACCCATATCCTGGCTGAATCAATGGGGGCTTGTCCATCAACCATAGTAATCAAAACACCCCCTTCGATAATGATATCAGGAGCACTGTTAGAGACACCCTGGGTAGGATTTTGAGTTGGATTTGGAGGATTCATAGCAAAACACCTATTGGAGCAAATCTGCTACCATGTTACCCGTTACAAAAACAGCCGTCATTGCGACCCCCGATTTATTCGGGGGGAAGCAATCTCATATTATTAAATCCTTATGTTTTAAATATCTTACAAGAGATTGCTTCGTCGCCTTCAGAGTGTCCGCCATCGGCTTCGCGTCCTCGGCGCGTACCGGCCCAGGATGGGCAGGCGAATGCCGGACGCACACAGGCAAGGCAGGCGGGTTCCTCGCAATGACATTATAGCGTCGAGGGTTAAGGCAATGAACTACAAGCATCAGATTGCTGCCGTTGGCTGCCAGAGCTAAGAAAGGAAATGGGGTCAAGATAATCAAATTTCCTTGACATGTCCACATGATCTGGTAGGAGAACTCCTTTTAAGTCATAAAATCGCTTTACGATTTTATACAATGTCCCGTAACAATTCTGGGCGGGACTTAAAAGACGAATTTCCTATACAATCAAGCGAGAAGGAGAGCGCGTATAATCCTTGAGCCCAGAGGTAAGTGATGTTACCTTGTTGGAGAGATCAGGAGGATTGTTACGCTGAACCATGGCTATTATAGCCCCCTTTAAGGGTTTGACATATAACCTTGAAAGACTGGACGATATTTCGAACCTGATAGCCCCCCCTTATGACGTGATTTCAGAGGAGGAACAGGAGGGATATTATCAGGCTGACCCCTACAATGTGATTCGCCTGATCCTCGGGAAAAAGAAGACAGGAGATACGGACTGGGATAACAGATATACGCGATCGGCTGACGTCTACAAGAGATGGGAATCAGAGGAAATTCTGGTTCGCACCGGTACCCCTGCCATATATGTCACATCCCTCACCTATGATCTGGGCGACGACCGTGGTCCTAAGGTCAGGTGGGGTCTCATTGTCCTTGTACGCATAGAAGATGAAGACTCAGGGGTCATTCTTCCCCACGAAAGGACCTTTTCGGCCCACAGGGATGATCGGTTAAAGCTCATGAGGGCCTGCAACGCCCAACTCAGCCAGGTCTTCGGACTTTACGAAGATTCGGATAACAGGGTGTTTGCACCCCTGAAAAAGGCCATAGAGGCTCCGCCGCGGATTTCCTTCCCCTTTAGGGATGGCACAAGCCACCAGTTGTGGGCCATACGGGACCGATCCATTCTTAGGAAGGTGGCTGACGCCATGTCTGAAAAGTCCATTATCATTGCGGACGGCCACCATCGATACGAAACTTCCCGCAACTTCAGAAATATGATGAGGGCACGATACGGTACGCGACCTCCCAACAGAGCCTACGAATATGTCATGATGTACCTCACCAATATGAACGATGTGGGCATGACCATCTTACCTTCTCATCGTCTGATCAAGAGATGTGAACCCTTTCAACTTGAGTCCTTTCTGGACAATCTAAAGCAATGGTTCGAGATCAGTGCCCTGCCCTCTTCGAAACCTGACCCTTTGTCCCAGAGCCTGGGACTAAAGCGGATGCTTGAAGAAAAAGGTCGTTCCACTTCAGCCATAGGTTTCTATTGTCATGGGGATCCCAAGTGTTATTTATTTTCCCTTAAGGAGGGCGTAAGAGATGAGATGGGGGAGGATCTTCACGCTGCGCTTAAGAAGCTTGACGTTCTCGTGCTATCTCGTTTCATATTTCAGAAGTCTCTAGGCTTTAGCAAAGAGGACCTGGACAATGAGGAAATATTCCACTATAAGAGTGACATGGTGGAGGCCCTTTCTCTGGTTGATTCTGGAACCTACCAAATGGCATTCTTCCTTAACCCCACCAAAATGGAGCATGTCAAAGAGGTGACCGGCAATGCCTTGATCATGCCCCGAAAATCAACCTACTTCTACCCCAAGGTCTTGACAGGCCTGGTTTTTAACAAGATAGATCCCTATGAGATTATCGAAGTCCCCTAACATGGAGCTTCTGCCTGGTGAATCCATGGATGAATTCATGGGCGGCCGCTTGAAGCTCATCCAGTCCAAAACAGGTTACCGATTTTCCGTTGATGCCATCTTGCTCTCTCAGTTTGTCACCATAAAGCAAGGAGATCGGGTGGTTGATCTGGGAACCGGATGTGGCATCATTCCACTTATCCTGCTATTAACAAAACCTGTCGGGTATACCTTTGGTCTTGAGATACAAAAGAACCTTGCGGATCAGGCCGCCCGAAATACCGTGTTGAACGGGTACGAGCGTAAAATGGGGGTGATCCTGGGTGATGTTAAACACCCCCCGTTCGCTCCATCATCATTGGATGTGGTGACCTGCAACCCCCCTTATCGCCCGAAAAATAGTGGCCGGATGAATCCCGATCTGCAAAGGGCCATTGCCAGGCATGAAATGCTCGCCTCCCTGGATGATATCCTGAATGCTGCCCGCAGGATATTGCGAGCCCAAGGCAGGCTGGCCATGATTTATCCAGCCGTCCGTCTGGTGGAGGTTTTGGTCAGAATGAAGGGATTCCATTTGGAGCCCAAGCGGCTCAGAATCGTCTATCCGGGGATGGAATCAGAAGCCAAATTGGCCCTGATAGAAGCCTCTTTGGGTGGAAGAAAAGGCCTGAAGGTGTTGCCCCCCCTCTTTGATCAAGGAGATTTCTCTATCTAGTTCGCTTCGCTCACACTTGGAATAATGGTGCATTGGAATAATGGATTTAAACGAATTTCTGATAGATAAAAATCATATTTTCAGCGTCTCTCCCCAGCATTCCACCATTCCATCATTCCAGTTTGGCATGCAAAAAAGCATTTACACCAGGAAACTGCGATTTCAGCAAGTTATAAGATTTCCGAGACGTCTATTTACCCCTCAGTCTAAATTCTATCCTTTCCACGGCCTTTCGGCCCAACCTTCGGTTCAGCTGCTCCTTCATGGTCTCTTCCACAAACCCCAGTTCCTGCAGCCAGATGGGATCTGAAACCCTTACCCTCAGTTTCCCGTCCTTGATCCACTCGGGTTGGGCGTTTTTTGCAATGGCGGCGCCCACGGCCCCTTCCCATTCCTTCCATATTCGAGCGTCATCCGGGTTAAAGGGCAACTTGGAGTCACTGAAAATGGAAGATAGGACATCCTTTAAAGGAACCAACGACTCTTTTTTCTTTTTCATTCGTCTAACCCAAGGGAGCGAAATCTCTGCAATTCACCTAGATTTTATGCCCTGAAGAGCAAGGAGTTTGTGAGATTTACATGGAGTGTTGGAGTTATGGAGTAATGGATAGTAAAGCGATAGAATTTTTCATTCTTCCAAAACCATTACTCCAGCACTCCAATACTCCAGTACTCCGGTACTCCAGTTTGGCAAAACCTCTTGCTATATTTTCTCGCTTCCGGCTGCCGATGTATGACAATGGCTTTACCCCTTGACGGCGGAAATATTAGGCTATATGTTAACAGAAGTTAACTAATTTTCAAGTAGGGGATTTTTATGGCTTGGGACTGGGAAAAGTTACAACAACAAAGACAGGGCAGGGGCGGTGGGCCTCCCCCCCAGGTGACCGACCTTCTCAACAAATTCAAGGGCTTGAAGGGCAAGATCCCTGGGATATGGCTTGTCGTCATCATCATTATCATTTTGTACCTCGGCTCCTCCATCTTCTATACGGTCGGTGTTGATGAGGTAGGCGTGGTTCAGAGGTTTGGGGAGTATAGGAGGACGACTCAGCCGGGTCTTAACTTTAAGCTTCCCAGGGGCATAGAAAAGATCACCAAGGTAAAGGTGAGACGTGTTTACAAGGAAGAATTCGGGTTTCGAACCGTTGAGGCGGGTGTTCGAACCCGGTATGCCTCAGGGTCTGCCTACCTGAACGAAGCACTCATGTTGACCGGGGACCTGAATGTGGCTGTCGTCCCATGGATCGTCCAGTACCGCATCGATGATCCCTACAAGTACCTCTTTAAAGTACGAAATGTCAGGTCCACCCTGAGGGATCTTACGGAGTCCACCATGCGCCTGGTGGTAGGAGATAGGAGCATCACTGAAGTGATCAACAAGAGAGAGGAGATCGCTGACCAGGCCGAGGTCCTGTTGCAAAAAGAACTGGATGAGGCCGAGACAGGGATTAACGTGACCACCATTGAGATGCAGAAGACCAACGTGCCCCAACCGGTTGAGCCCTCCTTCAATGAAGTGAACCAGGCGATTCAGGAAAAGGAAAGAATGATCTACCAGGCCAGAGAGGCGTACAACAAGATCATTCCACAGGCCCGGGGGGAAGCGGAAAAGACGATCAAGTCGGCTGAGGGGTATGCCCTTGATCGGATCAATCGAGCCAAAGGGGATGCTGCAAGATTTCTGGCCCTTTATGAAGAGTATAGCAAGGCGGAAGATGTGACTCGAAGGCGGCTCTACCTGGAAGCCATCCGCGAGATATATACAAAATTGGGGCCCAAATACATTGTAGATGCCGACCAAAAAAACCTTCTTCCATTGCTCAATCTTGGCCAACCCAAAGGAGGAGAGTAGTGAAGTTCAAACCGATACTCATTGTCGTGATCATAGTTTTGGGCGTGCTTTATGCCTCCTATTATATCGTGGATGAGACCGAGCAGGTGATCATTACCCAGTTCGGCAGGCCCATTGGCGAACCTAAAAAGGAACCTGGTCTCTACTTCAAGATCCCCATCATTCGGAAGGCCAATTATTTTGCGAAAATTCTCCTCGAATGGGACGGTGATCCGGGCATAATTCCTACACTGGACAAGACATTTATATGGGTGGACACCTTTGCCCGATGGAAGATCGTTGATCCATTAGCGTTTTTCCAGACCGTTAATAATGAGCCTGGAGCACAGGCGCGATTGGATGACATCATCAATTCGGCTGTTCGAAATTTCGTCACTTCCTATCCCTTAATCGAAACCGTCAGAAAGACGAACCGGGAATTGAACACATTTGAGGTGGGCGTGGACGAGGTAAAGGAAAAAAGTCGCTTAGGGATAGTCACCACTGGCAGGGAAAAGATAGCTAGAGGCATTTTAGATCAAGCACAACCC
>CP070840.1:2365432-2369718 GCA_020342025.1 Deltaproteobacteria bacterium
ACGGCTGCGGATAACCAGCCTGCTGTGGAGATCCATGTGCTTCAGGGTGAACGTGAAATGGCCGCATACAACAAGACCCTTGGCCGATTCCAACTCGTTGGAATTCCACCCGCGCCCAGGGGTATACCCCAAATTGAGGTGAGCTTTGATATTGACGCCAACGGTATTGTACATGTCTCTGCAAAAGACCTGGGAACGGGAAAGGAGCAGTCCATTAAGATAACCGCCTCCAGCGGTCTTTCTGAGGAGGAGATTGAAAACCTCATCAAGGACGCGGAACTTCACGCAGAGGAGGACAAGAAAAAGCGGGAGCTGGTGGATGCGCGGAACATGGCAGATTCCTTGATCTATTCCACAGAAAAGTCTATAAAAGAGATTGGGGATAAGTTGGAGGAGTCCACCAAGGAAGAAATCAAAAGGGCTATTGAAAACCTGAAAAAAGCGATGGAGGGGGAAGACACTGAAGAGATCAAGCGCCTCGCCGATGAACTGACCCAGGCATCCCACAAGCTGGCAGAGACCATGTATGCAAGGGCGGCTGAACAACAGGCCCAGGCCGCGGGGGGTGGAGCCAAATCTAGTGCGGAGGCGTCGAAAGATGAAGATGTGGTTGATGCAGACTTCGAGGAAGTGAATAAGTGAAATCCAGATTTTATCTAACAAATACGGCTATCACCATACTCATGACGGCGATAGCCTTTTTTTTGGTGGGTTGTCCCCCAAGACCCCCTGTGGGCGTTCGGCCCGAAAAACCGGCCTTACTGGACGAGCTTGATCTGGCTGAACAGGACTTTAAGGCAGGAAATTACGACGAGGCCATTGAAAAATATGAGCTCTATCTAAAAGGGCATCCAACAGGCGACAAATCGCGACGGGCCCTTTACGGATTGGCCACCATATATTTCGTGACGCATGCCTATGAAAAGGCCCTTTCTCTCTATAAAAGAGTCGCTGAGGAGTATCCGACGCATAAAGACTTCCCCATCGTGAAGTATGACATAGCGAACACGTATTATCGTCTTGGAGCCTACGAGCAATCCAGGGATCTGGCCGAAGAATGGCTCAAAAGGCATCCCACGAATCCCATAAAAGGGGAGGTTCTGCTTCTTCTGGGAAAGAGCTTTAAGGCCCTTGGGTATAACCTCAAAGCGTTCTATTGGTGGCTTAAGGCGAGCGAGGCATCTAAAGATTCACCAGAACTGATGAGCGAGGTGGTTGATCGAATCATCGGACTGATAAAAGAGAGCCCGATGGAGGATTTGCAGGCAATGACAGAGTCGGCTGCGGGGACGGACTATGTGCCCCACCTCTACTACCAGATGGCAACCATCTATCTGGAAGGTAACCAATTGGACGACGCCAAGTCCGCGGCAATGGCTCTGGTTCGCTCAACACCAGATCAATATTGGGTCTCCATTGGGCGGCACATTCTTGAACGGATAGAAGAAGAGCTTTCCGTCAGAATGGGCGTTGTCGGCTGTCTGTTGCCTTTGAGCGGTCCCTTTGCCATCTATGGACAGGAAGTCTTGAACGGTATCCAGTTGGGGATGGGGATAGGGACCGAATCGGAAGGGTATCCCGGTTTGGAATTGGTTATCAAGGATACCCGGGGGGAAACGGAGAATGCCGTTTTGGCCGTGGAGGAAATGGCTAAAAAGGAGAAAGTCATGGCCATTATCGGTCCGTTAGTCAGCAAACCCACGGTGGCCGCTGCAAAAAAGGCCCAAGAACTGGGCGTTCCGATCATTACGCTGACTCAAAAGGAGGGGGTTACTGCGGAGGGTGAAATGGTATTCCGCAATTTCCTGACCCCGGCAAAAGAGATTCAAAGTATTTTAGAGAAAGCAGTGAATGATCTGGGGCTGAAACGGTTTGCCCTTCTCTTTCCAGACAACCCTTACGGTCGCTATTTCATGAATCTTTTCTGGGACCAAGCAGAAGAGGTGGGCGTAACGATCAGGGCTGTGGAGTCCTACAAGCCCGAGCAGACGGATTTTGCCGTTGAGATCAAAAAGATGGTGGGGCTCCATTATCCGAGACCGGAATTGGTTGTGCAGACTTACATGCAGATGAAAAGCACGGAATGGGAAAATGAGATAGAAGAGAGACACCCTTCAGATGAAGAGCCAGAGCCTATTGTAGACTTTGACGCCGTCTTTCTCCCGGGTAACCCGGAGCAGGTGGCCCTCATTGCCCCCCAATTTCCCTTTTATAATATCTTCAATGTTCGCTTGTTGGGGACTAGCCTCTGGCAAACCCCTGAACTCATTAAAACGGCAGGAGATTATGTGCAAGGCGCCATATTTCCTTCTGGCTTCTATACCAAGAATAATGCAAACGGGGTCAGGGAGTTTGTGGAGCTCTACGAGGAGAATTTTGAATCAGAGCCTGGACTGCTGGCAGCCAGCGGATATGATACGATCAGATTCATGAAAAGCGTCATGGCCCAAGGCCTGATTAGAACGAGGCGAGACCTCCAGTATAAACTCGCACATCATGAGAGTTTTTATGGTATCACGGGGAAAATATCTTTTGATGAACAAGGAGAAGTGGAAAAGACGCCTCTATTATTGACCGTTTCTGGCAAGCGCTTTAAGGTCGTGTCCCCCGAATCAGGTACGGGGTCCTCTCAATGATCGGAAACGCAGTTTCTTAAAGGCCCCTCCTCCTTCTGGGGTCTCCCCTATCCTTCAACGACTTCTTCTGCCCTCTCCTCTTCCGTCCCTTTTTTTCTTCTCGCCATCCTGGCAACCAAAATCCCGATCTCATAGAGAAGAATCAGGGGCCCGGCCATCATCAGCTGCGTGATGACATCAGGGGGCGTCAGTATGGCCGCCAACACAAAGGTCAACAGCAATGCATATTTACGCTTCTTCTTCAGGAACTCAGGCGTTATAATCCCCATCTTTGAGAGGAAAAAGGCCACCACGGGGAGTTCAAAGACGATGCCAAAGGCAAACAGAAGTTTGATGGCGAAAGAGAAATATTGCTTCACAGAGGGGAGGGCCTGGATGTATTCATTGGCAAATCCCAAGAAGAACTTGAAACCAAAGGGAAAGACGACGAAGTACCCAAACAGTGCCCCTCCCACAAAGAGAAGGGTGGAAAAGACGACAAAGGGGATGGCATACTTTTTCTCGTGCTGGTAGAGACCGGGGGCAATGAACAGCCAGAGTTGATAGAAAATCACAGGGGCGGTCAATAAAATGCCGCAAATGAAGGCCGTCTTGAGATAGGTGAGAAACATCTCGGGTAGATTGGTAAAGATGAGCCTATCTCCTTCCGGCATGACGCGCGTCAGGGGTCTAACTAATAGCTGAAACAGCCTTTCTGCAAAAATATAGGAAATGATAAAGCCGATCCCTACAGCAATGGCGCAGGTAATGAGCCTTTTTCTCAATTCCTCCAGATGGCTCAAAAAGGGCTGTTTCTCCTCCTCAATCATCCTTTTTTCTCTCCTCAGGGGAGGCTTCTTCGCCTTTCTCCGCTGATGGTTCGGCCTCCTCTTTACTCTTTTCATAGTCTGCCAGAACCTCATCGAAATCGCTGTATTTCGGTTCCTCCTCTTCTTGTTTGTCCAGCTCTGGCAGATCTATAGGCTCGTCTAGACCACTGACAGAATCCACCAAATCCTTTTTCACTTCCTGAATATCCTCGTCCAGATCCAGGCTATTCTTGATCTCTTGGGTGGCCTTTCTGAATTCGGCCATCCCTTTGCCAAGGGCCTTGGCCAGGTCAGGCAATTTGCTCGGACCGATTACAATCAGGGCTATAACCATGATAATAAGCAATTCTGGCAGTCCAATGCCAAACATTATGTCCTCCTATAACACTCGCATGGAGTGTTGGCGTACTGGAGTGCTGGAGTGTTGATTTCTATCTCCAGATTTCCAGTACTCCATTACTCCAGGTCTAAAGGTCGATCATCATCGCTGTCTCATCGCAATCGGGAAATTTCGGGCATTTCAAGCAATCACCCCATATCTTATGGGGAAGAACCGACTTTTCCACCTCTTTAAAGCCTAACTTGGAGAAGAAACCTGGAACATAAGAGAGGGTAAAAACCCTTTTCAACCCCAGGGAACGGGCCTCTTCAAGACATGTTTCCACCAGTTGAGAGCCTAAGCCTTTTCCCTGTTCATTTTTGGCAATAGCCAGCGACCGAATTTCAGCCAAATCCTCCCAGCATATACCCAGGGCCGATACGCCGATGATCGAGTTCTGTGAACTTCTGTCTTCTACAACAAAATGATCCCTCAAGTGATCATACAACTCGCTTAGAGATC
>CP070840.1:2369818-2378968 GCA_020342025.1 Deltaproteobacteria bacterium
TTTGCCAGACCGTCTCTCAGGGATGTGGGCCGCATAAGAGAATTGTCTTCGGTCTAAACCAGATCGTCTATTTTTTTTCATGTTTATCTCGTTACTGAAGGAAAATAAAACGCTCATAATATACATTAATAAGTTAATGTTTATAATTGTAATTTCAAGCAAAATAATAGATAAGTGATGGGGTTTAAGTTGTCATGGAATAAGAAAAATAAAAAAACTAAGCTTATTTAGTTAAATATAAATTGTTAAGAAAGTTAAGAAAATTAGTGAATCTAAGAAAGGAGGCTAACATGGCAATCTTAGCGGAGTGCCCGGTGTGCCGCAGGAAGCAGGCAGCACAAAACAGGGTGTGTTCTTGTGGCGAGGATCTGGTTAAGGCGAAACGATCCAAGCGGGTCAAGTATTGGATCAATTACAGGATGCCCGATGGAAAACAGAAGAGGGAATCCGTGGACGCCTTTGACGATCTGGATGGGTTTTCCATAGAGGATGCGCACAAGGCCCTTAGCAAGAGGGTAGTGCAGAAGGCGGAAAAACGTCTCATGGATGTGAAACCTGAGTTCAAGACTACCTTCCAGGAGCTCTCGGAGTGGTATCTGGATCTCGAGAAGGTGAAGGCACTAGTTTCCTACAAGACGATCAGGGGCAAGCTGGAAAAGTTCAATCAGCAGTTCGGCAAAAAAATAGTGGGCAATGTCAAACTGGCCGACCTGGAGAACTACCAGGCGAGGTTGAAAAAGCAGGGATTGAAGCCTAAGACCATTGACGATGATATCAGCTATGTCAAGACCATGATCATCAAGGCCTTTGACAATGACCTGGTAGGGGGGGACGTCCTAAAGGCTTTCCAGAGAGTCAAGCGCTTTCTCAAAGGCCATGCTAATGCGAGGGGCAGGGTATTGAGCAAGGATGAATATGAGGCCCTGCTGCAAAACTCGGTCAAGCATCTGAAAGACCTTCTCGTCATGGGCTACTGGACCGGGATGAGGAAGGGAGAGATCCTCAACCTCACATGGGATAAAGTGGATCTCAAGGAGAGGATGATCCGCCTGGAGGATGAGGACACCAAGGAGGGGAAGGCAAAGACTGTCCCCATTGGAGATAAGGTTTATGACCTCCTGGGCAGGATCCCGAGGGCGCTGCATGATTCTCATGTATTCCTATACTGTGGAAGGCCTATCAGGAATCGTTTTGAGACCGGCTTAAAGAGGGCATGCAGAAAGTCGGGTATAGCATGGGGCAGGGAAGTGAAGGGCGGTTTCATCTATCACGATCTCAGACACACTTTTATTACCGATATGCGAAAGGCGGGCGTTGACAGGGACGTGAGAGCGGCCATTGTGGGGCATGCCATCAAGGATATGCAAGGCCGTTACGATGAGGTTGACGACCAGGACAAATTACTCGCCATCAGACAGCTTGAATCCTACCGCTTTGGTAGTGTTGACCAAAGTGTTGACCAAGCGACCCATCCGAAATAAAAAACCCCACAAACTCAATAGCTTACGGGGTTAAAATTGGCGGAAGTGCATGGGAATCGAACCCACCTGCCAGGGTTTTAGCCCGGCACACCGGATTTGAAGTCCGGGAGCCCCACCAGTGAGCTATCCACTTCCTCAATGTTGTAAGTGCTATGTGGGAAGAATCTTAAACGGCGAAACAGACCGTGTCAACTGCATAAACCCATGTGACAGAATATACGTTTTGGTATTTACCCATAAGATCTTCGTTCCCGAGACGCAGATCACCTAACAGAGCCTTATGGATCCGGAAGGTCAAGATAGGTGTTCCATAATGATATTCAGGATTCTACGGAGGGGCTCGGCAGCGCCCCACAGGAGCTGATCTCCACATGAAAATGCAGCCACATACTCTGGGCCAAATAGCATTTTTCGAATTCTACCCACGGGAACGGTGAGTGTACCACTCACTGCCGCGGGGGTCAGATTCTCAATGGTCGATTGCTTATTGTTGGGCACAAGCTTTACCCACTCGTTCCCCTTCTCAACCATCTCAGAAATCTCCTCCAGGGGGATATCCTTGTCAAGTTTGATGGTAAACCCCTGGCTGTGACAGCGCATCGCACCTACCCGCACGCACAAGCCATCCACTGGGATCGGTCTCTTTGGCTGTAAAATCTTATTTGATTCCACAAACCCCTTCCATTCCTCCTTGGTTTGCCCGGATTCCATGGCTGAATCGATCCAGGGAATCAGACTGGCGGCCAGCGGCACCCCGAAATTGTCCATGGGTAACGAGGCGCTACGCAGTTCTTTGGTTATGATGGCATCTATCTGGATGGCCGTGGAGGCTGGATCAGCGAGCGACTTTCTTGCCGCATCCCCAAGAACGGACATTTGGGCCATCAACTCAATCATGTTCTTCGCTCCCGCCCCCGAGGCCGCTTGGTAGGTCATGGAGGATATCCATTCCACGTGATCAGCGGCAAAGAGCCCTGAGAGGGCCAAGAGCATCAGACTTACGGTGCAATTACCCCCGATATAGGTCTTTACGCCTGACGAGAGCCCAGAATCGATCACAGAGCGATTCACGGGATCAAGCACAATGATGCTGTCATCCTCCATCCTGAGAGCAGATGCGGAGTCTATCCAGTATCCCGTCCAACCCTTCTTGCGTATTTCAGGATAGACTTTCTTGGTATAGTCGCCTCCCTGGCAGGTGACCACAATATCCTGTTCAGAGAGAAGCCGGACGTCAAAGGCGTCTTGTAAAGGGGGAATGTCCAGTCCGATATCAGGGCCTTTTCCGCCCACGTTGGACGTGGTAAAAAAGGTGGGTTCAGAGCCTCCAAAATCCTGTTCTGCGAGCATCCGTTCCATAAGAACGGAACCAACCATCCCTCTCCATCCCACGAAGCCGATCCTAAGCATGGTTTTCTCCTTCCATTCAGATCTTCAGCGAAGAGATAAATATATAAATATAATGGAAAAATGTTTCAAGAGAAAAGATAAAATCGGCTTGGAACAGGCCAAAGGCGGGCAATGCCCGTTCAATGCCGAACCGTTTCCATGATCTGCCCCAGGGTTTTGGCCACCGAATCGTGGATGGTAAGAACCGCACGGGGATCAAGGGGTGTCTCATCCCGATTAATGATCATCAATTTTGCACCCGTTTCAACGGCTTGGATCGGGACTGATGCGGCAGGATAGACCACCAGCGATGAACCCAAAACGATGCACAGATCACAGTTACGTGCATGCATGAGGGACTGCGCCATTTTGTCCTCAGGCATGGCCTGGCCAAAAGAGATGGTATCCGGTTTGAGGATGCCAGAACAATCGTCGCAATAGGGGACTTTAACACCCGATCTCAGGCGTTCTTCAATATCATCCCTGTCGTAGGCCTTTTTGCAACTCAAACAAGAGACAGAGAAGGTGGTGCCGTGAATCTCTATGATCTTGTGCGGTGAATTTCCTGCCTTGTGGTGCAAACGGTCAACGTTCTGAGTCACAATGGCCAGCAGTTTTCCTGTCCTTTCCAGTTCTACAAGGGCCAGATGTGCCCGGTTGGGGAGCGCATCTTTCATCATTTGGTAGAACTCTGAACTCATTTTCCAATATTTCTCCCTGGTCTTTTCATCCGAGACGATCTTCTGAAAGTAGAAGTCCGAAGGGTCATATCTGTCCCATATCCCTCCTGGACTCCTGAAGTCAGGTATCCCGGATTCTGTACTAAGTCCAGCCCCAGCAAAAACTAAAATCTTTTCCGACTCGCGTACAAGCTCAACCCCTCTGGCGACTAACGGATCCATAAAGACCTCCCGTCCATCTCTTGGCCAATGTTCTACACTTTTGATAGGTGGTTCTCAAGAAATAGGTTGGCTCAATAGGCCTGGCTCATTCTAAAAAAAGGGTTGGTGAGACGCTCTCTGCCAATGGTGGTTGCCGGTCCGTGCCCGGGGTAGACCCTTATATCGTCCCCCAGGGGAAAAATCTTTTGGATGACACCTTCAATGAGTTGCTGATGGTTCCCTCCCGTGAAGTCGGTTCTTCCTATGGAACCAGCAAAGAGTGTGTCCCCTGTAAACACAGCCCCAGGGGCATAAAAACAGATCCCGCCCGGGGAGTGACCAGGGGTGTGGATAGCCGAGATCGAGTAGCGGCCCACCTCTATTTCCTGACCATCTTGGAGATGACCGTCCGGTGGGAAATTCAGGGCAGGGGCATCGAGGGAATGAATGAGAACAGGTGCTTTGGTTATATCCCTAAGCTCTTTCGCAGCCCCTATGTGATCAATATGGCCATGGGTGATAAGGATCTGCCGGATTTTCAGGCCGTTACGAGATATCTCCTCTACAATACGGAGCACCTCTCCCCCAGGATCAATGACCAATCCCTCACTTGTTTTGTCGCATCCCATAATGTAACAATTGGCCTGATATAGACCAACGGCCATTTTTCTTAACATTTTCACAAACTCCAGACACTCACATTCTAAATGAAAACTCAACTTAGTAGAAAAAATAAACTCTAACTTCATATTGTCAATCCATGCTCCGCCTATAAGCGCTCAAACTATCGGGCCTATTCATTTTATGAAAAATGTATTAAGGTGATTTTTGGTGAGTCGCGATGGGGTTTCTCATGGGATTCTGGTTGGGTGAGTTATTTCCAGAAAGGAAGATTTGAGCATGTTTTCCGTGAGGGAAATTCTTGATCTGGCCATTCAAGTAGAAAAGAATGGGGAGCAGTATTATAGAGATGCGATGCAAAAGATCTCCAATCCTTCCCTCCGGTCGATGCTTGAATGGTTGGCGGATCAGGAGGGAAAACACCAGAGTTGGTTCTCTGAAAGAAAAGAAAGGCTGGATACGGATGGGGATGACCTGGAAATGGAGGCGATGGGCAGCTCTATCCTGCAGGGTATCCTGGGGGATCAGAGTTTTTCTCTAAAAGAGGCAGATCTGTCCAAAATAGATGGCGTGGAAGCGCTTATTCAACTTGCCGTCGAATTTGAGAAAGACAGTATCCTTTTTTATGAGATGATCGGATCATTTATCGAGGATACCGAAATCTCAGACAAGCTCAATGAGATCATCGCAGAGGAAAACCATCATATCGAGCTTCTGGAGGACTTCCAAGACACGGAGGGGACCTCCCTCGAAGAGGGGGGGGAAGGGAGGTGTGATTAAACAGATGTCAGAATACCATGACGTGACGTGTCGTTATTTCAAACAACCTGGACCGAAGAACACAGAAAGGGTCCTTGAGGCCGTTTCCCGGCGGGCAAGAGAACTGGGGATAAGAAAGGTGGTCGTGGCGACTTGCAGTGGGGAGACGGCCGTCAGAGCCCTAGAGATCCTTGATCCTGAGCTAAAGATCATTGCCGTGACCCATGTGACTGGCTTCAGGGAACCCAACCACCAGGAACTGCCTGGGGATGTGCGCCAGGAATTGGAATCCAAAGGGGTCACTGTTCTGACCTGCCAGCATGCCTTTGGAGGCATTGGTCGGGCGGTCAGAAACAAGCTTTCCACCTATCAGGTGGATGAAATTGTTGCCTACACCTTGAGAACCTTCGGTCAGGGGACCAAAGTGGCTATTGAATTGACCATGATGGCGACTGATGCGGGCCTCATCCGAACCGATGAAGATGTGATATCTGTGGGAGGAACGGGGAGAGGGGCCGATAGTGCTCTGGTGCTTCGACCCGCCAATAGCTTCAACTTTTTCGATCTAAAGGTCAAAGAGATAGTCTGCAAACCAGCCGTTGGTTGAGGGGGTGATTTCCCATGTCACTCACAGAAAAGCAGATGGAGAAGTATTGTGATGTTCTGATCTGGGCCTTGAAGACGGCCCGAAAAGAAAATTTCAAGAAAAACGACCTCATACTTATTCGATATGATCTGGCAGCCACCAGGATGGCTGAGAAGCTTCAGGCAAAGTTCCTCGATATGGGGATGAATCCGATTCCGCGCATGGGTTTGACCTGGGGCATGGAGCGCAATTTTTTCAAGAAGGCGAATAAAAGACAACTTGTTTTCCTGACGCCGGGTGAAAAAGAGCTTTTCAGCCATTTAAACGGGAGTGTCTATCTTTATGCCCCTGGATCTCTCACACACCTGAGCCGTATTGATCCGAAAAGAATTGGTAGAGCGGCTGTGGCAAGGAAACCCTTGCGGGACATCCTGGATAAACGCGATGAGCAAGGGAGATTTGGCTGGAGCCTCTGTATGGTTCCTACGCCTGAGCTGGCAAAACATGCCAAACTTTCCATGAAGCAGTATACCGCACAGGTTATTAAGGCCTGTTATCTGCACAAAAGGGATCCAGTCAGGGAGTGGAAGAGCATTTACAAGAATGCGATGGCCATCAAGAAATGGATAAACAGCATGAAGGTAAAGCATTATCACGTGGAGTCAAAAAGCGTGGATCTGAAGATCACCCCAGGGAAGAATCGGAACTGGATTGGGCTCTCTGGGCATAATATCCCCAGTTTCGAGATCTTCCTCTCCCCGGACTGGAGGGGGACAGAGGGGGTCTACTTCGCCAACCAACCCTCGTTTCGAAGCGGAAATTATGTGGAAGGCGTGCGGATTGAATTCAGAAAGGGGAACGCCAGCAGGATCGCAGCCAAGAAAGGGAGAGATTTCGTTGTTAAACAGCTGTCCATGGATCCGGGCGCCAAGAGGGTGGGGGAATTCTCTCTGACCGATAAGAGGTTCTCCAAGATTGATAAGTTCATGGCCAACACCCTTTATGACGAGAACTATGGGGGCCGTTATGGAAACTGTCATTTGGCCCTGGGCTCATCCTATTCGAACACCTATGCCCGAGATCCATCCAGACTAACGAGAGAGAAGAAGAAGAGGCTTGGATTTAACGACTCTGCGCTTCACTGGGACCTGGTGAACACAGAAGAGAAGAGCGTGACCGCCCACCTGAGAACTGGAGAAAAAGTGGTGATCTATGAGAATGGGATGTTCAAGTACTAGGAATGCCTAAGGTGGATAAAATCTTAAAGCATTCCAAATTTTGTTTGATCCTTGACTTTAGCCCACTTTAGACACTTTAGATCACTTACCGATGACCCATGACAAATGACTAATACCCGTATTCACTTAGGAGGTACGGCCAGGAGCACTGAGGATGTAAAACGTCTCCACAATCTCGGCCTTCAATTTGCTGAAATTCCCATCACCAATCCCCAGAAATTCTCCGATCTACTCAAAGCCTACAAGGACTTAAAGGATAGACTTGCCATCTATTACCTTTGTCACGGACCCCGAGAAGGGGATCCCAATGACATGAGGGGCCTGGAAGAGGTCTATCTTCCCAAGATTTTTGAAGTCCTGCCTATGATGACAGAGCTGGATATGTCTCTCCTCACCCTTCATCTCTGGTTCGATCCTCGGTTTGTGAAAAAGGAGGTGATCGCCTTTAAAATCGGTTTGCTTAGGCATATCCTCAAAAAGGCGGCAGATTTTGAGATCACTGTCTGTGTGGAAAACTTGAGTGAGACCGCATCCCATATGGTCGCCCCATTCTCCGATCTACCCCAACTGAACCTAACGCTTGACCTGGGACATGCTCAGCTCCTCACCAAGATGAATACCAGCTATGAATTCATAGAGCGATATCCTGAGAGGATAAAACATGTTCATCTCCACGACAATAGGGGGGGAGACTCATATCGAGATGATCTTCACCTGCTTCCAGGAGAGGGCATTGTGGATTTTGAGAAGGTCTTTAAGGAACTCAAGGCGATGGAATATAAGCATACCATCACTCTGGAACTCACTCCCTCCGAAATAGCGAAATGCCTAAAGCATGTTAAAGAATTGCTTATCCGGAGCGGTCTTGAATGATTTACCAACTCTTAGCCCAGTTCACCGTTTTCCTGCATTTTGTCTGGATTTTGTTCCTCATCTTTGGGGTCTTGTTTGCATTGAAATGGCCAAAGGTAGCCATCTTTCATCTGGGAGGACTTCTCTTTTCTCTCGTCCTTAACTTTTTCCGTTGGTACTGTCCATTGACCTATCTGGAAAATTATCTGCGGCGGCTGTATGACGTGAAATCCGCCTATGGCGGACCCTTTACGGCCACTTATCTGGAGCGGCTTGTCTATCCTGACTTGCCCGAGCTTTATATCCGTGTCGGTGAGATAATCTTTGTGATCCTTTACATGGGCTTTTACGCCTATCTTGCCAAAAAGCATCACATCCTTGCCCGGATCAGAATAAGATAGAGACTGGGTAGAGAGAGGTCTATTTGCTTCAGCATAGCTTTGTTCACATCCAGGGGATCGGGCCAAAGACCGAAAGGAGGCTCTGGGAGTAGGGCATCCAGACCTGGCATCAGTCTCTTGGATATCATAAAACCGTCTTTTCCCCGGCCCGGGATGAAAAAAAGAATCTTGCCCTATGCTTAACCTCTCATCTCATGGCGGACCGGGGCAAGCGCGTGGTTGGGTGGAGGAATTTTAGATTTGGTCACCGGGATTCGATTTGTCATTTTGATTCTGCAATTTGGCCTTTGGGGGCGGGTATGCGTTTGCTGTCCCTTGGGCGAAAACTTCTTGAGGGCGTATCATGGACATTAGGAGCCCTGGATCCACGATGAGCCGGGTCATTCTTCACATTGACATGGATGCCTTCTATGCCTCAGTGGAACAAACGGACAATCCGTCGCTCAAGGATAAGCCTGTCATCGTGGGCGGTACATCCAATAGAGGCGTCGTGTCCGCTGCAAGTTATGAAGCCAGGAAATTTGGAATACGCTCAGCAATGCCCATTTTCCAGGCCAAACAGAGGTGTCCGGATGGGGTTTATCTGCCGGTGAGGATGGATCGTTACCAGGAAGTGTCAAGGCAGGTCATGGATATTTTGAAACGCTTTTCTCCCTTGGTTGAGCAGGTGTCCATTGATGAAGCCTATATGGATATCTCGGGCGTAGACAAGTTGCTGGGTCTGCCACGGGATATCGGTTTAGAGGTAAAGCGCAGCATAAGAGAAATAACATCGCTGACCTGTTCGATCGGGATCGCCCCCAACAAATTCCTGGCCAAGGTGGCATCGGACCTGGATAAACCGGATGGCCTGACCATTATTCCCCCTGCGAACGTCCCACCGTTTATTAAAAAGCTTCCCGTTGAGAAGGTCCCGGGGGTAGGGAAGAAAATGGTTCAAAA
>CP070840.1:2379068-2384573 GCA_020342025.1 Deltaproteobacteria bacterium
CCTGGCCCACGGGCATTAACATCCGGGGTTACATCCTAGAGATTGGCAACGGTAACTATGAGGGGGCGCTTCTTACCATCACGGAAAAATGTCCCCGTCCTCTGATTTGTGGCTATATCTGTCCTGCCCCATGTGAATTCGAGTGCCGCCGGAAACACGTGGATGAGGGGGTCGCCATCAATCCTCTGAAGCGGTTTGTGGCCGACTATGAGCGGACCACGAATAAGCATATCCATCCATACAAGGACGCGGATAACGGCATTAGAATCGCCCTCATCGGTGGAGGCGCTGAAGGTCTTACAGCCAGTTATTATCTGGCTCGCCTCGGGTACCAACCCACCATATATGAGGCCAAGCCTGAACTGGGGGGCGTTCTCAGGTATGTTATCGCTGAAGATCGACTTCCCCGTGACGTCCTGGATCACGACATAAAGGGGATCCTGGAGATGGGTGTGGAGGCGAAAACCAACATGTTGATGGGTCGGGATATGACCGTAAGCTCCCTTTTGCGGGAGGGCTATAACGCCGTTTTGTTAACAGAAGGAGGGCTTGACAGCCGCAAAATCTTGCACCCTGAGATTAAAAGCTATGATGCCTCCTTTCGAGGCCTCCACGTCATGCTCGACTTTCTTGCAGCACTCTCCCAAGGCGCAGAGATGGATCTTGGCAGACATGTGGTCATTAGCAGCGACGGACTGAAGGTATTGGAGGTGGCACGTCGATGCGTGGAATTGGGTGCCCAAAAGGTGACCATCGTCTCCCCTCAGCCCCTGGATTCGCTTCCCATCGAATTCCGTGATGTCAAAGGACTCCGTGCAAACGGGATTGAGATCCGGCCATCAACTGTAGTCGCTGCCATCGGGGGGATCTCTGACCGTCTACATCGGCTGGCACTGGAGGATATCGATCCTCGCCGTAAGGACGCACTGAGGACCATAATTGATGTGGATACACTTGTTATTTCAGCGGGACGCCTCCCCGAACTGGTCTTTGTGCATGCCAACGGCAGGCCTGAGAACGCAACGGATGAAATCCAGTGGCAGACCATTGAGACCTTCAGAACTTTTCCTAAAAAGTTCGGTGGCAATGCCTTCAGTTCACCTGAACCGGGGCGAATCAGTGATTCCGCAGCCGTGGTCAAATCCATTCTTTCCGGTCGCAGACTGGCACGGGCCGTCCACCAGCACTTTGATGATGAATTGATCACCCCCTTAAAGAATCTCACTTGCGAAGCGGATTACGTCTTGGACGTGACCGAAGTGTATGATGTGGCTCTAGCCGAAAGACAGTGTCCGCCGGTTTCAGATGTGGAGGGACGCGGCAAAGCTGCCTGGATTTTCCCTATGCAACTTCCAGGACTAGACGAAACATCAGCCCGATTAGAAGCTGAAAGATGTCTTCGATGTGGGCTTATTTGCTACAGAAAATCAGGTACCACAGAATCAGAGGAATCAGAGAGGCAAGATGTCTGAGAACATCATCACCATAGACGGACGGAAACTGGAATTCACGCCTGGAGAGACGATCCTTGAAGTGGCCAGGCGCAATGGTATCTTCGTTCCCACCCTTTGTCATCTCAAGGGAACACAACCCACCGGGGCCTGCCGCATCTGTGTTGTGGAAATCCAAGGAGCCAGAGCGCTTGCACCTGCCTGTGCCACGCCCGTGGCCAATAATATGGTCATCCACAGCAAATCCCCCAATGTATTGGAAGCCCGGCGAACAATTCTCGCCTTGCTCCTGCAATCGGGTAATCATAACTGTGCGATCGCCAAAAAGCCCCAGGGCGAATGGACAGACTTCCAGGAGCAGGTGGAGAGGTATGACCAGAGTGCGGAATTGTGTCCGGCCCATAGCGCATGCAGACTCCAGGCTTATGCCTATCGTTATCAGGTAGAGACCGAGGGTCTTCTCAGGGTTGAAACCCCCTATGCCATGGAGACGGCCAGCCCGTTGATCGTGCGCGATTTTTCACGCTGTATTCGTTGCGGACGGTGTGTTGATGCATGCAACGTCATCCAGGTAAACAATGCCATCACCCACGGCTATCGAGGCGTGATGGCCAAGATCGTTGCCATGGGCGATGGCACTTTAGAGCGTTCTGAGTGCGTATTCTGCGGCCAGTGCATCCAGGCCTGCCCGGTGGCCGCACTCATGGAAAAGAGGAGCATTTACAAGATTCGCCCTTGGGAAGCACGCCATGTGCGTACCACCTGCCCCTATTGCGGCGTCGGCTGCCAAATGGATCTGCATATCAAAGACAACAAAATTATGAAAGTGACGGGCGTGGAGGATGCTTTGCCCAATCTTGGCAGACTCTGCGTCAAGGGTCGCTTCGGTTATGATTTCCTCCAGAGCCCAGAGCGTTTGACCAAGCCACTGATTCGAGAGGACGGAAAGCTACGCCACGCATCATGGGAGGAAGCACTGGATCTTGTGGCTGCCAAAATAACTGCCGTGAAGGAAACTGACGGTCCTGAAGCGATTGCGGGCATCGGTTCAGCCAAGGCAACCAACGAAGCCCTTTACCTGATGCAAAAACTGTTCAGGGCGGCTATCGGCACCAACCATCTTGCTTCGCCTCACGCTGCCAGCGGCTTAAATAACACCCTGGGTGAGTTGGAAGAGGCGAAGATCATATTATTGATCAGTTCCGACGTCACTGAGGAGAATCCGGTGGCCGGCACTTTCATCAAGCGTGCAGCAAATAAGGGGTGCCAGTTGATCGTGATAGATTCTCGCCCCACGAAAATTGAAGGATTCGCCACAGCTCACCTATTGTTGAAGGAAGGCACGGAATCGGTTCTTGTAAACGGAATCATCCAACAACTCCTTGAACGGGGCCGGACTGGATCAGATGAAACACGTAAAATCGCTGAGAATTACCCTCTTTCCGTGGTTTCAAAAACCACCGGACTTCAGCCCGATGCCATCACGTCCGTCACCGAGATCCTTGATACTCAGGAGCCCGCCATGCTCGTCTATGGACCCCGATGTGCCTCATCAGCACAGGCGTTTGTAAGCCTCCAAGAAGTCCTTGGTAACCTGGGCTGCAAGTACGGTGGGGTAAACCTTTTATCCCCGCTCAACAATTCTCAGGGCGCGTGTGACATGGGCCTCTTACCCGACTATCTGCCAGGTTATGCGAGAGTGGATGACGATGGCGCCCGCCAGGCCTTTGAAGAGGCCTGGGGATGTACATTGAACAACCAGCCTGGCATGGCTTTTGACGAGATCCTAGGCAGCCTAGGCCACACCCCTAAAGGATCAGGGAAAAAGGTTCGACTGCTCTACTGCGCAGGGGAAAATCTGGCCCTTGCCACACCGGCTGTTCCTGGCATTAGGGAGGCACTGAAGTCAGCGGAGTTCCTCGTGGTACAAGATATTCTGGACAACGAGACCCTGGAGTTCGCCCACGTGGTACTTCCCGCGGCGGCCTGGGCAGAAAGCGAGGGCACATACACCAACTGTGAGCGGCGGGTTAGCCGCATGCGAAACGCTGTTCCCGCGCCAGGTGAAGCAAAACCTGAGACATGGATCTACACACAGCTCGCCCATCGATTGGGCCAGGATTGGCCGGAGCAGGACCCTCGGGGCGTCTGGGAGAATGAAATTTCAAAACTGGTTCCTTTTCTGGGCGGCCTTCGTTACGACCGGATTGATGAGGGGGGTCTCCAATGGCCTGCTATCGGCCCAGATTCCCCAGGGACGACTCACCTGGACGGTGACCGACCCCCCTTATGCCGAGGCGCCTTGGTCTGGTTCAACACCCATCACCGCACGCTCCTGGAACAGTGTGAGGGGCTTCTGGAAGTGCTTCCCCGAACAGGAGAAGGCATCCGGGTTCCCCCCACTGACTCGAAAGAAGTCACAGAGAACTTCATCGAACTGTTGAAAGAGGAAGAGCAAACCGACGCCAAGGCCCGGATCGATGAGATGCTTGCCACCTACAGGACCAGGAGGGGTGGTCTTATCCCGGTGCTTCAGCAGGTTCAAGAAATCCTTGGGTTCCTGCCCGCTTCGGTGCAAAATTACATCGCCCAGGGCCTAGGAATCCCTTTCTCGGATGTTTTCGGCGTTGTCACATTTTACTCTTTCTTCACCATGGTCCCGCGGGGCAGACATACGATCCGAATCTGCCTGGGGACAGCCTGTTTTGTTAAGGGATCTGCAGTGCTATTGAAAAACGTGGAAGAGCACCTCAAGGTCAGTATTGGGGAAACCACCGAGGACAGGGAGTATTCCTTGGAGCTGGTGCGCTGTCTTGGTGCCTGCGGTTTGGCCCCTGTCATAGTCATCGACGACGTGACCCACGGGCAGGTGGACCCAAAGAAAATCGTGGACATTGTGGAGAGCTACAGGGGTGATACAGATGGCGTTTAGAAAGAGGAGGAGATGGGATCTTTGAAACTCTCTGAGCTCGTTGAAAAACTCCAGCTGGAAATCAGGACGGGGGCCAATCGTCTTCATGTGGCGGTGAACCGGGGCTACGCCAGCGACCTGATGAGCGATGTCATGGCCAATGCCGCTGAAGGAGATCTGTGGGTTACGCTCCAGACGCACCAAAATATTGTGGCCGTTGCCGTGATGAAGGCCCTTGCGGGAATTATCCTTGTAAGTGGCCGCGAGCCTGAGGAGGAAACAGTACGCAAGGCTGAGGCTGAAGGGGTCCCCATTTTGATCAGCAGGATGCCAGCTTTTGAACTTGTGGGCAGACTCTTTGAGTTGGGGCTTTCCGGAAGCTGACGAACATGAAACGTGGGCGTTCAAGAGGCGTTCGTGGGGCGTAAGGAAAAGGAAGGATTACAGGTCGTGGCTGTAGATCTGCACATTCACACCTGTCTTTCACCCTGTGGCTCCCTCGACATGACGCCTGGAAATATCATACAGGAAGCCTGCGAGAAAAATTTGGCCATTATTGCCATTACGGACCATAACAGCGCCGAAAACACCGCTGCCGTGATTGCAGCAGCTCGTCAAACGGCGCTGTACGTCATCCCTGGTATAGAGGTGACCACACGGGAAGAGGCCCATATTGTAGGCCTCTTCGACAGGGTGGAAGGTGCCCTTTCCATGCAAGAGCTTGTTTACCAGAACCTCCAACCGGGAGAAAACGACGAGAATACGTTCGGCATCCAGGTTGTGGCCAATGAATTCGACGAGGTTGAGGGCATTAACAAGCGCCTCCTGATTGGGGCCACAGCCCTCGGAGTCGAAGAAGTGGTAGACGGCATTCACGAAAGGCATGGGCTGGCGGTTGCCGCCCATATTGACAGGGAAAGTTTCAGCCTCATCAGCCAACTGGGATTGATCCCGGGAGGTCTGAACCTGGACGCCCTTGAGATTTCTAAGCGGATAACCCTCCAGCAGGCCCAAGCGCAATTCGGGGAGGATCTGGGGTTCCCCGTTATCACCGCCTCCGACGCCCATCGCCTCGAAGAAATCGGTGGCACCCTGACTCGTTTCCAGATGGCTTCTCCGGACATGGGCGAGTTGAGGCTGGCC
>CP070840.1:2384673-2397008 GCA_020342025.1 Deltaproteobacteria bacterium
AGCCTCTCCCCTTCTCTTGTTTCGGCCATAATAGCCGTACCCTTACCCACCACGCGGTAGAGGATGAGCAAAAGTCCACCTTCTTTGGTGCCCGCTATGGAGAAGGGTCTTCTTAACAAAGGGTCAATTCCAGCTCGGACACGAATCATGACAAACTGTCCCGGTCTTGCTACCGCCACCACTTCTGGAGAACTCAACCCCATCAAGTAGGTACGGGGAGCAACCTTTTTGTTGAATACGATCTCTGCATAATGCTCAAACATAGTTGCGTGAAAGCATACCCCACAATGGTTTAGGATAAAAGTAATATTTTAAAAAGGCGGAAGTCACATCTCATTCACTACTCCTAATTTGTGTAGCCTTTCTAGAAACTTCTCTGAAACCTTTTGAGCGATGAGTGGCGCATTCCCTCCCGCACGATTATTAATGATCACATTGACACCAACGCCCTCCCCGATCGCGGCCGACATGATCTCTGCCGTCTCTTCAACCATCTGAGGACTCATCATCCCATCAATCAATTTGTCGAATGGGTAGGCCCTCAGGTATGCCTCTTCATAACGAACCCTCAATGGTGTCATCAGCCTGACAATGCATTGTTTGTCGGCGTTCAGGAATTTGCCCTTGCTCTTGTTTAACTGTCCTCGGAGTGGCGGCAACCACGTCCAGTGCGAAAGTACCTGCCCAATACCATATTTCTCCAAGACCTGGAAATATGGCGCTGAAAGAAGAGACTCGGTCCTCAATTCTATGTGGTAACGGTCATCTCTTGGAATGCTACCGAAAAACTGATCCAACACTTCTGCGCATTCTGCCGGGGGGATTCTCTCTTTTTTTGGCTGATATTCCTGCTCGAAAATGAAGCCTTTGAGATGCTGGCCCAGTAGGTCTGTTGCAGGTTCGTAGAACTGATCTACAAAGATGTCACACTTGAGATAATCCGGATTTTCAACAAACTTGCCCCCCCTCCAAAGCCGTTTGGCAAAGATCGCTTGAGGGACTTTCAGGATCAACCGATCGTCTTGGCGCAGGTGTCTTCTGTAGGTTTGGAGCACATGATAGTTCTGGGTGGGTTGTGAATCTTTCTCCATCAGGACCCTATAGAAGGTGAAATCCAGTTCCAGGATGGAGAAGTGTTGAAAATACTCCGCCACACTCTCCACAGGCAAGACCTCTTCCTTCAAAGACTTCCCACCAACCTTCTTGGGCCGGCTTGTTATTCTTTTCCTGTAGCGCTCCTCCGAATAGATTTGCCCAATCCAGCCTGCATATCTGTCACTGGCTGTACCCATGAAAACGTTGGGGTGAAGATCACGAAATTGAAATTTCTCCGAACCCTCAGTGTTTCCTTTCTTCATACTTGCTCCCCACGGAAGAATTCGGGCGTCACAATGGAGGTTTCCCCTCATCGACCTAGTTGTTTCGGTAGTTTAGAGTAGTCCTGAAGATGTGTCAAAGGAGGGGAGGCAAAAAAAAGGCAGAGCCAATTGCGGCTCTGCCCGGTGGCTTTTGGGTTAGGTTGAAATATGGACGTTTCAACTTGGCCAAATACTTTGGGTTAGGCTGTTTGTTAACAATCCAACTGGGCCACCAAAAAAGAACGGGATCCCAAGATGCCGTTATTTCCCCGGGTACTAATCTCTTCTTCTATTCTTTGGAGACGACCGCAAAAAGATGCACGCACATCCGAGAAACCCGTTTGTTAACTAATTTATTGAAAAGAACAGTTTTTGGGACCTTGTGTAACCTTTTTTATATGAATGCAAAATCCTTGCCAAATTTCATAATTTACAATATAATGCCTTATTTCAAATACTTATGAATATTAAAGTAGACAAGGCAGTTTGCGAAGTGCCAAAATTCGTCAAAATAGTGTGAGAAAAAGTTTACACATTCTAGTCGGTTTACGCCAAGCTGTATAAAAAATGCAATTCTTGTGCAAACCTGTGTCCCCCACATCTGTTCATGAGTATATCTGATTTAAATTCAGCAGGTTAGATGGGAAACCAAAAAGGGCAGGCTCTAAAACTATCAAAAATCTGTGAAAATGTGTCACGAAAAGTGGACAGTTTAGGGAAGCTCGTCGCCCCTTTTCAGCTGAAAGTGGATATGGCTCCCAATCAAGAAATCAGCAGCATAAAAAACATAAAATCTAATTGAATTCCAAATACTTATCCTCACTCAAACATTCAATCCATCCTCGAAACTGTCAAAAATCGTCACTAGGTGTCAAAAAAAGTCAACAGGAATGGCGTTTCCATTTCATTATGAGCCTAATAACGAAAACCTGGGGGTGTTTCAGGATGTCTCAAATAAGACTTGAGTTGAGGGAGGAAAAAAGAGTTGTGATAAACGGCGTGCCGCTATTTGAGCGTCCTGGCTGTACCTATTATGGGGAACCCAAATAGACTTCTAGGAATAAGGTCTCCCCTGGTTCTATGGCGACCCGTTTTGCCCAGTCTTCATAGTCTGATCGAGTCACTCTGAGCTCATGAAGACCTGGGGCCACGTTTTCGACTGTGCACGGAAGATCTCCCACGTAATTTCCATCAAGATAGACCTCAGCAAAATAGGGGCGTCCGAAAACAGAGATGCGACCATACTCCGCTTTTTCGGGTAACCCGGAGTCCGTTAACTTTTCCGTACGAGCCCGAGCCTCTTCGCGCTCCCTGCGCCTCTCAGCGCCGATGCAGTCCGACTCACCGCTGCCATATCTGCCCACGTGGACACGGTTCAAAAGGCCGCCCCGGAACGTAAGGATTTTGACAAATCTGTGCGCCCCACAATTGTAATACCATGTCTCAACGGTCTCCGTAACTTCGCTATACCCTCCACTCCCATGAGGGAACCCGTGTGGTACCCGCCCGCCATAACTCCCTTCCGTTATAACTCTCTTCAGCTCCTTGAAGCTGGGGGGACCACACCTCAGGAGAACGTCCATTGTGGTCATTCCGGGACGGACGATTTCTGTGCCACACTTGAAAGTACCCGCGAGAAGATCGCCGTTCCAAAAGGCTGTGAGCACCAGAATCAACAGGCTTGATATGGATATTGTTTTGACCATGATGAGCCTATCTCTTTTGGCGGCCAATAACAAGAAGCCGGGGAAGCCGCTCCCTAATTTAGAGCCTCAAAACCCCGCGGCCCAACGTTCTTATCATTCGTTGTTAGAATCTAAATCCGAAAACCGCCGTTACAATATAACCGTTCAGGTCGGGTTCCAATTTTACCGAACCCCCTGCGGCGGAACCCCCGAACTCAGCGTCGGATGTCAGGAGGTATTTGCCCTCTATCCCGAGAAAGAATTCTTCAGTAATATTATAATTTACGCCAAAACCTAGAGTGAGGCCGAACACGGTATCATCATCATTAATAGTGATGGTACCCAGGGCAGGATAAGTTAAAGTGCCTTTAAAACTCGCAAAGTAGGCTCCCACGCCTACCTGTGAAAAAAGCTCCCAGTCACCTTTTGGATAGATCACCTTTCCCGTCGCGATTAACGGCACAACCTTGACATCATCGCTCCGTAAATATCCGGCCCCGACTTCCAGTGCAATATTGGGTGAAAAATAATGCCCCCATGCCACCTCTCCGTTGAAGCCCGTATCAAAATTGAGGTCATCGAGACCACCGGTCGGGGAATAGATTCCACCCTTTGCGATAATATAATCTCGTCTCTCTTGTCCTGTTGCAGAAATGGGCAGAAGAAATACTAGGGTAATAATCAGTACAAAAATCGCCCGCGCTCCTGATCTCATAGGTTCCTCCTTAAAAATAATATTTGATGCCTAGCGCAAAAGTGAATGCATCCAAATCAACTTCAAACTGCTCTTCGGTTGACCCGGAACTCCTTTCCACATAATCAACCTTGTTCCAAGCGTATCTGGCGTCCCAGTTAATGCTCACCTTATCATTAAGAAAGAACTCCACACCGCCGATAACCTGATAGCCAAAACTGTCATCCATCTCTACAGTCAGACCCGGGAAAGCGCTTTTACCTATGTCTGTCAGGCCAAAATCGTTGAAATAGTACCCAACCCCTCCCCCTATATAAATCCCTATCTCGGAGGTTGGCCAAAAAACGTAGCGTGCATTCAAGAGAACCGGAATCTGCTTCAATTCACCGAACTCAGCGATAAAAACACCAGACCTCCTCCGCGCAAGGTCTGTTTCTGTAAAGCCCCCAATCAACTCCAAAGATAGTGAATTAGTAAATGAATAGGTGACCATTCCTTCATAGAGCAAACTCTCCGTCCATTCGAGACTGAGGTCACGGACTTGGTCATCAGAAATGTCGTAGTAAGCCAACCTTGCTCCAACACCAAATTTCTTTGCTATATCCTCCGCATTACTGACGCCCACTAAAAACAGAAAAAGAATAGCTCCACAAAATACCGCAGCGATGGCCTTCATATACTTGCCCTCCTAGGAGAAATGGAATGACTCATTGTTCGGTTAAGTTAAGGCATGCTTTACAATGCATTGGAAAGTTTAGATAAAATTAGAATTTCTGTCAATATTTGCGTAAATTTCTAGTTCGATTAGGCGGAATATACAATGGGCTGAGATCAAGAGTGGGTCTGGAAGTCTTGACTCACATCCTCTCCGTCGAACAAAAAAGAGGTTAGCCTAACCTGCTAACCTCTTGGTCGTTCTGGTGCCGGAGGGGGGACTCGAACCCCCACCTAGCAAAGCTAGACTGGATTTTGAGTCCAGCGCGTCTACCAGTTTCACCACTCCGGCACGTCTCGCTTGCTCGGATTATAGGGAAAAGCCGATTTCCGTGTCAATATGATATTGACAGCCCATTTGCCTCTGGTTATTATTGATGATTACATGGGGCTGTAGCTCAGCTGGGAGAGCGCATGAATGGCATTCATGAGGTCGTCGGTTCGATCCCGATCAGCTCCACCAGGAAAACAAAAAGGGTTAACCGGATGGGTTAACCCTTTCTTTATATAAAGGGCTTGTGATTGGTGTCCTTTATGCAGATCAATCCATCAAACCTGTTTCATTATTATATCGTGATGAAAAGATGGAGGCCTTGCCAGAGAAGATGTTACACTGGGTCAGGACGTGCTCAGCCACATCCCTTCTCTTGCCCTCGTCCAGGTTATTAAAGCTCTTGATAAAAAGATCCTCGTCGGACACACCTGAGAGGATTGACCAGATCTCTTCAGGCGCCATGTCAGATCTCAAATCCAGGCCCTCTTCAGCCGCGGCTTTCCCAAGAACCCTTTTCGCCTCCGCCAGCAGGCTATCAAGGCTGTTCTTTATGGCCTGGACTTCAATTTCCAGGGCCTCATAGGAAGCACACGCTCTGGAGATGGGACAGGTTGTTTCATGCCCACCCACCTTTAGGTGGATGCCTACACTCACGGTTGCTTCCCCATCTTCCCCTTTCCCCATTTCCGTCACCATTTCGAAAATGCTTTCCATCTTTCCTCCTTCTACCTGACAAATGGGGTGAAAAGCTAAAGACGTCTTCCTTCGCTTTCACGGACCCGGCAGAGCTCTATCTTATCTCGTTTTAGGGTTATGTGGCGGTCATCCAGGCAATTGGGGCAGGGAAATATCTATAGCTCCAGCTCGTTTTCTTCTTTGGCCGCTTCGACAATCATGCTGGCGTCCTTTTCTTTGGCGAGCCTTTGGCACTGAGACTTGATTGCTGTCACTTCTGGGTCTTTTCTGGAGGGATCATGATGGAAGAGGACCAGTTTTTTTACCTTAGCCCGGTTCGCCAAATCAACCACGGATCGATAATCCGAATGACCCCAGCCTTCGCGTCTTTTGATCTCCTGGGGAGTGTACTGACAGTCATGAATGAGGATGTCCGCATTTTCAGAGAACTGAGCATATCCCTCAGGTTTTCGTCCTTCCCAAGCGTCCTCTCTCAACTCATTGTCCGTGATGAAGACGAGAGTCTTTCCTCCTTCGCGAAAACGAAAACCAAATCCGCCCTGGGGATGCTGGAGGGGGACACTCTCAATGATCGTCCCATCAATCTCTAGTTCACCATCCTTCAGATGGTCGAGATATTCCACCTCTGCTTTAATCTCGTCGAATTTTATAGGGAAGAACCCGTCTCCCATCTTGCTATCAAGTGTGCTTCTGAGCCCTTTCATACAGGTGGGGTATCCGTCAATTCGTATCCTGGTGGATGGATCATAGATTGGCGCAAAAAAGGGAAACCCGAGAATGTGATCCCAGTGTATATGAGTCATTAAGAGATAAATGTCCACGTGCTCATTATTGGAAATCAACTGCTCGCCAAGGGATCTAATGCCTGTTCCAGCGTCTATGATAACCTTTTTCCCTCTCTTGAGTGTAAGTTCAAGGCACGTGGTGTTCCCACCATACGTGGTGGTATGCTTACCAGGCACCGGCGTGGAACCTCTTGTGCCCCAAAACTTTATCTTCATCTTGGATTACCCTATAGTGCAGTGTGAAAATCCATTTCCCCTTTCATTCTGGAAAGATTTATTGAAAAGGTGAACTCAATGGAATATGCTAAAACAATGAAAGGGTTATGGCAATTTACGTGATCCCTTAATTTGTGTCAATTTAAAAAACCCGTGAAACGAGCATGATAAGGACACCATTTTCATCAATTATCAAAGCCCGTAAGATCATTCTACCGCTGGCGCTCGCGCTCCTGTCCGTTATCACAACACAGCCCTCCAGAGCTGAATCCAATCCACCCCGCCTATACATGGCCGTGACCGGACTTGCTGACCTGCGATCCACGTTCAGCGACGGAACGCATAGCATTGAGGAACTTGTGCAAATGGCTGAATCGCGGGGCTTTAGAGTTGTTTTCATCAACGATCACGATCGAATTGCCCTCTCCTATGGCATACCTCCGTTTCGAAGAATCATAAGATACAAAAAGGAATTTCGGTCAATAATGACCCATGGACCCGAGCAATTCCTGAAGGAAATCGAACGGGTATCTAAGAAGTTCCCCAACGTCTTAATCATTCCGGGTTGTATCACATCCGCCTATTACTACTGGACCGGCTCTTGGCTCAAGAAGAATTTGGTCGTCCACGAGTATGATCGAAGGATTCTCATTTTTAATTTTAATAAGCCAAAGGATTATACTTTTATCCCAAATCCTCACAACAAACTGTCCCTCAAATACACGAAGGAGCTCCTCCCTGGGCTAGCCATATTCCTGATTCCCCTTTTCTTAGGATGCCTACTCACGAGATGGAAAGGCTTCTACCGTTGGATGGGCATGGTCCTCATCGCCTTCTCTGTTCTGGCCATTGTAGATTATAACCCGTTCAGGAGTTCGCGGTTCAGCCCCTACGAAGGGGACCAACGAATCGCTCCGTTTCAGGAACTGATTGACTACGTTAACGAGAGGGGCGGGTTTTCTTTCTGGAATTACCCGGAACAGAGATCGGGTATCCGAGAATATGGTCCTATCAGGGTGAATACACCTCCCTATCCCGAAGTCCTTCATCAGTCCAGGAACTACACAGGCTTTGCAGCGATCTACGGGGAAAACGTCAGCGTCACAGACCCAGGAAAAGAGTGGGACAGGGTCCTAAATGAATACTGTCGCGGAGAGAGGCAAAAACCGGTATGGGGGATTTCTACGGCTGATTTCCACAGGGACGGTCATTCAGTTCAAAGGCTCGGCGCTTACCCGACCACTTTCCTCGTTAGGGAGTTCTCCAAGAGAGGAGTCCTAGAAGCCATTGAAAAGGGCCGCATGTACTGTTCGCTCGCAAAGGGTGAAGTTTGGCCAAGGTTTGATTATTTCAATGTGCTAGGAAGCCCAGGTGAGAAGGTCTTCATGGGTGAGACATTGACCACGTCTCGTCATCCGGTCATCAAGTTTAGGGTATCTTATGAAAATGAGAAGGCCATTCCTGTGAACATTCTGCTTATACGGGGGGGAACGCTGCTCCATACCTTTAAGGATGTGACACCCATGGAAATAGAATATACAGACGAGAAAGCACCACCTAACAAGAAGACCTATTACCGACTGATGGACTCAAGAAAGCATCTGGCCTCCAATCCCATATTCGTAACTTACAAACCCGAGGGATTTTAGATTTTCGATTTTAGATTTTCGATTTTCGATCTTAAATTTCCAATTTTTACAAGCGAACGGCTCGATTGAAAACAGCAGTTCAATAAGCAAGTAGAAATCATGAATTTATTTCGGAGGCATCAATGGGCGAAAAAGAACTAAAAGACAGAACCAAGCAATTTGCTCTAAGGGTAATCCGATCAGTCCAGTCTTTGCCTAACACCATCGAGGCTCAAACAATTGGCAGACAACTTCTGAAAGCGGGGACCTCGGTTGGGGCAAATTACAGAGCTGCCTGCAGAGGGCGATCCAGAGCCGAATTTGCTGCGAAATTGGGTATTGTCGAAGAAGAGTCGGATGAGAGCGCGTTTTGGCTGGAAATCATTATAGAAGCTGATTTGTTGAAAAAACATTTGGTTCAACCTTTGCTCAACGAGGCTGACGAACTTGTCGCAATTATGGTGGCGTCAAGAAAATCGACAAAGAAAAACCTTTAACAATCGGAAATCCCCAATCTAAAATCTAAAATGACAAGGCTATCTCTAGTACATGCTGGAACAATGGCCCTGATATTTGATAGAATTTAATAGGGTATCCCTCATGTGTGGAATATGCGGAAAACTGGTTTTTGATGGGAAAGGAATAAGCGAAGATCTGCTTAAGACCATGTGCAAATCCTTTTCCTACAGGGGACCGGATGACGAAGGTATTTCCATCTCTCCTCCTGTGGGTCTGGGGCATCGCCGTCTGAGCATCATTGATCTCTCCCCGGCAGGACATCAGCCCATGAGGAATGAAGACGGGACTATATGCCTTGTCTTCAACGGAGAAATATATGATTTTCAGGAACTCAGGGAGAGGCTCAAATCGAATGGGCACACCCTGAAAAGCCGTACCGATACAGAAACCATCATTCACCTTTTTGAGGAGGAAGGCATCGAATGTTTGAAGCACCTGAACGGTATGTTTGCCTTTGCCCTTTGGGACCAGAAGCAGCAAAAACTTTGGCTCGGAAGAGACCGTCTGGGCATAAAGCCCCTTAATTACTACTGGGACGGTAGGCGGTTTGTCTTCGCCTCAGAAATAAAGGCCATACTATGTGATCCTGACGTATCCAGGGAGATCGATCCTGAGGCCCTAGATCTGTACCTGACACTAAACTACATCCCAGCCCCCTGGACCATCTTCAAAAACATACGAAAACTGACACCAGGAAGTTACCTTGTTGCGGAGAAGGGGAAAATATCTGTGGAGACTTACTGGGATATCCCGGTGGGTGGGGCCAAGAGAGATTCCACCTCAACCCGCGGCGCAATGGGAGAAGAAACAACTGATTTCAAAAAAGGTCTTTACGCCCTCTTGGAGGGTGCCGTAAAACGTCGTCTCATCTCAGACGTTCCTCTGGGTGCCTTTCTGAGCGGTGGTATAGACTCGAGCATCATCGTGGCCCTTATGGCCAGAAACTCCTCCCGCCCAGTGAAGACCTTCTCAATCGGTTACAAAGACCTTTCCTCCTTTGATGAAACAAAATACGCCCGGGAAGTGGCCAAGTTCAATAAAACTGAGCATCAAGAGTTCAAGCTTGGATACAAGGACATTTTAGACGCCTTTCCCGCAGTCTTGGAGACGCTTGATGAGCCTTTTGCGGACTCTTCTGCCGTTCCCACCTTCATCGTCTCCAGGGAGACGAGGCGTCATGTGACCGTTGCCCTTTCGGGGGATGGAGGAGACGAACTCTTTGCAGGGTACAGGATGTATCTGGGAGAATACTGGTCCCGGTACTATACCAAAATCCCCCTATTTCTTAGAGCAGGGCTAATCGCCCCACTGTTAAATGCCTTGCCCGATGCAAGAGATAAGCCGAGTCTGGAAATGGTGAGAAGGATGAAGAAATTTGTCAGAGGAATGAGTATTGCTTTTCCTGACCGATTCTACGGCTGGCGCGAGATATTTCCTTTCTCTATGAGGCAAGAATTGTTGAACAAGCCACCAGGAGAAAATCTCTACCTCAACGTGGTGCGTGCGATGGTGGAAGAGGAAAAAGACCGTTTCGATGGCGATATCATCAACCTGATGCTTTATATGGATGTGAAGGGTTTGCTTCCCGGAGATATGCTCACAAAAGTGGACCGAATGAGCATGGCCAACTCCCTGGAGGTGCGGGTGCCTTTTCTGGACCACACTTTTGCAGAATATGTTTTCCAGATAAAAGGGCATATGAAACTGAAAGGAAAAAGTAGGAAATATATCCTCATAGAAACGTTTAAAGATCTCTTGCCTCCTTCCCTCCACAGAAGGCCAAAATGGGGTTTCGAGATGCCCATAGGGGCCTGGTTGAGAAATGAGTTGAAGTTTCTCATCGATGAATATCTCTCTGAGCACCTCATCAGAAAACAGGCGTTCTTTAATTATGAAATCATAGAAGATTTGATCAACAACCACATGAATGGCCGTCAAGATACCTCATGGCACCTATGGAATCTTATTGTGTTTCAACACTGGCATAAGACATATTTTTAGGAAATTCGAAATCCGAAACTCGAAACAATTATGTGGAAAATGGGGAGAGCTAGGAATGAATTGTGATAAGTGCGGAGACCCCTTAGCGGTTGGCGAAGAGCGAGAGCTCCATGGTCAGAACCTGTGCGATGACTGTTACATGGATACCCTCTCACCTGCCCGTGCCTGTGATCCATGGGCCGTGCATTCTGCAAAATCATTTATGAAGCAACCCATCAAGGATCCGGGTGTGAATTCCGTCCAAGCCAAGATCTTGGAAATCCTCCAGGAAAGCGGAGGCGTCGAACCAAAGATCTTGGTTGAAAGGTTGCAGATAAAGCCATCAGACCTTGAAAGAGAACTGGCTTCCCTCCGACACATGGAAAAGGTGAGAGGCGAACTCAGGGATGGCATAAAGATCGTTCGCCTCTGGTAAAGTATGGTGGTGATGAGAATAGCCCGAACCCTTTTCATAGTCAGCATCCTGGCCTTGCTATTTACGGCCACCGCATGCCGTTTAAGCTATGTCCTCCATGCGGTTGCAGGTCAGGCTCAACTCCTCAATAACTCCATTCCAGTGGAAGATGCACTAAAAGCGGATTCTCTTAGTTCCCAAGAGAGAGAGCGTTTGCGCCTTGTTGCTCAAGTCAAGGCCTTTGGAGAGGGTGAGTTGGGATTAAAAGAGACGGAAAATTATCAAACCGTCTACCTGAAATCTCATAGGCCTCCCATCTATGTGGTCGCAGCATCCCCAAAGGATCGCCTGGTCAGAAAGACCTGGTGGTTCCCCATCGTGGGAAGGATGCCCTACCTGGGCTTTTTTGACGAGGGGCGTGCAAGGGCAGAAAAAGAGAGACTTTTGGAAAAGGACCTTGATGTGATAATGGGTGTCGCCGACGCCTACAGTACCTTGGGATGGTTTCAGGACCCTGTAACCCTAAATCTCCTCGAGGGATCTACAGTGAATCTGGTGGAGACCATCCTACATGAGATGACACATACGACGCTCTACCTAAAAGGAGGGGGAGAGTTCAATGAAGGCCTAGCGGGTATGGTTGGAAAGGTGGGCGCCATTCAGTTTCTGGAGAACACATTTGGTCCATCGGATCCTTTGACCATTGAAGCCAAAAAGAATCTTGAGGATGAACACATATTCTCTCCTTTTCTGTCCTCCCTCCTTCAACAATTGGAACAGCTTTACGACACACCCATCGGTTATGAGGAGAAGCTGACCCGAAGGGAAAAGGTCTTTGAAAAATCCCTTGTAAAGTTCAGTAGAATCAAAGGTCAATTTCAGACAGATAGATTCACCCATTTTGAGAGTTCCAAAATGAATAATGCCCATCTTCTCTCAATCGGGCTCTACCATCGCCATTTCCATCTTTTCGAGGCATTGCTAAAGGAAAAGGGAAACTCGATCAAAGAAACCATCTTATTTCTACAGGAGTTCTCAAAGGAAGAGGGGGACATCCTCGAAAGGTTGCAGGACCGGCTAGGGCGCACGGAAACTCCCAATTTACGCACTCGCAGTTTCTTGGTTGAATTACCAGTCATTTCTATAAGTGGTCTCAAAAAGACTGCCTTAGCTTATGAAAACGAGAAATAAGATCTTCATCGCCCTTTGTCTCCTGGTCGTGCTGTTTTTGGCCTCACTTGGCGCTGCATCCCTTTATCTCTACCATAACCCTTCTGCTACCAAACCGTTCATTGAAAAAACCATTTCAAGAACAACCGAAACAACATGCACCATCAAAACCCTCTCCTATTCCCTCGAACCCCTAAGCCT
>CP070840.1:2397108-2408046 GCA_020342025.1 Deltaproteobacteria bacterium
CCTCCGTTCCCTCTCCTTTGAGCTGTTTCTTGCGGCAGGAGCCCGTAACCTCGGCCTGGCCGAAGCACAAGGCTTGGACGTCAAGTGCCTCTGCAGCGGCTGTTTCAGCACCCTCAGTGATGTGAACCACCATCTGAAAGAGGATTCCCAACTGAGAGCCGCTGTCAATGAAAAATTGGCGCCCTTCAATGTGGCCTATAATGCGGGCATTGAGGTGAAGCACTTCCTCAAGGTGCTCTATCAGGATGTTGGGCTGGAAAACATAAAGAAACGAATTGTCCGTCGTTTCAATGACCTGAAGATCGCCACCCATTATGGGTGCCATACCATCAGACCCAGCAAGGTCGTTCATTTCGACGAGAGCTTTCCGCCCATCCTTTTTGATAAGTTGGTGGAGGTTACCGGCGTAGAGAGTGTCCCGTGGGCAGCCAAATCTGCCTGTTGTGGAGGACCGGCCATTGCGGTCAATGAGAGCCTCGCCCTGGATCTCTGTGAAAAGAAGCTGGCCGATGCCAAGGCGTGGAAAGCTGATTTCCTCTGCACATCTTGTCCATTTTGTCAGGTGCAGTTCGATACCATGCAGGCGAAGATTGCCTCGGAACGAAACCAGAAATACGATATACCCTGCATCCTCTATTCTCAACTTCTCGGCCTGGCCATGGACCTTGATCGGGAGTTGCTCGGTATAGATCATAATCGGCTCTCTCTCGAGAAGCTGGAATCTGCCCTGGGGCCGGCCCAGCCAAAAGAGGCTGCTTAAGAGGCTGTCGGAAAACGCCCATCTGCCATTCGACAAGCTCATGGCCCTGAGCAAAGTCGACGGGCTGCGTTACCCTTATCCCCCGCCCAGTTAAATTCTCGCTACGCGAGACGGCGAAACCGATTTAACATGGCAAGTCACTGCGGCGTACTTCTATGTACGCCTCATTTCTCGGGATTTGTCCGCACTTCGCTTGGACTCCCCACCCTGCGGGCGGGTGTCCCCAGTTTCGGAAGTTTTGTATCTGGACATTTTCCATCAGCCTCTCAGAAGCCGGTTTTTCGACAGTCTTTAAACCACCAGAGCAAACCGTAAAGGGCTGCCCCGCGCCTGTGCGGGGGCAGCCCTTTTTTATTGCGGGCGTTTGCTTCACGCCCATAGCTGGCCTCAAAGAAAGTGACAAAAAAGACCATGGAAAAGCCTATGGTTCTATGCGTTTGTATCGGAATTTTCTATTTGCTTAATTGAATAATCCTATTATAATTTATATTCTACGGAAACTTGATGATGTACTGGCTGATTTTGTCCGGAGGAACCAATGACTTTTTTCAGGAAGAAAAAGACCCTGACGGGCCTTGCCCGCACCTGCGGTTGAGCCGCGAAAATTGGTCCGACAGTTCTGTCGGAAGCCCTTGAAGCCCTGAAAGGCTCCAAAGATCCCAATCTGCTGGTCGGTTTTGAGACGAGCGATGATGCAGCAGTTTATCGTCTTTCTCCTGATACGGCTCTCATCAGCACAGTGGACTATATTACGCCGCCAGTCGATGATCCCTACTGGTTTGGACAGATTGCAGCGGCAAATTCCCTTTCTGACATATATGCCATGGGAGGCAAGCCCCTCGTGGCCCTCAACCTGGTCATGTTTCCTTCCAAAAAACTGGACATGGGATTCTTGAAGGAAATTCTTCATGGTGGTCACGACAAGGTTGTGGAAGCGGGTGCCTCTATGGCGGGTGGTCATTCGGTGGATGACAATGAACCCAAATATGGCCTGGCGGTCACAGGGGTGGTGCACCCTGAACGTCTCTTGACCAACGCCGGGGTCAAAGAAGGGGATGCTCTGATATTAACCAAACCCCTCGGCAGTGGCGTTTTGTTCAATGCCAACCGGTCCAAGAAGCTTCCCTGGAGAGAGCTGGAACAGATCCTCCCCATGCTGGCAACCCTCAACAACAAGTCCCTTAAAATCGCCACCAAGTTCAATGTCCATGCATGTACAGACGTCACCGGCTTTGCCATTTTGGGCCACACGCTTGAGATGGCAAAAGCGAGTGGTGTGGAGATAAATCTCTCTTACAGCGATCTGCCCTTTTATCCAAATGCCCTTGCGATGTATCAGAAGGGAGAGACGACAGGGAGCAATGCGGGCAACAGAAAATTGGCTGAAGGATTTTTCAAGATAGACAGAGACCTAACCCGTGAGCAGGAAGAACTGCTCTTTGATCCCCAAACCTCCGGCGGGCTTCTCCTATCCGTGCCGTCTTCACAGGCCGACGATCTAATAAAAGCATTGAAGGCAGGAGGCGTTGATGCCGCTTCTCGTGTGGGCGAAGTGATATCCAATGGCCAACCCTCCGTCACGGTCGCTTAGAGGGCCGAGCAGATTCCACAAAGAAATCATGATCTACAGGCCTCCCATCCACGGGGGGTGTGGGCTGGTCTAGATATCAAGGCTTGGGAGGCTACGGAGATTCGCTTGAGTGGCCTTCCCACGGATGTCCCGCGCCAAGGCGCGGGCTGCTTTGCTAGCCAATCTTTTTGGCGTCCAATTGGTTGAAAAATTTCCCTCTATATGTTAGTTTCAATGCCGAAGTTGCCCACAGATGGTTCGCTCATGGTGTGCTCTCCTTGTTCTTGAGGAATAATTCTCATAAAATAGGTTGACAAGGAGTACCATGTAAACATATCCTCAGGAGGTACCACCATGTAACACCTAGGAGGCATCTGAAACTGTCCTCTAGCGATAAGCTGGATCTGAGCTCCTGTACACTGCTCCTCGATCAAGGCAGACAACTATCAAGGCAGAGACGTGGAAGACACGAGTTCAAAGTTCCCTGCTCCTGCTGCCCTGCATCCCCATCCCCAAGAGATTGTTAGCCTCTAAGCAATGACTATTGGTTCCCTCCAATTTAAGCGAGGCGAAACCTTAATGGAGATAGCACCCCAACTTTCTCTTTTTTGGTATCTTTGATCATCCCATTGAAAGATTCTCTGATGGATCAGAAAAGAGGCGTGAGACAGTTGTGAAATCTCTATAGGTGCATGTGATCGTTGATTGTTCCATGTGCTGGTCGAATGAAGAGAATTCACATCATTTTTTCTCAAATATCCCTGGACTTTAGATCCTGCTTTCTGTCTGTTTTGCCATTGAACCTGCGCGGGAGACTCGCCAATGGAGATTATTAGATCTTATGGGGGTCTAAAATTTCAAGAGGAACTTCCTTCACCTGAAAAGCCCATTGAGGATTTACCTCCGCCAAAGAACCTCATCCTTCCCCTTTCAGACCTGACAGGTATCTCTAGCAGGCCTCTTGTTCAGAGAGGTGAATCGGTATTCAAAGGAGAGAAGGTCGGACAGGACCTCCGCAACCGAATGACCCCCACCCATTCCTCTGTGTCAGGAAGGGTCACGGGGATTGACACCTATCGTTTCGTGGAATGCGGCAATGTCCTGAGTATCTTTATCCAATCCGATGGCAGGGAGCGATGGAAGACAAAAATCGCTTCCCCCAAAAGCCTCACCGACCAAAACCCGTCCAGCCTTGTTCAACAGATAAAAGAATCAGGGGTTCAGATCATCCCCTCTGAGTCATTGCCTCAGGCTGAAGGCAATAGAGAGGAGTCTGTACAAGTTGAGCAATTTGTCATCAATGGCATTGGGCAGGGTTACGCCGGATCTATGGCTCGGCGTTTAATGGTGGAGCTAACCTCTGAACTCCATGATGGGATACGCCTTATAAAGCGGGTGTTCCGTCCAAAAAAGATCTTTCTTGCCGTTAATGATCATCATGAAGATGTGATCCGGGCTATCGACGGCAGTGGCCTGAACAAAGAAGTCGATGTCATTAAGTTGGACGTCTACTACCCCTTGGGACATCCTCACCTCCTTTTCAAGAGGATTTTTGACCGAGAGATCCCAGCCCCTGGGGGAAGCGCCATTGACATGGGTGTGGCATTCATCGGTGTGGATAGGGTCATTCAGGTCTCAGAAGCGGTGCTCTTTGAAAGACCCATGATTGAACAATACGTCACGGTTTCAGGGGAAGGTGTTCACACGCCGAAAAATTTGAAGGTCAGAATAGGAACCCCCTTAAGAGATCTTATAAATTTTTGTGGTGGATTTAAAGGGGATCCCGGTCGGATCGTTTTAGGCAACCCCTTGGGAGGCATAGCACAATTTTCTCTGGAGCGACCGGTATTAAAGGATACCCGCTGGCTCTGGGTGCAACCCGAAGCAAAGGTGGTCAGGGATAAATATCGTCCATGCATCAATTGCGGTGATTGTGTGGATATCTGCCCCGTTCACGTGATGCCGAATTTCTTGGGAAAATTTTGTGAATTCTGCAAGTACGAGGAAGCAGCCCAACAGTATGATCTTTTTAGTTGTATTGAATGTGGACTTTGCTCTTATGTCTGCCCCAGCCGACGCCCTATGGTCCACTTTATCAAAATGGGGAAATGGGAGCTGTCTCTTATAGGAACAGAAGATGGAAAACGAGCGGTATAAGTTCTATGTTTCATTTCCTCCGTATCTTCAAGTTAAGAAAACTGTTTCAAGTATCTTCCACAATACCCTGATCGCATTGATCCCGGCCATCATCGCGGCTATCTATTATTTCCGGGGAGGAGCGCTAAAAGTGATGTTGCTCTCCGTTATTACAGCAGTTCTGTGTGAGGCTGGGATGCAGAAATTCCTAAAAAGAGATATCTCCATATCTGACGGTCATGCCGTCCTGACGGGTCTCCTCTTCGCCTTCTTGCTGTCTCCCCTGGTCCCTTGGTGGCTCGTTGTGGTGGGTTCAGGGGTCGGTATGATCGTAGGGAAGATGATGTTTGGAGAGTTGGGTAACAATCCCTTTAACCCCGCATTGATTGGTCTGGTAATGATTCGGCTCTCGTGGCCTGAGCGTCTCGACATCTGGAAAGAGCCGTTTGGCGGAATGGTCCCTGATCCACCCCTTCAGGTTTTCAAATTAGACGGTCTAGAGGCCTTCGAGGATTATGGTTACACCTTTGCCGACCTTTTTCTCGGCCAGCAAGCGGGCGGCGTCGGCACCGTCTTTATTGCCGGCCTGCTTGCGGGAGGTCTATATTTGCTGTGGCGAAGAATTATTTCCTGGCACATCCCAGCGGGTCTGTTGGGAACCGTTTTCGTTTTTAGCGGCATACTGTGGTGGGCTGACAAAGGGGCCAATTTGAATCCTATTTTTCATCTAATGGCAGGAGGCACGATGCTTGGTGCCTTCTTTTTGGCCACAGATCCGGTCACCTCCCCGGTGACTCGATGGGGGAAATTGGCCTATGGGAGTATCTGTGGGGCACTCATCATGGTCATTAGGGCCTGGGGGATATATCCGGACGGGGTAGCCTTCGCCATTCTGCTGGCCAACGCCAGTTCCCCCCTTTTAAATAAATTGAGACCCAGCCCTTACGGTAAGGAGGGAAACCGTGCGTGAAATCGCCAGGATGCTTGTGGTCCTGACCCTTATCTCTCTGGTCATGGGCTCGATCCTTAGTGTTATGAAAAACGTCTTGGATGGGCCCATTGAGTATTCAAGATTGAAATTCGTTAAGGGTCCTGCTGTCATGGCCGCTTTCTCGGGATATGACAATGATCCCTTGAGAGACGTCAAAAAGGGAGTGCTTTTGGAGCAACCGGCCGGTTCAGAGGTTTTGAAATCCTTGTTCCCCGCAAGAAAAGAGGGTAAGTGTTTTGCAGTTGCTTTTGAGGTGACGGGCAAGGGTTATGGTGGCCTTATAAGCATCATGATGGGCGTTGACCTGCAAACAGGCCATCTAACTGGGATTAGGGTCATGACCCACTCAGAAACGCCCGGCCTTGGAGCACGAGCCACTGAACCTCCCTTCTATAAACAGTTCACCAATTTGGCACCCAAAGATGTGGCGCTCTCCGGCAAAGGCGGCAAGATTAACGCCATTAGCGGGGCGACCAATACATCATGGGGCGTTGTTGAGGCTGTCAAAGAGGGGCTTGAACTCTTTGCGCGTAGCAAAGACAAGATCACCAGTGCTGTCGGACCCATGTAAAATGTGAGGTGGAGGAACCATGTCCCTCTGGAAAGATTTTAGTAAAGGACTCTGGAAAGATATTGCCCCATTTCGGATCGTCTTGGGCCTTTGCCCTACCCTCGCCGTGACAACAGGCGCGGACAATGGCCTGGCCATGGGGCTTGCCACCACGTTTGTGCTGATGTGTTCCAACGCCATGGTATCGGCGCTGAGGAAACTCATACCTAAACGTGTCCGAATCGCCTCTTATATTGTGATCGTTGCGGGCTTTGTGGTGATGGTTGAGCTCCTCATGCAAGCCTACTTCTATCCGTTCTATCTCATTCTTGGGATCTTTATTCCGCTCATTGTGGTGAACTGTATCATCTTGGGTCGGGCAGAGGCTTTTGCTTCTAAAAAACCTGTCTCCAATTCCATTGCCGATGGTTTGGGTATTGGGCTCGGTTTCACACTCTCACTCATCGCCCTAGGGGCTTTCAGGGAGATTTTGGGCAACGGAACCTTCTTTGGCTACACGGTTTTCGGGCCCGGTTTTTCCCCCTTCAGTTTCATGGTGAGACCCCCAGGGGCCTTTGTGTCTCTGGGTCTTTTCCTGGGAATCATGAATATTATCAGTAGGGGCCGGGTTTAGGGTATAGGAGAGAACGTGATGAATGAAGCCTGGACATTTTCCGATTATATTCTGCTGGTTATCGGAGCCATCCTCGTCAAGAATATTCTACTGGCGCAGTTTTTGGGGAATTGCCCGTTCCTGGGCGTTTCCAGGAGGATGCAGACGGCCACCGGGATGGCGTTTGCCGTTATATTTGTCATGACCCTCGCGGGTATTTTTACCTGGATTGTTCAGGTATATGTCCTCGTCCCCCTCAAACTGGAATATCTGGAGACTTTATTCTTCATCCTAGTGATCGCAGCCCTTGTGCAGCTTCTGGAGATGTTTCTTCAGAAAAGCTTCCCTCCCCTATACCAGGCACTGGGCATATTCCTTCCCTTGATCACCACCAACTGTGCCATCTTGGGCGTTGCGCTGATCAACGTTCTCAAGGAATTCAATTTCATGGCGACCGTCATATACTCCCTTGCCTCCGCAGTAGGGTATGGATTTGCCTTAATCCTCTTTACTGGCATACGGGAGCAGTTAGAAGTCTCCACGCTCCCGGATTTTATGAAAGGGACAGCCGTAGGCATGGTCACCGCTGGTTTGCTCTCTCTGGCATTTTTCGGATTTGCCGGTATGGTAGAATAAATTTTTGGCTTCTGTTTGGGCAGGGCGCATTCTATAGTAAAAAAGTATAAATTTATCTCTTTAAGACCAAAATGAAAATAAGAAAAACGAGTTGTTCGCAGTAAGAAATAGGCGATTAGGGAGTAATCTTATGTTATTAGGAGGATTGATTCTTGCCGGTCTCGGCTTTACGGTCGCCCTGATCTTGAGCATTGCGTCGAGGGTCTTTTATGTCTATGTGGACCCCCGAGTTGAACTGGTGGAAGATGAGCTCGCTGGAGCCAATTGCGGCGGTTGCGGTTATCCAGGGTGTCACGCCGCTGCAGAGGCGGTTGTGCGCGGTGAGGCGCGGGTGAATGTCTGCGTCGTTGGTGGTGTGGAGTCTGCTGATGGCGTGGCCGGAGTAATGGGCCTTCCCGTAGAATACAGAGAGGTGGAATTTGCAGAAAGGGGATGCCGCGGGGGACGTTTCTACGATCCCATGCTATACGAATACACGGGCATCCGAGACTGTCGTGCGGCCTTCATGATGGCCAGCGGCCCCAGCAATTGTGAATTCGCTTGCCTCGGATATGGAACCTGTTCACGTCAGTGTCAGTTTGGTGCCATCACCATGAGCAAGACCAACCTTCCCCAAATCGATTACAACAGGTGTACGGGTTGCGGCAACTGCGGCACTGCTTGCCCAAAACATGTGATGAGGATCGTATCAGAGAGTAAAAAGATCTTAAACTGGAATCGGCTCGACCAGTGCGCTGCCCCTTGCCAGGCCACGTGCCCCACTCAGATTGAAGTCCCCAGGTACCTTGGGTTTATTGCTGAGGGCCGCTTCGAGGATGCATTAAGGGTCATTAAGGAACACAACCCCATGCCTCTCACCATTGGGAGGGTCTGCCCGGCCCCATGCGAGGATGTGTGTCGCAGAAAGGATGTGGATGAACCCATCAATATCAATGACTTGAAGAGATTTGTGGCAGATCGTGAATACCAAAATGGCGAACATCTCCCCGTATTTGTTCACCCGGACACGGGGCATCGAGTCGCCATTATTGGAGGAGGGCCTGCAGGCCTCACCTGTGCCTATTATCTTAGGCGTTTGGGGCATTCTCCTATGGTTTTCGAAGGCCTCCCGGCCCTTGGGGGAGCGCTCAGGTATGGCATTCCGGAATACCGTCTCCCAAGGGAGATTCTGGATTGGGAGATCCAAGGCATGATGTCCATAGGGGTTAAAACAAGAGTTGAAACCCTTTTCGGCCGGGACGTCACCTATGAATCTCTCTTAAAGGAGGGTTTTGAGGCCTTGTTCCTGGCCACTGGGACACCAAGCGGGCTTTGGAGCCACGTGGATGGAGAGAATCTGGGGGGCGTAATCACAGGAATCGATTTCTTGAGGGATCTGGAATTGGGCAAGGAAGGCAAACTCGGACCTAGGGTGATTGTCATAGGCGGGGGGAATGTGGCCGTTGATGCGGCCCTTTCGGCGATTCGCCTGGTCGGTGTGGAAGAGGTTTATCTGTCCTGTCTGGAAGGGCGTTTCGAGATGCCGGCCTGGGAGCATGAAATCCAGGATGCCCTGGTGCAAGGGGTTATACTCAATAACGGCTGGGGTCCCAGTCGTATCTTGGGTGAAGGCGGAAGGGTGACAGGCGTGGAGTTCAAGAGATGCATTAACGTCTTTGATGAAACAGGACGATTCAATCCCCAGTATGACGAATCACAGGTCATGCGGATTGATGGGGACAATGTCCTCGTGACCATTGGCCAGGGAACGGATGTGGAATTTCTCCGTTCCAGCCCTGAACTTCTAAAATTGGAACTGACACCCAGAAAGACATTTGTTATAAACGCAGAGACCATGCAGACGAACATTCCGCATATCTTTGCCTCGGGTGAAGTGGTCACCGGCCCCAATATTGCCATTCAGGCCATTGCGGGGGGAAGAAGGGCGGCTTGGGCCATTCATCAGTATCTCAACAGGGAAGAGGGTTCCGACGGCATGATTGATGCCTTACCGGAGCTCAGGAAAACAGCCTTGGACCTGGTGGATCGGGATGAACTGGCAAAGGTACCCAAAAAAAGCAGGGAGGTCATGCCCCGTCTCCTGGTGCAGGATCGGAACAAAAACTGGGAGGAAGTCAATCTGGGACTCAGCGAGGAGCAAGCCGTCAGAGCGGCAAAGCGGTGTCTCAACTGCGGGATATATTGTCTTCGGGCCACCTATGAGGCCAAGACGAGAGATTTTTTGAGAAAAGCGGCATAAATGAGGAGAAGAAAGATGATCCCCGTTGAAATTGTGAGAGAATGCAAGATATTTAAGATGTTTCCGGAAAGTCTCGTGGATGAAATTGCTTCTATAGGCTTTGAGGTGGCCTATAAAAAGAATGACATCCTTTTTAACATAGACGAACCAGCACATAATCTGGCCATCCTGATGAAAGGGCGTATTGACATCATGGCCACAAAGCGGACACAGTTGATCCCCATACACACGGTGTATCCTGGGGAGGCGTTTGCCCTTTCATCCATGATTACGGGCCTTTTTGTGGCGGCGGCTAAGGCCGTAGAAGATTCAGTGGTCTGTGCACTCCCCGCGGAGAAACTCCACAAGATTATTGAAAAGGACTACAAGGCAGGATTTCTATTCATGAAACAGATCTCTCTGCTCGTCTCCACCCGACTTGTGAAGATTTGCCACCAGTTGGATGTAACTGGACAGGGTTACATATAAAAGCCTATAGATAGAGTATAGAGGCATTGCGGAATTGTTCAAATGAGCGGGGATTGCCTCGGTCAGTTTTCTTGTTCGGTGTCTCCAAGAGGCAACATCATACATGGACCTTAACTAGAAAAAGGGAAGGGGGGAGAAGAGATGGAGGAAATAGAGTTTCAATACTTCAGGCTCTTAAGAGACGTCTCAAAGGCTGTAAATGCCAGTTTAAATGTGGCGGAAGTTTTGAAATTGATCACCGAAAATACGGTAGCTGCACTGAAAGTCAAGGCGTGCACGATTTTTCTTTTGAACAAGGATCGGAAAATATTGGAGGCCAGGGCATCCCATGGACTTAGCGAATCATATATAAAGAAAGGCCCCATAGAGGCAGATAAAAGTATCTCCGGGTCTTTAAAAGGCAAAACGGTGCTGATCTATAACATTGCGAACGACCCGAGGGTTCAGTACCCGGAAGAGGCGGAAAAGGAAGGCATTGCTTCCATTCTCTCTATCCCCGTGTCTCTCAAGGGAAAGATAATAGGGGTTCTTCGGATATATACATCTGAGCCCCGTAAATTTTCATATGAAGAGATAGAGTTTATCTATGGGCTGGCAGACATGGGGGGCATCGCCATTGATAATGCGCGCATGTATCGCCACTTGAAGAGCGATCACGAACGTTTGATTCAGGATGTGCACAAATGGTTCGATTTTGAAAGCAAAACCTGAGTAACATACTGTCGGGGTCAAATCTGCACAAGCTGTTACCCAAACTAAATTATAAATTCCTACTAAATCCCAATTCACACATTGTCTATTGCATATGGGTATGGGTCCTGATGGCTTTTCTGAAATGCCTGGGGGGAGGCCTTCGTCCTTTTCGCGACTTATTAGTGGGGGAAACCGCAGCTCCCGACTTGTCGGGAGAATGCGGAGGGGGCAGAACTCCCCCGCAGATAAGTCGCTGAAAAGACCAGGCCGGGAGCCTCGGTA
>CP070840.1:2408146-2415999 GCA_020342025.1 Deltaproteobacteria bacterium
AGGCCGACTTGGTTTGAGGCGAACCTGGAGATCTGTAAAGGGTGCGGCATTTGCGCTGACGAGTGTCCCCACCATGCCATAACGATGGAAGAAGAATTAGAGGAATAGCCTATGTCGAAAACTATGGTTTGTGACGGAAACGAAGCAGCAGCCTGGGGTGTGGCCCTCTCCCGTCCGGATGTGGTGGCGGTCTACCCAATCACTCCCCAGTCTTCTTTGGCCGAGTATATCTCACAATTTGTGGCCGATGGCATTATCCAGGCTGATCTCATGGATGTGGAAGGCGAGCACAGTGTGCTATCTGTGCTCCATGGCGCCTGCCTGGCAGGCGCACGGACCTTCACGGCCAGTTGCGGTCAGGGTCTGGCGTTCATGTTCGAACCCTATTTTCGAACCCCTCCCATGAGATTGCCTATTGTCATGTCCATCGTGACCCGGGACGGCATTACGCCACAGTGCGTGTGGGGTGGGCAGCAGGATGCCATGACAGTGCGTGAAGTGGGTTGGGTCCACATGTATTGTGAGACGGCTCAGGAAGTCTTGGATACAATTGTTATGGCGTACAAGATCGCTGAGCACCGCGACATTATGCTTCCGGTGAACGTAAATCATGACGGAAATTATCTCTCCTATGGCGTTGAGAAAGTGACGTTACCCGATCAGAAAGAGGTGGACGACTTCCTGGGTGAGAAAAGCACAAACTGGCATGTGGCCCTGGACCCGGAGCGGCCCATGTCCGTGGATCCCCTCACCGGCGGTGCCGAAGGCGCTGGGCCGGCCCTCTTTGTGCGCTATAGGAAAGGCAGCTGTAAGGCGATGCAGAACGCTCTCAAAGTGATCCAAGAGGTTCATGAGGAGTGGGGGAAACGGTTTGGGCGTCTTTATGCACCTTTAGTAGAGGAATATCGGCTGGAGGATGCCAAATATGCCATTGTCACCGTTGGCAGCATGAGCGGAGCAGGCAAGGATGCGGTGGATTTGGCCCGGGAGTCAGGGGAGAAAGTGGGCCTGATCAGGATCAAAACAGTGCGCCCCTTCCCCGTTCAGACTCTGCGCCAGGCCCTCTCCAAGGTCAAGGCGGTTGGGGTTGTGGATCGAGCCGTCAGTTTTGGTTGGAACTGTGGCCCCATGTATCAAGAACTTCTTTCGACGCTCTACTTGTTGGATGAACGCATACCGGCTGTAAGCTTTATCGGAGGTCTGGCCGGGGCGGATATCACGATAGAGCATTTCAACCGCGCCATAGAAACCACAGCCAAGGCGCTTCGAGGTGAGGAATTCTCTGAGCCCATTTGGCTCAACGAAAATGATTAGAATGCAAGGAAGTCATTATGTCCCAAGCCAAATATCTCATTGTAGGAAGCAGTCACGCGGGTCTGTCAGCCCTTGAGGCCATTCGAATGCAAGATGAGGAGGGGAGCATTATCCTGTTGACGCAGGAGAAGTATCTGCCCTATTCACCCACCATTCTTCCCTATGTGGTTTCCGGTTTAGTGGATGCCAAGGAGGCGTTTCTCCGGGATGAAGAGGCGATGAACCGCTATGGGGCTGAGTTCAAGCGGGATGCGAGGGTGGTTCGTATTGAGCCACATACAAGGACCGTGAAACTTCACAAGGGAGAAACCATCCAGTACGAGAAACTGCTTCTTGCCACTGGGGCGAGACCCATGCTTCCGCCCATCTCGGGGCTAGAAGATGCACCGTACCATGTGCTCAGGAGTTTGGATGACGCCGTTGGTTTACACAGTGCCGCGCAAACGGCTGAGTCGGCCATCGTGCTGGGAGCAGGGCTCATCGGCATGCACGCTGCGGAAAACCTGGCTAAGCGAGGGAGGAAGGTGACGGTGGTGGAGGCCATGCCTCACGTGCTCCCCGGCTACTTCGATGAACAGGCTGCTGGCCTGGTGCAACGCGTATTTTTGGAGAGTGGTATCAAGATACTCACAGGACGTGCGGTGACCCATGCGAGTGGATCGGACGTTGGCTGCATTGTCTCGCTTGAATCGGGTGAAGACCTGGAAGCAGATCTGCTTATGGTGGCAGCCGGGGTGAAGTCCAATATAGACTATCTTGCTGATTCAGGGATAGAGGTGGATGAGGGGATCCTGGTGGACGAAACGATGCGGACGAATGCAGAGGGCATTTGGGCGGCAGGGGATGTGGCGCAGGCGCAGAGCTTCTTTGGCGACGGAAAACGTATCAATGCCATTCTTCCCAATGCGGTAGAGCAGGGGCGCATTGCGGGTATGGATATGGTGGGGGATCCCGCACTCAGACCATTCGCAGGGGGTTTGCCCATGAATACTTACCGCTTCATGGGTCATAATGCCTTCTCCGTTGGGATGAGCCAAGTTCCTGAAGCCAATGAGGGATATGAAGTAGACCAGGTTTCCCTTCCCAAAAGCTTGCAATACCAGAAACTCATCTTTAGAGAGGCCCGACTGGTTGGCGCCTCAGGAATTAATAGCAACTTGGACCCAGGTATCATGTTGCAACTCATTGGGAGGAATGTGGCCCTGGAAGAGGTGAAGGCCCAGTTCGTCGCTTCTCCCGTCGATACAGGTCGAGTCCTGATGTCAAGGTTGTGGAGATAAAAGATTCTCTTTATCTCTCACAGACCCGCCTGCCTCGCCTGAGCGAGAGCGATGGCGGGCAAGGCTCGCAGAGATGCAGAGAATTTAGTTAGACTGGATGGACAGGATTTCTTTGAATCTCCGCTGACGGATTGCTTGAGCGTCTCGTAAAACGGGGCCTCCCAATGTTATCACATTGGGAGATATGGAGACCTGAATAACAAAAATAAGCTAGCTTAATTTTTGTTATACGGTTCTCCATATAGCAGCAAGCGATCCTTCATGTCTGCACAAGTCTGTGTGGGTCTGTGGCTAACAAATCTTAGCGTATCTCTGAGGTCTCTGCGCCTTGAGCGAAGTCCCGCAGGGGCGGGACAAGCGGGCGAGAGAATATCTTTTTAAAGAAGCTAGAAAAGGGGAAAGTATTTTGGGGAATGCATATCGCACAATAGCAGTGAGAGAAGATAAATGTGATGGGTGCGGCAAATGTGTTGAGGCCTGTGCGGAAGTTAAAGCGGGTACACATGATGCGGCCCACTCCCGTATAAAGGTGGCACCTGATACAGGAAACAACACCTTCGCCCTGGCCCTTTGTCGTCAGTGCGGAGATCCCCACTGCGTCTCGAACTGCCCTGCAAGGGCTCTGAGCAAGAACGTGGACACAGGGGTTGTGGAGTGGGACGAAGGCCGATGTGTGGGTTGTCAGCTTTGCACCATGGCCTGTGCCTATGCGGGCATCACGTACAATCCCCTGGTAAGCCAGGTGATGAAGTGTGACATGTGTGGTGGAGATCCGGCCTGCGTAAAGGCTTGCCCATTAGCGGCCCTCGAGCTCAAGATGGGGGCAGATCTGTACAGGTCTTGGGGGGACCTGGAGGACCTTTTTGTGCCGGGCCTCTCGGCCTGCCTTGGCTGCAATTCCGAGCTGCTTATCCGTCACACCCTGCGTCGTGTGGGGCCCAATACCGTGGTGGCAACACCCCCTGGTTGCATCCCCGGCGTGGGGACCGTTGGTGTAAATGCCAAGACGGGCACAAAGGTGCCTGTATTTCATCCCTTGCTAACCAATACGGCCGCCATGCTCGCAGGCGCGCGACGCTATTACAACCGGATCGGAAGGGATGTGACCATGCTCGCTTTTGCGGGTGATGGGGGTGCAGCGGATGTGGGATTCCAGTCCCTTTCAGGAGCAGCGGAGCGGGGCGAACAGATGATCTACATCTGCGTGGATAACGAGGGGTACATGAACACCGGCGTGCAACGGTCCAGTACAACACCATTTGGCGCATGGACGTCCACAACACCCGTGGGAGCCGTGCTTCGAGGGAAGACACGTGACGCCAAACCGCTACCCCTGCTCATGGTCATGCATAATTGTGAATATGTGGCCACTGCCTCCACAGCATTTATGGAAGACTTCTACGCAAAGCTAGACAAGGCTATTGAGGCGGCAAAACGCGGGATGGCATTTATCCACGTCTTTTCTCCCTGCCCTACGGGTTGGCGCTTTCCTCCCAGCAAGCTCATAGAAGTTGCCCGCAAGGCCGTGGAGAGCAATATGGTCCCCCTGTGGGAGTATTTGTCTCAGGAGGGGCGAATTAATTTTACCCATCCGGTGGAAAATCCCTTGCCTGTGGAGGCCTATCTCTCGTTGATGGGGAAATACCGCCACTTGAACAAAGAACAACTCGCTCATATCCAGAAGGTCACGGATCAACGTGTAGAGCGGTTGAAGAGATTTGGTGGAAATTCAGGAGAGCAAGAGGCAAAGGGGGACAGAAGGAAGGCTTGCTAGCCTCCTAGCTTCTCAGCCTCCCAGCTTTCTAATCTATCACATAATAGACACAAGGCTCCGTCCCATGTTCTGGATGGAGCGGAACCGCGTTCTTCTCTCGTATCAATTTGGAGATCTCACTATCAGGATCATCCAGATCCCCGAAGTATCTCGCCTTATTTGGGCAGGTGTTGACACAGGCGGGTGTCGCCTCCCGGTCCTCGCCTGGTTTCAACCCTTTCTCGGTTCCCTCATCCACTCTCTCAATACAAAAGTTACATTTTGTGACCACACCTTTTTGATGAGGGTACAGCTTTTTCCCCATTTTTTCCCATTCGGTCAAACCCTGACCAGGAAAATACTCTTCGTCATCAGAAGACAAATATGTGCGGACTTGATAAGGACAAGCTATTAGGCAGTATCTGCATCCCATACATTTCTCTGCATCAATCTTAACAATCCCATCCTCCCTTTGCTCAGTCGCACCTGTGGGACAGACCTCCACACAGGCAGCTTCCTTGCAGTGATTACAGAGGACCGGATACATGTTCTTCTTAACACTGGGGTATTTGCCTTCCCCTTCAGAGACCAAGAGTCTCCCCCACATGACCCCCGGAGGCAGGAAATGCTCCTGCTTGCATTTTATGACACAACCATAACATCCGGCACACTTCACTAGATTTATTAGCATTCCCCATCTCATTTTTCTGTCCTCCTTTTGACGGTATAGGCCTTGACCCTCGAGACAATCTCAAGAGAGCCTACAACGGGGCACATATGCTTGTGATCCGATCTTAACAGTGCATTGAAATTTACGCCCTTTCCTTTGGCGATGGGCCTTCCCTTTGCCCAGCCGCCCAAACCCACGACGCCTATCACCTTAGGATGTATGAGATGGGACGTTTTTACCTGTCCTTCCACTTTATCCCCCCAATGACTTTCCACACAAATTGTATCGGTATCTTCAATTCCTTTTTTCTTTGCCGTTTCTGCATTCATTACGATGTTATAGGTGTACGGATTAGTGGCACTCATCTCGTCGACGAAAGGATTTTCAAGCATATGTCTATGGGTATGAAGCACATCGCGGTAAGATACCCCCAGCAGATCATATTCCGAGTCAGGAGGCAGTTCCGTGAAAACCACCGAAGGGAAATAGCTAATGAGCGGTGTATAGTAGTCCCAGTCCATGTGCATCCCTAAACTTTCACATATCTCCTTTATCTTTGGCTTGTTCTTCGCCACAGTCTCAAAGTACATGGGGACCCTGGCATCCACATGATATCGCCAATAAGCCTCCTCTGGCCTCTTCTCCCAGGTGATAAAGCCATTTTCTCTGAACCAATCCAGTCCCTTCTCCTCACCGAAGTAGTACTTCAGGACCCTGTCGGTAAATTCCGGCGCTGAAATTTTCTCATCCGGCCCCACGATATCGGGCTCAGCATCGTTCACTCCGTCTTGCTCCCAGGTACTGCTCTTACCCGAAAAGTAATTTTCCAAAAAGGTGTTATACTCGGACCTGATCCCAACCCTATCGGCTAATTCAAAAAAGAGATCCAGCGTATCTTTTCTCTCATATTTTGGTTCGACAGCCGGCATCCTCACGTGGAAGCTCCATTTATCCAAGCCTATGGGATAATTAAAGAAAAAGCCTATGGATGAGGCCACATCATAGCTCTCATAGGCATGACAATCAGGTAACACGATATCGGCGAACCCTTCTGTGGTTTCGTTATGTATTGTGTTGATGGAAAACATAAATGGGATTTTGCCAAGAAAATTTTCTGCTATGGCTGAATTCACGATATTCATAACCACGTTTCCGCCATACATCCCATAAACTTCCACCTCATAAGGTCGCCCGGCTTTAGTCCATATTTCATCAAAGTCGTCCGTATATGGGTAAGGATTCATGCTGGAGTCGGCCAAAATGTCCAGAAGGTTGATCAGCCCGGGGCCTGTCACCTCATGGGGTGGCCAGGGCGTTCTGGTATGCCAGAACCCGGGAGTCAGCATGCCGTCAACACCCCCGTAGGGTTCAAAGTTGGGACGCCCGCTCTCTGGATGTCCGAAGCTTCTCACCGTCCCCGAGCCCACAATGCCCCCCGGGACATCCTGATTACCAAGCAATATATTCAGTAAGTTCATGGCCAGGTACTGGTGAAAGGCGTTCTGATGCGTCTGTACCCCCTTGTACCCGACCACGCAGGCTGGCCTGTAAGGAAAAGTCTTACCGCCAATCTCGATTGTACTGCCAATCTTGGCCGCATCCACAAGTTCCTGGGCCAATCGTCTTATCCTCTCTTCAGGGACTGTGCTGATCTCCGAGGCCCACTTCGGATCATATTGCTTAATGAGTTCTTTCCAGAGGTGGAAACCGGGATGGCACTTCACACCGTTGACCGTGTATTCTCCCTCCAAGGCAGGATGGGATAATGTTGGGTCATCATAGGTCTTGGCTTTACTATCCTTTTCATCCCAGAGGAGTGGTTTTCCACTCTCTTTGTCTCTAAGAAACAACATGTCAGGCCCAACGAGATAGACGCCGTTGGTTTTATGCCTTATGTACTCTTTGTCATAGATGCCGATCTCGTGCACAATAAGGTTGGCCATAGCCAGAAACACGGCGATATCCGTTGCGGGTAAGATGGGAATCCATTCATCCGCATCAGCCGCTGCACGAAAACCTATGGGATCCATGACAATGGTTCTCATTCCTCTGTCCCTGGCAGCGGCTGCCATCCGCATGGATGTGGACGCCATACGGCCTCCACCATGCCCCTCATTTCCTCCGCAGCGAAGCACAAAGTTAGAGAACCCATAGTCAGGGAGTATATCCCAGGCGGCGTGCATCAAGGCCCCAGCATGGTGGGCAGCAGCGCCGCATTGAGACCCGACCCCGCCAAAGGCCTGATTGCGGCTGCCGCAGGCAAGAAAAAAGAAACTTGCAAATACTGTGGCTTTGAAAGGGGTTCCAGGGCCGGGTGTAAAGGCCCAAACTATGGATCTGGGATCCTTCTTTATGGCTGCCTTGACCTTTTCAGCAATGGTATCGAGCGCCTCTTCCCATGAGATCCTTTCCCATTTCGGGTCTTCATAAAGTCCTTTCTTAGGATTGGTCCTTTTTACGGGATAATTGATCCGATTGGGGTCATGAAAGTCCATGATGGTGGCAACACCTTTGCCACATTGACCTCCTCGGCCCCCCAGATCACTTTCAGGTACCCCTTCTATGGCTACCGGAACACCGTCCACCACCTTTATCTGTACGCCGCAGAGATTATAGCATCCGGCGCAGATGGAATAAGACCAGTATTCTTTTTCCTCTCTGTTGGTGGGAAGTTTAGTACTCATAGTTGATCCTCCTCTCTTCCGAGCTGATATGTCTCGATTCAAAAAATCGAGGGAATTATACGTATTCCTTTCATCGATAAAGGCATGACAAAATGATTTTGGACCATGCCCCTCATTAAACCACGGGCGAATATACCGCAGCTTTCATAATG
>CP070840.1:2416099-2428958 GCA_020342025.1 Deltaproteobacteria bacterium
CCATGGGCATGGATGATTTTGCCCATAAGATGGATGAGGAGATCGTCTATGTTCAACTCCCTGATGAGGGGAAGACCCTGAAAGTGGGGAAGAAGTTCGCCAAGATAGAATCGGGCAAGTGGTTGGGAAAGGTCTTTGCACCTGTCAGTGGCGAGTTGGTGGCCGTGAATGAGGAACTGGAGACCGACCCGGGACGAATCAATGAAGACTGTTACGGGGAAGGGTGGATGTACAAGATTAGGCCGGATGATAGGAGCGAATTGAATAATCTGATCCATGGATCCGAGGCCGTTGAGAAATGGGTCCTGGAGAGCATTGAGAAATATAAGGAAGAGTAGGGAGTGGGAAGCTTGCCCTGAGCTATGTCGAAGTGTAAGGAGTGAGAAACGCGTGGCTAATCAAGATTTCAGCGTCAAGCAGCTCATAGAGATGGAGGCGTGTACCCAATGCCGGGTCTGTGCGGAGGTCTGCCCGGCTGTCTCTTCCGCTCGGGACGGGGAGCTGTCTGGGGTTTACCGTATTAGAGGCCTCAGACAGATCCTAAAGAGCAGGACGGGACTGTTTCGCAAGCTTTTCTCAGCAAAAGAGCCTGCCAAAGAAGCGTGGGATCACTTCAGTGGTACCGTTTTCCGCTGTACCCTTTGCGGAAATTGCCAGGAAGTATGCCCTGTGGGCATTCATTTGAAGGCATTGTGGCTTTCGCTGCGTCAGGACCTGGTTCATTCCGGTGCCTATCCCAAGAAAATTGAGATGATCCGGGAAAACCTGGAGGAGAGCCACAACGTGTTTGCAGAGGACAACGAAGAGCGCGCCGACTGGGTGGAAGACATGCGAGACGCCCCGGATCATGGGTTTCTTAAGGACCGAGCCGAAGTGGTCTATTTTACGGGCTGTGTGGCCGCCTATTTCCCGCTGGCCCAGAAGATTCCTATCGCCCTTGCAGAAATATTAAATGTAAGCGAAGTGGATTTTACCCTGTTGGGTGAGGAAGAATGGTGCTGTGGATTTCCCATGCTTGGCGCGGGCTTGAAAGAGATGTTCCAGGCATTTATGAAACACAACCTAGACGCCGTCCGCGAGAAAGGGGCAAAACGGGTGGTTTTTGCATGCCCGTCCTGTTATCAGATGTGGCGCGAACACTATCCCCCTGAGTTTGAGATCGTCCATGCCTCTCAGTTCTTGATGGAACTTATCGAGGATGGGAAGGTCCCCCTTCAGGATCTCCCCATGACCGTCACCTATCATGATCCCTGTGACCTGGGTCGTGGGGCGCGGGTCTTTGAGGAACCGAGAGAAATTATTCGCTCCATCCCGGGCATCAAGTTTGTGGAACTTCCTCGCAATAGAGAGAACTGCCAGTGCTGCGGCGGGGGAGGGAACCTGGAAATGATTGATGCAAAGCTTTCCGCAGAGATTGCAAAGCGAAAGATTGAGGAAGTCATGAACAGCGGGGCTGAGGCGGTGGTCACGTCCTGCCAACAGTGCGTGCGAACCATGATGACCTATGTGAGGAGGAACAAGGTCCCTGTCCAGGTCCTGGACATTACACAGCTCATCCACATGGCGCTGAAACGTTAAAGAACCCTGGACGAACCACTCGTTTTTCCGTTTTGGAAACAATCCTGCATCCACATGTGCCAACCCTTCTATTTAAGGGGTGAAAGAACATGAGACTCTATAACCTTGGTAAAGTCCCTTGGCATGAATCTCAGATTATCTACCATGCCCTGGGCTATTTGGGACGTGAAGCCCTTTCACTCGTCTCACCTGCCACGCCATATGCGTGCATCGGCTTCCACCAGGACGTGGACCAGGAGGTGGATATCCGTTTTTGCAGAGCGAATAACATACCCATTTTCCGACGCGAAGTGGGGGGAGGGGCCGTCTATCTGGATGGTAATCAGCTCTTTTATCAGCTCATTCTCCGCAAGGACAATCCACTCGTCCCCCTGAAGAAAGAGACCTTTTATCGAAAGTTTCTTGAGCCGGTCATTCGCGTTTATCAACACATTGGCATCCCCGCAGAATACAAACCCATTAACGATCTGATTACCGGATCGCGCAAGATTTCGGGAACCGGGGCGGGTGAGATTGGGGAATGTGTTGTCTTTGTGGGTAACCTGATCGTGGATTTCAACTATGAGATGATGGCCAGGATCCTCAAGGTGCCCGATGAGAAATTTCGCGATAAGATCCACAAGACAATGGAGGATAATCTCTCTACCATCCGTCGTGAACTGGGAGAGAAGGAGGCATCCTTGTGGGATGAGCCCAGCTTGAACGCGTTGCTCGTGGAAGAATATGAAAAGATGCTCGGCCCCATGGAGCTTTGCGATAAGGACCAAGCTTTGCAGAGCAAAATGGATGATCTGGAGTGCAGGATGTTGAGCGAAGCGTGGCTCTATCAAAAAGGCAGGCAGAAGCAGGGGCGGGATGTGAAGATACGCGCCGAGGTAAATGTGGTGCATAAGATGCACAAGGCACAGGGGGGCTTGATACGGGCCGACTATGAGGTGAGGGAGGGAAAGTTGACCCATGTTTCATTGTCCGGCGACTTTTTCTGCTATCCAGAGAAAGCCATTGAACAGCTGGAAGCCAAGTTAGTGGGGCAACCCTTAGATGAGGCGACCACTCTCCTTCAACAATTCTACTCTAAGGGGGACATTGAGACCCCGGGTGTCGCTATTGAGGATTGGGCGAGTCTTTTCAAATAGGGAAGATTTTTCTTGAAACCACAATATATATGATATAAAATGCAAAGATATACTATATATTGGCTTTCCTTTTATCCAATATATTTGGAAAGGGGAAACAAGAGCTGATTAACGTTTATTGATAACCAAATCCATATCCGATTACAAATAAAGGGAGGGAACCATGAAAAAGATTTTAAAGGGCATCGTCCTCATCGCGATAATTTCTTTACTGGGTGCTTGCGCCAGCACGCCCGCCACAACACAAGAGCCCCTTGCGCAGCAGTTGTTGGTTGACAGGGCACGTCTCGCTGCTGACACCTTTATCGGCGACCCAGATATGCAATGGGCCAGAGCGCACCTGAATCAGGCCAAAGGCCTCTTGATTATCCCTGATCTGTACAAAGGGGCCTGGTTCCTGGGTGGCTCGGGCGGCAGAGGGGTGCTGCTGGTTCGGGACCCGGGGACAGGTGAATGGGTAGGACCCGCTTTTTACAACATTGGCTCCGTGAGCTTCGGTCTTCAGTTTGGTGGTCAGAAATCAGAAGTCGTTCTTATGGTGATGACGCAGAAGGGTCTGGAAAGGCTGTATAGCACATCCGTCAAGATCGGTGGAGAGACTTCCGTGGCTGTAGGACCTCTCGGTACAGGGGTTCAGGGAGCCATGTCAAGTCTCAATGTGGACTATGTCTCCTTTGCACGGACCAAAGGGGCCTTTATTGGTATCGCCCTGGATGGTGCCGTTGTAAATGAGAATTATGGGTGGAATAAGGCCTATTATGGGAGACCCGTCAGGCCAGTGGATATCTTTGTGGCCCATGAGGCCAAAAACCCGAATTCTGATAAGCTCCGTACGACGGTGGCCAAATTAGAACTTCCCTAATACCCATCTAAACCTAAAGGGCAGGGCTATTGCGGCCCTGCCCTTGATTATCCCAATCCTCAATTCGAGTCCCATATCAGTAAGCTCAGTGGGAAGCAGTATATCCGTTGATTTTGAATCTTCAATGCAGAAATGGCCGGTTCAGACCCAGGCCGCCCCATATTATGATGTGTGAGGCACATCCTTATGCGGGCTGGTCAAGAACGCCCCCAAATCGTTCCAGGTTGGTTGACACACCCCTCACATTTTCTTATCATCCCCAATCAAAAAAGAATCCCAGTATTGAGGATTGAAGACTGAGGTACGACCTGGAGAGAAAAGAGGGTAGCGTGGCAGCGGACTCTGTTTTGGAAATCACTGCCTATGGTGCATGGAACGGTGGGACCCTTGTTGACAACTCATTTTTTGAAAACAGGGGGATGTTCTTCAAGGGCGGGATACCGGTCAATAATGACTCCATAGAGGCACGGGTTGGTGTAAGGACTCGGATTGCTGCTCCGCCGGACGAGAGAATTGGCGTGGTTGCGCTGAGAGATCTCCTGGAAACATCTCATATTGACCCTTCTCGAATCAAGTTAGTCATTGGAGCAACCAATGTGGGGGACGACAAATATGACCCTGGTCCGCTTGTCAGACATCCTTTTGAACTGATTCGTTCTCATTGTCCCAACGGTATGGTTTTGGATTTATATGCTGGTTGTCCCGGGTTCAATGTGGCTGCAGAGCTTGTCTTCATGCTCTCTCTTGCCGGCGTCCTGAAGGCTGGTGATATATCCGTTATTGTGGGTGCTGAAAACGTCCATCGTGCAAAGACGTTCAGGCCGCTCGACACCTCCAGTATTATATTCGGGGATGACGCCCTGGCCACGGCGCTTGAAACGAGAGTTAGCGCGAAACCCGAAGGAGACTATTCTCGCAGTAAGAAGGCGAAACTCAGTCTCAAAGAGGATTTTATAACATCCATTGCAGAAAAGATTTTTGAGTTAAACGGGCATGGCAGGATTGACGGCATAATCATCGATAATCAGCTTGGGAAATTTCAATACAGAGTTCCTGCGGCTGCGGCAAGAGTTCAGCACAGGTTGGTGGAGCTAATGTATCCCCAAGAGGCGTCAAAAGGGACTTTTACACGTTTTAAGGATGCAACAAGATTCTACAATCGACATGTGAACTCATTTGGCTTTGACATCATGACTATTAACAAAGACCCTGGCCAGGTTGAAGGAATTGCCAGGGCATACGTTGAATCAGGAAAATGCGGGGTCGTTGTTTCCGCCTATTTGCGCCCTGACCTGAATGTAGAGCTTGTGCTGCACAAAGGGGAAAACTACATCTTTGAAAAGCCTCGGTATGGCGTTATCGACACCCTCACCAGAACTCATGGTTGCTTTGGCGATTACATTCAGGTTGTGCCAGATCATGGGGACGTCTTTGCAGAGATAGATGGGAAAGGCGTTTTTCTGCACGCCACCCGCGGCGCCGGGGCACATTTGTCCCAGCTGTTGCCCCAAAATAACCTAACCATAGACGACATTGATCTTCTCATCGAACATCAAGCAAATTTTGCTATGATACCTATGACCCTGGAGAAGGTATTAAGGGGTGAAAACCCGGATGTGAAGAAAAGTGTGACTGATTACATTGCGAACAAAATGGTGACCAATATTCATGAGCGAGGTAATTGTTCTGTTGTCTGTATGCAAAGACTCCCATACGATCTCCAGCGGGGGGCATTGAAAGAAGACGCCATCCAAGGCTATCCTGTAAACAGAAACCTCAACAATCTAAGACACGCAAAAACCATATTGTACGATTCTGTGGGCACCGGTATGACCCGAAGTGCCATTTTGGAAAGAAGAGTTTAGGCAAACAGGAAGTTCTCTTACCAATATTTCATGGATTCCCGGGCAATTTGAGTCAACTCCTTTTCCCCCACCTGCCGAGGACATCCCACCAAGAGCCGTTGCTGTTTCAAGGTCCCCTCAACGATCTGAGGGATATCGGCCTCAGTGAAACCCATTTCACCCAAACCATTGGGGAAGCCGATATCTTTCATCAATTCTATGACCTGGTGGGAGAGGGCCAGTGCGGCCTCTTTGATCGACATGTTTTTGCTGTTCAGCCCGAGAAGTTGGGCGCCATAGGCGTGTTTTTCCGGCCAGACCGGTGCGGTGAACCGGAAAGCCGCTGGGGCGGTTATGGTTACGGCCTGACCATGGGGGATCATGACTTTTTCCACCTGATATCCTGGAGGTCTGTAGTCTCGCACCATGCCCCCAATGGGATAGGCCATGGAATGGGGGATGTGTACCCCTGCATTCCCGAATCCGATTCCCGCCAGGGTGGAGCCCACCATCATGTGCCATCTTGCCTCAAGATCATAGGGATCTGCTACGGCCCGTCTTAAGTACTTGCCCACGATTTCAATGGCCTTCACACAGAAGATGTCACAGAGTACGTTGGACCCAATATAGGCGGCCCTTTGGCTGGGATGATCCGGTTTTTTGCGCTTATCAAAGGGCAGGCACGTGTAGGATTCCAGGGCATGGGTTAACACATCCATACCCGTTGAGGCGGTAATCTGAGGGGACATGCTTACGGTGAGCAGGGGATCAAGCAAGGCCATGGTGGGCCTCAAAAAGGGATGGGAGATCCCGGTTTTGACCTTCATGTCCAGAATATCCAGGACTGACACAGGGGTGGTTTCACTCCCTGTGCCGGATGTTGTAGGCAAGACCAACAAAGGTTTGAGCGGACCGGGTACGGGTTTGGCATGACCAATCGGTTTGTTCACATATTCCATGACCGGGGCAGGATATGTAATCAGAAGGCTGACGGCCTTGGTCGTGTCAATAGTGCTGCCTCCACCTACGGCCACATAGAGATCAAATTCATTTCCTTTTAAGTCATTGGCCACCTTATCGATGGACCTGTCTGTGGGTTCCACATGGATATCGTCATAGATCTCCGCACCAATCCCTTCTTTCTCAATAATCTTCTGTATCCTGTCCGGATGACCTGTTGCCCTCAGATTCTTGTCGGTGCAGATGAGGGCCCTTTTGGCCTCTAATCGCTTCGCTTCATAGCCAACCTCGTCTGCCGCCCCGAAGCCAAGTTTGAGGGGAACCGTTGTGAATGTAAGGATGGTCTCTGCGGGATATTCTGGAACCGGCATCAGTTATACTCCTTTCTGGCAAATTAGCGAGGGTATTACCCCTGTGTTATTCTCAGAGTCTCGTCAGGTATCGTTTTTGCTCAAGGGCCTCACGATATCTGGTATCCTCTTGAAGATCATCCAGGGCCTTGTCGATGGTTTGAACCATGGATGACTTATCATCAGGTAGCTTTCCGTACACCGGAACGTAATTGGAAATATGATCGCTCAAATATTGAGATGTGACCTGGAGCAATTCAACCAGGCATCGCTGCTCTCGGAGGATCGTCTCGGCAGATGCCAGTTGGAAAGAACCATTCTGGACGCTGTCCCAAAGAGGAGAATATGGGGTAGGAACGAAGGTGCGAATCCGGATGAAGTGAGGGTCCACCTGGTTGAGCACGGCTGCGGTGCCCTCGGCATGCTGTTCCCACTTCTCTTCTCCCCCGATCCCTGCCAAGACATAGAGGCTAACTTCAAAACCCGCCTCCTTAGCCCTCAGGCATCCTTGCACCATCTGCTCGGGTGTTGCCCCTTTTTTGATCTCCTTGAGGAGCTCAGGATCGCCCGTCTCTAAACCCACATGCAGCCGTGTGAGTCCTGCCTGGCGAATCAGACGGAGTTCGTCGATGGATTTTTTGCAGAGGGTTCGGGCGCGAGCATAACTTGTGACCCGCTCTGTGTCGGGAAAGTGCTCGTAAAGATGCCCAAGGATCTTTGCGAGCGTCTCGGGGGTAAGCACGAGGCTGTTGGAATCCCCTATGAAAACGGTACGGGGCCGGGCCCCGTATATCCTGCGGGCCGTCTCGATATCCTGGAATATTTCATCCAGAGGCCGTTTCTCAAAAGATGTATCCTTGTACATGGAGCAGAAGGTACACTGGTTCCAAGGGCACCCGCGGGTGACTCTCAGCAAAAGGCTCCCTGCCTCACTGGGGGGACGATAGGGAGGGTGATCATAATCCGCATATAACATCTTCCTGATGAGCTCCTTTCTTCGTCTCTTGGGTAGCCAAGAATATAGGGCTTTAGCCCTTGAGTGTCAAATTTGCCCGTCTGCACCGTTTTTCATGTTAATTCCAATGAAAATCACGGCAGACGGGCAGAAGAACAAAGGCCTTTCTCAGGCGTAAGATTCTACCATAAGTTGCTTGACTTAGTAGTAAGCTATCAGACCCCTCTGTCTAGTGATGAATCAAGATCTGGCGCGCCATTCCGCCCCAATTTCAATCAGACGAGAAAACCATCGGCCTCTCTTTTGTATGCCAGTTTATGTTCAGCCTTCCCACCCATCATGCGGAATTCTGATCGCTTCACTATGACATATAGTACTCAGGTATTAGTCAAACTGTCACGAAGGATGGGGCAAAATCAGAACTTCTACCGATTGTTTTTTCTGCCAAATTCCTTTTAACTATTTGTACTTGGAACAGAAAAGAGACCTTCTCCAACAGTCTGGTTCTCACAGCATCCTTTTAAAGGAAAAAGAGATGGGTTATTTTAGTTCGCTATCGAGCTTAACACGAGTGAGGGAAAATGAAAAAGGATTTACCGTGACGGAGTTGGTCGTCGTGGTATTGATTCTCATCGTTCTCTCCGCCATTGCCATGTATGTTCATCAACGGTTTCTTGCGCACGCGAAAGAGAAGGTATGTCAGACGAATTTGAGGGCCCTGCAAGCAGCCGTTGAACTGTACGTCGCAGAAAATGAGGCTCTGCCTGGAAATCTGACCCATTTAAAGCGAGAACATGTTGAAAAAGGGTATGCAAAGGCCATGGAAAATAAAGGCTGGCTTACGAAGGCGTATACCTTTCTCATTAAATTGGAGGCATCAGACCACGCCTACGCTGAATTTCTAACCCATGAAAATCTAAAAGAATACGGCGTAACAGAAAAGATTTTTCACTGCCCTGCTGATCACAATGGGGGTGCCTCCTACGGAATCAATAGCGATATGGAAGGCGAAAGTTGGGCTGATGTGGGTGATAGTGTGGTTCTCATTGGGGATTGTGACAGCCACACCTTCAGTTCTACAGAGCAATTGAAACTGAGACACAAAAATAGGGCTATTGGGATAAATAAGAGTGGAGAAATCGTGGAACTCGATAGCGATATGACAGCGGCCATAGAGAAGCGTAAAGAAAGAGAAGGGGCGGATGAGGGGCCGTATAAAGAGGATAAACTTTGGAAACAGGACGATGATAAGTCTTGGAAAGATGACAACTATACAAATAGGGGACAAGGCTATTTCAAGAATGAGAGACCTGACGATGATGACAATGGCGTGATAAAAGAGAAAGACAAATGAAAGATCGCTTATTATAAATGGTTTGCTTTTTAATCCCACTTCGTGGTATGTCTTGATTTATGCCCTGTTATGTGATTGGAGGGGTTTTTTCGATAAAAAGGTCCTGCAATGGGGGGTAGGCCGAGGAGGAAACAGATGAAATATCTATTCGTATGCATTATACTTTTGCTTGGGTTGGGCTCACTGTTTACAGCGTGCGGCCTCCTGGCGGATGAGAATGAAGCTGCGTTGAAAAACGTGGATGCCATACAGGCCATGGAAATCGCCAACCAGTGGAAGTGGTCCAAGAAAGAGATCAAGAGCCACGTTACCACACGGGATGTGGTATTTGAGTTTCCTAAAGGAAGGGTTAAAAAGATCCCCCTTCCAGAGGAGAAAATGCTGGTGGCTGTGGCGCCCTATGTAAACCGAACGCATCGGTGAACAATCCACTATATGTCCTCCTGTCAGGGGGAATTGGCCGAGAAAACGTTTTATGTAAAAGCGACAGACAAGGATGGGAATGTCTTGTTCAGTGATAACATAGCCACTTTACGGAATGGTTTTTTCGAACTATGGCTGCCCAGGCAGCGTAGTGTGGAGCTGACCATCAAGGGAATGGGTCGACAGGTCACCGGTAAGATTGGGACCTTCGATAACAGCAAGACCTGTATAACCACGTTTCAATTGAGATAAAAGAGCGTTAAGAGAAGTCAAAAACAAGCGAAGGGTGCGTGGCGCCTTGAGCTGCAGATAGCGTTCAAGGGGATAAAGGTCCTTTCCAGCGCAGTAAATTAACAAAGCGCCGCGCCAGGTCCCTTTCCTTCCTTCCAATTTCTTGACATAGACCCACCTCTCTCCTATACTGCCTCGATTCAAAGGATTTGTGGCTTTGATTGTCTCTTATCCGCTTACTTTCCCCCTCACCCCGACCCCATACGACTCGACCGGGCTTTTCGACCTGATCGCTGCAGCCTTGATTTTACAGCCAAAAGGCTTGCCGACAGGTCTCGTCGCGGGCCGCCAGGGACGAGGGGGCTCCAATGAATTCAGAAGGAGGGCTTGATGAGTTTTAATGCGAATGATTTCAGAGATATTGATCCTGGTACGCGGGTGCTCATGGGGCCAGGGCCGAGCGATGTGCCCGCGCGCGTGCTGCAGGCCATGGCTGCCCCGTGCATTGGTCACCTTGATCCCTATTTCTTGTCCATCATGGATGAGACCCAGCGGCTTCTCAGATTTCTCTTCCAGACGGAAAACGCCCTGACCATACCTGTGTCGGGCACAGGCAGTTCTGGAATGGAGACCTGTTTTGTCAACCTGGTGGAACCAGGTGACGAGGTGGTGGTTTGTGTAAACGGTGTGTTCGGTACGCGAATGTCAGACATTGTAAACCGCATCGGTGGTCACCTGAATCGCATAGATGGCCAATGGGGAAGGGCCATCGATCCTGACGCGGTGGAGAAGGCGGTAAAGGGAAAAAGACCCAAGGTCCTTGCCGTGGTTCATGCAGAGACCTCCACAGGTGTCTGCCAGCCTCTGGAAGATTTGGCGAGGATCGCTCATGAGGCTGGGGCGCTTTTTCTTGTGGACATGGTGACCTCGTTGGGCGGCATGGAAGTCTCACTAGACAAGACGGGCGTGGATGCCGCCTATAGCGGGACCCAGAAGTGCATCTCCTGTCCACCCGGGCTCTCCCCCATCTCTTTCAGCCCAAAGGCCATGGAGGTCCTGGAGAAGAGAAAGACCCCTGTGGTGAGTTGGTACTTGGACATGACCATGGTGCAGAGCTACTGGGGAGCTGAGCGAAAGTACCATCACACGGCCCCCATTAACATGATCTATGGGCTTCGTGAGGCATTACGCATCATTGCTGAGGAGGGCTTGGAGGCGCGTTTTGCTCGCCACCAAAAGAACCACAGGGCACTGGTCGCAGGGGTGGAGGCGATGGGCCTATCCATGCTGGTTCCAGAGAAGGAGCGGCTGCCCATGTTAAATGCCGTCCGGATCCCAGACGGGGCAGATGACCTAAAAGTCCGCAAGGCCCTGCTGAGCCAGTTCGGCATAGAGATCGGAGGAGGCCTGGGGGACTTTGCAGGGAAGATATGGCGGGTAGGGCTCATGGGCCACGCATCCCGCCCAGGGAATGTGGTTCTCTTTCTCTCTGCCCTTGAAACCGTGCTGAAGGGGCAGGGTGTGAAAGTCAATCCAGGAGCACTCGAGGCGGCATCCGGAGTTTATGCCGAAGATTAGCCTGATACCAAATACCCCAATGACCCACACAGGGACTCATGAATAGAGAGACACTTATTGCTAGACTAAAGGATATTGTCGGGGAAGAAAATGTTCTTTTCTCCGAGATGGACCTCACCCTTTACGGATACGATGCATCCATGGAGAAGGGACGCCCCGATGCGGTGGTCTTGCCCTGTTCAACGGAAGAGGTTTCTCAGATTATGGGCTTGGCCCATGAGGACAGGATCCCGGTCGTCGGCCGGGGATCAGGGACCAATTTGAGCGGTGGAACCATTCCCACCAGAGGGGGTATCGTGGTTCACTTTTCCAGGATGAACCAGATTCTGGAGATTGACATTCCCAATCGTACCGTCACCGTGGAACCGGGTGTCATTACCCTCGACCTGCAGAACCGCCTCCTTGGTGAAGGGTTTGTCTATGTGCCAGATCCCGCGAGTCAGAAGGTCTCCACCCTGGGAGGCAATCTAGGGGAAAATTCCGGGGGACCCCACTGCCTGAAATACGGGGTTACAACCAACCACGTACTGGGAGCAGAACTGGTACTCTACGACGGCACTGTGGTCTGGACCGGTGGCAAGTCTCAAGATAATCCGGGGTATGATCTCACGGGCCTCCTGGTAGGCAGTGAAGGCACTTTGGGTCTTGTTACAAAAATGATTCTAAAGATCATCCGTGCACCAGAGAAGATCAAGACCATGCTGGCCATCTTTGATGCCATCGATGATGCCAGTAACACCGTGTCTGCCATTATCGCAGAGGGCATCTTGCCGGCCACTCTGGAGATGATGGACAATGTGGTCATGCAGGCTGTGGAGGCCTCTGTCCAGGCCGGGTATCCGCTGGATGCGGCGGCCGTGCTGATTATTGAGCTGGATGGCATGGAAGACGGCATGGAGCGGCAGGGGGAAAAGATTCTGGAGATCTGCAAAAGACACAATGTCAGGGATGTCCAGCTTGCTAAGGATGATGCCGAGAGGGCGAAGCTTTGGGCCGGGAGAAAGGGCGCCTTTGGGGCGATCACCCGCCTAAAGCCCAGCTACATGGTCGGCGATGGCACGGTCCCAAGAACAAAACTCCCTGAAGTGCTGAGCAAAGTCCTGGAGACGGGAAAGAAGTACGACCTGCTTATAGGTAACGTTTTTCACGCCGGAGATGGCAATTTGCACCCTTTGATCCTCTTTGATGAAAGGGATGAGGAAGAGCGTGACAAGGCGAGGAAGGCGGCTGTCGAGATCCTGAAAATCTGTGCTGATGCGGGGGGTACCATCAGTGGAGAACATGGGATCGGCCTGGAGAAGAAGAAAGAGATGTTTTATATCTTTTCCGAGAGTGACCTTGAGTCCATGCGGCAGGTGAAACGGGCATTTGATCCAGAGGATATTCTGAACCCAGGGAAGGTGATCCCTGCCTAGGACGAAAATTTTAGACAGGATTATTAATCACGAAAGCACGAAAAAGAGGAAACACGAAAAAATTTTCAGACAGGATTTACAGGATGTCCAGGATGGGATGCAAGGATCGTTGAAAACTCCGTTACGCGGGGATCCCAAGGCGACGCCTTGGGAATAATGGGAAACCCTGGAGC
>CP070840.1:2429058-2453677 GCA_020342025.1 Deltaproteobacteria bacterium
TCGGGCCAGAGTATGGGGGGAGGGGTGAAAACCCATGTGCCCACAATCTATATTTCAGGTATATATACATGAATGGTATATAGTTTATCTAATTTAGGGGAAGATAGTTGACAAATATGTTTAATTTATATATAATTATCTTTAATTTCAGTTCAAGATGAAGAAATAAGAAGAAGTTTGGTGACAAACAGAGCATCTAAGAGGTGAAACATGGTACCCCATGCAACGGCTAAGAAGGTGAAGGAGAGGAGATCAGAGGCCCGAGAACACGTGGGTAAGTTTTACAACATTGAGTTATCAATAAGTGGATTCAAGGTTGCGGGCAAATTTCGTATATGGGACAAGACGAGGAACTCCCTCTCTTTTCTGGTCAATAAGCATCTGGACATCCTCCCCCGGTTAAGGACAGGGGACACACTCCATATGACCTATTATCCTGCCGATGCATTTTACCCCCGAGTCTATCTGGAGTCCGAGATACGACACGTCACCAAATATGACCAAGGACTGCTGAAAGGTCACTATCTCGTGGGCCTGAGGATCTTAGAAAGGCAAGTTGCGGTAAAAGAGACAAAGGTGGTCTTCTATTTCGGAGATAATGGGGGCAGGCGTTCTGGATTTGATCGAAGACGCTTCTCTTACGACATACACATCCCGGAAAGGCGATCTGGCTTGGACCGGAGAAGCGGCCTGGACCGGAGAAACGGTATGCCTGTCCGAATGAGCCCAAAGGAGATGCGGGATATGGAGCGGAGAGCCGCTTTTCTGTAATCCATTGATACCGATGGATGACGGAAGGGGAGGGGTCGACACTGACCCCTCTTTTTTTATGGCGCGGGAACGGGAGAGAGGAAAGGTGAAAGGGGCCCCTTCAAATTGTCTGCAGAGAGAGACCCAAACAGATGCCTCTCTTTGACAGGCAAGGGCTTTGGACTTATATTCTCTTAACTTTGGAGGGAATTCTATATTTGCAAGTGAAGATGGGAAGTAGAAGACGAAACGGGAGGGCAAAACGACAAGACTTGAAATGGAAAGGAGAAAGCAATGACCGAGATCGTTCATACATCGCGCAGCAAAATCGTACGGGAGGCGGGCCCCACTCGGAGGGCCGTCATCGAGGGTTTTCCCGGAGAAGTGCGTTACGGGGTACACGGGGGGATCAAGAATTTTTACAAGCTTGAACCCAAGGAGGAGCACCCCGCCACGCTGGACCATATGATCAGCGCCATTGCGGCCTGAATGATGGGGACATTGGCCGGGGTCCTGGCCAGGAAAGGCATTCCCACGCCTGATGAGCGATATTGGGCCGATGTGGAAGGGGATATTGAAAACGTCAACAACATTCTCAAGATCACCCAAATCCGGGTAAAATACCATCTAAAAGTCCCACAAGGTAAAACGGATGAGGCCAAGGAGGGCCTCTCTTCATATCTGTCCCTGTGCCCAGCGGCCCAGAGCGTGATAGGTTGCATCCAGATCACTGATGAAGCGACCATCGAAGAGCTGGACGAGTAGAATCTGTTGTTGCGGCGCTGCCGATTGAAGATACCCCATGATGGCTGAACAAAATAGAGAGGTGGCGGAGTTAATGAAGCTCCTGCCCGGCTTTGTTGAAGAGCAAATTCCATTCAACAAGGTTTTGGGGTTGCCGGTGGAGTCACTGGACATGGAGAGTGTCTCTTTGAAGATTGACATGAAGGAAGAACTCACCGGCAACCCTGTAAAAGGCATTCTACACGGGGGAGTTATTTCCGCGGTCCACGACGTCACGGGGGGAATAACAGCAGCGATGGGCGTCTTAGAAAAGGTGGCGGACCGTCCATTGGAGGAGATGGGGAAACGACTCTTGAACGTGGGGAGCATTGATCTGCGGATCCATTTCTTGCGACCTGGTCTAGGGACGTATTTTTTGGCAACAGGTTCGCTCATGCGCACGGGGCAAAAGGTTGCCGTCATAAGAATGCAGCTTCATAATGATCAAGACCGGCTTATAGCTGTTGGGACGGGGACATATACGGTCGGATGATTTCCCCACCCCCCTTGAAGGGAAGGTGTCCAGTTCCAAGGGATATTAAAGATAAGGGAACCGAAGTCGGATGTTGGCTTCGGTTTTTTCTTCGCTATGGCTTGACCCGCAGGTGCCCGTAACGTATATGACCTAATAAACCCATTCTCCAGAACTCACCCGATGCGTGCCTCCTTGACACACCAACGTGTTTCTACCTATAGTAGCTAGCCAAGAGAACTACCCTATCAACTTATTGGCCTAAAGAAAGTTTGTTCAAGCAGAAGCATAGCATAGGAGCCGGAACGAAATGTCAACAGTCGAGTTAGAGGTCTTTGAAGAAGGGAAGGTCGCTCTGGTGCGTCTTAACCGTCCGGAGGCGTTGAATGCTCTTAACACGCAGTTTGCAGAGGACTTGAGGAAAATTGTAGATCAACTTAGCGAAGAGGAGAAGATTCGTGCCGTCATTGTTACAGGGAAAGGACGGGCCTTTTGCGCAGGCGGGGATCTGGCGGAATTTAAGGCAGCCGCAAACCCCAAACAATTTCTCCATGACCTTGCAGGGAGTGTCCACAAAAGCGTTTTGAAGATGCGCGGAATGAACGCCCCGTGGGTGGCGGCCATTAACGGTCCATGCTTCGGGGTAGGGCTGTCTTTGGCTTGCTGCTGCGACTTACGCATTGCCTCCACTGAAGCCACATTTAGTGTGGGTTTCACAGGGGTTGGGTTGGCCCCAGACAGCAGTCTACTCTATTATCTTCCGAAGATCGTGGGGCTGGCAAAAGCAGCAGAAATGACCCTGCTCAATACAGCACTCTCCGCAGAAAACGCCTTCGAGATCGACCTGGTGAGCAAAGTGGTAGAACCTGAAAAACTTTCAGAACAAGCCTTTCGAATCGCGAAAAAGCTGGCGAGTATGCCCACCATAGCGCTAGGCATGGACAAAAAGATGTTGGATACCAGCTTTTCCGATACACTGGAACAGCACTTGGATCTGGAATTGGAATGCCTCAGCGAATCCGCCGGCACTGCCGATTTTCAAGAGGGCTGCGACGCCTTTCTTGAAAGAAGAAAGCCCCACTTTAAGGGTCATTGATTTCCCATTCTTGAGAACCTAAAACAAGGCCAAGTCGATTGATCGACAAGTTCTAAGACAGTCCAAGGCCTCAGGACTTGGTGCTTAGTGAGTAAGATTTGATAGTAGGGTCGGAAGGAGACATAACCGTATTTGCGAATCGAAGCACTAAATCAGGCTGAATGGAGATAGGGGCCGATTTTTTCTTTTGCTGCACGATAGCCCATGGGATTGCCCACGTCGAATCCGGTCCCTTGCAGTATTTTTCCCATGACTTTTCTCTCCTCGCACATCGCCCGAAAGGCGGGTGCATCATCCCACTCTCTTTGCAAGGGCCTGACTTTTTCCAAGTAGGAGAAGAAGTGGGGGCCGAGGATACACCTTCCTATCGTCTTATAGATTGTTTCTCCCTCTTCCAGTACCAATGGATCCTTCACCTTCTTGGAGAGGTCACGCACTACAACGATATCCTTTTCCCATGGAGTCGGGTGAAATATTCCCACGTTACCAAATCCTTCAGCCTCCTTTGCTCCTAGGGTAAGGACGCCAACAATATCCTTTCTAACCCATTCATATACAGGGATCATCTGGCTCAAAGCAGGGGAAGATCCAAAAAAAAGAAAGTCCGGCATCATCAAGGCAAAAGGCTCTTCGCCTATCATTTCTTTGGTTCTATATATGGCTTCGCCGGATCCCAGAGGAGCCGGTTGATCAATAAACTCTATGTGAGGGAGGGTGAGCTTGCTTCCTAAATCGTTCTTAAACCGCTCTGACTCCAGGTACTGGCGAAGAGAGGGTTTTCCTTTATTGATGACGAGATAGAGATGCTCCAATCCCGAAAGTGCGGCCTCACGCACGGCATAATAAATCATGGGGCGAGCTCCAATGGGAAGCATCTCTTTAGGTCGCCCCTTGGTCATGGGATGTAACCGGGTTCCGAGACCTGCTGCCGGAACAACTGCTTTTCTTATCTTTGGCATTTTTGAATCTTGAGACGGAAATGATGAGAAATAAGAATCACAACTTCCCATCTATTTCAACCCTTAAAGGCTCTCATATCCTATAATCCTATAAAAGGATTCTCTTGATGTGAAGCGAGTACAAAAGGTAAAATAGTCTGCAACAGGCATTGGAGAACGCCATAATCATGTTTTGGAGAAAGAAGCGTATAGGCCTTGCCCTTGGGGGCGGTGGTGCCAGAGGACTCGCCCATATCGGTGTTTTGGGGGTATTTGATAAGGAGTCGGTTCCCATGGATCTCATTGTGGGAACCAGTGCGGGGGCCTTAGTCGGCGGGGCATACGCCAGTGGCATCAGTCCGGGTGAACTGGAAAAAAAGGCGGATGAATACCTGAACAGTCCCGAGTTTCAATCGTCTGCCATAAGGGGCTTTGAGAAGGCGCAGGCCAGGGCAGAAATGGGTTTAAAACGAAAAATTCAGAACTACCTGAAAAATCGCTATCTCGTGGTCCAAGCCATGTTCAAGCCCGGGATACTGTCCAATGAGGAGTTCCAGGAAACGATCAATTACTTCATTCCAGACATCCAGATTGAGGATATGCGAATACCCTTTCGGGCCGTGGCCACTGACCTTGTGAGTGGTCAACAGATCATTTTTTCTAAGGGATCTTTACGGCAGGCCGTATGGGCGAGCTGTGCTGTTCCAGGCGCCATAGCGCCCTTGAAGGAGGGAGAATGGCTTTTGTCAGATGGGGGCATCATATCACTCATTCCCAGCTCTGTGGCGAGGGAGGAAGGCGCTGACGTGGTCGTTGCCGTGGCCGTGGACAGGGGCATCAGCCCGCGGGAAGATCTGCGAAATGTGGTGGACATATATTATAGGGTCAGCGAGATTATGGGGGAAAAGCTTAAGGCGTATGAATTGGCCGGGGCGGATGTTGTCATCCTTCCAGACGTGGGAAATTTGCACTGGTCCAATTTCTCTCAGGCCATGAATTTGATCGAAGAGGGTGAAAGGGCTGCACGGGAGAAGCTGGACGACGTTCGAAATATTGTCCAAGGCCTTGGAAGGTGGCTCAGACCGGGAAGAGGCCCAAAATGGCGAAGAGGGAAAGAGAGTGGGGACGAGGGGAAAGCTTAGAAGATAAAACTGGCGGGCTGGATTCCGCAGGAGGCAGCATTTAGGCTTTTGACCACCTTTCTGAGCTGGGCACCTGTTTTGGGGTCTTTTACCGCAAGATCCACCACCTCGCCGCGCCTAAAATCACCGTTCCCATCCTCCTCCAGCAGGACGATCCGAGGTAACGTGCCCCCAGAATCTAAAGGGTAATCCAACACCAGGCCCCTCTCTCCTGTATCCAGCTCCAGAAGGGTTCCCATGGGATATGTGCCCATCATCGTACCAAAGACTTTCAACAGAATAGGGTCGAAATCTGTCCCTGCCCTTTTCAACATATAGATCAGCGCTTGGTCAGGGCTGAGCGCAGAGCGGCGGTAAACCCTTGGCGAGGTGATAGCGTCATAGACGTCGGCTATATGCAATATCCTTCCAAAGAGGCTTATCTCTTTCTTGAAGTGTACTTGCGGATAGCCCGTAAGATCCAGCTTCATGTGGTGTTCGAACGGCGCAAGAAGGATCTCCGACTTGAGACCATGGGAGGCGGTTAACTTGAGGATCTGCCTTACGCTCGCCAGGGGATGGCTTCGAATCACCTTCCATTCCCCTGTGTTCAATTCTTCTGGCTTGGTGACGATTTCACGAGGGATTTCCACTTTTCCCAGGTCATGAAAGAGCCCACAGATACCAAGACGCTCCAATGAAATGCGAGATAAACCAATACGGTGGCCGAGGCATAGGGACAAGACCGCCACATTGACGGAGTGTGTGTAAGTGTAGTCGTCGTAGTCCTTGATAGTGCCCAGTCCCAGGAGGATGCCTTCATCTTCCAGTGCAACGTCCACCATATTCTGAACCATCCTCTTCGCTTTCCGAACGCCCGCATATCCCTGCACGGACATCTTCTGAGAGACCTGTTTTACCGAGGCGAGGGAACTGTAGTAAGCAGTGCGTGCCCTTTTCTGGAGACCAGGATCAGACTGCCTTCGTCTCAATCCCTTTTCCTGTATGATGCTCACCCAAGGAAACCGAATGCCGCCCACTTGTTCTGAGAGCCAGAGATCAGGGGACGTGTGTTCTATGGATTGGATGAACAAACGAAAAAAGGCGAGGATCTTTCCAAGAGGCACTTCTTTCACTTCAGGAAAGAAACGCAATCCCCTTAGGCCCCGTTTTTCAAAGAAGTCCATCAGGGCTTGGATGAGGCTCACGAGCTGCTTGTGGTATTGCACCTTCTCTCCTTGAACGTAAAATCGTCCTTCATAGATCAATAGTGTGAGATCATCCTCCATGTCCATTTTTGAGACAATCTGCTTAAATCGTGTCAAGCATATCCGAACCAGCTGGTTGTTATCTTGGTGGATTCTGAGGGTCTGTACGGTGCGATACAGGGCAAGAAAGAGGGATTCCTCCCAGGAAGCTGATTCTTGATTCTTTTTGGGGGTCATCTTCTCTTCGTTCATGAAACCCTCTACGCCTAAATTGTGGCTCGAATGGAACTACGTATGCCTGGAAACCAGCTCTGCGAACCCTCCTCCAAAATCTGCTTCGCTTTATCCGTCCCGAGCTCCGTGAGTGCCAGGGCTGCATATTCTCGGAGCGGAGAAACACGAAATCTGGAGATCCAGCCCCCTCTCAGAAGCGTATCCCGCAGGAACGGGATAGCTTCAGTTTTGCCACATCTGCCCAAGGCCCTGAAACAGGCAGAAAGATGTTCGTCGTCCGTATTGCGATACTTTCGATTTCGGAGGTAATCCAGGAGGAGCATTTCTGCGGCCTGACTTCGGCGCGATCCCAGGTACTTTATCAAGAGCTGACGTATAAAGGTGTTGTCGTCATCCATGAGAGAGGTGAGTTGGTCGGGAACCCACAGGTCACGGGCCATAATGGCAGAGAGTGCCTGCTTCCGAACCCGTTCCGATGGATAATGAACCATATGGACCAAAGCCTTGGAGGATTTTTCATCGGTCATACGGCCAAGCAGGGGGACAAGACAGCACACGAGGCCTTCTTCAGCCGTATCTAAGAGCTTTTCAAGAGGCCTAAAATCTCGGGAGGCGAGTGAAACAATTACCCCTAACAGCATTTTTTGAACCCCGGGAGAGCGCGCTTCGAGCAACCTGGTACCAAGGGCGCCGATAGCCTTGGGTGGCAAGAGCAGCAGGAATAGTCTGAGTTTTCCAATCTCCGATGCACTCAAAGTGGGCCAGACCTTCTGCAGGGTTCCAAGGAAATCGGGCTCGCACACCCGCAGAAAAAACTTGTTGATTCGGGAAAGGGCCCATGAGGTGGATTCTTTGCAGCGCATGCGGATTTGGATGAGTCTTTTTAGAATACGAAGCGCAACGTCGAAATTTTTTCGACCCAGTGCTGTCTGCAGCTCTTCCTCCATGTAGTCCAGGACAACATCGAAATATTCTTCGTCTTTCTGGTCCTTGAGGATATCGGCCAGCATATCCAGAATCTCCTGAGTCGCATCTCGTGCTTCTGCTCTGCGCACCATCTCTTGGAGTGTTTCCACTTCCTCTGTCGTCAATTGGAAAGAGGACGGCTCCAAGGGAGGCAAATCCCTATCACCGTGGGATCCCGCAGGAGAGGCTTCAGCATCCAGCAGCATCTCCAGAGTCGAGTAGAAGTCTGACATTTCTGTCCGCTCTTCTTCTGAATGGGAGAGGGCCACGTCCAGGTCAGCTTCCAGGATCTTGTCATCCGCTTCATATTGAAGGTGAGGCAATTGGGCTTCCCAGAGTGCCGTAACAATATCGCCCTCCGCCTCGGGCGGGATGGTCCTGTGCTGATTAAGGATCCTGATGAATAGGTCTATTTGCCGGGAATCAATACCCTGATGAAAAATTAACTTATAGATGGCGTCCCTGAAGAGGGCAAAGGCCAGGTCACCCTCTCTGGGTTCTCCTTGATGCACCACCTCATCGTCAAAGAGAATCCGATCTTTCTCCACATGTAAAACAAGCTTTCCCTCCTTATCCAGAAAGGTCTCCAGGTCATGTTGCAGACGTACCAGGGCCGTTTGACAATGGCTGTGGTCTTCGGGATAGAGGGAGAATTTCTTAAGGGCAAGGAAGAGAGAGGTGACAACGTTTTTAGCCGCCTTCACGGCCTCCTGGGAATACGATTGATTTGATGCTGAGGGGTTCATACAATCAAAAAAATCTCCTGGGCTGGTCTCGCTGTGAGCTTACGGTGCGTTCCAATCTGTTTCGCTTCCCAAGTAGCCGTCCACCAAAGGGGTGGCCGTCGGTGGGTCCGAGTGAAAAGGGCAAGGGCCAGGAGATTGATTTTTATAGTATTTTAGCAAAGTTACGGTTGTGTGTCAAGGTGTGACAGGTCATGGTTTGGGGTGGCTTGCTTCGCTCGGGGGTGTTGAGGCAAAGGGGACAGACTCACTGCTGGCACCTACGCTGCTGTACGCAAATAACCATCCATGGGGGCTTTTGAATTGACCCTCAAACACCATTCTCCTAAACTATTCTAAACAAAAGATAGCGCCTTGATGTCAGGGGAACGAAAGTGATTTGTCCAAAGTGCCATTTTGAACAACCTGAGGGTCACTCAGAATGTCTCAGATGTGGAATTATTTTTGAGAAGTACATATCCTCTAAGAAAGCTCGGACCGAGGAAAGGTCCAGGTCCCCCCAATCTCCTCCCAAAGCAGAAGAATCCACAGAATTTGAGTTCTTCGCCTGGCTGAGACACCTTCTTTTTTACGCTGAGCCTGATGTGAATGTCTTCTATTTTTGCGGAAGGGGGATCCTCTACCTTCTCCTTATCATCTATGGTTTCAAGTATGTCTTTTCATCGGTGGAAATGGCCTACAAGGTCATGCCCTTTATGCACCTGGTCAATCTACCCTTTCACGAAGCAGGACACATCTTCCTCATCCCCTTTGGACGATTCATGATGTTTCTGGGTGGAACTCTAGGCCAACTTCTGATGCCTCTTGTTTGCCTGTTTGCTTTCTTGATTGGCGTCCGAAATAATTTCGGTGCATCGGCCTGCTTGTGGTGGTTTGGGCAGAATTTTATAGATATTGCCCCTTACATTAATGACGCCAGGGCCCTGAAACTCATACTTCTGGGAGGCGTTACAGGTCGTGAAACGGACGGTCACGACTGGGAAAATATCTTGCGGACCCTTGGATGGCTGAAGTATGACCACACCCTTGCCAAAATGTCCTATGTGATTGGTATTGTCCTGATCATCACAGCGTTGGCATGGGGCGGGTATATTCTCTATTCTCAATATAAGAACGTGGATGAATTCCACAGAATGGCATGATATAAAATGGACCCTTTTCAAGGAGAAACTGACTGGGAGAGAATTATGGCGGAAATCGAGATCGGGTTGAAGGGTACAGAGGAGATGGTGGTTGAAAAAAAAGACCTGGCGAGTTTTATGGGGAATATGGGTGCGGATGTTCTCTCCACACATCGCGTCGTTCTTCTTATGGAGCAGGCTGCTCGCAAGGCCATCGAAGGCCGTGTTCCAGAAGGAAAGATGACCGTGGGCACAGTGATCCATATGAGACATCTGGCTGCAACGCCTCTGGGCAGAAAGGTCCGCGCAGAGGCGCACCTGAGAGAGATAGATAGAGCCAGGTTGGTTTTTGATGTGGTGGTCTATGATGAGTTTGAAAAGATATCAGAGGGCGTAAACGAAAGGTTCGTCGTCTCCGTAGAGAAATTTTTGGGGAAAGTCAAAAGGAAACAAGTAAAGCCTTAACCTGCTTCCCCCCTCCTCACTTCCCATCTAAGAGGTCGAACAGATCTTGCCATGCGGAAATGACAGGTACACTGCTGTCCACCATTTCGGCGTCAGAGGAAGCGCGTGAAGAAAGGGGTATGTTCTTATCACGAACATAGGTCATCCACACGGGTTGGAGTCCTGCCTTCAGCGCACCGATGATATCTGGCAGCGGATCATCTCCCACAAAGAGAATCTGGCCTTTTTTGACACCCAGTTGCTCAACGAGTCGGCGAAAGACTAAGGGATGTGGTTTGCAGTACCCGAGCTCACCGGATATGATCAGTACATCGAAGAAAGGGGTCAGCCCCACACTGTCAATGACCGCCTTGGCGGCGGGCGCATGGGTAAAATTGGATAGTAATCCCAGACGGTATCTACCCTTAAGCGTCCCAAGCATCTCGCTGGTTCCCGGGATAAGCTGGATGTGCTCGGGAAAGGCTGAGAAATAGGCCTCTACGGCCTTTGCGATTATGGGGTCATGGGGCGGGACATTGTGGCCCTGGGTCTCCAATGCGGCACTGATCCAGAAGCGATTGTGCGTCTCTTTCCCGTGCTGCCGGGTCTCTTTAATAAGCCGGAGGGCGGCGTCCCGGTGGGCTTTCTTAAATGCGTCTAATTCAAGAGCGAGACCGCTTTGCTGGAGGCTTTGCGTCAAACGGCCCATGGCATCAATGAGGGCCTGGGTATCCGCAGTAATCAGTGTGTTGAAGAGGTCAAACCCTATGGCTTTAATATGCTCCATGAGGCCTTTCCTTACCTTAATGGTGCAAGAAAAGCAAGCCATAGACATTCCCCCCGATGTTCCCTTGCGGTCAGAAACGGGTCATGTTAGTCTTATACCCATCGCAAAAGCGGAAAGGGGGATAGGATATGACAAAATCCGCGGTTAGCGAGGAATTGATTCAGCAGACCATTAGGTTCCACGGGCATTCATGCCCGGGCCTTGCCATTGGGATAAGAGCTTCAGAATTGGCGCTGGCCACATTGGGCCGCGCCTCGGATGAAGAGATCGTGGCCGTGGTGGAGACAGACATGTGCGGTGTGGACGCTGTTCAATTTCTCGCCGGGTGCACCTTCGGCAAAGGAAACCTAATCCATTTGGACTACGGGAAAAACGCCTTTACGTTCTATCGCCGCTCAGACGGGGAAGGGTTCCGCATAGTGACAAAGAGAGGGACTCCCCGAGACCAGGAGAATGAATTAAGTGCCCTGAGAAAGAAAATGCTTAAAGAAAAGCTGACCCCCGAGGAACAGGAGAAGATGGAAAAAGGCAGAGCCGCGCGGGTAGAGTGGATCATGGATGCAGATCCGGAAGATCTCTTTGAGGTTAAACCCGCACAGGGCCCGATCCCTAAAAAGGCTCGAATATTGCAGAGTCTCGTTTGCGAAGCCTGTGGCGAGGCAACGATGGAGTCCCGGACACGCCGGTTCCTAGGCCAGACCTTATGCATCCCCTGCTTCGAGGCCATGGAAAAGAGAGAGTAGAAGGGGTGAGGAAATGGAGATTCCATGATAGAAGAAGAGATAAATAGGGCGAAGAGGCTTTACGCGCGTTATAGTGAGGCACGGACTAACCAGGACGGTTTAGGCGCCCTTTTTGAGATTTATGGAAACGCTGTACGCAAGACGCAAGAGGTCATGGAACGGCTGCGCGTTACAGAAATATGTTCGGTGTGCGCCTGCGAGGAGTCTGGAAGTTGCTGTTTTCAAGGCGTAGAAGAGTGGTATGACCATATCCTTCTCTTCATGAATCTCGTGTTGGGCAGGCAAATACCAGAATTTCGTGAGGTCCCTGGGGGCTGTCTCTTTGTGGGGAGCAGGGGGTGCAAGCTCCTTGCCCGACATTCCTTCTGTGTGAACTATCTCTGTCCCACCCTTAAGGATTCGATAAAAACAGCTCCTATGGAAACGCTCCTGTCTGTGTCAGGTGACGAGCTATTTCTCGGATGGGAACTTGAACGAGCAGTCCGTCAATGGCTCCAAGGATCCCCTTTGCTCGCCTCTCCGGGGCGTAGTCCCCAACGGGATGGAGTCGAGGTGGAGGCTTGTGGGTTTATGCCCCTTGTGGCAGGTTGACCAAATATTTAGGGTGGTAAGGAGGTAGAAATGGCAGAGGAAGTCTATCAGGAGCTGTGTAAGACCATGGCAAGGCGTGGCGGTATGTATCCAGGCATGGAGATACCAGAGTTCTATGTGTTGGCCCAGGAGCTATTCACCCCAGAGCAGGCTGCGGTGGCGAATGCCATGCCCCGCGGTTTTAATCCTGCAAGTACCATTGCGGCTGAAATGGGCAAGCGTGAGGAAGAGGTGGCCCCCATCCTTGAGGAAATGGCAAATAAGGGCCTTTGCAGTGCCGCCAAAATGGGAAAAATGACCTCTTATGGCGGGCCCCCGTTTGTGCCCGGGATATTTGAATTCCAGTTCATGCGAGGAACGAGCACGGGCAGAGACAAAAAGCTGGCCAGGCTTATACATAACTACAAAACGGCCGTTAGCGAGGCCCGGGGTCTTGTGGAGGAGCCATACCCCACCATGCGGGTTATTACGGTGGACAGGGTGATCAAAGCGGGGAACCAGATCCACACATACGATCAGGTTGCCTCCTATATTGATAAGTACGAGCCATTGGCCGTGAGTACCTGCTACTGCCGTCATCAAGCAAAGTTGATGGACGATGGGGACTACTGCGGAAAGCCCACGGGAGTCTGCATGCAGTTCGGCATGGGCGCCCAATTCGTCATCGAGAGGGGTATGGGGGAAAAAGTGAGCAGAGAGGATGCCTTGGAAATCCTAAGGCAATCAGAGGAGGCCGGCTTGGTCCACTGCAGCACCAATCGGCAAGAGATCGATTTTCTCTGCAACTGTTGCTCTTGTCATTGTGTGATTCTCAAGCAGGCCCTCTCTCACCCTAAGCCGGGGCAGGCCCTTTCTTCGGGGTTTCAGCCGGTCTGGGACGCGGAAGCGTGCACGGCCTGCGAGACCTGCGTGGAACGTTGTCCCATGACAGCCTTGATTATGGGTGTAGATGAGGTGCCGGAAGTGGATCTGGACCGTTGCATTGGATGCGGGGTTTGTGCCACGGGCTGTCCATCAGAGGCGATCGAGTTGGAGGAGAGGCCTGGGATTCCGGTGCCCCCTGTTGATCACAAAGCATTAAAGGTGGCCATAAAGGAAAGCCAGTCACTAAAAGCATAGGATCCTGAGCCCAAATCGAAGCAGGCGAGGAGAAGGGAGATTACCCTTGACAGTAATCTCCCTTTTTTGCCAAGAGTGTAAGCGACACAGCCTATCTTTTGTTAAGGAGGATCAAATGAACTGGTTTCTAATTATCGCAGGCGGTTTTGCCGGGCTTGCAACGGTGGGGCACTTTGCGATAGGAAGTCGGAGTTTCCTTGGGCCCACTTTGCAGGCGTCCTTTGATGAGGTGCCAAAAAAGGTGATGCACTGTCTGTTCCACTATGTTTCTGGGTACCTCATTTTATCCACCATTTTCCTTTTGGCCATAGGGCTTGGGTTCAAGTTTGGCGGGAACCCGGCGCTTCTGGTCAGGTTTATTGCCCTTAATTATGTCGCTTTCGCCGTAGCTCAAATAATCATCGCCCTGACTTCCAACATCCAAAACCCCCTGTTCAAATTGTTCCAGTGGATACTCTGGACGCTTATTGCTCTGTTTTCCTGGATAGGGACGTAGATGAACATCGTATTTTTCGTTATCGTCCTGATTGCTTTTTTCACCGCCGCCTGGCATCAACTCCGCTGGGTGCCCATAGAGGGAGATCTCTCTCCCATGGAAATCCTCTCAAAGGCCGTGGTGGAATCGGCGGGTGGATCCGTGGAACTCGCCCTGGGTCTGATTGGCGTGATGACCCTGTTCCTGGGCCTGATGAAGGTGGCGGAGGCCGGAGGCATGTTGACGCTGATCGCCCGTCTTATCCGTCCCCTGATGGTGCGTCTTTTCCCTGAGGTCCCTGCGGAACATCCCGCCATGGGGGCCATGATATTGAATCTATCCGCAAATGCCCTGGGCCTGGGAAATGCGGCCACCCCCTTTGGGATTCGTGCCATGCAGGAGCTTGACAAACTCAATTCCCATCCGGGTACGGCTACGGATCCCATGGTGCTTTTCCTGGCCATCAACACCTCCAGTGTTACCCTATTGCCCACCGGGGTTATCGCACTCCGTGCAGCAGCAGGGTCTGTTGACCCTGCGGGTATCCTTCCCACGACTCTGTTCGCCACATGCTGCTCCACCATCGCTGCCATATTTGCGGCCAAGGCCTATGGGCGCTTTTTTAAATCAAAGAATTCAAGGGCAGGGAAAGAGGATAAAAGCGCCGGGGCCCCTGAAGCAGGAGAGGAGTCGCTACCCATTGAATCCAGCAAGGGGTATCCCCTCTGGGCGAGCGGATTGGTCCTCCTCGCATTTATGGCCGTTATTCCTATGACCATCTCTTGGGGCAAGGCCGTCTCCCCCTGGATCATCCCCTTTCTCATGGTGGGCTTTTTGGGATTCGGGGTCATAAGACGGGTCCCCGTGTACGAGGTATTTGTGGAGGGGGCCAAGGAGGGCTTTCGCGTGGCCATTAGAATCATTCCCTATCTGGTGGCTATTCTGGTGGCCGTGGGCATGTTCCGTGCCAGCGGTGCCATGGAGGCGATGGTGAGCGGGTTGGGAGGGATTACGGGAAGGGTGGGCATGCCTGCCGAAGCCTTACCCATGGCGCTCCTGCGACCTCTTTCAGGCTCCGGGGCCTACGGCGTCTTGGCGTCCATTATCAATGACCCGAGTATCGGGCCAGACAGTTACACGGGGTACCTGGTGTCCACCCTGCAGGGTTCCACAGAGACCACCTTCTACGTCCTTGCCATCTATTTCGGTGCCGTTCAGGTGCGCCGCATCCGCCACGCCTTAACCGCTGGCCTGACGGCGGACTTGGTGGGTATCATGGCCGCGGTGGCCGCTTGTGCCACCCTTTATGGGTAGAAAATGTGCTGCCTAGTAAAGGGGTTGCGTTCTCTCAGACTGAGACCACGCCCTCTTTTCTAAAGCCGTATCTATTGTGTGAGTGGGCGGTGACCCCATATTTTGCGGTTTAACAAAGCTACGGGAGACTCCCAAGGGCTTAGGGGCGCAAACCTCAAAATATTGGGTCACTGCGGAGCCCGGTGGAATTCTTTTTGAGATACGGCTTTAGAAAAGAGGCCGTGGCCTCATCCTGGCAGCCCCCGGGGACTTGGGCAAAGTCGGCTGGACCGTACTTGGGGGTGGATGCCCCGCCCTTTAGGGCGGGGGTGCTTTTACTTGCCGGGAGCAAAAACCGTGAGTGATTCAGGATAGAGTTCTTTGATGACCAGTTGCAGGAGCAGCGGGTCCTCATCCATTCTCAGAAGATACTTGATATCCGCCTTGCAGGGAACCGGAAGGGCGTCCAATGCGATATCCTGACCATTAAGATCCAAAAAAGTGGTCTTTTCCGTCAATAGAAAATTTCGCTCTCCCACAATTATAGAGTGGTGTGTTTTTCCATGAACCTCAACAACCGCCGTCCTCAGAAGGCCCTTTGGGAGGGTTTCCGAAAAGCCGATGGCCGGCTTGGAAATCAGAAAGAACAATAGCAAAAGGAAAACCACCCATAAAACGATAGGCCGACTCATGTGACCTCGCAGGTATTTAATCATGCGGTATCCTCCTATTTTTCTCTCCAACATCTCAGGCCACTCTTAATCATCAGTGCCGGGGAAAGGTCCTCATTGAGAACCGTGCCCGTACTTTGCTGGATATATCCTTTGGCCCCCTCTTCCTGTCCCACATGGATTCCGAGACTTGATGCCTTGCCGTATCCCAGGGTCGTCTTGTCTACCACCTGATCCACGGGTTGACCATTGATGTCAATCGTCGTGGTTCCGTTGTTCTGGAACCCCTCCTCGAAGTAGGCGGTTCCGGTCTCGTAGTATAATCCGTAGAGATAACTCTCGCCGCCATATCCGCACACATCCCCGTTGGGAACAAAGGAGGGCACATAGACCATCCCACCCAGGAGAGAAGGTTTTTGGATAATACGTTCTTTTGAGAGGCTCAGGGTCCTGACCCAACCGTCCTGAACATAGACCAGGTCCTTCATGGCCTCAAAGTTGCCGATGCTTGTACCGCCCGCATCAAACACTTCGTCCCCAGTGGTCACCACATATTCATCCGTATTCAGGAGGTCTGACATACTCAGCTCAAGGGAGGCCGTGTAATTGAGGTAATAGTCGTCAGCGTGGAGGCCGGCGGGTGTGTGCTCAATATTGTAGAACGGGTCCTTAACTCCAAATATGTACTGGGTGTCCGTATCTGTCTTGTCCGCTGGGCTCAAATACCGTCCAGTTCCTCCAAAGATCCAGATGTTGTTGTAGGTGTCTCTACTCACACTGACGGGGGCTGTAATGGGTCTGGTGGCATTATAAAGCGGAGCGAACTGCCACGGATACATGGCATCCAGGGGATTGTCCACATAATTGGCGAGATTCACGCCGTCATAATTCCCACTCGCATCGACCCAGGGCACGGTGAGCTTGTACATCTTTCCTTTCCAACTCCCACTCAGGTAGGTCTCACCGAAATAGATGGCGTCCACACTGAAGTTGAGCCCTTCATCCAGAGAAATGGGGGGACTCATAAAGGCATTGCTTTCACCGGTCTCGAAGAGCCAGTCATTGCCCCCAGAGCCATAAGGATTCCCCGTCTTCAGATCGACCACAAACACATGCCCTTTCTTATTAGAGAGCCCGTCATAGTCACTGGGGCCTGAGCCAAAAACAGCAAACCACTTATCTTTCACCCTCACGATGGCCGGGAATGATGTGCTCAATTCCAGGTCCGTGTAGGTCCTCTCCCAGATAAGCTCAGGATTTCTCGGATCTGTCACGTTGAGAAGCGTGTATGTGGGGTAAAAATCCCGGGTCGTGTCTGGTGTGCCTGCATCGTAATCAAAGTCATCGGTGACCGGGATATATTTTCCCCCCATGTTGAGGCCGAGCAACAAGAAGGTCCCCCAGTTGTCATCCGAATCCGCGTCCACATAATAGGTGTCATCTGGCAAGATCTTCGCATCAAAGACCTTGGGTTTCAAATCCGCATAATAGACATGGGTGTAATTGGGCGATGGGAACCACTTGAGGTGTGGCAGAAGACACTGGGGAATGTAGGCCCATATCTCGTCCCCCATACTCTCAGTCCCAGGTGCGGCGGCAGGCTTGTTGAAGATCATGTTAACGGCATCGTACTCCCAGGACGTGAAGGCATGGAGCATACCGTCATTGGCCCCAACATATACGATTGTTTCCCTGTTCAGGGAAGCATTGAGGTAGGCCTGATAGGATTCATCACTGTAGATGATGTGATAGTTCTCAACCGGTCTATTCACGGAAACGGGGGTGGAGTTGACGATATCCGCCAGTTTCCAGACATTATTCATAGCATCCTTGACACGGGGTCTCAGGCCAGGGATGTCCTCTCCCCGGATATAATTGATCAGATTGTCTATGCGGGTGTCGTGGTCCGCACCCAAATAGCCCCAGGTGGCGTCATCTTTGACGCCCAGATAGGGCCTTATACAGTTCTTACCCATGCCACAACTATCATTGATCGTATCAAAACCGATGATTTCACCGAATTTATCAAAGGGATCATTGTGGACACTTTCATCCACTAAACCATCTCCGTTTTTGTCCACAAAAGTGAAAATCTTTCGCTCAGCCGATGTCATTTGGGCAAGATTACTTCCAGCCTCCCAAAGGGGCGCTATTTCATCCAACTGGACCAGTTCATAGGGGTCGTTTTGAAAATCAGGGTCTTGAGCCGCATCATATCTTTTTAACATGGTATCCCCTGTCCCCGGGTCATGGAAGTACTTCAGGGGCTTATCTGCATCCAGATCCAACTGGCGGTTCTGGTTGGTGTCCTCCCGGAGGTTACCCATGGGGTCTACCCAGAGGGACTGGAGGTAGCCGAGCCATTTATACTCTGTGATACCTTGGGTGACAGCAGGACGATAGTAGGCCTGAACCAGGTTCCCTTCACCCTCAGAGGAGCTGGCCAAGACCGAGACGGCGGTTCCTGAAGCAGCCCTTGCAAGGATGTCATTGATGGCCGCAAGAATCTTGCCCTCCAATTGATATCCCGTGTCCGCCTTATAATAGGTGTCCGGGTCGCCGTCATTGTCAGCGTCCCACTCTGCCTGGAGGTCCGGGCCTGGGATGCCATTTTTCTCCACGAAACCCCCATTCTTGGAGGCGTCTTTCAGGAGTGTTTCAGCATTCGGATCATTGCCAAAGGCATAGACCGTATACAGGATAAGATTCTGCTCTCCATCCAGGTCGGTCTTGCCCACGGTGGGACTTCGCAGGTCGGTCGTGCGGGCATAATAGGCCACGTCATCTAAATAGTCTGAACCAGAATCAGGAAAGGACCCTGGATCGTTACTGTCCCCGTCAAAATCCTTGAGCGCGCCAGGGATCATCATATCCATGGTGGACATGCCGTCTGTCAACAAGAGGACAAAGCTCTTGGCGCAGTGCACATACTCAACACCATTATAATAGGGGTCATCCCCCACGTTTGAATTGGGGGCGGCACCATTGGGATAGTCCAGATTTGCCTCTGGGTCTTCCTGCTTGAAATACTGCGTGGCCACGTAGAGGGCCTCGGCCAGCGGGGTCCAGGTATCGCAGGAGGTGTTTTGCAGATCCGTGACCAGGGAGGTCATGTTGGTGCCGATGGTGCTCAACACACTGCCTCCACTTCCGTTGTGTCCCGTCCCGTAATTGAAAAACATGTTCCCCCATCGGGCCTTGTCCCCTATCTTTTGCAGGACGCCCGCTATATTGCCGTCCACAAAGCTGGGGGCCTCATCCGGGTAGGTATTCATGTCCTTGTCCACCTTTATGACATAGACGCCCGCGTTCACATAGAAGTTGCCACCGTCCATGAGGTAACTGAAGGTTGTCGTTTCGTCGAAAGGCGTCACGTCGTCCGCGACAGTGTCGGTGTAAGACTTGATGAAGTCGTAACCAACGATGGAGGGGGCTTCACCGATATTGGTCTGATTTCCTGTTCCCATCCTTGAGGTGGCCAGACCGCCCATGAGGACCTTCCTGGCCACATCGATCTTACGCATGGTGAGCCAGTTGAGAAAATTTCCATCCCACGGCCCACCGGGGTCCCTCACAAAAATGTTGCTGCCGTAACGGTATTTCTTGTAGGATTCAAAGTAGCCGTAGTACGCGATACTGTGGTCATAAGGGCCATCGTAGGCCTGCTCGTTCATGCTGGCCGAGTTGTCCAGGATGATGAGAATGTTGGGGGCCACTGTGTTGAGCTGGAAAATGGGATAAGCGGTGTACGTGGCCATACTGGGCTCCGCGGCCAGTCCCCTTTGTGCAAAAAGGGTGAGGAGCGCGCCAAAACATGAAATGAGGACTATTTTATTTTTCCATGACATTACAAACCACCTGCCGTTCCTATAACTTTTCGGTACACAGCATTCACATTGGAGAGGGCCGCACTGGGGCCCTCGCCCAGAGAGTCCATATCATATAGGATGCCCACCCCCCCGGAGGATCCTGAGCCCACCCCCTCTGCGCCGCTGGCAAATTCTGCACTTCCACCCGGTATGATCTCTGTGCCGACGCGATTCACATCCACACTTATGTCGTAGCCGCCAAGGGTGAATCCGATGTCGGGAGCCGCGTCGTGGGGATCGAATCCCATAATTTCTCTGTAAAAGCTATCGGGGGTATCCAGATAGGTCACGCCGGCCCAGGCTGGTGCCGCACCGCTATCAAATGCACCGGATATGACTTTGGGGCTGGAGTAAACGCCGCTGTCCGCATTTTGAAAGGCAATTTTGTGAAACTTCTCGTTTCCAGCAATATGGATTTCTGTCTCTGTCGTGGTTGTCGCCAAAATTCCTAAAAGGGTGAGAATCACGAGGATGAAGAGTGCAACAATCAGAACAGAGCCCTGTTCAGTGTTTGGCTGTTTGAAAGACAATTTCATCTCGTTCCCCCTCATATCAGATCCATCCTGGGTATTATTCTCTGCATAGAAACGCTCTTTTGTGTCCCATGGTCTGCCCAAATAACAGTGAGACTTATGGTCTTGGTATCACTGAACGGGGAATCATCTGTCACATTCCATGTAATGGTGTAACCGCTCGGGGGACTCGGATCTGTATGGGCGCCAGCCGTGAGGTCGGCATTGGTGTATGCCTGGGACATGAGTTTTTCCAGGCGATCCGATGCCAAGCAGGTTCCCTCTGTCACATTGCCTGCAAAGGAGTTTCCCCTTATGGCCGCCACCTGCATGGAAGCAATAGCCAGGAGCCCGATGGCCAGAATGGAGATGGCAACCACAACTTCCAAGAGAGCAGAGCCTTGTTCTGTTTTCCTCTTGCTATCTGCGCTCGACCTGTGCTTGTGGATTTTCATTTCCGATCCTTTCCAGGGGCCTTCCCCTAATCAAGTCCAAGATTACGGCATTTGAACTCTTCTGTTAGTAGTCTCCGGCGAAAGCCATCCCCAGCCGGCGGGGTGAAAACCGAAGTTCCCTGCTGGTTTTCATAGACATTGGTGTTTTGGTATCCTTGGTCCCGCCGGTCAGTTCTCGCCAGTACGCTTACCTGTACTGCCCTTATTTCGGACAGGGTGGAGGTGGGGTTACCCTCCTTGTCCAGATAGATAAAATTCAGGGCATCGATATTTTCAGCGATCTGGTGATTTCCGCCGCCATTCGCATCGTTTCTCCCAAGATCCGTGTCGCCGTCCCCGTCCAAATCCACCAGGGCATACGTAATATCTTCGTTGGGGTCCCCCGTGTCCCCATCTGGCACGCCTGTTCCCGCATCATTCGTGATGTCCCTTGTGAACCTGATGGAAGCGGCGTCAGCGGTTTGAATCCCTGTCGTCGCCCATCCTGTGGGGTTATACCCAGCCATCCGGATATCCCGCCCCAGAAGGTGCATGGCCCCTCTTAAATTTTGCTGCATGGCGGCCACCTGCTCCTGGGTCATGTAGGATTTCTGTTGGGAGTAGAAGGTGGAATAAATGCCCGCGGCCACAACACCAGATATGACCATGGCGACCAATAGCTCGGTCAAAGTGAAGCCCTGGTTGGATATCCTAAGTTTCATCGGGTTTGCCCCTTTTCGGCTTGTTTTCTGTACGCGCCTCAAAATTTGCGGGAGACACGTCATGAGTCACACCACGCACAATCTTAACTTTGACTACCTGTCCAGACTTTGAAACGACGGCTTGCCCATTGCCCGTTGAACTCCTGGAAACATAAGGTTTGGCAACGTAGATGATGCCGAGATTTGCATTCCCTCTAGCCGCCACCGTCTTCGTCTGAACCATGTTGGCTTTGATACCCTTAGTGACAATTTTGCCTTTTGAGTGGCTCACTACGAAATAGGGAATAGCAGCAAAAGCTATTGTCAACATCAAGAGACAGGCAATTAAGCAGTTCATTAATTTCGCCGTACTCGCATAACAGCTCCCAGATCGTGAATAGCTCATTTATTCAGCTCCTTTAGTAGACTTCGCTTCCATTCTTGCTGGCGTTTGCGCTGCCGTATTTGAAGAGCAAAATCCGTTCCAAAACTCCCTAAATGGCTATTTATGTATTAATATTAAGGGGTTGTGATTAATCCCAGGAATTTGGGTTTGTGTGAATGTGAATACAAAAACATACATTAGGTGGGGAAAGAAGGATATGTGTTATACTTTAAAATACATAAGTCCCTAGAGTAATAACTGTAAAAGTTACTATTGGGTAGGATCTTCAATTTATTATATATGGGGAAAGGGTATAACCTATCTTTCCAGGCAGACCCTAAATAAAACGCGTCTGAAAGTTATGGAAGGTGAGGGCGAAATTCATGAGGTATCGGGGTGGAGAAGGGGGAGGCCCCATTTCAACCGAAAGCACCATATATTGTGTCAGTTTGTGCTTGACACACAATATGTTCTCATATAGGCTACCAAAAGGCCATACCATGGGCGACTAGAGCTACCGTCGATTTGGAGGGCTATGGACCACATTCTGCTCATTGATGATGAGGATGCCATCCTTGATTCCATTAGCAGAGTCCTCACATATCTGGGCTACCATGTGAAAGTGGCCCATGATGGAGCCGAAGGCATCAAATTGTTCAAGAGAGGGGATGGTTTTGATTGTGTCATCACCGGTATTTCCATGCCTAAAGTGGATGGAAATCAAGTTGCCGAATTCATTAGGAATTCAGATAAGGCGGATATGCCTGTCGTGGCTATGACCGGCTCAGGTGAAGATGCAGTCCACAAAGGCTTGTTCAACTTTGCCCTCACAAAACCATTCAAGATGAAGTACTTACTAGAAGTGATTCGAGCACTGACCAAAAATAATTGAGTGGACAATTCAGGAATAACTTGACCTTCTATTTAAGTCAGGGTATCAAAAGCTCTGCAATTTTATTTCGAAATAAAGGATCGCAATAGCCGATTTCATTGACCTAAGACATTATTATCGTTCCAGCTGGTTGTATCTTTATAGGTCTCACAGGTTGTTGCTCGCAGAATGGGAAAATGAACCAGAAAGAGCTCGCTGAGCGAAGAAAAAACAAGAGATTTTTGGCACAAGAGGGTGCCTTTGCCGTTATCGGGCCCGAGTTCACCAAATTGGGGCAGATCATGAATATCAGCCGAGGTGGATTCGCCTTTCGGTATATTGTTACCGGATCTCAGGGAATTGGCGCCGCTGAAGCGGACATTTTTCTGGCAGGTGATGGCTTCTATTTAGAGAAGATTCCGATCAAACCCATTTGGGACCTCAAGGTTCCCAAGAAGCTTTCAAATGGCTCGCTGCCCATGAGACGATGTGGCGTGCAATTCCGTGAACTCACGCGGCATCAGAGGGCGCAGCTTGAATATTTCATCCAAAACCACACATTAGATAGGTTTAAAGGTTTCAAGAAAGGGGAACCTCTTACCTCTCCACAAAACTTACCCTCAAATTCATAGCTTTTATCCGCTCCCCTTGTCAGTAATGACCTCATTTTTGGACCCTCACTCGACTCCCATGAAATGAACCCATTCAGGTCCTGCCGAGCTCTCCCTTCGATACAAGAGGAAAAGGTTGTTTTGGGTAGGGATTAGGGGATAAAAAAGATTCCTCAGATTTGGAAGATCCCCTGTCCCCACACAAAGTGGGCGAACTGAAGGGAGCTTCAATATCATTCAGTTATACTTTCCTGTTTGACATCTCGGCTTCATCTTTATATATTTGAAAAAGGGGTTCCACCAATAAACGTAAATGCAGCTTTGGGGGCTTGTCTTACCGGGACAAGGAGGGGTTGTCATGCTGCAAACCATGCGTTTCAAGGGCCTGAATGGGGTCCGCGCTGTGCGCCGTTGGGCGATTCCCTATCTCTATTCCCGTCTTCACGCAAGTGAGTTCCGACCCGTCCTATGCTACCTCTACACCGAGTGGCGCTGTAACATAGACTGCCACTACTGTTTCCAGTTCGATAACAACAAACCAGGTATGGACTTGGAGACGGCCAAGAGCGCGGTGGACTGGCTCAAGTCGGTCGGCTGCCGAGTCATCCCTCTCATGGGTGGGGAGCCACTACTGCGTAAGGACTTCGTCCTGGAGGTGATCCGTTACGGTGCGGAAAACGGATTCTTCATGTATCTGCCCACAAACGGATATCTTATGGACAAACCCTTCATTGATGAGTTGGGCAAGGCAGGCGTGGCGGCCATTAACTTGGCCGTGGACTGTGTGGCCCCGCGCAAGGGCCTGCCAAAGGCCTTGCTCACTATTGAACCGCAATTCCGCTATCTGGTGGAAAGGCAAAAGGAATATGGCTACCTGGTCTTCTTCAACATCAACATCTGCCGGTCTAATATTAACGACGTGAGAATGCTCACAGAGATTGCCCACCAAAACCACATCGGGACGGATTATCACCTCAATGAGCCGCCTCACGGCTTCGTTGATTTGGATCACTACAAACATCGGAATGACGGGCTGCATATCACCCCAGACAAATTCGAAGCCGTGGACGACCTCTTGGACTGGATCATCGATAGACAGCGACAGGGCTGGCCCATGGTCAACTCCATCGAACACCTGAAGGCCTTTAAAGAACGTATGCGGGGCGAAATGCGGCCCTGGGACTGCCGGGCCGGGCACAACGGTGCCCTGATTCGACCAGACGGCACGCTCTCCCCCTGCTTTGACATGATTAGCTATGATCACGACTGGGGTCGCATCTGGGAACCCAAGTTTGATGAAGAAGAACTTATGGCCTTGAAGGAGAAGTGCCTACCCCAGTGTTCCTCCACTTGTTTCTACACCATGGGGCATTACTACCATCTCACCTATCTCCCCCAATGGATCCGCAAGCATACCCGCGTGGGATAGCAGGAGGTCTTTGTCCACCTGTTGGTACGTGAGACATTCAACAAGTCTAGTCTCCCGTCATTGCAAGGAGCGGAGCGACGCGGGAATCTCATCGAAATCTTCATAAAAACGAGATTGCTTCGCCACGCTCGCAATGACCTTACCACACTGCTCGAAGGCTTCAGGGTGTGCTTTTGCTGGAGATGACCTACCAGATTCTCTTTCTAGGATCCCCTTTATTTCCAGCAGCCATCGCCCATGGACTCTGCATAA
>CP070840.1:2453777-2468142 GCA_020342025.1 Deltaproteobacteria bacterium
TTTCTACTCACTTATGGTGCTGATGAATATTTACATCTCTGACTAGAATTGCTATCAAGGTTTTTAGGCGCAGTCGCGAACGCGTGAGTCTAAATTCGATGAATGGTAAGTCAGGCTCTCCACGCTTACGTGCGGGGCATTCTGGCATGTTTTAGCAACTGAACGTGGTTCGGGCGACTGATTGGAAAATAACCTAAATGGGTCAATTTAATCAAGGAAAGAGGGAATAAGAGCCTATGGTCTTTGTAACCATTTGATAACGGAGTGGTAGGTTTATCACGGAGAGAAGAAACAATGGAGGAGACACACATCATTGTTATGGTTATCATACTGGTAGCCCTTTTGGGCTTCTCGGCCTTTTTTTCCGGATCTGAGACAGCCCTTATGGCCATAAGCAGGCTGCGCTTGAGGCACTTGGCGGAGACCAAGCCCATGCGGGCGAAACTCGTGGAAAGGGTGTTGGAAAAACCTGAGCGGTTGATCGGGGCCATTTTGATAGGAAACAATTTGGCCAATGTGGCCATATCGGCCATTGCCACTGCGATCGCCATATCCATTTGGGGCCAGAGGGGTATTGCCTATGTAACAGGAATATTGACCCTTGTCATTCTGATCTTTGCAGAGATCACGCCTAAAGTCTATGCCAAGTACTTTAATGAGCGGGTCTCTTTTGTCACCGCTCCAATTCTCAATGTGATCATGGTTTTGTTCGATCCCATTGTGAGGGTCGTCACCTTTACAAGTAAAAAGTTGCTCTTCTTCATAGGCGTAGACGTCTCCAAAATGAAAAGGCTGTTGATGACGGAAGAAGAAATTCACACTTGTATCCAAATGGGCTGGGATGATGGTGCCATTACCGCCGAGGAGACCAAGATGTTATCCAGGGTCTTCAGCCTGAACGACAAAACCGTTGGCGATGTCATGGTGCCGAAAGAAAAAATGATAATAATAGATTCGGAGGCCTCCGCAGAAGAGATTTATAGGATCATTTTGGATACGGGGCACTCGCGCTTTCCCATCAGCAAAGGAGGAGATTCGGAAATAATAGGGTTCATCCATGTAAAGGACTTGTTCCATTTTGTTGATCAAAACAAAACTGGCCCTATTAAACAGATGATGAGACCGCCCTATTTTGTGCCGGCAGACAAGACCATTGATGCCCAGCTCCGCGGTTTTCAGAAACGGAAACTCCACCAGGCGGTTGTCCTGGATTCTGGAGGAAAAGTGACAGGACTGATTACCCTTGAAGATATCCTGGAGGAGTTGGTGGGAAGCATCCAGGATGAGCATGACTAGATGTCTTCAGAAACGAACATCTTGAAATTTATGTCAAGTCTTAGAATACTTCGTGATTCTTGCAAGTTAACAAGTGATGCCGGATGCCGGTCTCCAGATACCGGATAATGAGGCATTCTTCCTGGAATTTATCTGGCATCCAGTATCAGGTATCTGTTCGCCTCAGGGAATGGATGGTTACCCCACAGACTCGTTGTTTTTAGGCGAAGCTTCGCTAGTATTCTATGCGCATGGTCGCCGCGTTCTGCAAGGCCGAGAAAACGGGGGTTGAAGTGTCGACGCCAAGAAGGGACTTCCTATGAGTATCTACAATTTGGAGAAGATTTTCGAACCCAGTTCGGTGGCCATAATCGGTGCCAGTGAAAAGGAGGGCACTATCGGCCATGCCTTGATCAAGAATTTGGTGGAGGGAAATTATCCGGGAAAGGTTTACCCTATAAATCCTCGGTATGAATCTATAAAAGGCCTCACCTCTTTCCCTTCCATACTGGCTACGGGACAGACCATAAATCTAGCGGTGATCGCCACCCCGATAGCCCAAGTCCCTTCGGTCATTAAGGAATGCGTTCAAGCGAATGTGAGCGGGGCCATCATCATTTCTGCCGGGGGAAAAGAAATTGGGTCGAAAGGTCAACAAATAGAAGAGGAGATGGAAAAAGAGGCATTGAAGGGGGGCATTCGGATCATCGGACCCAACTGCATGGGCATTGTCTCAGCTGAGGCAAAACTGAACGCCACATTTGCGAGTTTGATGCCCTTGCCAGGAAGACTGGCTTTCATCTCTCAGAGTGGGGCCATTTGCTCTGCGATTCTGGATCTTTCGTTAAAAGAGGGGATCGGGTTTAGATATTTTGTCAGTATCGGCTCCATGCTCGATGTGGATTTTGGGGATCTGGTGGACTATCTGGGGCATGATCCAGAGGTAAGCAGCATTGTATTGTACATGGAAAACCTGACCCATATCCGAAAGTTTATGAGCGCAGCGCGGGCCGTCTCCCGTGTGAAGCCCATTGTCGTGCTAAAGGCAGGGAAATCGGAGGCTGGTGCCCGCGCAGCCTCCTCTCATACAGGCGCCATGGCAGGGGAGGACGCCGTCTATGATGCCGCTTTCAAGAGGGCCGGGGTGGTTCGGGTAAACACGATTCAGGAACTATTTGACTGCGCGGAATTGATGGCCAAGCAGCCCGTGCCCAAAGGTTCTGGACTTGGCATCATGACCAATGGCGGCGGACCTGGGGTAATGGCTACGGATGCCTTGGCTTCCTACGGACTGGAACCTGTTTCGCTCACCGAGCAGACACTCAAGAGCTTTGATGAATTCCTTCCCCCCTTTTGGAGTCGGGCAAACCCCATAGATATTCTGGGGGATGCCACGCCAGAGCGCTGGAAAAAAGCGATAGATGTCTGCCTCTCTGCTCGCGAGGTCAAAGCATTGTTGGTCATTTTTGCGCCACAGGCCTTGAGCGACGCAAATGCAGTGGCGCATGCCATGATAGAGACCCTGCAGGGTAAATCCCATCCTCCCATATTCGCCGTTTGGATGGGGGGAGAAAATGCGGAACAGGGCCTTCACATCCTGAACAAGGCGGGAATCCCCACCTATGAAACGCCCGAACGGGCCATCTCGGCCTTTATGTACATGTATTCCTATGCTCGCAATCTGGAGATGTCGCGAGAAATTCCTCCCAAACTACCCGGGTCTCTGGAGTTTGATCGTTCAAGTGCGAAATCAATTATTGAGAATGCCCTAAACCGAGCAGATACCCTTCTGACAGAACCAGAATCCAAAGTCCTATTGAAAGCTTACCGTATTCCCGTTAATCCAACAGAGGTGGCACCCTCACTGGAGGAGGCGGTGCGCATAGCTCAGGAAGTGGGATATCCCGTCGTGATGAAGGTTCACTCCAGGAATATCACGCACAAGACCGAGGCGGGCGGCGTCCAACTCAACTTGCGAGGAAAAGAGGACGTCTCCATGGCCTTCGAGAAAATTATGGCGAATGCAAAGGCCTATGATCCGGATGCCGAGCTCCTGGGGGTAACCATTCAACCCATGCTGGAATGCCCCGACTATGAGCTGATACTAGGCACGAAGAGCGATCCTGATTTTGGCCCTGTAATCCTCTTTGGCATGGGCGGCATTATGACGGAAATCCTGAAGGATCGCGCCATCGCGCTTCCTCCACTGAATCGACTCCTGGCCCGAAGGTTGATGCAGGGGACTCGCGTTTATCGGATCCTTCGGGGATACCGTAACCGTCCTGCTGCAAATTTAGAACTTCTTGAAGAGATCCTAATCCGTCTCGCCCAGATGGTTACGGACTTCCCGGAGGTTGAGGAGCTAGATATCAACCCCATGATCCTGATAGGAGGTCAGGCCCTTGCCGTGGATGCACGGGTGATCGTCAAGGGTTCCCAGGTCCCATCTCCCCATCACCTGGTCATCAGCCCATATCCGAACCAATACGAAACGACAGCGACGACTAAAGGCGGTCTGGAGCTCTTCATTCGACCCATAAAACCGGAGGACGCGCCACTCTTGGTGGATCTCTTTCATAGTCTCTCCGAGAGAAGCATCTATTACCGGTTTTTCAGTCCTCTCAAATCACTGCCGCCGGAAATGCTGGCACGATTTACGCAACTCGACTATGACCGTGACATGGCTCTGGTCGCCTTCGACAAAACCCATCTGGGAGAAAAAATGCTGGGGGTAGCTCGGTTCATGGGTCAGCAAGGTGGAGAAAGGGGAGAAATTGCAGTGGCAGTAGGTGATCCCTGGCAGGGAAAGGGCGTCGGCGTCGTGCTGATGAAGCGCCTTATGATGATTGCCAAAGAGCGAGGCATGGCATCTTTAGGCGGCCCTGTTTTGGAAGAAAATACGCATATGCTGGCCTTGGCCCGAAAACTGGGTTTTGGTGTTTCGAGGCTTTCTCCTGAAGGGGCATATGAGATCAAAATGGACCTGAAGTCCATGTCTTCTCTTTGACCAAGGCTTTTCGCTTTTTTCTATTCATGTCTATTGTAAGGGGCTTCATGAGCAAGACCTCAAAGCGATGAAAAGCGAGAGGGAGAAGGGAAATAGTTTTTATTTACTCATAAACGTTAGTACGCTCAATGTATGAGGACGCTTGTGAAAAACGATGAATGATTAAAGGGAGGTGACGTATGGCTGGCGAGACAAAAATTGTAAAGGGAGGTTTCAGGGCAACGCTTGCGCTTATCATCTCGATCATTGCGCTCGTTCTATCCATTATGGCTTACACTTCTATGGGAAAGGAGGAAGACCTCAGAGCGCGCATCAAAGATCTCCAGACAAAGATGGAGAGCATGAAGCATGAGAGCTCTAAACAGATCGATAAGTTGCGCGGAGAAACTTCTGATGCCCTGGAAAGACTGAGCAACGCGGTCAAGAAGAAGGAGCCGGGAGAATGATGAGGGAATGAGACATGAGCAGGAAAGTTGTTATAGATCAGGATGAGTGTATCGGTTGCGGCAGTTGTCAGGAGATTTGTCCGGAAGTATTCAAGCTGAATGAGGAGATCGAAAAATCAGAAGTGATCAAACCGGAAGGTGGACCCGAAGATCTCATTGAAGAAGCCATGGGAGAGTGTCCCATGTCTTGTATTTATTGGGAATAGATCTCACCAGGGCGTTATCCTGATTTCGACAAAGGTGTCCTGAAGATAAAACGTCCCAAAAAGCCGGAAGCCAAGAAAGCTGATTTCATTTTGAGCCACAGGGATTAGGGCTCTGGCCAAGAGACGGGATTATTATGACAACCAACCAAAACAAATTAGGCCTGGAAGATGCAAGGCCATGCCATTTTTCCCCGACTGTGAAGCCAGGGCATTCCGGGCTTGTTTATAAAAACCAGGAAAGGAGGACCTAGAAATGAAGCTTTTGATCGTCTATTATTCCATGTACGGACATATTCACCGTATGGCGGAAGCCGTTGCAGAAGGAGCAAAGGAGGTCCCCGGCACAGAGGTGGAAATGCGGCGCGTACATGAAACCTTGCCACCGGAAGTCCTTGCCAAAATGGGAGCCGTTGAAGCGCAAAAAGCATTCTCCCATATTCCCATCTGCAAGGTAGATGAGCTACCTTCAGCCGATGCTGTCATATTTGGTACACCCACACGTTTCGGAAATATGTGCGGTCAGATGCGACAGTTTCTGGATGCGACGGGGCAGCTTTGGGCAAAAGGGGCCTTAGTTGGGAAGGTGGGCAGTGTGTTCACCAGTTCTGCCACTCAGCATGGAGGGCAAGAGTCCACGATACTGAGTTTTCATATCACCCTTCTCCATCAGGGCTTCGTGCTTGTGGGGCTCCCTTATACGTTCCAGGGACAGATGCGCATTGATGAGGTGACAGGCGGGTCGCCCTATGGCGCCTCGACCATTGCCGGAGGCCAGGGGGAGCGAATGCCCAGCGACAATGAATTGGCTGCCGCCCGCTTTCAGGGTAAACACGTGGCAACCATAGCCACCAAGCTTTCCAAATGACCGAGTTCTGATAGGGTCACCTTGGCAGGATCCGAGCTGCCAGCTGATAGCCATGACTCAAGGCACGAGCCTCAAAGGTGACCGTTTATAAAAATACGCCAGAACGCTCCGGCTTACAGGGCGATGTGAGTATATCCGGATATTTGTAAAGAGGAGGAGAGAACATGGGAATAAGGGCCAAGATCCTGCTCGGATTTCTCATCTTGGCGACTATGCTATTTCTAGCCGGTGCATGGTCGATCTATGAGTTGAGAACCGTAGGGACATCCGTCCAGGGACTCCTCGATGATAATTACAAGAGTATCAACGCTGCTAGGCTCATGACGGATGCCCTCGAACGGGAGGATAGTGCCATTTTGTTGCTCCTGTCCGGCAATTGGAAGGCAGGCCGAGAGATCATTCAGTCTGCAGATGCAGCATTCCAACAAGGCTTCGATATTGCTCGGAACAATGTGACCATACCCGGTGAAAAGGCCTATGTTGACGAAATAGAAAAGGCCTACAAGAATTTTAAGGCCTTGTGGGTCAGACCCACCGCAGGAACAGGTCACGAAAAAAATCTGAATTGGTATTTCCAGCAGGTCCATCACGCATTTCTGGAAGTCAAATTGGCGGTCGAACGACTGATGGCCCTGAATGACCGGGTTATGTACCAGACAGCGACTGATCTGAAAAACAGGGCGCAAAGGGCGGTTATGCCGGGCGTCGTGGCCATATTGTCTGCACTCGTATTTGCGCTCGTATTCAACTACTTTGTTAATTATTATCTGGTTAGCCCAATCATCAAGGTTACCAAGGCCATTCAGAGATTTCTTGAAACTGGGGTACCCATTGAAGTGAAGATTGAAACCAAGGATGAGATGAACCGCCTAGCCACTTCGTTTCAACAGCTTATGACACAGTCCCAAAAGCGCGAGGCAGTTTAGTGCGACCTCATATCATCTTCAGGTATACAGGATTTATCCTCCTTTTCAATGCGGTCTTTCTGCTTGTATCTGCTCTTGTCTCTGCCTTTTATTCAGATTCAGCATTCCTGCCCCTTTTCTACAGCGCAATTATCGCTGTCCTGTTTGGCGCTTTCCCTCTCATCTATGTTCCACCCGCCAAAGATATCACCAACAAGGAAGGCTTCATCATTGTGGTCTCCAGTTGGCTTCTCTCCTGTTTGGTTGGGGTCATTCCCTATGTTCTCTGGGGTGGTGAGTTTAACTTGACCAATGCATGGTTTGAGAGCGTATCGGGGTTCACCACGACAGGGTCCTCCGTCCTGACAAATGTGGAGGCGCTGCCGTTCGGCTTGCTATTCTGGCGGTCGGCCACTCACTGGATCGGTGGCATTGGCATCATCATCTTTGCCCTTTCGGTCTTGCCCTCCATGGGGAGAGCTGGGATGATCCTGTATCGGACGGAAATGTCGCCTCTCGCTATGGAAAATTTTCATTACAGGACGAAAAAGACCCTGCAAATGCTGGTCATTGTTTATGTGGGGTTGACCCTGGCTGAAACCATGGGTTTGCTCATCTGTGGGATGAACGGGTTCGATGCGGTGACTCACGCCTTTGCAACCATTGCCACGGGCGGTTTCTCGCCCAAGAATATGAGCATAGCCCACTATCAAAGCCTTTCAATGGAAATCGTTGTCATGGTTTTTATGGTGCTATCCGGCATTCATTTCGGATTACTCTTTGCCGCTTTTCGTGGGAGGGCCTCTGAGCTCTGGGGGTCATCCGTCGTGAGGTATTATCTTATTGCCCTGGCGACAGGTGTCGCAATCGTCGCGGTCAATATCCACGACCACCCATATAACAGCTGGACTGAATCTCTCCGTTACGCAGCTTTTCAGGTGATTTCCCTCGGGACATCCACCGGCTTTGCGACGACGGATTCGGCCATATGGTCTCCCTTTGCCCAGCTCGTGATGATCTTTTTCACGTTGCAATGTGCCTGCGCAGGCTCGACCTCTGGGGGAATCAAGGTGGACCGAATCGTCATTTTCTGGAAAGGGCTGGTGCGGAGGATAACCATGACCCGGCATCCCCACGCCGTGATCACACCTAAAATTGATGGGGTGGCCATTGACAGTGACGTCCTCGAAGCAGGCTTTCTCTATATCGCGCTCTACATCGGGATTGTGTTCGTCTCCAGCGTCATCCTGACCGCATTGGGCGTTGATATTCTGTCCGCTTTTTCTGGCTCCGCAGCCGCCATGGGAAATGTGGGGCCGGGCTTCGGGACGGTGGGCTCTATGAGCAATTTCAGCCAGATTCCAGATGCGGGGAAGTGGGTCTTGACGGTTACTATGCTACTCGGGAGGCTAGAAATTTTCGGCCTAATCCTGTTTGTGACGGCAAGATCGTGGAAATAGGTAACAGGCTGTGTGTATTCATGCTAAAAGGATAGTTCGCTCCTCCAGTTAACGGGGGCCTTATTTGTTTTTCATTTGGGCATTAGGAGAAAGAGGGAGAGGCGTATGGTTTTTTGTAGGAGCTTTTTGATCGCATTGGCCTTGGTGATCGGTCTCGCTGCTGTGAACGGCAGAGCTTCTGAAAGGTCGCCTAAGGACCGGACGCTCATCGTGGGAACAAAAGAGGCGCCTCCCTTTGCCATGAAAGATAGCGCGGGTACCTGGACGGGGATAAGTATCGAACTGTGGCGCCAACTTGCCGCTGACTTGAACCTGAGGTTTGAGTTTCGCGAACTGGATCTCCAAGGTCTACTTGATGGCGTCAAGGGCGGCTCTTTGGATGCGGCCGTTGCGGCGTTAACCATCACGCCAGAGAGGGAACAGATCTTTGATTTTACTCATCCCTTTTACACCACAGGCCTCGGCATCGCATACGCGCCTCAGCACAAAAAACCCTGGCTTGCCGTCTTTAAGCGGTTCCTATCCTATGCTTTCCTAAAAGTCATTGTCGGTCTTTCTCTTCTTTTGCTCATTGTGGGGATGCTTGTCTGGTGGTTTGAGCGAAAGAAAAACCCGGGGCAGTTCGGCGGTGGCGGCGGCAAGGGGGTTGCTGCGGGGTTCTGGTGGTCGGCGGTCACCATGACCACGGTCGGGTATGGGGATAAGGCGCCCATTACATTCGCTGGGCGAATCGTAGCCCTTATTTGGATGTTTGCCGCCATTATCATCATATCGGGCTTCACTGCGGCAATCACTTCCTCTCTTACCGTGACCCAGCTGGAGTCTCCAGTCAAAGGCACAAAGGACTTACCCAAAGTGCGGGTTGGGACATTAGCACATACAACGAGCGCTTCGTATCTTGAGAACAACCGGATATCATTTCGGGCGTATAAGAGGCCTGAGGAGGCGCTCAAGGAAATCGTTGATGGGAACCTGGACGCCCTTGTGTATGACGCACCTATACTTCGCTATTTGGTTCACAAGAAATTCCCTGGCAGACTGGACGTTCTTCCCCAAACATTCGTTCGACAGGACTATGGCATCGCTTTGCCGGAGGGCAGCCCCTTGCGGGAACCGATCAATCGCGTTTTGTTAAAGAAAATCCAGGATGAGGCATGGCAGGATATCCTTCAGCAGTATTTTGGACAATGAAGAGGTTGTTTGCGGTGGTTTTGCTATGGGTAAATCTTGTTTCGAATCCATCAGATCCCTCAGGCGACATCTGAAATGGAAAAGGAGTTGGACTCAGCTCAGGGTTTGAAATTCTTGAGCGGGTTTTTAAAATCCTTCATGGCGAAGGAGATAATCTGAAAATCACAAACTGAAAGGAGGAAGAATTATGGCTATTACTTTACCAGAACTACCCTACCCAAAAGATGCTTTAGCGCCCAACATAAGTGAGAAAACTTTGGAATTTCATCATGGCAAACATCACAACACGTATGTTGTCAACATAAACAAACTCATTGAGCGGACCGACTTGGCTAACGAGACACTGGAAAACATCATCAAAAAGACCGCAGGGGATAGTGCAAAGATGGGGATTTTCAACAATGCCGCTCAGGTCTGGAACCATTCCTTCTATTGGCAGTGCATGAAGCCGAAGGGGGGAGGCGCACCTAAAGGTCCTGTTGCAGAAAAGATTAAAGCAGATTTTGGAAGCCATGAAAAATTTGCCGAGGAGTTCAAGAATGCAGGATTTACCCAGTTCGGCAGCGGTTGGGCATGGTTGATCCTGAAAGACGGTAAGCTGGAAATCATGAAAACGCCCAATGCGGACACACCGATCGCACATGGAGTGAAACCTGTTTTGACTGTAGATGTCTGGGAACATGCCTATTACTTGGATTATCAAAACAGGAGGGCTGACTATTTGAGTGCTTTTGTCGAAAATTTAATCAATTGGGACTTCGTGAATTCCTGTCTCGAATAGTCCTGTATGGGAGAGGTGAAAGCTCTTGTTCTAAAGCGGAAGCATCAATCTGCTTGAGATTATGGAGGGAGGGTTTTCTGCGCACAATCAAAAGAGGAGAATGGAGATGGGAACCTACGCAAAGTGGATAATCCTGATTATTATCCTCCTATTCTTTATTACCTTTGGGGTGAAAAACAACCAGCCCGTTAGCTTAAACTACTATTTGAATATTGGCACTGGGGAGCTACCCCTCTATGGCGTAATTTATATTGCCATCCTTGTTGGGATTTTCATCGGTATGATCATGGGGCTTCGGAGCAGGCTCCATCTGCGGAGAAGAGTCAAACATCTCCAAATGGAAAATAGGGAACTTAAAGAAGAGGCGATGGAGGAGAAGGAAGAGGAAACAGAAGAGGAGTAAAACTTGGCGCCCTTACAGGAGAGAAATTGAAATGAAGTCGAATATCACAGGACTCGGGAAAAGATTTTCGTTCGCAGTATTCAAGTTGAGCATCTTCATGGCGGGCCTCTTTTTTCTTGCCGCATGTGCGGAAGTCCCTGTCACGAAGAGAAAGGGGCTGCATATTGTCCCCACGTCAGAGTTGCTGGCCCTGAGCTTTCAGCAATATGACCAGGTGATGAAGAAATCCAAACTCTCGACAGATCAGAAAAAGATCCAGATGGTGCGAAGGGTGGGAGAGCGCATTGCAAGATCGTCCGAAGCTTTCCTCAGGGAGTCTGGAAGGGGAGCCCAGATCAGCAACTACAAGTGGGAATTCAACGTGATTGAGGATGACAAGGTGGTCAACGCCTGGTGCATGCCTGGGGGGAAAGTGGCCGTTTACACCGGGATCCTCCCCTACACCCAGGACGAAACCGGTCTTGCCGTCGTGGTGGGTCACGAGGTGGCTCATGCCATTGCCGACCATGGCAACGAGCGGATGAGTCAGGCTCTGCTCGCGAATATGGGCGGTATGGCCCTTTCAGTGGCATTGGCCAACAAGCCTAATCAAACGCGGGAGCTTTTTATGGCTGCTTTTGGTGCAGGGGCCACGGTAGGCTTTCTTCTCCCTTACAGCCGGCTTCATGAGAGCGAGGCAGATCGGATTGGGCTCATGTTCATGGCAAGGGCTGGTTATGACCCGAGAGCGGCCATTCCTTTCTGGGAAAGAATGAACAAGAAGGCAGGGCCCAAACCCCCTGAGTTCCTGTCCACGCACCCCGCGCCTGAGTCTCGAATAGCAAACATCAAGACCTATATCCCTGAGGCATTACCCTACTATCAAAAGTCATTAAAATGAGAAAAATTTCCCTTGGATTGAGAGATGAAAATCGTGATGAGTCATATAAAAAAATATATTTTCCGAGGTCTTCTCGCCGTTGTCCCCATCTTTTTGACGTATTTGGCGTTAAAGCTTCTCTACACCGCAATTGACCAGCGTGCCGTGGGACTCGTGGATCGGTTCTTTGGGTTCACGTTCCCGGGACTGGGAATACTCCTGGTGCTTGTCGCGCTCTATATCTTAGGTCTCTTGGCGAGCAATGTGGTCGGCAAAAGGCTCTTTGGGCTTTTAGGGAGAATAACAAACCACATCCCATTGATAAAGACGACCTATAAGGTGGGGCAGCAGCTTGGGGCCACCCTTTCCCTGCCAGAGAAGCAGGTTTTTAAAACGGCTGTGCTTGTAGAATACCTCAAGCCGGGGATGTGGACCATCGGATTTGTAACCGGGGAGGTTATTGACAGGAAAAGCAATGACGAAAGACTCCTCAAAGTCTACATACCGACGCCACCCAACCCCACCTCGGGGACCATGGTGGTCGTGAGGGAGACCCAAACTAGGGACCCGGGGTGGACTATTGATGAGGCCTTGAGGGCCGTCCTCTCTGGAGGCATCCTTGGTCCGGAAGAATTGAGATAGTAGAGACCTAAATCTGGAAACGTAAATCCCGCGTCGAAGAAAATGGAAATCGATCGATTCCAATGAGCTCGTTACCAGAGATTTTAATAACATCAGCGGCATTTTTGATCCTGCTGATTTATCACTTTCATCTGGTCTATAAGCTGCGGACTGCCCCCATGACCACGTCGATGGGTCTGACCAACCGCCTCCGTCGCGACTGGGTCGAGACGGTTATGGAGGAAAAACGCGACATCTTGGCCGTTCAGACGCTTCGAAACTGGGTGATGGCCTCCAGCTTTTTGGCTTCGGCTGCCATCTTGATTGCCCTGGGCATCATGAGTGTGGCATTCAGGTCGGAAAAGATTGCAGAAATCGCTTATGCCGTAAATATTCTAGGCACCAAAAGCGAGGCCCTCTGGTTGATCAAGCTGATGGTCCTGATCGTTGATTTTTTCTTCTCCTTCTTCAATTTTACGCTTTCCATTCGCTACTATAACCATGCGAGCTTTGCCATTAACGTTCCTCCTTCGCATGACCCCATCGTCACCTATGATGCCGTCGCAAAAATAGTCAACCATGGGAGCAACCATTATACGATGGGCATGCGTGGATATTATCTTGCTATACCACTTACACTATGGTTATTTGGGCCCACTTGGATGCTTATTGGTTCAATCATTTTGGTCATTATACTGTACAAGCTTGATCGTACTGCTTAGTGGACAACCGGGAAAAACACGGAGTAACGTTATTGGCAGACATAATAGGTGAAAAGGATTTTCAATGACACAAATAATTCAGAATCTATTTCCTAACCTTCCCCAGCGTCTTATCGGTCTTGGAGAGATCGCTGAAAACCTTTGGTGGAGCTGGCATCCCGCAGCGCGGATGCTCTTCAAGATGCTGAACCGGCAGGCGTGGAAGGAGAGCGGGCACAACCCTGACAAGATGCTCAAGGAGATGCCGAAAAAGGATTTAGAATCAGCAGCAAAAGACCCCGATTACCTGCGTCACTATGACGTGGTCCTTTCCAGGTTCCGAAAAGAGATGGGGAAAAAAGGGTGTGAGATCTTGGATACCACCAGAGAGTCTTCTGGACCCGTTGCCTACTTTTCTGCAGAATATGGATTGCATCGCTCACTGCCTTTCTATGCCGGTGGGTTAGGGTTTCTGGCGGGTGACTACATTAAAGAATGCAGCGACTTGGGGATACCTCTCGTAGCCATAGGATTTATGTATCCAGAGGGATATCTCCATCAGGTCATCAGAGAGGACGGCTGGCAGGAGAGTAGAGATGAAATTCTTGACCGAGAGGCCGCTTCCATCTCCCGAGTTTTAAATGAGGACGGAAGCCAGCTGGTGGTCAAGGTGCCTCTAACTGAGCCTCCAATATATGTATCGGTGTGGAAGGTTGATGTGGGCCGTGTACCCCTTTATCTGATGGACACGGATTTCGATCTGAATGATCCCTGGAATCGTGGCATCTCAGCCCGGCTATACACGGGTGACGTGGAGCAGCGGTTGCGCCAGGAAATTCTCCTGGGAATAGGGGGATCAGAGGTTTTGGAAAAGCTGGGGGTAAAGCATTCTGTGATTCATCTGAATGAGGGGCATCCCGCCTTTGCCTTGTTGGAGAGGATCAGGGATCGCATCCAGGAAGGGATGAGTTATGATGAGGCTATTGAAAAGGTAAGGGGAACGAGTATCTTTACGACCCACACCCCTGTCCCTGCTGGCCATGACGTATTCCCATTCCCATTGATGGAGAAATACTTTCACTCCTACTGGCCCTCACTGGGATTGGAACGTGACGCCTTTCTGCAACTGGGAATCCATCCCAATGCGCCCCAAGCAGGCTTCAATATGACCGCCTTCGCCCTCAGGATGTCAGGATATTGCAACGGCGTCAGCAAAAGGCATGGTGAGGTGACTCGTAGGATGTGGCAAAGCCTCTGGCCGGACTTACCAGAAGATAAGATACCCATTGAATATGTGACCAACGGCGTCCATGTCCCCACATGGACAGAACCCAAGATGGAACTGCTCTTCAACAAATATTTGGGTCCCGACTGGCTGGAAGACCATGATAACCCTGTCGTCTGGGAGTTTATAGAAGAAATCCCAGACGAAGAGTTGTGGAAGACGCATTACTGGTTGAAGATCAAATTGATCGATGCCATACGATATCGGGCGCGTCAGCGCTGGACAGAAGACAGAGTCAGTCCTTCGATCGTGGTGGCAGGGGGAGCCATGCTGGACCCCTCCATATTGACCATCGGTTTTGCACGCCGATTCGCCACCTACAAGAGGGCAGAGCTCGTGTTCCGCGATATGGAGAGGTTA
>CP070840.1:2468242-2481907 GCA_020342025.1 Deltaproteobacteria bacterium
GAATCAAGACGGAGGATGTGGCCATGCACGTGAAAGAAGCTGTCGCCGGGCGCCGGAGTATCCGCCAGTATGCTGAGACATCAATCCCCCAGGCGCATATGGAGATACTCTTTAAGGCTTTGCAATTGGCCCCCTCGGCCAGTAACCTTCAGAACTGGGAGTTCATCTTCGTCCGCGACTCCCATATCAAGCAGCATCTCGTTCCCGCCTGCTATCTCCAGAAGTTTGTGGGTGAATGCACCTATTTCATTGCGGGTGTAGCAGACCCTTCCTTGAAATGGCATATGGTTGATATCACCATTGCACTGACCAACTTCACCCTTCAGGCCGTCGAGTTAGGCTATGGGACATGCTGGATTGGGGCTTTCAATGAATTGATGGTCAAAGAAGTCCTGGGCGTGCCAGAGGAGAAAAAAGTGGTCATCTGTATGACTTTTGGGGTGCCCAGGATGACACCTCCCCCCAGGGGAAGAAAGGCGACCGAGGCGTTCATTAATCTGGATAGCTATGGCAGCAGATGGCAGTCTATTTCGTGAGCCGAAAAACGTATATCCAGAGGGACAATAGTTAAGCGAATTTCGTTTGGCTCAGGCGGTATAGCACCGAGAGGGCGCGGATGGCTTTCTCAGGAGAGGGGAAGACCACAACTTGTTTCTCTTCCAGTCGTTGCAGAACTTCGTGCCTGCCGGATTCTACTCCCGCGAGCCAAAGCGCTGCAGGCTTATGGGAGTCAGAGACTCGCTGAAACCCCTCTATGAGTTTCTCAGGGAAGAGTAAGGTCATTGGATGTAGCTGAATGGCGAATCCATCCACGTTGGGATCCTCTATCAAAGAGTCAATGAGGGTCTGATAAAGCTTACTCGGATCGTTAAACTGGATGGTGAGGCCCAGGTCCCACGGGTTGGGGGAAATCTCCCAAGGGGGGAAGATGGAGCGCAGTTTATCAAGTGTCCTGCCATCCAGCCTGGCCAATTCAAGGCCTTCCTGTTCGCAGAGATCAGTCACAATGACGCCTTCGCCGCCAGGGAAGGTGGCGAGGAATATGCGGTTTCCCTTGAGTGAAAGGGAACCAAAACGCTCCAAGGCACGGGTCAGATCAAAGAATTCCTCAAGGTTGTGAGCCCGAACGGCCCCACACTGCCTCATGGCTCCATCGAACACAAGGTCACTTCCTTGGACAAGGACCCCGGTATGAGAGGCCGCAGCCCTGGTTCCAGCCTCGGTTCGACCCGATTTGAGCACCACAACCCGCTTGTTCCGCCTAGAGGCCTCTTTGATGAGCCTTAAAAACTCTCTACCATTCCCCTCTATGCTCTCCAGATGAATACCAATAACCCGAGTCAGCGGGTCCTGAACCAGATAGGCCAGGGCATCCACCTCATTTATATCCATTTTGTTACCCAGATCGATAATCTTGTTGAGGTGATAGTTGAAATCAGATAGAAGCCAACTAAATCTGGGCTCATAGAGACCCGATTGAAAGATCAGAGAGAGGGCACCCGGCCTGATTTTATTAAGGGGATGGAAACTGACGTAAAAGTTTGCAGGCACGTTTAGGGGGCTCAGTGCATTGGGACCAATGGCCCTGATCCCATTGTCCTTGATGAGTTGTGCCATCTTTTCTTGTAGCCCTTTCCCTTCCTCCCCGGCCTCAGAAAAGCCTCCTGCAATGATAATGACTCTCTTGATGCCCTTCTCCACGCACTCCTTTAATACGCCCAGAGTCAAGGAGTGGGAAACCCCTATCACGGCAAGGTCCACAATTTCATCTATCTGTTTCACGCTGGGATAGGTCTTTAGGCCCATGATCACCCTTTCCTCTGGGTGCACGGGGTAGATTTTTCCCTGGAACCCAAGATTCACCAGGTTGGCGACGAGGTGATAGTTGATTCGCACCGGATTATTAGACGCGCCTATTATGGCCACGCTCTTGGGGTCAAAAAACGTGCTGAGAAAGTGCTCCGTCTTGCTTTCCATGGGTTTTCGTGACATTTCTCCTGCGCCCTAACACAACAATTTCCTTATAGATTTCCAGATGGAAACGTTAAGTTAACAGGTTTTAGAACCTCAGGTCAAATTTTCAGTTGTTTTTTCAGAATAGTGTTCCGCGGCAGGCTGAAATTCCACTTGACAGCCCTTGAATACTTAATTAACTAAGCCAAAAGGTCTCGTTTCCAATGGGATGATCAAGGCGACCTCATAAATCTTGGCCTTCTGGAGTGAGATAATGGGAATATTTCCCAGAGGGTACAGAGAAAAAGGCCTCCGGGGGATTGAAAACCTCTTCGGAGGCTTTTACATTTTGAATAGATCCTTCTCACATTTCTCTGCCTCCTTTGCCGGTTCCGAGGATAAAGGTTGCCAGAGGCAGATAATGAAGGTATACACTTTTTTTAGCGGTGATTTAGGGGATCGGCCCTATGTTTCAAACCCCGGTCTTCCCTAAGCTTTGGCATAGAAAAAACGATGGGAGTATTTTGACAACTATCGAAGATAAAGGAGGTAAGGCCATGCCCAAAGAGAAAGCACAAAGTGAGACCGTTGCAGAGGCCAAGAAAGAGATTTCGGTGGTAAAACCCCCCGAGCCTCGGTTGCCTTTTGCAGAAGCGCGAGAGGAGGAAGGTATAAATAAAGTCAGGGATATTCTTTTTGGTGCCCAGGTCCGGCAATACGAACAGAAATTCAAACACCTGGAGGATCTCATCCAAAAAGAGATAGCCAACTTGCGTAGCGAAACAACGAAAAGCGCCGCGACGCTTGAGACCTACGTGAAAAAGGAGCTGGAGGCCTTGTCCGAGCAGGTCAAGAATGAGCAGACCGGGAGAACGGAGTCCGTGGAAGAACTGTCGGGTATGCTTGAGCGGACAATCAAGAGCTTAGAGAAAAAGACGGGTCAACTCAGCGAGAAAGTCATTGCTGGCCAAAGGGATCTGCAGGAACAAATCTTACAGCAGTCCAAGAGTCTCATGGAAGAGATCCGTTCGCAAAACAGCCAAGTTTCCTCCTCCCTGGATCAGTCGGTGAATGAACTCCGTTCTGAAAAGATGGACCGGCTCGCCTTTGCGAATCTCCTCATGGAAGTGGCCATGCGTCTCAAGGATGAATTCAAGATTTCTGAAATAGAATAAGCATTTTTTTGTTTGGACCTCGCCATCTGTGACTCGCAAAAGCGCTACATTGTAAAATGCGCCGTAAAGATGAAGTCGCAGCGATTTATAACTGTTAAGGAAAGGTTTGCCCCTTGCCCAAATTTTGGATGGAAGATAAGTCAGACGAGTCTGTGGTAGATAACGGAGATCGAAAGCCAACGACGCTCGACGAACTCCGGAAACTTCTTGTGGGCCCGGAGCAAATACAGATCGGTCGGCTGAAAGAGCGGTTGGACGATCCGGAGCTTCATGCAGAGGATGTGAGCAGGGTCTTAGCAGAGGCTATTTCGCTGCGCTCCTCCCGGGATGGCCAGGTCGCAAAAGCGCTAGAGCCCAACATAGAAGAATGCCTGCGGGCTTTAGCCAGGAGAAATCCCAAGCCTCTTGCAGACGCCCTTTCCCCTGTCATGGGGCCGGCCATTGGAAAGGCCATATTTTCAGCGATCCGTGGCATGATCCTGTCTCTCAACCAATTCCTGGAAAACAATTTTTCCTTGCAGGGTCTTAAGTGGAGGGTGGAAGCCCTCAGGACGAAGAAGCCATTTCGTGAAATTGTTTCACGCCATACACTCGTTTATCGAGTAGAACACGTCTTTCTCATACACAAGAATACGGGATCGGTCCTCCAACAGGTGGTGGCAAGAGAAGTGGCTGCGCATGACCCGGATCAGGCGTCGGGTATGCTCGAGGCGATTCAAGCTTTTTTTCAAGACGCCTCTGGCGTGGAAAAGGATCAAGACCTTGAAAGCTTGCGCATTGGCGATCGCAACTTGTGGATTGAACTGGGACCGCAGGCCATTTTGGCGGCCGTTATTCGGGAGAATGCCACTCCAGATCTGCAGAGGGTCTTGCGTGGAACCTTAGAGACCATACACCTAATGAAGAGCGAGGAACTGGAATCCTTCGATGGTGACGCGAGTCCCTTTGAGGACCTGAAAGGCCATCTTGAGGGTTGTCTGCAATCGCAGTTTAAAGAGAGTAAGAGGAAAATCTCCCCACTGTTATGGCTCTTGTTAGGCATTGTGGTTCTGGTCATTACACTCTGGGTTTCTTATTCCTTGCGAGATGAAAGGCGCTGGTCAAATTATGTGGACAGGCTTCGCATTGAACCCGGCATTGTCATTACCGACACGGAAAAACGGTCCGGTATATACTACGTCTTCGGACTTCGGGATCCGCTGGCAGCTGATCCGAAGGAGATGCTGAAGGAAGAAAATCTTGATCCTCAGAGTGTTGTTTTTCAATGGGAGGCCTACAGCGCGATACACCCGGAATTTACAATAAAAAGGGCAAGAAGACTTCTCCAACCACCAGAAACGGTTACCTTGGATTTCAAAGACGGTATTCTTTATGCAGCGGGATATGCGCCGCCCCAATGGGCCGTTGAAGCCCGAAAACTGGCAAAAGCCATACCGGGTGTCTTCCAACTCAATGAAGAAAAGCTCAAAGACCAAGCGGAGCATCCTGATCGCATTCTGGCTCAAGCAAAGGAATTGCTTGACCCTCCCAGCACCGTCTCGCTTAAATTGGAGGACAACGTTCTTTATGCAAGCGGTTCTGCTTCTCATCGTTGGATTGTTAATACAAGGGAACGGTCCAAATCTCTTTCTGGAATTGGGCGTTTCCAGGAGGATAACCTGGTAGACCTAGATCAAAGGAATCTGGTGGTACTTAAGAAGAGCATTGAAGGGCAATCGCTTCGTTTTGGAGCAAGATCCACGAGAACTACCCCTGATCAAGGGGAGGCCATTCGCAACCTGGCCAAGAAGATTGGGCAGCTCAAAGACTCGGCAGAAGCCGTTGGGAAGACTGCGCGTATAGAGATCATTGGACATACAGACAGCTCTGGGAATGAGAGAACCAACTTGATCATTAGCCACAAGCGTGCGCAGCAGGTCATGTCGCTGTTGGTCGCGGAAGGCTTGCAAGCCCATAATTTTATCACAAAAGGAGAAGGCTCGAATGCGCCGTTGCGGCAAGAAAGGATTCCGCAGGATAAAGAGGCAAATCGTCGCGTAACATTTAGAGTCATTTTGGCCGACAAGCCAGGATAAGTGAAGGGGTTAAATCTCCGTTTGACGCGGCGAGCGCCACTACTCATCCCCGAATGGCCATAACCATAATCCAGAGGATCATAAGCCCTGCAGCGGCCATAACACCTAACCAAATGAGTCGGGTCAGCCACATGGCACTGCCAAAGGGGTTCTTGGCCAAGTGGGGTTGGTCTAAATTATCTGAAAGCTCACACAACTGGTCAAATTTGTCCCTAAGGGGCTCTATGGGTATGAAGGCCATGACACGGTTTCTTTCAGAGAGCAGGATGAGGAGGATCAGCATAAGAAATAGAGCAAGAATAACCCCCAAAAAGGTATATTGAATCAACCCTTCGAAGATAATTCCGATTATACGAGACATGGTGTCGAATCCCTCCTGCGGTTTGCGATGCCCCCAGCTTCAATCCATCTTGCGGAGCCAAGGAATTTAGATCCATTTGATACAAAGCAAGAATGGTGCCTAAGATGAAATTCTGTCTATAACCGAATGGCGCCTGGCCCGAGCAAAAATCCCATCTGTTTTTAATGGGTTACACGGAATGCCAGATGTGGGTGTGTGTCAAGAGATAGGAGGCATTGAGATGGAATGCACAAAAATATTCAGGAATGACTATTTTTGTACCCAAATTTTCCTATTTTTCTTTCTTCTCCCCTCCAGGTTCTTCAAGGTCTGTATCTCCCAAATCCACAAAGGATAAATAATCCATATCAGTCTTAAGGCTGATTTTTGCCCCATCTTCGAAGTCCTCCCCGTGTATCCAGCCGGGTTCTCTTTTCCTCGGCGAGGAGGAATGGGACATTTCAGCCAACACCCCTCTTGAGTCCCATTTTTCCATTTCCCGCTGACAGGGAACACACCGGGTGGCTTCTGGGACAATCAACAATCGCTCCTGCGGAATTCGCTTGCCGCACTCTTCGCACCGCCCGAATTCTTCATCCTCTAGACTCCTGCGAATAAGCGTTTCGATCTTTTTCAATTCCTTGTTTTTTCTTTCCAGGAGGCTGTAATGTGTCTGGGCTGAAATCTCCCTTTCGGCCTGATCCACCTCTTCAATAAAATCAGCCGCAGAAAGTAGCCCTTTGTATTCCTTTTGCCTTTCCGTCAGGCGCTTGAGTGATTCTTCCACTTCCTGCCTCTTAGCCGTCAGATTTTCAAGAAATCTTGAGCGGAACTCTTCGCTTTTAATTGAAGCTCTTCTCTTCCTCTTATTTTTCTTGCTCTCGGCTCCAGCGATAGCCATGATTTTATCCTCCTTAGGCTTTGATCCCCTCACTACAACTTTTTCTTTCATCATTCCTCCGACAATGGCTGTGGGTCTCTGGTTAAAAGCGAATGAATCTTAAGCAATTTTTTGATTTTGTCAAGTTGTGCTGTTATTTTTACATATCTCTTTCCTCCCAAATAAGGATAGATGGAATCTATTCAAAACAAGCGAGCGCCCCGTAATCAGATTCGTGTGCGCGATACCGTTCTAAGGGCTTTAATTTTCGCCACTGTTCAGTCGCCGATGAAGATCTTGTTTTTGTCTGAAAGGGGGTAGCCCAGCGCCAATATAATTTTTCTCATGGTTTCCAGGCGACAACAATATCCTTTCTCGATTCGAGCAATGGTCAGAGGTGAAACGCCGGCTTTCCTGGCAAGCTCGGCCTTGCTCATGAGACGTTCCTCCCTCTTCTTTTTTACACGGTTGTGACCCAAAAGATCTCCAGGTTTTGTTTCTTACAAACGGCGCAAATAAATAACAATTAATTATATGCATATAGTTATATTTGTCAATTTTTTTGTATAAGTTAATAAAAATTTATATAATTTATATATATTTTGTGTCCATAAAAGGATATTCATACCATATGTTGTATCTCACCCACCCTGAAGCTTTGATGGCTGATGTTCAGAGGCGGTGATCAAATCTCCACCCTGAAAGTGAACCCCATCCAGGTGAAATAGAATCGAGGAGGGCGAAGCCATGGCGTAAGAGATTCTTTGGTGGCGTTCAAAAGTGTTGGCATTTGCTTTTGCATTGCCGGAGAATCGGCTATACGACTAAACCTTTCTGGGTCAAAAGATTGTGCCAACACTTTTGAACGTGACTAATTTGTCAAATCCCCTTCAGTGATTCGGTTCGAGCACGTCAGAGATTCTTCAGGTAACCTGGTGTCCAGCAACCCCGGTTGGGATAGTAGAGGGGCTTGCGATGTGTATATCGCTTCCTATAATTCAGGTAGCGCTTGTGCCAATATCCATACCGTTGATTGGACATGCGGAAGGGCCGATGCGGCATCTCGATGAGGTAGCGCTCCACCTTCCAGACGTTTCGCTCAGAGAGTCGCCAGTCGTAGTTGCCAAGATGAGCCAGATTGCCGACGCCGAAGCCGACGATACGCCCCGAGAAGTCAATGTAGGGGTCGGCGTAACTGTCCACGAGTTGCCGAAGGGTGCGAAAAACCGGCTTTCTGCCGTGCAAGCCCGGATCGCGAGAGCGAGCCACTGTGCCCCACTTGCCCCCTATTCGGTAAAGAAAAAGGACGTGATCAAGGTCGTCTTGTGACTCAAGATCGAGCAGCAGGGTGGGGTAACCATGTTGCTCCAGGATCACGGCAGCGGACAACGCGGCCTCTAGGCAGTGGGCGGACCTGAGCCTAACTACCTGCCTAAAGGTGTGTAGGGTTTCCCGGTCTCTCTCATGGTTATAAGGGAGCGCATTGAGGAAATGTTGCACCTGATAGGGGGTCCTATGCTGGCAGATGATTTTCCACTCTTTGGTGGTGAAGGCCTGAGGCTTAGGCGTCATTTTTATGCTTTTTGAATCCCGTCAGTGCGGGTCAATACAGGATGGTATGGAAGATGCTTGGCATAGTCATTACCGACGCCCTTAACAATAGTATTTTATGGACTCCTCTTCTTGTAAGACGCTATGTCGCAATTCAACAAAACTGTCATTCCGGGCGAGCAAAACGATCTTGGGCGAGACCCTTGGTTCGACAGGCTCACCACCCTGAGCGAAGTCGAAGGGGAATCCAGGAACCTAGTGGTAAATCGAATCGTTCTGGATCCCGGCTCGCATCACGCTCCGCGGGATTTGGCCGGGATGACGAATTGCGACACAGCCTCGTAAATCTGGGGGATACCATGTTTGTTATGGACGCACACAAAGTTACGGTTCAGGGATCAGGACTTTCTCCCCAGCGGCCAGGCCACTGATCACCTGGACCCGATCCGCACCGGCGCGCGCACCCAGACGGACATAACGACGGACAGGTCCCTGCTCCGTTTTCACGATGACGAAGTCGAGCTGCCCCACCTGTGTCACCGCCTTTGAGGGTATGTAGATTTTGTGGGTTTGTCCGATAGGTATTAGCAGCCTGCCAAACATGCCTGGATAAAGACCGGAACTCTCTTTTAGGCCCACCTTGACAAGAAACGAGCGAGAGCCGGGATCCGCGGAAGGGACAATTTCGTCCACCACGGCTTCGAACGCCTTATCAAGCGCATCCACCTTGGCGGTAACGTCCTGACCCCTTGTCAGCTTTGAAGCCACGGACTCTCGAACGCTGGCTTCAAGCCGAAGGGTATCAGGATCATACATGCGTAGCAGGGCCTCACCCTGTCGGGCCGTGTCGCCGGGGTCTGCATAGCGCTCCACAATGCGGCCCGAGATGGGTGCTGCGAGCGTGCCGTAACTGAGCGAGGTCTTTGCCTCGTCTTCTTGACGCTGCGCGCCTATGAGCTGGGCCCTGGCCGTGCGCAATGAGGCCTGCACGCGATCCAGTTCTGCCTTTGAAACGGCACCTGGTTCTGCCCTGTAAATCCGCTGTAATCGCTCAGAGTCCTTTTCTGCCAGCGCCAGTTTAGCCTTGGCCGCGACCACAGCCTGACGGGCCTGACCAACTCGAGCTTCATGCTCCCTGGAATCCAGTTCCACCAGCACCTCACCCCGCTTCACCTCATCACCGGCGCGGACTGAGATGGTTGAGATTTTGGCGGTAATTATAGGAGAGATCACGGTCTCCACCTTGGCCCGTATGGTTCCTGCGGCCTGCTCGATGAGAGGCTCTGTGGTGACCTCTACGGTAAGGATCGCTCCATCACCACGGGATGGCAAGACACCCTTAAAATCGACTGGAATCTTCTCTTCAAAAAATCCCGCCAAGTAAGCCATGATGCCACCGAGCAGGGCCAAAGCCAATATTATTCCTGTTATCTTCAATGCCGTTTTCACGTTTCCAAATCCCTCCTCGGAGGCAGACCGTGCCCCGGTCTATTGCCGTAGACCAGACTGTAAAGCACCGGGACCACGAAAAGGGTAAACATGGTTGATGCACCGATGCCAAAAATGATGGCCCAGGCCAGACCGCTAAATATGGGGTCGAGTGTGATCACCAGATTGCCCAGCAATGTGGTGCCTGCTGTGAGAACAATAGGCCGCATGCGCACGGCACCAGATTGCACGAGGGCCTCACTTAAATCTTTACCCTCACGCAGGGCCATCTGAATGAATTCCACCAGGATAAGTGAATTGCGAACCACGATTCCTGCCAGTGCGATCATGCCAATCATGGCCGTGGCCGTAAAGAGAATGGGATTAGGAAATCCCGCTACCACTCGCTCTCCAAGGTGATTCAGCAACCAGAACCCTGGCATGATGCCAATTATTGAGAGCGGTATGGCCAGCATAATAATTGCCGTCATTGCGGACAGACCCGTTTGAATACGCAACACCAGGAAGATACCCAAAAGGGCAACAACAAATGCTATCCCCAGGTCGCGGAACACGCGCAAAGTAATCTTCCACTCTCCCTCCCCTTTCCATACCGCCTGTATCCCTTCTGGCAGCGTCCACGGCAAGCCTCCTCCTGAGTTGAGATAAGTACGGCGATCCAACGATATGGGCTTGCTATCTGTGGAATTCCTGTTCATGTCGCTTGAAACGTCGAGTACGACCTCGGCCGGGGTTCGACCGGCCACTTCAGCAAAGACATAAACGACAGGCCTAAGATTTTTGTGATAGATGATCTTGTCCTGCACCAAAGGCTGCAGCTCTCCGAGTTCAGCAAGGGGAACGATGGGCTGCGGCGCATCGCGAATACCTGACTTTTCTCGGATCTTTGTGATGCCAGGCCTTCCTTTGACGTGCAGAGTAGTAAGGGCCTCGGCCGAAGTTCGAATATGGAGGGGAAGCCTCAAGACGACAGGCAGAGGATTAACCTCGCTAGGTATATTCATATACCCTGCCACAAGGCCTTGGTTAGCAAGGCGAATTGTGGCGGCAATGTCCTCCGTACCAATACCGGACAACGCAGCCTTTTCTTTGTCTGGCACAAAAATAATTTTTTCCTGATCGTCTCCAACAGATGTATCCACATCCACGACAAAGGCTTCTCGTTTGAGGCGTTCCTCCAACCCTTTTGCAGCCTCCTGCAAGGACGCGTAAGGGGTCGCTTTTCCCCCGTAAAGCTCTGCCGTTACGGTGGAAATGACCGGTGGTCCCGGCGGCACTTCCACAAGCTTGATAAGGGCATTGGAGGCTTCTGCAATTTTTTCCAGATCGCGTCGGATACGCAACAGAATGGCGTGAGACTGCTGGGACCTGCGTTGCCGCTCGGCGAGCGTCACGCGGATATCTGCATAGTGAGCACCTTGGCGCAGGTAGTAATGTCTTACCATGCCGTTGAAATCCATGGGCGACGGCATCCCGACAAAGGCCGTGTAGTCCCGCACTTCAGGAACTGAACGCAAATAGGTGGTTAAAGCGGTAACGACCCCTTGGGTCCGTTGAAGGGTGGTGCCTTCAGGCATATCCACAACCACCTGGAACTCATTCTTGTTGTCGTAAGGAAGGAGCTTGAGTGGTATGAGCCGAAAAGCGGGCAAAAGGGCCGAAACGAAAAAAAGCAACGCTACAATGGCAAGAAACATCCAGGAGCGGCTATTCGTGCTGAGGAGCGGTCTCAACAAGGATGCATAGAAACGATAGACTCGGGTTTCGGTGACGTTGTACGGGGAATCTCCACGGGACGGCTTGACAAGCTTGTAGGCGAGCCAGGGCGTCACCAGGAAGGCAACCACTGTGCTCATGATCACACTCACGGGCACGTTAAATGCCATGGGTGCCATGTACGGGCCCATCATTCCCGTGATGTAGTGAAGGGGGGCAAAGGCGAAAATGATGGCAATGGTGGACATGATAAGAGGGCTGCGGATTTCAGCCATGGCCAGGAGCACCCTGAGGGGACGCGGTCTCTGTCTTATGCGCAAATACCGCTCGATGTTGTCCACGCCCGTTATGGGATCATCCACGAGGAGTCCTATGGCAAGAATGAGTGCGAAGAGGGTAACACGATTGATTGTGTAACCTGCAAAAAGGTCCAGAAGCAGAGTGATTCCGTAACAAATGGGCACGGCTAGGCCCACAACCAGGGCAGCCCGCCAACCCAAAAAAATCCCTATGAAAATCACTACCGTAAGAACCGCAACAAGGAGGCTAGAGACCAGATTGTTTATCTTGTCGTTGGCCGTTTCGCCATAATTCCGAATAAGTCGGTAGTGGACCTCAGGCGGAAAGATCTCCCGCTTTAGTTTAGAGAAATAGTCCTCCACTTCCCTGGCCACCCAGACCGCATTGGCCCCCTTTTTCTTGGCAATGGAAATGGCCACAGCAGGATAAATATCAGAAAAGTTTTGCAACCGGTTGGACGCCGGGCCAAAGCCAATCCACGTATAGCTGTCAGGCTCGGCAGGGCCATCGATGAGACGCGCCACATCTTTGAGATAGACGGGTACGCCGTCAACCACATTGATCACCAGCTTCGCCAGTTCGTCCGCGCTCTGGATGAAGTCCCCCGCCTCCACCACGATTTCTCGATCCATAACCTGGACCTCACCCGCTGGCAGCAGCTTGTTGGAGACGTCTATGGCCCAAGCCACCTCCAAAGGGGCCGTCCGCCTCGCTGCCAGGGCGCTCGGGTCCAACTCAACCCTAATCTGTCTCGGTCGACCCCCTGTGACCTGCAGCTTGTTGGTGTTCTCGATGGACTGCAGATCGTGCTCTATCTCCTCGGCCAACCGTCTCAATTTGTGATCACTGGTCAAGTGCGGGTTTTCACTCCACAGGACCGCAACCACGATGGGCACATCATCGATTTCAATGGGCTTGACCACCCAGGATTGGACACCGTCCGGAATACGATCTGTGTGAGAGAATATCTTGTTGTAGATCTTGATCAAAGAGTCCTCTCGGTCCTCTCCCACGTAGAAGCGGACCGTAACTACGCACCGCTCGGGCATGGACATGGAGTAGACATACTCCACCCCATCGATTTGATAGAGGAATTTCTCAAGGGGTGTGGCAATCTGGCGTTCCACTTGCTGAGCGCTAAGGCCAGGTGCTGACACAAGCACGTCCGCCAACGGCACGATGATTTGAGGTTCCTCCTCACGTGGTGTGATCATCAGTGCGACGATACCAGCCAGGAACGCGCCAATCAGCAAGAGTAAAGGCAATGGCCCCGTCATCACTCTGCCGAGCAGGCGCGATAGACCGTCCAGTTTTTGCGAAGGAGACTCTGCCATTTGAGATCGTAGGCTTTACGGTTGAATGAAGCGCAAGGCTTATCTGTAGAACGCCAAACTATGGCAGGATTGGAATGGTGTGTCAACCTTGGATATTGGGGTCAAAGAACGCCGCCACAATCCGTGAAAGTCGCAGCGTATGCCGTTTAATCTCATCTAGGCTTCTGCCCGGATACTGGGCATAACTGATCATGATTCCGTTTAGGGAAGAAAAGAGTGCGTGGGAGACGAGGCGGGTTTCCCCTTGAAGGCCCGCCTCTTTCACAATGCCCTCAATGCGGTTCATGAGCTCCCGCATGATGGGATTCAGCCTTTCTATAGCTTTGGCAGAAAGATTGCCCCCGAGCATAAAATGCCCCATCATCTGATAGAAGGTCATATTCTCATTGAGGTAGCGGACGTAGATCTCACAAAACCTCATGAGAGAACAACCCCGCTTCTTCTCATACTCCTCATCCAAACGTTCGGTGATTTCCCGGGCGCCTGCAAAGAAGACGTCAAGAAAGAGCCCATCGAGGTTTTCATAATAGCGGTAAATGGTCCCAGGGCTGACGCCTGCCTTTCTTGCGATCTCCCTGACCGTTACGCTTCTGAAATCTTTGACTGCAAAAAGCTTCCGGGCAGCGGAAAGGATCAGCTCTCGTCTGACTTCCCTCTCCTTTTCTCTGAGTACTTCCAGTGTGGCGACAGGCATGGGTTCTGGTCCTTCCCTTACTTGAAGTGGAACCCAACCGTGACATGGCATTCTTGGCCCTTGTATTTCAGACAGCGGCTAAGATCCGGGCTTAGCGTGTAATCCACTTTCATGGCATCAAACCACCCTTTTATCCTTTCAAAGATGCCGCACTCGTACTCATCTATAAGACCGGCCTCGGTCATTCCCTTGTGGGCA
>CP070840.1:2482007-2497986 GCA_020342025.1 Deltaproteobacteria bacterium
ATTTGAAGAAAGGGGCGAACGTGGTGAAAAGGCACTGGCTTCTCAGCAGATGCAGCGCCAACTGAGAGCCATTCTGAGCGCGGATGTGAAAGATTACAGCCGCCTCATGACGCAAGATGAGATGTGGACCATAAACACTTTGAATGTCTACAGGGACCTCATCGCTTCCCATGTTCAAAGCCACCTGGGCAGAGTAGTGGACTCACCCGGGGACAACATACTCGCTGACTTCGGTAGTGTGCTCAATGCGGTGCGGTGTGCCGTTGAAATCCAGAAGGAGCTTGAAGTGAAAAATGCAGATTTGCCGGGGCAACGCAAAATGGAGTTCCGTATCGGGATAAACCTGGGGGATGTGGTTCTTGAAAAAGGAAGGATTTATGGTGACGGGGTAAACATTGCCGCCCGAGTTGAGCGGCTCGCTGAACCTGGAGGCATATGCATCTCAGGCACCGTTTATGATCAAATCGAAAACAGATTGCCTTTTAGCTACGATTATCTGGGAGAAAAATCGGTCAAGAATATTGAGAAACCCATAAGGGTATACCAGGTGCGGGCAGAGCCTGAGACGCCTAAGCCCTCAACCTCATATAAACGCAATGATACATTTTAGAAAGTCATTGCGAGCCCGCAGAGCGCGGCAATCTCATAAAATCCCCCCCAATTCCCCTTTATTAAAGGGGGGTTAAAGTGAATGTGAAAATATGCTGGAGAAACCACTATTCTGAATATGATTTGTTAAGAGATGTTAAGCAAATGTAAAAGTATGTAAAAGAGGGTGACTTTCATGGAGAAAAAGCTTCTACTTGTAGACGACGATGAAAAACTCCTGAAGCTGGTAAAGGAATATCTCGAAGGTTATGGATTCCAAGTCCTCACTCTTCCCGATGGTTCCGATGTCATGAAGACGATTGCAATGCAATCGCCGGACCTCGTCATGTTGGATATCATGCTGCCGGGAAAGGATGGTCTGGACCTATTAAAGGAGATTAGGGTGGAGCATTCTTTGCCTGTTATCATGCTCACGGCGAAGGGAGAAGACGCAGATCGCATCGTAGGGCTGGAATTGGGGGCAGATGATTACCTTCCCAAGCCCTTTAATCCCCGCGAACTACTTGCCCGCGTAAAAGCTGTTCTGCGACGGCCTCCTTATCTCGAGGATGAACAGGGCATAGAAGACAAAAAGGCTTTAATTAAGGTGGGCGGACTGTCGCTCAACAGGGCGAGACAGAGTCTCTTGGTGGAAGGCAGGGAAGTAGAGCTATCCGCCACAGAATACAAGGTTCTTGAGGCACTCATGAAACACCCTAACGTTGTCATGACTCGCGATCAACTCATGACCCTTGCACGAGGAAGGGATTTTATGGCCTTTGATAGAAGCATAGATGTTCATATAAGCAAGTTGAGGGCCAAATTGAAACCATTCCCCAAATATGGGAAGTCCATCAAGACGGCGTGGGGAACGGGATACATGTTTGTGGAGACCCCATGAAGCTGAGCAAGCTTTACATCAAAATATTCCTCTCCTTTCTCCTGGTTCTCACTGTAACCCTGGTATTGATTTTTGCCATCTTCGTCATCGCAGCGGGTAAAGACTTCCATTCCCGAATGGGTCACTATGTAAAGGCCCATGTCCTCATTACAAAAGAACTGGTGGAAGATAAAATCAAATCAAACCCTGGCGTGCCGGTCTCCGAGAATGAAGATCTCAAAAAGGTCATTGGCCGCCTGGGGCAGGCCTACGGCTCAAAGGTCTGGCTAACAGGTGCAGACGGAAAACCTCTTATGAAGTCCTTTTCCGGCGATATCCCGAAAACCCTTTCCGACTTCCGCTGGAAACGTGTGAACGAATCCAAAAATTTTGAACTGTACCGACGTATGAAGAGGGGTTGGCAATGGTATGCGATTATCCCCACGCAAATTCAAGAAGGCCGGACGGGCCGCCTTCACCTCTTTTTCGAAAGGCGGGAAAAAGAACACCCCGAAGGCTTCGGGCTGGGCCTCATCATCATCGGTATTGTTGTTGCTCTCCTGGTCCTACCCGTCTCAAGATACATCACAAAGCGAGTCAAGGGACTCAGCACGTCCGCCTCCCGAATCGCAGAAGGAGATCTTTCTCACAGGGCCACAGTGAGAGGTAAAGACGAAATAGGAGAACTGGGTCGCGCTTTCAACCGCATGGCAGACAAGTTGGAAAGGATGATTCAGGGCGGCAAGGAGCTGACGGCAAACGTCTCCCATGAGCTGCGCACTCCACTCGCCAGAATCCGTGTGGCTGAGGAACTCCTCAGGGAGAAACTGGAAAGGCTCCATAATAGGGATCTGGACAGACATCTGGATGAGATCATTGAAGACATTGAAGAACTGGACGGCCTCATCGGACAGATACTGGACTTGTCAAAGATGGACCTTCACGATGCACCTTTGAACATGGAGGTCATAGATCCTTCGGCGCTGATAAACGAGCTTCTGGGACGCTTAGAAAATTCCATGAATCAGAAAGGGTTGCATGTCACAAAGGAACTCTCATTCGATCCTCCCTTTATAGCGGACAAGGGCGCCCTTTGGACAGCACTCTCAAACATTCTCGAAAATGCGGTCAAGTTTACGCCTGAAAAGGGAGGCGTGAGCGTGAACATGTGGCCCGAAAACGGATGGTTAAACATTAGCGTCACAAATTCCTCGGATCCCATGTCGGAAGAGGATTTGGATAGGATTTTCCAACCCTTTTACAGGACAAAAGAAGCCCTGAAAAAGGGTTCGGGTTTGGGGCTCGCCATTACAAAGAAGATCATAGAAAGACATGGTGGAAATATCAGAGCCGTCAACACGGAAGCAGGCCTCCAAATCCAGATAAAGCTCCCCTCAGGTGGTTCTGAAGAGAATCCATAACCGTGAGTTCCCCTGAAAGACTCCAGTCTATACTCTATTCTTATTCACCACTGAGGCACAGAGAGCACAGAGAGTATTTTTGTTTTGCCCGATCGGGAGACGCCGATCGGGCAAAAAATCTCAGCCCTTCGGGCCTAGGCCTGCGACTTAAACATTCATGACCTGAGAAGGAGCCTAATTTCAAACAAGAACCCTTGCGGTTGTAATTTTTAAATCCAATACCCCTTGGGAGCCCATTTCCTGCTCTCGACCGGAGCGGGGCCGCAGGCAGTCTGGGCCAGCTCGCAACTCCCTATTTTTCACCTTTGCATTTCTTGTCCACATCTTGTATTTAACACACTTGGAGCTATAACCACCCATAATTAGTTTTTTGTTTTGCTATCAGTGTTATGTCCAATAGATTCCATTAAATTGTCATTCTAGCCCCACCCTAAACCTCCCCCTCAAGTGGGAGGGCGGAATGAGGGTGAAAGGGAGGTCAGAAAAGATGACGACAATTATTGGCATTTCGGGCAGTTTGAGAAAAGGTTCATATAATGCTGGGCTGCTCCGGGCTGCGGCTGAGTTAGCGCCAGAGGGTTGCGAGGTAGGTATTTCCTCCATCAGGGGTATCCCATTGTACGACGGGGATTTGGAACAAGCTGAAGGTATTCCGGAGTTGGTCGCTGAAATCAAGGACCGCATCGCGAACGCCGACGGGCTGCTGCTGGTCACCCCAGAGTACAACAACTCCATACCCGGGGTGTTCAAGAACGCCATTGACTGGCTATCCAGACCCCCACAGGACCAGCCAAGGGTATTTGGGAATAAGCCCGTAGGTCTGATAGGGGCAACGCCGGGCCGTTTCGGCACGATCAACTCCCAAACAGCATGGTTGGCCGTGCTGAGGGTCCTGAATATGCGAGTCTGGTTCGGCAAACAGCTATATATTAATGGTGCAATGGACTTCTTTGACGAATCAGGGAACCTTACTGATGAGAAGATGAAAAAGCGGGTTGTATCTTATATGGCCGCGTTCACAGAACACGTCGCAAGTCAAAAGTAATCACAGGAGATGACTTTATGGCAGAGCAACCGTGTTATTGCAAAATTCACAGGCAAATCTCATTCCACCATCTACTGAGATTTCTGGTCTCTGTGCTGGCCATGCTGGCCTTTGCCACGCCAGCACTGGCAACTGATTCACCCGGTCTGGATCGCCTCATGGGTGGCAAAGGTCGTTCGGATCATAAGAATCGTCTTGAGAAGCTCGTCTTCAAGAATGGAAAGACCTATATCTGGAAGGATTTCTCCGGGTGGGGCAAGGAGATTTTTATTCATGGGCAGGTCAAGAATCCGCCCACAGGACCTAGCCCTTCCCAACCGGTCTCCAAGTACTTCAAATGCATGACCTGTCACAACTATGAGCGAGAAGATCCCGACCTGACGAGCCAGGACCCGGAAGCCCGTTTTGATTGGATAGAAAAGACGGGGCAAAAAATTTACTTGCTCCAGGGGGCCACCATGTGGGGCGTTGTGAATCGGGAGACCTACTACTCTGATTATTATGAAATATATCACCACCTCTGCGTACCAAAAGGCAAGAAACCTCCGTCCACGCCCTGCGGACCTCTCCTCAAGCTCTGTGGACCGGGCTGCCGGACCATGGTCCCGGACAACCTGGATGATGCCACCCAGGTTTGCAGCGCTTATTGTAGTGCGGGACGCTATCTTGAAGAGTGGGAGCTTTACGCCCTGTTGGCCTTTTTTTGGGACCAGGAGATAAGGCTCAAAGATCTTGACCTCTCGCCAGAACAGGCGGCCCATGTGGAGGCCGTACTCACCTCCCATTCGCCAGATCCCCAGTATGCTAAAGGACTGCGGGACCTTTTGGCCAGCAAACACGCGAAAAAGGCAGACAACACTTTCCGGGGTGATTTCAAATCAACTAGGTACACTTCCGAAGGAAGTATAGTGGTTGAGTACGAGGATGGCACCAAATATGAGGGATATGCCGGAAGGGGGGAAAGGCTTTGGAACCTGAGCTGTGCACGCTGCCACGGAACAAAGAATTTGCCCCAGAAGGCAACTCACTTTACCCAGGATTTGGAGAAATTTCATAAAATGCTTGCCAAAGGGACCAGACACAGCGACAAGGCCTACATGCCCAACTTTACCCTGGAGCGTCTCAGCCGTCAACAGGCAGCAGACATCCTATTGTATCTGCGACAGATCGCCCGGTAGGGGCTAGAAAAGGAGGTAGCCATGGGAAATAATCGCTTCGTTGATCTGAGTCTAAGCATTGAGCCGGACCTCCCCAGTGATCCGCCTATGATGATCCCCAAAATAGATTATCTCGACCACGCCCAGGGCGCAGAGCAGATGAAGGACTTCTTCCCGGGCGTAAAAAAAGATCAGTTGCCTGGTGGATTGGGCTGGGCAGTCGAATTTCTGACTTTGACCACGCACAGCGGCACCCACCTGGATGCGCCCTACCACTATCACCCCACCATGGATAAGGGTAAAGACGCCATGACCATTGACCAAATCCCCCTTGACTGGTGCTTCAACGACGCTGTGGTCTTGGATTTTCAGCAAAAAAATGACGGCGAACGCATAACGGTTGAGGACCTGGAGGAGGAGCTCGCCCGAATAGACTATAAAATCAAACCCTTGGATATTGTCCTCATCCAGACGGGTGCGGACGAGTTTTGGGGCAAACAGGAGTATCTGGTAAAAGGTGCGGGCATGGACCGGGAAAGCACGCTCCACCTGTTAGAGAAAGGCGTAAAGGTTGTGGGCATTGATGCCTGGAGTTGGGACCGCCCCTTACCTTTTCTGGCCAAAGAATTCCAGGAGACGGGGGATCCCAAGGTGATTTGGGAGGCCCATTTTGCTGGGATTGAAATGGGTTATTGTCACATGGAAAAGATGGCCAATTTGTCAGCCATTGGTCGACCCCATGGTTTCACGGTCTGTTGTTTCCCCATTAAAATCAAAGGGGCCAGTGCAGGTTGGACCCGTCCGGTCGCTATCGTGGATGAGGGCTGATTTTTTGGGAGCCAGCCTTCCGCGATAACCCCCATAAATTTACATATTCATTTAAAAATGCTCAAGGGAATCCAGATCACAAAACGTTTTGGCGGCCTGACTGCCCTCTCTGAAGTGGATTTTGTGGTCCGTCGGGGGGAGATTGTTGGCCTCATTGGGCCCAATGGCTCGGGTAAGACCACCCTTTTTAATGTGATCTCAGGTCTTCACAAGCCCGATTCAGGGATTGTCACCTTTGAGGACAAACGCATAAGCGGCCTGCCTCCTTACAAAATTGCAAGCCTGGGTATTGGCCGTACATTTCAGATCGTGAGGCCCTTGATGGATCTCGATCTCACACAAAACGTGGCCATAGCGGTCCTTTACGGGAGGGAAGGGATCAGTGGTCTCAAATTGGCGTGGGAACGGGCAGCAGAGATCCTGAATTTCACAGGACTCTCATCAAAGGCACACAAGCTACCGGGCCAATTGGCTTTGGAGGATCGTAAGCGGCTTGAGATCGCCAGGGCATTAGCGACCAAGCCGGAAATCATACTTCTGGATGAAGTCTTTGCCGGACTGAACCGAAAGGAGATCGAGGGCGCCATAGATCTTACTTTTCGGATCAGGGATCATTTCAAGGTGACGGTATTTATGATCGAACATGTGATGAAGGCGATCATGGGGACCTGCTCTCGTGTCCTTGCACTGCACAACGGGGCCAAGATCGCTGATGGCCATCCTGAAGAAGTAGCCAATGATACGAAGGTGATCAAGGCCTACTTGGGAGCAGCTTATGCTGAGCGTTAGGGAACTGGTCGTATTATACCAGGAATTGAGGGCCCTCAGAGGAGTCTCCATAGAGGTGACAGAAGGGAATCTAGTGGCGCTTATAGGTTCTAACGGGGCTGGAAAAACGACCCTCTTAAACACCATCTCCGGCCTGATACCCGCTGCAGAGGGCCAAATCTCCTGGCAAGGGGTCCCCATTTCTGGCCTCTCTGCAGATGGGATTTGTCGAGAAGGAATCATTCAGGTCCCAGAAGGCAGAAAACTCTTCGCCCAGATGACGGTAGAGGAGAACCTGGAAATGGGGGCCTATCTGCCTTCAGCACGGCGGCAACTGAGGGAGAGCCGCCATAGGGTTTTCGAGATTTTCCCGCGGTTGGGCGAAAGAAGGCGGCAGGTGGCAGGGAGCCTCTCCGGTGGGGAGCAACAAATGGTGGCGGTGGCGCGAGCCCTCATGGCCCGGCCGAAACTCCTCATGCTAGATGAACCTTCCCTCGGACTGGCTCCCATAATGGCTGTTGAAATCTTCAGTGTAATCTCAGATTTAAACAAGCGAGGACTAACGGTACTTCTGGTCTCCCAGGAGGTTCTTCATACACTGTCCACTGCCACATATGGTTATGTGTTGGAAAACGGCAAGGTGCCGCTGGACGGACCGGCCGAAAGTCTTTTGGAAGATCCCAGAATCAAGGAATCCTATTTGGGCCTATAGGCCCTAGACCAGGGAACTCTAAAAACGTCAAACAAGGAGGTTATGAAGATGGAAAAAAATCTACTCAAAAACGCTTTGTTCGTGACCATGGCTCTTTCATTCATCCTACTTGTGGGCCATCATAACTCGGCCATGGCTGCCGACAAACCCCTCGTCATTGGCGGGTCTCTTCCCCAGACAGGGCGGTTTGCCGAGACGGCAAAATGGATTCAAAGGGGGATGGAGTATTGGGCTGACGAGGTGAATGCCAAAGGTGGGCTCCTGGGTCGGAAGGTGGTTTTCAGGATCTACGACGACGAGTCCAATGCGGGGAAAGCGGTCACCTTTGCGGAGAAGGCGATCACTGTGGACAAGGTGGATCTTCTTTTTGGGGGCTACCCCGGTACGGCGGCCCGTGCGGTGATGCCCGTCGCAGAAAAACACAAATACGTTTATGTCTCTATGGGGGGACACATGAAGAGTTTCCAGCAGGGCTATACCTACTCCTTTGGCGGCCCGCCTCTTATGGGCGAGTGGTGGTACGAGGGATTCTACCAGTGGCTTAAGACCGTCCCGGCGGATCAACGCCCGAAAAGAGCTGCAATCTACACCATGAATAACCCCATAGGCACCTCTCTGACAGACTCCATTTTGCGCATGACCGATGATCTGGGTATGGAACGTGTCATTAATGAGAGATACAATCTGCCCCTTCCCGATGCAACGCCTCTCATTGTTAAGGCGAAACAGATGAATTGTGACGTCCTTTTCGCCAATGGGTTTTTTGCCGACGGCGTTTTGACCATCCGCGCGGCAAAGGCATTGAATTATAACCCAAAGGTGATTCTGCAGGGCGTGGGGTCCGTTATACCAGCCTGGGTCAAAGAACTGGGCAAGGATGGTGATTATGTATTTTCGGGCACTTCGCTCCACAACAAGCTGATTTACCCCGGGAACGATAAACTGAACGCCTTTGTGAAAAACAAATACGATCTGCCTGCCTACCCCGTTTACTTTGGTTTCGGGTATTGTTGGATGCAGACCCTGTCTCAAGGTGTTGAGGGTGCTCAGAGTCTGGATCAAACCAAGATCCGTGACTGGCTCAAGTCGAACACCGTAAATACCATCGCCGGTCCCATGAGCTTTAATGAACTGGGCTTGCCCAAACCCATCAATTTCTGTACGCAGGTCATAGACGGGAAGGTGGAGCTTATCTGGCCCAAGGACGTTCGTACCGCAAAGCCTGTTTATCCAAAACCTAAGTGGTAAATGTTGGAGCGTTGAAGTACTGGAGTGATGGAGTAATGGTTGAAGATGGGGGGCCCACATGCCATCACTCCATTTCATAGATAGATCAACTCACCGCTTTGATTTTTTTTGTAAATTGACAGTATTAAGGCAAGATCGGTTATGAACGCTGTTCTCGTCATCCAGTCCCTAACCAGCGGCATCATGATGGGGTCTGTATATGCCCTGTTAGGGGTGGGTTTTTCCCTTACTTGGGGGGTCATGAAGGTCATTCACATCTCTCATGCAGCCTTCGGTCTGATCGGTGCATTTCTGGCTTATACGCTTCTCAAATGGTGGGGGTTGGACCCTATCCTTTCCCTGGTCATTTCTGTACCTTTACTCTTTCTCACGGCCTGTCTCATCTATCGTTTCCTGATCACACACATCACCAAGGCCAAAGAGGTCATCGTTTCGTCCATGATCCTGACCTTTGGAATCGCCATTATCCTAGAAAACCTCATGCTCCTCATCTGGAGTCCTGATCCCAGGCTTCTCACCACATCTTACACGAGTAGGGTTCTCATCCTCGGCCCCCTCTATTTTCAATATCCCAGGTTGGCTGGGTTTCTCATGTCTGCTGTGGGCGTCCTCGTGATCCATTTTTTCCTGAAAAAAACCCTTACGGGAAAAGCAGTTCGGGCAGCCTGGCAACAGTCTGATGCGGCGCAGTTGTATGGAGTCAATCTCAAACGCATTAGCACGGTCACTTTTGGCCTGGCCGTTGCTTCGGCCGGCGCAGGCGGGGTGGGCATGGCTTTCCTCTATTCCTTTGATCCACATACGCACAACCTCTGGCTGATCTATCTGTTCTTGGTGGTTATCGTGGGCGGCGTAGGCAACGTCATCGGAACAGCCTTAGCGGGTCTCATCATAGGCGTGATCACCGGTTTGTCCCTCGCCTTCTTGCCCTATCAGTGGGTTAACCTCCTCACCTTCGGCTTACTCATGATCATCCTCATGATCAGACCCCATGGGCTATTTAGAGGCGAGGTATAGAGATGATGCAGACCCAGACCAAATCCCGTCTTTTCGCCCTCATAGCTCCCATCCTTTTTCTTGGGCTCGCCATTTTCCCCTGGTTGGGGCTGCCCGTCTATTTTATTTCACTGCTCTTCACCGTCTTTCTCTATGTCACTTTGGCCTCATCATGGAACCTCATTGGGGGCTTCGCGGGATACCTTTCTTTCGGCCATGTGGCCTTCTTCGGCATTGGCGCGTACGTCACGGCACTCATGATGAAAGGCCTTAAGCTCTCTCCCCTTTGGACCATTCTCTCCTCCATCCCTGCCGGGGGAATTGCCGCTTTGGTCGCGTTCATTGTGGGATATCCCTGCCTGAGGCTAAGGGGACCATACTTCGCTGTCATCACCTTTTGTTTCGCTTTCGTGGTGGATTTGGGGGTCAAAAACCTGGACATTCTTGGGGGGCCGGAGGGGCTCTGGCTAAAGTCCATGGATTTGCCCATCCATGTGATTCGGGCCATCCTGTTTGAAGTGATGATGGCCATCATGGTTCTCGCCATCGCATCGAGTATTTGGACCAGTCGATCCAAATTTGGGGCGGGCTTGCGGGCGATAAAAGAGGACGAAGAAGTGGCCCAAACCATGGCTATTAATGCCCCCAAGCTCAAGATACAGGCCTTTGCCTTGTCCGCCTTTTTCCCGGGCATGGCAGGTGGGGTGTATGCCTATCAGCTCACATACATCCATCCGGACATCGTTTTCGATGTAATGATCTCCATTCTCATCGTGCTAATGGCCTTATTTGGTGGGGGTGGAACCTGGTTAGGCCCCGTCATCGGAGCCGTGGTCCTGACACTGGTTAACGAAGGGCTTTCCACGTTCGTCAAGGCTGAGTTTGCCAGGATCATTTACGGCTGTCTTTTTATCGGCGTCATTATCTTCATGCCCAATGGCATTATGGAATTCATTAAAAGAGGCGGAGCAAAGGAAGCGAGTTAGATGGAGATGAAAAGAGAGGATAGAACGCATGGAGAAAAATCCGATTATTGGATTTCAAGTCGATCCTGCTGAGATACGTTATGTCGGGAATGACTTGCAGCGTCCCGAGTGCATACTGGCAGAGCCCAACGGTACCCTATGGGCCGCCGATGCACGAGGCGGTGTGGCTAGGATCTCTCCAGATGGTGCACAGAAGATAATCACCCAATCTTTCGATGCAACCTTCAGAGAAGCCTCCGACGATGCACGCCGATTTACGGAGGGGACCCTGCCCAACGGTCTTGCCTTTGCGAAAAATGGCGACATACTGATCTCCAATTTCGGCACAGACGTCTTGGAAGTCATGGGCCGTGATGGGAAGACCAGGTTGATCTACGATAATATAGATGGGGAACCGATCGGGAAGGTGAACTTCGTGCTTATGGATAGCAAAGACCGAATCTGGCTCACCATACCCACACGCATAAAGAATTGGATGAAGGCCATCAGCCCCAGCTTCTCTGATGGCTATATTGCCCTGGCAGACGAAAAGGGCTTGAGGATGGTGGCCGACGGATTCAGCTTCACCAATGAAATCCGCCTGGATGCTAAGGAAGAATATCTCTATATTGTGGAGACGACCGGTCAGAGGATCTCCCGCATGAAGGTGGGGCCCGATGGTTCCCTTTCGAACAGGGAAGTCTTTGGTCCCAGTAAACTGGGAAAGTTCGGATTCCCAGACGGAATTGCCTTTGACGCCTTCGGGAATCTCTGGGGAACATTGGTGATGGCCGACCAGATCTTTGTCATTACGCCGGAGGGTCACTTCCATGTGGTACTTGATGACACGAACGAAGGGGCGGGTATGGCCCTAGAGCAGGCCTTTGTGGAGGATCGTGTGACACCGGAGGACATGTTGGCTGCAGGCGGAACCATTGCACCCTGGTTTGCGAGCGTCACCTTTGGCGGGCCTGATCTCAAGACGGTCTATATTGGAAGCCTGAGAGGGACGCGGATTCCCTGTTTTCAGTCTCCAGTTCCTGGGCTTCCAATGGTCCACTGACGCTAGCGCTTGCCAACAGCGCCCAATCGAGACTGTCGAGAAACCGGCTTATGACAGGCTGATGGAAAATGTCCAGATGCAAGGCTTCCAAAACTGGGGACCCGCCCGCAGGGGCAGGGTGGGGAGTCCAAGCGAAACGCGCACAAATCTTGAGGAATGAGGCGTACATAGAAGTACGCCGCAGTGACTTGCCCTGTTAAATCGGCTTCGCCGTCTCGCGTAGCGAGAATTTAACAGGGCGGGGGATGAGGATAACGCAGCAGATGGGCGTTTCCCGACAGCCTCATCATTTTTCTGCAAATTTAGCGAGACATATGAAGGAAAAAGCCAATGGAGTTTGTAAAGCTGTTCGAACCGATCACTATCAATACGTTGCAGGTAAAGAACAGAATCGTCATGCCTTCCATGGCGCTGGCCTATACGAGAGACTACACCCTCAACGAGACGTACAAGGCCTTCTATAGGGAAAGGGCAAAAGGGGGCGTGGGACTCATGACCATTGGACCTGTTGGCATTGACACGGTGGGTAGCGCCCCATTAACACTGGGGCTCTACGACGATAAATACATTGAGCCCCTTAAGGCCTTCATTGAAGAACTCCACAGGGAGACCGAGGTGAAGGTGGCGACCCAACTTTTCCACATGGGACGATACGCCTTCTCCATCTTCACGGGAATGCCCCCCATCGCCCCTTCTGCCATCCCCAGCAAACTGACCGGAGAAATTCCCAGGGAGATGACAGGGGAGGACATAGAGGAGGTGAAGGAGGCCTATGCGCAGTCAGCGAGACGAGCCAAGGAGGCGGGATTCGATCTGATCGAGATTTTGGCCTGCACCGGGTATCTCATCAGCCAGTTTCTCTCTCCGATAACCAATAGACGCTCTGACAAATATGGAGGTGACATAGATAACAGGATGCGGTTCGGCCTTGAGGTGATCAGCAAGGTGAGGAAGGCTGTGGGAGATGATGTTCCCGTGGGTCTAAGAATCGCGGGTAATGATTTCATGGAAGGCGGACACACCAACATTGAGTCTGCCCTGTTCGCGGCTGAGGCGGAGAAGGCAGGGGTGGATGCCATCAACGTGACAGGGGGATGGCACGAAACCAATGTTCCTCAGCTCACCACAAACGTACCCGCAGCAGGTTTTCTTTACCTGGCCCGGGGGATCAAAGAAAAGGTAAGTATCCCTGTCTTTGCCTCAAACCGCTTGGGCAATCCATTTGTTGCTGAGAAGGCCTTGAGGTCTGGGGCCTGTGACATGATATGCTGGGGTAGGCCACTGCTTGCAGATCCGGAACTCCCTAGAAAAGTGAAAGAAGGAAGGCTCAAGGAAATTATCCCCTGTATATCCTGCAATCAGGGATGCTTTGACGCCATCTTCTCTGCCTCTCCAGTCACTTGCATCCTCAATCCCAGGACAGGGAGGGAAAAAGACCGTGAAGTCAAACGCGCGGAGCTGCAGCAGAAAGTGATGGTGGCTGGCGGGGGCCCAGCAGGTATGGAGTTTGCCCTCACAGCGGCAGAAAGGGGGCATGATGTGACCCTCTATGAAAAAGGGAGCCGCCTGGGGGGTCAAGTGAATCTGGCCAAGGCCCCACCGGGAAAGGCGGAATTCCACAATGTCATCGAAAGCATGAAAAATCGCATGGAGCAACGGGGTGTCAAAGTAAGGCTCAATACCCGGCTCACACCAGAGATGGTGAAGAAAAGCAAGCCGGATGTGCTGGTGGTGGCCTCGGGCGCAAAGCCGATGGAAATGGATGTCCCTGGTATTGAAAAGCCCCATGTGGTAAGTGCATGGGATGTACTCATGGACAAGGTCTCTCATATAGGGGAAACCGTGGTTGTTGTGGGTGGAAGCGCCACGGGCTGCGAGACCGCCCAATTTATCGCGTCTATGGGAACACCGGAGCCCGACACTTTTACCTTTTTGATGTATCACAGTGCTGAAGATCCGGAATTCGCCACAAAGCTCCTCCATAATGCGGGAAGGCGGATTACGGTCATTGATATGGTGCCGCGGCTGGCCAACAACGTGGGTCGAACCGCCCGTTGGTCCCTGATGAAGGGCCTCAGGCTGATGGGCGTTGATCTTCGCACAAAGACAAAGCTCTTGGAAATCACGGACGACGCCGTCATTGTGGAAACGGAAAAAGGCAGGGCGTCTCTTAAGGCAGATACGGTCGTGATGGCCGTGGGTGTCCTGTCCGATGATGAGCTCGCCAGACATGTGGAGGAGGACGGGATCAAGGTGATTACCATTGGTGATGCCAAAAAGCCCAGGAAGATGACGGAGGCTATCTGGGAAGGCTTCGAGGAGGCTTTAAAGATTTGAGGGGCTAAACCCCGCCAAGAGGATAACACTTGATTATCGCAGCGGTTCCATACCAAGGGAGGAGAAAATGGGTTCAAAGACCGTGGTAACGTGTGCCCTGACCGGGGTGCTCACCAACCCGGCTGTGCACAACGTACCTGTGACGCCTGAGGAGATGGCAGACCATGCGGAACAGGCCTATAATGCCGGCGCCTCTGTTGTTCATTGTCACTTCAGAAATCAGGGCCAGGGGATGGGGCATCTGCCCACATGGGACCTGAAGACGGTGGGCGATATTCTGGCGGCCATTAAGGATCGGGTCCCGGAAATCATTATCTGTATGAGTACGGGTGTGCTGGGACCGGACATATCCGGTCCGGTGGCCTGCCTGGAAAAATTCAGGCCTGAAATGGCCGCTTGCAACGCCGGTTCCCTCAACTACCTGAAACTCAAGAGCGATGGATCCTGGGCCTGGCCTCCAGCTCTTTTTGACAATCCGGTGGAAAAAGTCAAACAATTCTTGGATGTGATGATGGCCAACAAAGTGGTGCCTGAGTTTGAGTGCTTTGACACGGGAATTATCCGAAGTGTGGGCCTCTTTAAACGGAACGCCATGTTTCAAGGGCCAGCCCATATCTCTTGTGTCATGGGCGTGGCCAGCGGCATGCCCGCCAAGCCCGAGTTGTTGCCGCTACTGGTTGAAGAGATGCCTGAAGCAAGCCACTGGCAAGTGATCGCCGTAGGACGAAACGAGATATGGGAACTGCACCGCAAGTGCGTGGCGTTGGGGGGTAACGTGAGAACGGGTCTTGAGGATACCTTCTATCTGCCAAACGGTGAAAAGGCCAAAAGCAACGGGCGTCTCATTGAGGAGCTGGCCAAAATCGTTCGTGAGGGTGGAAGAGAAATCGCAAGCCCCTCTGAGGCCCGCCAGATTCTTGCCCTCCGAGATCCAGAGAACTAAAGGTTAATCGCCCAATTACGTGGCTGGCTCTATAAATAGACCAGAAAAGGCTCTAAGACAACGTCTCACCGCAGAGACGCCCGCCGTCGCCGAGGCTATGGCGGGGCAGGCGGAGAACGCAGAGACGCCCGCCTCGCCTGAGCGGGTTCAGGCTCGCGATGGCGGGTCTGTGGCTAAAAATTCTTGGAGTATTCTCTGTGATCTCTGCGCCTCGAGCGAAGCGGGCGGTGAATTAAACTGAACAGGACTGGAGGGAAAATGAGTGCAGAAGCGAAGCAACCCAAGACCGTTGAAGTGAGAGCACCCATGTCTGGCGTTTTCTACAGAAGGCCGGCACCTGATCAACAGGCATATGTGGAAGAGGGAGATGTTGTGAAGAAGAAACAGGTGCTGGGGCTTCTGGAGACCATGAAAGTGTTTCAGAAAATCAAGTCCCCTGTGAACGGAAGAATCGTGAAGATTGTGGCAGAAAATGAGACGGCCCTAAAAGATGATGATCTCATGTTTGTCATAGAGGCCACTTCATAGTGAGGCTTTTCTAGATGACGTTTTCAAAAATCCTTATCGCCAACAGAGGCGAAATCGCGGTCCGGATTATCCGTGCTTGCAAGGAATTGAGAATCCCCAGCGTGGCGGTCTATTCAGAGGCGGACGCGGATTCCTTGCACCTCAAGCTGGCCGATGAGCAGGTATGCATCGGTCCTGCCATCAGCGCAAAAAGTTATCTGAACATGGGAACCATCATAAAAGCCGCAAGGGATACGGGGGCAGAGGCGATCCACCCGGGCTATGGGTATCTGGCTGAAAATGAGGAAATGGCTCAAGCGTGTGAAAGCCAGGGTATCGTATTCATAGGCCCAACCCCGGAAAATCTAAGGCTCGCAGGCGACAAGATCACGGCCAAGAGGATCATGGAAGACGCAGGGGTGCCTGTCATTCCAAGCAGTGGGGATGGCGTCGGCACGGTTGAAGAGGCAATTAAGGCGTGTGGCGAGATTGGCTATCCTGTGATGCTCAAGGCGTCAGGG
>CP070840.1:2498086-2505757 GCA_020342025.1 Deltaproteobacteria bacterium
CCTGACTTCATCAGGTCCTCGTACTCTCCGGTTTCCGCATTGAAACCGAAAGCGGCCTTTTCTCCCTTGATACGTTCCACCACAATAGAACCCTCGGCGCCCGCATTATTTGCGATCTGGCGAACCGGCTCTTCCAAGGCCCTCATGACCAATCTGACCCCATTCTGTTCCTCGCCTTCCAGCTGCAATTTTGCCAGGTCTTTCAGGGTTCTTACTAGGGCAACACCGCCTCCAGGAACGATACCCTCTTCCACCGCTGCCCTCGTGGCATTAAGGGCATCCTCTACCCTGGCCTTTTTCTCTTTCATCTCCGTCTCCGTGGCAGCGCCCACATTGATCACAGCCACACCACCAATAAGCTTTGCCAGTCTTTCTTGAAGTTTTTCTCGGTCATAATCAGAGGTGGTCTCCTCAATTTGGACCCTTAACTGTTTGACCCTTCCCTCAAGGTCTTGTCGATTGCCGCCACCATCAACAATCGTTGTGTTGTCCTTGTCAATGTTGATGGTCTTGGCGGTACCCAGGTCATTCAAGGAGACATTCTCCAGTTTCAGGCCCAGGTCCTCTGAGATCACTTTTCCTCCTGTGAGGATCGCAATGTCTTCCAGCATGGCCTTCCTTCTGTCTCCAAATCCTGGGGCCTTGACAGCGGCGCAATGCAGGGTCCCCCTCAACCTATTGACGACCAGGGTGGCCAATGCCTCCCCTTCCACATCCTCAGCGATGATAAGAAGCGGTTTACCCATCTTGGCGATCTGTTCCAGGATGGGGACCAAGTCTTTCATGTTGCTGATCTTTTTCTCGTTAAGGAGTATATAGGGCTCGTTCAGGGTAGCCTCCATTTTCTCAGGATCCGTCACAAAATAGGGTGAAAGGTAGCCACGATCAAACTGCATCCCTTCCACGATCTCTAGGGTGGTCTCCATGCTCTTGGCTTCCTCAACCGTAATAACGCCCTCTTTACCCACTTTGTTCATGGCTTCGGCGATAATGTTCCCGATTGTTGTGTCATTGTTGGCAGATATCTTTCCCACCTGGGCGATTTCCTCCTGATCCTTCGTTGGCTTGGAAATCTTCTTCAAGCCCTCAACGGACACCTCCACGGCCTTCTCAATCCCTCTCTTGAGTGCCATGGGATTTACACCGGCGGCCACCAGCTTGGAACCCTCTCTGTAGATGGATTGCGCCAGAACCGTCGCAGTCGTTGTCCCATCGCCTGCCACGTCTGATGTCTTGGAAGCCACCTCCTTGACCATCTGGGCACCCATGTTTTCAAACTTATCTTCCAGTTCTATCTCTTTTGCCACTGTCACCCCATCTTTGGTGATATTGGGCGACCCAAAAGCCTTGTCCAAGACCACATTCCGCCCTCTAGGACCTAGTGTCACTTTTACGGCGTCAGCAAGGGTATCTACCCCTCTAAGGATAGCCTCCCTAGCCTTTTGGCTATACTTGATCTCTTTTGCCATACTAAATATCCTCCTTCGATTATTTTATAGTCAGCGGGGCTATTGAAACACTTTATAGCTGCTTATTCCACGATAGCGATAATATCCTCTTCTCTCATGATGAGGTGTTCCTCACCCTCTATCTTGATATCCGTACCGGCATATTTTCCAAACAGAATCCTGTCCCCCTTTTTGACCTCAAGGGGCTGCATTTTACCATTGTCAAGGAGCTTACCTGCCCCTACGGCCACAACTTTTCCCTCGATCGGTTTCTCTTTTGCTGTATCCGGGATAATGATACCCCCTTTGGTCGTTTCTTCCTCTTCAATTCTTTTTACGATAACACGGTCATGCAATGGTTTGATCTTCATTTTCAATTTCTCCTCCCAATGTCATTGTTGAAATTATTCTTTTTTATCAATTGAAGCTCCCCGCGCTTCCGCGGGCGGCATCCTGATAGGGATGGCGGGACTCTCCATGGCCTTCAGCCCTCCCCTTTGGGGGCCGGGTATTCTGGCTAAGGAGAGCGCAAAGGACTGATCCTCACCTCCTTCCAAAAAACTTGCGTATGTCTAAACGCCTTCCTTAAATAGACCGCACCCTGAAAATCAGCCCTTGAACCCTTAGATTCCCAGGAGCGATTTACCATGGGGAAAACATTTGCTTCTTTAATTGGGCGATGATTGAATGAACAGGTGCGTATACTTTAAAACTTCAAAAAGTTAATGACTTCCAACTGAATGTCAAGGGTGATTTCAAAAAAAGTGGCAAGAATCAGATAGTTCGATTTGACCACCATTGAAGCGTCCGTCGTATGCCCTCTTCCAGGCTGGTTTTCGGAACCCAACCCAATCCATCCTGGGCCTTTTGCACTTTGAGGCAACTCCTGGTTATATCTCCCGGGCGGGCCGGTTCTCGGACCGGGGTGAATAAATCTTCTGAGATATCCGCTCGCATTTCCCTGACCGCCTCATAAATGATTCGGTAGAGTTGGAGGGTCTTTGTTCCTTTACCTGTTCCCACGTTAAAGAATTCGCCACTTCCTTTTGACAAGGCCTCTACGTTTGCTGCCACCACATCTTCCACGTAACAGTAGTCCCGTATCATCCCCTCCGCGTCCTCGGGAAAATGGTTGAGAGTGGACTGCTCTCCTTTCAAAAGGTTTTCCATGAAGATGGCCACCACGCCTGCCTCTCCATGGGGTATCTGGCGAGGGCCATAGATATTGGCATATCTGAGGACCGTATAATCAAAACCGTACTGGTGTTTGTAATAGGCAAGGTAATACTCGGAAATAAGTTTCGAGATGGCGTAAGGAGAAAGGGGTTTTGGCGAATAACCCTCAGAAGTGGGATACTCTGCCGCCTCTCCATAGATTGCACCCCCTGATGAGATGAAAATGCATTTTTTAACCTTCTGTTTCACGGCCTTTTCCAGCAGGTTCAGCAGTCCTTTGATGTTGATATCAGCATCCAGCAGCGGATCAGCCACAGAGATGGGGACGCTGATCTGGGCTGCGTGGTGGTTCAGGACATCAGGTCGCTCACTTTCTATGACGCCTTCCATTTCCTGGGAACGGATATCCATTTCATAGAACTGGGCCTCTGGATTTACGTTCTCCCTCTTCCCCGTTAAGAGATTATCCACCACGACCACCTGATGACCTGCCCTAAGATAGCCATCCACCACATTGGAACCAATGAATCCCGCTCCTCCAGTAACCATTATCTTCATAACCTATATTACTCCCTCAGTTGTCTTTGTATGAACTCGCAAGTGGCCCCATTATCGATATTATGCCGTGTGAGTCAAGGGATGAATCCGCGAAGCTCTCTGTCGTGCGAACAGATACGGGGGCGTGGGGGATCCTGGGCCTCCTGCAGGCGTGTCGGCTTTATTTCCTTATTGCAATTATATCGCTATTATAATAAATTTTATTTTTTTCTTTGTTCCTATTTGGGAATCTGCATTTTCTTAGGCTCTACTTGGAGAGGAATGAATGACGCGAAAATTGGGGAACATCCTGAACCAGATCGGTGGGACGCCCCTGGTCCCCATTACACGACTCAATGCCAACAAAAATGTACAAATCCTGGCAAAGCTGGAATCTTTCAACCCAGGGGGCTCGGTCAAGGACCGGCCGGCTTTATACATGATTGAAGCCGCTGAGAGAAGCGGTCAACTGACTAAAGAGAAGACTATCCTGGAGGCCACCAGTGGAAATACTGGGATCGGGCTCTCTCTCATAGCGGCCGTTAAAGGATATCGTCTCCTTTTGGTCATGTCAGAAGCCGTCAGTGAGGAAAGAAAAAAGATCCTCCGGGCCATGGGAGCAGATCTGGAATTTACACCTGCCCACCTGGGAACGGACGGGGCCATTGAATTTGTCTACAACGTGATCCGTGAAGAGCCCGAAAAGTTCTGGCTCGCTGACCAGTTCAACAATGAGGCCAACTGGAGGTCCCATTACAACGGTACAGCCATGGAGATCTGGGTGCAGACAGGAGGTGATCTGGACATGATCGTCTCTGCCATGGGCACATCGGGCACCCTGATGGGGCTATCAAGGCGCTTCAAAGAGCTTAAACCGGATGTTGAATTGGTGGGCGTTGAACCCTACCTGGGGCACAAAATCCAGGGCCTGAAAAACATGAAAGAATCCTATCGTCCGGGCATATTTGAAAAGAGTCGTGCGGACCGGATCATCAACATTGATGACGAGGAGGCCTATTTTACCTCCCGACTGCTTGCCAGAGAAGAGGGTATTTTCGTAGGCATGAGTTCGGGAGCGGCCATGGCCATAGCTTTGAAGCTGGCCAAGGAGATGAAAGATGGCAGGATGGTGGTAATCATGCCTGATGGTGGCGAGAGATATCTAAGTACGCCCCTCTTCGTGGTCAAAAAGAAATCCGGAATGCTTCTTTACAATACCCTTACTCGAAAAAAGGAGGACTTCGTTCCCATTGATGAAAATCGGGTTAGGCTTTATTCCTGCGGGCCGACCCTTTGCCAGTTGATCCACCTGGGCCAATGCCGACGCTTTGTTTTCTCAGATCTGGTCAGACGTTATATAGAATTTAAGGGGTACGGCGTCATCCACATAATGAATGTGACGGACCTGGATGACCGAACTATTGAAGGCGCAGAGAAAGCGGGCCAATCCCTGAAAGATTTCACAGAGGCGTATTATCAGGAATTCTTGAAGGACCTGGACACCTTGAACGTGAAAAGGGCCTCAGAATATCCCAGACCCAGCCAGCACGTGGATGACATGATTCAACTCACACAAAAACTCATGGAAAAGGGATATGCCTATGAAAAGCTGCGATCCATCTATTTTGATATATCCCGATCCGAGGATTATGGAAAGCTCTCCAAGATAGATCTTGATAAAATCCGCTTGGGAAAAACCGTGGATCTGGAACAGTACGAAAAGGAGAACCCGAGGGACTTCACCCTTCTGAAGAGATCGACCCTGAGCGAACTCAAAAAAGGGGTATTCTACAAGACCGCTTGGGGAAACATCCGGCCAAGCTGGCATTTGGAATGCCCCACTATGGCCATGAAAATCCTTGGTGGGACCTATGACATACATATGAGTGGTGCGGACCTCATATTTCCCCACCATGAAAACGCCATCGCCATAAGCGAAGCTGTCACAGGACAACCCCTTGCCAACTACTGGCTTCATAACGAACTCGTCATGGTCAACCGGAAAAAGCCATCCCGTGCCGCTGATGATGATGTTCTCACCATAAAACAGCTACGGGAAAGGGGTTATACGGGAAGGGAGATCCGCTACTGGCTCATCAGCCGCCATTATCGAAAACCCATATCCTTTTCATGGGCAAAGTTGGACACGGCCAAGAGTACGGTCGCGCATTTGGACAAATTTGTTAAGAAGCTCCAGATCTGCCCACCCGCTGAACCTCATCCCGAGATGGACCAGCTGGTTTACAATTTCAAGCACAAGTTCGTCGAGTCCATGGATGATGATTTTGGTGTTGCGCCCGCCCTGGCCGCACTTTTTGAATTTACCCGGGAGATAAACAGACTCATGGATCGTAAAGGCCTGTCACCCGGTGATAAACAGAAAGTGGAAGCGGTCCTGAAAAGCATCGATTCGGTCCTGGGGGTCATGGAGCTAGAGCTCCCCGAAACGGACGAAAAGGTGCAAGCGCTGATTAAAAAGAGAGAGCTGGCGAGAAGAGATAAGGATTGGACGAGCGCAGATCGTATTCGTCAGGAACTCAAAGAGATGGGTATCGAAGTGATCGATACCCGAGATGGAACTGTATGGCGAAAACTGTAAAGGAGGTGGTAACCTTTCAAGATTCTTGACAAAAAATCTTTTTCCATATATTCTATAAGCTCGTCATTCGGTTTCTTAAGTCTCTAAGCATGCAAACTCTAACCCATAACCACCACCCCATTTCTCACCTAGAGAACTGGGGTTTATACTTTTTGACGATACCCTTGTGATGAAGGGTGACGAAGGTATGGCTGATAAAAAGGATAATAAGCCCGCTGAAGATGATTCGCCGTTTAATAGCAGCGGTGAATTGTTTGAGACCCTCTTTCGTGAAGAGTTGGATACGCTCACGGACGGCCAGCAGCAAAAGGCTGCACCCAAGACAGACAGGAAGGAGAGTGCGGCCAAAAGGCCGAAATCCCCCGCTAAGGTTGAGGGTACTAGACCAAGAAAGGCTGTACCCCAAAGAGCCGCAAAGGCAAAAAATGAGATAAGGGAAAAACCCGCAGCTCGTGTCCATGTGGACAGACCCGAGCATGTATCAGCCAAAGCCGCTGCCATTACAGGTGAGGTCTTAGAGAGAAAGCCCATATCTGCCGGCAACGCAGATGCCCCTGAACAAGTGAGACCCAAGAAAAGGGAAAAGTTCGGGAAAATTAGGAGGGAGAGAATAGGATCTCAACCGAAAATTGGGGGCGGATCTGACAAAATAAAAATCGCGTTGCTTTCTGTTATACTGGTTGCCGCCCTGGCGTTTATTATCAACGCTTTAGGGATAGTGGACTTTGCCGGACTCCTGGGCTTATCAGAGCCCACCAAGAAAGAAAGGATTAAATCCCGCGTGGCAAAAAAGCCACCCGCCGAGTCCGATCAAAAAACGACCCGTGTGGCCATAAAACCGCCCCCTAAAAAGACGACTCCTCAGGCCGCCGATAAAGCCACGATCCAGAACAGGGCACTTGTGGTTAAGAAGACTCCCCAGGCGGCTCCTTCGAAACCACAGCCCCAGACCGTAACAAAAAGGACCCAGCCTACCCCCACCGCAAAAAAACCCGTCGTTGTCCAGCAACGGTATCGGCCCGCGACACCCCCTCAAAGGCCTCCGGTCGTGCAACAACCGCCTAAGCCTCCACCCCCTGATCCGAGGCCCGTTGTTGTCATGAAGCCTCCTCCGCCCACACCTACAACGCAGGAGCCTGTGGTTAATCAGGAACCTTACAGACCTGCACCGTCCCAACCGAGCCCTGTGGTTGCGAAAAAGCCTCCAGCGGTTGCCACGCCCAAACCCCTGCCCGTCGTCAAAGAACCAGTCAAGCCCGCGGCGCAGGGTGGGAAAAAGCCCGTACTCGGAAAGGAAGAACTTTTTCCCGAAGAGAGGGCATTGCCCTATCCCTATTCCGTCTATCTAGGGGCTTATAAGACCCCCGAGCGGGCAGAAAAGGCCATCTCCATATACCGGAACAAGGGCCTGTCGGCCTACTGGGTAAAGGTTGATCTCGGTGATAAGGGGGTATGGTACCGGGTCTTTACGGGGTATTTCAAGGACCAGAATGAGGCGGAGGCATTTATTAGGAGAAAACGAATCGCCGATGCCACAGCGAAAAGGACGAAGTATGCCACCTTGATAGGTATCTACGCCACGGAAAGGGATGCCCAGAAAGAATTTCTCGCGTTGTCAAGACTTGGATACAGCCCCTATGTTGTTCAGATGGCGAGTGGTGAATCTCAACTTTATGTGGGGGCCTTTTACACAAAGGCTGGTGCAGAAGAACAACGTTTAGATCTGGCATCCAAGGGGGTTCAGAGTCGGGTCGTTGAGCGCTAAGATGTTTTAGCCATGCCCCCCTCCCCTCCACACTAAACCCCTCGTTTGACTCCAACGATCTGTAGTCCTTAACTGTATAATACAGTAACTTTATCTTAATGAAATAAAATGGCGGAGAGAGAGGGATTCGAACCCTCGGTGGCCCT
>CP070840.1:2505857-2511895 GCA_020342025.1 Deltaproteobacteria bacterium
CCAATCAGCTTAGCCAGACGCTCCTGCAACTTCTCGCGATCATAATCACTGGTGGTATCTTCAATTTGCACCCTGATCTGTTTCACTCGGCCTTCCAATGCCTCACGACTGCCCCCTCCATCCACGATCGTGGTGTTGTCCTTATCCACATTGATCCTCTTCGCCGTACCCAAATCGTTCAGGGTCACATTCTCCAGCTTGACGCCCAGGTCCTCACTAATCACCTGACCCCCTGTCAGGACAGCTATGTCTTCCAGCATGGCCTTGCGTCTGTCACCAAAGCCGGGGGCTTTGACCGCTGCGCACTTCAAGGTCCCACGCAACTTGTTCACCACCAGCGTGGCCAATGCCTCACCTTCCACATCCTCTGCGACAATTAGCAACGGCTTGCCCATCTTGGCGATTTGCTCCAGTATGGGGACCAAGTCTTTCATACCGCTGATCTTCTTCTCGTGCAAAAGAAGGTAGGGCTCTTCTAAGTTGGCCTCCATTTTCTCCGGGTCTGTCACGAAGTAGGGGCTCAAATACCCCCGGTCAAACTGCATGCCCTCCACAATCTCCAGGGTCGTTTCCATACCTTTGGCTTCCTCAACCGTGATGACGCCTTCCTTGCCCACCTTCTCCATGGCCTCAGCAATAATATCCCCGATGGTGCTGTCGTTGTTTGCACTCACTGTGCCCACCTGCGCAATCTCCAACTTCTCTTTCGTCGGTTTGGAGAGCTTCTTTAACTGCTCCACAACGGCATCTACGGCCTTCTCTATCCCGCGTTTTATGGCCATAGGGTTGGAACCTGCCGCCACCAGCTTGCTCCCTTCACGGTAAATAGCCTGGGCTAATAGGGTCGCTGTCGTGGTGCCGTCCCCGGCCACATCCGAGGTCTTTGACGCCACCTCCTTGACCATCTGCGCCCCCATGTTCTCGAACTTGTCTTCCAACTCAATCTCTTTGGCCACCGTCACGCCGTCCTTCGTCGTCTTCGGTGAGCCCCACGATTTCTCCAACAGTACATTGCGTCCTTTTGGACCCAAGGTTACTTTCACTGCGTCTGCCAGGGTGTCCACACCAATCAACATCTTCTCTCTGGCCTTTGAACTGTATTTGATCTCTTTACCCGCCATATTCCATCACCTCCCCTTCTTCTTTTCCACAATACCCAAGATGTCATCTTCTCGCATGATGATATGCTCCACGCCTTCAATCTGGATCTCTGTGCCCGCATATTTCCCAAATAGAATAAGGTCATTCTTCTTCACCGCCATGGGAATCCTCTTTCCATTCTCATCCAGTTTCCCAGGTCCAGCAGCGACCACTTTGCCCTCTTGAGGTTTCTCCTTTGCTGTATCCGGGATAATGATACCTCCGGAAGTCTGCTCATCCTCCTCAATCCTGAGAACCAGAACCCTGTCACTCAATGGCTTAATCTTCATCACTCAAACCCTCCTTTTTCTTATTTTTTGATAAAAAAACCAAAAGCATTCCTTTTTGGCGACCCACTTACTTGGCTTAAAAACCGGAGCCACAAATGAGATTTAACCTGTTGATTTTATTAATGGATGTCTAGAATTGAATGAATATAAACACAATTCTTGGATTGTCAAGACCATGACAGGTAAGTTAGGGAGGCGTGGGGGCATCCTGGCAGGTTTTCCTAAAATTATCTGTCTTCCCTTCGGCCCATGAACTTCTCCAGCTGATTCTTGTAGTAACCCATGTTTTCTTTTGCCAGGGAGATGGCCTCCTGGCTGGTCGTGATGGCCTCCTGGCTTAGCCCGTTCGCATAATAGGCCTCTGCGAGGGTATCAAGAATAAAGGGGGCCCTGTTCAGATCCGCGGCCTTCTTCGCGAGTATCAACCCGCGCTCTCTATCCTTTAGGGTCTCATCAGAAGCGGTGACCAAGATCCACGCAAGGTTGTTCAGCGCCACAGCCTCTGAATGATCAAGGAGAATTATCTTCTCATAGATCTTGACGGCTTCATCCAGTTTCCCCATTTCATTGTAGGCTCCCGCTAGAGCCAAGAGAAACTTTACGTTATTCGGATCTTTTGCGAGTTGCTTTTTTACCGCAGTGGTTTTTATCCTATTGCCCAGGTCTTGTTCTACGGAACTGAAGTTTAGCAGATAGCCAAAGCTGGCAAGAAAGACCAAGTAGATCAGGAAAGAAGTGGCCACAAACCGGTGATGTTTTTTCGCGAGTCGAGGCTCGCTTAATGTGCGCCAGAGATAATCTACCCGTTCCTTGATGCTGAAATGATGCCAGCTGGGGAGTTCCCTACTCTTTCCGCTGAGGAGCGCAATCTTCTCAAGAGAGCTGATGGTGGGTCTGGGGCTGCCCATGGCGGCGGCAGAGAAGAGATCCGCCTGACGTTCAAAGTTCCTCATAAAAAATCCCACCACAAAGCGGAAATAGACGAGTATGATGGCCAGGATCGAGAGTCCGTACATCACCAAGAATGTATGACCTGACAGGGTCTTGGAAAATGTAATAAGAAGGTACTCTAGAAAGAGGATGTAAAGTCCAGGATCCTCGAGATTGAACAATCCGAGGACTAAGACCATGAAACCGAGGAAGAAAAAAATGTAAAACAGGAGATGACGATATTTGGCATGCCCCATTTCATGGGCCACCACAGCCTTCAGTTCTTCCAGAGAGAGGACCTCCATAAGGGCGTCCGTAATGAGTATATATCGAAATCTCGGGATAATACCCATAATGCCGGCGGTCATCATCTTGCCTTCAAAAATGGGCCATCGCATGAGCTCACGATATTTCAAACCCTTTTCGCGCAAAAAGCGCTTTACTTCCTTCACCTTGTCCGAAGGTTTAAAAGGACGGCACCCCCACCAATACTGGATAAGCTGCGGCAAAAAGATCATCAGGAAAGTGATGAGAATGGCAAAAAAGAGAAACTGCCCTTTTGGTTTATTCAGGAAACTATCTGGTCCTCCCCAAGGGGTGAAGGTCATCAAATCATGTGACATGGCGAGCACCAGCCATGGAAAAAGAATGGGAATGTTCAGCCTCAGATTTGAGGTGATAAAAGACCTTCTCGAGACCTTTGTGCCGAATACGACCGTGTATACGGGGTGGGAAAAATACCAAATTGTGCCCAAATAGACAAAAAAGAGGGTGAGGGCGATTACGCCCTGTAAGACAGTAAAATACCTCAAACCCGGAACAACCTGAATCCAGTGTCTGAGGTAAAAGAAGTTGACGTCCAATGCGAATAGAAATATGGCGAGGATGGAAAGCCGAAATGTCAGTCCCTGATATTCCCGCACCAAACGGCCATGTTCTGCGGTGTCCTCTTTGAAACGATCAAGGACGCGTTGAAAAACCCATCGGCTGCACCCTGCGAACACAAGCCAGGTGACGAGAAGCATGGTGAGCGTGTAGTATAGGGAATTCTCTGCGGGCTTGCTTGGGTAGGCGAAATAGTAGATGAAGAGGACAATAATGAAATAGATAATATTGTTGAACATAAAGACCTGACCCACCTACTCCATCGTCTGAATTGCCTACTTGGCAGGCACTGCGCCGCCTTTCATAAATTCCAGTTTCCCCTCTCCGGGGGCCAATGAGGGATTACCCTGAAGAACAATCGCCACATCATATCGGTCTTCAAGTTCAGCCAACTCTCTCCTCTTTCGATTCTGGAGGTAAGCGGCAACCTCCACGGGAAGGGACCCTTTCACTTCCGTCACCCCGCCCTTCCAAAGACCCATCCAGATGCGACGCAAAAGGGAAACAGCGGCCGATTCCACAGACATAATCGTCCCCCTGCCCTGGCAATAGTGACAGGTTCGGTAACTCCTTGATTGGATGGACGGTCTCAGTCTTTCTCTGGAGAGTTCCAGAAGACCAAATTTAGAGATATGGGATGTATCCGTCTTGGCCCGGTCTTTTTTCAGCTCTTCTCGAAGGACCTTCTCCACCTCTCTGATATGTTTACGGTCCCTCATATCGATGAAATCAATAACCACCAGCCCTCCCATGTCTCTTAATCTGAGCTGTCTGGCGATCTCCCCTGCGGCCTCCAGATTGTTGTTATAGGCCATGCTCTCCATATTCTTTCCCACTTTCGCGCGGCCAGAATTCACGTCAATGGAAATCAATGCCTCTGTGGCATCGATGACAATGGAACCCCCAGACTTCAATTGGACCTGGTTCCGATAAATGCTCTCAATCTGGCTCTCTATTTGGTGCTGGTCAAAAATGGGACGGTTACTCCTGTAATGCTTCACCCGCCCCTTACGCCTGGGGGATATGATCTTCATATATTCCCTGATCCGGTCGTGGGTTTCCTTGTCGTCCACCAGGATCTCTGAAACCTCACTGTTGTAATAATCCCTTAGCGTACGGAGACATATATCTTGCTCCTTATGAATCACTGAAAGGGTGGGAGATTCTTTTGCCCTTTTCTTGATGTCTTTCCAAATCCTCATTAAACGGTTGAGATCCCGGGAGAGCTCCCTCTTATTTTGCCCCGCGGCGACCGTCCTGACGATGTATCCTATCTGTTCCGGGAGCTTCATTCGTCCCATTATGGATTTTAGTCTCTGCCTCTCCTTATCATCCTCGATCTTTCTCGATATGCCATTTGTGGTCCGGCCGACAGTCAGGACAAGATATCTCCCGGCCAAAGAGAGATAGGTGGTGAGATGGGCGCCTTTGCGCCCTGGCATCTCTTTTGTCACCTGGACCAGGAGTTCCTGCCCCTTTTTCACCAGATTCCCAATGGGCGGGATACCCTTGTCTTTCGGATCTCGGCGTGTCGTTTGGTAGTATTCCGGATGTATTTCGTCGGCAGGCAATAGACCGTTCTTTTCGGAGCCAAAATTGACGAAACAGGCGTGGAGCCTCGGTTCTATCCGTTCCACAATGCCCTTGTAGATATTTCCCCTTATCTGCTCGGTCGTGGATGTTTCGATATGAAACCCATCCAGCATGCCATCCTTGATGAAGGCGACCCTGTACTCTTCAGGCTCCAGGGCATTGATAAGCATCTTTGTTGTCATGCGCTATTTAGGTCTGCCCTTCCATGGCGTTCGTAATGTTGCTGTGCTTGATACATGAAGGTCCTGATGGCCGCCTCCCTGCCGGGTTGGAAGGTGTCATCATAGGGCGTATCCAAATAGGGGACCTTCATACGGTTCATGATGGGCCTGACTATGGCCGAAGTGGCGGTGCCCGGCATGCATGTGAAGGGATAGACATTGATTACGCCGTTATATCCCTCATGCACATATTCCATGATACCTGGGATGCTCAAGCAGGTCTCTGTTCCCACCTCAAAGGAATAGAGATCTTCCTTATTGAGCACCTTTTCCAAGTGGCCTATCCTATGATCCCCAGCCAGGTCAATGATTCGCTTCGCCCGTTTATAGATCTGATCCTGTTTTCTCTGCTGAAATCGAAGTTCTATTTCATAACTGAAGATCCTCTTCAGGTAATTCATGGCCTTGCCAAGACGAAATTGCTTCAGGCTCAACTTCAGTCCCTTTCTTGCCTCTCTTATCCTATCATAGGTGGTATAATTGAACCATTCCGCAATAGACGCATTGACCACCTCGGCCCCATACTTTTCCAGCACGCGTATAACATCCTGGTTCGATTGGACATGGCTTCTCAAGTAAATCTCACCCACAATCCCAATGAGGGGTTTAGGCGGAATGTTCGGATCAATAAGGGCTTTTCCCTGCTGAACGATCTCCTCCAGCTTATCAAGTATCTTATCCAAATCTTTCTTTGCCCCGTAGGCTTCAAAGCACGCAGCCATCTCATGCATAGATTTCTCTATGAATACATCAGCTATGCCCGGCTCTTTTTCATAAGGCCTCACTCTCCACAAAAGCCTGTCTAAGACATCGGCCACGACAATAGAGAAGTAGCCAACCATCCGGACATCCGTCTTATTATCCTCTTCAATCATCCCATCCAGAGCATATGCGCTAAATGCGTTGGGTGAGCCAAAATTCACAGCCTTCAGTTCAGGAAAGGAATCTAAAATGATCCTCTGATACTTATCGTACATCC
>CP070840.1:2511995-2533882 GCA_020342025.1 Deltaproteobacteria bacterium
TCTGCAAACTTCTCGATATTTTCATCTCGATAATTCGACATATTTCGAAATATAGTCGCTGTCTGAGCGTTTGTCAAGATATTTTTCCACTCGCCTTGGCGCGGGGTGCTTCACTTCAGGGTCAAACTTTCAGGACGCGATGCTTGGGGGCTATTTGGAAGGCACGTATTGCAAGTGGATTATAAAAGCAAGAACCAAGGCGATAAAGCAGGATATGACGGGCGTGAGAAACCAGCCGGTCAGGATGTGTCCCAGAGTCCTTTTGCTCACTGTCCTTACTCCCTTAACGAAACCCACGCCCAATACCGCGCCGATCAGGGCTTGAGAAGTGGAAACAGGAACCCCTATGAATGCATAGATGTGCACAGTGATGGCCTCCGCCAAAAGCACGACCAGCGCAGAGAAGGCATCTAGTCTAACCAGCTTCCTGCCAACAGTCTCAATAACCGGCTTACTAAAGGTGAGAATTCCCAAGTCGATACTGAGTGCGCCCAGCAAAAGTGCGGAAAAAAGGCCCAGGTGGCCAGCCCCCACAAAGACGGCACTCACATTGGCCACATTATTGGCCCCCAGTGCATAAGCACCGTAGAGCCCTGCGCCAATCAGACAGATGCGTATCAGACTATCGGACTGAAAAAGGTTGAGTCTCAGTCCATTATATAGGGCAGCCAGGGCCTTATAAACAGCGATGGAAATGATCATACCTCCGAGAGGAGTTCCAACCCAACATGCGACAATCTTTTCCAGCCCTTGGAGGTTTAACTGTCGGTTCAGAAGGGCGATCCCCAGGATAGCCCCTACAACGGCCTGGGAGGTGGAGATCGGCAGGCGGAGAAGAGTCATAAGAGTCACGGTTACGGCTGCCGCAACAGTGCAAACCACTGCGTATTCAAGGGTCAATTGGGTCAGGCCCTTGAGCGTTTCGATTCCCGATCCGCCTTGTAAAAGGGCCCCAATAAGGACAAAGAGGGAGGCTAAGGTGGCTGCTGACCAGAACTTGAGCATCCTGGACGACACAGCCGGTCCAAAGACATTGGAGGCATCATTTGCACCCAAGGACCACCCCAGGAAAATACCGCCCAGGAGGGAGAGCATCAGACGCGCCTCTTCAGACTGATGATGTGGATGCGTTTTGAGACACGGTCGGCCTGATCCGAGATCTCGCCCATGATTATAACCATTTCCTTAAGTTGCAACTTCTGGAATGGATCAATATCAGAATCAAAAAGTTTAGTGATAATGCGGCGCTCTATATGATCGCAACGGCTCTCGTTGTGGTCGATCTTTGAAACCAAGGCCCGGATCTCTTCCCTTTTCTTGAACAGGTCTTCAACCTCCTTAAAAAGGAGATCACAGCTCTCAAGGGAAATTTCCAATAAGTGTTTAAAATCCTCCACAATGAAATCCGGGATGAGCAATTTCTGAGTTTCAATCATTCGCAGTATAAGCTCCAGGAGCCTCGGGATCTGGTCCATTTCCTCCAAGAGTCCCAAGATATCTCCGCGCGATTCCGGTATAAGGGCCTTTCCATACATCAACGTTTTTATCTCTTCACGGATATCGTCCGCCTTGGATTCGAACTTATGGGTCTGTTCCCTCAAGAAGTCAAAGGTGTCACACACACCAGGGCTCGCCAAGCACGTATTTATGGCGTCATGAAAGCGTTCCTTCGCTATTTTGAGTGTACCCAAGTACTCATAGATGAGCGATTCAACCTGCTGTTGCTTTTTGAAGAAGAATTTTAGCATGCCCACCTCCAAGGTTTTGGGGTAGTTATTCCTAGCCCATATTATCTCACTTAAGCGGGGCCCACCTCAAGAGGTCGTGCAAAATATTCTTGAGGCTTTCGGAAAACGCCCATCTGCTGCGTTACCCTCATCCCTCGTCACTGCGGCGTACTTCTATGTACGCCTCATCCCTCGGGATTTCGGAAGCCTTGCATCTGGACATCTTCCATCAGCCTCTCAGAAGCCGGTTTTTCGACAGTTTCCTTGGTAAAGGAGGGGAGGTGTGTTGTTAACAAGGCCTGGTCAATTCATTTTCAGAAGGGCGTTGACGGCACCATAGGCGGTGGCAATGGCCAATCCTGACCCGCATTTCATCCGCATCCAGTCCTGATGAGCCAAAATAGAACCAGCGGCAAAGAGATTTTGATAAACTGGGGAGCCAGCCCTGTCCACGGGCTGGAAGGCGTCGTTGATTTCAACCCCAGCCCGGTTGATAGGGTGCCCCTTTGGATCCAAGAAATCTGACCGGTGCCATTCATTTCTGCCTGCGGGCTGGTGTAGGGGAAGATTAAAGACGGTCTCATGGACGCGTTGCCTGTCTGCTTGCAGGCCTCCTCCCAGGAATCGGCCACTGGCCAAGAGGATAGCTTTAGTCCGTATTTTATGTTTCGATAAGTTTCTTCCAATGGAGACCTGAAAAGGATCACCAGAGGTCTGGCTCACTTCCAAGACCTGATATTGCTGAAATGACTGAACCCCTTTGGCGAGAAGCCCTCGGGTGAAGGTGTCATTGAGGCGTAGCCCGGGGATGGAAATGGGAAGGGTAGGGATTTCAAAGACGGGGATCCCAATCCTCTCACCAAAATCAGAGACCATCTTATGGCTACGCTTCAATCCAAAGACGGCCGGCATACCAAGGGCCTGGACATCTTTGAGATAAGGTTGCAGATCCCTGAGAAGTTTTTCCTGATTCTTCGATAACTCCAGGGCCTGAGCCGTCATTTCACCTGTGATAAGATCCTTCATGTGGCCTGTGCCTGGGAAGGGCACACGGGCCGAACGCAATTGGGGCCATTCGTCCTGCATGGTGGCCAGGATTTGGCGGGCGCTGAAATCGTGGAGACCTGTGAAGTTGACGACCAGGCAGGGGAGCTTCTCCCTTAAGGCCTGAACACCGTTCCACATGGTTTTCGGCAAGCAGTAAGTGTGTTTTATGGTTCCAGCTGGGCTCATCACCGAGGAATTGCGTGCATCCTGACAGCCATAGGGAAGGCCATGCTCTTCCAGAAATGAGAGAACCTCATGAAAGGCGCCCTGGATCTCTTCCCTCTTCAAGCGTGCGTATGGGTGATTGGGGACATCCTGTATGAGTAGATCGATTCCCGCCCAGGGATCATCCCACTGCTTCTTCTCATCGAGAGGATATACGCCTAACAGATCCAGGAGTCCGCTGGCAAATGGGAGCCCTCCGGTCATGCCCACTTGGACGGTAGAGAGTCCCCTGTTGGCTGCGAATAGGGCGGCAGCCATGCCAGCCATGCCCCTGCCAATGACAAGCAGGTCGCTCTCAATGAAATCTGGGTTTTTGGCGGTCATACTCCGTTCTCTCTATCCGTTTTGGCCCAGAGTTCCAAATCAAGAAGCCCGCAATATATAGACTCTTTGAGTTCTGCCTGGGCCAGTTGTCGGTCCCACAGAACGGGACGTTCCCCTTTCCATCGGGCGCGAAAAAAGTCTCGGAGATGGGCAATACCTTCATTTGATTTCAGTTCTGCCCGCTCATACATATGCGCAACAATCCGGTGAGCACAGGTGGTCCCTTGGCAAGGCCCTTTCCCAAGTCGGCTGCGCAGGCCAATGCCCCTCAGACTCGGATGGCTATTTTGCTTTCGGATGGCATCAATGAGACTATCAATGGCACTCTTGGGCAACATTTCGCACTCACAAAGCAAGGGATCCTCCGGATTATTATTTTGGAGCCACAGTTTTGGCCCTAATCCGGGTTCAGCCCACTTTCCCATCTGCGTGGAGGGGAGGGGTTCCACTCGCGTACGGCAAGGTTTAGCCACGCCCAACCTCTGGCACACCAGATCCGCAGTCCTCTCTGCCATGAGCCGATAGGTGGTGAGCTTTCCACCAGTAATGGTGAAAAAATTCTCCACACCCTCTGGAGCGTGATCCAAGAGGGCAAATCCCCTAGCAATACAACGATCTTCAGCGTCACATTCGGCGCTGACGAGGGGTCTGACTCCAGCATAAGCACGGATATACCGTGCATTTTCCAAAACAGGGATCATGGCAGCCCCCTCATTAACCATCAGGTCCATTTCCTCAATGGTGGGTCCAATGGCTTCAAGGGAATCAACCCGAATGGACGTGGTACCGAGTATGGATACGGAGCCACCCGGAACCAGGATGTCGCCGTCGCCTGGCGGACGCAGACGATTCACAACCCGCTTTGCGACCCTTGTATCCGTGACCATGAGGCTGCCCTTTGAATAAAGGAGGTTAATTGAGGCATTGGCCAGGGCCGCGATCTCACCCGCCCAGGGTCCGGAGGCACTGACCACCTGCTCTGCCTCCACAGTGAACGTCTCACCCGTTTTTAGATCAAGGATCTGAACGGCCTGGATATGGCCATTGCTTTTTTTGAAGCCCACCACTTTGGTCTGGCAGAGCAATATGGTTCCGAGCTGTTGGGCCTGGGAGATATTTTCCAGGGAGAGCATAAAGGGGTCAATGGTGGCATCTTCCACTTCATAAGCACCGATCAATTTGTCGGACAGTGTGGGCTCCAGTTCACGGGCTTCTCCGCGATCCAATTCTCGCACCGGGATACCGCAACTTGAACAAAGGTGGGGAAAGTCCGCCACATACTTCTCATCATCCCCCTCGACCGCTACAAACAGTCCGCCCGTTTCTTCAATGCAATGGGGGGCAAGTCTTCTGAGGAGCTGGGCCTCTTCCCAGCACTCTGAAGCGCTTTCCTGATCTGAAAAAACGTAACGCGCTCCGCTATGTAAAAGTCCATGATTCGCGCCGGAAGTGCCGGAATTTATCTCGCCTTTTTCCACTAAAATGCACGGCACCCCTCTCAAAGCCAGATCCCGAGCAAGACCTGTCCCGGTGGCTCCACCGCCTATGATCAACATCTGGGTTTGCAAACGCGATTTCATCTCTCTCACTCCTCAGACCTCTCCAAACAGGGAAGAGGGAATGGAGAATCCGCCACATATGAAACAGCCCTGATAGAAAGCGACAGCGCTACTTGCCTGTTTATCGCCTACCAGGGCCTTCTCTCCATTTTTTAGCCGTTTGAACTGATTTCACCAAACAATTCTTTTAAATGAAAATCCGGAATTTATCAATACATTATTACTATGGGCATGCAGAGTTGGCAAAAGTACAACTTTGGTCTATAAAGCCAGAAGCTTGTACCCATGTAAAGCAGAATGGAAAGAAATTATGATCCCATCCCCTGAAACCACTGATCGGAGAAGGGCGGAAGACTTTTATGTGATTGGCCATCGGGGTGCAGCCGGGCTCGCTCCCGAAAACACGCTGGCCGGTTTCTCCAAGGCGCTTGAGATTGGCGTGGATGGCGTGGAATTGGATGTCCAGCTCAGCGCAGACGGGATTGCCGTCGTATATCACGATTTCCGGCTAAAACCGGATATCACCCGAACAGCAGAGGGTGAATGGCTAGAAAGGGGGAACAGACTGCCCATCAAAGACCTAACGCTGGAGGAGCTGAAGCGTTATGACGTGGGCCGCCTGAAACCTGGCACTCCCTATGCAGACCGGTATCCCGATCAAATGCCCGTGGACGGAGAGCGAGTTCCCACGCTACGAGAAGTGGTTTTGTTGTTGAAAGGGGGTGAAGAGGATAAGACGCAGCTTTGGATTGAGATAAAGACCTCGCCAGAAGAGCCTGAGATATCACAATCCCCGGAATCCGTTGCGGACGCGGTGGTAGGCATCCTTCGTAAAGAAGAATTTTCGGCCCGCACCATGATACTTTCATTTGACTGGCGAGCACTTGTGCATGTCCAGAAAACAGCGCCTGAAATCCCGACAGTATATTTGTCCCCTATGGGTATGTATAGGACCAGTTTTAGGCCAGGTCAGCCGGGTCCCTCTCCATGGACGGCCGGGTTTAATGTGGCTGATTTTGATGGATCCATGCCCCTTGCCGTGAAGGCAGCGGGAGGGCGGTACTGGGCCCCTAACCATATGACGATCACATCAAGCCTCGTACAGGAAGCCCACGGGTTGGGGCTAAAGGTGTTTGTGTGGGCCCCCGACTCACGCCATCAAATGCGTCGCCTCATGGATATGGGGGTGGACGGCATCATGACCAACCGCCCTGACATGCTAAAATCTATTATGCATCCCACAATAGGGATAAGAAAATCCTGAAATTTGGCTCTTGGGATGAAAGGCAGATAATAAGGGACCCGAAGATCTCGAGGCCCCTTTTCTTATCTTGAAAGACTTGTTCCTCAGGGTCGGGTTCAAGAGCAGTGGCGTTGCCGTAAATTGGTCAAGATAAATTCAAAATCCGAAGCACAAAATTCGAAACAATCTCTAATGACCAAAATTCTAAACGTAATAAACAAGACAGTTAAACTTTATCGACAAATTCTAATCGTGTGTTTTGGTTATTTGAACATTAGAAATTCGAATTTGTTTCGAGTTTCGAAATTCGATATTCGGATTTAAACAGAGTTGTTATAAAGTAAGCCCCTCCGAAGGGCTAATCAAAGCTAGGCCTTCCGGACTCGGATATTTACTTCAGTACCTAATTGAGTGAGCCACCTTTGGTTGCGCCAATCGACTTCAGCCATTCACTCACTTCAGGCATTTCAGTAAGTGTCTCATCGCTCAACAAACCCATCTTCAGTGCCTCGTCAATCCGCTCCACGGGGACAAATGTCATTGCCTTTCGCACATCCTCAGGCAGATCCTCCAGATCCCGCTCATTGCGTTTTGGCAAGATCACCATGGTAAGCCCGGCCCGGTGTGCAGCCAGCACCTTCATCTTAATGCCGCCCACAGGCATCACCCGGCCTCTTAGCGTGACTTCGCCTGTCATGCCCACCTCACTGCGCACGGGCCGGCCGCAAAAGAGGCTGGCTATGGCCATCACCATGGCTACACCAGCCGAGGGGCCATCCTTTGGGATGGCGCCGGCAGGCACATGCAGGTGCACATCCATCTTTTCAAACAGTCCAGGTTCAATGCCCAACTGACTCGCCTTCGAGCGCACAAAGCTGTGGGCAATCTGTGCGCTCTCCCGCATCACGTCCCCCAGTTGACCCGTGAGTGTCAGCACACCCTTACCCTTCATACTTGTGGCTTCAACAAAGAGGATATCACCACCCACAGCCGTCACGGCCAGGCCCGTTGCAATTCCAGGAATTTCAATATTCTCGGAAGACTCGGATTCGAACTTCTCCTTTTTGAGATATTCACGTACCATCTCCGGGGTGACCTCAACCGAGGTCAATTCATTGGCGGAAATTTTCACTACACTCTTGCGACAAACGGCGCCTATCTGACGTTCCAAATTTCTTACGCCCGCTTCTCGCGTGTAATCCTGAATGATCTTCCGCAGTGCCTCCTCGTTAAACGTGATTTCATCTTCGCGCAGAGCATTCGCCTTTAACTGGCGCGGCACTAAGTGGCCTTGAGCAATACGGACTTTCTCATGCTCGGTGTAGCCGTCCAGTTGGATGATCTCCATACGGTCACGCAAAGGCGGCGGAATGGTCTCCAACTGGTTGGCTGTCGTGATGAAAATCACATCGCTCAGGTCGAAGTCCACATCCAGATAATGGTCGCGAAAGGTGTGGTTTTGCGCCGGGTCAAGCACTTCCAACAGGGCACTACTGGGATCACCCCGCCAATCACTGCCGATCTTGTCCACCTCATCCAACATGAAAACGGGATTGCGTGTGCCTGCCCGTTTAATGGCCTGGATAATACGACCTGGCATGGCGCCGATATAGGTACGGCGGTGCCCGCGGATTTCCGCCTCATCCCTCATCCCGCCCAGGCTCATTCGCGTGAACTTGCGCCCCAGGGCTCGTGCAATACTCTGTCCCAAACTCGTCTTACCCACCCCTGGCGGACCCACAAAGCAGAGAATGGCGCCCATCGCCTCGCTTGCTGTGGCCTCTTCGCCGGGTTCCGTCTTCACGCCCCGTTCTTGGACCAGCTTGCGCACGGCCAGGTATTCGATGATCCGGTCCTTCACATCCTGAAGATCATAGTGGTCCTCGTCCAACACGGCGCGCGCATGGTGAATTTCCAACTGATCTTCACTCAACTCATTCCAGGGCAGTTCCACCAGCCAGTCCAGGTAGGTCTTGATGACCGCGTATTCGGCTGACTGCGGTGACATACTTCTGAGTCTCTTCAACTCCCGCAAAGCCTCTTTCTTGGCCTCTTCGGGCAGGTTTGCATCCTCTATCTTCTTCGTATACTCAACCGCTGCGGACTGCGTTTCATCTGTTTCACCCAACTCCTTTTGAATGGCCTTGAGTTGCTGACGAAGGTAGTACTCTCGATGCGCCTTGTCCATCTCCTCGCGCGCTTCTGTCTGAATCTTTTGACCCAGGGTCAAGACCTCTTTTTCATGGGAGAGGTGGGAGATCAAGGCACGCAATTTGTCCTTTATGCTCTCCTTCTCAAGAATCTCCTGGGCCTTTGAAATTTCCAGACGTGCGTTGGCCGCCACCAGGTAGGCCAGATAACGAGGATCTTCCACCTGGTTCAGAAAATTGCTCACTTCCTCTGACAGATTGGGGGAGAGGGAGATCACTTCCCGGGTAAGGTCTCTCAGAGCGCGCTGCAAAGCATCAAGTTCTACGCCCGAGTCAACCACATCTGGAATCAAGGTAATCCGAGCACGCAGATAGGGTTCGGTTCCCAGCCAGTGCTCCACCCGGAAACGTTCCAAACCCTGCACCACCACCTGCAGGGTGTCATTAGGGGCCTTCACCATATGGTAAACTTTGGCGACGGTCCCTATTTCGTAGATCTGGCCAGGTCCGGGTTCCTCGATGGAGGGATCCTTTGCGGTGAGGAGGCCGATCAGGCGATTGCCTTCTCGGGCATCTTTGACCAGTTTTACGGAGCGAGGAATGCCGACCACCAAGGGGAGTGCCGAAAAGGGGAACGCCACGGTATTTCGCAAAGGCAAGATGGGCAGCTCTTCAGGTATACGCTTCACAAGCTCAGCATTGTCATCAGTCTCTATAAAAGTAACCATTTTCGATTCGACTCCTTCTCCTCTTATCTGGTTTTGAACCGTAAAAGAGGTTCTGATTTTGTTTTGGGTCCAAGGAGACCCCGGGAGCTGTGCGTTTTATCCACAACATATTTAAATTACTTGGAAAATGCTCACACAGAGGCTCGGCTCCGGGCCCTGAAATTTAGTTTAATGAATCAATTTTTAAGCTAATTAAATATAAGGATTCTTGCAGGGGGGCGCAACCTGAGGAATTGAGTCGTTTGAGAACCACCCGCCTTTCCTAAGGGGGTGGGCGCTCTCGCTCGGGCGAGGCGGGCGGGCTCCAGGCAATGACATCATAATATCGCGGATTGATGCAATTTAACTAAGGGTAGAAGCATTTACTCTTGCTCAAGTAAAATCAATAATCGACCCGGCAATATGGGTACCTCTCCTTGACTTATTCACAGACAAAAGTATCTCCTGTTCTGTGAAAACTGATCCTACCAGATTCCAGGAGAGGGTTGAGAAATGGGCCCTGTGAGTCACTTGCGCGTACAAAAGAACCCGGGATATTATGGGAATGAGGATACGGATCTGCGAGGACCTGCGAGCTCAGTGGTCATATCAAGCACACCAGATCAAGGCCTTCCGACGGAACCACAAAAGAGGACAAAGGCCTATTTTAGATTCGAGACCTTCAAGACGTCTACAGACGGTTTTCGTTATAGGACCCTTGTCACAGTCTATTCAGATTGAGGGGAAGACCTTCCTTCTCCTTCAGTATTCTCTGCTTTGTTTCGCTTCTCTATTGGAAGAAAAATTGCTATTGCGAATCCTAACAAATGTGTTAGAAAATATCAGAATTGAAAAGGAGGATTGAAGTTATGGCGGAAGACATTAAAGCTGATGAGACTTTGGATTGTCGTGGTCTGAGTTGCCCTATGCCCGTCCTTAAGACAAAAAAGGCGATAGGCCAGATGCAATCTGGACAGATTTTGGAAATTTTAAGCACAGATCCCGGTACCAAGAATGACATGCCAGCCTTTACCAAGCGAGGTGGACACGAGTTTCTTGGTGAAAAAGAAGACGACGGGTTCACAAGGTTCTACGTAAAAGTGAAGTAGCTATGACGGCTTCGTAAAAAGTCCAACTGCTGCGTTATGCTTCATCTCTCGTCATTGCGGGGTGCTGTGAGTACGCCTCATTCCTCAAGATTCGCAAGCCTTGCATTGGGAGCTTTTTACTTTGCCGTCCCGTTTTTGACTTTTTAGGAATCAATCAACTATGGATTTAGGAGATTAAAATGGCTAGAAAACTGGGCGTTTTTGTGAGCTCCGACAAACACTTGGATAAGATCATCAGCCTCTGCGAGGCCGCCCAAAAGAAGGGCGATGTGCAGGTGACCATCTTTTTCAGTCACCTGGGGACCCTACTCACCCAGGACCCACGTTTTGGTGAGCTTGAGGGAAAGGCGAAGCTGTCCCTTTGCAACGTGGGATTTGAAAGCCACGGTCTAAAACCGCCCGTCGTGGGAATCGGTGAGAAGGATTATGCCACACAGGCACGAAACGGTGAGATGGTGGAAGAGTGTGATCGGTACGTGACGTTCTAGGAGGATGTACGGAAAATGGAAGATGTGAAACATGTGGCCTTTCTGATACGAAGAAAAGAAGACCTATGGGAAGGCTCGCGTTCCAGCCTCGGCCTTGCGGTGGAGAATTTCTATTCCTACATGTTCGTTCTTGATGTGGAAGTGGACATGACGGATGAATACAAGGAGAACCTGGAATGGTTGGAGGACATGGAATGTGAGTATTTTTCCAACAACAAAGCCAATGAGGAAGAGCACGGCTTCAAGTACATGACCTTGGAAGAGATTGGCCAAAAACTCAAAGAGATGGATCTTGTGGTACCCTTTGGGAGTGCAAAATGAAACTCTTGCATATTCTGAAATCAGACCCGGATGAGAATACGAGAACCCTCATGCAGATTCTCTCAGAAGGTGAAGAGGCGACTGAATTTAGCCTCTATGAAGAATCGGCAGACTACGGGAAGCTCCTTGACATGATCTTTGGGCATGACAAGGTGATCACCTGGTGGTAGGTGGGTCGCCTCTTCTCAGTAACTCACTCCTAAAATGCATTGACAATAAGCGATCTCAGGCATACCATGGCGCCGAATTGGGCTCTTATAGGGTTGTATAATAGATTCAAGAAGGAAGGTGCATATGAAGAAGATTGAAGCAATTATTAAACCTTTCAAGCTGGAAGAAGTCAAGGAAGCGGTCTTGAAGCATGGCGTGAGCGGTATGACTATAACCGAAGTTAAGGGTTTTGGGAGGCAGAGAGGGCACAAGGAAATCTATCGCGGAGCAGAGTATGTGGTGGACTTTGTGCCCAAGGTAAAGATTGAGGTGGTGGTCCCTACAGATTTGGTTCCCCAGATCGTTGAGGCGATTAAGGAGAATGCGCACACAGGACAAATAGGGGACGGAAAGATTTTCATCCGGCCCATCGATAAGGCCATTCGTATCAGAACAGGAGAGGAGGACGAAGACGCCATCTAAAAGCTCGGTCTCCTCACAAGAGCTTGTTGAGGATTTCCTAGAATCAAGAGAATCTCTCATTGAACAGGACCTGAAAGAGGACTCAGGTCCTCGCATAACGCGAAAATACACCGGTCTGATGGACCGGTTTATTCGTTCTTTGTTCCTGCAGGCCAGATTTGGTAGGAAACTTGAAGAAATAGAGGAGGAGCGAATCGTGCTGGTCGCCCTTGGGAGTTATGGCCGGCGCGAACTCTGCCTCGGTTCTGATATCGATCTCATGGTCATCTATCGGGGCAGCCTCTCCCCACAGATGAAACAAGTTATCCTCCGCGGCCTCTATCCCCTCTGGGATGCAAATCTGGATGTGGGATACAACATTCTGACGATCCAGGAGTGTATCCGTCTCGCGATGCATGACTTCAGGGCCTTGACGTCAGTCATGGATGCCCGGTTTCTACTCGGTTCCCGAGCCTTTTACCGTCAATTCAAACAAGCTTTTTGGTCCAAGATAGATAGAGAAAAGGGATGGCTGGCCAACCAGTTCTTGATAAACCGTCAAAAGAGGGAGGATAGGTACGGCAGTCAGAGCTATTTTGTCGAGCCAGATATAAAAGAGGGTTTAGGTGGTCTACGGGACATTCATTTCATGGCATGGATGGCCAAGATATATCTGAAATCTAAGAGTCTTAATCAAATCAAACGATTCCCTGCCTTCTCACATTTCGGCCTAGACAAGCTTCAATATTCGAAAGGGTTTCTCCTTAAAATAAGAAATCACCTGCACCATCTGGCTGGAGGTCGAAAGCAAGACCTGCTGCTTCTCCCCTTTCAAAAGGAAATCTCCAACAGTCTTGGATACGAAGATGGGCCTTTTGAAACAGGACCGGAACGATTCATGAGGCGGCTCTATATGCACCAGAACCGAATCCGATATGGGAGCGAAGAATTCCACGTTAAGGTTCAGGATATCATCGATCCTCGGCCTCTCGAATCAACCCCTTATCGCCTTCCACAGGAATTCCTGGTCACAAAGGGCAATATTGTCCTAAAGAGAGAAGGCCTTTTACAGCGAAATCCCCTATTGATTCTCAAAGCCTTCAACGAGGCGAACCGGCAAGGTCTTTTCCTGGGCTCAGGCCTGATCTGGGCGGGAGGAAAGATCATCGCAAGGGAGGGCGAAAAACTCCTTGGGCTCTCTGAGGCGAGAGAGCTCTTTCTGGATATTATCCTGAAACCCAAGAATTCGAAGATCCTCAAGCTGGCCCTCAACATGGGGTTGATTGGCCTTTTTATACCTGAGTTCAAGAAGATCAGAAACCTGGCCCTGTTCGACTATTATCATATGGAGACCGTAGATCTACATTCCCTGAAGACCCTAGAGGAGATTCACGCGATTTCAACCGGTGCCTATGACGACCGATGGCCCCTTTTCAATGAGGTCTATCGAGAATTGAAAAATCCGGATTTGCTTTTCCTTGCCGGCCTTCTTCATGATATCGGAAAAGGGTATCCCGGTGATCATGTGGAGAGAGGTGCCCAAATGGTTCCACGGATCCTGGGGAGACTGGGTATAAACAGTGGGGTTTCCCAAGTGGTCTCCTTCCTGGTCAGACACCACCTCCTCTTGGTACGCGTTTCGCAGAGAAGGGACCTGAATGATGAAAAGACCTCTGTTCAGGTTGCTCAGGCGATACAGAATCTAGAAACCCTCAAATTACTTTTCTTGCTAGCCGTTGCAGATAGCATCGCCACGGGTCCCCTGGCCCAAAGCGATTGGAAAACCATGCTCGTCATAGAGTTGTTTTTTAAGGTAAAGCGTATCCTAGAAGGAGGCCAGCTCGCCTCGCCAGACGCCACGAAAAGGCTGGATGATAACAGGAAAGCGTTGAGTGAGCGCTTGAAGGCTGAATTTCCGAGCAAAGATATCCAGGACCTCATGGATCAGGTCTCCACCAGATACTTTCTGAATAACCCCTTGGAGGACATGGTAGAGCACTTTCGCCTCGCCCTGACCATAGGCAAAAAAAGACTTGCCTGGACATTGCAAAAGCTGAAAGATGCCCCTGTGACCCGGGTCATTTTGTGTACCTATGATAAGCCAGGTCTTTTCAGCAAAATGGTGGGTGTCTTTAGCCTCAATAATATCAAGGTCCTATCGGCAAATATCTTTACCCTAAAAAACGGATTTGCATTTGACGTCTATGAGGTGACAAATCCCCTGGACCCCTATAGGGAAGAGAAGATGTGGGAAAAGGTCCAAGATGAGGCGATTAAAGCGATTGAAGAACAGATTCCGTTGGACGAACTGATCACCAAGAAGGAAAGAAAGCTTTTCTCTTTGAGCGGAGACTACACTTATCCATCCAAAAAGGTAATGATTGATAATGAGGCATCTGATTTCTTTACCATCATCGAAGTGAGTGCTAAGGATCGAATCGGGCTACTCTATGAACTGGCAAAAGAGGTGTTTTCCCTTGGCCTGGATATCAGATTTGCTAAGGTGAATAGTGAAAAGGAAAGAATGACCGGTGTTTTTTATGTGAGAGATTCCGGTGGCCAGAAGATCTACGGAGAGCATGAGATCGAAAAGACTAAGCGTGGGGTCATGTCTGTTATTATGTAGGGATCCATCTACTTCACGGCATTGTGCTTTTCACACGGATACCGCCTCTGAGGCTGGAGGTTTCAGGCCAACTGCTTGCAATCTTCAATTCTCGACCGTAACTTCCACAATATTTTGTCCGGCGATGACCTGCTCCTTATTCTCCTTCAAGACAAAGACGTGCATCATCCCCAGCACCTCGTATTGATCGTTTTCTAGAGTGGATGTGTCCCATCTGACGGGAAAATTTTCACTTGCATCGTCTGATTCGCCGATCTTGACCCATGTGTCTGTGTTTTTCCTGCGATAATACCAGGGATTTGTAACTTTCACGATGGCTCCCGAGAGGCCGAGCGCGTCCAACTCCTTACGTAGGGACTCTTCCGTAAATTTTTCGCGCAGCCGAACAACGCCGGAAAATTTTGTCAAGCCCTCTGAAGGAACAATAAAATGTGGTCCCCAATCGAATGACATAAGCACCTCCTTTTTGGGTATGCTAAGTTAATAAATCATCAAGGTCTTCCTTGGGTCAAATGGGGGCACTGTACAGCCGTTCTTTATTCAATCAAACTAAGCAAATAGTGTGCCAGTGATAATATGTCTTCTCAATTCATGCCCTGATATCTTTTGTGAGCAGCCTTTGTATCTGAACCCAACCGTGAGTTCTCATAACCGGCCCAATGGAAACCCTTAATAATATTAAGGTGTTGTCTTGTGTTAACCCTGAATCGTATTTACATAAGAAGCAATAAACGAATCGCTTGAGCAGGGCACGAATAGGTTTGCGCATGAAACCGTTTTATCATGATAAACATACAATATCGTAGGAGGATTTCCTTCTAAGCTACACTTTTGTAAGGAATTTACAGATTCCAGCCCGGCCCAGACACCCTATCCTTTGAGATTAGTCCCATCGTATATGAAGATATGACGATACCACCGGTTATCAAAGGAATCCTTATGAGGTGAAAATGCGAATGAAGAGAAGGAGCCGCTGTATGAAGATTTGATGGAACAGGGGTTTTAGGAGAGGATCGGGTATAGCCCTGCTCTCCGATTCAAGAAGTCGTTGTGAACCGGAGTGCAGCACTACCCTCCTATTTTCGAAGAATCATGTTCTCTCTAGATTTGACGAGTTCAGATGTCTCGAAGGACCGTTTGATTACCCAATACAGACGAGGAGATCCCTATACCAGGCCTTGATCCGACATGGCATTTACTACCTTTACAAATCCTGCAATGTTGGCACCTGCCATGTAATTGATAGGTTCCCCGTAGTCTGCAGCCGCGTCTAGGCAGGTCTTGTGAATGCTCTTCATGATCATTTCTAGACGGCTGACCACCTCTTCTCTGGGCCAGTTTATGCGCATACTGTTCTGGGCCATTTCCAGGCCCGATACGGCGACCCCTCCGGCATTGGCTGCCTTACCCGGAGCATAGAGGATTTTATTGTCCAAAAAGGTATCAATGGCTTCAGGGGTACATGGCATGTTGGCTCCCTCACAGACCAGCGTCACACCATTATTGACTAGATTTTGAGCATCCTTTTCATTGATCTCATTCTCTGTGGCACTTGGGAAGGCGCAGTCGGCCTTGTGACCCCAGAGGGGATTTCGATCCCGAGAAGAATCCGCCTCAGTGTAAACCGTTTCAGAATATTTATCGACGTACTCCCTAATCCGGCCTCGTTTGATGTTCTTGAGTCTTTTCACATAGGCCAGTTTTTCTCTATTAATCCCTTCTTCATCATAGATGTAGCCGGAGGAATCGGAAAGGGTGACCACTTTGGCGCCCAGGTCTATAAGTTTTTCCGCAGTGAACTGGGCCACGTTCCCAGCACCCGACACCAGACAGACTTTGCCTTCAAGACTGTCCTGCCGGTTGGCCAGCATTTCAGAGGCAAAATAGACACAGCCGTAGCCGGTTGCCTCCGGGCGGATAAGGCTTCCCCCCCAGCCCAGGCTTTTGCCTGTCAATACGCCAGTGAATTCGTTGCGCAGTTTTTTGTACATGCCAAAAAGATAACCGATTTCTCTGGCCCCAACACCAATGTCGCCAGCAGGGACATCCGTATTGGGACCGATATGGCGGAAAAGCTCCGACATGAAACTCTGACAGAACCGCATGACTTCATTATCAGATTTTCCCTTGGGATCAAAGTCAGAGCCACCTTTCCCTCCCCCTATGGATAGGGTGGTCAGCGCGTTTTTGAAGACCTGTTCAAAGGCCAGAAACTTGAGAATGCTGAGGTTCACAGAAGGATGGAAGCGCAAACCACCTTGATATGGCCCCAGTGCGCTGTTCATTTCTATCCTGAATCCTCGGTTCACATGGACCTGTCCCTGGTCGTCCGTCCATGGAACCCGGAACATAATTACCCTTTCAGGCTCTATGATCCTTTTCAGGATAGCCGTTTCACGGTATTCAGGATGTCGGTCGAGAACGGGCTGAACAGTTTCGATAACCTCTTGTACGGCCTGATGAAATTCTTTTTCACTAGGGTCTCTGGTCTTTATCAATTTCAGGATGTCTGACATAGATAACCTCCTATTCATTTAACTACTCTGCCTCTACTTGACAGAGGTGGATCTGTATCACTTTAAATCTTAATGGGGATGGATGCGTGCGGAAATTCCGGGCGACAAGTATTAAATGAACCTATTTTTTGGCACTACTTAACACCTAATAAACTTTTCATCAAGTGGGAATTATCGCACACTGAGATTTCCTGCCGTCGATTTTCAGTGTCAGAGGTCTTTCCAGTTGAACATGCCGCAAAAAGGTTGTCTCCTGGATAGTCGGCAAGGAATTGACCCATTTCCAGTCGAAATACTCTCCTGAGTCTGCGTCCTCCGTAACCGTAATATAAGGGATGCCCAGAGATGTGATGTTCTGGAAAAAGTGGGATCCCTGAGAAGGATCAGCCTTTAGTTTTTCATTTCTGAGTTCAATTATGGCGCCCACACCCGAAATATGTCGCCACTGAACCGGAATACCGAGCCACCTGTCAGCGGAGCCCCACCTTCCGGGACCCACTAGCAGGTATGGACGCTTTTTTTTAAGCAAACCGGCATTTATCTTGCCGATCTCCCCCACCATCTCTAGGGTGGCTTCCACCTTAAACTCATTTGGCTTGACATAGACAATGTCGGCAATGACCTCATTTTTCGCATTCCCAAGGGATTGGGTGGAGCGACAGATCGCTTGTTCCATTTCTTGCCGGGTGATCTCTACGGCAAAACGTTCTGTATCGGCCACCATTGGTCTTATCTGAAGAAAAGAGAAAATACCCTTCTGTTTTTTGTTGGAACTCAGATCTACTGAAAATTCTATTTTCACGGGACATCCCATGCCCTTCCGCCCCAACTCCAGCAAATCACACAGCAGCTCAGGCAAAGGAAGAATATTGTATTTTAAGACCGATGCAAATGTTAAGAGCTTAGGACCCGGAAGATACCCTGAGTCACGGAGGCGTTGCTCCTCGGGGATATAGGTGCTTGCAAGCATCCTTACTGGAAGCTCCGTTTCAGCCTCATCCAGCTCTCTTTTCTCCAGGTTGGAATATTTGTCGAAGCTCAGCCCCTCAAGGTAATTTCTGATCCTCAAGGCATAAAAAAAGCGCTGAGAGTTTGCAAGAATGTCATCAACGGTTGAGTATTGCGGCAAGATGTTTGGATACTTGGGCGAAAAGCGCAAGGACCTTTCTCCTTCCACAACGGTTTTACCTAACCCAAGGGCAATTTGGGCGATCCCATCTTCGGGTCTCATATGGGAAACCGGATAAAAATTATGGGATTGGGCCACACCTGAGATGGCTGGATAAAGATAGTCTCCATATTCCTCTCCGGCCAACCTCTGGATGATAACAGCCATGGCTTCTAGCTGGGGCTGACTTGAAGTACTCCTAGTAAATGCCTTGGGACCTTCATAAAAGGTGGAGGCGTACACCAGCTTTATGGCTTTGATGAGATGCTGAAGCCGAATGTAAAGATGGGGATGATTATTGGGAATCATATAAGTCTCATAAAGCCCGGCATAGGGTTGGAACTGGGCATCTTCCAGCAGACTGGAAGAACGGATAGACAGGGGATATTTGACCTTAGACAGGTAGACCTCAAGTTCTTTTATGAGCCACTCCGGTATCTCTGCTCTTAAAAAGGCATCTGCAACTTCTTCATCAGAGATGTCTTCCCTAGCAAGGTGTCCCAAGTTATTCTGAGTTAAAAAAGCTTCAAACCCGGCAGCGCTGATAACCAGGGTTTTGGGAATTTCAATGTTGATTTCCGAATATTTTTTATGAAGTTTCTGATTCTCGCTTAGTAGGGCGGACATAAAGGCTAGGCCCCGGGCCTTGCCGCCCAGGGAGCCTTGCCCGATCTTAAGAAAATCCATCGTATCCGGATCGAAGAGCCCGCCCTTGAACTGGGCGACCACCCCTTTTTGACGCAATTTGCGAAGTTCATGTATGGAGGAAATAAAACGCTCCCTCATCTCTTTGGTATTGGAGAATTGAGAGGCCCGAAGCTCAGCTAATCTGGAGGCAAGGCTGATTTCAGAACGGGCCATGATCCAGTTAGTAAGGTGATTGTGCTCTACATGATAGCGGAAGGACTCATCCGGTATTTGGGAGAGTTTCGCTTCAAGAGCGCTAAGGTTGGAGGCACGGTCAATCTCCCTGCCGTCCGGCATGCGGAAGATTAAATCCCCAAAACCCAGGTGTTCCAGGAAAAAATCGTGAATCTCTCCAAGAAGATTTGGGGAATTCTTGTCCAGAAAGACAGCAGGTATCTTCTCTGCTTTTTCCCTGCTTTCGGAGTCCGAACTCATTAGGAGAAGGGGGAGGCCTGGAAATTCCTCTCTGATTTGAGAAAGTAAAACAGCACCCGCATCAGCGACCAGTTTACCACCTTGTGGAACACGGTTGTCTGATATAATGCTAAAAAGAAAGGAACGGTACTTCTGGCAAAGCTCCAAGGCTTCCTCATAGCTTCCAGCCAACAGTATTTTGGGCCTTGCCCTCATGGTGAGGAGCCTGTGTTCTTCGTTGAGACCGACCTCAAGCACGGCCTGGATCTGTTTCACAATCTCTTTGTAGATAAGGGGCAGAAAAGTCGAGTAATAGATCGGAGAATCTTCAACCAGGATAATAACACGGACCATGGCTTTTTGGGTGTCAGAGTCAATATTTAGGCGATCTTCGGCGTTTTTGACCAGGGCTAAAAGCAGATCGGAATTGCCGGACCAAATAAAAACCTTGTCAATACCCTTACGATCCTTATCTCCTAGAGGAGAAATGCCTCTGGTGCTGTGACCCAGAAGAATAACAGGGAGCTCGGGCTTTGTCCTTTTTATCTCTAAACCTAAAGAGAAGGCATCTATTTCGTCCAGATGCGGGGTGGTGATAACCATATCGAATTGCTTTTTAGTCAAGAGTGATAGAGCCTCATAGACCGACGAAGCCCGGGTCACCCGGGGGGGTTGACTCAGATTCAAGCCTCTGTACTCATTTATGATCCTTGATGCAAGACTCCCATCTTCTTCCAGTATGAACGCATCATAGGGACTGGCCACCAGCAAGATTTCCCGTACTTTTATTGACATGAGCTCATGGAATACTTTAAAACGCCCATAAAATTCACCGCCAAAATGAATGGCGCTTGTAACCATATTGGCCCTCCATTTGATAGCTAATCTCTTAAAGGGAGTCCCAAGAAGAAGGGTTTGATCTTTTTCTAGAATTATTACATCGTATATGAAGTCCTGTCAATTTGAACCAAAAGGCAAGAAGCGCGATGGCTTGAGTCTTGAATCTGGGAAAAAATAGGGGCGGTTCGCAAACCGACCCTGTTTTTTGGCGTGCCAGCCTGTAAGGCCTCTATGAGTCTATGATCTCTAAAGCGTCGTCCCTATAGGCGTCCATAACATACGGGATCCCCGTAACCTTTGCACATTCTTCGGTCAGGGAGCAGAGGTCTTTTCTGCTGATGTATTTCACCTCCCAGTTCCTGGATCCGGCCATCAACTGCTGGAGCCCTACCTTGATCTTGTCCACGGCGCTGAATATACCGACTGAGCCTAATGGGAGGTTGTCCGCTTCGGAGCCGTACTTCTCTTTCAGGACTTCATAATTCATGAAGATCTCCTCTTTGGTAGAGCCAAACCTTGAGACGGTTGCTGGGAGCCCGCCATCCTCACCTCTCAACCACTTCTCAGTGTTCTTGCCCACCATGCCCGGAATCATCAATGCGCGTCCCATACAGACGGCCTTACAATAAGGAGCTCCCAGAGCCAGTGCCTTGAAAACGTGATCCTCGGAAGAAAAACCGCCTGCAAAAGCGATATCCGGGACCCATTTTGCTCTCTGGACCAAACGATCACATAGCTCGTAGGCCATGGAGTGTAGATATATGGACGGTATGCCCCATTCGGTCATCATCCTCCAGGGACTCATCCCGGTACCGCCGGGCGCGCCGTCTATGGTTACAAGATCGATTTTGGCATCGCTGGACCAGCGTATGGCCATGGCCAGTTCCCTCATTGGGTAGGCGCCTGTTTTAAGCGTTACGCGTTTGGCACCGAGATTTCGTAACCTCTCCACCTCCTTCATGAAGCTTTCTTGCTCAATGAATCCGAGGCGGGAATGTCGCTCGAATTGCTTCAAGGGTCCAGCCCTAAAGGCTGCTTGAAAAGCGCGGATTTCCGGGTCTGGGGTTACGATGTAGCCACGCTTCTTCAATTCTATGGCGCGGTGCAGAGAGCTTACCTTGATCTCTCCTCCAATACATTTCGCTCCCTGGCCCCATTTCAACTCAATCGTCTCTACCCCGAGTTTGTCAATGACATATTCGGCTACGCCGTTGCGGGTATCCTCTACGTTCATCTGGACAAGAATATCTCCGTAACCTTCATGGTAGCGACGATATTCTTTGATTCGACGGTCCATCTCCGGGGATTTAGAGACCTTGCCATTGCTGCCAATTTCCAACTCTGGGTCGATGCCGCATACATTCTCGCCACAAACCAGGCTGATACCGCTTATCGCTGCCCCTATTGCAAAATGTGGCCAGTTCTTCCGCGCAATATCCGTGCTGCCAAGGGCACCGGTGAATATGGGCACCCTCATTTTCACTTTCTCTGTGGCACCGAAGGATGTTTCCGTATTGACTGCTGGAAAAGTGGCCTTGTCGGGATCCGGCTCTACCCCCTTTGCCCCAAATGCGTAACCCATAACATTCAGATGGGAATAATCAATAGGGTAGTCCTTGTCCGCACCGGCGGTTACGCTCCCGAAAGGTATGGGGTAAAGGAGCTCTCTTCCTCGAAAAGTGGCCCTGAACATGTCGCAGTTTCCCTTGCATCCGTCAATACATCTGCTGCATATACCGGACTGGGGCACGACATCTCGGGAACGGTTTTTTGTCTGTAATGCCTCGTTAGAATTTGCTCGTTGTAGGTTCATCTCTATTCTTCTCCTTCATTAGATTTAAAAAAAAAGCGTTTATCCCGTAACGAGACAGACGCCCTTGTCCTCTCTATTCTCAAAACTTTACACGTCCTTGTGCAAGATTTTGGTAAAATTCACAAACAAAATTTGATAGTTAGCCATATTAATTGATAATGTCAAGAGATTTCCACCTAAAAATTTCGGTTCTTCCGGGAAATGAGTACGGATCATTAAAAGGTAAATCTACACTCGAGAATAATGGTTATGAAGTCTTTTCGGAATGTCTGTCGCGAGGCCTTCGTCATTTCAGGTAGTTACGGAATGGG
>CP070840.1:2533982-2539604 GCA_020342025.1 Deltaproteobacteria bacterium
CCTATTAATCTCTTCAGCCATGAGAAGTGCCATAGACGAAGTGCTCACAAGGAAAGTGGTCTGGAAATCGACCAGAAACTGACACTGCAAATCCAGATTCCCCGGGCCCACTGGAATCGTCATGGCGCCAAATGTCTCTGCGCCCATCTGGAAGCCCACCCCTGCCGTCCAGAGGCCATATCCCGCAGTAATCTGCACCCTATCTTGGAGAGTGAGCTGAGCCATTTCATAACAGCGGGCAAAGAAGTGCATCCAATCGTCGATATCTTTCTGGGTGTAACAAAGGACCTTTTTCTTTCCCGTTGTGCCGGATGAGGCATGGATGCGTACCACCTTCTCAAAAGGAACAGAGAGAAGGGGGAAAGGGTACCCCTCCCTGAGGTCATCGGCGGTGGTGAAGGGGAGCTTTTCCAGGTCCTCGAGTGAATGAATGTCCGCTGGTTTTACTCCCTTTTCATCGAGTCTTTTGCGGTAAAAAGGGGATCCTTCATAGGCGTGATTGACTGTCCACTTCAACCCTTTTACTTGAAGATCTAACAACGCTTCCTTTGTCTTTACTGTGGGCATAAAGGTTTTTCCCATGATCCTCTCCATTCCTGCTCTAATTATTCAAATATGGAGTAGTGGCGTGTTGGAGTACTGCAATTCTTCTACCTAACGTGCCATGTTTGGTATGACTAAGACGATTTGCGGAAAAATTATTAGAATAATGATACAGACAATGCAGGCTAGTAGAAAAAAGCTTACGCTCTTGAAAATAGTGGCCAGTTCTATTTCTGGGGCTAATGCCTTGACCACATATATGTTGACGCCCACCGGCGGTGTAATCGCCCCCATTGTTGTCACCATCGTTAAAATAATACCGTACCATATGGGATCGAATCCAAGAGCTATTCCCAGTGGAAAGAAAATCGGAATGGTGAGCACCAGAAATCCCAACGCGTCCACAAAACAGCCTCCAATCAAATAAATGGCCAACACGAAGGCCAAAATGACGTAAGGCGAAACCGGAAGCGATGCAGCGAAATCCGCCACCATAAAGGGAAGCCTGGTTACGGCTAAGAACCGACCAAAGATGATGGCTCCGGTGACAAGGAAAAAGACCATACTGGAAATCTTCAGTGTATCCCTTACAGAATCGAGAAGCCCCTTCCATCCGATTCTGCGAGTGAACACGGTCACCACAAGGGCGAAGAAGACGCCAACAGCGCCGGCCTCGGTAGGGGTAAATATACCGGCGTACAGCCCTCCAATGATCAGGACAAAAATGACAATGGCTTCAATGACTCCCGTAAGGGATTTCATTTTCTCTTTGAGACTGGTCTTTGGTCCGGCTGGACCGAACTTGGGATTGATTCGGCAAACGACATAAATGGTGAGCACGAATAGAATCCCTAATAGGACGGCAGGCAGAATACCCCCAAGGAAGAGCTTGATAATGGATTGTTCCGCTTGCAGACCAATAATTATCAGGACCACGCTGGGGGGCATAACCGTGCCCAGCGTGCCGCCGGTGACAACTGTACCGCTACTCAACCTCGTATCATAGCCGTACTTTTTCATTTGTGGTAAGGCCACGGTTCCCATAGTAGCGGCCGTCGCTGTATTGGAACCGCAGATAGCCGCAAAAAGCTCGTCTGCGCCAATTGTGGCAATAGCGAGCCCTCCCCGCCAGTGGCCGAACCACTTATAGGCGGTATTGTACAGCCTTTCCGCAATACCAGAGTTGAATGCAATGTAGCCCAGAAAAATGAAAAGGGGTACCACGGTTAAACCATATTTGGAAAAGGTGGCCCAAATATCAGTCCCGACCATGTTGACCGCTGCTTTGAAGGTCACCACATACCAGAATCCGCAAAAGCCCACGATGCCCATGGCAAAACCTACCGGCATACCTAGAAAGAACAAGACCAGGAGGAGGAGGAAGATTCCGATAATGCCGACCAGGGTTAAGCTCACTTTTCATCCCCCTTGTGAAGTAATGATTTCAAAAAATCGGTCAGAAACACCAGGGAGAGCAAGGCACATCCCAGCGCCACGCCATAGGTGAAGGGATAGTAGATAATCCTCAGGGTTTCTGTGACTTCCCCTGTCCTCCACAAGGTCGTGCCATACTTGGCAATCTGCCACGTTACAAGGACAAAGAACACCATACAGATGAGGCTGTTGATAACATTTAGGATTCTCCGGGTCCTTTCTGAGAACTTCAGCACGATGACATCCACGGCAATATGACCCCGATTGATCTGGGTGTAACCCAGGGCAAATGCTGTGATAACGGCCCCAAAATATCCCATCAGCTCAAAGGTACCGGCAACGGGCACCCAAACCTCGCGTAGGAAAATATTTGCGCAGGTCAAAAAGATCATTACTCCTAGTATACAGCCGGCGATCCAAACAAAGATTTGGTTTAACCGCTGGCTGATCTTATCCAGAACGTCCATATCGCACACCCGTAATAGGTCCTTTTTCTTGTCAATTTTTACCCCCACCCAGACCCTCATCCTCCCGGCCCATGTGAGACGTTCTACGACACGGGGCGAAAGGCGGGTCAGGGTGGGGAAAGCAAACGATTATTTAGAATGCTGCCTTTTGAAGGCCTTTATATCCTCCACAATCTGTTTCGCAGGCAAGCCTTTTGCACTTGCATCTGCGATCCACTGGTCCACAATGGGCTCAAGCAATTTATCCCATCGAGCCTTTTCTGCTGCTGAAAGTTCTATGACCTCCACATTGTAAGTCTTTTTTGACCATTCCATGGCCTCTTTCCAGTGATTGTCATTGTAAACCCCTACCCATTCCGCATATTCTGGGCCCATTTCTTCCATGACCTTTTGCACATCTTTGGGGAGTGAGTTCCACGTTTTCATGTTCATCACCGCGGCGAAGGGATAGATGACTGTATCGGTTCTGGTCACGTAACGACAATACTCCGCGAACTTGAAGTCCTTCATGACCTCAAGGGATGAAAAAAGCCCCTGGACCACACCCTTTTGCAAGGCCTCCACAGTGGCAGGCATGGGCATTCCTACAGGGTTCGCTCCCCATGTCTTTAAAATCTGGGCAGCCCCGCCTGAGGCGCGAAGATCAAAACCTTTGATGTCTTCCAAGGATCTTATGGGCTTTTTAGACATGATATTTGAGGGCGGACAGGTGAACATGGAAAGGACCTTAACCTCTTCAAATTCTTTCGGTTTGTATTTCTTGTAAAGATCCCAAAGGGCGAGGCTGGCCACCCGCGTATCGGGAAACCCAAGAGGCAGACTGGTCGCGTTGGTGACGACAAAACGCCCCGGTTGGTAAGCCATGCACAAGACGCCTATATCGGCTGTTCCAGCGATGACACCATCCATCATATTCTTGGCGCCAAGCAAGGTTCCGCCTGGAAACGTCTGAATAACCACTTTCCCGCCGGTCCGCTCCTGCACCTCTTTAGCCCACTTTTCCGCTTGAACGGCTGGAAAAGTGCTGGCAGGCGCGAAGCCAGCATAAGTCAATTTGATGGGCCCTGCCGCGACAGGTTCTGGCATCAAAATGATTGTGCAAAATGATGCCAAAAAGATTCCCGCCAATACAAATCCTATTATTCTTCTCATGTCATGTACCTCCTTAATGATAAATAACTTGGTAATCATTCCCCTACAATAACCCTATTGCTTCACCTCCTTTCTCCATTGAACGTCGTTTTAATTATTGAAACTCCTTTCCATCCAAACCCATTTATCCATTGCTCCGTTATTCTTCGCGCTCACTTCGTTTCCGCCTTCATTGAAACGAATTCGAGACAAGTTGGCGGGTCAAGAAGCTATGACGGTCGATAGACCTCGGCGGGGCAGGCCGCTCAGTCCCCGCAAGCGGGTCCCCAGTTTCCAATACTCCTTCCGGGGCCTAGGCCCTACCCTCCGGCCTGGAAGCCCTACGGGCTGGAAGCGGGGCCGGAGGCCCATCGCAGAACGAAGCAGAGCTAAATATATTTCTTCCAGAAGTCCGGGTCCTCCTTGATTTTCTGCTCCCAGTAGGCACCGAACTTCTTCACGAAGAAGGGTTCCAGCCTGGCAAACCATTTGCCGAGCTTCTTCATTCCTTTTTCATGCGCCTCCAAGATGTCTTCTAGAAAAGTCCCTATCTCCGATATCTTATCTTTTGGAATGTAGGCGAGGGCCCCCTTCTTGATGGATTTGACGAAGTTTTCCGGATCGAGCGCGTGAGCCGTCAGCATCAGGGTGGGGATGTCTTTTTTAGTGGTGATCTCCAACAAATCGTACCCGAAGACACCCATGATGTCGAGAATGGCCGCATCATAAGTATTCTTCTCCAGAAGTTCTTTGGCCCTCTCGAAATCCAAGGCCTTATCTATGACGCACATGTCCAATAATTCTTCCAGACTCTCTATAACATCAGGCTCGTCATCGACAATGAGAATCCTTTTCCCACTCAACTTATCTTTATCTTTCATCTTGTTTCCCCCAAAAAAGATTTGATTCATCATTTTTTTCGATCCAAAATCCAAATTCCGAAACCAACTTTAACCCCCTCCCTGCCCTCCCCCTCGAAGGGGAGGGTGGGGGTGACTAAAAAATACTCGGTTCCCTGAATTCTCCAAAGACATCCCTGAAGACGTTCGCCATCTCCCCAACGGTTGCATAGCGTTTACAACAATCCAGCAGATAAGGCATGACATTTTCCTCTTCCTTGGCTGCCTTCTCCAGGGCCTTGAGTGATTCTTTGACGGTCTTGTTATCTCTCGTCTTTTTCAGGTCTTGAAGCCTTTCAATCTGCAATTGGGCCCATGCTTCGTTGTACTCGTGCAGTTCCACCTCCATGTCAGCCCCTTCTGTGTACTTGTTGACGCCAACCTTTGTCACTTTTCCTTCCTGCAGTTTTTTCTCAAACTCATAGGCCTGCCTAGCCACCTCCCGCTGCACATAACCGGATGCAACCGCCTCCACCATTCCTCCCATCTTCTCTATCTTCTCCATCTCCTCCAGGATCTTTTCCTCCATCTGTCTTGTCAAACTCTCTAGGAAATAGGAACCCCCTAGGGGATCGACCGTGTCTCTGAGTCCCATCTCATCCATTAATATCTGAAACGTTCTCAAAGAGAGAAGGGCTGCTCTTTCTGTGGGAATGGTGTAGGCCTCATCAAAAGAGCAAAGGGCTGTGGTCTGTGCACCGGAAAGGGCTGCTGCAAGGGCATAATAGGCACCCCGAACAATGTTGTTCTCCGGCTGCTGTTTGGTCAGGCCCGAGCCTCCGCCGCCGAATATACCACGCAGGAAAAGCGCCTTCTTGTTCTGGACACCGTATTTTTCCCTGAGCAGTTGCGCCCATAATTTCCTCGCAGCACGAAATTTGGCCACGGTCTCCCAGAGGTTACCGTAAACATTCAGGTTGAAGGAGAATCTCCCCACAAAATCCTCTGCCTTATAACCCCTGGACACCACATTGTCGATATAGGCAAAGGCGATCATAAAAGCATAGGATATCTCCTGTGCAGGGGTGCACCCTGATTCCCTGATATGATAGCCGGCCACGGAAACCGGATTACACCTGGGCAGTTCCTTCATGGCATACTCGATGGTGTCGCCAATGAGCCGTACGGCCGGTTCCACAGGGTAGATC
>CP070840.1:2539704-2574062 GCA_020342025.1 Deltaproteobacteria bacterium
CCGGTGCTCTCTTTTCAGGCCCATATCTCAAAAAGAGTTCCACCGGACTTGGCCGTGACCGCAGATTTGAGGGTTTGCGCAACAGGACTTCTGGCAGAATATGTCGTGGTGTCAAGCAACGGCCATTGTAAAACCCTCAAATCTGAGGTCACCTCCTCTGAGCACAATAGATATGGGCCTGAAAAGATAGCACCGGACAGAATCGTTTCACAATATTCAAAGATCTAAATTGTTACCGAATTTCGCGTTTCACAACGTGGACATGAGTAATTCCATGAGGTCCACCACCTTCATCTCATCCTCTAGCCCGACCGTTTTTATAGCATCTTCAAAGTGTATTAGACAGAAAGGGCATGCGGTGACAAGCACGTTCGCCCCCGTCTCCCTCGCCATCATAAGCCGCCTTTCTGCCATCCTCATCTCCTCCTGTTCAATCTCGTGCCAGAGGATGATGTCGCCCCCGCCACAGCAGAAGCTCCTATCCCTCGACCTTTCCATCTCCACCAACTTCAGACCAGGGAGGGAATGAAGCAACTTCCGTGGTGGATCATAGACCGCATTGTGACGGCCCAGATAGCAAGGATCATGATAGGTATAGACGTCTTTGCCATCCAAGGGATTTGAGGGTCTCAAACGGCCACTTTCTACTAGACTGAGAAAAAACTGACTGTAATGAAAAGTTTTCATGGGCACGGGATAGTCGTTCTTTAGGGTGTTGAAGGCATGAGGATCCGTGGTCATGACCTGTTTGAACTTGAAACCCTTTAGCGTTTCCACATTTTCTTCCACCAAGAGCTGAAAAAGCCCTTCTTCTCCTATTCGCCGGACCTGATGGCCTGAATCCTTTTCGCTGGGCCCCAAAATTCCAAAATCTATTTTCGCCATGTGTAGGCCCTTCACAATGGAAGAGGCAATACTTTGGATCCTCGGATCATACGAACCATAGCTGTCTACGAAGTAGAGTGTATCCACTTCATCGCCCTCTTCTAAAATTCTTACAGGAATGTCTTGGATCTCTTTCACCCAATCCGCCCTTTTTGCGGCCGGTTTGCCGAAGGGGTTCCCCGTCTTTTCAAAGTGCATCAGCACCTGGTTGAACGTCTTTGGATTCTGGGACGTCTCAATGAGATGGCGTCTCATGTCTACGATCTTGTCGATGTATTCTATAAAAACAGGACACTCCTCCTCGCAGGCGCCGCATGTGGTGCATGACCAGATCTCATCATGGGCTATGATGCTCCCTACCATGGGAGAGAAATCATTCTCTGCATCGGTTACCTTTTTCCAATTTACAATGGGAACTTTCTCGTAACCATAATCTCTTAACTTGATGGTGATCATTTTGGGAGAAAGGGGCCGGCCAATGGCGTTTGCAGGGCAATTATCAGAGCATCGACCGCATTCGGTGCAGGTAAAAAAATCCAGAATATGTTTCCAGGTAAAGTCCTCCATTCTTTGGACGCCCAAGGTTTCCAGTTCTTCAAGGTCTTCAATTCCCCATCTCGCAGGTTTCAAACTTCCTTTGCTCAGTTTCCTGAGAAATATGTTGGGAAGGGCCGTGATGATGTGAAAGTGTTTGGACATGGGCAGATAGTTCAGAAAAAAGAAAAAGGTCAGAATATGAAGCCAAAAGCTCAAAACATGCATGGATTTCAGAAAATCGGGTGTGCAACCGGATAAAAGGAGGGCCGTCAGGTAGGATGCGGGAAGCCATCCCCGCTGGGACGACTCAGATTTGTCCAAAACGAGAGCGCTTCCCTCATAGAACATGTCCGTGATCATCAGCAAGGCTATGAGGCAAAGCACAAAATAGGCCTCAAACTGATGACTGCCTTCATATCTTTCCGGTTTTCCTATGGCCCGTCTGAGAATAGCCACCGCACATGCCACCAGAACGATCAGTTCGAACAGATCTTTGAGGGTGTTGTAAAACGCAGCAAATCCTCCTTGCATGAGGGGACGTAGAAAAGGGAGATTCAGCCCCTGACTTATCAGATCAAGGGACCGAAGCCCAAGGACCACAAAACCCCAAAATATCACGATATGTATCACGCCGGCCCATAAATAGCGTGGCTGTCTTTTCTGAACAAGACCATAAGTTATGAGACCGAGAAATCTTTTCCCAATTTCAGAGAAGCGAGGATCGGATTGTCCTGAATTGATTAGAAGGTATCGCCTGTAGAGGACATAAAAAAACAGGCATAGAGCCAAAACGAATATTATCCAGGTGAAGGCATATCCCGGTATACCAAAATAGGTCTCAGTTGCTGGGTGTATGGCGGGCACTTGCTTTTTCCTTAAACGAGGGAAGTGACTGGGTAGTATTCCCTGCAAAAAACCCATCTTTGGCGCAGATGGGCTTTTCATGGTCATCTCCTCAAGGAGGACCAAGGCACTTTGTTATCACGGACCCGATCCGTTCTTTAGGCAATACGCAGAATCTAAGGTCTATATGAATGATCATTCATTCACTACCATTAGGGGAAATTGAGTGTCAACATATTTCATTCCATGGAATACCCACCTCCCTTACCCCAAAGGGGCTTAAAGCCATGCTCTATTAATTATATTAATATACTTGCATTTATCATTAATTTATGATAATTTGTTAAAAATGTCTGATTTTCATTTATTGATTATAACTTAGTTCGCCCTGCCACTGGAATGAGGAAGCGTTCGCTTCTATTTTTTTAGAAATTTGTTAGTGAAGCGCCCCTCGGCGCTAGCCTGCTACGGAGGATGGAGAGGCGGGTGAAACTGCGCCGAGGCCTTGGCAAAGGCGGGCGAATTGGGTTCATAAAAAGGATCCCATAAAATGTGTGAGGGCAAAAAGGAGGCGTGTTATGGCAAAAGGAAACTGCCAATTTAAGGGCACGGGTGGCCAGTATTTCGTCACCGTAATCATTCATCTGCTCATATTGGGCACCATTACTTTCGGATTATACATGCCGTGGGCCTTTGTGAGGCTTTTTCGTCTCAAAGCCTCCCATACCATCATCAAGGGTAGACCCGTCAGCTTTACCGGTACGGGAGGGCAACTGTTCCTTCTCGGCCTGATTCAAGGTTTTATAACCTTAATTACCTTTGGCATTTACGGCCCCTGGGCCCTCTGCAAGATCTTCTCATGGAGGGCTCGAAATACCCTCGTAGACGGAACACCCAGTCAGTTTGTTGGCACGGGTGGCTCCCTTTTCCTTCTTTACCTGATCCATCTTATGATCCTCCCCATGTTGACACTCGGTCTCTACTCCTTTTATGGATGGTTCAGATTCTATGCGTGGAAGGAGGAACGCATGAGATATGGGGGTGAAAAAACCTCCTTCGGGGCAGGCTTTGGAGGGTTTCTTAAAGTCACCATCATCAGTACTATCCTTACAGCGCTAACATTATACCTGTTTCTCCCATGGGCTATAGCCATGTTCTTTAGATGGCAAATAAACGGCCTCGCAGTGGGCGCTGAGACCGAGGTGGAACACTTCCCCCCCGTAAAGACAAGTTTTGTGGCGGTCGCCATCCTCTTTGTCATTCCTCTGGCCATTATTGCAACCATCGCTATCCCCCTGTATGAGCAATACAAAGGCACCATAAAACAGTTCCAACAAATGGCAAGGACACAAAGGGGCACTCCGGAAATGCAGAGGACCTATAAAGTGCCCAAACCTACCTCTCCAGTTGCTGAACGTCCTGCCAGAAAGCCAGGTTCAAGACCTGCCCGCATATCTCCATCCAAACCCGCACCCGCTCCATCTCCCGCAGAGCAGCCTGCTCCATCTTCTCCCATGGAGAAGCCTGCTCCAGTAGCTGCTCCTGTAGAGGGGGTTGACCATGAACTTGAAATGAGGAAGCTAAATAATCTGATAAACTTGGGGAGCAAGGACGCAGACGCCTTTTATAACCGCGCCTGGCTATACGCATACAAAGGGGATGCGCAGATGGCGGAAAAAGACTACACCCAAGCCCTTGACCTGAACACGCAATACGAAGATGCGTACTATAATCGGGGCCTGGAATACGTTAAGATGAAGAAATTTGAGCTGGCTGTGTCAGACTTTACACAAGCGATAAAGTTGAACCCCCGCGCCGTGGATGCCTACTGCAACCGGGGGAATGCAAAATTCCAAATGGGCAAGATTGATCTGGCCCTCAGGGATCTCACGGCAGCCCTGAAGATCAACCCCAATGATTCAGATGTGTACTACAACCGTGCCGTCGTTTATCTCGCCAAGGGGCTAAAACCAAAAGCCATGGCAGATTTTCGAAAGGCAGCGAGCTTGGGTAACAATGAGGCCAAAAAGTACCTGGGGATGCCTCCGACCAACCCAAAAACGTCAACGGCTGCCCCGCGTACATCCCAGTTGGGTTGGACCATGAATCTAAGCAATGTGACTACTCCCGTTACGCCTGCCTCGGGAAGGATTCATGGCGAGGCCTTCTTGGTGGAAACGGCAAAAATGGAAAATAACATCCTCACCCTTCGCCAGGGCAAGGACTTTTTCCCAGACCGCGCAGTGACCATCTTTATGTTCTTGAAAAAAGGAGAGGCATTGGAAGGTAGAACATTCAATATTTCGACTGATCATGGATTCGGAGCGCCACATATCCATATGAAATGGAGAGACGAAGGTAAGAAAGCGCCTGAGACGAAAATCTTCATGAAAGAATATGCATTGCGGCTCCAATTCAAAGAAAGGGAGAATGGGGCGCTGCCAGGAAGTATCTTCCTTTCATTGCCTGATGATTCAAAGAGCTTTGTTGCGGGTACTTTTCTGGCGGAGCTCAAGTGAAACTGCCCGCGACCTGGCGCGCTCGCCTGGCGCTTGGTCTTCCCGCAGCAGGACAGGAACATGCGGGCGCCCGTCCTTTCCGTCCTTTGCAGTAACCTGCTAAGGCGATTGAAATTCATTATCAATCCTTTTCGAATCGTCTTCCGTTGAGCCCTTTCATCGCCTCCTGGATCCGGCCTTCCAGGGCCGGATCATTTTTGCAGAGCTCGGCCGCTTTTTGAAAATGAAACATGGCCTTTTCCATTCTGCCCAACCTCGTGAAATATACCCCAAAGTTGTAGTGGGCACGGGCGAGGTTTCCCGCTCTTCCATACGACACACCAAGATTATAAAAGACTTCCACCTTAGCCGGTTCCCTTGCAGCCAGCCTTTCATACAGGCGTATTGCCTCTGTGTACTGCTCTAGGTTTTGATAAGAGACAGCCAGCAGGAATAGCGTGGACTTGTCTAGATAATCTATCTTTATCGCCTTTTCAAGGACCGCTATAGCCTCCCTGTCCTGACCTTTCATGAGATAGGACTTACCCAAGTTTCTCAAGACGGGGACTGAGTCTGGTTGTCCTCTGAGGGCCTTTTCAAAATGCTTTATGGCAAGATCATACTCCGATCTTTGATTCCAGACTAAACCCAGTCCGAAGTGCGCCAATGCTGAATCAGGGTTTTTCTCAAGCTCCCGATTAAACACCCTCTCGGCGTCGCGAGGCTCAACAGATTTGGCCCTGACAATCGTTTTAAAGAAGGGGAAAAGTGCTCTAAATCTGGCCGCCTCTCCACTGTCCTGTTTTTTCGAATAACCGCGCATCATGATATCCAGATTAGATGCCCTTTCTGGTCCTGTAGGGTGGGTTAAGAGGTAGGGCGGAATCGTATCAGTACCTATCCACTGGTTCTTTTGGATCTTGTTTAGGGCCTTTGTCAGGCCAGCGGGGTCAAAAGTCGATTCGTCCGTATATTTAAAGCCTAATTGGTCGGCCTGACGCTCATCCTCTCGACTATAATGCAGCTGCGCCTGCACGGCCGCCGCCTGTGATCCTGCCACAACGGCGGCGCCGGCCGGACCCCCGATGAGGATCCCCGCCAACATGCCCGCCAGAGTGGCCCATCCAAGATTCTTGTTCTGTTCCATACGATGTGCCAGGTGCCTCGCCGTAACGTGCGCAATTTCATGGCACATCACAGCAGCGAGTTCGTCAATTTCCTCCATCTCATTGATGAGACCGGAGAACACAAAGATGTGACCCCCTGGACCCGCAAAGGCATTCAAGTCATTATCCTTCACCAAATAGAAATGGAAAGGGAAATACTTGATTTCAGTAAACCCCAACAGATATTGACCCAGGGCCTCAATGTATTGCTGGGCATAGTCTTCATCCAGGAATTCTAAAGTTCGCCTTATCTGGATGAGAAATTTTTCGCCCAGTATTCTCTCCTCCTCTGCTGATAAGGCAAAGGCCTTAGATGCTCCCAGAGAGGGTTGAAAACATAGGAGGAGTGAGAAGATCAAAGGGATGATCAATCTAGTAAGATGTCTGTCTACTATCTTCATCTAACTCTATCCTCGGGGCCTCTATCCATAGACCTTCCAGATCGTAAAACTCTCTAACAGGTTGGTAAAATATGTGGATCACCACATCACCATAATCCAACAACACCCAATTCCCTTCTTGCTCTCCCTCTAAACCATAGGTCCTGAAACTCTCCTCACGCATCCTTTTTGTCAAATGCCGGGTAATGGCCTGGACCTGTCGGATGGAGTTCCCGCTTGCGATGAGAAAGTAATCTGTTATGGATGTGAGCTCTCCAACTTGGAACAGGACCGGATCAACAGCCTTTCGCTCCTTTATAATGCTAAGACAGAGGCGTGCCTTATCGAGGGCTTTCATCAGTCCTGTATAACCCCTCTCCCATGAGATAGGCCCTAACCGATTCCGGGATCAAAAAACGAATCGTCTTCCCGGAAGCCACCCGTTCCCTTATTTGGGTAGATGATATGTCCATAAGGGTGACCTCTTTGTATACCAGTACGTTTCCTGATGGATGGACAAAGGTATGCGGTTTATCCGATCGGCCAAAACCCACGTTCAGGGATAGAAGAAAGGGCTCCAAATCCTCGCTTTGACTTCTCGGCCTGTTAATGACCACGAAGTTCGCATAATCGAAGAGCCTTTCATATTCCTTCCAAGTCTTGATCTCCAGAAAGGCATCCACACCGAGTATGAAGAAAAGGATGGGGTTGGGTTTGAAAATCTCATGGAACTCCCTGAGGGTTTCGATAGAATAGGAAAGTCCCTGACGACGCCCTTCCAGATCCAGGACCTCAAACATAGGCGATTCTTCGGCTGCCAGCCGGGTCATTGCAAGCCGGTGGTGAAAGGGTGTGATGGGCCTTGTTTCCTTGTGAGGGGGGACGGCCGCAGGAATGAGATAGATCTTTTCCAGTTCCAGTTCCTCACCTATCTCTTCGGCCACGCGCAAATGTCCAAGATGGATAGGATCAAAAGTACCCCCAAGAATACCTAGTCTCAAATGTCTCCCCCTTGGTAGCTCATAACCTCGACTCTTCTCTGGCGTATTGGAGTGCTGGAGTAATGTGATTGAAGGCAAAAGGGGAAGGGCTCAGGGTCTGGGTCCAAGTTTCTCCAGCTTGCCTTGCGCCCTGTGCCCTGCGCCTTGAGTTCTTTCAACCACTTAAACTATCCAATGCTCCAACGCTCCAGTACTCCATCACTCCAATCTTATGTCCTTACCTGTCCATCCCCGTAGACTACAAATTTTGTTGTGGTCAATTCCTCCAGGCCCATTGGACCAAAGGCATGAAGTTTTGAAGTGTTGATCCCAATCTCAGCACCTAGACCCAACTGGAATCCGTCGTTGAACCGGGTGGAGGCATTAACCAGAACCACTGAAGAGTCCACCTCTGCCAGAAAGCGCTGAGAGCGCTTGTAATCTTTGGTAATGATGGCCTCCGTGTGATTGGAACCATATTTCTCAATGTGGTCGAGGGCCTCGCCCATACTTGCGACGACCTTAACTGAAAGAATAAGATCCAAAAACTCCGCAGGCCAGTCCGATTCCACAACCGCCTTAGTTCCAGGGACCAAAGCTAAGGTCTTTGGACACCCTCTTATCTCCACGCCCGCGTCCTGGAGTCGTTTTGCCATGGGCGGCAGAAAATCATCTGCAATTCGTTCATGAACAAGCATGGTTTCCATGGCATTACACACGCCAGGCCGCTGAACCTTTGCATTAAAGCAGATCTCTAAGGCCGTTTCCAGATCGGCAAACTCATCCACATAGATATGGCACACACCTTTATAATGTTTTAGTACGGGAATACGCGAGTGCTCTGTGACAAAGCGGATAAGGCCTTCCCCTCCCCTGGGGATGATGATGTCCACATCGTCTTCCAGACTCAAGAGGATACCCACCGCCTCCCTCTCTGTTGTGGGGACAATCTGAATCGCCTTTTCAGGTAGGCCCACCTCCTCTAGGGCTTCCCGCAGAATGTCCGCCAGAACCAGGTTGGAATGTATGGCCTCAGAGCCCCCCTTGAGAATTACCGCATTTCCGGACTTCAGACAGAGTCCCGCTGCGTCCACGGTCACATTGGGCCGCGATTCATAAATAAAGCCGATAACACCGAGAGGTATCCGCACCCGGCCCACCACTAACCCATTGGGCCTTTTCCACATGCCGGTCACTTCACCCACCGGATCTGGAAGCGCCACCACCTCCCTCAATCCCTCTGCCATGGCTTCTATGGTTTCATCATTCAGGGTCAGACGATCTATCATGGCCGAACTGAGTCCCTTCTCTCTAGCCAATCGGAGATCCTTTTCATTCTCTTTTTGTATATTTTCTTTTCTCTCACCCAACTTACTGGCCATAAGCTTAAGGGCGGCATCCTTCTCTTCCCTCTGTGCCTTTCTCAGGACCCTTGCGGCGATCTTCGCATCTTTGGCCATCTTTTCAATCATACGCTTAACTGACATACATCAATTTCCTCTTCCATGTCGCCTGTAAGCACCAGATTATCCCGGTGAATGACTTCATCCTCATGTTTGAAGCCCAGTCGAGACTCTATCTCCTTGCTCTTCAAACCCATGATCTTTTCTATATCGCTCGCATCATAGTTGACCATCCCCACAGCCAGCTCCTTCTCATCTTCATTCAGCAGCACAACAGAATCCCCCAAACTGAATCTGCCCCGCACCTCCTTGATGCCAGAGGGAAGAAGGCTTTTGCCCCGCTTCAAAAGGGCGGCCGCGGCACCCCGGTCAACCAGGATCTCTCCTTTCGGGGACCGGGTAAAAGCAATCCAGTGTTTTCGGCTGCACAGGGCCACATCCGTGGGCATAAAGAGGGTTCCCTCTTCCCTGCCCTTGAATATGCTCTTAAGGATGCCCCGCTTGAGACCATTCGCTATGATCGTTGGCGCTCCCGCCAGGGCCACTTTCTGGGCAGCTCTGATCTTGGCCGCCATTCCACCCGTACCCAGAAAACCTGGTATGGAACTGGCGTACATCATAACCTCTTTGTTTACCTTTTGCACAACACTTATGGGACGGGCATCTTTGTGGCTACGGGGATCTTTGTCAAAAAGACCATCAATATCCGTCAGGTTAATAAGGAGTTGAGAATCAGTAAGATTTGTGACCATTGCGCTCAAATTGTCGTTGTCGCCAAACTTGATTTCATCCACCACCACCGTATCGTTCTCATTGATGATGGGAACGATCTTCCATGACAGTAGTGTGAACAACGTATTTCTCGCATTCAGATAGCGCCTCCGGTGGTGCAGGTCGTCCCTTGTAATGAGAATCTGCGCAACCCTCTGCCCGTGGCGACCAAAGGCCTTCTCATAAACCATCATAAGCGTGCTCTGGCCAATGGCGGCAACGGCTTGCTGGTGAGATATGGATTCTGGCCTCCTGGGCAGACCCATCTTATTCAGACCTGATGCAATGGCGCCAGAAGAGACCAGGATGACCTCTATTCCATTTTTTTTGAGACCACAGACATCATTGGCGAGGTCGTTAATGACTCTCTTGTTCAAGCCATCGCTGGTGGTGAGGACCCCGCTGCCCACTTTCACCACCACCCTCTTCACAGGCCTCAAAAGCTCAAGCCTAGAAATCCTTTTTTGCCGGCCTTTCTTGTCCATCATGAAATTTCCTTGCAAGGACCTGTTTCACTTCATCAAGGCCTTCCCCCGTCAAGGCGGAAATAGGCAGTGCATCTATCCCCATCTCCTCTAAGGCCGTTGTGATGCTTTCAATATTCCTGTGCTCAGGTGAACGGATATCGATCTTGTTAATCAGGACCATCTCATCCTTCTGCATCAGGGAAGGATCAAATTTCGTCAATTCGTTTTTTAACGTAAAAAAATCCTCTAAGAGCTCGTCTTCGGGAACATAGGTTATATCTATCAAATGAAGCAAGAGCCTTGTCCTCTCAATGTGTCTGAGAAACCGGTGTCCCAGGCCACGCCCCTCACTCGCCCCCTCTATTAAACCAGGGATATCCGCCATGATAAGGGTACTTTCATCATCAAAGATAATAACGCCTAAGTTTGGGACAAGGGTGGTGAAAGGGTAACTATCGATCCGAGGGCGGGCCTTGGTGAGACGCGATAGCAGTGTGGATTTGCCAGCATTAGGCAATCCGATCAGGCCTATGTCGGCAATATACTTGAGGGAAAGTTTGAGAATCTTTTCTTGCCCAGGAAGGCCGGGCTGGGCAATTCGGGGTGTCCTGTTGGTTGAAGTGGCAAAATGCTGGTTGCCTTTGCCGCCTTTTCCTCCAGGAATAAGGAATATTTCCTGATCTTCCTTGATTAGGTCAGCGAGCAACTGGCCCGATTCTTGATCGTAAATAATTGTTCCTAGAGGAACCTCTAAAATAACGTCCTTGCCGTCTTTCCCTGTCTGATCCTTCCCTCTCCCAGGTCTACCATTTTGGGCCTTGAAATGTTTTCTTGGGCTGTAATCGGTCAATGTATGGAGTCTCTTGGTGGCCCTTATAATGACATTTCCCCCGTTCCCTCCATCTCCTCCATCTGGCCCACCCTTTGGTACGTATTTCGCCCTCCGAAAACTGATACAGCCCCTTCCTCCATCTCCTGATCGCACCGAAATCACAGCTTCATCTACAAAGCCCATCTCACCTCTGAGGAGGGGATGAAAAACGCCACGCACTTAGGTGGCGTGAACGCTCACCTTTTTTCGATATTTGTCAAGCCGTTCAAAGGCGACGAATCCATCTATCTTGGCAAAAAGGGTGTAATCATTTCCCATGCCCACATTTTCTCCGGGGTGTATCCTCGTCCCTTTTTGCCTTATGATTATGTTACCGGCTCGCACCTTCTGGCCTGCGAACCTTTTCACGCCATACCTCCTACCCGCACTGTCCCTTCCGTTTCGGGAACTGCCACCCGCTTTCTTATGTGCCATGGTTTATCACCTCATGCCTTTCAACTCTTCAACATTTCTGACTCATAAATTAGGGATTTTCTCTCTGAGCAAGACCGCACAAGCCCGCCTGCCTCGCCTGCGCGAGAGCAATACCGAACAGGGGTTTTAGCCGAGGCGTACAGACTGGTACGTCGCAGGCTGAAGCCCGCGGAGAACGCAGTTCAGGGGAAAAAGACCAATTTATGTTCAGAAATCTTTTCAACTTTCGATATTCTCTATCCTAACCAGGGTGAAAAGCTGCCTGTGCCCCCTCTTTCTCCGGTAACCCTTCCTCCGTTTATACTTGAAAACCACAATTTTCTTGTGTTTATCGTGGCGTGTAATACGGCCCAGGACCTTGGCATTCTCAAGATAAGGCCTACCCACACTCACCTTCTCCCCATCATAAGTCAGAAGCACCCGGTCAAAGGAAATGGTCTCACCCACTTCACCCACCAATTTTTCCACCAACACGTCCTCACCCGTGGAAACTCGATGCTGCTTACCACCAGATTCTATAACGGCGTACATACCCAGCTCGTCCTCCATAATCCAAATTTTTCATTTTATGTAACTAAAATCTCAAAGTCAATTCAAAATCCCATTCCCCGGCCCACCCCTTCAAGGCAAAGCCGTCCTTCGAGTTTGCTCAGGACCGTGAGCCGGCCGAAACGGCCATTCGAACGGCGGATCATGCCTCCTTGGTGGTCAGGAAGCCTCCAAAACACCTGATTTTAGTAGGAATACGTGAATTAGATGGTGAATTTGGACAACGCTAAAAAACAAGTGCCCCCGGCAGGACTCGAACCTGCGGCACCCAGATTAGGAATCTGGTGCTCTATCCACCTGAGCTACGAGGGCATTTCAATAACATCAGCAGCTTAGCCGACCACCGAAATGGTCGAATCCGAAGATGTGACAGTTTTGTGTCATTTTTCCCCAGAAGTCAAGCCATTTAGGAGACTTACTTCCCTCCTCTTACGCTCTTGACTCAGTTGGGCATATTTCAGGGCCGTACTCATGGTTCTTCTGTCAAGAGCGTTCGATTCTCTATCAGGGGATTTGATAAATTAAATAATAATATAAATATGTTAGTGGAGGCTGTGGTAAGATGGGTAGGGGCGAATTGGAGTAGGCGTTAATAGGAAGGAGAAAGCGAGAAACCCAAATTGGGCTTGATGTTTGTTAGGAGGACACGGTTCTATTTTTTTGTGCCAATCTATTTGTGTCACCAAACTCCCGGCGAGGCTCGACGGAATCGAGAAAAGAAAGGACGCGGTCTGAGCAGTTCTCACCTAGACAAATAAGCGTCATACCAATAACGATTGTATCTCCCTCTTTTACCCTTCGTCCCACCTTAGAAACGATCTTCTCGCCATTAACAAAGGTTCCGTTTGCACTGTTTAGATCTTTAATGAAATATTTGTCACCTTTCTTATACAGTTGCAGATGTTTGCGTGAGACATAATTATCTCCGATTTGAATATCATTCTCTGGAGACCGTCCGATATGGGTTGTTTCGCCTTTTAGTCCCAAGGAGAAGTGTTCATATTTTCCGCTCAAAACGTAGAGTTTATCCATGCCAGATTATCCTTTGCAAAGAGAGTTCAAGAATCACGTTAGTGACTGCTCATTTGTCGACCCTGCTCCCGTTTTCTAAAGTTTGAATGAGAAGTCAATTTGGAATGCGCTACAAAAATATTGATGCCCTGCCAAGAAAGAACAGGAAAAGAAAAGGGGCATCAAGGCGAAGATATTACTCTGAAATATAGTCTGGATTCTCTGACGGAATATGACTCGCCTGGTCTTCCAAGATAGCTAAAGGGTTTACCGAATACACAAAGCCTTCGGCAATCTTGATTTCCATCATTGCTCCACAGCAGAAGCATTTGACCGGGCCCACATAGTCCTCGAATCCCGTGTGGTCCAGATTCACTTCATATCCGCATGAAGTACAGTTGACTTTCATTTCACTCTCCTAAAATCGGACCGTTTATCACGACTGGTTTGCAAATCGGTGCCGTGAATCGCAAAAAATTCTTCCATTTTCCGGTCGACGGTTTCAATAGATTGGATGACCTCTTCAATGACTCCCTCTGGAGAAGTAGAACCAGATTTGTTTTCACCCGTCTCAGTAGGATCTTTACCCATGCGAATCTCCTCAAGGCCCCTGTTTTTAGGCCTCCCTAAATGTCGCGATTATTCAAGCACATCCGAGAGGCCAGCTTCAACGCCACCACAGACTACCTTTTTAAGCTATAACCTTGGGAGGCCTTTTGTGGTCCTCTGGTTGGGATTCAGTGTGGTAGTCTGGTGGCACCTAATCGTTCTTTTTTTCTTCTCCGATCAAAGCCGCTCCTGCGATCTAGACCACACCTTCGATCTTGGCCGCACCGTCTTTCTGGAATATGGAAATCGTAAGAAAATTGTCTTCGATCAGTCCCCGAACGTCTACCTCCACTGTCAAAAAAGGAAAACAAAACGTTCTTCTTTACATTCGTATCAGCACCATATATCTCCAGTGCTTTTGCTTGCAGTATTCGCCGCAGTTCCTCTTCAGAAAAACCCCTATAATCGTGAAGCGTAAGATCTGCCATGGTCGATGCCTAACAAGAGATATTTGATTATTGCTTCTTCATTTCTTGCTCAACTGTGCACGCCCTATCAATGGCACAGCAGAGATGAACAACGGCTTTGAGCGTCCAGTTGAGCCATATGAACAGAATAATCCCGTATAATTTACATAATGATGTGGAAAACTTCTTGTTTAGCCCCATGTCCAGAAAGCGACAGTAAACGTGAAGCGGGTTGAGTCGATGTTGAATAGCGAGTAATCTGGCTACCACGTTATTTTGCCCAAGCATCAAAATCTTTGAGTTTTCTTACTGGCTTCCAATTAAATCCAATCTTTGACAATTATATCCTTATCAACAATCAGTTCGTGATTGCCTCTCCTCCAGTCCGCAAGGCACATGGCTAGGGTGTGTCTGCTGACTCTGCGCCGAGACACTTCCTTCTTCCATGCGTTTTTTACTCTTTTGACGATTGCCATCTTTCGGGCAGCGTAATAAGAGATAGAGGTCTCATCGTCTCCCATCATGTTCTTTACCTTTCCACGCCTAGATTTCGCATAGTGGCTGATTCATTACACACAGGGCAAACCCATACATTGAGAAGAGTCAGCAAAGAAAATGCCAAACTCGATGGGTTCAGACTTTTATGAAATTTCAAACAGTTATGGCGATTTCAATGACAGGCATCGCAAGAATGAAGAAGAAAATACTTATGAAGGAGAAATTTAATTCCACTTACTGGTAGAACTTTACACAAGTTTTCCAGATGGGGAGGAGGACATGTCGTTCTTTGATACAGTCCAAAATGGAGGGCAAAATTGGTATTAAGATCAACATCGAGACTGTCGAAAAACCAGTTTCTAAGAGGCTGATGGAAAATGTCCAGATGCAAGGCTTCCGAAACTGGGGACCCGCCCGCAGGGTGGGGAGTCCAAGCGAAGCGCGGACAAATCCTGAGGAATGAGGCGTACATAGAAGTACGCCGCAGTGACTTGCCCTGTTAAATCGGCTTCGCCGTCTCGCGTAGCGAGAATTTAACAGGGGGGGATGAGGATAACGCAGCTCTTCGACTTTGCTCGGGGCCGTGAGCTTGTGGAACTGCTTGTTCAATGGCAGATGGGCGTTTTCCGACAGCCTCATCTATGTCCTTCATTTGGTCGGCACTGGATTTCTGTCTGCGTCCCATTTAACGTTTTCCGCGCTTATTTCAACCAAACACTCATAGACAGTTTCTATCACGGTTCCTGATTGCCCTGTTTCAACCTTTTCCGATTGCTCGATCTCATTAACTACGGCTTGGACATGCACGCCCTCCTCCATTAAAGGCACAACTCTTGACGCCACATACTTTGACAGATAACCCAACTGCGATAGGACAGGTTTTCGTCGCAGCCATCTCCTTAGGAAGCCTGGCTTCTTAAACGCACAAACTTTTATTGCATGTATATCATATCGGTTGTTAGGTTCTCTTAGGAGTATGAGTTCATCACCCTGCTTGCAATTCCTAATTATTTCCTGACGACTACTTCCGTCGGCGTTTGCAAATGTTACGCCCATCACATACGCTATAAGGGAATTGTCCATTTTTCTCGCTTGTCCCTAAACACCAAACCCAATTCCTCATAACGAGAAATTGGGCCTTGGTGTTCAGGTCATAGGCTCTCCTCAAAAAGACTATGAAAGCTACGCCTCATGTGACCAAGTGTATAAATGCGTATCCCGTTCTTTTTCCAGTGCATAGATCTTGTCTTTTAACAAACCCAGATCTTTGTCCCTTTGAATTAAATCCAGGTCACCGTGGCAAGGGCGAAGCTCCATTTTCTTGTACTCGTCTTTCAGTTTTTCGATCTCTTTCTGGATTTGCTTGATTGTTTTCTCTTTGGGTTGTCTATGGGCCATGTCATTATCATTACCTGATCTCTTTTTTAGCCGTGATATCCATTTCATAACATTTCCTTTTTGTGAGCGGGTCGATCGCGTTGACGTGCACGACCAAGTGTTTGCAATAATTAACGAAAATCAGCTACTTTGTCAATATGGAAGACAAAAGAAAGCCCCACCTACTTGAGATAATGGAGCTCACTGGCCCCCGCATTAGTCTGCCACGGTGGGATGGAGCGGCTTCTTGGCGCTGGGTGCTTCACTGTTCAGGGCATATCGTCATAGATCAGTTACGATTTAGCTTGCTACCCAACATATCCACAAGTTTGCGGCGTAAATAAGCTGCGCAAGCGCTTAAAGACAATCCCGCCACGAGAAAACATGATGACAACGGGACTTCATCTAAAGAAGAGCTCAAGCCTTTTGCCATGCCAAGCCATAGGGGAGAGTGATCCACAAGATGGAGGTCAACTCGTAGCGTCGCAATGGCATCGGCGAGCGGAATCGGCGTCCAAGTCTCTGTGGCCAGCCATACAAAAACTTGAAATCCTATTATGGCCATCCCTACGAGTGCAGGGGAGAACCCGATGAAAATAAGGACGCCCATGATCAATTCCGTAAACCCCCTAAGGAGTGCTCCAAAAATCTTTACCATTAGACGTATCATTTAACGGTTAGCCAGTTTGAAGAAGGATAGCCGAATTTCTCTCAATTTCATCACGCATGCATAGATAAGTATAGCCACGAAGGTCAACCCTATCAAAATCCTTGTGGCGCTAGATAGCTTTGTTCCCCTACTTATTTGTTTCGTGGATTTGCCGTTGTCCCCTGATGATCCACTCATCAATCGCTTCCTTGTCAAATCTCCAGACCCTTCCTATGCGAATGGCTGGAATCTGTCCGTTAGCCGCATACTTGCAGATGGTAATCTCATGTAACTTTAAATACCCTGCCAATTCCCTGGTTGTCATAATATCTGCCAAAATAAGCTCCTTTTTTTCATCTTTAATGGCGTTTTGAATTTGACTCGTTCATCCTTACGGCTTTTGGTAGCGCTCTTGAGAGAACTTACTGGAGGAGGTTAAAGAGAAATCCCCCCATATTCTTGAAAAGTAAAACCTTTTAAGACATGACGCTTTCCATATATGGAAAAAGAGCAAAAAAAATGCCAAATTAGTCTAAACATAAAAAGCAATACATTTCAGATACTTAACTAAACTCTTTTAAGAAAAAGAAATGAAATTGGGTAAGAATGTACTTAATGATAAGAAACTAAATTCCGCTTTTTGGTAGGACTTTACATACCTGGAGAGATAGATGGGGAGACCGAGCGAAGCGACCCCGTAAGGCAGAAACGCAATAGAGGCTAATGACAGAGGAACAGACGCAGCTAACGTTACTTGCCTTTTCCCACAAATATACGCTCAGAGAGAAGTGCGAGAATCAGAGTAATGGCAAAAACCCAAACAAGATACTCTGGTATGAAGTAAAAAATGGCCTCCACCTAAAACCTCCGAATCAGTGGCATACTTGGGTCCAGATTCTTATGAATAAAATTGAGCACACCAAACATTTTTCCTTAATAGAAGAAGAGCCTGAAATCAATGGGGTAAAAACTGTATTTTTCATTAACAAACACCCTATTTTAACGAACCACGCACAAAAAACAGAGAACTCGGTCTCTAAGGCGTGGAAAATAAGTATTGAAAAGTAAAGAATATTGATATAAATTAACGTAATCCGTGGGGATGTAGCTCAGTTGGGAGAGCGGTACGTTCGCAACGTACAGGTCGTGGGTTCGAATCCCATCATCTCCACCAAAACGTGAATTTGAACCAGTTGGTGAGTAACGAGTGAGAAGCCTTAGAATCTCGTTACTCTTCACTGAGCAATTACCCTTATCTCCCGAACTACTTCCACCCCCACCATACCCTCCCCCTCAGGGGGGAGGGTATGGTGGGGGTAAGCCAAAATAGGACAACACCCCTATGGAGAGAAAAGCCAACATAGAAAGGAAGACCAAAGAGACTGATATCAAATTAAACCTGAATCTGGACGGAAAAGGCCTGTCCGAAATCGACACGGGTATTCCCTTCATAGACCACATGTTAGGCCTTTTGGCGGCCCATGGATTCATGGATATCCAGATTAGTGCCAAGGGGGATACGGAGATAGATGATCACCACACGGTCGAAGATCTGGGCATCTGCCTAGGGCAAGCCATAAATAAGGCCCTGGGGAAGAAGAAGGGCATCAGGCGATATGGCGAAGCGACCGTCCCCATGGATGAAGTCCTATCCAGGGTCGCTATAGACATATCCAACCGCCCCTTCTTGGCCTACAGGGTTTCTTTGGCAGAAAGCATGACCGGGAAATTTGACGTGAGCTTGATCAAAGAATTCTTCCGTGCTCTGGTCAACTATGCGGGCATTACAATGCATGTGGATCTCATTTCTGGTGATGATGCACACCATATCGCTGAGTCTATTTTCAAGGCGTTCGCCAGGGCCCTTGACCAGGCGGTGGACGTTGAAAATAGGTTGGAGAGCGCAATCCCTTCCACCAAAGGTATGCTTTAGGCTTTGAGCGATTTCTTCCTCTGGGGGCGTATCAACCCGTTATAGTTTGTGCAGCCATGCCCAAATCCATCACCAACAGAGTTTACATCCGCTTTGGACTCTTTACCGCTCTCTTGGTAATTCTCGGTTCGTCTTGTCAGTCGCGTAAAGAACCCGTCCCCCAAGAAAAACCACCCCTGCCAAAGATAGAAAAAATGGTGGTGGTGGGGTTTTTGCCTGCCATGTCGCAATGGGATGAACCCAGTATGGTTCGGAGCCCTGTTTCCGGGGCTGTTTTCTCTGGTGAACCCGTAGCCGAGCAAGCGGTCAACAAACTGACAAGCAGTCTGTTTGAGAGGATAGGGAAGGAAAAGCGTTTCGAACTCATTTCTCCTGGCCAGGCGAGAGGTGTCTATTCAAGTCTCAAACTATCAGATGTGTTGGGAAGCGAGATAGAAGTTATTCAAAAAATCGGGCTGGCATTCTCTGCTGAAGCCGTGCTTATCGGTTACGTCTATCGGTTTCGGGAGCGTGATGGGACCGATTTCGCTGTTAATCGCGCAGCATCAGTGGCCTTTGATCTCTATCTTATACGACCCGGTGATGGGGTGATTTTGTGGAAGGGCAGATTTGATAAGACACAGCAGCACCTGAGCCAGAATATCCTTGATTTGGACACCTTTCTGAAAGGCCAAGGGCGATGGATGACCGCCGAGAGGCTGGCAGAAATCGGCTTGGAAGGCGTGCTCAGCGGGTTGATCGATGCTAAATCAGAGTAAAAGGAATAGAACGTGATCGTTATTCCAGCCATAGATATCAAAGGCGGCCGCTGTGTAAGGCTCAAACAGGGGGAGATGTCAAAAGAGACCGTGTACTCGGAAGTCCCTGAAGAAATGGCTGTGAAATGGTATGAAAAAGGAGCGGAGAGGATCCATTTAGTGGACCTGGACGGTGCGGTAGAAGGGAAACCCGTCAATAAGGAGGTCATTGGGGGGATTGTTGGAGCTGTTCCTATTCCTACGCAGCTTGGCGGGGGAATTAGAGATATGGAAGCCATTGAGACCTACCTCAAGCTGGGGATCAGTCAAGTTATTCTGGGTACTGTGGCCTATAAAAACCCAGGGTTTCTGACCGAGGCTTGTAAGGAATTCGCCGGCCGAATCATTCTTGGAATTGATGCCAGGAAGGATCGTGTGGCCGTTGAAGGCTGGACAGAAGAAACAGATATGACTGTTGCAGAAATGGCAAAAGGGTTTGAAAATACAGGCATTTCTGCGATTATTTACACGGATATCTACAGGGATGGCATGAGCACGGGACCCAATGTGGAAGCGACCAAGGTGTTGGCACAGACCGTTGAAACACCTGTGATAGCCTCTGGCGGGATTTCAGGGATTGATGATGTGGCCAAAATATTGAACCTGGCTGAATATGGTGTGATTGGCATGATCACAGGGCAGGCGCTTTACAGGGGGACACTGGACTTGGCTGATGCCATAAAATTGGCTAGGAGCAAAAAATTGGATTTTTAGCTTGACTTTTTATAAAATTATTGTATTATACTCGTTTGACCTATATTTCCTTTCCCTTCTCTCGACATGCCCATTTCCCAAAAAATCATAGAAGATCTAAAGCAGGCCATGAAGGCCAAAGACACTTCCCGTGTTTCTTGTCTCAGAATGCTCAAAGCCGCCCTCAAGAACAAGCAGGTGGAAAAGGGCCGGGATCTGGAGGATGAAGAGGTTCGGGGCGTTATTTCTTCACTGATCAGAAAAGGACAAGAAGCGGCCGCGGAATTCAAGGCAGGTAACCGCTCAGATCTGGCGGCCAAGGAAGAGGATGAAATTAAGATCTTTTATGATTATCTGCCCGAACAGCTTAGCACGGCCGATATAGAGAAGATCCTAAGGCAAATCATTGCCGAATCTTCAGCCACGGGGACGAAGGATCTGGGCAAGGTCATGAAAGCGGCCATGGCTCAAATGGCCGGGAAAGCCCAGGGGAAAGAGGTGAATGAAATAGCCAGGAAACTATTGAGCTAGCCTGCATGATTGAACATACTTATCGGGTTCTTGAGTTTAATAGATTATTGAACATCTTGTCCGGTTATGCCGCCTGTCCGCTTGGAAAATCAGATTGCTTATCACTCGAACCTTCAGATGATCTAGAACTTATCGACAACGAACATAGATTGGTCTCAGAGATGAAACTCCTTCTTCAATTGAAGGGGTTTTTTCCCTTGGAGGGACTCACTGACATTGGACCTGTTCTGAGAAATTGCCGTGCAGAGGGATCTTGCCTTGAACCTGAAGAGCTCTTGTTCGTTTTCAGAATGGCGGAGGCGAGTGGAGAGTCTAAAAAACGCATTTTGTCCGATCCGTCTCTATTTTCCAGGCTAAAGGATCTCACAAAGGAAATGCCTCTGTTTGAGGGGCTGAGGCAGGAAATAAAGAGGGCCATATCCCCTAACGGCACGATCAACGATTCAGCAAGCCCCGAGTTGAAAAGACTAAGACGCCAAAAGACCCTCCTAAGAAGGGATCTTCAGAAAGTACTGGAAAACATAAAAAAATCAAAAGGTTTGACGTCAGATGGGGATAATCACATTGTTTCTATACGCGATGGACGCTACGTGATTCCCCTTAGAACGGACTTGAAAAACCGGGTGGATGGAATCATCCATGACTATTCTCAGACTCAGGCCACCTGTTTTGTGGAGCCCATTGAAGCCATTCAGGATAATAATCGACTGGCTGAATTGGGTCACCTTGAAAAGGAAGAGGAACTAAGAATACGGAGATCCATCACTGCCAAGGTCAGAGACTTGGCTGAAGACCTGAAAGCCGCCCAGAGGCTCTTGGGGAAATTGGACGGCCTTCATGCGAGAGCAGAATTGAGCCGCGTCACAGGAGCCGTCAGTCCGGTGTTGCGCCACGGGAATGATGTGACTCTGAGGCAGGCGAGGAACCCAATCCTCGTGTCCCTAGCCTCTGGCAAAGATTCGCCCGTTCCCTCGGACATTCTTCTGGACAAGGACCAGAATGTAATGATCATTTCGGGTCCCAACAGGGGGGGGAAAACGGTCACCCTGAAAACGCTGGGCCTTTTGAGCCTAATGGCTCAGGCCGGTCTTCATATCCCAGCCGCTGAAGGGAGTTCTTTACCGGTTTTCAAGAACATCATGGCCGAGATTGGTGACGATCAAGATATTCAAGCGGGTCTGAGCACTTTCTCGGCCCACATAGGCCATCTAAAGCATATGATGGCGCATGCTGACGAGAAGAGTCTCGTCATCATTGACGAACCGGGCATGGGAACCGATCCGGATGAGGGGGCTGCTCTTGCCATGGCCGTGCTGGACGAGCTTTCTCAGAAGGGCGCTTTTGTCGCCGTCTCGACTCATCTTAATCGTCTAAAGACCTACGGGCTATTCCATGAGAGGGCGAAAAATGCGCGCATGGAATTCGACACATCCACCAATCGCCCAAACTTTTCCTTACAGTACGGGATGCCAGGGACCAGTTATGCCTTTGAAATTGCCAACGATGCTGGGGTCGGGCCAAATATCCTCGAGCAGGCCAAGGGATACCTGGATCGAGATGAGGTCCGTCTAAATCGGCTTATCGATAAACTCAATCGGCTTAAGCAGGAGACGACGCTGGAAAAGCTGGAGGCGGAACAGGCTAAGGATAAGTACCGTGCTGCCAGAGAAAAAGAGTTGCAAACCCTCAAGAAACTGGACGCCGAGATGAGAACTCTGCTTGAAGAAAAGAGATCTGAGGCCGATAAGCTCATTCAAGAAGCGAGGGAGCAGTTTAAACAACTCATAAATACATTTAAAAGGACAGGGGAGTCATCCAAGGCCCACATCATACAACACTTTGACAGCATCAGCAAAGACCTGGTGAATCGTCTCTCCATGGAAGGAAAACAGGAAAAAACCGTTGATCTGAGCGGGTATGAAATAGGGCAGCGGGTCCGCCACAAAGCGCTTGATCAAGTGGGCACGGTCCTTTCCTTTGATATGGCCAACGCAAAAGCCACCCTACTGACAGGAAAGGTGAGGCTCTCTGCCAGCATACAGGATCTGGAACCCATTTCTGAGGGAGAAGAGCCCCTGGAGGAGGAATCCGCCAGGCATATCCCCTATCCTTCGTCAGGGGCCCAACCCAGGGAGATCAATTTGATTGGATACAGAGTGGCGGAGGCCCTACCCCTAATTGATAAGATGATCGATAGGGCCATGGTTGAGGGCGAGCTCTCGTTAAGGATCGTTCACGGATATGGTACGGGGAAATTAAAGCAAGCCATCCGTGAGCACCTAAAGGGCTTTTCATGTGTGAAGAGAATCTCAGGGGCTGATTCTCAATCCGGAGGTGAGGCCATCACGGTTGTGGACCTCTCCTAGGGCATTGCTGTTGATTTGAAGACTTGAGGTATTAATTTAGTCTTATGGGAGATTACCAGTCTGCCAAGGAAGAGGTTAGAAGAGCCGCAGATATTGTCGAGCTCATCGGCCAGTTTGTCCAGCTTAGAAAAGCGGGGCAGAATTACGTGGGTCTTTGTCCCTTTCATTCGGAAAAGGATCCGTCATTTACAGTGAGCCCCTCAAGACAAATGTTTCATTGCTTCGGATGCAAGAAGGGTGGGGATGTCTTCAGTTTCTGGATGGATTACCATAAGGTGGCTTTCCCCCAGGCCCTGAAGGACTTGGCCGATAGATATCAGGTCCTTCTTCCCGAAAAACCGCTGACCCCCTTTGAAAGAGAAAAAATGGAGTTGAAGGAATTACTCTTCAAACTCAACGGGATTGCGGCTGAATACTTTCACGGCATATTGACAAGATCTGAAAAGGGAAGACCCGGTAGGACATATTTTGATAAGCGATCCATTCCAAAGGAGACTATTCTGGAATTCGGGCTGGGTTATGCGCCGGATGAGTGGGATGGCCTGGTTGGGTTTTTCGAAAGGAAAAAAATGGATCGGGGAAAGGCTGCCCAAGCCGGCCTGCTTATTTCCAGAAAAAATGGCGGGTATTACGATCGGTTTCGCGGTCGGATCATCTTCCCTATCCTTAACTTGAGACAACAGATCGTCGGATTTGGGGGTAGGGTTCTGGATGATTCACTGCCTAAGTATGTTAATACACCCGAGACGCCCATTTTTCATAAGGGGGAATTTCTTTACGGTCTGCATGTGGCATATAAATCGATCCGAGATAGCGGTCGTGCCGTGGTGGTTGAGGGATACACGGATGTCCTGGCGTTAAGAAGGCATGGGTTTCATGAGGCCGTTGCCACACTGGGAACGGCCCTGACCAGGGAGCATGTCAGAAGGTTGAAAGGGTATGCGAAAGAAGCGGTGGTTGTTTTTGACGCTGATTCGGCTGGCCAGGCTGCCGCTATTAAGAGCCTCTCCTCCTTTATGAATGAGGGGCTTTCTTCAAGAGTGATGGTCCTGCCGGAAGGGAATGACCCTGACAGCTATGTGAATAAAAATGGACTGGACAGCTTCTTAGCCCTCTTAGACGCCTCCGTGCCCATGTTTGAGTATTATCTTGATTTGAAACTGTCTCGCAGAGGAGATGAAGTGGAAGGCCAGGTCAGTGTCCTGAAGGAGATCCTTCCTGTTCTGGGAGAACTCAACAACGCCTCCCAACAATCCCTGTATGTGCGACGCCTCTCTGAAAAGCTGGGTGTTGCCGAATCTGCAGTGCTCGAAGAACTGGGAAACTGGCAGAAACATCATTCCTGGAAAGGGGATGAGAGTCACCTCCGAGAGAGATTGTCTGCTTCAAAGGCAAAAAACATAGATGATTTTCATCTTCTCAATCTAATTATTCACTACCCCCACACCATGGGAAGGTTAATGGATCTTGATTGTAAAGTCCTGCTTTCCGATCCCGTAGTCAGAGGCATATTTGATTCACTCTATGAAATTCACGGGAGTGAGGGAAAGATGGCACCCGCAGATATCCTGGAAAGACTTCCAGAAGACTCTGCCAGAGAACGATTCAGGGAGGTTATGTTATCCTCTCCCATCTATCCAAATGACATGGTGGAGCAGGCTTTAGATGAGTTCGAAGCCAAGATCCACAAAATCAAATTGGCGGAGTCGAATATTAAAGCCATACAAGATGGAGACCTTGAGCGCTCCAACAGGATTTTGGAACTAAAAAGAAAAAGAGGTACCCCCCCCTTATAATGGGAGATCTTTGCAAAATATTCAATTTTGTCCAAGCTCAAGCCTCCGGCCCTTAGAGCCTATGCCCTCTGCGGGCCGAAAGCCTGGAAATTGGACAAAAGGGGATGTTTTCCAAAGGCTTTAGCGAATGTAAACTTTCAGGAGGTAATACATAAATGGCTAACAATTCTGATATGGTCAATTTGAAACGATTGATAGATACGGGGAAAGACAAAGGCTACATCACCTATGAGGAACTGAATGATGACCTCCCCGAGGATGTGGTCTCTTCCGAGTATATCGATGACCTCATGATGATGTTTGAAGAACTGGACATCATGGTTATTGATGAGGCGTCCAAGGAAGAGATCGAGAAATCCAAAAAGCTCAAGAAAAAGCAGAAAAAGGCCCAGGAAAAAGAAAACTACCGAGCTCAAATTTCCGATACAGCCACAAGGGTCTCTGATCCCGTAAAGATGTACTTGAAAGAGATGGGGTGCATCTCTCTGCTTACAAGAGAAGGAGAAGTGGAGATAGCCAAAAGGATTGAAGCAGGAGAAAAGGAGGCATTAGATGCCCTTCTGGAATGTCATGTGGGGATTGAACACATCATTGAATTGGGCAAGAAATTGCAGGCTGGTGAGGTTAAACTAAAGGATGTCATCAATGATATGGATGATGATGAAGACAGCCATATACAGCTCAGCGAAAAGAAAAAGTCCGTCTTGACTCTTATTGAAGAGATCGAAACATTATACGACGAATGTCGTACTGCACAAAGTGAAATGGCAAAGCCGCGGTGCTCTGCTGCCAAAAAAAAGAAACTGACCGCCAAGGTAGAGAAGAATAGAGATAGAATAGTGGGATTGATCAACTCGTTCACCTTTGAAAAGAGACAACTTGACTATATGGTGGAAAAGCTCAGGGAAATCGTCTCCCAAGTGGAGGAGGTGGACCAGTATATGGCCGCTTGTATGCTGAAGGCCGGGGGAAAACCCATCTCCCACCTGAAGAAATGTTTCAGCCAAATACCAAAGTCTGCCAAAGATAATCAGGTGGTCACTCCTCTTAAGATGAAAAAGTGTGAACTATTGGAGCTCAAGGTTACAATTGATAATGCACAAAAATGCCTCAAGGACATAAAAGAACGTACCAGTATGAGCCAAAGGGAATTGAAGGAAGCTTTAGCTAGAGTTGAAGAGAGTGTGGAAAAATCTAAGCTCGCCAAGCGGGAGTTGATAGAGGCAAACTTGAGGTTGGTGGTGAGTATTGCAAAGAAATATACAAACAGGGGCCTGCAGTTTCTGGATCTTATTCAAGAGGGCAATATTGGTCTCATGAAGGCTGTGGACAAATTTGAATATCAGCGTGGGTATAAATTCAGCACCTATGCCACCTGGTGGATCAGACAGGCCATAACGAGGGCCATTGCTGACCAGGCGCGAACCATTCGTATTCCTGTCCATATGATTGAAACCATCAACAAACTCATACGAACTTCAAGATACCTGGTCCAGGAGCATGGTCGTGAACCCACACCAGAAGAAATCGCGGAGAAAATGGAATTCCCCTTGGAGAAGGTGAGAAAAGTACTGAAAATTGCTAAAGAACCCATTTCTTTGGAGACACCCATTGGCGAAGAAGAAGACAGCCATCTTGGTGACTTCATAGAAGACAAGAAGATCACGGCACCTTCCGAGGCGGTTGTGAATCATAATCTGGGCGAACAGACACGAAAGGTACTCACCACGCTCACCCCAAGAGAGGAAAAAGTGCTTCGGATGCGATTCGGCATTGGAGAGAAATCTGATCATACTTTGGAAGAGGTGGGGCGTGATTTTAATGTGACAAGAGAGAGGATCAGACAGATCGAGGCAAAGGCCCTCAGAAAATTGAGGCACCCAAGCAGAAGCAAGAAATTGAAGAGTTTCATTGAAACCTAGCGGTCTTGATGGGCGAAGATCTTCACATTTGTGTCAAGCCCGCCCTGGCGCTATTTATGTCGATCTTGCTTTTAACGACCTGAAATTTTCAAACAAATGTCTTATAGGTCATGCATTTTGGGCCAGGTCTGGGCCAGGGTTTTCGTAACGACACTAAGGTGCAAATGCTCACTGTGATTGTAGAAAGGTTGCGGTTACGTGGCGCGAATCGTTCAACGGTTAACGTCATACGAAACCAGCATCGCAACCTTAGAACGTTAGACGAAACCAACATCGCTTCACCTCAAGTAATGTGATTTTGAGTCCGCCAACTCGTCGGTTTGCAGCTGAGTTCTACTTAGCGTTGATTTCTCTTGACAAATCCCCATACTATCTACAATCTGTAAACGACAGACTCATGGAATAGTTTTGGGGCCCATAGCTCAGCTGGAAGAGCCACCGGCTCATAACCGGTAGGTCCCTGGTTCGAACCCAGGTGGGCCCACCAATGCTAATTACCTCCGATGCGTATAGGAAATCCTCTAATAAAGTCCTACTTTAAGCAAAACCCTTTATCCCTTCAAAGGGCGCACTATTAAATAGTGCGCCCTTTCGCTTTTTGAAGCGTGGGTTTTTGAACACAGCGAACATATGATGCCCAAGCTTAAAGCCATCCTCAAGGTCTTGGAAGAGATCGCCCCATCAGGTGCTGCAGAAGAGTGGGATAATCCTGGTCTGCAGGTTGGACATCTGTCGCAGGAGATTATGAAGATCTTCATCTCCCTCGACCCCACACTTAAAGCAGTCAGAGAGGCCTTTAAGAGAAACGCCCAGCTCTTACTTACGCATCACAGCTTGATCTTTAGACCCCTTTCAAGCCTTAATCGGCAAATCTATCCCGGAGATGTTATCGCAGAGGCACTCGAGAAAAGGATTTCCATTGTTTCAGCACATACCAATCTGGATGTGGTACAGGGCGGCATTAATGATATTTTGGCTGATCTCTTTGGCCTTCAAGGTGTGGAGGTGCTTGAAGATAGGAATGATTTAGGCATCGAGGGTGCGGGATTGGGAAGAATAGGTAACTTGCCGGCTCCTCTCAAGCTCGGCCAAATGACAAAGAAGGTTAAAGAGATCTTTGGCATGGAGAGGGTAAGGGTGGTTGGGCAAAAAAATAGGAGAATCGGTCGGGTCGCTGTAGTTGGAGGGGCAGGCGGCGGCTTGGTTTCCATGGCCTCGAAAAAGGGGGCTGACCTGCTTATCACCGGAGATGTTCGTCATCATGAGGCACTCGAGGCAGAACGCTCGGGATTGGCGTTAATTGATGCGGGGCATTTTCACACAGAGAAAGCGGCTCTCAGACCTTTTGGGGACCACCTAAAGGAAGCCTTCATGAAACGAAAAATGGAAGTTGTTGTAGAGGTCTACAAGGATGAGGTGGGCCCTACGCGGTATGAATAAGAGGCAGGCAGGGGGGCGGCCGACCCTACTTTTTTTACGGAATACAGGGGAGCTGATTAATTATAGCGACAAAGTGCGAAATCCCACTTTAAATGAGAGGTGATTGCATTGAAAGATAAAATTGGCGATCTCATTGTTCTTCAGGATTGTGATAACAGGATCAGGGAAATCATGAACAAAAAAAACGAGGGGCCATTGAAGATCAGGAAACTGGCAGAAGACCTGGATGCCATGGAGAGGAAATTCCAGGAAAAAAATGATCGACTCAGTCTGCTTAAAAAGGATGCTCGCAAAATTGATCAAGAAATCCAGGAATTAGAGGAGAAGGTTGAAAAGAGCAACATAAAGCTCTCTCTCATAAAGTCAAACAAGGAATATAAAGCGGCCCTGAAGGAAATTGATGATCTGAAGCACGTGAAATTTCAGACAGAGGATAAGGCGATCCAGGTCATGGAGGAGATGGAGGAGTTGGAGAAGACATGCCGTGAGAACAAGGAGGAAGAGGCAGAATTAAGAAAGGCGTTTGAAAGGGACAAAGAAGTGGTCGAAAGGGAACTGGAAGCCTTGGAGGAAGAACTCAAGATTCTCAATGCAAAAAGGGACACCTTCGTCCACGCGATTGACCAGGATCTGTTAAGAAAATACCTTTACCTGAAAGACCACAAAGCAGGGCAGGCCATCAGTCCCGTTCTTGGAGGTATTTGTCAGATGTGCCATATGAATATTCCCCCACAGACATTCAATGAGTTGATTAGAGGCGACTCCTTGATGACCTGCACCAATTGCAATCGTATTATTTATTGGGCTGAAGACGAGCATTTCCAAAAGGCTTTGAACAGAGCCTGATCCACAACGTGAGACCTTTGGAAAACGCCCCCTTTTGTCCAATCTCCCGCCCGCCTCGCCTGAGCGAGCTCAGGCTCGCGATGGCGGGCAGGCTGCGTCAGACTCAGATTTTAACCCGCCATAGCTCTTTGGCGGGCTAATCCTCGAAATACTTATCGTGTATTCCTGCGGTTAAAATCTTCGCCTTTCCCTCCGGGGCGCAGGCCCTGCGGGCCGGAGGCTTGACCTTGAACAAAATTGAACATTTTACAAAGGTCTCATAGAGTACCAACGGTCATTCGCATCCCTCACGAAATGCGCCTTCGGGTACTATTTCACTGGCGTCATCACTCCCGAAAAACATCGTTAAGCACAAGAAATTCCAATAAATGTCAAATGACCCATGACAAATGACGCTTGAAGATTTAGAATGAGAGTGTGTCAGAGCAGGACAAATGGCCGCTGCCTTGCTCTTTCGCAAGGGAGAGGAAAGTCCGGGCTCCGCAGGACGGGGTGCTGGGTAACGCCCAGTCCCGGTGACGGGCAGGAAAGTGCCACAGAAAGGAAACCGCCCCACGTCCTATCGTAGATATGGGGTGGGGTAAGGGTGAAAGGGTGAGGTAAGAGCTCACCAGTCCCGTCGGTGACGACGGGAGCTAGGCAAACCCCACCTGGAGCAAGACCAAATAAGGGAACGCTTGAGGGTGGTCCGCCCGAGTTCCCGGGTAGGTCGCTTGATCTCCATGGTAACGTGGAGACTAGATGAATGGCCATTGTCCCTGAGCAGGTGACTGCTTGGGGAAACAGAACCCGGCTTATGGCCTGCTCTGACACATCTTTTTTTTACTAAACCATCCCTATGAAGCGAGCTATGATCTGTTGAGCAAGCCTTCCAAGGAGTTGGAAAGTGAGAATGGCAATGATAGGCGTGATGTCCAATCCTCCAAGAAGGGGTACAAAGCGACGGAAAGGTGTTAACAGGGGCTCGCTGATGCCGTAAATGGCTTGGACAACAGGATTGGATGGGTCAGGGCTGACCCAGGAAAGAAGGGCACCAATGATAATGACGATAGAAAAAAAGCCTGGGAAGAGCCCTACAAAGAGCATCAACCCTTCACCTATTCCATAGACAAGCGAAACAGCGGAAAGCACGGCCTTTGGAATTATGGCGAAGCGAATGATGGTACTCAGAAGGCTATAAAGGATCATCAGAAAAAGGAAAACAGACAGATGAAATTTATGGCTTTGGATTCCGAGACGCCTAAGAGTAACACGGAGGGGACTGAAAGCCCGATCGATCAATAAAAGAAAGGAGGTCCCGAAGCTTCTTTCCGAGAACAGAGAGACAACCCACATGACCATGTAGCCTTGAAAAAGCAGTTGAACCAGGCTCAAGAAGCTGACTCCGATTCCAGACAAGAATGACATGGGTTGCAGAGAAACGTAGACCCCTCCTCTCAATACCACCAAAGCCAAAATCGTCAGGATGGTCCCATACGAGGTGTTTCGTGTCATGTATCCTGCTGGGATTAGAAGTGGATTCGTGATCCGGTAGATTAGCCCATAGATGGGATCGAAAAAGGCCTCTCTCGGCCTAATGAGCAGCCTGAGGAGTAAGACCAAGATGACGATGTCTATGATACCCTTAAAGAGATACACGAAGATTCCCCCCGTAGAGATCAATGCCCAAAAGCACCGCGCTTGTGCAACCCGCCACAGAAATCAACCCAGATCCAGTGCCTTGTGTCCCATTCCTTTTCTATGGTATTGAGGTCTTCCATTGGAGGAACAGACCGAATGAGCCAAAAGCCAACGAGCGTAAACCTCCGAACCCATATCAAAGTCAAGGTTCTCCCCCGATCCTCAACAAATCAGATCATTGATAATGAGGGGGACCTCTTCAAGGTGAAGTTGACTTCGCCTCCTGTGGAGGGCAAAGCGAACATAGCCCTCATTGAGCTGCTTGCGAAAAGGCTCGGGATCGCCAAGAAAAGGATTGAGATCGTTTCTGGAAAGCATTCCAAACTAAAATCTGTCCTAATTCATGGCCTTACTCTGGAAAAAATCACCCAGGTCTTGAAAAGATGAACGACCGTGACGCGCGCTTTGTGTGTAGACGCCCCCAAATTAAACCGGATCCGGGTCAGGGATTGCGCGGAGGCATACCTCGAGTATGTCGCACAAGCAAATCCCGCAGATTGACGCAGAGATTGCATAAAAGGGCCGTTTCCAAATCGTAAATAATTAGGTCGTAAATTGCATGTCATGCAACTGCCGGAAACGTCCATCGAGGGCCATCAACGCATCCCGAGTCCCAAATTCTAGGATTCTCCCTTCCTCAAGCACATAGATACGATCTGCTCTCATTACCGTACTCAGGCGGTGGGCCACCACCAGGATGGTTAGCCCTCCCCTCAGTCTCTCGATAGCCTTTTGAACCAACCCCTCACTTTCTGCATCCAGGGCCGAGGCCGCCTCATCCAGTATCAGTATGGAGGGATCGGTCAAGATGGCCCTTGCAATGGCAATGCGTTGCTTTTGTCCCCCAGAGAGGAGGGTCCCTCGATCCCCAACGATAGTGCTATACTCCTGAGGCTGCTCCAGGATAAAATCATGCGCATGGGCCGCCTTTGCCGCCTCAATCACCTCTTCCATGCCCTTTCTAGGATGACCGTATTTTATGTTATTGGCAATCGTATCGTGGAAGAGCAGAATGTCCTGACTGACAATACTTATTTGCCTACGCAGAGAATCAATCGTTACATCGCGGATATCTGTTCCGTCAATGGCGATGCTACCGTCTGTCACATCATAAAACCGGGGAACAAGATCCAGGAGGGTACTTTTCCCTGCGCCGGTGGAACCCACGAAGGCGACCATCTCTCCCTTCCCAATTCTTAAAGATATATCCTTGAGAACCGGCACACCTGGTTCGTATGAAAAATTTACATCTTTGAATTCTATGAATTCCTTATGCCTCGGAAGAATCTTTGCGTCAGGTCTGTCCTTAATGGCAGGAATCGTCCCCATGATTCCAAATACCCGCTCTGTGGCCCCTTGAAGGGTACGAAGCTCTGTATTGACCCTGGCTAAACTCTTGATGGGCGCATAGACCCTTGAAAAGGCATAGATCATGGAAATGAGTTCACCCAGCGTATGTTGGAAATAGACCTTGCCCACAATAAGCACGCCGGGCAGCACGAGAAACACCGTGGAGTCCATCATGGGACCAACCGCCAAGAACCATCGATTCCAATGCATGACTTTCTTATAGAGCCGATCCGCCAGCTCACGGAATTTGCTAGACTCATTTTCATCCATGCAGAATCCCTGTACGACTTTGAGACAGACAAGAGACTCCTGGTAGGATGCTGTCACTTCTGAAATGGCGTCTTGAACCCGGGTGGAATGCTTTTTAACTTTTTTTCCTAAGAGTCTTACGAGCCCTATGATTACCGGACCCACAATGAAAACGAGCAGAGTGAGCCTGTAATTCATAATGAGCAGATATATGAGGAAGGCCAAAGCCGTAAGGGGGTATTGCACTAGGCCCATGAGGATGTTTCCGATACGCTCCTGCATCACCGTAATATCAGCTGTGGCCCTTGAGATGAGTTCCCCTGCCTTTCGCTTGTGGTAAAAGCCCAGGGGGAGGGAGATAAATTTATCGAACAGATCTATCCTCAGGGACATGATGGCCCTATTTGAGAAGGCGGCTGCTGCAAGTTGGCTGAAGTATAGGGTGATTGACTTAAAGAGAACGGACAAAAAGGCCACAAAGGTGAGAAGAAGCAAGAGGTGGTTCGGAGAGACACCGTCAACCAGAACCAGTTCTGTACGATGCCATGAGAAGCCAGAACTGAAGTCGAAGACGACCCAAGGAATCTTCCAGGTCGCAGGATCAGAACCGGTCTTCATGCCCTCATCCACAAAGGGCTGGAGAAGATAGGCAGGGATCACAACAAAAAGCGCAGAGATGGCGGTGAGAAGGACAGAAATGACGACTAAGCCGCGATGAGCCCTGACATAAGCGGCAATTTCTTTGCCTAATATAAGGTTTAACATGACGAGGTCACAGTGAACTAAAGTGCCTAAAGTAAAAAATCCCAACCCAGAAACTCGGCCTCGCTCAAGCTCCATGAGAGCCAATAGAAAGAGGCTGCGGCCCTCTTCGAAAGGCCTTATCTCAAAAAGAATTCCACCGGGCCCCGCAGTGACCCAATGTTTTGAGGTTTGCGCCTCTGCGCCCCTGAGAGTCTCCCGTTACTTTGCTAAACCGCAAAATATTGGGGCACCGCCCACTTACAAAGTAGATACGGCCTTGAGAAAAGGGACGTGGCCTTGCAATGAAAGAGCACACCTCCTTTACAAAGCACCTATCAACCGAGAGATGACAATCCTCTGGACTTCGGAGGTCCCCTCTCCTATTTCCAGGAGTTTCTGGTCACGGTAGAACCTTTCCACGTCATACTCTTTCATCAGTCCATAGCCCCCATGGAGTTGAACGGCGTGATTGGCGCAACGATACATGACTTCAGAACAATAGAGCTTTGCCATCGCCGCCTCCTTTGCAAATGGCTTGTCGTTGTCCCGCAACCAGCAGGCCTTATAGAGAAGGAGGCGGGCGCACTCGATCTCCAGGGCCATGTCCGCCAATTTAAAAGCGTTTACTTGAAAATTGGCTATGGGTTGGCCAAATTGCACCCTCTCTTTGCTGTATTTGATAGCCATTTCAAAGCAGCCCTGAGCGCCACCCAGGCCCATCGCACCAATGGAAAGACGGCCTCCATCCAGAGTCTGCATCATCTGATAAAAACCGTTTCCCCGGGGCCCTAGCGTGTTCTCCTTGGGAACACGGCAGTCGTCAAAGTATAGCTCACTGGTATTGGACGCGCGCCACATCAGCTTTCCGTGCATCTCGCGGGCCTCAAATCCCTTTGTCCCCGATTCTATAAGAATACAGGAGAGCTCCGGACGCCCATCATCGCGGGTACCACTTCGGCATAAGGCCGTTACACCTGCGGTAATTTTGGTTGAGGCATTGGTAATAAAGATCTTGCTCCCATTTACAATCCATTCATTACCCTCAAGAGCCGCCGTTGTCTTTGTGTTAGCTGCATCTGAGCCCGCGTTGGGCTCGGTCAGACCAAAGCCCCAGAGGGTCTCACCAGAGCAGAGCTTAGGGAGATATTTTTGCTTCTGTTCTTCGTCGCCAAAATAATAAATGGGCCCTATGCCGAGGGAGTTAGCAGCCGCGATGGTTGCCGCGTGGGAGCCGTCCACCCTCGCAATCTCTTCGGTGGCAATGATATAGGAGACATAATCCATGCCCTGACCGCCATATGCCTCTGAAACAAACATTCCAAGCAGACCCAGCCCTGCCATCTTTTCCATGGTCTCATAGGAGAACTCCTCCTTTTCATCCAGCTCTCTTGCCAACGGCTTAATCTCTTTTTCGGCAAACTGGCGGACCGAGTTCCGCAGAATTTCCTGTTCCATGGAGAGGCTATAGTCCATGATGGCTCCTTACAGCTGTCACAACGATGAACCACATCAGAAAGCCAAGGCGTGGCGTTCTGAAATGATATCTATAGGCAGGAGGGGAAAAATTGTCAATTGGAAAGTGGTTGTGAAATTTATAACGCATTGTATTGACTTATGGAAAATATCCTACTATTAAAATATTTCATTTCCCTAGGCCAATAGTCCTTCCGTGACC
>CP070840.1:2574162-2583659 GCA_020342025.1 Deltaproteobacteria bacterium
CGAGATCGAAAATGTCTTCAAGAGATCCGGAATCGGTCCCAACAATAAGGTGGCTATTTTGGGATTTGATGCCTGCCTGATGAGTATGATTGAAATTGCACATCATTTTCGAAACCAGGTGGAGGTTGTGGTTGGTTCGCAGCAGACCGAACCGGGTGATGGTTGGCCTTATGACAGGGTACTTCGCGAGATGAAGAAGGCCGCCTCAAGAACGGATCTGGCCAAAAGAATTGTGAGGGAATACATCAAGGCTTACAGAAAAGTGGGAATCTTCAATGTTACCCAGTCTGCGATTGAAACAGCCAAGACTGACAGAGCGATTCAAGCCTTGAGTCATTTGGGTGAGTTACTGGCAGAAAACTTTGACGGCACATATGCAGACATGAAAAGGATAAGGCTTAGGTTGCAGAGCTTCGAGATGGCTGACTACGTTGATCTGGTCCATTTAGCGGAGCTTGTTTCTAAAAAAATAAAAAACGGCCCTATCTCAGACGCGGCAAAAGCCGTTTTTGAATCGTCCCTATCCTCCATTCTCACCTCAGAAAAACTGGGAGCAGCGGTTAAGGACGCCAATGGGATTTCAATTTGGTTCCCAGCTTATCAAAGTCTTTATTTCAATTATCGGGCCAAATATCTTGCATTGGAGTGCAACCGGGATCACAGAGGCTGGATCAAATTCTTAGATCTCTTTCATTCGTGAGCCGGGGGCTCAGACATTTAAGGAGATAGGGACCCTTTTATGAAAATGGTGACATCTTCCTCTCTGCGCACCCTGTTTCTTGGCTCTGAATTATCTTCAATCTTTTTCAGCTCAATGCGTCTCAAAAAATATCCTTCTTTGAGATGCCTGGACAGGGCTTGTCTCATCGTCTGCTGGACGTTTTCATCGTCTTGAAATGCGATGGTCCTGCGGACCTTTACCGTTTCTTCCACCTCGCATTGATTTTCCATCTGACACGGATACCCCGCTTTGCTCGCTTGGGTGGAATTTATTTTTTCCGGTGTGATAGGTCTAAAATACTCGCAATTTCTTGCGTAGCTCAGCGCTATGGCGTCTATGCTGTCCACACCATATTCTTCGCTTTCCAGAGAAAAGATTCTGCATTTTGGCTGACCGAATGGCTCCTCGAGCAGGTTGGTACAAGAGGCACAGGAGTCTTCCCTTAGCGCAACGGGTGAAAATCCGTAGGTCATCTTTTTCTCTTTCGTTTCTTTGTTGGTTGACAAGAATATGTTTGAGATCTCCTCAAATCCCCTTCCCAGGCTCTTTTTCTCCATTTGGGATTCCCCCTTAATTTACCTCTATGACGGAATTCCTCCCCCCGAATGGATCTTGAACAACGTTGGGATTATTTTGATCTTCCATCCACTCATCATCAACGAGAAATTTATATTGATATACACCCGGTGCAAGAATGATCTCTTTTGACCAAGTCCCGTCTTCGTGACGCTGCATATAATAATCCTCGCTTTGAGCCCAATTATTGAAGTTCCCGACAATTTGAACGCGACTCGCTCTGGGGCCATGAAATAAAAATTGGGTTTTTCTATTCTTTGGTTGAAGGGGTCTCTTTTTTGGCTTTACGGATTTCACCACGCCTAGAGTCTTCTCTTCTGCTAAGACTTCCTTCGCAAGAGCATCATAGTCCGTGCATCCCCTGGACTTTCTTGCATAGTCTACAATAGATTTCCCGAAGCCCGGGGCTTCCCTCAATTTAACATTCGCATTGATAACGGTTCGGAACATTTTACCCTTGAAATGGTCTCTTATGTCTTTCAGGATCTCTTTTGAGATTCTTGTTCGTCTGTCGAACATGGTTGCGATGACTTTGATTCGCATTTCGTGTTCTGTCTTAGCCCGGACGAGGTCAAGGATTTCCAGCAATTTGCCGGTGCCGTGGAGTGAAAAGAGTCCCATCTCAATGGGAATGAATACTTCGGTCGAAGCCATGAGGGCATTAAAGGTGAGTAATCCGAGGCTGGGAGGACAATCTATGATGATGTAATTATAGGTTTGATATAGACCCTCAATGGCTTTCTTGAGTCTGGTCTCTCTCCCTTTTATCATGGACAGATTGTGTTCAAATGTACTTAATCCTATGTTTGAGGGAGCAATATGAAAGTTTTTAGTAACTTCAACAGTCACCTCATCAAGGCCTAACCGGGTTCCCTCAGCATTGCCAAGTGCATGGTGGACCGTCTTTTCCAGCGTGTCGGTATCAATATTTAGACCTGTCGCTGAATGTCCCTGAGGATCCAAATCAACAAGAAGGACCTTTCGGCTCTTGAGCGATAAACAGGCGGATAAGTTGATGGCTGTCGTTGTCTTTCCGCACCCTCCTTTTTGGTTGGCAATTGAAATAACTCTCATTTTTCCCCTCCTTCTTTATCTAGAGTAAATTCTCAGACCGCCAGATAAATCGAGGAGTAACATGAACCAACCCAGGACAGCCCAAAGGTGGAGACTTGTCAGGTGGGCAATGGACCGCTTCAGTGTCTATTTCTGGCGAGGGAATGCTATCACAGGATTTGGACAATGTCAACAAAATCATACATTATATAGTATACAACCGAAAAGAAAGTACAAGATATAGGGAGAAGCATCAGGCAGGAGCCTAAAGATCGGCGTGAGGCGGACGGGCGACGCGGGAGGGTCGATTCTCAGGGAGAATTCGCCTCATCCAGGGTTCAAAGATGCACAGAAATCAGTGAGTATCGCACATATTCCTGTGCATACTTTTGCAAATCTCATCGATGCTATCCAACCAAGTAATTGAAAATTTTGGATAATTCATCTCTCGATGACTTGTGGTATTGTTCTTGCTATCTTATCCATAGGGGAGGTGAAACCATGTCCGATAGAGAGAGACTCAGACAGAGCGATTATAGAGATTCCATGTTCAGGCAAGCTATACTGGCCGTTTACAAGTTGGTTGATTCTGTGGAAAGGATAGAGGAAAGACTGCAAGAACTGGAAGGCCGTGTGGATGCACTGACACTGGGAGTGAACAAGGAAGTGGAGCCCATTCTCTATTCTTGAGAATGAGAATGTGGCTCCGGGCGCACCTCGCGTAAGTCATCGGGCGCCCGTTGCGTCGGTAACCTCTCTTTTGAAGCCTACCTATGGCCCATGCCCGCCCTCTCTTCCTGCTTTGCTGATATAAAGACTCAGAATCCATATCCAACCTTCTTGACAAGCACTTCCTCCGTGTGCGATTGACCAGTCTTGGTCAACCCCAAAATACATGGAGATTATTAGCCCTTAATATTTCATCTGGAGGTGTGGTTATGGAAAAGTGGATTGAATGGGCCAGGAAGATGAGGGAATTTGTAAATCCTGATACCTTTCCGGTTGGGGTCAAGATTTTGAAGGATGAATCTGAAATCCCTTCCAGGGCCAGGAGGCCGCTTCGAGACCTGAAGGTCCTGATGGCTCCATGTCAGGGCTCTGCCATGGCAAGGCGGTATGGATGGACGGTTGCCTTCGGTCCTGAGGACGTGGGATGTGCCATTGCGGCTCATACCTATGGCTGGGAAAGGCCAGAGGATGAGACCGGGGCAATCAATTTTCTTACAGGGGTCAACTACGTCTGTGATGAGAAAGCAGGCAGAGAGGTTCTCAAGGCATTTCGGACTCTCCATATGGGGAACCAGTTGGCCGTCCTCTACTCCCCTTTGGAAAGAACAAAGATGGAGCCGGATGTGATCCTGATCTATGTGAATCCAGCCCAAATGATGCGGCTCATACATGGTGCCACATACCACACGGGCAAGCCCATACAAAGTAGTTTCTCGGGAAGAGCCGGCTCCTGCACGGATGGGGTCATCGGGGCGTACCTGGACAATGACGTCAAAGTTGTGGTTCCGGGTAACGGTGACCGCGTTTGGGCCACCTGCCAGGATCACGAAATACTCATGGCCATTCCTGCCGGAAAGTTTGCTGAAGTGGTAGAGGGATTAGAAAAAACGCACCAAAAGGGGATCCGGTATCCCATCCCCACTTATACCCGTTACAGACCTGAAGTGGCCTTTTCTATCCCCTTGTCTGATATCTTCAAAGCCGAGGGGTGAAAAAGGAAAAAACATGGGGGTCAAGCTGAGATTTGGGCAACAGCCCGAAAAGATCTGACCCCATTATTGGAGGGTACTCGTGGAAAAGAAAGTCATCAAAACGGACAAGGCAGCATCGGGCAAAGTCCCACTTTCTCAAGGGATTCAGGTGGGCGAGTGGTTGTTTTGCTCGGGTCAGCTTCCCATCGATCCCAAGACGGGCGAGATTGTGCCAGGCGGCATCGCCGAGCAGACGCGGCAGGTTATTGAGAATCTAAAGGCCGTTTGCGAAGCGGCAGGCACATCGCTCAAGAATGCTGTAAGAGTGACCATCTTCATGGAAGACCTGAGCGAGCTCCTGGGCATGAATCAGGTGTTCGAGGCGTACTTCGGCGTGGATGATCCCCCCGCGCGGACGACCTTCCAAGCGGCAAAACTCATCGCAGGCGCCAAGCTGGAAATCGAGCTTCAAGCTTTCCTTGCGAAATAAGGGGACATTGTCATAGCGTGAAAAGCTGCCATCAATGGCACTGCGTTAGACTCAATTGTTCGTTGACCGGTGTCAGTGGCCCGTTGTAAAAGAGAATTCGCCTCTATCAAAGCGCTGAGCTGTGGGGGTGAGGCAAAGGCGGCTCCTCCGAGAATGTCTCATAATGTCATGGCGAGGGAGTGAAAACAAGGAGATTGCCACGATCCTCTTGCCTCCGCGAGAGTCGCTCGCCATGACCAAAAGGGGTGGCGGCACAGTCTCTTTGGCGTCTGATTTTTTACTTAAGGGCCAAGGGTCCTGTGGCGGGAACATGCGGCGCTTTCAAAGACAGGAAGGAGTGGACTGGACATGGATGATATTTTGGAGACCATGAAGACCAGGAGAAGCATTCGGCGGTACCAACAGAAGGATGTCCCGGATGAACTTCTGGACAAGATCATGGAGGCGGGGCGCTGGTCCCCGTCCGGCGATAATGCCCAGCCCTGGCGGTTTATTGTGGTGAGAGACCCGGAGGTCAAGAGGGCGATGGGAAAGATTGCCACAGAGGGAAGCGGAAGAAGGTTTACGGCCGAGTACTTCACCGGCCACATGCAAGAGCGGTTCAAAGGACTGAAAGACGAGGAGAAGAAAACCAGAGCGTTTCAGAAATTGAGGTCCGGTGTGGTGTCCTCATTCTTGGCCGACGCCCCAGTCGTTATTGTGGTCTGCGCCAAACTGGATGTGTGGGATGTCCCCTACGACGCAGCCATGGCCACCCAAAACATGCAGCTCATGGCCCATGCCCTGGGCCTCGGGACCTGTGTGGTGGTGGCGCCGGTCTCGGACATGAGAGATGACATCAAAACAATGGCGTTACTCCATGTCCCCCACGGGTACAAGATCGTGGCACCCCTTGCCATTGGCTACCCGGATGAAAGTCCGAACCCAAGGCCCAGGTTGCCCCTTGAGGATATTGTCTTTTACGAGGCGTTTGGTCAACGGAGGGAAAAATGACAGATAGTTCTTATTTTCAGGATATCGTCTCCGCGCTGGAGAAGGCACTCTACTACGAGCGGGGGCGAGGAGGTTACTTCAGGGCGACCATGGTGGGTACGGATTTCATTGATCGCGTGAAAATCAAGGGAGAGACTTCTGAGGAGGTCATCAAGAGTTGCGTAGACGTGCTGATGGAAAACAAAATGATCGAGAAGGCGAGCAGCAAAAAGGACGATAGCGGAACCTTTTTCACATTCGAAATAGAAGGGTGCGTCCATCTCCCCGTGGAGGCTCGTTTGAAGGAGGAGGGCGTTCCCGCCTTTGTCTGTCCCCCCATAAACATGATCCTGTACAAGATAAGGGAGCTCGCCGGCCTTGCCGTTGAAATCGCAGACATCACCGTAAACCAGGAAGAGGGAAGATGTACTGTCAGGGTGGTGATATTTAAACAAGAGTGAATCTGGGAAACACATGGAGAACTGTGAGGAAAGGAGGATCTAAGATATGAAGAAGGTCATTGCCCCGAAAAACTTGCACCGGCCTTTTGGCTATGCCCACGCCATTCAGATTGACAAGACACTCTACATATCCGGTCAAATACCCCTGGACATGGACATGAATGTGGTGGGGAAGAATGACATGGCCGCCCAGACCGAACAGGTCTATGGAAATCTGAAAAGGGTCCTTGAAGATGCGGGCGGTAGCATGAAGAACATCGTCATGCTCAATATCTATTGCACGGACGTCGAACGCTTTGACAAGGAGACGCGGGGCATGAGAAAGAAATATTTTGGGGATTATTATCCCGCTGTGACCGCCGTGGAGGTGAAGCGATTGTATCGCCCTGATTTCATGATAGAGGTGGAGGCCGTCGCCGTGCTCGATAATGAGTAGATCTTCGTTCCTTCTGAATGAATGGCGGACCCGGATGGGAAATGAACGGCGTAGGGAGTAGTTCTGCTCTTAACTCTTGCAACCGAGAATCTAACATAGCGCATAGCGTTCAGGGTCTAGAAGGGTGACTTGCAGGTGGATTTCAACAGTATTAGCACTGATCAGAATTCCATTCCCAATCCGTTAACCTTCAAATGGGAGGTTCCCTTACGAAGCAGGCCTCAAAATGTGCCCACCTATCCTTTTATCCGTCATTTTCAAGTCCTGAAAAGTTGACACCATTTGGCATGAGGGCCATTCTATATGTATATTAGAACGACTTGGAGTTGAAGGCCGTGAGAGTGCTCCTCATTTCTGCAAATACGGAGCCGATCAACATGCCCATCTTACCCATGGGGTTAGGGGCTGTGGCCGCGGCAACAGAAAAGGCGGGTCACGAAGTGGAACTTCTTGATCTAATGAGGGTAAGTGATACGGGCCGTGCCATAATGGAAGCCGTGGAGAGATTTCCTCCTCGCATGATCGGCATTGGCGTGAGGAACATTGATGATCAGAACATGCAAGCCCCTATCTTCTTGCTTGATCAGGTCAAGGAGGTGATTTCTCATTGCCGAAGTTTCTCAGGGGCACCTATTGTCCTGGGAGGAGCAGGCTACAGCATATTCCCGGAAGGTGTATTGTCCTATTTAGGTGCTGACATGGGGATTCAGGGTGAGGGGGAGATGGCGTTTCCAGCCCTGCTGGAACACGTGGAACAGGGGGCTGATCTTTCCAGAGCAGCCGGCCTCTATCTGCCCGGCCTTGGCCTCCAGGGAGAGAGAACGTTTGCAACAGATCTGGATGTATTCCCTTTCCCAGATGTTCGCCTTTGGCCTGCTTATCTTGCCAAGGATCAGGGCCTGTGGGTGCCCATACAGACTAGACGAGGATGCCCCCTGGACTGCAGCTACTGTTCTACGGCAACCATTGAAGGTCGTATCATCCGGAAATTTAGGGCGGAAAGGGTTGTAGATGTCATTGCTCGCTATTTTGAGACGGGATTTGAGAGATTCTTTTTCGTGGATAACACATTTAATATGCCTCCATCTTACGCCAGGGAGATCTGTGGTGCCCTGATCGCCAGGGGCATGGGAATATCCTGGGGATGTATTGTTTACCCTGGGTCACTTGATGAAGGGTTGGCAAAGGATATGGCGAGGGCGGGTTGCACGCAGGTGAGTGTGGGATTCGAAAGTGGCTGTGACCGAATATTGAGAAATATGAATAAGAGATTTACGGTTGAAGCTGTGCGCCGGAGTTGTGCAATGCTCGGGGATCAAGGCATTCGCAGGATGGGTTTTTTGCTATTGGGAGGGCCCGGTGAAACCAAGGCTTCGGTGGAAGAGAGCCTTAACTTTGTTGATGCTCTCCAGCTGGAGGCCGTCAAGATGACGGTCGGTATCAGAATTTACCCGGGCACGCCGCTGGCTGAGACGGCATTGCGGGAAGGCGTTATTTCGAATCAGGACGGTCTTCTTTTTCCAAGTTTTTATCTTCAAAGGGGACTTGAGGGTTGGCTGCAGGAGACCGTGCTGGGTTGGATGGTCGACCACCCCAAATGGGTGACGTGATTCTTAAATGACTGAATTGCCGGCTTCATCACAACATCCGTATAAAAAGGATCACACTTCATTTATTAGACTATCGGGTCACCTTCCAGCGGTAATAATTCCATGTCCTCACGTGACCCTTTCCTCTGCGTTGCTGTCGGTTTATCTTTTCCAGCTCGCCTTCGGGATACCAGTGAGGTTCGCCCAGGAGCATGGCCCGATACTGGTAACGGGCCGATTTTTCCGCCCAGATGGCCCATACGCAGACCTGCTCGATACTCCCTCCAACCACGATGTTTCCATGGGATTTGAGCACACAGATGTTATGGGATCCCATGGTCTCCTCCACCTCGTATCCCAGTTCAAAACTATCCACCAGGCCATATTTCTCAAAAACAGGCGCGCCCCTTCCGATGATACTCGCTCCCTGATTCTCAACGGTACGGAGTTGAACCCCCGCTATACTGAGGGTGACAACCATGGGGGAATGGGTGTGAGCCACGGCCACCACATCCGGCCTTCTCTGGTAGACGGCAAGATGAAGTGGACTTTCAGAGGCCGGTTCCAGGTCCCCGTCGATTTTATTCCCCTCCAGATCCAGCAGAATGATGTCTTGCTTGGTGGCCTGGCCCGGGCTCACTTTTCCATTCATGAGGATGCCGTTCTTTTCTGGGCACCTCACACTGAAGTGCCCCAGTTCATCCATAACACCTTCTTTATCCAAGATTCGGCAGGCGGTTATGAGCTTTTCCTTCAATTCTGAAATGGCTTCCATGTTATCCCTCTGTGATTCGTGGTATGGGTCAGGTACCGCTCGAACCCTGTCCTTTTTTATTTCTCAATTCCCAAATCGCTCAGAAGGGCGTCTGGAGGATTGCCCGTGGACAGGTCATACCCCATGGCCCTGTAGTAATCTTCTTTTAGTTCTTTCAGAGGCACGACGGTCCCTTTGGTGGGGCCATCCGGTTTTGGCTCCTCCAGAAGCCTCAGCGGCAAGGTGTCGTCTTTTTCCGTGATGCCTTCGCGCATGTTAAAGAGCCTCTCCTGGCACATGACCCTCATGCCCAATTCCTTCAAATCCTTCACAGACCACGGTTCACCGAACAGGGCGGTGTAGGCCTGGGCCATTAGTTTGTCACTGAAAAGGCGGGGAAATGAACAGATGATCATGGAGTCACGCGCCATACGACTAATGGCTGCATTCTTTACATATTCGCCTTTGCCTGCCACATTCAGTCGCGTATTATCAAAGACCTCCATTCTTGCGGGCAATCCATATCCATGATGGCAGCCCCCTCGGTTGTCTATGGCAAATTGAAGGGCCTGCCCGTTCAAACCTCGGCATTCATACCCGCCAAACTCCATCCCCTTGGTGTGCATGGCAAAGGCTTCTGAACCCTTGATTTCCTGGGATAGGCGCTTGGTTCCTTTGAATATCTGTTTGCCAAACCCCTCCTGTTTAATTAATTTGTGCAACACAGCAATCATGGCCTCATCAT
>CP070840.1:2583759-2607994 GCA_020342025.1 Deltaproteobacteria bacterium
GGTCAGCTCTCATTAGATCCAGATTATCTGAGGAATTTCTTCCACTCCAGTAGTGACAGGCTCAGGGGATGGAATATGAGCGGGTACAGAAACCCTGCCTTCGACCGGATCGCCGAAGACTCTGGGGGCGCGCTGGACCCTAAGGAAAGGAGAAAGCTGATATGGAAAATGCAGAAGATCATTATGGAGGATGTTCCTTACATTCCTCTATACAACCCCAAGCATATTGAAGCGGTCAGGCGTGATAAATTTGAAGGCTGGGTGCAGATGCTGGGGGGGATTGGCAATACCTGGTCATTTTGCCAGATAAGACCAAAATAAAGGCCAGGGAGGACTGGAGTGATGGAGTAATGGAGTGGTGGTGTAGAGGGATAGAAGTTCGCCACATTTGGTTCAGATCTGATCGTCGATCTTTTCTCTGATCTTAATAATCATTTCCTTTAGATGATCAAAAAGCGCTAAGACATCTTCTTCTGCAGCCTTGAAAACGGGCTCCTCCCCGCTCATCGCTTTAGAACTGTCTGGCTTCCTTTCCACGATACGATATCTGGCATTTATCTCAACTTGGGCCGATTCTATCCCGCATTCCTTTCGTGCAAAACTTGTGACGGTTTCTTTTTTTTTGGCCTTGAAATTTCTCCGGTTAAAAATGGGTGGCTCCTGGAAATCCCTCAGCACCTCTTCGATGATATCCTTATATGTGGGGCATGAACTTTCATGGTTATTGTTATATCTTGTGCCCACACAGATCTTGAAGGGCCTATTTTTGTTCACCCCATGGATATCAAGGAGGAATTTGATTCCGTCATTCTGGATGATTTCTCTTATTTTATCCTTGTAGTTTGCTCTATCTATGTAATTGGGATCTTCACTGGTCTTATTCTTCACATAAATCACATGTGCGCCTGTGGTCTCAGCGAGTTTAATGGCTATTGATGAGGTGTACTCGTCCTCTTCCTTCCATTTGCCTCTTCTCAAGTGCCTTGCACCATGGGGAGCAGAAATGAGAATGGGGACGTTTCCTTCTTGGGTCTCAAAGTAGTCCTCACTCTCCTGATTGTAATTTATCCTCTCAAATTCTATTTTCCTGATTTCCTCGATGAGTTTGTTCATGGACGATCCTCCACAGTCAAATTGAAATCCAAGAGATTTTACGAAGCCATGCCATAATACACCGACTCTTAACTCAGGGATGAATGGCTTCCTTTAAAACCCCCTCCTTTCCCCGAAATGCGGGGTCCATGCGTTTTACGGAGATGGCGAAGACCATAATGCCCAGGCAAAGCACAGCCGCTGCGGCGAAGAAGGCCCCGGAGGGCTTCATGAGGTCGTAGAATTTGCCAAGGGCGATGGGGCCCACGGCGATGCCGGCCGAAAAGGCCAGGTTAAAGAGGCCCATAGCGCGGCCCATGCCGGTCTCAAGGATTTTTCCCCGGGCGATGACCAGAGCGGTCATAGCCGGCACCGACAGGGCGCTGCCGATTCCCCAGATGATGCAGACCACCAACAACTCCGGAAGGCTCCTCGCCAGCGTGGCCCCCAACAGTGCCATTGTGTTCAAGCCTGTCCCCAAAATACTGAGCTTGACCCTGTCCATTTTGTCGGCCAGCTTTCCAGAGGGGTGCATCAGCACGGCAACAGTGAGAATTTTAACGGCTATACAGAAGCCCACGGCGGCCATGGATAGGCCGATCTCCATCGCGCCCAAAAGGGGTAGGAAAGAGCTCATGACGCCCAGGCCCACAGACAAGGCGAACCGGAGGAAAAAAACGGTCCGAAAGACGGGATCCTTGAGAAGACCCCAGGAGCGGACCCTGATGGGCGCCTTCTTTCTCCGTTCACCTATTCGAGGCATGAGCAGTGCCACCAAGAACAGGGAAAGCAGGCTCAACAGGCCCATGATCAGAAAATTGACTTCAATACTGATCCAATCCGCTATCACACCCCCCAGCAGAGGGCCGAAGCCCAACCCCAAGTAGATGGGGGCATTAAAGGACCCCACGGCCTCCCCGGCGTTTTCAGATGGTGCGAGGTCAGCCACGGCGGCCATGGCGATGGGAAGAATCATGGCGGAAGCCATGCCCTGCAAAAATCTGATCCCTACCAGGGACCAGGCCTGTAGCGCCACAATGTAGGCTGCGGAACAAAGGGCGTACAAGAATAGACCGGTCATCAAAAACGACTTCCGTCCGTAGCGGTCCGAAAGGGCACCGGCCGCGGGCATGAAGATTAAACGGGAGATGGAAAAGGTGGAAAAAATCAGGCCCACCAGAACGCCGTCCGCTCCCAAACGTTTGGCATACACCGGCAAGAGGGGGGCTATGATACCGATGGCCAAGTTGGAAACGGCCACTGAAAGGGCCAGAACCAGGAAAACGGTCCTCGTGCTTTTTCCAGGTGTCTCTGCGGCTCTCCCCGCTGATTGGTTATTCACTGCCAGTGCATTCATCTCGCCCTTTGTTTCCTATAATATCCTCTTCTGAAATTGACGATGTGCCATTTTAACTTGAGTAGATGAAAAAATTCTACTAATTATGTGGAAACCTAAAGGCTCGCCCGCCAGAGTGTGACCCCTGTCCGCTGCAATGCTATGGAAAGCGGACGTTGGCCCCACCCCTAGTTCGTCTTATGGGCAAGGATATGATGCGTCAGCATACATTAGGGACAAGCCCTCATGGACTTCTCCACTGGGAACAACCTATTCTCTTTCTTCAGAGGGTGCTCAGGGTCTATCCCAACGAAATAAAGCTCCTCCTCTGGGTCACGTTAATTCAGCTGGCCATGAGGATGACCAGCGTCCTGATCAACAATTTTGCACAAACCGCCTTTCTCAAACGCTACGGCGTTGAACACCTCCCCACCATATTTCTCATTGAAGCGGTGCTTACCTTCTTCTTTGCAAGCGCCGTTGGGGTGCTTATGGAGAGGCATAGAACGCTCCGGGTCTTTACGGGGCTCCTCCTTTTCTTCTCTCTCTCCGCATTCGCTATTCGTTTACTCTTACCCTTTAACATCCTCTTGATCTACCCCATCCTTTACATTCTCAAGAGCCAAGCTATTGAAATCCTGCCCATCCTGTACTGGGATATCCTCACTGATCTGTTCACCACGCAGCAATCCAAACGGCTCTATACCCTCATTACAGCGGGCGGAGTACTGGGGACCACCCTAGGAAGCTTCCTAACCGGGCCCGTAGCCCGATGGGTGGGGGTGGACAATGTCCTCTTGATTTTCGTTGGAGGGATGATCTTAGCGGCCCTCTTGAACGAGTTGACTGAGAAGGTGGTTGGGGCGCCTCTCCAGCCTCGCAAAGATCGAAGGAGAACCAGGGCTCGGGGAAACTTCAAGGAAAACCTTCAAGCCTTCATGGCTTTAACAAAGGATTCCCCATTGCTAAAATACATGATTCTTATCATAGCGATCCCCAATATCCTTTTGCCCATAATGACCTATCAGTTTAACGTGGTCGTGGACAACTATTTTGCCGCCGAACAGAGCACACTCAATTTTTTCGGCATCTTCAGGGGCGTTTCCAATGCCGTCATGTTCGGGCTCCTGCTGTTTACGGGCCGGCTGGTTATGAAATGGGGCGTTCCCGTGAGCCTTCTTTTCCACCCTATCAACTACCTGATCGCCTTCCTGGGGCTTCTCTTTCGTTTCGATATTGTGTTTGCCACATATGCGCGATTCAGTACGGAGACCCTGAAGACCGTCCTCAATAATCCCGCACGAGCGGTCCTCTTTAATTTCTTTCCTTCCCAGATGAGGGGACTCGCCCGAGTATTCCTCAGAGGTAATGTGGTGAGGGCTGCGGACTTTACGGGTTCGGGCTTTCTGATGCTCATTAGGGGCTTAATGGATCCACGCTTACTATCTCTTGTGGCAGCCCCTTTGGTCCTCATCTGGGTCTTTACGACTGTGAAGCTCAAGAAGGCGTACGCCTCTATGATAATCCAGACCCTCATGGATAAACAGATCGACTGGGAACGTCTTGAACACGTGGATTTCCAGGCGTGGCTCAACGATAAAGCCGTTGTCCAAAGACTCCACCAGGGACTTGGGGACAAAAATCCCGATGTGGCTGTCACGTGTGGAGAGATTCTGGCGAAGCTCACCCCGCCCAGTTGGGCCAAATGGATTGTGGAGGCCTTGCCCGGAAAGCCCCTCTGGTGCCAAAAAGCGCTCCTTGACTTCCTAAGACCCGAGGATGCAAGAGAAATCATGGGAACACTCCTCGGCGCAGTGAGAGAGGCTTCAACCGACACCCTTGCCCACCTCACCCAGACGCTGAATCGGCTGGACCCCCAAGCCAGCCTCCCCACTATGATGGGATTGGTGGATCATCCTGATCCACGGATTCGCGTTGAGGCCATGGTGGGTTTGTATCTGAGCTATGACCCCCAAGCCCAGAGCAAATTTCAGGCGCGCACCCGGGAGTTGCTTGATGGGAGGGAGACAGAGAGGCGTATGGCCGTGCAGATTCTCGGGAGAACGGGCGATCCTGCTTTCGCCCAGCTTCTTCTCCACTGGGCGAGTGACGAAGACGCAGATTTGAAGGCCCAGGCCCTTCTAGGCCTAGGCAAAATGCGGCATGAAAAAGCATTGGACATTGCCCTGTCATTGGTTGGGGAGCAGACTCCTCAGGTCCGTAAAGCAGCCCTCCAGGTCATGATAGATTTCGCCGAAGAAACGCCGTTGGACCACTGGGTGCAAATCTTGGGGGACAAGGACCCGATGATTCGCCATAAGGCCACCTTAGCCATCCGGGATAGAAAGAAGGGCGTTGTTCAAGCCCTTCTGGCAGTCTTACACTCACCCTCAAGAACCCTCAGAAAGCAAGCTCTCTCTATCCTTGAAGAACTTGGGGCCCCACGTGCAGAGCTTTCCCGGTTTGTCATGGGAGAAATGGAGAAGGCCTACCGCAATCTGGTGTATGTACAACACTTGAAGGACATGACCCATGTGCCCGCTATTGTCCTGCTCATGGACCATCTCATGGAAAAAAACAATGAGATCATAGAGGTGGTCCTCAGGGTCCTGGGAGTTATGGAATTTGCCGACCGGATGAGGATCATTCTCAAGGCGATCCAGTCCGGAGACAGAAGAGATATGGACAATGCGATTGAGGTACTGGAGACCTCTCTTCATTCGGATATCCGGGAGATCCTCATTCCCCTGCTCGAGGAAAGGCCCCTGGAGGAGAAGCTGCGCGTGGGATATAAAACGTTTGATATTGATCTAGGCCTTTCAGAGGGACCTCAGAACGTTTTGATACCCCTCACCCAAGGTGATGATTCCGTGACTCAGGCTCTCGCCCTCTACGCTCTGGGAGCGTTCCCTCTGAATGCACAGCTGAAGGATACCATTGCAAAACAGATTGAAGTTGAGACTCAGATGGTGAGGGAGGCTGCCCTTTGGGCCCGAGGAGGGTCTGAGGGGCAAATTTCCCCGGGACCCTACCCCATTGGGAGCCCGAACCTGATAGAAAAGCTCGTCTCTGTCCGCAAGATACCTTTATTCAGCGACCTTCGTATTCGCGAACTTGCCGTCATCGCCGCTATAACCGATACCAAACGCTTCCAGAAGAACGAAGTCGTGGTCAGAGAGGGAGACCCTGGTGACGCCCTTTATTTGATTATGGAGGGCCAGTTGTCCGTGATCAAGGCCATGGGAGCTGTGAGAGAAAGGGTTCTGGACTCCGTAGGAAAGGATGATTTTTTCGGCGAAATGGCCTTGCTCGACCGCAAACCTCGCTCTGCCTCAGTCAGGACAGACTCTGAGTGTCTTTTCCTCGTCATAAAGACAGATGATTTCACCTCGATTATGGAGAACCATCCGGCCATACCTATCAATATCTGCAAGATCCTCGGGCGCCGCATCCGGGCCCTACAAACTCGACTACAGGGACACCGATCGGAGTTTGCTGATCGGACCACCCCGTGTTGAGCCACTTACTTTAGGTATCGTAGGAGTTATATGTCTTTTTATGAGATGTGTGCCAATCAAGATCCCTTGACACCCAGACCCCATTGTTCCTATATTTGAATTATAACCAAAATGGTTCTCCCGGCCTACATGGGCCAGAGGGAGAGACCTAATGGACTCAGGATGAAGAGATGAAAGATACTTTGGCCTTTGTCATGGCTGGCGGGAGGGGCGAGAGGCTCATGCCCCTCACCCGAGACCGCACCAAACCGGCGGTTCCGTTCGGCGGCATTTATCGGCTGATCGACTTTACATTGAGCAACTGCGTCAACTCAGGGGTTTATAAGATCATCGTGCTGCCCCAATATAAATCCCAGTCTCTCAATGACCACCTGGAGGCAGGCTGGAACATCTTCAGCCAAAAGATCGGGCACTTCATTAAAATAGTCCCCCCGCAGCAGCGAATAGGTCTTGATTGGTACAAAGGGACTGCCGATTCCATTCGCCACAACCTCTACCTCATTGAGCGTTACAAGCCCAGCCATGTCCTGATCCTCTCAGGGGATCATATCTATAAGATGGATTACAGCCTATTTCTGCGATACCACGAGGAAAAAGAGGCGGATCTCACCATTTCTCTGTTGGAAGTGAGTCAGGAACTCGCTGGCCAGTATGGTGTGGCGGTCGTGGATGAGACGTACCGCATTTCAAGATTTCAGGAAAAGCCCAAGGAGGGAGTGAAAACAATTCCTGGTGATCCAGGGCATGTGTTAGGCTCCATGGGCATTTACCTATTTCGGACGAAAGTTCTCCTTGAAATACTCCGCTCCAGTCAGGAGAATGACTTTGGTTCCGACATTATACCTGGCATGTTAGACACCTATCGTATCTATGCCTACCCTTACAGCAAGAAGAACTGCATTGAGGATTACATCTACGTGACTCTGGAAAACGGGGAACGCCAGCTCAAACTGGATCCCTGCACCCGGGATTCCGGGTACTGGCGGGATGTGGGAACCCTGGATTCGTACTGGAATGCCAACATGGACCTGACCGGGGTGGACCCCTACTTTAATCTCTATGGCCAGAAATGGCCCATGCATACCTATCAGGTCGCGGCACCGCCTGCCAAGTTTGTTTTCGCCACCGAGCGTAAGGAGGGCTTTCGCGTGGGTAAGGCCCTAGATTCCTTGGTCGGTCAAGGCTGTATTGTGAGCGGTATAGTCCGCAATTGTATCCTTGCTTACAATGTGATCATAAGGAGTTGGGCTACAGTGGATGAGTCGGTGATTTTAGATGGGGTTACTGTGGGCCGGCATTGCAAGATTAAAAAGGCCATCATTGATAAAGAGAACAACATCCCACCGGGGACGGAGATAGGCTATAGCCCCAAGGAAGATCGGAGGCGATTTACGGTTACACCCCGGGGTATTGTGGCCGTGCCCAAGGGATACTTTAAAGGGGAAGAACTATAGGGCCAGAATGGAGCCCTCATGCGCGGCCGTAGATTTCAGTCATCTCAAGAAGCCTTCTTGCCAGAGAAGGCGTCAGTTGATCCGGCAAAAGGCGCCACTGCCAATTGCCATCCTTCTTGGCAGGACGATTCATCCTAGATATCTCGCCCAAACCTAGGATATCCTGCATGGGGATAATGGCGGTTCTTGCAACAGACATCATCGCGAGCCTCACCAATTCCCAATGAATCTCCTTTGCTACCACCTGCCTTCCTAAGTAAAAGGCGAGTCTTCTTTTTTCTTCTGGCTTGGCCTCCTTTTCAAACCATCCCCTTGCCGTGTTGTTGTCGTGGGTCCCGGTGTAGACCACACAATTCTCAATGTGATTATGGGGCGCATAGGGATTCGTGGGCAGATCGTCACCAAATGCAAAGAGAAGCACCTTCATGCCTGGGAATCCGAAATGGTCCATGACTTCCCAGACATCCGGAGTAATCAGGCCGAGATCCTCGGCAATGATAGGCGCCTTTGGGAATCTGTCTAAGATAACGCGGAAGAAATCCTCAGCGGGTGCTTCGACCCACCTTCCATTGATGGCGTTTTTTTCATCGGCCCCTACTTCCCAGTAGCTCACAAAGCCCCGAAAATGATCAATTCTTACAAAATCAAATAGCCTGAAGTTGTGTTCTAATCGCTGAATCCACCAGTCATAACCCCTTTCTTTCAATAGGTCCCACCTGTAAACTGGATTTCCCCAGAGCTGACCCGTTTCGCTGAAATAATCGGGAGGCACGCCAGCCACAGCGTAAGGCCTCTTCTTTTCGTCCAGCTTACATAGCTCCGGATGGACCCATACATCGGCACTGTCATGAACCACGTAAATGGGCATGTCCCCGATGACTGCAATGCCTTTCTTATTGCAGGTGTTTTTCAGCATATGCCACTGCTTGAAGAAGAGGTACTGAAGGAAGGCTTCCTTCTCAAACACATCATCAAGCGCGTTTCTCATTGACTGCAGATCCTCGGGTCTTCTCTCCCGTATGCCCTCTGGCCATTCGCTCCAAACATCTCCTTCAAAATGGGCTTTCAAGGCCACAAAAAGCGCATAATCATCAAGCCAATGGGCATTTTGTGCGCGGAAGGCTTCATACTCATGGGTTTCTTTCCTCTTTTTGAAACGTTCAAAGGCCTGATGAAAAAGTCTCTCCTTGAAAGATTTGGCTTTATGGTAGTCAACACGCGCTTCCGGAGACTTGCCAGGGGGTGATACATCTTCCTGATCGAGTAAACCCTCCTGGAAGAGGAGTTCAGGGCTTATGAGTAATGCATTGCCTGCAAAGGCAGAGGCGCTGTGATAGGGAGAGTTGCCATGTCCCAGGCTTGTGGGATTCAAAGGAAGGATTTGCCAGTAGCTCTGTTTGGTCTCTTCAAGGAAATCGACAAATTTGTAGGCCCAAGGCCCCATGTCTCCCACGCCAAAAGCTGAAGGGAGAGATGTGATATGGAGGAGGAGGCCATTTCCTCGTCCTTTCATTTCTCCCTCTCTTCTACCACATAATCAACGGTCACCTTGTCTTCGGATTCAGTGGTCGTTTTCAGGGACGCCGGGCTAAGGGCCACCTTGACGGTCATCGTTCCCGATTTATCTATCCGATCCACGGAAACCTTTTCCGTGTAGAGGGTGGAGACATTTTCGAGGATCCTACTTTCCCCAATGACCTGGATCCTCTCAGGGGTAAGCTTAGCCTCAAGCAAGCGTATGTTCTCGGGCAACTTCCCCACCCAATCCACTTGGATGGGGAACTCCTGTTTAACCAACACATCCAGCGTCACTTCTACAGCCTGGGGTCTTACATTTTTTAGGACAACGCCGGGGGGAAGCGTTATGTTTTCCTGCGTAATATTGAAGGCATTGAGTCCGACCACTGCCTTGCTCAAGTCCAGGCGCACCTTCACCTGCTCCGGCCGGACAGATCTAATGAGAGCACCTGAGCCGCTCAAGTCCAAACGGACCGCATTTATTGAGGTGTCCAGTATTTGCATTCTGGGGGCGCGATTCATGTATTCTACGGGAATTTCAAGGGTAACCAGAGTATCCATGCCCCTTGTAAAGCTGAACCATACCCCGGATATAAACAGAAATGAGACCAGGGCTGCTATGCCGAGCTCAAGTTTACCTTTCCCCAGACGCCCTTCCACTGTTTCAGGGATCCCCATATGTTCGCCTAGGATTTCTGCAAGTGCCTCCTTTCCCCTTACACCTTTTAGTTCAACACCTTTAGCGACGGATATGGTTCCCCTTTCCTCGGACACGATAAGGACCAGTGCATCGGTTTCTTCGGCCAGTCCCGCAGCAGCCCTATGACGCGTCCCATAGTGGGAAGGAAGGTCGGTTCGTTGAGAGAGAGGCAGCACAGTGCTTACTTCCGTGACCTTGTCACCCCGAATGATGGCGGCCCCATCATGAACGGGGTTGTCGTGCCAGAAAATACTCAAAATCATCTCCCTCGATAACAGCCCCTGCCAGGGGATTCCGCTCTGGATGACCTCGCCCAGATCTTCCTTTCCTGGCAAAACGAGCAGGGCCCCCATTCTTCTTCGACCCAGTTCAAACGCAGCTTCCACGATTTCTTCCACAGGTGTGGTGAACCCTTCACTCAGAGAACCCCAGAGGATGGCTTTTAAGTTCTTTGCCTGCAGCACGGAACGGATCTCATTTCTAAAGACAACAATTATAATAAGCGCTGCAGCCGCTATGATGCCCTGGATGACCCAACTGGTCACAATAAGTCCTAAAGAGACCGCCATCCTCTGAAAAAACCAGAGAAAGGCGATCCCCATCAGGACCCTGAACACGTTAGTCCCCCTGAAAAGGACGTAGAGGCGAAAGAGGATGTAACTGTTTATGGCGATATCAACGGCATCCTGCCATCGTATGCTTACCAGAAATGTGAGCAGCTTATCCATTCCCAATTAATCCGTCACACTAAACCTTAATATCCCAAAAATGTTTCCTTCCTCATCAGTGATTTCTACGCGCCACGGGCCCTTCTCGTCATCCCGAAGCCCGATTCTGCTAAATGTTGACCACCGAGGGGTCTTAAGGGAAAGCTTAACTCTTGCTCTGAGCTTATCTCTGAAATACCACTTGTGGTAAATGATTGTTTTTTCAGGAACAGGGTCAAAGGTGTTAAAACAATAAACTTTACCGATTGTTAGGGGGAAAACAATGGCTCGGTTCTTGGGACTCGTATCTGATACTCCTTCGCACGTGGCGGCCTGGACAAGCGCCAGTTTTTTGCTCGTCGCTTTGGCTGGGGGATCCTTCTCTTGGGCGAATGCTTGCGACAAAAAAGAAGCCAAAAAGATCAGAACGAGAAAAGATATGAGTCGCCTGCGAATAATGGACATGCTCTTGTGCCTTGCGGTCTCGTCTCCTTGATAATCTGAAAGGTTTCGGCGCACCGATTGCCAACCAGAATAGTATTGTTATAAAATTATAGCATTAAACAAGGGGGCTTAATCAAATAAAATATGGTGATTAATAGGGATTCTGGATAGGGAGACGTACCGCGGCATGATTGTCTGTGAGGTTAGGTTGCATGGCAGAGAGTATTCAGGAGATATTCAAACGTAAGCTTGTCCCTGTCGGTTTCCAGCGCACGATGGGACTCTTTGGAGCCACCACCCTGGGTATCGGTGCCCTCATGGGGGCGGGCATATATGTTCTCATCGGCCTTGCAGCGGGCCATGCCGGACCAGCCGTATGGCTCTCCTACCTGGTTTGCGGCCTACTCAGCCTCCTTTCCGTACTTGTCTTCGCAGAGCTTTCTCGAAGGGTCCCCGTGACGGGGGGAGGATATGCATTCGCCTATAACGCCCTTGGGAGCTTTTGGGGATTTATGACGGGCTGGCTTCTGGCCCTGGGCAGCATATTTGCCTGCGCCATGTACGCCACCGGTTTTGCCTACTATTTCTCTCCCCTTCTCCCCCACCACATCCCGGAGCCCGTCATGAAGGGAATCGCCCTCACGATTATCATGGTCCTGACCGTACTCAACTGTCGCGGCACAAAAGGGGGCGAAAGGGTACAGAAAATCTTCACCTGGGGGAACTTGATAGTCCTCCTCATCCTCATTTTGCTCGCATTTCGCAAGGCAGACGCGGCGCATCTAAAACCCATGTTCCCTCACGGGCTAGCAGGTATGGGTGGAGCCATCTCAATCATCTACGTTTCCTTTTTTGGCTATCAACTCATCGCGAACAATTCAGAGGAGATTATGAGTCCAGAAAAGACCGTTCCCAAGGCCATGTTTTTGGCCATGCTCGTGAGTCTCACTTTTTATGTGGCCGTGGCGATCGTCTCCGTGATGGTCGTGCCCTGGGAGGGCCTCTCTCAATCAAAGGCCCCCCTTGTGGATGTGGCCCTCAAGGGGATAGGCAGGTTGGGATGGCTTCTTGTCGCCCTAGGGGGTGTGCTTGCCTCTGCTGCGGCCCTTAACAGCACCCTGCTTTCACAGGGCAGGCAAATCTTCGCAATGGGCAAAGATAGATTCTTGCCAGGCATCCTGGGGCGTGTCCAAGAGGTCTATAGGACGCCCACAGCGGCTCTATGGGCTGGTGGCCTGGCTACTATCGCAGCCCTGATCTTCGGCGACTTAACGTTTATCGTGAAATCTGCCAACTTTTGCTTCCTCGCCTCGCTCTTGCCCGCCTCATTTGCCCTTCGCAGTCTATACAGGTCCTCAGATACCGGTGCGCGCCCGAGTCGCTGGAGGTACTACACCCCTTACGCTGCTTTTTTGGCCAACCTGGCCCTTCTCCTCACCCTGGATTGGGTCTCCATCGCTTTTGGGCTGCAACTCATGGCCGTCGGTTTTTGCATCTTCTTTTTTTATTCACGAAAGCGCGAAATACGCTCCCGTACGGGCATGAGCCTGGTGCTCTCCGAGGAAGGAAAAACCACGATTTTTTCCGGTTCCAGAATTCTTGTCCCTGTGGCCAATCCTCAGACCCAGCCCGTGCTATTCACTATTTCGGAGGCCCTCATCGGAAATCAGGGGGGAGAAGTGGTCGTGTTGAATGTGGTGCAGGCCACGGAACAGATGGACTTCTACTCCTCTTTATCAGAAGCTGAAGATTCTGTTCACCTGCTTGATCGCTCGACAAAGCTGCCACGGTTGGAGGGTGTGAAGATCAGGCCTGTGGTCCGTGTGTCCCGGAGCCTACCCAAGGGCATCGTGCATGCTGCCGAAGAGGAGGGCTGTAATCTGATTGTTATGGGCTATGCCGGAGTAGAATCGCCCGAGTCTATCCAGCTCATGGAAGAGGTCATCAATAACACACGCACAAATATTGTTCTCTTCAAGCTTAAGGGGGAGTTTAGCCCCAAGCGTATCGCCGTGTCGCTCGGAAGCAGCAGAAATCTCAACCTCATCGTTAAACTGGCTGGGGTCTTAGCGGATCGCTACGCAGGAGAGATCACTTTTCTGAACGTCCTTCCCCCCAACTACACGGCTGAGCAAAAGGCCCATTCCGGCAAAATCCTTGTGGAGGCCATCAAGCACCATGTGGCAAAAGCACTCTATCGGATCGAAGTGGCAAGCTCAGAAGAACCTTTGGACTTTCTGGTGGAGCGGTCTTCCCAATTTGATCTCCTCATTGTGGGGACCACAAAAGTCGGGCTTTTGGAAAGGGCCGTTGTGGGGCCGTTTTCGTCCCAAATTGTGATGCGCTCGGCCTGTTCGGTGGCCGTGGTCAGGGTGGCGCCCACCGTAAAAAAGTTCCTAAAGGTGTGATCAGGGGATGCGAAAGGACAAACTCTCCATTAATGGCTTAAAGTGATTCACCCACGCCTGTGCTGTTTGATCTCCATTTTCTGCCCTGTTCTGTAATTCTTTATAGCTCGATTGGAATATCTCGTAACAGATGTTCTGAACCGTCCACAAGTTCACCTGAAAAGGCAACGACTTTAGAAGGCTCACAGCAGACGTCAAATTTTGGAGTTTGGACAGATCAGCGGGATCTGCCGAGAACGCTTTGGTCATGCGTTCGAGTCGCTTTCTGATGGAGAACTCAAGTGTGGCCGCATCCAGGGTGACACCTTCCTCCTTCGCTTCTTCCAAAAGCGATTGGATGAGTTCAAGATCAAACGGCTCTTTCTCAAAGGCTCCGCGGAGACTCTTGGTGAGGATGAACTCGGCGACCATGCTAAGGGCCTTTGGAGAGGGTAGACCTGAATCTTTAAAAAAGCGCATCAGTGGGGCATAGTCTTCATAGAGCTGGCGATAGATACCCTCTGCGTCTTCTAAGGCCGACTCTGTGATCATGCCCAAAATTCTATGCTCTTCATCCCGGAAAAGGGATTTGAGGGCGTATGTTGATCCCTCAAACTGCCTGTCCAGGCGTCTAATGGTCTCCGGGAAATCCGCCCTATCGAAGGGACTGGAAAGATCCTGCGCCATATTCTCATAGACATCATCATTCACGTATTCCTTAACGCCACAGGCCAGGTTGTGGTTTCCCAAATGCAGGGTCCCAAAGCTCAAGACGGCTGACTCATGGGTGATCTCGGACATGAACCGGGCCTTCCCCGTCAGGAGTCTTGCCTTTCCAGCCTCCGTAACCCTGACCTCCTCCTGATCAGCCGTATAACAATAAAAGGAAGACTGTGTTTCATACTCCCTGAAGAGGCTACATATGGCATAATGCGCGCCCACCTTCTTGAGGTCAGCGACAGCCGGTCTGGCGGATTTTCCGTAAATACGACCACCATCTCCATGTTCAGGTATGTTGCTCTTGGCCTGAGCTAGATGTTCCAGAAAGGAGGGTTCCAGGTCCTGGTCCAAGATTTCCCGGGCCAACTGAAGCACGCGTGCGGCATACTGTAGGATCTGAATCGTCTCAATGCCGGAGAGCTCGTCAAAAAACCACCCGCAACTGGTGTACATGAGCATGACGTGGCGTTGAAGCTCCAGGAGCTTGAGCGCGGCTATTTTTTCCATTTCGTTCGGGTCGTGCGTTCCGTGGCGACGCAGAAAATTGTCCACGTTGGCTGGCGATCGGTCCAGAATGACCTGGATGTAGTCATTTCGCGCATCCCAGGGATCCTTCAAGAATAATCGCGCTTTCTCATCATAAATGGGCTTGATGGTATCTCTTAGCCAGTCCAGGGCCTCCCTTAGCGGGGTGCGCCACGCTTGATTCCAGTCGGCATGCTTGCCCGTATGGCATCCACAATTGCTCCTCCAGCGCTCCACCCCATGGGCACAGCTCCATGACGTGTTCTCAAGGATCTCCACTTCGTGAGTAGGCGGATGTTTTTCCAGATAGGCGCCATAGTTGGTCAAATGAGCCAATCCTTTGGACTGGATGGTGTCAAGGGCATACGCCAGAGCCATGTCTCCGAAGCGGTGATGGTGTCCGTAGCTCTCCCCATCTGTGGCAAGATGGACAAGCTGGGGTCTATCATCTTTCTTCGAGAAACCACCCAAAATTCTTCGCGCAAAGGACTCACCGCTGCTTAGAAGCTTTTCAAAGGCAACCGCACGGGAGATGGGACCATTGTAAAAGAAAAGGACGATGCTACGACCTGAGGGGAGTTTAGCCAAATAGGGCATCGTGGCATCAATCTTTTCTCCCTTAACATCCTCCCACTTTCCGCCGTCCAGGGACCTGATCCGACTCGCCTGGTGCGGTGCAAGAATGGTGAACCGCACTCCCTGTTCCGAAAGGATATCAAGGGTCTCCAGGTCCACGGCTGTTTCGGGTAACCACATACCCTCTGACTTGCGGCCAAAGCGCTTCTCGAAATCCCGAATACCCCAGAGAACCTGGGTGTACTTATCCTGGCTTTCTGCTAATGGGGGGATCATGTGGTTGTAAGCCTGGGCCAAGGCTGATCCATGCCCTGAGAAATTCCTCTGGCTCTCCCGATCAGCCTCAAGGATGGCACCGTAGACATCAGGAGCATGCTTCTCCATCCACTTGAGCAGCGTGGGACCGAAGTTAAAACTGATCTTTGCGTAGTTGTTGACCATTTGAACGATCCGGTCCTGCGCATCCAGGATGCGGGACCTGGCATTGGGCGCATAACACTCTGCCGTGATTCGCTCGTTCCAATCGTGGTATGGGTAAGCGGAATCCTGAAGTTCAATGGCCTCAAGCCAAGGATTCTCACGAGGCGGTTGGTAGAAGTGACCATGAATGCAGATGTATCGTTCCATTTTTGGTGTATCTCTCTTTATAAATTATGATATCCACTTCCCTTTTCTATGGAAAGAAGACAGGAACGGGAACTAGCCTGCTGAGGAATTGTTTAAGCGAAGGGATTCAGAATTTCAGACGCCCTCTAATAAAACGACCGAGGGCAGTTCCATAGCCTTTGATCCCCATTTGTCTGAGGGTTTCCAATGGGATCTCTGCCCTGGCAGCACCGCTATGTCCGCCAGCCAGGCCTAAATGTCCAAAGGCACGACCAACCAATTTCCCCGCATCCTTGCGGTATCCGTCGTTTCGGATGATGACGATCACGTTGCCTTCGTAAACACCTGAAACGAAGGTCCAGCCCATGCCATGGACACGATTAAAAAAATCAGCCACCTGTACGCAGATATCTCCACTGGGGACTTTGCCCAGGTGAGAATAGATCCCTCTTTTCGTCACGATCCGATTCGCCAGCGCCGTTTCAAAATAGCGAAGGTCCGTGTCTCTCAACTCGGATCTCTCAATCTTTCTCAAAACATTCATGTTGACATACGGAAAAATGTACTGAAATTGCCTCACATCCTTCTCATTGCCTCCGCGCTCGAAATTGGCTGTGTCCGTCTTGATACCGTAAAGGAGTCCGGTTGCAAGCGGCCGGGAAGGCTTGATTCCGGCCTCACGGAGATATTCGATGAGGATCGTTGAATTGGCACCATATTCCGGGCGGATATCTACATAAGGGGCATTCCATTTTTTTACTATGGGGTGATGGTCTATAATGGCATCGTATCTAAGGGTCTCAAAGATCTCGGAATGGCTGGGTTGCGAATCCACCAAAACTTTATGTGTAAAATCTTTGACAGAAACTTTGCTCATTTTCTCCATTGGAATCTTCAGAAGTTCCATCATGGCAAGATTGTCTAGACGCTGGATTTCGTTTATGTAGGCAATTTGAGTCCTGTGCGCATGCTTCCATAGCAAACGTTTGACGGCCAAGGCGCTGGCCATGGCATCGGGATCAGCATTAATGGTGATCAAGACGCTGTCCTGACCTCCAAAGAGTTTCAGAAAGGTTCGCACCCGTTCCCGCGCGCTTCGGGCTGGACCTTTGGGTTTTTTGGTGTTTTTTACCGTCCTCTTTGAACGCATGGATCCTCTATTAGTCAAGCCACCATATTCAGTCTGCTATGCGCTATGCCTTTTGAAGTACACGACGGCGAGAGGGGGCAAAGTGATTTTGAGTGCGTAGGGGCGACCGTGGAAAGAGTTGGCTTCAGCCTCTACAGCCCCAAAATTTCCCTGACCACTGCCACCGTAGTCATGGGCATCGCTGTTCAAAATCTCTCGCCAGAGACCCCCGGTTGGCACCCCGACCCAATGATTGTGGCGCGGAACCGGCGTGAAATTACAGGCGACCACTATGGTGTTTTCGTCCGAACGCCCTTTTCGAAGCAGGCTGATGGTGCTCTGCTGAGAGTCGTTGCAATCGATCCACTCAAACCCGGACGGATCGAAATCAAGTTCGTATAGTGCTCGCTCATTCTTATAAAGCTCATTGAGATCCTTCACCCAACGTTGGATACCTGCATGGGTGGGATAATCGAGCAGCCCCCAGTCCAGGCTTTTTTCATGATACCACTCATTCCAGTCGCCAATCTCTCCTCCCATGAAGAGCAGCTTTTTTGCAGGCTGCGCATACATGTAACCAAAAAGAAGCCTCAGATTTGCAGACTTTTGCCACTCGTCTCCTGGCATCTTTCGCAAAAGTGATCCTTTTCCATAAACAACCTCATCGTGAGAAAGAGGAAGAACGAAGTTTTCATGGAAGGCGTAGAGCATACGAAAGGTGAGTTTGTTGTGGTAGTACTTTCTGTGGACCGGATCTTGTGACATATACTTCAGCGTATCGTGCATCCACCCCATGTCCCACTTCATCCCGAAGCCCAGCCCACCCACATATGTGGGGCGCGAGACCGTGGGCCAGGCCGTGGACTCTTCTGCAATGGTCTGTACGTCTGGGAAGCTCCTGTAGACTTCCTCGTTGAAACGGCGCAAAAATCCAATGGCCTCTAAGTTCTCATTGCCTCCATACTCGTTCGGGATCCACTCCCCCTCCTTTCGGCCATAGTCCAGATAGAGCATGGAGGCCACTGCGTCCACGCGAAGGCCGTCCACATGGTATTTGTCTAACCAGAAAAGGGCACTGCTGATGAGGAAGCTTTGGACTTCCTTGCGGCCATAATTAAAGATGAGAGTGTCCCAATCTGGGTGAATACGCTTTTTAGGATCAGCATGTTCGAAAAGGTAGGTCCCATCAAAGAAACCGAGCCCATACTCGTCACTGGGAAAGTGAGAAGGGACCCAGTCCAAGATCACACCAATGCCCTGTTGGTGGAGAGAGTCGATGAGATACATAAAATCCTGGGGCCCTCCGTATCGGCTGGTGGGGGCAAAATATCCCACAGATTGATAGCCCCAGGAGCCATAGAAAGGATGTTCCATGACCGGCAGGAACTCCACATGGGTAAACCCCATCTCTTTGACGTATTGCGCCAGCTTCGATCCAAGCTCTTGATAAGTCAAAGATCGGTTTCCCTCTTCGGGCACACGCATCCATGAACCAAGGTGCACCTCATAGGTGGCCATGGGTGTATCGTGCCGGTTGTGCGCACCGCGTCCGGCCATCCACGCCTCATCCCCCCATGTGTAGGCCAAATCACTGATGATGGAAGCGGTCTTGGGTGGAACTTCGCTGTAAAAAGCAAAAGGATCGGCCTTCTCAACCCTGTATCCGTTGAAGCGGGAGTGGACGTGGTATTTGTAATTGGCCCCCTTCTGCACACCAGGGATGAAGCCCTCCCAGATCCCTGATACACCCTTGGGGCGGAGGGGATGACTACTCTTTTCCCATCCGTTGAAATCCCCTACGACATAGACCTCTTCTGCATCAGGCGCCCATACAGCGAAATAGGCCCCCTCTGTACCTCTGTGTGTCACAAGGTGGGCCCCCAACTTATCGTAGAGACGGAAATGGCTTCCCTCATTGAAAAGGTGCAGATCATCATCTGTAATAAGGCTCACATTATGGTATACTTTCTCAGCGGAGCTCACCATCTTAGGACCCCCTCTCATTTACCCCTTTTCCTCTGGCTTTTCTATCACCCTTTCGTCTTCCCCCTCTGAGGTCCCTTTTCTATGACCCTGTGATACAGTTCCAGATACCTTTGTGCTGAACGGTCCCACGAAAAGTCTTCCTCCATGCCGTTGTTTACAAGCTTTTTCCATGCCCCGGCGTTCTGATAGAGGTCTACGGCCTCTTGGATGGCAGCAAGAAAGGACGCAGGCTTGTAGGGGCCGAATTTGAACCCATTGCCCTTGCCCTTCTTGGGATCAAATTGGACAATGGTATCATCCAGCCCACCGGTGGAGCGCACGACCGGGACCGTTCCGTACTTCAAGGCATACATCTGCGTCAATCCACAGGGCTCATAGCGCGATGGGATAAGAAAGATGTCTGCTCCAGCCATGATCTGATGGGCCAGAGGCTCATTGAAGCCAATGAACAAGGCCACACGCCCTGGATTATTCTTTGCGGCCTTTTGAATGGCTTGTTGAATTCTTTCGTCTCCTGAACCTAAAACGACAAGACCCACACCCCGTGCCAAGATTTTTCCTAGAATCTTTACAACCAGATCTAGCCCCTTCTGCGCGTCCAACCGAGATATCATTGCAAGTAAGGGACGCTCTTGCAAAGAGGGATCCAAGTCCATCTCTGCAATCAAAGCCTGTTTGCAGTGCCCCTTCCCCTGCATTTCTTGCGCAGAATATTTCACGGCGATTTGCAAATCCCTTGCAGGATCCCATAGGCGGTAGTCCACGCCATTGAGAATCCCATGGAGGAAGGCACTTCTGTGTTTGAGAACACCTTCCATTCCCATACCATACTCAGGGGTCTGGATCTCCTCTGAATATTTGGGACTGACCGTGGTGATGGCCTCGGAATAGACGATACCCGCCTTGAGGAGGCTCATTTCTCCCCAAAACTCCATTCCTTCAGCGTGAAAAAAATCGGATTTAGGCAGCCCGGTCACGGTCAACTTCTCATCAGGAAAGATTCCCTGGTATCCAATGTTGTGGATAGTGAACACGGAAGGCGTCCCGTCTCGTGTGGCTTCACCTGCATAAGGGCCCTTGAGGAGGGCGGGGACCAACCCTGTTTGCCAGTCATGGCAGTGGATCACATCCGGTTTGAATGAGAGGGCCTCAGCAATACGGAGCGATGCGTGGGCAAAAAAAGTGAAGCGCTCCAAGTTATCGTAGTAATCCCCCCGGGCGTTTCCGTAAAGGTTGGGACGATCATACATGTCGTCTCGTTCAATCAAGTAAACCGGAATATCATCGGACGTTTTAACCTCCAACACATCTGCTGCGAGCTTTCCTTTCCCCAGGGGAATTTTTAGGTCATGCAGTAACGCGCGCATTTGGAAGTCCCCTTCACGGACAACGCGGTAAAGGGGGAGCACAAGGCGAACATCCGCGCCTAACTGCTTCAGTGCCGCTGGAAGGGCTCCAGCCACATCCGCGAGACCCCCCGTCTTGGCAAAGGGAACCGCTTCGGGGGAGAGGAAAAGTACCTTTAATTTCTTGGCCATGTATGTACCAAAAGATCGCGCACCAGATTCTATGGGGCAAGGACTAATACGAATGTCAAATGCCAAAGCCTAAATGCCAAATCAAATCCAAATGCCCGAATGTCAAATGCGCTTCTTTTGTAATTTGGATTTTGACATTTGGCATTCCAATACAAGCGCAATATTGAATTGTCATTGCGAGGAGTCTGACACTCAGGCAAATTGAGTGCTTGACGACGAAGCAATCTCGCAATCAAAGACAAGATTGCCCCGCTCCTCCCGCCTCCGCGGGAGTCGCTCGCAATGACAGCCTATCGATTCCAAATGCGTTTGTATTGGTTACGCGTTGTCTTTCTCCACAGCCTCCAGAAGTTGGGAATAGATGCCGGGAATACTGTAGAGCACCCGGTTCCACGATGGAATCACGGTGCTTTCTTGGGGCCCTTTACTCTGTTCCCATGCCGTCCATAGGAAACCGCGAAAATATTGAGCCAAGAGCTCTTCTTGGTGACGGTCGTAAATGAGATCATTGACTTCCGCATCGTCACTGTAGCTCTTGATGAAGGCAAGGGCATTCTGGTAATAGCTGTGCAAAATCATATCCACCCTCGCATCGTTTAAGGGAAAACCGTGAGATCGCATGTAGTTTAGATAAAATTTAGCGATATCCACCACCATCCGATGGAGCCCCTTTTTGGCATCCTCCGGGGAGACATCCTGATGCTTGTGTTCATAGTTAGCCGCCAGATCAATCTGAGCAATTTTGGGGGGGATGACCCGGTGATAGACCTCCGAGAGTGTGCTCACCTCCAGCCCCCAGTCATAGGCAATGTTGATGCCACGGGCCAGTCGTGTCGTAAAGCTGAACTCGCCGGCCAAAGGATAATTGAAAGTCCGGTGATAACTGAAAAAGCGCCTCAACTCGTTTAGATCTCTCTCACGCATGATGCGGGCCATGCTGTCCACAAAGGGCGTCACAAAGAGTCTCGTGACCCTTCCCTTCATGGCCCGTTCCTCAGGGGAGATTCTAGCATAGTATCCCTTGCAGAATTCGAAATCGTTGTTGGGGTTAGCAGTGGGCTCGATGAGGCGACCCAAAAGGATCCGGTCGTAGGTGACGATATCGCAGTCATGAAGCGCAACCACATCGCAGTCCTCTCGGGCAAAAAGATACCCCAGGGTAATCCACACGGATTGTCCTTTTCCTTGAACTCCCGTCCCTATATCTCTCTCTTGGATTTTCTGGAAAACCTGACGAATACGCGGCCCTTCAACCCAGACCACTTTTAATTCTCGTTCAGGGGTCTTAAGCCTCCCGAAGTATTCCTTTGTCTCCCGGAACTGGGCTTCTTCGGGCGCACCCCCTAGGGCCACCACCACGGTATGGAGGTACCGGACCTTCTGGATCTCACCCAATATTCGGTCCAGCACTTGAGGCTTCTGTATCTCCGCATAGAGGGATGGCAGCAGAAGGCTGATTCTGACATGGCGGGCGTATTCTTCCAGCTTCTTTTCCAGATTTACCCTGTATTCCTCACGATCAAAGGCCTCATATAGGGCATGCAAATTGGTTATGATACCTTCCTGATGAAAGTCAGCCATTGACGTTTCTCCTCTCCATGTTGTTTTTCTTCCTAGGTCTTAGCTTTCACTTTCTCAGCGGATTTCTCCTCCCAGACCTTGATGAGATAATCTTTTTTCTCCTCAAATTTGACAGCCTGTTCTTCCACCAGCGTCTCGGCTTCTTGGTTCGACATCTCCAAGCTCTGCCGCACAAAGGAGGCGACACGACAGAAGTAGAGGGGCGTCATCAAATCAACGAGCTTACTGCGGTTGGCAGTCCAGAGATGATAAGTGGCCGCAAGTTCATAGAGTAACTTTATCCACGTGCTCATGGGCAGGTGGAAGTGGCTCGAGTCCATTTTGACACTCTTCTCGATCTGCTGGAAACATTCCCTGGAAAAGATGTCTTTCCAGAGGGGTGAAAATTGCTGAAAGCCCGTCTTGAAGATTTCGATCATCAGGTCCAGATTCACATTTACAGGCTCAGGTTCGAGTGTTCCTTCGAATCCAAACATCTCCAGGGGCTCACTCCCTTCCACCTTTTTCCAATAACTCTCATAACGCTCCATAAGGGAAAACAGGGCGGAGAGAACCTGGCGGAACATGGGTCCCAGATGTTGACCTGGGTCCTTAACATCGTGGATTTTCGCCCCCAGGTTGGATTGGCAGATCCGGAAACCCTGCGTTATGGCACTCGTGGTCATCCAGATGTCGATTCCAAAACGGGCCACATCCGTCTCCCACACATCCTGCTCGGTGTAAAACTTTGCCACATCCCTTGAAATGGCAAAATCCCCACCGATGGGTTGCCGGATACGTTTACCATAGAGGGCGCGGGTCAGGTTGTACACAATGTTGTTGGTGATGGTCCCATCGTACTTGTGTCTGACATAGACGGGGGAGACATACTGGTACCCTTTCTCCAGGACCGGATCCAAGAGGTATTTCACCCAATCCGCAGTAATACTCCGGAGGTCCGAGTCAATCATGGCGCAAACTTGGACCTTGAGTCGATGGGCCGCTTCGAATACGGACCGCAGGGCTGTACCTTTTCCCGCAGGACCCCGATATATGGAGACGATCTTCTCCTGCCAGGGCTTGATCTCAAATTCCCTCGCCGCTTCTCGCGTATCATCTGTGGAGCCTCCGTCGGCCACGAATATAACAGATCTGCGGTCTTTATAGTGCTTGGCAAGACCATGTGTAACCATCTGGATGACGTGAGCAATGGTTTTGTCGTTATTGTAACAGGGGACTCCGATAAGGATATCCGCCGTTTCGATCTCCTCTATGCGCTTGGAAGTATACGCCCGAAGCGCCGTGTTATAAGCCATTTTTACCCCTCCCATCCATGACTTTTCCTGCAAACCCCATTTCCAGATTGGTACCGCAATGAGTTTACGATATCTTTCATAACATATCGGGGATATGGAGGCAACCAGAGCGCGTTTTCAGAGGATAGTTAGGCAGGCAGTGTCAGTGAGGCGTCGACTTGTGATAGGCAAGTTCTTATTGACCCCGCAAGTACTCAATATAGCCGTTTATCGAGTTGGTGAGAAAATATCTTTCCCTTTCCTGCATGGCAGCATTCATAGCATGAAAAGCCCTTAGATCCGGGTCTTTTTCAAGGAGGCTTTCCATACATTTCCTCACGAGATCCTCCCCATTTGTCGCCATCTCTTGCTTAATGATCTCGGCCCAGCGTATTAGCTGATCCCGGAAGCTGTTCAATTGGTGATGCGAACTTTTCGCTTTTCCAAAGTGCACATAATAGATGGGTTGGTCTTCTAAACCCAATAAGCGCTCCACACTAGCTAGGCACTCCTCCATGAAGAACTTCGGCGGTGTGGCTGGGCGCACATATTCCAGATCTCCCAGATCATGAAACGTTCCACTCGCCTCTCCCACAAATAGCTTTCCCTGATAGCTAAAACTGAGGTGATGTGGAGCATGACCAGGCGTCTCGATGACTCTCAGGCCCTCTTTTCTTGCCTCTGTGTGGGCAATGAGCGCTTCGCCTTTCACCGGCTTTATGGGCCCGTAAAATTCTGCCAATTCCCCGAGGACCTTCTGGCTCCCGGCCCATAGCTTTGACGGATCCACGAGATGCTCCACCCCCATATGGTGACAGACCACTTTTGCCATGGGAAACTGCTCAAGAAAATCGGCAAGTCCTCCAGCATGGTCGATGTGGATGTGGGTGAGGAGGACAAGGTCCACCCTGTCCATCTCCATGGCCTCAAGGGTGTCCATCAATAAATGCACTGAATTTGCCGGCCCCACATCAACGACAATGTTGCTGTCACCGCGACAAACCCAAGAGGCAATGAAATGATCATAACCCGGTCGTGGTTGTTAAAGATCTATGAGTAGATGTTCCACTCACCTGACCCCGAGCATGATTGCCAAATGTCACTAAAGATAATGTAACACATCTGCACTACAGATACGGCAGTT
>CP070840.1:2608094-2614294 GCA_020342025.1 Deltaproteobacteria bacterium
CACGAAAATATCGAGAAATGCGTTTATAAGGCCAAATTGAAACTTATAGAGGAGATTGGTTACCTCGTCCACAGAGCCGGCCTCCTCTGCGTCGAGTACTGCCGTCAATTTGGATCCACCCTCATAGATGTCTTTGTTCTTGAGGTGCTGGGTATGGGCGAGCACAAAGACTTCCTTAAAGAGGGTATTGGTATTTGTAATATACTCATCCGGGTTGGCGCAGATCACCGTGCGCCACCCTCCTCTTGCTATATCTGAAAAGCCGATATGATAACCCATACCATAGCGGCCAAAGAAGAACGTGATACGAAAAGGCGTGTCTTGAGGCAGATCTGAAGTAAATTCTCGCCCCAGTTCAGCCAGATAGGAGGGATCCAATCGAAAGGCGAGGGCATGTTTTTCAGGGACAAAGAAATTGGTCTTGAGGGTATGATTTATAAATAGGATACAGGTTTTGAAAATCCCTTTCCTAATCTCATCAAGATATTTGTGCCCCGTATTGTAGCTCTCGATGGCCTGAAGGGTTTCATTAAGCGCTTTTTCATACGCTGGTTCCCTTTTCTCAGCGCGGGGGTCGAATCTTTGCTTAAATAGCTTAACCAGAATCAGCGTAAAATCCGGATCCGAGTGGAAGGCCGCTTTGACCGTTTCCAGATCGAAACGATCCGGTTGGCTGTGGGCGAGGGTCGTGTGGCAAAAGGCGACAAAGGCATTGGTCAAAGAGGCCTCCTCACCCGTCATAATACGTTTCGTCACAAAGTCCTTGTAAGTGCTCCTGGCCGTGGAGAGAATCTGAGTGTTATAGAGCTCGGTCTGCAATTCTCGGAAGAGATCGGAGTCCTTCCCCACCAATTTGTCGTCGTGGGTTCTTACATAAAAAGTGCTCAGAAAGTACCGGCTCACGCCCGTGCTGATGTTGAGGGTGTAAGAGCGCTGTACTCCGATCTTCAATCGCTGAAAGACTTCACTGACCTGGGTCAAGAAACCCATCTCCGGGGGATTCTCCACAGAAAATAGAATGCGGGACTCCTTCTGAGGGGTCTCATCCGTTTTCTGCTCCACGTCCAAATAAAGTCCCTCATGTCTCATACCCTGCTGGTATAACCAGAGGAGCCGAGCAATCCGTTCTGGAGGGGAAATCCGGATGTAGGATTCGTTGTTAAGCCAGATCAAGCGAAGTACGGCATCAAATGCCTTAAAATCAAAACCTGGGTAAAGGCGCTTTAGCTTGGCGAGCACTTCCTTCTTGATTTGATCTGGAACCGTGACTTTAGCGACCGAGGCTATCTCTTCGTGGCTTTTCCTTTGGAACTCGAACCTCTGGATCTCTAGGGCCCTCTCAGCACCCGGCATGGGTCCGCAGGAGTGAAGCATTTCGGCGTAGGAGATTTCTCGCTCCTGAAGGGTCTTTAGCGTGTCATATAATGAACCCGGAACATCCAATCGGGCCACAATGAGCTTTTCCGGTTGGTCTGCGAGGATGATCTTCTGATTGTTGACAACACTGGATAGGGTCGAGGCCAGGTTGACGATCGCACCGATTTCCTCTTTCATGGTAATGAAGAAGTAAGGATGCATATTGGCATAGAGCCACTCCAGGTTTTTTGGGCAGTTACTAGAGTGAATGGTGAGGGCCTTCTCGATTTTGCCATAGAGCGTCGCATCGTGCACGCCTGCCGCATTTTGCAGCACTTCTTTGCCCGTCTTTTTGCTTGCCCTACGCATGGGCGACATCAGTGTAGTCCCCTTTCAGAAAGGGAAGGACGGTTCCCGGGTAATCGTGACATGCGCTCTCAAAGGAAAGAAAAAATCCCTGCAAAGCGGAATGTATTATCGGACAGACTTTTGCCACTCTTTTGCAAAAATCTCTGCAACCCGATTAATCTGTGCAGAGTCAATGGGGTGTACCTTTAGGGCCTTGGCCACTTCCACGTACAATGTCTTTCGGTCGCTGTTTTCTGCATCAACAAGGGCGTTCAGGTCCCGCTTTTCCTTGAGCCCCAATCCGCCGGTGTTGGCAAGGGAGACATAGCCGTTATTACCCTCTTTGAGCATCCCCTTTTGATAATAAGGCTTCATCTGATTGTAACGACTTCTCATACTCTGTTTCAGTGCACGAATAGTCGGGTTGGAGACCTCTGTCACTTCTTGAGCCCAGGCAAGGGAGGGAGACAGGGCGAGCAACGTGTTCCGGATAAGGGAACTCTTATCCTTGCCTTGAGGTTTTTCTTCCTCACCACTCCTCGGACCTCTAATATCATTGACAATATCTCCTGCTACGGATTCCACCTTCTCTGCGGGAAAGTAGATATTGATGGTCACACAGGCAAAGATGAGTATCACCATGCATAAAACGAGTACCCATACAGGTCTTACATGTCTTTTCATAACATCCTCCTCTAACCATTATAATAAGTAAGCAGTAAACAGTAAATAGAGAGAAAAAGTCCTGTTTGCTCCTCCTTACTGCATACCCGTCCGCCTCGGCTGCGCCTTGCGATGCCGGGCGGGCTCCTTCCTGATTACCCTATTTTACAACGGGGCCACTCTTCGAGGTTGTCACTCGCCTAATCCGCTTTACCATATCTTTGAAGCTGATTTTGTTATCAGGATTTTGGTTTACGACATTTACCCCTGAAAAGGCACCCCTTTTCACCAGATATTCCGCGCCACCTTCTTTAATGGTGCCATTGATCCGAAAAACGTCATTTTCCAGGGAGGCGTGTATGCCGATCTTCTCATAGGGGAACTCTCTAAAAATGGCAGCAAAGCCACCGGCCAATCCCATGAATGGGCTCTGGCCTCCACCGATGAGGGCAATGTTATCCACTGCCTTGACACTTATCTTTTGAGGTATACCTCTTTTCTTAACGGTTTCCAGCAGAAGGTCAAATTTTTGGGGCTGGCCGTAGGCAATCTGCAGATCCTTGACGTATCCCTTTAGAATCCCCTCTATTTTGCCAAATGATGTCTCTCTGGTCAGATCACCCAGATGCAGATCCGTCCATCGGGCGTTTAGCTGGAGAATAGGCGTGGATGTGAAAAGCCCTGATCCACCAAGACCTGAGATGAGAATTTCACCACCAAAGACCTTTGCCCTCAAGTCACCTTTCGTCCGCAACGCATTGTCTTCAAAAAGTACTGCTTCCAGTTTCCCCCCTATTTCTCCGACTATAGGCCGGGGCAGAAGGGCACTTAGAAGGGGATCAAGCTCTATAGAGTCCAGGGTGAGGCTCGTTTCAATGGATCGGTTCGAACCATAAATGTCTCTGCACACGAATGGCCCTATTTCGATTTTCCCCCCAGAAACTTTGAGCAAGGTGGGAGATGGGACGGTTAACCGGTTTGGGGTGGCATTCAGGAAAAACCCGAGAGATTGCTCAGGAAGTGGGGGTAGGATAAGGGAACGGATGGATAGTTTTCCTGCCAACCTCTTACCGATAACATCTGACTCCTCACTTGTCACTGGAGGTTGGTGCCAGACGGGTAGGTCAAGATCAATGCCTACGGAAGAGAAGCCGCCATCGGCAGAGGAGATTTCGCCCCCATGCCAATGGCAACGTCCCTTAACCATCCAATTCGACATGGTCCCTATCAGCTTTAGGTCCGCTGCGATAGTTCCTCCTAATTTCAGGAAAGCAAGAGAAGGTCGCTCTGCCTTAAACGGTTCCAAAACAAAATGATGAAACAGGGGTTGCACCGGTGTTTTCGGGACATGGACTGAGAGAAGAAGACGGGGTCCCCGGGGTTGGAAGTGAACACTTCCATCCATAAAAAGGCTTAGAATATCTTTCAATTCAAACTCAAGGCTGCGCAATTTCAGAGATTTTCGGGGCAGATCAAACTTGCCTTGAATGGAACTGAGAAATACACTGCGATGGAGATCCAGATAGAAACGATTGAAAAGGACCTCACCTTCGTCCACCTTTAAGTTTGCTTTCCCGTCAATGTGAGAACTTTTGACGTCAAGTTTGCCATCCAATGTCATACGGCAGGAGATTTTTTCTCCCATGGAACTTCCATCCCGGGTTTGAAACCCGAGATCCTGAAGCCCCAGTTCAGAGGTGAAGTCCCAGCCTCCTTTTTCATTCAAGACGGCATTTAGTTGAAGGGAATCTTTACCCCTGATTTGCCACTCAGGGGGTAATAGCTCCAGGGCAATGGCCGATTGGATAAGGCGGACATCTTTTCCCTGGATCTGCACGCCTAACCGCTCTCCAGAAAGCTCTAGTGCGATGAGCAGGTTTTTCAGCAGGGAGGAGTCAAGCTGTATCTCAGGGAAAAAGAGGGCCTTCTTCCTTCCATCCAACCGGCCTTTCCGGGTCTGCAGTTGAACATGGTCAACGAGGATTTCTTTCTTCCCCAGTCCCAGTCTTGCCCCAGGGATTTTGACTGAGAGGTCCTGGATAAGATAGACTGGATGTTTACCAGATAGGTAAAGTCCCACTTTGAAGGGATCGGGTTGGAGAGCGAGCCCCGAAACCATCGTTCTATCTCCCTCCAACTTCGCCGTTATGTCCAGGTCAGGGAAACTTCCTTTGGCTTGGATGCTTCCGCTAACGCTGCTACCCACTTCAATGGGTCCCATTCCATAAGTGATTTGATTATTACTGAAAAAGGACTGAAGGTCACAATTCAGACGCCATTTTTTTTCTTGCCTCCGGCCGTTTAAGGATCCTCGAATATTAACTGGGCCTGACAGAGTGATGGGAGCCAACCTCTTTTTTATTTTATCAGGCAGGAGGGAAAGGAGTTTTTGGGCAGAAAAATGGCTATCCAGGGCTTGGAATCTGAATTCTGTCTGATCTCCCAACTCCATGTCCATTTTCCCTCTTAGTAGGAGGGTATCGTCCAAGTTCAAATCTAGCCTGGAAACTTTAAGCCTCCTCTCTTGTATACTAAAAACGGCGGTCGTTTTCAGTTGCAGACTTGTGGCGGGAAATGCCATATCGCGCACCCGATTTGGGGTAACGCCTTCAAGGTCTAAATCTGCAGTTTTGAAGAAGAATGCTTTCTGCTTTTGGGAGTAAATGAACTCTGCCTTTGCTTCAATGTCCTCTATACTCACCTGAGGACTCTGAAGGGTTGCATTTCTCGCCGTCAATGTTCCCGTGATTTCTGGATCCACCCATGAGATGGCCCGGTCTGTCGTCACATGAAAGCGAGGAGCGGTGATGAGTAGATTTTGGGACGCAGATTTCATCTGCATGCTTCCGGAGACGGCTATTTGGTGTTCAGAATTCAGCTCCGCACGTATCTCCTCTGCCTTAACGGTCATAGCCTCAAATTCCGCGGTAACATGCGCATTAACCAGTTCTGCTGCCTGAAATGCCACATCCCGGAAGAGGAATAGGGCTACAGCCCCTTTTAAGATTCGAGACACAAAGGATGGACGTTTTTCCTTCAGCTTTATGCTGGGCAGCCTCGCCTTTTCTGTAACTCGGAGTGACAACCCTTCGAGCTTGAGGCCCTTGAAGGTGAGTGTCTTGTGCCCGAATGGTCCTCCTAAATCCATAACTGCTTGGAGATCCCGGATCTGGAGATGAAGCGCCTGCTGATTTTTCGTTGGTCTGAGAGTAATGCCCATTGCGTGAATGCTTAGGGGTTTGAGGGAATAGGAGAGGGTTTTGAGGGTGAAAGTAGCTCCCGTGGACCGAGAAACAGTTCTTTCTATGAAGGGTTTTACGGCAGAGGGATGGTAGTAAAGATAGAGGATTCCGCCGCAAAGGGAGGCCAAAAATAGTAGGACCAGGAGGCAAAGGGCGATGAGGATCTTTTTTCTTGTCTTCATAAACTATGGCGCTCTATTTGAGACCACTTACGGAAGTGCCCGGTAATGCAGCCAAGAAACTGAGGACGCGTAATGACGGCGTTCCTGCGGGCCCTAACAGATCCTGCAACATCCTGAAGATATCCCCCTCTTCCTTGGTGAAGTGCCGGAAAAATAGGATCGTTTCTTTGATGGAGTTTCCCTTTTCCTTTAATACTGCCTCAAAAAGATGGTAATGACGATGGTATAGCCCGATTGAAAGAAGATAGGCATTATTCATTTTGGCCCTGTCGAAATGGGTAAATCTATCGGTCTGCAATTGACCTTTGATCCCACCGAAATTCACGAGGGATCTTTGAAAAAGCTTTTCCCTCTCGGTCAACTTCTCTTCATAACTTATGGCTGTAGCGTAAAGCTTTTCCAATTGATG
>CP070840.1:2614394-2628094 GCA_020342025.1 Deltaproteobacteria bacterium
CATCCAAGGGCGTGGAACCTGCCCCTAGCCCCTTTTCCCTGTCGGCAAAAATCAAAGAGCGGTTAAAGTGTGACCAGCTTGTGAAAGCCCTCGAACCTTGATGAAGAGAAAAAATCTGCCAAATTTTGTCAGAATTAAACAAAAAATAAACATTTTTTGCTCAAAATTTCAGCTTTAAACTTATGCTTTTCTATGATTTATAATTATTGCCTTTATCCTATTGATATAATTAGTATTTACATAAAATCATTGATGTAATGGGTTGTCAGAGAAGTTGACATCCATGTTGATTTAAGTATATAATAACACTATAGAATTCGCAGACCAGAGCAAGGCTGACAGTAAGCTGTGCTCGCCAACACCAGAAAGGAGTAGATGACAACTTTTGTTCTGAAGCGACAAATCGACCTAAGACGGGCAAGTTATTCTTGCGCACAAGTGTAAAGGCAATCATCCGCTTGATCTCTTTGGTGCCGGATCACGCAAGGTCCTCTGAAAAACGTTTTCTTCCCCGTCATTGCGAGGCAAGGTAGAGCGGGCTCGCAATGGCGCTTTGAAAGCCTTGCAAAATTCTGGTTGCGTGTCCTCCAAAGGAGGTTCGCCATGGAAAGTAACAATCCTAAACCAGAGAGCGCTGGCGCCAAGCCAAAATCACATGATCCCCACAGCGAGATTAAAGACAATCTCGCACAGTTCCTTCTCTCCCTGATCCAAGCATTTCTTAGGACAGGCTATTACACGGCTGATCATCCTCAATCAAAAAGCGCCAAGGAAGGTCTTTACGAAGATTTTCAAAAGCTTCTAGACAATAAGTATGAGTTGACCTTTCTTGTTTCCCACGTTCCTGGAGGGGAAAAAATCCTGATAGAAGGCATGCTTCCAGAGCCCCAGGAGCTACGCTCTATTATGCTCCAGGGGATGGCGGATATGTACACCCCCAAGTTTGCCACGTTCCTCAAACGGAAGGATCTCATCAGCTTAACCCTTAAGGCTGCCATGTCTTGGACGGAATTCGATAACTTTGTCAACCTCATGGGCGAACCGACTTTCGCGGATACCCTGGAACAAAGCGATAAAGATCGATTTTCTCAGGCCTTGAGAGAAAGAGGTATTTTCAACATCTCATATATTTTTAATGAAGAACTCTTGGCCGGGGAGCGGGACATCCCCTGGAGATCCCAAGTGGCCCTCTCTCGCCTCAGAAAAGATTTTAAGATGATCCCCCTTTACCAAGATCTGGACGAAATCGGCATGAAAAAAGTTAGAAGGCAAATCATTCAGGACGTGGTTCGACCGATGCAGAGCGCAGAAATCATCTACCCTATTCTGGCGAACAGTGATCTTGCCGAAACTGAAGAATTCAAAGAACCTGACATCGACGAAGAAATGATTGCCTCCCTCTCCGAAAAGCTGCTGTTCCAGGTATCCCACATGTTCCTAAAGAAGACTATTAGCCAGAAGGAGTCGGATTTTAATCAAGAAAAATCTACAAGGCTTGCCAAGCAGATTGCCTTATCACTCAATCTAAAGGAGATTAATGGGAGAGAGAAAATCCTCGAAGAATACTACAAACAAGAACTTATCCCTATTGATGAACTGCCGGAAGCGATACAGCGCAAGATAAAGAAGAAGCGGGAAATAGATAAATTCCTTCGAAATACCGACTTCTATTTGAAGAGCTTTGACGACATTGAGGACCCACAAAAATATGCTCGATTTGCCCATTCTCTCAAAAACATCCTCCCTGAATTAATTCGCAAAGATCGGTATGAAGAAATACAAAAGATCATCGCTCAAATGGATCGCCACTCAAGTGAGAAAGAAAACCTTTCCAGGCATGCAGAGCAAACCCTAGATGAAATCCAAAGGGGTAAGATCCTGGGGGCATTGAAGGCCCGGTTTATGTCGGGACAAAAAGAAACATGCTTGGCCATCGCACCCATCTTTGTGACACTTGGCGAGAGAGCTCTACCCCATTTGCTCTCTTTTCTGAAAGGAAGCAATGACCAGTTTGTCCTTAAGTGCACTTGCGAGAAACTCCTGGAAATTGATCCTTCACACATCAACGTGATTCTTGACGCGCTGAACGATGAAGAGGTAGGGACCGAATCCACCATCCGAATCATCCGGGCTTTGGGGGACGTGGCCTCTGATGAGTTTATTGAAACTTTGGCCAAGGCCCTGCAGCCCTACCTTAATCATAAGAACCCTCGACTGAGAGAGGAAGCGTTGTGGGCGTATTATAGTGTGATGGGGGAAGAGGGAGAAAGATTGTACCTCGCTCTCCTCAGTGACGTGGATATCGCCGTACAAAAAAAGGCAATCCAATGCTTAAGTAGGATGAAGAGTGAAACGGCCCTGGAGAGGTTTCTCGAAGTCTTGAAGGACCTGGGAGATGCTCCACTGGAAAAAGGCCAGCAACTCGTATCTACCCTTTTTAGCGCCCTTGCTTTTTATGGGAACATTGAACGCTCGGGTGAAGGATCGCTAGAAGATTTCTTGCTAGACACGCTAGAGCGTCAAGTCAGCCTCGGGCCCCTCAAGTTTCTGAAGAAAAAAAGGAGTGTTCTGAGCGAAGGCGCCGTAGCCGCCATTTGCGAGACCTTAGGAAAAATTGGAACGGACAAATCCCGTCCTGTTCTTGAAAAGTTTGAGAAACAGGATAACATGATGTGGAAGAACAAAGCCGGTGAGGCCCTTAAAGAGATGGATAGAAGGGCCGGCATTTCTCAGCACTGAGAAAGAAGCGGCCTGTTCAATCGTAGCTCTTGAAATATAATATCTCTTCCATTATTGTGCCTTCCTAACATAGTCTGCGTAAAATCCAAATTCCAGCACTAGCTTGCCCTTTTGAATTTCCTCACCTACCAGCCATCGTCACGCAGAAGGTGGGGCTCAGGCGATACGGGCAAGCGCTAAAAGGAGGCGGCGTTGATTACTGCCATTCGTAAAGATCGGGCCATGGAACCATGGGAACAGATGCTCTCAAAAAACATTACCACGCCTGAAGAGCTCTCAGCATTATTTGGAACAGAGGAAGAAGAGATCCAGAGGGTGGTTGCTCGTTATCCCATGGCCATCAATTCCTACTATCTGCATCTAATCAGGAAAAATGGGGACGGGATATACAGACAGGCCGTGCCGGACATCAGAGAGATCACCGAGGAAGAGGGGCTGGAGGACCCCTTGAACGAGGACGCGCTCTCCCCTGTACCCGGGCTTACCCACAAATATCCGGATCGCGTTCTTTTTTTGGTCTCTGGCCAATGCGCCATGTACTGCCGCTTCTGCAACCGAAAGAGAAAAGTGGGAAAGCCCTCAATCGTGACTCGGGAAACCCTAAGAGAGGGTATCTCTTACATCAGGGGGAACAAAAGGATCAGGGATGTTCTCCTGTCGGGTGGCGATCCCCTGCTCTTGCCCGATGGGGAACTCTTTGTTCTGTTAAGTGCGCTCCGCTCCATTTCGCACCTCCAGATTATCCGCATTGGTACCCGAGTCCCATGTACCCTCCCTCAGCGTGTCACGCAGCAGCTTGCAGATATACTGAGGAGATTTCACCCTCTCTATATCAACACCCATTTCAACCACCCAGCTGAGATCACGCCAGAGGCCTCCCTGGCCTGTGCAAGACTTGTGGACGCCGGGATCCCTTTGGGGTGTCAGACCGTTCTCCTGAAAGGGATCAATGACGATCCAGCCGTGATGAGGATCTTGATGCAGAAACTCCTTGCCATCCGTGTGCGACCCTATTATCTGTTTCAGGCGGACAGGGCAAAGGGCACGTCGCACTTCTGGACGCCCTTGGAAAAAGGCGTGGAGATCATGGCGGCGTTGCAGGGATACATTTCTGGCCTCTGTGTCCCACGCTTCATGATCGACCTTCCGGGTGGGGGAGGAAAGATTCCATTGGTGCCTGATTATGTGATGGGAGAGGAGGAAGGGAGTCTGTTGATCAAGAATTATTCAGGAGAGCTGTATCGTTATCCACTTCAGGCGCAATAGCATGGAGCACGGAGCATAGAGCATGGAGTAAAGGATGGAGAGGACGGCCGCTGAAGCTGCGGCGTGCCAGGGAGCGGCAGAAAGCAATAGAAAGGGAGAAGATATGATTAGAGTGACTTGTTTGGGAGGAGCGGGTTCGGTGACGGGTTCCAATTATCTCATTGAGAGTCCTGAGGGCAAAAAAGTACTTGTGGACTGTGGTCTTTTTCAGGGGGGGAAACAGATGGAAAAACGCAACTGGATGGCCTGGGGCTTTGACCCCAAGCAGATCAGTACGCTTTTTCTGACCCATGCCCATATTGACCACAGCGGTAGGATTCCAAAGCTGGTCAGGGACGGCTTTCAGGGAGAGATCATCAGCTCACCCCCCACAGCAGAACTCTGCAAGATAATGCTGCTCGATTCCGCCCATGTCCAAGAGATGGATGCGGAGTGGCAGACGCGGAAAAACAAGAGACAGGCGAAAGGCCAAGTTCTGCCTCTATACACCACTGAGGATGCAGAGGCGAGCCTGAAACGGCTCAAACCCATGGAGAGGGACCAGACCATCCAGGTTGAACCCGGGATCAAGGCACGACTTCGAAATGCGGGTCACATCCTGGGATCATCCATCCTGGAATTATGGATAGAAGAGAATAATAAGTCCATTAAGATCGTCTTTTCAGGCGACCTGGGTAAGAAAAACCAATTGATCGTCAGGGATCCTCATGAGATTTTTGACGCAGACCACCTATTTCTTGAATCCACTTATGGCAGCCGCCGGCATCGCACATTTGATGAAAGCAAGGCAGAACTCTTGGAGGCCATCAAATCCGCTTCATCGCACGGAGAGAAAGTGATGATCCCGGCCTTTGCCGTAGAGAGAACGCAGGAGATCCTCTACGTCCTGGGTGAATTTCACAGGGAAGGACTTCTCCCTGACATCCCGGTCTATCTGGACAGCCCGCTGGCCATCAAGGCCACAGAAATCTTTCGCAAAAACAACAAGTACTATGACGAAGAGGCTCGGGCCATTGTGGATCGAGGTTATGATCCCTTTGACCTGCCCAATCTCCAGTTTACACCCAACACCAAGGAATCCATAGCGATCAACGAAAGTTCAGGGTCTGCCATTGTCATCGCTGGTAACGGGATGTGTACAGCCGGCCGAATCAAGCATCACCTGAAACATAATCTTTGGCGAAAGGGGGCAAGTCTCGTCATCATAGGATTCCAGGCGAAGGGGACCACGGGGCGCAAGATCGTAGAGGGTGCCAAGCGTGTGAAGATTTTTGGGGAAAACGTATCGGTAAAGGCGAAGGTTTTCACCATTGGGGGTTTCTCGGCCCATGCAGATCAGCAGGACCTCATGGAATGGGTTGGCCATTTTGAGTCCAAACCCCAGGTTTTTCTGGTCCACGGTGAGGTGGCCTCTTGTGAAACCTTAGGCAAAAAAATCCAGGAGAAGCACCATCTCACAGTCCATATCCCTAGGTGGAGGGAACAGCTTGTTCTCAAACCCCGAAAGGTAGCCCGTGAAAAGCTCATGGTGGAGGAACCGGAGATTGAACTGAAAACCGTCTTGCTGAATACGATCCAGGACGTGGAGAACGAACTCAAGGCCCTCAGAAAACGGATCAAATCAAAAGGCCTAAAAGAGGAGATCGCAGAGGAGGAAGTGGACCGCTTGAAGTATATTCAGGAGGAACTTCAGGCGATCATGGGGGAGCCATGAGATGGCGACTCGTTATTCGTCATAAGTTAATAGTTATTGGTTAATAGTGATTAGTTACAGGTCATGGGTTATAGGTCACAGGTTATTGGTTATTGTTCAGTTCTCCGTACTCCCTGGCGCGCCGTAGCTTCAGCGCCCGTCCTCCGCAGTAGCCTGCTACGGAGGATGGAAAGGCGGTTATCGTCGGTCGTCTGCAGTTAATGGTTATTCTCTTTTCTTCATGGTGGAGCCGGGAGCCTTGAAGAACATGAGGACGAGATTGCTATCCTCCGCAGCCTTGACACCATGACTCACCTTGGCTGGTACGAAAATAACACCCGCAGGGCCAACAGGTATCTCCTGATCATCTACGATCATAGCCCCTTTGCCCTCTACGACATAGAAGATTTCATCCTGTTTCGGATGCATATGGTTCGGTGTGACCTGTCCCGGCGTATAGCAAACCATCTCTGCAACGATCTTCTCCGATCCTGCCACCTTTTTCCTGATCCTCTTATCCGTAGCAAACTCTTTGAGGTCATCAATGCTCACATGTTGCATCTCTCTTTCACCTCCTTTTCAAATCTTCAATTCCCAGTTCCTTCAGCTTTTCTTCTGTCGGCATCCCTGTCTCTCTGTCCCATCCCGCAGCCTGGTAATATGCATCACGCATCTGCTTGAAGGCCTCTCTGTCCACCACCTGCCCTTGGCTAGGGCCCTTTGTGGAGGGTTGTGTGAAAAGCCTCTCGGGCAGTGTATCGTCCTCTCTCGTAAAGCCTTCCCTCCCATTGAAGAGGCGCGTGAGGTTCCAGGCCCTCTCCGCGATCAAACGCAGGTCTTCCGAAGCGAGAGACCAACCTGTGGCTGCAGATACGGCATCAGCATAATCCTCTAAAGAGATGGCAAAGGCCCCGAAGACACAGGCGATCAGGCTGTCAAAAGTGGCATAATTCAACTGGAGGTCCCTGATCATCTCAGGCTTCTCCTCATAACCGTACCGATCGTAAGGTTTAGGAATGCCCAAGAGTTCTGTGCGGATCGTATTGGATCTTAGATGGCAACCCCCCCGATCCGATAGGGCATAGGTCAGGGATTGGCCCTTCATCCCCCTTGGATCATACCCTGGGAGTTCCAGACCTTTTACGTGCATGGCAAAACCTGAAGATCCTTCAATCTTCTCTGAAGCTATCTTCACGCCTTCCGAGAGAAGTTGGCCGAGCCCTTCTCTCTTTGCGATGAGATGAATCACTTCCAGAAGACCCTCTCCATTGCCGAACGAAAGTTGGATCCCTCCGGTGTCCTTCGCGGAAATCAGTCCTAGCTCAAAACACTCCATGGCAAAGCCGATGGCCACACCACAAGAGATGGTATCCATCCCATAGTCATCACACAGTTTGTCGGCAACAATGATCACCTCAGGCTCTTTTACGTCGCAATTGGAGCCAAGCGCATAGATGGTTTCATATTCCGGGCCTTCTGTAAGGTATTCAACGCCGTCTATTATGGCTTTGGTCTCCCTGCTGCAGCCAATGGGGCAGGCAAAGCAGGCCTGGGGTCTAAGGAAATGCCTCAGAAAGGCGTCTGCGGAAATATCTGAGGCAAATTCTGAGGTGTTTTCCTGCCAGTTCCTGGATGGCAGGGTCCCAGTCTCCTGGGTTAAGTGGACGGTCATCATGGTGCCCTCGGTTGGGAAGGTACCCCCTTTCTTCGTCAGCGGGTGTTCTGCAATTTTTTTTCGGCAACGCTTGGCAACCTCTTTAAAGCCCTTTTCATCAGCTATTGTTAAATCACCCTCACCCCGAATGACGACCGCCTTCAGGTTCTTTGAACCCATGACTGCGCCCGCCCCTCCTCTGCCATAAGCTCTCCTGGCATTGATGATATTGGCAAATCGGACCAGGTTCTCCCCTGCCTGCCCAATGGTGGCAACACTTATTCTGGCCTTTTCCCCCTGCTCTAACTCCTCCTTTAAACGACGCTCCGTTTCAGAGGCAGAAAGTCCCCAAAGATGTGCCGCTCCCCGGATGGTTATCTTGTCCTTTTCAACCAGAATGTAGGAGGGCCTTTCTGCCTTACCCTGGATGACAAACCCGTCATATCCAGAGAATTTCATGTGGGGACCGAAGAACCCCCCTGAATAGGAATCCAGGAAGGTCCCGGTCATGGGAGACCTGGTGACGACGGCCGATCTGGAAACCGCTGGAAAGCCCGTTCCTGTGAGGGGACCGGTGATGAAAATCAATATGTTCTCGGGATCATAGGGATCCGTATGGGGCCTCAAATGGCTATAAAGGAGGTAGGCGCCCAGGCCCTTACCTCCCAGATACTTCTTGGCGAGCGCTTCTTCCAATTCTTGAACGCGGACGGCCCCATTCGTGAGATCCATCCAGGCGATGCTACCTGCATATCCTTTTAACATCCCAAGACTCCTTCTCATTTCTTGCCAGTCATGGTCCATTTGACACTAACTGCTGTGGGATACTATCTCTTGTTCGTTATTTGCAAGGTATAGGCGAGAAAAGCGGGAAAAGCGAGAAAGGCGAGGCGCTGCCCCCTTTCACGCCTTACTTCTTTTCCCGCTTTGTTCCCTTAAGTCTATGATGCCACTATCCCGCGCGCTCAGTGCATGGTGGCACCGCCATCCACCACGATGGTCTGTCCTGTAATGAAATCGCTCTCATCAGAGGCCAGGAACACCAGTGTTCCCGTGAGGTCTTCGGGCCGTTCGTGACGCTTGAAGCAACGGCTTCCCACAACCGCATTCACAAACGCCTCGTCATGTATGGACTCATCCACCATGACTTCGGTTAACGTATATCCAGGGGCTATGGCGTTGACACAGATGCCGTCATTCCCCACCTCTCTTGCTAAGGCGCGTGTCAGGGCGATGACACCCCCCTTTGACGCCACATAGTGAAGAAAAAGGGGCAGGCCTTTAAAGAAGACCCCGGAGGCGATGTTGATGATCTTCCCCTTTCCCTGGTTTTTCATCTGGGGATAGACGGCCTTGCAACAGAGGAACACACCTTTTAGATTCACCCGTAACACCTTGTCCCACTCTTGGGCAGAGATTTGGAAAAAGGGTTTTGTCTCCAAGCTTGCGAAAACGGCAGCATTGTTTACTAAAATATCGATCCTTCGGAAGTGCTCTATGGACTCCTGGGCCATTTCCTCTGTACTTTTCTCATCAGTCACATCCGTGTGAAGGGCCATCGCCTCACCGCCTTTGCTCTCTATTTCCTGCTTAACGGCCTCTGCATCCAGAATGTCTGCGATCACCACTTTTGCCCCCTCTTGCGCAAGCTTTAGGGCGTAGGCCTTTCCGATCCCCTGGGCACCACCTGTGACTATGGCCACTCTGTCCTTGAGCTTCATGTGTGCCTCCCTCCTCGTTCTTATACCCTAATTGAGTTTTGACTCGATTAGGGTTATGTGAGTATCCCTAACGGAAATATGTAGTCCACGGCATCGACGACGGGGCAGTGAATTCTACAGTTTCCACAGTCCCAGCATTCATCCGGGTAAGCCACTGGCGGCCCTTTCTCGTCCATGGTCAGAAGATCACCCGGGCAGACCTCCGCACACGTTCCGCAAATGGTACAAACATCCTTTTTGATCACCGGTGGCATGAGGTTTTACTCCTCCTTCACCATGCCGAAGTAGTTTGTATTCCGGTACTTTAATGGGGTCACAACAGCCACGGCATGGAGGGTTTTCAAGAGAAGTAGGTTGCCTTATGGGTGTTTGCATATGACGTTTAGAAGGGCCTGGCGCTTCTCTTGCCTGACCACATGAAGGGCCCGCTCTATAGCTGGGCCCACCTGTTCTGGGTCCTCCACCCTCTCCCCGTATCCGCCAAAGGCCTCGCAGATCTTTTCGTAATGGGCCGTAACCGGGAGTTCACTCAGGGGAAACTGGTTCGTCCTGACCGCCCAACCCTCGGGGTGAAGGGCGCGCGTCGCCCGCTTCACCGCCAAATAGCACTGGTTGTTGTACACGATCACGAGAATCGGTATTTGATAGGCCTCAGAGACAAAATGACAGGCACTGGGGACCGCAAACATATAACAACCATCCCCCACCGTGGCGACGACCGCTTGCTCAGGGCGGGCCAGTTTGATTCCTAATGCGGCACCCACACCCCAGCCAAGATATCCTGCATGGGGGGAGCCAAAGTAGGAACCCGGTCGCTGCCCCACATACTCTTTCATACTGTTGTCATATTCATTGATCACAATACCATCATGGCCCAGGATGCGATTCACATTATGGGAAACCCATCGAGGGTCTATGGGCCTATCACTGGCCGCTTTTTGGGCCGATAGCTGCCAGCCTCTCACCAGTTCATCGTGCACCTTTTGGAGCCTTTCCTTTCTCCTCGCTATGGCGCCCTCGTTCCTGCCGGGGAGGTCTGAAATGGCCCGTTTCAGCCCAGAAAGGACAAGGGCCGGATCCCCTTGCAGGGTAAGGTCCGAGGGAAAGCCGCGAATGGGATAGCTGCTATAGAAAGGGTCAATGCCCGCCTGGATAATGAATGCTGAGTCACGAGGTTTCTTTATGTTCGTAAACCAGGGCACGTCGCAATCCACCACCAGCAGCACGTCGGCCTCTGAAAGATAAGGATCCGGGAAAATGCCCTGATGGCAGAAATGATCCGTGGGAAAGTTCATATACTCGGGGTTGAAAGAAACGACCCCAATGGCCCCCGTATCGGCCAGATCGATCAGGGCTTGAACCGCCGCATGTGATCGTCCCGATGACGAGGTGATGATCAAGGGGCACTTCGCCTCGCTCAGCATACGGGCAGCCTCTTGAACCTTCTCTGGATCAGGATGATAGGTGGGGAGGTCATAGCGCGGCTGAGCCTGAAATGCCACCTCCTCCAACGGGGTCGCCAGTATCTCTCGTGGCAGGGTGAGATAGATGGGTCCTTTTGGTTCTGACATGGCCATAGCCAGGGCCCTATCCACCACGGACTCCAACTGTGAAGGCATCCTCAGTTCATAGTCCCACTTCACATACTCACGCAGCATTCCTGCCTGGTCAAAAGCGTCCTGCGCCCAGTGTATGGGCCTTGATCGAGAGGCGGGACTTCCCTCCTCTGTAATCGGTGTTCGGCCTGCACTGAAAAGGATCGGAACCCTAGCCCGAGAGGCCCCAATTACAGCGCCAAGGCCGTTGGCCGTGCCGACCCCCACGTGGACCATAGCCACCTGAGGTCTCCCGGTGGCAAGATAATAGCCATGGGCCATGCTCACCAGAGGAATCTCGTGCGGGATGCTCAAGGCACGTGGAAGTGACTTGCCCTGTTCTTGGCGGCAGGCAAATGCATCTATGACGCTGGCGAAGTCAGTCCCGGCATTACCAAAGAAATACTCGATCCCGCGCAGGGCGAGCAATTCCAGATAGGCTTCTGCAACTGTCGCTGCTTTCATTTCAACCATAATCAATAAAGCTCCTTAGAGGTTCCCCTATCGTTGCATAAAAAACATGTCAAAGGGAGTTAAAAAGCAGAACTAGCACGTTATATAGCGTTTACGGAACACATTTCTGGAATTAATTTCAACTGACATCCATAAATGGTAAAAAAATGCCATGTTTTTTACCCTTCGGGAAAGCCGAGGATACTGCATCTCCTGCGTTGTCAAGGGTTCGCGGTAGCATACTACAGCTTCACCCTCGACGCCTTGGATCTGCAGCATCCTCAGCTTTTGCAACGTTAGGGGTTATATGACCATCACGGGGCGGTCTGGTCGGACACCGCAGGGGCTTGCTTTTTGACCTGGAGGATGACGATCAACAAGACACACAGAAATCCCCCGATATCCGTAAGAAGCCCAGGTTTGATGAGAAGAAGGGCGGCAGCAAAGAGGAGGATTCTTTCATGGGCAGGCGTTTCTTTGAGCACATAACCGATGATTCCCGCTCCCAGGCAAATTACCCCGATCATGGAGGTCAGAACAGCAAATAAGATGTTCATCACTGATCCCATCAATAGGAGCGAATTGTTATACACAAACATGTAGGGCAGCAGAAATCCGGCAAGGGCAAAGATCCATGCGGTCCATCCCGTCTTCATGGGGTCCGCCTTGGCGATGGCCGCACCGGCATAGGCGGCGAAAGAAACCGGCGGGGTGACCATGCAGAGCATCCCGAAGTAAAAGATGTAAAGATGAGCCGCCATGGGAGTCACGCCTAAATCAATCAAAGAGGGGGCGACCGTCGCAGCGAGCAGGACATAGCAGACCACTGTCGGAAGGCCCATTCCAAAGAGGATAGATGCCAGCATGACAATGGGAAGGGCGATGACCAACGATCCGGCCGAAAGGGTAATCACAAGCGCAGTGATCTTGCCGCCCATTCCCGTTAATAGGACCACGCCGATAACGATGCCGGCCGTGGCACAGGCACCGACCACCATCACGCAGTTGTATCCGGTCTTGGCCAGGGCATCAAAAATCTTGGTGGGCATCATCCTGGATTCTTTCCTGAAAAAACTCATGACCACGGTGGCCAGCAGCGAATAAAGCACGGCGATCCTCGGGGAGTAACCCACAACTAAAATCCCAATCAAAACGATCAGAGGAACCGTAAACATCCATTTATCACGGAATACTGACTTTGCGGAGGGTATTTCACTTTCAGACAGGCCTTTGATCCCGATTTTCAAAGAGTAAAAATGAACCACGCTGTAAATCGCAATGAAATAGAGAACAGCCGGTATAACAGCGGCTTTGCAGACTTCAATATAGGCAATCCCCAAATACTCGGCCATGATAAAAGCAGCCGCTCCCATCACGGGGGGCATGAGCTGGCCGCCGGTAGACGCTGTCGCTTCAACGGCCCCGGCCACACGGGGCTCAAAACCGATGCGTTTCATCAGAGGAATGGTCAGGGTGCCTGTGGTGACGGTGTTTGCGACGGCACTCCCGGAGATCGTCCCCATCATACCGCTAACCGCTACAGAGACCTTGGCCGGTCCTCCCCTCAGCTTTCCAAAGAGAGAACTGGCGAGATCGACGAAAAACGCCGTGCCGCCGCAGGTCTCGTAAAAGGCCCCAAAGGCGACGAAGAGATAAATAAAATAGGTCGTGACTCTCATAGGAACCCCGAACAACCCGTTTTTGGACATAAAGAGCGTGGTGGCGATCCTTTGCAGGTCATAGCCCTTATGGGAAAATGGCGATGGCAGGTGCTGCCCGAAAAAAGCATAGTCCAGAAAAGCGAAGGCGATAATGAGCAGGGACCACCCCACAACGCGGCGGGTCAACTCAAAGATAAGCACGATACTGACGATACCAAAAAACATATCCCAATGGGTTGGATCCCCGACGCGAAAGATGAACTCCCAGTAATCAAAATAGATATAGAGTGAGAAAGAAAAACCGAGCGCCGCCAGTATGAGATCAAGAACCAGGAGGGGCAGCGAGCCCGGTCTCTTTGGATTGAGGGGATAATGAACAAAGCCCACGGCCAAGGAAAAGGCGAGGAAAAGGCTCAAAAGCTGCAAATCCTGTAAGGCCATGGTGGCGAGGGCATAAATCACGAAAAACGAACAACCTATTGACACCCATTTACCTATGAATGAACGTGCCCTTGATGTACGATCCTCGGCCCCTTTTGTCTCTGTCATGATCCCCTCCAACAACCAATGAAATTTTTTAATCTTTCCAGAGCCCTTTTTCTTTATAATACTTGATCGCGCCCGGATGGTACGGATTGCCCAGTTGTTTAGCGCTCCATTCCAGCGAAAGGCGTTTTGCAGGGGCAAAGGTTTTGGAGACACAGGCGAGATTTTCATTTAAGGCCTTGGCCAGTTTATAGGCCATGTCATCACTCATATCTGCGTCGGCGATAAAATGCATCCCGTTATCGACCGTCTCAACTGCATAATCCACCCCCTTGAAGTGGTTGGGAGCATAAGAGTACTTTCCAAAATAGGGTTTTTCCTCAATATATTTCTTCCGATCCGCCTCCTGCCAGGAGATCATCTTGATCTCAT
>CP070840.1:2628194-2639492 GCA_020342025.1 Deltaproteobacteria bacterium
GGGCGTAATCCCTCAAAATCAGACCACGGCGAAGCACCGTGGAATTTCTTTTTCGGATATGACTCTTTCAGAAAGGCAACCGCACCGCTACCGATGATGAAAACAGGGCATCGGGATTCGTCCGGTGCTGTCTTTTCAGGCCCATATCTCAGAAAGAGTTCCACCGGACTTGGCCGTGACCGCAGATTTGAGGGTTTGCGCCACAGGACTTCTGGCAGAATATGTCGTGGTGTCAAGCAACGGGCATTGTAAAACCCTCAAATCTGAGGTCACCTTCTCAGAGCAGGATAGATATAAGCCTGAAAAGACAGCACCGGACGGAATCGTTTCACGGTTTTCAAAGATCTAAATTATTACCCGTCTTCATACCTAACTTAGATGGTGGAGTTGGATAGTTCTCGGCCGACAACAATTCCGCTTCTTATTTTGTCGTCGCTACCAGGAAAAAGCCTACCAGCATAGCACCTGCAATCAACAGTCTTGACAGTCCCTGTTTCTCTTTAAGGATCCACCACCCCACTAAAACAGCGATGAGGACGCTGGACTGTCTCAGGGTGACAATGTAACCCAAGTGTTCCGTTTTCATGACGTGGAGGATCAAGCTGTATGAAGACATGGTGGCGAAGGCCGCCAAGATTCCCCGGAACCACTCCCGTTTCCAGACATGGCGGTCTCCAAATTCTCGACGACTCGCCATATAGACCCCATAGATGAGATTAGACAGAGAGGCCTCGAGCAAAAAGTATGTGGGTCCATGCAGAGAAGATCGCAGCTTGTTCACGTGGCTAAAGGCAACCATACCCGCTTTGTCTATGAGACTATAAGCAACCACGGTTGCCAGGGCAGCAAATGCCCACACACTTTCCCTCTGTCTGACAAAGGCGAATAGGTGCTTTGAATCTTTCGCATCGCCTCCACGAAGTTGCAATAGGAAAAGACACAAGACCACAACGAGGATTCCCACACCCCCTTGCAAGGATACCGTCTCGCCAAATATAAAAAAGCCGGCAATGGGCACAAAGGCTGGGGCAGATCGCGCAATAGGATACACATATGAGATGTCACCCTTCACATAGGCCGTGCTGAGAGACAAGACATAAAGCGCATGCACGAATCCTGATAACAAAACATAGAACCACACAGGAGAAGGAATCTCGTGCAGGGGCATTCTTGACAAGAAAATTGCCGACATCCCAAGAATGGCAGTACCCCTTATGAGGGGAAAGACTCTGGGATTTGAACTGGAACTGATGAGGAAGTTCCAACCCACATGAAGGGAGGCGGAGAGAAGTACAAGAATAATGCTTGTAAGGGACATGAATACTATTAACCTGTCTTTTTTTTACCGCTCGCCAAGAGGAGAACGAGACAGGCCCTAAGATTGATTTCTACGCTTATGGGCATTTGGGGATTCGAGGAGCCCAGCCCAGCCGGAACCCCATCGAAGAAATGTCAATCCATATCATACTCCGGATACACCATGGTGAAGTGAAATTTGTCCTCTAAGACTTTAACGCGCCTCATTCTTTGAGCGTCCAGAAATGTTTTGTAGACCGCGTCCTCTTTGTTAATGGCCTTACCAAGTATCTTCTGCTCAAGGAGTGCCAGGGCCTGAATGGATTTGTCACACACCGGGTATCCCTTGTCATCAATGCTAATGTTGGGCCCAAACGAGACGCTGGAAATATTGTTGATATCCACGAGTTTGACTTCTCCTTCAGGCGTAAGGAGAAGATTTCCAACACCTGCAAGATCAGGCACGTGATTCGCTTCCAAGATCATGCGCTTGACGCCTTGTATGAATTTATTGACCCTCTTCTGAGCCCTTTGGATCAGACGCCCTCTGCCCCTGTCCCGGGTCTCTGTTGACTCCCTGCTCATGCGGCTGAAGAGTTCGGCCAGATGCTCTTTTGTGATGGGACTCCATGGGTCCAGGATTTCCCCCGCCACCGCCTCCTGGAGACCGCAAAGGATGAACTCCCGTTTCCCGTCCAAAACATAATCCACAAGAAATTCATCTGACATGGCCACATGATCGGGCGCCAGGTATTTCTCAATGATTTTCACCCTATTCACTTCTTCCAGGGCTTGGTCCAGACTCTTGAACTTGGTTCTGAATATCCTCAAAATCTTTATAGGCTTGGCCTTTGGGAACCACCTTACACCCTCTATGACCACCCCTGTTCTCTCTCTCTTCACATCATCCCTTCGCAAAACCTCCATCACATGGGATCGTAAACCCTGCTTGTAATGCCTTCGAAAAAAATAGGACCTTGAATCCTTGACAAAATTTAGACCAACCACCTCTTGATGGTTCAGGGAAGTTTTTTCTCTTACATCCTCTTTCATGTGCGACACTGACCTGCAAAAAATTGATCTTGGATGCACTCAAAACCCAGCATTTACAAAGTATTAAACGCGGCCCTATACTTCCATAATGTCAATAGATGTCAAACAAAATCTATCTTCGCCCTTTTCCTTTGACACCTCTGAGCCAATTCTCCTATACTGCCTTTGATGGTTAGAGATTTCCTGCCCTATCGACTCTCTAACATCTCGAGCAAACTCGTCACGGCGCGATAGGGATTTAAGATCCCTCTGCTAGCCTGCGCGCCAGTTGCGTTCCGTATTCTCAAACACAAAGGAGAAGAGCATGGCCGTGAAAAAGAGGGATGAAAATTCCTCCTGGGTAGAGAATATTATACTTAATTTCATTCAAGAGTCCCCGGAAAACAGCCTGCAGAATGAGACCAACGAAAAGGCCTGGGAGGATGCCCTGGTGGGCTTTTCAAAGGGGGATGATCCCCTGTACATGGCCTTTAAGGAGTATGTGGGGCCATTTCATTGGACACCCCTGGAGATATTCACACAGACCTTCCCCGATATCAAAGCGACGCCCGAGCAACTTACCGTCATTAGTTGGATCCTGCCCCAGACCGAGGCCACAAAGCGGGACCACCGAAAACAGACGGTCTACCCCGCGGAAAGATGGGCCAGAGCGCGTATTTTCGGTGAAGCATTCAATCAGAAACTGAGGACCCACCTGGTGCACGTGCTTGAAAAAGAGGGATATAAGGCCGTTGCCCCCATGCTCTCACCTGAGTGGTCTAGAAAAAAGTCGGAGAAATATGAGATCGCGTCCACCTGGTCTGAGCGACACGCGGCTTATGCATCCGGACTGGGCACCTTCGGCCTTTGTGACGGACTGATCACACCCCGGGGAAAGGCCATGCGCACGGGATCTGTGGTGGCCCGCATCCGGATTCCCCCCTCTCCCAGGCCTTATACAAATCATCAAGAATACTGCGCCTTCTTCACGCTAGGAATCTGCGGAAAATGTATCGACCGCTGCCCCGTGGGGGCCATCACCGAGTCAGGCCATGACAAGACAAAATGCTTCAAACACACACGGGTGGCGTGTGGAGAATATGTGAAAACCCATTATGGCTTTGAAGGCCGTGGCTGCGGCCTGTGTCAAACCAAGGTCCCGTGTGAGTCCAAGATCCCCACCAAGGAAGATGTGGAAGCCTATGAGACGGCTGAAACGCCTTAGGTATGGATGCAGAGAAGATGATCTGAGGAGGACCGATGAGACAGGATTACCCGGTTATTGATTGTGATGTCCTCGTTATCGGTGGAGGCAGCGCCGGCGCCATGGCCGCCATCCGGGCAAAGGAAGTGGACCCGAACCAGAGGGTGGTCATCTTTGAAAAAGGAGAGATAAAATACTCCGGTTGCATAGCCAGGGGCATGGACGCCCTCATCATCGTGGCTGTACCCGGTGTCTCCACCCCGGAGCTTTACGTGGAATCCAACCGCCTGGCCTGCGAAGGCATCATGGATGAACCGGTCAACTACCGTATGGTGCAGAGGAGCTGGGAGCTGTTGAAGAAGCTGGAATCCTGGGATGTCTGCTTCCCCGTGGATGAGAAGGGCCAATATGATGTTCTTCAGGTGCATCCCAAGGGGAAATTCTGTGTGACCATGAAAGAGCCCGAGCTGAAAACCATTCTGGCCAAGCGGGTTATGGACCTGGGCGTTCAGGTCGTCAACCGGACCATGGGCGTCGAACTCCTCAAAAACGGAGACAGGGTGACCGGGGCCATAGGCATGAATGTTCGCACCGGTGAGGTCATTGTCTGTAAGGCCAAAGGGGTTATTCTATCAGCCGGGGGCACGGCAAGGTTTGGCCTGCCCAACAACGGCTATCTTTACGGCGTTTATGATTTTCCGGGCAATACGGGTGATGGTTATTGCCTGGCTTACCGGGCAGGCGCAGAACTGAGCGGCTTTGAGTATACCCTCATCTATTACATCATCAAGGATATCAATGCGCCACTCCTCTATATCACCCTCACCAGGGGTGCCAATCTCTTGAACGCCTTTGGAGACCGACGTGACAAGGAGCACCCTTCCATTAAGTCCATGCTGCAGGAAGACTTCGAGGGTAGAGGGCCCATGCGCATTATCATGAGTCACCTTCCCGGAAAAAAGATAAAGGAGATTGAGGACATACTTTTTACCACCGAACGGCCTGTGCAGGAGCGTTTCTTCCAGGGCCGAGATGTGGATTTCCGAAGCGGCGAGATTGAACTCTGGCCCACAGAGTGTTTTTTGTGCGGGGGCCACGGACTGACCGGGGTTCGCGTCAATGAGCGCGCGGAAACGAGGGTTGCGGGACTCTACGCTGCAGGAGATACGTCTCTGGTGGCCCGTGGCCATCTTTCTGGGGCTTTTGTCTTTGGCGAGATCGCTGCGGAAAGCGCCACCGAATATGCTTCCCGTGCCCAAACGGTTGAACTGGACACAGCGCAGGTGGACGCTTTTCTGAAGTGCAGGGATGCCAAGTTCGATCAGAGCGGCAACCCCATTCCCATTGAGGAGTTTGAATACAAAGTGAGGCGCATGATCAACGACTACATCGTGCCTCCGAAAAATGATTACAAGTTGAACAATGCGCTCTGGTGGATGAACCGGTTTCGGAAAGAGTTGGTGGAGTTGGTCCGCATCAATGATGTGCACGATCTGTTTAAGGTCTACGAAGTTGAAAACATTATCCAGTGCGCGACCATGAGCGCCCTCGCCTCCAGGGAGAGGAGGGAAAGTCGATGGGGGCTATGGCACTACAGAACCGATTACCCCGACCTAAATGACCAGGCGTGGCGAAAACATATCGTCCTAACACAGGGAGAGGCACCCGAAGACGTCAAGATCTCACACAAAGAGATCATCAAGTTATAAAGAGGCTGTCGGAAAACGCCCATCTGCCGCGTTACCCTCATCCCTTGTCATTGCGGCGTACTTCTATGTACGCCTCATTCCTCGGGATTTCGGAAGCCTTGCAGCTGGACATTTTCCATCAGCCTCTCAGAAGCCGGTTTTTGGACGGTCTCAAAATCAACTTACGATTTTATATAACGTCCCGCCGCTATTCCGGGCGGGACTTAAGAAAACAAATTTCTCTACAAGCGGGAGACAGCTGGAGGAGAATTAATGAGAAGGACTCTCTTGGAAAGCCTGTCCGACAATATCCTCATCGACAAGGGGAAATGCACCTTTTGTGGTATCTGCGTCGAGACCTGCATTTTGGACAACTTGAGGCTCCAACTGGCCCCGTGCCGCAAGGCCTGTCCCCTGGGCGTAAACTGCCATGGCTATGTTCAATTGATTGCCCGGGGTGAAGAAGCCAAGGGCATGGCGTTGCTCATGGAGACCCTGCCCTTTCCCGGAATTCTGGGCAGAATCTGTTCTCAACCCTGCGAAGAGAGCTGCCACCGGAAGGCGTTGGAAGGCGAGGCAGTGGCGATTCGAGCACTTAAACGTTACTTGGCCGAGGCCGTGGCGGAGGATGATATTCCATTCCCGGACATGGCCCCAGAGAGTGGGAAAAAAGTTGCGGTGGTTGGATCCGGACCTGCTGGACTATTGGCCTCCTACGATCTACGGATTAAGGGCCATGGTGTAACTCTTTTCGAGGCTGAAGGGGCCCCGGGGGGTATGTTACGTTGGGCTATCCCGGAGTTCAAACTGCCACAGGCCATTGTGGAAAAGGAGATCCAACGCCTGGAGAAAATGGGGGCGACGTTTGAGTGTGGCGTCGCCATCGGGAAAGACAAGACCGTAGATGACCTCAAAAAGGAATTCCAAGCCATCATTATCGCCACAGGTTGTCCCACGCATGGCAGGCTAAATGTGGAAGGCGAGAATCTCGCCGGGGTATACCATGGGCTACCCTTTCTGCGTGATGTCCGAGCCGCTCGAGCGCCAGGGCTAGGAACCAGGGTGGTTGTCATCGGGGGTGGAAACGTGGCCGTGGATGCCGCCCATACGGCTCTAAGGTTGGGGGCCAAAAAGGTCACGATGGTCTCTTTGGAGCCCAAGGAGGAACTCCCTGCCTATCCCCGGGCGCTGCAAGGGGCCATCGCAGAAGGCGTGGCCCTGGAGTGTGGCTGGGGACCCGCCAATTTGCTCTCCAAAAAAGGGGTCCTGAATGGCATCGAATTCCAGAGTTGCCTTCAGGTCTTTGATGAAAGCGGGGCGTTCAACCCTGACTTTGATGCCTGCGAGCGGATGTTCCTGGAAGCGGACAACCTGATTGTGGCCATCGGCCAGACAGCGGACAGCACAATCTTCAAAATGATCGGTCTCGATCCTGCAAAGGCGAGTCAAATCGATCCCTTGACCCTGCAGAGCCCTGACGAGATGATTTTCCTGGCCGGTGATGTGGTGGGGGGTCCCTCCTCTGTCGTGGAGGCCATGGCCCAGGGAAGGCGTGCTGCCGAATCCGTTGATCGATTTCTCAAAGGGGAGCCTCTCCGATATGGTCGGGCCTATGCAGGGCCCGTAGAGACGGATTTCCAGATCGACACCGACAGTGGGGCGGACCTCAAAAGGGCGGAAATTCCTGTGAGACCATTTCTGGGGGAAGGAGACTTCGAAGAAGTGGAGCAGTGTCTTGACGTGGAATCTGCTCGAAAGGAGGCGAGCCGCTGTTACTCCTGCGGGCAACCATTTGGGAAATATCGGACCTGCTGGTTTTGTTTGCCCTGTGAAGTCGAGTGCCCCCACGACGCCTTGTGGGTGGAAATCCCTTATCTGCTGAGGTGATGACTGTGCAGCTTCACCCCCTGGATTCGGATTTGTTGGTTGACGCATCCACAGGTTTTTGATAGCATTCAAAGTTGTGGATCGCGGGAGAGACTCCGCAGGGCATATGCTGCTACCCAGTGGGGCGCCGAAGGTGCAACCCCAGTGATCGAACGGGGGAAACTCTCAGGCAAAAGGACCGCAATCCCTTAGATCCTCTGGAGAGCGTCTTTTATAGGGCCACCGAAGGGGAAAACCCTGCTCAAAGGCAAGGGATAATCTCTCAGGTAAAAGGACAGGGGAACTTCCGGAGTCATTTGGAAGTTCCCCTGATTTTTTTTGGAGGTCGCGCCATGGCGTTAGAATTAGGCCGCATACCCATTGAGGAGGTCACTTGGGGCCGTGCGACGCGCATTAAAGGAAAGGTCCTCCACATCCATCGAGAAGAACTCATTGAAAAGACCTGGGGGGATGATTCTCGAATCACGTCTATGGATGCAGATTTGGCCATACCTGGAGAAAGCGTCCGCATTATTCCCATAAAGGACGTGATCCAACCCCGGGTCAAAGTGGAAGGACGCGGAGGAATATTTCCTGGATTCATCTCTGGAGTGGAGAAGGTGGGAAATGGTAGAACCCATGTGCTTCAGGGATGTTCTGTCATGACCGTGGGCCAAATCGTTGGGTTTCAAGAGGGTATGCTGGATATGACTGGCCCCGGTGCCCAATACAGTTCATTTTCCAAGCTATTGAATATCGCCCTCCTGATCAAAGTCAAGAAGGACATTTCTAAGCGAGAACACGAGGAGGCCCTCCGCCTGGCTGGGCTGCGGGCAGCCGCTTACCTTGGAGAGGCGGGGCGTTTCATGACGCCTGAGGAAATGGACCGTTTCGAGACCCATGAGACGCTTGACGCCAAAAAAACCAAATCCGATCTTCCCAAAGTGGCCTATGTCTATATGCTCCTGAGCCAGGGTCTGCTCCACGATACCTACTTATATGGCCAAGATCTGAAGACCTTGCAGCCCACCCTTATCCTTCCCACAGAAGTGATGGATGGAGCGGTTGTCAGTGGAAACTGTGTCTCTGCGTGTGACAAAAACACAACTTACCACCACCTGAACAATCCCATTATTGAGGAACTATCCAAGCGGGACGGCCTTGATCTCCATTTCGCGGGCGTTGTGGTGACCAATGCGAACGTCACCCTTCTGGACAAGGAACAATCCTCCAGCTATACTGCACAGTTGGTGGAACAATTGGATGTGGATGGGGTCATCATATCCAAGGAGGGCTTTGGGAATCCGGACGCGGATGTGATGATGAATTGTGCAAAGATCGAGGAAAAGGGGATCTCCACTGTCTTGATTACCGATGAATTCGCTGGCGCCGACGGCAGTTCACAGTCCCTGGCCGACACAAGCCCTCGGGCCGATGCCCTGGTCAGTGTGGGGAATGCCAACGAGTTCATCACGCTTCCCCCCATGGATAGGGTCATCGGGGATGTTCAGATTTTGGATCGGCTTGCGGGAGGACAACCCGATAGCCTTTCTAAGGAAGGAGGAATCACCGCAGAGCTTCAGGTGATTCTGGGCGCCACCAATGAACTGGGGTTTGAAGCACTGTCCACTGAGGAGATATAGGAGCGAGTGATGGACCGCAAACTAAGATTTGTCCACTATCTGAATCAATTTTTTGGTCAGATCGGCGGTGAGGAAAAGGCGGATACAGCGCCTCTCAAAAAGGACGGGACCGTGGGCCCAGGTCTGCTCTTACAGCAGATGCTGGGCCAGGATGCGGAGATCGTAGGAACGGTCATTTGCGGTGACAACTATTTTAATGAGAATGTGGAAACGGCCAAGGGGGCGGTTCTGGAACTGATCAAAGGTTACAGTCCGGATCTCCTGTTGGCTGGTCCTGCCTTCAACGCAGGAAGATATGGTACCGCCTGTGGTGCCGTATGCGAGGAGGTGACGGGGCGTCTGGGAATTCCCACTGTAACGGGCATGTTCCCCGAAAACCCGGGCGTGGAGCTGTACAAGAAGTCTGTCTATATCATCGAAACCAAGTCTTCCAGCATGGGGATGAAAGATGCAGCCCCAAAAATGGTGACCCTTGCATTGAAATTGGCAAGAGGAGAATCCCTTGGATCACCAGCGGAGGAAGGCTACATACCAAGGGGCATTCGTAAAAACTACTTTGCCCAAGAGAGAGGGGCCACAAGGGCCGTGGATATGCTTTTGCGCAAGATGAAGGGAGATCCTTTTGTCACCGAGTATCCCATGCCGGTTTTCGATCGGGTGGAGCCCTTGCCCCCCATTGAGGATTTAAGTCAGATCACCCTCGCCCTCATCACGAGTGGTGGCATTGTGCCCAAGGGAAATCCAGACCATGTGGAGTCATCCAGTGCATCCAAGTACGGAAAGTACGATATTCAGAGAGTTGAAAGGCTGAGCCCTGAGACCCATGAGACGACCCACGGGGGGTATGATCCCACCTATGCCAATCAAGACCCCCACCGCGTACTCCCCTTGGATGTGGTCAGGGATTTAGAGCGGGAGGGCCTGATTGGGGATCTATACCCTTACTACTATGCCACGGTGGGTAACGGCACTTCTGTGGCCAATGCGAGGAAGTTCGCCCAGGAGATCGCAAAAGATCTCCTCAAGGATGGTGTTCGGGCCGTCATCATCAGCTCCACGTGAGGATCATGTACCCGTTGCGGAGCAACGATGGCAAAAGAACTGGAGAAGGAGGGAATTTTGACCGTGCATATCTGCACCATTGTGCCCATCTCCAAGACAGTGGGTGCGAACAGAATCATCCCTGCAGTAGCCATTCCCCATCCATTGGGTGACCCCACCAAGAGCCAAGAACAAGAGAAGGCCTTGAGACGAACGTTGGTGGAGAAGGCTCTCGAAGCGATGCGGACGAAGTTAGAAGGTCAAACAGTATTCTAGTGTTAACCGCAGACCCACCCCAGTGAAATAGTCCTGCCAAGTCGCGCCCAATCGGTTGAATCCCTCAAAGGGTGTTTGCAGAATGGAATTCAACGGAGTAAGGATTAAACGGGACAAAAATTTCACGGGGCAAGCGCAGACGTTTGATGGAGGAGGGGATAGATGCTTAAAGAAGTGAACAAGGATAATTTCCACCAGGAGGTGGTCGAATCCCGGCAGCCCGTGTTGGTGGACTTTTGGGGACCCCGATGCGGTCCCTGCCTTGCTTTGATGCCCTATGTGGAAGAGATGGCCTCAGATTACGAGGATGTTTTGAAGGTGGTCAAGGTTGACGCCTCACAAAACCGCAGGTTATGTTTGAACCTACGGGTGATGAATTTACCCACCTATCTTCTCTTTAATGATGGGAAGGAAGTGGATAGGCTGACAGGAGAGGTAGATCGGAAAAAGCTCAAAAACTTTGTTGCGGATTTTGTGAAATCTCAAGAGGAGACCCATTGACCATGACCGACCCCATCATAAAAGCATGCGCTTATGCCCTGGTCCACACGCCCAGCTTTGTGCGATATGGATCAAAGCCGGCCCGTGAGGTCGCCGACAGCCGGGAACCCCTGTTACCCCGCATAGAAAAACACCTGCGGTCCTTTGAGGATGCGGTGCAATATGCGCCAAACCAGGTCTTTATCGGAAACCTCCATCCCGATGGGTTGAACGGTGTGGAGCAACCCTGGTATGAACATCCCCTCAAAGGGGCTTCCCGGTATGGGGTCTACGGGGAGATCATGCCGGAGGATGAGTTTTTTGGCCTCTTGAAGCTGGCCGATGACTTTGACCTCATCTGGTTTGAGAAAGGCGCTGCGCCCCTTTTCCGCCAGAAATTGGAAGGACACCCCTTTTGGGAGGGGATGGATACCAAGAAGATCGAAACAGGGGTGGATATGGAGCGTATCCAGGATAAGGTCAAAGGACAAGAATCCCTGCCCCTCTATCACCAAGGACGCGTGGTGGGTTGTTTCCACAGGCATCATGACCAGGACGACACCTTGAAAGCCCAGGTATTGATGGAGAACCTGATGGCCAAGGCCTCCGGTGCTCTTGTCCTGGAGCACCTCCTGAAGCTGGCACAAATCAGCCCAGAGGAAATTGATTTTATTCTCAGTTGTTCGGAGGAGGCCGTGGGCGATCGGTACAACAGGGGAGGAGGAAGTCTTTCCAAGGCCATCGGGGAAATGTGCGGATGTATCAATGCGAC
>CP070840.1:2639592-2658305 GCA_020342025.1 Deltaproteobacteria bacterium
CATTCTGCTATACCCGCTCTATTTCCACCAGGCCGAAAAGGCCATAGGGTTTAACCATGAGAATGATGACAAGCACGACATAGGGAACAATCTCCCGCAGTGCAGTGGATATATACCCACCAGTGAAGGTCTCAAGCAGACCAATAATGATACCTCCTAAAATGGCTCCTCCAATACTATCCAGCCCGCCTAAGATGACCACCGGAAAAACTTTGAGTCCTATTCCCGTCAAGTTATGCACATTGACCCCGTTAATGATGGCCAGGATGATCCCGCTCATGGCGCAAACCAGGGCTGCAATGGCCCACGAAAGGGCAAAAACCCTCCTGACATGGACCCCCAAAGAGAGTGCCGCCGGCTGGTTATCCGCCACTGATCGCATATAGATGCCCTGGGAGGAGTATTTAAAGAAGAACCCGAATATGAGGAGAAAGACGACCCCAATGATTAGGGCGGCCACGTAGACGGAGGGGATGTAAATGACACCGAATTGCATGGAAAGGCCTTCAGGTAAGAATTTGGGATAACTGTGGATGTCTCCACCAAAAACAAACAACATGATGCCCTTAAACATGACGGCTAAACCGACGGTCAGCATGATCACTTGGATTAGCGCTTCTCCAATCAGGGGGCGCAGGAAAAACCGCTCAATGATAAACCCGAGGCCGAAACTTCCGATGAGCGTCAACCCAAATGCAACGATAATAGGCAGTTTAGCCCAGGCAGAGAGGACCAGGAAGAGAAAAGCGCCAATGGCCATAAGTTCCCCATGGGCAAAGTTCAGGACACTGCTAGACTTAAAAATCATGACAAAGCCCAGGGCGGCAAGAGCATAGAGTAATCCGAGTGACACGCCGTTTACCAGAAGTTGAAGGAAGAATTCCATAACCGGATCAACCTCCTCATTACACGTCTAAGATTTTGACCGTTGTTTCGATGGTTCCCACGTGTCCGTCCCTGTAACGTACCTGACCTTTAACAGGAATTTCGGTCATGTCCGAATACATGGCGTCAATTAGCTCTTTGTACTGCTGAAACACAAATTTACGCCTCACCTTTCCCGTTCTTGTGAGTTCCTCATCGTCTGCATCCAGCAATTTATACAACAAAATAATTTTGACCAGTTGCATCGGCCTCGGTAGCTGGGTGTTCACGTCACGAACTTCCCCTTGCATGAGTTCCTCGACGGCCGATTGCTGTGAAAGATCTGAATACGTCGTGTAGGGGATTTTTCTCTCCTCCGCCCAGTTCCCCACATTTCCAAAGTCAATATTGATGAAGGCGGTGAGATAGGGTTGTCCCTCTCCCCAGATAACAGCCTCCTGAATGTAGGGACTGAATTTCAGCCTCGTCTCAATAAAATCTGGCGAAAAGGCCTCCCCCTCTTTGGTCCGCATAATATCGTCTTTGCGACCAATGATGAGGAGGTGCCCATCCTCATCAAGGTAACCTGCGTCCCCAGTGTGAAACCAACCGTCTATCAGTGCCTCAGCCGTGGCCTCAGGGTTTTGATAGTACCCCACAAAGTTGGATCTACTGGACACCAAGACCTCCTGATCTTCGGCAATCTTTATTTCTGTTCGGGGAAGGCAAGTCCCTACGGTCTCCGGCTTGACCTCACCATCAGGCTGGACCTGAAAGATGCCACCAGCTTCTGTCAGGCCATAGGCCTGTTTCAGGTTGAGCCCATTGGCCCTGAAAAAGCGAATCACGTCAGGGCTAATAGGATGCCCTCCTGTGTAAGCCGCTCGAAATCCGAGGCATCCTATTCGATCCATAAGGGGTCGTGAAACAACCCGTGTCGCGAGCCAATCTAAAACGCGGAGGTGAATGGGCACCGGCTTTTTCGCGGATTGAAGATCCACCACAGCACCGCCTATTTTCTGGGACAGTTTGTAAAGGCCCCGTTTGACAAAGCCCGAGTCACTGATCTTCACCCGGATCTTGGAGGCAAGATCCTCCCAGAATCTGGAAGAGGTGACGATAACAGTAGGCCCTATTTCCCTGAAGTCCTGAACCGCGGTTTCAAAGGTCTCGGGAAAGTTCATGGCCATGCCGCCAGAGAGGGTAATCCCCACGCCCCACATCTGGTCAACGATCCAGGCCGTCGGGGTAATGGAGATCCAGTTGTCACCGATGCCTATGGGGGCAGTCTCCAGCCACTTGCGCGCCATTTCATTGAAGTTCTCATGGCTCAACATGACCATTTTGGGCAGTCCGGTGGTCCCGGATGTCATAAGCATCAGGGCCACATCATCCGGCTTACCCTCCCAGAGTTCTTTGTTAAAAAGATCGGGCTGATCCTTATCCAGTTCTTCCCCTGACTCGAGCAACTCTTTAAAGCTCATCAACCAGGGGTTGTCCCCGTAAGTCCGCATCCCTGTGGGATCGATATAGATGAGACGCCTGATATGGGATAGCTGATCCTGGCACTCTAGGAGTTTGTCCACCTGTTCCTGGTCCTGGACAAAGACATAGGCCGCTTCGACGCGGTTGAGCCCGCTGGCCAGTTCTTTCGCCACAGCAGAGGTAAACAGGGGGACTGTCACCGCACCCACAGACTGGGTGCCCAGCTCTGCAAAAAGCCACTCCGGATGATTGTCCAAGATAAGTGCAACGTTTTCGCCTCTCTTGAGACCCATCGAGATCAGCCCCAAGGCCACCTGTTTTGTATATCGAAAGTATTCTCGCCAATTATACGTCTGCCATATGCCGTAGGCCTTCTCCCGGATGGCAATATCGTCCGGCCCCAATCGCTCCGCCTGCCTCGATAGAATTTGAGGAAAGGTGTACTGATCCAGCGAGGATAGGGCCTCTCTGTCGATTCGCTCTATCTTATTTATACTTCCAACCATATTCTTTCAGAGGGCTCCTTGTTCATCATCCCCTTATTCGATTGTGGCCGTTTCTCCAAGATAGGCCTCGATCACTTGAGGATGGGCCTGAACAAAATCGGGAGACCCTTCCGCTATCTTCACGCCGAAGTCCAGCACCGCTACCCTTTGGGAGATACTCATGACCACGGACATGTCATGTTCCACCAGGATGATGGTCTGTCCCCAAGCCTCATGTAACTCCTTGAGGAATCGGACCATGTCCTCCTTTTCTTCCAGGGTCATTCCCGCAAAGGGCTCATCCAACACCAAAAGCTTAGGTTCTAGGGCAAGGGCCCGGCCCAGCTCGACCCGTTTGCGCAACCCGTAAGGTAATGAACCCACGAGCTGTTTTCGAATGGATTGCATTTCAAGAAAATCAATCAACTCTTCCAAAACTTTGCGGTGGCTAACCTCTTCTTTTCGGACAGATGGGGAGAACAGGGACGCCAGTCCAACACTGTAATTGCAGTGTATGTGACGCGCCAGAAGCATGTTGGACAAAACGGTGAGACCCGGAAACAGTTCGATATTCTGGTAGGTCCTGCCTATGCCCAGTGCAGTAAGGTGATGGGTGGAGAGGTTTGTTATCTCTTCTCCATTAAAGGAGATTTGGCCTTCCTGTGGTTTGTAATAACCCGTGATGCAATTGAGCAGACTGGTTTTGCCCGCACCGTTTGGGCCGATGACGGCAACCAGCTCTCCAGAATTCACGGTAAGGTCAATCTTGTTGAGGGCCGTGATGCCCCCAAACCGCAAGGTGAGTCTCTTCACCTCCAGCTCCGCCCGTCTCTCTTCCGAGCGGGCGGAGGCAAAGATACTCGGTTCACCACGAAAAGCCTTCATTCGGCATTATCCTACCTTATGATCGTGACCTTCTCTTTTCCGGGCGCCCAAAAGCCTGTAAGAGGGGTGTATGATGCATCTTCGTGAACTTTCACAATCCTTGCCGACCAAGAACCACCGTGGTCTGTTTTGGTATAGGTCACATTGGGGAAGAGTCCTCCAAAATCCTCATTTTGAAAGGTCTGCAAGGCCTGGTCGATCGTCTCACTGTTGATTTCCCCAGATTTCTCATGCGCCCTCTGGAATGCCCTCTCCATAAGGCTGGCAATAACAACCCCTTCCCAATAGGAGGCATCAAACTGGGTGACCGTCTTGTAACGGTCCCACAATTGCTGCATGAGCCTCATGCCGGGAGTTCCGTCAACGGGCAGACCCCCTGGGAACTGCATATGCATCCTGTCACGAATCAGACCTTTTCCCCTCTTAAAGAAATCCGGGTCCGTGGACGTCCAAGTCCCGAAAAAGGGTACCTTGTAGTTGATCCGATCAGCAGCCTGGAGGGCCATTAAGATAGCGGATGGGAGACACTGCATGACAATGTACTGAGCCCCTGCATTCTTCAGCCTGAGCAACTCGGTGTTAAGGTCAAGGGCCTTTGGAGGAAACTGTTCAATGGTCACGATGTTCACATTGAATTTACCTGCGTATTCCTTGCACGCCTCGTGAATGGATTTTCCATAGGCATTGTTGTAAGTGAGGAGGCCGACCTTGGGTGGCGCACTCCCCTTATGAAGGGTCTTGATGTATTCCAACAGGGCATAGCTGTCCATGACGTAGCTACCGTAGGGCAGGTATGCATAATCAACCGGAGGTTTGAGTATGCCCTGGTAGGTGGAATAATTGATGTTGGGCGTCTTATACTGCTGGATGATGGGTTTTGCCATGATGCCTGATCCCGCGTCCCAAGTGGCCGTGATGTCCATTTTGTCTTCTGTAACGAACTTCTTTATATATTTCACGGCTTCTGGGACCTTATACCCATGATCCACAACGGTTAAATCGATCTTATTCCCATAAACCCCCCCTTTAACCTCGTTGACGTAGCGGAAGTAATCTTGATGTCCCTTGGCATGGAATTGACCCCAGGTGGAGGCAGGTCCCGTCAGGTTAATGACCGCTCCCACCTTGATATCCTTGGCTGAGACCCCTGGTGCCATAGTAAGGCTGATAAATCCCACCGTTATCACTACAATAGCCAAAAATTTAAATAATTTGCGCATAGTCCCTCCTCCTTACCGTTTTGGGTTAATATCCTCTGGAAAACAGCCTCAAAGTCTATTGCGAACCGTTAGAAATCTAATGTAATTCGGCAGTTTATGTCAAGGAATAAAGATCAAAAAGGATCTTGACACCCTGTTCGGACGCGTGTTAATGAATGAATAATCATTCATAATTATTTCAAGGGCGAGATGAAAAGCAGAAGTAACGAAAAATACTACAGAATTATTTATGCTGCCACCAAGATCTTCGCTAAAAAAGGTTTTTTTCAGGCAAAGGTCTCTGAAATCGCCAAGGAGGCAAAGGTGGCCGATGGGACCATCTACCTTTATTTCGAAAATAAGGATTCCATCCTGATATCCCTCTTTGAAGAACAGATGAAGCGTGTCCTGGATGACATGAGACAGGAGATTTCTAAAGAGACAGATGCGGTAAAAAAAATAGAGAAATTCGCCTTGAACCACCTGAAACTAATCGAACAAAACAAAGATGTGGCGGAGATCATCCAGGTGGAATTGAGGCAGAGCAGTAAGTTCATGAAAGAATACAAGAATGAGAAATTTGCGGAGTATCTCAATCTCATAGGCGATATCATTCAGGAGGGACAGGAAAAGGGCATCTTTAAGAAGGACATTATACCGGGGATAGCCAAAAGGGCCTTTTTCGGCGCCCTCGATGAAATGTCCAGATTCTGGGTGTTGTCAAGCCGAAGGAAATATGATATTGAGACCGCTGCCAAACAGATCAGCGAATATTTTTTGAGTGGATTAGTGAATGATGCCAATCCATAGATTGGCGCTCTAAATGCCAAGAAAAGGAGGTCGATGTGAATATTATAGTCTGCCTGAAGCAGGTGCCGGATACAGAAACACAGATTAAAATTGCTCCGGATGCCCAATCCATTGTCAAGGATGACATCAAGTGGGTGATGAATCCCTATGATGAGTTTGGGGTGGAAGAGGCCTTACGCCTCAAAGAGAAGTTTGGCGGCGAGGTGACGGTGGTTGGCCTAGGTCCCTCAAGGGTCACTGAATCCATCCGAACGGCTTTGGCCATGGGAGCCGACAAGGGTGTACTGATTAATGATCCGGCCTTGGAGGGAAGCGATTCCATAGCCGTGGCAAAGGCCCTGGCTGCAGCCATCAAAGACCTCGATTATGACCTCATATTCACGGGCCAACGGGGGGTTGATGATGACATGGGCCTCGTGGGAGCCAGTCTGGCGGAATTTCTGGACATCCCCCATGTCTCCTTAATCGTCAAGGTTGAGGTCTCTGATGATGGGAAGTCTGTCAAGGTCAACAGACCAGTGGAAGGACAAACACTGGTCATAGAATCCTCTTTACCAGCCGTGATTACGGCCCAAAAAGGGCTCAATGAACCAAGATACGCCTCTTTGCCTGGTATCATGAAGGCGAAAAAGAAACCGCTGGAGGAGAAGACGTTGGCAGACCTGGGGCTAGATGCAGCCCAATTTGGTGAGGCCGCAAGGAAGTTGAAGGTCTTAGAATTGACACCGCCTCCACAAAGACAAGCCGGTAGGATCGTAGAAGGGGAAACCCCCGAGGAAAAGGCAAAGGAGTTGGCCAGGCTGCTCCACGAAGAAGCGAAGGTCATTTAAAATGAGGTTTCCGGTTCGTCCCTTCCGCCCGTTCACCCGAGAAGCGTGCTCGCGAAGAAATGGAGACCCGGCTGATAGACGAGGCCGGCAAACGGGCAAACGCTATATAACAGAAAAAGGAGATGAAAAATGCCACAAGGAATTATGACAATCGCTGAACAAAGAGACGGAGAAATCCGAAAAATATCCTATGAAATCGTCAGTGAAGGCAGGCGCCTTGCGGACTCCCTGGGTCAACAGATAACCGCAGTTCTGCTCGGTTCCAATATCAAGGACAAGGCCGCCACATTGGGTCACTATGGTGCGGACAAGGTTGTGGTGGCCGATGATCCGCGGCTTGAAGCCTATACAACAGATGCCTATGCCTCTGTAATCGCCCAGTTGGTCAAGGAGAATGATCCTGCCATCTTACTGTTGGGTGCATCGGTACAGGGGAAAGACTTGTCAGCGCGCCTCTCAGCTCGCCTTGGGGTTGGGATGGCCCAGGACTGCACCCTTTTTAGCCTTGAGGAGGGAAACCTTGTGGCCATCAGACCCATTTATGCGGGTAAGGCCTATGCCAAGGTGACCTATAGAGACAGCTGGCCACAGATGGCCACAGCCAGACCGAATGTCATGACCCTGAATGAACCGGACACCTCCAAATCCGCCGAAATTGTCGATGCCTCTATCACCCTGGACGATGGTGCCCTGAAAACCAAGGTCATTGATGTGATGAGAGATGCGAGCGGGAAGGTTGACCTTACTGAGGCTGACAAGATTATCTCAGGCGGGCGCGGCATGAAGGGGCCGGAAAACTACCATATCCTTGAGGAACTTGCCGATCTGATTGGAGCCACCGTGGGCGCATCACGTTCCGCAGTGGATGCAGGCTGGAGGCCACACTCTGATCAGGTGGGACAGACGGGAAAAGTGGTCTCCCCCAATCTGTACATCGCATGTGGTATATCTGGAGCCATTCAGCACCTTGCTGGTATGAGCACCTCAAAGTTTATTGTGGCTATTAACAAGGATGCAGACGCACCCATATTCCAAAAGGCGGACTATGGTGTGGTGGATGATCTCTTCAAGGTCATTCCAACTCTTACCGAAGAGATCAAGAAAATCATTTAGTCTTTTGATTTAATGTTAGGCATTGAAAAGAGACAAGGGCGGGATTGAAACCCGCCCTTATTTTTGTTGATGGTCACTGACTGGGAACAACCCTGATGGGGCGCGATCAAAGTGAAGATCAAATTACCGGTTACAGGTGCTCCAGAAACTCCTCTAGGGATAACTCTTCCAGTTCTCTTTTTTCCTCCGCCTCGCTTACGGGCTGATTGTCTAGTTCCTTTTCCGCAGCGGGTTGGATCAATTTGCTCAGGGTCTCCTCATCCCGTTTCTCAAGCCATGCGCTCACAAACAGTACAGGCCTTCTGATCTCCTCTAGTTCTCGCCACATGGCTTCCGCAATCTGCATCGGATTCCCGGCGGCCAGATGAGGAGCGGTAAAGAATCTATCCAATATAACCGCTACGGGCGTATGGATCTCTTTCTCTATAAGACGCTCCAGCTTGTCCAAATAGGCGATGCGGTAAACTTCTCCTGACATCTGCCCCGTAAGTGACGGCCCTTTCACCAGCACACCATATTTGAGACGAAGCCTTTTGTCTTTCTTTGCAGGGCCTGGGATCCATACTTCATAACGAGATCGATCAACCTGCTCCCCTTCTAAAGTGCCTTTACCATATGCTCCGTCCTCTGCGCCAGGGAGGGCGATTTCAGGATCATCCAGAATCTGGATCATATCCCCCGGCTTCAGGGGATAGAATACCCCATCTTCGGTGGTATATCCCACTTCGTGGTGTCCACAAAGAGGGCACTTTCTCGATGTGATGATACCCTTTGGTGCCATATGTTTTCCTTACAAAGCTCTCTTGACCTTGTCAAGATCCATAATTCATTCTTCACGCCACCATAATAAACGGGAAGCATTGACTTAGAGCAGAGCCTCGTTAACTTTGTTAGAACAGGCTTTATGTTTGGAGGATGAATTCGATGGATAAGGATAAATGGATCTGCCCTCACTGCGAAAAACCATTGCTGAGATGGGAGCCTTGCCCTCAAACAGGCTGGGTTCATGACCTATTCTTCTGTGACAACAACGAATGTTCTTATTTTGTGGAGGGACGAAGGAAAATCGCTTGTGACTATGAAAAAAATTTTGCCTATCGTTATTGCTACAACCCTGTAAATGGACAGGAACTGCCCATAGTCAGTTGGTGTGGAGGTGACCTATCACTGTTAAAGGGACGGTGTGGAAAATAAAAAAACCCCCCGACAAGAGCGGGGGGTATCCAGAGGTGCCGTTACTCTGGTAAATGTTTTCTTTCCTCCTACATTTTGCGCGGGAAGGATCCCTCAAAGTGTAACGAACACCCCAGAGTCGTTCTAAAAAAAATGCAATTAATATGCCACAAGAAAAAAAGAAATTATACCTTTTATTTTAATACATTATCTTATATTATTCGAACTTATGTGTGAATGTGTATTAATTGTAACACATAAAATGTGCTGTTTTTGACACACATCGTCCAGCTGGATAACGGGGTATTGCAATGATGGCCTGAAATGAGGAGCAGCGGCGAGGGACCCAAATATTTGATTGACAAACCATTAGATTTCTATACATTAATCCAGCAACTTGCCCTGCGCCTCTTCTCCATATATGGTGGGCGTCTCCTTCGCAAAACCGAGAGACACTGGCGGTGTAGCTCAGTCGGTCAGAGCATGCGGCTCATATCCGCAGAGTCACTGGTTCGAATCCAGTCACCGCCACCATAACTTCGGTATTGACATTTTCAGGAACGTCCTTACCTTCATCATGAAAAGTTATTTCAAAAGGGCTTAATACAAATGACTTGGCGGCCTTTTGAAGGTGTAGACATATCCCTAATAAGCGAGTCTCTCGGCATCGCCGAGGAAAGGACTGGAGACTTCTACAAATTCTCATTTGGGCAGTGGAAAAGGCACCGGTATGATGTGAGGACCCTCCCTGCCCTGAGGAAAAATGAAATTGCTCCCCATGCTTTTGCCCTTCTAAACAAGTGTTCGAGGGTTACCAGGGATTTTGAATCAAGATCCAGGAAACACGACTTTTATTTCATATGCCTTCAGGATCATCAGATCATTAAGGCCCTAAGGAGAGACAAAGAACTCAGACTTCTCCCCCTTCTTGTCTATGTTTTTACCCATGAACTCGTTCACATCGTTCGATTCTGCAATTTCTCTCAGAGATTTGATATTTGCGGTGACAGAAGGCAAAAGGAAGAGAGTGTGGTTCAGTCCACCACATTTGAGATTTTGGAAAAGTTACGTCTTCCAGGGATTGATTATATTCTCGATGCCTACCAAAGTCACAGGATCTGTGACCTGACTGTGCGGTGAGCACATCAACGAGCGAGGCAATAGAACATGCCCATTTACGAATATGAGTGTACAAAATGCGGCCATCAGACTGAGATTTGGCAGAAATTCTCTGATATGCCCATCACCAAGTGCGAAATGTGCAGCGGCAAAATGAAAAAGCTGATTTCTCAGAGTACCTTTCATCTGAAAGGCACGGGGTGGTATGTGACCGATTATGCGCCAAAGAGTGGCGGAAGCGGTGAAAAAAAGGAGAAATCAGAAAAGGACACCACAACCAAAGAAGCAAAATCTTCCAAAGAAACCTCGAAGAAAGGGACCTCTTCAAGTGGCGGCAAAAAAAACGCAAAGAATTGAGATAGACCGGTCCTCATGGGGCGGAGTGAAGAGTCCGTTGGGGTATTCTCTCATAAAAGTTTGAAGAACGTTGTCACATGAAAAAATTTGGCGCCGGAAGAGTTCACGAGAAGATAATCGACAGGCTGGAAAGGCAAGAGAGGCAGCAGGCTTTCCAGAGGGACAGGTTCTTTAAATTTAAACTTTCCGAAATACACACGCAGCTCTCCCAGTCTTTACTCATGGAAAAGATCATTGAGACGGACAATGTCGCCGCCGTGTCTGATCTTATTTTAAATGGGTTAAGAAAAATACTCAGAAGCACGGAATTTGATTTCAAGTACTTTATCGCCCCCATCCGGGACCTCGTGCCCCGCCCAAACCCCATCTCCCTATATATGACCCAGTATATTTTAGAAGTACTCATCAATGATCCTGCTGTAATTGAGGTCTATGGGACTGACCAGGAGATTTATAAGGTGGTCAATAACGTGATCACGCAGATCAACATGAAATTCGAAAGAGCGGAAAAGGAAATTATTGACCAGCTTTCCCGCAATAAGTCCCTCACGCCGGGCTCAAGGGACTACGAAATTGCCTTCGATCAACTTTTCCGAAAGAAGTTAGGCGAACCCCAAAAGTAAAAATCCCTGAAAAAGTCATTTCCTTTTTGTTGATGAGGGGGAAGTATCCTATGTCTCAAAAAATAGCCTTTTTATTTCCTGGTCAGGGATCACAATCCATAGGCATGGGCAAAGACATGATGGATCGATTTCCTGATTCGAAGAGAATATTTGAGCTGGTGGATGAGATCTGTGGGAAACCCATATCAAAGCTCTGCTTTGAAGGTCCCATGGAGGAGTTGGCCCTTACGGTGAATCTCCAGCCTGCCATAACTGCTGTCAACCTGGCCTGCCTCACGGCACTCAATAAATCCGGAATCCGTGCTACCGTATCGGCTGGTCACAGCTTGGGTGAATATGCTGCTCTTGCCTCGGCGGGGAGTCTCTCTGAATATGATGCACTCAGGCTGGTTAACAAAAGGGGTGAGTTGATGCACAGAGAGGCTACGGCCAACCCTGGATCAATGGCCGCAGTGCTTGGTATGGATATTGAGGCGGTGGACGGGATCGTGGTCCAGGCCGGTGAACTGGGCATATTGGCGGTTGCTAACCACAATACCGCCGAACAAATTGTCATCACCGGGGAGAAGGAGCCCCTGTCCCGCGCCGTGGATCTTGTAAAGGAAAAAGGTGGGAAGGCGATTCCTTTGAAAGTGAGTGGGGCATGGCATTGCAGGTTGATGCAAAAGGCGGTGGATGATTTTCGTCAATTCATGGAAGACGTCTCTTTCTCAAGCCCTGAGACAAGCGTCCTGTTCAATGCAACAGCTGAGAGTGAAAGTGATCCTGAAAGAATAAAAGACCTTATGGCCAAGCAGCTCATAAGCCCTGTGAAGTGGTTTGACATTATTGTGAACATGACGACCGACGGGGTAAACGTTTTTGTAGAAGTGGGGCCTAAGAACGTTTTGACGGGTTTATTGAAGAAAATTCTGCCGAGAGAAACCGAAATCAAGCTCTATAATGTGGAGGACACGCAGGGCCTGGAGAGCTTTTTGGGGGCTATGGGCTAGCTACCTCAGAACCGTGACTTCATCTTTTTCCTGGTACAGTAGAATCAGGACGCAGGTGCAAAGCCTCGATGGAGTAATGGAGTGTTGGAGTATTGGAAAAGCAAAGACTGTATTACAATGCTACGGTCGCTCGATGGCTCCCCTTAGTCCAACCCATCATCTATGCAATTCCCCATTTTCCATTACTCCAGTACTCCCATACTCCATTACTCCAATCCTCAACTTTCACCCCGACAACTCGCGATGGATCAAGTATCATTCATGGTACCGCCTTCCCTGCCATGTCTCTCTCTCCTCCAATCTTTCCCTTATCCGCCTCAGATTCTCAGATTTATCTTTGGCCCAAAGCGGTGCCACCAACTCCACGCCTATGGGGTCTCCTGTTAGCCGTTGAATGACCACATCAGGGGGAAGACGTTCCAAAACGTCCACCACCAGTTCTATGTACTCATCTCTTTCCAAGCAACGATATTCTTTCTTTCCATAAACGATATCCAGTGGAGTCCCCTTCACAATATAGAGGAGGTGTATTTTGACGCCGTCTATGGGTAGTTTTGCCAGGTACAAAGCGGTTTCCCGCATCATGTCCCGCGTCTCTCCAGGAAGACCAAGAATAATGTGGGCACACACGTTCAGCCCGAAATCTTTTGCCCTGTGTACGCCTTGCTCAAAACAGGCCACATCGTGTCCTCGATTGATTCTGGAGAGGGTGGCATCATGTGAAGATTGGAGCCCATATTCAACCCATACCAGGTACTTTTCCTGATAAGAACTCAGAAGGGTCAAGACTGGGTTGCTAACGCAGTCCGGCCTTGTGGCCACAGATAAACCCACCATGTCTCGGTAATGGAGTGCACGGTCGTAAAGCTCTTTGAGCTGGGGCACGGGGGCATATGTATTGGTAAAAGATTGAAAATAAGCAATGAATTTCCTGGCCCCATACCGCCGCGCCATTCGTTTGCGGCCTTCCACGATCTGTTCCTCGATAGATAGACCGCGCTTGATCATGGCCCCTGTACCGGAACCTCGACTGTCACAGAAGATGCAACCCCTATTAGACGTCGTTCCATCCCTGTTGGGGCAGTTCAGCCCCGCATCCAGGGATATCTTCTGAACCCGCTCGCCGAATATCTCTCTTAGATAGGTATTGTAATCGCGATATCTTTCCACGACACGTGTCCCATTTGTTTGAAAACAAGAGGAAATCGTAACAATTTAGGTCTTTGAAAATAGCGTGTTTCGTGGCTCGCAGCGGTGATGAAAACAGGGCATCGGGATTCGTCCGGTGCTGTCTTTTCATGCCCCTATCTATCTTGTTCTGAGAAGGTGACCTCAGATTTGAGAGTTTTACAATAGCCGTTGCTTGACGCCACGACATATTCTGCCAGAAGTCCTGTGGCGCAAACCCTCAAATCTGAGGTCACTGCCAAGTCCGATGGAACTCCTTTTGAGATAGGGGCATGAAAAGACAGTACCGGACAGAATCGTTTCACGGTTTTCAAAGATCTAAATTGTTACAAGAAATCTTATTTCAGATCTTCTAGTCCTCTTCATAGGTCAATATCTTAACATTTATCTGGATTCCTGCTCCCCGCTTTCGCGGGGACAGCTTTCGTTGGAATGACGCTAGCGTACAGCGGGCCATCTTGCGATGGAATAATGAATTTTTTTGGAGTATTGGCCTTAGGTTTTGAGCCTTGCGACTATTGCCTCCTACGGACCGTCCCGGCCCCAATCACCAGTTCAAGTGGATCCGGCACACCCCGCATCTTCAGGGTGAGTGTTTGCGAATGGAAGGCTTGTCTCAGAAGGGCAATAGCAGGCCGTTCCCGCAACGGCAGTGGGTCCACCTATTACTTTTGATCGGAGAGTTTGGTAGACCGGCCTGATGGACAAAGCCAACAGTATCACTGCACCGCCCATTTGGGCCCAGCGCGGAATCACCTCTGTCGCTTTACCCGCCATAGCCTGGGCTGAGATGCCCAAAATGGTGTAGACCTGATCTAAGGCCAATCCAAAGATCACCGCTGACAGAGCAATGGCGATCAGGTAAATGGCTGTCGCCCTTTTTCCCAAGACGCCCAAAAGCACAGTAAGGGAAGTGATGTTGGTTGCTGGTCCTACGAGAAGAAAGACGAGGGCAGCACCTGGACTAACCCCCTTGAGGATTAGGGCTGCGGCAATGGGCGTTGAGGCTGTGGCGCAGATGTAGAGAGGGATGCCCGCAGCCAACATAATGAGCATGGACGGCAGACCACCTCCAAGGTAGCGTGTCAACACATCCGCTGGAACGAGGGCCGTGATCAACCCAGCCAGCAGTATCCCCACCAAGAACCAGACGGCTATGTCGTTCCACAGATCGTTTAAGGCGTATGCCAGTCCTGCCCGAAGTTTCTCTGAAAAGCTATGGTGAGAACTATGATCCTCAGGCGCACATTCTTCACCGTCGCAGCAGCCATCCACAGGACAGCTAAGATCCGGTTTGACCTTACCCTCTTCATCCTCTCTGCCGAGAATATTCTCTGAAAGGCCAGCGGCCGTGGCCGTGGCAAACGCGGCGACTGGCCGGGCTATGGTCATCACCGGGTCAAGCAGTGCATAAGTAAGGGCTATGGAGTCCACGCCCGACTCAGGAGTGGAGATAAGGAATGCCGTGGTTGCACCTCTATTGGCCCCCTGTTTCTTGAGTGAGGCTGCAGCAGGCAGGACGCCGCACGAACACAAGGGGATGGGGATGCCGAGGAGAGACGCCTTGAAGACCGATCGAAATCTCCCTCGGCCCAGGTGACGGGCCACAGTGCCCGGACTGAGAAAGATGCGCAACATGCCGGCCACCAGGATCCCAAATAGGACATATATAGATGCCTCATGGAGCAACCGCCACGACGCCATAACCATATCAAAAAGCAAGGTCATTTAAATTTTCCCTTCATCTCTCCAGTATGCCGAGCGTTACTTTCAATTTTACCGCATTCCTGAAAATAAGCCGCTCCGCACTTATGCCTAGCAGATAGGGAGATTTTATCCCCCGCCTATGGGTAAAAGACCTTTATTCGCTAAGATGGTCTAGCCCCACCTGGATCATTTCGTCCACATGATGATCATCCAGGGAATAGTATAGTATTTGCCCATCACGGCGGCTTTTAACCAAGGCCAGATCCTTAAGGCGCCGGATTTGGTGGGATACGGCTGACTCACTGATACCCAGGAGGGCGGCTAGATCGCAGACGCACATCTCACCCTTTCTGAGGGCCATTGTCATCTTGAGTCGCGTCGGATCTCCTAAAGCCTTATAAATCAGCACCAGTCTTTCCAGATCTCGAGCTGGTATGGCCTCCACCCTGGCCCTGACCACTCTATCCAGATGAACCATCCGGACGAGACAACCATCTTTTTCGATCATATTCGCTTTTCTGCTACCCATGGACATCTATTTGAATATCTGAGCATATGCTCAAATATATACGAATTATCGTTTTTGTCAAGGAAATAAATGCCTCTCCCCATCGGCGAGCTGAGTTTTTGGTTTGTTATAATTCGCAAACGACCGTAAATAATCACAAACTCAGATGTATTTGGGCGAGACCCGTGGTTCGACAGGCCCTTCGACAGGCTCACGGTCCTGAGCAAGGTCGCAGGACTCACCACCCTGAGCGACGTCGAAGGGGAATCCAAGAAAATCGAGGAATATCGAATCATTCTGGATCCCGGCTCGCCCCGTTGAATGGCGCTTTGCCCACTCGCCAGAGGTGAGATTCAACCGGGTGAGCATCCCGCTCCACGGGACTTGGTCAGGACATCGAATGGCGACATAATCCCGAAAGCACGGGGTCCTCTGAAATGCTGCCGTAGCCCAGTGCGTTTCACCCCGTATGAAGAAATTTTTTTCTTGACGGTATTTTGCTTTATGGCTATATTGCCATATAACCAAAATACGGAGCAGATATTATGGTCCTGGATTTATACAAGATGAAGGCTCAGGTGGCCAAAGCCCTGTCTCACGAAAGCCGTCTCATCATCATAGATGCCCTAAAAGAAAAAGATATGTGTGTGTGCGACTTGACCAGGCTGGTGGGAGCGGATCAGTCCACAGTCTCTAAGCATCTCTCCGTCCTTAAGACTGCTGGTATTCTTGAGGATCGCAAGCAATCGAACAAGGTCTACTATCACCTGAAAACACCGTGCGTGATGAATTTCTTCGATTGCGCCTCGGAGGTCATTCGCTCCAGATCAACTCTGCCTGAGGTTCAAGCCAAAAAACCATCTGCGTAAAGAGGATCCGGTTTTTAATTCAAGCAGAGCCATTAGACCTGACCACGTCCATAGAGCCCCTGGCTTCCCGCTGAAAGTGAACTGCCCATGCCAGGGGGAAGGGTGGAAGGGGTATTAGTTAATAGTGAGATGAAAACCATAGAAAGGATTCCTAAAAGGTAGATTTAAGGCCTGGCTTTCCTAAGTTTCTGAGCCATAACCACCCTGTGATCATGGCTGTAGTCCTTCAGGCGAACCTTTTCTCCGTAACTCGCGTTCGCTTCCATCAGCCCCAAGGCCTTCGCGGTTTGTTCTGGATCCATTTCCAGTAATATCCACCCGCCCGGCTTCAAGTGCCTCGGTGCCTCCTGAATGATGTTTGTTATGTAAAACATCCCTTCCGCTCCACCGTCAAGTGCTTGCCTAGGTTCATAGTTTCTGACTTCTGGAGCAAGGCTATCTATGGCTTCAGAGGCGATATAAGGAGGATTGGATACAATGATGTCAAAAGTCAGTTCTTGACTCGGAAAACCCTGCCACAGGTCACTGAGTAAAAATTCGATCCTCTCCTCTACCCCGTGCCTTTTTGCATTCCGTCTGGCAGTGTCTAGTGCCTCCTGGGAGGCGTCACTGGCCCAAATAGCAACACCTTCCAATTCCCGCGCAATAGCGACGGCGATAGCCCCGCATCCCGTTCCCAAATCAAGAATCCTCTCACATGCGCCTTTGGCCACCTTATCTCCGCGGCACAGAGCGAGCGCGTGCTCAACCAGGAGTTCTGTTTCAGGCCTAGGTACCATGACTTGCGGGCCGACCGTGAAATCCAGCGACCAAAATTCCTGTACGCCCGTGATGTACTGAATGGGCTCTCTGTTAAGCCGACGCTTGATAAGTGATCGATATCCTTCGATTTCCTTGTCATGGAGGGGCTGATCAAAATTGAGGTAGAGTTTTACGCGGCTGAGTTTTAATTGGTGGGCTAAGAGGATTTCCGCACTCAGACGAGGGCTCTCAATCTCCTTCTTTTCCAAATAGTCTGTTGTGACCTTCAAAAGTTCTCTTATGGTCCAGAATTTCTGAAGCACGGCAGTCCATTTCCGTAAAAACATGCAAAGATGCCCCGGCCTTTGGGCCGGAGATGAATCATTTTATCTTCCTCAACTTTAGCTCACTTTAGCTCACTTCCTTTTATCCCCCCTAAGCGCCTCGGCCTGGAAATGGGTGATCAGGGGATCAATGAGCATGTCCATTTGCCCCTGCAGGACCTCTTCAAGTCTGTGCAAGGTCTTACCGATTCGGTGATCTGTCACTCTGCTTTGAGGAAAATTATAGGTCCTTATCTTCTCACTCCTATCCCCTGAACCGACCATGGTTCTGCGTTCTTCCGAGATCTTTGATTGTTGTTCGGCCAGTTGCATGTCAAACAGTCTGGATCGGAGCACCTTCATGGCCTTTGCCTTGTTTTTGTGTTGTGATTTCTCATCCTGGCAGGACACCACAAGACCTGTGGGCAAATGGGTGATACGAACCGCGGAATCTGTTACATTCACATGTTGGCCTCCATGTCCAGATGCACGGAAGACATCGATACGAAGATCATCCTGATTAATCTCCACATCCACTTCCTCCGCTTCTGCCAGCACGGCAACCGTCACTGCAGAGGTGTGTATCCGTCCCTGTGCTTCAGTTTCAGGGACCCTCTGTACACGGTGTACACCACTCTCATGCTTGAGACGGCTGTAGACCTTTTGCCCCTCAACGAGCAGGATGACCTCCTTGAACCCGCCGATACCAGTCATGTTTTGGCTAAGGATTTCCGTTTTCCATCCTTTTAGCTCTGCATATCTTGTATACGCCCTGTAAAGATCAGCCGCAAAAAGGGCCGCCTCTTCTCCACCCGTGCCAGCCCTTATTTCCAGGATAACGTTTTTCTCATCATTTGGATCTTCTGGGAGGAGCAACAATTTGAGCTCCTGCTCCAATTCGAAAAGATTTGCCTTGAGCGTATCAATCTCCTCCCGGGCCAGCTTTCTCATTTCCGGATCAGGGTCATTCAGGAGAGGACGATTGTTTTCGATTTCATGCTGTACGGTCTTGTACCTCCGAAAGGTATTCACGATGGGAGACAGAAGACTGTGTTCCTTAAGATACTTCTGGTAGGTTTTTTGATCTCGAATAATTTCAGGACGGGCCACTTCATTTTCCAACTGGTCAAAACGTTTCTCGATCTCTTCGACTTTGGCAAACATAGCAAAATGCTCCCGGCAGTTCGATCTTCTCTATTTTGCGACAAAAAAGGAGGGTTGGATAAGGTCTTACAGGCTTTTCTATGACTCAGCTGAGTAGAGCGCCCTGTTTTTCGAGGCAAACGGCCTCTGACCATTCCCCCATATACGCTCACCTCTATCCGGAGCAGTTCCTCTCACCATCGCCCAGACATAACCGCTCAGCGTCGTAGGCAATCTAGGCTATTGGGATGGCTATCTTGATCCGCTCAAGGACTGTATCGTTCAGAGGAAATGCCGAG
>CP070840.1:2658405-2670825 GCA_020342025.1 Deltaproteobacteria bacterium
TAGGAGAGAAAGGTCATCATTTCGAAATCCATGGGGTCTGTTCACCGAGTCCACATAGATAACCCCCCTGATTTTAGACCTGCTGATCAGAGGGACGCACATCACAGACCTCACCCTCATCATTTCCATACTCTCTGAACGATCACCCTCATCCTCACTGAGGGTGTCTAACATCATAATTGGCCGGCCCTCCCTTACAACGCGTTCCACGATAGTCCGGCTATAGCCCTTGCGGGTCCTATCGCCGGACTCTCGACTCTTGGGTATGACTTCCGAAACCTCTTTTGTTTCAGGATGAATGAGGATGATAACCCCTCTGTCCACCCTCTTAAGGAGATCCAAAATATAGTCGAGGATCTTTTGCAGAATTTCATTGATATCCGTTGATTTCATGAGCACATCGGACACCTTATGGATCAGTTCCATATTTTTCTGCGAAGTCATTGGCCGGTCTTGCACGATGACCGTTTCACTATCGGTAATTTCCTTGGAAAAATCGATGGAATCCAGAAAAGGGATCACGCTGTCTAAACAAGCCTTGCCCAGACAAAGCACACTCATGCCGAGGACAATGGGAACCCCCTCTCCCACTTGAAGTTCCACTCCAGGGCGTATGGCTTCGCCATTGACAAAGGTGCCATTCTTGCTTTTCAGGTCTTTAATAAAGTATTTGTTCCCCCTTTTGACAATCCTCAAGTGTTTGCGGGAGACGAATTTATCCTTCATCTGGACGTGATTAAAGGCTGAGCGTCCCACATAGATGGTATCAGCATTGAGGTCAAAGGATTGACCTTCATCCGATCCGTCCATGGTGTAGAGTTTGATCATGAATACGTTGTCCTTTTTGAAAAAGCTCAAACCAGATTGACATCGAGTGTATTTAAGATACTGTATTTTCTCATAAAAGAGGTTAAAGAGTCAATACGCTAATTGGGGATGGAAAGGGCAAGGATATAGGTGCTGGTTTTGCTTATCCCTACTTGCACTCAAAGGAGCAAAGGATTTTGCGTGTGGAATAGGGTTTCAAAATGGCTAAAAGCTAAGCTTAAGGTGCTGTAAACAGGCAATCAGTGGGGAAGGGGATGATTAAAAAAGGCAGAGTCTGTCGTGAATCTGCCCTCCTCTTCAACGCCTAGAAAAGCTTACACCTTTATTGTATTGCAATTTTAGATATAATGTGGAAATTTCTCCCAAAACTCCTTGTCGTGCTTCTGCCAATCAGCGCCAAACTTATTGTCGTAATAGGAGGCAAGCCTGTCATACCAACGCCACCAGAAATTCTTCCCCTTTTCCTTAGCTTCTAATATGTCATTTAGGAAAGTTACAATGTTGGTCATTTCCTCTTTGGGTATGTAGGAAGCCGCCCCTTCTTTGTAGGACTTTACCGTGTCTTCAGGGCTCAGCGCGTGTGCGGTCAACATAACAGCAATCACTTTTCTCCTGTTTGCAATCTCTAATAGTTCATAGCCGTCAACCCCCATGATATCCAAAATGGCCATATCAAAATACTCGGCTTCTAGTCGCTCTTTCGCCTCATTAAAGGAGTAGGCTTTTGACAGATTGCACATAGGTAGCAATTCTTCCAAAGTTTCCAATACATCAGGCTCGTCATCCACGATGAGAATTCTTTTCCCATCTAAAAGGTTTTTACTCGCCATTCTGAGACCTCCTTCTGTGAATTTTTTGCCGGGCTATTATACAGCCATCATTGAATAAATTAGTGCGTTTCTAGGTTAAATCAAGGTTAAAGAGCGAGACCACGATGCCCTATTTTTGTCTCTTTGCCCCGATTTTCCATTGGCCATGACTTCTGCCATTTCCCCGTTTACCCCATAAGCTTCTTATTCGTGCCATCCTACATAGCGAGCCCACCTGAAAATAGGGTCTTCTTTCTCATAAAATACAGGGTTTACCTTATTGACCCGCATAGGTCCTTTTGTGAACATACATCTATGGCCAAAAAGGTCTACCCCCCAGGGCTATAGGCTTTAGGGTCTGTCATCGGCGGTCTGTTGCCCGAGCAACAGGATAGGGGTAATTTTTCAAGAAAATCAAAAACTAAGACGAGAATCCAACGAAATCTAAGGAGAGACGTAAAATGCAAATTTGGTCACAATCTAAGAATAGGGACATTTCACCGTATGATCATCTCCAGATCTACCTCCTGCAGATAAAACAATACAGGCTTTTGAGCAGAGAGGAAGAAATCGAGCTTGGCCAAAGGGTGAGAGATCATAATGATGAGGAGGCCGTCAACCGATTAATCACGTCAAATCTCCGACTCGTGGTGAAAATTGCGATGGACTACCATCGCTACTGGTCAAAAAACCTGCTGGACCTTATTCAGGAGGGTAATTTGGGCCTGCTCCAGGCTGCCAGAAAATTTGATCCCAGTCGAGGGGTCAAGTTCTCATACTACGCCTCATTCTGGATCAAGGCCTATATGTTGAAGTTCATCATGGACAACTGGAAGCTTGTTAAGATCGGGACAACGCAACGCCAACGTAAGTTGTTCTTCAATCTGGCAAGGGAGAAAGCCAGATTGATGGCTGAAGGCTTCGCTCCCGAACCGAAGCTTGTTGCCGAGCGGCTCGATGTGAAGGAAGACGAGGTCATAGAGATGACCCAGCGGCTGGAAGGCGGTGAGCTCTCAATTGATGTTCCTCTAGGCGAAGACTCAAGAGAAACCTTCGGGACTTTCCTAAAGGACTCGACCGTGGCCATCGACGAGCAGCTTTCCCGAGAACAGCGGGGAGTCATTTTTGCTCAGAAACTCAAGGAATTTCGCAAAGGACTTTCCAAGAGAGAAGCAGACATTTTTGACAAACGAATTATGTCTGAAAATCCTACTATCCTCAAAGAGCTTGGGGATAAATACCATATCTCGAGAGAAAGGGTGCGTCAGATCCAGCAAAGAATCATTGAAAACATCAGAAAATGGTCCACGGAACAGATCTCAAATTTTGAAGAGGAATATGCTGACTTCCATATTTTAAGCCCGGGAATGGTCCGAGTGAAGAACACTTGATTTCTTCTCCTGTTGAAGTGAAATCTATCAATCTCACAACTCATTAATTTTGGAAAAGAGAATAAGAAAAGGAGGATTGACTCATGAAAGGACTATCTACGCTTTGCTTTTGGGTAGGGATTCTTTCTATACCTGCGGCCCTGATCGTGTTCTTTGCCAGGTCTCATGAATGGGGTATTTTTATTGGACTCTGGCCAGCGACGCTGCTCATTCTGAGCTATATCTTGGAACGAAAATCTGTTTAAAACTTACTTTAGTCCCCAGGGAGTCATTTGGGCTGCCAACACATTCAAGGCAGGGAAATTATATCCCTGCCTTTTCTATTATAAGATTTGTAATCTTGCACGAAGTCTTATAGAATCCCTCCATTCATCTTGACAGGCCTGGGAAAAATCAATGACAACCATCCTATACCAAACGGAGGTGAAGCTACCATGGCTGGAGGTTCACTAGACAAAAAATATGAGCGGGCTGCCCAAGTCATCTGTAATCAGGGGGCGGTACCCTTCCCGGTTAACGACACGACCATATCCATCCTGAAACACGTCATCGAGGACGACGAAGAAGAACTCGACTTCATTGAGGCATTCCGTAAGCAGCCGTCCCAGACCGTGGAACAGTTAAAGGAATCGAGCAATCTCCCGGAAGAGAAGATTGAACAACTCGCAACGCGTCTGGCTAGGAAGGGTCTCATCTTCAATCAGCCCAGTTCAGCCGGGGTCATGGTCTACCGGTTGCTTCCCCTCATGACGGTTGGCTTGATGGAGTATATGTTCATGGGGGAGCTGAAAGGGAATGAGAAGGAGCAACAGCTGGCCCAATTGTTCGAAAAGCTCATTATGCAATTGGGAGACCAGGTCCAAGGGAATTACGATAATTTGGTGCCTCTATTTGAGAAGTCCCCACCCGTGGATCGGACCGTGCCCATGCGGACCACGGAGGAGGGGAAGGAGATCAAGGTCGTACTAATGGATAAAAGTATCGAAGTGCCTGAAGAATTTGTCCTGCCGAGCCAGTCGGTAGAAGAGATCATCAACAAATTCGACGACATTGCGGTGGGTCACTGCTTCTGCCGCCAACGACGAAAAATGTTAGGAGAACCCTGTGACACGGATGCACCGATGATGAACTGTTTTACCTTCGGTAAGTCAGCGCGCCACACCGCTGCCCAGGGATTCGCCCAGAAGATTACGAAAGAAGAGGCGTTTAAGATAATGAGGGAGGCCGAGGAGGCTGGCCTCGTCCACAAGGCCTTCCATCCCATTTCAAACGTGTCTCGTCCGGAAACGAGCATTTGCAACTGCTGTAAGGATTGCTGTGACACCCTTAATGTCTGGCGCGAGGGAGTGTTGCCTCTCATCAATTCCACTTATTACCTATCTCTCATCGACCAAGAAGCCTGCTCAGGGTGCGGGATATGTGTGGAGCGTTGTCCGACCGACGCGATAAAGCTAAACGAGAATGAAGAGGCTGAACGGGACGAAAGGTTATGCTTAGGGTGCGGCATTTGCGCTCGATTCTGTCCGGAGGAAGCCATCTCCTTAAAAGAGGGTTTGCGGAAGGTATTCATCCTCCCGCCCCGTTTGCGCCAGTCTGCCTAGAATCAAAAAATCTACCGACCCCGTTCTAAAGAATAATCACGTCGGCATTGTATTTTCGTTGCCCTGCCCTTTTAGAGGGGAGAAGTCTGCAACTGGCCTTATTCTTCATGAAAGGCTCATGGCGTTGAAGCAAGAGTCAAGAGCAGGAGAAGAGGGGGACCTCCGCTTTCTACAGATGAGGAATGACCCTCGTCCATACTAATTGATGATTAACCCGCCATCAATGGTAAGCGTGATGCCGTTTACAAAGTCGGATTCATCCGAAGCGAGATAGACAGCCCCGGGGGCGATATCCGAGACTTCTCCAACCCTACCGTAAGGAGTCTGGTCGAGGCGGCTCTTGAGGTAAGCAGGGTCACTTAGGAGGTGCTCATTTAGGGGTGTTCTGGTATCCCCTGGCCCGATAGCGTTCACATTGATTTTCTTTGGGGCCAATTCCATGGCCAGGGCTTTGGTAAGACCCATAATAGCCCCCTTTGAGGCACAGTAGGCCGCCGCATTGGGGAAACCGATCTGACCCGCGATAGAAGCCAGGTTGATGATTTTTCCTTTTCCCTGTTTAAGCATTTCAGGGACAGCCCTCTGAATACACAGAAAACTCCCTTTCACATTAATATCCATGGTGTCGTCCCAGATTTGCTCCGTATGGTGTTCAAGATCGGCACTAATCAGGATTCCTGCGTTATTCACCAGGATGTCGAGCTTCCCAAAAGCGTTGACCGTATCCGTGATCAATCTTTCAGCGTCCCGCGCCTTCGAGACATCCCCTGCAACCGCAAGTCCTTCACTCCCCCGCTTCTTAATCTCAGCCACCACCTCTTCAAGGGGCTCCCTGTGTCTGGCGTTCACGGTTACCTTTGCCCCCTGTCGGGCGAATTCCAAAGCAATGGCTTTGCCAATTCCCTGCCCCGCCCCAGTAACGATAGCCACTTTATCCTTCAGTCTCATATCCAACCTCCCTTCTTCTGTAAATAAACCGCGCAAGGAATTCAATCAAAACATTAGGTTATATCAGTACGTTAGATAATATGATTAGTCAATAAAGAACTTGACAAGGTCTCCCGATGGTTCTAATGATGCAAACGATTATCCACTCCAGTTGCTTGTTCCATGGAGAGCCGGCTTCTCCGGTTCTGGGGCAACAAGTCGTGTATTGGCCAACAATGGAGGAAAGCCATGACAATAGAAATTGATCTGAACTGTGACATGGGAGAGAGCTTCGGGATCTACAGGATCGGCAACGACGAAGAGATGATGAAGTACGTAAACTCCATAAGTGTAGGATGCGGTTTTCATGCCGGGGATCCTCATGTCATGAGGGAAACGGTCTCCTTGGCAAGGAAGTATGGCGTGGCCGTGGGCGCCCATCCCGGGTATCCGGATCTCATGGGTTTCGGAAGGAGAAAGATGGAGATCACCCCCGAGGAGGCAAAGGACTATATCCTTTATCAGGTGGGTGCCTTAAAGGCGTTCTGTGAGGCGGCCGGGCTGGAACTTCAGCATGTGAAACCTCATGGTGAATTCTACCAGATGCTTTGGAAAAACGATACCCTCGCCCAGGGGGTGCTTGAGGCAGTTAGGAGCATCAGGCCGGAACCCATATTCCTGGCCCTCTACAACACCATTCCCTATGAGATGGCCCAATCCATGGGGATCAGAGTGGCAGGCGAACTTTATGCGGATTTGGACTACTATCCGGACGGGACAACCTTTATCAAGAAAGTGCATGGGAAAATTGACACCCAGGCGACAGTGGAAAAAGTGGTCAAGATGGTGCTGGATGGTAAGGTCACGGCGTCGGATGGAAAAGAGATCGAGGTAAAAGGGAGAAGTATTTGTTTCCATGGCGATAATCCGCAAAGTCCGCAGGTGGCTAAAGCGGTCAGAGAGGCGTTGGAGAAAAAAGGAGTGAGAATTGTCCCTCTGGGGTCTCAGTCCTACTGATGATCTCTTTAGAATCTACCAGTAAGAGAGGAAAGCGAGATGATTTACGAAACACCGCGCTACCTTTATTCGGGCGACCAATATCTGACAGTCGAGATCGGCGATGAGATGACCCTTGAGGCCAACTTCAAGGTTATCGGGCTTGATCGGGCGATAAAGGAGGCTGGGATCAAGGGCTTTGTAGAGACCTTTCCGGGCTGGCGGTCCCTGTTATTACACTACGACTCCCTGGCAATTGCGGCGCAAGATCTCATCTCAGAGCTTCAGAAGGTGGTGGAGACAATTCCTGAGGTCAGAGAGGTGCCATCCAGACTCATCGAGCTTCCGGTAAAGTATGGGGGAAGGTGGGGTCCTGACCTGGATTTTATCGCGCAGGAGAATGGAATCTCTCGTGAGGAAGTCATCCAGATACATTCGGAGACGATTCATTGGGTAGGTATGGTGGGATTTACTCCAGGGTCTCCTCAATTGATGCAGCTCAATCCTCCTAAACTCCTCTCTGTTCCCAAGTACACGTCACCCCGAATCTATACGCCCATGGGGACTATTGCCTTGGGGGGCAGTATTACGGCCATCTATCCAGTCGTTAGTCCAGGCGGTTACCAGATGATGGGACTTACGCCCGTGCCGATCTACGATCGGTTTCAAAGTCTTGACATCTTTGAGCAGTCCCCCGTCTTGCTTCGCATTGGAGACCGAATAAGGTTCGTCCGCGTTGACATGGACGAATGCGATCATATACGGCAACAGGTCCGGGAATGTAGCTATAAATACAATGTAAAAGAAGAATTCTTCTCTCTCTAGGAGGTCAAGGTGGGAAAAGCGGTCTTTGAAATCATTGAGCCAGGGATATTCACCACCATTCAGGATCTGGGAAGGAAGGGCTATTTTGCGAGCGGCATACCCCCTGCCGGAGCGATGGATCGGTTTGCTCTTCGAATGGGGAATCTGCTGGTGAAAAACCCCCAAGATGAAGCAGGAATCGAGATCACCGCATTGGGAATGAAGGTTGAAATTCTTGAGAATACGGTCATTGCACTGACCGGTGCAGACTTCGAAGCGAGGCTGAATGGGAACTTAGCGCCGAGATGGCAGGCCATTCACGTTCGCAAGGGAGATAGCCTCTCCCTGAACAGGGCCAAAACGGGGTGGCGTGGCTATCTTTGTGTAGCCGGAGGGATGGATGTCCCACACATCCTCGGTTCCAAATCCACCTATACCCTGGGGGGACTGGGAGGCATCCGCGGTCGCACGCTAAAGAAAGGGGACATCCTTGAGGCGGGTCCCACCAGAGTCCCCATAGAATCATTGAAAGGCCGAAAGGTCAAACAGGAGATCCTGCCCCAATCAGGGATGGAGAGAGAATTGCGCGTTGTGCTTGGCCCCCAGGATGATCACGTGAAGGAAGAGAGCATTGAAATTTTCTTGAACACACCCTACAGGGTGTCCGTAAATTCTAACAGGGTGGGTTATCGGTTTGAAGGTGAACACCTTTACTTCAAAGAACGGGAAGAATCAAGAGATGCTGGCTCAGATCCGTCGAATATCGTGGACGATGGAAATGCCATAGGGGCTATCCAGATTCCTGCAGGCAAGGAGCCCATATGTTTGGGGCCGGACGGCGTGACCATGGGCGGCTATGTCAAGATTGCCTGCTTGATTACTGCGGATATGGATCGAATGGCGCAGGTGAGGTTGAGAGAGTATGTGAGATTTCGAAACGTAACCGTCGAAGAGGCACGTTCAATTCTCCAGCAGTCAGTAAGAAGTGTCCATGAGGATAACATCCTGAGAATCTGAGAGGCATGGCGAAGGATACCTGACGGTTTTGAGTGGACCCCATCTGAATTGGCCGGATTATTTAGGACCTAGGCCCATGTCCTTTGCCTCTTCTGTGATACACTCATGTAAAATCTTGACACCCTTGTCAATTTCCTCCTTTTCGATAATGAGAGGGGGTGCCAGCTCAAGGGCCTGACCCATCAGCTTAATAATCAAGCCTTTACGTTGTGCCCGCCCCACCAGATTGTTCAGTCGACTCATGGGGAAGATGGCCCTGGTCTTCTTGTCGGTGGTGAAGTCCATGCCCAGCCATAACCCGCGACCCCTGACTTCTCCCACAATAGGATAATCCTCCAAGGGTTTTAAGGCTTCCAGAAAGTACTTCCCAATCTGGGCAGACCTTTCAATCAAGTGCTCTTGTTCAATGATCTCAATGTTCTTCAGACCGGCGGCGCAGGCCACAGGATGGTTGGCGTACGTGTGCAAGTGTTCAAAGCTGTCCATCGGATCAACGACTTCGTCTGTGCAGCCCACCGCACCCAATGGCACGTAGCCGCTAGATATGCCCTTCGCCATGGTCATCAAATCAGGCCGAATTTTATCATGTTCGATGGCGAACCAGCGGCCGGTTCTGCCGAACCCACAGATGACCTCATCAATGATGAGCATGATCCCATAATCGCTGCAGATGTCCCGAATGACGGACCAATACCCGGGAGGTGGGGCTAGGGCCCCGAACCCTTGCTGAACCGGCTCGCCGATGAAGGCCGAAATGAGGTCAGGACCTTCAAACTCAATGATGCGTCGAACATCTCGGGCGCAGAATAGGTCGCAGTCGGGAAAGGTCATTTTATATGAACAGCGATAACAATATGGGGGCTCGACAAAGATGGCTCCTGGGGTCAGCGGCTCCATGGTCTGTCTCATGGGTAGCACCGTTCCCAGAGCGCGGAGGGCAAGGGAGGTGACGCCGTGGTAGGCACCTCGTCGGGATATCACCTTGAATCGCTGTTTTTCGCCTTTAGATATGTGGTGTTGTTTGGCCAGCTTCATCGCCGATTCCACGGCCTCGGAGCCATCGCAGACAAAGAGAAAGTTGTTAATCTTTTCTGGGGTCAATTGTGCCAATTTTTCAGCCAACTCCATGGCGCGGGGGTTGGCGTAGTGCATAGGGGTAAAATAGGCCAAGTCTATGGCTTGCTTCATGATGACTTCCGCCAGATCTTTGCGTCCGTAGCCTACGTGAATGGGGCGCGTGACCCCAGCCACCAAGTCCAGGTAAGCTCTGCCTTCCAGGTCAAAGACGGTGCAACCCTCACCTCTCGTGATCACCGGGATGCCCTTCTTTATGACTTCTTTCGATGTCCTGCACAATATGAGAGAGAATTTTCCACCCTTTCCTTCAAGTTTGGCCATTTGCCTTCTCCTTTAATGTGAAATGGGGGACGGCTATGAAATATTGCGTTTCTTAACGTTCCACGCGATTTTGTATAAACGCCCATGAAAGAATAGTGGACGTTGGTAGGTATTGACGCCCCTAGATTTCTGCTTGATGTGGCTAGTTCGAATCAAAATATCTTGAAAGAAGCTCTTTGGTCTTGACCACGTTTAAGTTCAATCCCAGCTCCTTTCTGTGAAATCCCATGGCCAGGCCTAAGAGTTGAGGTAAATAGAGTACCGGCAATTTATAGGTTTCACCAAATTCTGATTCGATGCTCTTTTGATTATCATCGTACATAACGGAACAGAAAGGGCAGATAAGACACATGGCATCGGCCCCTGCATCCGCCATATCACCCAGTTTTTCTTTGGCCACAGAGATAGCCGTCTTTTCATCTACCGGTAGAATGGGTCCACCGCAGCATCTCTTCTTTCCAGGATAATCAATGACGCTTGCCCCTGTCAGGGCAACCAGGGCATCGAGGGACTGGGGATCTTCCACTTCATCAAAGTGATCAAAGACCTCCGAGGGCTTGAGATAATGACATCCATAATGGACGGCAATGCTCAGATCATCTAAGCTTTTTGAAATATGCCTCTTTATTTCCTCTGCGCCTATTTCTTCATAGAGAATACGGGCAAAGTGTCTCAATTTTACTCGACCATCAAATCGGAGACCCACCCTGGACAACGCTTTGTTTACTTCATTTCTCATATCTTCATCTACTGCCAGCTGCTGCTCCACCTCTGCCAGGGCGGATGTACAGGAGCTGCATAGGGTGCAGATATCCAGTTTTCTTTCCTGTGCAAGGGCCAAATTGTAGGCAGCCAGGATGAGTGATGAGCCGTGATCCGAATTCTTGATGGGGAATCCGCAGCAGATAAAATTATCCAGATCAACCAGTTCAATACCCAGTTTATCGGCCACTTTTCTGGCAGAGAGTTCGTAGTTTCTAGATCTTGCGGGGATGGTACATCCTAAAAAGAGAGCATAAGTCATAGCTTAGTTCCCAGATGTTTGTTGTGTGTTCCTAGTGGATTCGTGATTTAATCTCCTTAACGTTAACTCTGAATACAGGAGTAATGGAGCATTGGAGTACTGGAGTGATAGATGTTTTCGTACCATAAATCACATTCTTGTAAATAGCATTCAAATTAGTTGTTCTAAAGTCTCCATATCTTATATCAACAAAAGTTTTTCGTTCACACTGCCCATTACTCCATTACTTCACTACTCCAACACTCCAATGACTTTATTCTTCGGGAAAGAGATCTTTCACCACCTCACACGAAGTGGGTAAGACGGGTAGATTGATCTTCTTCCGTTTTTTGTTGTCAAAATCATCGAGAGGATAGATGCGACCATGTGTCTTAATGAGATCCAACTGCACCCTGACGCCCGTGGGGGCATGCCCCTCTTTCACGGCCATGTTTTTCAGAAGAGTCATAATTTCCGTAATGCTCACCCCCTGGGGGCATCTTTCCTGGCACGCATAGCAACTGGAACATAGCCAAATAAAATTGCTACTCAAGACTTCCTTTTTGAGTCCATATAGGGCCAGGCGGATGATCCGGAGCGGATTGAATCTTTCGTTAACCGCGGTGATAGGGCAGCTTGCTGTGCACGTGCGGCAAGTGAAACAGGCCATGATCTTTTCACCGCCCGGCTGTTTGGCCAGTTCAAATTTGAAATGGGGGTCCGTGTTTTCAAAATCGATATCAGCCATGAAGTAACCTCACTCGCCTTCGCGCAGACTCGACCTTCGTAGCCGAAACGGCTACTTCGGCGAAGCAGGTTGCCCTGCGATTTGCCGCGGGGAGAAAGCGAAAGGCGACGGCGCCGAAGCCTCGGCGAAGGCGGGTGCAATGCTTCGGCGGAGTTCCACTTGGCTTTCCATCCTCCGTAGCAGGCTACTGGGGAGGACGGGCGCCACAGATGCCCCGTGCGTTGGCACGGGGAACTGCACTTTTTCCCCGACAGATTTCTTCTATTTGTTTGCCTTTGGTCAATAAAGGCCTCCAGAGAGGTCCTTAATGGGCCTTTCCCAGGTCCCGTATAACATGTTCCGCTTTTTCTGCAATTTTAGAGAATTCCCAACCCATGCCAGGTGCGCATGTTTCAAAGAAAAGGCGCTCCTTTTCCAGGCCCTCGTCTCTAAGGGCTTCACCCATTATCTCTATCCGCTTTTTTGCCACTCTGTTCCCTCTGACGGAGTGGCAACTCTCATCGTGACAACCAATGATCATCACGCCATCCGCACCGGATTCAAAAGCCTTCAGCAAGTATTGCAGATCCACCCTTCCTGCGCACGGAACCCGAACGAGTTGGAGGCCCTTTGGCAATGGGAGCCCGGTTAAAGAGGCCATCCGGGCGGCGTCAGATGCCGAATTCTCGCAGCAGAAAGCGACAAGGGAGACTTTTTCCCCCCTGGTGTGGCCAGATCGGGTCTGAGCCGCGCTCTCAATCTCCCCTATTATCTCATTATCCGTAAAATGCGCAATCTGAATGGCATCCATGGGACAAGCGGCCGCACAGATACCGCAGGCCTTGCAAGCCAGGTCATGGAATACGGGCCTCACCTCATAGTAAGATATGGCAAGGTGAGGACAGGAACGATAACAGGT
>CP070840.1:2670925-2681780 GCA_020342025.1 Deltaproteobacteria bacterium
TTTGGTCATGGCCGAACTTCTCCCTATGAGATTTTGTCGGTCAAAATGGGTCCCCAGGCTCTCACGCAGGAGTCGGTTTTCCTCCCTCAAATTTCTGTGATCCATAGCGCGTTCCATAATAAGCCGCAGTTCGTCAAAATCGAGGGGCTTGGTTAGATAATCATAAGCGCCATTTTTCAGTGCCTCCACGGCGGTCTCAATGGAAGAGTAAGCGGTCATGATAATGACCGGGATGGCAGGGTTGAAGGCCTTTATTTCGTTAAGGGCCTCAAGGCCAGAAACTTTGATCATACGAATATCCATTAAAATCAGATCAAAGGGCTTTTCATGGACCTTTTCTATGGCCGTGGAACCATCATCCGCCTCAAAGATGGTATATCCCCATCCCGTGAGAAGGGTCCGCAGCATGGTGCGGTGGGCAGGATCATCATCCACGACGAGGACGCTATTCTCTTTTTTCATCGTGCATTTCCTCATTCTGTTTCAAACAACTCTGCCCTAAGTAGCCATGCACTTCCACTGTCACGTGGCTCAGTTCTGGATACTTGGAGAGCAGAGATTTGTAATGGTCGGGAGGCTTTGGGTCATGGGTTAAGAGTGTAATGATTGCAGCAAAATCATGAGCGCCAACGCGCCACACGTGCAGATCTGAGACACGGTTGTCTGCCTCCGATTCGAGTGTTTTTTGAATGGATCTTGTAATCCCTGCCCGGGCCTCCCCATCCAGGAGCACCTTGCTACTGTCGCGCAACAGCCCATAGGACCAACGTGCAATAATAAAGGCACCCACAATACCCATAATCGGATCCATCCACACCCAACCAAAAAATCTTCCTGTGGTTAAGGCAATAATGGCTAAGACTGACGTTAGGGCGTCTGCGATGACATGCAGATAAGCGGCCCGTATATTGTGATCTTGATGGTGATTATGGTCATCCTCATGTTCCTCCCTTTCTCCATGCCCATGACGGGAACCCATGAGCAGATAGGCGCTGAGCAAATTGACCGCCAAACCAACACAAGCAACCCATATCGCCTCATTGAACCGAATGGGTACAGGGCTAAGCAGACGTCTCCCGGACTCCCAAAGCATTATTAGGGCAATCACGCCAAGGACCACGGCGCTCGTATAACCACCCAAGACACCTACTTTTCCCGTGCCAAAGGTATAAACAGGATTGTCAGCGTTTCGACGAGCGTAGGCATAGGCAAATGCAGTGATACCCAATGCAGCAGCATGCGTTCCCATGTGCCAGCCATCTGCGAGGAGGGCCATGGAACCAAAAATCGTTCCTGCAGCGATCTCCACCACCATCATGGTCAGGGTCAGACCAATGACATAGTATGTCCTGCGTTCCGCCTCCTTTTGGCCTTCCAGATGGAATTGGTGTTCGTGCTTTAGTCTGTTCACATCATATATGTGCATATAAGATCTTCTGAATTGTTGGAGTACTGGAGTGATGGAGTTCTGGATAAAAGCCTCACTCCAACACTCCTTTACTCCAATACTTCAAATAGGGGAGTTTTTTACGCCCCGAAAGGTAATATGATCGTCACCGTTGTCCCCTTACCTGCCACGCTTTCAACCTTAACCTCACCTTTATGTGATTCTATGATTTTATGAACAATCGCAAGCCCCAGACCTGTCCCTGACTGCTTGGTTGTAAAGTAAGGATCAAAGACATGGACCAGATCCTCTTTGTTGATCCCCGTGCCCGTATCCGAGACCGCGATCTTGATCTGGTTCTCGTCTTGGTCTGGATGAAGTTCAACAGAAAGGGTACCCCCATCCTCCATCGCCTCAATCCCATTGAGATATAGATTGAGGAAGACCTGGTTCATTCTATCCGGATCAATGGAGACTTGTTGGATTTCAGGAGAGAGGTTCGTCCTGATACTGATATTCTTTGCTTGCGCATCCCGCTCGATCATCTTCAGGGAATGCTGAATCACGGTCTGGATGGAAGTGGGTTGCTTCCGAACACTCATGGGCCTGGCAAATTCCAAGAGTTGACCGATGACCCTGTTCAACCTTTCCACCTCCTGCACCATGATTTCCGCTGTCTTCTGATCTTCAGGTACGTCCCTGTATCTTTCCCTGAAGTACGTGGCAAAGCCCTTGATGGAGCTGAGCGGATTTCTGATTTCATGGGCGATGCCTGCCGCAAGCCTTCCCAGGGAAGCCAGGCGCTGCGTCCTTTCAACCTCTCTTTTGAGTTCTTGAATCTCTGTCAAATCCCTGAAAAGGATGATGTGTCCCATTGAAGTGCCATCATCGTCTTCCAGCCTGGACACACTCACATCCATGGGAATCCTTCTCCCATTTGCAACAGGGCATTCAATCTCCTTTTCGATGACCTCTTCTTCGGTTTCAAGTTCTCCGGTAAGGCACTCTAATTGCCTGGGGAGAATTTCATCGGCCTTTTTACCAAGCACCTCGTGAGCCCTAACTTGAAGGACCCACTCAGCCGTCTGGTTAAAGGAGACAATCCTCTTATCCGTATCAATGGCCAGAAGCCCAATGGGCATATTCTCTACCACATTATCAGAAAAGGCCTTGATCCGGGTGAGAGAAGTCTTTGCTGATCTGTATGCCTGTGCCAGAAAAAGGGACACGATGCCCGCGAACCCGATCAGGAGAAGGATAAGCGCCATGATGACCGTATGACGTGTATCCGCCTTTCTGGCCGCTTCAATGGGTCCCATGTCCAAACCGACAAAGATGATGTGCCCTGTGAAAGATTCATTGCTTTCAGGATTCATACCCGGCCCGCGAAACATATTGGGCATCATTCTCATCATTCTTCTGTGATGTTCTGGGAAACGTCCCCGAGCGGGCGAGAACCGCCGAAAAACCTCGAAAGTACTGGCTCCATTGGGATCGGAGACCTGACGCCAATGGACCTTTTCAGAGCGCGAAATGCCGTCAAGGTTCAGGTCTCTGCCGTGAATTTTCCCTATTTCAGCCGGATCATTGTGAGCAAGTACAGTTCCTTGGGTATCGGTTACAATCAGGTATACGATGTCGGTTTGCTGCGCTGTCTCTGTTAGCAGGTTTTGGAGCTGAAACCCGCCCTCTTGCATGCCCATCATCCCCATCATCCCTGTCCTGGTTCCCGCTTCAAAAGACCTTATGAGGGCAGCGCCCTTTTCCAAGAGCAGTTCGGTGGCGAATTCCTTTTCTCGGGCGATGTTTTGAATCGTTATGAAAAGGAAGATGGGCACCAGAACGATCACGGCACCCAAAATGATCCATGGCGGTATACGAAACCACCCTTTCTTTTCAATTTTATCTTTTCTCATGAGCATCTTTTTAAGCAAAAGGAATACCAAAAAGGGTTACGAGCCTGAGGCTTGAGAATAAACGCTTAAAATTACACCCTAAATGCCTCGCCCAGCCATGTCCCACCAACTTAATGGATCATGGATGCGACAGGGATTTGGATACTTATTACCCACCTGTATACCTTGCCTCCCTAAAATATGGATATTTATTATCCGCTTTTCAAGCAGCTGCGTCAGAAAAACCAGAATCCTAAGGCCAGATAATTCTGAAAAACATTTAATATTAGGTAGTTATGCGTGATGCCGAAGTTTTGGCACGCTCATTGCTCGATACTTGGGGGCAAGTTCAAAGATCGTGCATAGATAAGAATCAAGGAGGGATTCAAATGAAAAGGTATATGGGATTGATTATCGCTGGTGTTCTGTTTTTGGTCATTGCAGGATTCGGTTATAGCCATTTTGCTGGCCCGAGTCATGCTTATGCGTGTGGTTGGGGCAAGTCTGGTGGAGACGATTATGTCCCACAAAGGCGTGGGCCGACAACGGGCTCACTGTACAATAAGCCTTTTCTGACAAAAGAGCAGGCCTATGACGTGGTGGATAATCACGTAAGGAAATTAAATCCTGCACTAAGAATTGGCCAGATCAATGACGAGGGCAGCTATTACCAGGCAGAAATCCTCGCTGAGAGCGGCGAGGTTGTTCAACGCTTAGGTGTGGACAAGGAATCAGGTCAAATCATGCTCTTAAATTGACCCATCGGGGAATTGTCACCTGGATCACATTTTTAGAAATATGAGGAAACACATGCGCATTTCCAAAAAAATTTTGGACCTTATTTATCTCACTCTCTTGGTCCTGATTGTCATAGGTTTACCTTTAGGCATAGAGTTCTACGATAGCCGAGTGTGGCAGAAAAAGATACCCTCTGGAGCCAAGGAATTTCTTCTTACCGGACACGCCCAAAAAGGTTGGATTAGGGGTGATGTCCGTGCCTTTGATGTCGTCTCGCTCTGGGCAGAAAATAGACCCATTGAGAAGCCTGTCATAGAGGTCTCCAAAGGAGATCTGGTTGTGTTGAAGCTCAGGAGCAGTGATGTGATACATGGTTTTAGCCTGAAAGATTTCGGCGTCTTTATAACGGATGGGATCCAACCTGGAAAAACCATGATGGTTTCCTTCAGGGCAGACAGGGTGGGCACGTTTACCTTTTCATGCAATGCCATCTGCGGTGAAAACCACCAAAACATGCAGGGCACTCTGGTGGTTGGGGCTTAATCGATACGAGTCATGCAAATGCGTAGAAAAAAGTCCCTTTTCATTGCCCTCGCATCAATCTTGATTGTCTCGGTGATCACATACCTTCAAGAAAAAGGGTCGGCTCAGACATGGTCGGGGGCAGCCCAGGGCAAAAGGATTCACGGCCGCGTCATCTCCAGGTACGGCCCAGTGAAAAATGCGAGGGTGAGAGTCGCGGGAGATGAAAGTTACGCACTCACCAACACACGGGGGGAATTTGTTTTTCCAACGGATCACCTCTCTGAAGCCAGGATTCTGGTCACGGCCGGCAAAGAAGGCTGGTTCAACAACGGGCAGATAGGTGCAGGTTCGGGCCTCATAAGGGATATCTTTCTTAACCCAGTTTATCTGAACGATCGCTCCGATTACCGTTTTATTTCACCGGTTACCTGTTCCAGATGTCATGCAAAACTGACGCGTTACTGGGATCAGTCCAAAATGGCCCACACCTCCTCCAATCCCAAGGTGCAGGATATGTTTTATGGGACCGATGCGTATAATCGTCCGGGCATCGGACCCGGGTTTAGGCTGGATAATCCGAGAAGTAATGGAAACTGTATCACCTGCCACGCCCCTTCGTTTGCTGTATCCAGCCCCTGGTCTCAGGATTTAAAGGGCGCTCTGCAGTCTCCTTTAACAGAGTGGGATGGAATTAGCTGCGAATACTGCCACAAGGTGCGTAAGGTTTTCCCCGACAAGACCAAGCCGAGTGGCTACAGTGCGCTTTTGGAAAGACAATCCGCATATTCGGGTTCATCTATCCTGGTCTTTGGTCCCTACGACGATGTGGTGGTTCCGCCCATGGCTGCGTCCTATAATCCCGTCTATGATAAAGCTGAGTTTTGCTCCACATGTCATAGTCATCGCAAAAAGCTCGGAAAGGGCAAGACATGGGACCGCAGAAAAGTCTATAGCGATGCAGAGTGGAGGGGATTTGGCCTTGAAGATGACACGTTCCTGCCCATCCAGACAACTTATCAGGAATTCAAACTCTGGCAGGAACAGCTCTCTCCAGATGACCCGAACAAAGGCAAAACGTGTCAGGAGTGCCACATGAGCTGGCGCAAGGAGATGTTGCCTTATGACAACTATGTGGTGGACGGGATGGCGAGGAACATGTGGGGCACATACCGCTCAGCCCAAAACATCCGCCCCCATCATTTTGACGGGGGAACAGAGACCCAGCTCAAAACGGCCCTATCCATGGAACTGGAAGGGGAGATAGAAGGCAAAAAATTAAATGTTGATGTCTACATAACGAACACGAACGGGGGTCATTGGGTGCCAACGGGAGAGACCATGCGAAGCGTAATGCTACTTCTTCGAGTCTTTGACTCAAGAGGCAAGCCTCTTAAAATGATAAATGGGAGCGTACTTCCCGACTGGACGGGAAGGGGAGACCTTGAAGCAGGGAATTATGCGGATCTACCGGGAGCGGTCTTCGCGAGGGTCCTCCAAGACGAGGAAGGTAACATCCATGTGCCTTTCTGGCAGGCGACACGCATTGCCTCAGACACCCGCATCAGGCAAAAGAGTACATCGACCTTGAAATGGGTATTTGCTCTGGAGGATCCTGAAGATGAACCTACCGTGGAGGCCAAGCTCATCTATCGACCAGTTATCAGACCGTGGGCAGAGAAAAAGAAATGGCATGTGCAGGATATCTTAATCGTTAGCAAGGTCTGGTGATTTGAGGAGGGATACGAATTGAGAAGATATATAGCTATCACGGCTCTGAGCCTGTTATTTCTGGTTTTGTATTTGCCGCGGTATGCGTCCGCCGGAAACATTTCCGGTAACGTCAAAGTAAAGGGGTTACGTTCCCCAGCTAACGTGCTGGTATATGTGACCAAGGCAGCTCCCGTTTCCGTTGATGTCTCGGCTGCCAAATTTGACATGGATCAGCGTAATTTGACTTTCATTCCACACATCTTACCCCTTTTAGTTGGCTCAAGTGTTCAATTTCCCAACAATGATAAGGTGGCTCACAATGTTTTTTCCCTTTCGAGGACCAAGACATTTAATTTGGGCAGTTATAAACCGGGCGCGAGTAAAACTGTAGTGTTCGACAAGCCCGGCATTGTGGAACTCCGTTGTGACGTTCACGCGGAAATGGCAGCCTACATTCTGGTGATGAAAAATCCATATTGGGCCATAACGGACGAGAAGGGTCAATTTCGAATTCCCGATACGGAATACTTGGAAAGGCACAGTATAAAAGGGATAAAAGAACTTCCGCCTGGCGAGTATTCCCTAAAGACTTGGCATGAAAAGCTGAAAAGCCAGAAGATAGCCGTTGATGTACCAGAAAGTGGAAAGGTTTCCATTCAATTAGATCTCACCCGGGGTGCCCCGAGTACCTTATATAAATAAACAATTTCCACGCATCGGGTTCATATATGGCGATAGCAAAGCAAAAAGTTCAAGCGATGTATCAATCGGGTGCAAAGCATTACGATTTCACCACGATTTTATTTAGACTTATCGGCTTACGAATGAAAACTTACCGTTCAGTGGCTATAAAAAAGTTGTCTCTTCAACGTGGCGATTTTGTCATAGAGCTTGGCTGTGGTACGGGTCTAAACTTCCCTTTGCTTATGGAACAATTAGGACCGGCGGGTCGACTGATAGGCGTTGATTTAACACCAGGAATGCTTGACCTTGCACGGGCGAGGGTCAAGAGATCTGGCTGGAAAAACGTGGAACTGGCAAAGTCAGATATAGCTACCTATTATTTTCCAGAGGGAGTAAACGGTGTGCTTGCCACAGGCGTCTTTGGCTACGTACCCCAATATGACTATGTGATCAAAGAAGCCTCGAAGTCCCTCGTACCCGGTGGTCACCTAGCAATACTTGATGGCAAGCAGCCCGAAAACTTACCTTCATGGTTGTTCAAAATCGTGTTGAAACTCGGAGGGCCATTCGTATATACCCCTGAGTATTTCAATGTTCGCCCTTGGGAATCAGTAAAAAGGTATTTTAGAGAGACTTCGTTTGAAACAAGATATGGAGGAATGATTTATATTTTATCCGGAACTGCTCCATAAGAATGGTCTAAAGACCGCATGAGCTTGGACTACTAAAATGCGTTACGCGCCTTTACCAGGCTGTTATGAGGGGCCTTCGTCTACCCTGGCCTTCTACCCCGTTAGAGTGATGCTCCTCCATTTATGGTGCGGTTGGCGAGATCTTAAGTCCCAACGAGATTTGGAGAAAGTCTCGTGTACATTCTCTGACGGGCTCAATGGTGCCCGACTAAAGATTTTGGTAAACGGATCTGAGGAGGATCATTGGCATCATCCGCGCATCAATATTCAAATTGCAATTCTCACTGTAGCGAGAGTGGATGGCATACGAATTCCGGGAGACGATGAGGAAAAAACACGTTTCATATATAACAATTATGGGCTTTGTTGTGATCTCGATCACCATTGTGCTGCTTGCCCTTCGTGAGAGAGGGGATACACCCTCAACACCCTCAGATTTCGCTGGCAACAAATTAGAGCGACTTTTCCGTGATATGGGTATCGTAAAAGTTGCCCATGTTACAGACCCGGTAGAGATCGCCCTTAAAGATCTTAATGGTAACATGGTGAGACTCTCTGATTTTAGGGGAAAAGTGGTCTTTCTTAATTTCTGGGCCACTTGGTGCAGCCCCTGCCGTATTGAGATGCCCTCCATGGAGAGATTGCACAAAAAGCTCAAAGACAGGGGTCTTGTGATGTTGGCCATAAACCTGGAAGAGCCTGTATCCCTGGTGAGAGCGTTCTTCGAGGAATATAAGTTGAGTTTCACGGCCCTGTTGGACACGAAAGGAGAAGTGGGAGTCATGTTTGGAATTAGCGCCCTCCCCACAACTTTTATCATATACGAGGATGGACGGATAATAGGCGCTGCTATGGGAGCCCGGGATTGGTACAGTGAAAAAGCGCTCGCCCTGTTTGAATATTTGATAGATAGAGGCAAATGAGACAATCTAGAGGGTAGGGATTGAAGCGTTGGAGAGGCATACGCGGTATAGAGTAAAGGGAGGCGACTCTCGGCAATGAGGTATAAAGGTGATGAAAAGAGGGGGAATTTTAATACTTATTCTTTTTTCTCTGGCAGTGGCGGTGGCAGTGCCCCTGCTCGTTCAAATGATACCCCTCGAGACCCGAACCCACCGTATTGTCTTGGAGGCCAAGAAATTTGGCTATTCGCCTTCCAGGATTTTGGTGAACAAGGGCGATACCATCGTTCTGAAACCCACGTCACTTGACGTCACGCACGGATTTCTTCTTGATGGATATCCGGTAGAGTTTATCATCAAACAGCAGGGCATTTCATACCTGAAATATACCTGGGAAGATGATGAGGGAAAGCTTCACACGGACTGGGACAAGGTCTCTGAAATCGAATTTGCTGCCGATAAGTCGGGGAAATTCACCTTCCGTTGCAATCAAACGTGCGGGAATCTTCATCCTTTCATGACGGGGGAATTAATTGTTAGACCCAATACCTCCTATCACCTCTTCGTTTCATTATCCATTTGGCTAACACTAACCCTCCTTTTCATGTTCAGAACCAACACCAGATTGGGTTTTGCACGTTTCACGCGAATTAATATCCTGGACCGGCTGCCTTGGGTGAAGCGTATCGTCAGGCTACGCAGTTTTCAGTTTTTGGTGATCTTCCCCAATTTTGTTTTTTTCTATTTGTTCATACTCAGCGCCCTTTGGGGAAGCCCTGTGGGCAATCGCAATATCAGTATTATTCTCGTATGGATCGCATGGTGGTTTGCCCTAAAAGCTTTCCTGGTACCCTTTGGCGGGAGGGTCTGGTGTCTGGTTTGTCCTCTTCCCGCACCCGCAGAATGGCTAAACCGCAAGAGCCTGACCGCCGTCAAGTACATTGAAAAACCCTTGAGGGGACTGCATCACCGATTTATTGGTTTTCAAAAGGACTGGCCTAAACTGTTGAGTAATATCTGGCTTCAGAATGTCCTCGTCATGGCCCTGATCTCTCTTGCAATCATTTGGCTTACTCGTCCCATCGCAACAGCCTTTTTATTCCTGGTGATCCTCCTACTCACCTTTGTCCTCGCCCTGATCTATCGTCAAAGGGTATTTTGCTTGTATTTGTGTCCTGTGGGGGGGTTTTTGGGACCCTATTCTATGGCTGCCATGACAGAGGTTCGCGCCATAGATCCAGAGGTCTGCAAAAAACACAAAGAGAAATGTTGCTACACGGGCGGAACGGATGGCTGGGCTTGCCCCTGGAATCGCTATGTGGGAAACATGGACCGGAACAATTATTGCGGACTCTGTACCGAGTGCATCAAGAGCTGCCCCAAAGACAATGTGGGCATCTTCCTTAGGCCCTTTGGCTCAGACCGAACTCTTCAAGGCTATGATGAGGTCTTCAATGTGATCATCATGCTGGTGGTGGCCATCGCCTTTATCATTACCATGCTAGGTCCATGGGGAGTGATAAAGCAGGCGGCCAATGTAACCGAAAGCAGGCAAATTATTCCTTTTCTTGTATACCTTGTCTCCATATGGGGCTCAGCCCTTTTGATCGTTCCAGGGCTCTTTGCACTCACTGCGAAAGCGGCCAACCGCCTTGCCGACAAGCAGGTAAATGATAGCACAATGATTTTACGCCTAGCCTATATCCTGGTTCCCATAGGAATCTTTAGCTGGATCGCCTTCAGCCTTCCTCCGGTCATGGTCAACTACAACTATATTCTCGCGGTCTTATCTGATCCCCTTGGATTGGGATGGGACATTTTTGGCACTGCAAACTATCCTTTTCGGCCTTTTTTGGCTGAATGGATACCTGTCATCCTGGGGATTATTGTATTGGCAGGGCTTTATTTTGGCCTGAGCCGAGGATACTTGGCACTTAAAGATCTGTTTCTAGATCCTGTCTTGAGGGTCAGGGCCATGGTCCTTCCCTCGTTATTTGCCCTTCTCGTTGTCAATCTATTGTTGAGACTCTTCCTGGGCTGAACAGCTGCCTGACAGAGATCTCGTCTGTAATGGCAGTCAAAAAAATTACTTGCCAGGCCACCGCTCTTTAAGGCGTCCGGATCCTCTAATTTTTGGCTGGATACTTTTTACTCGATGAAATCAATATTCATTGATTCAAATGAATACTTTCTATCCATTCTTCTTACGATGATTGGATGAAATTTTATCCTTAGCATCTTGATAACCCAGAATAATTATTTAATTTCAATATATTAGTTAGATTTCTGTTACTCTGGCACGCCAATTGCCTTATAAGGATT
>CP070840.1:2681880-2707040 GCA_020342025.1 Deltaproteobacteria bacterium
ATCCCTGTCTCGGCCTCATCCAGTTCCTTTTGCAGTAGCACCTCAGTTTGGTCAGCGATCTCCTCTCTCTTGTTTATTACCTCCGTGATGCTCCTGTCTCCTACCACCAGGCGCATGGTGGACTCCGTAAGATCCCTTAGGGTGGGTCTGACGTTCCGTACCTTAAAGAGAAATTTATAAGGATCATTGATGCGGTACTGGACAATCCATGGGACTACAGCCACATTGAGGTCTCCGGTCAACATGAGAGATTCGTTCAGGTAGGCAGACCCAGCGGCATATCGGGTTCGCACTCCCGCCTCAAGGGTACGAAACCCAAATTCTTCCTTATAGACACGTCTCACCTTTACCTTGGTGACCTTTTCAATTCCCCTGGGAAGTTTAAAATTGAGACCCGGCTGAGTCGTCCTCGTAAACTTCCCGAACCTCTGAACCACACCCACTTCATCCACACCGACCGTATAGAAGATGGAGGAACCGAGGTAGATAATGATAATGATGATGACGACAATCCATATCCCAGGGACCTTGCCCTTCAATCCCCTGAATTTGTTGAGAAGGTCGTTCACCTGGGGGGGAGGCCCACCCCCTCTGCCCTGTCTTTGTTGTTGCAACTTTTCCCAGTCCCAAGCCATGGAAATCCCCTACTTGAAAATTAGTTAAGTTCTGTTAACATATAGCCTAATATCCCCTCCGTCAAGGGATAAAGACGACCTGGACATAGCCCTGTAGGGCAGCCCACTGTGGCTGCCTCTTTTGGGTCGGCACAGTGGCCGACCCTACGGAATATCTCCAGGCGAGGCAGGCGTGCGAATTTCTAAGCAGAAGGATTTGGGAAATCACTAAGCGAATGAATAAGAAAAAAGAGTCGTTGGTTCCTTTAAAGGATGTCCTTTCTTCCATTTTCAGTGACTCCAAGTTGCCCTTTAACCCGGATGACGCCCGAATATGGAAGGAATGGGAAGGGGCCGTGGGTGCCGCCATTGCAAAAAACGCACAACCCGAGTGGATTAAGGATGGGAAACTGAGGGTAAGGGTTTCAGATCCCATCTGGCTGCAGGAACTGGGGTTTGTTGAAGAGACCATCAAGGAGCAGCTGAACCGAAGGCTGGGCCGCAGGGCCGTGGATAGGATAGAGTTTAGACTGAGAGGTAAATAGAGGCCACAGCGGTTTTTTAGACAAGATTCTTAATCACGAAAACACGAAAGGACGAAATCACGAAATAAAGAAATTCACCACCCGCTCGTTGCACTCGCTAGAGGCACAGAGTACACGGAGAAGGATCGCTTCAAAGGCTTATGTGAAGGGTTCCTGGGGAAGAAAATAAGCTCGCTTATTTTATCCCTTGGAAACCCTTCACACTGGTTCCGATGCCCTTGCATCGGCACCCCGCACAGAATGTGAGGGGCCTTTGAGCGATCCGGCCTTAGCAGTTTATTCAGTTTACTAACTCTGAGGTCTCTGTGAGAGAAATCAATATCTGCGTAATCTGCGGATTAGAATCTGCGTCCAAAAAATCTTATGATTGCGTCTGCGGTTAATTCTACCATCGCTGCCTGCTATTTCTCTCGTTCAGGCGAGGTGGGCGGGGCGACGCGAACTAGATAGAGAACTCTCCTTGATCAAAGAGGGGAGGCAACACCTTCAGGCCTTTTCTTCCCCCTAGCGAGGCTTCTATCAGGGCCAACTTGGCTTCCGATTCCATCCCCGGATAGACGATTCTGAGCCGCTTGGGCTCCAAATTGAATCCCTTCATCCTGATCAAAACCTCCACCAGACGGACGGCTGGGTAAATCATGGCCAGCCTGCCTTTGGCTCGTAATATCCTGCTGGCAGCCATCAGAATATCATCCAGGGAGGCAAGCATTTCATGCCTGGCAATGGCCCTTTGCAGATCAGGATTGATCCGGCCACTATTTTTAGGGCGATAAGGTGGGTTGCAGGTCACCACATCCGCTGATGATGGAGGGTACGGGGGGTGCTTTATATCACCCAGGATCACCCCCATTTTACGCTCGAACCCGTTCAACACGGTATTTCGGGCGGCCTGATCCACAAGGTTCTTTTGTATCTCGAGACCAAAGGTATAACCGACAGATTTTGTTAATAGCAGGATAAGTGGAATGATGCCACATCCCGTTCCCAGATCAACCACCCTATCTCCTTGCTTTATAGTGACGAACTGGGAGAGCAAGATGGCATCAATGGAAAAACGATAACCTGTTTTGGACTGGATGAGCTTCAACCGGCCGTCCATGAATTCATCAATGGATTCATCAGGCAGAAGCTCTACATTAGGTGACTTCGATGATCTCATACGGATCTATCTTGTTAAAAACCAGGCCTGTCAAGACCTTGGGGTAGAAATAGGTTGATTTTCGGGGCATGATCAAGGCATTGCCAGTCACCTCTCTGACATGCTCCATTTTGGTGGGGTTAAGGAGGAATGCCATTTGGTAGCTTCCAGAATCAACCAGAGAAAGGGCCTCTACCATGTCACTCTTATAGTGGAATATTTCCTCATTATCCAGGTCCTCTTTGCTAAAGCCTAGAGACCTCTGAAATATGAAACGAGATAGAACGAGAACATCAAGCTTCTTAAGGGAAGCATGAAGATCCTCTCCCATCTCATCTCTGACGCCCTCCTTAAGGGAAAATAGATAGCAGTTGCTATCCCCATGACAATGGAAACATATGGCTGAAGTGGAACGACCTTTCTCTTCAAGCATGCGCTTTAGTTCCAGGCTCTGGGATAAGGGGTCAGATTTTGAAGAGGAGAAAACGCTGATCTCGAACCACTGCTTTAGACTGTCCAGAAAAAACTCAAGCTGAAAGGGTTCACATCTCTTAATCAGACGATGAGAGGGTAAGATGGTCATGCCCACATCGTTCATATTGGTGAGGTACATCATGACATATTCATAGGCCCTATTGGGAGGTCGCCAACCATATCGTGCCCTCATCATATTTCTGAAGTTGCGGGAAGTTTCGTATCGATGGTGACCGTCTGCAATGATAATGGCCTTGTCAGACATGGCGTCCGCCACCTTCCTAAAAATGGGCCGATCCGGTATGACCCACAACTGGTGCTTTGTGCCATCCCTAAAGGCGAAGGAAATCCGCGGCGGGGCCTCTATGGCCCTTTTCAAGGGTCCAAAAACCCTGTTATCCGGATCTTCGTAAAGTCCGAAGACCTGGCTGAGTTGGGCGCTACAGGCCCTCATGAGCTTTAACCGATCATCCCTGTGGGCCGAGAAGGTCCTTTCGTGGGGAAGAATGATCCCTGAGTCCTCATCCTCTATGCGTACAAGGACAATGAGACCCCACCTGACCCTGGGACCACGGCCGTCGCCAAGATCATAGGTGAGGGATGTTACATACATGGCAGGGGTATCGGTGCGAACTAAAACTTCCTCTGATTCCCATCTCTTGTAAACGTCGGCCGATCGCGTATATCTGTTATCCCAGTCCGTATCTCCTGTCTTCTTTTTACCGAGGATCAGGCGAATTACATTATAGGGGTCGGCCTGATAATATCTCTCCTGTTCCTCCTCTGAGATCACGTCATAAGGGGGGGCTATCAGGTTCGAAATATCGTCCAGTCTTTCAAGGTTATATGTCAAACCCTTAAATGGGGCTATATCGGCCATGGTTCAGCGTAACAATCCTCCTGATCTCTCCAACAAAGTAACATCACTTACCTCTGGGCTCAAGGATTATACGCGCTCTCCTTTTCACTTGATTTTATAGGAATTTTCTCTTTTAGGTCCCGGCCAGAATTGTGGCGGGACGTTGCCTAAAATCTTGGAGCTATATTATAACTCAAAACGATTTCTCCTATCAGATCATGTGGACATGTCAAGGAAATTTGATTATCTTGGCACCATTTCCCTCTGAAGCACCTGTAAGCCCACAGCAGGTATATCATCGCAGGAGATCTGCTTTAACAGGATTTACGCCATGGCTCCTCCAAATCCAAATCTAAATCCTAGCCAAGTTCGCTCTAACAATGATCCTGATATCATTATCGAAGGGGGCGTTTTGATTACTATGGTTCACGGACAGGCCCCCATCGATCCAGCCAGGATATGGGTGAAGGGAGACAGAATCTCCCATATTGAAACGGCCGACAATAAATCAGAATACCATGGGCATGCAGAAATCATTGATGCCAGAAACAGTATCATCATGCCCGGCCTGGTTAATGCCCATTCCCATACAGCCATGACCCTTTTTAGGGGTTTGGCTGATGACCTGCCCTTAAAGGAGTGGCTTTTTGAAAAGATTTTCCCTGCCGAGTCAAAACATCTCCGGCCTGAGACCGTGTACTGGGGATCCCTCTTGGGGTGTTTAGAGATGATCGCCTCGGGCACAACAAGCGTCATAGATGGATACTTTTTCCAGGATAAAACGGTTCGGGCTATTCATAAATCAGGCCTCCGAGGGCTTATTGCCCAAGGTGTTATAGACTTTCCGGCGCCCGGTGTACCAAATCCGGAAAATAATCTGGCGGTTGCCGAAGACTTTATAAAAAGGTGGCTTGGCTACTCGGAGCTCATAAAACCCGGCATGTTTTGTCATAGCCCCCTGACGTGTTCAAACAAGACCTTGAGGCGTGCAATGGGAATATCTCGGGATTTTTCTTTGCCCTTACAGATCCACTTGGCCGAAACGTCAGAGGAGGTGAGTGAAATTGTAAATCGGACAGGTGAAAGGCCTGTCCATTATCTGGATAGGTTGGGTATCATGGATGAAGGGCTCATTGCAGCTCACGCCATACACCTGAGTGACGAGGAGATGGAATGCCTTGCCCAAAGAGGTGTTAAGGTCGTGCATGTGCCCGAAAGTAACATGAAATTATCCTCCGGTGTGGCCAGAGTGTCAGAGATGGTGCGGCTGGGACTGACCGTGGGACTGGGAACGGATGGGTGTGCCTCTAACAACAACCTGGACCTGTTTCAAGAAATGGATTCTGCAGCGAAGCTGGGCAAGGTTTCTACGCTCAATCCTGTCAGTATGGATGCCACAACCGTGATGAACATGGTGACCTGCTGGGGTGCCAGCCTTTTGGGGCTCGAGAAGGAGATTGGGACCATTGAGGTGGGTAAGAAAGCGGATATCATCGTCGTTGATCTCAAGAGCCCTCACATGGTCCCCCTATACAACCCGCTATCGGCTATCGTCTATTCGGCAAGTGGTGCTGATGTGAAGGATGTGATTGTCAATGGGCGGATCCTGTTGAAAGATCGGACCTTTCTCAGCCTGGACTCAGACGAGATTATCGAGAGAGTCAGGGCTATTGGTAAGGAGATTGGCCCTTAGCTCCGCTTCGCTGGGCACTGGGGAACGGGGGTACGGGGGTACGGGTAAACCAAGCGAATTACATGCGTCCCTCCGTCGCTTCGTCCCTCCGTCCCAGGCCGTTCAGCGCTGGTGCTGGAGAGTCTTAGAAAGATTTCCCGCTAGAATACGCACTTTTCGATGAGCCGCATGGCCTCTTCAGGGTCAGAGACGTATTGCACGCCTTGAATATTTTCCCAGGTCTCAAGGCCTATGACCGGTTTATTGACCTTCAGCGCAAGGGCGATTTCAGACAGGGTGCCGTAACCTCCTGCAACGGAGACCAACACATCTGAGGCCCTGACCACGAGCAAGTTTCTCCCTTCTCCCAACCCTGTTGCCAGGGGTATTTTGATATAAGGATTGGCTGAGGCTTTATCCAGACCAGGGAGTATTCCCACTGTCATGCCCCCAGCCTCCGCGCAACCTCTGGCTGCGGCCTCCATGACCCCTCCTAACCCTCCACAAACCAAAATCCATCCCTTCTTACCCATCTCGGAGCCCAAATTCCTGGCCAATTGGTAGGTTTTGTCAGAACATTGACCTGCTCCAATGACGCCTATGTGCCTGGGCCTTTCCATTGGATTCCCTCCAAAATGAAGAAAAATATTTGCCTTCCAGGGTATTAATTGCTATTAGTTCCTACCTATTCCCTAGGTCTATATTCGTATCAAAAAATTTGTAAAGAACATTAGAAAAAAGCGGGCTTGCTCAGGTGCATATTAAAAATAGGTGTGTAGGGCAGCCCACTGTGGCTGCCTCTTCAGGGTCGACGAAGTAGCAGACCCTACATAGTATAACAATTATTAGAAGCGACTCATATCCGGAGAGCCATGAGAAAAAACAAGAATAAAAAGAAGAAGGTCATATATTCTCTTGCCCTCATATCCCTTATCATAATTCTGCTCCTGTTTGGATGGTTTTTGACCCTTGTCTTTGAAGGGGAAAAGCCGTTGGTGAGCCTTGAACCTCTTCCGGAGTTCCTCTCTGGAGGCCAGAAATTCACATTTAGAATTAGGGACACGAAAAGGGGTCTCAAAAAAGTCCAGGTAAGTGCCAATCAGGAGGGGAGAAAGATAACCCTTCTTGAAAAAAAGTTTCCCTTTGAGGGATTTCTTAACCGCGGGGGCGTACGCGTTTATGGACAGGAGATCTTTGTTGATCCTGCAGAGCTTAAGCTGGCCCAGGGCCGAGTAGATCTCCGTGTCGATGTGTGGGATTACTCCAGGAGGGGTGGTGGGGACGGGAACATGGCCGTGGGCGAACACAAAATGATCGTCGACACCATCCCCCCAGCGCTGAGATCAGTTAGTCGTATGCACAACATCAACAAAGGGGGATCCGGACTGGTTATTTATCAGACGTCCTCTGATACAGAGCAGAGTGGGGTGTACGTTGATGATCTGTTTTTCCCCGGCTTTCCGGCGAAAGCAAAGTCACAAGAAGGAATACACGTATGCTATTTTGCCCTTCCTTATTCTTCAGGCCTGAATCCCTCTATTTATTTATGGGCTAAGGATAGGGCTGGCAATCGCTCAAGGACCACCTTCTATCACCACATTCGTAACAAACGTTTTCGTAGAGAGAGAATAAACATCACAGATAGTTTCCTGAAGCGCGTGCTTCCTTATTTCTCTTTTTATCCCTTGAACTCTGAAGATAGTGAAATCAAAAAATATCTCAAGATAAACAATGACCTGAGAAAGGAGAGTCACGAGACTTTCTACAAGTTGAGAGAAGGCACTAGCCCGAAAAGGCTGTGGGAAGGTCCCTTCTTGAGATTGAAGAATGCTGCGAACATGTCAAGGTTCGCTGACCAGCGCCTATACTACTATAAGGGGAAGAAGATCGACGAGCAGGTGCATCTTGGTATTGACCTGGCTTCCCTGGCAAATTCCCCTGTTCAGGCGGCCAATAACGGTAGGGTGGTTTTTGCCGAGCGAAATGGCATCTACGGCCTCGCTGTGGTGCTGGACCATGGTCAGGGTTTGGCCACCCTGTATGGGCACTTGAGCTCAGCGGAGGTGTCCCTCAACCAAGAGGTTAAGAGAGGGGATACCCTCGGTTACACGGGCCAGACTGGTCTTGCCGGAGGCGATCATCTCCATTTTGGCGTAACATTGAACGGGGTCGCCGTGGACCCCGTGGAGTGGTGGGATGGCCACTGGATCAATGACAACATAACCAAGAAACTGGACCTTCTTGGAGAATAGACAACTCCTTTCTTACCCCTGAAAACGGGTCAGACACCTCCCATTAGACTATCCGCCTAACACAAGATCTGCCCTTGTCTAGTCGAGGAGTGATACATGGCCAATGTATTGCTAAAGAATCTCACAAAGAAATTTGACGAGGTGGTTGCGGTCTACAATGTGAACCTGGAGATCGCCGATCGAGAGTTTGTGGTCCTTGTGGGACCTTCTGGTTGTGGTAAAACGACCACCTTACGCATGATCGCGGGACTTGAGGAAATCACAGAGGGAGAGATCTATATTAACGATCAATTGGTCAATAAACTGGCTCCAAAGGACAGAAATATTGCCATGGTCTTTCAGAGTTACGCCCTCTATCCCCACATGAAAGTCTTTGACAACATGGCTTTTGGCCTGAAAATGCGCAAGGTGCCAAAAGAAGAAATGGAGGAAAAGGTTAAGAAGGCAGCCGAAATTTTAGGGATTGAAGATTTACTCTCCCGCAAGCCAAGACAGTTGTCAGGAGGCCAGAGGCAGAGGGTGGCCTTGGGCAGGGCCATTGTCAGGGACCCAGAGGTGTTTTTGTTCGATGAGCCCTTGAGCAACCTGGACGCGAAACTCAGGGTACAGATGAGAACAGAACTAAAAAAACTGCATGAACGTCTACAGGCGACAGTGGTCTACGTGACCCATGATCAAGTTGAGGCCATGACAATGGGTGATCGTATCGTCGTCATGAAAGAGGGTGTTGTACAACAAGTGGGCAATCCTTTGGAACTGTACAACAACCCGGCGAATCTCTTTGTTGCAGGATTCATAGGAAGTCCTGCCATGAATTTTATCCCATGCCAGCTTCTTGAAGAAAACGCTTACCTCTGTATCGATACGGGTGATTTCAGAATTCCCCTCCCCGAAAGTATCGCATCCAAATTGAAATCCACCGGAGAGAATGATTTCATCTTTGGTATACGGCCGGAAGATATGTTTGAAAAAGGCCCGGGACAGGAGCCGTCCACTGAACGCCCAGTCATCAAGGCAAAGGTAAACGTGGTCGAGCCCTTAGGAAAGGAAATTTCTCTGGACGTAAGCACGGGTGCAAATTCATTGACCGCCCTTTTGGGTGCAGACACGGACGCAAAACCTCATCAGGATATCGATCTGACCCTGAATCTGGATAAGGCCCATCTCTTTAGGCGGCAAGGGGGGGAGGCTATCGTTTAAAGCTTGGCGAGGACGGCATCGGTGAATTCACCGGTACGCCCTTTTCCGCCAAGGTCGGGCGTCAGCACCTCACCTGCTGATGTAACCCCTTCGATTGCGCTCATTAACCGCTGAGAGGCATCCACCTCACCTAAGAATTCCAACATCAGTACTACGGACCAAAGGGTACCAATAGGGTTGGCGATTCCTTTGCCGGCAATGTCTGGCGCTGAACCGTGAACAGGCTCAAACATGGAGGGAAAGGTCTTCTCGGGATTGAGATTTGCCGATGGTGCGATGCCAATGCTACCTGCCAAGGCAGGCCCAAGGTCAGACAAGATGTCTCCGAAGAGGTTGCTGGCCACAACCACGTCAAACCAATCGGGATGCCGGACAAAGTGAGCGGTAAGAATGTCAATGTGGTATTGCGCCGTAGTAATGTCGGGGAAGTCTTTTGCTACAGCCGCAAAGCGTTCATCCCAGAAAGTCATCGTGTGTATAATACCGTTTGATTTTGTGGCTGAGGCGAGGTGTTTCTTGGGCCGTTTCTGGGCCAACTGGAAGGCGTACCGCATGATACGGTCAACACCCTGGCGTGTGAATACGGACTCCTGGACAACCATTTCTTGGTCTGTCCCCGCATAGATTCGACCACCAATCTCTGAATACTCACCCTCGTTGTTCTCCCGAACGATGTAGAAATCAATGTCTTTTGACGTCCGGTTGGCCAGGGGTGAGGTGATGCCGGGCAACAGTCTTATGGGACGCAGGTTCACATACTGCTTCATCTGCCGACGAATGGGAAGGAGTAGACCCCAAAGGGAAACGTGATCGGGTACCCCTGGATATCCTACGGCCCCAAGGAGGATGGCATCAAAACCGCGCAATGTGTCGATGCCGTCCTCTGGCATCATCACGCCATGATCCAAATAGTATCCACATGAGTAAGGGAACTCGGTGAATTCCATCTTGAAGCCGTAACTCCCAGCCAACGCATTCAGGACTCGGACCCCTTCGGGAATCACCTCTTTCCCGATACCGTCGCCCGGAATTAGCGCAATTCTGTAAGCCATGCTGTGCTCCTTCTATAAGATCTTTTCGTAATTGGGCCCAAATCCCCCCTTCGCCCCCGAACTTGTCGGGGCCCGCAATGCCAGGTGAGTAACGGCTGAAAAAACAATCTTGCTCTTAAACGTATTTATCCATCCACGGAAGGTGGGCTAGGTCCACATTTCCCCCTGACAGGATAACGCCAATTCGCTTTCCTGAAAACTCAGGACGTCTAGCAAGCAACACGCCCAGGGGGACAGCTGCGGAAGGTTCCACGATGATTTTCATTCTCTCCCAGATGGTGCGCATAGCGGCTACGATCCCCTCTTCACTCACAGTGAATATGTCCCTCACGTGTCTTTTGATGATGGGGAAGGTGAGATCCCCAAGGGAGGTGCGCAGCCCATCTGCGATGGTATCGGGATTATCTGCGGGGATAATTTTTCCAGCGCGAAAAGAGCGAAAGGCATCGTCTGCCCTTTCGGGCTCTGCCGCTAGGACGTGGGTCTTTGGGGAAAGTGCACCCACGGCGATTGCCGTTCCACTCAGAAGACCTCCTCCACCCACTGGGGTCATCACCATATCAAGTTTCGGGATCTCCTCGCAGAGTTCCAGGGCAGCGGTTCCCTGGCCTGAGATGACTCTGTAGTCGTTGTATGGATGAACAAAGACAGCGCCGGTGCGATGGACCACTTTACCCAATTCCTCCTCCCGGGCTTTGAGTGTCGGTTTGCAGAAAAAAATCTCAGCCCCATAGTGTGCCACTGCGTCTCTTTTCACCTGGGGTGCATTTTCCGGCATGACCACGTATGCCTTGGTCCCTCGCCATCGGGCAGCAAGAGCCAAGGCGGCCGCATGGTTTCCAGAAGAGTGGGTGGCCACGCCACGGGTCGCCTTTTCATCGCTGAGGGAGAAAACCGCATTGGTGGCCCCTCGGATCTTAAAAGCCCCCACCTTTTGGAAGTTTTCACACTTGAAGAATATCTCTGCATCACACATTTCATTCAGGGTGCTGCAGGTGAGTACAGGTGTGCGATGGACAAAGGGTTGGATCCTTTGAGAGGCCTCTCTTATGTCCTCTATGGTGGGTTCGTTTTTCATCTGATCGTGCATTAAATTTTGGGTTTAATTTTCATATATAAGATATTGTTATAATTTAAAAATACGAAATTATATGACAGATTAACTGCCCCTCAGTGACACGGCTCTCAGAGAAACTAACGTGTCAGGGAATCAGCCCCGGTGGGGGTCCCAATGATAGCCTCTTGGGCAATGTTCAGGAATAGCCCATGGCCCAGAACGCCTGGTATGGAATCAAGCCCCTGGGCAAGACGCTCAGCGTCTTGAATCGGTCCGAAGTGGCAGTCCAAGATGTGATTCTCCTGGTCAGTTATATAGGGTGAACCTTTATCCACTCGCACTGCGGGCCTTCCACCGAGGGCCTTAATCCTCTCAGCCGTCGCTTTCCACCCGAAGGGTAGCACCTCCACAGGAACGGGACACTGCTCTCCCAGTCGCTGCACCAGCTTGGTGTTGTCCACGATCACAATGAAGCGCTGACTTGCCATGGCGACGATTTTCTCTCTAAGAAGTGCCCCCCCAAGCCCTTTTATGAGGTTTAACTGAGGATCCACCTCGTCTGCACCGTCAACACAGAGGTCAAGAAAAGGCTCCGTCTCCAGGGTGGTAAGTGGAATATTCAAAGAACGAGCAAGCTTTTCCGTATTCTTTGAGGTGGGAACCCCAACGATGTGGGACAACTCACCACTGGACAATCGCTTCCCCAATGCCTCGAGAAAGTAACGAACGGTGGATCCGGTGCCCAACCCGATTCGCTGACCGCTCTGAACCCTCTTCGCTGCCTCCTCACCCGCCTTTTTCTTGAGCTCTTTCATCATGAAACCTCCTCAGTCCCTCAGCTTGCAGGAAGCTGAATACTCTCTCTTAGCGATTTTTGAAGGTTATATTAAAAAAACGAAGAACAATTCAATGTTTTTGAGAGCCCAATGTGCTTTTTCTTAACCTCGTCTTCTCCATACCCGTCGAGCAAAGGGCAAGAGATGGAAAACAATGAAAAATTTCTTTTGACTGACTTGAATAAATCAATTATAAGGTTCCCCCGTTAGTGCATTCATGGCGTGACTGGGTAAGTGCGAGACAGGATGAGATTGGTAAGTTGTTGGTTGGCTCCTGATGCCTTTTCTTCCATACCGAGGCTCCCGGCCTGGTCTTTTCAGCGACTTATCTGCGGGGGAGTTCTGCCCCCTCCGCATTCTCCCGACAAGTCGGGAGCTGCGGTTTCCCCCACTAATAAGTCGCGAAAAGGACGAAGGCCTCCCGCCAGGCATTTTAGAAAAGGCATCAGGACCCATTTGCATACCCAATGGGCAATGCGTGAATTGGGATTTGGTAAGAATCGAAAATCCGGTTTGGGCAACAGCTTGTTGACACGTGACTACTCGCTTTAGTCACTTTAGCTCACTTTAGTCACTTTAAACACTTTAGTCCACTTCCAAGAGGGAATATTACATGTACAACGCGAGTGATTTGAGAAGAGGTCTCAAGATTCAGATCGATAAAGAGCCATATATCGTCATCGAATTTCAATTCTCCAAGCCAGGTAAGGGTCAGGCCCTTTACCGGTGCAAGCTGCGGAACATGATCAATGGCATGATTATTGACCGTACCTATCGATCTGTTGACACATTCGAGCCGGCCGATCTGCGAGAACGCAGGATGCAATATCTTTATAACCAAGAAAATGAGTTCTATTTCATGGATGTGGAAAATTATGAGCAATCCCTGCTTACCGTTGAACAGGTGGGAGAGGCAAGGAACTATCTGGTAGACAATCTGGAAGTGGATATATTGCTTTTCGGGGATAAGCCCATCGGGATCACCTTGCCCAATTTTGTGGACCTCAGGGTCACACGGGCGGATCCCTGGGTCAAAGGGGACTCCGTTTCAGGGGACAGCAAACCGGTCACCTTGGAAACGGGTTATGAATTGCGGGTGCCTCCCTTCATTGATGAAGGCACAAAAATAACCGTAGACACACGGACCGGGGAGTATGTCACCCGGGTCAAAGCATAGTTCCGCAGACAAAAATCCCCCCATCCCCCCTTTAGTAAGGGGGAGTAAAGGGGGGATGGATGAGCAACGGAGATTAGCCGCAAAGAGATCAAACCTCTGGCTGCGGGCAAGACTCATCCAGGCCATAAGGCACTTCTTCATTGACAATGACTACCTGGAAGTTGAGACGCCTCACCTGATTCCCGCGCCCGCCCCAGAAGTCCACATCGACGCCATCAGAGCCGGTGGCGCATTTCTACACACGTCCCCAGAACTCTACATGAAACGATTGGTCTCTGCCGGGTATAGCAGAATATTTCAGATATGCAGATGTTTCCGCGAGGGAGAAAGGGGAGAACGTCACCTTGCTGAATTTACTCTCCTTGAGTGGTACCGGGAAGGGATTGATTATGTGGAACTGATGGATGAGTGTGAGGAGATGGTCCTTTCTGTCTCTCAAGAGCTGGGGTTCGGGGAAAAAATCCATTTCCAAGGAAAAGCTATTGATCTGAAGAGGCCCTGGGAGAGGATGTCAGTGAAGGAGGCCTATGAGCGCTACGCCTCAATGCCCATGGAGAGGGCACTGGCCTTGAAGCGGTTTGACGAGGTCATGGTACTGGAGATCGAACCCCACCTGGGAATACCCAAACCCACCTTTCTGTATGACTATCCTGCAGAGCTTGCCGCCTTGGCGCGATTAAAAGAGAATGATCCGGGATTGGCAGAACGATTTGAGATCTATGTGGCCGGGTTGGAGCTGGCCAATGCCTTTTCGGAGTTGACTGATGTGAGCGAACAAGAGGCGAGATTTGAAAGGGATCGATCTGAACGAAAGCGACTGGGTAAAACCGTATATCCCCTCCCGAAAAGGTTCCTCGAGGCCCTCGTTCATATGCCAAATTCAGTGGGCATCGCCTTTGGAATGGATCGACTTGCCATGGTATTTAGCAATGCCGGCAAGATTGATGAGGTAATTTCGTTTTCGCCGGAAGATCTTTAGCCGCCTTCACAAGCGAAGATTTTAGGATCTAATTCGAGCTTTTATAATACTTTGTGATTCCTACAAGCTAAACCGTGATAACAGTTGCCGGTCACCGCCTGCCCGCCATCGCAAGCCGCTCAGGCGAGGCGGGCGGGGATACCGGATTAAAAGGAATTCTTTTCAATTTATCGGGCATCAGGAATCAGGTATCCGGTATCTGTTTGGGTCAAGCCATGTGATACTTGTTTCATCAACGCGTCGGTTTGAGTTGAAGCTTCGTTCGCAAAAGGAAGCAGGTGGGAAAACAGGGGCTCTCTTTAGTTTTGTAAGAGCTCCAAACCCACCAGATAATGACCTCTTAGGCGACCTTGTTCATTCCTGGTGATCCGTCGAATCGCGGTCTCCAGACATTCGGTGGGATGGATTAGGTTGTCGGAATAGTATCGCATGTTCAAGGTGTCTCCCACCTTGAGCTGAGGCAGGACATCTGAGTTTTCTTTTACGAGAATGGACATGTGGGTAGAGGTCTTGTTCCAGATCTTGAACTGATACGCTGCCTCCAGCCCTTCCACTGCAAATTCCACACTATAATATTGGTCCACACGTTTTTTTGGTTCAGAACGGGTGCTATCTATTCTTCTGAGTGCGCCATATACTTTCATGGGGTATTCCTCTCAGATCTCAGGCTAATCCCAAGAATCCTCCTTTTTCGCTTCAGCGGGCCCCCTGCGACCTCGTGTTTGCTTTACACACCTTGTTAAGGTGGAATTGTAACCAATTATATATAACTAAATATAATTTGTCAAATATATTTTTTAAAAGTTACTAAAATATAGTAATTTATCATACATTAAAGATAAAAAGCTCGGGCATTTGAAGGGATTGGGCACAAAGCGCCTGTGAAAGGGCGTTGGAAGGGATTTTCAGGGAAAGCTAAGAGCCAGGGGAATTATCTATCAACCAAACCTTTTTCCATAGCAAAAGCGGTCAGTTCTGCGGCATTATGGAGGTTCAGCTTCTTCATGAGATTTGCTCGGTGTTTTTCCACCGTCTTCAAACTGATGTACAGATGGTCCGCTACCTCCTTGTTCTTGTATCCCTCGGCAATGAGTTTCAGTATTTCACGCTCTCGGCGGGTCAGCGTATCCCAAGCGGAGCTTGTTTTTAAGGTCTCTTTTCCTTCTAGATACCCCTCTATCACCTTTTCCGAAATACCAGGACTGAGATAGCGCTTTCCCATGAGAACATTTCTTATCGCCATCACCAGTTCAGATTGAGTGGCATCCTTCAGCACATATCCGTCAGCGCCAGCCTGGAGCGTTGCGAGAATATATTCGTCGGTCTTGTGGACAGTCAAGGCTATGATTTTTATCTCCGGGCTTTGTCTTTTAATCTCCTTAATCGCCTCAAAGCCGTGCATCCTTGGCATAGAGAGGTCCATCAACACAAGGTCAGGCGCAAGCTCTTCACAGCAGCGTATTGCTGCACGCCCGTCTCCTGCCTCCCCTACAACATCAAATTCAGGATCAGCAGCCAATAGCGCCCGCAATCCTTCCCGGAGGATAGTGTGGTCTTCAGCAATGACAATTCGGTATAATTTCTTCACACTTCGAGCCCTAAGGGGCCTGCCGGTCCCCTTTTCCTATAAATCAGCCATACTACCCATCAATTTCTCACAAAATACAGTATATCTCACGCAAATATACAGTGAACACCCCATTTACCACACCCAGGCTCCCTAGTAAAGTCAATACATTTCTTCCTGATTTCAGCAATTGGAAGACCCTGTAATTTAATGCGAGGTCGTATAAGAAATCTTAAATAGACTGAGTGCATGGCTGGAGAGAACATGTACAAAACCCTGATTGTTGAGGATAACGATGATTTTCGCCAAACCCTTAGAAGCCTGTTGGGTGTTCGATTTCCTTCGATGAGCTTTGAGGAAGCAAGAGACGGGACCGAAGCATTGGAAAAGTTCAGTGCCTTTGATCCTGATCTCATCTTTATGGACATCAAATTACCTGGACAAAGCGGTCTAGAGCTGACCAAAAGAATAAGGCACTCCAATGCAGAGGTGAAAATAATCATCCTGACGAGCTATGACCTGCCAGAGTATCGAGAGGCCGCGAGAATGGGTGGGGCGAATCATTTTGTTTCAAAAGGCTCTTCCAAGGCTGAAGAGATATTGGCATTGGTCGAGACCATCCTCTCTGAGAAGAAATAATGAAGGATTTTCCAAAATAGAGGATTTCTCTCAAGAAGATAAAGGCTTCACCCTATGGACATTTTTGTACAGAAATCATGGGGCGAGGCGGGGCCATTGATCATTCCAAGGCCTCATCTGTTCATAGGCATAGGAGGCTTGAAGCACCAAATCATCCCGGTGCCGCGGACCGATGATCTGAAGACCTGCCGGGAGGCCATTCTCTGTGAGACCGGCGGGCACGGAGGCGGCCGGGTGGCCTGACAGGTTGAAAGGGTAGGTGAACGCCACGGCTCCCAGAAGCGGGATAGGATGTCCGTCGATTTCTGATGGGGGTGGACCTTTGGCCCCAAAGGCCTCGGTGGGCATCGTTGGGGTAAGGAGTAGATGGAACTGCTCAAATAGGCCTTCCATAATTTGATTTAGCTCGGTCCTTGCTTTCTGCGCCTCAATTTGATCCGCCAGTGAAGTGGATCTCGCCTGGTCCAGAGACATAACCAGAGTCCTTCCCATATCCTGGCGATTCTTTTCCAGGTCTTCATGTAACTGGGCATAGAGTTCACAATTGGAGAGATTTGACCAGGCCCCTCCCACGTTGGGTAGTTCCCCTTTCCAGATCTCGACCCGGTGGCCCAGCTTCTCAAAACATCTCACAGCCACTTCCACCTGACCCATCACATTCCCCTGCACCCTGGCGTATCCCAGCGTTGGGCTGAAGGCCAACCTAAGACCTTTAGGCATCTCCTTGAGTGATTTCAGAAAAGACCTATCATGGAAGGGCAGGGCATCAGGGTCAGAAGGGTGCGATCCAGCGACGCAATCCAGATAAAGGGCCGCGTCGCTCACCGTTCTCGTGATGGGGCCTAAGGTCAAAAGGCCATACATCTGGAGGAAAGGGAAAGGGCTCTGTGGGGCGTGAAAGAAGGGGGCATAGGTGACAGGGATTCTTCCGGGGGAGGTCTTCAGTCCATAACAACCCGAGTAGGAGGACGGAATCCGAATGGAACCGCCCATATCAGAACCTGTGGCCACGGAGACCATGCCCCCAGCCACGGCAGCAGCCGATCCCCCGCTTGAGCCGCCAGGGGTACGTTCTGTATTCCAAGGATTTCGGGTGACGCCATATAACCGGTTCTTGGTAAATCCTGTAAAGCCAAACTCAGGCGTGTTTGTTTTGCCCACCACGATGGCCCCGGCTGCCTTAAGTCTGGAAACCTGGATCGAATCCTTTTGGGCCACATTATTTTTGTAGGGGATGGATCCGAAGCTGGTTACCATATCCTTCACGTCTTCCAGATCCTTAACGCCAAAAGGGAGGCCGGCCAGGGGGCCAATCACTTCTCCTGATGCGAGGCGTTCCGTCAACACCTTGGCCTCATCAATTGCCTCCTGGGCACGGAGTGAGACAAAGGCATTGAGGATGGGGTTGACAGCCTCTATTCTTTCAATGGTCACCTCCATGAGTTCAAGGGGAGAAATCTCTCCTGTCTTGACCAGTTTCACAAGTTCCAGCGCAGATTTGTAATGAATAGCTTCCATAAGATGGCTCCTTACTGTGATATGATAACTGATACGGTCTGAACGTGCTCAGGGGCTAACGGCCTTGCATTGAACAAACAGCCCCTGGAGTGTTGGCGTACTGGAGTATTGGAGTGCTGGAAAAGAGAATTAGCCACTGGCTGTGTTATTGCACTTTTCCATTACCGCATCACTCCACCACTCCATTACTCCATGCATTTTCTCACTCCCTGATCAGATATTTCCAGGACAGGAATATGGGGATCGATTTCCCTGAAAAGACCGGCCATCTGAGGGTGACAGGTGAAAAATATTATCTGATGCTCTTTGGAGAGTTCTACGATGGTTTCGGCGGTCGCCCTTGCTCTGTGCGGATCGAAGTTGACCAAGATCTCGTCCATGATGATGGGTAGGGATTCTGTGGTTTTCGAGAACTCTCTGATAAAACCGAAGCGCAGCGAAAGATAAAGCTGTTCAGCCGTTCCCCGACTGAGTTGGCCAATCTCCTTTCGACTACTATCCTGGCACATGACCTCGACACGATTTTCGCCGATCGGTGCCACAAGGGAAGGGTACTTCCCCCGAGTCAATTGGCTGAAAAAGCGAGCCGCTGCACGGATGACTTCTGGCTGCCTCTCCTTTTGATACCTTTCCCGGGCCCTCCTGATCAGTCCCTGCGCAAGTCTCACAGTGCTCCAGTCCGCAGCCAAGAATGATAATTCCTCTTTGAGGCCTTCTTCTTCCGTCCTCAAAGAGGAGATTCTGTCGTCGTTGACCAGTTGGCGCGCCTGCTCTTCAAGGGTTGCTTCCTCCCTGTGAAGTCGTTCTAAATTGGCCTCCATGTCTTTCAGTTCACTTTCCAGTTTCACTTTCTCCTCTTCAAGTTCTTCCAGGCTGATCGCTGATAGTTTTTTCTCAACGCTTTCTATGGCACCCAATTTGGTGGAATGGCGTCTAATGGTCTCTTCGTGTCTCTCGGCCTCGGCCTTCAAGGACACACGCCTATCGTAGATCTCAGCCCTCTTTCGAAAACCTTCCTCTTCATCCGCCCCACCGGCTATCATGAGGTCATGGATCTCGTTTTGAATCTTTGTATGCTGTATTTGGATGCGTTCCATGGAATCCTGGTTGGCCTTCATTTCATGGGTGAGCAAGGCCCTCTTTTGATCCGCTCTCTCCGCCTCTTGGAATTCCTGTACAAGACTGTGAACGGCACCCTGTATCTCATCATCTCCCACCAGATCCCTGTTGCCGTCCTTAAAGACTCTGCTGGCCAGGTTAAGAAATTCCTGTTTTGTCTCCTCAAGGGATGCCCTCTTCGCCCTCAACTGGGTCAGATGTCCCACCTGTTCCCTGAATGATTCAATGGAGGATAAGGTCTCCAAAGCGCCTTCTGGGGTGAGGACCGGACCTAATTCGCGTTCCTTCAGCCAGTTCTGCCACTGGCTCTGGATCTTTTCTGCCTCTGACTCGGCATTCCCCAGTTCTAGCCTTGCTTGTTGCTGTTTCTTTTCGGCCATCAGGAGATCTTCTGTAGCGCCCGTCCAGCGCTCGAGGGCCTTGGTGCGCTCCGAGATTTGTTCTCCCATTCGTTCAAGGTCCTCTCCGGAGGGGACCCGAGAGATAGCCAAATCAGAGCAGGCAGCGACCATCCGTTCTTTGATGCCATCAAGATGGGTTTTCAGATGCGACCTTTTCGCGTCCAGGCCACCTATCTTTTCCGTGAGATGTTGATTCCGTTGACTGATTTCTTCGCTTCTCTTCGACTCATTTTTTTCCACCCTTGACTTCAGATACCATAACAGAAGACCAATGAGGAGCGAGAGAACACCCCCTGGAAAGGTCCATATCCGGCCCACATGGAGACCGGACAGGACCAAAGAGAAGAGACCCGTTCCCACCAGCGTCAAAATCAGCCAAAGGGGTAGGGCATACGTTTGCAGTCTCACATCCCTCTCCAAGGCTCCCTTTTCTTCTTTAAGGTCTAGGAGACGGTCTTCTAGGTTTCTCAATTCTTCCTTCAAAAGCCGATCCTCAGATTCAAGCCTCCTGAGCTCAAAGCAGGACCTTCTCATTTCGTTCAATCGTTCCGGGTCCTTAACATCCGGTTCAGGTAAATTATGGATGACTTGTTCTGCTTCATTCCTTCGTGCGTCCATGAGTTCAAGGAATTCCTTTTTCTTCTGCGCTTCCAGTTTGGCTTGTTGAAGGATTTCTCGATAATGACGCACCTGTTCACGCGTTGTAATGGATATATCAAATTCGAGGATTTTCTTTTCATTCCATTCGGGGCCCAAATGGATAAGGCTATCCACCAACTTCCTTTCACCCATGGAGAGCTGCTCCTGGACGGATAGTTGTTCCTGGACCACCGCCTCGAAAAGGCCCTGCTCCCTTTGAAGCTCTCTTATGGCAGGGGCATGTTTTAGGATGTCCGGATCTATTTTAAGCGCCGAGAGCTCCGATTCTTGGCGTCTAAGATCTTCCTCTTTTTTCAGAAGTTCGTTCTGTAGGTCTTCTGATCGGGTCTTTAGGGTTTCAAATCTACTAAGCCCCTGCGAGGGGAAGTGATCAATGATTTGCAGTTCCTCAAGCTTCTGTTTGGCCAGGGAAAGGCTTATCCATTCTGGCCAGATATGGATCCATTGCTCTGTCCTTTTTACTTGGACAGAGAGCTCGACCCTCCTTTTGCCGAGCGCACGGATCTGCCCTTTAAGGTGAGAGATCTGAGTCTTTATGCGGTCGTAATCCTGGATGGAACCGCGTAGGGCCTTTTTCTCTTTGGAGATGGCGTTAAGGTGAGAGAGAACGGCATTGATTCTTGGTTTGCTGCCACCTGGCTTGTAGAGTTCACCCTCCCTTTTTTCAAGTCCTGTCTTGAGTTTCGCAAGCCTGCTGGGATCGACCCCTGCGCCTGCACTGTAAAGGGCCTCCCTGACCGACTCCGTGTTTAGCGTCTCAAATTCTTGAAGCTCAACGAGGCTAAATGCATAGATATTTTTGAATAGCGTCTTGTTGGCCAAACCGAGAAGGCGACCCAAAAACTCTTTGCCGCCACGCGTCTGATCAGGTTTAAGCACGTCCACTTCCCCTCCCCGGGGTCCTGGATACCGTTCCACCACATAAGGGTGTTGGTCATCGGTGACCAGGGTTAGGTTCCCTCCATGCTGACCTCCAGCAAGCGGAGGATAGAGATTTTCATTGCTCCGTCCGTCAGGGAAACCAAAAAGAACGGCCCTCAGAAAGCCTAGAAGGGTGCTTTTGCCCGATTCATTCATCCCGAGGAAGACCGTGAGCCCAGCAGATAGGCCTTCAATCTTCAAATTGTGGAAAATGCCGAACCCGTCAACATAGAAGCCCGTAATTCTCATTCGGCTTCCTCTCCATGCAGATTTTCCAGACAGATCCTCTCTGCCTCTTCTAATAGCTCCCTCAGTTCAAGGTCCCCTGGGGAACCAATGTATCTACGGATGCTGGAGGACTCAAAGAGTGGGGCCAGATCTTCCCTCACCATCTCCCCGATACGCCTGTCCCCTAAAAGCTCCCGCGAATAACGAATTAAATGACCCAGAAAATCTTTTTCTTTCATCCTCACCAGAGGGTCCACCTCTGGGCCCACACGTAACTGGATCTGTTCTACCCAAACAGGAGGGGAATATGACGACCCCATCTCATGAAGGACTTCCAGCAGATCTGACACCCTGTTGGGCGCCCTAAGGAATTTACATAAAGGGCCGCTGCCAGACAGGCTCATCCTGACGATGGCAGGCCGGCCTGACTCCCTTTTGGAGATATCAAGACAGACTTTATCAAGGGCATTGATCAGGTCCTGTTCTGTCTGAAGGTCATGGATGGCGAGATCATACGTGGTCCAGCGGATCACATCAGTGGGATGAAACTCTATTTCCGCCTCCTTATCGTCTCCCACCGTGACCAGGTAACAGCCCTTTCCCCCGGTTTCTTTGATGTTCCTTCCCTGGGTATTGCCCGGATAGAGAACAACGGGCAAATTCTTAGAAAGAACCCTTTTGCTGTGTACATGCCCAAGGGCCCAATAATCCATTTTCGATTTGAGCAGATCATCCAAGGTGCACGGCGCATAGGGTTCATGTCCCGTATCTGATCCCACATTTGCATGCAGGAGACCAATGTGAAAGGCAGGACCTGTTCGGTTGAAAAGGAGGGATAGATTTCTTCTTTCGTCTCTTTTGGGATAACTGATGCCTTGGATACAGGCCAGGAGGGTTCCATTTTTTTCCACCTCCGAGGTTTCCACATGATCTCCAAACACATGGACCCCCGAGGGCCATTCAAGTGCGGAGGACCATCCGTCCAAGGGGTCGTGGTTTCCGTGGACCACAAAGGAACGGATGCCCGCTTCATCTAGTCTCTGGAGGCCATCCCTGAATCTGACTTGTGCCCGAAGGCTTCTATCCGCCCCATCATAGACGTCACCGGCCACCAACAAAAAATCCACGTGCTTTTCAAGGCAGAGCTGAACGACCCTGTCAAAGGCCTCAAACGTGGCCGATCGCAGGATACGAGCCAGATCGGGGTTATCAACGTGGAGTGTTGCAAAGGGGCTGTCGAGATGGAGATCAGCTGCGTGAACAAAAGAGAAATTGGGCATCTGAGACCTAATTATGTCTAAATGGTACCCTAATCGAGCCAGAGCTCGATGAGGCGCTATTTGTTAATCGTTATTGGTTATACGTTTCGAAAGCCAGATACCTGAAATGATATCTCACCTCTGGTAGAGATATTAATGCGCCTTTGGTGCATAGATCCTACTCTGGCGGATAAAAATAGCGATTAACAACGACCGAATAACGGATAAAGAATAACAAGTAACACCCCATTGAGCCTTTTCGCTCAATTGGGGTTCAAATGAAGGGTAAAAGGGCTACTCCGGAACAACCTTGAGCAGAAAAATAAATTTTGATGTTGCAGGCCCGATAATGACCTGATTTTCCTCCCTGTCCAGGGAGGCACGGGTTTCATTGCTGCCTCCGCCAATCTCCTTGCCGTTCACAATGGTTCCGAAGGAGCTCCCCCTGTCCACCACATGCATGATTCCACCTTCGTTCGTAATGGCCAGATGGTTGCGGGAGACCACGTAAGGCTTTTCTTCCTGGATAAAGAGATCGTTGGTGTGGAAGACGTCTGACTCCGGATTCTCAGAAAATCTGCCAATAAGAAAAGGAAACTTGGTTATGAGGAGCTTGCGGTCGTCTAGGACCTTCTTTGCTTCGTCCGTCTGGCCCTCAATGATCACCTCAAAAGGGGCCTGCTTCCCAACCTCCACATGGGCGTCTGTGGTCCTTCCAGCGATCAAATCGCTTGCCTGACGCAGTCTTTCAAAAAGGATCTTCAATATGGGAATGAGCACAGAAGGTTTGGTTCGCAACAGCTCGTTGAAATGATCCCTGTCTATCATCCTGACCTTGAGCTCGGAACGGGCCCTCACTGTTGCCGATCTTGGGCGATCTTCGATAAGTCCCATCTCGCCAAAGACCTGTCCCTCGCCTAAGATGGCGATGACTATCTCTCTTTCACCCCAGCTCTTGATCACTTCTGCATCGCCGGATAAAATGACAAAGGCAGAAGTTCCCTTGGTCCCCTCTGCAATCACTATTTCTCCAGGGCCGAATGCCTTTGTGGTCTCCATTGTAGGCCTCGCTTGTGCATTTGATGAAACGACTTAGAATACCACACCTTGAAGGTCATCTTAAACCATTTTCCAAGTGAGTCTAATCTCACTTAGTTATTGAAGAAAAGCTTATACTGGGTATGATGGGCAAAGGCAAGCGGGGATTTAATTTTTGCATGGAAACCCTTGGGACGGCGCTGGCACGCCCATTTCTTGACTCAAGGTTGGCATTTGCCTATACTCCCCAGAAATTTACATTTAAAGTGCCTAAAGTGTCTAAAGTGAACTAAGGTGAAAGAACGGGAAATTTGAAATGGAACCGATACTGATTGAACTTAAACAAAACAGACCAGGCTTTGATCATTTCATTGCTTCTTGGGTCTGTAAGGATGACAGGAATATTGTCGTTGATGTGGGTCCGGCCAATTCAGTTCACATATTGTTGGATTCCCTCGACGCTATGGAGGTGGACAGGGTAGATTTTGTCCTGCTCACACACATCCACATCGACCATGCCGGAGGTTTGGCTGATTTTCTTGAGCAGTTTCCCATGGCAAAGGTCGTCTGTCACCACATGGGGGTCAAGCATCTCGTGGATCCGTCAAAGCTATGGGCCGGTAGCTTAAAGGTCCTAGGGGAGTTGGCCGAATTTTACGGTCCCTTGAAGCCTGTGAAAGAGGAAGCGCTCATTCCCCACACGGAAGCCAGAACAGAGGGCCTGAGAGTCATCGAAACGCCCGGCCATGCCCCACATCATCTCAGTTTTAGCTACCAGGGAAAGCTGTTTGTAGGAGAGGCGAGTGGAACATTTCATAATCTGGGGGAACTGGAATATGTTCGTCCGGCCACGCCGCCTAAATTCTTTATGGAAGAGTGCCTTGGCAGTGTCGACCGCCTGTTGGGCATAGAAGACCAACCCACCTATTACGTGCATTTTGGAAAAGCGGAAAGTTCACACCATCAATTGAAAAGCTTTCGGGATCAGCTTATGCGGTGGGCCGAGCTCATTAAGCAGGAGATGGCCCGAGATCGGAAGGATCTCGTGAAGAAATGTATGGAAAGCCTCCTTGAAAAAGACCCGGATCTGAAGGCCTTTTATGCCATGGATCCTGACATGCAGGAGCGTGAACGATATTTCATCACCAATTCGATAAACGGCTATATTGAATATTTGCAAAGTCGATAGAAAGACAGAAATACGCGGTTCGCTTCATTATCTTTATTACCAGTGCGCTGTACCATAAATTCCAATACTGGAAGATTGTGTCTTTGAATCCATTGAGCGATGGCCCATTCCTTCCCTCCGGGGCAGGAACCCTCAAAGATCAGACCACGGCGATGCTCAGTGGAATTTCTTCTGAGATATCGTCTTTCAGGAACAGGCCATCACTCCAAAGGATAGGAATATATGATGCAGTGCACTAGTTAGGGTCTTTGCCTTCTCCTGTCCGTTAAATAGAGGCCGCATAGGGTGTACCCAATCTGAGGTGACTTTAAGGGCCTAGCCAAGCGCTCAACTATTTTTGAATTCCTTCCTCCCCTTTTACGCCTCACCCCAACATCTGCCGAAATCCAGGCATATCAAGTCGTTACCTGGCCTTGGTTGCCTCGATACCCCCGATATGCTATGAAGGATAGGGTCAAGTCATTACGTTTCCAATCTTCAAAGGGGTTTGCAGAAAAAGTCATGGACGGGAGGGGTAAGAATGGCCTATGACACGGCACTTCGGGCGTATACTTCGAAGCGCATAGAGGAGATCGAAACGGCGGATATCCTTGTAGGCGTCCCGTGTTACAATAACGACAAAACGATTGCTCATGTGATCCAGATGGTTACCCATGGTCTCGCCAAGCATTATAAAGACCGCAGATCTGTAATATTTGTAGCCGACGGAGGCTCCACAGATGATACGCGAGAAGCGGCGAGGGAATTTGAGATCAAGCCTTGGCAG
>CP070840.1:2707140-2714007 GCA_020342025.1 Deltaproteobacteria bacterium
TGGTGGTCCCGCACCCAATCCCCAGGATCAAAAACAACATAGCCGTTGCGGAGGTCATCCTGAACATACGGTTTCTTTTCATATGTATTTGCCTCTATTGAACGCGTTTTTATTTTTTTATTAACAGGATAGGACGTGGGAATCTCTTCCTCAGCTTCATAATCAAAAGACAATATCGAATGAATCAAATTCTCCCAGCCATTCCTCCTTGGTTTGATGGACATCCGTTACCCTGGCATAGGAGGGTCCATGATGACACCATGCAACCAGTTGCTTCACCCTCTCTTCTGGCCCCTCTGCGACCAGTTCAACGCCACCATCCCGGCGGTTCTTCACCCAGCCGCTGACGCCCAGGTGCATTGCTTCTCTGCGGGTGGAGTCTCTGAACCATACCCCTTGAACACGACCCTGGATAATCAGCCTTATCCTGATATTATCCATTCTTTTCTCCTAATAACTTCAAGAATTCATTCTCGTCAAGGGTGGTGACGCCCAAATCCTGGGCTTTTTGGAGTTTAGACCCTGGAGACTCCCCAACCACCAGGTAGTCGGTTTTTTGACTCACCGCAGAGGCCACCCTCCCCCCTTTCCTCTGAATGAGCCCTTTGGCCTCTGATCGTGTCATGGTATGGAGTGCTCCCGTGATCACAAAGGACTTGCCTTTCAAAGACGTACGATCTGCGGCAGGAGCACTCACAAAATGGATCCCCGCCCCAAGCAAACGCTCAATGTTTCTCTGATTCGATTCGTCCGCAAAATAGGAGACAATGCTCTCCGCTATTTGGGGTCCAATCTCATGGATGGACAAAAGCTCATCCTCCTGGGCCTTCTGAAGCCTTTCAAGGCTAGTAAAATGCTTTGCCAGCACTTCAGCAACATGTTCTCCCACATGTCTTATCCCGAGGGCATAGATAAACTTAGAGAGCGTGGCCTTTTTGCTCTTTTCAATGGCACTGAGGAGATTATTGGCCGACTTCTCCGCGATCTTGTCCAGCTGAAGCAGGTTTTCAAAATCCAGTACATAAAGATCGGCTGCCTCTTTGACCATGCCCCTATGGATCAATTGCGCGACGATCTTATCTCCCAGTCCGTCTATGTCCATACCTCCTTTTGAAATGAAGTGCTTCAACGACGCCTTGACCTGGGCCGGACAATCGGGGTTAGGACATCTCAGTACGACCTCTCCCTCTTTCTTGAGCACCTGGGCGCCACAGACGGGGCAGTGGGTCGGCATTATATATCTCTTTTCGATTCCCGTTCGCTTGGAGGTGATGGGCTTCACCACCTCAGGGATGACATCGCCCGCCCTTTGAACGATTACTGTGTCCATTTCCCGGATATCTTTCTTCTCGATCTCTTCCTGATTGTGCAGTGTTGCACGCGTCACCGTAACGCCTCCAACTTCAACGGGTTCAAGGTGAGCAACAGGGGTCAAGGCGCCTGTACGTCCCACCTGGACGTCAATTTTTATGATCCTTGTGGTCTCCTGAGTTGGCCTGAACTTGTAGGCCATGGCCCATCGGGGGCTGCGGGACTTCTGACCGAGGCGGGCTTGAAGGTCAAGTTGATTGACCTTCATGACGGCGCCATCAATCTCATAGGGAAACTGTGACCTTTTTTCCTCCAGTTGGTGACAATAGTCGATGACTTCCTTCAGACTATGACACGCCCTAATATGTGGCCTGTTGACCCTCAGACCCAGCATCTGAAGGGCAATCATCAATTCCATTTGCGTTTTGAAGCTCTGACCCCTTAATTCTCCAATCCCATAGCAAAACATGTCTAGGGGTCTTTTGACGGTTATTCTGGGATCCAGTTGTCTCAATGAGCCTGCTGCCGCATTTCTCGGATTGGCAAAGACAGAGAGACCCTGCGCCAGCCTCTTCTCATTAAGGTCTTCGAAGGCCTTCACTTCCATGTAGACTTCGCCCCGGACTTCCAGGAGTTCGGGTATGCGGACGTCTCCCGTAATGGGGAAGAGGGTAAGGGGGACAGAGAGGATTGTCTTTATGTTGGATGTAATATCCTCACCCACATACCCATCTCCTCTCGTGGAGGCGACGGTCAGGACGCCTCCCTCATAAATCAGTTCCACGGCCACACCATCGATCTTCGGCTCAACGGTGTATTCCATATGAAGATCTTCCCCCAAAAACCTCTTTAGTCTGGCATCGAAGTCCCTTATATCCTGTTGGTCAAATCCATTCTCTAGGCTGAGCATGGGCTGGCGGTGCGTAACTTGCGTGAAAGCTTCCAAGGGTTCTGCGCCCACACGCTGACTAGGGGAGCCAGGCATCACCAGCTCAGGGTACTGCCGTTCCAGCTCCAGCATGCGCTGGAAAATCCTATCGTACTCGGCATCTGAAATTTCAGGATCGTCCAGCACATAGTACCGGTGGTTATGGTATCTGATCTTCTCTCTGAGATCGTTTAGTTCTTTAATGATCTCTTCCATCTGTTATCATTTTGGTCGATTAGTTAAGTCGTTGAGTCGTTAAGTTGTTAAAGGCAAAGACGCCATTAGGCTTTTTCTCGTCGACCAATAACTAACCATGTAATGAAACCCTTGAAAAAGGTGTAATAGTGTCATTGCGAGCGTAGCGAAGCAATCTCGTTCTTGAGGACTTTCCGATGAGATTGCCACGTCGCTGCGCCTGCCCGCCATTCCATCCTCCGTAGCAGGCTACTGCGGAGGACGGGCGCTCTAGCTCAGGCAAGGCAGGCGGGCTCCTCGCAATGACTCGATACTATGTTTTTAACCGCTGTCGTACTATCTTATTTTTTCCTGTTTTTAGATATCTTGGTCATGGTCTCAACCATTCAACGGCTCATCGATTCAACCAAATCCAGCAGAACTTCCACAGCCACTCTGGAAGTCTTTCTCAATTCGGGGCTCTTGAAACCGGAATGCCACTTGAGGTCAAAGAGTTCGTCAGAAACCACGAGCAGTCCGCATAGTCTCACCGCACGATAGATGGCCAGGGTCATAAGCGCGGACATCTCCATGTCCACAGCCAACACCCCTTTCTCTTGATATGTCTTAACCTTCATAGGGGTCTCACGATAGGGGGCGTCGGTGGTCCACACGGTCCCTCTCACATGAGATTGCCCTTTCTTTCTCAAGGCATCATCAAGCATCTGAGAGAGCTCCTCGTCCCCCCTCGGTATTTTCTCCCCGACAGGATAGTGCTGGGAGGTTCCCTCCTCTGAGATGGCGGTGGTGGGCAAGACCAGGTCCCCAATGCGTAGATCTGGTTGCAGAGACCCGCACCACCCCAAAACCCAGATCCTTTGGACCCCAAGGGCAATCAACTTCTCCATGCCCATAACGGCCTGGGGAGCCCCAAGAAACGGCCCTGAAAGGGCAAAAGAGCCCCCTAATCCATCTCCTATCCGGTACATATCATAGAGAGCCATGTGGGAATGCTGTATTTTTTGAGCCTGGCTTGTCCTGGCAAGCAAATCAAGATCCGATCGGATCATCGCCAAGATCACGTCGGGTCCCAGATCAGGGTCATTTTTTCCTTTCCTGGGCAGTATGAGGCCCTCATCACGATTTATCGTTCTGTTCAACGACTCACCCATTTTGAGTCATGCCCACAATTTGGCGGGACGTTCTATAAATTTGCTTCGCAATTTTATGACTTGATATTAGATATTATGCATGGGTATGGCAACCTTAAAATCAATGGTATTCGCCGTTAGAGCGCTCTTAGGAAAGATATGAGAGGGCTTTGAGGTGTGGTGAACCGATGAGGAAATAAAGTTAAAAATCTTGATGGAAAGTGTACTAAAGTGTGCTACACTTCATGAAAATTTTATTTTATTTGTCCATCTAAGAAAGGAAGGCTTTCCGGGGCGCTGGAAGAGCATGCGCCATCTTGAGAAAGTGGTTGAAATGATAAAGGTATTCCTGGGCGACTCTTTTTGCTTGACAGCAAATTCACAATGTATTTAATCTAAAAGTTTGCAGCCAGGCATTTTAGACTATCTGTTTTATGTTCGAAAGCTTAACGGAAAAACTAAATAAGGCCCTCAAGAACCTAAGGGGGCGTGGCAGATTAACAGAAGAGAACATCGCTGAGGCCCTCAAGGAGGTCCGTCTGGCTCTGCTTGAGGCAGATGTAAATTATAAGATCGTCAAAAAACTGATTGAAGACATCCGCCAGCGCGCCGTGGGTGTAGAAGTCTTGGAGAGTCTCACGCCCGGTCAGCAGGTTATCAAGATCGTCAATGAAGAGCTCACCAAATTGATGGGCGAGAGCAGGCAGGAACTTCATCTCACGGGGAAGACCCCTTTTACGCTGATGTTAGTCGGCCTTCAAGGGTCTGGTAAGACAACGACAGCGGGCAAGCTGGCCCAGCATCTTCGAACGCGAGGTAGAAACCCCTATCTGGTGCCGGCCGATATTTACAGACCGGCTGCCATTGAACAACTTAAGAGATTGGGATCCCAGCTTGGCGTCCCTGTCTACCAGGAAGACAGCGACTCGAAACCTGAAGATATCTGCGTTAATGCCTTGTCAAAGGCTGGCGGAGCGGGGGCAGATGTCCTTATTATAGACACGGCTGGGCGCCTCCATATTGATGATGAGCTTATGGAGGAGCTGGCCAGAATTAAAGAACGAATTGACCCCACAGAAATCCTACTCGTCGCGGATGCTATGACGGGACAGGACGCCGTAAACATGGCCCAACATTTTAACCAGCTCCTGGACATCAGCGGGGTCATACTCACCAAAATGGAGGGAGATGCCAGGGGAGGAGCCGCGCTATCCATCAAGGCTGTTACCGGAAAGCCGATTAAATTTATCGGTGTGGGGGAAAAGCTGGATGCCATCGAGCCTTTCTTCCCGGATCGGATGGCCTCCCGGATCCTGGGGATGGGGGACATGCTCTCCCTGATTGAGAAGGCGCAAGAGGAGTTTGACCAGAAGGAGGCCGCAAAGCTAGAAAAGAAGCTTAAAAAACGCGAATTTGACCTGGAAGATTTCCAGGTGCAATTGAAACAGATGAAAAAGCTCGGGTCGCTGGAGCAGATTATGGGTATGCTGCCCGGAATGGGGCAGTTAAAACAGTTGAAAAAATTCAAACCGGATGAGAAAGAATTGGTCAAGATAGAGGCCATCATAAGCTCCATGACCAAGGAGGAGAGGCGTAACTACAAGATCATCAACGGAAGCAGGCGGAAAAGAATCGCCCGGGGAAGCGGGACGGGAATACAGGATGTGAATCGCCTTCTGAAGAATTTTGTTCAAACCAAGAAGATGATGGAAAGTTTTGCCAGTAAAGGAATCCCAAATATGGCATCTATCTTACAGTGAATTTCCGCCTCGGAGATTCCGTAAATAACAAATATCTTGTTGCGTTCAACAATTACGAGTTCATGTCAACAACATGGAATGATGGAATGGTGGAACGTTGGTTATCAGAAAGGGAGGAATAGACTTTCAATATCAAAAATTCCTATTAGCCCATTATTCCAATAATCCATTATTCCACTATTCCAAGTTGGGCGAAGCCCAAGAACTTCTTTTTCTAACGCATGAGGGGGTGATATATTCAAATGGCAGTGAGAATTAGGTTGACGAGAATGGGGGCCAAGAAGAAACCTTATTATCGGTTGGTCGCGGCCAATTCTGAGGCGCCGCGAGATGGAAAATTTCTAGAGATTTTGGGTTCTTACGACCCAATGAAAGATCCAGCTCAAATAACGGTTCACAAGGAAAAGGTGGATTACTGGCTAAAAAAAGGGGCTAGAGTTTCCGGATCGGCAAAGGCTATTCTGAAAAAGCAAGGGTTACTATAGGTACCTTCAAATCCTAATCGAGGTGATGTGGCGGTGAATTCAAGGACGGAGGTTATCGATATGAAGGACTTGATTGCCTACATAGCCAAGGCGTTGGTGGACAAACCGGACGAGGTATTTGTAACGGAAATAGAGGGCGAACAGACATCTGTTATAGAACTGAAGGTAGCCAAGGAAGATCTGGGTAAAGTCATTGGCAAGCAAGGACGAACAGCGCGAGCCATGAGGACCATACTCAGTGCAGCTTCCACGAAGATTAACAAGAGATCGGTCCTAGAGATTATCGAATAGTCTTGAGCAAGGTTTCTAACGAAGATCTGCTCCTTATGGGAAAGGTGGTTCGTCCCCACGGGATAGAAGGTGCCTTAAGAATAAAGTCCTACGCCCAATCTGAGGAGTCCTTTCTAAATGCGGGAACGGTTTTGCTCCGATCGAGTTCCGGAGAAACCCGGGAATATGCGGTAGCGTCCGTAAGACCCCATAAAAATATACTTTTAATGAAATTGGAGGGGTTAAACACCTTAGAAGAGGCTGAAATATATCGAGGAGCGACCATCCTGATAAAGAGGGATTCCTTACCCCGAGAAGGGGAGGAGGAATACTTCTGGCACGAGCTTATAGGCCTTGAGGTATACCTGAGTGGGGGAGATTATGTGGGCATCCTAAAGCATATTTTGCCCACGGGGAGCAACGATATTTATGTGGTCCAGGAGGGCAGATCCGAGGTCTTGATTCCTGCCATTCATGACGTGGTCAAGGAGATTGACCTTATTAATAATAGGATGGTTATCTCAGAAGTGGAGGGATTGCTGGATTTGAATGAGGTTTGATATCCTCACCTTATTACCTGACCTATTCTCCCCTTTCCTCCATGCGGGTGTTCTGGGACGTGCCGTAGAAAAGGGACTGGTGGATGTGAGATTGACCAACATCCGCTCCTTTGCCCGTGGATCCCACAAAGTGACGGATGATCGTCCCTACGGGGGGGGCAGCGGCATGATCATGAAACCGGGCCCCATAGTCCGCGCATTGGAATCCGTAGATAGGGTGGAAGGGCC
>CP070840.1:2714107-2727895 GCA_020342025.1 Deltaproteobacteria bacterium
CGTGCAGGATCCCTCCCTCTTCTCGCGGTTTGGGGAAATGGAGTTTGACCGGATCGCTCAGCCTGGAACCCATCCGTTTAAGAGCAACACCTAGGGAAAGGTGGGCGGCTACAGGCGCGAAGACCTCCCGTCCATGAAAAGTATGGCTGATAGAAGGCAGGAAATACTTTTTTTCAGTGAGATGAATAATCTCTGCCCCTTCATAGTCCTCCATGAGGGGCCAGAAAATACCGTTGTCAGGTCCAACAAAAAAATGCCTGTCCGCTTCCAATCCGATGAGGCGCCTTTCGCTCCCCACACCCGGGTCCACAACGGCCACGTGCACGGTTCCTTTCGGGAAAAAGGAGAAGGTCTCATGAAGGAGGCCCGCCGCCTGAATGATGGAGCCGGCTCTGACCTGGTGACTGATGTCCACAACCTGGGCTCGTGGATTAATGGTGAGGATGACCCCTTTCATCATCGCCACATAGGGATCGTTGAGGCCGAAATCCGTCGTCAGAGTAATAATGCCAGTGGCGTTCATGGCCAGTTCCTCAGAAGCTTTGGAACCAGGTCGCCCGCCTTACCCAGGATGCTAAAGTCCATGAAATGGGAATGAGGGGTCTTTTCCAGATTGATTTCCGCCAAGGTTGCCCCTCCCGACTTGGCCTCCAAGGGGAGAGATGCGGCAGGCTGAACGAGCGATGATGTTCCAATAACCAACATGACCTGGCAATCCCGAGATGCCGTAATGGCCTGATGGAGAAGCGTCGCATCCAGGGCCTCTCCAAACCAGACCACATGGGGACGCAGCAGACCGCCACATTCTTGGCATTTTGGCAGAGGTCCCAGAGGGGACGAACGATCTATGGTCATTTCTTGGCATTCGGTGCAACGGACCTTCCAAAGGTTTCCGTGAATTTCCAGCACGTTTTTACTCCCAGCGAGCAAGTGAAGTCCGTCCACGTTCTGCGTTATCAGGGTAAAATGAGGAACCTTTGATTCGAGATCTGCAAGGGCCTTGTGGGCCGCATTATAGGTCAATTGAGCAATAAGCTCCCGCCGCCAGTTGTAGAACTCCCAGACGAGTTTCGGGTCCCTGGAGAACGCCTCGGGCGTGGCAAGTTCGGTGGCATTATAGTTCCGCCACAGGCCATCTGCCCCTCTGAACGTGGGCACGCCACTTTCCGCCGAGATCCCGGCCCCGGTGAGCACGGTGATCCTCTCGGAATGTCTCAGGATCCTCTTCAATGCCTCTATCTTCTCTTGCATAGCCCCCAAGCTAGTCAAGAAACTTCCTCAAGTCAAGAAGAGCCAAGGATCCTGGGCAGGCAGTGAGAAAATGACTTCAAATACGACTTGCAAAATTCTCATCAGGTTATATAATCGCCAAGCGCTTTCGGAAAAAAGAGATTTGCCGGCTGGCAAGGGGTTGTTTCACCCGACCCGGTCATGAAAATCTTCAGCGATGAAACCATACATATTTCAGGAAAGGAGATTGAAGATGAGTGCAAAATTGATCAAAGGCACCGAGATCCGAGAGGAGATCTTGGCAGAAATCAAGGCAGAGGTGGACAAAATAAAAGAGGAGCATGGGGCTGTGCCCGGATTGGTCACGATCCTCGTGGGGGAGGATCCTGCCTCCATCTCCTACGTTACGGGTAAGATAAAGACAGCGAAAAGCCTGGGTTTCAAGGAGCTACAAGATAGCCAACAGGAGACCATCTCAGAAGAGGAATTATTGGCCCTGGTCGCCAAGTACAATAAAGATGATTCCATACATGGGATCCTGGTACAATTGCCGCTCCCAAAACATATTGATGAGAAAAAGGTCCTCAATGCCATTGACCCGGACAAAGACGTGGATGGATTTCATCCAGTCAATGTGGGGCGGCTCATGATTGGAGGCTCTGAGGTCAAGTTTCCACCGTGTACACCCGCGGGGATCCAAGAGATGATTGTTCGCGCTGGCGTGGAGACGAGCGGGGCAGAGGTGGTGGTCGTGGGGCGATCGAATATCGTGGGCAAACCTATCGCCAACATGATGTTGCAGAAGGCAAAGGGTGCTAACGCCACAGTCACCGTGGTTCACACGCGGACTAAGGATCTGGCTTTCCATTGCAAGCGTGCGGATATCTTGATCGTTGCGGCGGGTGTTCCAGGTCTGGTTAAGCCGGAATGGATTAAACCGGGAGCATGTGTCATCGATGTGGGGGTTAATCGGGTCGGAGAAAAGATCAGTGAAAAGACGGGCAAGAAGGTGGCCATCCTAAAGGGCGATGTGGACTTTGATGCCGCGAAGGAGATTGCTGGGTTTATTACACCCGTGCCAGGGGGAGTGGGTCCCATGACCATCACCATGCTCATGAAAAATACGCTCAATTCCCTGAAATTTCATCTGGGGATCGCCTGATATTCCCATCAACCCCGAATAAGACAGCAAGAGAAGGGGTTGAGTCCCTGAGGACTCAACCCCTTCTTGTCTTTGCCGGGATTAGCGCTCCAAAGATTTTCTTTGACTTTGAACCTGTTTTTTTTTATGTATTTGTTATTTAACCACATTTCCTTACTTATTATAGTATCCCCTATTTGCCCAAAAGAGAATATGTGAGCGGATAGCATTTTGAATCTCCTTAAAGATTTATCCTGAAATAGAGGGGGTTTCTTTTACCCCTTCCAGATAACCAAAGAAAAGCGCACAAATTCATACTTGAATTTTTGATGTGAAATGTCCGGTCCAATTCATTTGTTCATTGAAAGGAGGGATCAAGAGGCACTGCGTTCTTTGAGGCAATATTTGGCAAGGGGAGTTAACGAGGCTTTCATAAGATGCGAACCTTAAACCAAAGGAGGAGCAAAAAATGAAAAACCGTAAAATTTTTGTGCAAGGAAGCGTCTTACTTTTGGCCTCTCTGTTTATTGTGGGGGCATTGGTATCCGTTGCCCTTTGTGCGGACAAGATCAAGGTGGGTTTGCCTATTTCACTCACCGGTAAATACGACGTGCTGGGGACGAGGAACTATCAAGGGGCCAAGCTGTGGGAGGAATGGGTCAACGAACAGGGTGGCGTGCATGTGAAAGAGGCAGGCTTAAAACTTCCTGTGGAAGTGGTCAAGTATGACACGAAGAGCGACAAGGACACCACCATCAAGCTGACGGAGAAGCTCATTAACGAGGACCAGGTCCATTTTTTATTGGGACCCTATGGGAGTTCTTTGACCCTGGCCTCAGCGGCCATCACGGAGAAATATGGCAAGCTCATGTTCTCCCATTCCGGGGCATCGGACAAGATCTGGGCACAGGGCTATAAATACGTCATAGGCGTGTTAACCCCCTCCTCCTACTATTACAAGAGTACCATGGAGATGCTGACCGCTTTAAAACCGCCCGTCAAGACCCTCGCCCTGATCACGGAGGATAATCCCTTTAACCTCTCCATCCGGACGGGTATCCAGAGATGGGCCAAGGAACTGGGCTTGGAGGTGGTCTTTGATGAAGTCTATCCCACCCCACCCACCGATCTCTCTCCCATTTTAAGCAAAGTGAAGAGATTGTCGCCTGATGCGATTCTGGCCAGTTGCCACTTCAAGGACGGGGCTCTGTTGGCCAGACAGGCGGCCGAACTGAGGGTTTATACCAAGTTTTTCGCCTTGGGTTCTGCACCTTCTACGACCGAGTGGTGGACTGCTGTGGGCCCCAAAGGGGCGCGTTACACGGTGGCCACCTCCCAATGGGAACCCATAGATGCCCCAGATCCGGCAAGGTTCCCAAACTGGTATGGTCCCAGGATGACGGCCAATGAGTTCAATTCATGGTATAAAAAACGCTGGGGGAAGCCCACCGATTTTCGAGGAACCCAGGCCTTTGCCGCAGGTCTCGTCTTGCAGTGGGGCATTGAGAAGGCCGGAAGTCTGAATACGGATAAGGTGAGGGCTGCCTTGAATAAGATGGATATTATGACTTTTTATGGGCGTTCCATGATAGACGCCGCCACGGGGATCCAGGTGGGTCATGGCATGGTCGCGGCTCAGTGGCAAGCGGGGAAGAAGCTTGTGGTGGGTCCCGCAGACCTTGCCGTCGCAGATATCGTCTATCCTATACCAAAATAACGTTACATATCCAGTACCTTGGTGCGTAGAGGGAGGGGAGGCAAAACCTCCCCTCCTGGTTTTGATAAGGAAAAGGATTCTCTGATGATCGATCTTCTGGGACTCATAGAGACGACTGTTAACGGCCTTCTTATCGGAGGTGTATATGGCCTTGCAGCCCTGGGTCTGAGCCTGATTTGGGGTGTGATGAAGGTGGTCAACCTGGCCCACGGGGTGTTTATTATGCTGGGAGCCTACCTGGGTTACGGCATCTTTTACGTTTTGGGTCTCCATCCCCTGTTCGCCATGTTCCTGGCCATCCCCATAGGCGTGGGGGTTGGCATTGTCCTCTACCGGTATTTGATCAACCGCATCTTGGAGGTGGCGACAAACGAACTGGAACAGGAGATGATGTGTCTGCTTTTTACCTTCGGCCTCTCCATGATGATCTACGGAGCCGCCCTAAATATCTGGGGGTCCGACCTTAGGGGGGTCCCCACCCTCATGCCCACCATTTTCCTGGGAGACATTGCCATTCCCTCCTCTCGCTTCATCGCATTCATGTCTGCATTGGTCCTTGGTGGGCTTCTATATTTTTTCTTAAAGAAAACATTTATCGGGAAGGCCATAAGGGCGGTTACCCAGAATCGCAACTATGTGATGCTGGACGGCATTGATCCAGTCAAAATATTTCAGTTTTCCTTTAGCATTGGGCTCACCTACGCCCTGATGGCCGGTGTGGTCATATCTCTGACCTATCCAGTCACGCCCATCATGGGCGTGTACTATCTCCTGAAGTGTTTTACTGTGGTTGTACTGGGGGGCCTGGGGAATCCCTTTGGGGCCTTTTTGGGTGGGCTGATCCTGGGCTTGGCGGAGAGCTATACCTCCCTTTTTGCCACCTACGCCCTATCTCCTGCGGTGGCCTTTATTACACTCCTGCTCATCCTCATATTCCGACCCGGGGGCATACTGGGGACATTGAGATAGAAATGAACCTTAAAAACAGAATATGGTGGGGGCTGATCTTCCTGGCTTGTGTCTCTTTTTTCGCCTGGGCGCCCCATAGTGGCTTCAAAACCACCACCTATTTTTTCCTGATGATCAAGTATATCTGTCTGGCCATGAGCTTCAACCTTATCGCCGGATATGTGGGGTATATCAGCTTCGGGCATGTGGCCTTTTACGGCATCGGTGGCTATGTGGCCGCCATATTGGCCTCCAAGACAGGCCTTGGGGCATTCTCTTATTTATGTCTCTTAGCCGGAGGCCTCGGGGCGGCGGTCGCAGGCTATCTTTTGGGTCGGGTCCTTTTAAGACTCAGGGGGGCCTATTTTGCCATTGCCACGATCGCCTGCAACGAAGCCCTCAGGGTCATCATGTTCAATCTGCCAGAAGAATTCAGTGGCGGGTCATTTGGCATCCCGCTACCCGCCATCAGGAACTCCATGGCAGCCTATTATCTCATGCTTGCTGTCACTTCTGGGTCTGTCATTATGATCTACTATCTTGTGAGATCAAAATTTGGTGTGACCCTGAAGGCCATCAGGGAGGACGAGGATGCGGCTATGGCCATGGGGATCAATGCTCCGAAATACAAGGCTCGCGCCTTTTCCCTGAGCACGTTTATGATGGGGATGGCCGGGGCCATTGATCTTATGTTTATTGGCTATATCTATCCGGAAGCGGCCTTTTTTATCGAGATCAATGTGGAAATGATTGCCATGACCATGTTGGGGGGGATTGGGACGATCCTGGGTCCTATCATTGGGTCTGTTATCCTTTTCATTATAGCGGATTTTATCTGGGCACGTTGGCCCCTTTCCCATCTCATTTTGTTGGGGTTCGTTTTAGGGTTATTGGTGATGTTTATGCGGCGTGGAATTCTGGGTTTGGCGGAAGACAAGATCCCGGCTCTAAGGGGGAGAATCAAATAGGCGGCGAATCAGAAATCTTTAGGGGCTTGCGTGTATCTGTTAGCCCCATGGAGTCATGGAGTGTTGGCGTACTGGAAATTAAAAATGAATTGCGCTTTCTTCCATCTTAGGCCATTACTCCAAGACTCCATGACTCCAATGGGAGCGCAGCCCCCGCTCCTTACCAATTGATCCAAGGTGTAACGGCCTCTCGAAGGTTAATCTCTTCCGTGGTCCCTTCAAATGCAACGCGCCCAAATTCTAACACATAGACATAGTCTGTGATCCCAAGGGCCTTTTTCACATTCTGCTCTACCATCAAGAGGGTCCGTTTTTCCTTTTTTAGCTTGCCTATTTCCTCAAATATGAGGTTGCTCACCAGGGGCGCCAGCCCAGCCGTCGGCTCATCAAAGAGTATGATCTGGGGATCAATCATCAAAGCCTTTCCGATCTCCAACATCCTCTGTTCACCACCACTGAGGTTACCCGCATACACCTTTTGCCTTTCAAGAAGGGAAGGGTATTTCTGATAGATGTTTTCAATGCACTGTTTGACCCTGCGCTTGTCCTTTTTAAAAAGCCAGGCACCCAAATCCAGGTTTTCCTGCACGGTTAAGAAGGGGAAGATGCCGCGATCCTGCATAATGAAGACCATTCCTTTCAGTGGCATATGGAAGGGACTTTGTCCGGCGATATTGCTCTCATCCAACAGGATTTTTCCATTCATCGGTTTGAGGAATCCGAATGCGGTCTTCAATACGGTGGATTTTCCGGCACCGTTGGGGCCGATGATAGTGGTGATTCTCTCTTCACGGGCTTGAAGAGAGACATCTTGCAGCACCATGAGATCCTGATAATATCCTACCGTGATATTTTGCAACTCCAAAAACACAGGACTACTCTCCCAGATAGGCCTCAATGACCTGTTCATCCGTAAGGACTTCTTCAGGAGGGCCTTCTGTCAGTTTTTCACCAAAGTTGAGGACCACCAACTGAGTGCACAGATCAGAGATGGAACGCATGTCATGGCTCACAATGATAAATGTTTTTCCCTCTTTATTGAGTTCCTTAATGTTGTCAATGAGTTGGGCCTTAATTTCGGGGTGCACCCCTGCGAAGGGTTCGTCCATCAAGACCAACTGAGGATCAGTAACAAGGGCCCTGGCAAATTCCAGGAGCTTCTGCTGTCCCCCAGAGAGTTCAAAGGCATATTGGTCTCTTTTACCGGATAAGCCCACGAAGTCGAGGAGTTCCATAACTCGGTTCTTAATTCTTTCCGAGCTCTCCTTAAGGAAGATGGTCGGGGCCACCATGTTCTCGAGAACGGACATGCGGCGAAAGATGCGGGCCACCTGAAAGGTTCGGGAAATGCCCAGCTGGGCAATGTCATAGATCGCCATATCATTCAGTCGGACGGTCCCAAATTGAATCTCGCCCTCGTCCGGCTTATAGACCCCATTGATCACATTGATCAACGTGGTTTTGCCTGCCCCGTTGGGCCCAATCAAACCAAAGATGCCTTTCTCCGGTACAGAGAATGAGACGCCGTTTAAGGCCTGCACCCCGGCAAAAGATTTCTTAATATCCATGATATGGATAATCGCATTTTCCGCCATATTTCTACTCATACTAAAAAACAAGGTAGCCGTCAAATCATGAAGACAGGACAGATCAATTTGTTTTCTTCCCTATGGGATGGGGTCCGCTGCGCTCAGTTCTTAGGGATTTGGCTGAATAGAGGCCCCTTTGCAATCCAAAAAGAATGTGTTAATAAAGTGCCTCACGCCATAATAACGTTTATAAATACAAAATAATCCCACTCCACGGAAAGGGGCCATGATGAGGCCATGAACATTCCGTTCATAATTGATAAGGCCTTGAGTCTTTATGCCGATAAAGAGGCGGTGGTCTCAGGTGAGGCCAGATTCACCTACAGACAATTTGCGGAACGTATCAACCGCCTCGCCAATTTCTTGCGGGCCAAGGGCATCGGGCAAGGAGACTGCGTGGCTATTCTCCATCAAAACAGCCATGAATTTTTGGAGAGCTACTTTGCCACTGCTCAACTGGGCGCCATTCTGAACCCCCTCAATTTCAGGCTTTCGGCCAGAGAGCTGGCCTTTATCTTGAAAGATTCGGGGGCCAGCCTTTTGATTGCATCAGACCGTTTTAAAGAGAGCGTAGAGTCCCTTGCGGAGGGGGAAATATCCCTGACTCAGGTGATCTGGACGGGCCTCGGAGAAATATTTTCCTCATTTGAATCCGTGCATTATGAAGATGTCCTAAGGGGGGAGAAAGCGTCCGCACCCCCTCTGCCCGAAATATCAGACGATCAGGTGGCCCACCTTTATTACACGAGCGGAACCACGGGTCATCCCAAAGGGGTGATGCTTTCCCACAAAAATGTCTGTGTTCATGCCCTTGCGGCCGTTGCCGAATTGAAACTGGGCGACTATGACAATTGGATCCATGTGGCGCCTCTTTTTCATCTGGCAGATGCATGGGCCACCTTTGCCATCACCTGGGTGGGGGGAAAGCATGTTATCGTCCCTGATTTTGATCCCCCTTTGGTCCTTTCCGCCATACAGCAGGAAAAAGTCACCATCACCAACATGATTCCCACCATGTTAAACATGCTCGTCAATACCCCAGGGGTGGAAACCCATGATTTCTCCACGCTGAGGGCAATCCTGAGCGGCGGAGCGCCCATCGCTCCTGAGGTGGTAAAAAAGGTTATGGAGACCTTTAAGTGCGATTATATTCAGACCTATGGCATGACAGAGACGAGCCCCTACCTAACCGTTTCCATTCTAAAGGAAAATCTGGCCTATCTTTCCGATGAGGAGCAGTTCTTTTATAAAGCCAAGACAGGGCGACCTTTCATGGGTGTCCTTCTCAAAGTAATCAGAGAGGACGGCACGGAGGTGACACCAAATGATAAAGAGGTTGGAGAGATCGTTGTAAAGGGGGATATCGTGACCACAGGCTATTGGAACAGGCCTGAGGAAACGGAAAAAGCCCTGAGGGATGGCTGGCTTTATACAGGTGATATGGCTGTGGTTGATAAGGAGGGGTACGTCAATATTGTTGATCGCAAAAAGGACATGATTATCACGGGTGGAGAGAACGTCTACTCGGTGGAGGTGGAAAACATCCTATATACCCACCCTTGTATACTGGAGGCGGCCGTTATTGGCGTGCCCGATCCCAAATGGGGTGAAGCCGTAAAGGCGGTCGTGGTCCTGAAGCCTGCGGAAACGGCGACAGAGGAGGAAATCATACAGTATTGCAAACAGCATATGGCCAGGTATAAGGCCCCTAAATCTGTTGATTTTGTGTCCGAGCTGCCCAAAACGGGTTCGGGAAAGATTTTCAAGAAAGGGCTTAAGGAGAAGTACGGTTAGCGGCGTGAAGCGGAACCAAGTTTGGTGGGCTATCCTTTCCCGCTCCCTGCTTTCAACTGGTCTATCTTGGCGATCATGACCCTGAGATACTTGGCGAATTCTCCAGCGTTTCGAAATCTTTGATTTGGATTTTTTGCTAGGGCCTTGTCAATCATTTGCTCACAGGGTTTTGGGACTTTAGGATTTATTTGACGCGGTGAAGGATGTCTTCCCTGTGTGATTTGATAGAAAAGGTTGGCCAAGGTCTTTCCATGAAATGGCAACTGCCCGGTTAAGAGCTCAAAGAAAACCACGCCCACGGAAAAAATGTCCGAGCGACCATCCAGTTCTTGTCCATTAATCTGCTCTGGGGACATATAGTTTGGGGTTCCCAGCACAATACCACTCTTGGTCTGGGAATCAGAAACCGCCTTGGCAATGCCGAAATCCGTGACCTTCACCTTTCCATCTTTGAGAAGCATGATGTTGGCCGGTTTAATGTCCCGGTGGATAACCCCCTGTGAATGGGCATAGTCCAATGCCTTTGCCGTTTCCGCCAAGATATAGAGGACTTTCCTCAGGGGAAGAAGGGATCCTTTTCCACAGTATTTTTGCAGATTCTCCCCATTCAAAAACTCCATGGCTAAGTAACTGAGATCAAAGTCTTCCCCCACGTCATAGACGGCCACAATAGACGGATGCGAGAGTTTCCCTGCAATCTGGGCCTCCCTAAAAAATCGATCCTTTATCTCCTGGAGACGATCCTCTTCAAATTCGTCGGAAAAACGGATGGTCTTAATGGCTAGGAGGCGGTTTATCTTGGGATCCTTTGCTTTGTAAACGATTCCCATGGCACCCTGCCCCAGTTCCTCAATGACCTCGTATCTTCCCACAGTGGGTCTGATCTCCAGGTCATCTGAAACCACTATTTTATCTTCCTTCTTCCCCTCAAATCCACCCAGAGCCAGAGAGCCAATGACCTTCTTCAGTTTAGGTATGCGCTCATTTAAATCCCTAAATTGTCGATCTTTTTGGGTTATATACTCATACACGGAGATGGCCTTGTTTGCCATCCGCTTCCTTTCGTAATCGAGGCCCAGGTTATAAATCACATCTTTCATGGCATCATCTAGGGGAATTTTTCGGAATTTTTCAAAGGCCAGGTCCAGCAATCCCTGGCTCTGAAAGCTGAGGCCCAACATTCTGTTGGTCTCTATACTTTCCCTGAGACCCAATTGCTTCTGCCTCACAAACAGATCCCTTACGGCCGTCACCACATAGATAGTGACCAGGGAGAGACCGATATAGAGGGTCTTAAGCCAGACGTTAAGTACCGTGAATGAAAGGATCCCGATCAGAAGCACAAGAAAAAGTAATCCCACGGTGGCGCCCGTGCGATTTACAAAGCTCAGACGGGGTTGGGCTATGGCGGCGAATAGGCATAATAGAAGCAGGATGAAGCACTCCACATAAATCATGAGATCGGGGCGCCGGAGGTATCGACCGCTCATCAGATCGTCTATGATATTGGCTGTAAGTTCAACGCGAGGCATCGCGGGGTCAACAGGGGTATTTACCGTAGGGGCCCCTTCTGCGGTATAACCGATAAGCACAATCTTATTATTAAATACGGCGGGTACCTTCTTCACCTTTAGGATATCACTGAAAGAGTAATAGGGGTATGATCGTCTTGCGCCTTTGAATCTGATGAAAATCTCCCCTTTCGGGGTCGGCATGATGGGTGCATTGAGTTGGATTCCTTTGCCCTGGGTAAGGACCTCTTCTGGCTTCTTATCCAAGTAGTCAACGGCCATTCGAAGGGCCATGGAAGGTATGATGTGCCCCCTAAAATTGATAAAGAGAAGATGGACTTGGCCTTTTAAGAACGCAAAGGGGGGATCATTTATATGCCCGAGACCGTGGCTGTTCTCTGAAAGCTCCACAAAAGGGGTTGTTAATTGGTTGACAGGGGCAATATGCTTAAATTCCGCTTCAACCGCAGGCAGACTTAGTGCATTTCTCGCCAGGAACGAGTCTTGGCCGAGTACCAGATCTGTGTCGTATCCACCGTAACTGCCCACGACGGGCAAGATGATATTCCCACTCTTTTTGACGGAATGGGAAAGGATTTTGTCGTTGTCCAGGCTTTTTTCAATTTCCTCTAACCTATTCAATATCCAGGCATCACTCTGTTTTGGCTTACCCTGGCGCAAAATGGCCTCATGAAGATTCCTCACTTCGGATAACCCTTGATTTTGCTCCCTATGGCTAAAGAGCATGTCCAGGCCGATCAGTTTAGCCCCATTATTCTTTAAAATGGTGATCATATCGGCAATAACACGTCTGGGCCAAGGCCAAGGACCCAATTGCTGGATACTCTTATTGTCGATATTTACGATGGCAATCCTGTTATGACCCACGTTGCGTGGTGCATCCAGACGCATCTCAACGCCATAAATAACCCTTTCAAGGGACTCAAAGATGGCGAGGGAGTTGAAAGAGAAAAAGATGAAGAGGAATGCCACAAAGACACCAATAAAGATGTCTTCTCTTTTGATGGGTATTTTTTTCATTCTTCTCTATTGCTGATCCTTGGACATTTTCCACTCTCCCGAAAATGCAAGGTCTGTTCCAAAATCCTTCTGATAGGATCCATAACGCAGGCGCTCGGAGATTCGTCCCAAGAACCATACAATTGAACGAATTCCATCGTTATCTTAAAAACTTACATATATTAAATCCATAGCTAATTAATGTCAAAAAAATTCCGAATCCAATGAGCCTTTGCGCAGCGCCTGAGCGGTGAAATCGAGGGAATCTAACCTCTTAGAAATCCGTCTACCTGTTGGTTCCGGTCGCCTTAAACCGTTTTTCGTGGCCCTGATCGCAGGGTTGATGTCCTTGTGGGGAGATCTGTCCCCGCATGGGGAATTTGAGCTGAAATCCATGATTTCGCTTGAAAAAAAGGCCAAAAAATATTAAAGTTAACGGGCAGTTAAAATCTAGAAAGGGGATATGAGCCTTTTTAGGGGCGTCTTGTAGAGGCGCCTTCAATTTGAAAATGCGCAGCGAGCCCATTCCCCGCAGCGACTCCACTTGAGGACTTCGAGTGAGCCTCAGTCGAACTCCTCGTCCACAAGTCTTGCTGCGGGGAGCTTCAATTCTGACTTCCGAGGCAGTTTAAGGGTTTCTGCTGCAAAGGTGTGAGTCGTTCAGTCACGGGAAGTCAATGGGATAAAAAGCGGGGAACAGCGGAGCAGAGATGGACATATCGAGAATGCCAGACGCAAAACTGAGAAGGACCGACAAGAGTAAACAGAAAAAGAATTCCGCCTCCAGGCGTAAATTGGGGGACTTATTGGTTGAGACCGGTCTTTTGCCACCCGAGAAACTCACTGAGGCCCTGAGTATTCAGAGACAGACGGGTAAGAGACTGGGGCAGATATTGATGGAGATGGAAATTATTTCCGAGGATGAGATGGCCTTCGCCCTGGCCATGCAATTGAAGATCCCTTTCATTGATCTCAATGGATATGAGCTTCATTCTGAGGTGGTTGAAGCGATCCCAGAGGAGGTTTCCCGTAAGTTTGTCTGCATTCCCGTGGCCTTAAAAGAGAACATCCTTGATGTGGCCATGGCTGATCCCCTTGACCTGAATATGATCAAGGATCTGCAGTTTATAACGGGGTATAGCATTCAGCCAGCGATTTCTACCCCCAGTCAAATTGTGGAGGCCCTTCAAGAGCATTACCATCCTGAAAAAACCATAGGCGAAGTGGCGAACGAATTTGGCGGTGAAGAATTGATGGAGTTCTTACCCGAGGGACAGGTGGAGGAGGAAGAGCAAGAGGATGAACCCCTTGAAGTGGGTCATGACTCACCCTTTGTGAAGATGGTGGACCTCATCATTAAAAATGCCATTAAGAAGGGTGCCAGTGATGTTCACATTGAAGCACAAGAAAATCAGGTCAGGGTTAGAAATCGCGTGGACGGGGTATTGCAAGACTCTATTAAACTCCCCAAATGGACCCAGCCTATCATTATTTCGCGGATTAAGGTCCTAGGGGGTATGGACATATCAGAGAGAAGGCTTCCCCAAGACGGGAGGATAAGAGTAAGGGCGAAAAATATTGCTGTAGACCTTCGTGTCTCAACGCTCCCCACCTATTATGGTGAAAAGGCGGTTATAAGAATCTTGAACAAGGAGGCCACCTTCCTCTCTTTAGATGATCTCGGTTTCAGCAATAGCAACCTGGACACCATTAAGAAATTTATCTATCAACCCCAAGGAATGATTCTGATTACGGGGCCCACTGGGAGTGGAAAAACATCAACACTCTATGCGTGTATGCGGGAGGTCAGGTCTGACGAGGTCAATATTGTCACGGTCGAGGACCCGGTGGAATATGAATTGGCAGGCAT
>CP070840.1:2727995-2733577 GCA_020342025.1 Deltaproteobacteria bacterium
ACTTCCATGAGACCATTATCAACAATGGCAGGGATAGGCATGGTCATGGCAGACATGATGACGGGTGTAGCAAGTTCCACACCTAAAACGGAACACTGCGTGCTCGCCTCCACGCCATCAATGCAGCGTTGTCTAAACGTGTAACGATCCAAGATGCGACGGTTGTTCCTCATGACAAATTCCGTCTCCACTCCATCCAGTAGAAAACCTATATCCCGATCTTTAAGTATGGCCTTCCCCCTCTCATATATTTCGGTAAGTTCCATAGTCCCTAAATTCCTCCTTGAATGCCTCAGCCCCCAATCGTAGCGCCCATAAATCGATGGAGGGGAAGTGATTGGGAATTAAGTGTCTTGAAAACTAAAGCCGTCCACCCGTTTCCGCCAAATCCTCCACCCCTTGCCTATCCAAAATCCTGATTCGAGATCCATCCAATTCAATCAGGCCCTGTTTACTCATCTTGCCAAAGATCCGGGAGAGTGTCTCAGGGATGGTTCCTAAAAGGCTGGCCAGTTGAGTCTTGGTAATGGTGAGTTCCAGATCACTCGTCCCCTTTTCCTGTTCACTCAAATAGAGGAGATAGGCGCTTAATCGGCCCGGCACCTCTTTAAGCGAGAGGTCATCAATCAAGTGCGTGAACCTGCGAAGTCTCAAGGATAAAACAGCAAGCATGTTCAGGGCGATGGAGGGATTATTCCTTATCAGTTCGATGAAGGATTCCCTCGGAAAGAAAAATATGCGGCTCTCCTCCATGGCCTCAGCATTGGCCGGAAAGTGTTGACCTGTGAAGACAGGTACCTCCCCGAACGGTTCTCCTGGGCCGAAGATATGAAGAATCTGTTCTTTGCCCTCGAAGGAGAGCTTAAATATCTTCACCCTGCCCGTGACACCCACATAAAAGCCTGTTGCGTCATCACCCTCTGTAAATATGGTCTGCCCCCGCCTGAAGACCTGATCCGCCACGATCATGGCAAGATCTTCCAGTTGCGCCTTTGGGAGCCCCTCAAAGAGAGGGATGGAGGCAAGATGTTTGACCATTTCCATCAACTCAACCATTCATCATTCTGACCAGTGTGGTGTCAGCAAAGTAATCGATAATATTAAGGCAACCGTAGTCCTGATGGATCTTAAACATCCGACTGAGATCAAGATCGAGGGCATGGCAGAGAATAACACGATTTACAGCCCCATGACCTACCAAGAGGATATCATTGCCCTCTTGATCCTCTAAAATGCTCTTAAAACAATTCATGACCCTTTCAGAAAGGCGTTCTACACTTTCACCTTCTCCAGGATTCTGGTAGTTCAGCAGATCAGTCTTCCGCTTCTCCAGTTCGTCAGGGAAGTGTTCACGAATCTCCGTCAGGGTCAAACCCTCCCAGTCGCCGAAATGCATCTCGCGAAGTTCTGGCAAGGCATGGAGGGGGGCATCATGATGCCGCGCTATGATGCGGGCACCCTTGAGGGATCTTTTCAGATCACTGGAATAAATGGCACTGATGTTGACAAGACGCAGACGTTCAGCCAAGTTCTCCATCTGCATGACCCCCACATCGGTCATTTCCACATCCGTGTGACCATAAACGGGGAATCCGTCATAACCGACGACTTGGCCATGCCTGACCATGTATAACCTGTTGACCCTATCCATAGGGCGCGATAATAGACATCGATATTTGTAATGTCAATGCATTTGGCCTTCCCCTGATCCGCCATCAAGGCATCATCGCTGGTGATCAGGGATATCACAAAATCTACTCATTTCAATCATGATATGTGAATTAGACGGTGGGTTTGGGTCTTTATGTTGATCCCTCAATATTTATATTGTATAAGTTTATGTATCTTTCATAGGCATGTAGTATGGAGTTTTGAAGCGCAGAGAGTGGCAGTAGAGTGATGATTAAGAAGGATTGTTTCGGCGTTTTGGACAAGGTCTTTCCCCTTGGAGACAAGGGTTTGAGGGAGATTACTCCAGGTTGTTTTCAATGCCCTGAGCGTACGCCCTGTCTGAAGGCCGCTTTGAGCACCAGGGAAGGCCTGGAAATGAAGGCGGAGATGTTGGAACGTGCTGCGGCCAAAGGTATGGTCGGCAGATTTCAGCGGTGGTCCCAAAAAAAAGAGCTGCACCGCCTCATGAAAGAGCAAGGGAAAAAGAAAAAATGACGGTTGAGATAAAATGCCCCAAATGCAACTTCTCAAAGAGTATCCCAAAAGAGAAAATCCCTGCAGGTGCCAGATGGGCCACCTGTCCGCAATGCAAATATCGGTTTTCGTTTGCTCCGCCGGAAGTGGGCCCTAGCCCAGAACAAGGACAGCAAGAGACAGGGATGGAAGTCCGCGTAGAGAGACGAGCCCCACCCTGGGAAAATCGATCCGAATTGGGTCTCTGGCAAGGTATATACCAAACCTTTAAAGCCGTACTTTTTTCGCCAGACAAACTTTTTGGCACCATGACACACGAGGGAGGCATTATGGAACCGCTGGCGTTTGGTCTCCTTTTGGGGTCTATTGGGAGCATGTTTGGATTTTTCTGGCAGTTCTTGATGATGTCAGGCAGTCTTCTGGCCTTTGGCGAAGAGCTCATGGGCCACTTGAGCATGAGTCTCATATTCTTCGCAATTATCATCATCTCACCCCTTTTCGTGACCATAACCATGTTCATTGCCAGTGCCGTCCTTCACCTTTTGTTGCTCATTGTCAGAGGGGGAAAAAACGGTTTTGAGGCCACTTTTAGAGTGGTATCCTATTCACAGGCCACCCAGTTGTGGGCGGTCATTCCATTCGTCGGCGGGTTCATCGGTGGCCTTTGGATGCTTATCGTTCAGATCATAGGCCTCCGAGAGATTCATGAAAGCTCTTATTTGAGAGTGATTCTTGCTCTCCTCATCCCAATAGCCTTGATCCTTCTCCTGGTACTGGCTATAGTTATTCCTCTTCTCATTTTTGGTTTAGGTTAGATATTTGATCGGATATGTCCGTGAAACCGATCTTATGGATTCTAGACATGGGTTTACGCTGCATCGGCGCTGAGAAGCCAAAAGAGAAATGCGCCATGACCAAAATGAAAATCGAAAGGCCTTTCTGTATTGTCAAAGAAAATAGCGTATGAAAAAGTTCTGAATTCTTCGCAATTGGAAGCGGTCATGACTCTGGATGGGCCGATTCTGGTGATTGCCGGTGCAGGTAGCGGGAAGACCAGGACCCTGGTTTACAGAGTCGCACGTCTTGTAGAGACGGGCGTGCCCCCAGAATCCATTCTTCTGCTCACATTCACGAGAAAGGCGGCCGGAGAGATGCTGGAAAGGGCCGCAGGACTTGCAGATGAAAGATGCGAGCATGTCTCTGGTGGGACCTTCCACGCCTTGGCGCACCGCGTGCTAAGGAACAACGCCCAAATTCTGGGGTTTCATCGCACCTTTACCGTCTTGGACAGGGCCGACATGGAAGAGGTGGTCCAGTCCCTGGTGGGAGAACTCCAAATAGATCGAGGCTCCGTAAGGTTTCCAAAACGTTCCACGCTGGCCAGCATTTTGAGCAAATCTGCCAATCGTCAGCAGTCTATTGAGGCTCTCATGGGAGAAGAGTATGCACAATTCCTGGAATATATTCCCCATGTAAATACACTCAGGAGCCTCTATGGGGAATACAAAAAAATGAATCACCTGATGGACTACGACGATCTGATCCTCTATTTTAGACAGCTCCTGGCAGAGAATGAGGATATCCGCCAGCATCTGAGCGAGCAGTATCGCTACATCATGGTCGACGAATATCAGGATACCAATTCTATACAGGCTGACATCGTGAAATGGCTCGCTTTTAGGCACCGGAATATTATGGTGGTGGGTGATGACTCCCAGTCCATATACTCCTTCCGTGGGGCCAACTACAAAAACATGTTTGAATTTCCTTCCCTGTTTCCAGAAACCAAAGTGATCAAATTGGAGGAGAATTATAGATCAACGCAGCCCATACTCACGTTCACCAATGCCCTAATGGATCAGGCACAAGAAAAATACACCAAGTGCCTCTTCACGGAACGGACCGATGGCGAAGTACCCAGGGTCATTGATACCAGATCCGAACCCGAACAGGCCATGTTCATATACCGCTCAATAAGAGACGCGATGAGCAAAGGGCGATCCATCAAAGATTTTGCCATCCTCTTTCGGGCGGCTCACCACTCCTTCGAGCTGGAAGTGGAACTCACGCGTCAAGGGATCCCCTACGTTAAGTATGGGGGTTTCAAGTTCATGGAATCAGCTCACATCAAGGATGTTCTGGCCCATTTCAGGGTTATTTTGAACAGAGACGACACCGTGAGCTGGGGTCGCATCTTAAGACTTGTAAGAAACATAGGACAGGGGAAAAGCCAATCCATCATTAATTGGATGAAAAAAGACCGATCCTTAACCGGGCACGTGGCTGAGTGGCCTGGGGCCGGTAAGGGAGATGAGGGTCTGAAGGCCCTGGGTCAACTCCTGAGTCAGATATCGACAAAAGGCTTGGCCCCGCAAAAGGCTGTGCAGTTGGTTATTAAATATTATGAGCCTATCCTGAAAGAGAAGTTCGATGACTTCCCCAGGCGTCAAAGAGACCTGGAACAACTGATTCCCATGGCTGATCGCTACCGAAAATTGAGGACCTTCTTGGATGATCTGGTCCTGGAGCCCCCCACGAGTTCAGCAGACATAAACCGCAAAGAGAGAGGGGATTCATTGATCCTATCCACCGTGCATTCGGCGAAGGGTCTAGAGTGGCCGTTCGTGTTTATCATATGGGCCATGGAAGGCTATTTCCCCACTGCAAGGGCCTATTCCAATGAGGAGGCCCTCGAAGAAGAACGGCGCCTCATGTACGTGGCTGCCACGAGGGCGAAAGATCAGTTGATTATCTGTTACCCGAGTGAAGAGGCACGACCTGCTTGGCAGTGGGGAGAAACAGGTTACAGAAGTGGCCTCTCCTCCTTTATTCAGGCCCTTCCACATGATGTCATTGAGTATGGTTCATCAATGGTCTCGGAAACTGCGGCGAGGAGAGGGTCGCCTGTTAGGCATGCAGGTATATATCAACAACAAGAGGATGCCCCTTCTGAGTTGCGTCCTGGTGACAGGGTAAGCCATCCAGCGTTTGGCCAAGGAGTCATCTCTAAATTTATGGATGATGAAAAGGTGGAGGTACTTTTTAGGGATTGGGGCCGAAAACTCCTCCATCTCGGTTATACGACGCTTGAAAAGATGTGAGGGAATTGGGAATGCAGAATTGGGAATGGGGAGTTCGGAATTTAGAATTCGGGTAACCATTTAGATCTTTGAAAAATAGCGTGTTTCGTGGCGCGCAGCGGTGTGGTACCCTTTCTTCAAGAGCATATCCATTGGGCTCCGTGCAAGTGGTCTGATTTTGAGGGATTAACCATGTCCTGTCTATCTAGGAATGATACATTCTGCCAGGGGCTCCCGGGGGCGCACCCGCCCGCCTCGCCTGAGCGAGCTCAGGCTCGCGATGGCGGGCAGGATCCCTCAAAATCAGACCACGGCGAAGCACCGTGGAATCTCTTTTTCGGATATGACTCTTTCAGA
>CP070840.1:2733677-2741516 GCA_020342025.1 Deltaproteobacteria bacterium
GGAACACCAAACAACCCGTTTTTAGACATAAAGAGCGTCGTAGCGATCCTAGACAGGTCATAACCCCTATGGGAAAATGGCGCCGGCAAATACTGACCCAAAAAGCAGTAGGCCAGAAAAGCGAAGGCGATAATAAGGAGAGGCCACCCCACAACGCGGCGGGTTAACTCAAAAATGAGTACGATACTGATGATACCAAAAAACAAATCCCAGTTGGTTGGATCCCCGACGCGAAAGATAAACTCCCAGTAATCAAAAAAGATATAGAGGGCGAAAGAAAAACCGAGCACCGCCAGTATGAGATCGATGACCAGGAAGGGCAGGAAGCCCGGCCTCTTTGGATTGAGGGGATAATGAACAAAGCCGACAGCCAAGGAAAAGGCGAGGAAGAGGGCCAACAGCTGCAAATCCTGAAATTTCATGGTGGCCAGGGCGTAAATCACGAAAATCGAACAACATATGGACACCCATTTCCCGATCCCGGAACGAGCCCTTGATACGCTCTCCTCGCCCCCTTTTGTCTCTGTCATTATCCCCTCCTTTTAAAGTCCCACATCATTTCCACAAACCGGCATCCTTGAAATACTTGATCGCGCCGGGATGAAACGGATTGCCCAGTTTGGAAGCGCACCACTGCGGGTTAAGAGCCTTGGCAGGAGCGAAGATTTTGCTGATGCAGTCGATATTTTCAATGACCGCCTTGGCCAGCTTATAAACCATTTCATCAGGCATATCCGCGTGGGCGATAAGCTGTATCCCGTTATCGATCGTCTTAACTTCATAAGCCACCCCCTTAAAGTGGTTGGGCCGGTAGTTGAACGCTTCAAAATAGGGATGTTTTTCTACATATTTTTTGCGATCCTCCTCCTGCCAGGAAATAATCCTGATCTCATGGGTGGCCGTGACCATTTTGGCCAGCCCCTCGGTCAGGAAGGAGACGTCAACTTTTCCATCCTTTAATAAGGTGGCCAGTTCGCCCGTTGACGGAAAGAAAGGTTTGATATCTTTCTTGAAATCGATCCCGTGTGCCGCCAATTGCAGCCTTGAGACGACGCCGATCCCGCCGGTGCCGACCCCCACCCTGTGTCCCTTGAAATCCCGAATGGTCTTGATGTCCTTGTTGCTCTTCAAGGTCGTCCAGATGTTTCCGTTGGGCAGCAGGCGCACGACAACCCGAAAATCGACGGCCCCGCCCTTCTCGAACATCTTGATACCTTTTCCAGCGAAATATCCGACCATAGGAGAAATCACCGCCAACTGCATTTTCTTTTTCTGGATGAGGCGAAGGTTTTCCGTGGACCCTTCTGTGAATTCTGCGGTGACGTTGACCTCCGGCAGGGCCTTATTGATACACTGTGCAACCGGAGCCCCCACATTGTAAAAGAAGCCGCCGACAAGGGACGTGCCCATTGAGATCTGTTCAACCGCCAGTGCGGTGCCCGCCCCAAGGGAAGTGAAGGAAAAAATGAAAAGACTCAAACCAACAAAACCTATTTTTAGCATTCTTTTGACCATTTTAATCTCCTTTCTAACTTTTTGTTTGACCCATAACATATTGAATAAAAGACTCTTGATCAAATCAGCAAAACAAGAATCTTCAACCCCTCTCTCTCCGGCACTGACCATGACCTTCCCCGCCACGCCTCACTTCGTAGGGCCGGTCATTACATTTTCATCAGTCTTCTCGCATTGCCCTCGTAGATCTTTTGCCGGTCCTTATCTGAAATAGGTAGGGCATCAACGATCTTGATGGTCTCCCGGATATATCCTGGTCCTTTCTCCGGATCAAAAGGGGAGTCAGAAGCGAACAGGACATTGTCCACCCCAAAAAATTCCAGACCGCACACCGTCCCTGTGAAGGAACCAAACAAAGCGGTGTCGGCATAGAACATCTTGAAATACTCCAGGTGAGGCTTCTTGAGATTTTTGAGGACAGAGCTATAATCCTCGTCTGACGTGCGGGCACCCAGCTGGTCCCAACCCGGTCCCACGCGCCCCTCAAAGTAAGGGACCATTCCCCCCAAATGGTGGGTGATGATCTTTAGGTCGGGAAAGGCGTCAAAATAGCCACCAAAGACGAGACGTGCCATCATGGCACTCGTGTCATAGGGCCACCCGAAGGTCCACCAGATTTCATACTTGGACTTATCCTCCGAGAGATAGTCGGGAAAGTTGGCCCCCCGGGCCGGATGGATCCAGATGGGGAGATCGTAACCAGCCATCTTTTCAAACAAGGGCTTGAATTCGGGGAGGTCCAGGGGCTTCCCTTTGACGTTGGTGAAAAATTGAACGCCAACGGCCTTGAGATCCTTGATGGCCCTGTCTATTTCCTCCAGGGCGGCATCCGGGTTGTTCATGGGCATAGAGGCAATGAATCCCGGAAATCGATCCGGATACTTGGCCACGTATTCGGCCATGCCGTCATTTGCCACCCTGGCAAGGTCCGGGGTCACATCCGGGCCGGCGATGATCTCCAGGGGCGGAGAGGCGAGGCAAAGGATCTGCGCATAGTCCTCAAACTCATCCATGCACCGGAAACGCGCATCCAGGTCAGTGAGAACCGGGATGCCCCTGACACGCTTCCCTATGTCTACCAGGTTGGGATTCACCTTCATCATCTTGTCGTAAAATGTCTTCGGAAAAATGTGGTTGAAAATGTCCAGCTTCATTTTTTCCCTCCTCGATGCTTAAAAATTGCTTATTATCGCTAGGGTTCCGAGCTTTTCCACTCTTATACCCCAGTCCTCTATCTCCCCACAACCAGAACATCCGAGACCTATCATTCCAGGATGTTTATAGTCGCCAAAATCAGGGACACAATTCTTTACAGTTGAAGAAGCGTTTTGCAGTTGCCCTATTTAGTCGAAGAGATCTCTTTCATTTTAGATGAGTGGCGAATACAGAGCGCCTTTCATGATACTGTACCGCGTGGCCAGATCACCAATGATGACGCACGTAAATCGAAGGCAGAGGAGGCTGCCGCTGAGAGTGGCCGCCTCATTTCCCCAAACAAAGAGCGTAATAATGAGAGGGATGATAATCCCGATGGCTACCACCCCAACATAGAAGTAAGCGGAAAAAACGCCTGTTAAGAGGCCTTTTACAGACCTCTTTGTTGTTTCGGAGGAATGAAAGCAGCCCCACAAAAATATCAGGAGTGCCCCCATATAACTCAATAGAGACCACCTCGCCCATACCTCCGCCGCAGTGATCTCATGCCCTCCAATAAGTAGCATCAATTCAGTCCCCTGGCTTCCAACCCAGATCCCCGAAATGAGTGATAGCGGCAGCATCATCGAGGAGTTCCACATGGGAAGGGCCCTCACAACATTCATGGTAGAAAAGCCATGGGTGATCAGAAGGATACAGAGGATACCCATGATCACCTTAAGGGCCGAGCTGTCCCCTGACCATGGCACACCCGAAACAACAACGGGGAGGACCTGAAAAAAACCGATGACAGCAAAAACAAGAACGACCCACATCCCGCGCGAAATTTCTGAGCTTGCCGGCCGGAGTAAAATTCGCCAAGTTCTTAGCGGTTTCCCAAGAAAGCCCAAATGAATGAACCCCCCCAACACCAAAGACACGAGCCACCCCACTAACCAGCCCGGTCTGAAGTTCAAAAAAATTGAGACGAAATAGATACCGGCGCCTATTTCCGAGAAAAAGAAGGCCAGCCAGAGTAATACACCCTTCCCCTCTATCCATTCCTCCTGAGGGGTATGTTTGACCATCCATTCATAGCCCATGAGTCTTGAGGTCTTCATTAAACTCAGCCCCCTTGCTAGTCTTTATAGACTTTCAGCGCCACGGAGGTTTCAATATTCCCCGTTACGGGATCATAGTGTCTCAGATAGGTGGGTAGCAGTTTACAGAAATTGCTTCCCTTTCCCTTGCTAATGGGCCGCCCATCTGCCCAGAGGCCCCCTTGTCCAGCTACCCCTAATGTCCTGGGATGCTGCCCTTGCATGCATTTTAGAACCCCTTTTTCCTTCGCCCCATACCGGTTTTCCAACCAGATCACGTCTCCGTCCTTGAGGCCTCTTTCCCCGGCCACATCCGTATTCATGGTAACCGTGTAGGTATAGGGGCACAACTGGCTCACTTCATTAATAAGAGGATTTTGATATGTGGTGTTATTGGTATGCAGAATATCCCTGTAAGAGAACCCGAGCATGTCAAATTCCTCATCCAGTTCGTTATAACTGGTGGGGTAAAACCAACTGGGCAGCGGCGTATATTGCTCCCATTCCAGCTCTATATCCTTTTCTCTACAAATTCTCTCCACCTCTTCCCGCGCTTCGATGAGAAACTCCATGTAGAGGGGAACCCTGGAATTGAGATGCCATCGCCAGTAGACATCTTCGATGGGCTTATGCCATGTGGCATAGCCCTGTTCTTTGACCTTCTCCGCATCTTTACCATATACCCACTTCAGTACCCGTTCGCCTATCTCCGACCAATTGAGCTTCTCGCCCGGTTTTATCTTTAACGCTTCATCCTCGATGCCGTAATACCCGTTTAGCATCTGGTTATACGTGTCCCTCAAGCCTACTCTCTCTAAGATATCGAGGGTGACATCCATAAAAAACCTGCTCTCACCCACAGGCTCGGCCACCGGTTTTTGCATATGCACGTACCAGTCCTCGTGGGAAGGGCTTTGACTGAAAAAGTAGGCATCAATTTCCCCACTCCAGCAATCCTTCTCCAAGTAACTCACATCAGGCAAGACGATGTCTGCTATGGCCTGGTCGGTCTCGTTGACCCATATGTCATACTGAACCACGAACACGTCTTTAAACAACTCAGCCGTCGATTCCCAATCGCAATTACTGATCACAAAATTGCTTGCCATGCCGATGAGCATCTCCGGTTTTGCACCCATGCCCAGCTTTTCCCACAGGGCCTCGCGTTCCTTCACATAAGGAATATGGGAAATTGTAGCATGGGGCCAGAACTCTATACAGCCCACTGACTTACATGGCACCACGGGTTTGTGGGGCGGCCAGGGGGAATGGGCATAAAATATGCTGGGTACGATGACACCGTCAGGCCCAATCTTAGGAATTCTTTCATAATGCCCACCTGGATATTTTCTTCTTATGGCAGGCCAACCCAATGTACCACCCGGGACATCTTCTGCCCCCACCAGTTCACTGAGCAGGTCAATGGCTGCTGCCTGGTGAATGCCGTTGGAATGTCCCTGGGTTCCCCTAAACATGACAGCTGCCACGGGCCTATAAGGAAACGACTTGCCCTCAATAGTGATCGTGCTACCTATCTGCGCGTTTTCCACCCATTCGGTGGCCACGCGTTTGATCGTTTCAGCCGGGACGGTGCTGATTTCAGAGGCCCATTCCATGCCATACTGTTTCAAGTGTTCCTTCAAGGCCATAAAGGCTGGTCGGCAACTCTTACCGTCCACTTCAAATTCACCCTCCAGCGCATAATCGTCATACGCCGCGACCGGTGCATCAAACACCTTCGCTTTCCCCTCTCTCTCATCAAAAATGAGGGGTTTCCCAGACTCATCATCCCTCACATAATGCCCATCAGGACCGATAAGATAGGGGAAGTTGGTCTTGGCCTTTAAGTATGTCACATCATAAATCTTCAGTTCGTTCACCATGTGGTTGCACATGGCCAGTGCAACGGCAGAGTCTGTCCCGGGTAAGAGGGGGATCCATTCGGTAGCCTTTCCGCCAGCAAAGTTGCACATGGGGTCAAAAACCACTTCCTTCACCCCCCTCTCTATGGCCTTGGCCCGCAACCTGGCGTTTGTCATGGCAGAATGCCCGGACCCTGTGCCTTTACTGGATCCAAACTTGATCACATACTTTGTATATTGCCAATCCGGGGCGACTGACCAGGCGCCATGAATCAGGCCTCCCATCATATGCGCTGCATTACCACAGTGGAGACTCCCACCACCCACAACAAAAGTTCCGTTACCCTTTTGGCCAAAGAGCCCCGCGAGCATATAGATATGGTTATGGGGGCCATCGCTGCCCCTTTGGGTTTGATTACTGATCAAAATCTTGTTTGGATCGTCGTCCAAGATCTTTTTCATTCTCTCTGCAATCTCATCTAATGCCTCCTCCCATGAGATCTCTTTCCATTTGGGGTCAACGCCTATTCCCTTCTCAGGGTTTGTTCGTCTGAGAGGTCTCTTGATGCGATTGGGATCGTGGTAATACATAATGCTGGCTGCGCCCTTCCCGCATAGGCCACCGTCTTCACCCCCCATGGTACTTCCGGGGATCCCCTCCAATTTCACCGGCACGCCGTTTATCCTTCGCACTCTGGCGCCGCATCCGCAATAGCATGCACCGCAGGCGGTATTGATCCAGACATCTTCCCATATCTTTTCCTCTATTCCTGACATGCCGTTTCCCTCCAACGACTGATGTTGTGGCTCTAGCTGACGTAATATACTGATGGGTCGGTGCCAAATTCGGGGTGCAGTGGGTTCCCCTTTCGCGTTTTGATCAGCTCTGATACACGGCTGGAAGGATCATCCAAATCACCAAAAGACCTGGCTCCAACCGGACAGATATTGACGCATGCCGGGGTTGCATCTCTGTCCACACCCGGTTTGAGTCCCTTCTTTTGTCCCTGCTCAATTCGTTCAACACAGAAGTTGCATTTCACCACCGTTCCTTTTTGAAAGGGATATATCTCCCGGCCCAATTTCTCAAATTGTGTGAGTCCCTGGCCGGGAAAGTATTCTCTTTTTTCATCATCGTGAAAGGTCCTCTGTTGATAGGGACATGCGACCAGACAGTACCTGCATCCAACGCATTGATCATAATCAATCTGTACGATACCATCCTCTCTCTGAAAGGTGGCGCCCGTGGGGCACACCTCTGCACATGCGGCCTCCTTACAATGGTTGCAAAGGATAGGGACCATCTGCTTTACCACGGCGGGGAATTTCCCGGTTTCTCCTATTAATACCCTGTTCCAAAAGATGCCTGGCGGCAAGAAGTGCTCTTCCTTGCAGGTCACGGAACAGCCCCAACACCCGATACATTTCTTCAAATCAATCACCATTCCCCATCTGGGCATAGAAACTTCCTTCCTGTCTGTACTGGTATTTTGTCCCTAAAACAACTTTTCTTTCCCTCGGGATGAGTCCCATCGCTCCACAGTCTCACCCAATGGCATTGTTTGGCTCATTCCCTCAATAAGCGCATATCGTTCAGCGACTTCCTTTTCCAGGGCGCCCATTTCCTCATCCGTCAGGTGAGAAAACTTTCCTATCATGCCCACCAACTCACGCAAAGGCCTTGGTTTCTTGATTTTTTGGGTGAGTCTGAACCGGCCCCGTTCGGCCTCCCACAGGGGGTAGTAATGGGTTTTCACCGCCCTCCGGCAAATCTCGATGGACAGGTCCGTCTCGAACCCCCATCCTGTGGGGCAGGGGCTGAATACGTGAAGAAAGGCAAAACCCTCGTTCTTTTTTTCCTTGGCCTTGAGCAGTTTTTTGGCAAGATCCTCCAGGTGACTTAATGTGGCCGTGGCCGCATAGGGAATCTTGTGCATCGCCATGATGAAAGGCAGGTTTTTCCCTGTGGTCTCCTTTCCCCTCCTGGCGTTCCCCACCGGGGTTGTGGTCGTCCTGGCCCCTAGAGGGGTCGTGCTGCTTCGCTGAATTCCGGTGTTCATATACCCTTCGTTGTCATAGCATATGTAGATAAAGTTCTCGTTTCTTTCAGCGGCGCCCGAGAGCGTCTGGAAGCCCACATCTGCGGCACACCCGTCCCCGGTAAAACCCACGACAGTAATATCCTTGCCGACCTTGCGGTAGTACCGGCTAATCCCGGTCGCGCTTGA
>CP070840.1:2741616-2749911 GCA_020342025.1 Deltaproteobacteria bacterium
GCCAAATTGCACCCTCTCTTTGCTGTATTTGATAGCCATTTCAAAGCAGCCCTGAGCGCCACCCAGGCCCATCGCGCCAATGGAAAGACGGCCTCCATCCAGAGTCTGCATCATCTGATAAAAACCGTTTCCCCTCGGCCCCAGTGTGTTCTCCTTGCGAACACGGCAGTCGTCAAAATATAGCTCACTGGTATTGGATGCGCGCCACATCAGCTTTCCGTGCATCTCACGGGCCTCAAATCCCTCTGTCCCCGATTCTACAAGAATACAGGAAAGTTCTGGACGCCCATCTTCGCGGGTACCGCTGCGACATAGGGCCGTGACACCTGCGGTTATCCTGGTTGATGCATTGGTAATAAAGATCTTGCTCCCATTTACAATCCACTCATCACCCTCCAGAGCAGCCGTTGTTTTCGTGTTTCCTGCATCTGAGCCTGCGTTGGGCTCGGTCAGACCAAAGCCCCAGAGGGCCTCACCGGAGCAGAGCTTAGGAAGATATTTCTGCTTCTGTTCCTCATCGCCAAAGTAATAGATGGGACCTATGCCAAGGGAGTTCGCCGCGGCGATGGTTGCCGCATGGGAGCCGTCCACCCTTGCAATCTCTTCGGTGGCGATGATATAGGAGACATAATCCATGCCCTGACCGCCATATTCCTCGGAAACAAACATGCCAAAAAGACCCAATCCTGCCATCTTTTCCATGGTCTCATAGGAGAACTCCTCCTTTTCATCAAGCTCCCTTGCCACCGGCTTGATCTCTTTTTCGGCAAACTGGCGGACTGAGTTCCGCAGAATTTCTTGATCCATGGAAAGGCTAAAGTCCATTTCCCCTCCTCCGCTGAGTTTCTGGCTCAAATTCCTGTTGCAGCAAAGAGGCTCCCACTAGGTCTTCTTTGACCTGGCCACAGAGCGGGCCATTCTGTCCAGTTTGAAAATGGTGTTGAATTCCATATTCTTACTGATCCACAGCTTGTTGTTTATGATAGAATCGGTGATAGCACCCCTGTAAGCAAGACCGTCCAGCAAAGTTCGTGGGTCTTCAGACACCATGACAAAATCGGGAGATTTGATCTCTTTCTCCTCTATTTTAATGTCCCCGTCATGGATAAGGACGGCAAATTGACCGCCTCGGGTCTTGACCACAATATCTCGTTTCCATCCTGCGATGTCTTTCCTTGCCCGCTCGTTATTACTCATCTCTTTAATAATCGATTTCATCTCTTTCAAGGCCTCTTTATAGGCGGCCACATCCTTGTCTGAGGCCTCTGGCAACTCGGGCTCGGCCGGAGATTCCCAGTCAATCTCCGTTTCCTGAAGCCCTTTCTTTTCCCTCTGCTCCTTGGTAAGTTCGGATGTGGGGACGCAAAATACGTCCGTGATCTCCCCGATACGGTTATCCTTAAAAACGAGTTTCACCTCGGTCCCCTTGGTGATCATCCCTGGCACCAAAATACCTGTTGTGGTGTATAGGTTTACGCTCATGGCCGTATCAGCCCCCCCGAAGATGACTCGCCCCCTGCCATAGGGCGCCATATGCTGAAACAGGGAGGTGGCGAAATATGTGATGGGGGGCGTACTGTTCATGACACCGACCTGCTCTACCTCTAACAGTTCAGTCGGGGCAAAATTGCAGTCTGGGCAGTGGGTCAGAAAAGGAGGTACTCTGACCAGCCCGCATTGGGAACATTTACACCCAAGAAGCCTCTTTTCGTCTCGCAGCGCAAGAAAAAAAGGGGAGAGTTCCCCCTTGGTCCTTTGATAGAAGGTGTACATGGTGTCGTTTGTGATTAAATAGTCTTTCCCATCTATGGTTTCAACACGCGACCCCACCTCCGGTATATACACTGACGGGATAATTCGTTCTTTTTCTGTACTCATGGTGTTTTTCCCTCCCTTCCCTATTCTTTTTCAAAAATCAGACATGCCGTGTACTGAGCAATCGTGCTACCCGTCCCATGAACCAGTGCCGTTTTGAGCCCCGTCTTGATCAGTTCATTTCGGGCAGACCAAGCCGACATGATGTTGCTCGCCCCCACCGCATGGCCGCAATAGATCAACCCTCCACAGGGATTGACCAGGTATTTCCCCCCTGGTGTCATCAGCCCCTCTTCTATCAGAGAATCGGCCTTACCCAAGGGTACCAAACCGAACTCGGCCATGCTGATCTCAAGCTGATGGACAAAGGCATCGTGTAGTTCTACGATTTCGATCGATTTTGTGGGGTCCTCGATGCCAGCCATCTCATAGGCCCTATGAGAGGCATAATAATCAGACATGATGCGGGACATATCTTTCTGATTCTTGCCTGCATAGGAATGCTCATTGGCCTCACCCACACCCGTTATCCAGATAACGGGTCGACCAGTATTCTTGCAAATCGCCTTCGCCGTCTCTTCTTCAGCGATGATTAGGGCAGCAGCGCCTTCTGTATAGACGCAGATCTCCAGTTCCCTAAAGGGATACACGATAAGCCTTGAATTGAGAACTTCTTCGGGTGTCACCTGGTCAAACTGCCTTTGGGCATATTTATTGCCTCTGACCTGCTGGCTCAACTGGGCCGAGATTTGGGCGGTGATTTCCGGTTTCAGATCTCCAGGATGCTCGTCCATATAGCCCAGAACTACCTCTGCATAGCTGTCAGAGGCGGACCACCCAATCTGCTGTTCAAAAAAGCTGTCCCCAGACCAGCCGATTGATTTGATGACCTCTGGAGTGGCCGACATGGATAAAAAATCAAAACAATCCGTCGCTTTTTCCACCCCCAGAACCAGGGCTGTTTTGAACCGGCCGGCGGCCACGTAGGCGTGGGCTGCAGACATGGTATAGGCCCCGGTGGCACCACCCGTTGTGATCCGGATGCCGAATTTGTTCTGCATACCACAAAGTCCATGGATGGCGTGCTCGGGAATGGCTGCCCTTTCAAAGATATCATTGTAAATCCCGTAAAAGGCTGCATCCACATCTTGGATGTCCATCTGAGCATCCTTCACAGCTTCTCGGGTGGCCATCTGGGCCAATTCATAATAGGTTTTCTCTCGCCACGTTCCCTTAAAGGGCGTCACACCTGCACCTACAATACCAACTTTCTTTGACATAAATTTCTCCCCCCTTCTTTTTTCTAACTAAATTAACCTAAAAGACCTTGAGGTTGATTCCTGTTGGCTAATGCTAGGCCCAACTCGTCATTTTTGAAGCTAGAGCACAATTCTATGCGACCTAGCATCAAAAACCTCGGCAGTAAATTATTGAGCTTTCCATTTATCAAGCTTGATATGAAAAATCAACAATTTTGGGTGAAGCGGCCCAGGCCTAATATTGACGTTTTCAGAAAAAAGAAAAGCCATTTCTAATCCGTAGCGTTGTGCCAGACACAAAAATGAAGATCTCGGGGCCATCACAGATATAAAGCACTTCAAACCTGTATAATAAAAAATTAGGGCCGGGTGTTAATTTATCCCGGCCCTAATGGTAATTGCTGGCTCTATACTAAATCAACCGATCACCAATTTCATCTGCTTAACCTCCACTTCCACCCCCAATTGACGGCAAAGATTTTTTACCTCTTTCCTTCTCTCTTCCCCATTCTGTTTAAAAGAAATGATGATCTCCTGGATATTGTGCTTCTTGATAATCCTATCAAGCCCCTCTTGGCCCCCAAAGACAGGGTAACCCATAATTCTTCCTCTCTGTTTCCGGGGATTATCGTCAATAAAACCCACCAGCGCCAAGCCCAGGTCCCGGTTCGTCTCGATTTCTCTCATGGCCATCTGTCCGCCCATTCCGGCCCCATAGATGAGGGTGGGTTTGCCTTGTTGATTCCTTTTTGTGATCCCCTCCTCGAGCAGCCGGAAGGAGAGCCTGGATAGAGATAAAAGGAGAAGCATGAGAATCCAATAGATGACGAAAACAGCCCTAGAAAAGCTGTAAAAGCGATAGGCGAAAAGAAAAATGAGCATGGCCATCACGCTTCCGCCCGTGATGGCCTTGATATAATCATTCAGATCTCTAAGGCTCGTGCTCTCCCAAACGCCGCGATAGATTCCCATTATGTAGAACCAAAAAATCTGACAGGCAATCATGATGGGTAGGGACTTCAAGAAGAAGTCAAAATTACCCCCCAATACCCCTTCAAAACGCAGAAGATAAGCTGTGTAATACGCTATCGTGATCAAGACCAAATCGAGAAGGACTTCAAACAGCCTCCTCCTGTAGGTGACCTCAATCAGGATTGGCGTGATGCCGCCCCGATCGGCCTGGTCCAGGATGGACGCCTCGGGATATACCTTCACCTTGGCCAGATGGATCCAGAAAAAGAGGACGAGGAGGAGGTAAAAGGTCATAACCACCAGGCTGGTGCCGGCACCAAAGCGCCCTATGGCTAGAGCGATCACACCTGATATAACCGAGAATGCATAGAGGATCAAAACGGCTTTTCTCTCTGAAAACCCAATCGCCACCATGCGGTGAGATGAATGGTCGCGCCCCCCTTGGGATATGGAACGATGGAAAAGCTTCCTCATCACGCTTACGAATCCCGTATCCAAAATGGGAATAAACACGATGAGGATCGGGATGGCAATAACGGAAAGCAAGTAACCGGCCGTTCCACCCACGGGCTTAGCTGGATTACTGATGGCCGTCATGCAGCCCAGAAGAAAGCCGATGAGAAGACTCCCTGCATCACCCATGAATATGGAGGCAGGGTTGAAATTGTAGATTAAGAAACCCAAGATTACTCCCACGTATATGGCGCTCATAATTAAGATAGGGCCGGCCAAGGAGCTCATTTGAGGGTTCAAGTAATGAATTAGGAAAAAGAAAAGGCATGCAATACCGGCGACACCAGCCGATAATCCGTCCATATTGTCCAGTAGGTTAAAGGCATTGGTGATCCCCACTACCCAGATAATCGAAAGGAATACATTGATTGTGTTTGAATCGGTCCACCCCAGTCTCAAACCAAAGAATACCAGGATGGAGGTTATGATAATCTGGCCAGCCAATTTATGTTGTGGATCCATGTTGAATATGTCATCTGCCAAGCCCAAACAGAAAATTCCCGCTGCACATAGCAACATGGGGAGAAAAGGCAATGACAAGCTGGGAAAACCCACGAAACGGCCGCCCAATACCCAGACTATCGTGTAAGAGAAGAATATACTTACGCCTCCCAGAAGGGGGGTTTCCTTTTTATGCCACCGGGTATCTTTGGGCACGGCCACCTGCCCGGTGGCCAAAGCCAACTTTTTGACAAGTGGTGTCAAAAGCAGTGAAAGCAGAAAACCACCCGCAAAGAAGGAGAGATAGTAATATATGGATAAGATTTTCATGTCTGTCATTCGTCACTTGCTGAGGCGTTTGAAAAAGAGTGGCAGTGTCATTGAGAGTCCTTCGAAATTCTCAGGATAAACTCCGCAAAGACATCCTCCCCGCCCCCCTTTGCTAAAGAGGGGTTGGGGGGATTTTGAGAGATTGCCGTTTTTTCAGCCACCGTGGTCATCCAGACCATCCTCTCTTTTAAGGACTTAGCGCGACAAGATCTCTTTATACAGTGATTTAATATCCTTTACCAGCCTTTCCAAGGAATACTGATTAAGCACAAATTTTCTTCCACGCTCAGCCATCTCTTCAGAGGCTTTCCTGTTCTCATAAAGAAAAGACAGGGCCCTCGCCAGCGCCTCTCCGTTTCCTGAAGGGACAAGGATACCGTGTTGGGCCAGTGTATAACCATCTTCGCTCTCTTCGTCAATAAATCCCATCAAGTCACGTACCCCCCCCACATCCGTGGCTACCACTGGCCTTGCACTAGCCATCGCTTCGATCAGGCTGACCGGTGTTCCCTCATTCAGTGAAGTGAGGGCAACAATATCCAAGGCGTTGTAGATTGAAGGCATGTCCTTTTGCCAGCCCGACAATATGACGGAGTCCTGAACGCCAAGCTCCCTGGCATACGTGATCAGATCCTGCCGGAGTTCTCCGTCACCGACCACCAGGAACTTGAAACATTTACTCTGACCCCTGGCCTTTAAGGACTTAGCGGCTTCCAACAAAACGCGATGATTTTTCACTTCGGTCAATCTTCCGATGATTCCCACCAACAAGACGCTTTGACCTTCTTGGATCATATATCTTTCTCTGACCTCTTTCCTGTGATTTTCCCTGCCTTCAAAATTTGACAAATCAAATCCCAACTGTATTATCCTCACCTTCTCAGACGAAGCGATTCTATATCTCCAGCAGATATCATGCTGCTGTAGGGGGCTGATCACAATAATTCTATCTGTGAATCTTGAAAGAAGCCTCTCCATCTGAATAAAAAGACGCGTCCTAAGAGATCCAAAATAACTGTGGAATATGTGGCCGTGAAAGGTGTGAACCAGCCTAATTCGCGCGTCCGATCTTCTGACTAGATTGATGCTGAAACCAGCCAAGCGGCCAAGGGTTCCTGCCTTGGCGGTGTGTGTATGAATAATGTGGGGCTTAAATTGTTTGATGATCCTCCTCAGGTCTACGAGGGATTTCATGTCCCCGAGAGGAGTGATTTCCCTACCCATTTTGGGGAGGATAACTGGCTCCACACCCTTTTCCTCGGCAAAATAGGCCATATCACCCTCATGGGGAGCCACCTTTCCACATACAAGGAGGGTCTTGTAACCATCTCCGGAGAGGTGATCGCTGAGGGATATGGCCTGGATGGCGGGCCCCCCAATGTTGAGACGGGCGATGATCCTGAGTATTCTTATAGGTTGGGATGCTGTCATTGGAACCAGTAAAGAACTTGGGCCCATAGGACGCGGCTATGGGATAACCCTGTAAGGGATGACTTGCAGAATCGGTATTTCTAAATTCGAAATCCTAATATCGAAATCCGAAACAAATTCAAATATCGAATTTTCCAATGACCCAAACAAATCCAAGTGAACAAAACCCAAAGGTCTTTTGTTTAGGTCATTTGAATTTTGGTCATTTCATATTGTTTCGAATTTCGGATTTCATGCTTCGGATTTAGAGCTGCGTTGATCGCAAAGGCAAAGCCAAGAATTTCTGACCTGGCCCAGAGGACCAGGTTTTTGACTTCAAAATAAATTCTATCTCGCCACTTTCATCATCAGATAGATACTGAGAAACAGAAAAATGAGATGGCCCAGCCAGGCAGATAGGGGGGGTGGTAAGATCCCTGAAAGACCCAGCGACCTTGTAAACCCGAGCGTGACCAAATAGAGGAAGCATATACCTATCCCTATGAAGATGGCGAAAGCGACACTCCCTTTTTCCACCCTCAGGGAAATAGGCGTTCCCATGAGCACCATGATGAGGATAATAAAAGGAAAAGCTATCTTGAAATTCATATCCACCAGGTACCTGGTATTGTCATAGCCTTCCATGAGTACCCTTTTGGCATACCGTTTCAATTGCCAGTAACTCATTTCTTCAGGATCTCTTTCCCTTTTTATAAAGCTCTCCGGGGTCGCTTCCAATACAAGATAAAGGTCTGTAAATTTGGTGGGTCGGTAAATGCCCTCATCAGTCGCCCTCTGGATGATCCCTTCTTCGATCTTCCATTTGCCCTCCTCCCAGATTGCCCTTTGTCCATCTATCCTTTCAACCAGGCGAAAAGACTCGTCAAAGAAATACAAGGTGGGTCGCTCCATAGTTCGATTGGGATAATCAAAACGTCGCATCCAGTATATCGTTCCAGATCCCTTATACCATATTTGATTCATGCCGTAGAATTGAGTCGGATCCTGTTTCTCCACCTCAACCTCCCATATCTCATTAAATTTTGAGCTCGAGTAGGGAACCACTATCTCTGAAAAGAGAAATAGGAAAACACTTATCATTACGCCTGTTACGACAATGGGTTGGACAACCCTGAAAAGATTGAGACCGCAGGCCTTCATGGCGGTGAGTTCGTTCCTCTTTTTTAATAATGAAAAAAGGATGATGACAGAGATAAGAGTAGCCGGGGGCAGCATCTGTATGAATATAAGAGGCGTTTTGTAAATGAAATACGCCAACATAATACCCAGTGACGCTTGTGCTTCGATAAAGTTATCTATCTTCTGGACGAAATCTACAATGAGATAAATGGACAGGAAAATGATCTGACAAAGACATAGGAGTTTGAGAAACTCCGTGGCCAGGTATTTAGAAAGTACTCTCATTCCTATCTAGCCAATACCTTTTCCAATCCCATAACGCTCGCCTTCCCTACTTTCCCTTCTTAATCTCGCCCTTCTCAAGATGTTAATGGAACGATCTTTAGAGGCCCTGCGCCACAGATACAGACAGGAT
>CP070840.1:2750011-2755274 GCA_020342025.1 Deltaproteobacteria bacterium
CACGGAACTGAGGGAGGTAGCGCGTCAGATCCCAGGTGTTGAAGGCGCTCATGCGATGAAAAAGGAACAACTCCTGGAAACCATTAAAAAGGCGAGAGGAATAAAAGAGGAGGCCCCGGAAGAGAAGAGGGAAAAGAAGGGGGCCGAGAAGGAAGCACGTATAAAGGAATTGAAACAGAAAATGGTTCTTCTTAAACAGGAAAAAGAGGCGGCACGTGAGGCAAGAGATAAAAAAAAGTTGGATATCTTGCGCCGCCGTATCAACCGCCTAAAAAAGAGAACAAGAAAAGTGGCCCAGGCGGCCTGATAGAGGTTTTATATTCAAGCAGGCTTTCAGGACGGAGGAATCCTGGGCCTGCTTTTATTTTTCCCCCCCACCCTATCCCTGCCCCTTAAAGGAGGAGGGATAGGGGGGGTGAGGTCCGTTGTCAGTTGTATGTAATCAGTTGTAAATAGCTTTTCATAAGGAATTGCATTCGAAAGAGCAGAAGAATATGATCTTATGGGACTTCTGGTAGTTGGAATGCCACGGACAAATCACGACCAACAACGGACAACTTAATACGGACAACTGACGCTGCGTCGTCTTTATCAAAATCGGTGATCACTCACCAAGGACAGGATTTGTTAATGGATGTGAACGTAGGGTCTAGCAATAGCAGCCTAAAAACGGTCGCCATCATCCCTGCTGCTGGAACCGGGGTGCGTATGGAAAATGAGCGTCCCAAGCAGTTTCTCAATGTGGATGGAAGACCCTTGTTGGCGGTTACTTTGGAGAAATTCCAAGTATGCGCTGCCGTCGACAGCATCATACTCGTCGCACCACAAGGTGATGTGAAGTACTGCCGGAGCCAGATCGTGGATCGGCACCATTTGACAAAGGTGGAAAAGGTGGTGGCTGGAGGTGAGAGGCGCCAGGACTCGGTGAGGCTGGGAATAGAGGCCTCAGGGGGGGACTATGGGTTGGTCTTGATCCATGATGGTGTTAGACCACTCGTTACCCCTGATCTCATTGTGCGTGTCATACAGGCAGCGCAGGAACACCGCGCTGTCATCACCGGTCTGTGTGCCAAAGAAACGGTCAAAGAAATCGATGAGAATGCTCTGGTTGTGAGGACCTATGACCGACAAAAGGTCTGGTTGGTGCAGACCCCACAGGTATTCCGATACGAAGATATCCTCATGGCACACCGCCGGGCTGTGGAAAGAGGTTGGGCGGAAGTCACAGACGATGCCCTTTTGATTGAGAAAGCGGGGATACCTGTAAAGGTCCTTGAAGGCACAGAGGGCAATATCAAGGTGACCACGCCTCAAGACCTGGAACTGGTGAAGTTTTTGCTGAAGAGACAAAAAGAGAAGTGAGATGCCGTAGGCCCTGCGGGCCGGAGGCAAGGCCGCATCTTTACCCCTTTTCGTGATTTCTTGATTTTTCAACTCTAGACACTTTAGTTCACTTTAGACACTCTAAGAATATGGTTCTAAGAATCGGTACACGTGGGAGCAAACTGGCCCTTGCCCAGAGTGAGTGGGTGAAGGAGAAAATAGAGGGCAGACACCCCCGTGCGCAGGTGAAGCTGGTCAGGATCAAGACCACGGGAGATAAGATATTGGATTCCCCCCTTGCCAAGATCGGGGGAAAGGGGCTATTCGTAAAGGAGATCGAAGAGGCCCTTCTAAATGAGCGTATCGACTTGGCCGTCCACAGTATGAAGGATGTGCCCGCAGAATTGCCAAAAGGACTGATTCTCGCAACCTTTCCAGAACGGGAGGATCCCCATGATGCCTTTGTCTCCTTAGAGTGTTCAAGCCTGGATCAGCTCCCCCAGGGGGCGCGGGTGGGTACGGGTAGTCTGAGGCGGGCAGCGCAACTCCTTCACATCCGCCCTGATCTGGAGTTGGTGCCCCTGAGGGGGAACGTGGACACACGCCTGCGGAAACTGGAAGCCGGAGAATTTCAGGCGATCATTCTGGCAGCAGCGGGAATGAGACGCCTTGGTTTTGGAAACCGTATCAGTCAGCGTCTTTCTACGGAACAGATCCTGCCGGCTATTGGACAGGGGGCATTGGGTCTGGAGGTGCGGCATGATGATGAGCAGACCATAGGGCTGATCCATTTCCTGAATGATGAGGCGTCAGAGGTAAGGGTCAAGGCGGAACGGGCCTTTTTAAAGGAATTGGAAGGGGGCTGTCAGGTCCCTATAGCCGCGTTTGGTCGTCTAAACGGGGAGCGTTTGGATTTGGAGGGGATGGTTGCTGAGCTGGATGGTTCCAGGATTATCAGAGACAAAATCAGAGGGGAAAGGAATGAGGCTGAAGACCTGGGTATCCGTCTTGCCAGAAGGCTTCTGGCCTCCGGCGCCCACGAGATCCTTGAACGGATTTATGGAAAGGCGTAAATAGCATCGTTGGCCTCTCTTAAAATTTCAGGTTGATCCAAGTGGTTTGAGTTTGTCGGAGCTCACATCACCACACTTATTTTGTCTGAGAGAATTCTTCGCCCAAAAGGCATCATCGCTGGAAGCCTTTTCCTCTGCCAATGTCGGCAGAGGAAAAAGTCTTGTATGTCTGTGTGTGTCTGCTGCTAATTCGATAGGATGTTGAAGCATGGAAAAAGATAAGAAAGGCAAAGTGTACCTGGTTGGTGCTGGTCCAGGAGATCCGGGTCTGTTGACCATCAAGGCAAAAGCATGCCTTGAAGAGGCCGATGTGATCATATATGACTATTTGGCCAACGAGACCTTTCTCGATCATGCGGATGAAAAGGCGGAATTAATCTATGTGGGCAAAAAGGGCGGATCACATACGATGCGCCAGGAAGACATAAATACGCTGATCGTGGACAAGGCGCAACAGGGTCTCACGGTTGTCCGGCTCAAGGGAGGGGATCCCTTTATATTTGGTCGAGGTGGTGAGGAAGCAGAGGAACTGGTAAAGGCGGGTGTTCCTTTCGAGGTTGTGCCCGGCGTCACTTCAGCCATCGCCGTGCCTGCCTATGCGGGGATTCCTTTGACACATCGCGACTACACATCCACGGTCGCTTTCATAACAGGCCATGAAGATCCGGGGAAAGAGACGTCAAGCATTGCTTGGGACAAACTGGCGACTAGCGTGGGGACCCTGGTCTTTCTCATGGGCGTCGGCAACCTGCCCCAAATTGCCAAAAGCCTCATGGCGCATGGACGTTCTCCGGACACACCTGTTGCCCTGATTCATAGAGGGACCGTGCCGGAGCAGAAGACAGTCGTGGGTACGCTTCAAGATATTGCCGGGCGTGCCCAGAAGGAAGGGTTGAAACCCCCGGCCATTATCGTTGTGGGGGACATCGTGAACCTGAGGGAACAGTTGAACTGGTTTGAAAACAAGCCCCTTTTTGGGAAACGGATTGTCGTAACGAGAGCCCGGGAACAGGCGAGCGGTTTCCTCGTGCGTTTAAATGAGTTGGGTGCCGCGTGTATTGAATTTCCCACGATTCAGGTGGTGCCTCCCAAGAGCTGGGGTGCGCTGGATCGGGCCCTTATGCGTCTGGAGCGCTATCAGTGGCTACTCTTTACCAGCGTAAATGGCGTCAAATATTTTTTTGACCGGATGGAGCACCTTGGAATGGACATGCGGGAACTGAAAGATATGAAGGTGGGGGCCATAGGTCCCAAGACGGCGGAAGCTGTTTATAAAAGAGGTATAAAGCCTGACTTGGTTCCCGACGAGTACCGCGCGGAGGCTGTTCTAGATGCCTTTGGAAAATGGGATGTGAAGGGGAAAAAGATTTTATTGCCCCGGGCAGCCAAGGCGAGGGAAGTCCTCCCCATGGGGCTGGTCAAGATGGGGGCCAGTGTGGATGAGATTCCAGCCTATCAGACGGTTCAGCCTGATCATGACAAAGGTCGTGTAAAAGGCATGCTGGAGAAGGGGGAAATAGACATGGTCACCTTTACCAGCTCTTCGACGGTCACCAATTTTGTGGAAATGTTCAGTGACGAGAGGCAACACCTGAAAACATGGATGACCAAGGTGGCGGTAGCGTGCATAGGACCTATCACGGCTCGAACCGCAGAAGAGCAAGGGTTGTCTGTCAGTCTGGTTTCCAAGGAATACACCATTGAAGGCCTTGCCAACGCCATTGTTCAATATTTTTCATCCCCCTAAGCGGAAAGTGTTCGATACGCAATCCATTGTAAAAGCGCGGCGCGCGCATTCCTCTAAGGTCTTAGGGGAGAAGTCCATAAGGCGTTCGGAACATTGGGGAGACACGGACACTCCCATAATGGGGAAAAGGTTTGTGACAGAGGGCATAGTACCCCTCTCCTTATTAACCTAAATGAAAGGAGGGAAAGGAAATGCCGTTTGATAAACTGCAAAGTGAAGTGGTTAACAGCGGACTCTGCTCCAGCTGCGGCACATGCGTTAGCGCCTGCCCACTGGGTTATCTGACGATACCCTTAGGAGAGGTGGGATCAGAGAAGAAGCCTGGCAGCAAGGACTGTCCAAATGACTGTTTTATCTGCTACGAAGGCTGTCCAGGGAAGAATCTCCCGTTCTCAGAGATGGAGCAGATGATCTTTGGTCGAAGCCGCGGCGAAGACCCGAATGAGCGGATGTTCGGCGTCTACAAGCACCATGTGGTGACCCATGCCGTGGACGATCAGATTCACCAGACAGGGGTTGCTGGGGCTTCGGTCAGCGCATTGCTTATCCATGGGTTGGAGACAGGCTTTTTAGATGCGGCCATTGTGGCGGGTTATGATCGGGAGAAGCCATGGCAGGTACGGCCTTTTGTGGTTACGGAACGGGAAGGAATTCTGTCAGCTGCCAGGTCCAAATATGGTGTTTGTTCAATAAATACCGTCCTGGCTGAAGCGGCTAAGAATTATGAAAAGATTGGCATGGTCGGCTGCCCCTGTCATGTGTGGGGAGTTCGCAAATTGGCTTTGAGGAAGCTGGCTCCCAAGATCACAAAGAAAATAAAGCTGGTCATCGGCCTTTACTGCTTGGCGCAAAACTTTGCCCTGGCAGCCGAATACATGATCACCCAGCGCATGGGGGTCAAGCTTGAGGATGTGGCCCAATTCCAATACCGTGGCGGACCCCACTTCGGTGGTGGAACATGGGTAAAGACCAAGGAGGGCCAGGAGAGGACCATGGAACTGCTAGGCAACTGGGGGATGGTCCCCACGGTCTTCATCGGTTACCAGATGGAACGCTGTTTCGTGTGCCTGGATCACGTGGCCGACCTGGCTGACCTGTCTGCCGGAGATGTATGGGGCAG
>CP070840.1:2755374-2790730 GCA_020342025.1 Deltaproteobacteria bacterium
TGGCCCCTCAGGTCCCTGTGGTCCTGCTGGCCCTTGTTCACCTTGCGCTCCTGCTGGTCCTGCTGGCCCCTCAGGTCCCTGTGGTCCTGCTGGCCCTTGTTCACCTTGCGCTCCTGCTGGTCCCTCAGGCCCTGCTGCTCCTTGTGGCCCTTGTTCACCTTGCGCTCCTGCTGGTCCCTCAGGCCCTGCCGGTCCTTCAGGTCCAGGAGGTCCCTGTGGTCCAGGATTTCCACCAGCTTGTTTAAGTTCGTCAATCTGCTGCTGCAGATATTCAAATGGTTTCCCTGGGACTTTGCCTTCAGTGGTTAAATTTACGTCTGAAGCGTTGGCCAAAGTGTGAACCCATAAGACGACAGCCAGGATTGCCATAATTAATCCTAGTTTTTTCATAAAAGCACCTCCTTGGATCAAGGGTAACTGGTGTTTGCAAATGCGTAATGTGGCGAGGAAGTAACGGTGGGGACTCATAAACTGTGTCCTGGCTCCCAACAGAACACACGTCCTGCCAGGAGCAAGGTCAGCCCATTTTGAGTGGATTCTCCATGAGGACACCTCTAACCCGACTTAGAGGTTGAAAGTGAGAAAAAACACTAATCCAGTCAGGAAACAAAGCAAAAAAAATGCCAAGTAGGAAGGCTGAAAGGTTTACTCTGATTCCAGATAGTTAGAGTATGCACTTTTAGCAACGAAGGAGGGAATGGGCAAGAAAATACTTAACTTTAAGAAAATCAATTCCGTTTATTGGCAGGAGTTTACATACTTTTAATAGGCTTTGTCCTCTTTCGATTACATGATGAAATCTTGATAAATGGCAAATTAAAGACTACCCAAATTAGTCATAACCTAGAGACATTCACTGCGATCGTTTTTCAGATTAGCTCGCCCCGATTAGCAGCTACTTATCGTAGTCGTTACTTTTGAGCGGAGCTGAAAACGATAGCTTACTAATAGTATCATTGACTTTTGGAATCGAAAAGAAAAAGCAGGGCCGTGAAGACCCTGCTCTTCGGATGACATATTCCTGTTTTAGAATAGGTCGGCCTCTGAGGGGAGTGGAGTATCGTGGAACATAACACCTTGCCATTTTCCATCAGTTTTTACATACACCATCGTACTTTTATAAAAGTGTCTTTTTCCCATACCTTTTGTTTTGGACATAACCGTGGTGGTTCTGAGGCCCCATACTAGACCCGTATTACCAATTACGCGGTAGTCTTCTTTGTACCAAGTAGACAGATAAATATGCGTCTCGAGCCATTTAGTAAACACTGCTAGACCTCGGGCTGAGCTTGTGACCATAGGGACGGCATGGTTAGTTGGAAGCCATATTCCTCCATCTTGCCAAATTTCAAAAACGGTCTTCAAATCTCCAGTGTTCCACGCTTTCCAGTATCTCTGGTTCGTTGCCTTCAGATCAGCAAGGTCGTCAGCTAATGCTGCCTGAGGCAAAAGAATAAAAGCTCCCAATACCATTACTAAAATCACACATCTAGTTTTCATAACTATCTCCTTTCATATTCATCTTGTCAGCAATGGGGAATTATTAGGAATGGTCAACTGTGCTCCCAGCAGAACATATGCTCTACTGAGAGCAAACTCAGCCCATTCTGAGGCGGTACTCCATGAGGCAACCTCCATTACAGAGGCTATTGCTTGGAAGGAAGAATCTCTAATGTAAATTAGGTTGTGTGTATTGGTGCCGACACGTATTAGGTTGGTGAAATTACGGCTATTTATCTAACCTGAGATTCGGTGGAAGTCAATCAGAAAATGTCGATTATTCAGTTATGACTTCGTTAAGTAACCTTCAAATTTAGCAAAGTATAGACTACCCAAATAAGTCAAAACCACAAAACCCCACCTCTCCGTCTGTGAGAAATGAAGCTCGGTGTAAAGGTAATCGCAGTTTCACCACTTAGTTCTTGGGATATTATTTTTCTTCTTCCAAGCAAAGATTGTAACACTCTTTAAGTTTTTGATTGCACATACCCCAACAAGTGTTTTGAGATGCGCCTCCTTTTTTTGGACATCCAAATATACACAGGGTGTGCTGTTCTTGACAATTTCTTGAGCAGTCTCTGCCCTTTTGGCTTTTAACATCAGGCATTTTGGGTAGTGGAGTACTCGGGGCGCAACCCATAAGAGTCAATATCAGTATGCCTAATAATATTTTTTTCAAGCCTCTGTTTCTCCTCCATGACAGAGTTACTAATGAAAAACAAAAACCCCACCTCTCTTGAGAAATGGGGTCTTACCGCTTACTCCATATTACCCTCTCGATTTAAGGGTTATTTTTTGTTTTTCTTCTCATGCTTCTTGAGAAGGTCCCTTATGGCTTTTTCAACCAAATCAGAGATGGGCATATCGGTATCAACACTCATGTGCTTCAGCTTCTTGATAACTGTAGCTTCAATTCGGGTAGCAAACATCTTTTTCTCAGCCATATCGAACTTTTATCACAAAAAGAGAGGGTGTTCAAAGAAAATGTTTGACAGCTAAAATCTGCATATGTTAGCTTGTTATCAAGTAAACATATCATTTCTCCAAACCACAGGACATGAAAACTTAATCAACAATAGCGTCTGAGATACCCCGCAGGGTGACTTGCGGGGCCGGTCCTGTAGCCGGGGAGAAAATCTCAGGCGCTTTTCTTTTGAAAAGGAGGGCTAAATGGGAGAACTCCTCCATTTCCCCGATCCTCTAGAATTTGGCCAATGCCCAAGGTGCGGGGGCAACGACGGCTATTACTGCGTCGACCCTGAGAAATGGGGAGTTTGCGACAAGCATCGGCTGAAATGGCACAGACAATGGGACCCATGCGGGGAGCAAGACCAGTACACCAAGGAAGTACAGGAGCAAGTAATTTAGTTACTCGACACTTACCACGAAGTAGAACCATTTATCCAAAGGAGGTGATTAAATGGGAAGCATTTACAAGAGAGGTAATGTGTGGTGGATCCAGTATTACCGCAATGGCAAGCCCTATCAGGAGACTTCACGGTGTACCAAGAAAATGGTTGCAAGGAAGCTCTTAGAGCTACGTGAAGGAGAGATAGCCAAGGGTAAGCTCCCAGGTATCCATTTCGACAAGGTAACGTTTGACGAGTTGGCTGAGGACTTCATAGGCGATTACGAATTCAATAACAGGAAGTCACTCGAACGCGCTCAAATCAGCGCGGACCATCTCAAGGGTTTCTTTGAAGGTATGCGAATAGCTGATATCACCACAGCCAGGATCAAAGCCTACATCAAAACCCGCCAAGCAGATAACGTGGCCAATGGGACCATTAACCGTGAGTTGTCAGCCTTAAAGCGGATGCTTAGGCTAGGTGCTCAGGATACCCCCCCGAAAGTGGATAGGATACCTCATATCCCGATGCTGAAAGAGGACAACATAAGGAAAGGTTTTTTTGAACATGAGGAATATTTATCACTGTTAAAGGCCCTACCCTCTTATCTGAGGGGTCCGGTTACTTTCGCTTACTTTACGGGATGGAGAAAGAGTGAGATCCTGGGCCTTACCTGGGATCGTGTGGACCTCCATGAGGGAACTGTAAGACTTGAAGCGGGAGAGACGAAAAATAGTGAAGCTAGGACAGTCTACTTGAATGACGAATTGTTGAAGTTGGTCAAGATCCAGAACCTCAGAAGGCATGGGTCAAAGTATGTCTTCCACAACAATGGGAAACGGATAAAGGACCTACGTGGAGCCTGGAAAAAGGCTTGCAAGGAAGCTAAATTGGAAGGTAAACTATTTCACGACTTGAGGCGAACCGGAGTTAGGAACATGGTTCGAGCCGGTATCCAGGAACAGGTTGCTATGAGGATATCAGGTCACAAGACCAGGACCGTATTTGACCGCTACAACATTGTGAGCCCTGATGATCTGCAACAAGCTGCTCTGAAAATGGCCAAATTTTTCGAGACCACTGCAAAAACCGCTACAATCGGCCAAAATCGGGCAGAAGACGAAAACACTGGACAGGCTCAAGTTATTGAGATAAATAGGTAATATTAACTGTGCGAGAGTGGCGGAACTGGCAGACGCGCTGGACTTAGGATCCAGTACCTTCGGGTGTAGGGGTTCAAATCCCCTCTCTCGCACCATCAAAAACACGGGAAACTACCTTGGAATGGGCATCATAACCCCTTCTCCCAAGAAAGAGATGGGGGTTTTTATTCGTTCCTCAAAGAGGGCCCGCCGACACGTGTTCTCGAGGCAAATGCAATCTCCCGTTTGCGGGGGTGCGGGGAGCTTCATCAAAGGGCGCGCCACTATCAAGGACAAAAGAATGGGCATGACATGATGACAGACCAACTGGAAAGACGTTTTGGCATCGTAGCGGTGGAAAAAGGCTTTATCAGCCCGGAACAGCTCCGGGAGGCACTGGAGATTCAGGTCACGGAGAATATAGAGAAGAAGAAGCATCGGTTCATCGGCACCATTCTGGTTGATCAGGGATACATGAAACATTCTCAAATCAGTGAGGTGCTCAAGGCCATGGAATGACCTATTCAGTTGCCTTGATGAAAACAGAGGAAAAGGGCATAATATGCATCAGATCCCTTCGAGCAATGTGATATTTACTCCTGCCACTCGTCGATTTGAGGCGGAGCTTCACTAAAAAGGAGGTTTGACTTATGAACGTTTACCAGCGTGCTACACTTGCCTTAGGAGTGGCAGCTCTCTTAATCTCGGTAAACATGAGATCTGTCTCATCTGCGGTTGATGGTCAACCTTTCGGCCCTATTCTGGGTGGCCTAAAGAGCGTATATGTGCAGGTAGAGCCCTTTAGCCGTGAAACGCAAGACAAAGGCCTCGCTGCCGCGCAATTACTAAAAGACACGGAGCGACAGCTTTCCAAGGCAGGAATTAAACTACTCTCTGAGAGAGAATTTAACAACTTCAGATTAACGGGGAGTTACCCCCTCGCCCGTTTGGATGTCTCTGTAACCATCGACCAGATAGATGTGGGAGGCACAAGCCTTAACGTCAACCTTATTGTAGTCACAGCCCGCCAACAGGCCCTTCTGGGGAGAAAGCCTGCCATCAGATTCTTTGCCATCACCTGGCAAAGACAGGAAATCAGCTACAGTAACGATGTGGCCGATGTCTATGAGGTGCTCGGAGGGCTGGTGAATGAATTCATTTCTGCCTACAATGCTGCTAATCGCTGACAGAAAACCTCCTCATAGAGTAAAACGTGATTCGCTGAACGCCTCAATTTTGGGCGGCTCAGATTGCTTGCTCCGGGCATTTTTTTATGATAGTTTTTTGATCTGTTAAAAAACACCGTAACCCTTTACTACGAAGCTCCCCGCGCCTTGGCGAGGTATTTTCGTTTGTTCCAGAGTGAAAAATCGGGGAATCCTTTTAGAAAGGCCCTAATTTCCAGGTGGGACATGGAGGCGAAATGAAACCATCCAATCTTCTATGGAAAATGATAGGCACGGTGGGTCTCTTCGCCCTCCTTGCCCTCTTCTCTCAGCCCGTCCAGGCTCAGAACGAGGAGATTCTGCAACTTCGGCAAAAGATATCGCAACTCGAGGCAAAAATAGGAGAACTTGAGGGGCTCCTTAGGGAATGCGTTGCATCACGGGAAAAGGGCTTAGCCGATGAATACGGTTGGCAAAACAAAATGAATTGGCGCAAGCTTAAAATGGGCATGCCACAGAGCCAGGTCCTGTATATCCTGGGTCAACCTACTAAAGTCATCAAGGGTGTGAAGACACTCTGGTATTACCCGAATATATATGGAGGTTTTGTCTCATTTGACCAAAGCGGTAACATAGTGGGCTGGAATGAACCCTGAACGCGAGGGATGGGAAGTCCGCGAGCACTGAGATCACTATAGAAAATGGGTGGAAGCCTAGAAGGGGGGTCCATATGGGCTACTCAAAAGCGGATCTGGAGAAAAAGCTCTTAGAGATGTATCCCGAAATTGCCAAATTCGGTCTTTCTTTGGGACTTGAATTCGATGAGGCAAAAAACGCCTGGGTCGTCAGTTTTGAAAAGGGAAAGCATATACGTCATGCCTTTCTCGACAAAAAGGACGCAGATTCTTGTCTGGAAGGAAATGTCTGCATCTATCTTGGCGTCCTGGTGGCACAGTATATCAAAGACTTGGAGATGGAGATATCTGGCAAATAGTCTTTGTCTTTTAATCTAAGCGTCTGCTGCCCGCGTATATCTTTGCTTCTTTCCTATCCCCGCAGACCAAAAAGAGAGACGCCTTTTTAGCCGATCCTGGACGCAAAAACGGTCCCAAAAAAGGAATGGGCCAGATAAGCACTCTCGTCTCCGTCAAAAACAGAAGAAAAGGCGGCAGGGATCACTTCCTGGGCTACAAGGCCCTATCCCCTGTCGCCTTTGACTTTTTGGACCAAACCTTAGCTAATGGCAGAGGGTTTACAAAGGTGCCCCTCCTCCATAGCCACTCTCCCGCAACTGGAACAGACATATTTCATCGCTGCCAGTTTATCCTTGCACATATGGGAGGGATCCACTTTGGGGGTGCCACAAAAACTGCACTTGCTCGCATCCCCACAGGGGTTGCACAAATGTCCCGGCTCCTCCGCTACCGCACCACAATTCTTACAACTATATGCCATCACGCTACTCCTTTCTCTCGCAAGGCCATTCCCATTCAGGCCAAACGCGGCGATTTATTTCTACTTGTATAATTACGATATACGGAAAGTCAAGGAAGCCCTCCCCCTTACTTTTCAGTTTACCCATCATTCTAGCCGCTTACATCAATGGATAACGCTTTTAGGGCGCCCATGTATTCGGCCATGCCCCTCAGGAATATGTCGTTGTGATTGGCACCGGGAATCCTAAGGAGTCTTTTTCCCCTGGCAGGACTTGCTTCGTACAGGGCCTGGCCTTCTGAGAAAGGGATGATATGGTCTTGCTCCGCATGAATGATCAGTGTGGGTTTGGCAAAGCGACGAATCTTTTCCAAGTTGCTAAATACCTCTTCCTCTCGGAGCCCTAGAACCTCCATGTCGATGCCCAGGAGGCGGAGAAGAGGACCGGCATAGGCAAATCCGCTCTCAATAGCGAGCCCATCTATCCGATTCCCATAGTGTGCAGAGAGCTCCAGGGCAGAGGCACTGCCCAACGATCTACCCATTGCAATGAGCGGTCCCCCATGCCCCTTCTCCGAAAGCCAACGCAGCACATGGTCGAATATGACGTGGGCGTCCCGCATCATGTTCGTGATGGTGGGTGTCCCTGTGGAGCGCCCGTATCCCCGATAATCCACGGGCAGGAAGTTCATGCCGCTACGGACATAGAGACCCCCCAGGTCGTCATAGTCCGCCACGATCTCCCCGTTCCCATGGAAAAACAAAATGTTGGGGTTCGATTTCCCTGAAAGGTGAAATCGACCGCCCACCACCACATCCTTGTCCACGGGAATCAAGATATCTTTGCTTCCCCCACCCCCTTCTGAAATGGGCCATTCCGGGCGAGGATGAAACAACGTGGTCAGAATTTCAGGCCTGTCAAACTTTGAATAATCAATCGTGGAGATGTCGATCATACGGGTCCCCTTTCTCCCTACGCAATCATCCGGATACGCGCCTTTGGGACAGACGCCTGCTTCTTGAGCTGGAAATATAATGAATGGACAATCAATGGTCAAATGGGAAAATCCCTGCGCCTGGCTGGCTTTGACAGGGAATAAAACCTGAGCTATATAGGCCTGTGGAGAAAAGATATGCTTGAACCAGGAACCAAGATCGTGATGACAAAGGGATACAAGGGGGTCAAAGGCGTGATTGCCGAGAAGACAGAATCCCGTTTCGAATTCTATATCATAAAGTTGGATAACGGCATCCACATCGTCGCTGGGCCTTCAGCCTTCATCAGCGAAGAAGATGCGAAGGATAACCAAGCTTGAAAATTCATATCCCTTTGTCTTGACCTCCACATTACCCATACTTGGTCTTTGCCAGAATATCCTCACGACGGGATTGCATACCCATTTCCATATCCCACCCCAACGGCATCCGCCAACTTCCAGCGCGCGTTTGCCTCAAAAAGATGACCAGGCAAAGCCCCTGATGGAGTTCTGTAGGGCTACATGCGCTCTTTGGAAAGCCCCAATTAACGTAAATATCCTTAAACTCCCTTTCACTTCAAATTGCTCAGTTCAGCTAAATAAGGATTAAACCTACTTGACAAATACAGGTAAAAATAGTAAAACTTAACTAAAATTTTATGCATTAGGATGTATAAACGGCATGAACAGAAAAAAAAGACTTATTCCAGTCGCACTGATCTTAATTTTTGGTCTCTGCATCTTTAGTCCCTCTTTGACTTGGGCCCAACCCAAGACACATCTTGTCCAGAAAGGGGACACGTTATGGGACATCTGTGAAAAGTATTACGGTGACCCCAATCTCTGGCCAAAACTCTGGCAGATGAACCCCTTTATCACCAATCCCCATCTTCTCAGACCAGGAGATGAGGTTACTCTCCTGGAAGGCGTTCCAGTGAAAAGAGCTGAAGCAGAAGAGGAAGAGAAGGTCCCTGTCAAGAAAGCTGAGGAACCCAAACCTGCGCGCGCACCTGTTGTGACGGGTATGGAGGGTATCGATGTCTCTGTTCTCACCAACGTGCATGCACTCGGATACCTCTCGGTAAAAGAAGTGGACCCGTGGGGCTTCGTCTTCGCCTCTGAAAGTGGCAGGCAGCTCCTCTCTCAGGGAGAAACAATCTTTCTCCATCTTAACAACGGCAGGGTCGTTAAACCTGGAGACCAGTTGAACATATGTCGATCTTCCCCTTTAATAAAGCACCCCATAACCGGGGAAAACCTGGGCTACATCCTTTCCGTCCTTGGAAGGGTGGTTGTGGAAGAAAAAGTGGGGTTGGGCTTTGGTGGTGGTGCATTTTACAAAAAGGAAGGTGTGTATAAGGCGAGAATCGAAGAGTACTACAGGGAACTGAATGTGGGTGATCTGGTCCTTCCTTATGAGCCCATATCACAGTGTGTGCAACCCATATCCTTGGATGAGCCATTGGTTGGAAACATTGTTGCGGCTCAGGATCAACGCACTCTTGTTGCCTCCAACAGGGTCGTTTACCTTGATCATGGTTTTAACGATGGGGTCCGGCGAGGGAACATATTTCAGGCGGTGAGAACACACATCGTTCGCGATCCGGTAAAAGGAAAGACGACGGACTTTATAACCAAGCCAAGAAGCGTCATCCTCCCCGACATACCGATTGGGACCATCATGGTCTTGGAATCACGGCCAAATACATCCACCGCCGTCGTGATCTCTGCAAATGAAGAGTTTCTCATTGGAACTTACGTGAAGGGGCTTTCCTGGGTAGAGACACCTGACCTCTTTACCAGGATACCCAACTGCCCCACTGAATAGGGTCCAAGGCAGAAAGCCCTTTCAGAAAAAGGTCTTGACTATTCTCTTATCCTTTGTTTTATTCTCCCGCCATATTCTGCCCTGAATAATTGCAACTCCTGCTCCCGCTATCATGCGGGAGAGGCAGGGGACTCGCCCTGTTGAAGAATCATGAAGATCTGGTCTGACAAGAGATGTGTCTGGCTTGCCCTGCAAATGACTCCAGGCCTTGGGAATGTGGCCTGCAAGAATTTATTAGACAAGTTTGACCGTCCTGAGGAGATATTCCAGGCCAGCATCTCGGACCTGACAGAGGTGGAGGGCGTTCGAAACGAGGCTGCCAGGAATATTGTAAACATGGAATTACCCATTGACCCTTCCAAGGAACTTAAGCGTGTTGAAGAATGTGGTGCCAGGATCATTCCCTTTCTTGACCCTTCTTACCCGGTGGCACTCAGAGAGATTCATGACCCACCGATCCTCTTGTACCTCAAGGGCAAGGACATTCCCAAAAAAGCAGTTTTTATCGGGGTGGTGGGGTCAAGGCATCCCACGCCCTATGGTGTGAAATCCGCTGAAAAGATTGGACAGGGACTTGGAAGAAGGGGTCTAGGTGTGGTAAGTGGCATGGCCAGGGGAATAGATTCCGCTGCCCACTGGGGTTGCTTGGCCGGAAAAGGATTTACAATAGCCGTCCTGGGGACAGGAATAGATATCACCTATCCTGCATCCAACAAGAAACTTGCGGATAAAATTATTCGTGAAGGGGCGGTGATCTCTGAGTTTCCTCTGGGGACGCCTCCTGAGCCAAAAAACTTTCCCATACGTAACCGTATCATTAGCGGACTTAGTCAGGGCGTTGTTGTGGTAGAGGCCACAAAAAAGAGTGGGTCCTTGATCACGGCCTCTTTGGCCCTTGAACAAGGGCGGGAGGTTTTTGCTGTTCCCGGAAGCATCCACTCCTTCAAGAGCACAGGTTGTCATTTCCTGATCAAGCAAGGGGCGAGACTCATAGAGAACTCAGATGACATCCTGGATGAATTGGGCTTGAACTACGACTACGCCCCAAAAACCGATACATTCAAAGAAGGGCCCCTGCCCCATATGGATGAATCTGAAAAGGCGGTCTTCGATCTGATCGGAGATTATCCTGTCCACATAGATCAAATTAGCAGGCAGGGTAACTTGCCACCGGGTAAGGCTGCCAGTATACTTATGAGAATGGAACTAAAGGGAATTATCAGGCAACTCCCTGGCAAGATGTTTGTCCGCTAGTGTCATCACAAGGGGTTAGGTTCTATGACCAAAAATTTACTCATTGTTGAATCACCAACCAAGGCAAGGACCCTAAAGAAATACTTGGGAGCCGATTATCAGATCATGGCCTCAGTGGGTCACGTCAAAGACCTACCCAATAGCAGGCTCGGTGTTGACACGGAAAACGATTTCAGCCCGGAATATGTCACGATCAAAGGCAAGGGCAAAATCCTTAGCGGACTGAAAAAGGCCAGCGAAGGTGCCGATGCAGTCTATCTGGCCCCTGACCCGGACAGGGAGGGGGAAGCCATTGCATGGCACATCGCCCAGGAATTGGGTACCGGGAAGAAAAAGATTTTTCGGGTCCTATTCAATGAGCTGACTGGAAAGGCCATTAAAGACGCCCTCTCCTCGCCCCAAAGCCTTAACCAAGACAGGTTCGAATCCCAGCAGGCGAGACGAATCTTGGATAGACTGGTGGGGTATCAGATCTCCCCTCTTCTCTGGTCCAGGGTGGGACGAGGACTGAGCGCAGGTCGCGTGCAGTCTGTAGCCCTGAGGATGATAAGCGACAGAGAGAGGGAAATCCATGCTTTCCAACCTCAGGAGTATTGGTCCTTGACCGCCCATCTCCAAAGTGAAGAACCTCCACCCTTTAAGGCCAGGCTCTTCAACTATGACAATGAAAAAGCAGACCTCAAAAATGAGGAGCAAACGCAGGCCGTTGTTGCCGAGATAAGGCATGAGACCTTCACGGTGGAGAAGGTTGACAGAAAGAAGAAGAAGAAGAGCTCTCCCCCGCCCTTCACCACGAGCCTTCTACAGCAGGAAGCCTATAAGAAACTCCACTTTCCTGCCAAAAAGACCATGTCCGTTGCTCAAAACCTGTATGAAGGGATTGAATTGGGTGAAAAGGGGCAAATAGGGCTCATTACCTATATGAGGACCGATTCCTTTCGGCTCTCCAGCGATGCCGTTTCAGAAGCGAGGGAATTCATTAGTAGAGCGTTTGGACCTGAATACCTCCCGGAAAAACCCAACACCTTCCGCAGTCGCAAGGGGGCGCAAGAAGCCCATGAGGCCATCAGGCCCACTTCTGTCACCCTTGTTCCAGAGGAGGTCTCATCCTATCTCACGAAGGACCAGCTCGCCCTCTATTCCCTGATATGGAAAAGGTTCCTGGCCTGTCAGATGAATCCGGCCATCGTGGAGCAGACCCAAGCCGACATCGCTGCTGGGCGCGCCGTTTTTAGGGCTACGGGTTCTGTCGTGATTTTCAAAGGTTTTACCGCTCTGTACGAGGAGAGCCTAATCGAGTCAGAGACGGACAAAAACAAAGAGGGAATCCTTCCTCCCCTGGTAAGAGGGCAGGCCTTGGAGCTCGTAGAACTGGAGCCGGCTCAACACTTCACACAACCACCGCCCAGATTTACTGAGGCCTCTCTGATCAAGGCCCTGGAAGAAAATGGCATTGGGAGGCCATCCACCTATGCAACCATTTTGGGCAACATACATGAAAGGGAATACGTGACCCTTACCAAGGGTCGTTTCAAGCCCACTGAATTGGGTTTCCTGGTTACAGACCTCTTGTTAAAGAGCTTCCCCGAGATACTGGACATTGCGTTCACGGCTCAAATGGAGAGCAATCTGGACAAAATCGAGAGAGGAGAGGTCAAGTGGACCAAGGTTCTTGATAGTTTTTACCGTTCCTTTGGAAAAGACCTGAAAATGGCAAAGAAGGAGATGAAGGGAGAGGTGATGACTGACCTTCCCTGCCCCAAATGTACCAAATCCTTGGCCATTAAATCAGGGAGGAATGGGCTCTTCTTGGGGTGCTCCGGATTCCCTGATTGCAAGTATACGACCAATTTCAGTCGGGACGACAAGGGAAATATCGTGGTGGAAAGTAGCCCTGATCTGGGAAAGGAGGAGGGCACCTGTGAGGTCTGTGGCAGACCCATGGTGGTAAAGAGCGGAAAGTTTGGGACGTTCCTTGCCTGCTCCGGTTATCCTGAGTGCAAACAGACTCGAGCATGGGTCAAGGGTGAAGGGGCCGTACCCGAAGGGAAACGCACGGACATAACTTGCAAGAAATGCGGGGGCGCCATGGTTGTCAGGCAAAGCCGCACCGGCCAAAAATTCTTGGCCTGCGAAAACTATCCCCGCTGCAGGCAAACCGAATCCCTGAGTACCAATGTTCCTTGTCCCGAGGATGATTGCCCTGGAAAATTGGTAGAGAGGACCTCCAAGAAGAGAAGAAGATTCTACGGTTGTGATCAGTATCCCCGGTGTCGCTTCGCCCTCTGGGACGAGCCAATCAATGAGACTTGTCCCGAATGTGGCACCCAGGTACTCGTTATAAAGCGCACAAAGGGTTCGGGTCCCGTGGTAAAATGCCGAAAAAGGGGGTGTGGGTTTACACGACCTCTTGACGACGCCTAAGACCGCTCACCAAGAGATGCGCCTGCCTGGTCGGTTCCGGCATTCTGTATTTTCTGCAGCACGCCAGAACCATTTTCACAGATTCATTCAAGGTTATCCTATTTCCTGGCGAAATAAACAGGGGCTTTACGCCCCGCCTTGTTCTGAGAACGGCTCCCACCCTCTGCTCCTTGTACCAGAGGGGCGCATAACTTCCCTTTTGCTTCCCCAATTCAGAGAAATCCCCCACCAGGCGACTCTTTGCGCAACCGATTGTGGCTCGGTCCACGAGGAGACCCAGATGGGAGGCGAGTCCCAATCCCCTTGGATGGGCAATGCCTTGACCGTCACAAAGAATCAATTCAGGATCGGTCTCCACCCTTTCCAGGGCCTTGAGAAGAACGGGGAGCTCACGGAAACTCAGGAGTCCGGGTATGTAGGGAAAACGCACCTTATCCTGTATCCATTTCTCTTCAATCCTGGAGAGATCAGGAAAACTGAAGACCACGACGCCCGCCCAAATGCGCCCCGATTTTCTTGAAAATGACACGTCCGTTCCTGCGACACGCCTGACCGTGCCAGGCAATTTCGTAAGAGCCAACCGGGATCTTAGTTCCTTTTGAATTTGGATCGCCTCTTGGGAGGAGACATCCCAAACATGAAGATGCCTGATTTTCATAAGACTTGTTTTCCGCGGAAAGTGACTTTAATGGTGGGATGCCCAGGAAAGGCTACCAGCTTCAACATAGCATGTTGAGGCACAACGATGCCTCACGTTCTGCAAGTTTAAGAAGGCCGTATCAAAGACTTTAGGGGGTTACTCGGCCGCCTCCTCGGTCTTCCTAACAGACTCTTCAAACTCCTTGAAGAACTTGTCCTTTTCTTTCCAGTCTGGACCGAATCGTTTATTAAAATAGGCCCCGAGCCGATCAAAGAACTTCACCCAAACCGCTTTATGGCCATCGGTGACCACATCTTCGAGGAAGTCCTGCAAATCCCCCATCTTCTCTTTGGGCAGGAAAGAGATGGCCCCAAGCTTCATGGATTTCTTCAACGCGTCGGGTGTCAAGGCATGGGCGGTGAGCATGACCGCCGGGAACCCCCTCGACACGGCATTTTTCAAGAGTTCGAACCCGTTAACCCCCATGATATCCAGGATAACCACATCATAGGTGTAGCTCAGGAGGTATTGAAGAGCCGTCTCATAATCTTGCGCCTTGTGTACCAAGCACATATCCAGCTCTTCCTCCACTGTTTCAAGCACATCAGGCTCGTCGTCAACCACCAGAATGACCTTATCTTTCAATGGGCTCTCTTCAGTCATGGCTAATCCTCCCTCGTTTTTTCTGTGAATCAAAATGCTTATAGCAGAGATTATATTTCCGGTCAAAGGGAAAAAACAAACTATGGCCTCGTAGAATAGGGTTTATCTCAAGATGGGGAAATTTGTTTTTACTTTGGAAATACACCCCCCTGAGCGGAATAGTGGCTTGCCTTAAGGGCTGGAGACTGACCCTTTTATTTTACGCACATCCTCTGCAGAAATGACCTTCGCCTTTCCACCTGTCATGAGGTATATCCTGGCCGCCTCATCAATCTCTTCGGCCATATTGACCGCTTCCTCGAAATTCTCTCCAACCGTCACGAGCCCATGATTCTGAAGGAGAAGGGCCCGGCATGTGGGATCAGAGAATTGTTCGGTGGTGGCCCTTGCCAACTCTTTTGTCCCGGGCACCCTAAAGGGTACCATCGTCAGGGGGTAGGCGTAAAAGGCGAACCCTGGGGTCAGGGGTGGCAATGCATCAGGGCCCGGATCCATCAAGGCAGATGCTGCAATAATGAAAGCCCCATGGACATGGCAGACCACGTTGATATCAGGTCTTATGCCCAGTATTCCCCTGTGCACCTCCACATCCTTTGTGGGCACGCCTCCTTCCAGAACCCTTCCCTCCTGATCCAAAGTGACCACAAGGTCCGGGTTCAGTCCCCTCAAGGAATGGCCGGACGGTGTGATGAAAAACTTGTCTCCAATCCGAGCGGAGACGTTCCCCCCAACGCCCGTAACCAAATGTCTATCGTAGAGAAGGCGGCAGAAGAGACAAAAATCCTCTTTTGAAATCTGATTTTTATACATAATAAGCCTGCTGAACAGAGTGGGCCCCTGCTCCATTTCCCCCTGTGTCCTTTCTTGCCCCCTCTCGCCGGGGAATCCAAGACTCGGAATCATACGTACACCATGTGGAAAAAGATTTCAAGGGAGACCGGAGCGCCTAAACGACCCTCGGATCCGATGGTATCCCCTCTTTGGAAATCCCCGAACCCGTGGCTGGTATAGATTGGACTGAAATTTTGACCACGCTCAATAATGGATGCCAACGGATGATATGAAAGGGAGATGGGAGCGAAATTAAAGTGGGGGGAGAGTTGGCTCTATGTGAGGGTATCGGCTTCGTCATAAAATGAGGCATTTTCTATGGCGATAGCCGTCGGTACACTTAAAGCATTGAGGAGAGAAACATCATCCCTTCGAAATCCGTAGGGTGTGTTCACGGAGTCCACGTAGACAACCCCCCTGAGTCGCGACCTGCTAATCAGGGGAACGCACATGACGGAGCGGACTTTCATAGAGTGCATGCTCTCGGAGAGATCAGCCTCATCTTCCTTCAGGGTGTCCAACATGACAACCGGTTTACCCCCACTCACGACCCGATTCACGATGGTCCGACTAAAGGATTTAAAGGGCTCCCCGGTCTTTTTTTTGGCAAGGGAAATGGGATCTGACAATTCCCCCGTCTTCTTATCCACAACAATAAAGACACCCCTGTCAATCCTCTTGAGGAGATCCAGGAGGTCTCGCAATATATTGGCCAAGATTTCATGGATATTGAGCGATTGCCTTAGGTTATCGGACACTTTATAGAGTAATTCTATGTTCTTCTGTGGCGTCATGGGCCTGTCTTGCACAAACACCGTGCCGCTCTGCCTCATCTCTTTAGCGAGATCAACAGAATCCAGCAGGGTCGTCAGGTCCTCATCTTCGCCTAAATGCGCTTCAACCAGGCAAAACATGGTCTTGCCAATCGCCACTGGTTGCCCCTGTCTTATTTCCAGCGGCTTCTCCGGCTTTACCTGCTCGTCATTAACATAGGTGCCATTCTTACTTTTTAGATCCTTGATGAAATACTTATCCTCTTTCCTCACAATTTCCAAATGCCTCCGAGACACAGACTTGTCATTCAATCGGATATCGCTCTCCGAGCCCCTGCCGACGGTGATGAGATCGCTTTCAAGGTCAAAAGACCTGCCTTTTTCTGGGCCGCCCAAAATGTAAAGCTTGGCCATGATTGATTCACCTCTTTTGCTCAACTCAAAATGAACGCAAAATGGAGATTATCGAATAATTGCAGTTATAAAGTATAGATAGCCGCTATTCGATCTTGTTTTCAGCTGAATTGTCTCAGGCTGAACGGCGTTGACACGACAGACTGACCCCCCCGATTTCTATTCAGCCCCAGGTTCCCACCCGCTTAGTCATGATTATAAAAATTGTTCCCTCCTGATGGTCAATCGGGGAATGCCTGATTTTGGGGTTCGAAATTCCTGATTAAACTATGCGTAGTCGGTGTCAATAAAACAGAAATGTGGTCTGGTCAGGGCACCAGGGCGGAAATACTGCGGGAGGATAGCGGCGTGATGGACTAAAAGTCTATGCTACCAGCAAGCCATAGAACTTCCGAGACGTTTGATTATGTGGCCTGCTTATTGATGACGGTCTGCTGGGGATCTTCGACCCCGGGAACTTGAAGTTCTCCTTCGCCATCTTCAACCCTATTCTTCTGTTGAGAATCATCCTCTGGCTGGGCAATATTCAGCAAACCCCGCTCAAAGTAGTTTTCGTTCCATTCTAGGTTGAAGGGTTCGCTCCCTCTTCTTGGAACCAGTTTGTATAGCAAGGCGAAAAGAACAACAGGAATGCAGGCGGTGGTGATCAATAAGGTGTTTGTCCACTGACAAATACGGATGATGTCTGTGACTAAAATGAATTCTCCGACCATGAAGTAACCCCCTTCCCTACCCAACTATGAGCAAGAAAGGTACCAAAACAGGCTTTGGAACCATTTCCCTGAATCTCCAAACGGTTAGCTCAAGCCAATCCAGTCATGAATCGGGGACTTGCCTTATAAGTGCACACAAGGTGTTCCTTATTTCATACAGATGAGAAAAAAACACTTAAGGCATCTTGCAAAAAAATGACCCCTGAGAATTGTTTTGAAGACGTGTCGCGTGGAGTCGCAGAGAACGCTCAGGGGTCGGCACCATTGATGTGTGGGCCCCTTGAGTGTAAGTCGGGGCACTCAAGGGGATTGGAAGGTAATCTGGACCTTTGAGTTTTGTAAGATACGCAGAGTTTCAAACACCCAAAGGAGCCAGAAAAAGAGGTGCGTAATGCACGGGGCTACTCTAGTCGCCTACGCCCCGTAGGTCAATGGGGTGAAACCCGTATTTTTGGATGAAAAAGACCCTATTTTTTAAGGGGGTAGGTCATAGAATCTGCGGATGCCCATCTGTAAGAAAACGCTGATGCAACACAATTTCAGTTTGAGGGGAGTTGGTTCGCCCTCATTGCTCGCCCCCACCAATAAACTCGTCTTGACACTTCTGACAGAGGGCTGAGACGAAATATTCGAGTCTGGCGGATGCGTCTCTAAACTCCAGTGCTTCTTCCCCACACCAAATGCAACTCCTTGAGACCTTTGCAATGGCGAAACGCTTTTCATACTCACGGTCTGAGGACAAGATGTCTAACAGACTCTCCAGTTTATCCATGAGTTTCACTCCACTCTTGCTCTGTAGAAAAAATGAACTGGGAATAAGTCTGGTTGCTCTTTGAAAATGGACCTTTTGGCTCCTGAGCAAAACAAGCCACTTTGGTTGACTCGTTGGGTTAAGGGTTTCCGAGGTTTGTTGCTAGGCGCTGGATATAATTATCCTCCCATTTAAGTTTGGATGACTTGCGACGCATCCATACGAGAACTCTGTAAGTTAACCTACTGAGTATAAAAGGAGAGCAAAACGCTACGGGTAACATAAAGCTTATCCAGTAGCAGATATCTTTCATCTCCCCGAGCATCACGAACTCACCGGCCATAAAATCACCCCCTTGTATGACTTATTGCTTCGGTTCGCCCATACGGTGACGCATTTTCTAAGCTTGATTATGAAGTTCTGCTCACTCACCTGGGCTGAGCGGCTCGGCCCGAGGACTTCGCGTGTCTTCGACCCTGAGCTGAGACCGAAGGGAGCCTCGGTCGAACTCTTCGCCGACAGGTCTTACCCCAGGAAGCAGTAACTCCTGCGTGATAACTTCGTCTCCGTATTTATGAATAGAAGGACTTGGCCCACAGATAGGAAAACAAACCCCGCATCAAGGTTGAGCAAAAAAGATACCAAAACCACTGGCGAATGGTTTGTCCTTAATTTCCGGATGCTTATTTCAAAACGCGGGGATGATCAGTCTAAAAAGATGCACATTAAACTGTGCAACATGCACAAATTGTTGTGCATATTTGAATCGCCGAACTTTGCAGAAAGGAGGGTGTGTAAAGGGGGGTAGGCGTTAAAGAAGCAGGGCCATGATGACCCCCTGCCCTATGGGGTGACACTTTTCTCAGGCTCGTACGCAGCGCTCAGCCAAACGATCGACTATACTTCACCTGTTGTGTAGTTCTTGATGAAATGCTCCAGCTTGGAGATCTGACTCCGTGTTAGCTCACCAAACTCTACGCCCTGTCTTCTCGTTATCGTTGAACTGTAGGGGAAATATTTGCTCGTTTTGAGGTCGGAAACGGTCTTAGCCGGCACCTTTTCCAGACGAAAACTTGTTTCCTTCAAAAATATGTCAAGCTCAAAAGACCCTTTCGGTCTATCTCCTATATCGATATAACGAAACGCGAGCCCCCCCTTACTGATGTCTATAATTTCGCCCAATCGACCACGATGAGAGCGCACTTCTATTAAGGCGCCATCTTTGGCCCGGAATCGCGTATATTTCCTTCGTTCCTTAGGTTCTTCTTTTGTCATTCCTCACTTATCTCCCCGACACCCCTAGATCTAAAAAGCATGAAACGTGCCAAAAGAGAAGATATTGATTTTCAAATCCAGATCTTTCATAAATTAAGTTGGGATTAGAGGCGGCATAGGCGACAGAGACGGCATGAGAGGGGAAAGCAGCGCGTATCCCGTAGGCTGGATACGTCGAGGCCGGACAAAGACACGTGGATGTAAGATTCTTGACTTATTTGTTGTGTGATACGCCTTTAAGGTGTCTGATTTCGCCTAACAACTTGACAATGATGCCTAGAAGTTCCTCTCTTGTAAAATCATCTCTCAGGTCAAACCACTCTTGATTCGAGAGAGACAGGAGTTGGTTGATAAGGAGTTCGCTTGTTTCTTTACTAGGCTCTTTTGCTCTGTTTAGGTGGTCCTTTATTCCAAAGTATGGAGAGTCCAGGTCTAGTCCCATGTTTGATCCATTCCTTCAGCAATTAAGATACGAGTATTTTACCTTATAAATTCCACGAATATCAATTTAAAGATGATGAACGCGAATCCGGGATTTTTCAGGCTACTCTGGAGTGCATATTTAAAGCATAAATCTACTATCTTGAGCCATTTCAGCCTCATACTATATATAGACATTCTCGTGAAAAAACGCTATTCTGTGGACCCTCAATAAACCTGGCGACAAATTAACTCAACAACACAACCCTAACCTTCTGGAGCGAGCTATGAAAAGACCTTACCAGAAGGTGCTGAGAGCGAGGCCTCTTAGGGATTTCCACGTCCCTTGGAGGCCCTTTTATTTGGAGATCTGATCCCATGATGGAGAAGCGCGCCAAACGCAAACTGACAGCCATCTTGAGCGCCGATGTCAAGGGATACAGCCGCCTAATGGAAGAAGATGAGCTTTCGACTGTCCGTACGCTGGAGGCCTACCGGGAGATGATAGCTGAGGTCATCAGAAACTACAGTGGTCGCGTGGTTGATTCCCCTGGAGACAACCTCCTGGCAGAGCTCTCGAGTGTGGTGGATGCTGTCGAGTGTGCCGTTGAAATCCAAAAAAAACTGAAAGCCAAGAATGAGGAGCTTCCCGAAAATCGCATGATGGAATTTCGTATAGGCATCAACCTTGGCGATGTGATCGAGGAAGGTGAGAGGATTTACGGTGATGGGGTCAATGTTGCTGCTCGGGTAGAGGGCCTAGCTCAAGGAGGAGGCATCTGTATTTCTGGAACTGCGTTTGACCAGGTAGAAAGCAAACTCGGGCTGGAATTTGAATACCTTGGAGCGCGGGCAGTCAAAAACATCAAAAAGCCAGTTCGGGTATATCGAGTAAAGATGGCGAGCAGGGTTTCTGATCTTGGAAGGGACCGAGAACTTCCATTACCTGATAAGCCATCGATAGCGGTATTGCCTTTTGTAAACATGAGCGGCGATCCCGCGCAGGAATATATCGGTGACGGCCTCAGCGAAAATATCATCAGCGCATTGTCAATGAGCTCGAAAATGTTTGTTATCGCCCGCAACTCCACCTTTTCCTATAAGGGAAGGCATGTAAAAGTCCAGCAGGTGGCTGAGGAAATGGGGGTCCAATATATCCTGGAGGGCAGTGTTCAGAAATCGGGTGACAGGCTAAGGATTACAGCTCAATTGATCGATGCCCTGACTGGCCATCACCTCTGGTCGGATAAGTACGACAGGAAGTTGATAGAACTTTTTGACCTTCAAGATGAGATCACCAAAAAGATTGTGGCGTCACTTCAGGTGAAATTAACGCATGGAGAGGCAGCAAGATGGGCAGAGAGATCCACAGAAAATTTTGAGGCGTGGAGTTATTTTGTCAGAGGAAGAGAATTGTACATGAAATTTGGGAAGGAAGATAACGCCAAGGCGCGTGAGCTCTTAGAAGGGGCGATAAACCTTGACCCCGAATACGCGTATGCCTGGGGAGTGCTGGGAGGCACCCATTTTATGGATGCGGTGAGAGGGTGGAGTGAATCCCCATTCAATTCCATGAAACTTGCTCGTGAATATGTACAAAAGTCCCTGGAACTGGATGAAAAAAGCCCGGTAGGTCATGGTTTATTGGGACATATCTATGTAATGCAAGGCCAGCATGATAAAGCGATCGCTGAGCACAAGAAATTCCTTTCTCTTCACCCAAACCATGATATGGCGCATTTTGATTTAGCGCTTACTATGCTTTATTCGGGAAGGTTCGAGGAATCGATTGAGCTGTTAGAAAAAGCCATGCGCCTCAGCCCATTTTACCCAGCCGTCAACCTATACTATTTGGGGAGAAATTATGTATTTCTGGGACGCCATGAAGAGGCGACTCTGATATTTACTCAACTCCATGAGCGCTGCCAAAAAGGTGAGTGCCCTACTTGGCACGCGTATGAGGGTTTGGCCGAATGTTACTGGGAACTCGGCAGAGAGGAAGAGGCACGGGAGTATTTGGCGAGACTTCTCAAGGCCAACCCAAGATGGTCGGTGGAAAGCTTAAGAGCGTTTTTTAAGGATCCGGCCCTTGTACAGCCCAGCATCGAAATCTTTAGAAAGTTGGGCGCGTCTGAAAAGCCAAACCTGCCACTACCCGACAAACCCTCCATTGCTGTGCTGCCCTTTGTCAACATGAGCGGTGATCCCGAGCAGGAGTATTTTAGTGATGGGATCACGGAAGACATCCTCACTAACCTCTCCAAGGTCTCCGGAATCCTAGTCATCTCCCGCAACTCATCCTTCCTCTACAAGGACAAGCAGGTGAAGATCCAGGAGGTGGCCAAAGATTTGGGAGTACGCTACGTCCTCGAAGGAAGTGTCCGCCGAGCGGGCGACAGGGTACGCATTACTGCTCAGCTCATTGATGGAAAGACTGAGCACCACGTGTGGGCCGAGAAATACGACCGCGAGCTCAAGGATATTTTCTCCGTCCAGGACGAGGTTACACAGAAGGTGGTCTCGGAGCTAGCGGTAACTTTGAAGGCGGATGAGACTGAGCGCCTGATGCGTAAAGGCACTGAAAACTTCGAAGCCTACGACATGTCCTTGCGCGCCTTAAGGGAGATTTATGCCCTGAAAAAGGAGAACTACCTCAAGGGGATAGAGTTGTCCCAGCGGGCCATCGAACTCGATCCTAAGTTTACGGCGGGATATGGGATGCTCTCTCTTTTATACAGCGTCGGCGTTCGGTTGGGGTACAGTCGCTCACCCCGCGAAGACGTGGAGAGGGCACTTGAGCTGGCGCAGAAGGCCATATCAGTCGATGATACGTTCGCGCTAGGGCACCTTTCCCTGGCCAGCGCTTACCTGATGAAAAGGCGTCACGACGATGCCCTAGCCGCCGCCAAAGCAGCGGCAAGAATAATGCCAGGTGATTCTATCATCCTAATGTATCTGGGATTTTGCCTGCATTGGGTGGGACGGGGCGAGGAAGCAATCAAAGTGATCAAGGAGGCGCAACAGTTAAATCCCAAATACCTGCATGGTAGAAACCCCTCGTTCCTAGATTGGTTGGCTTATGCCTATTTCACGGCGGGTCGGTATGAGGAGTCAATCGAGACCTGGAAGAAAGCTATAGATCACTTTGGTCCCATGGTTATTCGGCAGGCATTTTTGGCCGCATCGTACAGTGAGCTGGGTCGGGAAGAAGAGGCCAGGGCAGTGTCGCAACAATTGCTAGAAGCCAACCCAACGTTCTCTCTATCATCTTGGGAACTTGCACGTACGTATAAGAATCCCAAGGATACTGAAAGGCTGTTAACCGCATTGCGCAAGGCGGGTTTGAAGTGAGGTGAGATAAAGGCGATCCAGAGATCAACACTGGTTGTAAGATGAAAAGCTTGGCCCTCGACCAAATCCCCCCGAGCAACCGAAGCGCAGGATGGGACACGCCTGTATTCACGCCGATGTCTAAGGGTTTCCCTTCTTTGTCGCAGGCGAGCAAGACACGATACAGGTCATTCTAATCTCTACCCCTAGAAATCGATTCCCAGACTGAATATGAGATAGAAATCGTCCGATTTGGGCACCGTACCATCGGCTTCGGGTGTCGGATCTTTGGTTCTATCCCAAACAAAAGATACATCAAAATCAAGCCAACCCGTTAATTCAGTCTCAAGTGCTGCAACGAAATGATGCGTATAGGTCCCAGATTCCTCGTTAAGGATCTGGAGGTCGTAACGGAAATCAAAATCTACGGTCTTGGTTAATTCCCTTTTAAAATAGGTCCCTGCCACGAAAGCGGGCGTCGATTCACTGGAATTTTGTCCAGGCTCAACACTCTCAAATCGGGTCCTTTGATATGCGGGCCCACCCGACACGTCCCATTCCGTTTTGGACGTATCGATGATGTGATAACCCATGCCTGCGCCCAGAGTGACACGGGAGTCAATATTTTTGATTGGATCCCGAAAATACTCGCCAAAAAACGGGCGAAAAAAATATTTCCGGGTTTTCAAAATGTCAAAATAAGTGTTTAATCTTTGATTGTTGACGGTTTGCACCCCTTCCGTTTTGGTGAAGTTACCCAAATAATCGGTCACAAAACGCGTTGCTGAAGTACGGCGTTTGATATTCGCAATCGCACTATATTGCGTCTGTTCCGTGTTTCCCCTCGCAAAGTTTAAACCGGCGCTTAACTTGGCTGACCAGTAATCGATTTCTCTTGGTGCCCCAGGCGCAATGGCCACTAATTGACTCCGTTCAAATTCTTGTCTCTCTTCTCCAACAGTTATAAACACCTTATCCTCGGTGACTTGTAAAAGACCTTCCACGGTAATGGGTCCCTCGAGACGGACGCTGAAGATCCGATGGCCTCGGATTTGTTTCACATCTTCCCAGTCAAATTCCAGAAGATCCAATTCATCACTATCGAACTCGAGTTTTTTCATATAGAGCACCTTGAGCTCTCCTTTGAGCCACTCCCCCGACTTGAGTTGAATCCAGTCAAATTCGTCAGGAGGCGGTGGCGGGGGCTCCCAGGGCTGACTTTGCATTTTCTTATTTTTGGTCTCAGTTTCGTTCTCAACGGTTGGATCATTCTGTTGGGCGGCATGTACGTTGATATTTAACAGCAAAAAGCAACAGCTGATGACGCAAAGCCACACCTCCCGGATTAAAACATTTTGCGATTTCCGCATATCGCTTTCCATTCTTCTTTTTCCTTTTTCCGAGCCCACCCTAAATAAGATTCGATGATGCAAATCCGCATCGAGTTATTTCGTCCCTATCGAGCGATGCGGCCGCGAGACGAATAGGTCGACACAGGGAAGCAGGGACTCAATTAAGGTCGTCATCTTTGTAATATTTGGTGCCCTTGCCGGTGAGCTCCAACGCCAGGCCATCGTCGGTCAACTGGTATAGCCAAATTCCAGGGGATACAGACATCGCCCCGGCAAGCGCACCGCCCTTGTCACCCATCTTTGCGGCTGCCGAGGTCTGACCGCCGAACTCCCATCCTGAGTTGATAAACTCATTCACGTCTTTATGGTTTTCGAACACCCAGACAAGCCTAAATTTCTTGACGCCAATGCCCAGACCTGCCTGCAACTCGACCATCTTCATAAAGGTTTGTTTTTTGCTCTTATTATCAAAAACAATGCCTTTGCCTTTCCCGCTGCCGACAACAAATATTTTCATACCGAAATTGCTGAACACGCCGTAACCGGCCGACTTGGAGATCGCCTTTTTGGCTGAGGGCTGCAATTTGTACAATCGAGCCAGTGTTTCTTTGGTCATTTTGCGGATGTCGGCTTTTTCTTGGTCGATTTCCTCTTTCTTCTCCGCTTCTGTTTTTTCCTTTCCCAAAAATGACATGGCGGGTGAACTGAAACTCAGCGCAAAAGCGAACACCATGGCCATAAGAATAATTCTTTGTACTTTTGACATGTCTCCCTCCGGTTAGCTATTTGCCATAAGGTCTTTATAGATTGAACGGTTCTGTCCTAAGCCGTTCAGAATGACAACCCAGAATAGTCAGTTAAGGATTTGAATAGTAGACTAAGATTATTTTATAGGCGTATCTTGTCAATAGGGTGAAATATGTATTTAAGGCGAGAAAATACAGTATTTTGCGGTAAGATAACAGGAAGAGTCTCTTTATTTGGCTACATGAACAAAAGGCAGATTGATGAGTGGAATCGGGCCAGTTCCTCTAATTGATTGAACTCTTCCACTGGATGTGTAAAAAATTTGACCCACTGGAGAGTTCGGTTTTCTTGCCGCACAAAAAAATATTGGAAAAGTGTAGATACTGCTATACTTACAAATTTCGGGCTTGCAAAAAGCCCAGAAAAACGAGAGATATCGGTGCTTTGAGGCCAAAATAGGCAGACACAATTTCCTGTGTCACCTACAAATTCAAGACTTTGTCAACGTGTCTCTATGGCTGAAAAACCAAAAGCAAGTATAGTTCCCATTTGACCACCGAAGTTAATACAACGAGATGGAAGACAAATAGGATTTTCCCTTGAACCCTGGTTCTGAACAGGTACAGGTCCTTGATAAACAGGATTAGGACGATAGATGCCCAAGTCAATAAATATTTTATCCCGAAAAACGAGAGCGCACTCTGATCCAGGTAATAAGCCATGATCGGGTTTAATTCTACCGCCCCGCGGCTGATTAAATGTAACGTTAGATAGGCATCTGTTATGCTAAGCAGAGTAATTAGTAGAATTACGGCAAGCGTTTTTGGGGAATGTATCTCAGATATGGAGGCCCTTTGGATTCCCAGTTCCATGCGAGTATCTAAGGCAGTCCTGTCACTCAGAAAAATGAATAATGTTTAATTGGCTGGAAAACCTATTCTGTCTATTAGCGTTTTAGGCAAGATTAATACCAAAATGGGGCGAAAGCAAATCTCTTGTGATTATGGCCACTTAAGTTAATCCAGGTCGCGGACCTCCCAGAAAATGGGCAAGAATGCACCCAAATATAAGAAATGCCGTTCCACTTTGTGGCAACTATTTACCTACTCTCGCCTGAGTGGGAAAGAGATCACACAGGAAAACCGGGCGGCTCAACAGGGAAAAAAGGTCGGGGCATTCCGGCATATGACCGTAAAATCAAATGTAATACTTTAATAATATAAATTTAAATTCTGTAATTACTATATTATTTTATCAAGCCTTTCAATCCTTTTTTGGGCAAAGGAATCTCCCTGGGAGCAAAACCTCACAGGAGGTGGGCCGGGTTGAAAGGGTCACTCGCCTTTTTAATGGATATGATTTGGAAAGGATGTGGATCCTCCTGCCGGGTTATCATATCCCATCGAAAACCGACTCAATCTCATTTTTTTCTTGACAATATTGTATTGTAAATATTATTTTACAAGTAAAACAATCTTAGAAAGAGGCTCAATCCATGAACCTGGTTTCAAAATCAATTCGGGTCAATCCGGCGCTGTGGAATCATGTGAGGGGAATAGCCCTCCAGCGTGGGCTGACAATGCAGACCCTTGTTGAGCGACTGCTCACCTGCTACTCCGTGAGATCTGATTGGCAGGAGAGGGTTGATCAGGCTATAATCACAAGCCCTCATAGACAAAAGAGGCAATGAGTTTGATTTTTATTGGAGTACAGGTAAGGGAAAAAGCAGAGAGGAAAGAAGATTGAAAGACAATGAGATTAAATTCTTAGCCTGCTCGAAATACAAAAGTCGCCCTAGGAAGCACGTTGAAGTCTGCCGGCATTGCAAATGGAACAATAACTGTCATGCCTACCAAGTATATATACAACCAAATTTACCTCTGTCTTTCCTTTCGAAAAAGATCCCCATGATCTGAAGGCGATCCATATCTCAAGATCGTGGAGATTGAAGGTTCTGGCAAGAAGTTTTCAAGAACTGGCTGGACTTTTCATCGCGACCAGGCTACCAACCGCTTATGAGGTCTTCGCCCAGGTTCTTTGCCACATAGGCCTGAAACTGGTGAAACCGGTATCCTACAACGGTAATCATGTAAGACATGAATCGATATCCCATTAAGGGATCATCGTTGAAAAGGCGAAGAAGGTCGTTTTTCGCAACCCGGACTATTTTGCATGTATCGGTTACCACATAGGCCGAAAGTCTCATTTTGTAGGGCGGAACAAAACAGGACCAGCCCAAAGTTTTCGCTTCGGCCTCTGATTCTCTAACCTGTACCGTTGTTATGGTTTGATCGGCCGCTGCTGGGCCTCTCTCCGGCATTTCGAAACGGAGGTCCACCTGCCCTTCAATTACGGCCCACATATGGAGGGCATCATCCCCTTCAGTAAAGAGTTTGTCACCAAGGTAGAAAGTAAGTTCCTCACAAAATGGCCGCACGGCTTCAAGTTGATTATTGTCCAAGCGTTTGAAAGATTCCACCTTTTGCAATAGACTAAAATCAATCATGGTTACCTCCTTGAAATATTCTTGGCCATTTCATCCCTTATTTCCATCTGCCTCTTACACTTCGATACCTTAAATATAATAGGTTCCTCCTGTTTCCCATTGTCTCAATGGTTCAGATAGGCTTTTTCTCCCTCGCATCAATTGGAAAAGTGAATACCAAACGCTTACCCGTTAATGCCAAGCAAAAAGGCCCGCCCAAAAAAGGGCGGGCCTTTCTTTTTCTGTGGCGGGGACGACGAGACTCGAACTCGCGACCTCCGGCGTGACAGGCCGGCGTTCTAACCAGAACTGAACTACGCCCCCGTGGTGGGCGGAACAGGATTTGAACCTGCGACCCCCGGCTTGTAAGGCCGATGCTCTCCCGCTGAGCTACCCGCCCAAAGACAACTAGATGTCAACCAGCAGTAGGCAGATGCTCTTCGGGCAAACGACACTTTCAACAGAAACCACCCGACCTACCCTTAGTTCAATCGACCTGTACATTAAGCTTTGGCACTGGGTTTGTCAACATAAATGGGCGCCGCCTGCTCCCTTACTCGAACAAGCCGAATAAAACGGATCGAATGTCATATGCCTCGATGGCTGAGAGATTAATGGGCGGTCACTTCGGGTGCGGCAGGCTTTGATTCCCGGGTCGGTTCAACGCAGAAAGGCTCGCAGTCCTCTTTCGGAGCGAACAGCTCTTCCCCCTCCTTCACCACCAGCGCCTCACTCAAAACGCTATCCATATGACCGACCAAACCCAGCTCTACTTTTCTGAGAATCTTTTTGGGGATTTCTTCTATGTCCTTTTTATTGTCCAACGGGATAAGGACCTTGCGGACCTCGCCTCTGTGGGCGGCCAAGATCTTCTCCTTTAGCCCGCCAATGGGAAGGACCCTCCCCCTCAGGGTTATTTCGCCGGTCATAGCGATGTCACGCCTCACAGGCCTCCTTGTGAGGGCGGAAACGATAGAAGTGGCAAGCGCGATACCAGCCGAAGGGCCATCTTTGGGTATGGCTCCCTCAGGAACATGGATATGTATATCAATGTTTTCATAAAAGTCATCTGGGAGTCTGAGTTGCCTCGACCTCGACCTCACGTAACTTAGCGCAGCCTGGGCAGATTCCTGCATAACCTCTCCAAGTTTCCCTGTAAGCACCAGGTTTCCTTTTCCGGGCATAATGGCGGCCTCTGTCTGGAGGAGTTCGCCGCCCACATCGGTCCATGCCAAGCCGGTCGTTAGCCCGATATCATCTTTTTCCTCGGTACGGCCAAAGCGAAATTTTTGCACGCCCAAATATTTGTGTATGGAGGTGGCACCAATCTGGATCTTTGTATTCTTTCCCTTTTTAACCACCTCTTTAGCCACTTTGCGGCAGATGGAAGAGATTTCCCGCTCCAGATTACGAACACCCGCCTCTCTTGTATAATTCCTTATGATGGTGAGGATCGCCTTATCTGAAAAATATACATTTTCCGCATTAAGGCCGTTCTCCTGGATTTGTTTCTTCACGAGGAACTGCTTGGCGATGTTCAGCTTCTCCAATTCTGTGTAGCCTGGAAGCCTGATGATCTCCATCCTGTCCTGCAAAGGGAGAGGAATACTATGCAGGGTGTTCCCCGTAGTGATAAAGAGAATCTCTGAAAGATCATAGTCCAGATCAAGGTAGTGATCGTTAAATGCAAAGTTCTGTTCCGGATCCAGGACCTCCAGCAGAGCGGCGGAAGGATCGCCGCGAAAGTCCGTGCTCATCTTATCCACTTCGTCCAGACAGAAAACCGGATTGTTGGACTTCGCCTTTTTCAGGTATTGGATTATCTTGCCTGGCAGGGCCCCGATATAGGTTCTCCGGTGCCCCCTTATTTCAGCCTCATCCCTGACTCCGCCCAGGGAGAGACGGACAAAGTTGCGCCCCGTAGCCCTTGCCACAGACCTGGCCAGGGAGGTTTTACCCACGCCAGGAGGTCCCACGAGGCAAAGGATCGGTCCCTTGATCTTCTTGGTCAACGTCTGCACGGCCAGATATTCCAGGATTCTCTGTTTCGGTTTCTGCAGGCCATAATGATCTTCTTCAAGAATGGTTTCAGCCTCTTCTATGTCCATCTTGTCCTTGGTTCGCTCATGCCAGGGAAGCGCTAGAATCCAGTCGATGTAGTTGCGAACCACAGTGGCCTCGGCCGACATGGGGGACATCATCTTCAACTTCTTAAATTCCTGCCAGACTTTCGCGTGGGCCTCCTTGGACAACCTCTTCCTCTTTATCCTCTTTTCCAGCTCATCCAGCTCCGCCTTGAAATCATCCTTCGTGCCCATCTCTTTCTGAATGGCCCGCATCTGTTCATTGAGATAATAGTCCTTCTGGGTCTTTTCCATCTGTCTCTTGACCCTTTTCTTCAAACGACTCTCTAAGGCGAGGATATTGATCTCATTTCGAAGTTTTTCAAAGAGCTTTTCCATCCTCTCGTTCACATCTTCTGTTTCTAGCAGGTCCTGTTTGTCGTGCAGCTTCAGGGGGAGGTGGGCCGCTATGGTATCAGCCAGACGAGATGGGTCTTCTAAAGAGGATACGGTAGAGACAAGGTCCTTGCCCATTTTGTCATTTAACTTGGCATACTCCTGAAAGGCCTCCATCACGGTTCTCATCAGGGCCTTGGTTTCAATACCCGCCTCAGCCTCTTTTGCGTTTATGCTGACTTCAACCATGAAAAACGGCTGATCATCCAAGAAATTCTCTATCTTCGCTCTCTGCTTGCCTTCGATAAGGGCCTTTACGGTTCCATCGGGCAACCTGAGCAGCTGCAGAACCGTTCCAAGGGTACCACAGAGAAATATGTCCTTCCTCGATGGATTATCTACCTTGGCGTCCTTCTGAGAGGATAGGAATATTTCCTTCTCGTGAGACATGACATACTCGAGGGCTTTGATGGATTTTTCCCTGCCCACGAAAAGGGGAACGACCATATTGGGAAAAACAACCACGTCTCTCAGGGGCAAAAGGGGATATTGGAACGTTCCGACCATTTCAGCTTCTGATAGATTCTTCTTGGTTATATTAAACATGGCTTAAGCGTAACCTACCTGGTTTTCATAGAGTAATAGAGGGGATTCCCCTCTGGTTATAACCTCTTCTCCCACGACACATTCCTGCACGTTTGTCATGCTGGGGAGATCATACATGATATCCAACATGACGTTTTCCAGGATGGCTCTCAGGCCGCGCGCGCCAGACTTGCGATTGAGCGCATCTTTAGCCACGGCTAGAAGGGCTTCATTGGTAAATTTGAGTTCCACGCCCTCAAGCTCGAAGAGTTTCTCATACTGCTTGACAAGCGCGTTTTTGGGCTCTGTGAGTATTCTTACAAGCGCATCCATGCTCAGATCGTTAAGTGATGCAACGATGGGTATCCTGCCAATAAATTCAGGGATGAGTCCAAACTTTATAAGATCCTCGGGTTGAACAAGTGCCATGATCGCATTGGTATCCTCTTCCTGCGCACTCTTAATATCCGCTTCAAAGCCCATCGCTTTACTTCCAATTCGGCTCTTAATTAATTTATCAAGCCCGTTAAAGGTCCCGCCACAAATGAAGAGGATATTATTTGTATCCACCTTCACAAAGTCCTGTTGAGGATGCTTTCTACCCCCTTTGGGTGGAACACTCGCCATGGTCCCCTCTATGATTTTCAGAAGAGCCTGCTGCACACCTTCTCCTGATACATCCCGGGTGATGGAGGGGCTATCGGATTTTCGGGCAATCTTGTCAATCTCATCGATATAGACAATACCCTTTTTTGCGCCATCCACATCATAATCTGCCATCTGAACCAGGTTCAGGATGATGTTCTCCACGTCCTCACCCACATAACCTGCTTCTGTTAAGGTGGTGGCGTCTGCGATGGTAAAAGGAACATTAAGTATCCTGGCAAGGGTTTGGGCCAGGAGGGTCTTGCCCGATCCCGTGGGCCCGATCAAAAGAATATTGCTTTTCTGAATCTCCACCCCCTCCATATCGATGGTGGCGGCAATTCTTTTGTAGTGGTTGTGCACGGCCACGGACAGGATCTTTTTCGGCCTTTCCTGCTCTATGACGTATTCATCCAGCAATGCCTTTATCTCGAAGGGCTTGGGTAACTTTTCCGCCCCTTCCTTTTCAGCTTCTTGACCGTATTCCTCAGCAATGATCTCATTGCAAAGCTGAATGCACTCATCGCAGATATATACGGATGGGCCAGCGATGAGCTTTTTCACTTCATCTTGGCTCTTTCCGCAAAATGAGCAGAGCAGTTCATCATTGGCATCGTCTTTTCTTTGCATCTGATCCTTCCCCTATTTTTTCAATTCATCATGGATTTCCCGTTTTTCGATAATCTTATCCACAATCCCGTATTGCAAGGCTTCTTCACCACTCATAAACAAATCACGCTCCGTATCCTGACGGATCTTTTCGACGGGCTGCCCCGTATGTCTTGCGAGAATTAGATGAATGGTTTCCTTAATTTTCAATATCTCTTTAGCCTGGATGTCGATATCGGTGGCCTGTCCCTGTACGCCACCCAATGGCTGATGAATCATAATCCTGGCGTGTGGCAGAGCATACCTCTTTCCCTTTGTCCCGGCTGCCAGTAAGAGGGCGGCCATACTTGTAGACTGGCCCATGCAAATGGTGGCCACATCAGGCTTGATATACTGCATCGTGTCATATATGGCCAGGCCCGCGGTGACAGATCCCCCAGGGGAGTTTATGTAAAGGTTCACCTCCTTATCGGGGTCTTCAGATTCAAGGAATAGCATCTGGGCAATGATCGTATTTGCCATAGGATCGTGCACCATATCTCCCAGGAAAATGATTCGGTCTTTTAAAAGGCGTGAATAGATATCGTATGCACGCTCACCGCGACTCGATTGTTCAACCACAATTGGTATAAGCATCTTCTCTTGTTCTCTTCTTAATTCTGTTCTGTGTGATATTTGCTCTCGATTGGAAGGGCCATAAGTGGGGCTTTTTCATTCCGGTTCACTCTTCATTTTATCCGCTTCAACCTCGATGATATTAGCACCTTTAACCAGATAATTCAAGGTCTTTTCCTCCAGGAGCTGCTGCCTGAATGACTCCTCGAGGTTGTTGGCCTCATAGTATTTACGCAGGGCTTCGGCGTCTTGTCCTGCACGCAGAGCGAGCTCTTTGAAGCCTCCCGATAATTCCGCCTCAGTGATGTGCAGGTCATTTTTCCTCGCCATTTCCCCCAACACCAACATATCTTTTACCCTCTTCTCTGAGGCGGGTCTGAGATCCTCTCTTAGCTTTTCTTCAGTTAAACCCGCCCTCTCCATACTAGAACCGGATCTCAGGAGATTCTGTCGAATATTCTCTATGGCGCCGTTCAGCTCAGACTCCACCAGGCTCTCTGGCAGCTGAAAATCCACGCTATCGGACACCTTTTTCAGTAATCTCATTTTCAGTTCTCGATCAACCCTTTTCTCTTCCCGCTCAGTGAGACTCTCTCTGATCTTATCCTTCAGATCCTGGAGGTCCTGAAAATCTGCTCCAAGATTCTTGGCAAACTCATCATTGAGTTCGGGGAGGTTCATCTCCTTTATATCTATCACTTTGACCTTGAAATGAACGCTTTTGCCGGCCAATTTGGGCTGAAAATAATCCGCTTCAAAATTCACGTTAAACTCGGACACGTCCCCTTTCTTGAGACCGATCAGGGCCTTTTCAAAATCTGGATTGAAATCGTTCCCCCCTACCCTGACTAAAAAATTGCTGTTCTTAATCCCTTCCAGGGCCTTTCCATCTTCGAACCCCTCGTATTCTATGACCGCAAAATCCTCCGCTCTTATGCCCCGCTCCTTTTCAACGGAGGAGAGCTGGCCATGGGTCTTTCTGATCTCTTCCAATTGAGCCTCCACATCCTCTTGGCTCACAGAAAAGATCTCTTTCTCCACCTCATAACCCATATAATCCTTTAGCTCAATTTCCGGCCTGACCTCCATCACAGCGGAGTACTTGAAATTTTGCCCCACTTTCAAGATCTCGTTTTCAATAACCGGCATGGTCAATGGAATGGTATTGGTCTGTTCCACGGCCTGGGGCAGGGTTTCATTTACCAGTCGCCTGGTTACGTCATCCAGCACCTGGTCACCAAAACGCCTCTCCAGAATTTTTCGGGGGACCTTCCCCGGCCGAAATCCAGGAAGCCTGGCACCTTTCCTCAGTTCCCGGTAAGCCTCCTCTATCTTCTCATCCACCTCCCCCGCCTCTATTTCGATCTCCAGTTTCTTCTTTACGGGGCTAATCTCTTCCAGTCTGGTCTTCATCACTTTACCTATTTTTGCAGCAGAATTTAGAGTTGCTCACCCATTTGCCTTGACGGATTTTCCTCTCAACTTAATTATGATTTGTTACAATTTCAAGTCATTTGTGAGGCAACCGCGACAATAGGCAGGCAAACGAGCCGCAGCTTGACCCATCCTCTTGGGGACGTTTACTCCGATCTTATGGAGAAATCCCCAGCGCCAATCACCTTGACTCAGATTTCTTTAGTCATTATATTTCCGTAACATAACAGCACTTGTAAATTTTTAGGGCGAAATATTCCATATCATGCAAAATCAACCGGACACCATCCTAAACAAGACCGTTCAGGACCAGCTGAAAATGGTATTTCAGCAGCTCCCTCACAATATTCCCCTTTACCTCTTTACCCAGGTGGGAAATAATGATCTCTTTAACCAGGCAGCGAGACAGCTGATCCGGGCCTTTCGGGAAATTACGCCAAAAATTGAGTTCAGAGAATACGATCTTAATCACGATCTTGCCAGAAAGTGGGATGTGTACCGATCTCCCACTCTCCTATTCGATCCGGAACGTTATCCCATTCGTTGGCTGGGTGCTCCCATGGGAGAAGAGGGCCGAACCTTCCTGGAGGCCCTCTTATTAATTGGTATGGCCAAGAGCAATCTCAGTGATCAGGCCCTTCATGTGCTGGATAAAATCGAGTCCAAAAGAGACCTTAAGGTCTTTGTAAGCCCCACCTGCCCCTATTGTCCCCAACAGGCGGTCAATGCCCTGAAGACGGTTATAGAGAAACCCGAATTGATTACCCTTGAGATCATAGACATCCAGTGCAATCCTGACCTGGCCGATAGTTACTCTGCCCAGAGCGTTCCACAAACCTACGCCAACGAGGTCCTGATTGCCCAGGGAGCACAGCCAGAAGAGCTGTTTGTCCTATCCCTGGAAAAAATGGAACAGCAGACCCTCTTTATTCCAGACAGCGATGCGGAACTCATTGAAACTGACCTGGTCATTGTTGGCGGGGGCCCTGCGGGCCTGACGGCCGGGATCTATGCCGTTCGGAGTGGCATGAAGGCGGCCCTGCTGGAGAAAGGGGCTCTGGGAGGCCAAGTGGCTACCACCCCTGTAGTGGAGAACTACCCCGGTTTCACCTCTGTGGGAGGCAAGGCGCTGGTTGACTTTATGGTGAGCCATGCCCTGGAATATGTACAGATCTTTCAGGGCGAAGAGGTCATGGACATTCAACCTGGAGAGCCCATAAAGGTTATCACGAGCCGAAGACAATTCTTGGCAAAAGCGGTGCTTATGGCCACCGGGGCAACTTACAGGCACCTGGACGTCCCCGGGGAGACCCGTTTGGCTGGCAGGGGGGTCAGTTACTGCAGTACCTGTGATGGTCCCCTATTTAAGGGCAAAAATGTGGTCATCGTGGGCGGTGGAAACAGTGCCATAACCGAGGCATTACATCTTCATCATATTGGCGTAAACGTGACGGTCATTCACAGGAGGGACGCCTTTAGGGCCCAAGAACACCTGACAAAGAATGTCCTTGATAACAACATCCCTGTCATGTGGAATACGG
>CP070840.1:2790830-2807784 GCA_020342025.1 Deltaproteobacteria bacterium
AAAAAGACTTGAAGCTCAACTGCTTCAAGCCCAGAAGATGGAAGCCATTGGCACCTTGGCGGGTGGAATTGCCCCTGACTTCAATAACATCCTTTCCTCAGTGATAGGGTACACCGAGCTGGCTATAGAGGAGGTATCCAAGGGGGGTCTACTGCATAGCAATTTGCAGGAGGTGCTCAAGGCAGGACGGCGTGCCAGGGATCTGGTAAGGCAGATTCTTGCCTTCAGTAGACAATCCGATCAAGAACTGAAACCACTTGAGATCAGCCCTATCATCAAAGAGACGCTCAAGCTGTTACGCGCTTCGCTGCCTTCCACCATAGACATCAAACAGCATATCGGAGCCAATCTGGGCACTGTTATGACTGATCCCACCCATGTGAATCAAATTTTGATGAACCTTTGTACCAATGCGGCCCATGCCATGAGAGAAAACGGCGGTATTCTGGATGTGAGTTTGGAGAAAGTGGGAAACGGGACCGACTTAGGTGTCAGGTTTGCCGGTTTGTCTTCAGGCCCCTACTTAAAACTGGCAGTGAGCGATAACGGCCATGGTATGGCGCCTGAAGTGAAGGAAAGAATTTTTGATCCCTATTTCACCACAAAGGAGAAGGGCGAGGGAACCGGTCTGGGATTAGCCATGGTCCATGGAATAGTAAAGAGCCATGGAGGCACTATTACGGTTTACAGCGAACCAGACATGGGTTCCACCTTCCATGTCTACCTTCCAATCATGGAAACAGAAACAGAACAGGAAGCTGGGAGTGAAGAAAGGGTTCCCACAGGAAGCGAACGCATTCTTTTCGTCGACGACGAAAAGCCCATAGAAGACATAGCCAAGCAGATGCTAGAGCAACTCGGCTATACCGTGGTCACAAGAACCAGCAGTCTTGACGCTTTAGAGCTATTCCGAACAGAACCTGATGAGTTTGACCTGGTGATCACGGATATGACCATGCCCAACATGACGGGTGAAGAATTGGCCAATGAACTCATGTTCATCAGGCCCGATATTCCTATCATCCTTTGTACCGGTTTCAGCAGAAGGGTCACGGAAAAGAAGGCAAAGGCCATGGGCATTCAGGCATTTGTCCTGAAGCCCATACTCAAGCAAGAACTGGCGGAAACCATACGCAGGGTTCTGGATGGAACAAGATAGGCCCACTGCTACCTGGATTGCAAGGCATCGCTCACTTGGAGCCGACCAACAAGATCGAGTGCGAAAACAAGGTCTTCTTCTTTCAATATGACTTTCAAAGCGGATTGAAGCATCTCAAGGCTAATAACCTTTTTCAACCTGGCCATGATGGAAAGGGACGCAAGGGCCCAGTCTTGAATCCTTATCCCGTGTCCCTTAAAATCCAACGATTGTACCCTTCCCTTTGAGGGAGGAACCTCAACCCCTTGAGCTTGGATGACTAAGGAATCCCCGTCCAGGTCGCCGAATAGAGCCTTTCGACGATCCACCCCCTCCTGGCCGATGGCCACCACTACATTGGGCCTGTCTATACCTGTATAGCCAATCACTTCTGGAGATAAGATCAGTTCACTGATGGAAGGGCCTCTCAGTACCGTAATGTCATATTCATTTTTTTGCGTTACCCTAAGACCCGCAGTTAAACCAGCAAGACACAATATCTCGCCGGCCGTTATCACTTTCTGGCCCGCGCGACCCAGGATGACCACGTCCTGTCTAATCGGATGGGGTGGGCGAAATTTAGCCTCAACTTTCAGGGGTGGAGGCGCGGGATTTTCTCTTGAAGCCAGTTCTCTATAGTGTTGACCATACTCCTCTCTCAGGTTTCCTTTCACTGGCCCTTCTATGGTCGGCAAATCCCTAAGGGCTTCCTCTATGATTTTCGGTGTCAGCTTATTCTTTTTTGTATAACGCCCGGGACAAAGCCCCCACATATCGATAATAGAAAATCCTTCAAACCGTATGGCGGCTTCAAGTACGTCTGGCAAATCTTTTGTGTAACTTGAACAACGGGTGACATAGCTAGCCCCCGCAGATCGGGCAACCTGGCACACGTCCATGGGAGTTTCAAGTTGGTTTAGAAAACCTGAGGCCATCAGCGCTTCGGACGGCGTCGTGGCTGAAAACTGGCCTCCGGTCATGCCGAAATTGAAGTTGTTCAAGATCAGCAAGGTCAGATCTAGGTTGCGGCGGCAGGCGCTGAGAAGGTGTGCTCCCCCTATGCCCAAGCCACCATCACCCATGGTCACGACAACCTTTAATTCGGGGTGAGCCAACTTCAGCCCCGTTGCATAGGTCAGGGCACGACCGTGGAGTCCATGGAAGGCATGCGTATTAAAATACGTGTCGAAAAGGCCTGAACACCCAATGTCACTCACAAGCACCACCTGATCTCCTCGAAGATTCATGTTCTGGAAACACCTGTCAAGGGCGTGAGTGATTCGTTCATGAGAGCAACCAGGACAAAAAACGGTGGGCCTGCTCTCATTCAAGAGACTAGACATGGTTTATGACCTCCTTGATCTGCTGAGGATTTATCAACCTGCCATCCATCTGACCTAAGAATTCAACCTTTTTATCAGGAAGTACGCCCTTCACCTCTCTCACATATTGCCCAAGGTTCATTTCAAGTACAACGACGCGTTTGACATCTCTGGTTTGCTCCCTGATCAGGTTCGCCGGCACGGGCCAGAGGGTCTTTAGAATAAGGAGAGAAATCGGCTTTCTGTCTGCTTTTCTATCTTCGAACACATCTCTTGCCGCTCGAGCCGTAACCCCATAGGTAAGAATCAACGTATCTGCATCGTCTTCCATGTAGGCTTCACGGAAAGAAAACCGGTCCACGTTTGCGTGTAGTTTTCTCATAAGCCTTGCTCGGCTTTCGGCGATCTGATTCGGATCCGTGGTAATGTAGCCATCTGGACCATGGGTGGAAGAGGTCTGACGCACGAGGACTTTGTCTCCAATGGGTAGAAAAGAAGGGACGTCCCGGCCGGGAGGGGTCCCAAAAGGAAGGAAGGGCTCGCCAGGAGGTGGGGCTTCACGCTCTTTTATCTCCGGCAGGGCCAGGGCATCCATGTCTATGCTTTCTTTCGTCATTCCAATCTCCTTATTGGACGCGATGAAGACTGGACACCTGAACTCCTCAGAAAGATTGAACGCCTTGATCGTCAGAACATAGCAGTCCTTCACATCAACCGGGGCCAATACAATGACGGGCAGTCCCCCACTATTGCCCCAACGCAGAAACTGGATGTCCCCATCTGCACCCCGGGTGGCAGATCCTGTTGAAGGACCAAGCCTTTGCACATCCACTATAACAATTGGGATTTCGCTCCCAATGGCAAAAGAGATATGTTCACTGTAAAGGCTGATTCCAGGGCCAGATGTGGCTGTCATAACCTTCAGCCCGGCCATGGAAGCGCCTAAGCAGCACCCTATTGAAGCGATTTCATCTTCACCTTGCAGGCACACACCTCCTGCGGGGGGCAGGAGCCTGAGCATAGCGTTAAAGATTGTAGTGGCTGGAGTAATGGGATATCCAGCGAAGAAGCGGCATCCTGAATGAAATGCCCCTAGGGCAATTGCTTGATTTCCTTCCAAAAGAGAAGAGGCCATGTCCATACCTCCATTCAGATGATGTGGTCCCTTATCTTATTCCTCCGAGAACGTCCGATAAGTGAGTTGCAAATCCGTCAGCACCTAATAATATTCCTTCGGGAAAAGACATTCATTTGGTCAAAGGCAGAGATTCAGGAAAGACAATGGAATGGAAGCTTACAGATGAATAGTATGTCGCACGAATAAGAATGAACTTTATGTCAGGACTCGATTCCGGCCCGCCTTTTTCGCCTTATAAAGTATCCTGTCAGCAGCTTTTAACACCTTCTCAGGAGTTGTCATACGTCTGTTCGGTGAAGCAACCCCAATACTCACCGTAATATTTATTCCTTTACGACCCGCTGGACTGATTTTGCCCCTGTTCTCCGCCGAACTTTTCTTCCGCCCTCTGCCTCTAACCGTAAAGGGTGTTGATTCCATAACCTTGCGGTATGTATCCAGGTGAGGGACCACCTCTTTTGCGGTTTTCCCTGGAAAGACGGCCGTAAACTCCTCTCCTCCGTAGCGAAAGACCTTTGCACCACCTGTTAGCTCTTTCAGCTTTGATGCGACCATCTTGAGCACCTGATCACCCGTTTTGTGGCCGTATTTGTCATTAAACTTCTTGAAATGGTCAATATCGATCATGGCGATCGCATATCTTCTGCCTAGATTCACCAAAGTCTCGTTGAGGCTTCGCCGTCCAGGCATTTCGGTTAGCTCGTCAATATAGGCCATGGAAAAGGATGTCTCAATGGATGTGATAACGAGAATAAGGCCTGCTGCCGAAAAAAAGAGCGTGAGAGAATTCTCGGTATAAAGCGTGATGCCCAGCAAAACAGCTATAAGGGTGCACATGGAACCGGCTGAAAGGGAATCCCGGCTCCTGTTAAAACGCATGAACAAAAACATGAGCGCCGCCAAAAAGGAAGAGAGGGAGATTGTTGAGACATTCTTTAGTCCCCAAAGGGAATCGCCATGGAGCACAGTGCCCAGGTTTACCGACAATTGAAGGAGCGACTTTGAGGTCAGGGAAAATGAACCCTTCGCGTTTGTGATGAGCTGAGGATAACAAAGGAGAACCACTCCAAAGGCCTGAAATACAATAAAACCAATGCATAATAGGCCCTTCGGGGTAAGTATGTGTCGGTTTCTCAACGTAGCAAAGTACGCAAGATTCAGGGGGAGCAAAAAGCTCATGGATTCGGGGATAGACGGACCGATATTGACCTTTGAGGAACTTGCAGGCAACGTATGAGAGAGCGCGAAATAGGAAAGGCCAAGGATAAGTGTGGTCAGAATCATGCCCCCATTATTGAAGCGCCATCCCATGACGAATCCAATAATAAGGAAGACATAGGGAAGATAGGGGAGGATCGTAAAGAGAGCCCTCATCTCCTTCACTTTCCCCACTTGCTTTTCGAGGCCCGGCCATTGCCAAACAAGTAGGGCTGAGAGGAGGATAAAGGCTGCGGGAATGATCAGTGGGTAAGTGTCTCTTCTATTCAATAAAAACAAATATTAGATCCTCTATCTATCTGCCTTGAGGGTTATTGGGGTTGTGTTCCATTTTCCCTTTGCACCCCATACTCCATCACTTCAATACTCCGACACTCCAGTGATGCGGCAGAGATTTTACCGGGTGGGTTTTTGAGGAAGGACAGGGTTCAAGAAATTACTTCCTTCTCAAAAAATAAAGTATAATGGAATTGGGCGCTTACGTCAAGAATAGGTTAGTCCTTGTCAAAGCAGACAAGACGTTTTCCATTTTCTCCGCCATGAGAATTCCCCCTCTCATTTTCTGATCGACATTACTTTGTTTCCAATACTTCATTAGGAATTTAGTAACGATTCATTCCTTAGTTAATAGCTACCTGCGGCTTAGAAAATTTGAGAAAATGACTAAAATCAAGTGTTACCTTTGTGGTATATTACCTCAGAATGCTTAATTTAGTATTTAAAGTAATTTTGCCACCCCAAACACCACAGTAAGGCGGACCGTACAACCATGTCTGAATTCGGTATCGCCGTTAAGAAGGAACCAGGCGTATGAACGGGCAACCGTTTAAACGTAAGCTCACCGCCATTTTAAGTGCCGATGTGAAAGGCTATAGCCGTCTCATGGGAGACGATGAGGAAGGGACTGTCAGCACCTTGACCGCTTACCGAAATGTCGTGACCTCGCTCATCCAGAAGCACAGCGGTCGCGTTGTCGACTCACCAGGGGACAATCTGCTGGCCGAGTTTTCAAGTTTGGTAGATGCCTTACGTAGCGCCTGGGATATCCAGCAGGAAATCAAAACTAGAAATACCGAATTGCCTGAAAATCGCAGAATGAATTTTCGCATTGGGGTCAACCTTGGAGATGTGATCCAGGAAGGAGAGCGGATATATGGTGATGGCGTCAACATTGCCGCTCGGCTAGAGAGCCTGGCTGAAGAGGGGGGCATATGCATATCCGGAACGGCTTATGATCATGTTAAAAACAAGCTCCCACTCAAATATGATTATCAGGGAGAACAAGCGGTCAAGAATATCAAGGACCCTGTTCGGGTGTATCGCGTTTTGATGGAGCGTGAAGCTTCAACCAAACCCACGGGCAAGGCTAAACCAAAGATGAAACGACGGAAGTTAGCTCTCGCCTTGGCGGCATTAATCCTTGTGCCGGCTGCAGCGTTGGGAGTCTTTAATTTTTATTCACGTCCTTCCCCTCCCCCGTCGAAGCCAACTCATGAAGAAACCCCTATCGTCAAGTTGTCTGATAAGCCCTCCATTGCCGTGCTCCCCTTTGCCAACCTGAGTGGCGACACGGAGCAGGAATATTTCAGCGACGGCATGACCAATGACATCATTACAGACCTTTCTAAATTTCACGAGTTGCTCGTCATTGCGAGCAACACGGCTTTTACCTACAAAGGCAAACCCGCAGATATCAAAGAGGTGGGCCGTGAGCTTGGGGTTCGGTATGTGCTAGAGGGCAGTGTTCAAAAGGGAAGCGGCAAGGTGCGAATAAACGCCCAGCTCATAGATGCAAGCACGGGAAGCCATCTCTGGGCCGAGCGTTATGACCGAGACATTAAAGACCTCTTTGCGCTTCAGGACGAGATCGTGCAAAGAATTGTGGCAACCTTGGCGGTAAAGATAGAGGCGGCAGAACGTGTGCGTTCAATGCGCAAAGACACGGAGAATCTAGAAGCTTATGACTATGTGTTGCGCGGGTGGGAGTATCGACGTAAGAGAACGCGCCATGGAGGCATAAAAGCGGAAGAGATGTTCACCAAGGCGATCGAGCTGGATCCCAGCTATGCTACGGCATACGTGGGCCTTGGCTTGAGGCATCTGAACCTTTTAGATTACGGCTGGACGGAGTTCCCTGCCCAAGCGCTACAGAAGGCATACGATTTGGCACAAAAGGCCTTGAGCCTCGATGAGTCCCATGCTGGGGCCCACGCCTTGCTCGGAAACATATATCTATACCGGGGCCAACACGAGCTTGCAATAAGTGAATTGCAGCGAGCCATTCAGCTAAACCCCAATGATGCCTTGAGCCGTAGATACCTGGGTATGGTGATGCTCTGGTCCGGCAGGCCAGATGACGCAATTCCGGCAATTGAAACGGCGCTACGCTATGATCCAAGGCCATCACCAGGCACTTACATGTTCCTGGTCCTGGCCTTTTACCTTAAGGGGCAATATGATGCGGCGATAAGTGTTGCAGAAAGAGGTTTGGCCCGACATCCTGATTTCGTTGGTAGTCACATCGCTGTCGCAGCGGCTTACGCTCAAGCAGGCCGCTCTGAGGAGGCTGCCCGTGCTGCAGAAAAAGTTCTCCGACTGGATCCTTTTTTTGAAGTGGAGTCTTACGGCACGGTGTTCCGCAATTCTGCAGACCGTGAGCACATACGTGACGGTCTTCGCAAGGCGGGGTTAAAATAAGTGAAGAGTCGCGCCTTTACTCTTCCTTAGTCATTTCGGCCCATTTCTCGTCACCCTTCTTTATGTTGGCAGCCGCGTTTTGAAACCATTTGTCGCTTGTGGCCTTGCTCCAGCCCAAGTATAGCTTCCCGTCAACGATCTTCCAAGCCTCTGGATCCACGCTGGCTAAACTGCCAGCAGCAATAGCAGATGCTCAGAATCCCCCATATTTTGGAGCATAGGCCTGCGGATTGGCCGCAAACTTGTCCCGATTGGCGGCGCTGGCAAAGCGCCACTTGGCGTCCTGCCATTCAAATTCGAATTCCTTATTTCCCTTTACAGCTCGTCCTTCAGTAAAATAGGCAACGGTGTCGTAGCCTTTTATAGCAACACCGTAACCGTCGGTGTTGAACTTCTTCTCGGCTTTCCCTGCGTGCACCCAGGGAGCCACCGCTACGATCAATAAGACGGCCGTCAAAAAGCGCAAAGAAATTAAGTTGACTGCCCTTGAAACAATGTTCACCATAGCAAACCTCCGCTGAATCCCCCCTTTCTCACAGCGGAAGATACCACAATGTGGCATACATGTCAACTAATTTTCCCAAGCACAGCCCAACTTTTCCCTGTGGAAGATGAGAAATTCTCCTTTCCATCATGTGCACTTAACTTATTGAAATGAAATACTAAAAAAGTTTTTGAAAGATTTGGGGACAACTTAGTTCCGGAAGAGAATACTTTTCGAAATGGGGGTTGTACAGGGGAAAACCTGGGAGGCTAATTTTTTGACTAGAGTACGAGGTTAATTAGGAAGCTTCATCATAAAGGGCAACTCTATCCCTCCCTGTCCTTTTTGCCTCATAAAGGGCCTTGTCAGCATTATCAATCAGGCTTTCCAGATTGTCCGAGTTCTCTTTGTAATGGGATATTCCCACACTCACTGAAACACTAGAAGCCGATTTAACGTTTTTCCGGATGCGGTCTCCAATATCAAATGCATGCTTATTCGATGTATCAGGGATGATGACGACAAATTCCTCTCCTCCGTATCGGTAGATGTGCGTCTTGTCATAATCCCTGAGACTGCTCTCAATGCATCGGGTCACTTCCCTTAATACCTGATCCCCTTTCTGATGACCATGTTGATCATTATATTTCTTGAAATGATCAATATCGATCATCAGTAAACTTGCACCTTTCTTGGTCCTTTCCGACATGGCAAGAATCAATTCAAGGTCTCTATCGAACTTTCTCCTGTTATATACACCTGTTAACGGATCCCTCTCGATCAAACTGGAAACAAATGCCCTATCTCCCGGTCTGAGCTGGGATAAAATCTCCTCCAGGTTCGCTGTCTGATCGACTGTGTTCATGGGAATTTTTCTCCATTTCTATAAATACTTCTGCCAACTTACTGGGGCTATTTCCGACGAAGACTCATATTTCTCCATAGGACCTTGATGTGGTTAGCGCTCCAGGCGGCTTTGAGATCAGATCTATACACGAAAAAGGGAAAACCTACAACGACTTTAAGGTAAAAAGTTCATTCTTCTGCCACACCAACGGTGGATTGCCCAGATCTTTTTGATCCACCACCCGTGCAATCAGAAGGCGGTAACCATCCACGTCCTGTTTACTCACCACCTGGCACGCCATCCAGGCCGCAGATCTTTCGGGGATAAGTGCTTTACCTGGCTGATATTCCAGGGCAGAGATGGAAAAACGTGTGAACTTATCCCCTGCCTCTCCTTTTACGCTTCCTAACTGCCAGACCAAGTCCTTTTGAGCCTCAGAGGCAATGGCAAGAATGAACTCGCCGGATTTTTCAATCAACTGATCGGTAAGATGATTTTTGGCGATGCTCATCGCGACCAAAGGCTCTTTTTCTGAAACAAACATGGCCGTAGCTGTCATGATATCCCGCTTTCCCTCGTGGGCTGTGCTTATTAAAACCACTGAACAGGGAAGCCAGTTGAAGACCATATTGTCGTCATTCATGATATGCCTCCTTCGGATTATTTCTCTGTTTTAAGCGCTTTTCCAGTTCCGCTCTGGCCATTTCTGAACCTGAATAGGTCAAAAACCATTTCACTAATTTCTTCTCAAGCCTGGCAAGCATTTGGCTACGTGTGAGTTCAAATTTCTTAGTGTAGATATCTATATAATCTTTGGTGTACCTAAATAGTTTGTCGGCATCTTTAACCACTTTATCATTTAACGAGATGGGTTCCTCCCTTGAATCATGGCTGCCCACAATTCGTAGGATTTCTCCCGCCTTGTTACTGTCATAATTCGCTTTTTCTAATATACCCTTAGCTATCTTTACACCTTCATCCTCATGTATCCTATTTAGCTGTGGGAAAGTCGCTTTTGGGCCAAAGGTCTTCAATTGGAGTTCTTCTGGAACTTCTTTCCAACCCACATCATGCAATATGATGGCTGGGATCACCACGTCTTCATCCCCACCCTCTGCTTCCAAGAGCTTGTATGCAAATTCAATAGAGATCTTGGTGTGAATCTCGTTGTCCCTTGTATCCAGATAGGGCTCTGCCAGTTGCCAGATTGTTTTGAAAATATTTTTCATACTACCAGTTCGTAAAGCGTTCGTATCTTAAACTATGCACAGCCCTATGGTTTGTCAAGAATCAGAACTGGTAGGGTTCTATTAAGCTTTACATAAACTTGTTTTTCACTTATATGTTCTATCTGTGGATCAGAATGGGAAGCACCCATGATTAATTTGAACCAGCTCAGGGCCTTTTACCAGGCTGCAAAGCATTTAAATTTTTCTGCAGCGGCAAAAGAGCTTTACGTGACACAACCCGCTGTCACTGCTCAGGTGAAGGCCTTTGAGGCGCATTGTGAACTGAAGCTCTTCAAGAAGAAGGCTGGGAAGCTCTACCTCACAGAAGAAGGGAAAGCCATCTATAAATATGCACAAAAGGTCTTCGATTATGAAAAGGATATAGAAATTGCTGTTGAGGAAATGAAGAAACTGAAGCGGGGCTCCCTCCGAATAGGAACCGCCAGGACCTATGCCCGTTATTTTATGCCCTTTCTGATCTCCCGATTTCGTCAGACTTATCCCAAGGTTAAGATCCACCTGGATGAAGGAAGCTCCTCAGAAATGGTACAAAGCCTCGTCGACTTCAAAAACGAGATGGCGATAATCGCCAAGGGGGATGAAAACCCTAAAGTCACTTTCATCCCATTCAGCCAAGAAGAACTCGTGCTCGTCCTGTCCCCGAAACACCGCCTCGCGAGGAAGAGATTCATTCCATTTCATGAACTGGCTGAAGAACCCATCATTATGAAAGAGAAAGGCTCCGGTACAAGGAAACTGGTGGACGAACTGTTTTCCAGAAACGATTGCAAGCCGAACATCCTCATGGAGACAAGCGATGCGGAAATGATCAAGCTCCTCGTTCAGCGCGGTGAGGGAATCTCTTTTTTAGTGAAAGAGTCAGTCGCCGAGGAACTTCGGAAACGGAAATTGCGTACAGTGCCTGTTAAAGGTCACCAGCTTTTATTGGATGTGACTATCGCCTATCTGCAGAAACAGCCCCCATCGCCTCCAGCACAAGCCTTTCTTAAGAGCCTGAAGAGCCTAGGGAGTAAGGAAATGCGTTTCAAGGGGATGGGCGCCCTCATGTCGAAGATGCTAAACCAGCGCAAGTAGCTCCTAGAACGATGGAATATTGGAAGAATGGCCCGCCTGCCTTTTCCCAATTCGCCTCAGGCGAAGGATGGTTGCCAGAAGTAAAGAGTACATATAGCGACGAGGAACCCAGGGAAACCACTGACAAGTTGAAAACTGAAAGATTATGATAGAGTAAGACGCTTCATAACACAAGAGAGGGAGGTCCCATCATGTTCGATGACATGGAGAGTTTCATATCAGCTTTGGAAGAAAAAGGAAAGTTACGGAAGATAAATGGCGCCCACTGGGATCTTGAAATCGGGACCATTCACGAAATCGTCAGTGAAAGACTAGGACCAGCGCTCCTATTCGATGAAATACCAGGGTATCCTAAAGGATTCCGTGTGGCCACGAACCTATTGAATTTCAAATTGGGTCAGAAGCTGGCATTAGGTGTGGATGAAGCGATGAACGATATGGAGGTCATTCGGTACTGGAAAGAGAAGATGAAAGATTTCTCTCCGTTGCCCCCCGAAGAGGTGGACGACGGCCCGGTCTTTGAAAACGTGTTAACAGGAGAAGAAGTGGACCTGTCCATGTTTCCTACCCCCAAGTGGCATGAGCATGATGGGGGGCGATACATCGGTACTGGGGTCATTACTATCACACAGGATCCAGATGAGGGGTGGATCAATTGCGGGACCTATCGGGTCATGATACATGACGAGAAGACCCTTTCCTTCTATATGTCCCCGGGCAAACATGGCAGATTGATGAGGGAGAAATATTGGGAAAAAGGAGAGTCTTGTCCCGTTGTAATATGCTTTGGGCAAGACCTGACACTCTATATGGTTTCAACCGTTTCTGTCCCTTGGGGCGTATCTGAATACGACGTTGCAGGCTTTTTGAAGAGGAAACCGATCAAGGTGGTGAAGGGGAAGGTGACCGGATTGCCCATACCGGCCACTGCAGAGATCGCCGTGGAGGGATTTGCGCCCCCACCCTCTGAGGACGAAAGGCTTGAAGGACCATTCGGAGAGTGGACTGGCTACTATGCTTCCGGAAGAAAAATGGAACCCGTGGTCTATGTGAAGAACCTATATTTTCGAAACAACCCTATCATCTTTGGGCAGCCTCCTGTCAAGCCACCGGCATACTTCTGGTTTCCAATACCGATACACACGGCCGCAACCCTCTGGGATCGACTTGACAAGGCAGGGGCCACCGGTATCAAAGGCGTTTATGTTCATGGCCCTGGGAACCGGGTCATTGGCGTCATCTCATTAAAGCAAAATTATCCCGGACATTCGCGTCAGGTGGCTAGCATGGCGGGGGCGTTTCTTCATGGAGGGGCATGTGTTGGGAGGTATATTGTCACGGTGGATGAAGATATCGACCCGTCAAATCTCGATGAGGTCCTTTGGGCGGTGTGCACGAGAGTGAACCCGGAGAAGGCCATTTCCATTGTTCCTGGATTCTTGAGCAGTCCACTGGACCCCACACTTTCACCTGATGCGCGTGAGAGAAAGGAATACACCACCTCGAAGGTCTTCATTGACGCCTGCTGGCCCTATCACTGGAAAGCGGAGGTTCCTCCAATGATCCGCTCCTCTGATGCGTTGCGAAACAAGATCCTGTCAAAATATGAAGAGCTCTTTCGAAATATCTAATGTTGCATCAGGGATGCAACGCTATCTATAGCCGACCGAGTTACTGAGAAAAGGATGCTTTGATTATGGAGTGGTTAAAATCATTATCAACGGGACAGGTGCTGGAGAGAGCGGCTAACAAAGCTCCCAATAAAACAGCAGTAGTGGATGGTGATCGCCGGAAGACATTCAAAGAACTCCATGATATGGCAGATGCCCTAGCGGCCAGTTTTACAAGACTTGGGTTTGGAAAAGGGGATCGGGTAGCCATTTACATGCCCAACTCCATTGAGCTTATGGTGGCCTTCTATGCCCTCCAGAAATTGGGCGTCATCATCGCGTGGGTAAATCCTGTTTATCGAACCACGGAGGCCGAGTTTATTCTCAGTAATTCCGGAGCCAAGGGCGTTGTCATTTTCAGAGAGTGGGAAGGCTACGATTATCTCGACGCCGTATTGGGCATCAAAGACAACCTGGAAGCCCTCAAATCCATCATTTTGGTGGGAGATACGGAAGGCGAAGGGGTATTTGGTTTTGAGGACCTGACAGAGAGAGAATCCGACGGAGAATACACCCCTGCCTCATTCAACACGCTGGAAGACCTCTCCATGTTGATCTACACCTCAGGCACCACAGGAAAACCCAAGGGGGCCATGATCCCCCATTATCAGGTGGTCAGAGGCGGACATGCCTATTCCCTCGGCGTGGATGCGACCTCGGAGGACATCTTTATCGGCTTCCTGCCCATGACCCATTCTTACGGGTGTGGTGCAGGCCTGATTCAGCCCGTCCTGCTCCAATCCACGATCGTCCTCATGGACAAATTCGAGCCAGAAAAGGCCTTTCAACTCATAGAGAAGGAAAAAATAACCCTACAGTTGGGGGCACCCGCGCATTACATCCTTGAGCTCAACCACAAAAGTAGAAAAAATTATGACCTCAGCTCACTCAGGGCGGGCCTTATCGCCGGTCAGATAGCCCCTGAGGGACTGATCACCCGTGTGGAAGAGGAAATGGGGATGTATATCACCTCTTTCTGGGGATCCTCTGAAGTGGGTCCTGGGGTGGGCATCATGTGTCCCTATCTTTCGTCCCTGGATATTAGAGAAAAGTATATCGGCCAAGCCATTGCGGATACTCAAATCCGGGTTGTGGACCCTGCGACTCAGCAAGAGGTACCAGAGGGCGAGATCGGAGAGCTGACCCTTTCAGGGTGGCATGTCATGAAGGGATATTGGCAAAATCCTGAGGAGACCGAAAAGCAGATTGTGGATGGCTGGCTTTTCATGGGAGACTTGGTATCCAGGGAAAAAGATGGCTATTTTAAGATCTATGGCCGAACAAAGGACCTGATAAACCGTGGGGGCTACAAGATTTACCCTCACGAACTTGAGGCTTTGCTGATTCAACACCCTAAGGTGGATCAGGCCTGCGTGGTGGCCACACCCAATCCCGTCTTGGGGGAGAGCACCTGCGCGTGCGTTATTCCAAAGGCAAAAGAGGAGGTCACACTTGCCGAACTCCGAGATTTCTTAATGGATAAGATCGCCCCCCATAAGCTGCCCGATGAACTTTGCATCATGAATGATTTTCCCAGGCTGTCCGGTGGCGTAAAGATCAACAAATTCGGAAAGGGAGGCCTTGCCGAGCTGGCTGAGAATGACGCGAACCGAGAAAGGCACCGGAAGTAATTCGTGGCCCCAAATGACCCACCAACAAAAAGGGCCCTCTTACCGATTTCAGCCCAAGGCTGATTTCGGTAAAAAATAAACCATAAACTTACGCCCTCCCCTCTCATGGCCCTTTCCGCACTATAGAGGCTGGAAAATGAGCAGGTTCGGGAGATATCGGCCCCTGATGTGAAAACTGCAGGAATTATTGTGCAGCAATTTGACTCTTGATATTTAAAATTTTGGTTGGTATGGTGGATTCCCAATTCTAATTTGTTAGGGAAGTTTAGGCATTTTGTGACAACTTAACTTATTATTTTAAAAGGAGGATTAAGGATGAGACAGAAAAGTCTATTAGCCGTGATTGGAATTCTCTGTTTGGGCCTGATGTTGACTTTCCTGCCCTTTGAGACCGTTCAAGCCAAAGACAAGGTGATCAATATAAAGATTGCCAATTTCTTCCCCCCGCCTTCTAAACAATCTAAGATCACCGAACAATTCGGCCAGGAACTGGAGTGGCGTTCAGGCGGCCGAATAAAAGTCCAGTATTTTGCCGGGGGTTCATTGCTCAAAGCGCCTGCTATTTACAAGGGGATTGAATCGGGGATCACTGATATCGGCTATGCCCATGTCTATTACACCCCCGGCCGCATGCCCGTCTCTGAAGGGGCCGGACTGCCCATGGGGCTTCCCAGCGGATGGGTCGGCGCCCATGTGGCCTTCGATTTCTACAATAAATTTAAGCCAAAGGAATGGGACGGGGTGAAGCTGCTCTCCATACACCTCAACGCCCCCAGTATGCTCATCACCAAGAAACCGGTGAGGGAATTGGAAGACTTGAAAGGTCTGACCATCAGGGCCCCGGGAGTCCCGGGAGAGATCATCTCGGCCCTGGGCGGGAACCCTTCACCCACCCCCATGATTGAAACCTATGATGCCCTGGCCAAAGGGGTCAATGACGGCGTCTGGGCGCCCTATGAGACCCTCAAGACCTTCCGTTTTGCAGAGGTCACAAAATATGTGACTGAATGCTGGCAAACGGGCGCTGGCTTTAACTTTTACCTGGCCATGAACAAAAACAGCTATAACCGGCTGCCCCGGGACCTTCAATTGCTCATCGATGTGATGAGCGGGGAATATCAGGAGCGGTATGCCCTGATGTGGAATGAGATAGAATTCGTCGGCAAGAAATTTGGCCGCGAGAAGGGGATGGAATACATTGACCTCTCCGATGAGGAAGCGGCCAAATGGGTAAAGGCCGTCGATCCCGTCATCGCAAATTACACGAAAATGATGGTTGGCAAAGGATTCTCAGAGTCAGAGGTGAAGGGCTGGATAGACTATTTGAACGCCCGGGTAAAATATTGGACGGAAAAACAGATGGAGTACAAGATCCCTTCCCCGGTGGGACCTGCCGGCATGCGGGCTGAAGCTTACGTCGTCAAGTAACCTTGCATCTTACGCCCCCCGCCCAAGCCTTCCAAGGCTGGGTGGGGCCACTTTTGTACAGACGACATCAGATGATGCTATGCTGGAGAAATTTGATAAATTCAATCGGAGGATAAGCGGCTGGGCGGAATGGATCGGCCTTTTTGCCCTGGTCTTGATCATGGGCCTCACCTGTGTCGATGTGGTGGGCGCCAAGGCGTTTCGTGAGCCCGTCTTCGGCGCCCTTGACGTCGTTATGCTCGCCCAGTTGGTGGCCATCTCTTTTGCCGGAGCCATGGCCCTCATTTTGGGCAGACATGTTCAGGTGGAATTTTTTGTCCCGTTGCTCCCGAAGCGATTGCAGGTCATTGTTGACTGCATCGTCCATTTTCTCGGGTTTGTCCTTTTCGTATTGATTGTGTGGCGCCTTTTCGCGTACGGATATTCAATGCAGGTTGGAGCAGAGGAAAGTATGACTGCACGCATTCCTCTAGCTCCCTTCAGTTACGGTGCCGCTGTGGCATGCATTCCTATCAGTTTGGTTTCCCTGCAGTGGTTCATCGATTCGTTAATTAAGGTGTTTAAGAAATGACTCCCGAAACGGCTGGCATAGTGGGTATTGCCCTGCTCCTGGTGCTTTTTCTCTTGAGAATGCCCGTTGCTTTTGCCATGGCCTTTGTAGGTTTTGTAGGATTCGCCTACCTTTCGGGCTACGAACCCGCTCTTACCCTTCTCGCCCAGGATATCTATGAATCCTTTTCCTCTTGGCAATTATCCGTTATCCCCATGTTTATTCTTATGGGCGATTTCGCCTTTGCCTCAGGCATCAGCAAACGGCTCTATGATACTACCTACTCTTGGGTAGGGGCACTTCGTGGCGGCCTCACCATCGCCACGGTGCTTGCCTGTGCCGGTTTTGCCGCCATATGCGGTTCTACCGCGGCCACAGCGGCTACCATGGGCAGAATTGCCCTGCCACAGATGAAGAAGTATAAATATGACAACACCCTAGCCACGGGCACAGTGGCAGGCGCCGGGACCCTTGGCATTCTCATCCCGCCGAGCACCGTGCTCATTG
>CP070840.1:2807884-2838633 GCA_020342025.1 Deltaproteobacteria bacterium
AATGTCCCTTGGGGGCTAGAGCAAAGCTGGGTCCTGCTCTTGAATCCGGTCCCTAGCCTTTCTTCACATCAGCATATGGCCTGGAAATCCCTGCACCCTCTTTCAATCTGGTCAATGATGCCAAGGGCATACTGAAGCGCCCTTCGTCCGTCTCGACCGGAAACCACTGGCTCTTCGCCGTTCAGGACGGCACGAACAAACGAAGAAATTTCATCCGCCAAAGGATCGTTACCAGGGAATTTCGTTTTGTTCGTGGTGATTTGGGGGAAATTGTAGTCATCTTTGACTTGGCTATCCAGCTTTGTGACGCTGATTTCCCTTCGGAAGCAGTCCACAGCCATGTAAGCGTCGGGCTGAAAGACACGTATCTTTCTCAGGGGCCTGTCAGAGACCCGGCTTGCCGTCAGATTGCCGACCGTCCCGTTCTCAAAAATCATTCTTACATTGGCGATGTCCGTCTTCCCCGTGAGAACGGACATTCCCACCGCATGAACCTCTTTAACTTCGGCGGGCACAACATGAAGAATGATGTCCAGATCGTGGATCATCAGATCAAGGACCACGTCCACATCAGTCCCCCTCGTTGTAAAGATGTTCATTCGGTGAGACTCGATGAAAACCGGATCTGTCAACAGGGATTCCATCTTTACGACGGCAGGGTTAAAACGCTCAACAAGCCCCACCTGGAGGACCAGGTCATTTTCGAGGGCCAAGCGGATCAACGTATCGGCTGGTTCAAGCGTGTAGGTTATGGGTTTCTCAATGAGGAGGTGAACGCCCCTGGAAAGGATATCTTTGGCCACCTCGTAATGCCGCTCAGTAGGCACCGCGAGACTCACCGCATCCACCTGCTCCAGGATCCCATGGTGTTCCCCAAAAGGGCGGGTCTGGTAACGGCGGGCTATCTCATTGGCACGATCATGATTTGTGTCCACCACGCCCACCAGGTCCACCTCCGGCATGGCCACATATTTCTGCACATGATAGTCCCCAAGGTGTCCCACGCCGATAACACCAATTCTTAACTTCTCCTTCACGTCCCCCTATCTCCCGGTCTTTAACCTATCCCTCTTCTGAGACGATGGCGATCCCCGAGCTATTGGCAAGTCGGATCATCTCAGACTTATCGAACATAAGGGTCTTGCCAGCCTCCAAGGCCAAGACAGAGGCCTTCACCTTTGCCATGGTTTCCACGGTCGTCAATCCCACAGAAGGGATATCAAAACGCAGATCTTGGTTTGGCTTACACACCTTCACCACAACGGCCTTCTCCCTGGCCAGCGCCCCACCCCTGCGGATGGTCTCGTCCGTGCCCTCCATGGCCTCCAAAGCCAGGACCGTTCCTCTCCGTACCACCACACACTGCCCGATATCTAGCTTTCCCAGTTCCTTCGCGATTCGCCACCCGAATTCAATATCCTGTTTTTCCTTCTTGGTCGGTTTTCTCTTTGTCAGGCATCCTGGAGGCGAAAGCAGCTCTGGGATGTAGGCGGTGGCACTGACGATGTAAATGCCCTCCCTTTCCAGCTCCTTGGCCAGGGATCTCAAAATTCCATCATCATGGAAGATGGCCAGCTTGGACATAAGGGTCAAGCCCTTAAGATCGGGCTTTATCTTAAACATAAGGCGCTTAGCAATCGTCCCTGCCATGAGCGCCTTCTGGACCCCATTCTTTTTCAGGGCCTTGATCAGCTGTCCCAGTTGCCCCAAACGTATCCAGACGATTTGATCCACCTTTTTGGCCAATTCTGGATCCGTCTCTTCACGATGGGCGACGGCCACAACGCGATGTCCTTGCTTTCTGATCGAGTCGGCCACTCTGAGGGGAAACTGGCCTCCCCCTGCAATAATACCTATGATTTCGTTTTGCTCGGACATTTTCCCAAGTGCCTAAAGTGAACTAGAATGCCTAAAGTAAATGAGGCGGATACCTTACCCATTCTTTTTCCCCTTAGACTTTAGCTCACTTCTCCTATCTCAGGACCCCTCTCTTTGATCCATCCAGGAAGTCCAGGAGCATTTCCAATTCAGGAAAAGGTTTCATTTCTTCTCTGACCTGATCTATCCCCTCACTAAATCTGTTGTTTTCACGCCAGATAATTCTAAAGGCCTTTTTCAGGCCGTCTATGGTCTCTCGTGAAAATCCCAACCGATGAAGTCCCGTGCTATTGACCCCGTAAAGTTTGGCCCGCTCTCCGGCCGTGATCATAAAAGGAGGGACATCCCTATCTATACCCGATTTACCCCCCAGGAAGGCATAAGCCCCTATCCGAACGAATTGATGCACCGCCACCTGTCCTCCTAGAATCGCATGGTCACCGACGCTTATATGACCACCCAGCGTAGCCACGTTGGACATGATAATCTTGTTTCCCAGATAGCAGTCATGGGCGATGTGGGCATAGGCCATGATGTAATTCTCATTGCCCACAACCGTCTCCCAATTTTCCTTGGTTGTCGCTCTATTTATGGTGGCATACTCTCTGATAATATTGTCATCCCCAATGGTAAGACGTGTATCCTCCCCTCTGTATCCAATGTCCTGAGGTGGGGAGCCGATGGATGCGAATGGATATATCCTATTGCGTGTGCCGATCTTTGTATGCCCCTCGATGGTCACATGGGAGATAAGCACTGTTTCCGCATCAATGGTCACATGGTCCCCTATTGTACAGTAGGGGCCAATCTTAACGCCAGGCGCCAACTCTGCACTGGGGCTAACAACGGCTAAAGGGTGAATTTCCATAATCGTCTCCTTCTCTTTCCTCTCACCCACAGACTGTGTCGGAACGCACCTAAGCCGTCATTCCGGACGAGTCCCGCCTTGCCGGACCTGGCCACGATGACAAATTACGAAACACGTCTCTAACCTATAGTGGCCATGAGTTCCGCCTCTGCCACCAGATCATCCTTCACAAACGCTTTTCCAGCCATCTTCCAGACCTTGGACCCCTTTCTAAGGGGCTTTATCTCAAGAATGAGCTGGTCTCCAGGGATCACCGGTCTGCGAAATTTCACCTTGTCCATGGACATGAAAAGAACGGTATTTGCCTGTTCTTCCAAGACATCAGGCATCGACATCCGAGCCAGCACACCGCCCGCCTGCGCCATGGCCTCCACAACAAGCACACCAGGCATTATGGGGTTCCCGGGGAAATGACCCTGAAAGAAAGGTTCATTAACCGTCACATTCTTTATGCCAACCACCCGCTCTCCCGGTTCCAGTTCAATGATCCGATCAACCAGTAAGAAAGGATAGCGGTGCGGCAATATTTTTATAATCTCTGGATAGTTGAGGGGCAATTTCATGACTTCTCCGGTTCCTCCACCTTTTTTTCAAGTCTACGCAAGCGATTATACATCTCGGGAAGACGGGGTAAAAGAGTGGCTGTTCGGAGATAGACTCGGTGGGGCATGGAGGGCGTGCCCGTGACCACCTGGCCGGGGGAGATGGATTTGGCCACACCAGACTGGGAGCCTATCATCACCCTGTCTCCGATCGTGATGTGATCGTTTATCCCCACCTGTCCACCAATGATCACTTCTCGACCGATGTTGGCACTTCCGGATATCCCCGTCAGGGCCACAATGACGGTATCTTCTCCTATGACCACATTGTGCCCCACCTGCACCAGATTATCCGTTTTAACGCCTCTCTTGATCCATGTCTTTCCCAGTGCAGCCCGGTCGATGGTATTATTGGCCCCTATTTCAGCCTGGTCATCTATCTGCACATATCCCATTTGGGGTATCTTGACGTTTGTCGGCCCATCGCGAACGAAACCGAAACCATCACTCCCGATGACACTCCCCGCATGAATAATGACCTCGTTTCCTATAACACAGTCATGAAGAATGCTCACATTGGGATGGATCACCGTGTGGTTCCCAATCCTTACCCTGTCCCCCACAAATACGCCTGGATAAAGGGTCGTGTCGTGACCGATCTCGGCCTCTTGTCCCACATATGCGAAAGGATAGATGGAGACATTCTCCCCAACCTTGCTGCTTTTGTGGATGAAGGCCCTTTCACTTATGCCAGGAAACTTGATCTGCGGTGGCGAGAAGAGGCCGGCCACCCTGGCGTAGGCAAGAGCTGGGTTGGGAACCACCACCTGAGGCCCCGCATAGAGATCAGTCACCGCTGAGACAAGTAGGGCTGAGGCCTTTGTCTCCTTTAAGCTCCCTTTGTAGCGAGGGTCGGCGAAGAAGGAAATTTCCCCCTGGGAGGCCTCTGCAAGGGAATTAATACCGTTGATGATACGCTGGTCATCACCGATAATCTCTCCCTCGACCAGATCAGCGATTTCCTTTAGCGTAGGCAACTAATATCACACCTCTAATGCAGGATTGTATGGACAACTTATGAACCGATCATAGTGTGATCAGCGGCGTTTATCAAGTCGCATGTGCGATAATGCTTTCGTGGATCGAAACCTTCCTGAAAGGCTCTTATTGGTGCATTTTGTCATAGGCCTGGGTCACTTGATCGGTAATGTCTATGGCGTCGGCATAATATACGAGACCAATGGTTCTTCTCTCAAGGATTAAGATGAATCCCTGTTTCTGGGCTATATTTTCTAAAATTTTTTCTAGATCTTTCCCGACCACTTTCGTGGCGTCCTGCTCTTCATCTTTCATTTCCTTGGTGAAGTCCTCATAAAGGTATTTATAATGTCGTTTTCTCCTTTCTAGTTCTCTCTTCTTGTCTTGCTTGGCATCTAGGCTCAGCATCATGCTCTGCTTGTTGTAATCTTCTTCGAGCTTTCGGATCGTTTCCTCTTCGGCTTTCAGCTTTTCCTGCATGGCCTCAAATTTGTTCTTTAATTTCGCCCTTTCTTTCTGAAAGGCCTTGGATTGGTTTTGGAGTCTTTGAATATCCACCACGGCAATCGGTGAAGCACTTGCCCCGAGCGCAGTGTATTGGAAGCAGAGTGTAATGAAGATGCCTACCGTCAGTATAAAAAGCCTTTTCATATTTCCTCCTCACATGATTAAGTAGTTTTAATTAGGGATTTGGGTTGACCGCAAATTCCTCCAGATTGGGTCGAACGGAACCCGGTCAGAATGCACCCCCCATCGTAAAATACCACTGGGCTGTCTTTTCAGATGGAATCACGGCCGTTCCGGGTTGTGGATCCAGGTTAAAACCGTACTCCAGCCTGATTGGGCCGACCGGAGAATACCACCTGATGCCGCCTCCGGCTCCCATCCTGAGCCCACTTACGGTGACAGCGTTCGGGTCGTCTGTAAAGACATTACCCGCATCGAAAAATACAAGGCCAACGATTCCCTGCTCCTCAAGGAGAGGGAATCGGTATTCAATGTTGAAGATCACCATCTGGTTACCCCCTATGGGGTCGCCAGTATTAGGGTCCCTGGGAGAGAGGGAATATTCTTCGAACCCGCGGACCGTGTTGATTCCACCGATTCGGAATTTTTGATAAACAGGAAGCTTCTCACCAGGCTTCTCATCGATATAGCCCCATCTCCCTTGGGCAAGAAAAACCGTTTTCCAAAATAAAGGAAAATACCAGGCCGTTGTGGCCAAATATTTATAGAAACCAACATCACCCCCCAGAAATCCACCCGCGGTCTCGAAGGTGAGGCTATTTAAGGATCCTTCTGTGGTCAGAAAAGGCCTGTCTTTGGAGTCACGCGTTATCGACAGGCCGATACTGCTGGTCAAGTTTCTCCCTGCCATCTCTTTTATCTCTTGGGCAGCAGTTTCGCCTATATCATAAATGTCCGCATCGTCATAGGTGTATCTTGCCGATCCCCTGGTAAATTCATCAAGGCCTAAAGAAAGCAAAGGAAAGCCGAATCTCAGGGCCCCTCCGAGACTGTCCCTCGTATACTCGTCATACTGCCGTTCCCAACTATAAATATCGATGCCGCCGGACAGGGGCTTATCAAAGAGCCATGGCTCGGTAAAGCGGATATCGATGTTCTGCGTGCGGCCGCCAATCATCACTGAAGCGACTAACTGTTGCCCGCGACCAAAGAGATTGTTTTCAGAGATACTGAGATTTCCAATGGCACTCTCAAACTGACTATATCCCACGCCAAAAGCGAACGAACCTGTGGGTCTTTCCTTTACATTTATGTTCAGGACCATGAGATCATCTTGGCTTCCTTTTTTTGTCTGTACCTCCACGTCTTCGAAATAGCCGAGTCGGTAAAGATTTCTGGTACTTTTCGTAAGTCCCTTTCCACTAAAATATTCCCCTTCGATGACGCCGAGCTCACGCCGGATCACCTTATCCCTGGTTCTCGTATTGCCGGTGATGTTGATCCGTTCGAAACGGACCCTGTTCCCTTTCGATATGCGATAAGTAATGTCCACCAAGTGGTTTTCATCATCGGTCTTTATCACGGGGGATACCTCGGCGTAGGCATACCCGTCATCGGCATAAGCACCCCCCAGCGCCATGATGTCCTTTCGGACTATTTCTCGGTTAAAGAACTTTTCCTTATTGATTTTGACGTTCTTGAGAAGTTCATCGACTGGTCTAATGAGCTCACCGACGATTGTCACTTCATTGACCCCATATTGGGGCCCCTCTACAACTTCGATGGTGATGATCAGCCCCTCGTCTTTTTTGTAGGTTACCTCTGGGTCACCGGCTTTCGCCTTCATGTACCCCTGATTCTGGTAAAATGAAGTGATCTTTTGAACGTCGAACTCCAGCTTCTTCTTGTCCAAAAGTCCAGACTTTGTGATCCAGGAAAGAATACCCTTTTCACTGGTCTCCATAACATCTTTGAGATCATCATCATCGAATTTAGAATTTCCGACGAATTCAATCTTTGTGATATAGATCTTCGCTCCTTCTTCTATCTCATAAATCAATGCAACCTCATTTTCGGGGAGCTCTTCAATTCTATCCTTGATTTCCACGGTGTAATAACCCTTTTGCCGGTAATATTCCCTTAATCTGTTGATGCTCTGTTTGATCTCGCCGCGATTAAGGATGGAATACTCTTTGATTCCCACTTCTTCCTTTAACTGCTTGTCCTTCTCCTCTTTGTTCCCTTCAAAGACGATCCGGGCAATGGAGGGTTTTTCTTGCACGTTAAAGATGACGACCTTTCCTTTTGCTCCGTCTTCTGTTTCGATGCTTACGTCCGTAAAGAATCCCATTTTGTAAATGGCCCGCAGATCCTCATTGAGTTGATCAGGGTTAAGCCCGTCTCCTTTCTTGGTTCCAACCATGGCCAGAATGGCTTCCCTCTCAATACGCTTGTTGCCTTTAATTTCAATAGAGTCAATCTGTATGATGCCTACAACCTGGTTATAAACGCTAATTGAAGCCCTCTGCGTGGCGTCGGACAATCTATCCATGTCATCCTCCACGATAAACAGAGAAAAAGGAGGCTTTTTCCCAGTTATGTCAAAGACCTTCAGGTCCAGGCTGATTTTTCTTCCTATTTGCGTGAGGCTACCCATGATGACCCAGTCAGCGCCCAAGTCCTTGCCAAGGGCCAAAATGTCCTTCTCTTCAATAAAGGGCAAAAGGGCCATGGCATGCCTATTCGTCACATCAGGACTCATCATAATCAGTCCCTTCTTGGCAAGGCGCGCCGTGAGCATCTCCTGTAATCCCTTCCTGAGATGATCCAGGGGCGTTGGGGCATAAACTCTGAATGGAAGCACAGCCACCTTTCCCTTTTCTTCGGCGTGAACCAACACAGGCACTAACAGGCAGAGAACCATGAGAGCCACTATCCTAAAAATCCTCATGTGCGAAAATACCAATTCCTTAAAGTCCTGGTTCAATCTCATAGACTACTCTCACAAAATCCGCCCATCCACTATCTCCATTTGTCGCGACATCTTTTCTGCAAAACGCTGATTGTGCGTCGCTATGACCAGGGCTAAGCCCTCTTCCCTGTTAAGTCGGAGCAAGAGATCCATAATTCCCTCCCCAGTAACCCTGTCCAGATTCCCCGTGGGCTCGTCAGCCAACAGGAGCTTAGGCCTCATGATCAATGCCCTGGCGATAGCAACCCGTTGCTGCTCACCGCCCGATAGCTCCCCTATCCGGTGGTGCATCCTATCTCCCAGTCCAACCCTCATGAGCATCTCCCCCGCCCATTCCATTGCTTTCTTTTTGTTCGTTCGCGCAATCAGGCCGGGCATGAGCGTGTTTTCCAAGGCATTAAATTCGGGAAGAAGGTGATGAAATTGGAATATAAACCCAATGTCCCTGTTTCTTAACCTACATAGGGCCGCTCCATCCAGTTCGTTCACATCGCGGCTCTCGAATCGCACTACGCCTTCGGTGGGCGGCTCAAGGGTGCCCATGATATTGAGCAGAGTGGATTTCCCCACCCCAGAGGCCCCGGTGACGGAGAGGCTCTCTCCGGGATGGACCGCAAGATCGATGCCCTTCAGGACCTCTATGAGGTGTCCACTATGGGTAAATGACTTGTAGATCTTCACCAGTTCAATCATTGGATGCACCACGTCTACTCATACCTGAGCGCTTCAACAGGGTTCAACCGGGAGGCGTACCAAGATGGGTAAATGGTGGCCAGGAAAGAGATCACCACGGCAGCCAGGGCCACGAGCACCACATCCCCTGTTTCCACCCTGACGGGCAGGGTGGAGATGTAGTAGATGTCCGACGGTAAGACTTGCAGCTTATATCTTGCGATGATTTGGCAGAGCCCGAGCCCTGAAAGCAGGCCGGCTATGGTCCCCACCACGCCCACCAAAAGGCCCTGAAACATGAAGATGGCCATGACGCTCCTTGCTGTCGCTCCCATGGCCCTCAGTATGGCCACATCTCTTGTCTTTTCCATAACAACCATGACGAGGGTACTGATGATATTCAACGCCCCCACCAGTACGATCATGGTCAGGATGATGAACATGGTCAACTTTTCAAGCTTGAGGGCGGAGAGGAGACTCCTGTTCATTTGCTTCCAGTCTTTGGTCCAGTAAGGGTAACCCAATTCTTTCTGAACGGACGCGCCGATGGCATCCGCTTTGAATTCATCCGTGACTTTAACCTCAATACCTGTCACCTTCTCCTCCATCCCCAAAAAATCCTGGGCCTCTTTCAGGGAGACAAAGACCATGTGCGCATCGTATTCATACATTCCCGAGTCAAATAAAGCCGTGATTTTGTAACTGCGAGAGTGGGGTATTCTCCCCAAAGGCGTTAATTTTCCGTGAGGTGAGACGACGGTCAGCAGGTCGCCTACCTGAACCCCTATGAGCTTGCATAGTTCGCTCCCTACAATAATGCTTGGGAATTTCTCCTGGGTGCTGTCCAAGGAGGACAGTTTCCCCTGCTTTATCATGGCCTCGATACCGATCACCTGCCCAGCGGTCTTTGTGTTGAGCCCTCTAAGAATGGCTCCCGAGACGCTTCCAAGCTTCTTTACCATCACCTGGTCATAGATAAAGGGGGTGGTGGCAACGACGCCGTCTATCCCAGCCACGCGCGCAGCGATTTTGTCATAGTCCTTGATCCCGCCCCCATAGCTCAATACCAGCAGATGGGAATTTACCCCCAAGATCTTTGACATGAGATCGGCTCTAAACCCATTCATAACAGACAAAACGACGATCAGGGCCATTACACCCACCATAACCCCGAATACAGAGATAAGGGTGATGACCGATATAAATGCCTGTTTGCGCTTGGCCTTGAGATACCGAATTCCTAAAAATGACTCGAAGAACATACCTGTTGCTCCGTCATAAGGGTAGGCCGTAGGCAGCAAGCACTAAGCACCAAACTGTCTCCCCCGAGTACTGCCTACTGCTTACTCCTTGGCTCTCATATGAGGGAAAAATATGACATCCCGAATGGAGGGTGAATCGGTAAGGAGCATCACGACCCTGTCAATACCTATACCTTCCCCAGCGGTAGGTGGCAGGCCATACTCCAAGGCCATCAGAAAGTCCTCGTCCATGAACTGGGCCTCATGATCCCCTGATTCACGCAGAGAAACCTGTTCCAAAAACCTGTCCCGCTGGTCGTCAGGATCGTTCAATTCGGTAAATGCATTGGCTATCTCCTTACCGCCAATGAAAAGCTCGAATCGGTCAGCAATCCCTGGATTTTCATCATTCCTGCGAGATAGGGGTGAGATTTCAATGGGGTAGCCAATGATGAAAGTCGGTTGCACCAGCTTAGGCTCCACCATTTGGTCAAAGATCTTTGTCAATATCTTTCCCAGACTATCCGTTCTGGACAGGATTATGTCTTTGGACTGCGCAAACCTAGTGGCGGCACTAATGTCGGTCAAGACCTCTTCTTGAACCCCGGCCATATCTCTCAGGGCATCGAAAAGTGTAAGCCTTGGCCAGGGGGAAGTAAAATTGATGGTGTTCTGCTGGTATTCAATGCTGTTCTTCTCAAAGATCTCTTGCAACAGGTGATTGAAGAGGTCTTCTGTAAGGGCCATGAGGTCTTCGTAAGTGGCGTGAGCCATGTAAAATTCCAACATGGTGAATTCAGGATTGTGCTGAATGGAAATGCCCTCATTTCTGAAATTGCGATTTATTTCAAAGACCCTTTCCAGCCCCCCGATGACCAGTCTCTTCAAATAAAGTTCAGGCGCTACCCTGAGGTAGAGATTCATACCGAGGGCGTTATGAAATGTCTTGAAGGGCCTGGCCGTAGCACCTCCCGGGATGGGTTGCATCATGGGCGTCTCCACCTCCAGGAAGTCCTTTTGGATAAAGAAATTCCTGATGGACTGAATAATCCGGTTCCGCAAAATAAAGACTTCTTTCACATGATCGTTTACGATGAGGTCCAAGTATCGCTTTCGGTATCTTGTCTCTTTATCGGTCAACCCATGCCATTTTTCCGGAAGGGGCCTCATAGACTTGGAGAGCAGAGTGATGCGATCTGCAAGGAGGGTCAATTCACCGGTCCTGGTTCGAAAAAAGGTCCCTTTAATACCAATGAAATCGCCCATATCCATATGCCTGAAAACCTCATACTGCTCGTCACCTACTTTATCCTTTCTGATATATGCCTGTATGCGACCGGTCCTGTCCTTGAAATGAATAAAAGAGGCCTTTCCGAAACCACGAATGGCCATTATCCTCCCTGCCATGGAAAAAGATTGCTTTTCCTTTACCAGGGCCTCTTCATCCATGTCTCCGAAGCGTTTTTCGGCCTGGACGGCAGTCATATCACACGCGTATCCTGCAGGATAAAGACGAACACCCATGTCCTTGAGCGTGTCCGCTTTCTTCCTTCTCTCCTCAATGAGCGGGCTATTTTTTTCCATGAGAATCTTGTCAGCCAATAGGAATTATTTTTGGGGGAAATCAGACATTATCTAATTATTTGCATAAGTTGAACGTATGCTTGTAATCCAAATGTCCTTGATAGTCAAGGTAAAAGAAGGCATCGGCCGTTGGGCCGAATCAGAATATTCACTCCCCTCTGGAGGTCTTACAGAGAGTCTCTCTCAGGAAGCGTCAACTTGGAGGAGCGGTAAAGGCGGGTCCAGGGCCATTCGGGCTCAGATCGTCGCCAAGTAAATTTCACAAAAATTTCATTTTTTATAAAATTTTTGTTGACATTATGAATGGGTTTGATATGGGTGGTGCGGAAGGTGGTGGGGCCGATTTTACCCCTAGAAAAGGAGCTTGAGGCCATTGCCCAAAAAACTTGCGCGGCTAACACTAAAAGAGCAGGCCGATAAGGCGTTAAGGGAGATGATCTCATCCTACCGCTTCCTCCCTGGTAAATGGATAAATGTGGAGCGTCTGGCAAAGGATCTGGGCGTCAGTCGAACGCCGGTCTGGCAGGCCATGATGGACCTGGAAAAGGAGGGCCTGGTTGAGCATATTCCCAATCAGGGCATCCGAATGGCGGAGATGACCTTGCAGATGGCCTATGACCTGTACACGGTCAGAGGGTTATTGGAGGGGCTAGCAGGTCGCTTCGCAGCGGAAAATATAAATAAAAGAACCGTGGGCCGTCTGGAATCCATCATAGGGGAACAGAAAAAAATGGTGGAGAATCAAGATGTGGTGGGCTATTCCAAATCCGACTTTCGATTCCATGGCCTAATCTATGAGACCTGTGGGAACTGGCTTCTCCGGGACCTGTTGGAAAACATTAAGGCCAGGGCTCGACCGTTTGTTTGCGATATCAGGCCGATCATCTCCGGGCTCTATCAGGATCATATTGAGGCGGTAGATGCCATGAGGAACCATGATCCAGCGAGGGCAGAAAGGGTTATGCGAAAGCACAATCTGAGGATGCGTCGGCGAATTGAATGGACACAAGAAATGGGTGGAAGGGGAATGACCAATGGGCAATGAGATTGAGAAAAAGGAGAAAACACGGGTTCTTACAAAGGAGAAGTTGGACCTGGCGCGATTGTTTAAGGCCCCTGAAGTGGGCCTGTCCGTGGCAGGCCAGTCAGCGACGAGAACTGATGCCCATCAAAAGGCGACCGGTAAGTTGATGTTCGGGGCCGACTATTCAAAAGAGGGATTCCTGCATGGAAAAATCCTCAGAAGCCCACATCCGCACGCCCTCATAAAATCCATAGATATGGACAAGGCAAAGAATCTTCCCGGTGTGGTGGCTGTGCTCGAGGCCAAAGACGTTCCCGGCAGAAACGGTTTCGGTGCCATTATTCCCGACCAACCGGTGATCTGCGGAGATAAAGTACGCTTCGTGGGGGATGGGGTGGCGCTGGTGGCGGCCGAAACCGAGGAGATAGCCGAACGGGCCCTGGAATTAATTCATGTGGAGTATGAGCCCTTGCCGGCCATCTTTGACCCCCGCGATGCCCTGAAGGAGGACGCGCCCAAGATCCATGACAAGGGGAACTTGCTCTCCTACAACAAGCTTCGCAAGGGAGATGTGGATAAAGGCTTTGCCGATGCGGAAGTAATCCTGGAGCGCACCTACCAAGTCCCCTTTTTGGAACATGCCTATATGGAGCCGGATGTCACCATGGCAATACCACAATCTGATGGTACCATGCTGGTGGAAGGCCCTATGCAGGCCCCCTTTACCGTTAGGCGCAATATCAACGCGGTCCTTGGGGTGCCTGTGAACAAGGTCCGCGTACGGCAGATTCCCATGGGCGGCGGGTTCGGCGGCAAGGAGGACTCCCCCATCGATATAGGTTGCAGGGCGGCGGTCTTGGCCTACCACACCGGTCGGCCCGTGCGCATGATACTGGACAGAGAAGAGGTGACCCTGCAAACGTGCAAGCGACACCCTATGATCATGGAAGTCAAGATCGGCGCCAAGAGAGACGGGCGTATCGTGGCCTTTGAGGGCGTCATCTATGACGAGCAGGGGGCCTATGCCAGCTTGGGTCCCATACTCCCTCCCGCGGGTGGCTCGCACATTCATGCCATGGTTATGATGCCCGGGCCTTACGAGATCCCCCATGTGAAAGTGGATGCTTATCTCTGCTATACGAACCACCCCTACGGGGGGGCCATGCGCGGTTTTGGGGCCCCCCAGGTCCACATTGCCCATGAACAGATGATCGATGAACTGGCCCAGGAGCTGGGCATCAACCCCATCGACGTAAGGCGCAAAAACGCCTTCAAGCTGGGTTCCGTGACTGCCACGGGTCAGGTCTTGGACCAAAGTGTGGGCCTTCGTGACACCTTGGAGGCCTGCGCCAAGGCCTTCGACTGGGACCGGAGATATAAAGAGACGGGGTACGTGGACGAAAGACGGACAAAACGCCGGGGCGTAGGCATTGGCATGGGTTGGTACCGAACCAGCATTGGCACGAGTGGTGACGCGTGTGGTGCCAATGTACATGTCCACGAAGACGGATCGGTGCTGCTTTTTACGGGGATTACGGAAATGGGCCAGGGCGCCTTCACCGTGCTTCCTCAGATCTGCGCCGAAGAGCTGGGGATACGGCTTGAAGACGTCCGCTTGGTGCAGCCGGATACGGACATGGTCCCTGAATCAGGCCCTACTGTGGGAAGCCGTTCCACCACCCTGATGGGAAATGCCATAATCCTTGCTGCCCGTCAAGTGAAGCAATCAATTCTGGAAATGGCCTCTGAAATGCTTTTGGTGCCCTTGGAGAGGCTGGAGGCCAGGGACAGAAGAATCTACGACCGCGAGAATCCCAACAAGACTATCCTATTCAAGGAGGCGGCCGCCAGATGTATGGCCACGGGTAAGCGTCTCATCGGGCAAGGTTGGTGGGCCCCACCCCCCGCCACCTTGGACCCTGAAACGGGTCAAGGTGATCCCTACTTTGTGTATACCTACTCCACGCACATGGTAGAGGTCATTGTGGACGTGGAGACGGGCGAGGTGGACGTTACAGATTTTGTGGCCGCCTTTGACGTGGGGAAGGCCATCAATCCCAAAGCCTTGGAAGGCCAGATTGAAGGTGGCGTGGCCATGGGCCTGGGGTACGCACTCATGGAAGAGGTGGCCCTAAAGGAGGGGCATATCCAGAATCTGCATCTGGGCGATTATCTGATCCCCACGTCACTGGATGTCCCCGATATCAAGCCCATCGTCTTGGAGGTGGAAAACAAGTACGGACCCTATGGGGCTAAAGGCATCGGTGAAATGCCCAACATACCGGCCACCCCGGCCATCTTGAACGCGATCGCCAACGCCTGTGGTGGACGGGTGCGTTCTTTACCGGCCGATCCGGAAAGGGTTTTCTGGGCCATAAAGGAAGCGGATGGGCCTCCGGAGAAGTAGTTGCCCGAAAGGGGCTATGATCATGTTTTATGTTGTGGACGTACGATCTTTGATGGCGTTCACAAAGACACAATGACGGCCTTTCCTTGCAGCACGAAGGAGGGGCAAAAAAAGGAGAGTGAGACAGATGCACGAGCCAATGGAAGCCTTCATGAGGCTAGGAATCGTTCACTTCATGGCTTTTCCCCACCTTGCCTCTGGCGCCGGACCCTGGGAGGAGACGGTTAAACAGATTGCCATCGACCCCTTCTTCCATGCCATCGAAATAACCCACATTGAGGATTCCAAAGTCCGCGAGCGAGTGAAAGACCTCATTCATTTGGCCCACATGGGTCTGGGGTATGCGGCCCATCCCACCATTCTAGGCCAAGGACTTGACATAAACGCCCTTGAAGAGGACAGGCGCAAACAGGCCTGCGAAGTCCTCAGGGGACGTCTGGAGGAGGCCATCACCATGGGGGCTGAGAGCTTCCTCATCCTCTCGGGCAAGGACCCTGGAGCCGAAAAGCGGGAAAAGGCTGTGGAGGCACTGATTATCTCTTTAGGAGAGCTGTGTGCATACGCCTCCCGTAAGGGAGGCCCCAAGATCGTGGTTGAGGCCTTTGATACAGAGGTGGATAAATGCTGTCTTTTGGGGCCCAGCTCCCTGGCTAAAGAGGTGGCCCAGGAGGTGGGGAAAAACCACAGCAATTTCGGACTGCTCGTGGACTTGAGCCACATCCCTTTGCTTGAGCAGTCGCCTCAGCAGGCGCTGGTCCCGATAAAGGAGCACCTGGTGGGGATCCATCTCGGTAATGCCGTAACGGATCCCGCCTATCCTGGCTATGGGGACAACCATCCCGCCTTCGGTACACCCGGCGGCGTCAACGATGTACCTGAGGTGGCAGAGTTCTTGAGAACGCTCCTGGAGACGGGGTTTTTGGACGGCAAAACGCGACCCATCGTAAGTTTTGAAATAAAACCCATGGAAGGCCAAGATCCGGAGGTTGTAATTGCCAATGCCAAAAGGGTGGTTACACAGGCATGGGCAATGGTTTAGCCTGCCGTTTAAAGCGGAGTGAGCTGATGGAAACCAAAATCTTCGTAACCCGCCGATTACCTGCCAGAGCCATGGAATTCTTGGAGGAGAATTTTTGGGTTGAGTGTAATCCGCATGATCGGGTCCTGGAGCGCGCCGAGCTTCTTGAGAAGGTAAAGGGGAAGGATGGGTTACTGCCTCTTCTGACAGACGTTATAGATGGCGGTGTGATGGATGCGGCCGGGAAAGAGCTAAAGGTGATCGCGAACTATGCAGTGGGGTACAACAACATCGATGTGGATGCCGCAACCCAGAGGAAGATAGCCGTGACAAATACACCTGGCGTGCTGACTGAAACGACAGCCGACCTTACGATGGCGCTCATCCTGGCGGTGGCCAGGCGGATCGTGGAAGGTGATGCCTTTGTCCGTGCAGGCAAATATGAGGGTTGGTCGCCTCTTATGTTGTTGGGCACTGATGTGCATCACAAGACCCTGGGTCTTTTCGGGTTTGGCAGAATAGGGCGTGCGGTGGCAAAAAGGGCTGCTGGCTTTGACATGAGAATTCTGTATCATGACCGCGTCAAGGCCCAGCCCGAACTTGAAAAACAAGTCAACGCCAAAAAGGTGGATCGGGAGACCCTGTTGAAGGCATCTGATTTTGTCTCTCTCCATGTACCCCTGTTGCCTGAGACGGAAGGATTAATCGGTCCCGAGGAGCTCTCCCTGATGAAGCCAAATGCGATCATCATAAATACCGCCAGGGGTGAGGTGATAAAGGAGGAAGCCCTGGTGGAGGCCCTTCAGGCGAAGAAAATAGCAGGCGCTGGGTTGGACGTTTTCGAAAGGGAGCCGGAGATTCACCCTGCCCTGACCGAGATGAACAACGTGGTGGTTTTACCTCACATCGGAAGCGGATCCCTGGAGACCAGGACCAAGATGGGTTTAATGGCGGCCGAAAACCTGATCGCTGCCCTCAAAGGTGGGGTTCCCCCCAATTGTGTAAATCCAGAGATTTTCAGCTGAAAAGGTGGGGGGGACATCCCGTGCAAGTTTAATGGGTACAGGTGATGGAGATGCGAGGCAACGGAAAGAAAGAGGGCATTTCAAAAACTGAAGACTGGAGGCGATGAAAATGATTTTGCCAAGGTTTGCGTATCATGATCCATCGAGCCTTGATGAAGCGTGCCAGATTATGGCGGAGCTCAAGGAGAAGGCACAACCCCTTGCGGGTGGAACGGATCTTATCGTGAATATGAGGAGGAGGGTGATTTCCCCAGAAAGCGTGGTTTTCCTAGGTAGACTTGATGAGTTGCGAGGACAAGAGATATCCAACGGGCGAATCCGGATTGGCGCTTGCATGACCGCTGCCGAGCTGGCCGAGTCGAAACAGGTGGAAGAAAACATGAGTGCCCTGAGTCTCGGGGCGAAGCGTCTTGGCTCACCCACTATCAGAAATCTTGCAACCATAGGGGGTAATCTTGTAACCGCTAGGCCGGCGGCCGATCTTCCTCCTCCGCTCATGGCCTACGGTGCTGAAGTGGTCTTAAAGAATTCATCGGGCGAGAGGAGCGTTCCCCTTGATAAATTTTTCCGGGGTCCTGGTGAAACGGTGAAAAGGCCGGAGGAACTCCTCACCGAAATTGTGATAGAAAAGCCGCCCCCCTATTCAGGGGGTTGCTATATGAGATTGGGAAGGAGAAAGACGCTTGTGATCTCTTTGGTGAATGTGGCTGCCTATCTCAGTCTTGGAAGCCCAGAAGGGAGGATCGTTTTGGCTCGGGTTGTGCTGGGGGCCGTTGCGCCCGTTCCCATGAGGGCCACGTCTGCAGAGAAGATGCTTCTGGGTGAGAAGCCGAGTGAAAAGCTTTTCGCAAAGGCCGCAGAGGCCGCTGCCGGAGATAGTAAACCCATTGACGATTTCAGGGGCTCCGCCCAATACAGGCGAGCCATGGTGGAAGTCCTGACGCGCAGGGCCCTGCGGGCGGCGCTGACCAATGCAGAAAAGCATGGATAATGGATGCATTTTATCGGGGGCATGCAATGGAAAAGTTGATCAAAATGACCGTTAACGGCAAGAAATACGAAATCGCCGTGGAACCCAATCAGACCCTGGTGGAGGTTCTTCGAGAGGCGCTGGGCCTCACCGGGACAAAGGTGGGTTGCGAAATGGGAGACTGTGGCACCTGTACAGTCATCATGGACGGTAAGGCGGTAAACGCGTGTCTTGTGCTGGCCGCCCAGGCCGATGGGAGAGAGATCTTGACTATTGAAGGCCTGGCAGAGGACGAAAGGCTTCACCCTCTTCAAGAGGCCTTCGTAATGAAAGGGGCCATTCAGTGCGGGTTTTGTACGCCTGGCATGATCATGAACGGTAAAGCCCTCCTGGATAAGCGCCCGGATCCCGATGAAGCCGCCATTAGAGAGGCAATCTCTGGGGTGCTATGCCGGTGCACGGGCTACCGGAAAATTGTTCAGGCCATCAAGTCCGCATCCGGTAGCGCTCGCAGTCTTTAGTTGTTCAAAAACCCTCTTGCAGTGCTAACGGTGTAGTGAAGCTTTGCTAGTGAAATGATCATTCAATATATGCCTTGGTAAGGGAATTCGTTTTTGCCAGTGCGTGAGGCCACGCCCCTTTTCTCAAGGCCATATCTATATTGTGAGCGGGAAGTGCCCCAATATTTGAGGTTTAAGGAGTGAGTTGCAGACTCCCAGAAGCTCAGTGGCGCAAACCCCAAATATTGGGTCACGGCGACGCCCGGTGGAATTTCTTTTGAGATATGGCCTCTCGAAAAAGGGCATGCCCTCACTTCAGACCCTTGCAGGGTGTAATCAAGGCGAGGTGCTTTGAGTTCGGATCGATTGCTGGCCGTTGAACGGGGGGACAGAAGCCTGGAGCCTTAGGCTAATGATTGACAGGTCATCTTTCTTTGGTTAGATTTGATATAAAAGCCGCAGAACGGAGGTGCAAACGTGAAGCTGAAAGGTAGAATCATCGATCTCACTCAAGAGATATATCAGGGCATGCCCGTCTACCCCGGACACCTGAAGACGGTGATCTGGACCCATGCCTCCCATGAAGAAGTGGGTCGCCAATTGGGAACAGGATTTTCTTATGAGACGCGGGGCATCATGTTTTGTGACCATGGACCCACGCACATCGATGCAGTCAGTCATCTCTCAACGGATCCTGATGCTCCCCCGGTGGACAAGATCCCCCTGGACTACTGTGTCACTTCGGGCGTCTGCCTGGATGTGAGTGACGTGCCACGTAAAAGCCAGTTCGGCCGAGCCAAGATTGAGGATGAACTGAAAAGGTGGAACCTGGATATCAGACAAGGAGACACGGTCCTGTTTTACACCGCCCATTACGATCAGTTCTACGGTAAGCCGGAATACATGACAGATTATCCTGGCTTGGATCGCGAGGCCACAGAGTTCATCCTTGAGCAGGGGTGTATCAATTTCGGGGTTGACTCGCCCAGTCCGGATATGTTGGACGATAAGACCTACCCCTGTCACAGTGTGTGTGCGGAGCGGGGCATCACGCACATTGAAAACCTCTGCAACCTGGACAAGTTGGCGGGCAAACGTTTCACTTTCATTGCTCTGCCATTAAAAATACGCGGTGGGACGGGTTCTCCTCTGAGAGCAATTGCCATCGTCTCTGAAGGCGAAGATGTGGATTGGGACCTGAGCGCTTGATCATGGTACAGCCGTTTTCCATGTGAGGCAAACGGTCCCCGCCCAGCGCTGTGGCGATCAGCGTCAATTTTTTCCTTCGAATGCACTCCAAGCATAATGCTGACCCAAGGCGTGGGCTACTTAATCTGCTGAGACAGCCATGTGATTCGGGCCGATTCCTCCATCAGCTCGGCCATGTATTGGGCCTGCGTCAGAGTAGAGCCGATAGCGATGAGTCCATGGTTGGCCATCAATATCCCTACCATTTCCTTGGCTTTAAAGGTCTGGGCGACGGCGGCAGCCAACTCTGGGGACCCTTCAGGGTACGCGCCAATGAGGGGGACCTGTATTAGGATGCGCTTGGCGTGAACAGTGGGCAGAGGCAGAGGCAGACCCCTGACCGCGTAAGCCGTGGCGTATGGGGCATGATAGTGGACAATCCCTCCGATATCAGACCGGGTTTCAAAGATGGCCAAATGGACATGCAATTCCTTTGTGGGTTTGGCATGATTTTTAAATGGGCGAGCTTGGCTGTCCACCAAAACGAGATCCGACTCCCGGCATTCCAAAAGCCCTACTCCCGTTGGTTTGGTCAAAAACTGGCCTGGACCGACGCGTATGCTGATGTTACCCCCCGTGCTTCCCTGGAGTCCCATTTGAAAAGCACGTTGAGATGCCCATCGAAACGCCTTGGAAGCCTCCTGGAGGTCCTTCTTGGGTGGAACTGCCATGGGTGTTCCTTTTTGTGAGATGCTTCTCTTTACCACACACAATGTGTTGTTACGCTCTTTTTACTTTACCGTTTTGAGGGAGTCAACACGCACCTTGGCGTAACAGAATATGAAGGAGATCAAAAATCCTCGTCCCGATTATCAGGTCACCGAAGAGGATCTGTGGGTAAAACCTCCCTTCAGAGGGGCAGGCCTGGAAACGGAGTGAAGCGCCCCACCCCCGCCGGGCCCGTCCGCCTCGCCCGCTCGGCTGGAGGTGGGGTCTGGGCGAGCACAGGCTGCTGCGCAGGAGGGAGCATTTTGGCATATTTTAGTAGAGATGTGTAAAAAAATTGACAGGACTTAGCCCTCGTCCTATAGTTCGGCGCCAGATATGAAAAAAGTTTTCCGATCCATCGATGATGTCTATGGGGCCCTCAAGAGAGAAAAGTACATCTGCGATCGCAGGCTCGCTACCGTCATCTACCTGGCCTATCGAATGGAAAAGCCCCTGCTCTTAGAGGGCGAGGCGGGCGTGGGCAAGACCGAATTGGGCCTGGTCCTGAGCAAGGCCCTGGACCGCCGGCTGATTCGATTGCAATGTTACGAGGGCCTGGACGCCACGACGGCCGTCTACGAGTGGAACTATACCAAGCAGATCCTCCGCATAAAGTTGGCTGAGGCAGAGCACCAGGGCCTGGAGAACCTGCAAAATATCTTCGACGAGGAGTACCTTATCCGTCGACCTCTTCTGGAGGCCATTCGCAGTGAGGCCCACGGCAAGCACGTCTGCCTCTTGATCGATGAGCTGGACAGGGCAGATGAAGAATTTGAGGCCTTCTTGCTGGAGGTGTTGTCAGAGTTTCAGATTACGGTCCCGGAAATTGGCACCCTCAAGGCAAAAGCCAAGCCGCTGGTGATCATTACCTCCAACCGGACCCGTGAACTCCATGACGCCATCAAGAGGCGCTGCCTCTACCACTGGATCCATTACCCTTCCCTGGAAAAGGAACATGAGATCGTCACCACCAAAGTGCCAAAAATTTCCGAGGACTTGGCCTTCAGGATTTGCTCCCTCATGCAGCAGGTACGACAGATGGGCTTTTACAAGAGACCGGGCATTGCCGAGACCCTGGACTGGGTCAATGCCCTTTTGCTGCTGAACCGGGATCATTTGGACGCCGAGACCCTGGAAGAGACGCTTGGCTGTATCTTCAAGCATCAGGCGGACATGGAACGGGTTGAAAGCGAAAACCTGGCTTCTTCCTGGGCGGAGGCGTTGCAGTCCTGATGGAAGGGGAAGCGCTTTCAGACAACCAGGCCCGCTCAGGGGATTTTGTTATCAATATGCTGGATTTTGCCAGGCAGCTCAAGGAGAAAGGGTTGCCGGTGACCTTGGGGCGGACGCTGGACGCATTGCGTGGCCTAAGGCTGATTCGGCTGGAAGACAAGCAAGAGACTCACAGCTTGCTCAGCGCCCATTATGTCACCCGGCCCGAGGAGTTGGCCGTTTTTGACGCACTTTTTGAGGCGTTTTGGTCTCTTAAAGGCCCACAAAGCCTGCCCGATTCAAAGGGGCATGTTCAACTTTACGGGACCTTGCCCTTAACCCTCATCGGTGATGCGGGAAGAGAGACGGATCGTTCCAGGCACGACCTTGAGACGCCTCCGTATAGCCCTCAAGAAATCTTGCACAAAAAAGATTTTGCGGCTATGCTCGATCAGGAATCAGAGGAGGTGAGCCAGGTGATCATGGCCCTGGCCCAGAACCTGGGTCTGCGGTTGGGAAGACGCTGGCGCACAAGGGGAAAGGGCAAAAGGGTGGACCTGCGCGGCTCTGTGCGCGCCTCTCTGCGTCACGGCGGGGAGTTGATGGTGCTGCGTAGAAAACGTCGCCAGCCCAGAAAGACCCGGTTCGTGGTTCTGTGCGACGTGAGCCATTCCATGGATTGCTACAGTCGTTTCCTGCTCCAGTTCATGTATGGCTTTCAGAGGCACGTCCCCCGTGTGGAGACATTTGTATTCAGCACCCGGCTGACACACATCACCTCACTACTGCGAATGCGCAAGATGGATGCCGCTTATGCGCTGATCTCTGAGAAGGTCTCCCACTGGTCTGGAGGGACTAGGATCGGGAGCTCTCTTGCGGAATATAATCAGCGCTACGGTCCCAGATATTCAGGGCCCAACACGGTGGTCATCTTCTTGAGTGATGGATGGGACCAGGGGGAGATCGCGGTGTTAGAAAAGGAGATGAGGGAGCTGAACAGCCGAGTCAAACGGCTCATGTGGCTTAATCCTTTACTGGGAATGCCCGACTATCGACCCATAGATCGTGGCATGAGGACAGCCCTGCCCCACGTGGAGGACTTCCTGGAATGCCACAACCTGGAGCAACTTGAGGCGTTTGGCCGAAAGCTGGAAGAGGTCTGCAGCCTCTGAACGGCGTGGAGGTTTGAACCCATATCTGTAATGGCCAAAGGGAGGATTGACGTATGAAGGAGTTCGAACTTTACGAACCGAAGAGCGTTAAGGAGGCCTGCGGGTTGCTCGCCAAGCTCAAAGGCAAGGCGCGGGTCATGGCAGGGGGGACTGACCTTTTGGTGGAACTCAAGAGCGGGCGACTCAATCTTGCCGCTGTTGTGAGCCTTAAAGGGATAAAGGGGTTGAATAAGATTACGTTTAACCGGAAAGAGGGCCTGCGTATCGGTGCCTTGGTCACCTGGACACAGCTGCTGGACTCCAAACCTGTCTCCAAACACTATCCCCTGCTCAGAAAGGCGGCTGAGACGTTGGGGTCTGTCCAGATTCGAAATGTGGGCACCCTGGCCGGCAACGTCACTCACGCCTCCCCCGCGGCCAACGGCCCCATTCCGCTCCTGATCTATGAGGCGGAGTGTGTGGTCCAGGGTCCCAATGGGACGAGGGTCATCCCGGTGCAGAAGATGTTTGGCGGCGTGCAGAAGAATACCCTTAGCAGAAGTGAGGTGCTGACGGAGATCCGGGTTCCGGTACCACCCCCTGGTGTGAATGGGACCTACTACAAGTTTGCATTGCGACGGGCCATGGATCTGGCGGTGGTGGGGTTAGGCGTCCTGGTAAAGACCAAGAACGGCGCCTTTGAGGACGTGAGGATTGCCCTGGGATCTGTGGGCCCCAAGCCTTTCCGGGCTAAGAGGGCCGAAAAGATCTTGGCGGGTAAGAGGATTGATGAGCAACTGATGCGCAAGGCGGGTGAGACAGCGGCCGCCCAATGTGCGCCCATCACGGATATCCGGGCGTCCAAAGAATACCGTATGGAAATTGTCAAAGAACTTACATATCGTGCCATCAAGGAGAGCCTATGAGGCTGTCGGAAAACGTCCATCTGCCGTTCGACAAGCTCACGGTCCTGAGCAAGGTCGAAGGACTGCGTTACCCTCATCCCTCGTCACTGCGGCGTACTTTTATGTACGCCTCATTCCTCGGGATTTCGGAAGCCTTGCATATGGGCATTTTCCATCAGCCTCTAAGAAGTTGGTTTTTCCACAGTTTCTATCCTAGGCCTCAATCGGCCTTTGAAAATGCGCAGCGAGCTTCAAAACATCAAGTTATCAAGAAAGATGGGGGCATACCATGAAAAGAGAGGTTAAGCTAACGGTCAACGGAGAGATATATGAGCTGGAAGTGGAGAACCGGAGAACCTTGTTGGAGGTCATCCGTGAAGACCTCAATTTACTCGGAACGAAAAAGATCTGTGATATGGGTGAGTGCGGATCCTGCACCGTTTTGTTGGACGGCATGGCGGTGAATTCATGTCTGACACTGGCCGCCGAGGCCCAGGGAAAGAAGATCGAGACGATCGAAGGGGTGGCTCAAGGGAAAAAACTTCATCCTATCCAAGAAGAGTTCGTCACCAAGGGGGCTGTGCAGTGCGGTTTCTGCAGCCCCGGTATGATCCTGACTGTCAAGGCCTTCTTGGAGAAGAATCCCCATCCCACCCAGGAAGAGGCCGAAATGGCCATTGCAGGAAACTTCTGCCGCTGCACAGGCTATATCCGAATCGTGGACGCCATCCTTTCATCGGCAGACAGAATGAGGGAGTAAAAAGCTATGAAAGAGTTAGACTTTGTAGGCAAGAACGTTCCCAGGGTTGACGCCGAGGTTAAGGTGACGGGGGAGGCCACTTTTTCAGCGGATGTAAGGCTTCCCAATATGCTTTTGGGCCGGCTTGTACGCAGCCCTCTCCCGCACGCCAGGATCCTTAATATTGATACCAGCCGAGCAGAGCGCTTGCCTGGGGTGAAGGCCGTAATTGTTGGCCAGGAGACGCCCTTTGTCTTTGGTGTGTCGCACATGGACCAGACGCCCCTGCAAACGGAAAAGGTCCGCTACGTGGGCGATCCGGTGGCGGCGGTGGCCGCGGTGGACGAAGACGTGCTCCTGGAGGCCATGGCGCTCATCAAGGTGGACTATGAGCCCCTGCCCGCCGTTTTTGATCCTGAGGAGGCGATGCAAGAGGGCGCCCCCATCATCCACGAGGGTGCGGAGCGTAACATAGCCGCCAACCCCTGCTACAATCTGGGTGACGTGGAGAAGGCCTTTCAAGAGGCCGATCATGTGTTTGAAGATCGTTTCGAGACGCAACGGGTGGCCCATGTCTGTCCTGAACCCCATAATTGCGTCGCCGTGTGGGATTACAGCGGCAAGCTTACCTTCTACTACTGCTCTCAGATGCCCTCAGTGACCCGTGTCCAGTTGTCCAAGGCCCTGGGCATCCCGGAAAGCAAGATTCGGGTCATCACAAACCATGTGGGAGGAGGATTCGGCAGCCGGGCCACGAGCAAGTTTCCCATGGATTTTGCCGCCATTGTCTTGGCCAGGAAGGCGGGACGACCTGTGAAAATTGAATACACACGGGATGAAGAGTTCATCTATTCCACCTTCCGGCACAAGTTCATAATGACTGTCAAGACAGGGATTAAAAAAGACGGCACGATCACCGGGCGCCACTTCACAAACATTTGCGACAACGGCGCATATAGTGACTACGGGCCTGTCGTGACCAATGTGGGCGGTGCCATGCAAGGGACACTCTATCGATTCATGAACTACCGCTACGACGGCTATACGGTTTACACGAACCTTCCTTACGGCGGCGCTATGCGGGGCATCGGCAACCCTCAGGTCCACTATGCGGGTGAAACGCAGCTAAACATGATTGCAGAGCGGGTGGGACTGGACCCCCTTGAAATTCGGCTCAAGAATGCCGCCCGCACGGGTGATGAAACGGCCACAGGGGCCGTCCTGAAGAGTTGCGGCCTGGTGGAATGCCTGGAGAAGGTGGCTGATAAGATTGGCTGGAAAGAAAAGCGTGCCCATCCCGCTCCCAACAGGGGGCTGGGGATCGCCTGTGGCGTGCACTTCACCGGCGTGCGGCTTTCCCCCGGCATTGATGCCGATTTTGCCGGCGCTACCCTGACCGTCAACGATGACGGCTCCGTGAATCTGGCAACCTCGTGCGTGGATATAGGGAGCGGCTCCAGCACCGCCTTGACGCAGATAGCGGCCGAGGTCTTGGGCATTGAGGTGGAGAAGATCAACACCATCTTTGGCGACACGGAAACCTGCCCCATGGGATGGGGCTCCCGGGCCAGTCGCAACACGGCCATCGGCGGCATGGCTATCAAGAAAGCGGCAGAGGAGGCGCGAAAGCAGATCATTGAAACGGCCGGTGAGAAACTGGAAGTACATCCGGACGACCTGGACATCCGAAACAGCACCGTCTTTGTCAAATCGGCCCCCAGCAGGTCTATGACTGTGGCGGACGTGGTCCGTCTGGGGCGCTATCGCAAGGACGGTCAGGCGGTTATGGCCAAGTGTCACTGGGATGCGCCCAGTGAGCTGGCGGATCCGGTGACGGGTCGTGGGAACTTCTCCATGGCCTTTTCTTACGGCGCCAAGGCCATAGAGGTGGAGGTGGATCCCGGGACAGGTCAGATTCACATCCTTGAAGTGGCTGCCTCACAGGATTTGGGCAAAGCTATCAACCCCCTTGGGGCCATAGGGCAGATAGAGGGCGGTGTGCACATGGGACTCGGCTTCGCGATGAGTGAAGAAATCGTGCTGGATGATGTGGGAAGGATGAAGAACAATTATCTCCTGGATTATCGCACGTTGACATCGTTGGACATGCCCCCGGTCTCCCCCATCTTGGTTGAGACCAACGACCCTATCGGACCCTTTGGTGCGAAGGGAGTGGGTGAGATGGCCACCATAGGAACGCCAGACGCCCTCGTATCCGCCGTGGCGGCAGCCACCGGTCTCTTCTTAACGGATCTCCCCATCACACCCGAAAAGGTGCTTCTGGCCTTAAAAAGGAAGAAATCCAAGTGACCAGGGCACGCAGATCAAGAATATAGGCTCAGAGGCAACAAATCTGCTTAGCCCCAACGGTGGCTCAGGCCGCGTACAGGGTATCAAAGCACCTGTCCGTTTCTCCATTCTGCCCAAAACGTTCTGAGATCGGAGGTGCTTCGAACGCCTTCCCGGGCACATCAAGAGAAATCCTTTGGGTAAGGATTGTTCGACCATGACAAGGAAAGAGCCGACACGAAACGGGTGGCATAAGGAGGAATGACATGGCGACCTATCTAAAAAAGGCAAAGCAAAGGCCGGAGCAAGACATGCGGGCTGTCTCTGACACCGTGCGGGAAATCCTGGAGCGGGTTCGACGTGAGGGTGAAGAGGCGGTGCGCTATTATTCTAAGAAATTCGACAACTGGGACCCTCCAAATTTCCGAGTTTCAGAAAAAGAAGTGGACAAGGCGCGCAAGAGTCTCTCCAATTTGGAGCGGGAAGATATCGACTTCTGTCAAGAGCAGATCCGGAATTTTGCAGAAAAACAGCGTGAGGTTATCGTGGATTTCGAAGCGGAGACCTTGCCTGGAATTCACCTGGGCCAAAAGATTATTCCGGTTGAAGCGAGTGGATCTTACATTCCGGGAGGTCGTTATCCCATGCTCGCCTCGGCCCACATGACCGTTATAACCCCGAAGGTTGCAGGCGTGAACCGCGTGGTGGCCTGCACCCCACCGACCAAGGGGGAAGGCATCCACGCTGCCTCACTCTATTCCATGGCGGCGGCAGGTGCTGACGAGATATATTGCATGGGAGGTGTTCAGGCGCTGGCGGCTATGGCATATGGCATGGAGGGACTGGAACCCGTGCACATGATCGTGGGGGCGGGAAATGTCTATGTGGCAGAGGCGAAGCGACAACTCTTCGGCCATGTGGGAATAGACCTGCTGGCGGGACCGACAGAGATACTCGTGGTGATTGATGAGACGGCCGACCCCCATATTGTGGCCGCAGACATTCTGGGGCAGGCTGAACACGACCCCAATTCCCGACAGGCCTTGGTGTCCCTATCCAAGGATGTGGCGGAAAAGACCATGGTTGAGGTGGAAGAGCAGCTAAAAACCCTTCCCACCCGCGATGTGGCCCAAGTCTCATGGCGGGACTATGGGGAAGTGATCCTTGTGGACTCTCCCGAAGAGGCGGTTGAAGTCTGCGATGTCTGGGCTCCCGAGCATCTGGAGGTACAAACAAAAGACTGGCGTTACTATTTGGATAATCTGCGCAACTACGGATCCCTTTTTCTGGGCGAGGAGACGACCGTGGCTTACGGGGACAAGTCCATTGGAACAAACCATGTTCTGCCCACCATGGAGGCATCCAAATATACGGGCGGGCTTTATGTGGGCAAGTTTCTCAAGGTGGTGACCTATCAATATGCCACGCGAGAGGCCTCGGGCAAGTTGGCAGCCATCTGCCAGCGTGCCTGCAACTATGAGAACATGCTCGCCCACGGGATCAGCTGCAAGGTCCGGGTGGAAAAGCACGGGGGCTAGTGCAATGTGCCATAAAGTTCAGCACATCAAGATTGTGTCTCCCCATCCACTGAGTGATGGCCCATTCCTTCAAGACGATATCTAAGGCGTTTGGGGGTAGTGGTCTGATCCTTGAGGGTTTAAAAGGACTCTGTCTAGGTCGGGACGATACATTCTGCCAGGAGTTAGCGGGCGTAAACCCTCAGGATCAGACCACGGCGATGCTCAGTGGAATTTTTTTTGAGATATCGTCTTTCAGGAACAGGCTATCACTCCATGCGACAGGAATACAAATATGGCTCACTAATCTGAAAAATGGTGTGCTTTCATCTCCACGGTCAAAGCATCTCTGTCCAGCAAAGTCTCTGCCAAGGCCTTTATCTTGGGTAGTTCGTAGGTAAAGAAAAAGCGCATGGTATATAGCTTTCCCTGGAGGAAATCTGCTTCTGATTCAGATGGGCTATTCTTTAGTCCCTTTTGAACGGTTATGCCTTGGAGCAGCCATTGCCATGCCACGCTGATGATCCCAAAGAACTCCAGATAAAGGGTGGCGTCTGCCAAGAAGACTTCAGGGCCTTGTTTGGCAGCCACATCCAGAAGATGCGCTGTGACCTGCTTGAGGATTCCAATGGCATTCTCCAATGCCTCTGCATGGGATTGGAGTTCCGGAATCGCATGGGCGGCTGTGGTGGTCTCCTGAACCTGCTCCAAGAAGAGCTCAAAGGCTCTCCCGTCTTGAATCCGGACCTTTCTGCCAAGGAGATCTTGCCCTTGAATACCCGTCGTCCCCTCATGGATGGGGTGAATTCGCACATCCCGGTAGTTTTGCTCAACCGGGAACTCGTCACAGTAACCATACCCGCCCAGACACTGAAGCGCCTGACTCACAGAAAGAATGCACATCTCCGAAGGGTAGGACTTGGCCACGGGCGTTAGAAGATCGAGGAGCAAAGAATATTTCTTCTTTTCTTCACCCGTTAGGGCAATCTCCATATCTGCGTACATGGCGCATTGAAACAGAAGTGACAGGGCACCTTCCACAATGGCACGCTGGAAAAGAAGCATTCTTTTCACGTCCGGGTGCTCAATAATGGGGACTTGGGGTTTGCTTGGGTCTTTGTCCGAGAGCCGCCTTCCCTGGGGCCGCTCTTTGCAATAGTCGAGCGCCGTGTAATAGGCAGATGAGGCGATTCCTGTAGCCCCGATTCCCACATCAATTCTCTGCTCATTCATCATCTGGAACATGCAGGCCAATCCCTTGTTCGGCTCTCCCACTAACCAGCCCCGGCAGTCGTTGTTCTCCCCGATGCTCATCTGGGTGATGGGGGATCCCCTGTAGCCCAGCTTGTGATAGAGCCCTGCAATGTTCACGTCATTGAAGACCAGTTCTCCGTTTTCGCTGGGACGGTACTTTGGTACGACAAAAAGGGAAATACCCTTTACGCCAGGAGGGGCCCCCTTGATTCTCGCGAGCATGAGATGGACCACGTTTTCAACGGCGTCATGATCCGAAGCGGAGATGAATATTTTTTGCCCCCGGATCATGTAGTATCCTTCCTCGGTGGGCTCGGCCACGGTCGTTATGTCTCCCACAGAGCTGCCTGCCTGAGGTTCGGTCAGGGCCATGGTGCCCTGCCATTCACCAGAAAACATCTTGGGAATGTATGTTTCCTTTAGCTCGTCTGTGCCGAAGACCTCAATGAGGTGGGCAGCACCGTCTGTGAGGAGGGGATAGACCATGGCGGAATAGTTGGCAGCAGAAAAAATGAAACGGCACGCAAAGGCGATCATGAGCGGGAGCTGTTGACCTCCCATTTCCACAGGCGCGTTAGAACCTATCCAGCCTCCTTCTCCGCATTCTCTTAGAAAGATTTTCACTGAAGGATGCACCTTGACTTGTCCATCCACGTATTGGGGCGGGTTCTTGTCCATCTCCTGGAAGTTGGGTCTTAGAATATCTTTCCCCATCTTCAGAGCCGTTTCGATAACCATGTCGAAAATGTCCCGATTGTGCTCTTCGTAATAGGGATACTGGGTCAGCGATGTTGCATCAAAAACTTCGTAGAGTAGGAACTTTAGATTTCTCTCACTGACAAATTTTTCTGCCATTAAGCTTTCCTCCTCACGCATTAAAGAGGTATGTTCCCATGTTTCCTGTAAGGTCTTTGTGGTTCTGCCTTGCCTTCCATGATGCCTAATGCGGATACCAGGTGCTTGCGTGTATCCTTGGGGTGAATGACGGCGTCGATGACCGATCGGGAAGCAGAGTGGTAAGGTGTCAGATAAAGATCCTGGTATTCCTTCACCTTCTTATCAAGAAAGGCTTTTGGATCTTCAGCGGCGGCCAATTCTCTCCTGTAGAGTATCTTCACAGAAGGTTCTGCGCCCACCATTTGCATTTCAGCGGATGGCCATGCGAAGACCTGGTCGAATCCGATCTGGTGGACACCCATGGCGGGGATGGCTCCGCCATACATCTTCCTGAGGATTAATGAGATCTTGGGAACCGTTGCCTCTGTCCAGGCGTAGAGCATTTTTGCACCGTGCCGAATGATGCCGTTGTGTTCCTGGCGGACCCCGGGGAGAAAGCCGGGCACATCCACCATGGTGATCAAGGGAATATTGAAGGCATCACAGGTTCGGATGAAACGCGCCCCCTTATCTGAGGCGTCAATATCCAGACACCCGCCGAGAAATCGCGGGTTGTTGCAAACGAATCCCACCACCTGGCCTGCCAGGCGTGCAAAGCCGACCACTAAATTCTGCGCAAATCT
>CP070840.1:2838733-2850803 GCA_020342025.1 Deltaproteobacteria bacterium
GCCATGCCATGGGTGGCCATCCCGTAAGTAAAATCTCTAAAAAACCCTACAACCCCGCCAGATTTTTTCTTCTTCTTTTTCTCTTTTTCTTCCATAGCCAAACCTTTTTTCAAAGAGTTAATAGTGTGTTTTTCAGATTCTGAAACACTTGAACCGATTACATTATAGGGGCAGTGAATCTCTGCCAATCATCTCCTTTAACCCATCATTCCAGTGTTCCATAATTCCAATGTTCCCTCCGGGGCGTAGGCCCCACGGGCCGGAGGCCAATGGGGGCGGAGACCCTGGTTCTAATCATAAACCTGGTCAAAAAAATCCCTCTCTTTCAAGATCTTTCTCTTCCAGGGCTTAAGTCGCCTTATATAGTAAGGCATGAGCCTGAGGTGATAATAGTTGAAGAGAGAGGGAAATCCAATTAAATTCCCGAACAAACCTAACATGAACAGATTGTCCAGGCAACGTTTTTCTGAGTACAGATAGCTTAGCTGGCCGTAAAAGAAAAAGCCTACAAGATAATCCTTTATAGTCTTTATCCACGAAGAGAGCATTCCGGCATCGCTACGCTCTAGGATTAAGTCACGGCGTACAGGACCCAATATGCCATCACTCCAGTACTCCCTGGCCCAGACCTGATTTACTGAGCCCGAGTTACTGGTCTGTTTTATCCAGTTGGCTTATCGCAATCAGCATATCGAAAACGGGTCGCGCCACGGCGGGCCAATACGCCACAAAATGCACAAATATGGGGATACATCCCCCGGTAGTCAATGCCTTTCCGGGACATATATCCCCTTTCTTTTGTGACTCCAGGTCCCGTCGATTATGCGGGTGCCTTTTCCGCCTCAGGCGGTGCTTCCGCCACACCTGCCTTATATTTCTTGAATGCCTTCCAGCCGTCATAGGCCAGAATCAAAGCGCAGATGATGAGCAGAATGGCGACTGCCGCAGCAAAGAGGTTCCCAAACACCTTCTTTCCTGCCAGTGCCGCAGGGATCATCTTGAAAAATGATGTGTAGAACAGGGCGCACACGGTGGTGATGTACATGAAGAACATGGGGTAGATGGCATATTTATAATTCTTGGCCTTCTGTACCAGGAATAGCGTGGTCAGGAGAAGCGCAAGGGATGCCATCAGCTGATTGGCACCTCCAAAGAGGACCCATATGTAGAGCCAGGTCCCTGTTTTGATTAGTATAGCAGTGATAATAAGGGCCACAATGGTCGCCACATGAGGGTTCTTGGCAATGCCCATTGCGTCGCCCAGAAGCTCGGCTGTTGCCACCTTCATAAAGCGAAACACCAGGTTTACGATAGTTAGGGCGAGGATGATGATCATCATGCCCGCCAAGGCCTTGGCGTAACTGGTTGGAATCCCAAGTGAGGTGACGGCTCCGCCAAGACCGCCCACAAAAATTCCCACAGGGTTTTTCACCTGCTCCAGATAGGCCGCCTTGTCCGCAAAGGCTGTAGCACATACGATCACCGCGATGATAGAGATGGTGAACTCCGCAAACATGGCGCCGCCTGATACGGGCCGGACATCCAACTCGTTTTCGATCTGTCTGGAAGTGGCGGTACTGTTAACCAGGCTGTGCCATCCTGAGATCGCCCCACAGGCGATGGTCACAAAGAGAAGGGGCCAGAGGGGCCCTATGGGCGTGCTCCAGGCGGCAAAGGCAGGAAGGGTCATGGGCTTGTGGCCGATGAGGATGCCTATAACCCCTGCTATAATTCCGAAATATACCACATATACAGAGGCGTAATTGTAAGGCTGAATGAAACGCCACACGGGAAGAATGGAGCTGAAGTAGCCAAAGATGAGGACACAGATGAGGACAACATTATAGGAAAGCGGGATCTGCCAGACATTCCCCAATCCGATAGAAACGAAGATCAACACAATGGCGAGGACGGTCGTTCCAATAATGTTCACCTTCGCTTTGTAGATCATATGTCCCACCAGAAAGGCGACAGCAATGACCACCAGCAGGGGAAAAGGAAGCACAGCATTTCCGCTGATACCTCTTGTAATCACGTGGCCGAAGGCGCACGCAATCAAAAGCAGATAAAAATAGACGAAAGTGAGAAGTATCTTCCTCGCCCGGGGTGATATCAGCTTGTAGCTGATGGCTCCGAAGGTCTCTCCGTCGCTCCGTACAGACACCATGGCGCTCGAGAAGTCGTGCAACCATCCGATGAAGAAGACCCCTAGTCCAAGCCATAACAGAGCAGGGACCCACCCCCATTGAAGGGCCACGATAGGACCGATGATCGGCGCGGCGCCTGCAATGGAATTGAGCTGGAACCCAAACAGCACGTTCTTGTTTGCAGGCATGAAGTCAACGCCGTCCATGTACATTTTCGCAGGCGTAGCTCTGTTCGGGTCCACCCCAAAAACATTTTTTGCCACATGTCGGGAATATACCCAGTAGCCGAGAATGAGAATGACTACCCACCATAATAGTACCCATAATGAGTTCATAATTTCCCTCCTAAAATTTGAGCCAAAACCAAAAGGACATGAGCCGGCCGGCTAACAAAAAGAGTTAAACCATGTCCGAGATGGAATTGCCCAAAACCTGCATTGACGGTTGTTGTTTATTGGTTGGATCCAAAAGTGTCCAATGCAGAAGGTAAGTGATTAAAGAGTAAATTATTTAATACTCGGTTCTCACCTCCTTAAGACAGCAAAGAAAGGTTTATGATACGTAGTGGTTGGGTGACTGGATGGATAATTTAATACGAATGATTACGCTCTTTACACCTCCTTTCTCCTCCTCTTAAAATTGACAAAGCTGTAACTAAAAATACCATATCTATGTATTATAAAATTTAATTCCGATACCCTTTACAAATTATAACGACAAAAGTCAATATCTAATATCCCAAAAAACCGATATTCAATATTAGCCTTTTTCACCTTATTCTGCCTTTTGCATTAAATAACTATTTGTAAACACTATATTATTATGGCGGGGGCTCGAATTTTTGTCCTCTATCTGCCTCCAATAAGAGAGTGTCCAAATCCTCTTATAGTCATTGCGAGGAGTCCCCGATTAGATCGGGGACGACGCGGCAATCTCTTTATTTCCAATGCATTATGAGATTGCCTCTCGGCCGTGAGCTCGAGACCGAACGGCTTCGGTCGTTTCACTCCCTCGCAATGACGTTGCGACACAGTCTCAATGAAAAACTTTAAATCCAGGATGGAAAACCCGCCTCCACCCGCATCAGCGGAAATGAAATGGATATTTATGAATACCGGGCATTTTTGTTTATGTTTGAACTTTCAGACAAAGTGGAGTAAGTTCAGTAAATATAGATTATATTTTCATGAAAGGAGCGGGCCGATGGATGTTTTCACAGCGATTAAGGAGAGGCGAAGCTGCAGGAACTTTTCACCTGATCCTGTCAATGAGGAGACCATTGAACAGATTCTGGAAGCAGGTATTTGGGCGCCTTCTCCCTTGAACAGCCAACCCTGGCAATTTGTCGTTATTACTAATGAGGATGTGAAAGGAAAGATCATTTCAGAGGCTGACAGGTGCAGGAAATGGGCCATTGAAGCGAGCGGTTGGGGATGGCTGGAAAAATACAAGATGGACTTTTTGAAATCTGTCCCGGTCATGATCGTGGTGGTCGGGGATCCCAAGGGAAGCGGTGTGGATCAGTTCCAGGAAGAGGGGAGCATGGGCTATCAACAGGCCTGCGCTGCGGCTATGCAGAATATGCATCTGGCGGCCCATGCCCTGGGTCTGGGCAGCCTCTGGTTTACCTTTTTTGACAAGAAGCCTTTGAGAGAGATACTGGACATTGATGCGGAAAAGGCGCCTCTGGCGGTCATATGTCTTGGCAAGCCAGCGGGTGAAGCCCAGCAAATGGGAAGAAAAGAGCTGGAAAAGAAGGTAAAGTACATACGTTAAAAAAAGGGGACGCTGGAGCGTCCCCTTTTTTATATGGCGGCGTTAACAGCCGTTGGATTTAGAATCCCGGCAAGATCTCTTGGGGCTATCTCTGCCAGCAGTCCCTTTCTTCCCGCATTGATATAGATCTTTGGAAGATCCATAATAGAGGCCTCAACGCAGACCTTGAGAGGCTTTTTTGTCCCAAAAGGAGAGATTCCACCCACAGAATATCCCGTATGCCTGTGAGCCATCTCAGGGGCGCATGGGGTGACTCTCTTGACGCCAAGGGTCCGCGCGAGAGCCTTGGTGGATACCTGTTTGTCCCCATGCATGAGCACCAAAAGTGGATTGCCCGTGTCGTCCTCCATCACAAGCGTTTTTATGACCAAGTGTTCCTCCACATTCAGTTGTCTTGCTGCCGTCTCTGTACCTCCTTTTTCCTCATAGTTGTAGGGATGCAAGTTAAAGCTCACCTTGTGTTTTTTCAGCGTGCGGACGGCCTGTGTTGCGGAAATTCTCTCCTTCGCCATCTTGCCTCCTTCTTTACCGTCATCGCGAGTCCCGACTCTCAGCCTAGCATGGCAGCATTCTGACCACAAGCATACAAAAAGGGGCAAGGTGTAAATGTCTAAACAAGTGCTAGTTATTTACTTATTTACCAGCGTCCCCCAATAATTTGTTGACCCTGAAAAGACCCATGGATTATAAAAATTTAGAGCCAATCATGGAAGGAGGAGGTTGTCTGTGCGAGCAGCAATTTTTCACATGCTAACCGTCCTCTTGGTCACCATTTTTAGCCTATCCATGGCGGAGGCCCAGAATCAGGTCACTTTCTGGACCACAGAGGTGGAAAAGGATCGACTGGAGGTCCAGCGAGGGATTGCTCGGGACTTTACTCAAAAAAGTCAAATAAACGTGCGCGTCGTCCCTGTGCAGGAAAATCTCCTGGCTGAACGGGTCACGGCAGCCTTTGCAGCCAGGGCCCTTCCGGATGTGCTTTTCCATCCCATCGACTTTACGATCGGATGGGCAGACGCGGGGATTTTGGATGATCGATCTGCGACTGAGGTGGTGAGCCTTCTTGGCGAGGATAGCTTTGGTATAGGCCCATTGAATCTGGCACGGATTCGAGGTGGTTACGCGGCTGTACCCACCGATGGATGGGGCCAGCTCTTACTCTACCGTAGAGACCTCTTTGAGCAAAAGGGGTTGCCTGTGCCCGACCACTGGGAGCGCATTCTCAAAGGGGCCCAGGCCCTCCACAAGCCCCCTTTGATGTGGGGCTTCGAGGCGGCCACAGATCCAGGACAGACCTATACACAACAGGTTTTCGAGCACCTGGCCCTCTCAAATGGTGTAAGACTCACCGGTCAATCAGGAAAAGTGGACCTGGACACCCCTGAAATGGTTCAAACTCTGGAGTTTTACAAGGCCCTGACCCGATTCACCCCACCTGGAAATCTCTATTGGCTACACACCCGCATGGACTATCTCTCTGGGCGAACGGCCATGATCATCTGGTCTCCATTCATCCTGGATGAACTCTCAGGGCTTCGGAGGGATCAGCCTGTTGTCCCTGACATGGCCAAAGGAAAACCAGGATTTCTGGCCAAAAACACGGGTTTTGTTTCCATCATTAAGGGGCCGAAAGGGGCGGCCCAATATGGCCAGATCAACTATTTGGGGATCACTCGCGACGCAGACAAGTCCGCGGCCAAAAAGTGGGTCGAATTCCTCCTCACTGATGGGTACCTGAGATGGTTGGGCATGGCGGCAGAGGGAAAGTTACCCCTGCATAAGGGAACCAAGGATGAGCCTAATCGCTATATTAAAGGCTGGATGGGGCTGGAGTTCGGGGTGACCACTCGAGCGAGGATTTCCGAGTTCTACGGGACGGACGTGGTAAAAACCATCATGTCCGGACTAGATGGTTTTGATCGCTGGGGATTTCCTGAAGGGAAGGGGGCCCTCGTGTTCAAGATATATCAGACAAAGGTTATACCAGAGATCCTAAAACGTTTCCTGGACGGTGAGCTCAGCGCCAAGCAGGCCGCTGAGATGATGGACGAGAGGGTAAAAGCTCTGGAATGAAAGGTCGACTCCTAGCAGCTTTCGTAAGTTATATTCTAGAGACTGGGAATAGGTTTCTTTGCAATAGAGCGTACTTTTAATGCCAAATGTCAAAGTTCAAAATCCAAATGAATGTCAAAATCCAAAGGCCTAAAAAGGGTTTTGGCATTGGGGCTTTGTTATTTGACATTTTCGTCCACCTTTAAGATCCAAAATTGCCCAAAAGTGACGCTTCAAGACGATCTTCTCGAAAGAAGTAAGAAGAGCCGATGAAAGGACGAACCCCAACTTTTTTTGATCAAGAGGCCCGGCTCGCCTTCTGGATGTTGTTCCCCACATTCACGGTCGTCCTCGCCTTTGTGATCTTCCCCGTAATCTGGAATCTATGGCTCAGTATCAAACCGGTTTCCCTCGCAGATCTAAGAAGTCTATCCCTTGTAAAATTCAACTTGACCCTGCAGAACTTTCAAAAGGTGTTCGGAGATCCGGAGTTTCTGCCAGTTCTTCGAACCACCTTGATCTACACCATCTCCGGAAGCGCCCTTTCCATTCTCCTGGGGCTGTTCGCGGCTCTTCTCGTGCACGCAGAATTCCCCGGCCGAGGTTTGGTGCGGGGGCTTTTCATCTCACCCTATATTGCACCCGTTGTCGCTGTCACTTTCACCTGGAGCTTTATACTGGATCCTCAACTGGGTGTCCTCAACTGGTTGGGCGTAAACAAGGGGCTCTTTGCGCAGCCCATACCGTTTCTTTCCCAGCGCTGGTGGGTTTTGAACGTCCTGGGGATGGAGATACGGATACCTCTTGCGCTCATTTCGGTAATCCTCTTTGAAGGGTGGCGTTATTTCCCCTTTGCCTTCTTGTTCATTCTCGCACGGCTTCAGGCCATCCCGGATGAGCTTTACCAGGCAGCGTCGGTGGACGGGGCGAGCCCTTTCCAGCGGTTTTTCCATATCACTCTGCCTCAACTTGCCACGGTTCTTTCCACGCTCTTCCTCTTCCGGTTCATCTGGACGATCAACAAATTCGACGATATCTTCCTTCTCACGAGGGGACAGGCGGGAACAAAGGTCTTGACCATAAAGGTGTACGATTACGCCTTTGGTGAGTTTAATATAGGCGCAAGTTCAGCGGTTGCCATCGTTCTCTTTGGAATCCTATCGGTTTTCCTCATCATCTACTTCCGCTGGATGTTAAAGGAGGAATGAATTCTGATCAAAAAATTTCCTAAAGATGAACAGGTATAGGAATGAGTCGGGAGCGTCTGGAAAATAATATTATTCGTGTCCTCAGGGTGATGGGCCTCCTGATCTTCATTATTGTGGTGGCCTTTCCCTTTTACTGGATGATTGTTTCATCCCTCAAGTCTCTGGAAGAGATCTTGATGAACCCCGCCAACCTGGGGCTGGACATGGGAAAGATGGATTTTCGCGCCTACTACGAAGTCCTCTTTGAACATGGCTTCCTACGTTACATTTCCAACAGTGTGTATGTATCAGTCATCACGGTGCTGCTCTCTGTGACCCTGGCCACCGTGGGGGGCTATGCCGTCACGAGACTCCGTTTCCGCGGTCGGGGATTCATGTCCACCAGCATCCTACTCATTTACATGTTCCCAGCCATTGTCTTGGTCATTCCCCTGTATGTGATATTTTCCCGGATGGGTCTGAGAGATTCGATTCACGTTCTCATCCTTGTATACCTGGCACAGACCCTTCCTGTAGCCCTCTATATGCTCCGAAGCTATTTCCAGACCCTTCCGGCTGAGATGGAGGAAGCGGGGTTGATCGACGGGTGTAGCCGTCTGGGGGTGATCTGGCGGATTGTCATTCCCCTCTCGGCACCGGCCCTTGCCAGTGTGGCGCTATACACTTTCATGATCGCCTGGAACGAATTTCTTTTCGCCTTCATGTTCCTGGATACCCCTGAGAAATTCACCCTATCCAGGGGGGTGGTACAGCTGGAAAGCAGTGTTCATCTGTCCAAACAGCTGGTCATGGCCGCATCGGTCATGGTGACCATTCCCATTCTGGTCTTATTTCTCTTCTTTGAACGCCGTCTCGTTGGGGGGCTGACTGCAGGGGCGATGAAGGGATGATCTTGAGGCTGTCGGAAAACGCCCATCTGCTGCGTTACCCTCATTCCTCGGGATTTCGGAAGCCTTGCATATGGACATTTTCCATCAGCCTATAAGAAGGAGGTTTTAAAGCAGTCTCCATGGAAGTCTGAATTCCGCTTTGATAAGAGGCTGTGCCGCAAAGGGTCATCCCGGCCAAATTCCGCGGAGCGGGATGCGAGCCGGGATCCAGAATAGTCTGACTTTCCGCAGTTTTCCTGCATTGGCGGGCTCGCCCGGAAGGGCAGTTTTGTCGGATTATGACACGATGTAGAAAGAGGGGTTAGGAGGGATTTTCACATAGCACTGATCATTTGCTGCGCCGAGTCGGAATGAATTCTTTACATTCCGCTACAAGATTAACCGTAGCGCAATCCTCTCCACATTTCTTCGTGGTCTTTCCCAGTTTAATGTCATTTTCCGAAGCAGTGCAGGTGTAGCTCTTGTTCCCTAAGTTCACCATCCCCCAGACCCTAATGTCTACGCCATACTCTCGTAAAGGCACCTCGAGACAATAATTTCCGGCTGCATCTGCCATGGCTTCGGCAAAGGGATTTCTTGTTTCATTGTGACGCCATGCGGTGACCTTAACATTGGCGAAAGGGACGAGGTTGGACTCATCTGGAAGACGGTACTGGACGGTTCCCTGGATACAAACTGGCTCTAGGTACTTTATGGGCTTGGGGGGTTGCACTTGCTGTTCGGGGCCACATCCAATGGTCGTCATGAAAAAAAGGACAAATATCACAACAAAAACTGTCAGGCAGGAATTCCTCATAAAGCCACCTCTTTCTCTTAGAAGCTGTCCACAGGTAAAAAACTCAAAACTTGACCGTGTCATGCCCCCTCCCTACCCCTCCCCCTCGGCCTACTACGTCGAAGCGGCTACGAAGGCTGAAACGGGGAGGGCGGGGTGAGGGATGATGTCACTTGCTCTTTATTGGGATGAGGCGAACATTCCTTATTGCGTTAGACGGTAACTTCTCGGGAGAGGGGGCGACTTCAATATACTCCACATTTTGAAACGGTATGACCAGAAGTCTGTCCTCCAGTTCAAGCATCAATTGGTTGGCGCTTAATAAATCCTTAATTTGACTGGCAATGTTAAGGGCTTCTTCTTGGCGTTCAAATTCAAATCTTTGCTCGTTTCCGTTGATGTATCTAATGACCATACATCCCATCGTTCCTTGATTCATTCCCTCTTCTCCTTTTCGAATATTTACTGTAAGTTTACGCCCGCCCTTATAACACTTGTGGGCTGCGCTCCGCAACGGGTATACATGCGGGAGATATACTCGCTTTACTCTTTGGGTTCATTCGGTAAATAGGGTATATCTTCAGCGCCTCCGGTGGGCTCCACCTCCATGAGCTCAAACGGAAGTTTCACGGTTCTTTTCATCACATCCAACAGGCTCGACCCAACGGCCGAAGCAGACATGGGTGAAACCTTTGGATCCGCCAGATCACCGGTGACCTTGACCGGCACAGCGATAAGCGCGCCCTGAAGGACTCGGCCTACCAAGGGAATCTTCTTGACCACCCAATCCACAGTTTTGAAAGGGGCCACCAGAATCAGGAGATCAATCTCATTCCTGATATAATCCACATAACCCTGACTAATTACTTCCATAGAGGGACTGTCAATGATAACCTCATTAAAAATGGCTTTGCCATCCTGGAAGGTTGCCTTGGCTGTGATGGAATTATATGCGAATTCTTCTTTATTCATGTCAGGGAGTTGCCCCTTCAGCGACTTGGTGACATTGAGATAAGCGAACGCCCTCTGCAGCGGTACGTGGCGCCTAATGCGCCCATCTCTGGCAGTGAATTCCAGGTTTCCGCTGAGGGACTCAAGCAGTTTATCCGCTTTTCCCTGGGCTTTGATCTTACCGAGCAAGTCAAATCGACCTGTTAAATCCGAGCCTTGCCCTGACAAACAAAGGACACTGGGATTTAATTCTTGATCGCTTGATGCGAAATCAAAATCCACGGATACGTCCTGTGGGGTAATCTTCACAGACCCTGGCGTTGCGATGTGGCACAATTTAGCTTGGATGACTTTAACGTCTATTTCATTCTGGGCAAAGGTGATATCTGCATGAAAAGGAAACCAGGTAAACCGATCATAATTGAAGTATTCTGACTTTAATCTTACAGTTCCCTTTACGGGCAGTTCCCAGGAGGTTTTACCCTGCTCTTTTTCACCTTTGGCATTGCCTTCATTCAAAAGCTTTTCTATGTCGGTCCAGGTAATACCATTGGATTGGAGGTCTATTTTAAAAACCAGACCGGGGGGGGAAAAATCCAGGCTTCCTTCCAAGTCCATTTTTTGGCTTCCTGAAACAAGCGTGGCCCGCTCCACGTCCACATGTCTTTCCGCCGCTTTCAAAGAAATCTTATCTATTTCCAGTGGTATCTTAATCTCCCGTGGAAATATGAGATTTTCCCCCACCAAGTGTCCTTGTGCCGTAGATTTTATGGGATGATCTAAGGAGATGTACGCCCGGAAATCTCCCTCTAACCACCCGTGAAAAAAACCGCTTTGGACAAATAGATTATTAAGGGTTTCCTTTTTCAAATTACCCTTAAATTGTAGATCCAACTCCCTCCCTTTAAGACGAAATGCCAAGGAGGCCTGCGATATCTGATCCCTGATGAGATTCTCAGCCTTTATCTCCTCGGGACTATAAGCAATATCTGTAGAGATACTTTCCCCTCCTGGCACAGCGAGATCTGCCTTGAATGACGTCTGGACGTCCTTTTTCCAGCGCACGTGCCCTTTGGCGATGGAAAAGGGGGTCCGCAGCACAAGTTGGGGTGGAGTCTTAAGAAGGCTTGCGACCCACTGATTGGATTCAGGCCCTACGACTCCATCCAAGCTAAGATTTATGTCGTTGAGGCCCTTGTAGTAGTCATTTAATGCACCAGAGATAGTCATCGCCGCATCCAGCATACCAACTTGAACGTCTTTGAAAGAAAGCTTTTGGTTCTTAAAGTCTGCACGGCCCTCAAACTTCCCTTGACTGATCTTGACCGGTGCCGGTAATAGGGAAGAATCGACGAGAGCATTTCTCGTCTCCCAAGAAGTTTTCGTCTGCCACTTCTCAGGCGCGAGCAACGGGCCTTTGAGGCTTAACCTGCCAATGTGAATGTCTCCTTCCAAGGCCTTTATCTCTTCAGGACGTATGGGAGAGCCTTCAATGGAAACAAGCCATGAGTAGATTTCTTCCAAGAAAAGATCGAATATCCCGGATTTAACCTCCAGGTAAGGGGCTTTATTCAAGGATACACTTGCAGAAAGCTGGGAAAATGAGGACTTTCCCAACTGCCCAGCCAAGTCCTTTAAATTCACGCCTTTCTCATCATAGTGGAATTGGCCAGCCGTTATCTCCAGCGGGTAGGGAATTCTCTTGTATTTGGCAGACAAATTGAGTTTCGAGACATCCACACGCGCGTTGACCGATTCTGTGGTTTCACCCAGAACCAGTCTGCCCTCTGCATTCCCTTTAAGGTCTTTAATTAAGCTCAGTTCTTTCTGAAGGGATTTATCGTCGAGCAGGCGCTTCATAATGGGAGGAAGTTCTGCTAGATCCGCCTGCACCCCAATATCCAGATGGAATGCCTTATTTTCTCCCTGTAGGGCGAGTCTCAGCTTACCTTCCCGGCCCCAGGAGTTTCCTACCCGCGCTTCAAGGTTCTCTCCGTGCAGAACACCCTCTGAAATAACCGCATCACCTTTCACATCTGCCAGATCCAACTCCACGTTGGGGACCATGATTTTGCCTTCGACTATATTACCTTTGATAAGGATATTTTTTAGGTCTCCCAAATGATCATATGTGCTACCTTCAGATTTGACCGTGATAAGCGGGACTTTCCCGCCCCTTACAATCGCGAAGATCTCCTGAACATCAGATACATCACCTGCCAATGCGAGTGCCACTTCACGAACCGTCGGCACATCCACATCCCGGGCCTC
>CP070840.1:2850903-2858962 GCA_020342025.1 Deltaproteobacteria bacterium
CAGGTCACGGATGTTATAGACCAACTGTGGTCGTTGCTCCTCCATATACTGAGAAATTCGTAACATCAAACGAAGCATGGCCTGGATGGGGTTCTCCGTCATATTGGCCAGGGATGCATGAAGCCTCTTCCCAAAGGTGCAGATCTGGACTTCAACGTAGCCGTAGTTGCTCAAACAGGGCCTAAGATCTGTGGGTTCACCCACGATCGCCCAGGGAAAGTGGTAATCTTCAACCAGACGTTCCCCTCCATCCCCTTCCTCCTCTTCCCCCACCACAATACAGAGGGCCGCAGGCATCCCGGAACGTCCTGATTCGTAAAGCGTCATATAGGCTTCCACCATGGCCGCGCAACCCCCTTTCATATCTGCGGTCCCGAGACCCTTAATCTGGTCCCCCTGTTCCACATATCCATACTCGTTCAGGTCATAGGCGGCAACGGTGTCCAGATGACCCACAAGCGCTAGAGGCACATCCTGTTCAGCAGGCATGACCACGAGATTGTATCGCTTCTCGTCCACAGGTTGACACAGGACGGGGACACCGTGGCGCTTGAGGTAGCCGTTGAGAAAGTGGAGGATCTCCTCTTCCTTACCGGATGGACTGTAGATATCCACAAGCCTGTGCAAAAGTTTTTTCAGGCGACTGGGATCGAAGGTGGAATGGGTGTCCGGCATCAGGTCTTCTGCAATCGCCGATTGAGCGATGCTTCCTTTTGTTTCTTCTTGAGTGATTTCTGCTGAGCGGCCACATTCAATGTGAGGTAGATATGTTGTAGGGGGTTTCCAAACCCCATTTTTCGGAAAAAGAAGAGGGCTGGAAGGTTTTCCGCTTCCGTGTCCACCAGCACCATCCTGACGCCATTTTTCAGCATCAGGTCAACGAACCGATTGAGGAGCTTTTCCCCCAACCCTGATCTCTGGTGGGAGGGCTTCACACCCAGCCATATGAGGTGGCCATATTTCCAGGCTGAGCGGCTTTTCTCAATGGTTGTCCCGAGGGCAAAGCCAACGATCTTCTTGCTTGCCTCTGCCACAAGACAAAACTCAGAATCGCTGTTGAAAAGCTCCACCACCTCGAACTCTCCCCATGTGCGGTATAGATTGGGCACCTTTTCCGCTTTAAAAAGCATTTCGCCGAGATGAAAAACATCGGCCAAGTCGTCAATTTCCATTTCACGGATCTTCACATACGGACGTTTGCCTTTTACGTCTCGGTCGTTATTCTTTGTCATCCTGTCTTTTTCACCCTCTTTTCTTCACATAAATAAAAGAATATCATGCTTATCCCACGAAATGCCACCAAATTCTCCTTATTGCATCACTTATCCCCTGTTTGCTTCCGGCCTGCCCATCTCTCTGCCTTGATCTGGGGCTTTTGCAAATAGACCTTGCCAGCGAAAGGCCCCTTGTCTACAATACCGCACAACGCGAAATCGGATAAGCAAGTTGTGGAGGACTAAGGAATGAAGCAGCCTTTGGAGGGTATACGGGTACTTGATTGCGGGATATATCATGCTGGGCCTGGTGGACTCGCCATCCTTGGCGAACTGGGCGCTGAAGTGATAAAGATCGAACAACCGGGAACGGGTGATCCTGTAAGGGCGGTAAAGAAGATCGGAAGCATTTCATTTGAGATACCGGGCGACAGGAGCATCTTCTGTGAAGGGGCCAATCGGAACAAAAAGAGCATAACCATAGACCTTAGAAACGACAAGGGTCAGGAGATCCTCTATCGACTGGTGAAGAAGTCAGATGTTTTTCTGACCAACATGCGGCCCCAGGCCGTTGACAGCCTCAACATCACGTATCCCAAACTGCGGCAGATCAATCCCATGCTCATTTACGCCATCGTGTCCGCATTCGGACCCAAGGGGCCTGACGTGGACCGGGGCGGATTCGACTATGAGGGGCAGGCCAGATCGGGGTTCATGTATTCCATGGGTGAGAAGGGTATGCCTCCCCTGGTATGCCAGTTCGGTATCGTGGATCAGGCCACAGCCATCATGGCCAGTCATCAGATCATCACCGCCCTCTATATGCGGGAACGTTTTGGTGAGGGTCAGGAGGTGCACGTCTCCATACTGGGAACGGCCATCTATCTTCTCTACTTCAACGTGCTGATGGCCCAGATGGGGGGTTTTGAAGCCCCTCGCCATAGGCGTTCCAGTGAGCATCCCATGAGAAACTATTACCAGTGTCACGATGGCCGCTGGCTCATGATCACGCTCACCCCACCGGAAAGGCACTGGACACCGCTCTGTCAGGCGCTGAATCACCCTGAACTTGAAAATGATCCGCGTTTCGATACAGACGCCAAAAGGCTCGACAATGCGCAAGAGCTTGTCGCCCTCTTTGATGAGATCTTTGCCACGCGTCCCCGGGATGAGTGGCTTCGCATCTTTGGTAAGTACGATCTTTTCTGTTCCGGCGTGAATTCAGTGATGGAGCTGCCGGATGACCCTCAGGTCATTGAAAATGGCTATATGGTTGACTTTGAGCATCCCACGGTAGGGAAAATTAAGATTCCGGGATACCCTGTTCACTTCAGCGAAACCTGGGCACAGACGACCCGTGCTGCCCCTGAGTTGGGTGAACACACAGAGGAGGTGCTCACGGGCTTGGGTGAATACACCAGGAATGAGATTGCCCAATTGAGGGAAGAAGGGGTAATATGATTATGTTGTGAAATAGCTACCCTTCGAGGTATTGCGCAGCGCAATCAAAGTCAAAATGAAGTGCCCAAGAAGGAGGAATGATGACCATTGAAGTAGTTCGCCACTTTTGATTAGGAAAAATAACTAAATGGAGGGAACAATGAAAATGATTATGAGAGGAGCAGTCCTCATCGTCCTAGCCTCTACAATGCTTGCTTGTGCGTCCATGTCTAGCACAACAGATGAACCCATCGTACAGCAATTATTGGTTGATGAGGCACGTGTTGTGGTTGACACATTCGCCGCCGACCCAGATATGGCATGGTTCCGAAACTACTTAAAGGATGCCAAAGGCGTTTTGATTGTCCCTGATTTGTATAAAGGGGCTTGGTTTCTTGGTGGCTCAGGTGGTAGGGGTGCGCTTGTGGTGAGAGATCAGGAGACGGGCAAGTGGGCCGGACCCGCTTTTTACACCATGGGATCAGTAAGCTTTGGTCTTCAATTTGGCGGTCAGAAGTCGGAGGCAATTGTTCTTGTAATGACGGAAAAAGGCATAAAATCCCTACAAAAAACATCTGTCAAGCTTGGGGGAGATGTTTCCGTAGCTGCAGGGCCCATCGGTATAGGTGCCCAAGGTGCAACGGCACCAAGTTTGAAGGTGGACTACATTACCTTTGCCCGTTCCATGGGAGCATTTATCGGCATATCCCTAGATGGTGCCGTCATAGATGAGAATTATGATTGGAACAAAGCTTATTATGGAAAACCAGTAAGGCCAGCGGACATCCTTGTGAGCCGTGGTGTCACCAACCCAAATGCTGCCAAGCTCCGCTCGGCTGTGACCAAAGCCTCAGTGAGTGCGCAATAGGGATGGATGGTCTAGGAAGGGAGGGTCATCACGGACCTGCTTTCCAGTTTCTGAAGATGGAGATCACAGGGGACCGGAGAAATATGGCAGAACCGGGTAAAGTTCATCGGATTGAACTGAATGTGCAAGGTATGACCTGAGCGGGTTGAGAGCCGAAGGTGGTGCGCGCTCTGGAAGAGCTGCCAGGAGTGAAGGAAGCCTATGCACATTTTCCGGAAAAAAGGGCTGTCGTCATTTATGACCGGGATTCGGTGACAACGGACCAGCTGAGTCAGGCTTTGCTCAAAGCGGGGTATGTTGCAAGTCCCCAAGGAAACGAGGAGACGACACGTACGATCAGCCCCCAGGAGTCAGGGCAGACAAGGGAACATCAGATACAGGACCTTATATGTTATTGTTTTGCGTTTACGAAACAGGACATTGAACAAGATCTTATGAAAAATGGCCGCTCCCTGATCATGGAAAAGATCATGACAGAGAAGAAGACAGGGGGTTGTGACTGCAAGAACCTGAATCCTAAGGGTGGGTGATGTCTGTCCGATGTCCGCCGGGTGGTGGAAGAGGCCATGGACCAAACTAATCTCAAGAGAAGAGGTTTATAGGCCGACAATATCAACAAGGTTTCATACCCATTTGGGAGCTGTTTGCTATACCCTCTTATAAACAAGTATATTTTTCCTGAATCCTCCTGTCCAATTTAGTGCACAAATCGTCCCTTCTCCCTCCTGCTTTCTTTATTGGCAGTATATCTGTAACCACATGAAATCACTTTGGAAGACAGGCTTGTAGAGCGCGATCGTCTGGTCTGGCACGGTTTGTGCTCTATAAAAAAGTTCGTCTTTCACAAGAAATCCGGTTTCGTGCGGGCAAACCACTTCATTTGGCGAAATCAGATGCATTATTATTAGATGACAAAGAGGGGCAGAGACATGAAGGCCATAGAGAATATCACCACGTACATAGGAAAAGACACGGAGTTCGAGGGCAAACTGAAGTTCTATGGGACGATCAGGATAGACGGTCATTTTCGGGGAGAGATCATGGGCGAGGGGACCCTCATTGTTGGCGAAGGCGCTATAATCGAGTCTGATATTCATGTCTCCCAGATCTTTAATAGCGGCAGAATTAAAGGGGACGTTACGGCAGATAACAAGATTGAGATCCGTGCGCCCGGAAAAATCCTCGGAAATATCCAGTCGCCCAGTATCGTGATCAATGAGGGGGCCACGATAGAGGGAAACTGTCGAATGCATGGGATAGAAAAAAAGGAGGGGAGAAAGTTGGCCGTCGTTGGTTCTGATGAATCAGAGGTGACGGTTTCTTCTTCGGCGGCCAAATAGAAGGCTCCAGCAGAAGAAAGGAATCATACCCGTTATTGACGGGTTTTAGGAGGATCAAAATGAAACGTGTGCATAGGACACAGTTGCTCGTCGCAGTCAGTTGCGTACTCCTTATGTTTTCATGGAGCGCGTGTGCGGTAACAGGTGGCGGCATTCACATGGGCGGCAGCGAACCGGTTGTAAAGGGGGGTGGCCCACCACCCCATGCACCCGCTCATGGGTACAGGGCAAAACATGCCTATTATTACTATCCTGACGCGTATGTCTACTTTGACCTCTCAAAAAAGGTCTATTTTTACCTTCAAGGGGATCAATGGAGGGTTTCCGCTTCATTGCCCCACAGTTTCAGTGTGCGATTGGGCGACCACGTGAGAATCGAATTGGATTCGGAGAGGCCCTACACGCATTTTGATACGCATAAGAAGAAATATCCTCCGGGCCAACTAAAGAAGAAGGAAAAGCATGTAAAGAAAAAAAAGTGGTAAACGACTCATAGTGGACATGGAAAATCCCAAAGGCAGGGCCATAAAATGCCCTGCCTTTTCTTTTCATCTAAGACCTGATGGCGCCAGCCTCCTGATGGACCGGTTTTAATGATGCGGTCAATATCATACCTATGAGGCTCAGCGCCGCCAGGATATAAAAGACGATCTGATAACTCGTGGTTACATCGAATAGGTGTCCTGCCAGCATGGGACCAATAGCCCCCCCTATCGTACTGCTGAAGATAACGATGCCAAAAATCAAGCCATGTGATCTGGTTCCAAATAGTCCGGCCACGAGCGGTGAACCCAAGGCAAAGAAACCCCCGTGTGCGAAACCATACAATGCAGCGAACACATAGAACATCCCTAATGTTTTGGCCAGTTGTAGCCACATGATTCCAACGAACAAGAACAGAAGGCAAATAAACAGTGCCCGCCTGTTACCGATCCTGTCCCCAGCACTTCCCATTAGAAACCTGCCAGCAATACTCACCCCACCAATCGTGGCCAGAATACTGGCCGCCCTGGTGGCCGTGATTCCAAGATCTATGGCATGCTGGACAATGTGAAATAGGATGGTGTAGACACAAGCGAGAATCAGACAATAGACAGCACAAACGGTCCAGAACTGCCTGGTGTGAACGGTCTCCTGAAAGGACAATCCGCGCTCACTCGAATCCGTTTTGCTCACGCTTGCTTCTGTAGCATTATCAGCCAACTGTCCCTTCTTGGCCGGGTCGCGCACCAGGAATTGAGAGAGCAAAATAATAATTACAATGATGAGAAGACCCAGCACAGCAAAGGCGGTGCGCCAACCATGGGTGGTGATGAGATAGGTGACGAAAATGGGCATAATCAACATGCCAACCCCTGTGCCCACTTTGATGAGGCCACTCATCGTTCCCCGCTTCTTTTCGAACCACCTGGCTATGGTGGATAGCATGATAACATCCATACCGCTCAGGCCGACGCCAGCAATAAGACCATAGAACAGATAAAGCTGCCAAACCGCAGTGACGCTCGTCATTAGTAAATAGCCCAGTCCCAGAAAGAAGCCGCAGACTGTCATGATCAGCCGCGGTCCAAACCTGTCGTTTAGGCCACCCACAAAGATGCTGACAAGGCCGTGTACAAGAAAATTCATTGAGACCGCACCCGAGATGGTGGCCCTCAGCCACCCAAACTCGGTGAGCAATGGGTTGAAGAATACGCCAAAACTGTTATTGATGCCCCAGGCCATGACTTGGATAAAGAAGGCAGCCGCAACAACCACATAGCCATAAAAAAATCCGGGTCTATTCAAGGGCACGAACTGGAACATCTCCTTTTTATCTGGCGCTCCTCTCTGAACGGGATCGCGCCGCACGCAGCATTTACTGCGAATGTGTCACTTTACTTATTCGCAAGCAGCAAGAGAGTCAAGGGAATTACCCGAAAGATTCTCAGGTGTCCCCTTTGCCCATGCTTGACAGCCGGGGGGCATTTTTGTCAATAGTGAAAGTCTAGATCGGCTCATCGGAGCAAATTGGAGGTCGTATGCTTGAAGTCATCTTTTTGGGCGTTGGTGAGGCCTTTGATGAAGCGCTTCCGAACACGTCCATTTTGATCCGTCACCAGGGGGGAGACCTTCCTGCCACATTCCTGCTGGATTGCGGCTATACCGCGCCACCCCCGTTCTGGAGGGAGAAAGCAGAAGTGAATATGCTGGATGGCATCTGGATTTCCCATTTTCACGCTGACCACTGCTTCGGAGTTCCAGCCCTCCTGGTCCGGTTTTGGGAGGAAGGACGTGACAAGGGACTAACGCTCTTGGGGCAAAAGGGGATAGAATCCTTCACCCGCAAATGCCTTGATCTCGCCTATCCGGCCTTCTATGAGAGATTGACATTTCCACTCAGGTTCATAGAGTTGGAACCCGAGAAGAGAGTGGAGATCTTGGGTCTCAACTTTCGAACGGCTGAAGCCGCCCATTCCCAGAGGAATCTCGCACTGAGAATTGATGTGGCGGGAAAGTCAATCTATTACAGCGGTGACGGAAAGCCTACGCCAGAGAGTATGGCCCTGGCACGGGACAGCGAATTCATCATCCATGAGGCCTTCCATATGGAAACGGAGATCCCGGGGCATGGAACCATCGCGGGCTCCATTGATATGGCCAAAAGGTGTGAGGCGTTTCTTCTTGCCCTCGTGCATATACAAAGGGATGTGCGAGGGCCGGCCAAGGATAGGATTCATGAACTTAAAAGAATGTCCAGACCCGTGGATGTGATCATCCCAGAGCCGGGATTCAGGATGACCATTTAGTCGTTTCAAAACCCCACCTGCTGTGCTCGTGGCATATTTAAGCATGCCCTCACTTCACACCCCTGTGGGGTGTAATCAGAGCCGGGCTCCTTTGGGCCCGAATTATTTACTCAACGCAAGGGGCGCGATAGGAGGCCCCCTAACTTGGAGGAATGAAGCGTGCGGCACGAAGGCGGTTGATTGCCGCGGCGATCTCGAATTTGCGAGGACGGGCAAAGCTGCCCGGGTGCCTTTCGGAACGATGGAACGGGTCCAGGAGATCGAGTCCGTTCGCATCCAAGTAGACCTCAAGCTGATCCAGTATCTCTTTCAAGGGTTTCTTGCCATCCATGAACCGGCCGGCGGCAAGGTGAATGGCAAGTCCCACGGCACGGGTCTGACTGAAGTCCACCAGTTGCTCCACACCTC
>CP070840.1:2859062-2893812 GCA_020342025.1 Deltaproteobacteria bacterium
CTCTGAAGCTGGTAAGAGGCAGAGGCAATTTCAGATTGATAAAAACCCTCTTCAATGGCTGCCAGCGCCCCACCCATGGATTCGATCCGGGCCAAATAATCCATGACCCTCTCTTCGATCTCGTTTGTCAGGCTCTCCACATAATAGGATCCGCCCAGAGGGTCCACCGTATCACTCATGCCCAGCTCATGGGCCAGGATCTGTTGGGTCCTTATGGCCAACATGGCCGCCTCTTCTGAGGGGGTCTGAATGGCCTCATCCATTGAGGAAAGGAAGATAAACTGTACGCCTCCCATGACCGCGGCCAAAGCCGCCGCTGTAATTCTAACCACATTATTCATGGGTTGCTGAGCGGTTAAGGTGCTTCCAGCTGTATACAGATTAATCTTCGCCTTCAGTGATCGAGGATCTCTTGCACCAAACCTCTCTTTCATCAACCTGGCCCAAATCCTTCTCAAGGCCCTGAACTTTGCAGCCTCTTCAAATACATCTAAATTGGCGGACATGTGAAATGGAAACTGAGGCAAAAAATGATCTACTGCCACGCCCCGCTTTATCATTTCTTCGATATAGGTTATGGCGTTCGCCAGTGTAAAGGCCAACTCCTGTATGGCACTGGAACCAGCGTCTCTAAAATGGTACCCGCATAACTGGATAGGGAGCCAATTGGGCAAATTTCGCGAACAGTATTCCAAGACATCTATGACGAGTTTTAGGCCAGCAGCCACGGGGAGAAAATAGGCCCCCCGTGCCACGTATTCCTTCAAGATCTCGTTTTGCAGAAAGCCCACAAACGTTGTTGGAGGGATCTTTTGCTTTTCTGCCAAGGCCATAAACCAGGACAAGCCAATGGGGCCAATGGCATTTGCCAGCGTGCCCACCATCTTGACGGCATTGAGAGGAATGCCTTCAAAGATAATCTCAATATCTCTCAATGAATTTACGGCCACACCTGTCTTCCCCACTTCACCTTCTGACATGGGGTGGTCAGAGTCATACCCCATCTGCGTCGGAAGATCCAAGGCTATGGTAAAGGCCGTGATTCCCTGATCTAACAGGTATTTGAACCGCTGATTTGTTTCTTTGGCAGTACCAAATCCGCCATATTGCCCTATTAACCAAAGGTTCTCCCTGTACATGCCCGGTTCAATCCCTCTTGTATAGGGAAATGTTCCAGGGAAATTCAGATCCTTCATATAGTCGAAACCTGTCTCTTCAATATCAATGGGCGTATAGACGCTTTTCACAGGGATCTTGGATCTGGTAAGAAATTGATCTCTTCGCTCACCCATTCCCCGTTTTTCAACATCCCTGCGCCACTTATCTCGATTTTCCTTCAACAGATCTAAATCTTTCCCTTTCACCCTTTTACCCTCGCCCCTGTTCGCCACCCCCAAATGCTCCCACAACCTGATTTTTCCTTGTCTACAGGCCTTGACTTTTAGCGTTCCACAAGGATAGCCGTACCCACACCTCCACCGGCGCAAAGCGAACTTATACCGAAATTCAAACCCTGCCTTTCCATTTCGTAGATGAGCGTGACAAGGATTCGGCAACCGGTACAGCCCACCGGATGTCCCAAAGAGATCCCACTGCCGTTCACATTGGCGATTTCCCTGTTCAGGCCCAGTTCCTTTTCGGTAGCCAGATAATAGGAAGCAAAGGCTTCATTAATCTCGAAAAGCTGGATGTCATTTAATCGCAATCCCGTCTGGTCTAATACTTTTTTGATGGCCGGAACCGGCGCTATCCCTACGAAATGGGGGTCGACTGCCGCGGTGCTATACGCCCGGATCGTTGCCAGTGGTGTAACCCCAAATTCGTCCGCCTTTTGATCACTCATCATAACAACGGCCGCTGCCCCATCATTGATTCCTGAGGCATTGCCGGCAGTCACAGACCCCCCTTCCTTAAACGCTGCCGGCAGTTTTCCAAGCCTCTCCAAACTGGAATCTTCTCGAGGATGTTCGTCAGTATCCACCACCGCCGTTTTCCCTTTGCGGAGTGGGACTTCCACGGGCACAATTTCTCGCCCGAATCTCCCCTCTTTTATGGCCCGTACAGCGCGTTGATGACTGCTCAAGGCCAACTGATCTTGTTCATCTCGGCTGATGGCATATTTCTCTGCAAGTCGCTCCGCAGCCAGGCCCATCCCCCCGCCCACAGGATACTCCTGCATGCCTTTCCAGAGCAGGTCAGTGGCTTGGGCATGGCGGAGTCGCCCCCCCCAACGCAATGCTTCCATGATGTAAGGCGCATTGCTCATGGACTCCACTCCCCCGGCCAAGATGACTTCTGCTTGGCCTTGTAATATGGCATTGGTTCCTGCGATAACCGCTTGAGAAGCGGACGCACAGGCACAGTTTATGGTAAAGCCTGGAATGTCATAGGGTAGGTCCAAAATGAGGGAGGAAAGACGGGCTATATTTTGATCGATGGGAGAGAAGCAATTCCCTAGGATGACCTGGTCCAAGTCCTTATTGTCCAATCGGGCTCGTTTAAGGCATTCTTTCATCACGGTGGTCATGAGACGGACGGGTTCAACATGTCTCAAAGATCCGCCAAAGTCTCCAATAGGCGTCCTCGCCGCACTCGCAATAACGACTTTTTTCATCGTAGCCTCCAAAATCTCACAAACTCGGCATTCCCATCTCAAAACAAATTCTGAGAGGGCACCCGGTTCTAGGTATCAGGCCTTTAAGCCATCCATAAGTATTTTTCGAAAAGTCTTCACATAGTCTCTCCCCTCCACTTTATGACGGTTAAGCACCCATTGGTGCAGGACGCCATGATGGATGGCCATGAAGGTTAAGGCAGACAGGGCAGGATCAAGTTCCCTTTTTATGAGTCCTTCTTCTATTCCCTCTTCAATGATTCCTCTTATAAATTCCTGATATTTGTCGTAGACCCTTTTTAATGCCGGGAGGAAGTCCACGTCTGCATTTAGCTCCGTTGTGAGGTAATCCAGGAACAGGCAGAGATCCAGGTTCTTTATGGCAAAACTAGAACTGAAGCTGATGGCCCGATGAAGCTTTCCCTGCGCACTGCCCGGGTCCTCAGAGACCTCTTGAATAAGTTGATCAATGTATTGGGATTCATATTCGTCGATTATTCTTAGAAGTAACTGGCCTTTGCTTTTGAAATGGGAGTAAAGGGCGCCTTTGGTGAGCCCCACTTTTTCCGTAATTTCACTGATAGAGGTGCCGTGGTAGCCCTTGCGCACAAAGAGGTGCAGGGCTGCTTGAATGATTTTTTTCTCCGTTTCTTCGCCCCGTTTCATTTCAATAAAATTTCCTCGAAAAATCCTGATCGATTTGGTAATAGCCAAACTGGGGTCTTAAATTTTGACTTGTTTCCCTTTGTGGGACGCTTTCTTAGGCCCTCCATTTCATTTCGTTGACCGGTACCTGATTCGCTGCACAAGGGCCATCGGAAAAATACTAATCGTTGAGTATCTTTTGCAGACTGTTTCATGGGGTGTCAAGTCTTTTTTGAGCGTATTCTTTTGCGTAATTTTAGATTTCTTGCGTGCGATCTTACCGTTACTCACTCTCTCGTGATGATATCTAGATTGAACTATCTCGTTGTTTATTCAAGTGTTTCCCCTCTTTTGAAAGAGGCTTTTAGGGGTGTAGAGTCACCCGAAGTGTTCTCCACGTGGGGTTCACCTGAGATGGGCTTGACACCACAAAAATGCCTGGACAAATATACCAATCGATTAGTATTTTCTAAGGTTTGCAGATAGAGGTTGAAAGGGTTTAGAGGGGGCTATACATCTTTGTCTCATGGATGAAGGAAAGGCGTCCTGTTTCAAGGGGATTTTATGAGAAACAGAGAAAAGAGATGGTACAAAGTTTGGCCATCCATTACTCAGAAGAGATTTGACGTGGAAAAGGCGGCCTCTGAGTACCTCAGAGAGTGGGCAACATTGACCCCCAAAAGGGTCGCCCTCAGCTTCTACGGGAAAGACATAACGTATGAAGAGCTGAACCGCTCTATTGATAGATTTGCCCACGGCCTGATTAATCTGGGGTTAAAAAAGGGGAGCCGTGTGGCTTTACAGATGCAGAATTGTCCCCAGTTTGTGATCAGCTTCTTTGGAACCCTGCGGGCAGGCGGCGTGGTGGTTTCGTTGAATCCCATGTTCAAACATGTGGAGCTGGCATATGAGATCAATGATGCCACCCCGGAGGTCTTGGTCAGTCTCGATTCTCTCTACCCTGAGGTTGAAAAAATAGGGGCTCGTGTATCTCTCAAGCATACCATCATCACCTCCTTGGGCGATTATTTTCCCGAAAATCCCATTTTGCCCCCCCCTTCCGAGGCAAAGGTGCCGAAGCGTTCGTTTCCAGGGACTTTGGATTTCATGGCGTTTCTGGGCAAGGCTGAAGACCGACCCCTATGTGTGGTGGATGACCTGGAAAACGACCTTGCCCTGCTCCAATACACCGGCGGGACCACGGGGCTCCCCAAGGGCGCCATGCTCAGCCACTTTAGCGTGGCCTGCTGCGGTTTGGGCACGGTTTACTGGTACCGGCTGAGGGAGGACGACGTTACTCTGGGGCTGCTCCCCTTCTTCCATGTCTTTGGCATGAATGTGGCGATGTGTGCTGCATTGATGTCAGGCGGACAGCTGGTCCTGTTGTCCGTTTTTACGCCAGAGGTGACAGCAAAAGCCATTGCCCATTACCAGTGCTCTTTCTGGCCGGCTGTGCCCACCATGGTGATCGCCTTACTCGAAATGCCGGGTGTTGAGGCTTACGATTTTGATTCCCTTCGTGCTGTGGCCAGCGGAGGAGCGCCCATTTCAGCCGAGACTCAGAGGCGGTTCAAGGAACTCATACCCAAGGGGTTCCTCGGGGAAGGATACGGTTTGACGGAAACCAACGCCCAAGGGGGACTCTTTGCGCCCCTGCACCTCTCCAAGCCCGGTTTCATAGGAATTCCACAGATCAGCGAGGTCAAGATCGTAGATCTTGAAACCGGGCAAAGAGAGCTTTCTCCCAATCATGAAGGTGAAATTGTCTTCAAATCGCCCACGACGATGAAGGGATACTGGAACAAACCGGAAGAAACGAAAAAGGTGCTTAAAAAAGGCTGGCTCCGCACGGGAGACATCGGAATGATGGATGAAGACGGGTACGTAAAGGTCTCAGGAAGGAAAAAAGAGCTCATTATATGTTCCGGTTTTAATGTCTTCCCGGCCGAGGTTGAGGATCTGCTTCATAGACATCCGGCCATAGCAGAGGTGGCCGTCATAGGGATCCCGGATTCCTACAGAGGGGAAAGTCCTAAAGCTTTTATTGTCCTAAAGGCAGACTACAAGGGGAAGGTTACGGAAGAAGAGATCTTGCATTGGTGCAAAGAAAACATGTCCGCATACAAGCGCCCCCGTGTGGTTCAATTTCGCGATGACCTGCCCAAGAGTGGTGCGGGCAAAGTCTTGAGGAGGGTCTTAAAAGAAGAAGGCGCTTAGCTAAAACGGGGGAGATCTCCGTGTGTTCATAAGCAAAGATGTTAACGTAGGCATTGAATAAATAGAAAGGATGTGTGATTCGGCCATACCCATTTCTCAAGGCCATATCTATTTCGTGAGGGGGAAGCTCCCCAATATTTGGGGTTTGAAACGCACAAAGGAGATTCCCAAGCGCTTTGTGGCGCAAACCCCAAATATTGGGTCGCGGCTGTGTCTTGTGGAATTTCTTTTTGAGATGTGGCCTGTCGAAAAGGCTATGGCCTTTATCGTACACCCCTTTGCGGTGTGACCAAAGCCAGGTCCTGTGGGCCTGGATTCTTTGATTTCTTGTCGTCTGAAAGAAAAATGGCCATCATGAGTCCTTGCTTAGGAGTATAAGAATGAAAGGAAAAGAGCCAGAGGTGTTGAGAACAGTCAGAGATGCGTGGGAAGGCGACATCCAAAAAAAAGGGATCAAGGAGAGAAAAGAGGCGTTTGTAAGCAGATCGCGTATCCCCGTGGATAGAATTTATACGCCCATCGATCTGGAGGAGGCCGGCTTCGAATATCTCAAAGATCTGAATTTTCCAGGGCAGTATCCCTATATCCGAGGGATTGAACCGGGCATGTACAGGGAGAACCTTTGGTTAATAGGGCAATATGGGGGATTTGGTTCTGCGAAAGAAACAAATCAGCGGTTCAAATACCTATTAGACCAGGGAATCACGGCCTTTACGCTGGCCTTAGACCTGCCAACGCAGATGGGGTATGACTCTGACCACCCCATGTCTTTAGGAGAAGTGGGGAAGACAGGCGTTGCCGTTGATTCGCTCAGGGACATGGAAATCATTTTCGAAGGTATTCCCCTTTCTTCGGTCAAAATGGTTGGCACGCTGGGAAATGCTATCGGTCCCATAGCCTTGTCCTGGTTTATGGCATTAGCAGAAAAGAAAGGGGTCTCTCCGGGCTCGTTCGTGGGATTTCTGCAAAACGAGATCTTGAAGGAATATGTGGCCCGCGGGGCATATTTCCTTCCCGTCAGGGCGGGAACTAAACTTGTCGTAGACGTTTTGGAGTATTGTTTCCAGAATTTGCCCCATTGGCTCCCCATACAGTTATGCGGATACCATTTTAGGGAGTCCGGAGGTAATGCCATACAAGAACTGGCCTTCACCCTGGCAAACACCGTGGCCTATATTGAAGAGACCATAAAGAGAGGATTGGATGTTGACGATTTTGTCCCTCAGTTTGTCTTTTTCTTCTCCACCAATTTAGACGTGTTCGAAGAGGCTGCAAAGTTCAGGGCCTTTAGAAGGATTTGGGCCAGGTTGATGAAAGAGAGGTTTAAGGCGAAAAACCCGCTCTCACTAAAGGCCAAGCTGCACGTGTACACATCCGGAAGCTCACTCACCGCTCAGCAGCCCATGAATAATGTGGTTAGAGTGACAGCGGCGGCCTTGGCCGCGGTACTCGGGGGCGTGCAATATCTTTTTCTCTCCTCCCTCGATGAACCGTTTCAGACCCCCTCAGAAGAGGCGGCCATGTTGGCCATAAGAACCCAGCAGATCCTGGCCCATGAGCTGGGTATGAGTGACACGGTGGACCCCCTGGGCGGATCTTATTATGTGGAGAGCCTGACAAACGAGATCGAAGAGAGGGTCATGGATTATCTGGCCAGGATCGAATCCATGGGTGGTGCCCTGGCGGCCATTGAGGAGGGTTTTTATCAATCTGAAATTGCCTCTGCCTCTTACCGGCTTCAGAGAGAAATAGAAGAGAAGGAGCGGATTGTGGTGGGATTAAACGCGTATAGAAGCGAAGAGCAGGTGAAGATAAAGCCGCTCAAATATGATCCCAAGGCGGAAAAGAAGGTGGTCTCAAGCCTGAAGGAGTTCAAAAAGGAGAGGGACCCTTCACGTATTGAGAAGGCGCTGGAGGAGATCAAGCGATGTGCGGAGAAGGATGAAAACCTGGTTCCGCCCGTCTTTGAGGCCGTTAAAGCCTATGCCACGGTGGGTGAGATCTCTGATGTGCTGAGAGAGGTTTATGGGGAATATGTGGAAGGGAAGAGCTATTATTAAAACTGGTGCAATGTAGCATAAATTTCAACACATCAAGATGGTGTCTCGGCGTGCACCGAGTAATGGCCCATTCCTTCAGGACGATATCTAAGGCGTTCAGAGGAAGTGGTCTGATCTTTGAGGGTTTAAAAGGACTTTGTATAGGTCGGGACGATACATTCTGCCAGGGGTTTGTGGGCGTAAACCCTCAAAGATCAGACCAAGTTGATGCTCAGTGGAATTTTTTTTGAGATATCGTCTTTCAGGAACAGGCCATTACTCCATATGACAAGAATATATGATAAGGCGCAGTAGGGGGGTCGTGAACATGGAAAGAAAAACAAGAATTCTGATCAGAAATGAATGCGGGAAAATGTAATCTCTTCAAATGGAGCTTCTGGAATGAAAAAATACGAATTTGAGAAGAGAACACTGGGATACGCTTTGGAGGACAAGGCGAAAAGCATGGGAGACAAAATCCTTCTCCTGCACGAAAATCAGAAGGTCACCTATAAGGAAATGAACGAGAATGCGAATCGGGTTGCAAATTCCTTTCTCCATCTTGGCATAAAGAAAGGGGACAAAGTCTGCATGGTCATGGCAAATTCGGTGGAGTTTCTCTATGTCCGGTTTGCCTTGGCAAAGATCGGGGCTGTCATGGTCCCGATCAATGTGGCCCTGAAAGGAGATCTACTCAGATATATTATAGATAACTCCGATGCATCCGTTATTATCGTGGACAGTGATCTGCTGGATCGCATCGTTTTCATTCAGGACCAGCTTAAAAAGATCAAGAGCATTATCCTGGTTCCCGAAGCTTCGAATGGGGGAAAAGGGTTCTCCCAGAATTTTTCCATAAAGAATTTCACAGAATTGTATGACGGGTCTCCCAACGACCCCGCCTGCGATGTCCACTTCTACGATCCCATGAGCATTCTGTACACATCTGGAACGACAGGCCCCTCCAAGGGAGCCATATTGAGTCATGCGCATCACTACTCTGTGGCCTATCAGGAAAGCCAATACGGGCGATACGCTGAAGACAGTGTGGTTTACTCCTGCCTTCCTTTTTTTCATGCAAATGCGTCTACAGCGTTTCAGGGGACCATTCTTGCGGGGGGCACCTTCGCTATGGGGAAAAGATTTAGTCTCACCACATTCTGGGACGAAATCAAGTCCTACAAGGCAACCCATACGAATGTTCTTGGATCTATTTTTCCCCTTTTGGCCAGACAGCCTCCAAAAGAAGATGACGCCAAGAACTCTCTCAAGGTCATGAATGCCGTGCCATGGCTACCGGAGTTTGAAGACTTTGAGAAGAGATTTGTTCTTAAATTGATTACCATGTATGGCCTGACGGAATCGGGCATTGTCATTGTATCGCCTTTTGAGGAGAAAATAAGGCCAGGCTCTTGTGGAAAGCCCATTGAAGTATACGATGTGAGAATCGTTGACGACCACGATATTGAATGTGCCCCTAACACGACAGGCGAAATTGTGGCGAGAGGAAAGGAACCATACACCCAAATGGATGGCTATTACAATAATCCGGAAGCCACGGCGAGCGCCTTTCGAAACTTATGGTTCCATACAGGCGACTATGCCTATCAAGATGAAGATGGCTATTTCTATTTTGTGGATCGAAAGAAAGATGCCCTAAGGCGAAGGGGTGAGAACATATCCTCCTTTGAGGTGGAGAAGGTCATCAATTCACATCCCAACGTCCTGGAGTCTGCGGTATTTGCCATTCCTTCTGAATTGGGGGAGGATGACGTAAAGGCGGCGTTGGTCTTGAAAAAAGGAGAAAAACTGACACCAGAGGAATTGATCGCGTACTGCAACGACAGGATGGCCTATTTTGCCGTGCCCAGATACTTGGACTTCAGAGAGAGTTTGCCTAAAACACCGACACAAAGGGTGGAAAAGTACAAGCTAAGAGAGGAAGGGGTGACCAAGGATACCTGGGATAGGGAAAAGGTTGGATACAAATTGAAAAGATAAAAAGACAAAGAGGTAAATATGTTCAAAACACTCATTGCACCTGCCACTTACGAAGAATGTGCGCAGGCCATAGGCCGCGCCTTTGAGATCTTCCCTTTAGACCTTCGCGGCAAGAAAGTCCTGATAAAGCCCAATGTGCTGCGGGGCGGAAAACCAGAGGAGGGAATCACCACCCATCCTGCGGTGATGAAGGCGGTCGTAGATCGGGTTGAACAAATGCGCCCTGCCTCCATTGTCGTGGGTGACAATCCGGGGCTTTTCAACTACGGAGCCAATGAAGCATGCTTCAAAAATACGGGCCTCATGGAGGCGGCCAAAGGATACTATCAAAATATTGGCAACGAATCTGTCACGCTTGCATTCAACCCCGAGTATTTAGAGACTGTGGCTGTCTCCAAAGCGGTCTTGGAGGCGGATGTCATCATCTCTCTCCCAAAATTCAAGACCCATGGCCTGACTGTGGTCACTGGCGGCCTGAAAAATAACTACGGCATTTTGCCTGGTGCCCAAAAAGCCATGTTGCATCGCTTGGCTGGCAATCCGAAGCGTTTCCACGAATTGATCGTAGATGTGTTTCAGCTTCGTCCACCGGACCTCTTTATCGTGGATGCGGTTGTGGGCATGGAAGGCAATGGCCCTGCCTCCCCTGACCTGCGCGAAATTGGCCTCGTTCTCGCCTCCGATAACGCGGTGGCCCTGGACGCCACCATCTCACGCCTTATGGGCCTGGAACCTGGCAGACTTCGATTTATGCAGAGGGCAAAGGTGGCTGGACTGGGCGATTTCGACGAGGCGTCCATCCACATTGTGGGCGAATTAAAGCCCATCCCCGGGTTCACGCTTCCACCTCTAGGTGGAGAGGCCAACACCGGTTCTGAGGAACTGAGGCAGGCAATCGAGAGCCGTACCCTGTTACGACCAAAGGCGGATCCGGGGCTTTGCACCGCGTGCGAAACCTGCATAGAACAATGCCCGGTGTCTGCATTATCCCTGGTCGAGGCCTTGCCAGTGGTTGACCCGGACAAATGCATAACCTGTTTCTGCTGCCAAGAGATCTGCCCGGAAAAGGCTATAACGTTGCAGTAAACGGCCCTGCCCTTCAAAGCAGGGCATATCTAGCGCGCCGTACCATAAGTTTCAATACTGGAAGATTGTGTCTTCGCATCCATTGAGCGATGGCCCATTCCTTCAAGCCGATATCTATATCGTTCGGGGGAAGTGGTCTGATCTTAGAGCGTTTAAAGGGACTCTGCCTAGGTCGGGAAGAGACATTCTGCCAGGGTTTTCCGGGCGTAAACCCTCTAAGATCAGACCACGGCGATGCGCGGTGGAATTTTTCTGAGATATCGTCTTTCAGGAACAGGCCATCACTCCAAACAATAGGAATATTTGATACAGTTCACTAGTTTTTCAATAAAAGATTTCTTCCCCCTCAAGACGCTGTGTTGCAATTTGTCATCCCAGCCAAGTCCCACTAAGCGGGAGGCGAGCCGGGATCCAGAAGGAATTGATTTTCCGCCTCTCGAGGGAGGGGAATTTAAGAGGAGGCGTGATGATAACCAATGAGAAGGGTTCGTTAGGATTTGAAGGAGACGTGGTCATCGTCACCGGAGCAGCGAAAGGGATAGGCAAAACAACGGCCTTAGCGTTTAGTGAGCAGGGGGCCATAGTTGTTCTTGTTGATGTCTTAGAAAAGGAAATGAAGGAGGTTGATGGAATAATTCGCAAAGGGGGCAGAGAGGTTTTGTCCATACAAGGAGATGTGTCCAATAATAGCCAGGTGCAAGACGCTGTAGAAAAAACCGTCAAGAGTTTTGGGAAAATAGATGTTTTGGTCAACAATGCGGGGATTGATGTGGGGAGTGCGCCCATCGTCCATGTGACCGAGGAAATGTGGGATAAATCGCTCCAGGTCAATCTAAAGAGTGTTTTCTATTTTTGCAGAAGCGTTGTACCCCTCATGGTGGCAAATGGGAAGGGAAGCATCGTCAATGTGGCCTCCATTGCAGGGAGGGAGCCCAATGAAAATATGGCCCCTTATGCTGTCTCAAAGGCGGGCGTCATATGTTTCTCAAGGGTACTTGCAAAAGAAGTGGCAAGAGACGGTATTCGTGTCAATTGTATTGCGCCGGGTCTCACCAAAACGGATCTTCTCAAAAATTTGTCTCCAGAACAATTTGATACACTTCTTAAGAAAATCCCCATGGGAAGAGTGGGTAATCCCGAAGAGGTTGCCGATCTCATACTATTCCTGTGTTCAGAAAAATCCTCATTCATTACTGGACAGTGCTTCAATATCTCCGGGGGCAGAGGGGAATATTAAAAAATGGGGAGACACAGCGTGGGAAGGCTTGATCAAAGAGTAGCGGTCATAACCGGCGGCGCAAGAGGCATTGGGAGGGAAATAGCGGTTTGTTTCGCAAGAGAGGGCGCCAGGTGTGTCATTGGCGATATCATAGGGATGGAAGCTGTCGCTGAGGAGATAAAAAGTTTAGGGCAGGATGTGGTGACCGTGTCTGCCGATGTGTCCAAAAAGGGGGACATAGAGCAACTGATTTCCACAGCCATCCGCACCTACAATAAGGTGGATATACTGGTCAATAATGCCGGTATTCCATCTCGTAAAGGGCTCTTGGAGGCCAGTGATGAGGAATGGGATGATGTTTTTGGAGTAAACCTCAAGGGTGTCTTTCTCTGCACCCAGATCGCCGCCAAACATATGGCAGAACGCGCGTATGGAAGAATTATCAATATCACATCCCTAGCAGGTTTTCGCGGTGCTTCTGCACGAGTAGCACCGGCCTATGCCGCTTCAAAGGCGGGTGTTATGAGATTGACAAGGAGTTGCGCCAAGGAATTGGGGCCTTATGGGATCACCGTTAACGCCATAGCCCCGGGTCTCGTCATAACGGAATTCCCACAGACGGGCAGATCCCCTGAAGCCTTTAGGGCATTTATGGATGAAGAGATTGAGAAAACCCCCCTTGGCAGGGCGGGGACGGTACAGGATGTGGCCAGACTGGCCCTGTTCCTTGCTTCGGACGAGGCTTCTTTTCTGACCGGACAAATTATTGCCCTGGATGGGGGCAGATCGTCATAGCTGATTCAAACAGGTCTCTGAAGCTTTTTATCCGGGAAATCCTCAAGGCCTTCCATCACTGAATTCCTATCTTAATCACATCGATAGTCCCGGGCAGGTCAATACTTCATAGAGATAAAAACCAGGACAAAGGAGGTTACGATGAGAGAACAAGTGCTGATCGTCGAGAAAAGGGATGGCGTGGGCGTCCTGACCCTCAATCGGCCAGGCAAGGCTAATGCCCTGAATGCGGATCTCAAGTTAGCCATCGTTGGGGCCCTCAGAGAAATGGCCGTGGATGCTGAAATCGGGGCTGTACTCATCAAGGGGGCTGGCAAGCACTTCTGTTCTGGACAGGACTTTAACGACATCGTCCTGGGGACAGACCCCAAGTCTGTTGAAGCGTGCCGCAACACATTCAACAACATGGTCACCCCTATCTTCGAGCAGATCATTTCCATGGGCACCCCTGTGATCGCTGCGGTGCGAGGGATGGCTACGGGTGAAGGCCTTCCTCTGGCTATTACGTGCGATCTGGTCGTTGCCTCAGAGAATACAGTGTTTCAGTTTCCAGGAACGAATCTTGATGGGATCAGCATTGGTCCGGGTGTGGTGGCCGCCCGTTATATGGGCACCAAGAAGACTTTGGAGTATTTATTGACAGGAGAACCTCTGGTGGCCACTGAGGCAGAACGTCTGGGTCTCGTCAACAGAGTGGTTCCTGACGACAGGCTGGAAGAGACCGCTTTTGCACTGGCGAAAAAAGTGGCCGACAAGGTGATGGGAAACCCCGTTTTTGTGAAAGAATTGGGCAAGAAGGTATTCTACATGGCCCTCGACATGGAGCGGAGTAAGGCGTTCAGGTACGCGCACGAGGCACTTGCCCATGGTTTTTGCAGCCCAGCCGCCATCGAGGGGGCCAGAGTCTTCCTGGAAGGGAAGCTGACAAAGGCAGACCTGCAACTGGAAGGCTTTTTTGATGATTGATCGATCTGAACAGTCAGGGGGTTAAAGGAGACGGATATGATAGAGAAGAACTTTGGCGAAATCATCTCTCAAATGGATAATGGTGTTGCCGTTCTGACCATTGATCGGCCCAAGAAGCTGAACGCTTTGACCCCTGATGGTTTGTCAAATCTCCGCCAAGCCATTATGGAGGCGGATTCCGATCAAGAATCAAAAGTCATTGTCCTTACTGGCGCCGGCGAGCGGGCATTCAGCACCGGATTGGACATCCTGAATGTTCCCGTACTCCCCATTGCTGATCTGCGATTGTTCCACATAAACAATCAGAAATTGTACAGAGCGCTCATGGGGACAGGCAAGATAACCATTGCCGCTGTCAATGGGATGGCCCTGGGAAGTGGGTTTGAGATCAGCCTCCTATGCGATTTCACGATCGCTGCTGAATCAGCAACATTTGGGATGCCTGAGCTGGCCGTAGGTGCCTATCCCGGGGTTCTTTCCGTCGCTCTGTTATGGGAACTCATTGGCAAGAAAAGGACATGTGAATTGCTACTCACGGGTAAGATCATAACCGCTGTAGAGGCAGAAGCACTCGGGTTGGCCAATGAAGTCGTGCCAGATGTCAGATTAATGGATAGCGCACTGGAATGGGCCAGCAAAATAGTGAGAGCGGCCCCATTGCCCGTGGCCATGGTCAAGGCAAGAATGAATAGCATGTTGCGGGTGCGCCTGGAAGAAGAGATGAGCCGTTTTGTTGAGGTGCAGACCCTGGTATTCAATAGCCGTGATTTCAAAGAGGGCCTAAGCGCACTCAAGGAAAAACGCAAACCCGTCTTTCGAGGCGATTGACACGGCATGGCGTGCAACGCAAGAGAAACTCAAGGGGAGGTCAAAATGGCTGTTTTTCGGCAGAACTTGGATCAATGGATGGATATCCCAAAAAGACTTGACATTTTGGGGAGGAAATTCTAATTTTCGTTCAATACTAACCGTTTAGCACCTTGTTAGCAAAAACAAGGAACGCTTCCTTCCCGCTAAGGTGTAAGGCGATTTCATTCACCATCTTTCAAACAAATCCATGACCCCGTTAATAAGACCATCACGGGTATTGCCATCCCAATTAGGCATTTAAAAATATAGACCAAAACCTTCAAACCTGGACCGCTTTAACGAATCGAGACAAGTATTATGTATGGGTCCAAGTACGCAAACAGCGCCGAGCCCATGGGCGTGCATGCGTTGGTTAGGGTACCGAGTCGCAGTGACCCTGGGGCGCCCAGGATTTCTCCGTGCACATGGATCATGAAATCCTGGGTTGGTGAAACTGCTTGCTCGGCGGGTTGAAGGGCCTGGCCCCGGCAAGGGGGGTATCCTATTCTCTAATTTTTCAATCAAATGCGAGGAGGAGAAAATGAGAGAAAAATCAGATTCAAAAGGAAAAGCAAGCCGCAGGAAAACACTAAAACTAACCTTAGCCATAGCCATTGTTTGTGTTTGTTTAGGCATGCCCGGTTTCCTTTTTGGGGAACCCGTCAAAGAGGTAAAGTTCGGAATCATCGAACCCATTTCTGGCCCTTTGGCCCCCTTAGGTTTGCAGGACAAAAACGGTTATACACTGGCCATTGAAAGGATTAATAAAGCGGGAGGAATCAAATCCCTCGGAGGCGCCAAGATTCAATTGGTCATAGGGGATAGCGAATCTAAACCGCAAGTGGGGATGGCCCAGGCCGAGCGGTTGATCAGGGAAGGCGTTGTGGCCATGAGCGGTTGTTTTCAGAGTAGCGTCACCTTTGCCACGACCCAGGTCGCTGAAAAAAACAAGGTTCCTCATCTGGTCAATGTGGGCGTGGCGGACGCCATAACAGGAAGGGGGTTCAAATATACCTTTAGGGTGGTAGAGAAAGCAAGTTGGAATGCTCGAGATAAATTTCAATATTTGGATTGGGTTGGGAAAAAAACAGGCCTGAAGGCCAAGACTGTCGGGATGCTTTATGAAGATACCCTGTTTGGTCAAAGCGTCAAGAAGGCTTGGATCCATTATGCAAAGGAGCATGGATACGAGATTGTCGCTGATCTGTCCTATCCCCACAACACATCCGATTTAACAGGAACCATTTCAAAGCTTAAGGCAACAAAGCCGGATGTTATTGTGAGTGCAAATTATACCTCAGACGCCATATTGATCGTCAAGACCATGAAGGAGTTGAACGTCAACCCCATGGCCTTTATCGCCATTGGCGGTGGTATGCAAGATCCCGCTTTCATTTCTGCCCTGGGCAATGACGCCACTGATTTCAGCGTCATGAGCGCCTCGGGGGATGATGTCAACGTTCCAGGGGTAGCAGAAATTAATCAGGAATTTAAGAAACGGTTCGGTATTAGTATGGATCCCGTGGCTGCCTTGAGTTATACAACGGTCTACGTCTTAAAGGATGCCCTGGAGAGGGCAGGCTCCACAGACCGTGAGAAGGTACGCGAAGCCCTGACCCAGACCAATATCGGCATCGGGGAGAAGGGAATTATAACGCCAAGCCCCGTGGAATTCGGTCCAGATGGCCAGAATAAACACTCAAGATGCGTGGTCGTTCAGATTCGAGATGGGAAAAGGACGGCGGTTTACCCTCCGGATATCTCGCCAAGTGAACCCATCTGGCCCATGAGGCCATGGGGTAAGAAGTAAACAGATTTCCCACCATTGCTATGTCGGTGATTGACTAAGGGGGGTTAAGCCTTGATTTTAACCCCCCGTTGAATAACTGAGCCCCAATGGGCTCAAGCAGAACCAGGTCCTCCAGGCCCGGGTTCTTCACTCCTCATTGTCGTTAAAATCAGGGCGAAAAAGGCAAACATTCCCATGGAAATGACATTATTCTATCAGTCTATTGTGAGCGGGCTATTGGTCGGGGCCGTTTATGCCCTGGTGGCCGTGGGGCTAACCCTGGTTTTTGGGGTGTTGGGAATCATTAATTTTGCGCACGGCTCTTTCATGATGTTAGGGATGTATATTGCCTACTGGTCCCATGTGCTGTTTGCCATAAATCCCTACATTTCCGTTTTATTTGTGGTACCCATTCTATTTGTTATGGGGTTCCTCATTCAGAGGTATCTCATCGATTTAATCATCGATACGGACCCGCACAATGCCATCTTTTTAACGCTTGGGCTCTCCCTGTTTCTGGATAACATGGCCCTCTTTCTTTGGTCCCCAGATTTCCGGGCCGTTAAGCTAAAGGCCCTTACCGGCTCCTTTTTCGTAAACGATGTCATGATCAGCCTACCCCGTTTGATCGCGTGTATTTTCGCTATTCTCATGACACTCCTCTTATATCTCCTCCTGAAGAAGACTAACATGGGAAAGGCCATTCGGGCCGCATCTCAAAACCAGGAAGGAGCCAAAGCCGTGGGCATCAATATCAAGCTCGTGTATTGTATCGCTTTTGGAATCGGGCTGGCCTGCGTCGGAGCGGCTGGGGCCTTTGTGACGCCGTTTTTTTATGTCTCACCCGGCGTGGGAATGACATTTGTTGTCATTGCTTTCATCGTTGTGGTTTTGGGTGGATTGGGGAGTTTTCCCGGTGCCTTATTGGGAGGACTTATTGTTGGGCTCACCGAATCCTTGAGCGAGAATTTCTTGGGCGGCACCATGAAACAATTTGTTGTGTGCGGTCTGTTCATTCTGGTCCTGCTCTTCAAGCCCTCGGGATTGCTAGGAGAAAAAATTGAGTAATAGATGGGTCATTGCTGGCATTCTATTCATTCTTGCCGTCATTGCGCCTTTTTTAGATGACTACTTCCTGCACATCCTCATTATGATGTTCCTGTATGCCTATTTGGGGACAAGTTGGAATATTTTGGGAGGATATACAGGACAGTTTTCCTTCGGGCACACGGCTTACTTTGGGATTGGGGCCTACGTTTCCACCATTCTTTTGTTCCAATGGGAGATTTCCCCCTGGATTGGCATGATTTGTGGTGCCTTCTTAGGCTTGATGTTCGGACTTTTTACAGGATTTCTCTGTTTTAGATATGGGCTGAAAGGCCCATATTTTGCCTTGGCGACTTTGGCCTTTGCAGAGATGTTGAGGATTGGGGCCCTCAATTTGGACATCACAGGAAAAGCAATGGGGCTCCTTATCCCATTGAAAGGAGACTCCGTCTGGTTATTTCAATTTACCAGCAAACTGCCCTACTACTACATTATCCTTTTCATGACCACGGGAATCGTGGTCATAAACTATATCATCAGCAGAGCAAAACTGGGTGAGTGTTTTGAAGCCATTCGTGAGGACCCTGACTCTGCCATGGCTCTGGGAATTGATCCCTTTAAATTTAAAATGATCGCCATGGGATTCAGTTCGTTTTTTACCACCATGGGGGGCACGTTCTACGCCCAGTATATGTTCTACTTAGACCCCGATATCTGTTTTGGGATTCATAATTCCGTCGAGATCTTTCTCAGACCCATCTTGGGGGGACTGGGGACTGTCCTGGGACCGACCCTCGGTGCATTTTTGTTAGCACCCATTTCTGAGATCACCAGGAACTTGTTAGGCGGATACAGCGGGCTTTATCTCATGATATATGGCATTTTGTTCATCGTGGTCATTATATTTTTCCCGCAAGGAATCGTTGGACTGTTAAGGTCGATCAAAAAGAGAAAAGATTGAACGCCTATTCACTGAGTTCTCATTGGGAAGAATGAAATGAGCGTACTCCGTTTAGAGAATGTGACAAAGTCTTTTGGTGGGTTGATGGCCGTATCCGGGCTGGATTTTGCCGTTTCCAAGGGCGAGATCGTCGGTTTAATTGGACCCAATGGTGCTGGAAAGACCACGGTCTTTAATTTGATATCTGCCTTTCTTAAGCCTGATTCAGGAGCGATCTTCTTTGGAGACCATGACATAACGCATCTTAAACCTCATCAAATCTGTAAAAAGGGCCTATGTAGAACTTTTCAAATTGTCAAGCCGTTCCTAACCTTTTCAGTAAAGAAAAACGTGCGCATCGGTTCCTATAATAGGCTCACCGAGAAACAGGAAATAGAAGCGCAGACAATGGAAATCCTAGATCTTATCGGGTTGGCTGATCAAAAGGATGTAACCGCAAAAAACCTGAGCATTGGAGACAGGAAAAAGCTGGAATTGGCAAAGGCGTTAGCCACAAAACCAAGCTTATTGCTCCTTGATGAGGTTATGGCAGGGTTAAACCCGAAAGAACAGAATGATATGATTCATATTATTCTTGAGTTAAAAAACAGGGGTACAACCATATTGCTTATTGAACATACAATGAAAGTCATCATGAGTCTTTCTGAAAGGATCATCGTCTTGAACTATGGAAAAAAAATAGCAGAGGGACCTCCTTCTGATATTGGATCAAATGAAGAAGTGATCGAAGCCTATCTAGGAGAGCGATATTTTGTTTAGAATTACAGATATGGATGTCTTCTATGGAGACATGAGAGTTCTCCTGGATATTTCCCTTGGTATTGAGGCTGAACAGATCGTATCTGTTGTGGGGTCAAATGGCGCCGGCAAATCCACCCTACTCAAAGCCGTATCAGGATTAGTCAGACCCAAATCCGGTGCCATAGCTTTTCTTGATGAAAGGATCGATCACCTCCCCTATTATCAGATTGTCCGAATGGGAATTGTTCGCGTTCCCGAGGGCAGAGACGTATTCCCCCAAATGACGACTCTCGAAAATCTGGAATTGGGCGCATTTATAGATCGGGCCAAGAAGCAGCGCAAAGATAACCTGGAAATGGTCTTTGATCTCTTCCCCACGCTTCGTGCGAGGAAAGGGCAAAAAGCTGGCACTTTAAGTGGTGGAGAGCAGCAGATGCTTGCCGTGGCGAGGGGTCTTATGTCTATGCCAAGGCTCTTAATGGTGGATGAACTCTCGTTAGGATTGGCTCCAATGATTGTTTCGGTTTTGTTTGAGGCGATTCAAAACATCAATTCTGAGGGCATAACCATCCTGCTGGTGGAACAGAATATCCGACATTCCCTTTCCATTTCTGATTGGGGCTATGTCTTGGAGAATGGCAAGATAGGCATGGAGGGCAAGGGAGAGGAGTTATTGACCAACAGCCACATCAAGAAAGCCTACCTGGGCGTGTAGATTTTTCAATTATCTCACTCCCACCCTGCCCTCCCCTTGAGAGGCTGTGTCATAATCCGGCTCCGTCATTGCGAGCGACCGAAGGGAGCGTGGCAATCTGTTTGATTCCAGTCCCTTATCAGATTGCTTCAGTCCTCCCGCCTCCGCGGGAGTCCCTCGCAATGACATTACGACACAGCCCTTGAAGAAGGAGGATTAGGGTGGAGGTGGTCTTCAATTACTCAAAATATTTTGCTGCGACAGTACACTAGGAAAAAAACAAATAAGCGCAGAAGGTTTCAAAAGAATGTAGACAGATAAAGGAGGTAACGGGATATGAAAGAGATCGTGATCGCTGGTGCAGTAAGAACAGCTATTGCAGACTTTGGTGGCGCCTTACGGGCGCTCCCCCCCTTGGATTTGGCCCAGCATGTTATGGGAGAAGTCATAACCCGTTCTCATGTTCAGCTGGAGTGGATCGACAAGGTTATATTCGGCTGCTGCTTTGGACCCGTGGAGCAGAATATTGCCCGCAACGCAGCATATAACGCGGGCATCCCAAAGGAAGCCCCCGGCTTTACCATCAACAGTACCTGCGGGTCTTCCATGCAGGCCATCATTTCTGCGATCCAGTCCATTCAATGTGGCGAGTCCCATCTCGTTTTGGCAGGTGGTGTGGAAAGCATGAGCAATGCCCCCTATGTCATGGAATCGGCCCGCTGGGGGCAAAGATTGAGGCATGCAGAAGTATGCGACCTTGTCTGGAAAGGGATGCAAGAGCCCATTATTGGTGTGGGCATGGGCCTGACGGCTGAAAACCTGGCAGAAAAGTATCAGATATCAAGGCAGGAGCAGGATGCCTTCGCCCTTTTGAGCCACCAGCGTGCAGCCAAGGCCATTGCAGAGGGCAATTTCGTCAAAGAGATAGCGCCTGTTACTATTCCCGGGCGAAAAGGGGCGCCCATCGTTTTCGATACGGATGAACACCCAAGACCCGATACAAGCCTGGAAGGCCTGGCCAAGCTTCCTCCCATCTTCAAGAAAGATGGCACCGTCACTGCTGGAAATGCGTGCGGAATGAATGATGCGGCCTCAGCAGTCGTCGTCGTTGAACGGGAGAAGGCCAAAGAACTGGGGTTAAAACCCCTTGCACACATCAAAGAATACCACGTGGCCGGGGTTGATCCGGATATTATGGGTATTGGCCCGGTCCCGGCCATCCAGGGCGCTTTAAAAAAGGCGAAACTTAAACTGGGTGACGTGGATCGATTCGAAATCAACGAGGCCTTTGCCGCCCAATATCTGGCCTGTGAAAAGGAACTGGGCCTGGATCGCGATAAAGTGAATATCTATGGAAACGGTATTGCCCTCGGACACCCCGTTGGGGCGACGGGCTGTCGACTGGTTGTCACACTCCTTCATGGGTTGCTGGCCGACCAACTCAACCTGGGCATCGCCTCCCTCTGTGCTGGAGGGGGAATGGGATTTGCCCTCGTATTAGAGCGTCTATAAAAGGGGAGGTTTTTTTTGAATTTCCAACTGACAAAAGAGCAAAGGGATATAAGGCAGGCAGCCCGGGAGTTTGCAGAAGGGGAAATCAGAGAGATCGCTCGCGAGTATGATCAAAGGGAAGAATTTCCCGTGGATCTGTGGAAAAAGGCGTGCGATCTGGGTTTTGTGGGCGTTTACATAGACGAAGCATACGATGGGCCCGGCCTAGGGTTTTTTGAAGCCTCTCTCATCATGGAGGAATTCTGGCGGGTGGACCCCGGATGCGGGTGCGTGCTGCTGACTGCCTTTGGGACCGAGATGATCCAGAACTTTGGGACAGAGCAGCAGAAAAAGAGATATATCCCCCCTATTCCAAGAGGGGACGCCATTATGGGGTCAGCTGTTACGGAGCCCGATGCGGGCAGTGATATCTTCGGCATTGCCACTGCTGCGGTAAAGGATGGGGATGACTATGTGATTAACGGGACCAAGATGTTTATTACCAATGGAAGCATCGCTGATTATTTGGCCGTCTATTGTCTGACAAACCCCGGGGCAAAGTCCAGATATGACCGGTATTCCATTTTCATTGTGGAAAGGGATCGCCCCGGTTTTCAGGCAAACAAGCTGAAAGGAAAGCTGGGCATCAGGGCTTCAGATACTGCGGAAATAGTCCTCAATGATGTGAGAGTCCCCAAGGAAAATCTCCTTGGAGGAAAAGAAGGGCAGGGTTTTCCTCAGATCATGGACCTCTTCAATATCAACCGGGTACTGGCGGCAGCCCAGGGCGTGGGTGTGGCCCAGGGTGCCCTTGATCAGGCTATTGCCCATGTGAAAAAGAGAAAGGCCTTTGGCCAACCCGTGGGTAAGTTTCAGGCCATTCAGTTCAAGCTGGCGGAAATGGCCACCATGATTGAGTCGGCCCGCCTTCTCACATACCAGGCCGCCTGGCTTATCGACAACGGACAAAAGGACCCCACATTGATTGCCATGGCAAAGTGGTTGGCGGGTGAGACCGGGGTGAAAGTGACGGATGATGCCCTCCAGATGCACGGAGGCTACGGCTATATCAACGAGTATGATATCGAGCGCTTTTACCGGGATGCCAAGATCGTTGAGATCTATGAGGCGACAAAGGAGATGGAGAAAATCACCATAGCACGCCAACTGCTCGGGAAATTTTAGGCGGTGAAAAATGGGCATGAGGAAATGGGAAACAACTGTTTTTGAATAAGGGAGGAGCTATGAGAGGAATCAATCTGGCGTCTTATCTTGAAAACAGTGTGGTTGCGCATCCTGATAAGGTGGCCTTAATCTTTGAGGACAGGAAATGGACCTTCACAGAGATTAATGAAAAGGCCAGTGCCATAGCCAACGGTCTGATGGATATGGGTATAGAAAAAGGGGACAGGGTCAGCTTCTTTCTGCCCAATGTCCCCGAGTTCTTCTTCTGGTACTTCGGGGTCCTCAAGACGGGGGCTGTTGTCAACCCGTTAAATGTGATGCTAAAGGAAAAGGAAATCCAGTACGTTATAGACGACTGTACGCCCAAGGTTTTAGTGGCCACAAAGGAGGTGGGTGCAGATCCGCTAAAGGTCTTCCGAAAAAAGAAGAGCAGCATTCAACATATGATCATCATCGGCGACGACAAGGAAAAGGGCACCATTCATTTCGAGCAATGGCTGACAAAGTACCCTACCCGCTTTGATTCCGTACTTGTGGAGAAGGACGACGTTGCCGCCATTCTATACACTTCAGGAACAACTGGTCAGCCCAAGGGGGTTATGCTGACCCATAATAACCTGTGGACCAATGCGAGGCATTGTGCGGACTTTGCCGGGACGACTTACAAAGATATAGGGGTCTGCGCACTGCCCCTGTTCCACTCCTATGCACTTACCCATGTGCTGGGGGAGCTGTGGATGGAGGGTGGTACGCTCGTCTGGTTGAAGCGTTTCGATGCAAAAGGGTGTCTGGAAGCGATGGCCAAATACAAAGCGACCGGTTTCTATGGGGTGGGCACCATGTACTATGCCCTCTTAAACGAACCGTCCGTTGACGAGTATGCAAAGCAGATCAACTTACGGTACTCTATTACCGGAGCAGCGGTAACCCCTGAACCCATATTGAAGGCCTGGAATGAGAAATTCACCGCCCTGACCGACGGCTACGGCATCACGGAGGGTGCGCCCGTGGTGATATCAAACCCTATCGCTGGAAAAGGGCTTCAGAAGGTCAACTCGGCGGGTTTCCCCATCGTCCCGGAGATCGAGGTGGCGGTCTTCGATGAGAACGACAGGCCCGTAAAGCAGGGGGAAATTGGTGAATTGGTTATGAGGGGCCCCAATGTGATGAAGGGCTATTGGAACAAACCAGAAGCCACAGCCGAAGCGCTCAAGAATGGATGGCTCCATACCGGAGATATGGTCTACGTTGACGAGGACGGCTATTTCTATGTGAAGGACCGGAAAAAGGACATGATCGTTACGGGCGGGTTTAACATCTACCCCAAGGAAGTTGAGGACCTTCTCTACACCCACCCAGCCGTGGCCGAGGCCCAGGTCATAGGCGTGCCTGATCTGGTAAAAGGAGAATTGGCCGTGGCCTGCATTGCGCTGAAATCCGGCCACACCGTCACCGAGCAGGAAATCATCGGCTTCTGCAGGGAAAACATGGCCAATTACAAGGCCCCTCGACACGTGCGCTTCTTCGAGGAACTTCCCAAAACAGTGACGGGAAAGTTTCAGAAGGTCTCTTTGCGCGCTATGCTCAAGGACGAATTCGTCTGATCATTTGAATTCAAGAACTTGGTCCTCTGGCCCAAGTCAGAATTTTTTGCCTTTGCCGGTAAAGATAGTGAGCTGTTTTGGAGTACTGGAGTATTGGCGTGTTGGAAAAAGCCTAAACCGGAATTTCAACTTAAATGAGTCCTTATCATTACTCCATCACTCCAGGAGGCTTTCGAATGAAGGAAGAACCCCAAAAGCTCCCTCCAGGGGCAGCTCAGAGCCCGGTCCTCTCTGCCACGGTTCTTTACTTCTTACTCTCGCGATGCCAGGTCTCCACTTTTGACACAAGCGCCTCAAGGGTTTCTGCCACTGTCACGCCCGCCTCAGTCAATAGGGCAATTTTCGCCGCAGCCGACCCTGTCTTTCCTTGGATGATAGCCCCCGCATGTCCCATCTTTTTGCCCTTAGGCGCGTGTCGCCCTGCAATAAAGGCGAAAACAGGTTTGGGGTACGCGTTCGACTTCAAGTAATGGGCCGCTTCCTCCTCAAGCCTCCCACCTATCTCGCCCAGCAGGATCACTGCCTCGGTCTGGGAATCCTTGAGATAGGATTTCAAGGCATCCACAAAGTTCAAACCCACAATAGGATCACCCCCCACACCAATCACCGACGAGATCCCTAAACCCCGAAATGTCAGATTGGAGGCCGTCTCGTGACATAAGGTCCCACTGCGTGAGACTATCGCCAGGTTTCCCCCCTCTCCATATAAAAAGGCGGGCATAATGCCCACCTTGGACCGTCCTGGTGTTATGAGCCCTGGAGAATTGGGGCCCACGAGCCGAACGCCCTGTCTATCAGCCAGGGCCTTTATTTTCATGGTATCGTGAACAGGCACATGTTCGGTGATGATCACCAAGGTCTGCACGAGGTTCTCGATCGCCTCAATGGCGGCCTGCAAAAGGTTGCTCGGAGGAACCATAATCATGCTCGTGTCCACCCTATGGTGGGTCATGGCTTCCCTGACCGTATCGTAGACGGGAATGCCGTAAACCATCTGACCGCCTTTGCCGGTGGTTACCCCTGCTGCCACCTTGACGCCATCCTCGCACATGATTTTGGCATGATAAGACCCCTGGCTTCCCGTAATGCCCTGAATGATCACCCTCGTATCTTCACTAACCCACATTTCAATTAACACTTACTCTACGCTTTGATGACATCTTATCCACGAGCACTCTAACGGCATCGTCCGTAGTCCCTTGCTTGACCACATGGATGCCTAACTCATCCAGAATCCGCCAACCTTCTTCCTGCGAATGCCCCCTCATTTTGACAACGAGGCTTACCTCCGGTCCTATATCCTTATAAACGCGGGCGATCCCTCTCGCCAACACCTCACAATTATTGATGCCGCCAAACACATTCACAAGGATCCCTTCCAGGTTGCCGGTCCTTAACATGATTCTGATGGATTCGGCCATACCTGTTTCAGATATTCCCCCGCCCAAGTCCAGAAAAGCGCTGGGCGTCAACTTGGCATCTGCAATGGCATCTATCGTGGCCATGGAAAGTCCGGCGCCTCCCGCAATAATGCCTACGGCGCCTGCAGGATCAAGTGACACGTACGTAACACCAATTTCAGAGGCCTCTGCCTCCAGAGCCTCCTTTTCCCATCCTTGATAGGCTCTTAGTTCCTCATGTCGAAACATGGCTGCGTCGTCAACAATCAATTTCACGTCCGCAGCAATCACTGAACCAAGCCTGGTCACTGTCAGTGGATTTACCTCCAAGGTCAGGGCGTCTGTCCTGTAAAAAAGTTCCAGTAACCTGGCCGCAATGGCTCCCGCCTCAGGAATCAGTTTTTCGTCAAGTCCCACCCGACGCCAGAATTCGCCCCATCGGGATTCTGGAACTACCCCTTCCAAGGGGTCTATATCCATCCTAACGAGAGCATTAGGATCCGATTCGGCCACCTCTTCGATATTCACGCCCCCTCTGAAGGAGGCTAAAACTATAGGGTGGGCCTTTGAAAAATCCAAAATCATTCCCAGGTACATTTCACGAGTGATGTCCAACCGTTCTTCCACCAGGACCCGGGTAACAGTCTCTGCCTCGTGAACCGCGCCCAAGATCTCTTTGGCAACCCCTCCTGCAGCCTCAGGAGAATCGGCCGGTCTGATCAAGCCGGCCTTCCATCGACCACCCGCTTTGGTCTGGGCCTTGATGACACAAGGCCCGATCCTTTCCGCCGCCTGGACCACATCTTTGGGAGTGAATGCAACCTCTCCCGTTGGGACGGGTATTCCTGCCGATCTAATGAGCTCTTTGGCCTGGTGCTCTAACAGGTACATTTAGAAATGATCTCAAAATCCGCTAAATATTTTTTGACAAGAATAAGAGCAGGAGAGAGTCCCCTTAATGTACCCTGCGATCCTTGCCCTGCCAGTACCTCTCCTTCACCTCGCGACGGAGAATCTTGCCACCCGGATTCTTGGGAAGTACATCCACAAAATCTATGGAGCGAGGCTTCTTGAAACTCCCCAAAAAACGTTTACAATGCTCAATTAAATCATCCGCTGTCGTGCCCTCAAACCCCTCTTTTAAAACAACAACCGCTTTAACTGCTTCGCCCCATTTGTCATCAGGCACACCCACAACACATGCTTCAAACACAGAGGGGTGACTGTAGAGGGCCTGTTCTACTTCCGTCGGATACACGTTAAATCCGCCCGTAATTATTTTGTCTACGATACGATCCACAACGTAGATATAACCCTCTTCGTCTATCCTAGCCAGGTCACCTGAATAGATCCAACCGTCCTTAATGGTCTTCTTTGTTAATTCAGGCTCTTTATAGTAACCCTTCATGAGATCTGGTCCGCGCGCGATCATCTCTCCCATCTCTCCTGGAGATACCTGCTCTCCATGCTCATTGACCACCTTCACTTCTGTATCAAAGAAAGGCCTCCCGCAAGAAGCCAACCTTTGTTCATTTTTATTCATCAGGGCATCCACGTGCTCCTTTGCCGTTAAGACATTCAAATAGGAGGTGGTTTCCGTCATTCCGTAACACTGAATCATGACCGGCCCAAGCGCCTCAATGGCTTCCTTCACCTTGTGGCTGGATGTTGGGGCGCCCCCATAAATAATGCCCCGCAGGCTACTGAGATCATAATGCCCTACTTCAGTGTAATCCAAAATCATATTGATCATGGCCGGGACGAATATGGAATTGGTCACCCTTTCTCGTTGAATGGTTTCCAGGAACATTTGTACGTCAAAGCGGCTTAAAACAAGGTTGCATCCACCTCTAAACATGACCGGCATGAGCCACATCCCGCTGGCATGTGTTATGGGACCCACATGACAAAAAATAGTATCCGGTCCTATCCTCATTTCAGGGATCATCAATAGCTTGCGAATCGCTGCGAGCCTGTTCCCAAAGGTCTGCATAATCGCCTTGAGCTTACCCGTTGTCCCTGAACTGTATGCCAACACGGCCAGGTCATCCCCTTCTACTTCAATATCAGGCGATTCTTCTTTTTTCCCGGCCAGGAGAGCATCATAGCTGAGTTTCTTGGGAGGTGTGTTCTCAAAGCAAATGAAATGTTTGACCGTCTCAAGGGCCCCTTCACTCTCCAACAAGGGTCCCATATGCTCTGGACCCACGAAAACGGCCTTTGCCTCAGAGTCGTTTAAAACGTGGATCGTCTCAGGTAGGGCGATACGGGCGTTCACAGGGATCCGAACGATTCCTGCCTTGTAACAGGCCACCTCGATCTCCACGATTTCGGCTCGGTTCCAAGACAGTATGGCAATTCCATCCCCTTTTCCTAGCCCTAAACCAAGAAGTCCATGGGCCAGTTTGTTGGTCCTCTGCTCAAATTCTTCATAGGTGAACCTTTTGTTCTCGTGGATCAGGGCGATGTTATTGGGGTAGTGCAATGCAGTACGCGACACATATCTCCCTAAATTCATTGGACCCCTCCTTCTTCCCTTACAGAACGTGAAGTTTGAATCACTTATTCCCTTTATTTTGCCTGCTCCCGGGGCGACTCTTCCTCTGCAACTTCCTCTACGAGAAAGAGGGTCTGTTGGAACTCCACCATCTGGGCGTTCTCAACACAGACCTTTGCAATACGCCCCCGGATGCCTGCCTTAATGGTGTTAAAAAGCTTCATCACTTCGATAATACAGACCGTGTCATCCTCGCTCACCTCCTGCCCAACCTGGACAAAGGGCGGAGCTCCCGGTTTGGGTGCCCGGTAAAAGGTCCCCAGCATCGGGGACTTGATGGGGGTGAACCGCTCCTCTTCGAGGTGAAGGCTGGGCTCTTCTCTCTGGGCAGGGCCCTCAAGGGGAATTTCCGCTGAGGTGCCAGGCTCTTGAACGGGGGAGATTTCAGGAGACTGTTGGGGCACGGGTGCTTCAATCGGCTCCTGGCTGTGCACCCCAAGCGTCTGAATCGCCCCGTGCGCGGCAGACTTCTTTGCGATCAGCTTGAGTTCGTCCGTCTCCAAGTGCACTTCATCTAACGTGGATTCAGCCAGGATTTTCAGTATCTGAAAAACCTCATCTTTGTTGATTAAGGCCATAGGATATTCCCCCTTGAATTAACTTGTTGTGATCGGAGATGCCCGCTCACATGCGAGAGGTCCGCTGACGGGTTTAGTCTAAGAAATTTGTTTGACCCTCAGGGAACCCTTTTCAATATTGACCATTTTGATATCACGGCGCTTTGCCAACTCGTTTATCAACGCAACCAATGGCTTTTTTACCACAGGGTGCAACGAGATCGTTTTTCTGTTTTGGTAAAATTTTTCCATGGTCTCTTGCGTGTTGAAGATGGCCAGCAGCAACTCTTCATCTGATCTGAACGGTCCCTGCTCAGCCCGGACTTTGCTTAGAAAAGGCTCTTCAAAGCCCTCGGATGGATCAATGGGTGTTGTGTCCCCCCCGGCCAGAATTCGATCCATGACATCGGGATCAATGGACGCTGCTGGCCGCCCGTGTGCCCCCCTCACATAGAGTCTTAGCTCTTGGGGTACCGTACGATACCGCTCTCCTTCAATCACATTAAAAACAGCCTGTACGCCCACGAGCTGGGAAAAGGGGGTAACCATCACAGGATATCCAAGTTCCTGACGCACTCTCGCCGCTTCCTCGAGAACCTCCGGCATCTTGTGCAAAAGACCCAATTCCGAGAGTTGGTTTTCCAGATTAGACATCATGCCCCCGGGTATCTGATGGGCTGCAAATTTCTTGTATTCATCAGGGTCAAAGGGGACGGGCTGACCAAGCGGCTTCTTTTCCTCATAAGCACTCCAGTAAAAGTAATCGTCAATCTCCCTGAGGCGTTGTTCATCAACCCCAACCGTAATCCCCTCTTGCTGGGCTAGATGCAACATATCTATCGAGGCAGGGAGCGAATACCCGTAGGCCAAAGGCAGGGTGACGGTCTTGACACTATCGACGCCCTGCTTCATGGCCTCAATATAGCAATCACCGGACACCCCTGTGGAAGAATGGGCAAAGAATGCCAATCTGGCCTTTCCCTCCAGGGCTTTGCGCACTGTCTGGACAAGCGTCCGAAGCCTCTCCGGCAGGAGCACACCGCAGGGATCGGATAGATTCACCACGTCAACACCCAACCGCACCAGTTCCCTTGCCTTCTCAGCAAAATATTCATCTGTGTGCACGGGACTCTCGTTATAGGACAAGAGCCCTGTGCTTTGGAGGCCCAGTTTTTTTGCCACCCGAAAATGAAACTCGATAATGCTCAAGTCATTCAGGCCGTCGAATACCTCTACCCATTCGATGCCGGTGCGCTGAATGCACTTAAGAAAAAGCTCCACAACGTCGTTGGGAAACATTTGCCAACCCATCAGGTTCCGGCTGCGGATAAAGAAGTTTAGAGGTGTTTTGGGCATGGCGCGCCTCAAAAGATGAAGGCGTTCCCACGGGTCTTCGAACAGATACATCACCGCCGTTTCAAAGGCGGCAGCGCTCGTCACACATATTTTTTCAAACTGGGCCTGGTCCACGGTGGGTGCAATGCCCAACATGGTCTCAGTCCTCATACGGGTGGCCCACAAGGACTGGGGTGCCGTACGAAACGTCTCATCCTCAAATGCCACTTCCCTCATCATCATAAATTCCCTGTGGAAGTTTCAGGTTCTAGTGCAGCGTATCATATATTCCTGTCGTACCCTCTCTTCACGACCGTCAGTTTCAGGTCTCCCAATTCCAGGTGTAATTCCCCACCCATTGAATTGTCTATGACCTTCAAAATATCTACCACATCTTCATACGTCAGGTCGTAAGTGAGCTTTGTTTCATTTCTGTCCGTTTCTTGTTCCTTACCCGTTACTCTTTTATGGCCCATGGTTTGCCACCCCTTTTCCAAGGATTCCTGAGAGGCTGTCGAAAAACGCCCATCTGCCATTCGACAAGCTCATGGCCCTGAGCAAAGCCGAAGGGCTGCGTTACCCTCATCCCTCGTCACTGCGGTGTACTTCTATGTACGCCTCATCCCTCGGGATTTCGGAAGCCTTGCATCTGGACATTTTCCATCAGCCTCACAGAAATCGGTTTTTCGATAGTCTCTAAATATTTTTTGGTGTGGTGTCCGAAAAGTTCCTTGCATAAATAACGCCTCCATAAGAGGTCGCTGCAACCGAAATTGTCAAATCTTATAAATAGTCTTCGTCTCAAAAGGATTGTCTTGGATTTTTTTGATTGACTGTAGAGAGGATCTGATGAATCACTTATATACTCAGAATATGCGTTGTGCAGGCCGCATGCTCTGTTCCCTGCAAACCACCCCCGGTGACCTGGGACATGGCCGTTTTTGCGCCCCCTACCTGGTAACCGGGGCATTGGCCGCGAAGTTGTCTGACGTTTTCAACAATCTGCGCAGCCCCGGATGCACCCATGGGATGACCATAGGCCAACATCCCTCCCCGGGGGCTAAAAACAACCTTTCCTCCATGAGTAACATCTCCGTCACGCAACATTTTCAGGCCCTCGCCCTTAGCACAGAAGCCCATGGCCTCGTAGTAGATTAATTCAGAAATAGTGAAGGCATCATGACATTCAACCATATCAATATCCTCAGGACCCATCCCTGCTTCTTCATATGTCATATTGGACCCTATGCTTACAATATCATCAGTGGTTTCATCCCGAGGGCCCACAGTAAAAGGACCCGAAACCGTTGTGGAGGCCTCTATTCTTACAGGATGTGATATGCCCAATCTTTTAACAACGTCCTTTGAAGCGAGGATGACAGCCGCTGCCCCATCCGTCATCCCGCAACATTGTTCAATGGTTAGGGGCGTCGCTATCAGCCTGGAATTGAGAACTTCCTCTACAGAAATCTTCCCCTTCCGCCAGGCATAAGGGTTATTTTCCGCATGTCTTCTATTCTTGACGGTCACTTGTGCCAGATCCGCCGCGGTCGCACCCGTTTCATACATATAGCGCTGCGCCCTTAGTGCGTATTTGGCAACCATCACTGCACCCAAGAATCCTTCAATGTCCGTCATATCGGGTGAAGGGGCGGACCCAGGCTCCCTGTGCAGAGAGGCGTTTTCCGCTCCCACACCCAGTGAAATCTCATCGAGCCCCGTTGCAACCCTTATGTATGCGCTGTGAACGGCGAGCGCCCCTGCCGAACAGGCACTCTCCACATTAATAATAGGCAGTCTTCCGCACATGCCTAAATCTCGAAATATTCTCTGGCCTGTAACGATCCCATTTGTTCCATTTCCCACAAAGGCGCTCTCAATCTCAGCCCAATTTACGCCTGCATCCTTGACAGCTGCCCGCACAGCCTTCTGGCCCAGCACATGGAAATCATCATCCAGCATCCCAAATGGGGTCTCACCCACACCTATTATGTAAACACGACGAATGGTCATTCCCCCCTTTTATTTCGGAACTTTTTTGAATTTGTAACTTATTATGGGCTTCCCGTCCCTGTTATCCCTGACGGGTCCTGTGGTCAATTCAACCTCGTCCCCACATTGAAAACTAGCCACATCCCCATCAAGTTGCGCAAAAACTCTAATCCCTTCTGAAAGATCAATATATGCCATAGCCATAGGCATATATTCTTTCATTGTGGGTTGCCCAATATAAACATCTGTAACACTGTAAATTTTCCCCCTGCGGCTTAATGGAACAACTTCCATATCTTCGGACCAACAATCCGGATTCGGGCAGGGAACAAATTTTGGAAACCAGAGCTTTCCGCAGTTTTTGCATTTATAACCCTTCAGGTATGGAGGACTATTTTCAGGCACTTCCAATAGATCCGGGTGAAAAAACCGGATATCTTTTTCTTTCTTCTTCTTTTTCATATTTTCCATTTCGCACCCGTTTAATACGCTAACAATCTACCCGATAACACGGTTCGTCTCCTTGTTCGATTTGTTGTTGGACGGTTTTTTGGGGTCTCCAGGATCTGCCCGCCACTGGCTGTTGTCGTCATCAGCAATGCCTTCGAAGTGTTCCTTGAAAATGTCGAAATGGGCCCTCATTAATCTTCTTATGCGGTCTTTGTCCCGATTTACCAGGCAATCAATAAATTCTCTGTTGTATTCAAGATCCTCAATGCCCACCTCCAAGTTCAAGGGCAATTGTTGAAAAATTTCCTCGTGGACCTTGGTCACCGCTTCCATAAAACTGCTTATCAGCCGATTGTGACAGGCATTGGCCAACAAGCGATGAAATTCTAAGTGCTTACTCAGCTCTATTCTGCCCTCATCTTTTATGGCCTTCTCGCAGTAGTCTAGATTGGACCGCAAGGCCTCTATATCCTCATCGGTCCGGCGCATGGCCGCCAGTTCCGCAATGCCCGGTTCAGTAAATTGCCTGAACTCGGTCAACTCCGCGGGGCTCAGCCCACCAAAGTTCCACGCATGCAGGACACTATCCCTCACCCTGTCTGCCGTAGGTTGTGTGACATAAATCCCACCCGAGGCGCCCTTCTTTGTTTCAATCAGGTCTTCTTCCTCCAGGCCACGAAGGGCCTCACGCACCGTTACCTTGCTCACCTGAAAGTGAGCAGCAATCATTTCCACCGTGGGCAGTGTCTCCCCAACTTTGAACGTGCCCTCCTCGATGCCCTTTTTGAGGGCACCTTTTACCTGATCTGACAATCTAGCCGCCTTGAATTGAACTTCATTCAATCCATTTGACATTATTTAATCCTCTTTTAAATAAAATAAATAAGCTTTATTTACCAGAAAGTAGTTTTTTAGTAAAACATACTTAATATAAATGTCAACAGTAACGAAGAAGATTACCGTCAAACGATTTTGGAAGACCAGTAAATAATCACGTGATCAGCAAGAGTTGTGGGTGGCGTCTCCATTTGCAGGTGCCGAATATTCGGCAGACAGATGTTTTTTTATTCTTCTTATTCTATGCGGGGAGGGCGGACAACGTTTTCCACCCGTTGTTCGACAGGCAGGCAAGCGACGTGATAGATCCACTATCCAGAATCTCTATACGAAAGCCTAAAATTAAAGTTTCCATTATGTTCAATTGGACCATGAACCCCTTTCAGAACCATGATTTACACCTAACTTCTTGATTCTGTACTGAAGAGTCGATCGTGGGATGCCGAGCAATCTGGCAGCGCCGTACTTACCTCCTATGACCCCACCACACTTGGCCAAAGCCCTTTCAATATGTTTTCTCTCCATCTCATACCTAGTCAAAAATTCCCTTTCCTCAGCGTTCTTCTCCGTGCTCTCAAATGAATGTAGCATGTGGTCTATATCCGATTCATTGATCGTATGGCCCCCGCGCAAAATCGTGACCCTCTCTATCACGTTTTGTAATTCCCTCACATTTCCCGGCCATGGATACCGACAAAGGGCTTCCAATGCGGCGGAAGAGTACCGCACCTCAGGTTTTTGCATTTTCTCCGCTAATCTGGTTGTGAAGCTTCTAACCAGAAGGAGAATGTCCTCATCAGCACGTTCTCGCAACGGAGGAATCCAGATGTGCACCGTATTGAGACGGTAGTAGAGATCTCGCCGAAACGTGCCTTTTCGGACTTTAGGCATCAGATCTTGGTTAGTAGCTGCTATTGTCCTGAAATCAACCGATATTGGCATACTTTCACCAACGCGTTCAAAGGCCCTTTCTTCCAGGACCTGGAGGAGCTTGCTTTGACTGGGCAAAGGCAGTTCCCCTATTTCATCAAGGAAAACCGTTCCCGCATCTGCGGTCTCAAAACGACCTCGTCTCTTGGCGCTCGCACCAGTAAACGAGCCTTTCGCATGCCCAAAAAGTTCACTCTCAATGAGTGTGGGAGCTAGGGCGGCGCAATTCACCTTAACGAAAAGGTGCTCTCGCCGTGAACTGAGATTGTGAATATGCCTCGCTATATGATCTTTTCCTGTCCCCGTCTCACCACTGATGAGCACAGAAGTATTTGTGTCCGCGACGAGCTCCACATCTTTCATGAGCTCTGTCATTGCTGGGCTTGTGTAATAGAATTCTCGATTTTGTTTATCGAACCGCTCGAAAAGGTACTCCTTCTCTTTCCAAAGTCTCTTATTCATGGCTTCCAATTTGTCGTAGGTGAGCATATTATCGATTGCAATGGTGATTTGCACCGATAATTCCTCCAAAAAGTTAGGAAGTTTGTCGATTTCTGGGGGAAATTTCTTGAAGGAAAAATGTATGGACCCTAGCAGTTCATCTCGCATAATGAGAGGAAGGGCGATGGTGGATTTTAGACCCTCTTTCAGCATCGCTTCCGCTGTAGTCAATTTGGGATGCTTTGATAGATCTTTAATGATAACAGGCCTTCGTGACTCTATGACCAGGCTTGCAACCGATCCCTTGG
>CP070840.1:2893912-2906224 GCA_020342025.1 Deltaproteobacteria bacterium
TGCTTATTTTCCGCATGGTTTCTTTCAGCAACTTTTGTTCTTCCGATAATTGAAAATCCATTAGGACTCCTTCAATCCAGCCGGTGGCGCAATAAATGCCACCCTACCGGTAGGGTCGGGCTTCGACCTGAGCTCAGCCGAAGGTTTTACACCCGACCGGGTACGTGCCTTCTCTGGGCCCGGGGTCGTTCCATCACTTCCCATATTCATAGACCCCTCGCCCGGTCTTCCGGCCCAGATGTCCATCGTCCACCAGCTTCACCACCAGGGGTGCTGGCTGATACTTATCCCCAAGTTCACGATGAAAGGTGTTCATGCACGCCAGGAGTATGTCCAGACCAAAGGCATCGGCTGCGGCCAAGGGCCCCAAAGGGAAACCCAATCCTTTGGTACAACTCTTGTCTATCTCCTCCGGGCTGGCAAGACCGGTCTCAAGGGCAATAAAGGCCTCATTGACCAAGGGGAGGTAGAGTCGGTTGATGACAAAACCGGGTGAGTCCGCCACGGTCACCGTATCTTTGCCACATTTCTCGAGGAAATGGATGACCGTCTCATGGGTCTCATCGGAGGTTTCTGGTATCCGGACAACCTCCACCAGGGGGGTCAAGGCGGCGGGGATCAGGAAGTGGGTCCCAATGCATTTATCGAGTCGGCTGGTGGCGCCGGCTATTTCGGCGATCCAGAGGGTCGAGGTGTTACTGGCTAAAATGGCCTCCTGAGGGCTCGCCTCATCCATTTCCTTAAACACCTTTTTCTTCACCTCTATATCCTCGTAAACGGCCTCTATCACCAGGTCTGCTTGGGATATCGCCCCATGAAGATCAGTGCCTGCCTTGATAAGCGATGAAATTTTGTCCACCTTCTCCTGTTCCATCTTTCCTTTTTTTACCTGGCCTTTTAGAAAAGACTGGATACTGTTCAACCCCTTCTCCACATGCTGAGGGGAGGTATCTACCATGGCCGTTTCATGACCGCCCCTGGCACTGACAATCCCGATCTGGCTTCCCATGGTTCCCATGCCTACAATACAAACTCGTTTTATCTCCATATCCCCCTCCCAAGTCGTTTTGTTGTCCTGTAAGTATCTCACATGTCTGGTAAAAGAGTAAATCAAGAAATATTGGGGGCAATGAGAATCTATGACCTCGTGCAATAGTATCTGATACATTAAGTATTAATTTAAAATTGCAAAATTCAGTCTTTCGCTATAAATTGCTCTTCATTCCACGCGCACACCAGGGAGGTACAAAATGGCGGAGAACATAAAAGTCAATTACGTGGATCACATTTGCATTTCAGTGCGAGACGTACTTAAGGCAGAGCAGGATTACTGCAATTTATTCGGCTGGCAGGTGGTGGAAAGGTATCATGACCCCGGGGCCCATATTAATGTGAGTTGCTTTGCCATGGGTCCAACGACCCTTGAAATCATGGAGGACGAGTTCTCCGGAGGGTGGTATGAACTGCAGGATGATAAAGGAGCCGTGGTCTTTTCTGGGCCTGGTGATAAGACGAAATGGGTAAAGAAAGAGACCCCTCAGCCAGAGGGACAGAGGGGACACGTGGGTGACTGGATTGAAAACAGGAATCAGGGTCGCGAAGGGGTACAGCTGGTCTCCTTCAATGTGGACGACACCCATGAGGCGACAAAGAAATTCAAAGCGAACGGAGGTGAGGTGGTTCCAGTGGGCGGTAAAGATATCCAATATTGGGCTGAAAAGAATAGAAATTACTCCTTTCTGCATCCCAAAAAGATGCATGGCGTCATCCTGGAGTTTATTGATGGGGCCTATGACTGGAAGAAATCCAAATAATTCATTGTTCTTTGCCAGGACAAACTTTCGTAGAAATGTTGACATTTCCCTTAAAATCTACCATTGATAACATGAAATACCAAAGAAAGGAGGGCTATGGGCTATGAAGAAGGGAATTTTAGTGTTGGCTATTATTGCGTTGGCTGTTTCCATGGTAGGTCTGGATGGGGCAAGGGTGGAGTCGGCTGAACCCATTGTCATTGGAGCACCTATCCCCCGCGCTTCCACATACGGGCAGAATGGGGAGAGGTCCATGATACTCGCTGCTGAGCAAATCAATGCGGGTGGCGGGATCAAAGTGGGAGGGCAAATGCGACCCATTAAGCTGGAGATCGCAGATACCCGGGACGAAGAACCTGGCGTTCCGACCAGTGAGGTCCTGCTGGCCATAGAGAAGCTTATTTTGGACAAAAACACCAAGATTCTTGCCGGTGGACCCTGTATGTCAGAGTGCAGTCTGGCTGCCCTGGACGTATATCCCAAATACAAGACCTTGGACATCGTAAACATCGGCACCTGGACGCCCGCTTGGCACAAAAAGACGGCTGGAAATCCCGAGACATACAAGTATAGCTTCAGGCTGAGTGGACACGTGGTGTACTGGGTCAAGGATCTCGTCCGCCTGCTGAACAATTTAAAGGCCACCTATGGATTCAATAAGATGTACATTACGGTCGCTGAGGCGGCCCACGCCAAAGCATCGGCTGCTGCTGTTAAAAAAGGAGCCGTTGCCAGCGGCTGGACCGTTGTTGGCGAAGAAGTTCACCCCCTGGCCACCACAGACTTCTTCATGATGCTGCGTGATGTGAAGAAATCAGGAGCTCAGGTCCTCTTTATCTGGGATCACACGCCTGAGGCATTGGGCATGATAAAGCAATGGCATGACCTGAAGATACCTGCAGCAGCCATCGGCTTTGTCGGCCCCACAGATGATCCGGGGATGTGGAAGCAGACCGGAGGTAAGGTGTCCCATTTGGTTGAGGTCGGTGGAGAGGGTGGCACGCTTCCCGGCCAGCAAATCACGCCCCTAACGGAACCATTCTTTGAAGCCTACAAGAAACGATGGGGCGTGGAACCTCGAGGTGCTGCAAATGCACCCAGCTACACAGTTCTCTATATGTTAAAAGAGGCGATTGAACGAACGGGTTCACTGGATCCTGACACGCTCATTCCTGCCGTTGAGCAAACGGATATGATCACGGTCAGCGGCAGGCTGAGGTTTGACAAGCAGAGCCACCAGGCGATCTATGGTACCAACCCCAAAGAGACCCTGGTCGGTCAGTACCTGCAGTGGCAGGATGGAAAAAGAGTGACCATCTGGCCGGCTGAAATAGCCTCTGGAAAGTACCAGCTTCCACCCTGGATGAAGTAATCAACCATAGCTCTTATTACAGAACCGAGCCTTTTTCCTGAAACGTCATTGCGAGCTCCTTGCGGGCTCGCAATGACATCCCAATTGCGTCAACTTAAATCAAGTTCGTATCTTACTTTGGGGAGAGAAGAATGTCTGAGTCCCAAGAACTCATATACGGACAGGTGGGTCAGTATGAAAAGACCGTGTATGATGAGCCCGTATTCGCGGCCATCCAGCGCATGTGCGAGAAGTATCCCGATCGGCTAGCGATCGTCTATTTGGGGGAGACCTGGACCTTTTCTGAAATGATGGAGCTCATTGATAGATTTGCAAACGCCCTGTACAACCTGGGGGTCAGGCATGGGGATAAATTGATGCTTTACATTCCCAATTGTCCCCAATTTCTTATTGGCTTCTTTGGATGCATGAAGATTGGGGCGACCCCCGTACCCGTCTCCCCCATTTATACCCCGTATGAAATTGAATACCTTATCAAGGACTCCGGGGCTCAGTTCATTCTTTGCCAAGACACCAATTGCGGCTACGTACAGGAGGTCTTCCCCAAAACCGGTTTAAAGGGGATGATAGTCACCAACTATGCCGATCTCCTCCCCTGGTGGAAACGCATGGCCGGCGCCATGTTTGATAAGATCCCCCATGGTGTGGTGGAGAAAGGGGAGAAGGTTTTCCTTTTTAAAGACCTGATCAAAAAATACGCTCCGACTCCCCCAAAGGTGGACATAAATCCGAGGGCTGATCTTAGCCGACTGCTTTATACGGGCGGAACTACTGGGTTCCCCAAGGGGGTCCCCACCAATCATTCTGCCGTGGTTAGCTTTGTCAGTGAAATCCGTGAAATCAGTGACGGCTATGTTGGAGAAGGGGGGAAGGATAAGTTGATCATGGTGAATCCCCTCTTCCATGAATTTGCACAGGGGATGAGCATGGCTTGGGCCTTGACCAAGGGGAACCCGCTGATGCTGATGCCCATACCCCACATTGATGCCATTTTAGATACCATCCAACGCTACGAAGTGACCCTGCTCCTCGGCGTGCCCACCCTCTATCGCATGATCTTGGAACATGACAGGGTAAATCTGTATGACTGCCCATCCCTAAGATATTGCTTGTGTGGCGCTGACAAGCTCCCGCCAGAGGTGAACGCACGATGGGAGGAGACATTCGGCAGGCCCATCTATCAATGCTATGGTGCCACGGAAGTGGGCTTCACCACCGGACCCCGTTTCGATATGGAGCCTCATTCCGAGTCCATAGGGGTCCCGTTACCCTCCAGAGAGGTCATCATTGTTGACCCGGAAACCTTAGAGCCAATGCCGGAGAATGAAGTGGGTGAGGTCCTTGTACGCTGCGAATACACCTTTAAGCACTATTGGAATAAGCCGGAAGAGACAGCGCGTTCCTTTGTCCCCATAGATGGCAGGGTCTTTTATCGTATGAATGATTTTGCGCGGCGAGGCAACGATGGGCGACTCTACTTTGTGGACAGGGGTGTAGACATCATAAAGTATAAGGGTTACAGGGTCTCAGCTTCTGAGATTGAAGCCGTGCTACAGGACCATGAGGCTGTGATAGCCGCCTGTGTGGTGGGCGTTCCCGATGCAAGGACAGGCGAACGCATCAAGGCCATTGTGGTTCTCAAAGAAGACGCAAGAGGGGTTAGTTCAATAGAACTGAGCAGTTGGTGCCGGCAGAGGCTGGCACCCTACAAAATGCCCAAGTATATTGAGTTTAGGGACATGCTGCCCAAATCAAAAGTGGGCAAGTTACTGCGGCGAGAGATCAGGGATGAGGAAAGAAGAAAGGCTGAAAAAAAGCCCGCCAGATAAAATGAATCCCTTTTAGTCTCCTAAACCTTTCACCTCCTCTCCTTTCACTTGAACATTTATTTCCCATCAGGCTTCAGCTTCCATTTCAACTTTTCTTCGGTGTTTGGGCAAAAATGGCAAAGGGGCGTTCTTAGAGCCTTTAGGCCACTGAATGCAGTCCGTAAGGAGCATAAGATCATTCACATCTGCGCAGTGGTTGCAATAGATACACCGCACAATGTCTTCCCCTCTTCCCTCCATAGCCTTATTTCCCCAGTCAGGATCACATAGAAGCGGCCTACCAAGTCCGATAAGATCGGCTCTCCCATCCTGTAAAACCTCTTCCGCAAAATCGGGCATGGGAATCTTCCCCGCAGTAATCACCGGGACCGTATACCCCGCTTTTCGGATGGCTTTTCTAATTCCCTCAGAGAGGTAGACATTGGCTCCATCGGGATCCCACCTCCGTGGCCAGCAGCGAAGTCCTGAGTATCCCGTATAGGCAGAAGGGGGCTCCTTTTCCCGCGTAGGTAGGGCATCTTCCCACTGACCTCCGCAGGACACTGAAATATAATCAATCCCTTCCTCACAAAGCCTTTTTGCGATCTCAGTGGAATGAAGAAGCGTATTGCCCCCCAGCACAAGATCATCGCCGTTGATTCGCGCTCCGAGGATAAAGTCGTTCCCCAAAACCTCCCGTGTCCCATGGTAGATCTCCATCACGAGCCGAAGTCGGTTTTCAAGCTTTCCCCCATATTCATCTTTCCGATTATTGGCGGACCGGGACAAGAACATGGAAAGGGTCATGCAGCTCTCCGCGTCCCATTCCAGAGAGTCAAAACCGGCCTTCTCAACCCGAATTGCCGCCTGAACGTGATCCTCGACGATTTGCTTGATCTCCTCTCTTGTAAGATCTTCTACCTTCTGTCGATACCCCGACATGGCAATCTTTAAGAAATGGCCGAGCTGTATCCCAATCTTTGCGTCCGGCACTTCGTGGACGGTGTCGGTAAGCGTCTTCAAGCCGGGAATAAACTTGTCATCCCATATCCGTAAGTTGTACGGACTCTTTCTCGAAATCACCACCACATCTTCAGTGATTATCCATCCCGTACCACCCGCTGCAATACGGTGATACCGCTCGATCAAATCGTCCGTAACAAAACCGTCTTCAGTGGCCAGATTGCTCACCACAGGCACGGAGACAACCCGGTTCCTTATTTTCATCCCTGAGAACTCAAAAGGCTGAAAAAGCATCATTTCCCTTTCCATTTTTCCCCCTTCTTTCAACGAACCCCTTAAAGAATCAAAAGGCCAGATCATGGATAAAAGGTTGGAACCTACCTTTGTGAGGAAAGAGTCTAGTAAAGAGATTTCTTCGTGTCAATCAAGGTTAATGGGCACACAGCGTGTTATACAAAGGGGTCAAAAATTACGCAGCTATGGCCAAAACCCACATTTCCAAAGAAATAAAGCTACTGCGGAGGACGGGCTATGGAGGATGGAGAGGCGAGTGGGAAGAAGTCACGGAAGAAAACTTGATGCAACATCTTGTTTAGGGCCGCCAAAAAACCGAAAGATGGCCCTAAATCCCCGCCCCATGCTTCCGGTTTCATCAATCACAGAATGTTACTCTTCTCTTCGAGGCGTGTTAAAGCCTCATAGATTTCTTCTCCTTGGGCCGGGGCCTTCATATTCCTGATAAAACAAATAATAAAGATCCCCGCCACGGCAATAAATCCAGCCCAAAGCGCGTATACTGAGAATGAAGACATTTTTGCATCCTTTCTGTGTCGCTTTTTTTCAGTCGCTTTCCAAATCCTTCAGAACGAAAGTCATATGCAAGAACCATGCGAAATTTATATAAATAATATTAGCAGAAATTCTGATCACTTACAACAACCTTAAAAAAGGCATGGGAAAGATGCGTGCAATAAAACGTAATTCCCCAGGAACCAGCGTACATTTTTGATCACTGGAATCAGGCATGCCCTTGACTAATGGGACATATTTTTTTATTTCTTCTGGAAATTTGAGAATGAGTCCAAATAGTTAAGGGCCCTACATTCAGAGAGGAGCGGACATGAGAAAAACTCATATGCAGATTATGGATTCTGATGTCCTGATCATCGGAAGCGGCATAGCAGGCTTGAGAGCAACCCTTGAAGTTGCCAGGTTAGGGAAGCAGGCTATCTTAGTCTCCAAAGCGCCACCAGGGAAGGCCAATAACACCTATCTTGCTGGAGGATTCTTCGCTTTCGGCGCTAAAAGCGCCGATGTTCAGACACATATAGAAAAGACCCTGAACAGCGGTAGAGGACTGAACAACGCAGTGCTTGTTGAAAAGTTCGCGAAAGAGGCACCCTCGATGGTGAAAGAGCTCCAAGACATGGGTATGCGAGGCACGCTGCACAATACGGGACTTGTCACTAGGGAATCATCCCTGATCGGAGGTCCCAGGATTACGCCGCCTCTACTTCGTGCTTGTCGGGAGTTGGGTGTTCAATGTGTGGAAGGAATCATGGTCACGGATCTCCTCACGCATGACCGCTCATGCTACGGAGCGATCGGTTTTCACAGGCGCACGGGTACTATTTTTGGATTTCGATCGAGGGCTGTTCTGCTGGCAACAGGCGGTGCAGGATCCATCTATGCCCAAAACAACAACGCACCAGGGACCACTGGAGACGGCTATTACCTGGGCTTGGAGGCAGGCCTTGAACTCATGGACATGGAGTTCGTGCAGTTCTATCCACTCGTGCGTGCGAAAAGGGGTCAAACTCGCATGATTGTGCCCGCGGTGCTTGCTGACCTAGGCAAAATAACAAACCGCTTAGGTGAAGATATCAAGGAGAAATACGACCTTAAGGAAAGACCCATTGCCCTGGCGTCAAGAGATCGATTTGCCCAGGCGCTTTTCAAGGAAATCTCGCGAGGAAATGGAATTGATGGGGCCATGCTATTGGACTTGCGGGAGGTGGAAGATGACGCCATCCCTTTCAGCGAGGAGGCAAAAGAGATCTTAAAAAGAAATCTCTCCTATCATTTAGAGCCTATAAAAATTGCTCCTGCCTGTCACCACACCATGGGAGGGCTGAGTATCGACATAACGGGTCGTACGGAGATAAGAGGCCTCTTCGCGGCGGGGGAGGTGGTAGGTGGCATTCACGGGGCCAACAGAATGGGCGGCAATGCCCTTTCCGAGTCCTTAGTCTTCGGCGCCTTGGCAGCCCGAGCTGCGACCGAATACGCTGACTCCGCACCCACACTAAGGCATTTCCAGTCCACAGCCTATGAGATGGCATACAAGACATTTGATGGCCGCTATGGGGAAAGAGGAAAAATCTCCATGGCCCGTTCCATAATGGGTAGATTAGGGCGAATTCTCTGGGAAAAGGCCGGCATTATCCGTGACGAAGGATCATTAAAAGAGAGTATTGATGGAATAGTCGAGATATTGGGGGAGCTGGACGCGCAACTGGCAAGCAATCCCCTGGATCTCTTCAGAATCCTTGAATGCAGGAGTGCCGCTGTTTCCGCCAAGGCGATTGCAATTTCCGCCTTAAAGAGAACCGAGAGCCGGGGTTCACACTACAGGCAGGATTTTCCCAAGGAGAGTGAAGACTGGCTCCAACACATCCATGTCCGTATGAATCATGGCACCCCGGAGATCTCTCGCGTCGTTCCCATTTAAGAAAATTGGCCAGTAGATGCCTGCCCCCTTTTCATTTTCCTACTATAAGATCTTGACAAGGCGTTTTCCTTCAATTATTGGTGAATAAAGACTAAACACAGTTTACATATGTAAACCAATCCTTCCCAAGAGCCATGGTTAAGTCTGCAACCAGGGTGATCCAAATCCTTGAATCTGTCGGGGCCAGCAAGAATGGCATTAGCCATACAAAGCTGTCTGCGGTCCTGAATATCCCCAAGGGCAGTTTGTCATTGCTTCTGGCTGACCTTGTGGCCCACGATTTTCTCTCCTTGCGTAAGGAGGAGGAGAGGCGATATGTTATCGGCCCTCAAGTCCTTGTTCTTGCTGGCAAATACCTCACAGGCCTGGATATTGTGCAACTCGGGCGGCCGGTTGTTCATGAGGTTATGAACACGACAGACGAGTCCAGTGCCCTCGCGATTCGAATAGGAGATGAAATGCTTATCGTGTACGGCGAGAACTGTTCGCAACCACTGAAACGCACTGTTGAGATCGGATATCGGGCTCCCCTTTATACCACGGCAGGCGGCAAGGCCATCCTGGCCCATCAATCGAACGAAGAAATCGACCAATATCTTTCATCGGTGAAGTTGACACCAAGAACCCATGCGACTATCACAGACTCGAAAATGCTGCTAAAGGAACTGAAAGCAATACGATTGGAGAAAATCGCGTATGCCCGGGAGGAACGATATGAGGGACTCACCGGCATGGCTGCTCCTGTTTTTGATTTGTTCGGGAGTGTGGTCGCCGCCGTAGTCGTTACCCTTCCGACGATTCGTTTTAACGCTAAGAGTGAAAAGCTGGTTAAAAAGACGCTCAACGGGGCCTCTGAAAAACTCTCTAGGCAACTGGGTTACAATCCCACCACTAAGAGCAGGGTAACATTTTAGCCCATTGAAATTAAGATTCTGTTACCTTGGCCACGGGGTCTCTTTTCAATACCGCGGCCCAAATGAATTGGAGGATTCTTAACGCCCCATGCCAGCAATTTAGGGCTCTGGGGAGAGGAGTTTTCTCACGCATGGCACGTTGTTCAGTGGGTCTGCCGCCCCACTTTCAAAATGATCGCGTTCTCCACCTTTTTGTTGGGTGTGTCTAAGAAATATGGAGGTTGGTGATGCCCTTTAAAGATCTTCGGGAATTCATTTTAAAATTAGATGAAACCGGCGATTTAGTGAGCGTGAAAAAAGAAGTGGATTGGGACCTGGAGGCCCCGGCCATCTCCAGGAGAGTTTATGAGATGAGCGGGCCGGCTCTCCTGTTTGAGAATTTGAAGGACTACCCTCCCGGATACCGGCTCTTTGGCGGTTCGCTCGGGACCTTCAGGAGAGTGGCTATTGCCTTTGGCTTGGACCCAAGCACGCCCGTTCGAGAGCTTTACCGGGAATACGAAAAACGCATGGAAAACCGGTTAGAGCCTGTGATCAAAGAAGCGGGACCCTGCAAGGAAAATATTCTCGTTGGTGACGAGATCGATATAAATCGCTTCCCTTCCCCCTACATCCATGATGGCGACGGCGGCCGTTATATTGGGACCTGGGATTTGGTGGTTTCAAAGGATCCGGCGTCAGAGTGGATGAACTGGGGGATGTACCGTTTCATGATCCACAATGAACGCTACATTGTAGGCTTCCCCCGATTCCACAGCCATCTGGGTCGTGTGCTGCACAAGCACTACGTCCCCAAGAAAAGCCCAATGCCAATGGCCCTCGTGATCGGTGCGGATCCCATCTCCCATCTCATCGCTTCGGCGAGTATCCCGAAGGGGGTGAGCGAGGCTGAAGTTTCCGGTGGCGTAAACCAGCAAGCCGTTGAACTGGTCAAATGTGAGACCAGCGATCTGTTGGTTCCGGCCCACGCGGAGATTGTTATCGAAGCAGAGATCCTTCCTGACGCAACGGCGCAAGAAGGGCCGTTCGGGGAGTATCCGGGCTATCGTACTGAGGGGGTACGCATGGGGGTCCTTGCGCGGATTACGGCCATAACGTTCCGTAATGACCCCATCTTGACCATGATTAGTTTAGGCATGCCGCCTGACGACAATCATGTGGCCACACCGATTACTTCTGCTGTGGCTGTCAAGCATCATCTTCAAAACAGTGGCATCCCCGTCATCGATGTTTACACACCACCGGAAGCGGTCATCCACACAGCTATCATAAGCGTCAAGACAGGAGGCCGTGCCGTCATAGACCACATTCTGGATGCCATGACCGTCAGAAGGGCGGATTGGAGCAAAATCATCGTGGTTGATGAAGATGTGGACGTCTTTGATATGGGGCAGGTCATTCATGCTTTCTCCACCAAATGCCATCCGAAGCTGGGGATTATTGTCAGGGACGTGGATAAGGGCAAAGGCAATCCATTAACACCCTGTTTAACCCCTGAAGAGCGACGCGCCTATGTGGGCCCCGTCGTCGCTTTTGATTGCACCTGGCCCCCTGAGTGGCCGAAAGATACCCATATTCCTATCAAGGCGTCATTTGACGGCATATATCCCGATGAGATAAAGGAGAGAGTCATCAGACGGTGGAAAGAATACGGGCTATAACGTTGTGTTCCCTGATGATCCCTAACTAGGAGAGGCTTTCATGGGCAAAGTTGCACGATACACCCAGGCAGTGATCCATGACTATGTAAGAAAGGGCTTTTGGACAGATCAGCTCACTGTGGACTTCTGGGAGCGCAATGCTGATCTGTATCCTGATGATGAGGCCCTCGTGGATTCGTCGCTTCGGCTGACCTGGTCTGAAGGGGTGAAAATAATTCATCGGATCACCGCAAAATTTTTGGACCTGGGTCTAAAGAAGGATGACGTGATCCTGTGCCAGCTTTACAACAGTGTCCCTTTGAGTCTAACCCGTTTGGCCTGCGAGAAGGCCGGGATCCTGGTGGCCATTGTAGGCACAAAATTCCGGGAGACGGAGATCGCCGCAGTCCTGGCAAGGACCCAGTCGGTGGGGGCCGTATTCCCGGCCCGTTTCAGGCGATTTGACTTCTTCAGAATGTTCTCAGAAATGGAAGGAAGGTTTGAACATCTCAAGCACCTATTTGTCGTAGGGGAATCGGCCCCAGAAGGATCCATCTCTTTTTATGACATGATGCAGGACACATCCAGCCTCGAACGATTACGTCATGAACTTGATAAGCAAAAATTCGATCCCTTCGAGTATACCGAGATCACCACCACGAGCGGGTCAACAGGCATCCCCAAATGCGTGGAGTGGGTGGCTTGTGCTCGACTGGCCACGGCGAGGGAATATGTGAAGGATCTGGAACTGACCCGTCATGACGTGGTTGCAGCCGTCAGTCCCTCCATTTCGGGATCTGCCGAGACTCTTATTCATCGTACGCCTCCCCAGTTGGGGGCCAAGACGGTGATGTTGGAGCATTTTACGCCAGAGCAGGCCTGCGCCTTGATTGAAAAGGAAGGCGTCACCGCGATTGGGGCGGTACCCACCCATCTGGTGAGATTGGTCAATTTTTCCGGTCTGAAGGATTATGACCTGAAATCCCTGAGATTCATTCAGGTCAGCGGAGGGCTCGTGCCTTACCTTCGGGGCGTGGAGGCGGAGCAGAAATTGAACTGCAAGGTGGTCC
>CP070840.1:2906324-2914387 GCA_020342025.1 Deltaproteobacteria bacterium
GCTTTCAGCGCTTTTGCCATTCGAGGGGGTGTCAGCTCGTCCTGTTTTCCCACCAGAATCAAAGTGGGCACAGAGATTCGGTTCAATTGGCCCCTGACGTCATGTGTGACATTGGCCTTTATTTGCCTTTCAAACGCCGCGGAGTTCTTGCCAAGGTACCCGCCTGTGAGACGCGCCTTGATTTCCCTCACTTTTTCAGGGTTTTTTTGACGAAAGGGCTTGGAGAAGAGCCAGGGCATGACCATCGGATCTTCACCGGACCTGCCGGATTTTTGCAAGTACTCCTGCCAGGAGTCATAGAGCACCCTCATTCAGCTTTCTCCCCAGGAGGTTGTGCTGGCAAGGACAAGGCTTATCACCCTCTCAGGGGCTATAAGGGCCACCTGTTGAGCGATCATGCCTCCCATGGATGTTCCCAGGAGATGCGTCCGCTCGATTCCCAGGTGGTCCATGAGCCCGAGGGTATCCCGTGCCATGGTCTCCGTTGTGTAGGTCTCTGAGCAGCTCGAGCTTTTGCCCGAGTCCCGGTTATCAAGGAGAATGATTCTAAAATGTTTTGAGAAATCCGAAATCTGGAATTCCCACGTGGCCATATCTTGGCCTAGACCCAAGATCATTATGAGAGGTGGCCCTTCACCATACTCCTCATAATGGATTTGGATGTCTTCTATCTTCGCTTCAGACATATGGACCCCTTCTCAAGAACCCTTTCCCGAAAGGGAACTGTTCATTTGTAAACTTATTGAAAAAGAAGGGAAAATACCCTCTTATTTTCCTATTGACTTTATATATTATAAGTGTGTAATTAACAATTTCAAAGAAAAGTTCCAGCCCAGGTGATGGTTAACCCCATTTTTTGCAATCTAGTCCCCTCTCCGGTCGATTGAACCCTAATTTGGCCTCACCCTTTCACCCACAATGAGAGCTCCAAAGAGGCCGTCTTGAGGACATCCTCCGTGGGGGACTCCGAGCCATACAAATCACATAAAACTCCACTCTTTTCCAGAGGGAAGTTCTGATTTTCATGATTTTCACCCTCGCTGGGGTTTATTTGGGTTTTCTCTGCTCCATGCATAGGGTATAAGACTCTTTTGCCAGGATTCTTGGATCCTCGTGTGCGCTTAGTAGCAACTCCCGCCTTGGCTTTTGTGGCTATCATGGGTCGGGCTTTATGAAGTGATTAATAATTGGGGAAGGAGACTGAAGGCATCATGGATTTTTATTCATTTGTGGAAGGCCCGCTGTTATGGATTGCCTCTTTGACTTTTATTATTGGCAGCCTTCTGAGGGCTGCACTCTTCCTTTCCGTCTCACGAAACAAGGACAAGATCATCTATCAACATTTTAGCTGGAAGTATGTCCTCGCCACATTGGGCCGGTGGTTGTTGCCTATCAACAAGGACGTGGCCAAAAACCCTGTTTTCTGGCCCCTTGCCTATATATTCCATATCTGTCTGATTGTGGTCCCCATATGGCTATCCGGCCATATTTCCCTCTGGGAGGAATCCCGTTTTGAGTGGTCCTGGACGCCCATTCCCGATGGTCTGGCCCACTGGATGACCCTCATTTTCCTCGCCATCGCCATCTTCTTTTTGCTGAGGCGGATCTTCTCCGCGGATATCCGTCTTCTTTCCACGTTCTCAGACTACTTTATCCTTTTTGTCACTGCCCTTCCCTTTGCCACTGGCTATTTCCTCACCCATGGAACCTTGGATAGTGTCGGGTTCTTTGGGGACAACATGCAGCTTATTCATATGCTTTCAGGTGAAATCCTGCTTATTTTCATACCCTTTACCAAACTTTCCCATTTTATCCTTTTCTTCTTCTCACGTGGGGCCACTGGAATCGAATTTGGAAGAAGAGGATATTCCGTTTAGTGCCTTGGCGGCACTATAATATCAAAGTCAAAGGAGCTTAGAGATGGCTGAAGAGGCGAAACAGATGGACCTGACAAAAGAGATAGATCCAGAAGAGATTGTGAATTTTCTGAAACCCAAAATTGGCGCCCGATTCAGGATGTGGCTGAACATCTGTGCCCATTGCGGACTTTGTGCCAACACGTGCCATTACTATAATGCCAGCGGGAAAGAGCCAAAGATGATCCCTGCCTACAAAGTGAGGTTTATCAAAGAGATCCTTAGGAAAAAAGGCAACGTGGACAGGGAATACCTCCAAAAGGTCTATGATACCGTCTACCATGAATGCAACATGTGCCGGCGCTGTACCCTTTACTGTCCTTTCGGGATCGACATTGCCCTGTTGATATCACTCCTGCGGGGTCTTCTCTTTTCCCAAGGCATGGCGCCTGAGGGCCTTCTTCGGGCGGTGGAAAACTATCAGGAGTTCGGCAACCAGATGGCTGTTACCAAGGAGGATTGGGTAGAAACCATAGAATGGTGCGAAGAAGAGATGGCTGAAGAGCTGGTTGGCCTTAAGATTCCCATCGATAAAAAGGGCGCTAAGATCATGTATACGGTCAATGCAAGGGAACCCAAGTTTTACCCACAGGACATCATGGAGGTGGCCAAGATCTTTCATGTGGCCGGCGAGGACTACACCCTCCCCAGTGAGCCCGGCTGGGATGATACCAATCTGGCCATGTTCTGCGGAGACGTAAAGACGGCCAGGATGATCGTAGAAAACACCTTTAAACGGGCTGAAGAGTTGGTGGTTGAAAAAGTCGCCATCACCGAATGAGGCCACGCCTATCGAGCGCTTCGGTTCGAAGCGCCCACCTGGTTGGGATACACCCCCAAGCAAGAAGTCATTCACTCTGTAGAACTCTTTCACGATTATATTCGCGATGGCCGTATAAAGATTAGAGAAAAGATAAAAGTGCCCACCACTGTCCAGGATCCTTGCAATGTGGTGCGGAGCGGCGGTCTTGCCGAGAAAAACAGGGCCTTGGCCGAGATGCTTTCAGAGGACTTCCGGCCCATGAAATACCAGGGCAACTACAATTACTGCTGTGGCGGCGGAGGCGGTGCCATGCCCATGGGCGGTGAGATGAAAAAACACCGCCTGAAATGTGGAATGATCAAGGCCGATCAGATCAAGGAAACGGGTGCCAAGATCGTTTTTGTCCCGTGCCACAACTGCATAGACCAGATAAGAGACCTGGCAAAGACCTATGAATTGGACTTTAAGGCGATACACTTCAAGGAGGCCATTTCTGAACATATGCAGATTCCTGAGGAGATGATCCCGAAAGAAGAAGAGGACTAATTGTACCTTGTCCCTATGGTGGAATCGTGATAATCTTTAGCTAAATTACCTACTTAGTTGGTGGTATATTGGTTAGTAAGCGTCTTCAAGAAATCTTAATGGTGGGCAGAATTGGGTCGTTTTTTTAACATCCATCACACACTCAGTTTCCGGCTGATATTCTGGGTTGGTCTGGTCCTGCTGATCAGCATATCCACCTGGGCCTATTTTAATATTAAGTATCAAAAGCAAAGGGCCGTTGAAGAGATGGTTGCAGAGGCTGACAGGCTGGGGAATACCATAAAACTGGGTACCCACTATGCCATGATGCTCAATTCCAGAGACGACATTAACCAGATCACGACCAACATTGGCCGACAAAAAGAGATAGAAAATATTCGTATCTATAACAAAGAGGGACAGATCAAATTTTCCAGCAGGACGGAAGAGGTTGACCAGACAACGAATATTAAGGCCGAGGCCTGCTTTATCTGCCATAAACAAGATCCGCCCTTAGAAAAGGTGGAACTGGCGGACAGGACACGCATTTTTGACTCTTCCGGCGGTTTTCGGCTGCTAGGCATTATTAGCCCCATTTACAATGAGCCAGGCTGCTCTAGGGGATCCTGCCACGTCCATCCTAAAGACAAAAAGGTCTTGGGGGCGCTTGACGTGGTGATTTCACTGGTAAACACGGATAAGGAGATTGCCTCGTACACAAGGGGAATCATCGGCCTGGCGATTATCATTTTTCTTGGGGCATCCGCGATTATCGGGATTTTTCTTCTGAGATTTGTAAATCGCCCCATAAAGGAATTGATCACGGGTGCTCACCACATCGGGGACGGGGACTACAATTACAAAGTGGATGTGATTGATCGGGACGACGAGATGGGGCAATTGGCCACGGCCATCAACGAGATGCGAAGAGAGATAAGAGAAAAGCAAGAAGAACTGAGCAAACAGAGGGAAGAATATCAGAATATCTTTGAGCTCGCTCCCTGTTATATCACTGTTCAGGGCAGGGACCTGAGACTGATCAGGTATAATCGTGAGTTTGCCGAACAATTTGCCCCCAAACCGGGGGACTACTGCTACAAGGCCTATAAAGGCCGCTCGGAGCCGTGCGCCGTCTGCCCCGTGATGAGAACCTTTGAAGATGGGAAATCCCATTACAGCGAAGAGTCCGGCGTTAGCAAGGACGGCACCAAATCCTTTTGGGTGGTAAGAACCTCTCCCATTAGGGACGCCAAGGGAGAAGTGACAGCAGCCATGGAGTTGTGCCTTGATATTACCAAGATGAAGTACCTGGAAAAGGAGGTCGAGAAATCAGAGGAGAAATATAGAAGCATATTTAACTCCATACCCAATCCTGTCTTTGTTCTGGACGGCCAAAGCCTTGAAATCCTCGACTGTAACGACAGTGTAACACCCGTCTATGGGTTTAGCAAAGATCAGCTATTGACGACCTCCTTTCTGAAACTTTTCGAGGAGGATTCGCGCGAGCGTTACGCCTCTGAATTGAAAAGCACCAATGTTTTGAACCAGGCAAGGCAGATGAACAGGGCGGGCCAGACCATTTTTGTTAATATCCGCATATCGCCCTACGAGTACCTTGGCCGCGATGTCTTTTTGGTAACCACAAGCGACATCACAAAAAGATTAATGACTGAACAGCAACTCATCCAGGCCAGTAAGATGACCACCCTGGGAGAAATGGCCACGGGTGTGGCCCACGAACTGAATCAGCCCCTCTCTGTCATCAAGACCGCCAGCAGTTTCCTCTCAAAAAAGGTGAAAAAAAATGAGGAAATAAAGGACGAGATCCTGAAAACCCTGACAGAGGAAATTGAAAGCCACGTGGATCGTGCCTCAAAAATCATCAGCCACATGAGAGAATTCGGCCGCAAATCGGAGGTGATCAAAGAAAGGGTCCAAATCAACGAAACCCTTGACAGGGCCCATGAAATATTCAGTCAGCAACTGAAATTGAGGGAGATCGAAGTCCTAAAAGACTATGAAGAAAACCTCCCGCTCATTCTGGCTGATTCCAACCGATTGGAACAGGTCTTTATCAACTTGCTTATCAATGCCAGAGATGCCATCGAAGAGAAACTGAATGAGCTGGGCCACAGAAATGTGGATAAGAAGATATTCTTGAAGACCAGTTACCAGGGAAGGATGATCAAAATTGAAGTGAGGGATACGGGCAAAGGGATTCCCCAACCCATTCTTGATAAGATTTTTGAGCCTTTTTTCACCACCAAAGAAGTGGGGAGGGGCACGGGGTTGGGGCTCTCCATTAGTTATGGGATCGTGAAGGACTACGATGGGACCATCAAGGTAGAAACGGAGGAGGGCGAAGGATCTAATTTCATCATTATGTTCCCTGTTCCCGATGAGGCCTAATGGCAGAAAAAATTCTTTTAGTTGATGATGAGGAGGGTATCCGCAAGGTATTGGGCATATCCCTGTCAGATAGCGGTTATCAGGTATTTACCGCCAAGAGTGGGGAAGAAGCCCTCCATATTTTCAAAGACCAGGATCCCCCCATCGTGTTGACAGATATCAAGATGCCCGGGATGGACGGCATTGAACTGCTAAAGAAGATGAAGCAACAGAACCCGGATGCTGAAGTGATCATGATTACGGGACACGGCGACATGGAACTGGCCATCCAGAGCCTTAAACATGAGGCCACGGATTTTATCACAAAGCCCATCAACGATGATGCCCTGGAAATCGCCCTGAAAAGGGCCAAGGAGAGGATTTCCTTGAAAAACCAGATCAGGGAATATACGGAAAATCTCGAAAAACTAGTCGAGGAAAAAACCCAGAAACTGTTAGAGGCAGAACGACTGGCCGCCGTGGGCCAAACCGTGGCGGGGCTTGCCCATGCTATCAAGAATATTACAGGGGGGCTTACGGGAGGCATATTTGTCCTGGAGAAGGGCATTGAGCTGGACAACAAGAAATACCTTCACCAGGGCAGGGAAATGGTGGAAGGCAATGTGGAAAAGATCAAGAGTATGGCCATGGACCTCCTCAACTTTGCCAAGGAAAGGGAGCCTGAGTACCAGCTATGTGATCCCAATAAACCGGCTAGAGAGGTCTTTGATCTCATGGCACCCCGCGCCCGCGAATACGGAATTGCCTTAGAAATGGACCTGGATAAAAACCTGCCCCATTTCTGGTTTGATCCCGAGGGGATTCATCGCTGCCTCATGAACCTGGTGACAAATGCCATCGATGCCTGTGTGGAGATCGGTTGTTCCAGCAGAAAGGTGGAGGTTGTGCTTCGTTCATTCAAACCCAAAGGCTGGGCTGTGGAGTATCAGGTGGTGGACAACGGCTGCGGCATGGATGAAGAGACTAAGGACAAGGTGTTCCAGAGTTTTTTTAGTACCAAAGGGTCGAGGGGTACGGGCCTGGGGTTGATGATCACCAAGAAAATCGTGGATGAGCACGGGGGCGTCATTGAGGCGGAATCTGAAAAGTCGAGAGGATCAAAGTTTTCTATCAAGCTGCCTGAAAGAGATAAGTTGCCAGCTTCTTAGAGGTACAAGTTTCTTCATTTATATCTTGTTGATGGTAGCAGGGTTCACAAAACCATAAACCAAAAAAGGAGACTACCATGATAGATTATAAAAACATTCTATTCTGCACGGACTTTTCCGAAGACGCCAACATCGCCTTTTTCCATGCACTTGATCTGGCAAAAAAATATAATGCCAAACTACATATCGTTCATATTCCGCACTCCTCTTACGCCTATTGCAGGCATATTGTGGACGAGCATGTTCCCGCAGGCGCCGCAGGGGGCGAGGCCTTTTATAATGAAGAAATAGAAAAGGCAGCAGAAGCCGCCCTAAAAGAGGAATATGATAAGAGGCTTGGTGACTTCAAAGATTATGTGTATGTGATCAAGAGTGGATCTCCGGACGTGGAAATCATTCGATATGCCAAGAAGAATAACATTGACGTGATTGTCATGGGGGCCCTCGGGAAATCGGAACAGGACCGAATCGTGCACGGGAGCACGGTGGCCAATGTCTCCAAATATGCCCACTGCCATGTGGTGGCGATCAGAAATCCGGCCAAACAGTACACGCTGCCGGACAGCATGTATTAATAAAATCGCTATAAAATCGCCCCCGGCGATTTTATAAAACGTGGCTACGCCACTACAAAACGAAAAATATTTGAGGCGATAATAGAATATACATGATTATTAGCCTTCACCGCTGAGCCCGAAGAAAAACAAATATAGTAAAGAATTTTAGCAGCGAAGCGGCGTTTTATTAAATCATCGAACAACGTGAGATGATTTCATGGAGGGAGTTGAGAAATGGCAAAAAAAAGAGTTCTGGTGGTGGATGATGAATTGGATATGAGAACCTTTGTCGCCACGTTATTGGAAACAAGTGGTTTTAAACCCCTTGTGGCGGAAGATGGAATTCAGGGGTTGGAGATGGCCCGCAGAGACAAGCCCTCCCTGATCATCTTGGACATTATGATGCCAAGGGAGAGCGGAATCACCATGTACCGGTCACTGAAAAGTGATCCTTCCCTAAAGGATATACCCGTTATCATGCTCTCCGCACTCGCCAAAAAGACCTTCCTTCACTCGCAGAGCGTCCTGGATGCGTACAAGGAGGAAAAGATTCCAGAACCGGCCGCCTACATTGAAAAACCACCAGAACCGGATGAACTCCTGGAAGCCATTGAAAATAGTCTAAAATAGATCGGTTGCAGCGCTCAACAGACCAACAGGGAATGGTCAAGGTATGGCAAAAGAGACTGAGTCAAATGAAAAATTGGTTTTCTATGAGCAATTGTGGGCGCTGTTAGGTGATTTG
>CP070840.1:2914487-2930621 GCA_020342025.1 Deltaproteobacteria bacterium
CTCTGAGACCAGCCGAAGGCCTTCCACCATAAAACCGGAAAGGCCGACCAGCAAAAGCCATGCCGGCACCAGGGCATCCTCCAACCGCCTCTCAAGCCGTGTAACGCGTTGGATGTATCGACGAATGAGTGCCCACAGGATCCCTGTCAGGAGCATGAGCCCCCCCACCTCCATGGCCAGAGAAAAGACCAGATAAGGAGTGCCAACTAAGAACGGAAGGAGATAGTGGTGGATAGTCAGCAAAGTAGTGCCGACGAAAAGGGACAAGAACCCCCAGAAAAGGAAAAGATGCATCATGCCTGCGGCTATGTCGCCCTGAAGTACGCGTCGCCCCAGGAATGTATCGAGTATGGTCCTTTTGAGTGCGTCTCTTGAAAAATGAACGACCAGGGTTCCTGCGTTCCTTTTCCATACCCAGATGGTGGCGGCCATGCCTGCCAGAAAAATCCCTGTGGCCAAGCCCGCTAACACGTAGAAGATCCAAACATCCTCGATCTGCCAGAACGTGATACGATGGGGTGTCGTAGAAGCCATCTCTCCTCAGTCCCCAAATTCCTCAATGGCTAAATTCGTCTTGAGAATACTGATCGTTTTTCTATTGACTTGTCAAAGCAATTAATTTTATATATCCATAAGTTTTTCTTATAGGTGATTTCATGCAAGTCAATCTTAACCAACTCAGGGCCTTCTACTTTGCGGCACGGGAAAAGAGCGTCACAAAGGCCGCCGAGGTCCTCTATGTAACACAGCCAGCAGTCACCATGCAAATAAAGGCCCTTGAGCAGGCCCTTGGACTCAAGCTGTTCAGGAAGTATGGCAAACAACTGGAACTGACGGAGGCAGGCAATGTCCTGTTCAGTTATGCGGAAAAGATGTTTGAGATCGCTGAGCAAATGGAGCATGCACTAAAGGGTTATAAGGAGTTGGCCAAAGGTTCCCTGACCATAGGCACAACCCGCAGCTTCGCCAGACACCTTATGCCAGGGCTTCTATCCCGTTTTCAGGAGAGTTTCCCCGGCGTGAAGGTCATCCTAAAGGAAGGAAGTTCGCAGGAGATTGCTGATGGTCTGGTTGATTTTAAATACGATTTGGGCATCATTGGCCGCCTTCCCACTCTGAACAGGTTAAAAGCCATTCCCTATACAAAAGAGGAGTTCTGCCTTGTGACATCGCCGCAACACAAATTTGCTGGGAAGGGGGAGGTATCTTACGAAGAACTGAAAAACGAGCCGATCATCATTAGAGAGCAAGGGTCTGGGGCTCGATATGCCATTCTCTCTTTGCTTCGATCAAAGGGTATAGAGCCTTCGGTGCTCGTGGAGGCGGGAAGTGTGGAATTTATAAAAGAGTATGTCATGAAAGGGCAAGGGCTTTCTTTCCTGTACAGACCCGAAATAGAAATGGAGGCCAAGATGGGTCTTCTCACGCGTCTACAGATGCAGGGTGGTCCGATTTTCGTGCAGACGGATATTGTCTTGCCTCGAGATGCAGGACTCTCGCCCTCTGCCCAGGCATTCCTCCGTTTGGCCGAGGGGGGATCGTAATATCTCGTACATCGTGCCGGAGCAAATTCCCAACCTTACAGAGAAGTGGAAGAAAGACCCCAGTTCCCGAGGCTTATGGCATAGCCTCTCTTGTGCAAGACCACAAGGATCCTTGGGAGCGCATATAAAATCGACAGTTGTTTTTGACGGGCCAGATATTCCCTGCTATAAGAAACGAAATTCCTGAACGGACGATAGGGAGGGGTAAGAGAAATGAACTCGGAGAGTCCTTTAAAAGATAAGATCATTCTGGTGGTGGATGATGAACCAGATGTCCTGGATACGGTGGAGGAAATGCTGGACATGTGCGTCATTCACAAGGCGGCGGATTACGAAACGGCTCTTCAATACCTTTCAACCCATGCCTATGATGTGGTGGTTTTAGATATAATGGGTGTAAATGGCTTCGAACTCCTCAAAAACGCAGAGGCCAGAGGTTTCCCAACCGTTATGCTTACAGCCCATGCCGTGACGCCGGAGGCCCTGAAGAAATCTATCAGTCTGGGGGCTGTCTCCTTCCTGCCCAAAGATGAAATGACGGAACTGAGAGATTTGCTCGAAGATGTGGTTCTTGGTGGGGGCAAACGACTCTGGTGGCTGAAATCTTTTGATCGTTTAGGTCCCTATTTTGACGAGCGATTCGGCGCCAGTTGGAAGGAGAAGGATAGGTTTTTTAAGGAGTTTGAAGAATCACTTAGGCAGGCAAAAGAGGAAGAGGAGTGAGTGGGCTACAGCAATCCAGGACAAAAGGAGGACAAGGTGGTCAAGGTGATATTTTTCTATGATGCCCCAGAAGAGAAGCAGAAAGCATACCTTGAGGTGACGGCCCAAAAGATCAAACCTTTTTGGGAATCCAACGGCTGTGACTCATACAATGTCTGGAAAGTTGATGGGAGTCAGACTGCTTTTGTTAAGGAGATGATCTTCAAGGACGAGCCCACCATGAAGAGAAGCTTGTCTCTTGAAACGGCCGAACCCATTAAGGAACTTTTTCATGGCTTTGTGAAGAATATCTCGCGCAAAATTTGTACCCAGAAGATATAAATCGATTTTATCCCCTAAGGAGTCGGTGACCATAGCACTTCACGCTTCCAATCTGCCCCATTTATCGAGGCCCTTGAGAACTAGTGTCGCGTCCCAAAAGATCTTCGCATAAGTAGACCCTTCATTAGAGGTCATTGCGACCCCCGATCCAGTAGGGGGAAAGCAATCTCATTTTGTGAAAGCCACCTTTTTCGCTAGGTTGCAAGAGATTGCTTCGTCGCCTGCCGCTCCTCGCAATGACTTATATTCTTAAGGTTATTTTAGGGACGCGATACTAGGAAGTCAGGGAAACCCTTCAAACCCTACTCAAGTCTCATGACGAAGCACCCTTTATCCGCACCTAGGCGTTGAGCGATTGGCGCACATTTAATCTTCAACATATAGACACTCGATTTTCCCTCTACTTCGTCCTTCAAAGCCTCGAAATTACCCGTGCCTTTACTGATTATGAGGTCACTCTGCGTGAAAGCTTCAGCCAAAGGTGGCGAGCTTTCGCTTGGCACAAACAGCCCTTTCGTTGTGAATATGTTATCAACAAGCTTATCCAGGCCAAAGAAGGAGGCATCTTCCATTGCGGCGTCCTCGAAAAGGTGGGGTCCCCTCACAATGAGATTCACTTTTAAGCCTATTTCCTTGAGTTGGGCTATGAGGAGGGAGTCGAATCCTATCTCGCCGGCGTTGTCCGCCGCATACAGAATCTGAGCGGCCCCTCGAACCGCTTCATAGATATCCCCCATCAGGAGAGGGGACGGATTGTTCCCCTCAATGATCCCCTGCACCTCATGAAAGGCAAAGCCGTCTGAAGGCGCACCAATAGGTGCCACATTGCCTGCTGATGCAAGGCTGCATGCCCTTTCAAAACGTTCCCGAGACGTCTTTCCTTTGGAGATAAAGTCTTTAGCTGCCGGTAACAAACCAAGGACAAATTGATTGTTTTTGGACTTGAGCTCTGCATAGTAATTTGGGCAGGCGGAGGTGAAATCATAAATGGAATGGATTGTCTTATTACAGACCATCCCCAGATTAGCTGTGGAATGGAAATCGGCGGAGAGCACATTCAGAATTCTTTTTATGAATTCAAAACGTTCTCTTTCACTCACATCCTCTGCTACTCTCTCATAAAGCCAGCGTATTATGCAGAAGGCACACTCTGCAGATGGTTTCATATCAGAAATTTCCCTCCTTGTAGAGAAGACCTATATAATCGATCAGATGGCTAGGGACTTCACCTCCTGATCTCAGTATAGGCCAGAATCAGGAGGAGTAAGGGTGGAGGTGAATTTGCTAGTGCATAAATCGGCCTCCATCAATGACCAGGGCTTGTCCTGTGATAAAATCGCTTTCATCGCTAGCGAGGAATATGACCGCTCCAACCAGATCCTTAGGCTGCTCAAGTCGGCCGAGTGGTGTGCGACTTACATCATACTTTGTAATATCATCGATTATCGTCCTACCCGCTTCAGTGTCTGTGAGACCCGGTGCTAGGGCGTTGACGCAGATGCCATATGGACCCAGTTCAGCGGCTAAGGCTCTAGTAAAACTAACGATTCCACCCTTTGACGTTACATAATGGATGAAATTCTTTGACCCGGTAAAGGCGGTTTCAGAAGAAAGGTTTATGATCTTACCCTTCTTCTGCTTTTTCATCTGGGGAAATACGGCCCTGGCACACAAAAAGGGCCCCCTCAAATTAACGGCCATCAACTTGTCCCATTCCGCGGGCGGGATCTCCATAAAGGGTTTACGTCGTATTCCATAGAACATGGCCGCATTATTAATCAAGATGTCTATCCGGCCAAACACCTTTATCGTCTCTTCTGCCATAAGAATGGTTTCATCCTCGGAGGTCACATCCACTTTTACGGATATGGCAGAACCTCCAGTTGTCCTGATCTCTTGCGCCGTTTCTTTAGCCTCCTTATCCAGGACATCTGCAAGAACTACCATAGCGCCCTCGCCCGCCATAGCCAAGGAGAATGCCTTCCCTAGGCCCCTCGCACCCCCGGTGACGATTGCAACCTTCTCTTTCAGTCTTCCCATTTTTCCTCCTCATGTTACCGAAAAATTCGAAGCACTATCTCGAAAACCTGTTCAGCATATTCAGGGTCGTTAATATGGCAATCCATACTTACGAACTCAATATCCGAGTTGAGTTCATCCCGCAGTGTATTTACAAAAATCCTTCTCCCTTCAGGATCATAAAAGAAGGCTCCGGGTCGGTCGTATTCAAAGAAACCCTCTTCAGGGATCACGACTGCCACGGGTCCCTTTGACCTGTTCAACCGCCTGGCCATTATCCTGGCCACGTCCGCCATCTCCGTTTTTGTTGCCTTTATGCCCGACGCAATCTCATTGTGCCACTTTGCCGGTCTCCCTTTAAACCGCTCGGGCAGGTCTTCCAAGGAACCCCAGGGAAAAGCACCTATTCCACCCGGCGCTACCACCTGCGGGATTCCCATTTGGGCCGCGGCCTTTAATCTTCCAGGTGAGCAGCAATATCCCCCGCAGTGTTCAGCCAAAACTTCCTGAGGGCAGAGATCGAGTACGCCATCCACCATACCTTCCATAATCAGTCGTTCCATGATCGCCCCTTGCATACTCACAGAATGAAAGACAGCGACCTCGTAGCCCTCCCTTTCCAAGGCCTCTTTCACTGGCGAGGCATACTTAAGATATGATCCTCCTAAGGTGGTCATTGCGATAAAGGGAATACCTTCTTCCTGTACGTCTTGCTCACTTTCAACGGCACATGCCACGGCAAGGGCGGCCTTCGTGAGGTCCTTTTTTACCACTCGATTTAGGCCCCAAAGATCAGTCGCAACTTGGACCATCACGATATCGCTGTGCACAGCCGGGGGTGTGACGAAATAGGAGAGGGCCACAGTGGAGGCCAGCACCTTTGTAACGCCTATGGGCAGTTTTCGGAACACTCTGAGGGCGAGGGCTGTCCCCATGGTTCCGCCCAGGGCAATGACGCCATCAAAATCTCCCTTTTCAAAATGTTCCGCGACAATCCGTTCAGCCCCTTTGGCCATCTCGCCCATGGCCCTGGCCTCGTCTCCAAAGGAGAGTAACTCCTGCAGGGTGCGGGAAGCGGCCCCGGCCACTTCAGGGCTGGGGAAATCTGCGCGCAGCGGGGACTTCCCTGTAACGCCCACATCCATCACCAGGGTTCTGACGCCTCTTTCCTCAATGAGGTTTTTGACAAATAGGGCCTCTTGGCCCTTTGTATCGAGGGTGGCAATGAAAAGAATAGTCTTCTGCTTTTTCATGGAGTTTCTCCATATCACGCGCTCCCCCTTCGACCCGAGCCTTTAGTCGGCAGGGCGAGCACTTCATCATCATCCAGAAGATTTGAAAAATGCCAACATAGCAGGCTTTTCTGCTATAGCAAAGGAGAAAGAATTCAGATGCAGGAAGGCTCTCTTGGTTGACATTCGGGAAACTCCATTTATGGAGCACGAAGCCCTATAAGTCAAGAAAGACAAACCAGACCTGAGCGGGGAGCATTTCCATCTCAAATAAAAAATAAATGCATCTTAATAGGAGCATGGCGGCAAAGATGTTAGGTTGAACTTCTAAGCCATGTCAGACCGGTATTCTGTGAGAAACTGAAGATGAAATATTGGGGCCTTTCTGGTTGACAATTTGGAAACGTCATAATAGCTTCGGAAAGGTTTTTTCCAGAACAGAATTCCATTTGAAAGGCTTTGAATGATAAGGGATTTGAGGGGGAATATCATTTTCCACAGACGGGCCTATGCCTGAGATGATACTGAAGGAACATTTAGGCCTTTGTTTAGAAGGTGAACAGCTTTCGGAAGGAGGAACCAGATGAGTGATGCAAGTTACGATGCAATCGTTGTGGGTGGGGGTCATCATGGGCTTATAACAGCCTGCTATTTGCAGCGAGCGGGATTGAAGACGGGCATATTTGAATTACAGTCCAAGTTAGGTGGTGCGGTCACCAGTGAAGGGGGGCCAGTACCCGGTTTTCGTTTGAACCCCGGGGCGAACTGGACCCGATTCTATGGGCACCCGGCCTACAGTGATTTCAAACTGAGGGAGAAGGGGCTGGAGTACATCTTTCCCGACGAGAGTGAGGCCATGATCTTTGACAACGATACCTGTCTGGTCGGTTACTCCGCCCTGAAAGTGGTTGACCCTGTGACAGGTAAAACAGAACTATCTCATGAGAATTTACAAAAGACGCTCAACGAGATCGCTCGGTTTTCAAAGAAGGATGCGGATACCGCCGAGGAACTGTTTCGGCGGTACATGAAAACATGGAAATCAGCCATGGGGAAGTACCGTTTCAGTCCCCCTGTCCCCTGGGGAAAGAAGAATGAACTGGAGAAACTCTGTGATGACCCGAAGGATGGCTTTGACCCCATCTACCAGTTCATGACCAGCCAACAGTTGGGTTATGATCTTTTCGAGAGCGAAGAGCTGCGAACCCTCTTCATCCGGGCTTCCATGACCTCTTTCGGCGGCGCGCCCGACGATGTGATCGGGTTGCATGGCTTTGTCCATTCCATCGGTTTGGTTCTTTCTTGGGAGCCCGCAGCCATTGCCAAAGGGGGAAGCCAAAAAGTAACGGATGCGCTCCAACAGGCCTTTACAGAGATGGGAGGAGAGTTTTCTGTTCGCAGTGAGGTGGTCAAACTCCTCATCAAGAATCGAAAGGCAGCAGGAATTCGTTTAAAGGATGGAACGGAGATAGAGGCCAAGAAACTCGTAGTCAGCAACTTAAGCGCGCTTCAAACCATCCGGCTTATAGGCGAAGAGAATCTCGATCCCAAGGTTGTCAGACGGGTCAATAACATCAGATATAATCGACACAATGTGATATGGGCCGTCCTTGCCATGCACGAGTTGCCAAACTACAAAGCCGCCTCCTTTAACCCGGACTGCGGCCCCCAACCCAGACTGTACATGGGGCCGAGAAATGCAGACTATGTGGCGAACCAATACCTTTCCGAGATCCTGGTCAACGGAATCAGCAGTAAGCTCTTCATGTTTGTGGGGCCGGACACCATCTGGGACCCCTCCCGGGCGCCTGATGGCAAACACATGATCGGGGTCGAGGAATTCGCCGCCCCCACAAGATTCTTTTCGGCAAGCCAATGGCAGGAGCTGAGGAAAGAGTTTGAAGACGCCATTATTGAGCAGTGGCAGATATATGCGCCTAACATGACCAGGGAGAATGTGATCGGTTGTCGTGTCTTTACACCCTATGATATTGAGTTGCGCCGCCCGAACATGCATCAGGGCTCGATCGCCTGCGGGGACATGATCGTCTCCCAGATGGATCGATTCCGACCAACCCCGGAGCTGTCCGGCTATAAGACCCCCATCAAGAACTTCTACCTGTGCTCCTCTGCTGCACACAATGGGGTGGGGACAGGGAGAGGCTGCTCTTACAACTGCTATCAGATTATATCGAAAGATCTTGGCCTGAATAGGTAACATATCCATAGACTGAAAAACGCTCCATAGATACCCACTGGCGAAAGGACAAAATCATGAAGATCACGGTATTTAATGGAAGTCCCAGGGGGAAAAAGGGTACAACGAATGTGGTCGTGGAGGCATTCCTCACCGGGGCCGTGGAGGCGGGAGCCGGGGTTGAAAATATCTTTCTCGTTGAGAAGCAGATCAAACACTGCCTGGGTTGTGTCGCTTGCTGGATAAAGACGCCGGGCAAGTGCGTGCAAAAGGATGATATGGAGGAACTGATTGACAAGTTTATGGGCTCGGACATTTCCATCTTTGCCACACCCATTCACATAGACAATGTGTCAGTCATTATTAAAAATTTCATTGATCGCCTCATTCCAACCCGTATGCCTTACTTTGAAGTGCACAGTGATGGAGAAACGCGCCATCTGAACAGGTACGATCAGCAACCCAAAGTCATGATGATCTCCAGCTGCGGCTATCCGGAGCAGAGTCAATTTCAGGTGATCCGTCTCTGGCTCAAAAGGTTTTCACGGAATTTTGGTGTGGAGGTCGCTGGGGAGATCTACCGCAGCTGGGGCTGGCTCCTGAAAGCTGAGGATGAAGAGTTGAAACCCAAGATCGACGCTTACAAGGATTTGCTGAGAAAGGCAGGCCATGAAGTGGCCGAGAATCTGAAGCTATCGGAAGAGACGGCCGCCGAATTGGAAAGACCGATCCTGCCGAAAGAAATGCATGTGGAGATTTCCAACAAGAGGTGGGAGCAGGCCATCAGCCTTGGCAAAAAGGTATGGATGCCGAGAGAGAAATAAAAAGGAGGAGAGGGGACACATTGGGAAGGTTAGAGGGTAAAGTGGCCATCGTAACAGGAGGGGCTAGGGGCCTGGGCAAGACATTTTGTTCGGCCCTGGCAGAAGAGAAGGCAAGGGTCGTCGTGGCCGATATTCTGGAGGATGAAGCCCGGCAGACAACCCAGGAGATCCTGTCAAAGGGTGGCACAAGTATGGCCCTTAGAGTGGACATTACCTCTGAGCAGGACACCCTCAGTATGGCTGAAGAGACGGTGAAGGCGTTCGGACGGATCGATATCCTCGTCAATAATGCGGCACTGATCTACGGGATAACCCGGAAGCCCTTCGTTGAGATCCCCCCCGAAGAGTGGGACAGGCTTATGACCGTGAATTTAAAGGGCCCTTTTCTCTGTTGCAGGGCCGTATTTCCCCAGATGGAAAGGCAGGGGAAAGGTAAGATCATCAACCTCTCCTCTGAGACAGCCTTCACAGGCTCCCGCCATTTTGTTCACTATGTGACATCCAAGGGCGGCATCATCAGCTTCACCCGTTCTTTGGCCGCCGAGCTGGGTCAATACAATATCTGCGTCAATGCCGTCGCACCGGGTTTTACGGACAGTGAGGCCGCCCGGAGTGTCATCGATGATATTTCAAAGTATGACGTGAGCCCCACACCTCTGAAGCGCCTGGAACAACCCGGTGACCTGATTGGTGCGATTATATTTCTTGCAAGTGATGAAAGTGATTTCATCACGGGACAAACGCTGGTCGTTAATGGGGGACGCTATATGCACTAGGTAGTTTCCATCCAGAAATGGCCCTTTTTCCGCTGAGCGTCGTTCTCCGCGGGTTTCCGCCTGCGGCGTACTATCGTGTACGCCTCGGCGAAAACCCTTGTGCGGCCTAGCTCAGCGAAAAAATCCCTCATTTCTGAATGTGAAACTCAACCAGTGCCCATCTACTTAAAAAGCTATTTATGGATGAGCAATTGATAACAATCCCATATAGGGATGTGAGATGAATATTCCAGTACTTATTCTGGAGGTGGACTGGTACGACAACAGAATCATCAGCGGTGAGACCATGAGGACAAAGATAGAGACCTTTGGGCATTTACTCGCCTCAAGGAAAGCTAAGGGAAGAATCAAGGCTTCTTCGTGAAGGAGGTTCCCCAAATGGATGAAAGACGGATCGCTAAGAATACAAAAAATTCGCTTGAACAATAACCAGTTATAGGAGAAATTAGCAGAGCTGAGTGGAGTAACCAAAGATAAACGTAGCCATCTTTTCGGGAGAGGGAGCCAATGGGTTCTGAAAAACTAATATTTTGGTTCGAAGAGTTGGGGGAGCGTCACAACGACATGGTGGGCAAAAAATGTGCGAACCTCGGGGAGATGATTCAAATGGGCCTGCCGGTACCGCCCGGGTTTGCGCTGTCCATTGATATGTATCGGGAGTTTATCCGAGAGACCGGGGCCGAAGAGGAGATGGTTCGATACATAGAGAGTCTGGGCGAACTCAAGGAGAGGGGAATCACCCTGTTTGAAGAGATCAGTAAAACGATCCGGGGTTTCATCCAGGAAAAAGAGATGCCCCCTGGGATCAAAGAGGCAATCAGTGCGCACTACCATGAACTTTGTGAAAGGGTCAGCATCCCGGATATGCCTGTTTCTGTGCGGTCGGCCGGAACCGAAAGCCGTCCGGGGATGTTTGAGACCTACCTCAATGTACGTGGTATTGAAGACGTGCTGGAAAAGGTGAAAGAGGTTTGGGCGAGTGCGTACACGACACGGGCTGTGGCGTTTCGAATCAACAAAGACCTCCCGGTTCTGGGCGACGAACTGGGCGTTGCCATCCCCAAGATGGTCAATGCCAGGGCCTCGGGTATTACCTTCACGGTGGATCCGGTGACCGGTGATGAGTCCAAGATCATCTTAGAGGCCAACTGGGGACTGGGTGAGGGGGTGGTTAGCGGGGCGGAGAGTGTTGACGGTTTTGTGGTGGAGAAGGCGGATCTTGAGATCACCAAAAGGCATGTTGGAAGAAAGACGAGATGTGTGGTCAACACAGAGGATGGCGCCGATTGGGCGGATGTACCGGAGAAGATGCAGGCGACGCCCTGTATTAGCGATGATGAGATCCTGGAGATTGCCAAAGTTGCCAGATCCGCTGAAAAGAGTCTGGGGGGTCCACAGGATATGGAATGGGCGGTGGACCAGGATCTCAACTTTCCAGAAAGTATTTTTTGGCTTCAAACTCGACCTGCCAAGGTGGCGGCCAAGAAGAAGGTTTCAGCAGCCAGTCATATCGCTGATTTGATCGCTAAAAAGTTGGGAGGTTTCTAGACTTGGACATGTAATGGCCTTAACCATGAAATGCAATTCAAAGGACTCCCATCCATGAATGATAAGGGATGGGCACTGGGATTAGGAACTTTAATATTTTAGAGGATCGAAAAGGAGGAAAAGATGGGAAAAGGAACTGAAGGGATCATAAAACAGTGGGACGCCGTACCCGGGTATGACTTCAATGAAGAGGTGGATCTGGCTCAACTGGATTCATGGTTTTTTGACGGGACACACAGTATGCCTTCCTTCACGCCGATGTACGCCTGGTACTGGAACAAATTCTGTGCTTGGGGATCTCAATATTCTGCCGAAATCCTGAGCCTGCCCAGGTATAAAGGATTTTCACTCAGAAACAGGGATGGCGCCACCTATATCGCCATGCGTATCGTCAGGGACGAGAAGGAGGTTGAGGAGCGCACGGCCAAGTTCCAGGAGGCCCTGATTCCCTGGATCGAAGACTTTGACGGCATATGGGAAAAGGAGAGGGAAGAACTCATGGGCATATACGACAACTTGAAATCCCTCGACCTGGATAAGGCGACAGGTGTCCAACTCATGCATCATCTCTGGGACCTGACCAATGCACACCGACGGATGTGGGAGATACACTTTCTGGGGATGAACGTCTCCTACGCCGCCTTTCTTCTGCTCGAGGACATGGTGAAACCCTACGGGCTTACGGTGGAGGATCCCGGGTTCCAGAACATGTTCAGGGGCTTTGGCAACGCGGTGTTCCAGGTGGATCGGAAGCTCTGGGAACTGGGCAAAGACGCTGTTGAAAAGGGGCTGGGCGACGTGATTCTGAACAATGAAGTTGGAGAGGTGATCGGGAAGCTCGAGGAGAGTGAACCCGGCAAGGCGTGGCTCAAAGATCTTCACGATTTTCTGGAAGTGCATGGATGGAGAATGGTTCGGATGATGGATCTGGATGAGCCCTACTGGCATGAGGATCCTGCATCGGTGTTACCGCCTATCAGGGCCTTTATCAAGAAAGGCGGGGACTACGACCTGGACAGGATGACCTCTGAATTGGCAGAAGGCAGGGAAAAGGCCATCAAAGAGCTGCTTGAAAAGGTGCCTGAAAATGAAAAGGAATGGTTTGAGGCCCTCATAAAGCTGGGCGGGAAGGCAAGCTCCTACAGTGAGGAGCATGACCTCTATTGTGAGTTGTACCTCCATGCCGTGACGCGACGGGGTCTGCTCGGCATTGGAAAACGGTTCGCAGAGGCGGGATCCCTTGACAAGCCCGATGACATCTTTTTCCTCAACCCCGATGAGGTGGAGATGGCCTTGATGGGCCCCGAGTTTCATAAGATGCAGTACATTGCCAACCGGCGGCGCGAACGGTGGGAAGAGACAAAATTTGCTGACAGGCCTCCCGTATTTACGACCCGGGCAAACATCGAGGAGGCGGTGGGGATGGATCTCATGCCGTCGGGAGACGCCATCATAATAAAGATTGTTGTGGGAGAGCTCCCCAGGGTGAGGGAGGAGTTGAAGGCCGACATCTACGGCGTATGCGGAGCCCCCGGTGTTGCAGAAGGGCCTGCACGAGTCATCATGACCTACAACCAGTTGGATCAAGTCCAAAAGGGTGACATTTTGGTCTGCCCAGGGACAAATCCTGCCTGGACGCCGGTTTTTGGTCTGGTCAAAGCGGTTGTCTCCGACAGAGGAGGGACCCTCAGTCATACGGCTATCGTGGGTCGGGAGTACGGTCTGCCAACACTGGTCAATACCTTCACAGGGACATCCACGATTAAGACAGGGCAGAAGATACGCGTTGACGCGACAGAGGGTGCCCTTTACATCCTGGACAAATAGAGGAAGCACCGCTGGCAGGATGCAGCCGTTTCGCATCAATTACACCGAGGGTGATATCGACGAGCTGAACCGGCGTCTGGATGCCACCCGATGGCCGACCATACCTTTTGACACCGGCTGGAGCAGCGGCACCCATGATCGGGTTCTGCGTGACCTGGTTCAGTACTGGCGACACGAGTATAACTGGCTTGAGGCACAAGAACGGCTCAACCGGCTGACCCACTTGCGTGGATCCATAGGAGGGGAAGGGCTTCATTGCATTTCTTATAAGGGCTCGGGGGGTGGACATCGCCCCCCTCTCCTCCTTTTGCACGGGTGGCCCACTTCATTCGTGGAATTTCTAGATGGGGCAGAGCTGCTCGCCTCCGGGATGGGCGATGAACCAGGTTTTGACCTGGTGGTCCCATCCCTGCCCGGCTTTGTGTTCTCCGAGGCACCCCGCGCCCCCGGGATGCACGCCGGACGAATCGCCGAAAGAATGCATGGCCTGATGCAGGAACTCGATTTCGAGCAGTACGGCGTTCAGGGTGGCGACTGGGGTGCAATTGTAGGCACCGCTCTCGCACGTCAACACCCGGAGGCCGTGGTCGGCTTACACGTCAATTTTGTCCACCCAGCGCCGCCCCCTCCGGAAGGAGAGATACAGTCCGAGGAGGAGCAGGCCTACCTTGCCTTCCAAAAGAGGTTTCAGGCAGAGGAGACCGGTTACAGCCGGATCCAGGGCACGCGACCCCAAACGCTGGCCTATGCCCAGCAGGATTCTCCGGTGGGGCTGCTGGCATGGATACTGGAGAAGTTCTGGGCCTGGAGCGACCATGGGGACGACCTTTGGCAGACGTTCGACAAGGACCGGTTTCTCACCAACGTGATGCTTTACTGGCTCCCTGGATGCGTCCTCTCCTCTGCCCGCATCTACTATGAAACCTTCTTCAACATGCCCAAGGGGCTGAGATCAGGGCGCGTCGAGGTGCCCACCGGGTATGCCAGGTTTCCGGCCGAGCCGTGGTCGCCGCCTCGAGAAGTGGTGGAGCGGCAATACAACCTGGTGCATTACAGTGAACCGCCCAGAGGCGGGCATTTCGCCGCCATGGAGCAGCCGCGCCTGTGGGCCAGAGAGGTTTCCGCTTTCTTTTCGGGCCTGTAGTGGGTGCCGGGACCGAGGTGGGCGGGTGGCATTGCCGACAAACTGATCAGGGACTTTGCCGAGCACTTGAAAGGAGTTTGAACATGGCAGATATGAGTTTTGATGCGGTTGTTATTGGTGGAGGACACCATGGGACGATTATTGCCCCTTATCTCGCCAAGGCCGGCTTGACAGTAGGGGTCTTTGAGCGGCTGGATCACCTGGGCGGGGGGGCCGTGACCGAAGACGGTCCTGCGCCAGGCTTTAGAATGAATTTTTGCGCCAATTGGACGCGATTTTATGGTCATCCTGCTTACAAAGAATTCAATCTTCGTGAAGAAGGGTTGAAGTATGTCTTTCCGGAGACCAATGAAGCCATCGCCTTTGACGACGGCGCCTCCTATGTCAGCTACCCTGCTTTTTCGGTGGTGGACCCTCAGACAGGGAAGACGGAGTTCAGCGAAGGAAACGTGACAAAGACCTATGAGCAGATCGCCCGGTTTTCCAAAGCCGACGCAGAGACCTATCTGGATCTCACGGAAAAGTACAGGGAAAAGTGGAAGCCGGCATTTGGCAGGTATAGATACTCCCTGCCCACTCCCTGGGGAACCCCCGACGCCCTTGAAGAGCTTCTGACCGACCCCGATAGCGGGCTGGACCCCTCCATGCAGTTCATGACGTGCAAGCAGATCGCGAACTATTTCTTCGAAAGCCCGGAGCTACGGATTTTGACTCTGCGAGGGTTTCTGACCTCAGCCGGTATTTTTCCTGACGATTTTCCGGGTATTGGATTCATCATTGCCAATCTCCACCTGGCGCTCGGGTGGGAGCCTGCGGCTGTTGCCGAAGGGGGATCCCAGTCCATCACGGATGCCCTGGTTTCGGCAGGCAGGAAACTGGGGATCGAGTATTTTGTCAACTGTGAAGTGGACAAAATAATGGTTGAAAACGGCAAGGCCAGCGGGATAGGCTTGACTGACGGCACCGAGATCGCAGCAGGGAAAATGGTCGTAGGGGATGTGGGAACGCCTCAAATGTTCACTCGTCTGATTGAAGAGAAGCATGTGAACAGGGAGATGAAGCGCAGGCTCGATACGAACCTCTACGACAGGGGGCATGTCTTCTGGGGGACGTTAGCTCTTCATGAGCTTCCTCAATACAAAGCCGCAAAGGACAACCCGGATATCAATAACACGACCCGCACCTACTGGGCCCCCAACGACCTTGAATACATGGAGAATAAATATATGCATGAAGTTTTTCTCCTGGGGCTGGGCTCCAAGTTTTTCTGTCTGACGGCCCCTGATAGCATCTGGGACCCCTCCCGGGCGCCGGAGGGAAAGCATACCGTGCTCTTCGAGGAGTACACCTGTCCTCTCAATTTTTTCTCCAGGAAAGAGTGGCGTCAGATGGCGGATGAATTTTACGAGGCCATGCTCGACCAGTGGCAGATTTACGCCCCCAATATGACAAAAGATAACGTCATAGGATCCCGTGTGATCACCCCCGTGGACCTGCAAGAGACGCACTTGGATATGAAAAACGGGTCCTGGTGCGAGGGTAGTATGTCAGGCGTTCAGAGCGGGCGTTTTAGGGGGCAGCCTGGCGGTTTTCGGACATTTATCAAAAACCTCTACATGTGCTCCTCAGCCATAGTCGGCGGGGGTGGTATCGGTAGGGGCTCGAGTTATAACTGTTACCAGGTGATCTCGGAAGACTTTAACCTGGAGAAGCCGACCTATTGAACCCGGAAGATTGGAAGCGGTTTTGACAGAGGAGAAACAGTATGCCTTTGGGAAAAGAGCTCTTTGATCTGGAGGGAAAAGTGGCCTTGGTTACGGGGGCCGCTTTAGGGTTAGGGCGAAGTTTTGCGCAAACTTTGGCTGGGGTTGGAGCGGATGTAATCATAGTAGACATCAATAAAGATCATCTAAATGAGACAGAAGGTATTCTAAAAAAGACAGGTAGAAAAGTACTCAAGATTGTCGCTGATGTATCCA
>CP070840.1:2930721-2939174 GCA_020342025.1 Deltaproteobacteria bacterium
AAGGGTGGCGGGCCATCCCAAATCCTTATCCGACGACTGAAGCCGGCCTGGTGAGGGGACACAAGATTTATCAGCACTTCTGCATCGGCTGCCACGGCTCTGTGGGAGACGGGATGGGGCCAGCCCAGCCCCACATCTACCCGCCCCCCGTGAATTTCACCAACTTGAAAGGAAGGGGCATTTCTTGTGGGATTATTTACTACCAGATCATGAACGGGATTACGGGCACGGCCATGCCCTATTTCAAGCGGGAATTGGAATCCCAAAAGATCTGGGAAGTTGGGGATTACGTGGCCGTCTACTTCATTGATCAGTCCGATGCCAACGCGGAACCTCGAGGCATTGACGCCTCATGGGAACCATAGTCTCAGGTTATCCGGTTTTTCCGTTAGCCCGTTTAGGGTATTCTTTTTACGGGCCAACCGGCAAACGGTTAAACGGGATTGGCCCTCCTGGCACTTTAGATCACTTTAGGCCCTCTAGGCACTTTAGGCACTTACTATGTATTACACATACTTCATAACTTACATGCTCATGGGTTTGGTGATCAGCTTTTTTGTGTTTCTGTGGGCACTGAACAACGGTCAGTTCAAGGACCAGAAGAGGGCCCGTTTTCTGCCTCTTAAGGATGAGCAGGAAATGAGGCCGAACGATGTGTCTAGGGTAAGCCGTATAGAGCTCTACGCCCTGGCACTTCTTGCCACCACAGGTCTCATGGCGTGTGCCGCCGTGTTGGTTTTCGCATTGGTTCGGGCAAGCTGAGCATAAACCGGGAACGGTCCTGCTGTTGAAGCCGTGGAGCCAGGGGTGGCAAAAAGCAATTATTTTGCCCTGTAGATTTTCATGGGAGGTAAGCCCAAGTGCATTTTTTTGAACTGAGAAATCTCCAGCACTTTGTGATGTATCTTTTTCCAGCGCTCATTGCGGTTTTTCTTATTGGCGCGGGATTTGCCTTCATGCATTTTCGAAGGAGAGAGGCGGGAGAAAAGGAGAGACGGCCCCATTACACATTTCCGGGGGTGATAGAAGAAAGGAACGAGCCCCTTCCGCTGGTTCTCATACTCATCATCGTGGGAACAGCTCTTTGGGCCTTTTTTTATATCCTTGCCGTAGGCCTGTTGGAGGTGAAAATCTAAGATGGAACAAACCCCTCACAAGGAATCGACCCTTGCCACCTGGGTGGTCATTATTCTTTGCGTGCTCTTGATCCTCATCCAGGGGCTCTTTGCTTTCTCCGTGGTGGGGGACCGGGGTCAGCCCAATTGGGACTACAGACCAGTCAAGGACGTCCCTGGTGAGTCTCCCTACGCGATGTACCAGAAGTTGCCCTATCCACAGCATGTGAAGGGATCTGAGGGTGAGTAGATGAAAAAAATCATCGTCATAGCCTCTATTCTGGTAGCCTTCGTTCTGATCGCTTACAAAGGACTTACGATCATTGACAACGAGTTCATGCCCGGTCGCATGCGCGAAACGCCCGCCATAAGACCCTACGAAGAGCCGTTGCTTATCATGGAACCGGGTGTGATCCCTTTTGAGGGTGGGGAGGCTGTTTATAGAGCGGCCCATGGAAAGAAGCTGAAATCTCCCATTATGAGAGGGGATCCAAACAGCATCAAGTTGGGGAGAACGCTCTATTCCACCTATTGTGCCCAATGCCATGGTAAATACCACGATGGGAACGGAACCGTAGGACAGAGTTTTCATCCTCTCCCCGCGGACCTGAGAAGCGTAAAGGTTCAAACCCTCCCCGAAGGCATGCTCTTCAAAGAGATCAGCTACGGCGTCCCCAATGGAAGACAACCTCCTCTTGCCACCACCATTGAGGTGATGGATCGGTGGCGCATTATCGCCTACCTGAAATCTCTGGGTATCCGCAGATAAAATGAACGCTTCTTCAGGGACCTGTGACCTGTGTGGATTTCCCCTCCCTCACGCCGCTTTTGGCTCTGACTCATCCAACGAGACGTATCGGTTTTGCTGCATGGGATGCAAGCAGGTGTTTAGTATGCTCCTGGAGGCTTCCGATCCACCAGACCTCACCTCATTCAGGGAGACGGAGCTTTTCAAGAAGTGCCAGGAAATGGGAATCATTCCCCGGTCTGAGGCTGAACGGGAGCAGCAGGCTCGGAGCGAAAAATTGGCCGCATCCCACACCTCTATCCATAAAGGCATGGAAGGCCTCAAACCTCAAGGAGAAGTCTCAGGTGAAAATGCCTTAGGGCTAAATCTCGTTGTAAGAGATATGTGGTGCCCTGCATGTGCCTGGGTCATTGAGGAGGCCTTGAAGAGAAGCGGTGGGGTTATGAATGTCTCCTGTAACTTCTCAACGGATAGGGTTATCTGTGAATACGACCCCGTATCCACTTCTCCCGGCCAAATTATCCAAACGATCGAGGGTTTCGGCTACAGAGCATCCATTCCAGGTCAGGAGGAAGAGACAGCAGAAAAAAAGAGGGAATTTGTACGCTTCGCCATATCTGCATTTCTTACCATGAACGTGATGATGCTCTCCTTTGCCCTCTACTCCGGTTTTTTCACAGAACTTTCTCAGGAGGGCATCCAGAGACTCTCTTTTCCCATTTTTGTCATGGCGAGCGTTGTGCTTTTCTACGGTGGCCGAAAAATTTATCTGAGGGCCTGGGCTGGAATGAGCTCTGCCGCTTTTAGTATGGAGACACTCATAACCGCTGGGGCGTTCAGCGCCTATCTCTACAGCACCGTTAATATACTCTCGGGGAGTATTCATCTCTACTACGACACCTCCTCCATGCTGATTACGCTGGTTCTTCTGGGCAAAGCGCTGGAGAGGAGGGCGAGAGGGGAGGTTCAAGAGGGTCTGGAAAACTTCTTGTCTCTGCGTCCCACCAAGGTGAGGATCTGCTCAGATCGTTATCCTGAGGGACGTTACGCCGCTGCCGAACAATTGCAAGCGTCGGATATCTTCAGGGTAGGGGAGGGGGAGGTGATTCCTGCTGATGGATTGGTCGTTATGGGCAAAGGTTCGTTGGATGAATCGTCCCTTACCGGAGAGGCCCAACCGATCGGTAAAAAAGGTGGGGATAGGGTGAAGAGCGGCGCCAAGGTGATCCAAGGCATGTTTAAGGTGAAGGCCCAAGGGGTGGGCGAGGAATCCACTTTGGGTCAAATGATTACCATTACGGAAAAGGCGCTTGCAGGCAAAACGCCGTTAGAGGGGAAAACCGATCGTGCACTGCAGTGGTTCGTCCCCATAATTCTTATTCTCGCAGTAGGGACAGGCGTCTTTTGCCTGGTCACCGGCTTAACCCCCAATGGTGCCATGATAAGGGCGGTTACGGTCATGGTGATTGCCTGTCCTTGCACATTGGGGATCGCCATCCCCCTGGCGAGGGTGGCGGGCATTACCCTGGCCAGGAGGAACGGCCTTCTCATCCGTGGTTTTAGTTTCTTTGAGCAAGCAGAACGGGTGGACGCCGTTGTGTTCGACAAAACAGGAACCGTCACCACGGGAAAATGGGCACTCCGGAGAATAATCCCTCTGGACCCCTTTACCGAGAGACAGGTTCTCGCAATGGCCGCCGCCCTTGAAAGGGACTCTGACCACTACATTGCCATGGAACTCAAAAGCAAGGCTGCGGAACGTCTGGTTGGGCCGGTCCACATGGAGAGAATCAAGGCCTTTGACAACGGGATTTCAGGGGAGATGGATGGGGTTGAGATGAGGATTGGTTCAAAGGCCTTCTTGGCAAATGAATTGGAAACGCTGGGCATTATGCAGCAAGATCGTATTCCGAATGATGCAGAGCACTCCCTCCTGTTTATGGGTGGCGGTGGCCGGCTCTGTGCCATTTTTGTCTTTGGAGATAAGATCAGGGACGGGTCATCGGTAACGATCGATCAGTTGAAGGCCATGGGATATAAAGTCGCCTTGGTCTCTGGGGACGAAGAGGAAACCACGAAAAACATCGCTGAAAAGATTGGTATCGAGGACGCCTATGGAGGGAAACTGCCTCAGGACAAGGTGCTCTTTATTGCGGGATTGCAAAGCGCAGGACATAGGGTCGTCATGGTGGGCGACGGCATTAACGATGCCCCCGCACTGGCCCAAGCGGACCTGGCCATGGCCGTCCACTCGGGAGGTCACCTGGGCAAGGAGACGGCAGATATCACCCTGATGCGCGGAGATCCCCGACAGGTTACTGATTTCATAGGACTTGCGAAGAAGGTCAACAGGAAGATCTACCAGAATCTAATCTTCTCTTTCCTTTACAATTTCATCAGCATCCCCGTTGCCATGAGCGGTCTTTTGACGCCTCTGATCGCCGTGTGCGCCATGCTGATGAGCAGCCTGAGCGTCATTGGCAATACCCTCCTTCTGGTCAAAAAAGCATCCCGGTCATCATAAGTATTCTAACCGCAGACAGACGCGGACAAATCGCTGGCCGACTTGGCCAGCGATTAGGGCTCGTGCCCGGGGGGCGCTTGCACAAGGGATCGTTAGAGTTGCGCTCATCCTACGTCAAAGGGATCACGGTTTTTGGCCCAGCATGTCGCTCGGCCAAAACGTCCGCGTGGGTCTGCGGTTAATTAGATTTTGCTGGTTCTGGGCGTCTTGACGCTAGAATGAAATTCCCTGGACGATGAAATAGATCCCCACAGCGATCAAGAGGACCGCTCCGATTTTATAAATAATCTTCCGGGATTTTAGCCAGTTCAACCCGGCCAGCCTACCAACGATGAGAAGGGAGGGTACCGTCCCTATTCCGAATGCGAACATAAGACCTGCCCCAACCAGAATACCTTGAACGGAGTGGGTGGCCTCCATACCTGCCCCTGCAGCGGCAATAAGGGCTGCATAGACAGGACCGCAGGGGAGTAGACCGAGTAGCAGTCCCAAGGGATAGTAGAAAAACGAAGATTTTTGACCGGACAGCCTCTTAAATCCTCTGGAGACAAAACCCTGGGGAGTGTAGTTATCCCCGAAGATTCGCCCTAGAGGAATCCATCCGCTCATGGAGAGGGCCATAATAATAATTAATATGCCCGCCAAAATGAGGACGCCTCTCTGAAAGACGCCGATCTGGGAAGCTACCGCCGTAAAAGATCCTGTCAATCCCATGAGCCCACCAAGAATGGCGTATGTGGTGATCCGTCCCCCATTGTAGAGGAGTTGACAGAGAAGGATCCTTTCCCCTTTCAAGTTTAGGGAAAGGGAGACAACGATGGGACCGCACATGCCAATGCAATGACCAAAACCCACGGCAAAGCCCGTTGCCAAAAGAATAATAAAGAGGGGACTGGTGGATGACATGTGGATCCTCTATCTTTAAGTGGAAAACCTGATCTTCGGGGCCAGGATTCTTTATTTCTATCATCGGCGTCTATTAAATGTATGGGTTCAGTAGAATATTATCAAGTCCTTTAGCATGGGATGAGAACGGCTGCCACGCTAAGGCTACGTGCCTGAAACAGGTCTTATTGATCCATGACAATGTGGCAAATCCCATGGGTTTGAACCAGTCGTCACGGGGTGCGATGAATCCTGAGCCACAATGATTATATTCATGGTGATAAACCTGGATTCTTCCCGGGCCAACTGATATATTGCCCATTCACAATTTACGCCGATCACAACCGGAGACGCCCAAGATGTCAGCCAAGAAATCCATATGGCGCTCGGATCAATGGGAGCACAAGAAAAAGAATGACCATGTGAGTCCGGGAAAAACTGCCCACTTCGGATATCAAGAGGTTCCTGAGGAGGAGAAGGTCAAGTGGGTGATGAGACATTTCAACACCGTGGCGCGCAAATACGACCTCATGAACTCCCTTCTCAGCTTCGGCATTCATCACCTATGGAAGCGTGCGGCCGTGAGGACGCTCAAACTGAAGGCTGGAGATTGGGTAATCGATGTGTGCGGGGGCACGGGGGACCTCTCCCTTCTTGCAGCAGAGGCGGTAGGATCCCCTGGGCGAGTCGTACTGTACGATATCAATCGAAAAATGATGGAAATGGGCAAGCCGAAGGTGGGCAGGTCCCCATTCAGGGAGACGATTACATGTGTTCAGGGAAACGCGGAACAGATCTCATTTCCGGATCAGCGCTTTGATGCTGCTCTGGTGGGTTTTGGAATCCGGAACTTGACCCACGTGGAAGAGGGCTTCAAGGAGATCCATCGGATCTTGAAGCCCGGGGGAAAGCTGATGTGCCTGGAATTCTCAAAGCCCACCGCTCCCTTTTTTCGGTGGCTCTATGATATGTATTCCTTTCATATCATGCCCACCCTTGGAGGGCTCATTGTGGGTTCAAAGCAGGCCTACACCTATCTCCCGCAATCTATAAGGCTTTTCCCTTTGCCAGGTGAATTGTCAGCCCTTTTGGAGAATACGGGGTTTTGCGGGGTAACCTATCGGAAGTTGACCAATGGCATTGCGGTGATCCATCTCGCGAAAAAAGGCTGAGAGAGAATTTTTGGCGGGCCGCTCAATGGGTATTGGCAGAGATGGTCTTGGCAAAAATGATTCTGGATCTGCCCCTAGGGCATGACGCCCAATCGTTCCGCCAATGTGGGCGGAGGTATTAGTCAGCGTGGGTCTGCGGTCACTCTATTTCAGATTGAGTAAGGTGAGAGAATGAAGTTGAACTGGGCTGAAAGATTAATCGTAAACAATCCACTGCGCGCTATGATGCAGCGGATTGAAATTGGGTTGATCAAAGGGATGGCGCCACTGAATGAAGGGGCCAAAGTCCTTGAAGTGGGGTGCGGCCGTGGTGCCGGGGCCAAACTTATACGTAAGGAATTTAAGCCTTCCTGCCTATATGCCATGGACCTGGATGTGAGGATGGTTCGGAAGGCGAAGGCGTATCTCTCGTCCCATGAAGAGGAGGGGATATCTTTGTTGGTGGGAGATGTTTTTCGGCTTCCTCTGCCGGATAGAACGCTGGATGCTGTCTTCGGCTTCGGTGTGCTGCATCACGTGCCAGACTGGCGGCGTGCCGCGGCTGAGATCGCCAGGGTCCTGAAAACGGGTGGCCTCTATTTGATGGAAGAGCTTTACCCCACCGCTTATCAGAACTTCATAACGAAGCGCATCCTTTTCCATCCAGAGGAAGACCGATTTTTCAGTCATGACCTGAGGGAGGCCTTGGAGATGGTCAAACTACCGATAAAGGATGCCATTGATTTCAAAAAGATCGGTATCGTTGCCGTTGCCGTTAAAGGAGTAGGCAGTAAGGAGTAGGCACTAGACAGTATCCACGCTTAATTTTCATATCTGGAAATAGTTCCCGGTGCTCACTGCCTACTGCCTAGCGCCTAGTGCCTACTCTTTTTCAATGGGGAACGTGAGTTTGGCGCCGTACCAGCCCATGGCGGTAACGATCGGGAGGAATGAGAGGACAAGGAGGAAGTAGATCAGACTTGCGATCCCCAAAAAATCCAAGACGTCCGGGACTTTAATCCGCCAGACAAAGACGATGACTTCAATGGCCAGCATGACCATGGCAAGGCGTCTTTTAATGGTCACAGCCCTGAGAGGTTTTGCCAGGTAATTGAGCCACCACGTGTAGAAACCGGTTATAATAGAGATGACCGTGAAAAGAATGCCCCCCGCCAAGCAGTGAAGGGCGGTTAATTCAAAGGCCTTGATACCCGTGAACAGGTATAGGATATTGAAAACGGGTGTGCAGAACATGAAGACAATGGGAAAGTGGACGGTCATAGGATGGGGATGGCGTTTCAACATGGGAAACCTGCCAAGAAGCCAGGACAACGTCTTTGGAATCTTTAGTTCAGAAATTTCTTTCTTCTTTAAGGTCCCCACATGAGGGTATCTCTCAAGGACCTCCGGGCCATGGGGCGCGGCCTGGAGATCTGAGGTGAGATCTTTTCCCGCATGATGGCGTCTCATATGGACGCCTCCCTTCCACAACTTGCTGTGGGTGACATCGATGACCTTACCCTGGTGTGAAATATGGACGGGTCTTCCATCTTTACCATCGCACTGTGCGAGCTCTTCTGGATCAAATTCCTTCATACGGGACAACCTCCAAAATCAGATTTCAGATCAATATTCTTATTGTGATTAGGACAAGCAGGGCCAACGGATAAAAGCTGGCTCGGTTAAATAAGAGCAACGCGTGCCTGGGCTCTTTCGTTTTATGGAGTCCAAAAGCGGGAACAATGAGAAGATAAACGCCTACCACAAAGGAGGCAACTAAAAAAGGAAGCACAAAACGACCCGATGCAAGCAGAAAAAGGAGAACACCCATGACAACCGTCACGAGGAGTGAACCAAAGACGATCATGCTTGATTTTTCCGGCCCAAACCGGACAGGAAGGGTCTTGGCCCCAATTCGCCTGTCCACTTCCATCTCGGTCCAATCATTGGGGACATTTTGACCCCCGATTTCCCAGAAAAAGAGCCATAGAAACAGGACAGCCACGAAAGAGAATGAAGGCTGAGGGTCC
>CP070840.1:2939274-2945511 GCA_020342025.1 Deltaproteobacteria bacterium
GTCTTTTTCAAGCTTTCTCCTAGCAACCTATCCATCGCCTCAACGCTGACGGTTTGGTTGAGTCTGTCATCAATGCCAGCATTCAACTTGGAACGATAAGCTGCCAGCTTTTTTTTCGCCAGTTCCATGCTCCATTTGTAAGAAAGAAAAAGATCGGCGATCATTTGGACTTGATTTCCCTCGGATTTTTCTTTTTCCTCTGAACTCAAAGCCATTTTGGCCTCTTCAATAAGAACATCAGCTTTTTCAAATAACGCCTTGGAATCCAAATAGTTCTGATCAATGAAGACCTTTATTCCGAGGGACCTGGCTATCTCGGGCTTAATCCTCAATACGCCCTCCTCGCCCCTATGGGTATCATTGATAAGGCTTTCCTTCAGGGCCTCTTGGTTATAGGCAATGATGAATTTTTTCAGTAAATGATAGTCGCATAGCGCGGTCGATGGAGAGAGGAAAGGACCTGCGCCAATCAGGGCAAGGAAAGTGCAGATGAGAAAGGGCTTATGGAGTAGGCTTTGCTTCATAAAATAGAGGCTCCTGGCCGGATCCCGAATAGGACCCCAGAAAATGAAAAGATTTGACTGATGTGAGCGGACAATGTCCAGCATGATTAACCTAGGGAAGAGAAAAAATCAAGAGACTGATTTATTCATCGCATGTCAAAGGAGAAGAATTGATCAAACGGGTCCTTTGGGTTATGGGTAAAACAAGCGCAATATTTGAAATGTCATTGCGAGGAGAGGGATTCCTCACCCGTCATTGCGAGCCCCCATAGTGTCGGGGGCGAGGCAATCTCATCTATCGTCGGCGTGCTTTCTTAGAAAGTTCTTGGCTCGGAACAGGCTCCGCAATCTCGTACTCAAAGACGAGATTGCCGCGCTCCTCCCGCCTCCGCGAGAGTCGCTCGCAATGACGGGCTAACAATAATAAATGCGTTTTTTAATACTTAATTAGAAGCTTGGGGATAATCGAGCAGGAAAGGGAGAGCACCAATGAACTCACATGATTTCTCAGAAGGGCCAGCGCAGTTGTTGGTAGATTACTGGAGCCTGTTTGAAGAGAGCAGGCTTGGTGCGCCTATCCTGGACCTTGCGTGCGGTGATGGGCACAACGGTATATTTCTCGCTACCAAAGACCTTCCCGTGATCTGTTGCGATATCTCGGAACAGGCGCTGTCCCGTGCAGAGAAGTTGGCGGCAGAGAACCGTGTAAAGGTGGCGTTATGGCAGGTGGACCTTGAAGTTGAGGAAATGAATCCGCTCCCCGAGGATTTTTATGAGGGTATCCTGGTATTCCATTATCTTCACAGGCCACTGATCCCATGTATAAAAAAAGCCCTCAAAAATGGGGGAATTCTCATCTATGAGACCTTTACCATTGAGCAGCCTAGATTTGGGAGACCACACAATCCAAAGTTCTTGTTGAAGCCAGGGGAACTGCTGGAGTGGTTCGAAGATTGGGAAGTCATTTATGAATTTGAAGGGATAAAGGAAGGGCCCAAAAGGGCAGTCGCACAGCTTGTCTGCAAAAGGCCAAAGAGAATTTAGGGGCTTCGCCCCACCTGGAGTGTTGGAGTCATGGAGTACTGGAGTGATGGGTTTGGAGGTAAAAAAGAAATTTTTTTGTCTTTATTAGAATGAGATTCCAATACTCCAGTACTCCACCACTCCAGGACTCCATGAGTCAACACTCCATTACTCCAATACTCCATCACTCCAGTATCACGCGTACTCTTCCCCAAGCAAATGGATGTTCCCTATGTGCACGTTATGCACGCCCTGACCCTCGGCAATTGCCTTGCAGCGCAGGGCATGTGCCCTCGAGGTGGTGGGTAAGTCCTGGAGGTAGAAGTGGGGATAAAAGGCAAGCAGGCTGTATGGGACATCAGGGTTCGAGTCTGCAATATAGCTGGCCAGGGCGGCCACTTCCTCTTCGTCCACATATCCGGGAACCAACAAAGTGCTGGCAATGAGAAAGGGGGGGACTGGCCTCTCTGGTGTCCAGCCAGACAAAGTCCTGAAATTTTCCAACGTCTTTCTATTTGTTACTCCGCACAGGGCATAATGGATGCCTTCATTCCAGGTCTTTAGATCGAATTTGATGGATCCGCCAGATTTCAGAGACAATTGGGCCATCCTGGTCAAAAAGGGCTCATTGATACACCCATTGGTCTCCCAGCATATCCTCAGAATCTCTTTGGACGTCCTATGCAGGGCGAGGTTGGAGGTCTTAAGGGCGTGTAGAATCTGCGGCGTGGGATCCCCGCCAAAATAACAGATGCAGGTGGTTTTGTCGTCCACGGCTGTGGCCAGTTTCGTTGCTGTGACTGTGGGGGGTAGAGAGGTTTCCTGCTTGTACTGATAATTTTGGCAGTAGAGGCAATTGAAGGAGCACGCGTGATAAAAGACGGCCAGGTTTTTGTGCCCATATTCAGGACCTTTTGAAGCGGCATATCGAGGATAACCACATCCCGTTCCTGCTGGACAGACGAAGTTTCCGACGCAATTGGTGGGAAGGGGATCATAGTAATAAGAGAGATTTCCTTCATGGGGCCGCCCGCCGCGTATCGTACCGCCTTCGACCCGACGAAGGCCACAAAATCCCCTCTCCCCTTCGGGTATCTGACATCTGTGCACGCACAATGGGCAGGTTCTACCATCTGCTGCGCGTGGAGGGTCTTGGGGCAGTCGGTAGGCACGGCGGCTGCGATCATGCACCCTTTTAATCTCTGGCCAGGCTTGTTCAAAATGATGTCTAATACAACTGGCACAGAAGCCAATCACATCAGAAATCGTTTTGGCACTTTTATTACAATACCTGCAGGTTCCCATGTTCTAAACTCAACTTGTTCGTGTACCTCATTGCGAGCCCCGACAGCTTGCCCCCGGGGAGGCGGGTATGGGGAGGGGCGAAGCCTGTTTCATTGGGGCAGAATCTAGGATCCCAAGGCATAAGAACTCAAAGGTATGCGCAATTGCTTATCCTTGCTATAACTCATAGAAACGAGAAAAGTCTACCAACTCATCCCTGTTCTTCTCCGTAACATAAACGAGCAGAACATCCTCCCTCTCCTTAACCATTTCAATAAATTGGTCCCCTTTTAGGGCAATAGACCCTATGACGGGATTTTCAGAATCCAGTACCTTCACAAGCGTCTGACGAAAAAGGGGAGAGAAACATTCCATTTTTCCGATCTCATCGATGACCACGATTTCTTCAGCTTTGGCCGGAAGCATTGAAGGGACAGCGATCTGATCAATGTGGTCAAGGTTGACACCATATTTCCCTACCCGGAATCGGCTCTTGGTGTCCCTATGGGCCAGCAGACCCTTTTTCCCATCTAATGTGGTGATGGAAAATCCGACCCTGTCCCTCCCTTCTCTTATCTCCCGTGTGAAAAACCCTGTCATTGGGCTTTGAATTCTACCAACAACCCTTTCAATGAGGGTGGATTTCCCGCATCGTGGAGGTCCAGTCACAAGAATATTTCTGCTCATGATTCGGTCATTATTTGTCATTTTTTGAGGGATCCCTTTTTTGAAAAACATAGGAATATCCTCTATAGGGGAACAGAGCGTCGGTTTCCAAAGGCAGTTTTTCGTGGCTCCCGATGATCAGAAGGCCTCCAGGGACCAGGGAATCAACCACCTTTTGAAAAGCGGGTGTTTTGAGCGCCTCTTCATAGTAAGTGAGGAGGTTGTTTCTCAAGAAGATGAGATGAAAGTTCCTGTCTGGGGGCTCGTGCAGGAGATTGTGGCACCTCCATGAGATACCCCTTTCCAGTGGACGCGCGAGCCTGTATTGGTCGGCCTCTTCTAGGCGTTTGAAATATTTTGTCCGCATATCCCCTGGAACCTCTTTTAGACTGCTGCGGGCGTAGAGTCCCAGTTGTGCCCTCTCCAGGTAGACCAGGTTCATGTCTGTGGCGAGCACCTTAAGATCCGGCAAGGCCTGAAACCGATCCTGCAAACGATCCCACAAAATGGTGAAACTAAACACCTCTTCCCCGCGGGCGCAGCCTGCGAACCAGACCTTCACATTCTCCCTGTTTCTATCGATGATTTCCGGCAAGATCTGATTTTCAAGCGTTTCCCAGAAACCGCGATCCCGGAAGAAGCGACTGATAGAGACGGTCATTAAAACTTCGCACTGGGCCCTCAGCTCCTTGTCATTGTCCAAAGCCAGAAGATACGCCTCAAAATCCTGACATCCCAATGTGTTCATATGGCGACGAAGGCGTTTTTTAACTCCCTTTCGAACCCTTCGATACCCCCTCCACGAGAGCCCAAAACGATCGAGGAGTTGGCGAAATTGATGGTCATCCATAGGTGCATTCTATAAAGTTTCCCGAGAAAAACAAAACCATAAGATCGAACCTAAAAAAGACAACGACTGATGGGCATAATGGGAGGTCTCGAGCCGCTTAAAAACGCTTCTTGACATGGAGCATGGGCAAGGTTAATTTTTTATATATTTAACCGATTGAACAAAAAATCGCTTAAAACTTATGCATTAGAAAAGTCTAATAAATTTCTAAGTAGATAGGGAGAAAGAATGATGCGTTTTGACAAGTTTACACTCAAAGGCCAGGAAAATCTGCAAATTGCGCAACAGCTGGCTGAGAGATTCGGCCATCAGCAAATAGAGCCGGAGCATATTTTGAGGGCCCTAATGGAGCAAAGGGAGGGGATTATCGCCTCAATCCTGGGCAAAATTGGGGCTGACCAGCGGCAGGTCATTGAGCGACTGGATGTGGCCTTGGAGAAGATCCCGAAGGTCTCAGGTGCGGGATATGGCCAAGTTTATATCTCTCCTCGCTCAAAGGCGGTTCTGGACAAAGCCTTTGAAGAGGCTGAAAAGATGAAGGATGAGTATGTGAGCCTGGAGCACATTCTTCTGGCCATCGCAGATGAAGGGGAGGGGGAAGCGGCCCGGATCCTTTCTGCGTCAGGGATTACCCGGGACATCGTCTTAAAGGCTTTAGTGGATATTCGCGGTGGACAGAGGATCACCGATCAAAGCCCGGAGGACAAGTACCAGGCCCTGGAGAGATTCAGCAGGGATCTAACCGCCATAGCCTCGAAAGGGGATCTGGACCCTGTTATAGGCCGCGATGACGAAATACGAAGGATCATCCAGGTCCTCTCCCGCAGAACCAAAAACAATCCCGTGCTCATAGGGGAACCTGGGGTGGGAAAGACAGCCATTGTGGAGGGTCTTGCCCAAAGAATTGTTCAGGGAGATATCCCGGAAACCCTAAAAAACAAGAGGGTGGTTGCCCTTGATATGGGCGCCCTGATCGCGGGGACCAAATACCGAGGAGAATTTGAGGATAGACTCAAAGCGCTCCTAAAAGAGATCACTGACGCCCAAGGGGAAATCATCCTCTTCATCGATGAAATGCACACGCTTGTGGGGGCAGGTGCTGCCGAGGGGGCGGTAGATGCCTCCAATATGCTGAAGCCTGCCTTGGCCCGTGGTGAACTGAGATGTGTGGGGGCTACCACCATCAAAGAGTATAGAAAACACATTGAAAAGGACGCGGCATTAGAGAGACGATTTCAACCAGTCATGGTGGAGGAGCCTAATGTGGAGGATACGATTTCCATCTTACGGGGCCTGAAAGAAAAGTATGAGGTGCATCATGGAGTACGCATCAAGGATTCGGCCCTCGTGGCAGCGGCCACACTTTCCCACCGATACATCACGGACCGGTTTCTGCCCGATAAGGCCATTGACCTCATTGATGAGGCCACATCCAGACTGAGGATAGAAATCGATAGCATGCCGGCTGAGATCGACGACATCCAGAGAAAGATGACCCAGCTCGAGATCGAGAGGGAGGCCCTGAAAAAAGAGAAAGATCAGGCCTCCAAAGACAGACTCCAAAAGATCGAAAAAGAATTGTCAGAACTCAAGACGGTCATGGAGGAGATGACCACGCACTGGAAAAAGGAAAAGGCGACCATCTCCAAGATCCGGGAGATCAAAGAGAAGCTGGAGTCCACCAAGACAGAGTCCCAGATGGCGGAGCGTCAGGGGGATCTGTCAAGGGCAGCTGAACTAAAGTACGGCAGACTCATCGAGCTGGAAAAAAGCCTGGAAGAGGAGAATAAGAAATTAGCGGATCTACAATCGGGCCAAAAGATGCTCAAGGAAGAGGTGGATAGTGAGGATATCGCTGAAGTGGTTGCCAAGTGGACCGGCATACCCGTTTCAAAGCTGATGGAAGGCGAA
>CP070840.1:2945611-2961792 GCA_020342025.1 Deltaproteobacteria bacterium
TCAGCAACTCATCCTCATTCGAGACCATCTGGGTCTGGTACAAGAGGGCAAAGCCGTGGCCTTACCCCTTTATCAGTTCATGACTTTGCTGGACGGTACCAGAACCATGAGGGATCTGCAAATGGAACTCATGAGGCAGAGGGCGGGCGTCCTGGTGGGAATGGAGGAGATCAAGGGCCTGTTGGCACACTTGGAAGCGTCATATGTGCTTGATACAGAGCTGTTCAAACACGCCAGGGATCAAATCATTGCTGAGTTCGCTGCCAAAAGGGTCCGGCCCTGTTCCCATTGTGGACGCAGCTATCCGGCCAATCCCTCGGAATTGAAAGCTCGGCTGGATGAGATCTTGGCCAGCGAGGCTGCGGTGCACGAGCCGGCAGGAAAGATCAAGGCTCTGGTTTCGCCACATATCGATCTCTCTGTGGGCTACAAGGTCTACTCGAGGGCCTATCAGGTGCTCAGGCATGCGGAACCCTCAAGGGTGGTGGTGCTGGGGGTGGGACATAACCTGGTGAATGATCTCTTCTGCTTGACAGATAAGGCTTTTGAGACGCCCCTGGGGGTTATTGAGTCGGAGCGGTCTTTGATCCAGAAATTGAAAGAGGTTGGAGGAGACATCATTGCCGCCAATGATTTTGCACACCGTTCCGAACATTCCATCGAATTTCAGCTCATCTTCTTGCAACACCTCCTCGAGGGGGTTTCATTCACCATTATTCCCGTACTTTGCGGCTTCATACAGTCCTGCCTGCCGGAGTACAGTCGGGAGGCCTACTTGGAAAAAACCGCTCCTTTCCTGGACGTAATGAGACAGATTCTGCAAGATTCGGAAAATGAGACCCTCCTTGTGGCTGGGATCGATTTCTCCCACGTGGGCCCCAAGTTTGGTCATGAGATGCCGGCCCAATATCTCAACGCCCAGTCTGAGGCCCACGACAAGAGACTATTGCAATATCTCTCGGCACGCGATCCTGATCTTTTCTGGGAAGAGTCCAAAAGTGTGAAGGATCAATTCAATGTGTGCGGGTTCTCCGCCCTCGCGTGTCTGCTGGAGATATTGCCCCCCGCCAAAGGAGAGATACTCCACTATGAGAGATGGCATGAAGCGCCAACCCGGTCCGCTGTGAGCTTTGCAGCGGTGGTATTTACGACCTAAACGAGTTGGGTTTATTGCACGCTTCGTCAACTATGGGCATTAAAGGTGATGCCGACTGATACCGGATACCTGATGCCTGATGCCGGATTTGGGAGGCGAGGCTGCGCAGGGAAAACTTGAAGTGGAATGCAGGATTTGATAGGGGGGACTGGACAAGAAAGGAGTCAAGGCAGATGAGCTATAAGAGTTTGGAAATCTGGCAGCGGTGTCGTGAACTGACCATTGACATACACAAAATGACCATCAATAAACTGCCAAAGTTCGAAATGTTCGAGGAAGGCAGTCAAATCCGCAAATCTATTAAATCAGCGAAGTCGACAATTGTGGAAGGTTACGGAAGACGGAGATACAAACAGGAATATATACGATTTCTGACTTATGCGATCGGCTCAACTGATGAAACGATCGATCACCTCGAGACGCTTTTTGAAACGGAATCATTAAAAGACGAGAAGTTATATAAGAACCTTCACAAGCGGCTTAATATTCTAGGAAAGAAGTTGATTCGATTCCTAGAGGCAGTAGAGAGAGGGCATATAAGTGAAAAATAGAAGATCACATCCGGTATCTGGTATCTGGCATCCGGTATCAGATTTTTGGTTCATGCATAAAAGGTTAATCTAGCTCCTCTCGCAGATCTCCACGAGGACTCCGTTCGTCTCTTTAGGATGAATGAAGGCGATTCTTGCCCCTCCGGCCCCTTTTCTCGGTTCCTGATCGATCAATCGCACTCCTTTGTCTTTCAGTTCCTTCAACGCCTCTTCTATATTTTCCACGCGAAATGCGATATGCTGGACGCCTTCTCCCCGGGAATCTATGTATTTGGCCACCGGTCCATCGGGTTCGGTCGATTCCAGCAGTTCCACCTCGCTATCCGTAATGGGGATAAAGGCCACGTTCACTTTCTGATCGGCCACGTTTTCTATGTCCTCAATCTTGAGCCCCATAATGTCCGTGTAGAATTTGCCGGCCTGCTCCATACTCTTAACGGCAATACCAATGTGATCAATGTGTTTGACTTTCATGATTCCTCCTTCTCTTTGTCTTAAGGGGCTTGCCTTGAATTGAAAGGCAGATTATATTTGGAAGTGGGAGTGATGGCGTGTACCGGAGTATTGGGGTAATGGGCACCAGGAGCCGGAAACCCTATGCTGCTTGTAGGTCCACCACTCCACCACCCCAATATGCCAGTACTCCATTACTCGAGACACTTGATCCGTATCATAAGCCATGGTTGAAATCCAGGGGTTTTCGTCATGAAGAAAGGACCGTTTGACTTCATCCCTGCGGGGGGAAGGCCTCCAGCCCGAGATAAAGCTGATTTTGATGAATTTGAGGCCACGGAGCTCTATTGCCCAAAATGCGGTCGAGCCGTCCCGGTCAGAAAGTCCCTCCTCCTTATTTTGCCTGAAGGGGATAAATATGAATACCGATGCGAGCATTGTGGAACCACAGTGGGCGACAAGATGGATCGTTCAGGGGAGTTTTACGGCATCCTGAAAACTTGACAGGTGAGGAAACACCAGATCTGGCTACGCGTCATTGCTAAGCTCTTAAGATTGACGACCAAACTTCTTAATGGTAGAAGAGTAAAAACACGAATATTGAGGGTCTTCATGATCCTCAGATTGGAACAGCAGACATGAAAAAAACAAGCATCGTAATTTTTTTAACCATTCTGGGTTTTTTACTAACCGGGGTTATCCAGAGTCCCGTCTTTGCCGCTGAGGGCCCCAAAAAAGTCGCTGTCGTCCCCTTTACCATGAACGCTGACCGCGATCTCACCTTTCTCCAGGAGGGGATTATGGACATGCTGGCTTCCAGGCTGGCCTGGAAGGGTGAGGTGCAAGTGCTGGAAAAGGGGCGTGTGAAGCAGCAGGCCGCCCAATTGGGGGGTCCCTTGGACAGGACAAAGGCCCTTGAAATAGGCAGAGCCCTCCAGGCGGACTATGTGATCTTTGGGAGCCTGACTGTTTTCGGGGAGAGCGTGAGCCTCGACGCCCGGATCCTGGATGTGCCAGGGGAAGAGGAGCTGATGACCGCATTCAAAGAGGCGAAAGGCATGGATGAGGTCATCCCCACCGTGAATCAGTTTGCCGCGGACATCAATGAGAAGATCATGGGCCGATCTGCCGCGCCTCCTGTTGTGGCAAGGACTCCGGTGCCGGACGCCCCCAAAGGGCCTGGGGGTCTTGCCGCTATGGGGGAAGACTTTGAGGGAGAGGGGCTGGGGACAATCCAGCGCTTTAAGGTGCAGATAGTGAGCATTGATGCGGGTGACGTGGATGGAGATGGAAAGAACGAGCTGGTTTTCATTGATAAAAGCAAGGTCTATATCTACAAATGGCAAGAAAAGACATTTGCCCTGTTTAAGAGCATCGAAGGAGGGATGTCTGCGGAATATATCCATGTGAGCGTGGGCGACCTTGACCGCAACGGCAAGGCGGAAATCTATGTGAGCAATCTGGCTTCATCCTCCGTTTCCTCCCTGGTTCTTGAATGGGATGGGAACGCGTTCAGAGAGATTGTCAACGGGCAGCGCTGGCTTTTGCAGGTGATTGATGTGCCGGGTCAGGGGAAGACCCTTGTGGGTCAGAGAAGATCTGTAGGGGGTGGATTTAGAGGACAGGTTCAGTATCTTAAACGAGAGGGAAATGGGCTGGTCTCAACGGGTCCCGTTGATCTACCCAGTCAGTCCAACGTCTTTAACTTTGCTATTGCAGATCTGGAAGGCGGGGGAAGGAACAGTACCGTGGTGCTGGATTCATCGGATTACCTTCGCCTTTACAACCCTGGAAAGGAGGAGGTCTGGAGGAGCGAGGAGTATTATGGCGGCAGTCTCACTTTCATAGAGACTGATCTAGAGAAGAACTATCGTTTCATTTCCGTCCCCATCTATGTGACGGACGTGGATAAAGACGGAAAGCGGGAGGTGATGATCTGTAAGAACCGTTCCGGGTCGGGTCGGATGCTGGCCAGGTTTCGCTGGTATTCCAGCGGGGTGCTTCATTTTCTCACGTGGGACCAGGTGGGTCTGTCTGTGAAATGGACGACACAGAAGCAGCCTGGTCCCATTGTGAGCTACAGGGTGAGTGACCTGGATCACGATGGCCTGCCGGAGCTGGTGATTGCATCGGTGAGCAAAGAAAAGCACATGCTGGGTACGCCCCGCAGCCAGGTGGTGGTCTACGATTTGAAGTAAAATCTCTCTCGATCCCCCTTTAGAAAAGGGGGAAGGTGTTCAATTTTAGGAAAAGAAGAAGCAAGAAAAAGGCCCCCTTTTCAAGTTGGAAAGAGGGCCTTTCTGTTTTCAGCAGCCTAAAGTGCTCGCCAGGCTACTTTCGTTTTAAAGTTAATTAGAATACGAGCATGAACTGCAGACCCAGGAGCCATTCTTTGCCCCGATTCACGTTTGAGCCACCAATTTTAGCGCCGTCGTCATAGTCATAGAACATGAGTTCCGGACGGATGGTGAATCCCTTGGCCACACCGATGGCCCAGCTGATGCCGTAAAATGTTTGCGTGTATTCGTACTCCAAAGAATCTGTCGGGAAGGCGACAGCCGGATTCCCCTCATTTTCATAGTCTATCTGGCCATACATGACGTTGATCTTGTTGGGACCGAACTTGAAGCCCGCATCAATATACCAGGCCAGGACATCCGCGTCTTCTACGCTCCAAGCGCCGTTCGCAAAATAAAACACCGGCCTACCGCCTTCGGCGCCCCGGTAGCTGCCACCACCCAGGTTTTTGCCCCAAGTGAATTCGGCGCCAACAGAGAACATGCCAAAGGATCCGTCAAATTCCAGGGCAAGGCCATAAATGTCATAGCCGTCATCTCCGGGGCCAGCCTGATCATATTCGAATTTGGACCAGGTGGCACTCGGCTCAATCTTCCCCCAGGGGAACCGGATGGGCAGAGCGAGATCGACCCTGGGCAAGGTGTTCTCGAGAGACGCGGTGGAACCAGGAGCGGCTGAGCTTGAAGGCGCGCCAACGGCTCCGGCGTTTGGAAACCAAACCTTGTTGTCGTAAAGCCCCCACACCAGGCCGAACATATCGCTGATCTTCCAATAGCCCTTGATGCCGGTCCTTTCAGTGGTGTGGTTCACATTACCAAAACCCACACCGAGGATGGTGGTCACATGGGTTCCCACCCACTGGTTCGGAATACCGCGCGCGAAATTGGTGGTCTGCCGACCGAAGGTGATGTCATGGGTGGGCGTCACTTGCCACTGGATCCATGCGTAGACGAAGTAGGCGTTCAATGAACCGGTGGAGGGCACGGTCTGCCCAAGACCTCCACCACGGAGCTCGATAAAGCCCTTTATGGCGCCGTCGTCACTGGCGTATGCCGCATTGAGACGGTTCAAGGTAAACGGGACAACGAAATTCATCTCGTCAAAGCCGTTACTCGTGGTCGTTGAACCGGCCGCTACGCCCCCTGAAGCAAGCTCCTCATCAATGCTGTTATACGACCACTCGAGGGTGGCCCTGCCGCCCACCGTGACCTTGGCCATGGCAGGCATGGCGAGGGCCAGGCAAAGGGCAGCAGCTAATCCAATAATCAAAAACTTTTTCATTAATCTTTCCTCCTAAAGAAATTTTGCGATTAAAGAAAAAACACCTCAAACAAGAACTCATACACTTATGAAGCTTTCCCGGGTCTCACCCCCTTTCCCACAATCCCCCGTTTTACCCGCCAGCAAACTTTGGCGGTCAAGTCCCCCCTTGGGAAAGGGGGGGAAATGGGAGGATCGTCCATCATGTTGAATTGTTTAAGAAATGATAATTTGCCGGTTTCTATCAGTTCATAGGAAAAATGTCAAGATTTTTCTACACTTAGGGCCCAAAATGGGGCTGATTAGATTAAAGCAAAATCTGTACCAAAATCCCCTTCCACCCTTTAATGAAAAGGGGAACTACTTCATCCCCCTTTTGTAAAGGGGGATTGAGGGGGATTTTAAGAGATTGCTTCGTCCCCCGCATCAAGTGCGGGGTCCTCGCAATGACCTTTTGAGGGGTCTGGGTGGCCTAAATCTATCTGACTCTGCGCTCCATTTTCTGAAGGATCTCTTCCACCGCGGGAGAATCCTTCTGGCCCGGCTTCGATCCTTCTAGGGCCACCTGCAGATCCCGCTTCAGTCTGTGAAGTTCGAATATCTCTTGAGGAGAGTATCCCTCCCCGAGCAACAACTTGAAGGTCTCCCAGGTCTTCTGTTGCCCGTCCGTGTACGCATGGTCGAGCAGGCCGATCATCTCGGCCATGAGGTGTGAGGCCTCTACAGCGTCCATGGTCTTGTGCCGCCAGGCCCAACCCACGCCTTCAATCTGGAACGCATCCTGGTCTCTGTGCACCAGCATGTCTTTGGAATAGTAGAAGAGGTAAGGGTGGTAATAATTTAGACCGCTCTTTTCAATCAGATGGATGGTCTCATAGAAGGTTTCGCGGGTTTCTCCAGGGTACCCGATGATGAAGCCTCCCAGGCTGTAGATCCCGTGTTCTTTCAGGAGTCGAACGGCCTGAACGGCCTGATCGGGGTCGAGGCCCTTGTCCATGTTACGCAGGATGCTTCGACTCCCCGATTCGATGCCCATGTTGATGAACGTGCACCCCGAATCCCTCATCAGGGGAACCACTTCAGGGGTGATGGTGTTGGCACGGGCAAATGCGGACCAGGCTATATGAAATTCCTCGTCGATCATCATTTTCAGGACGTCCTTCAAACGCTTAGGGTTGGCCGTGAAATTATCGTCCGCGAAGCGGAGGTGTCTCACAAACCCCAATGCCTTTATCCGCCGAAGCTCTTCCTTGAGGACGTCCAGGGACTTGTAGCGAACCTTTGGAAACCAGCGGCGATAGGTGCAGAAACGGCACCTGTAGTGGCATCCCTGACTGGTGATGACGGACAGCGTCTTGCGCAAGTAATGGCGTGGAATTTTGTCCCAAGCGATGGCCGTTCCGTCCATATGGAAGTCTTCTTCCTCCCTCGGGGTGAAGAAGACCTTGCCCTCTTCCTCAAAAAGGGCCAGGTTGGGTATCGGGCTCAGATCACCGCCGGTTTTCAAGATTTCAAGGACCTTGAGCAGGGTTTGCTCTCCATGGGTCTCCACCACAAAGGCATCCACGTGGCCCGAAAAGCTGGAAAGCCACTTCAAGGTCTGGGGAGCAAGGTTCTCACCGGCGTGCATGATCTTCTTGACAAGTATCCCCCCCACAATGACGGGAACGCTCGGGTCATACGCCTTGATCTGCCGGGCCATCGCTTTGATGTCATCCAGATAAAGAAAGGTGGAGGAGATACAGACGGCGAGGGGTTTTTCCTGGAGGATATCCGGCAGGTTTACAAGGGAATAGTTTTGGACCACAAAAGGATCATACCCTTCCCGCATAAGATATTGATACAGGTAGATGCCGTTCAGGGTGCATCCATTGGCAAACAGATAATAGTCTGAGGCATTGTCCGGGGTAATGTGGGGGAAGTTGCGGTTGTTTTTCAGGAAATTCATCAGGTCAGGAAGACCCATGTATCGGCCATTAAACAAAAGGGGCAGTTTGAGGAGATTTCTCTTCACCTCCCTCTGAATGGCTTGCAGATCAAGCCCGGGGAACCGGGGGGATTGCCTCTGGGCCCTCTTTTCCACATTGGCCATTTTTCGCCTCAGGTGCTCGTCGCTGTCAAGAGGCTGGTCCATGGCAATGATGATAACGCGTCGGTTTTTCATGAGAGCACTTTTTTCATAAAATGAGAAATCCCCCCTAACCCCCCTTTACGAAAGGGGGGAAACTTCTTTTGCCTCTTTACCAAAAGGGGCACATCCCTGCTCTCTCCCCTTTTCAAAGGGGGCAAGTGGGAATGGTAATATGCTCGCCAGAGGGGGAAGGCTCTGGAATCGGGTGGAGGTTCCTTATGAATTTACAAGAAAGGTAGGCCTTTAAATATCTATTGTCAACAGATCATAATTGATCACGGGGTCATGGTGTTGGGCAGGATAAGGGCAATTTGCGGGAATAGGACCAAAATGATGATACACGCCAATATGGCGAACCAGAAGGGGAGGATGCCCCGGAAAATGGTATACATGGGAACGTCTTTGGAAATCCCGCTGATGATGAACACATTGATCCCCACAGGCGGTGTAATGAGACTCATTTCCATCACCAGGGTGATAATCACGCCGAACCAGATGGGATCAAATCCCATGTCCAGCACCATAGGGTAGATGATAGGTATGGTGAGCACCATGATGGCCAGGCCCTCCATAAAGCAGCCCAGAACGATGTACATAAAGATAATCAGCCAGAGAATCACATATCTGTTCAAGCCTGCTTCTGCAGCCGAAAGGGAGAGGGTTTCAGGAATCTCGCTGAGGGTCAAGAAATACCCGAAGATGTGGGCCCCGATCAAGATGAGGAAGACCATGGCTGTGGTCCGTGTGGTCTGGGCCAGAGAGTCTGTCAGGTTACTCCAGGTGAGCCTTCTTTTGACTATGGTGATGACAAAAGCCCCAAAGGCCCCCACGCCGGCTGCCTCCGTAGGTGTAAACCAGCCCGTATATAACCCGCCGATAACGATAAAGAAAAGGGCCAGGATACTCCAGGTATCCTTGAGGGAGTAGACCCTCTCTTTCATGGAGAATCTTGGACCGGGAGGTCCCAGTGCAGGATTGATTCTTGCCTGGATATAGACGGTCAAGACAAAAAGCCCGCAGAGCAATAAACCTGGCAGGATCCCTGCAATAAACAGGGTGGCGATGGGCTGTTCCGTCAAGATGGCATAGATGATCATCACTGTACTGGGCGGAATCATGATGCCCAAGGTTCCCCCCGCCGCAATGCATCCGGTGGCCAGGGAGTCGTCGTATTTGAACCTCTTCATCTCCGGCAGGGCCACCATGCCCATGGTCGCCGCGGCCGCCAGGGAAGAGCCTGAGATGGCCGCAAAGCCGCCACAGGCAGCCACCGTCGCCATGCTCAGTCCCCCGGGCAGAAACCCGATCCACCGGTAAACGGTCTGGTAGATTTCAAAGCCCATATTGGAATAGTTGGCGAACTGCCCCATAAGAATAAAAAGGGGGATGACGGTCAGGCTGTATTGAACGCCAATCTTGAAGGGCTCCATCCCCAGTATGGTGAAACTGGGTTCCAAGGAACCCAAGATAGCAAAACCCAGGAACCCCACCACGGCCATGGTGAAACCGATCTGCATGCGCAGGGCCAGGAGCAGGAATAGAAGCAATATACCGATTACGCCAACAGTCAGTGGACTCATGACTTCACCAGCCTTGCCAAGGCGAGAAGGGATTTGATGAGCAGCGTGAGGCAGAGTACGGCGCAGCCCGCGGCCACCACATAGATGAATGGATATATGGGAATCCAGAGGTCCTGGGAAACCTCCCCTGCGGCCTTCAATCGTGCCGAATGGACAAGGCTGGACCAGGTGATCAATCCGCAAAGGACAAAACAGACCAACTGGGTGATCATGTCCACAACCGCCTGGGTCCGTTCGCCGAATCGGCTCATGACCAGATCCACTTTCACATGGCCATTCAAGAACTCTGTGTGTGCCAGGGCAAAAAAGATCACGATGAGCAGCATGAACTCGGTCACTTCTACGGTGCCCAGTATGGATTGGCTATAGACTTTTCTCAGGAACACGTCGGTGGTTGTCAGGCACATCATCAAGAAGAGAAAGCCCGAGGCGATTCGGCTCATAAATCTGGATACAGGACGGAGCCCGCTCTCCATGGTTTTATTTATCCGTTCAATATTCACAAAAGCACCTGCAAAGCTCCCCCCCAACCCCCTCTCCGAGCCGGAGGCCTTTGGCAAAGGGGGCTAGGGTAGGGCCGAACCGAAAGCCACGGCTAAGTGGCCTTATTTATACCTGTTTGAGGCTCTGATGACCGCAGACAGTATACTGTCAGCGGGAATCCCTTTCTTGGACCACTCATCGATCCAGTCGGACTGCATGACCGCCAGCTTTTCTGCTATTTTTGCTTTTTCCGAGGGAGGAAGGTTGTAGATGGTTATTTTGCCCCTCTTATTAATCTCCAAAACCGTGTTCGTGTCGTGCTGATCGTAGACGTCGGCCGCATGGAGTCCCCATGGTTTGCCTGACGCCAGATCAATGGCCTTTTTGGCGTAGTCGGGGAGGCCGTCATACTTCTTCTGGTTCATCAGCACTGTCATCGGGGTAATATACATGTTTGCCACGGTGATATGGGTCACCAGATCAAACAACCTGAAGTCCGTCACCGCGCTGAAGGGCGTGATACAGCCGTCGATCACTTTCTTCTGAAGGGACATGGCCAGCTTGGGAATGGGCATGCCGACGGGATTGACCTCCAGCAGCTTGAGGGCCTTGGTCATGTATGCCGAGGGTGTTCGCAGCTTCATTCCGTTTATGTCGCCGAGCGTCTGCATGGGCTTGGTCGCTGACATAAGCTGGCCGGGTCCCGTGGCGTAAAGCCACAACACCTTGTATTCCTTGTAATCGTCTGCCATGTACCCATCAAATAAATCATAGAAGGCCCGGGCTGCGTCCACGCCACTATCGAACAGAAACGGGAGATCCAGCGCAGAAGTGCGCGGGAAACGGCCCGTCGTGTAAGAGGGGATCACAAAGGCCATATCTGTGATTCCTGTATTGACCGCATCCGCGAGCTGCTTGGCTCCGGCGAGTTGTCCGGCTGGATAAATCTTGATATTGACTCGACCCCCGCTCAGCTCAGCTACTTTTTCACAAAAAGGGGCAAAAGATTTTTGGTGCTGAATGTGTTTGGGTGGCATGAAGTGGGCAAATTTCAAATTGATCGCCTCACTTGCGGCCTTGTCCACATAAATGAGACTAAAACCGATCAAAAAAAAGCAAGTGGTAATCCCTAAAACCGATTTCTTCATTTTTGTACCCTCCTCTTCTCTCATTGATGGTTAACACCTTATCCCTGGTGAGGGGCTAAAACGCGCCCATCTCGGCGGGGCCTTGGGCTTCGGCTTCTTCCCATTTAAGGGAAATGTCGTTTTCTATGAAGGGTCCACAAACAAAAACCACAGCCCGGTTGACGGGGTTGGCGTATAATGTGTCTGACTCTATTTAGATTTCAGGTATGGCAAAAAGCTCATGTTGTCAAGCACTTTCAACGGGAAACCTGTGACCCATTCGCAAACCAAAAGGGGTGGTTCCTTCGCCTTGCATTTCAGTCGAAAGGCCCACCAAACATCCGTCTTGACAAATGCTATCCTTGTGATAGTGTTACATTTTTTAGTAACATTTAAGACTTTGGCATGGCCTCAAACAGGAATCGGCTAGCAAACAAGATCAAGAGCTGAATAGGGGGTGTCATATGAAGGTCCTCATTAGTGATAACCTTTCAGAATCGGGTGTGAAGATATTTCAGGAGACCCCTGGAATTGAGGTCCATGTGAATACGGGCCTTACCCCGGAAGAATTGAAAGGGGTTATTGGCCAGTACCACGGCCTCGTTATAAGGAGCGCCACGAAAGTGACGGCCGATATCATTGAGGCCGCCCATAACCTGAAGGTCATTGGCAGGGCTGGGATCGGTCTGGACAACGTGGACATTCCAGCGGCCAGTAAAAGGGGGATCGTGGTCATGAACACCCCTGAGGGCAACACGATCACCACGGCAGAGCACACCATCGCCATGATGATGGCCCTTTCTCGAAACATCCCACAGGCCACTTCTTCCCTCAAGGGGGGAAATTGGGAAAAGAAGAAGCTACAGGGCAGGGAACTCTACAACAAGACATTGGGTTTGATCGGGGCCGGAAAGATTGGACGGATCGTGGCGGATAGGGCAAAGGGAATGAAGATGAAGGTCATCGTGTATGATCCCTACATCAAACCTGAGGCCCTGGAAAAACTGGATCTGGAACCGGTAGCCCTTGAAGAACTGCTCAAGAGGTCCGATTACATTACCATCCATACCCCCAGAACGGACGAGACCCTGGATATGATTAACAAGGAGACGTTGTCAAAGATGAAAACGGGGGCTATGCTCATCAACTGTGCCCGGGGAGGCATCGTCAATGAGGATGATCTTTACGAGGCCCTTGAGTCAGGTCATTTAGGAGGCGCCGCGTTTGATGTTTTCGCCACTGAGCCACCAGGCCACATAAAGCTCATGAGTCTGTCCAATTTCATCTGTACACCCCATCTCGGGGCCTCAACCAGGGAGGCCCAAGACAACGTGGCCGTCGATGTGGCAGAACAGATAGTTGCATACCTCATGCACGGGACGGTCAAGAATGCGGTGAACGTGCCGAGTATTGGTCCTGAGCTCATGAACATCCTGAGACCCTATGCCATCTTGGCCGAGAAAATGGGCTCTTTACAGACCCAACTCGTGGACAGTGGCATCCTCGAGGTCCAGATCAGCTATTCAGGAAACGTCACGGAATACGATGTGACCCCACTCACCACAGCCATGCTAAAGGGGTTGCTCACCCCCATACTAAGAGATGATGTGAACTTTGTGAATGCCTCCTACATTGCCGCTGAAAGGGGGATTAAGGTGGTGGAATCCAAGACCAAGACCTCAGAGGACTTTGCCAGTCTCCTCATGCTGAAGGTGAAGTCTATGGAGGGGGTCAATATTGTGTCGGGGACCATTTTTGGGAAAACGATGCCCAGGATACTGCGTATTAATGATTTTTATCTCGAGGCGGTTCCTGAGGGACATATTCTCCTCATCCACAATGAGGATATCCCTGGTGTTATTGGCCGCATCGGCACCACACTGGGGAAACATAAGGTGAATATCGGTCGTATGAATGTGGGACAGGAAAGGGCGAAAAGACAGAATGTCATTCTGCTAACCACCGACGTCTCCGTGAAGGATGACATCCTTGAAAAAGTCCGCGCCTTGGACCATGTCTTCTCGGCGAGGAGAATAGAGTTATAAAATCGCTGACGCGTGCAGCGATTTTATAAAACGCAGCTACGCTGCTTAATAATAATCGTTAATTTCCCAAGGTTCTTTGAGAATCATTACCAGGCCCGTCATTGCGAGCGAAGCGAAGCAATCTCTTGGTGGCGAGATTGCCACGTCGCTACGCTCCTCGCAATGACATTTTTTGAGCCTTGCAAGATTCGGGAGGATTGAACAAATTCAAGTAGTGGATTTAACAAGCGACGAAGTCGCGTTATATAAAATCAACGAACGAAGTGAGGTGATTTTATTATGGAAATAGAAGGGAAAGGGTTCGTCGTAAAAGACAAGAGGGCGTTTGACGAGAAGGGAGAGTTGAAGGAGGAAAAAGAGGAAGTTGCGGCAAAGGGGAAGGAGGAAGAGAAGAAGAAGGAGCCAAAGGAGGAAGAAGCTGGGCAGGCTCCCCTCCCTGAAGTGAATTTTAACTCCTTGATATTTAGCCTCAGTTCTTCGGCCCTTCTGCACCTCGGAGATATAGCCGACCCCCAAACCGGCGAGAAGAGAAAAGATATAGCTCTCGCCAAGCACACCATCGATATTATTGCCATGTTGAAAGAAAAGACGCAAGGGAACTTGACGGGGGAAGAGGAGAAATTCCTTGAATCAATCCTTACCGACCTGCGATGGCGTTATGTAAGGGCAGCGGAATAGGGGGAACGGAGAAAAATGATGAGTAGGAGCAATAGAGGTCGTAGATTAACTTTTACCGGGTGGGCCCCACTATTTCTGTTGGCTGGCATGGGCCTGGCGTCCCTTTTTTGCAACGTGGCCCAAGCTTCGGGCCGGACAGCGAAATTGCCGCCAGGGACTCCCGGGTCCTTTTCAGAACTGGTGAAGGGGGCAAGGCAATCTGTGGTCAACATCAGTACCATGAAGATTATTAAAGGAGGTCGGATTTTCAGGTTTCCTTTTGGTGAGGATGATCCGTTTCATGACTGGTTTGAGAGATTCTTCAAGGACCAGATTCCTAAAGAGCATAGGCAGAGGAGCCTTGGATCCGGCTTCATTATCGATAAAGATGGTTTCATCTTGACGAACAATCATGTGGTTGAAAAAACCGAGGAGATAAAAGTGAAGCTGGCCAATGGAAAGGAATACGACGCGAAAATCATCGGTCGTGATCCCAAAACAGACCTGGCACTGATACGCATAGAAACGGACAAGGCCCTGACCCCGCTTCCCCTCGGAGATTCTGAGAAGCTGGAGGTGGGCGAGTGGGTTGTCGCCATCGGGAATCCTTTTGGCCTTGGTCATACGGTGACGGCAGGGATCGTGAGTGCCAAATACAGACAGCTCGGCGCTGGGGCCTATGACAACTTCATCCAGACCGATGCTTCCATTAACCCAGGAAACAGTGGCGGTCCCCTATTGAATACGCAAGGGGAAGTGGTAGGCATAAATTCCGCCATTTATTCCGGGAGTGGGGGAAGCATCGGTATCGGGTTCGCCATACCTGTCAACATGGCCAAGGATCTGCTACCGCAGCTCAAAAAAGGGAAAGTGGTCAGAGGATGGCTAGGGGTCATGATCCAAAAGATTACGCCGGAACTAAAAGACAAACTGAATCTGAAAGATGAGGGAGGCGCCCTGGTTGCTGACGTCACCTCCGGTAGCCCAGCGGACAAGGCGGGCATAGAAAGGGGGGATGTGATTATCTCTTTTGATGGGAAAAGGATTAAAGAGATGAACGAGCTCCCATATGTGGTGGCGTCCACCCCAGTGGGCAAGGTCGTTGAAGTGGAGGTGATACGAAAGGGAAAGAAAAAAAGTTTTCAAGTCAAGATCAGGCAATTGAAGGAGGAACAGGTAGAGGAGGAACCTACTGGAGGGCGATCAGATCTGGGAATGACCGTGGATGAGATTACGCCAGAGCTGGCAAGAGAGTTCGGCTTTTCTGAAGAGCGTGGTTTGGTTGTGGTCCAGGTGGAGAACAACTCCCCCGCGGAGGAGGCTGGCATAAGGCGGGGCGATATCATCATGGAGATGGACCAGGCGCCCATGAAAGACATTGATGAATACAGTAAAAAGATCCGCCGGTACAAGAAAGGTGACACCATTCTTTTCTTAATAAAAAGGCGGGAGGCTACCCTCTACTTGACCTTGAAGGTGTGGGAATAAATGATATTTGGTGCATGGGCTCTGCTATGGGAATTGTTTGGGTTCTATCGCTACGCGCCCGCTGATTTAGCCGTGATCATATCCAAAATCCGAATGCCCAATGACGAGAAGAAACGGTTCCATTTATAAAACTCGGGCCCCTGCCAAGTTAAATCTCCGGTTGAAGATTACAGGCCGTCGACCAGATGGGTATCATGAGCTGGTTTCCCTCATGGTGCCTATAGATCTGTTTGATCTCCTTGAGCTACGAGTCACAGGGAAAAGGGGAATAGAGCTTTCCTGTGAGGGCTTTTGGGTCCCCACGGATGAAAACAACCTTGCCTACCAGGCGGCCCTCTCTTTTCTTTCTAAAGCCAAAATTGAACAGGGCGTCTCCATAAAACTGACCAAGAATATCCCCGTCGCAGCGGGCCTGGGTGGTGGAAGCAGTGATGCCGCTGCCACACTACTGACCCTCAATGAGATATGGTCCCAACCCCTTAGCCTGTCTGCACTCCATACCATGGCCGTTCAACTGGGAGCAGACGTGCCCTTTTTCCTGTACAGTGAGCCTTCTCTGGCCACAGGTATCGGTGAGATTCTGGAACCCCTGAAAAAATGGCCTAAATTCTGGTATGTTATCGTTACTCCCCCCATTCAAGTCTCCACATCATGGGTCTATGGCGATCTTAAATTAGAGTTGACAAGGGGGGAATATGACTATATAGTGAAATTTCTTAAAAATGCCCCTTTTGCCGTCTCAGCTATCCTTGAGAATGATTTAGAAGAGGTCACTTCCACCAGGTTCCCGGTAATAGAGACCATCAAAGAGTTCTTAGTCAATGCGGGGGCGGAAGGGGCTCTGATGACAGGAAGCGGGCCAAGTGTTTTCGGCGTATTCTCCTCACTAAATCAAGCCTTATCAGCCAAAAAATTCCTCATCTCCCAGAGCCTGGGGGATGTTTTTGTTGCT
>CP070840.1:2961892-2987649 GCA_020342025.1 Deltaproteobacteria bacterium
TTCCCGCTCTGCCAAGAGTTCATCCAGTTCCACCTGACCGCATACGCTCCGCAGGGTGGTCTGGGCCAGTTGCGATGTGGCAAAAAGAAAATTCTCCACCTCGACGACGGCATTGTTGGGATCCATGACCCGAAAGTATATAACGGCATTCACCTTTATAGAAACGTTATCCCGGGTGATCACATCTTGGGCCGGGACATCCATGGTCACCAATCGGAGGCTCACCTTGACCATCTTATCAATGATGGGAATGAGAATGATCAAACCCGGTCCCTTGGTGCTGATCAAGCGACCCAGTCTGAAGATCACACCCCGCTCATACTCTCTCAAGATCCTGATGGCCGCAGCGAGAAAGAAGATAATTAAAACGACTGCCAGAATATAAAACATACTATCCCCCTTTTCTAATGTTGTAAAAAACTATGATATGTATACCGAGTACAAATGCCCTATTTTATTGGTACGTCTTCTTGGTCGCCTTCTTGACCCGCAAGATCAAGCCGTCCGCACCCGCCACTTCCACTTTCTCATCCGCCTCAATCTTCTCCCCGGCTATGGCCCGCCAGTATTCCCCGCGGACAAAGATCAACCCCTCTGGATCAATATCCTCCTTGACGAGACCGATTTCCCCTATCAGACCATCCATCCCGCTCTTAGGTTGGGTCCGGTAGGCCCGGAAGGCCAAGGTAGAGACGATGACAAAAAACCCCCCCACCAAAAGGACGGTGGGCGCCATCAGCTTCAAGGAAACCTTCAAATCCTCAAAAAGCATGATGGACCCGAGGGTGAGGGAAATGAGGCCGCCAAGGGAGAGCGCCCCATAGCTTGTGACCTTGATCTCTGCAATAAAGAATATGATGGCCAAGGCAATGAGCAGCAGGCCGGCGTAGTTGACCGGTAGGGTCTGAAAGGAATAAAAGGCAAGAATTAGGGAAATGGCCCCGATAACACCTGGGAATATGACACCCGGATGGGACAATTCAAAATAGAGACCCGCCAGCCCGATCATCATTAGGATATAGGCTATGTTGGGATCACTAATGGTCTTCAGTATCCTATCCCTGATTCCTGGCTTATATCGGGTCTTGGCCAGACCGGCTGTCTTGAGGGCGATTTTGCCTTCTCTAAGTGTTATCTCCCGCCCTTCTAGAAGCTTCAAGAGCTCATCCACATCCTTGGCCACCAGATCAACCACATTCTTTTTCACCGCTTCATCTGCCGTAATGGATACACTCTCCCGAATCGCCTTTTCCACCCATTCCGCATTTCTCCCTTTCTGTTGGGCAATGCCCCGGCCATAGGAGGCCATGTCATTGACCACCTTCTCGGTCATGGTCTTTTCCATATCTTTGCCACCCGCTGTCACGGGATGGGCAGCCCCAATGTTTGTTCCAGGTGCCATGGCGGCCACGTGTGCAGCAACGGTCACCATCACGCCGGCGGAGGCAGCCCCGGCGCCCTGGGGACTTACATATACCACGACCGGTACTCGGGAATTGAGTATGGCCTTCACCATGGTCCTCATGGATGAAGCCAGACCGCCCGGTGTATCCAGACGGATGATAACCAAAACAGCCCCTCTGTCTTCGGCTTTCTCAAGGCCTCGGTTGAGAAACGTGGCCGTAGCTGGGCCGATAGCGCCTTCCAACTCTATGATCATCACCTCTCTTTCATTCGTGACGCCCGGGGATGGCCCCAAAAATATCCATGCAAAAATAATGATGCTTATCGAAATGTATAGAAAAAGACCTATGGGTCTGCGTTTATACATCTTTTTTGACCTCCAATCCCATATGCTTCATGATTTTCTGAATATCATCCCACACTTGCCGCTTCGCGGATGGGTTCCGAAGCAGATAGGCCGGATGGTAGGTGGGCATCAGCGGGATATCCATAAAAGAATGCCACCTTCCTCTCTCAACGGTTATTTTGAATTCCCTCCCGAGAAGGGCCTGGGCAGCTATTCGACCCAGGGTACAAATGACCTGCGGTCGGATCAGATTAAGTTGTTCTTTCAAAAAGGGCAGACAAGTCTCTATCTCATCCCCTTCAGGGTCACGGTTTTTTGGGGGCCGGCATTTCACCACATTACATATATACACCCCTTCCCTGGTGAAACCCATCGCTTTAATGATTCTGGTCAGAAGTCTCCCTGCTTCACCCACAAAAGGAAGTCCCGCCTCGTCCTCTTCCCTTCCGGGCCCTTCACCCACAAAGACCAGTCGCGCTTGAGGAGAGCCTAGGCCAAAAACCAAATTCGTCCTGCCGTAACCCAGTTTACACCTCTTGCAATCCCCGATGTATTTTTTCAGTTCCTCAAGAGAGGCGAAACCTGATATCCTGGTGTCAAGATAATCGAGGGTTGAGGGTGAAAGGGTTGGAGCCTCCAGACCCATCTCCATATGGGCCACTATGAGCTTTTTCAGGTGGCCTACGATCTCCCTAAATTCCTCTAACGGCTTGAAGACCTGCTCTCCCATAATTCCTTGATTCTTTCCAAGAGTTGATCGGCCACTTCCTCTTTTGCCATGAGGGGGAAATCTTCCATTTCCCCGTTGCGATAAATGACCTTGACCAGATTGTTATCCGATTCGAACCCCGCATCTTCTCTGCTCACATCATTGGCCACAATCATATCCAGATTTTTCTGGCGCAATTTTTCTGTCGCATTGGCTAGAAGGTCTTCTGTCTCTGCGGCAAATCCCACCAATATGCGGCGGGAGTTGCCCCGCTTTTTTCCCAGTTCCGCCAGGATATCAGGATTTCGCACCAGCTCAATGGATTGGATCTCATTCTGCTTCTTAATTTTCTGCGCGGACTTCTCACGAGGTCTATAATCTGAGACGGCCGCTGCCTTGATAATTACATCATATTGCTCGCTGCGATCAAGGACCGCCCTTTTCATCTCCTCTGTCGTCTTGACCTGGCAGAAGGTCACGTCAACAGGAGGTTTCAGGTCCGTAGGGCCACTTACCAACATCACTTCAGCGCCTCTGCGTCTTGCCGCACCTGCCAAAGCATAGCCCATCTTGCCACTGGACCTGTTTGTGATATACCTCACCGGATCTATGGGCTCCACAGTGGGGCCTGCAGTGACAAGAATTCTCAACCCTGAAAGATCCTGGTCAGAAAGCAAGATCCTTGCCTGTTCCAGGATGTGAACCGGTTCTGGTAGCCGACCAGGCCCTTCTGTACCGCAGGCCAGTTCACCCTCAGAAGGTTCCATAAGGGAATATCCCCTTTCCTTTAGCTCTCCGATGTTCTTCTGGACTGCGGGATTCAAAAACATCTGGGTGTTCATTGAAGGACAAACGAGGATCTTGGCTGTGGCGGCGAGTATCATGGTGGAAAGAAAGTCGTCGCCGATCCCGTGGGCCATCTTTGAGATAAAATTGGCCGTTGCAGGGGCAATAAGGATCAGATCCACATTCTGCCCCCAGGTGATGTGGTCCATGGGAGCAGAGTCTGGCTTCCACATATCCCATACGACCCTGTTCCCTGAAAGGGCTTCAAAAGTGAGGGGTGTAACGAACCTTGTGGCATTCGTGGTCATGGCCACTTTGGTGTGGGCCCCTGCCTTTACAAGGAGCCTTACCAGCTCTGCTGCCTTGTAAGCGGCAATTCCACCGGTCACGCCCACTATCACTTTCTTGCCTTCCATACCCTCAAATCCGTGTTCCTCACCCCAATTATTGTCTTCGCCTCTTCCTCCACAACGGGTCACCAGATCTCGGCGTGATGTGGTAGCGGGGTGATGTTTTTAACATAGGTAGCCTTTTCCGCTCTTACTACCCATTACTCAAGTACTCCAGCACTCCATTACTCCAAGTAATCTCAGTACCCGCCGAAATCCTTAATTTCTTCTTTATCCGCTTTGGTTTTCCAAGGTTCGCCGAGGTTTAACAGGGCCTTTATTTTCTCCCCCTCTGCATCCGCCTCAGCCTTGTTTCCGAAAAAGCCGACCCGCAACCTCATATAATCCTGCCCCTTTACCTTCGTTCGGGTTATGTAGGCGGTATATCCCTTCTCGACCAGTTTCACGGTAGCAGGAATAATCTCCTTTTTGTTGGGCGTGGACAACACATTGACCACCCACACATTATTCGCCCTCGTCTTTAGATTTTCCTTTTTTTCATCAGGGGTGATAATCTTCAGCCTTGTTCCCTCAGGGAGATTTCTGTCCGGGAAATCCTCTCTCGCCTGCATCTTCCCAAGCTTGTCCATGTTAAAACGACAGAGGATTGGCCACTTCAACGCATCGCCATACACATCCGTTCTCCTTGCGATACTCGCCAGGCTATCCCCCTTTTTGACCACATAATATCCGAGCTCTGGTTTCGTGGGTATCTCTTTTTTCCCTGCCTGTATATCCGGCTTTTCTGAACCCTTCGCGGGGACGGCCGCCGTCTTTACTTTCTCAGTTTTCTTCTCTTCAGGTTCGGGGCGCTTCAAGCCCACAGTTGTTGTTGGGGGAGTTTTAGCCTTTTCCGGGGGCAGTGGAGCTGGCTTTTTGATAGGCTTGACCACCTTGGTCCCCTGCAACGGAGGCAAGGGCTCCTCATCCTGAGAACACCCGGCAAATGACAAAAAGAGCGTTAAACACACACAAATTGTGAGGGCTCGACTCTGCATCACATCCCTCCGCATTCTCGAATAGAAACCTGGCCCCTCAGCCTAAGTAGACACCCAAAAAATCCTGCAACTATTTGAAGCGCATAGATTTTTACTGTATTAAAGCGCAAAAATAGGCAATTGACAATAAAAAACTAAACAGGCCCATTTCTCTGATTTTAATGAATCTCCCACATCTACGGTGAATTTTAGGTGTCAGCACTGAAGTTAACAGGTTATGCAGTATTCCTGATCACCAGCAAGGTATTAGATGCAAGGCGCCGAGAAGCGACGAGTGAGGCGTATGAAGTAATACGCCGCAAGGAGGAGCGATCGAAGGCAACGCAGCAGATGATGCCTTGATGGTGGATCAGAGAATCTGTTCCATCCTTGACACATCCCCTTGCCTTGGAGTATTGGAGATGTGCAGCCGCGGAGGGATGCCATTTGACGGCGAAGAAGTAATTCATTGCTTTCTTTATCTAGGCCTCCACCACCCAGTTTCGCAAGACCTGGGACAGGATTTCGGATATTTTAACCTAAGATTTTGGGGATGTTTGATTATGAAAGTTCTGGTTTATGGTTCGGGAGGTAGAGATCACTGCCTAGCGGATAGCTACGGAGACAGTCAGCATGTGGACAAGGTCTATCTCGTGCCTGGTAATCCGGGCGTCCGCTATACACCAAAGGGGCAGCGGGGGCTCATCGAGCTTGTAAATCTCGAGGATTTTGGGGCAGTTGCCAATTTCTGTGCAGAGAATCAGGTGGATATGGTGGATGTGGGTTCTGAAAATCCCCTTGAAGAGGGACTCATTGATGTCTTAAATGAGCGGGGAATTCGAACAATCGGTCCGAAGAAAGAATATGTGAAAATAGAAAGCGACCGCGCCTTCACAGACGATCTCTTAAAAAGAGTAGGCGTTCCAAAACCAGAGTATGTGGTCTTTGACGATCCCGGTAAAGCCAAGGCATATGTGCGCAATATCGGATACCAGGTTGTTGTGAAGGCCAACGGCCTTGCAGCGGGAAAAGGGGCCATTGTGTGCGAGGATGTTCCCGATGCCGAAGGGGCAATCGAAAGAATTATGGTTGAAAAGGTGTTCGGGGACTCAGGTGACAGGGTGGTCATAGAAGAGAGAAAGTATGGGACAGAAATCTCCTTTTTTGCCTATCTTGATGGAAAACATGTATGGCCATTGAGAATGTTCGCACAGGACTACAAGCCCGCGTTCGATGCGGATGACGCGGAGGCCATTGATAAGTTCGGAGGAAACCTGAACACGGGGGGGACCGGTTGTTATTGCCCCCATAAACTCGTTACACCTTGGCTCGTGAATAGAATTATAAAAGAAATCGTCAATCCCACTGTCAACGAGATCTACAACCACCTCGGATGGGAATATAAGGGTGTCCTTTATTTTGGCCTAAACTTAGATCCTTATGAGAACCTGGACGTGTTTGAAATCAACGTGAGACATGGAGACCCAGAATGGGAGGTGATGGCGCGCAAATTGAGCACAGATCTTTTCGAGATTGGCATGGCGGTGTGTGAAGGCACCCTAGACACGATCAAACAGGTTTGGAATAATCAATACTATGTGGACGTGATTGCCATGGAAGGCCGCTCAAAGGCCTCGCGCGGATGGAACAAGGGATATCCGGGACGCTATGGAAAAGGTCATAAGATTGTGGGATTCGATCAGATAGATAAAGGAGTTTCCATCTACTTTGCGGGTGTTGACGAAAGCCCGGATAAGGGCTTGGTGACTTATGGGGGTAGAGTGCTACACGTTATAGCCGGAGAACCCACCTTGGAAGGGGCCAGGAAAAAGGCCTATAGGAACATGGAAAAGTTGACATTTTTGGATCATAACAACAATGGCGCAAATTGCATGCGATATCGGAGGACCATCGGGTTGTAATTTATCGCTTCACGCCTTCTTCCTCACCCTTACCCCTTGGAGCAACTCTGTCAATCAAAGGGATGCCGGATTCTTGATACCGGATGCCGCAGGAAAAACGCCCGCATAACGGATTGGCTTCTGGTTCCGTAAACCATATGCCCTTCCTCGCGATCTCCACCAATCTAAGGCTGAGCAACAAAGATGCGACCTTACCATCCTGAATGACAGCCAGGAATTTGAAAGGAAAAGATGAATGAATGAGGCAAGAGACTTATCCAAAAAAGTGAAAAATTACGCACTTGATAAAGTGGGGTTTGATCTTGTGGGAATAGCCAGTGCTTTTGATCCACAGTTTGACAGGGCCCCCAAAGGGCACCATCCTGATGCGTGGCTGCCGGGCGCCAAGTCAGTCATCACCGGAGGAATAAAGGTGCTTCGGGAGATCCTCGAGACCACACCGAGTACGCTTTACGCCAAGCACTACGATCAGTTGAACACGTGGTTACTCGAGGCGGGCTATCGATTGGCAAGGGGTCTGCAGGATATGGGTTTCGAGGCCCTGTATTTCCCTGAGACAGACCCATACATGTATTTGGACGCACAGAGAGACCATGGAGAGCCACGTTGGTCCCCGAGCTTTTGTCACATTCATGCTGCGGTTGCCGCCGGTCTGGGCAAGAGAGGCAAAGTGGGGGTTGTTTTGACCCCGCAGTATGGACCTCGGCAACGATGGATCACAGTTATAACCAATGCGGAACTCATACCTGACCCCAGGCTTGAGCGTGAAATATGTTTGGAATTCATAGAGCCTGGAAGTTGTGGTGATCGATGTATTGAAGTATGCCGAACTAAGCAAAGTGGAGCCCTGAAGTCTTGGCCTGATGAGGGCGGCGTTACTCAGTACAAATGTGTCTGGCCTGACCTGAAACCGAGAGGCTTGTCCTGCGGAATGTGTATCGCTGTTTGCCCTGCTGGCAAGCATTAGGTCCTTGAGAATCGAGGTTATAACTGGATGGAGGATACCATGAGAAATCAGACCCAAGTAGAAATGACCGATCTGGATACCATATCCGTTAACCCTGGCCAGGTTCTAACCGTTTTCCTCAACGAAAAACTGAAGGTTGAGCTGCGAGTAACACCACTGGGACAGCCTGAGATTTTTTGTGATCATACACATATCGTTAGGCTTTTCAGGGACTGGTATCAGCCAAACGAAACCTGCTAAGCATAGGTACGTGAGACCTGCGCTTCTCCTGGAAAAAGAACTTACGTGCCTAGACTTTCGTTTTTCCCTCAATGGCCTCGAGAATGATTCCATCAGGATCCCTGAAGTACATGATCAAGGCTGAAATGCGGTCTTGAGGGCTACAGTGAATTTTCATATTGTTTGCCAGGAGCTTTTCGTAAAGCGCGTTGATGTCATCGGTCTTAAAACAAACATGAGCTGAACCTATATCGCTAGCTTTGTGATCTTCCAATGCCTTTCCCTTGGGCGTATACTCCACCAATTCTAGAAAATCCCCTCCGATGCCCAGATACACGATGTGCTGCTCAGTTCCTGGACACCCAGTGATTTTATCGCATATGGGCCCCTCATACTTTACACCTTCTTTAACCGAGTCCCAAAGGACTTCCATCCCCAAAATATCTCGGTAGAAAGCAATCGATCTTTCCATGTTACTGACGGTAAATGCTGAATGATGGATACTACTGATCATAACCTTGCCCCCCAATTGTGGCATCAAAAGTCACTCTCGACTTCGATTTTCCTCTGACTTCCTGCACCTATGACGTTTGCCAAGCCTGTCACCACGTCAAAAAAGTTTCACCCCTATCCCCTTGCCCTTTCCCCTCCTTGTTGCATAGGCAGGTGTATAACAAGCCGTTGTTAAAGTGCTTCATCAAAAGTGTATTCCAACAGATACTGTCGAAAACCCGGCTTCTTAGAGGCTGATAGAAAATGTCCAGATGCAAGGCTTCCGAAATCCCGAGGAATGAGGCGTACATAGAAGTACGCCGCAGTGACTTGCCCTGTTAAATCGACTTCGCCGTCTCGCGCAGCGAGAATTTAACAGGGCGGGGGATGAGGGTAACGCAGCCCTTCGGCTTTGCTCAGGGCCGTGAGCCTGCCGAACGGCAGATGGGCGTTTTCCGACAGCCCCATAGTTAGTCGGGAAATTTCCCTCCAGACATAAAGGTTTGCAAGAGGTTCCCTTTGGTGATTGGCAGAAGCAGATAGGAAGGGTAATCTGCATTGCGGTATATGGTGATCCTTGACACGGATTGCCTGCGCAGACTGCCGCATGCGATGAGTTCGAGCGGGTTAGTCGGTTCATCGTCCACTGAGCTGATTTTGACGGCAATCCGAGAACTGGCTCTAAATAAATTCGCCGTGGGCACCAATGCAATATCAAATTCGTAGATTTTTCCGGGGACCAGGTCCTCCGATTTATCGTGCGGATGAAAGGGCTCCCATGGTTTGGATCTTTCCACGTCGATTTGCCTGTGAGAACCCCGGAGCCATCCCTTGGTGAGAAGCCTCTCATGGCCTTCAGGGTCGATCTCCAATAGGGATATGATCCAGAATATTTCCGGCTCCGTTGCTGAGGCGTACAATTTCAACATAATGGGGCCCACAACCTCTGTGTTTTCGACGATGGGAGGCGTGCAGTATTTTCGGTATCCCCGCATCCAAGGAGAATCCTCAAAGGAGTCGCTCCCTTCATTGACCCAGAATTCATGCTCCGATAGGAGGCCGTCTTCATGGAGATAAAATGGCGTCCACTTGGTCTCAGGCAAGGGCCACTCGATGGCCTCCTTCCACTCATCCGTTCCCATGATGAAGAGACGCACAGGCGGTTCATCCATGATCCCGTTGTCGACGCCTTTGATCCAGTGGTCAAACCAACGAATTGCTTCATATTGGAGTTGATACAGGGGTCGGTCCAGGTAAATGGGAGGACCGATAATCATCTTTTTGGGTACATCTAGTTTCTCCCAACTACGGAATGCTGCGGGCAGGTGTATACCGGTACACCCCCAGTCTGCCCCGATATAGGCCGGTATTTTAATTTTGTTATAATCCACTGTCCGTTCTTCCCAGAACTTGTCATAGAGGGGGTGGAGTAAGAGATCAACGATGAAAGGGTTCATTCCGGCCTCAGGGTCTCTCAATATTCCCGCCAGCTCGGGAACTGTTCTTATATCCTCATGTTGCAACATTGTTTCTATAGCCTCCCGGTAGTCTTCCTCGCCAAGTTCTTTTTTGGTATGATTTTCCGGTCTGCAATTGGCGTAGGTCAATGATGTTTGGCTCCACCCTACCGGCCATTTATAGGCGATGATGCCCCCGCGATAAACGATATCTCTGTAAAAATCAGTCGATCCCCAGGGGCAGAAAATCGCTTTCAGCGAGGGCGGGTTTAACGCGGCTACGAACAATTGGATCCAGGCAAAATAGGAGACACCAAACATGGCCACATTCCCATTGCACCAGGGTTGGGCCGCCATCCACTCGATGGCTTCGTATACATCCTGAACCTCTGTGGGTCCCGAAAAATCCCATTTCCCTTCCGATTTTCCAGTTCCTCGTGCATTACAGACCACGTGCACGTATCCCCGACGGGCAAAAAAGTGGGGATCACCACTCTCCAAAGAAGCGTTCGTTCTCTCCTGGCCTGGATGCCGCCATTGTGCAGTTGATATGGCCGCAGGTTTTATTTGGCTCGTTTGGCCAGATTGATGGTAGCAATGAAAACCCAAAATGGCCGGAAACTTCTCCTTCCCCTCAGGCCGAAATACATCACAGCTCAGCTTCACCCCATCCCTCACGGGGATCTTCACATCCTTTTCAGCCAGAACATTGTACTTTCTTTCCGAGGTTCTCCATTTCTTGCTAAACATAGCCCCCTGAAATTCATCAAAAGCCATTTTTAATCCCCTTTCTTTTTTATGTAACACCTGACCCCGCCTTTCGAGGACCACGAATCGATATCAACGAACCGGCTGGTTAAAATATCCCAGTTTCAAATCCGGGCATTCCTTCTCTAGTATATCTACCATCGTTTTCATTCCTACGGCCGGGGAGTCCGCCTTTGGCATGCGATCAAGATAAAGCTGGGGATCTATGTTCAGGTTCTTCAGATGCAGGAAGTTGATCCCGGTTTTCTTTATCAGTGCTGATAAAGCCTCGATTTCTTTTTCTTGATCCGTAATCCCTGGGAAAACAAGGTAGTTGATCATCGTGTAAAGCCCCATGCTTCTTGACTGATAAATGGAAGCCACCACGTCGTCGAAATCATAATTCTTGGGCCGAAAATAGGCCCTGTAAAACTCAGAACGGGCGCTGTTCAGGCTAATTCGAATGGAGTCCAGCCCACTTCCTACAATGAATCGAATCCGTTCAGGCCAGCTTCCATTTGTATTCAAGTTGATCGTTCCCCTGTCTGTCTTTTCTCTGATCTTCCTTATAGTTTCCGCAATCAGTTTGTACTCGGTCAAGGGCTCAGCTTCACATCCTTGCCCAAAACTCACAATGGCCTCTGGTGCCTCTTCCAGGTGTTCTACCGCGATGCGTACCAACTCGTCCTGCGAAGGCCTGAAAAGAATTCTGTGATGGGATGACGGGCAGGATTGATCACTCTGCATAGAAAGGCATCCAAGGCAGGCCGCATTGCATCGCTGGCTCACAGGAAGGGGCGCCTCCCATCTCTTGAGGAATAGGTTTTTCGCTGCAAAGCAGTGGTTATGCGTGGCACAATAAATCAGGTGTTCTACGAGCGGGCTGACTGGATGTTCTTTTTCATACCTCTCGATAGCTGGAACCAATTCCCTGTCATCATAATTCCTGGGATCCCATCTGTGATTATATTCAATCCTGAATCCTGGGGCCCAGTACCTATCATCTTTAAAACCCACAGCGGTATATGCCCAAGTGGGAAGGGTGTAAGTTTTAGGTTCGTAATCAACGGCTGGCAAGAGGCACCTCACCAACCCGGGTTCGAGAAACGCGGCCACGGCATAGCATGAAGTGATGGCACCGCCTATCTCCACTTGCGGTACAACAGAGCACTCTCCGGTAGCAGGGTCAAGGCCTATGGGGGGACATTCGGGTATAAAGAAAAGTTTGCTAAACTCTGGCACAGGAATAAGGTCTTCATCCCTGACGGCTTTGGGGGTTCCCCCTGAAAACCCGACCATCCTAAAGTACGGATGTTCATAGACCTGACCGCTACGGTCGGCATAGAGCATGTAAGGCGTATGTTCCAGATCAGGGTGGTTCATGATCCGAGACTCCGGTACAGTCTTCCCCGTTGAGGTCACACTGCTTCTTACGCGCGAGGCATAGGACTTAAGGGAGAAGGCAGAAGACATGGATTTAGGGCCAAGGCGCAGGCCTTCTGCCTTGACCCTTTTTATCTCTACGTATATTTCAAGTCAAATCGCTACTTAGGGTTTGACCTGTCCATTATAGCTTTTATATGATATATATCATGCTGATTTATTTAGCACATCCTCCCTTTTCTGTACGAAAAGAAATGGTCCTCTATTGATATGCAGAGCGCTAACCAAAATCTCGGGTCAGAGGGAAAGCAATTCCGCCTGGTGAAATTCTTTGCCTGGGCCAGCTTCATCGTCATCCTTATCTTCAGTTTTCCTTTCTCTATGGTCATCTCCCAACAGGCTAAAGAGATCCTTTTGAGGAGCTATGAGAACAACGCCATTCTGGTGGGTGAAAACCTGAATCACCAAGTCTTTCAGAATTTCGTCATTCCCGTCAATTGGCGATATGGGGGAATCAGGTTGAGGGACAAGGAACAATCTGAATTGATGGACAAAATCGTCCAGAGCGCGATCCACGGTTTTAACGTGGATTTGGTAAACGTTTATGACATCGGGAAAGGGGTCATTGCTTACAGCACGGATCCCGATCTCATTGGAAAGAAAGTGAGAGAAAGCCTAGGCTACAAAAGGGCCATACAGGGGGAACGCTCATCCGGTCTCATTTCAACAAGGGATGAGTTTTGGGGGCTTGGCATCGATTTCATGGGGGGAAAGAAAACGCTTCGGACCTATATCCCTTTCAGAGTGGAAAATCCATATACCGGTCTAATAGGGATTGGTGGAGTCTTCGAGTTGATTCAGGATATGGGCAAACAATATGAATCCATCGTAAAGTTCCAGTACCTCATATTTGGCCTCTCTATTCTTATAATGGGGCTCATATTCTTGGCCCTTCTTTTGATTGTTCACAAAGCGGAACGAATGATTGAGCAGAGGGCCCAAGAGCGACGTGAGCTTGAATCGCAACTCCATCTGGCAGAGCGTCTGGCCGCCCTTGGCCAGATGGTGGCTGGCATATCCCACGAGGTAAAAAATCCCCTTGGCATTATAAGGAGTACGGCCGAGTTGTTGGGTGAGATGCCTGATGCGAGCGATACCCAAAAGCGTCTCTCAGGGGTAATTAAGGAGGAGTCAACGCGGCTGAATCAAATTGTCACGGAGTTTCTCGATTTTGCCCGCCCCCAGGTTCCAAATATCCAGGAATGTCAATTGGAGGAAATCATCGAAAAAAACCTCTCTTTCATAAGACCTGAACTGGAGAAAAAGGGCATCCAGGTTCAGGACAACCTGAACGGCCGATCTTTCAAGCTTAGGGCGGACCATGACCTGCTTTATAGGGCCTTCCTAAACATCTTGATAAATGCTATTCATTCCATGCAGGATGGAGGCACCATAGACATCAAAGTGGAGGAGGCGAGGGACGCCTATCGGATAGACATTGAAGATACGGGCTGCGGCATCAGTGAGGAGAATGTGGACAAGATATTCAATCCTTTTTTCACGACAAAGGAGAAGGGAAGCGGGCTGGGGCTCTCCATTGTGAGAAAGATCATCGAGGGACATAGGGGGACGATAGGCATAAAGAGCATTGAAGGGCAAGGCACGAAGGTGCAGGTCCAGCTGCCGCGTAGGGGATAATTGCCGTACGATCCCATACAAATGAGGGAGTCACTTCTCTATGGAAACAATCTTGATCGTGGATGATGAAAAAAACTACCTGGTGGTTCTTGAGGCCCTGTTGGGGCCGGAGGGCTACGAGATCCTTACAGCCGGTAGTGCCTCGGATGCCATTCGTCTAATCCGGAACTCAGATCTGGATTTGATGATTACGGATATGAAAATGCCTGAGACAAGTGGCATGCAACTACTTGAAGAGTCTAAGAAAATAAAGCCTGATCTCCCCGTAATCATGATGACCGCTTATGGAACCATTGAGATGGCTGTGGAGGCCATGAAAAAGAGGGCCTATGACTATATCACCAAGCCCTTCCAGAATGAGGAACTGAAGCTGACCGTAAAAAAGGCCCTGGAAAATTACCGGCTCATCAAGGAGAATCGACGCCTCAGCGAGGCCCTTTCAGATCGTTACAAGTACGGGAACATTATTGGCAAGAGCAAGGCCATGCAAGGGATCTATGAAATGATCAGCAAAGTGGCTCAATCCAAGGCATCGGTTTTGATCACTGGGCCATCAGGCACGGGAAAAGAACTCATCGCCAAGGCCATCCACTATGATAGCCCGAGGAGGGATCGACCCTTCATCTCTGTGAACTGCGGCGCCCTCACGGAAACCTTGTTAGAGAGTGAACTTTTTGGTCATGAGAAGGGGGCCTTTACCGGTGCTTTGAGCATGAGAAAGGGAAGATTCGAGTTGGCCGATGGAGGGACCCTTTTTCTTGATGAAGTGAGTGATATGCCACCACCGTTACAGGTCAAGCTGCTCAGGGTCCTTCAGGAAATGGAATTTGAGCGAGTCGGAGGGACCAGAACGATTAAAGTGGATGTTCGCGTATTGTCCGCCTCCAACAGAAATATCAAGGAGGTGGTGGCCGAGGGCGATTTCCGAGAAGACCTCTTCTATCGGCTCAATGTGATCAACATTGAGGTTCCGTCCCTGAGGGAACGCACCGAGGACATCAGATTGCTGGTGAACCATTTTATCGAAAAATACAGGCAGGATAGGAATGAAGAGAGGATTGAACTGAGCCCGGAGGTGTGGAAATTTTTTTACAGTTATAGTTGGCCAGGAAATGTGAGGGAGTTGGAAAATATCATTGAAAGGGCCGTGGTTCTCAAAGCCGACAGGGTCATTGGTCCAGAAGATCTGCCAGCCGAACTTTCGGGAAAGCGGGAAGAAGTGGAGGTGGAAAGATTCATACCCCTTGACGCGCCTTTACAGAAAACCCTTGAGCAGATCGAAGAGAAGCTTATTAGGCGGGCCCTGGATCAGTGCGACAATGTTCAGTCCCATGCGGCCGAAATGCTCGGCATTACAAAGAGTCTGATTCAGCACAAGATGAAGAAGTATAACATCGCTGTTTAAAGGTTTAAGAATTTGTACCCAAATTTCCTCAATAAATTAAGGAAGTTAGGCAGATCACCGGCCGCCTCTTCTTTTTGTGGTACAAGATCTTGTACCTTTCAGGGGGAATGAGAAGGTGACCTGGAATCCCGGATAAAAAAAATTACCAAAGCAAAACAAGTACTTAAAGGGATTCCCACTCAATAGAACGAGTTTGGCAAGAATATTGCAATCACGTTAAATCAAGTAAAAACTCTTTCCTCCTAAAAAAAACCAACCTGATTTTTCCGGGTTGGTTTTTTTTAGTAACCCAACCTACGCAAGGCCCGGGTATCTCTGCTCCAGTTTTTCTCCACCCGAACCCTCAGATCCAAGTAAACATGGGTCCCAAATATCGTTTCCAGTTCCCCTCTAGATGACTGGCCAATGGATTTAATCATGTGCCCCTTCTTCCCTATAAGGATCGCCTTTTGGGAATCCGTTTCCACATGGATCCTGGCGGATATGGACAGAACGCCCTTCTTCGGAATCTCTTCAATGCTCTCCACAGTGACCGCTGACGAATAGGGTAACTCCTGCTTGGTGTAATTGTATATTTTTTCCCTGATAATCTCGGATACAAGAAAAGCGTCTGACTGATCTGTTTTCATCTCTTTTGGGAAAAATGCGGGACCTGGCCTGAGTCTCGACTTGAGTTCTTCAAGAAGGCGCTCTATGCCATCGCCTGTCAGGGCGGAGATGGGGATAATGACATCAAAGACCTGCAGCCTCCTGAACTCGTCTATGATGGGTAAAAGCACTTCCTTGGAACCCAGGTCAATTTTGTTGATGACGAGGAGCACGGGTTTCTCTATTTTTTTCAGGTTTCCCAATATCAAAGAAATATCAGGATCATCCGGCCTCAGCATCTCCATCATCATCATGACAATGTCCACTTCACGACAGGCCTCCTGGGCAGAAGCCACCATACTCTTATGAAGAGCGGTCCGAGTCTTGTGAATACCTGGCGTATCCATTAAGACCATTTGATATCCATCCCCATGGTAAATCCCCAAGACACGGTTTCGGGTGGTCTGGGGCTTTGGCGTGACAATGGCCACTTTTGTGCCAAGCAACCGGTTCAAGAGGGTGGATTTACCCACGTTTGGAGGCCCCACGATGGCGATGAAGCCGGAAAGGAAATCTGTTTCGGTAGAATTCTTCGTGTCCATGTTATTTTTACAATCAGAAGTTCATCCCTGCTCAAGCCCACCTGATTCCGGATACCAGATGCCAAATACCGGATTTTGGATAAATAGACCGTTTCCTTTTTCATCAGGTATCCGGTATCGAATATCCGGCATCAGTCCGCATATCCGAATCCTGACAAATATGCAGGATACGCTAAAAATATGGAGTCACCCTATTTCAAAGCACATCCACTTCCACTTGCCCTGAAGGGACCGCATCATCACCTATCGTGTCAACGACCCTTGCTCCGGTTTTCTCCTCGATCAGGCGAAGTCCTCGGTTCTTGTAACCCCTGACAAGTGGAATTTCCGCGGATGGCACTCTGAGCTTAATCTGGCCGGCCACACCTTGTGCGTGGAGACAGGATGCTATCTTGTCTTGATGAATCCCGGATCGAACAAGAAACCCGAAGGCACTGTGCCAGGGGCCTGCCATGATCTCATCCCTTAGGAGCAGGGCGGGTGACGACATCATTCCGATCCTGATCACGGGGATTCCCTTCTGTTCCAAACGCGCGCAACTCTCCTGACAGATTCTAATGGCCGCATCCAGTGAAAGAGGATGATATCTATTCTCCATGTACCATCTGGCCAACTCTGTGCCCTTTATGACGAGGGTTGGATACAGCCGGACCATATCCGGGCGCAGTTTTATAACCTCACCCACCGTCTTCAAGAAAATCTCTTCTGAGTCCCCGGGGAGCCCCGGCATGAGTTGAATCCCCACTTTGAACCCATGCGTCTTCAGCAGATGAACAGAATCAATCGTATCTCGCGATGTATGTCCTCGCCGTGAAAGTTTCAAGACGGCGTCATCCATGGATTGGGTCCCCAGTTCGACAGTGGCAACCCCTAGCTTTCTCATGAGGCGAAGCGGCTCTTCCTGGAGCGAATCGGGACGCGTGGAGACCCTTATGGATTTGAACCATCCCTCCCTTAAAAAAGGAGCTGCAGCCTCCAGCAGCTCCTTCATCCGGCCGACGGGGAGTCTCGTAAATGTCCCCCCGTAAAAGGCAACCTCGGGCTCCCGGCTGGCATCAAATCCTGTTGCGTTTATGGCATTATGGAGGGTCTGTTTGATGGTTGATTCATCGACTGGTTGGGTGGGCTGAGAAGTTATCTTCACTTGGTGGCAGTAGATGCATCGATATGGACATCCCTCATTGGGGATGAATATGGGTACGATTAAAGCTCTTTTTCTCGTTCCCCTGTCAGACAAGGAAGTGCCTCCTTGGCCGCCTTCTGTTCGGCCTCTTTTTTGCTTTTGCCTTCAGCTTCAGCCATGATCTTTCCGTCAAGACGCAAGGCCACTTTGAAGGTCTTGTCATGTGCCGGACCACTCTCCTCTACCAGGACGTATTCGGGTCTGGTTTTGTACATCCCCTGTGTATATTCCTGGAGCTGGCTCTTGTAGTCATTGGGCACCCTCCCGGTATCAATCTTTCCTAACAGGGGCAAGAATAATTTGTGGACGATATCCTTTGTTTTTTCAAAGCCTGCATCCAGGTACAGCGCTCCTAATAGGGCCTCCACAGTGTTGGCAAGAATAGATGTTTTCTCTCTTCCGAGGCTCATTTCCTCTCCCCGGCCCAACATGAGATACTCTCCCAATCCCAACTCCTTTGCAACCCGGCACAGCCCTCCTTCGTTCACAACCGTTGCCCGATATTTGGAGAGATCTCCTTCTTTTGAATCCTGGAAAAGCTCCATAAGGATGTCACTGATGGCAAGATCCAGCACCGCATCACCAAGGAACTCAAGCCTTTCATTATCTCTTAGATCAGAGTCGGAAAGCTCGTTTACATAAGAGGAATGTCGGAAGGCCTCTGTAAGAAGCTCCGGCTGTTTGAACGTGTGACCCAGCCTCCTGCTCAACTCGTCAAGATCTTTTGTCGGGGATATAGCGCTCATCTTTGGTAAAATTTGCCATGAAAAGCTATTATCAGCAGCCGATGCAATATAGGACTAGGGCGTATTTTAAGTCAAGAGGGAGCATTTTAGCAATTTTTTATTTGATTTTTCCTTGCACTTAGGATAATTAGAAAGTTTTTCTAGAAAACACCCTGAGAAGAGACTCATGAAAAAGACCGTTATTCTTTCAAAAGACGAGATCACTGAAAGCATCCAGCGTATAGCCAAGGAGATCGTTGAAAGAAATGCATCCATGGAGGACGTGGTGCTGGTGGGCATAAGAACCGGAGGCGCCTTCCTTGCCAAACGCCTTCAAAAAGTCTTAGCCAAATTGAAGGAGCCTGAACCCACCTTGGGCATCCTCGACATCACCCTTTATCGTGACGATTGGACACGGATTGGCCCTGCACCTATCGTGGGGAAGACTGAACTCACCTCCTCCATAGACGATAAGACGATTATTCTTGTAGATGATGTCCTTTTCACGGGGAGAACCGTTCGGGCTGCTATGGACGCACTCATAGACTTTGGTCGCCCAAAGAAGATTGAACTGGCCATTTTGGTGGACCGAGGAGACGGTGATAGAGAACTGCCCATAAGGGCCAATTATGTGGGCAGGGTATGGTCACCATCCCCCCACGAGACGATTAATGTCTATCTTGAAGAGGCAGGCTTTGACGATCATGTAACGATTGAGAAGAAGAGGGCTGCCTGATAGTGGCTAAAAGGAAGAAGCCAAAAAAGAAAAAACCACATCCCTCCTCACTCCTGTCTCAGGAACAACAGACGCAATTAACCTTCCTTCTCAAAAACATCAAGAATCTCACCAACTCCAATGTCAATGAACAAATAACAAGTCCTGAACTCGCGCAGGCTTTCGTTGAAAGACTGCCCACCCAAGGGCCTGAGGCCGTTCCTGCCCTATTGGCAGTCAGAGAGGCCTTTCCCCATAAAAACGTGCAGAAGGCGATCAAGAAGACTATTTTCAAGTTCAAACAGAAAGGGATCTCTCACCCTGACTTGGAACCTGAAAAAGGCCCCTCAATCCTTACCAGAACTTTAGAGGTGGCTGACCCTTCCGCATTTTTAGGCCCGGTTGATGGGACCGGCAGTCGGGGCGTTCTTCTCATCTTACCCCAAGTCCCCAAAGGCGTTGACGTGGGCATGGGAGCCGTCAGCGATGAACTGGGATTCATCCAATTCTTTGTGGGCAGATACAGCAACAAACGATTGAAAGAGGTGAAAGAGATCTTTTTTTCCAGTTTCGACAATGCCGTTGAAACACCCCTCTCCCATGCTGCCGCACTATTGGAAAGGGCGTACAGTAAAAGCGAGGAAGGGTTAAACGAGGTATCCAGGGGATACCTGCAGTTGAGGCCCTGGATTCTAGAAAATGTATCGCTTCTTGAACAGTCGCCCGTGTACGATCTCATGCCCCTCGATAGCCTTTCTGAAGGAACCCTCACCCCCTCCCAAATTGAGAGACTCCTTGCCCATGAACTGATGAAAACATGGATTATTGATCCGGAAAAGATTAAGCCTCTGATGGAAGATATTCAGAAGGTCAAAGAGAGCCGTATCCTGGTCTCCGATGCACAAAAAACCGACCAGATCAACGAGGCAAAAAGAAAGACCATTAGCGAGATCTATCCAGGACAGAAACGCCTGCTCATGAAATGGAGGCTGGAAGAGATGGCCTATTTTTTCTTCAAGTTGGGAGAAGAGGAGATGGCACGCCTTTCGCTGGCGGCCGCCCAGTCTCTTGATGAAAAGGATTCTCCCTTGCTAATCAACCCTTTTCTGGAGGCCATAATGGAGCGCAGTTTCATTTTTCATGGGCGGACGGCTCAAGAGACGCTGGATTCAGAGGGTGCGGCTGGTGATGCCTCCTCAAAGATTATTATTCCATAAAGGAGGTCATCATGCCCACAACTATCCATGTAAAAACCCGTTCACGTATCGAGATGGTGGATATCACTTCTTCGGTTCAGCAAGAGATATCCAAGTCTGAGACCTCGGATGGGGTCTGCCTTGTCTACGTGCCGCATACCACGGCCGGAATAACCATTAATGAGGGGGCTGATCCTGCTGTCTGCAAAGATATCATGGATAAACTCAATGAATGGGTGCCTGCCAACGCAGGTTATCGTCATATGGAGGGAAATGCGGATAGCCACATCAAGGCTTCATTGATGGGAAGTTCGGTCTATGTGATGGTGGAAAACGGCCGCGTGGTGCTTGGCACCTGGCAAAAAATATTCTTCTGTGAATTCGATGGTCCCCGCTCCCGGAGAGTCTACGTGGGAATCTATTGATTGTTTTCGATGGATGATTGACGATTGTTCAGAGGAAGGAATTTTTCAATCGTCGATAGTCAACAATAAATAATCAATCAAAGGGACGTGACCGATTGTGGATCAAAACCCCTTTCAACCAGCCATTCTTGGAGGGCTTGGGAGAGGAGCTGGTAAAACCGCATAGAGCCTCCCAGGCCCCGCCTCCCGAAGATATAGTTGATCTCAAGAAATAGGGGTCGAGGATTGGGTTGGGTAAAGTCGAAGATAAAATCGATGGCAGCCAAGTTGATACCGGTTTCTGCCGCAAGCCTTTCCGCCTCTATCTGTCCCTTTTTCTGGAGATCAGGTCTCCACGCCCTATCAATCTCTGCGCCCCGACTTATGGTGGTTATCGTCTGCCCGGGTCCCTGTGCTCGCTTCCAATAAGTGATCGTCCTGTTCCCGATAATGACAGTTCGAAGCACATTGCCTTCGGTGGGGATTAACTGCTGAGATATGAATCCGGCACTTTCCAACCTCTCCAAACGCTTTAGATCCTCTAGTGCCATTTCTAATGTTTTTTCCTCTGTAATCGTATATATCCTCTCGGCCTCATGTGCCTCATTCCCCTTGATCAGAAAGGGCATCCGAAGGGGAAAATTTCCACTCCCTTCACAGGCCTCATGGAATGCCCGTACTGAAGCCCACCGCCTCGTTTCAGGATGAGGGCATTTGTGTTTTTTGAAAAGAAGACTCTGCCCGATTTTTCCAGGGTATTCAAAACGTGCATCGTAGTTGGGGAAAATTTGGGCTGAAGAACTTTTGCAGGCCTTGTAAAGAACCGAATTACAGTACTGGGGCAAGAGGATAATTTCTGCGGCCCGAATATGGCGCAAGTCATGGCTATCCAGGGCCCCGTCTCCCAGAATAACCAGTGTATCGCCCATGAAACAGGGATGGAAGGAGAGTATCACCGCCGATTTCTCCTCAGTTCAGGGTCCAGTCCCAAATCCACCGTCAAATTCGTCCCTCATCACTGAAATCAGGAAATTTGACTTTATTTTCTTCTATGGTTATAGTCTGAAATATCGATAGTATAGCATTGAGCCTGTTGGGAAAACCATTTATTTTGAGATCCTTGGCCAGAGCTTTAAACGACGCACCTGCGGAAACTCAATGCGCAACCCAAGGGTTACATGCTTGTGTGAAAAAGAAGGAGAAGGAAAATGCCCATCTTTGAATTCAGATGTCTTGAATGCGGCAACATATTTGAAAAACTCTTTGTGAGTTCCAATGATAGAGTGGACTTGGAATGTCCTGAATGCCAATCCTGCACCTTTGAACGGGTCGTTAGCAAGACCAGTCACGTGATGGGAGTCGGACCTGGAGGCAAAAAACCGAAAATCACTGAAAAATCCTGTGCGCCCGGGAACAAATGCATGACCCTGGATCTTCCAGGACCGACAAAATAGCGCCATCCCCACCACCCTTCTTTTCCCTTCTTAAAAGTGTGAACAAATCTCAGGAAATATCTTCATCCAGTTAATATTTCTGAGATAGAAGTAGAAAGCTCAATTAGAATTATAACCCATGAAAAATGAGGAAGATCTCTCCAATGCGGTCCATGAACTGAGCGACGATGACCAAGAGCACATCAGAACGCTCTTTCATGAAGAGGTGGCACCAAAACTTATGAAGCTTGATGCCCGCTTAGGCACGCTTAGTTGTGAGTTTGCGGGCGAGCAGTTTAGGAATTGGTCTGTTCAGTTCAAGTCTGTGGGAAATGATTTCGAAATTGTTGACTTTGAATACGACGAAGAGGGCGCTGGATTAGATTTAGACGTATAGGAGCCATGGTTAGTAGATTTTCAGGAAGAGAAATCATCGCAAAGCCCGCCTGCCCCTTTTGTGGGATGTTGATCGACAAACCAAGGGAATCGGAAACACAGATGCAGACGGAGATGCCCGTGGGGAAATGTTCTTGCGGAGCGGTCTATGCCTGCGACGTGACCGGCCATAACTTGGGCACAGCTTTGATCGAGGCACTGGTTTTCGGGTGTGATGGAGATTGGGATCTCGCGTGGGATCTCCTCCCAGAAGAGGATTTCAACGAAGCGCAGTTGAAAGGCTATGATTTTGAGACGCATCTTGTCATCCATGGCGGCGTCTATCAGGGTCGACGTATTTCGGGGACCTTATACTTTGTGAGGCTGCACCGGTATATCCCCGGATTCACCGGAGAAAGCGCTAAGAAACGACTGGATACAGCCGCCGGGGTCTCACAGAGATCGTCCAGAAAAAAGAAAGGCAGGAAGGCCCTCTCAAAAAAAGAAGTGGAGGCCTTTGTGGAAGCGTACGATCTGAGTCCTCTTCTTAACGTGGCAAAAGAGGACAAGAGGATCATCAGGGACTTGCAGCGTCTTATCTATTCAGTGGATAAACGGCTGCGTTGGAGGGCTACAGATGCTCTGGGAAAGGTTTCTGGGGTTATTGCCAAGTATGATCCTGGAGCCATTTCCAAGCTTCTACAGAGGCTTTTTAGTGCCAGCGCGGATACAGCCGCCTCAAGCTGGGGATGTCTCGACGCCATCGGAGAAATTATCAGTAATAACCCTGAACAGTTTGGCGGATACATGCCCCAATTGTACCAATTCGCAGGGGACAGGGCCCTGCTTGCAGAAGTTCTACGGGCCCTGGGAAAAATAGGAGTCGTGAGACCCGATCTCATTCGAAAAACCGCCCATCGTTTCATTCCATTCCTGCAGGACCCTGATCCTGAGATTCGGGGTTATGCTGCCATACTCCTCGGGAACTTGGGCGCACAAGAAGCGAAAGATGCTTTGACAAGACTTGCGGAAGATGCTTCAGCGATGGAGGTTTATGGAGATGGTCGACTGGAAAAACAAACCATAGGCCAACTGGCTTCCCAAGCCCTCGACAAATTGTGATCCTCGTATACCGTTTCCCTCCCCCATAGAGACTGTGCCGCAATCCCTTTTAGTCATTGCGCGCCCTTCGAGTGCCTCAGGGTAAACTCCCTGAGGGGAGCGTGGCAATCTCTTTGTTTCCCATGTCTTATGAGATTGCTTCGGTCGTTTCACTCCCTCGCAATGACATAATAACACAGTCTCAAGGGTCAGAAATGGATTTATACAGAATCGGATCGTTCAAAGACTTCATGAAGGAGATCCTCCTCAGGTGTGCTGATAACCTTGGCCACAGAGATCAGAAAGGAGGCCTTCTCAGGGTCGCCCTTCTCCCGACCATTTAGGAACTCCTTGGACAAGACATGTAGATCACTGTAAATCCCATCCAAATCAAAGAAAGGATAATTTTCACCCGCTTTGAATTTTGCTTTCCCACACACACGTGCCTTCCCTTTGATCTTTGTGGGGATCCCGTAGGTTCGGCACGTGATGGGTCGATGGGCATACAGAATGCAGTCTTCATTCTCGTCGAGAAGGGGACAGCGTACCCTCCCGCGCGCCATCGCATAGGCCTGCATGTTCGGATCATCCTCATAAGTTTGGAGCATTTTTTCTAACCTCTTGAGATCTCTCTCTGTCTTGTTGCACCTCAGGAGTGCCCCCTTTATCTGCTCTTGGGCTAACTGATCAAACTGTTGTTTGAGGTATGCGGCCTCGATGAGAAACAGGCCAAATACGGCATGACAGCAATCTGAACAATGCCGCTCGCACTTGATGCATGCTGCGTGCTCTGTTTCCATCTTCTGGAAAGCAGCATCTGCCTTGTCCACAAGATATTCATAGCTTCGAAACAGATGGGCAAGGCTTTTCATTTGCGGTAGGGCTCCAGTTTTTTCAAAAATTCAGGGTGGACTTGGAATCCATGTTCTGTGGCCTTATCCACTTCTTCTACGGCCTTGTCATATTCTTCATTGGAGTAGTAGGCGAAGGCAAGGTTGTTGTGACCAAGCCCGAAAGTAGGGGCCAGACTTACCAGCTTCTTTCCTGTCTCTATGGCCTTTCTCACGTCTCCCTTCTGCAGGTAAGCATTGGCCAGGTTGTTCCACGCCTGGGCGATCTCCGGATTCAACTCAATGGCCTTTTCAAGTGCCTGGATGGCCTCTTCAGTTTTGGCCATCTGTAAATAGGCAAATCCCAGATTTGCATAGCCGCGAGCATACCTGGGCTCGATCTCAATGGCCTTTTTGTTGGCATAAGCCACCCTTTCCAGATCCCCTTGTTTGAAATAGATATAACCCAGATTGACCCATCCCTCAAACATCCTTGCGCTGTTGGCGATAGCCTCGTTGAAGGCTTCAATCGCCTCGTCAAATTTACCTTGCTTCATGAAAGTGACGCCCAAATTGTAATGGGAATTGGCACACTCAGGATCTTCAGCCAGGATCCTCTTCTGTTCAGCAATGAATTCCTCAGAGCTCTGTGGTTCCTTCATTTTGCTCTCCTAATAAAAAGGGGTCGCCGTCCGGCCCGGATAGCGACCCCTAACGCTAGTTTGCAAGTTCAGGCTACCAATGCAACCTAATGGTCCTCGGTTTGACCTCGTCCTTTCATGCCATACATGGTGGTGCTGCCTGTGGAAAAGAAAATGAGCTTCTCTTCGTTGACCAGGGCCGTTGCCGCCTTCTTGATCTCCCTGGTCTTGGCATCGGGGTAAACTTTCTTAACGGCCTTTTCAATGTCATTGAAATAGAACTTGGTCTTCTTACTATTCTCAGCAAACTCGATGATCGCCTTTTTAAAGTCTTCCATTATAGTGCTCCTTTAATTGATATGTCGTGGGCTTATTAGCCGCCCACGGCCTCTGTGACCTTCCATGATGCATCCGAGTATTTGAACAGGGTGGAGGTCCTGTATGTATCATAGGCGAGGCGATAATCGTCTATGAGGTGCTCAGTAAAGGGTAGACCGGTCTTCTCGAAAAATCTTTCCCAGCCAATCCTCTCTGCCCAATCACCGATTCGTTCATACTTGTTGGCATCCGCCACATAGGCCTCGATGATCTTCTTCACGGAATCACAGACCTCCGGGTAGCGCGGGTGATTGTTCGGCGCACCAGGGACCACCACTTTAGAGAACTTGGGAGGCGAAATCCGGTTGGAGACTTTCCCGCCTGCCATGATCGTCACGCAATCGCCTTCTTTATCCGTAAGAGGCAGGGCCATGCACATGGTGTAGCAGTTGCCGCAAAACATGCAGCGCTCCTCTTTGATCTTGACCGTCTTTTTACCCTCTTCGGTCTTGGAGGGGGAAATGGCCGCCGTGGGGCAGGCCGCAATGACCAAGGGGATCTCGCACACCTTCTCCAAAACCTCATGGTCTATGATGGGCGGCTTTCTGTGGTAGCCCAGGAGGGCAATGTCAGAGCAGTGCACGGCGCCGCACATGTTCAGACAGCAGGCCATCGAAATCCTGACCTGGGCCGGAAAGGTCATCTGTCCAAAATAATCAAAAAGCTCATCCATGACCGCCTTGAC
>CP070840.1:2987749-3003860 GCA_020342025.1 Deltaproteobacteria bacterium
ACCTCGTGATCCAGCTCTAACAATCTTTCAGCCAGATGCGATCCAATGAAACCAGCACCACCTGTGATCAATACCTTCATCGCTTCGCTCCTCCGTGCCTAGCATAGGGCATGGCGCATAGCGCATAGAGATCAGGACTGATTTGTATTCCCTCCATTCTTCTATTTTCTCCTTGCTCCATGCTCTTTGCTCTTAGCTTTTCCACAGCTCCGCCCCGTCGGTTACACGATCGAAAGAGTTCAACAATTTGAAATCACTATAAAATCTTGACACCCTCAAGATTCTGGCGAATTACCACTCCTAAAAAGGGGGCCTTAATTGCTGCCCCTAAAACGGTCTCGAAAATCTCTCACAGAGCCCTCAGGGGCGCAGAGCCAAATTAGACTTGATTGCTTAATATGCCTGCACCTTAGGCCTCAATCCCCATTATGGGATTGAGAATTGAGAAGAGGTTTGAAGAAAAAAAGAAAATTTTCGTTTTTTCCTTCATAACCTGCTTCCCAATCATACTAAGCAATCAAATCCTTCAATATAAATCTCCGTGCACTCTGCGGGCTCTAGCGAGCCTCGCAGTCACCTGCGATAGTGAGCGGGCGAGAAAAGATTCACTACTGGATCTTTTCGAGGGCCCAATCCTCCATCTCAACGGCCAGTGAGCGTCGCAAGAGCTCTATGGAGACCACCACCTTGTCCGACTTCCCCTTGTGGCGAAGGTAGAAGCCGATCAAGCCTTTCAGCGGCCCCTCCATGATCATGACCAGGTCTCCGCTCTTCATATAGGCCCGGTTCTGAACCGTTCGATCTGTGCCATCCAGAATCGTCAGAGAGTCGATTTCCTCGTCTTTTGCCGGTACGGGCTTTCCTTTAAAGCTCACCATACGCACCACACCCACGGTTTTGAGAATGTCCAAATACTCGGACGAATTGAGATCCGTGCGCACGAAGACATAGCCCGGCAAAAGAGGGACCAATATCTTTTTCCGTCTGTCCCTCCGCCGGCTCATGACCTGACATCTTGGGAGAAAGGCCTCTACGGATTTACCGCAAAAGCCGTCAAAAACCTTTTGCTCGAAGTGACTCTTGGTATGCACAGCGTACCATTGTGGAGGGCCCTGCGTCATATGGTCGCAATCCTTTCTGGATCTATCCCTTTTTCCAAGAGATTCTTTATGTCTTCATCTGTGTCTTCTAGACGGGTCAAGAGGACCATATCCCACTCCGTTTGGTCGATACGATCAGACCCGGCTATTCTGAAGCCAAAGAAATTCGCCCCGTTCATTTTGTCGTCTATGATCCCTGTCAAACGGATGCTGGTGAGCTGTAGATAGAGGTAGGCCAGCTCGGCCACTTCACCAGCCCCGTAAAAGAGAACCGAGTTCACATTATTCTTTTCCATTTCTTTGTATTTGTTTATGAGTAGCTTCTTGATGTCCCTGTAAAAATTTACAGAGTACTGAAGATATTCCACGGTAAGCTTGCTCTTTCTGGCCAACCCCTCGGGTGTAAGGAAGTATTTCACCCTATTCCTGGGCATGGTCTTGACTTTAAAATATCCCTTATTGACGAGCCGTTTCAGAAAGGTGTTGACTAGGCCTAAGGAGAGATTTAATCGGTGGGAAAGCTCTCGTTGGGTATAATTACCGTTCCGATCTATTTCTCCCATTAACCGGAGAATGTGAAGATCTTCTTTATCCATTTAAATTAGAAGGAATTATATGGAAATAATTCTGATTATATTTTATTAATATTTCTATTGTTCAATAATTGAACGGCTAATAATGTTCAGAAATTGAACATTTGTCAAGGGAAAAGTGCATATATTTGAAATTAGCTCCGCTTTGCTCCACAATTGGAATGTTTGAGTAATGGAGTATTGGAGTAATGGATTTAAAGGCTGTACGTGATGAGATCGCTTTTTTTGTAAAGTTAACGCTCATAAGCATCTGTATATACTATTGAATTTGCTTGGTAACTCAAAATGATGTTCATTTTAGTCATGTAAGACTTGTGAGGGGAATAATAATGAGCATGACAAATCGAATCCTCCTTTCGCTAGGGATACTCCTGGTGGACCTTGCTATATTCTTCTTGCCATTGACCGCTCTTTTTCTCATCTATATACTCCTTTACAATCCACCTTGGTTTAGGGGGTTTTTGGATACCCTGGACAAAAGTCCAGACGAGACTTGATGACCACCCTCGTGATTGCCAACCCTCAAAGGGTCTATCTTAATCTCTCGCAGAGCTCCCAGAGCCGCAGACCCGCCCGCCTCGCCTGAGCGAGCAGGCTCGCGATGGCGGGCAGGGAATTTAATTAGACAGGATTTACAGGATTACACAGATCAGGATGGAGATCGCGCAAGAAGCACTTGGAGAGGCTGCCACGGGTGGAAATAAGCTAGCTTATTTCCACTCGTGAAGCATCTCCAATGCCTCGATTCGCAACATCGAGGCCACCCGCACCAATGCGGGAGGCTTTTGAGCGATCGTTCATCCTCTCTTGTTCTATCCGTGCGATCCTGTAAATCCTGTCTAAAAAACTTTTTTGTGTTTTCGTGATTAATAACCCTGTCTAAAATTCTCGTCCTTGGGATCTGCGGTTAAGAACTCCTAGGATTTTGTTAAGAGCAAAGGAGTAAGGGGAGCGAAAAAGACTGGCGTGAAAGGAGGCGTGCGCATGGAGTGTAATCAGGAGCAGAATTTGGAAAGGTGTAACTGTACCTACGATCCTTGCGAGAAAAAAGGGATCTGCTGCAATTGCATTACTTACCACCTGAGATCGCGACAGCTCCCAGGTTGCTGCTTCTCTGCAGACGCCGAAGCCACCTATGACCGTTCCTTTGAACACTTCGCCCGACTCGTCCAATCAGGAAAGATTTAGGAATGGAAGATAGGGACATATATGAGCTTTTCTTGAGTGTGGCAGAACATTCGGGCCAGACAGACGATGCCACAAGGGAGGTTTTTTCGGCACTGGTCAGGTCCACCCTCAGATACCGGGATCACTTGTTGGAATCTAAAGGCATCACGGTCACCGTCGAGGATGTGCGTATTGCCCTGGGGTGGCTTGTTCCTTGCCTCAAGACGGGCCGCCTCCCTGATACCGCTGACAAGATCAAGTTGGACCTTTTAAAAATCTGGCTGGATGAACTAAAATATCTGGGAAGTCCCAGCAAGTATGTAATTTAGGTGCTCTTTTTCCCTGATAATATAGTTAAATGTTTTTTTCTATGTAACAAGCATCTCGGTACGGATTTGCGCACTCCCTGCTGCTTTTGTGAGCGAGTAAATTCTAACAGCTATCATGCCCTTTCCTCGTAAGAGAATCATTGTCGATAAACCTGGGCATTACGGTGTTTTTCGTTATGATGAGACACCTATTGGTGATCCTGGGCCGGGTGAGGTTCAGGTTGAGGTAAAGGCCTGCGGTATCAACTTCGCTGACGTAAGTGTGAGGCTCGGGCTCTATCAGGCAGCCAAAGGATCCTATCCCTTGTGCCCAGGCTTGGAATTCGCCGGGGTGGTGAGAAGCACAGGTCCTAAAGTTGGAAGTTACAAGCCTGGTGACAGGGTCTTTGGTGCCTGTCGCTTCGGTGGTTACACCACAACCATGAACAGTCCTGCTGAACATCTCTGGCCCCTCCCAGAAAGCCGGAATTTCGAAAGGGGGGCCACATTTCCTGTGGCCTACTTGACAGCCTATTATGCCCTCCACCACGTGGGTCACCTCAGGCAATCGGACAGAGTCTTGATTCACTCCGCAGCGGGGGGTGTTGGGACCGCCCTCCTCCATCTGCTCAAACTGAATGGCAACCTGTCCGTGGGCGTGGTGGGGAATTCTAATAAGGTCGAGACAGCGAAACAGGCTGGCGCCACATTTGTCATAGACAAGAATACTGAGGACCTTTGGGGCAAGGCAGAAGCGCTGAGTCCTGAAGGGTATGACCTGATCTTAGACGCCAACGGTGCATCCACCTTGAAAGGCTCTTACCACCATCTTAAGCCGGCTGGCCGGCTACTCATTTATGGTTTCGCGTCCATGTTCTCGCACTCGGGGCGGAAAAATATCCTCAAGCTCATCTGGTATTACCTGAGGACACCCCGATTTAATCCATTTGACTTAACTGGAGCCAACAAAACCATAAGCGGATTCAACCTGATCTTCCTGTTTGACAAGATAGATCTGTTTCGCGGCATCATGGAGACTCTTATGAGATGGGACTCGGAAGGTCTGCTCCCTCCCATGCCCATAACCACCTTTCCATTTGAGAATGTGGTTAGCGCCCATCAGGCGATTGAGTCAGGGGGAAGCGTGGGCAAGTTGGTTTTGGTGGTCTAAAGCGAAGGCTGGTCGGGACGACTGGATTTGAACCAGCGACTCCCGCGTCCCGAACGCGGTGCTCTACCAGACTGAGCCACGTCCCGACACGTGAGAAGCATATCCTAATCTTTTCTTTCTCGCAAGCCCAATTTACCCTTGAGGATATTCACAAAGCCTCCTATGATTCTGGCCGTTGCCCCCCAGATTACATCTCCACTGTAAACATAGGCTGGAGTGGGATAAATAACGCCTTCGAACTCAGCGCTATCCCTCTTGTATTTTGGATCATCCGATAGAAAGATGCGGAAGGGCACTTCAATGATTCTTTTCACCTCGAGAGGATTGATTTTAAAATCGTAGGGATATGGGATGAGCCCCACAAAAGGATGGACAACAAAATTGGAAACCACGGTCGTTGTGTCGTCCAATTGACCTAGAATCTCCACGTCCTTGTTCAAGAGCCCGATCTCCTCATGGGCCTCTCTCAACGCTGTATCTTGAAACCCGCCGTCTTTTTCCTCTACCCCACCTCCTGGGAAGGATATCTGTCCCTTATGATTTTCCACTTTGTGGGTCCTCTGGGTAAAAAGGACCCTATATTCGCCGTTTGCATTAAAAATGGGGAACAGTACAGCCGCGTGGATATAACTAGAATTCTCATCCCGTATGCGCTTGGGAGATCTGGCACCTAGGACCTCTCTTATAATCTTGGATAAATCCTTTTGGTTCAAAATTTCCTCTTTCGCATGGAAGAATGGAATATTGGAATAATGGAAACCGGGGACCCGCCCCAGAGGGGTGGGGACTGAGCGGAGCGAAGCGAGCGCGAAGAATATTGGGTGGGAAGCGCGCAACAGATTTTTTTTCCAGGAACCATTACTCCACTCATCTCTCCAAGGCGTGGGCTCTGCAAGCCGGAGGCCATTACTCCATCACTCCATAGGTCCTCAAATAATCATCAAACTCTAACTTTATCTTATCGTCTATAGGTCTGGGCTTCCCCTCAATCAGAACGGGCACCTTTTCCTGGTACAAATACCCCACCACATCGCGTATGCCCGCCACGGAATGGACCGGTATGCCCGTCTTGGAAACAAAGCTCTGGATGGCATTTTCTCCCTTTTCGTCTAGAACCACGTGGCCTTCCTTATCGTAAACCGCTCTGGTTTGCTCCCTGTCTATGGCGATGCCGATACCGATCACCTGGATGCCCATTTTCCTGGCCGCTGCCTCCGTTTCCACCCTTTTCAAAAGATCATACTTCGTACCCATGGAGGTGGCCACATCATCCACGACGAAGACGCGACAACCATCAAAAAAGGTCCGGTTAACGAACATGTTGCCCGCTTTGCTTGCTTCCCCATGGGTTTTGGCCTCTTTACGGTCGTATTCAAAGAGTAGATCACATCCGTGGTGGGTATAAAGTGCAATGGCCGTGGCCTGGGCGATGGCACTTCCTTTATAAGAAGGACCCAAGATGACATCCGTGTTGCTCACGATATCTCGGTCTACCATCATTTCAGCAAAAAAAGAGCCCAACTCCATACTCAAGCGGCCCGTTCTAAACATCCCCATATTAACGAAGTATGGGGTGGGCCGGCCATCTTTCAAGACAAGATTCTTGTCAAAAAATAGGGCCCCCGTTTCGGCCAACGTTATAGCGAGGTGTTTTTTATAGTCTTCCATGGGAGCGATTCTAAACCAATTGTCCCCTTGCTTCAATGATAAAAGAGTGGAGTACTGGAGTATTGGAGAACTGTAGTTTTGGAGTGGTGGCCTCCGGCTCGACTCCGTCCCGTAGGGGACTACGCCCCCGAGGGTAGAGCCTACGCCTCGGAGAGATTAGTGGAGTAATGGAAAAAGCACATATGGTGTTGTTGAACTATCTCTTGACAAGTATTAGGAAAGCCTTTATAGATTTAACTTACTTTTCCTAACCTATATGAAATTTGTTCGCTTCGCCTCGCCTGAGCTCCTGATGGGGGGCAGGTCACAACTGGAATAGTGGAGTGTTGGAATAATGGGTTAAAAGGAGTCTTTGTTAATCAATAGTGATCTTTTCCTCTTTTTTACCCAATCATCCGTTATTCCAACATTCTATCATTCCATGTAAACGGCAAGAATCGGAATTTTTTACAAGATCCGCACCTTAAAATAGGGAATACAAGCGCCGAGAATTTCAACCAGGAGGGGTATTATGCCGGAACAACAGGTGGGTATTGTGGTCAAATTCTTTGCCAAGCCGAGTGTAGCTGCCATCGAGGTGACCAATGGGACCATCAAGATAGGAGATGTGTTGAAGTATCAAGGTCATACCACGGAATTCACCGAAGAAGTGCTTAGCATGGAGCTTGATAATCAACCCATAGAAGAAGCCAAGGTGGGTGACCTTGTCGGGATTAAGGTCAAAGAAAGGGTCCGGGAAAACGACAAGGTGTATAAGGTGGTGGAAGAGTAGAGAAGGCGGGCTATTTTGCAAATTCGCGCAGCTTTAGACGTTGGATCTTCCCTGAAGGGCCCTTAGGAAGATCCTGCATCACTTTTATCACTTTGGGGGTCTTGAACGCTCCGAGATGCTCCATGCAGTACTCCATGAGCTCCTCTTCCGTGCATTCACAATCCGGTTTCAAGACACAGCAGCACATGATCTCCTCCCCATATTCCTCGTCAGGAATACCCACTGCCGCGGCGTCCAGCACCGCCGGATGTGTGTACATGACCTCATCTATCTCTCTGGGCGCTATATTCTCTCCTGCCTTAATAATGAGTTCCTTGATTCGGCCCGTCACAAAAACGAATCCGTCCTCATCCATGTATCCCAAGTCCCCTGTGTGAAACCACCCGTCCGATTCCAAGGCCTCCGCGGTTTCATCCGGTGCCTTGTAGTATTCTTTCATCACGTTATCACCACGGATCATGATTTCACCTTCTATACCTCGGGGTAACTCTACCCCCTCCTTATCAACTATCTTAGCCTCATTTCCGACTGCGAATCCTGGTGAACCGTACTTTCTCTTGACCGGATCCATAGGATTAGAAAAAACGGGTGCAGCCGTCTCTGTCAAACCCATGGTCTCGATGATGGGTACCCTGAATTTCTCCTCAAAGGCCTTGTGGAGGGATGGTGGCAGGGCGGAAGAAGCTGAGCGACCAAATCGCAGTTGTTCGAGCCTATGCCCTTTCCCCACCAAGTCTGTGGCACTGCACAGATAGGAAATGATGGTAGGAACAACGCTGAACCATGTGCACCGGTACTCTGAGATGAGCTCCCAGAAGTTGGATGTGCTGAACTTATGGGGCATGACCACACTACCCCCGCTCACCAACGGTGTCACCGAAGTCACCACCTCACCGTTGATATGATAGAGAGGCAGAGAGCAAAGGGCCCTGTCCTCAGGGGTCAGCCCATGGGCCATGGTCGTGTATTGCCCTCCCGCAACCATGTTTTTGTGGGATAAAATCGCGCCCTTCGGAAGCCCTGTGGTGCCTGATGTGTATAGCAGAAGGGCATCGTCATCCTCAGTGACCTCCGGAAGGGCAACGCTGGAAAGATCCTCATCAGTGGGGAAAATCGCATCCGTGTCATTATCAATCTCGATGAGTTCAATCTCCCGCTTCACTCCTTTGACCGCTGTCAGCAGCCTCTCCTTCTGGTCTTCGGTGAAGAAAATCAGTTTGGCGTCTGAATGGTCCAGGACATATTCGAGGTGGGAAGCTTGGGCCTTTAAGTTAAGGGGCGCAATAACGAATCCCGAATACATGGCTCCCAGGAAGATCTTATTGGTCTGGTACCCATTGCCCATCATAAACGATAGCTTGTCCCCTTTTGATAGGCCTCTCTTGAGCAAATGCTTCCCAAACCTGACCGAATCCTCCTTCAACTGACCGTAGGTCAAGGTCAGTCCAGCCTCGGGGGCGATCATGTAAATCTTATTGGGCTGTTGTTCGGCCCTGTCATCAATAAAGTGTCTGATGGTACGCACGCGGGTGAACTCCTGATCTAGTCTTGGGGGGAGCTGCCTAGTAAAAAACCAATCACCTTCTTTACATAGTCACTGCGACCCCATAGGGCGTGGCAATCTTGCTGCGGATGAGATTGCTTGGTTTCACTCGCAATGACATTTCATAAATACTTTTGTGTTAGTTTCCATGCACATTCACTGAGGCCGGAAATTACTATCCCACGTAATCATATCCCAGCTGAAAAGCCTGTCGGTTCCGATCGTGAAATTTGGGAATGATTGCCAAAACGCTTTCCAAGACAACGTCTTTCTCCAACACATCCACAAGTCTGGCAACTACACCAAGCATCAGGGTGTTTGCAAAAAGCGCGTTGTCGAAGTTTTGTACGGAGAGTTCCTTGGCCGGAACCGCCTTCTGAGCACAAGGGAGGCCTTCATCTATCTGCTCCACGAACGCCGGATCATAAATGATGACCCCATAATCCGGCACTGAATCCTTGAATCTATTGTAGGCAGCACTTGACAGGGCAATGAGGTAGTCAGGAGATTCACACATGGGACTGTCAATGATATCTTTTGACAAGACAACCTGACTTCTCACGTATCCGCCGCGCATTTCGGTACCGTGGCTCTTGAGCATCGTCACGTGTAGGCCCTGTTTTACGCCCGTTTCTCCAATAATCTGCCCAAGCCTGACCACGCCCTGTCCGCCAAACCCACTTGCAACGATTTCGATTCTTTCTTTCATGGCGTCCCCGTCCTCCTGATCTTCTCCACGGTCTCATGCACCAATTTGGCAAACTCAGGCCTGGAGTTGCTCGCGTCGTGCCAGATGCCGGTCGCCCAGATGGTGTCTTTCTTTTCTTGGCCCAGAGGTGCGGCACGCTCTTTGATCCACCTGTAGATATTGACCTGATTCCTTGATCCCAGCTCCCTGGAGGCGAAATTGGTTGGGCAGGGATAGGGCATGTGAACCAGAGAAAACCCGCTATTAAGAATCGCCTTCTTTACGGTTTCAACGGCCCAGGCGCCATCCATAGCCACATGGCGCGCCAGGAAGGTGGCACCCGCTCCTTTTAGGATCTCCAACACGTCCATTGCGCCGCTCATCAGGTTGGGCTCAAACATGCCATAGGGGCTGCTATCGGTCTTACTGCCTTGAGGCGTGGTCCACCCATACTGTCCACCGGTCGACTGGTAACCCAGATTGTCATTGACGATAACGGTCATATCAGCGTTGGATCGCGCAGCGTGGATGAGGTGATTCAGACCGATCCCAAAGGCATCCCCATCTCCAACCGTTAAAATAATCTTCTTCTCTGGAGGCAACGCAATGCGAAGCCCCCTTGCAATGGCGTAGACTCTGCCATGGGTTCCAGCAAACCCATCCCCCTTCCAGGTCCCAAAGGTCTGACGCCCTGCACACCCGATGGAGGTTCCCCATACAATATCGGCCACTTCCAGTCCCAAGTCTTTTATGGCCTGCACCACGATTTTATGGTTCATCCCCAGCCCACACCCGGAACATGCTGTGCTAGGAATCTTTCTGGAACGCAAATACTTTGATGTGAGTTCACTCGATTGATATTCCATCTACCATTCCTCCAGTTCCCACCCCTTGCGGGTAAGAGGTTCGTCCTTGAGAATTTTCTCAAAGGCTTCAATCAAGGCTGAGAGCGTTGGCAGATCCCCGCAGCTCCCCAAGAAATGAATCTTCGAGTCCTTGGGCGCTGCACGCTGTACTTCGCGCACCAGTTCGCCGTCCCAGTTAAGCTCAACAACCAGGTATTTGGTCTTTCGGGTGAAGTGCTCGTCGGGGAATGGCCACAGATTGATGAGGCGAAGAGAACCAACCTTTAGGCCTTGCTGCCGCGCCTTTATGACCGCCGTATTGACCACACGAGAAGGGGTCCCGTAAGAGACCACCACCAGGTCCGGCTCGTCATCCATCTGTTTTTTTTCATAGAGATGGTTGAAAAGATGCCTGTTATTGCGAACCTTGTAGATCAGCCGATATGCGTGCTTATGGTGGGCCTCCACTTCCTCAATATCGTATCCTTCTTCAGTGGGGGTCCAATCCGAGCATAGGGCGCCCGTATTGTGGCCCAGGACCACAGGGGGGATATCCAGTTCGTCTGTGGCAGGATAGAAATCCGGCCCTTGACAGACTTTTCTGGCCCAGACACGGAAGCCCATCTCTTTCATTTCATCATCATTTTCCGGAACGCTAATGTCCTCGAATCCGTCGGTTATGAGCTGATCCGCGAGTACAGAGACGGGCATCCGAAATCTCTCTGACAAATAAAAGGCCTCAACGGTCATGGCCATACATTCCTGCGCAGAGTTAGGCGCAAGGCAGATCGTCTCGAAATTACCCCCCTGTGTGGGGTAGCGCATGAGATAGAATTCGCCCTGCCCAGGCGCACCCGTGATCCCGCTGACCGGGCCAACCCGGCCCGAATTGAGGACCACAAGGGGGGTCTCACAACCGAGGGCCCAACCATACGGATCCGCATAGAGGATAAAACCGGGTCCAGAAGTGGCCGTCATCGCCTTGTACCCTCCCAGGGCAGCCCCGATGCACATGTGCATGGCAGCACACTCGTCTTCCGCTTGCAGATAGACACCTCCCACTTGCGGTAAACGCAGACTCATGGACTCGGCCAGTTCCGTCGCCGGCGTAATCGGGTAGCCAGCAAAAAACCTGCACCCCGCCAAAATCGCCCCTTCAGTGATTGCAAAGTTCCCTGTTTCCAAAAACCTCTTCATACGAGAAACCTCCTCTGTTTCATCCCGTTGCCTCTTTCACATCAACGGCGAAGTCCGGACAGGCAAAATAGCATTTGAAGCAACCGCAACACCAGTTTGAGGACTTCACTTCTTCAGGTCTGTAACCCTTGGCATTAAAAGAATCAGCGGGTCCAAACACTTCCATGCCACAAACCTCGGCACAATAGCCGCACTCCTTGCAGTACTCGGTGTTTAGAATCACCTCGAATCTTCTTGCGTCGCAGTTCAAACAACGACTCGATTCAGCAGCAATTTGCGCCTCTGTCAGCCCCAATTCCACATGGTCAAATCCTGCGGTTCTCTCCCCAGGCTTTAAAAGGGCCATATCGTTCCGTGGCTTCACGTCTATGACAAACTCAGGCAGAAGCACCTCGTCTTCAGGTGTGGCCAACACTTCATTTATATCTCCATCTCCGCCCAAATACCGATCAATCGCCACAGCGGCTCTCCTTCCGTGGGCGATGGCACTGATGATCGAATCTGGGCCACTCACCACATCTCCGCCAGCGAAAACACCTTTCTTGCCCGTGGCGAGGCCATCGCTCTCCACTCTAATCCACCCACCGTCCGTGTTGATGTTCTTCGCCTTTTTTAGAAACCCTAGGTCTGCTGTCTGCCCGACAGCCAAAATGATCCGGTTCGCCTCCATTCTGTGCGTAATTTCCTCATCATAAGTTGGATTGAAGTTACATGCGTCATCAAAGACGGAGGTGCATCTTATCAGTCCTAGCCCCGAAGCCTCCCCCTCGCCCAGAACCTTCTTGGGGGCCCAAGCGTTGTTTATAAAAACACCTTCCTCCTCAGCACGGGCAATCTCCCACTCATGGGCAGGCATTTCTTCCCGCTTTTCCAAACAAAAAAGGTGCACATTCTTGGCACCCATTCTTTTGGCCGTTAGGGCCACGTCAATGGCCACGTTGCCGCCGCCTACCACGATCACATCGCCCGAAAACTGAAATGCATTCCCGAGTCTAATCTCCCGCAGGAAATCCCAACCCCAGAGCACACCCCGCTTTTCAGCACCCTCCAGAGGGATCCTTGTGCTCTTGTTGGCTCCGCTTGCAACAAAGATGGCATCAAAATCCTCTTCAAGTTGATCCAGGCTGACGTCCTTTCCAATGGTCGCGTTCCCTTTGAAGGTCACACCCAGTTCGAAAATGTCTTTGACCTCTTTCTCCAGCCTCTCCTCAGGCAATCTGTATCTGGGTATCCCATAGCGCATCGTGCCGCCTGGCTTGGAAAATGAATCAAATACGGTCACCTCATGGCCTTTGCTCACAAGATAGTAGGCGACAGTGAGACCTGCGGGACCAGCCCCAATAATGGCCACCCTCTTGCCCGTTTTCTCCGCCACCTTCTTATTCCTTTTCCACGTCTCTCCGCCCTTATCCACAGCAGCCCGCTTGATGGCTCGAATCGCAATGGGGTCCCCAAATTGTTTGTAGGCACACACATCTTCGCAAGGCGCGAAACAGGCATCTGCACATACTGTCGGGAAAGGGATCTTCTCTCGCAAAACCGCCACGGCTTCATCATACTTCTGATCTTTGACAGCGCGGATATACCTGGGCACGTCCACACCAGCCGGACAAGCCTCCGTACAACGAGGAACGATGAAATCAGCTCTCGGAACGCGTTTTAAGGACATTGCAGGATCTTCCTCCTCAAAAAGATAAGACAAGATTTAAAATCACTTTCGCGTTTTTACAAAACGTCCCGCCACGGTTCCAGGCGGGACTCAAAAAGGGATGCCCCTATACATCGAAGTCAGATTCCGATTTACGTTACCTCTCGCTTTTGAAAAGGTCAAGCAAAACCCCGTCCCACAACGTGCACCAAGTGCTCTGTCCCAGGCATCGCTCTAAACCACGAAAAAGTGCTGTATTCTAGGCATAAATGAAGCTGGATACGCCCCTCGGGGCCAATTGCTCGGAGTGGTGCAGAACCTGTTTCTGCTTGACACATTACTTTGGTTAAGCGATACATGATGAAAATTGCAAAAGTTTGAGAATGTTTTTCGGAAAGGGGGGATGGCAAGACCACTTGTAGCTCAAATTAAATGGACCACATTCAAGGACCTGTGGAAAAAGAATAATAGGCAAAGGGAAGGTCAATGCTTGGGGGCTTTGACTTGCAAAAGACTAACCTTCTACGAGGAGGTGCTATCATGAAAAAGTCTAGGATTTGGAAGGTCTTAACATTTTCTATTGGGTTTGCCCTGGTTGCTGCTCTGTTTCTCCCTTCGCTCTCGCTGGCCATGGATAAGCCTGGTGGATTCCCAAACAGGCCTATTACCATCATTGTTCCTTATGGCGCAGGTGGGGGCTCAGATCAATTGACTCGGGCCATGGCAGTAGCCCTCGAGAAAGTCATCAAGGTTCCAGTCACTGTGGTCAATAAACCGGGCGGAGGAGGCGTGGCTGGTTTAACGGACTTTTTCGCTGCTCGACCCGATGGTTACACGCTGACGGAACATATTGATGACGCAGCAACTCTGTACGCTGCAGGGGTCATCAAGGAGAATCCAGCCGAGGACTGGTTTCCCATCTGCATCGCGCAGGTGACCTTTAGCCAAATATACGTGAGGCCCAGCGATAAACGCTTTTCAAACTGGGACACCTTTATGAAATACACTAAAGCGAACCCGGGTAAGGTCACGGTGGCCAATGTGGCCCATCAGGGATCCATGGAACGGGTGACCATGTACCTTCTGGAGCAGCCCCTGGGATTCAAGGTGACACAGGTCAGCTTCGATAAGCCAGCGGAGCGCTACGGAGCCCTGGTGGGCGGGCATGTGGACGCCCTCTTCGAACAACCGGGAGACGTGCGGGCCTATATCGAATCGAATGACATGAAGCCCATCCTCACCTTGCTCAATGAGCGACCCGAAGCCTTTTCAGACGCTCCATCCATAAAGGATATTGGACTAGAAATGGAGCCACTGTTGAGATTTAGAGGTTTCTTTGCCCGAAAAGGTGTGCCCCAGGATCGCCTAAAGTATCTTGAGTGGGCTTTTCATGAGGCGTGGCAAAGCGAGTCCTTCCAGAATTTCAACCGCAGCAAATACATGCATTTGATCAACAGCTATAGAAATATGGAGGATGGCAATAAGCTGATCCGGAATGCCATAGCCAAATATTCAGGCGTTTATAAGGAATTAGGGATAGGCAAGAAAAAGTAGATCGGAAGGTTTCAATATCTCCAATCAGGTGGGGTTGTGACGCACAAATTGTTTTGAGTCGTCATGACACCCCCACCCCACCCTCCCCTCTCCGAGGCGTAGGCTCTCCGAGCCGGAGGCGTCAAGGGGAGGGTTGGGGAGGGGGTGAGGATACGGGATGCGTAAATCAAGGTCTCAAATCTTGGAGGGGCTCATATGGATAACGATCGCCTGCGTGGCCTTCGCTCTTACGTATAAATTCAATGAGCCATTGCCGCACTACCGTTATGGCGCATCTGGATGGCCCAGGACGCTCATCCTAGGCATTGTCATTTTTGCTGTCATTAATGCTCTATGGCGCGTTTTTCTATCACGCAGGCAGGGCGCTGTAAACGCGGGCGAGGCCAAGCTCTCTGATACGCCTCCCGTGCGACCAGCCTCCGGTACCTCCATATATCTAAAACGTTTCGGGAGCTTTGCTGTACCGCTTCTTTATCTTTTTCTGTTGCCCCGGGCGGGGTTCTACATTATGACCCCCCTCTTTATCGCGGGGTATATGGTATTGCTGGGGGAACGGCGATGGGTTCATTTGGTGGGCACCACGTTACTCATTTATGCCTTGAGCCTCATCGTATTTGTAAAATTGCTCTATGTGCCCCTGCCAGTCGGTAATTGGCCTGGGTTTTATGAATTAAATTCTTTTTTCGTTGCCCTCATTAAATAGAAGGGCACAGTAAAGAATTCGGACCGAGAGGACCCGGATTTGGGATAATCCTGCAAGGGATGATTTGCAGAATCGGCAATTCCAAATTCGAAATTCTAATATCGAAATTCGTGCTTCGGATTTAAAGCCGGGTTATTGGCAAAGGCAAGGCCAAGAATTTCTCACCTGGCCCAGAGAACCAGGTCTTTGACTTCAAAATAAACACGAAGTGTCAACAAGTGGACACAAAGGCCGCGAGCATCCGCATTTTCAAACATTTCGATACGCTCTCCTATCCTTGTAAGATAATCCATTGTTTGATTCCGTCTAAAACAACAATTTTTGACCCAGTGGAGTCCTCTGAGAGATACGGGAAGAAAGATGTCGCTTATAGATAGGCGCTTGACTGGCAAAACAGGCATACGCGAGGGAAAAAATGGATGAGCTCTTAGACAAGTTGCGAAAGAACGGTATGGATGCCTCTTTTGTTTTCACAGGGGAACAGGCGAGGGCCAAGGTTCTGGACATGATTCCAACGAATGCTAAGGTGGGAATCGGCGGTTCAGTCACGATTAGACAACTGGGGCTGATAGAAGCATTACGTGATCGTGGCAATGAAGTGTATGACCATTGGCAACCCGGGTTGAGTAAGGATGAGCGGTTGGAAGTGGCAAAGAAACACGTAAGTGCCGATTACTTCCTTTCCAGCTCTAATGCATTGACAATGGATGGAAAGCTTGTGAACACAGACAACACGGGAAACAGGGTTTCTGCTTTGGTCTTTGGTCCTCAACATGTTATCGTGGTCCTTGGCACGAACAAGATTGTAGAGACCGTGCAGGAGGGGATAAAGAGGATAAAAGAGACAGCAGCCCCCCTAAATTGCCAAAGGAGGAAAGACGATACCCCCTGCGCCAAGGGAAGAGATTGTCCAGATTGTAATAGTCCGGATCGGTTATGTCGTGTGACATCCATTATTGAGAAAAAAACCAAGGGCATAGGTACATTGTCTGTCATTATCGTGAAGGAAGAATTAGGTTATTGAGATATTTCTCGATTCGATAGGAAAGGTCAAGCCATGCAACAGAAGACGGTTATCTTAGGCGTCCTGGGAGTGGATGCCCACGTGGTTGGTAACAAAATCATGGAATATGCCCTGCAGAAAGAGGGCTTCA
>CP070840.1:3003960-3040194 GCA_020342025.1 Deltaproteobacteria bacterium
CCTCCGGTGAGCAGTGGTCAAAATGCTCGTGAGTAATCAGAATGAGATCCGCCTTAGGGCCAGAGGAAATCTGGTAGGGATCGATGTAGATGGTCTTTGCGGCCTCAATCCGGAAACTATCATGTCCTAACCAAAAGATCTTTTTAGCCAGTTTCTCAATCATGAATGACACCTCCTTTTCAGGAAAATCCGAAGCACGAAATTCGAATTTCGTATTTGTTTAGACGCTAAATGGGTTGAGATCCTGTCCAAGCTTGTCTCTCACTAAAAACCAACAATAGTTAGACGTGGGTTACATGGGTTCAAGGACGATCTTATGATCTACCAGCGAAAGGGCCTTGATCTTGGCCTTCACCTTCTTCTGCTCCCCGAAAATATTGATCATCTTTATCTGAGTCCCATCCGATTCAAGAATATCAACACTCTCCAAAAGGAGTTCTTCCTTCCCGTCTTTCAACAAATAGGCTGCTGCTTCACACATGTTTATACATCTCCTTTATATCTTGCACCACCTGATTCACCAGATGGGGTAAGGGCTCACCCGTAGTTCCCACAAGTTTCACCCTCTCCTGTGTGAGGGGAATGAGGATTTTCCTGGCCTCACTGGAACTCACGGCCCGGGCCATCTTGGGCGTCACTTCTCCCATCATGGCATTGGGCATGAGGATCGCTAGTGGCCCAATAATAACGTCCACCCTGGGGCTGGTGTGGACAATAGCATTCTCCCCCGTGGCGCCCTTATTGGCTCCAGCCTTCATCATGCGTGAGGTGGCAATGGAGTTTGTGCCAAGGGCCCATATCTCCAGCTGTTGGCTGATTGCAGTACGAAGGCCTTTGATAATGGCTGCTCCCATACCGCCGCCCTGCCCGTCCATGACCATAATTATCATCGTTTCCCCGCAAAGACCTGGGACTTGGCCCCCCGCAGATCGTTGGAATCCATTCTGTAACAAAAGTGAGCACCATCCATGGTGGACCTGAGTTTCCACTGACGGCCCAATGGCCTTAAGCACTCTCGCAATGAGCAATCATATAGACAATCTATATCATATTGCGCCTGTGAATAGCTAGCCATGTACCATAAGTTTCAACACATAAAGATGGTATCTCCGGATCCACGGTGTGATGGCCCATTTCTTCAAGACGATATCTAAGGGGTCCGGGGGAAGTGGTCTGATCCTTGAGGGTTTAAGAGGACTCTGTCTAGGTGGGGACGATACATTCTGCCAGGGGTTACCGGGCGTAAACCCTCAAGGATCAGACCACGGCCATGCTCAGTGGAATTCTTTTTGAGATATCGTCTTTCAGGAACAGGCCATCACTCATTACGACAGGGATATATGATGCGGCGCACTAGCTATCCACAGGCGCAATATGATATAGATTGTCTATATGATTGCTCATTGCGAGAGTGCCTAAGGCCATGGGGCCGTCAGTGGAAACTTAGGTGGGCCATGGAGGGTCCTGACTTTGGTTACAGAATTCATTCCAACGATCTGCAGGGGCCGAAATCCCAAGTCTTTGTGGGGAAACGATGATAGTCATGGTCATGGATGGGCAGGGTGGCGGTATGGGGGCAGCCATTATCAAGGGCCTTCGCACGGCAATTAGCCAACAACTGGAGATATGGGCCCTTGGCACAAACTCCATTGCCACCTCACGCATGATGAAGGCTGGAGCCAATAAGGGCGCCACCGGCGAGAATGCCATTGTGCACACCAGCCCCAGGGTGGACGTCATCATTGGGCCACTAGCGATCCTCATGCCCAATGCCATGATGGGGGAAGTGACGCCCAGGATGGCTGGGGCCGTGAGTTCCAGTGAGGCCAGGAAAATCCTCATTCCCCTAACACAGGAGAGGGTGAAACTTGTGGGTACCACGGGTGAGCCCCTACCCCATCTGGTGGATCAGGTGGTGCAAGACATAAAGGAGATGTATGAACATGTGTGAAGCCGCAGCCTATTTGTTGAAAGACGGGAAGGAAGAACTCCTTTTGGAGAGTGTTGATCTTCTCGAATCGGACGGGACCCAGATAAAGATGATCAATATCTTCGGGGAGCAGAAGAGGGTGAAGGCCAGGATCAAGGCCCTCTCACTGGTGGATCATAAGATCGTCCTTGAACCTTTATAGTAAAGGAGGTGTAATTCATGATTCAGGAACTGGCTGAAAAGATCTTTTGGTTAGGACATGATAGTTTCCGGATTGAGGCCGCAAAGACCATCTACATCGATCCCTACCAGATTTCCTCTGGCCCTAAGGCGGATCTTATTCTGATTACTCACGAGCATTTTGACCATTGCTCGCCGGAGGATGTGTCCAAGATTCAGCAATCAGAAACGGTCATCGTTACAGAAAAAGACTCTGCAAAGAAACTCTCAGGAGATGTGAGGGTCATTGCGCCTGGTGAATCTGTTAAGTTGGATGACGTAAAGGTGGAGGCGGTACCTTCTTACAACACGGACAAGGACTTCCACCCCAAGAAAAACGCGTGGCTCGGTTTCATTGTGGAAGTGGGAGGGGTCCGGATTTATCATGCGGGGGATGCAGATTTTATCCCTGAGATGAAGGACTTCAACGTGGATATAGCCCTTTTGCCTGTCTCCGGCACCTATGTGATGACGGCGGATCAGGCCGTTGAAGCGGCTTTGGCCATCCAACCAGAACTGGCCATACCCATGCACTACGGGGCAATCGTGGGTGATGAGGGGGATGCCCTCAACTTCAAAAAGGCCTTGGAAGGAAAGGTCGAGGTGCTCATTCTACCAAAGTCTTAAGATGGAGGCAGAAAAAAACCAAGGGCTCTTGGACAGCTCCTGTTTCAGATCTTCTGGGAGTCTGAGATAATATTCTCCTTCCTCCTTTCTTCCCCTTCTCAAGCATCCGCTTCCATAGATCTGACATTTGATGGTCAGCTCTCGAAGCGTCGCCTGAAGCTGGGCGTCAGTGAGCTGTCCCCCTCTGAGAAGTTTGACGAGTGCCTTTATCCGAAACAGGTCCAAACCCTTAACATTTGAAGACAACTGATCCGGATACCCTCCCTCTTTGACCACCAAGTGCCTGGGGATCAGGTGGATGGGATATCGGCAGGAGATTCTCAGCCACAAATCATAATCTTCACCGGCTGGAAGATCTTCATCAAAAAGACCCACCTCATCCAGGAGCGATCGCTTCAGCACGACGGCAGAAGGGCTTACCAGACAGAGCTTCAGAGAGGGAAGGAATATATCCCCTGAAGGTTTTAGATGCCGCTTTCCCGGATTAACGCGAATCCCTTTCCTTATCCAAATCTCTTCTGTCTGGCATGCAACAGTCTCTGGATTTCGTTTGAAAAAGGCCATTTGGGTGGATAATTTCTTTGGTAGCCAGTAATCATCCGAATCGAGGAAGGCGATAAAGGGAAATCGAGAGGCCTTTATCCCTCTGTTCCTGGCGGCAGAGACACCCCTGTTGTCTCGATGCCTAATATATTCTATATGGCCCATGAGAGGATTTAGGCACTCTGCGGTCCCGTCATCGGATCCATCATCCACAACAATCACTTCAGAATCGGTGAACGTCTGATATAGGACAGAAGAGATGGCCCGAAGCAGCTTTCGAGCCCTGTTGTATGTGGGAATGATGACACTAACCGCGGTCATGAGAAGCCCTGCCAGATGAGCGCCAAAAGGCCTGCAAGAAAGAAATTTCCTTCTACCATGGCCTCAAGGCGAATACCGGGATAGAGCCACCGCTTTTGATAGAGGAGGAGGCAGAGAGTCAAGGAGAGAAAAACGGGTAGAAGGAGGTATGAAAAGGGACCGACCAGCCCGGTGAGGGCGGCGGAGGCAAGGATCAGGGCACCAAATAGAATAATCCACTTGAGAAGAATCAGGGTCCTTTTCTCTCCCAGGACGATAGGAAGTGTTTCCGCACCAACGATCAGGTCTCCTTGGACCTGAAAGATATCAAAGAGGGCCGATCTCACGTAAACCATTGAAAATACAACCAAAAAAGACACAATGGCTGCGGGCCACGCCATGGAAGAGGGCTCCAGCAGAGGCAGTAAACTGATGAGCACGCCCCAGGCCAAGGCCACGGAAAGGGTTTTGGAGCCTGGGATGTCCTTGATTTTGGAATACCGCCACAGATGCCTCAGGCTAATAGGGATGATCGGGATGCTGTATATTATGCCCAGAATGCTCAGTCCCGCAATGGCAAAGAAGACCATGGTACCCAGATAGTAGGAAAGAACCAACGCGCCAATCATAGAGAAAACGCCGGAGAGGATCAAAAAGACTCTGTGCCTCCTGTAAAAACTTGCCCGCTCTGGGTCATTGTATGTGCTGGCGCCCTTATCCAAAAAACGATTTAACACATGCATAGCGTAGATATACAACAAGGCAAGGCAAGGATGAATGAGGTCGGGCGTTCTACCTGACAGGATTGCGGCGGTATAGGCAAGGGCAAAGCCTCCAACGGCCACCAAAAGATTACTGAGCAACATGAACTTGAAGACCACTTTAATCCATCGGCCAAAAAAGGTTTCCCCGCCACTTTGGATCGCCTCTATCTCCTTGACCACGTTCTTAATCATCCAGTTGGGTGTGGAGGCACCCGCCGTCACACCAATGACCTCCATGCTGGAAAGCCTCTCCTTGTCCAGGTCCTTTTCTGTCTCCACATGAAAGGTGGGCAGACCCGCCTCTTCAGATATCTGGACAAGGCGTTTCGTGTTTCCACTGTGGTATCCACCCACGACGACAACGGCATCCACCTGACCTACAAAAGACCGAATCTCATCCTGTCGATCGATTGTGGCATCGCAAATGGTGTCAAACGTGAGGGCATCCGGAAACCGCTCCGTAATGGCTCCTACAATTTCTCTATACTTCTCCTCGTCCTGTGTGGTCTGGGCAACGAGGAACACTTTCTCCGTATCAGGAATTTTTGACACCTCATCCAGAGTATTGATCACGTGCGCGCGACCATTGCCATAGCCCAACAGGCCGATCACCTCTGGATGATCCCTGTCCCCTACAATAATTGCTGTATATCCCTTCTTGGTGTGGTAGCGAATGATGGATTGGACCCGAGCCACTCTAGGACACGTGGCATCGATAAGTCGGAGGCCCGATTCCCTTAACGCCTTCCTCTGATCAGGAGGAATACCGTGGGCCCTGATGACCAGGGTCCCCTCCTTGAATTCATCAATATCCTTGATTGATGTGACGCCTTTGGATTCAAGAAGTTCCATCACCTGTTTGTTGTGAATAAGAGGGCCGAAAGTGGAGATGCAGTCTTCACCTTTGTTGGCTTCTGTAAGCACCATCTCCATGGCCCGCCGGACCCCCATACAAAATGCCGCTGTTTTAGCTAGCCTGACTTTCAAGTCTCTTCGTCCCTCAAAGTAGAAAAATAGTTATCCATGGTCGTGACCAAGGATTCCAGGTCTTTAATCTGGGTAATGCTTCCTCGGAAGCGGCTACTATGGGGAAGTCCTTTCGTATACCAGAGGAGGAGTCCCCGCATGGCACGGGCCGCTCTCATTTCACCCATGGCATTGGATAGAAGCTGGTAATGCTCTACGAGAAGTGATCTGCGCTCAGCCAGATCAGGCTTGGCAACAGGAAGTCCCTTTGCCAAATGCAGGATCTGTTTGAATATCCAGGGATTGCCAATGGCCCCTCTCCCCACCATGACCCCGTCACATCGCGTCTGACGCTGCATTTCTAGCGCATGGGACGGTTTGAAGATATCGCCGTTACCCAAAACGGGAATCTTCACGCGGTCTTTGACCTCACCAATCAATCCCCAGTCGGCACAGACAGTGTAGCTTTGGGTGGCGAAACGCGGATGAACCGTTATGGCGTCCGCGCCACAATCTTCCACCACACGGGCAAGTTGGCAAGCGACGGGCTCTTCGGGAGACCATCCGGCCCGGATTTTCACGGTTAGTGGAATAGGGCAGACACGTCGTACGGCAGAGACAATCTCTGCAACGCTCCTCGGGTCGCGGAGAAGAGATGCCCCTGCTCCCGTCTTCACAACCTTTTTGACGGGACACCCCATGTTGATATCCAAAAGGTCAGCGCCAGCATTTATGGCCATCTGGGCGGCCCTCGCCATAACATCCGGGCTTGATCCGAAGATCTGCACAGCAAGGGGCTTTTCTCTGGGATCACTCCTCATATAGTCGTAGGTCTTTTTTTTACCCAATGCGAGTCCCATGGCACTGACCATTTCTGTTGTAACCAGTCCCGCACCCAACTTCTTAACCATAAGACGAAAAGGAAGGTTTGTGATCCCCGCCATGGGAGCCATAACAAGGCAGTTGTCAAGTTTTAGATGCCCTATGCGTAGCATGGAGCCATTGTAGGAGAGTTATGAAAGAATTACAACTCTACCCCTCTTGCCTTGAGGCGAACAACGGTTGTTCCCCAGCTCGAGGGACCGGTGTCCAACTTGAATTCCAGGACCTGTGGGTGATTTTCTAGGAGGGCATGAACGGTGCGTCGTAGCACGCCCTTGCCCTTACCATGGATGATCCTGACTTCGTGAATGTCTGCTTCGAGGCATGCGCTGAGATACTCGTCCACCACAGAGGCCACCTCCTTGGGGTTGAAAGTGTGGAGGTCGAGGACCCCGTCTATAGGGATATGGATTACGTCATCATCTGGCATGGCAGAAAAAATTCGAAATTCGAGTTTCGGGTTTGTATTTCGTATACGGTGGGAAGAATTCCGTTTCTTTAGTATGACGATCAGAGTCTTTCAAGGTTCAGCTGATCCTGGAAATTTTCCAAGATCTCGTTGGTCAGATTTTCATAGTCCTTTTCCGTTTCTACTTCCACCAGGAGATCTCGATCATCCAGTACCTTTAAAAGGCCATGTCTCTTAACAACCGCTATAACTTTTTTAACATCAACGGTCACCCATCCCTTCATCCTCATGACCAGTTCATCGCCTTTGAAGGCACGTTCTATGGTGAGTTCCACCTGTCTCTTTTTGGCGTCCCATCCAACAACTGCCGGTTTGACAATGACCGGCGTGACAGGATCATGCATAGCAGCACACCGAAACCAGAGTTTAGCCCGTATCATCCTTTGACTCCGTAAACTTTTTGGGGAACACGGTAAAAGCTCACAACTTGAGGTTAGAAAAGGGTATCAAGCATGTTGGCCATTGCAAACAATTGAGGCGCAAAAGATGTGGTCTTGCCTCCGGGGGGTGCCCCCAGGGCCTACGCTCGAACTTCCGGCTCGCAGCGCCTAAAGCGCGGAGAGAGGGAGAAAAGGGGCTTGGCCTCACTAGACGAAGAGAGGGGAAGGAGAGCGTAACTACAGTGTTCCGTTAAAACTTCACCTTGGGTGCCTCCTGTCGCTCCTTGGGCACCTCAAAGAAGGCCGCCTTTTCAAAACCGAACAGACCCGCGAGGAGGTTGGTGGGAAAACGCCGAATCCTGATATTATAGACCTTGACCGTTTCATTGTAACGGCGGCGTTCAACAGAAATTCGATTTTCTGTCCCCGCCAGCTCGTCCTGGAGGCGAAGAAAATTGGTATTTGACTTCAGGTCTGGATAGCGCTCCACGACGAGCAACAAACGCGATAGGGCAGCGGAGAGGCCATTGTTGGCCGCAATTTTGTCACTGACGGTGGTTGCGCCACCCACCTTAGACCGTGCTTCAGTGACCCTGAGGAAGACCTCTTTTTCTTGTGCTGCATAACCCTTCACCGTCTCCACCAAGTTGGGTATCAGGTCATAACGACGTTGGAGTTGATTTTCCACCTGAGCCCATGCTGCCTTTACGGCTTCGTCCATGGTCACAAGGCTGTTGTAAGTTCCTTTCAGGTAGGAGTAGGGAATCAGAATAACAATTACAACAATAGCGACAATGATGAATAATTTCTTTTGTTTGCTGGTCATCTCATCCTCCCATCGTGTCAACTATTTTTGAAAGTTTTTGCACTTCCTTCAGATAGCCCTGAAACAAGGATTTGGTCTCTGAATCCATTGGTTTTATCTTTTCTTCTCTAATGTCAAGGAGTTTTTGAAAAAGTCCTGCGTCCAGGTCGAACGTGCTGCATGTGAGGCTGACAACGTCTCGCCTTTTTTGGGGGATCTCTTTCTCTTTGATGTATAGGAGCGCATCGAAGATGGCAATGAAGGCCTGAATGGACATTCCAATGACGCCTCTCAAGGCCCGAGCCTTGCCCGCGGTCTCCATGAAAGCCTCCCTCAGCAAGAGCAGTTTTCCCTTGATCTCTCGTTCGCACTGCAGTCGCACCAGTTCTGGATCAAGAGAGAGGTCCTTCAAAATGTCCTTTCCATAGACAAGCGCATGGTTACGCTGAAAGTTCAGATATTCAATGGGAAAGACGTCCAAGGAGGATTTCACGTAAAGTTCGGTGAGAAACAGGGGGATGGCCACCTTCTGTTTTTGCCATTTACTCACAAGCTTGAAGGCCCTATCGAGGCGTTCGATCCCCTTTTCGGAGAGGACAATCATAAAATTGATGTCCGACTTTCCGGGCCGATAGTCTCGCCCTGCCGCACTTCCATAGAGGATGATGCTTATAAGGTCATTTCCATACAAGCCTTTGAAATCATCAATAATTTCCGGGAAAACCTCCTTCGGATCTTTGGGAAACTTCGCCATACTCACTCCTTCTCAACTTTGCTATTCTTAGTTCCTAGGTAAAGATGCGATTAAAGGGTGGAGCTTGAAAAAGAGACCATGAAATTCGAAATCCGAATGTCGAAATCCGAAACAATTTTTCAATCTCTAAATCCAAATGACCGAAACGAACCAATTTTGTGTCATTCCACCGTTACTGGTTTTGAACTTTGGGGAATTTGTATTTTGGATTCGTTTCGAATTTGGGATTTCGAGTTTCGGATTTTTCCCCCTTTGATCTCTTTACTCGGGCGAAATAACAAAGGTATCGTACATTCACCAATAAAGAGTACTTCTTCAAAAACCTCCTCCTGCGCCTCCACCGCCGCTCATCCCCCCGCCGAAGCCTCCAAAACCGCCACTAAACCCGCCGAAACTGCCCCCGAATCCGCCACTGCCATACCTGGAGCCACCTCCGCCCATGAGCAGGGGAAGGAAAAATATCCAGGATCCTCCGCGCCGCCTGCCAATAAACATAAAGAGGAAAAAAATCAGCAACAGAGGAAGAAAGGAGAGCTTGGATCTTCTCTTCTTGGGGACCGTCACGGGCACCTGACCGGTCAGTTTCACCCCCGCGTCTTTGGCAATGATCTGGGAGACGGCTGCCGTTCCGTTTAGCAGACCCTCGCCAAACTTGTTCTGTTTCAGATAGGGAATCATGTGGCGATCCCGGATCTCACCCGCAAGCCCATCAGGAAGGATACCCTCAAGACCATAACCCACCTCGATTCGCATCTTTCTTTCCTTGACGGCCACAAAAATCAGGACGCCTTTATCTTCCCCTTTTTTCCCAATTCCCCAAGTCTCATATAGACGGTTGGCATAGTCATTGTAATCTTCACCCCCAATATCAGCCATAGTGACAACGACCACAGGAGTCCCTGTCTTGTTAAGAAGCTCTGAGGTGAGGCTGACAAGCTTTTGTTCGTAAGATTGGGGGATCACATTCGCAAAGTCATTGATGAGTCCCCTTGGTTTAGGGAAAGGCTGTTCAGCAAAAGAGGCGAGAGGCATCAATAGAAAGGGGAGTATAGAGAGAAAGGGGAGTGTGCCCATTTTTATGTTCAAGAATAATCGCATATTTTGTAGCAAGTCTTGAGATATGGCTTTTGCGCAATTTTGATTAGCACAAGCTTGCTATTTAATCAACTCCAGCATTTTGCCGACCTCAGTTGTGGGTTGTTTGCAGGCGAAGTTCATGCAGACATAAGCCGTGGCCTTGCCATCAAGGCTTACCTGATATTTAAGATATTCGGCCAGCTTGTCGATATGAGGGGTTTCTATCTCTGTGGGTCGAAAAAGGGTCACCTTGTTGGGGATAAAGCGGTTCCGGAGGGCCTTTAACATCTCCTTGGTATCATTGGCCCCGGACTTGCCAACAATGACCACCTCGTAGGAAGGGCCGATTCCGAAATCCACGGCCACGAGGAACTGGGTATAGCCAGAGGGGAATTGTTTCACGGCCTTGGAAAAGGCCCGCCCCATTTCCGTAGCCCTCTCTTCTAGCTGGGTATCTGCCGTAAAGCGCGCAAGCCTCAGGAGGTTTAACATGGCCACAGCATTCCCCGACGGAACAGCCCCGTCATAAAGTTCTTTTTTGCGGACGATCAGGGCTTCTCCATCATCCGGCGTAAAATAAAGTCCGCCCAACTGATCATCCCAAAAGTGTTTCAACATGTCCCCATTCAGTTTCAGCGCCGTTTCTAGATAATTTGAATCAAACGTGGCCTCATAGAGTTCGGTCAGCCCCCAGATCAGAAAGGCATAATCATCCAAATTGGCCGTAATACCGGCTTGGCCGTCACGGTACCGATGGAGGAGACGACCATCGGGTTCTCGCATCTGGTCCAAGATGAAACCCAGAGCCTTCTGGGCCGCTTCTGCAAATCTCGGCTCCCCAAAGGCCCGAGATCCTTTAGCAAGGGCGGCGATCATCAAGCCATTCCAATCCGTTAAAACTTTGTCATCCTTGTGTGGGTGGATACGTTTTTCGCGGGCCGTAAAGAGTTTCTCTCTCGCCGACGCGAACCGATCCCGAAGATCCTGTTCCGACATCTTCAGGTCTAAGGCCATTTCAGCGGGGGATTTCTTGAGATGCAAGATGTTGGCACCCGTCTTATGCCCTGTGGCCTCTTCCAAAAAATTGCCGTCCTTTTCCACGCAGAACCATTCTATCAGGAAATCGGCTTCTTTTTTCGTAAGGACCTTGCGGATTTCCGCCTCTGTCCAAACATAGAACTTCCCTTCCACGCCCTCACTATCCGCATCTTCCGCAGAGTAAAATCCCCCTTTGGGCGCGGTCATATCCCGTAAGACATAGGTAAAGATCTCTTCTGCCGTCTCCCTATAGGCTGCAATTCCAAAGGCCTGGAAGGCCTCCACATAGGCCATGGCCAGCATGGCCTGGTCGTAGAGCATCTTTTCGAAATGGGGGACCAACCATTCTTGATCCGTGGCATAGCGATGAAACCCGAAACCCACATGGTCGTAAATGCCGCCCTGTCGCATTTCCCCGAGGGTTTTCTCAACCATTTGGAGGGCCTTTTGATTGTTTGTCCGTTTCCAATAACGCAACAGGAAGTAAAAGCTATGGGGGCTGGGGAACTTCGGTGCTTTGCTGAATCCCCCAAACCTTTCGTCAAAGCGCTCCGCCAGTTGCTGATATGCGCCATCTAGAGTGGCGGTATCCATTTCCTCTCCTGGAGACTCACTTTCCACAGATTTGAGGGCGCCCACGATTTTTTCGGCAGAATCCAACACCTCATCCCGGCGTTCCTTCCAGACCTGCTTGAGCCGTGGAATGAGGTCCATCATCCCCATTCTACCGAATCGGCTTTCCTTTGGAATATAGGTTGCGGCGAAGAAGGGCCGTTTGTCCGGTGTCATCATGATATTAAGAGGCCACCCTCCACTGCCCGTCAGCATTTGACAGACGGTCATGTAGACATGATCTAGATCGGGCCTCTCCTCCCGGTCCACTTTGATGGAGACGAAGGTCTCATTCATTAGCTTGGACACGTCACGGTCCTCAAAGGATTCCCGCTCCATGACGTGGCACCAGTGACAGGTGGAATAGCCAATGGACAAAAATATGGGTTTATCTTCCTTTCGCGCCTTCTCAAATGCCTCTTCTCCCCAGGGATACCAGTCCACAGGATTGTATGCATGCTGAAGCAGATAGGGGCTTTTCTCATGGATCAGGCGGTTGGGTTTTTTTTCCAGGGGCTTAGATTCTTTTGCATATACCACGGTTATCGCTCTCCATGTATTAAATGATAATAGAATTAAAATAAGCACTAAAAACCTTTTCACAATGATGCCTGCAGGGTTTGACATTTGGGTAGTTAATGAACGCATGGGATTTATATGGGGTTAACGGGGTTTGTAGGGCTATTCAGGTGGGGTTAGGGGATATGGGGGTTCACAATTGTGGGAGCAGAGAATCAGGGGAGAAGTGGGGCATGGATCATGCCCCACCTTCAATTCGTATCATGTCCCCAGGCCGGATTTTCCCACCCTCTAGGACGCGGGCAAAGATGCCCTCTTTCGGCATGATGCAGTCTCCCGCTTTGTAGTATATGGCGCACCGGGTGTGGCATTCTTTGCCGATCTGTGTCACCTCCACGAGCACGGAATCTCCCAGCCTCAATTGGGTGCCAAGGGGGATTTTCTGCCAGTCAATTCCTGAAGTGGCAATGTTCTCCGCAAAATCTCCAAAGGTCACCTCAAGCCCTTGAATGCGGGCATTTTCAATGCTTTCGGCGGCCAAAAAGCTCACTTGGCGATGCCAGGGGCCAGCATGGGCGTCGCCCTCTATGCCATGATCTTGAATAAGAAGGGCCTCGTCCACGATCTTCTTGCGGGTTCCCTTTTTCTTGCTGACGGCAACGGAGACAATTTTCATCACAGATTCCCTGGTTGCGGCGAAACGGGGTGTTATGCCCCTTTCGCTCTGGGTGTTAGCAGAGGCGTAAAGACCTCACATGTTCTGCACATCTTTATCTTTTCACCCCAATCCTGTTGAACTGACCCCTGGCAGATGGTCCCGTTAATGAACCAACAGAGCTTACCGGAACGAAACTCCCATGCAGGGCATTGACGTTTCTGATTAGGGGGGCATTTTTTTACGGTCCAGCAGGATTTGATTTTTTCGTCCTTCTCCTTACTTCTGGCGAACAGGAAGAGCATCTGCCGTTCCGCATGGATAGGGATCCTTCGCCATCCCTGTTCGTAGCTGTGTACAGCTTTCAGCGAAGTCCCCAACAGTTCAGCCATCTGCTTCTGGGTTTTTCCCAGCGCCTTACGAATATAAACAAATTCATCCTTTTTCATCGGTGTCTCCCGAAAGCCATTTTGGGGCTGAAGCCCTATCCCTTCTGTCCAAATCACACTATGTCACAATGTGGCCCCCATAATCAACAAAAAACCCCTTTCCCTAGCACCCCCCCGAAGCCCTCCCCTCTCCGAGGCGTAAGCTCTCCGAGCCGGAGGCCTCAAGGGGGAGGCGGCAGGGTGGGGGTGTGAAGAAACGGGGTCGTTACGCTTCTAGGGTTATCCTACCTGGATATGGGCGCTGCCTCCGGAGGGATGGTGGTATTGCCCGTCGCATTGGGGAAGTCCTTTGCGATATAGGCCTTCTCGTTCTCCTCGATCAGCTCACGGGCCTCCTCCATGAAGCGATTATAGCGCTTCTTACATTCGTAAAAACCGTGCCACCAGGCATAATCAGGGGCCATCATGGCCGCACCAAATCGCGCCCTACGGCCCTCATGGTGCCACAGCTCATAGTACTCGATCTCCAGTGCCTCGTCAAAAAATTTGGTCTTGTCGAGCAACCCTTTCTCGTAGAGATCGTCAAGCATCTTCTTGGCCGGCTTGAAGTAGACCTCATTGTACTCGATCATCACCTTATCCATTTTCACGAAGTGACCATCGGTCCAGCTCTTCCCGTGGCACTGCATGCAAATTTCCATCATCTTTGCCCTTTCAGTCTTCCAGTTAGTCTTGGCAGGGAAGGCCTTGAAATCCTCGGGACGAACCGTGAGAGGTGCTTGGGATTCCCAGGCGAGTCTCTCCGTCACGTCATGGGAGGTGAGTACCGAACCAGCTCCGGACATATGGCAGGCGGCACAGGTGGGCGCTCTGTAATCCACGCCAGGCGACCAAGTCCCCGGCGCGGCATTCCAATTATATGTGTCGCCATGGGCCGTGTAGATGTCCCCATGCTTGGATTCCATATAGATCTCTATCTGTGGATGATCGGGTCCCAGGTGGCATTGCCCGCAGGCCTCAGGCTTTCTCGCCTCCATGACGGAGAAGCGATGACGCGTATGACAACTGGTACAGCTTCCTCGGCTGCCGTCCAGATTGATACGCCCCACACCCACATTGGGCCAGGTGTCAGTACTCAGGACACCATCCTTGACCTTCAAAACGGTTCCATGGCAGGTGAAACAACCGGAAAGCCGCTCAAAGTCGCTGTTCATCCCCTTTTGCAGCCACGGGTCGATCTTCCAGATGATCTCAATGGTATTGGCGTGCTTGCTCTGGGCATACTGTTTGGATTCGTCCGGGTGACACCGGGAACAATCCTTTGGTGTCACAGCGGCGGCAACGGGTACTCTGTATTCCTTCCGCCCATATTTCAGATCAGAGCGCTCATACTGCTTGTAATGTTCCTTGCTCACGTCAGGATCAAACTCTTCTGCCTTGTGGCAGTCAAGGCAGGTGATGTTGGCGTTGGCATGCCGGCTATGCGCCCAGTCGGCAAATATGCCAGGACTCTCCTGTTTATGACAATGGATGCAGGCCACAGCCTCCTTGGGCATACTGCGTTCAATCCTGAATTCTTTCTCTTTGGGCATATTCTGGGCGCTCGCCATCAATGCTGCGGATAAGACAAGCCCAGTTAGCCCGCACATCAGGAAAACAATCCATAAGACGCGTTTCATCCTCATCCCCCCTCTCCCTATGGAATTGATGATTTGCGATAATTTGGTCCCAATCCCATTGGTCAATCATCAATCAACAATATGCAATCCTAGAGACCTAGGCCTCTGTAGGTTTCCTGATACTGCTTGTATCGATAGACGGGCGTCGCCCTATGCACCAGATTTTTATGGCAATCGACACACTTTTTCTCATAGCCGGGGCGGGCATATAGCACCGACCTGTGGGCGAGCATGGCCCCCCTCTTGTCCGGGATATAAAGGATATTTCGGTGGCATTTCTGGCATTGATCGTTCTTGAACCCCGCATAGGCCTTCTGGCGATTTTTTTCGTGATCGTATTCATCCAGGAGAAAGACGTGAGTAAAGAGATCCTTCATGCCGTGCCATGTTTTGGCATAGAAGAAGTCAAAGGTGTCATGGGGCGCAGGGAGATGGCAGTCCATACAGTCCGCCACAAATCCCTGGGCGTTATTGGTGTGGGTTGAGGTTTTCCAGGTGTTATAGGCAAACTGAATCTCGTGGCACATGGCACAGAACTGCGGTGTCGTGGTGCGAACCATTGTGTAGTAAGTGATACTGAAGATGGGGAAGGCTATAACGATGCCGATGGCTATGTAAATGGCAGGCCTAATGGCCCCTTTCCAGGCGGGTTTTTTCGATTCAGATGAGGCCTTCCCTTTTGCCATGCGCCCCCCCTAAGTGATTGGAAGACATAAAGAATCTTCGATGCTGGAAAGCATAGATCTTTGTGGCCAGGTGTAACTTACGGGTCGAAAAGTTTCTTAACAGTTTTAGATCGGAGAAGTCAAGTCCAATAAGGCAACAGAGTGGTACAGGGATAGACTCTTCCGTTATGACTCACCGGCGGCCTGAATTCTGGCCCGACCAACGGATAAAAAAAAATAGTGAAAAATTTTTTATTTCCTGTTATGTTAAATTTAACATAAGGTGCTTTTCGGCTCATAATTATGCAAAATTTTGAAACGCTTCTCAAAGGATCTGCGGATGCCCACGGTCATCTCTGCCCGGGTCAGGTGGTAGGCGTGCGCATGGCCATGCTGGGCTGCCGCCTGATTGGGCTGGATGACCCGCAGGCCCAAGATCAGATTAAAAAAATTATCGTCTATGTGGAGATGGACCGATGCACATCAGACGCCATTGCTTTTGTGACGGGCGCCAAACTGGGACGACGGTCGTTGAAGTTCATGGACTACGGCATCATGGCCGCCACCTTTGTGAACCTGGAAACGGGTAAGGCTTACAGGATACTGTCCACAGAGGAAGCGCGTGATCTGGTCAGTGTTTATGCGCCGGAGATTAATGAGAAATCCAGGCAACAGCTGGAAGCCTATCTTAAGATGCCGGACAGCGTGCTTTTCCGGGTTCAGCAAGTTCAAGTGCCCATTAGCGAGTTTGATCTGCCTGGTCCCACGCGGAGCAAGGTTTCCTGCAGCCAGTGTGGGCAGGTGGTTCGCGATCATCGCGAGATGCAGGTGGACGGGGTGGCGCTTTGCAAACCATGCGCCCACGGTGCCTATTTCAAGAATGCCCAAGAGGTCACTTGGCCGGATATGAGCTGGAGACCACAGTATGGGGCAGAATTGACAGTCTTAAGGCGTGCATCTGACGTTCAGAAGATAAAGGATAACGAACTCTGTTCAGGTTCGCCCAATGCTTCCAAGAAGGAGACCCCATCGTGCTAAAAAAGATAAAATTAAAAGAGGCCGTGGGCACCAAATTGGCCCACGATATTACGGAGATACGCCCTGGAGAGTTCAAGGGACCCGCCTTCCGCAAGGGCCACACGGTCTGTGAGGAGGATCTCTGCCGTCTCCAGCGCCTGGGAAAAAACCATCTTTACGTCATTGACAAAGGGCAAGACGAAATTCATGAGAACGAGGCAGCCGCTATGCTGGCCAAAGCCCTGGCAGGAGAGGGCATCGTCTGGAAGGATGAGCCACGAGAGGGGAAGATTAACTTGCTTGCGGGTAGAGATGGCCTGTTTTTGGTCAATACCACTGCCCTTGCTGCCTTCAACATGGTGGAAGAAGTCATGTGCGCAACGCTGCACACCCACACTCTCGTGAAGGAGGGCACAGCGGTGGCCGCCACCCGCGCCATTCCGTTGGTCATGAAACGGGCACCCATTGAGCGGGCTGCTGCCATTGCTTCGCAGAACGGATCCGTGGTATCGGTTCAGCCCTTGCGGCGCGCCCGCGTGGGCCTGGTCATCACGGGCAATGAGGTCTATCATGGTCTCATCGAGGATCGCTTTGCGCCCATTCTCACGGAAAAGGTGCGTGCTCTGGGCTCTGAGGTGTTGGGCATAGAGTTTGCGCCAGATGATGCCCAGGTCATCGCCAAAGCCATTCGTTCCCTCCTGGACAAGGGCTGTGATCTGCTCCTATTGAGCGGGGGCATGAGTGTGGACCCAGACGATGTGACGCGACACGGAATTCGGCAAGCGGGTGCCACGGAGTTTCACTATGGCGCTGCCGTTCTTCCCGGGGCCATGTTTCTTGTGGCCTATTTGGGCGACGTGACGCTTTTAGGTGTGCCCGCTTGTGGTCTCTATCATAAGATAACCGTTTTGGATCTTATCCTACCTCGCGTCTTGATTGGAGAGCGAATTGGCAAGGCGGAACTTGCCCTATTTGGGCATGGGGGTCTGTGTAAAGACTGTTCAGAATGCGCGTATCCACACTGTCCTTTCGGTAAAGGCATGTGAGGCCCTATCCATAGCCTCTCCATAGAAGCCGGCCAGTCTCTTCGGGCTCCCCTCGTTTGGACCAATCCTCATAGAGCCATAGAAAAAGCCGTCTGTCTGCAGTGACAGACGGCCTTTTTGGGTTGGATAATACTCATAACATGGGCTCCAAAGGGAGTGTCTCTCTCGGTCTCCTCTTCATGATCGTGCCCTACGACGTCGGAAAAACAGGAAATAGATGACGAATAGAGCAACGATCAAGCCAACGATAAACGCGCCAAACACCTCCACGTTTGCCGCAACAAACATGGCCCGTATGATGAGTTTCTGGTGCTCCGCATCCGTCTTTGGAATGAGACCAAGGAAACCGCCCACCTTGCTCAGAACACGGTAAACGAATCTGCCAGAGGGAATTTCCTTGTGGCAGGAGAGGCAGACGCCCACCCGCTCCATGTGGTCACGTTGATCCTTGCTCAGAGGACCGGAAAGGGGCCAATGATGCCCAACTGTTTGAAGTTGCTCTCCCTCACGGGTGACCACCTGATCCAGATCCATGGGTAAATCAGGAACAGGGCTGATCTGAAATTCAGCGGTTTTCGTGATCAGCTGGGCCTTCTCATTCATGATATCCACGTAAACGCCCCGCGAGTATTGCCGCAAGTATCGGCCATCATGCGTCCCATATCCCAGGGCTTTAGCGGTGGCGTGACAGGAAGTACATTCACGCGCCTGGCGGTCCGTGGTGTGAGGCATGACTGGAGCCATGTCGAGACCCCTCTGACCCTGAGCACCACCACCTTCCAGTCCAGGTGACGTTCTCCAGATCTTGTTGTGAATGAGCGTTTCCCCATCCGGCCCGACCACAGTCGTGATCTGCTGGCAGCCGGGTATAAGCGGGCTCACCCGCCCTTCGCCGTTAATCCCAAGGACGGGGTTTTCCCACCGCAGGTAGGAGCGGTTTTCTGATGTGCTTCCGAAGGCAACGCCCGGTGCCACTGGGGGTTTGGCGTCGCGCATGGATTCGGCCGTGTGACCATCCGGAAAATGGGCGTTGCCGGCGGCTACCCAGTCCGTCTTCCCCTTCTTCCCGGAGAAGTTCACATTCACATGGCAACCATAGCACTGGGGAGCCCACGCTGAATGGCAGCCGTAACACTCGATCTTTTCCAAATGCTCAGGGGTCTGAATTTTAGCAGCCAAGACGGCACCCTTATTCTGCCATTTATCCTTCAGCCGAAGGGAGTTCAGGGTGGGGACCTCATAGTCCAGTCCACTGGCCGAATGCACGATCACTCTGTCGCCGTCCCGCACCACGTTCCCAAAGGGATTGCCCCGTGCGGTGAGTAGGTAGCCATCCTGGGGCGGATACTTGGTACCGAACTTGGCCTGGTTTTCCAGAAGCGCGTTGGTCAAGCCTCGCGGTTGCTTCGTATCCAGTTCCCGGCCAAATTCATCACCCCACCCCAGTGGCAGTTCCCAGGGGTACATGGTGGCGATGCCGTGGCAGTCCGAGCACTCAATTTCCACGTTGGCCAGTAATGTCCCAGTGATATTGCCGTTGCCATGAAGGGATGTGGTCGCGTGGCAATCCTGGCAGAGAAGTCCGCCTTCGGGATTGCCTTCCCTGGATTTGAGTTGGTGGTGAACGTCGTCCTTGATAAACTGGTAGAACTTGGTGTGTAGCTTGGACTGCTTCTTCCCCTTGGCTCTATAGGGGCTCCCGTAAGGAAACTCCATGAGGCCTTGGAAAGAGACGCCGATACGTTTGCCCCGGTTGTGGCAGGAAACGCAGGTTTCATGGGGAATTCCCGAATAGACCATCCCGTTGGCCAAGACCTTGACCTCGCGTGATGACTGCATGGTGTGGACCATGGCATGGCCCGTCTCGTCACGTTTGACCGTCTCATCAGCCCCTTCGTAAAGACCCGCATTGTTGTATGGGATGTGACAGGCGGCACAGCCCATCCCGCGGAAGTCGCCTCGCCGGTTGCGTCCTTTGACGCCAACGTGACAGCGTTGGCAATCCGTTCGGAGATAGGTATAGATGGCTTCCCAAGGATTCTTCTTAAGCGATTCCAGATTGGTTTTGGGGACCTGGACCAGTTTTGACGGAAAATTGTCCGGGTACTTTTTCATAAGCGCTTGAGTGTATTCCTTGTATGCCCCTGTCCCAAAGACCGGTTCGGGGCCATCGGGATCATCCACGTCGTAATTACCATACTTTTTCGCATAACCCGTTCCCGCCGGGCCCCAGCCCCAAATCGCACCCTGAATTTTACCCGCTTCGGTCTGCATGATGGAACGGTATTGGGCATATACATATTGTTCATGACACTGACCGCAAATCTTCTCATTGACCCAGACAGAGGCGGAATGGAGCACAAAGGTATCCAGGGGACTTCCGTCTGGTGCATCGGTATGCGCCTTTTTCGCATCCTTTTCTTCAGCGGGATCGCCGCCATGACAAACCACACAACCGTTGGGATCTCCTAGTTTCTTCCCACTAGCATAGATCTCTTTGGCCATTCTGGAGTTGTGTGCCCGAATCGGCTCGATACCGCCGTGGCACTTATTTGGCGCAAGGCACCCGGTGTCCGGGGCAGGATACCTTTTGGGATCCATCTCCGGCAGAGGAGATTCGGCGCCAAATGCTTGTAACGAAAAAATGAGGAGGAGAGATGAACACAGGAAGAAAAAATAACCAGTTGCGATCCTTCTCGCTGGATATTGCATAGTCAAACTCTCGCTTTCTTAATGTTCACAACTGTGGGGAAGTCTTCGACGGAAAGAAAAAAGCCTCTAAGGAACCTTAATAACACCTTAGAGGCTTTCATTTGGGCAATTTCAAGATCACTTCCATTATAATCCACTCCCAAATTTTGTGAATTATATTATGGATTGCTTTACCGTCAATTACTCATGCCTATTGGCTTCCCGTACCACTCGGTTGTACCTAAGTCAAGACAGATTTCAGGGTCTTTTCCCTATTTTTCCTCCGTCGGGTATTTGGACCTGAACCATTCGTGCCAACCGCCTTTAAGGGCGTAGACTTTTGTGTAACCCATCTTCATAAGCTTCTGTGCCGTCCAGGCACTGGTGGCTTCGTTGGGTCAGGCGCAGTAAAGGACAAGGGTTTTATCCTTGGCATATTTTGCAGCCCAGGAATCCACATTATCGGAACTCGCTCTGACTGCACCCTTTATCTTGAACTCACTCGCTTTCCAGTCACCGCCCGTTCTCACATCCAAGATAATCACATCAGGGTCAGCCAGCCTCTCTTTCAGCGCCTCCTTTGACATTCTAGGGACATCAACGGCCAGGGCTGTCCAGGCCCCCATGAGTATCAGACTCAAGGCCACGACCGTAATACTTAACATTTGCTTTCTCATATCTTGGCCTCCTCCATTGTATTCATTCTCGCATCCAAAATAAGAGGGCAGAATACCCCTACCGTAAGGCGAGGTTACGCGTGCCCTACGAAGAGAAAATAACCACTCCACGTCCAATGGCAACACCTACCCCTTATTCTAGGAAGAAAGGCTCTTTTCTCTTCTCTGGGTCAGACGAATCAAGAAAAAGGCAAATATGCTGACAGTGACAAGCACAACAAGGATGGATTTCATGAGGATAGCACCTTCAGACGCGGTCCACAACAGGCCAGTAAGTCCCATGAGCAGCGTTAAGGCACCAACGATCGGCATTACAGGGGAGACAAAGAGCTGAAAAGGAGGGAATCGTCCAGGACTTCGCCATCTCATAATCAGGATGGAAACATGCATCGTCGCATAGTGGAGCAACCAGAACCAGATGGCAGCCTTTATATAAGTTTCGATCTGCGGTTTTCCCGCCATGCCTGTGGCCATCATAGCTGCTATCCCCAGGCCCAGAAGAATGAGCGGAATGGATAAGCGTTTCGGTCCTAAGCAGAAAACGGAGGGCAGCAGATTCTGATTGGTCATAGCAGAGATCATCCGGGATACGGCCATGAGCAAGGCATTCACCGCTGCACAGCTCCCGGCCATTACCACCAATCCCATGATGACCCTTCCGCTCTGCCCCATGATCTGCCTTGCCGCAAGCATGTGGGGGACGGTAGTATCTGCCAATTTACTGGGAGTTACATATTTAAGGGAAACGAGACCCCATAAAGCGAGAATAATGGCGGCCAAAAGGAGCCCAAAAATCATCGAACGGATCAGTTTCATGGGATGATGGCGATCGTTTCCTTTTGCAAAAATAGCCAGATCAAACCCCACAAAGAGAACAAGACCAAAAAGGATCACTCGGCTTATGCGGAAAGGATCCGGATTTGAGGCTTCAAAGTTGAGAGGGGCCTTTCCCAGATGCAACAGACCTACGATGGACAGAAGGAGGAGCCCCAGAAATGTGAAGACTGCAAAGAAGATCTGTGCCGTGTTTGAAACCCTAGGGCCCAGGAAATTTATGAGCAACAGGAATCCCAGCAGACAGAAAGAGAACCCCAGATTGGGAAACCAGAGGATGAAGATTTCATTAAATGCATAGCCGGCGGTGGCAAGGATGCTGGTAGCGACACAGAGGGTGAATAGGACCCTCGAACAAAGAGGGAGAACGAGGGCAGGAGTATGACCGATTGACTCCTTTAAGAGTCGGGCCTCCCCATCCGGCCCGGGAAAATGAAGGGATAGCTCTCCAAAACTGAGAGCCGTAAAGAGGTGTACCACCAAGCCGGTGAGTATAATAACCAAGAAGGAGGCTCCCGCCATCCCCATGTTGTTTCCCAAGATCGTCAGGGGTCCCGGAGAGAGTAAAAGGCCCATGGCTATGGCAATCAGGGATAGTGAAATCATCATCTCTTGCTACTGAGGAATAATGTCATTAAGAATATCTTTTTTGCAGGCAGGAAGGAACTGTCCAGGATGGCTAAGTATCCGTTCGATGTAGTTCACCCTTTAAGGAATAAATCCTCATGGGGTCGTCTAAGCCTTTGATGTGAACCTGCCCAAGATCAAAGATGGGCCACAGTCCTTCCACCAACTGTTTCGTCTCTTCCCCTAACAGAATATCTCCGCCCTTCGCATAATCTGCCAGGCGGGCCGCCAGATTCGTTACAGGGCCGGTTGCCGTGTAGGTCATACGTGTGTCCAGGGACCCCTTAAACTGAGTCAATCCCACCAGGGCCATGCCGGAATTGATCCCCATGTTCACGGGTATGGGTTGAGATCCTCCTTTTATATCCTTAAAGATTTGGTGGCTTATCCGGTCAATATCAAAGGCGGCCTTTATGGCGTTGATAGCGTTCGCTTTGGGATTGTAGTTCTTAAAGATGATCATGAGTCCGTCTCCCGCGGTCTCGTTGATATCCCCGCCTGACCTGTGGATAGGGTCAACGAAGCTGGAAAACATCTTTTCCACAATCTCATTGATCTCAATCTCTGATCGATGAGCGCTGAGCCTCGTATATCCTTCTAAATCCAGGAATAAGACCGTAACGTTCTTTTTCTCTTTCTCCAGGTTCAGCGACTCAGGTTCATTTTCCACCATCTGCCGTACAGATTGGGGCACGAAGGGTGAAAGGTGGGTGAGCATCTGATTGATCCTGATTTTTTCCTGTGTCACTTCCCAGTGCTTTTTGGCGTTTAGAATGGCATTACCTACCGTTTCTGAAAGATCTCTCATCATGAAGAAGTCCTTACTCGTGAAGCGCGTCCCGGGTTTGGATACCACGCTGACCACAGCTAAGATCTCATCATTAACAAAAACGGGAATAGCCGCTTCTGGCCCCACCGCTACCTGAAAGTCATCATGTCTCAAGACGGGGTCAGCCCTTGAAACCACCACCCCTTTTCTCTTGTCCAGGGCCTTTTGAATGGCGGTCCGACTTCGTTTGCAAAGCAGGCAATTGACGGGCCTGTCGTAGAGGGCACACTGAAGAGGTCGGGTATACTTCTGGGCCTCAGGATCCAACAGAAGAATACATGCCTCCATCGCAGAAGGGACCAGATTCCTCGCCTCCTCCCTCAACTTTTCAAGAATGTCATTCACCTCATTGAACGAAGCGATTTTTTGGGCGAGGCGCCTCTGGGCTTCAAATCTCTCTTTATAATATTTTTTCATCGCAACACGTCTAAAGGTGATATTTTTCGCGAAGCCGTCTGGATAAGCTTTTGATCACCTTGAATGCCTCCTCCACAGTCTTTTCTCCATCAGGATTCACCAAACAGCAGGTGGCCGGAGAAAGCAGACTCCGTGACAAAAGGAATTCAAGATCAATGCTCCTCTTTCCAAGAATGTTCCATATCTCCTCCAATCTTTTTTCCAGAGAGTCTACGTTTTCCGCCTCAAAAGGTTCAAAATTGGTGGGCACAATGCCCCACACAAGAACCCCCCCTCTCTCCAAGAATTTCTTGATGGATTCTCCATAGGACGCAAAGACCTCCCCATTTGAATAGACGTCCAGGGAGAGAATATCCAGATCAAGCCCCAAGAGAAAATCCCAATCCGGATTGCCGCATAGATGCACCCCGCGGGGCCGCTGAAGCATCGAGAAAAAGGCCTCCATGTCACCCTTGGCCGCCATATCGCTATAACCTGTCATGGCACTGAACAGGAACTGCAGCCCCGGTTCATCTATAAACATGAAGGCATTGGGATTGCGCTTTGTCAGTCGTTCTAACTGGGCGTTTACCCGTTTGGCCATGAACTCCAGCATAAAGGGCCGGACCGTGTCATCAAAGAGAATGGGCCGATCATCCTGATCCAAGACATTGAAACCGAAGCTGATGGGCCCTTCAAGTTGTCCCCGAATGGCCGCCCGGCCGGATAAATCAAGCGCTAAAAAACGGCTGTAAACCACGGAGTAGGTTTCGCTCACATCAAAATATTCCGGTTCTTCAAAGTGGGCCAGCGCGTCTTCCAATTGAGCGGTAAATTTATCCATGGAAAAGCGCAGGGTGCGTTTTTCCAGGTCAAGGAGAATCCCCGGGAAATGTTCTGAAGCCTGGACATACATGTCCTCATAGTAACTGTAGCGGGGGAGTTGCGGCCAGAATGGCACATCCATGGAGAGGGCAACCTGAAGGGCCCGATCCACGTCTCTATGGGGCATGACGGCCATGGCCGTGGTGAGAAGATTGCCTGGAATAGTCATTATTTAATCACTTCTCGTAATATTTTAGCCTCTACAGAGAATGCCGCCTAGACCAGGGGGTTTAAAACGCCTAAAGTATTACCGAGACTGTCGAAAAACCGGCTTGTGAGAGGCTGATGTAAAATGTCCAAATGCAAGGCTTCCGAAACTGGGGACCCGCCCGCAGGGTGGGGAGTCCAAGCAAAGCGCGGACAAATCCCGAGGAATGAGGCGTACAGAGAAGTACGCCTCAGTGACGAGGGATGCGGGTAACGCAGCAAATGGGCATTTTCCGGCAGCCTCACCGCTTTTCTATAACGATCCTGTCTGCAAGCCTATCGAGGAAGTGATATCCGGATCCACCCGATGCCAACACATCCAGCAGTTCGTCAGGTTTCTTCACCCAAACACCTCCCACGACCCTCACCCCCCGTTCAAACAGGGGTTCTGGTAACATGCTGGCCGTGGGCCCCATGATCGCTATTTCAGCGCCAGGTTGGGCATATTTGAGGATATTTTCCAGAGTATGGTTTACGAGCGTCACGCCCGTTATGATAAGGACGTCCGCTTTGGCCAATACCTCTTTTGATCTTTCCTCTGGGACGTAATGGGGCAATTCGTCTTCCCTCAGGGTTTTCGGATCTTGCTCGATAATCCACCAGGTACCGCCTCGTCTCTTCAGTCGCCGGAGCACGGGCACAATGGCCCCTATAACAGCCACGGCGCCATCATCTGGTAACCGAACCGCCTCAAGTGCGTCCATGTTCATATGCATGTTATAGTGCTCCTTATCCCCTTGAGACCAACAGGTGCTGCTCAGGGCGTTCAGCGTCGCGATGGCCACCGCCACCTTCATGGGCTCAGGGGAAGATAAGGCGGAGAGGGCGTCTACCGCCTTCATCCCTGAAATCTTACCAGGATCAAAGACTCGGCCGGCGGAAGTGGGACAACAGACCGCCTCAGGGATCTCCTTGATGGGCGTGAAACAGATCCCCCCAGCGCCATTGGAGAGCTTTACGCCTGTGAAGAACAGGCCAACGACGGAGCGCTCTATGGTGGGATCGTTGTAAATACCTCCCAGTTTCTGTTTTACTAATCGTGCGGCTTCATCGAGTATAGCCATTTGTCTCCTCCAATTCCCATGGGCCATGCTCAAAAATAGTCCGTGTATTAATCTAATATAATCCAGGCCAAATTCATTTCAATAAAATTGCGATGCCATTCTAAAATTTGAGAATGCGTAAAGTTATGCCAAAAAGTGGAATATAATTTCTTATTTCTGGGCACTTCTCTACCCAATTTTTTTGATGACTTTTAGGTGACATTCCCTTATCTATCTAAAATAAGAAAAACTTTCTAAGAATATGGTGTGGCATTTTTTTTGCTGAATGCTTTTGGAAACAGGTCTCGCAGGGAAGTGGGAGGATCTGTCTGTAATTAAGCAGGAAGCCATGAGATGGCTTTTGATTTTGAGGGCTCAGCCTATATGGGGCGCAGCTAATCAATGAACCTTTAATTATGGAGAATTATGGAGTTATTGAACCGAGAGAATACGGGATTGCTGATCATTGATGTCCAGGAAAAGCTCATGGAGGTTATGGGACGAAGACAGGGGACCCTTGAAAACATTATCAAGCTGCTCCATCTATCGGAACTGTTTAACCTGCCTCTCATCCTTACGGAGCAGTATCCCAGATGGCTTGGCCCAACGCTAAACGAAATACAGGAATTCTTGCCCGCCTATGAACCCATCAGCAAAATGCATTTCAATTGTTGTGATGTGGATGCCTTTAATGACCGCCTGGAAGGGGAACGCCTTCAAAGCGTCATCGTAACGGGTGTTGAATCACACATCTGCGTATTCCAGACCTGTGTATGCCTTTTGCAGAGAGGATATGCGGTCCATGTGCCTCAGGATGCTGTTGATTCCAGGACAGATGACAACTGGCGTGTTGGCCTTGAACTCTTGAGGGAGGCGGGGGCATTCATCACCTCCACCGAGACTATCATATACCAGATATTGGAAAAGGCCGGGACAAAAGAATTTAAAAAAATGCTAAAGATACTCAAGTAGTTGTTGAGAAGAGGTCTTTGAGCATCAGTGACGAAATGAGTGCGCTATTTTCTTAATCTCACAGAAAGGATAGGCCAGTTATGGATTACGATCCTATTAAGAAGAGTAAGATGGATGAGATGCCTGTGCAACCAAATCTGTCCAACTATGACCGAGCCAGGGCAACGTTTAAGTGGGAAGATGTGAAAAAGGAGCTTGATTGGTTTGATAACGGTGGCATCAATATCGCTTATGAGGTGGTGGACAGACACTTAAGGACCCCCCTGAAGGATAAGATTGCTCTGTATTGGGAAGGTAAGGAGGGTGAAACGGAGGCGTACTCGTTTCATGATTTGTCAAGGCTGAGCAATCGTTTCGCCAATGCATTGAGGAAACTGGGTGTCAAGAAAGGTGACAGGATATTTACCTACATGGATCGTATTCCAGAGCAATACATCGGTCTTCTGGGTGCCCTAAAGGCGGGAGCCGTCATTGGCCCCCTATTCTCTGCCTTTGGACCTGACGCGATTAAGGACAGGCTTGGAGACTGTGAGGCAAAGGCGCTCATTACATCGCCAAAGCTTGTCGATACGGTTCATGCGATTCTAGGGGAGTTACCTGCCCTCGACACGATAATAATCGTCAACAAGAGGAATACCCCTTATGATTTAAAAGACAAAGAAGTCAGTTACGAAAGCCTTATGAATGAGGCAGATGATGAGTTCGAGATAGAAATGACGGACAAGGAAGACAATGCCATTATACACTATACGTCTGGCACCACAGGAAAGCCAAAGGGTGTTGTTCATGTGCATGAAGCCATTGTAGGCCATTACGCCACGGGGAAGTATGTTCTCGACCTTCACCCAGAGGATCTGTATTGGTGTACCGCTGATCCGGGGTGGGTGACAGGAACGTCTTACGGTATTTTCGCGCCTTGGTCGAACGGGATATCACAGGTGGTTTATGAGGGGGGATTTGGCGCAGGGGCCTGGTACCATGTCATCGAAAAGTATAAGGTGAGTGTATGGTATACCGCCCCCACGGCCATCCGGATGTTGATGAAGGCGGGAGAGAAGATTGTTAGCAAATATAATCTAAAAAGCCTGAGGTATATGTGTAGTGTGGGGGAACCTCTGAACCCTGAAGCGGTTTTATGGGGGAGCAAGGTGTTGGGGCTTCCTTTTCATGACAACTGGTGGCAAACAGAGACAGGGTGTATCCAAATCGCCAACTATCCGATCCAGGATATCCGTCCCGGTTCCATGGGCACGCCCTTTATGGGGGTGACGGCAACCATTCTCGATGATAATTGCGAGAAGGAGCTCCCTCCGGGTGAGGAAGGTCATCTGGCCCTAACGGCAGGCTGGCCCTCCATGTTCAGGACATACTGGAATAAAAAGGAACTCTATGAGAGTCGATTTAAAGGGCCATGGTATATCACCGGGGATCGGGCAACGAAAGATGAAGATGGCTATTTCTGGTTCGTGGGAAGGGCGGATGATGTCATTAATAGCGCGGGGCATCTTATCGGTCCCTTCGAGGTGGAAAGTGCCCTTATTGAACACCCAGCGGTGGCCGAGGCCGGGGTCATTGGAATACCGGACCCTTTGGTCATGGAGGTCATAAAGGCCTTTGTCTCTTTGAAAGATGATTATGAACCCTCCAATGAATTAATGAAAGATATTAAGAGATTTGCCAGAAAAAAGCTTCATGCAGTGGCCTGCCCGAGACAGATAGAATTCATATCTGGCCTGCCCAAAACCAAATCTGGTAAAATAATGAGGAGACTCCTGAAGGCGAGGGAATTGGGACTCCCTGAGGGGGATACCTCCACTTTGGAAGAATAGATGGAAAACTTGGTTGGACCAGCGGATTTTTTTGATTTAGAGGATTTTGAACACAAAGCGCTTTTTGCTGGTGTGCAATATGTTTGGGAAGCGCTTGTTGCGCTAAAATCCTATGTAACAGGACGGCTCGCGACAAATGTGGCCGACCTGAGTGGATCCATGCTTTCAAAGACCCACGTCTTGTGGAACGGAGAGATTATTGAACAGGGTTTTGAGATTGAACATGGAGACGCCACCAAGGGGAAATTGAAGGTCCTTAGGAAAGGCGAGGAACTCGTGGGGGCTTCTGTTCTGCACGCTGGAGCCATCCTGTTTGATACCCAAATAAGCGTGGGAGAAGGCACGGTTGTCGAACCAGGTGCCCTCATTAAGGGGCCTACGATTATAGGAAACAATACGGAGATCAGACAGGGGGCGTATGTCAGGGGAAACTGCCTGATTGGGAACGGATGCGTTGTTGGCCACACGACAGAGGTTAAAACCTCTATCCTATTGGATGGGGCCAAGGCAGGGCATTTCGCCTACATCGGGGATAGCATCTTGGGAAATGATGTGAACCTGGGTGCCGGAACAAAACTCGCCAATCTAAAAATCGTCGACGTTGAGATGAGAATCAAAGTCGAGGGCCGGACGTATAATACAGGCTTGAAGAAACTGGGGGCCATACTCGGAGACGGTGTGGAAACAGGATGCAATTCGGTAACCAGCCCTGGAACGCTCCTTGGAAAGGCATCCCTTGTCTATCCTTGCGTAAATGTGCCGGGCGGGTTTTACCCCAGCCGAAGCGTGATCGGAATCAAGACAAAAGAAGTCCTTTCCATAAAAAGACGACGATCAAAGTCGTAGATATGGTTCCATGGTGAATTATGACCTTGCTAGGTTCGAACCGCAGCTCGGTCATCTGCACAAAACCAGACCTTTGAAAAATGTTCAATTTTGTTCAAGGTCAAGCCTCCTGCCCGCTTCCAGCCCGGAGGGCAGGGCCTAGTCCCCGGAGGGGAAGGCGAAGATTGGGCAAAAGGGGACATTTTTCAAAGGTCTCAGAACGTCTTCATGGGGATCCCGCCTCACGCTGCCTCATAACGTATACAAAAATGGGGTAGGCATACCACCTGGCTTAGCGCGTCTTCCCGCTTCCATCCGGGCATGGACTTTCCAATACCTATTTACTGATGCCTGACCTCTTTTGTTCGGTTCTGATTTTCGGAGACGCCTAATCAGATTGTGTCAATTAAAACTCACAGGATGGGGTGTTTTCTTGACATAAGGTGATGACATTTCTATATTACCGCTGCCAAAAAACGTTAGAACATGTTGGGAAAACGGATAAGTATTACAATTCTTTTAAAATTCTCCGATATTGCTTGAATCGCCTCTCCGCAAGACGCTTGGGGCAAACAGAGTAATGCGCCGCCCAGGATCATCGCTCTACTGAAAGCAGGATCCTGCTCAGTCTAAAACCAAATCTTACAACGGAACAGAATGAGGAGTCATCTATGCCTAAACGGGACGATATCCACAAAGTCATGATTATCGGTTCGGGCCCCATCGTCATCGGTCAGGCCTGCGAGTTCGATTATTCGGGAACCCAAGCATGCAAGGCCCTCAGGAGCCTTGGTTATGAGATCGTTCTGGTCAATTCCAACCCTGCGACGATTATGACGGATCCTGGGATGGCCGATGTCACCTACATTGAGCCCCTCAATCTGCAAGCCATGCGGGAGATTATTGAAAATGAACGGCCTGACGCCGTACTACCAAATCTTGGGGGACAAAACGGCCTGAACCTCACTTCGCAGCTGGCCCGTGCGGGAGTGCTCAAAGAATTTGGTGTCCAGGTCATTGGCGTTCAGGTGGATGCTATCGAGCGGGGAGAAGATCGAATCGTTTTTAAGGAGACCATGGCAAAACTGGGCCTTGAAATGCCCAAAAGCGATCCGGCCTTTAGCGTGGAAGAGGCAGAGAAAATCGCTGAGCAGCTCGGCTATCCTGTGGTCATCCGCCCTGCTTACACCATGGGGGGGACTGGCGGGGGGCACGTCTACAATGTGGAGGAACTGCGAACCGTGGCGAGCCGGGGTCTCTCGGCAAGCCTTGTGGGTCAGATTTTGGTTGAGGAATCCGTGTTGGGATGGGAAGAATTGGAATTAGAAGTGGTTCGAGATGCAAAGAACCAAATGATAACCGTTTGCTTTATCGAAAATGTGGATGCTATGGGCGTACACACGGGTGACTCTTATTGCACGGCACCCATGCTCACCATAGACAAGGCGCTTCAGGAGCGGCTTCAGAAACACTCTTACGATATTGTGGAGGCGATCCAAGTCATAGGGGGCACCAATATCCAGTTCGCCCACGATCCTAATACGGGCCGTGTGGTGGTGATCGAGATCAATCCGAGAACCTCCAGGTCATCTGCCCTCGCTTCCAAGGCCACGGGATTCCCTATTGCCCTCATTTCTTCCATGTTGGCGGGAGGACTGACATTGGACGAGATCCCATACTGGAGGGAAGGCACTCTGGACAAGTATACGCCGTGGGGCGAGTATGTGGTGGTCAAGTTCGCCCGCTGGGGATTTGAAAAATTTGAGGGTGCTGAAGACAAATTAGGGACTCAAATGCGGGCCGTAGGCGAGGTTATGAGCATCGGCAAGACCTATAAGGAGGCCTTTCAGAAGTCTATTCGTTCCCTGGAAAATGGGCGGTACGGGCTCGGTTTTGCCAAAGACTTTCATGAAAAACCCCTTGAGGTGCTTTTGGATCTTTTGGCGGAACCCTCAAGTGAGAGGCAGTTTATCATGTACGAGGCCCTGCGCAAAGGCGCTGAAATCAATGCCCTGAATAAGAAGACCCATATCAAGCCATGGTTTATTGAACAGATGAAGGAACTGGTAGAATTAGAGGAGAAGATCCTTTCTTTTAGGGGCAAGAGAGTTCCGGATCCCCTGCTGGAGCAGGCGAAGAAAGACGGCTTCTCTGATCGATACCTTTCGCAACTTCTGCAAATCCCGGAAAAAGATATTAGGGCATCACGTACTTCTCTAGGTGTTGTAGAAGCGTGGGAGCCGGTCCCCGTGAGCGGGGTGGAAGACGCAGCCTATTACTTTTCCACCTACAATGCGCCCGACAAAGTGCCCTCCAGTGAGAGGCGCAAGATGATGGTCCTGGGCGGAGGGCCCAATCGCATCGGCCAGGGGATCGAATTCGACTACTGTTGCGTTCATGCGGCTTTTGCGCTGAGGGACGAAGGATTCGAGTCAATCATGGTCAACTGTAACCCGGAAACCGTATCCACAGATTATGATACTTCGGACAAGCTATATTTTGAGCCTCTCACCGTGGAGGATGTCTTAAGTATTTACGAGAAGGAGAAACCAGAAGGCGTCATCGTGCAGTTCGGGGGCCAGACGCCGCTCAATATTGCGAGTGAGCTGGCCGAGGCGGGGGTCAATATTATTGGCACTTCCCCCGACACCATCGACTTGGCTGAAGATCGGGACCGCTTCCGCCACATGATGCGTGAACTGGGGATCCCACAGCCGGATTCGGGCATGGCCAGCACCCTGGAAGAGGCATTCCAGGTGGCCCAGAGGATAGGCTATCCCCTGATGGTCAGACCTTCTTATGTATTGGGGGGCCGTGCCATGGAAGTGATTCACGACGAAGATATGCTCAGATACTATATGGCGGCTGCCGTAGACGTATCCCCTGACCGCCCGATTCTTATCGACAAATTTCTTGAGAACGCCATTGAGGCCGAAGCTGACGCTATTGCCGACGGTCATGATGCCTTTGTCCCGGCTGTTATGGAGCACATAGAGCTGGCAGGTGTTCATTCCGGGGATTCTGCTTGCGTGATACCTCCTATCAGTATCCCTGCGAAACATCTGGATACGATCTATGAATATACCAGGAAGATTGCCATCGAGCTGAATGTGGTGGGTCTCATGAACATCCAGTATGCCATAGCAAACGATACAGTCTACATCTTGGAAGCCAATCCAAGGGCGTCACGGACCGTTCCTCTTGTCTCAAAGGTGTGCAATATCTCCATGGCACGTATTGCCACCCAGCTCATGTTGGGAAAAAAGATGGCTGATCTCCATATCCAACCCAAAACGATTTCCCATTTCGGGGTCAAGGAAGCGGTTTTTCCCTTCAATATGTTTCCGGAGGTAGACCCGATTTTAGGGCCTGAAATGCGCTCAACCGGTGAGGTGTTGGGGCTCGCCAATTCCTTTGGGCTTGCCTTTTACAAGGCCCAGGAGGGCGCACTACAGGTACTGCCATCGCAGGGTACGGTCCTTATGACGGTCTCTGAAAGGGATAGGCCTGCTGTCCTGGACGTGGCAAATCGTTTTCAAGAACTGGGATTTAAGATAAAGGCGACCAAGGGGACCCGCCAATTCCTGGCAGAAAATGGTATTGATTCGGAGCTTATTTTAAAGATGCACGAAGGGCGCCCCAATATTGTGGACAGCATCAAGAACGAAGAAATTCAGCTTGTTGTCAATACACCGACCGGCAGGCTAAGCAAACATGACGACTCTTACATCAGGAAGGCGGCCATTAAGTATAAGGTGCCCTATATCACGACGCTGGCTGCAGCCATAGCGGCCGCCAGGGGCATAGCGGCTGTCCGAGAAGGACATGGAAGAGCTAAATCCCTTCAGGCGTACCATGCAGACGTAAAGTGAAGCGAGCAGAGAAGGTCCCAAACTCTCCAAACCGACTCATCTCGTGGGAAAGCTATCACCCATAAGTCAACGAGTATTTCTCCCCTTTTAGTCACATTCTAACTTGATTCGGACACATGCCATGGATAAAAGAGGAATATCGGGCCGGAGGCCGGGAATCATAATCTTTGTAAGAGAAGGAGTCTGTGGTTATGGCACAGCACTTTAAGGTGATCGATCAGATCGATCTCAAAGACAAGCGGGTTTTTGTCCGGGTGGACTTCAACGTGCCCCTTGATGGAGGGAGGGTGGCTGATACGACCAGGATTGAGGCGGCGCTGCCCACGATCCATTACGCACTGGACCAGAAGGCGAAGCTCATTTTGGCCTCACACCTTGGCCGGCCCAAGGGAGAACGCAAGCCGGAATTGAGCCTCGAACCAGTGCGTGTGGCCCTGGCTGATTTCGTGGACGTGCCGGTGACGTTGGCGCCAGACTGCATTGGGCCCCAGGTGGAGGCCATGGTTGACAAAATGGAGCCGGGAGAAATCCTCCTTCTGGAAAACCTGCGCTTTCATGGGGAGGAGACCAACAATGACGAAGGCTTTGCGCGGTCGCTGGCTGGCCTGGCGGATGTCTATGTGAACGATGCCTTTGGGACCGCCCATCGGGCGCACGCCTCAACGGTCGGTATGGCACACCATGTCAAGGAGCGTGCTGCGGGCTTTTTGCTGAAGCGAGAGGTGGATTACTTGGGAAAGGTCTTGGCCGACCCGGAGCGCCCACTCATCGCCATTCTTGGCGGTGCCAAGGTATCCGACAAGATCCAGGTGATTCAGAGCCTGTTGAATCGCGTCGATGCCCTGCTTATTGGTGGTGCCATGGCTTACACCTTCATGCGCGCCCGGGGCCAGGAGACAGGCAAATCCATGGTGGAAAAGGAACAGCTTTCCCTGGCGACCAAATTGCTTCAATTTGCATCAGAGCGGAAAGTCTCGCTCCTCCTCCCCTCGGACCATGTGGTCGCTGATAAGGCCGAGGCAGGGAGCCCTGCCGAGACGGTGAAAGGGGATATACCGCCGGATAAGATGGGTCTTGACATCGGTCCTGAGACGATTGAGGCCTTTGAGAAAGAGATCGCCAAGGCCCGAACGATCTTTTGGAACGGCCCAGTGGGGGTCTTTGAAGTAAAACCGTTTGATGCCGGCACAATGGCGATTGCGGGCGCCTTGGCCCAGAGTTCGGCCCTCACCATTGTGGGGGGTGGTGATTCTGTGGCGGCCGTGAAGCGGGCTGGGCTGGCAGCGCGCATTTCTCATGTCTCAACCGGTGGTGGTGCCTCCCTGGAATTCTTGGAAGGGAAAACCCTCCCAGGGCTTGCTGCCCTTGAAGGTGGATGAGGCACTTTACTCAGCATGGACCCTTCGGCCCTGCCTGAAGTCACGGAATACCATTATGCCGGCGAGGTAAATAGATGGTCCTAGCAGTTAACAAGACCAAGATTGTGTGCACGATCGGACCGGCTTCCGAATCGCAAGACGTCATGGAGGCGATGCTCCGGGCGGGCATGAATGTGGCACGGCTCAATTTCTCCCACGGGGATTTAGAGAGCCACAGGATGATGATTGAAAAACTAAGGACCGTGGCCCAAGCCGTGGGTCGCCGCTTGGCCATTATGGCGGACTTGCCAGGCCCCAAGATCCGCATCGGCCCATTGGGTCAGGAGCCGATCGAGTTGAGACAGAATGAGCCTTTCACCCTGACCACGGAGGAGATCATCGGAGACCAAACGTGTGCGTCGGTGACATTCAGCCGCCTGCCACAGGCCGTGAAGCCCGGCGACACCCTTTATCTCAACGATGGCCTCATTCAGCTTGAAGTGGAAAATATCGCTGGAAATGACGTGAACTGTAAGGTGATGGTGGGTGGAAAGTTGCGCTCAAAGAAGGGACTTAACCTGCCGGGGATTGATCTGGGGATCTCCGCGTTCACGGATCGAGATCACGAATGCCTGAAATTCGCAATGGCGCATGGGGTGGATGCGATCAGCCAGTCCTTTGTGGAGACCCCCGCAGATATCGCCGCTGTTCGTGATGCAGCCGCCGCCTTGGGCCATCATCCGTTCATTATTGCCAAGATTGAACGCTCGAGGGCTCTGGATCATATTGAAGGCATCCTCAAGGCCGCCGATGGTATCATGATTGCCCGAGGGGACCTGGGGGTAGAGATCCCCATTGAGCGCATCGCCGTCGTTCAAAAGCACCTAATGCACAAGGCAAACCTGCTGGGCAAGCCGGTAATCACAGCAACCCAGATGCTGGAGTCCATGACGAACAATCCTCGCCCCACGCGCGCGGAGTCCACGGACGTGGCCAACGCGATCCTAGATGGCACCGACTGTGTCATGCTTTCTGGAGAGTCGGCCGTGGGGAAATATCCGGTGGAGGCTGTAAAGATGTTGGCCAAGATTGCGGCTGTCATCGAGCCCCACCGTCCCAGCCAGGATGTGCGTAAGAGCCTGAGGGAATTTGCCCAAGAGGGCGAAGTAAGCCTGAAAGATCTCATTGCCATCAGTGTTGAGGCCGCCCTGGAACGGGTCTCGCCGGCAGCAGTGATTGTTCCCACGCGCAGTGGGGTGTCGGCAAGAAGCATTGCACGCTTTCGGATCCCTGTCTGGATCACCGCAGTGAGTTCTCTGGAAAGCACATGCCAGGGGCTTCAGTTTTCCTATGGCGTATTTCCGGTGCATGAGCCCGACCATCCCGAGGATTGGAATACGTTTGCACGGGACTGGCTGCGATCTCACGGCCTGGAGGGAGAACTGGCAATTTTGACCGAGGGCCCTTCCTCGAAGCACCCGGAGGCAAATAATAGGATGGAAATCATTGATCTGCGCAGGGGGGGAGGGGAAGTGAAGGGAGGGTGATTCCATATGGGAAATGCGAAACTATTCTTTGAGAAAGGATATCAACCATGAGCAGTGAAGCGAGAACAGAGATCACAAGCATTTTGGGACGTGAAATCCTGGACAGTCGCGGAAATCCAACCGTGGAGGTTGAAGTCCGATTGGCCGGTGGAGTGAGGGCCCGCTCGGGCGTGCCCTCAGTGGCCTCCACCGGCAACAGAGAGGCCTTGGAACTGCGCGTCGGGGATAAGAAGCGTTTCAGCGGCAAATGTGTCCTCAAGGCCGTAGAGAATGTGAATACCGTTATCAGCGATGCAGTGAAAGGCC
>CP070840.1:3040294-3091776 GCA_020342025.1 Deltaproteobacteria bacterium
AGAAAAAGGCTGCAAAGAAGAAACGAGTTGTAAAGAAGAAGAGAGTCGTAAAAAAGAAGAAGCCTGTCAGGAAGAAAAAGGTCGTTAGGAAGAAGAAGCCTGTCAGGAAGAAAAAGGTCGTCAGGAAGAAAAAGGTCGTCAGAAAGAAGAAAGTCGTCAGAAAGAAGAAGCCTGTCAGGAAGAAAAAGAAGGTCGCTCGTAAGAAAAAGAAAAGATAGGTCTTTCTGACCCTGGGACTAAGATCAGAAAGTGTAACTGGGAGGGCTAGCCCCTGCTTGGGCAAGCCCTTTTGTTTTTTCTCTGTGGCCAGGAACCGCCCATATGGTCCTCAAATACTTGGGGGAGACTGCTCCCCCTAGAGACCCCATTCCTCCAACTGCCTTACCATTCTTTCCCTGTGGCTTCCTGGCCAGAAGTAGCGGCCGCAGGAGGGGCAAAACCTGATTCCGGAAGCGCTCTGATAGAAGATGTACTCGGGCACATTCTCACGGGCATCCGTTTCCACAGCTTCCTCCAAAGGGATATTGCAGAGCAGACACCTGCTGAACCACTCTGATCTGTGAGAGGTGATTATGCCACTGTTTCTTAATTCAATGAGTTGGTCCTTCACATGATCGGCGTGGATAAGCACAGAGGGGGCATATCGGGTAACCGTGTGTTCGTGCCTCGATAGAAGCTTGCGTCCCCTCCGGACAGACTCTGCAACGACACCTTCCTCATAAAAAGGCTGGTACATGGTATCGTAGCCTAAGACCCTAAGCCATTTGGCCAGCTTTCCCAGCATTGAATCTGCAATAAACTTTATCTCCACAAGCACCCCTTGAGACCTTTGGGAGACGCCCCCTTTTGCCCTATCTCCCGCCCGCCTCGCCTGAGCGGCTCGCGCCCGTCCTCTCCATCTTCCGTAGTAGCCTCTCGGAGCGAAGCGGAACCCCCGTTTGCGGAGCTACGGAGGATGGAATGGCGGGCTGGCCGCGTCAGACTCAGATTTTAACCCGCCAAAGGGCTATGGTGGATTAACCCGCCAAAGAGGTATGGCGGGTAAATCCTCGAAAACCTTGTCCTGTATCCCTGTGGCAAAAATCTTCCCCTTCCTTGACCTTAAACAAAATTGAACATTTTTCGAAGGCCTCAGATGATTGGATCGACTAACACTCCACTGTCTCGGTCAGATGAACACGGAGCCTTTGTTGCTGAAAGTCACTAAGCAATTGACTGCGCAGCACAGATTATTATAGATTAAATTTCATTCAGAATCTGCAAAAAGCTATCAGCAAATCCAAGGGGAAGTGAAGTTATCTAGCTTATGGATAAGATAGTCATAGAGGGAGGCGTGTCCCTCAAGGGGACCGTGAAAGTGAGCGGGGCCAAGAATGCCGCCCTTCCCATCATTGCGAGCTGCATCCTGACAGGAGGATGGCACCGCCTCCACCATGTGCCCCGTCTCAGGGACATTCAGACAATAGAGACGATCATGTCCGACATGGGCATCGCGGTCCGGGAAGAGGGCGGGGTGCTCTCGGTGAATTCAGACGAGCTAACCGAACACGAGGCTTCTTATGATCTGGTGAAAACCATGAGGGCCTCCGTTCTTTTACTCGGTCCCCTCCTGGCCCGTTTAGGGAAAGCGAAGATATCTATGCCGGGAGGATGCGCCATCGGTGCAAGACCCATTAATCTCCACCTGAAGGCCTTAGCTGCAATGGGTGTGGAGATGTACCTGGAGGGTGGTTATATCAATGCTAAAGTGGATCGGTTGAAGGGGGCTGATATTTTCTTTGATATTCCCACCGTGACAGGGACAGAGAATGTGATGATGGCCGCCGTGAAGGCTGAAGGGGAGACGATCTTGAGGAATGTGGCAAAAGAACCTGAAATCTGCGACTTGGCTGATATGCTTCGGAGTATGGGAGCCCATATTGAAGGTGATGGTACGGACACCGTGGTAATTCATGGGGTAAAGCATCTGAGACCCACTGAACATACCGTTATTCCAGACAGGATCGAGTCGGGAACCTACATGATAGCCTCAGCTATGACAAGAGGAGACATAAATATTGAGGGTTGTCGGCCCGAACACCTCGCTGCCGTCGTTGAGAAACTGCAAACTGTCGGGACTGACGTGGAAATCACCCACAAGGGACTGCGCGTAAAGGGATCAGAGACCATTGCCAGTGTGGACATAAAAACCATGCCCTTCCCCGGATTCCCCACGGATCTGCAGGCCCAGTTTATGGCACTTATGTGTATAGCCACGGGTTCAAGTGTCATCAAAGAGACCATATTCGAGAAGAGATTCATCCACGTGAGCGAGCTAAGGAGAATGGGTGCCGATATTGAGATCACTGACAATCAGGCCTTGGTTCGAGGAAGGGATCATTTGTTGGCGGCCCCCGTTATGGCTACTGATCTAAGAGCCAGTGCGTCTCTCGTCTTGGCCGGACTGGTAGCCAAGGGAGGCAGGACCGAAGTGAGCCGGATTTACCATCTGGACAGGGGTTACGAGGCCTTGGAAAAGAAATTGCAAAACCTGGGCGCCCGCATTTGGCGAGAAAAAGCCTGAGATGTTTCAGCGCCCCCTAGTTCCTCTTCTCCTCTCATTTTTTTTCGGAATTATCCTGGGGCATAGATGGCTTCCTCCGCATCAGTCCCTTTTCCTTCCCCTCTTTCTGGGAATCACTTCCACATTGACCCTCTCTATTTTCATTCCCGTCCGATTCAGATTTTCTTGTTTCCTTATCATATTCTTTCTTGCGGGCAGTATTCTTGATCTCAACAAACATCAGAATTCTGAGCTGATGCGTCTGACCAATCAACGAGGATGGGTAGTCGTTGAAGGGACGGTTCTGGAGCCCCCAAGGCTTAGCAGGGAGATGGCAAGGCTCGTGGTCAATTGTGATACACTTTTTTTTCGTGAAAGGACCAAGAGGGTACGAGAAAAGCTTCAAGTTACCATCTACAATCATGCAAGAGAGTTTGCCCCAGGCGAGAGGATTCGTTTCCCTACCCGATTGAGGCCCTTTAGGAACTTCAACAATCCAGGTCACTATGACTATGAACGGGCCATGAAGCTAAAGGGTTTTTCTTGCGCGGCCTCGGTTTCCGATGGGAGGCAAATTGTTCCCATGGGCCGGGGACATTTGGGCTTTCCCTCTGAAATACTAGAGGGGGCGAGGAGACCTATTAGAAATTTCTTTCAGAAAAATCTCTCCCCGGAAAATGATGCCCTTTTTCGTGCTTTGATCCTGGGAGAGAGGCAACAGGTTAGCCTTGAACAGAGGGAGATGTTTAATGCGGCTGGCCTGGGACATATTCTTGCGGTCTCAGGACTGCATATAGGACTCGTGGGATGGCTCGCCTACGCCATCATCAAAGGGCTTTTATCTCTCTCTTATAGGCTCGTCCTTCAAACCGATATCAGGAAACTGGCAGCAGCGGCAACTTGCTTTCCTGTCGTGGCGTATGCCTGTCTAGCAGGCTTTCAAGTCTCTAGCCAGAGAGCCATGATTATGGCCCTCGCATATCTCTTTTCCATGATCGTGGGGCGAGAAAAAGAGATCTGGTCCACTTTCGCATTGGCAGCCTTCGTGGTCCTCGCCATCGATCCTCATTCGTTCTTCGGTGTATCTTTTCAGCTATCCTTTAGCGCTGTCATAGGTATCTTGTGGCTGGCGCCCGCAATTTACAAGAAGGTTTTCGCACCTCTCGCAGAAGCTATGAAAGGGGGGAGGATCATTGAGCGTCTCTGGATATACTTCGGGGGTCTTGCCGCCGTAACCCTTTCGGCCATGATTTTTCTTCTGCCCATCATCTCTTTTTACTTCCATCGCATCTCGGTGGTTGCCATCCCTGCTAATGTCATCGTGGTGCCGATTCTGGGGCTCTGGGTCATACCCTTTGGACTACTCTCCGTGGCCAGTCTACCCATTTCTACTACCCTGGCTCAGTTATTTGTTCAGCTGGGGGCATGGGGAATAGAAGGCATGAGAGCAGTTGTCCAATTCTGGACCCATTTCCCGTGGGCCTCCTTCTGGGTAGTCACCCCAAACGCCTTTGAGATGCTCATCTTCTACGGTCTTATCTTTTTCATCTTTTTTCTCAGGCGCTGGCCCTGGGCCAGGCTGGGACTGCTCATTGTTCTCTTCCTTTTGGCTGCGGACATTGTCTATTGGACATATAGAACGCAGTACAACCCTTGCTTAAAAGTAACCTACCTGGACGTGGGTCAGGGCAACTGCGCCCTGGTTCAATTTCCGGGAAAGGAGAAGATGCTCATTGACGGCGGTGGGTTTTCCCGTAGTACGTTTGATGTGGGCAGGATGGTGGTGGCGCCCTTCCTCTTTCATTCCAAAATACTGCACGTTGATTACCTGGTGTTAACCCACCCGCAGGAGGATCACATGAGTGGACTTGGTTTTATTGCTTCCAACTTTAGCCCAAAGGAGTTTTGGTACAATGGGTATAGGGTAAGAAACGAGTCATTTATGAAGTTAATGAAGATCGTTGAGGAGCGGAACATAAGAAAACGCCTACCTTACGATATGAGGGGTGACCGGCTCATTTCAGGCGTGAAAGTGGAGCTATTACATCCTTTAGCTGCAGAGCGTGAGGAACAACTTCTAGAGGACACCGCCGGAATGAATAACAAGTCGTTGGTGCTAAAACTCTCCTATGGGGGAAAATCTTTGCTCTTCCCGGGCGACCTGGAAAGGCCAGGGGAAGAGGTTATTATCTCACATGCTGGTTCACTTCTTAGAAGCGACATCCTTCTTGCTCCCCACCACGGAAGTAGATACTCATGCTCAAGGCCATTCCTCCAAATGGTCAGGCCGCAGATCTGTATAATCTCCTCGGGGCGTGGCAACTATTTTGGGTTTCCACACCCAGAGACCCTCAAAACACTGAGCATGATGGGAAGCGAAGTGGTACGTATTGATCAGGTGGGTGCCGTGGAATTATCCCTGAGGCCGAGTCGTTTTGATGTCATGACCTTCTTGAAAGGACCATTGAAAATGAGGTAAACAGAAGTTAGTTTAGACAAAGGGGAGAGTGAGGATTTTAATGTCATGAAAATCACCCATGAAATTTTTCAAGTGGGTGGCAGCGGGCTCACTTCAATGGAGGATGCAGCCATCTATCTCATTAATTTCGAGGGACATGCCGCCCTGGTGGACGCGGGATGTGGAGGTGCCCAGGAAAGGCTGTTCAAGAACATTAGAGACTATGATGTTGACCGGGAACAGATAGAATACCTCCTGATCACCCACTGCCACTTTGACCATACTGGGGGCATCCAGGGCGTCAAGGAAAAGACTCCATGCAAAGTTGTGGCCCATGAGGTGGAAGCGTCCTATCTGGAAAAGGGTGATGACATGGTTACCGCTGCCAAATGGTATGGCTCATCCCTGGAACCTGTGCGGATAGATATTAAACTAAGGGGCGATGAGGTGACCATAGATCTGGGTGGCAGGCAAGTAAAGGCCATCCATACGCCGGGGCACTCGCCGGGCTCCGTGGTTTACACGACAGAATCAGAAGGGCTAAAGATCCTTTTTGGACAGGATGTCCATGGGCCGCTGGATCCGAGCCTTCTGTCCAACAGAGAGGATTATGTGAGGTCCTTGAACCTGCTTCTCTCCCTGGAGGCTGACATCCTTTGCGAGGGGCACTTCGGGATTTTCAGAGGAAAAGAGGAAGTGGCAAACTTCATACGCTCGTTTCTATGAGTCTGTCACATCACAAAAAAAGCGGAGCGATGCTACAATGAGATAGGCGCTCCTGAAACCAAGATTAAGGGGATATTAAATATCCTTGTCCTGACGCCCCGGGCTAAGATCTCTGATCCGGTACTTGGACTGGTAGTCATCACTCCGCAAGGAATACATTCAACATTTTTATCCAAGTTTGTCAAGTTTTTTTAGCGAGAAGATGAGCAAAACCGTTTTTTCATCATGGAGAAATCCTGAATCGCTGATTCCTTAGATCCCCCATCATCTTTTTACTGGTCCTCAATTCTCCGCACAATGCAGTGGAGCGTCCGAGGTTCCTCTCCTGTGTCATAATCCTCATAGCCTGTGCACTATTTGTAACAGAAACAGGAGGGCGTATTTACCAACAAGTTACTCCATTCTAAGCATTTCAATAAGTTAGCCTTTTGGCACGACTATTGCGAAAATAAACACGGCTATCCAGAAAGTAACCCTCAAAAAAGCGCATCAACCCGGAGACACTGCATGACCAAACCCCATTTCTTAATCATTTCGGCGATCTGCATGATGCTCTTTTCTTCAGGCCCGGCCTGGGCGTTTCAGCACGTTGTGATCGCCGATTTTTCCTCAGGTGTTGATGAAAACGGGGTACCTTCGGGGTGGCAGCTGAAAGAGAGATCAGGCAAGGCCGATTTTTCGATTATCAAAGAGAGTGGCATCCATGCGCTGCACCTGCGGAGTGAAGATGCCTCATTCGCCCTCCAGAAACCAGTGAATGTGGATCCCCACACGTATCCGGTCCTGTCATGGAAATGGAAAGTGACCCAACTGCCTGAGGGCGGGGATTTCAGGATATCGAAAACGGACGACCAGGCGGCGCAACTTTTTGTGGCCTTTTCTAACAGAAACGTCATCGCCTATATCTGGGACTCAAACGCTCCTCAAGGATTGATGGAAGATGCATGCGAGCTCCCCTTCGTGACGATCAAGGCGATCGTGGTCCGTTCAGGCCCAAGCGAAACGGGCAGGTGGATTACTGAGACGCGCAATGCACACGATGATTACGTCAAACTTTTTGGTCATGAACCACCGAAAATTGGTGGCGTTAGGATACAGATAAACTCACAGCACACCGAGACCTCTGGCGAGAGCTTTTTCGCGGATGTGGTGTTCAGGAAGCATGAGGATGAGATGGGAGATCAGGTTCTCACAATGCGTTAGAGTCAGAGTGTTCTCCTAAAACGCTCAGGAACTCCATATCAACGAATGGAGAGAGCTTAACGGGCAGGGTCATCAAGGGGGTCCTGCCCTTTTTGTTGGAATATATGGCCCGTAGCCTTGTGACGAAAGAGAAAACATCTGCACCTTAATGCGAAAGCAATGGCCATGTTTCAAATTCATGCAGCATAGAGGCAAAAGGACAGATGAACGTTAAGTGTATTTGTTTGAGAGGACTTCCATTTGTCACAATACTTATTTTGCTCAAGAGTCTCGTTGCCTGCGACATGGGACCATCATATGATTTTCCGGATTGGGAACATGGGGCATCGGGCCATAGTCATGCCCTTTCGTGGGCAGAGGAGGAAGGGCTGCCCTTGATCGTCTATTTTCATACAGACTGGTGCGGATGGTGCAAAAAGATGGATGCAGACTATCTGGCGACAGACCAGATGAAGGCCTTCCTGGAAGGTATTCCAAAGGTGGAAATTAATCCAGATAAAGGGACCGCTGAAAAGGCCTTGGCCGAGAAAAAATACGGCGTAACGGGATACCCCTATTTTGTGGTCTATTTACCTGCTTACGAGAGCGAACCCTATAGATTACATCCTTTTACGAGGAATGGGCATTTGAGCGTGGATCAGTTCATTCAGAGCATTGAGGAAAGAATTGCGTACGAGTATGACGGGAGGGGCTAACGACACCGCTCTCCATCCCCCACCAAATCACGTGATCTGCTTTCCCTAATCCTTAAAATATAATCCTGTTTGATTCATACATCTTCTTCCTTTATAATCCTGAAACCTTCCTGTCTGGTCCTGTGGCTGACCCAAGCCTTTCTTTCTGAGGCCCTTGAGACGCCTCAAATTTAGTTAGGAGGTTCCCCCATGCCTGTTTTTCGTGACACAGATCACCTTTATCAAGTCTTGGGTGCGCTCTTCAAACAGTTGGCTGCTGATAGTGAGATTGCCGAGCGCCTTTTAAAAGGCAATCTGATTGTCCGTTTCCGGTTTAAAGACCCGGAGGGGTGCGTGACCATTGACCTGCGGCGGCCACCGATTACCTATGCCTTTGGCGAATCCCACCTGGAGCCAGATGTGGAGATGATCCAATCAGGCGATGTGGCTCACCAGTTCTGGTTGGGACGGCTAAATGTGGCGCGCGCTATTGCTACAAGAAAGGTCATTTCACGAGGCTCAGTCCCCAAGGCCCTAGCGCTGTTGCCTGCGGTAAAGCCCGCCTTCAAGATTTATCACCAAGTTCTTGGAGACCTGGGTTACCAGGAGATGATACCGAAAGAAAGGGACAAAACCCGGAGGCTTAGAGGGGTTCGTAGGGAAGGATGGTTGGAGCGCCTACGGGGCCTACTTGGGCAGGGAGGTCGAGGAGAGCAATGGCCTATCGACGACCATGCGCTGAATCGCCATTTCATCCCGTTGGTAGAAGAGCTGCCCGAAGACTTGTTCCGCGTTGAGATGCGCAGGCAAGAAATACCAAATGATGAGATGGGCTTGAAAAAAGAGATGCTTCGCAAGATGCGGCTCATACGCGCGTTTGAAGAGTCTTTAGCCGAAGCGTTTGCCAGGGGAGATCTGCCCACTGAGACGGTTCATCTTTCAACCGGCCAAGAAGCAACAGCCGTGGGTGCGTGCCTTGCCCTGCAAGCCGATGACTATGTAGCCACGACGCATCGGGGCCATGGCCACCTGCTGGCAAAAGGTGCGCACGTAAAGGGCATGATGGCCGAATTGTTCGGAAAGCAAACCGGGCTGTGTAAAGGCAAGGGCGGCTCGATGCATGTTACTGAGGCGGCCATAGGGGCATTGGGGGCCAACGGTATTGTGGGTGCCCCGTTTTTGATCGCTACCGGTGCAGGGCTCTCTGCATGGCAGCAGGGAACCAAGCAGGTGGCTGTCTCTTTTGCCGGGGACGGCGCAACCAATCAGGGCATGTTTCATGAGGCATTGAACTTTGCGGCAGTATTCAAGTTGCCTGTCGTCTATGTCATTGAAAACAATCTCTACGGGGAGTTTACGCCCTTGAGCCAGCACGCAGGTATCCAGCGGCTATCGGAGCGTGCAGCTGCCTATGGCATGCCCGGGTTAACTGTTGATGGAAATGACGTATGGGCCGTCTACCAGGCAACTGCAGAGGCGGTGGAACGGGCCCGTAGCGGGGAAGGTCCCACACTACTCGAATGTCTGACCTATCGTTGGCGAGGTCACATGGAAGGCGAGGCGGTTTCCTATCGTGGCCAGAGTGAGATCGATACCTGGAAACAAAAATGCCCTATCCAGTCGTTGGAGCGTGAGTTATTGGAAGAAGCCACCTTGACGCCTCATGAGGCTGCCGAGATAACCCGACAAGCAGAGCGTGAGGTGGATGAAGCCGTATCTTTTGCTCTGAGCAGTCCAGATCCTCCCCTCGAATCCCTCACCGAAGACATCTATGCACCCGACCCGAGCGTTATTTACCAAGCTGTTTCTTCGTATCCATCGGCCCGTGAGATCAGTTACTCTAAGGCCCTTCTTGAAGCGCTCGCTGAGGAGATGGTCCTTGATGAGCGGGTATTTCTTTTGGGTGAGGACGTGTCCACTGGCGGGTACTTTGCCGTAACAGCGGGCATCGCGGAAAAGTTTGGTGCAGAGCGCGTCATGGACACCCCCATCAGTGAGTATGCCATCGTCGGAGCAGCGGTTGGAGCAGCCATGACCGGCCGCCGCCCTGTGGCCGAGATTCTCTTTTCTGATTTCCTAACGACTTGCATGGATCCTATCGTAAACCAGGCGGCAAAGCTTCGATACATGAGCGGCGGGCAATACGCTCTGCCGTTGGTCGTGAGAACGCCAGGAGGAGGGGGTATTGGCATGGCTGCCCAGCATTCTCAGAGCCTGGAGGCCTGGATGACCGGTATCCCGGGTCTGATCATTATCGCGGCGGGCACGCCATATGATGCCAAAGGATTACTCAAGGCTGCCATTCGCTCAAACAACCCCGTGCTCTTTTTCGAGAACAAGCTGCTTTACACGGCTATCGGTCCCGTACCGGAGGAAGAATACATCGTGCCCATTGGCATTGCAGAAGTGAAGCACTCTGGCGATGACGTGACACTGGTTGCCATTGGAGCCATGGTTGTCCCTGCGCTGGATGCTGCCGAGACACTGGCCAGCGAAGGAATTAGCGTGGAGGTTGTGGATCCGCGGACCCTCATACCGTGTGATTGGGCCGCGATTGTGAGGTCGGTGCTGAAGACTGGACGGCTGGTGGTGGCTGAGCCAGGCGTTCTCACCCACGGATTTGGTGCAGAAGTGGTGAGCCGGGTCACAGAAGTGACCGTGGGCGCGCTAAAGGCACCCCCTCGTCGAGTTGCAGGCATGGATGTGCCTATCCCTTACAACCGCACATTGGAAAACGCGGCCCTACCTGATGTGGAGGACATCACGAAAGCAGTGCGTGATCTCATGGGGTAATGCGCAATAGAGGGTAATGGAATCGAACGGTTTTCAGTTGCGTGCGTGTGAGTAAAAAAAGAGTTGCGGCGGGTTTGGGGACTGAACAGATGGCCAATCAAAAGTCTACGTCGGTAGATCCAACTTGCCTTAAGGTTCTGTAAAGACTCTTATTCAGCACTTTGAGAAGCTTTTTGCGAAAATCCATATCTTCGATCGAAACATATCCACTGAATCGTTGCCCCTCATACATGACTTCAAGCGTAATCGCCCCTTCCAGTTCTCGAACAGAAACAAGTTTGTCTGGTTGCTCGCCGCGCGGCTTTTTTGACGTTCGGCTGAGCCGGGGGGTCCAACTTGGCGGCCATTTTCCTGATAGCTTTGGATGCGCCCTTAGTCTCATAATGGTCTCCTCATCTTCATTTAAACACACGCCTATTCCGAACGGCAAGGCCAAAAGTCATTGAGGTTCATTGCGGCCCGGATCTTTTTGGTCTTGATCCAGTGATTGTTTAAACTCAAAATATTCTTCCATCGTGTCTATATCCACATCGTCATAGTCTTTTTCTGGTTCCACGAGGCACACCTGATCAGCGTATTTTACAAAAAGATCCCTGGCGCCCACATCCCCTCTTAATCGGTGAAGTTCGTCATAATATTGACGACCTATGATGACTGGGTGCGAACGTCTTCCTATGAGTTTAATGGCGCCGAGTTGCAAGTGGGATGCAAGGTATTCGTGGAGTAATAGGTTGATCAGGCTTGAACTGATGAGCGGCATGTCTGCAAGAATGATCATAACATGTTCAAAAAGATCTTCCACCTCCGAGAGACCCGTGATAATTGAGGTGCTGATTCCATCAAGATAGTTTTTGTTTTCAACGATTCTGAGTTTTGAATGATGGAGGCCGGTATGTAAACTTTGCTTAATCTCCTGAGCCTGAAAGCCGAGAACGAGGAGGATAAGATCGAGATCAGAACTCAAGACCTCATTGAGCACGCGGTCAAGAAGAGTATGCCCTCCCACACGTAACAGCTGTTTCGGCTGTCCCATGCGGGTTGAGGCCCCAGCTGCCAAAAGAAGGCCTGCGACTTTTTCCTTTTCCTGACTCATATCCCTCCAGATATCAGCACCTTTGAGCGCCATTACCCACGACCCGCACAATCTGTGGCGTCAATGAGATTGCCTTTTTCAAATTGTCTCACAATGGGCTGAAGTTGCTGGCCCCTTGAATGATGTCATCAAAGTCATTGACGTTATCGGGGTTCCCGGCCATAATGCCTCGCGACAGGTGGATGGAAGTAATGCTAATATACTGCGTAGGCCCATATTGTCAATTAGGGAATCCCTATGAGGCTGTCGGAAAACGTCCATCGACCGAGAGCTCGCAAAGTGATATGCTCCCGTTCTTACCGCTTTAGCGCAAATCCGCGTTAAACCACATGTAGCCCCCAGGTTTGGTCATGTCTCCTGCTAAGAAAATCTTTGAGAAACAACTATCGCACCTTCTGTCTCTGGTGCTTTTGTTGGTTGGGTTGTTTCTGTTGATGAACCTTGATGGATTTAGCCGAGGAGAATTTTGGGGAGTAGACACCTTAACTTGGCTTTATTTGCTTGTGGGAATTACGATTTTACACCAAATTTTTGTATGGTTTTGTTGGCGGGCCGAGCTTTACTCCGGGTTGCTAAGGAGATGGTTTGGCCACAGAGCCTTTGCTGTATATGCCGTTCTATTCTTTCTATTAATTATTTCACGCCCCGTGTTTATCACCTTATTGGCCATAGCGAATAGGGATACTATCGCAATTTCCCCTACGTTCAGGATGATATTAGTTATCCTGTTGACAGCTCCATCCATATATTTATTGTATTCTATTGCAAGGTATTTTGGATTCGAGCGCGCTTTTGGTATCGATCACTTTGATCGTTCGTACAGAGGAAAAGCATTGGTTAAAAAGGGTATATTCCGATACGCAACCAATGGCATGTATGTGTTCGGGCTCTTGATTCTTTGGATACCCGGTGTTCTACTTTCTTCATTGGCAGCAGTAGTTGCTGCTTTATTCAGTCATATATATATTTGGGTGCACTATTTCTGCACTGAAAAGCCGGATATGGATTTTATCTACGGACAGCGATCCCCCCTGGGCAGAATAGAAGGTGATCGTTAGGATGTCTCTTCCACGCCCCTTTGTAGGCCTGCCTCGAACACCTTCAGATTAATCTCTCTGAATCGATCGGGACTAATGCTTTCTATGGTCTTCCTGAGTTCTTCTTGGGTCGTTGGTCCCTCGTTGAATGCAGTAAAATATCCCAGAAGGGCCAGGTTTGTACAAAGGGGAGCGCCCAGGTCCAGGGCTATTGTTCCGGCGGGTGCTGAACGATAGGTAATCTCCCTTTTCTCCAAAAAGGCTTTCACCTCTTCTCTTGGGAAACGTTGAGGATTGGCATTCACATACATGTGGGCCCCACGGGAGAGAAAGGGGAGATTGCGGTAGCCCTCGTTTTCCTCCAGGGCCAAAAGAAAATGGGCTGATCCTGTCTTAACCAGGGAGCTTTGTACATCACCAATTCTCAGGTGAGAGACGACCGATCCGCCCCTCTGCGCCATGCCGTGGGTCTCTGCTCCCAAGACGTTAAAGCCCTTATCCAGCGCGGTCTGCGCCAGTACCCTCGTCACAAACAGGATCCCCTGACCGCCCAATCCGCATAAAATAATATTTACAGTCTCCATCTAACGCCTCAAATCAGCCAGATCACAGAATTAAAGAAAGCACTCAAACTCAAATTCCAAAATCCCAATGTCAAATGAATTCCAAAACTTAATGTCACAAATTTTTGTAATTTGGGCTTCCACATTTGTCATTGTTAGTGCATCTTGGCCCTGAAGAAGGGCTCCTAGAAGTAATTAAAAAGTCTTGAAAACGCTGAACTGGGTCAGGCCTCTACAATGCATCCTGTGGGGCAGACAGCGAGGCACTGACCACAGTCTGCGCAGATCTGGCGGTTGATGTCGGTGCGCCCCAATTCTTCGTCATGAAAAAGGGCAGGGCACTCAAAGCGATCGAGGCAAAAATTACATTCTTTGCAATCATCGGTGATCTGCATCTTTTTCTTTTCTGGGATCGCCTCATCCCGGTAGGCGATGACACAGGGGTGACGGGCGATGATAACGGCGATACCACCTTCAGGTTCATTCACATACTCAACTGCCCTTTTGATAACACCCGTCATTTTTTTTATATCGTAAGGATCAACTACTTCAATGAAATCCACGCCACATCCTGCGACAGCCCTTTCCAATGTTATAGCCTTTCCGTCGCTTCCGTCCGCCCTTATTCCCAGAGCGGGTGTGGGCTGCATACCGGTCATGGCGGTTGTCATGTTATCAAGGATCACCAGGATGAATCGTGCACCATTGTAAACGGCATTCAATAGACCGGCCGTCCCTGAATGGAAAAAGGTGGAATCGCCTATGGTCGCCACAATGGGTTGCTCCACCTCATCCTGGGCAAATGAATGATAAAATCCGGATGCCAACGTGATTGCGGCGCCCATATCCAGGCAGGTATCCACAGCGCCCAGATTGAGCCCCAAAGTATAGCAGCCAATGTCAGAAGTAAAAATGGCTTTGGGTTTTACCTTTCTTATGGCGAAAAATGCGGACCTGTGAGGGCATCCCGGACAGAGGGTAGGTCGCCGAACGGGCAACTGAAGGCTTTGCACCAGTTCCATGGCTTCTCGATCTTCAACTTGCGTGAAGGGCTCAAGATTCAACGCTTCCAGAACCTGGCTCACCATGCCATGCACGACCCGGGGAGCCAATTCACCTTCTCGGGGCACATGGCCCGAGAGACGTCCCAAAACCCTTTCCCGGTCCCTCAGAAAGTACTCTATAACCGTGTCTGTCTCCTCTATGACAAGCACCTTGTCGCAGGCAGACATGAACTCCATGGCGAGACCCTCGGGAAAAGGGTAGGGGGTGCCTATTTTGAGGAGAGGGATATCGGTCCGACTCTCTTCCCTTAGGGTATCCTGGATCACAGAAAAAGGGACCCCTCCTGCGATTATTCCGAGCGGGTAGGTTTTTCCCGCCTCCAGATTGTGGAAATTGTATTGGGAGAGGCCCTCGAATCGTTTCCCAATTTCCTCTAACTTCTTGTTCAGTTCGCCATGGAGTATGAGACGGAAACGGGGGGTGGCCGCCCACCTCCCAGGGTCCTTCTCAAAGGAGGCCGCCTTTCCGTCCCTTTTTATGGACCCAAATTGGATATTTTGCCGTGCATGGCATACCCGAATGGCAGGTCTCAAGATAACTGGAATCCTAAACTCCTCTGATATGTCCAGCGCCAGGCCAACCATCTCCCTCGCCTCCTGAGGGCCGGAAGGGTCCAACACAGGGACTTTCGCAAGACGGGCCATAAGGCGGGTGTCCTGCTCTGTCTGGGAGGAGTGGGGCCCGGGGTCATCGCAGGATATAATCACAAATCCTCCAACCGTTCCTGTATAGGCAGCGCTCATCAGTGAGTCGGCCGCCACATTGAGTCCCACCTGCTTCATGCAACAGGCCGCCCTCTTCCCTGTTACAGATGCTGCAAAGGCGTTATCCAGGGCCACTTTTTCATTGGTGGACCATTCCACGTAGGTATCAAGACCCTCCGATTTCACCAGACGGATCACTTCAGGCAGGATCTCAGAACTAGGCGTGCCGGGATAGGATGTGACCACCTGACACCCGGCCTCCACAAGACCGAGCGCAATGGCCCCATTTCCCAAAAGGATTTCTTCTCTGCTCATGTCTCTTCTTTTATCCTCTTTTTTGCCTCTTCGATCAGTTCCACCAAAGAGAGCATTTTTGGTTTTGGAAGTTTACCAAAGACCTTTTCCCACTCTCCGGGCTCCAGTTCTTTTCGCATATACTCTTCCACCAAAAAATGTTCAAACCAGCAATCAAGGGTCTTAAAACAGGGAAGACCCATGTTTTCTTTTCTACAGTAGGAAAAGGTGATTTGGTGGCCAAGTCTGGGGCACCGAATTTCATAATCTTCACGGGGCGGGGTAACGTCTTTCTTCATCTTGTTGGCATCCAAGAATAGCACCGGAGACCGAAGCATCGGTATCCGGTGAGAATTTGAAAGTCAGATTTCTAATTCTGGCTAAAGGCCCTGCGGCACACCTGGCTCTGAATTACCGCTGAAGACTGATCAGGAAAGGACTGTGTCGTGCAAATTTTGTATATGGTATGCGACCCCTCTGTCAAGAGGTTTTTCTACCTGTCTAGTATAGATAAAGGCTGAGAGAGCTATTTAAATCATTGATATTTTTCCCCTATTCAACGCGCCCGGAGTCAGGCCCTCAATAAACATATAGAGGGCCGCGGAAACCGCTGAAAGAGGGCAGAATCTGAGGGGAAATTTCGGTGAGGTATTGCTCAAAATGTTGAAATGATTTGATATAATTGCTCCTGAATGGTATCATTTTAGTGGCGTAAAGAGACAAACAGGGACGACAACTGGGTGCAGAAAAGGTCTGAGATGAATCGGTACGGAACGGAAGAACTTGGGGAGGACAAAGAAAATTTGAATTACTACAAGGCCCTTCACGACATAGCCAATCAAATCCACGCGGCAAAGAATACAGATGATATCCTTATCAATTTAAAGAATAAGATCCTGGGTCTTTTTGATGCGGATCGCGTGACCATCTATGTGGTGGTAGGCAAAAAGAAATAAATCTATTCACAGTTTAAATCCGCTGATATATCCAGAGAAATCCGGGTTCCCATCAATAACAAGAGTGTGGCGGGATACACGGCCAACAACGCTCAAACTGTCAACATTGGCAATGCCTACGACAGGGATGAATTGATCGAGATAGACAAGGATCTCTCTTTTGACAGGAGTTGGGATGAATCATCCGGTTACTTGACAAAACAGATTTTGAGCATCCCCATTTTTTACAAGAAGTATGTGATCGGGGTCCTCCAACTCATTAACAAAAAAAATGGTGACAAATTCACCCCGGAGGATCAAGAGTCGGCAGAGGAGATGGCAAAGGTCCTGGGGATCGCCTTTTACAATCAGCAAAAATTAACGCGAACCGGGAAAAAGAGGACAAAATTTACTTACCTGATCGAAAACAACATTATCACGGAAAAGGAACTGGAAAGGGCCATTAAGGCGTCTCGAGAAAAAAAGACCTCCATAGAGTCCATCTTTATAAACCAATTGAAGGTGAGGAAACAGGAGGTGGGGCGATCCCTTGCCGAGTATTATGATTGTGAATATATACCTTTTGATAATAGTCACCCTATCCCGGGCGAACTTTTGGCCAAATTAAAACAGGTTTATCTTGAGAGGAACCTCTGGGTCCCTTTGGCCAGGGAAGATGGTAAGGTCAAGATACTCATAGATGACCCCGAGCGATTGGACATTATTGATAGTGTGAAATCATTAATCCAGGCTGAGAGCTACGAATTCGCCGTGGGATTGAGGGAGGATATTCTGCAATACCTGGACTATTTTTATGGCAACCCTCAGGAACTGAATCAAGGCTCCATAGATGAGATCTTGGGTAAGCTGGATACCATAGAAGAAGAGGTTTATGATGATGGTTCCGAAATGCTGACAGAGGACGACAGCGCTATCGTACAGCTGGTCAACAAGATCATCACCGATGCCCACAAAAAGACCGCCTCAGATATACATATCGAACCCTATCCGGGTAAATCGGGCGCGGAAATTAGATTCAGGATAGACGGGACGTGCCATATTTACCAAACCATCCCATACCACTACAAGCGGGCCGTGGTCTCCAGGATAAAGATCATGTCCGACTTGGACATCGCTGAGCGCAGAAAGCCCCAAGACGGAAAAATAAAATTTAGAAAATACGCTGGCCTTGATATTGAATTGAGGGTGGCCACTGTCCCCACGGTGGGAGGTGAAGAGGATGTGGTCATGCGTATTCTCACCTCTGGCGAACCCATCCCCCTCAATGCCATGGGAATCAGTGAGCGGGACTACGAACTCCTGCTCAATTTGATCGTAAAGCCCTATGGTATTATTCTCGTCGTGGGGCCTACCGGAAGTGGTAAGACCACCACCCTTCATGCCGCCCTGGCCTATATCAACAAACCAGACAAGAAGATATGGACGGCCGAAGATCCTGTGGAAATAACCCAGAAGGGGCTCCGCCAGCTCCAGGTTATGCCAAAAATAGGGGTCGATTTTGCCACCGCCATGCGCTCTTTTCTGCGGGCCGACCCGGATGTGATCATGGTGGGTGAGATGAGGGACCAGGAGACTGCTGCCACCGGGATAGAGGCCTCATTGACCGGCCATCTGGTCTTTAGCACCCTCCACACAAACAGTGCTCCTGAGACCATCACCAGGCTCCTTGAAATGGGCATGGATCAATTCAATTTCGCCGACGCGCTCTTGGGGATCCTGGCACAGCGTCTGGTGCGCACCCTGTGCAAGGATTGTAAAGAGGCCTATCATCCCAGCCGAGAAGAATACGATGGCCTAGTTCGGAATTATCGTGGAGATTTTGATGCCCTGGGATTTTCCTACACCGATGATTTGACCCTCTATAAACCAAATGGATGTGACTCATGCAATAACACAGGATATAGGGGCCGGACGAACATTTGTGAGCTTCTCGATGGGACGGATGAAATAAAAACACTCATCCAGAGAAAGGCCACTATGGACAAGATCAGGACGCAGGCCGTCCAGGATGGGATGACCACCCTCATGCAGGACGGGATAAGAAAGGTGTTTCTGGGCCTTACGGATCTTCAGGAGGTCAGAAAGGTCTGTATCAGGTAGGACCGCCCTCGGATTACATTCTCTTCGTTATATGCGTTTCGACAGATTCTGCCTGAAAGAATTCTTTGGAAAAACGTGCCACCTGTTCAGGGTCATAAGCCTTGCAACTGAATATGTCGATATAGGCGGCATGGGTAAGATTGGCGAAGTGTCCTGAAATCAGGGAAGTTTCAATAAGCTGGACCATAGAATGCCCTTCCACGCGTTCATCTTTGCCAAAATGAACCACCTGGCACGTTCCAAATCGCTGCATCCCAATTAAGTCGCATAGTTCAATGACATATTGTCTTATCTTCTCTGCATCCCGGATGGTCTCAGGATTGCAGCCATAGATGTCGAGACTGGTCAGCAGTCCCCAGGGGATGGCCTCTTCTTTTAGTGCAACCCTTGAAGTCATTTTTCCCATCCCTCCTTCCCGTATCCAAAATTTGGATCTTCTTCTCAATTAAAAGTGAATCATATTAATTCCTTTTCTTAATTTGTCAACAGAAAATGTAGATTAATGATAATGATATCAAACGATTCGGCCTGATTCTCCCCACGAAACTCCCCGAGACCGGGACACAGGCCATGTGGCCAGATTCCCAAAATTGGCCTGCGTTCAAAGGTGTTGGCATTTGATTTGGTCGGAGGCAATGCCGAACAATCGACTATCTGACTATAATTTACCGCTTCAAAAGACTGAGCCAATACGGTTGAACCCTATTCAATATGTAAATTTACGTCGCCTTCGCACAGATGCCCTGCGGCCTGCCGCGGGGAAAAGGCGAAAGGCGAGCGTGCTGAGGCCTCGGGGAAAGGGGTGTTAAGGTGCAGCGTGAGAATGAGGGGAGCTGTCAAATCTTGATGATATGGCCACGGATTTCTTTGTCGATGGTCAGCAGACCTATACTTCTCCGCCACAATGACTGAATCCCCCCTGAAAAGGAGCCGGGGTTGAAATAGAGGATACCATTTGTGCGGTAATTTGCAGCCCAGTGGCTGTGTCCGAACACAATACAGTCCACCCCTTTGAATAGGGGGCGCAGTTTTCTTTCGGGCCTTGCGGGAAATCCCCATCCGTGGGTCAATCCTATCTTGAAATGGTCGATGGGGATAACCTCTTTTACCGGAAGTTTCTCTCTCACTTCGGGGGGATCATTGTTGCCGGCAACCGCTATGACTTCCGTTTCTTTAAAGGCCTCAAGCACTTGCAGGGAGGTGAGATCACCAGCGTGAAGGATCAAATCCACGTTGCGGAAATACTCTCCTGCGATCTTTTCGAGCGATCGGCTGGGTCGCTTAAGATGCGTGTCTGATATAACGCCTATCTTCATAAAACTTGGCTCCGTTTTGCTTTGCCAGAGGAAGGCTGGAACTGGGTTGGCAATGGCCTGGACACGCCAGAAATAGATGAAAAGACTTTGTCGCAGGATTTTAAACGTACTAGATTCTTAGCCCAGCAAGAAATCCTTCTTTGATGGCCTCTAGGGCGTTGCGCGGTGTTTTGGCATCCCCTATGGTGAAGATTTCCGGGACCAGATCCTCCATCTCCTCCACAAGCAAGTTCAGAGGCGCTGCGCCTGCCGCGATAACCACAGAATCCGCAGGCAATAGATCACGGCTCTGTCCCTTTTCAATCTCCACCCCCTCGGGCCCAATTCCTAAGGCTCTCGTGCCCGTCAAAACAGTTACCCCGAGGCGCCGGAGTTCCAGCATGACCGTCCACCGCGTTGAGCTGCCTATGTCCTTTCCTGGTCTTTTCATCATTTCAAGCACAGTAACATGCTTGTTCCCCCGGTTCACCAATCGTTCCAGAGTCTCCCAACTTTCCGCCCTGTTCGCCACAAGAAAGTGGAGTACCTCAGGGGGAAGGGTCCCTTGATCCGCAAGGTAGAGGGCTGTTTCAAGCCCCACGGCGTTCCCTCCCACGATGACCACCCTCTCCCCCACCTTGGCCTTTCCGGACAGGACATCCCATGCCGTAACAACGCTCTCGAATTCAATGCCGGGGATATTGGGAAGAAGGGGTTTGGCCCCTGTCGCCAGGATGAGCACATCCGGTTCCATTTCCTCCACAAATCCCTTGTCCACCTCTTTCCCGAGAAGGGTGTTCACGTTAAGGGCCTTTAAATTATTTATCAGGTCTGTGGCCGCAGTGACCATTTCCCTTCTGCCGGGAATATTGTTGTTTAAGAGGAGCTGTCCACCCAACCCATCAGCCCGCTCGGCAATGGTCACTTGATGGCCCCTTTCCGCAGCGGTGCAAGCAGCCTTCATCCCCGCAGGACCTCCTCCAATAACCAGCACCTTTTTCACGTGAGTGGCGGGGGTGATTTCTGTCTCCGCCTCCTTGCCCGCCCTTGGATTCACCAGGCAGGTCACGGGCCTGTTCTGGAAGACGGCATCAAAGCACCCTTGGTTGCAGGCCACACAGTGGTAAATCTGGTCACTCCTGCCTTCTAGGGCCTTGGCGAGCAGGTCCGGATCTGCCAGGAGTCCTCTCGCCATGGTCACAAGATCGGCTTGGCCGTTTTGTAGGACCTGTTCGGCAAGATGGGGATCATTTATTCTATTACTCGACAGCACGGGCACGGAAACAGTGGATTTGATGCCCTGGGCCAGATAAACAAAACCCCTCCGGGGCACAAACATGGTCAACTGGGGGACGCGTGTTTCATGCCAACCGCCAGTCACATTGAAAAGGTCAACCCCCACCTTTTCCAATTCAGAGGCAAAGGTTTTTGCCTCTTCATTGGTGTTTCCTCCCTTCATGAATTCATTGCCCGCCAACCGCATGATGATGGGGTAGACAGGCCCCACAGCCTGCCTGACTTTTTCAGTCACCTCCAGACCGAATCTCATTCTGTTCTCAAAAGATCCCCCATATTTATCCTTCCGTCTGTTCGTCAGGGGCGAAAGGAACTGGCTAATCAGATATCCTGCGCTTCCCAGGATCTCCACCGCATCGAATCCTGAGTCTCTTGCGCGCTGAGCGGCCTGTGCAAACTTGTCCTGCAGGGCGGGGATCTCATCCAGTTCGAGGGCCCTTGGACTCTCTCCCGTTAGTTTGGACCGTATTGCTGATGCGGAGATCGGTTTTTTCCCACGAAGCATAGAGGAATGGGCATAACGTCCAGCTTGATAGAGCTGGGCGGCAATCTTTGATCCCTCAGCCTTGACCGCATCGGCCAGTGTCCTAAGACCCGGGATAAAACGGTCATCATCTATACGCAACATGCTTTCCGCTCCAGCGTAATCATCTATGCGACAACCTCCCACGATGATAAGACTGACGCCACCTTTGGCCCGAACTGTGTAAAAGTCCGTGAGACGATCTGTCACAAGACCTTCTGGGGTATAACCGAGATGCATCGCGGTTAGGACCACCCGGTTTTTCAGTTCCATATTGTTGATCTTTATGGGTGAAAACAAATGGGGGAATTCCATTTCCTTCTCCTCTTATGGCCTTCTCTTCTGCGTCGCGAAAACTTAAAGCTACAATCTATAGCATGGATGCTTGCAGATTGCCTAATCAAAATCACTCGGCGCTTGTCCTTCTCCAAGCACCTTTGAGGGTGATGGATAATATGGAAGAATGGACTGTGAAGTAAGCAGCAGGAGGGTGGGGACATTTCCATGTGGCGATGGCCTATGATGGCTAAAATATTAGACAAACGGGGGAAAAAGATTTATTAATAAAATTTAGGTCAGATTCTAATAAAATTAGCTGAACGAAGATCTGCCGTCGAGCTGACAGCAGATCACCATACCGGGCGCAATCCCACGAAATGTGAGATCCATTTCCATATCTTAGCTAAAAATAGAGTTGACATTTAGTGCTACGTTGTAGAATACATCACTAACTCACGCTGAGTACCCAGTCTCGCGGGACAGAATTGCTTATATAAAGCAGTTGATGTAGATATGCAACGGGATCAATGGGTTACCGGAGCCAGTAGGACGCCCAAGAAAATTGGGGATCACCGCCGATTCCCCGCATCGGATTGAAGGCTAAGTTATGGAAACAATTCATTCTGTTCGACCCCTATTAGCCATAGCTGTCTCCTTCTTCGGGACACTCCTGATTATCGCCTCTCACAAAAGACCCAACCTCAGGGAATTCTGGACCCTCCTCATTGCCCTTTCCAAATTCAGCATCGTCTGCTCAATGGTTCCGTTCGTATTGAATGGCCAAACCCTTGTCTTCAATTTAGTTGACGTGCTCCCTGGGGTGGGTATTGCGTTCAGGGTCGATCCTTTGGGCATGCTTTTCGCCCTGGTTGCCTCTTCTCTCTGGATCGTCACGTCCATCTATTCCATTGGATACATGCGTCCCTTGAGGGAGCACTCTCAAACCCGTTACTTCTCCTACTTTGCCATCGCCCTCTCGTCGGCAATCGGGGTGGCCTTCGCAGCAAATCTTCTCACCATGTACCTCTTTTATGAGATGCTATCCCTGTCCACATACTCTCTCGTGACCCACCATCAGGATCCTGAGGCGCGCTTTGGAGGGAGAAAATATTTGACCTACCTCATGGGGACGTCGATTGGTCTACTCCTTCCGGCCGTTATTCTCACTTACACATTCACCGGCACGTTGGACTTCTCCCAACAGGGCATCCTGGCTGGAGCCGCTTCTGACGCCATGCTCATTGTCATGTTTATGCTCTACCTTCTGGGCATTGCAAAGGCGGCAGTGATGCCTGTGCACTCCTGGTTGCCTTCCGCCATGGTGGCGCCAACCCCAGTGAGCGCCTTGCTACACGCGGTGGCTGTGGTAAAGGCAGGGGTCTTTTGCGTCCTGCGCATCATTTTTCATGTCTACGGTGTGGATCTGATGCAGGATCTGGATCTGGGCGTCTTGACCATCTATTTCGTCTCCGTCACAATCCTTGTGGGCTCCATCTTTGCGCTTGCCCAGGACAATTTGAAGGCCAGGCTCGCCTACTCCACGGTGGCCCAGCTTTCCTATATCATCTTAGGCGCCGCACTGCTTTCTCCCGAAGGAATGACAGGCGGCGTCATCCATATTGTGATGCATGGTTTCGGTAAAATCACGCTCTTTTTCTGTGCCGGGGCGATCCTTGTGGCCACGGGGAAGAAAAATGTCAGCGAGATGAAAGGCCTGGGGAAAAGGATGCCGGTGACCATGATGGCCTTTTTTATTGGCTCATTGAGCATTATCGGCCTCCCCCCTTTGGGCGGTTTCATAAGCAAATGGAACCTGGTTTTGGGGTCCTTGGAGGCAGGACAGATTCCCATATTGGTTGTTCTCTTGACCAGTTCATTACTGAACGCTGCATATTTCCTGCCCATCGTGTACCAGGGATTCTTCGCAGAGCCCGATCACCGTGAAGATCCCGACGAGGGTGAAGGAATAAGAGAAGCCCCCGTTCTGGCGGTGGTCCCCCCGGTGGTGACGGCCTTCGCTTCCATTGTCCTTTTTTTCTATCCGCAGCCTTTTTTTAGATTATCCCGCATGGCCGTGGAAGGCCTAATAGGAGGGTGAATCCATGGAGGAAGAAAAAATGATCTTGTCCCATGAGCCTGTGCCAGGATACAGGAGGGTCTTTCAGATCGTGATTTCTGTGGCTGTTTTATACCTCGCCATCATTTTTCTTGTATCATTTCTCTGAGGGAAGGAGTCTGGATACCATGAAAAAAGAGCTGAAGATCTTTGACAAACCGCAGAACGTAAAAAGATTCCTGGGCGGTTTCTATGTGTCTTTGATCATTCTCCTTATCATTGACCTTTTTATCCACAAGCACGGCGAGTTTACATGGGAGGCTATTCCCGAATTCTATGCGACCTACGGGTTCGTCTCCTGTGTGCTCCTTATCTTCATAGCAAAAGGGTTGCGGTTATTGATCAAGAGAGACGAACACTATTATGACTAGCCTAATCCCGCCATCTGCCATATTGATTATTGGAGCCCTCTTTGTCCCCTTCATAAGGGGCAGGCTCAAGTCCGCTTATATGTTGCTCCTGCCCTCTTTTGTCTTCATCACCCTTCTCAACATGCCCGAAGGGACGTACTGGACCGTCAAAGTCCTGGACTATAGTCTTGTCTTTGGCAGGGTGGACAGGCTCAGTATGGTCTTTGGTTACATATTCACGATAATAACTTTCATCGGGGTCCTTTTTGCCCTGAAAGTGGAAGATGATCTGCAGCACGTGGCTGCGCTGCTGTATGCTGCAGGCGCTCTGGGCGTCACTTTTGCTGGAGATTTTCTCACGCTGTACCTGTTTTGGGAACTGTTGGCCATAGCGTCCACATTCCTTATTCTGGCGCGCAGGACAAAGGCTTCTCAGGCTGCGGCCATCAGATATATCCTGGTCCATATTTTTGGGGGTCTCTGCCTGCTTGCAGGGATTGTCTTCTATATCCAACAAACAGGCACTGCTGAGTTTGAATACATCGGGTTGAGTGGGCCTGCATCCTATCTTATATTTATAGGTATTGCACTTAACGCGGCTATCCCGCCTCTGCATCCTTGGCTCCAGGACGCCTATCCTGAGGCGACTGTTACGGGTGCGGTCTTCATGAGCGCTCTTACCACCAAAAGCGCTGTATATGTCATGGCAAGAACATTTCCGGGTACCGAGCTTCTCATTTGGATGGGGGCTCTCATGACAGCCTTTCCCATTTTCTATGCTGTGCTAGAGAATGACATCAGGCGGGTCCTCTCTTACAGTCTCATTAACCAGGTGGGATTCATGATGTGCGGCATCGGTATAGGGACGAATCTGGCCATAAACGGGGCAGTTTCCCATGCCTTTTGCCATATCTTGTACAAGGCACTTCTTTTCATGGCCGCAGGCTCTGTGTTGCACATGACCGGAAAGATAAGGTGCACAGATCTGGGCGGTCTGTACAAGACCATGCCTTTAACGTGCCTCTTCTGCATGATCGGGGCCGCATCCATCTCCGCATTTCCCCTCTTCAGCGGTTTTGTAAGCAAGTCCATGATTGTGAGTGCCTCGGCTCATGAAAAGCTGATCATCATATGGCTCATCCTACAGTTCGCCTCGGCAGGCGTCTTTCATCATGCAGGGATCAAAGTCCCCTTCTTTACTTTCTTTGCAGAAGACTCCGGCATAAGGACGAAGGAACCACCCCTTAATATGCTCCTGGCGATGGGGATTGCGGCCTTCTTGTGTGTGGCCATTGCGGTCTTTCCACAGCCTCTTTATGACATTCTTCCTTACCCTGTGCATTACGTTCCATATACCGCAGCCCACGTGGTGGGTCAGTTGCAGTTGCTCATGTTTGGTGCCTTGGCCTTTTGTCTTCTCATCCTGTCCGGATATTACCCGGCGGAAATGAGGGCGATGAACCTTGATACGGACTGGTTCTACCGAAAGGGCCTGAGCTGGGTCATGGCAGGGATAATCAGCCTGTGCAGTTGGGTGGCACGCATCTGCGAGCAGATTTTTGTGTGTAACCTGCCGGAAAGTTTTGCTGGGCTGAGCAGAAACCCGATTAGTACCCTGGCCGTTTCCTATTTGAAAGTAAGGGGCAAGGGGCAGCAAGCGATAGAGGAATTTAGAAAGCAGACCAAACCCGAGACAGCCAGTCTTGGCCCCATGGGTTTGCCGGTATTTTTAAGTCTTATATTTCTCGTTTCTCTCTTTGTTATATTTGTCTTTCTGCGCTAGCACAGAATGTGGGAAATAATGCTGGGAGGATACATGAATGGAAAAGAGGATCCTCATTGTCGAGGATGAAGATGATGTCATAGAATTCGTTTCTACAGTGCTGAAAGAGAACGGTTTTTTACCCGTCATCGCCAGAAATGGTGAAGAGGCCCTGGATATGGTCAGACAAGACAGGCCGGATCTGGTTATCATGGATATCTTAATGCCGAAGCAGAGTGGAATCAGAATGTATCGTGAACTTAAGACGACCGAGGCCTTAAGAGAGATCCCGGTGGTTATCTATTCAGGGATAGCCAGAAGGACCTTTCTTCGGACCCAGGCGGCTCGAGCAGAGATAGAAGGTGAAACGGTCCCCGAGCCAGAGGCCTACGTGGAAAAACCGGCCAAACCGGAGTATCTCGCAGAGGTTGTGAAAAGAATCCTCGGTTAAGCAATACAGAATGATGGAGATCAAGAAACTTATCTATGTGACGGACATGAATAGCCCCAGTTTTGAGGACATGGATCAACTGATGGTCCTCCGAAAATTGGGTCTTGAGGAAGTCCTATTTTTGAATCCAAGTGGAATTGAAGATTGGGACAAAAGGGTGGAAGGCTACGGAGTGAAGGCCCGGACTTTGGCAGGAGAGGGTCCAGCATTGTCCAGAATATTAGATGCGGCGCGTCAAGAGGACCCCTCCATGATCGCAGCGAGCGTGAATCGAAGGCGCAGGAAGGGGTTACGGGGCTCTCCCGTAAAAAATCTCATTCGGTCCTCTCCTGTGCCCGTCATTCTGCTGAACCAGGAGACGCACCCATCAGGGCCCCTGGAGAAGGGCGTTTTTCAACACGTCATCTATGCCACAGATTGGTCGCCCGTGTCAGAAACCGTCCTGAAGTATCTCTTGAATTTGAAAGAGATCATAGAAATGCTGGAGATCGTCAATGTGATTCACAAGAAGCTATCCGTAAGAGAGCTGCGAAGCCTTAGACAGAGGATAACCGAAACACGCAGGATCTTCCTGGATGAAGGGATCGATGCGGAAGCGCACATCTATGCCGGTAAACCGCACGAGGAGATATTGTTAGCAGCCACGGATTATGATGCCACGGCCATCGTTATGGGAACCTCATGCAAATCCCCCATTCAGGAAATTATGCGGAGGAGTTGTTCTTATCGTGTGGCGGAGAAAGCGGAGATACCCGTACTGTTTATTGGACAGCAGTCAAAGAGGGAGTAATGGAGGGATGGAGCAATGGAGTAATGGAAAGAGCATATGCATTACTCCATTACTCCAATACTCCGCTACGCCAAGAGTGTGAGTAAAGTTATTGAGTGCTCCAGCATATGTGTAATGTCTTGGTATTTTAGATAGGAGGCTACACATGGAAGTCACCCTGTTGATAGAGGCTACCGACAGTGCATTCAAGATTTTAGAAGATGCCAGGGATCACGCCGTAGGCATCTTGGATACAACGGTGGAGCTCATGAGTGAGGAGACACGATGCTTCGAGGAAAAAGCCTGCCAGGCCCTTTTTACAGGTGCCCAAAAGAGAAAGAGCCAATTTCAGAACGCGGTGGGGACAGCGCTTATCTTGTTTGCCTTCTGGGCTCTGCTCTCAGGGAAGTTCGACCTTTTTCACCTTACTCTCGGGGCGATCTGTTCCGCCTTAGCGGGCTACCTGTTCCATGATCTGCTCTTTGTCAACGTCAGGGTTGGCGATGTGCGTACTGTGGCCTGGCGGTTTATCAAGTATATCCCCTGGCTTTTACATCAAATTCTATTGGCCAATATTCATGTGGCCTCCCTCGTATTGAGCCCCAAGATGCCAATCACCCCTCAGGTGGTGACGTTCAAGACAAAATTGGAAACAGATATCTCTAATGTAACGCTGGCCAACTCCATTACTCTCACCCCTGGCACCATTACTATGGACATAAAGGACGGCGTCTTTTATGTCCATGCCTTGAGCCAGAAGGTCGCTGATGATCTGAACGCCGGTGAGATGGAGGACCGCATAGCGCACATCTTTATGGAGGCGGATCACCTCTATGTTCAGGACGTCCTGGACGCGGCGCGCATTTATGGATCGCTTCGGATCTAAAGAGAGAAGTGAGCTAAAAAACCTAAAGTGCCTAGAATGACCTAAAGTGAAGAATGAAAAAACCACGCATTTATTTTGGCCCTTAAACATTAGGCACTTTAGTACACTTCAGACCCGCCTGCCATAGCCATTTGTGCGTAATGCTGGATTCTTGGTCATATCCTGTTGTTTAACCTGGTTGGTGTATTTTGCGTCAGAAGGCATTGGCAGGCAGGTCACTTTAGGCACTTAACAAAGGAGATACACATGATACGTGAAAGCGACGACGTCATCGTCAAGACGCTGGCCAGAATCCTCATGCCCTTTATTGTGGTTTACGCCCTCTATGTGGTCATGCATGGGCATTACAGCCCGGGTGGCGGGTTTCAAGGGGGCGTGATTCTGGCGGCAGGCTTTGTCTTGCTGGTCATCAGCCACGGGTTAGAGCAGACGAGGAGGCGGATGTCCGAGAAAATGGCAGGCGCCATTAGCAGTGTGGGTGTCTTCATTTATGGAGGTATAGGAGCCCTCTGCCTGATCCTGGGGGGAAACTACCTGGACTATGGGAAACTGAGCAAAATAGTGGGGGTCAATCCCGCGGAGGCAAGATCCTTGGGGATCTTGGGTGTTGAGATCGGAGTTGCCCTGGCCGTTATGGCGGTAATGTGTACTATCTTTTTCGCCATCTTCACCGTGGGTGAAACAGATGAGGATGAAGGGAGTGAAAAATGACCAACTTCTTCTTGATTATTGGGGTGGGAATGTGCGTCCTGGTCTTATTCTGTCTCTACAGGGCCACCTACGGGCCGGGTGTCCTGAACAGGGCAGCCGGCATCTCTGCCATTGGAACCAAGACGTTAATTCTTCTACTTCTCATGGGCGTTATTTACGGGAGGGTAGAAATGTTCATAGACATCAGCATGGTCTATGCCCTGTTGAATTTTATTGGCTGTCTGGTGCTGGCCAAGTACCTTGAGAGGTCTGGAGAAGTGTCATGCTAATCACGGATGTCATTTCAATAGTTCTTGTTTTGGCCGGATTTTTCTTTTTTACCACGGCCACATTAGGTCTCCTGAGGTTCCCCGATTTTTTTGCGAGGCTACATGCCACCGGAAAAGGAGACACCCTGGCTGTGCTTTTGTGCCTGACCGGGCTGGCCGTCTATCATGGATTTTCTTTGACCAGTGTGAAGATCATCTTCATTGCCGTTTTCATGTTCTTAGCTCAACCCACCGCTACTCACGCCATTTCAAGGGCAGCCTTCAGGTGCGGGGAGGAGATCTGGACATGTGAGCTCGAGATTGAAGATGGCGCTGTGGGACAAGGAGGGGGGAAATGATCCTTCCATTCGACCTGATCTTGGTTCTTTTCGTGTTCATATGCGCCATAGCGGCGATCACGGTGAAAGACCTATTGAGTGCCGTCATCATTCTGGGCGCTTATAGCTTTCTCATGTGTCTCCTCTGGACGCAGATGGCCGCTGTGGACGTTGCCTTCACAGAAGCCTCTGTGAGTGCAGGCATCGGAACGGTGCTCTGTATAGGCGCGGTCAGCAAAACGAGAAGGAGGTCAAAGGATTGAAAGCCCTAAGCCTCATAACGGCAATAGTGGTGGGGGTGGCACTCATCTATGGCACCCTGGATATGCCCAAGTGGGGGGATCCCCATTCGCCCGCTAGCTCTCATGTATCCCCTTACTATCTCCATAACAGTCTCGAACAGACAGCCACCCCAAATGTGGTCACCTCTGTCCTTGCCGATTACAGGGGTTACGATACATTGGGTGAGACAACGGTCATATTCACTGCGGGCATGGCCTGTATCTTATTGCTCAGGAGAGGTCGCAAGAGGTGACCCCCTTCCTTCCCCTCCCCCTTCAAGGCCTCCGGCTCGTAGAGCCTACGCCTCGGAGAGGGGAGGGTTGGGTGGGGGTAGAGTTCTAAATTCGGATTTCAGATTTGTTAGGCGTAAAGGATGCCCCAGGGAGGAAGAAGTGTTTGAGTTTATTGTTGGTCACTATAACTACTGGGTGTACATTGGGCTCATGATGATAGGCTTTTATGCCATGATGGCAAAGAGGAACCTGATCAAAAAAATCATCGGCATGAACATATTCCAGTCGGCCATCATATTCTTTTACATCTCCACGTCTGTCAAAAAGGGGGATGTGACCGTTCCCATCCTGGAACATGCCCATGGAGAACATGGCGGGCATGCCATCGATGTCATGCAATATGCCAATCCATTGCCCCATGTGCTCATGCTCACAGCCATCGTGGTCATGGTGGCCACCCTGGGGGTCGCATTGGCCGTGGCCATCATGGTTTACAGGAGATACAACACATTGGAAGAAGACGAAATTATATTGAGCATAAGGAGAGGCGGATAAGATGGTAGCCCAGGCGCCGATCCTGATTGTGGTCATTCCGCTTATCGCCGCATTTCTTTGTCCCCTCATTGGACTGTGGAGGAGAGGTCTGTGCTATTTCTGGATGGTCTTGGCCCTTTTTATATGTGCGATCGCCTCCATTGAGACCCTGTATGCAGTCATTGATGGAGGCACTATCCAATATAAGCTGGGGGGCTGGCCGCCTCCTTTCGGAATCGAGTATGTGGTGGATCATCTCAATGCCATGATGCTGATCGTCATCTCCGTGATCAGCCTAATTGTGGCCATCTATTCAAAAGAGAGTGTGGAGCAGGAACTGTCGGAAAGGGCGGTCTACTTCTACACCGTGTTCCTACTGCAGGTCACCGGATTCTTGGGCATCGTTATAACGGGGGATCTCTTTAACCTCTATGTCTTCTTAGAGATTGCATCTCTGGCGGGATACGCCCTCATCGCCATTGGCGAGGAGGGAGCGCCCTTGGCATGTTTCAGGTACATCGTCATGGGCACCATCGGCGCCTGCTTTTACCTTTTAGGGATTGGGTATATTTACGTCTCAACCGGTTCTCTCAACATGGCAGACGTTCAGGAGATACTGCCCGGGTTGTATCATTCCAAGGTCATTGTGACGGCCATCGCATTCCTCCTTGCAGGGTTGGCCGTTAAGATGGCCCTCTTTCCCGTCCACGTGTGGCTCCCAGACGCCTATACGAAGGCCCCATCCGCTGTGAGCGCCCTGGTTGCCCCGTTGATGACCAAGATATCCCTCTATGTGATGATCAGGATTCTGTTCTCGGTGTTTAGGCCTCACCTGTCCGTCCAGGGGCTCCCAATCACCCAAATGATGGTCTGGGCCGGTTTTGTCGCCATTTGTGCAGGGGCCATTATGGCCCTTGCACAAAAGGATTTCAAGAGGATGCTCTGCTATATCGTGGTGGCAGAGGTGGGGTACATTGTGGGTGGTGTTGGGCTTGCCAACACGACAGCCATGAAAGGGGCCATTCTCCACATCTTGAATGACGCGGTCATGACCGCGGGGCTTTTTACCGTGGCTGGTATTATCATGTACAAAGTGAAAAGTCACAATCTGTCTGATTTCAAGGGCCTTTTTCGGAAGATGCCCTTCACCATGGCAGCATTCGTGGTTGGGGCGCTTTCCATCATCGGGGTGCCGCCCACGTGTGGTTTCTTCAGTAAGTGGTACCTCATCCAGGGGGCCGTCATCGCTGGACAATGGGCCTTTGTGGCAGCACTTCTTGGATCTAGTCTGATCAATGTCATTCTGTTTTTCAGGATCATAGAGATCGGGTACGGGTTTCACGAGTCCCATGGCGAACACACTCATAGCCGTGGCGGTAGCATGAGCATAGAGGAAGCCCCCTTCAGCATGCTAATTCCTACGATCGCTGTGGCGCTTGCCATTATTCTGATCGGTTTCTATAATCAGACCATCTTGAGCAAGGTAATCCAGTTTGCTGTGCCAAAGATATAAGACCGAAAGGGAGCAGACGCGGTGAGAAAGAAATGTCTTGGCGCACAGTTTTTAAGCTGTTAGTGTTTTAATGATGGCGTCCCATATGAAAATCTTTGAAAAGGGATTAGCGTATGGAACATAAAAAGGCGGTCAACGTGGCCATCGTGGGCGGCGGCCTTGGCTGCAAGAGGATTATGGAGCTGATATTCGATGAAAGGCTCAGCCAGCTCAGGATGAAGGTCATTGGGGTTTCAGATATCAACCCCGAGGCTGTGGGTTACCGCTACGCCCAGCAAAAAGGCATTTTCACCACCAGAGATTACCATGATCTTTACAAGCTCAAAGGGCTCGATATGATCATCGAACTGACGGGCCTTGAAGAGGTAACCAGGGAAATCTCTCGAAGCAAGCCTGAGCATATCCACTTAATTGATCATTTGGCCGCGCAGCTTTTCTTGGACATTTTTCAAATAGAAGAACGGCACATCGCGGACCTCAGGCGGGCAGAGGAAGCACTTATCGCATCGCAGGCTCAGCTAAGAGAGTCGGAGGGGAAATACCGGACGATTTTTGATTCAACACCAAATTCAATTTTCATTCTGGAGCACCGATCCTATAGTATTTTGGATGTGAACGAACGTGCCTTGGAAATATACGGCTATGAAAGGGAGGAATTGATCGGAAAGTCTTTCATGGAGTTCGGTGCCAACCATTACCGTGAAGGCGTTCTGTCCTGCACAGATGATAAACCTTCCACCCTGAGCAGCGTCTATCCGAAAATCCGGCATTACAAAAAGGATGGTACCCCTTTTTACGTGAATGTGTATGCTATTCAGAGCAGACGTGGCAGGAAATTCGGCATTGTGGCAGTGACCGTAGATATTACAGAAAGTCTGGCAAAGGAGTCCCAGCTCATTCAGGCCAGCAAGATGTCAACCCTCGGGGAAATGGCTTCAGCCGTGGCCCACGAGCTCAATCAACCCCTCAGTGCCATGCAGATAGGGGCCGATCTTATTCACAATGTGGTTGAACAGGATGGTAAGGGTTGGGACGATATGCCCGAAGTGTCCAGACATATGAAGGAACAAGTGGACCGTGCGGTGAATATCATAAATCACTTGCGGGAATTTGGTCGTAAAGCGGAGATCCAAAAAGAGAGGGTCAACATAAATGAACCGATTAAGGGCGTCTTTACCCTATTGGGTCAGCAGCTGAGGCTGCGCGGTATCAAGGTGGTGCTCGACCTGAAGGATGACCTGCCTCCCATCATGGGTGATGCGAACAGGCTGGAACAGGTTTTTATAAATTTGGTGGTTAACGCACGGAATGCCATGGATGCAAAGAAAGGGGAATTTGCAAGGGGGGATGTTGAAAGTATCTTGACGGTAAGGTCTTTTCAAAAAAATGGCTCGGTCGTGGTGACTGTCACAGATACGGGCATTGGAATCCCCGATGATCTGAAAGACAAAATCTTCGAGCCCTTTTTTACGACAAGGGAAGTGGGTAAGGGGACGGGTTTGGGTCTATCTATTAGTTATGGTATCATTAAAGATTACGACGGAACCATCGAGGTGGAGAGTGAGTTGGGGAAAGGGGCCACTTTTAAACTCACTTTTCCCGCCTGTGATGAGGGGGAAAATGGCATCTAATGACAAGACAAAGATATTGCTCATAGATGACGAGGAGAGTATCAGGAGACTCTTGAGCATTGCCCTGCGTCACAAAGGCTTTGAGGTGGTTACGGCTGAAGACGGGGAGAAGGGGATTGAGATGTTTCGGCAGGAGACCCCCGAGATTGTTTTAACAGACATCAAGATGCCCGATGTTGATGGTCTTGAAGTTTTAAGGCAAGTCAAGGCACTTGATCCTGAAGCCCAAGTGATAGTCATTACAGGCCATGGTGATATGGAATCGGCAATCGAAGCCCTCAAGCTGGAGGCCTCTGACTTCCTCAACAAGCCCATTAGAGACGAGGCACTCATGATCGCCATCAAGCGTGCTCAGGATGTGTTGTGGATGAGGAAGAGGCTAAAGGAATATACGAGTGATCTGGAAGTTAAGGTCAAGGAAGCGACAGAGGAATTGAGAGAGGTGTATGACTTTCAAAAAAACCTTATCGAAAGCTCCATTGATGCCATCATTGGTATAGACCGGGGGGGGACCATCCTTATCTTCAACGAGGCCGCCGAGAGGCTCATGGGTTACAGAAGTGAGGAGGTGATAGGTCACAAACACATTACCCAGATATACCACCCTTCCCAGGTGGCGCATGAGATCAAGAAGAAAATGTACGATCCTGACCGCGGAGCGGTGGGCAGGGTGGAAGATCTGGAGGTGGAGGTTCTATGCAAGAATGGTGAAAGGGTGCCTATCCGTCTCTCAGCCACGCTCCTCTACAAGGATGGGGAAGAGATTGGCAGCGTGGGCTTCTTCCAGGATTTGCGGAAGATCAAACTGCTGCAAAAGGAATTGATAGAAAGAGAACGACTGTCGGCCATCGGACAAACGGTCGCAGGTATGGCCCATTACATCAAGAATATCTTGAACGGTCTTGAGGGCGGAATTTACATGGTGAATACGGGACTGAAAAAGGACAAGCAACCTCTGTTGGCCAAGGGCTGGGGTATTGTCCAAAACAACGTGGCAAAGATATCGGACCTGGCCATGGATATGCTCACCTATTCCAGGGAACGTGAACCCGAGCTGGAGTCCTGTTCCCCAAACGATATTGCTCAAGATGTTCTCGACCTCATGGCGGAAAGGGCAAAAAAATCTGGCATAACATTGGTTAAGGATTTTGATCCGTCCATAGACGTGTGCTTCCTGGATCCCGCCGGCTTACACCGCTGTCTACTAAACCTGGTCACCAATGCCATAGATGCCTGTATATTTGATGAAACTAAGGAAAAGGATTGGTCTGTTGTCATAAAGACTCAGAAAGAGGGAAATGAGATCCGATTCCATGTGGCGGATAATGGGATGGGTATGACAAAAGAGATTCAGGAGAAGATATTTGAACGCTTTTTCACGACGAAAGGGTCAAAAGGGAGCGGATTCGGACTGCTTGTAACCCAGAAGACCATTGAAGAACATGGCGGGAGGGTTAGCTTTGATTCTGAAGCGGGAAAAGGCACCACCTTTTCACTGCACCTCCCGTACAAAAAAGAAATATAAGGAATTATAAGTCATGGCAAAGAAGGTCTTGATCGTGGATGATGAGCCTGAGGCAATAGATTTCGCTTCCGCCGTTCTGGAAGAGAATGGCTATCTAGCCATAAGTGCTGAGGACGGTATAGAGGGCATGGAGAAGGTAAGGGCTGAAAAACCTGATCTCGTTCTTCTGGACATCATGATGCCGGGGAAAGGAGGGATTGCCATGTATGGTGATCTCAGAAAGGATGAGGAGACCAAAGACATCCCTGTCATTATTATCACCGGCGTGGCCAGGGGTCAGCGATTTGAGGAAAGCATGATGCGAAAAGACCCTCGCATCCCTCTCCCTGATGGGTATATTGAGAAACCCATGAAACCGGAAGGTTTGCTGAGGCTGGTGGAGAAATTGTTAAAATAAAAAGAGGAGACCCCTGACCCGATGCCTGGCTGAGCAATCCTCATAGGTTCAAGTTTCGCGTTTAAACTAATCCTCTCTCCACCTTGATCCGGTCATGCAGTTGGGTGAAGTTCTCCGGGGCGGCCTTCTCGGATCTGCGTTCGATTGAAATGGCTTCCGTAGGGCAAGATACGGCGCACACACCACACCCAATGCACCAATTCAGATCCACTTCCGGCTGATCATTAACCATCACCACCGCATCCACGGGACATATGTCTGCACAGGCCCCGCAACCTATGCACTCGTCATAGTCCGTTGCACGGGTAAAATATACGGCCATCAGGGCATCCCGAGGGATCTTGCGCCGCCTGATTATGCCCACATTCCAACAGTAGTGCCCACAACAGTTGCACGTGTGCTTGATTTGACCCTGGGTATTGTCCACCATGTGGACTAGACCCTCTTTCTCAGAATCTTTAAGAATTTGGCGGGCCTCGTCTTTGGAGATCTGGCGAGCAAGCCCTCTTTCAATCACGAACTCGGCCAACTCGTCGTACTTCAGGCAGACCTCCAGACTGTGCTGGCAATCGGTCCTCCCAAGAAGCTTGGAAGACATGCGGCACGGACAATGAGCCACGGCAATTTTTGTGGTTGCATCCACAATGGGGCCCATTTGCTCGTGGGGCAAGACGCCTTGCATGGACACATCAACGGACAAATTGGCTGGGCTATACTTGAAGGATTTGGTGGGCACGCCCCCGTAAATCTTCCCCGTGGTGGGCACCGTAAAATATTTGAGGATCAGCCTGGCCATGCGCTTCGCCTGGTCATCTTGCTGGCCGCCCCAGAAAAAGGACTGAGGCATGCCATAACCAACCTGGAGAAGGGCATAGCCCTTTTCTCCTGCGGCGGTCGTAGAGGTGAAAAGGAGGTTGCGACTGGCAAGGGACTCCAGGGTCTCTCCCACGGTGGACTCAGGCAGGTCTGCGCGGGTGGCCACGGTTTTCATGTCCACCACTTCCAAGGGCGCCAGGTTATTGGGGATAGCCAGGGCAACCTGGGCTTCAATGGGGCTGTAGACCTCTTTAAGGAGGTCCACAAGGGCCTCACTAAATGGGTATCCCATGATCAGATCTTTCAGATGATTTGCCAAGCGGACATAGACATCGTCCATGTCAATGCCTCCTTGCGAGCGAAATTGATTTATCCCAAACCGCGCAGATCAAAAAAATCATCATGTCACTAATCAACCCTCAAAATCAAGACCAAATAAAGGCTCAGCCATGAATTGATGAGGCCTTTCGCCTATTTTTCCTTCCAGTCATGGAATTCCACCCACAGGATAGCCCCCAACTCCACATCCTTTTGCACTCCCAGATATTGCATTTTTTCAGAAATGTTGCGTGCCGCAAAGCCCCACCAGCCGGATTTTGGCACCGCATAGGTGAAAACGCCGTTGCTGTCCGCCTTTATAACCTGTGTGATCATGTAGCCTGCAGGTGCCACGGCCTTGCCCTTTTCATTGTAGTATGCCACGTCCACCTGAGCGAAGGGGACAGGTTTGCCGTCTAGCATGACAATGCCTTGAAAAACATTGCCCGCGTAAAGCCCAAATGGCCTGGTCAAAGGAACGATCTCTGTCTTGAGACCCAAGGGTTGATCCCAACCCTTCTCATCGCCTAAGGCAGCAACCACCGTCTTCGCGTGGTGCAGGAAGTAACGATCTTCAGCCGGATCAAAATAGGGTTTCTGCTCCATGTAAAAGGTGTAAACGCCACTCCTGGCAAGCCGATATTCAACCATCCATCCCGTGTGGCCCATGACTTCTGTCCTTTCGAGCAAAAATCGGAGACTCTTTTTCCAGCGCGCCATGACCACACCAAACTGAAAGGGTTTCTCCAATTCCATACCTTCCCCTTTGAAAGGATGAGAAAAGGAGAGCGTCACTTTTACCTCTCTACGCTCCCCTTCCTCGATCATGCTGTCTGAAGGGATAATCATGGCAAAATGGGCCGTGGCATGGCCTTTCCAACCGAGTAAGAGAACCACGAACAGCCATAAGAAGAGCCGATTCTTCATGGGCTGCCACCTCCTCTAAACAGGCTTAATAAAGAAAACAGCCCAGTAAGCCCCGAAAGGGATTGCTAGCCCTTTGGGGCCCGAGGGCCTGTCTATCGATCTGGTCATGGGCATTAAATGTGGTCTTTTGTCCGTTAATTTTGAGCCTCATTTACTCCCCTTTTGCTGTCAAGTCAATCATTTCTCCCTTGTTACCATCCCGGCAGTCATTCTTCATGCTTGGCCAAGTCCAGAACCTCTTACTGTCATCGGCCAAAATTGCCCCACTCAATCCCCCCCAATCGGAGACTTTCTGGCCATCCCCAAAAAAATATGACCAGATGCCCAATATATTGATTTTTTTCTTGACTGACCACAATATATTGTGATTCAATACTGTTTCGTCGAAGAGACGGGCGTTGCTAGAAGGGGGCAACCCGAACATTCATGATCCTTTTCAAGAAGGCCCTCCTATAAAGCCCTTTTGCCATTTCATACCTGTGACTTGCTCTTTTCATTCTATCCTGTAGAGGTGGCGTAGATGTTTGAAGGTATTCGAAAACGTGGCGGTCGGGTTGTTGAGTTTGATTCCTCCAAGATCACATCAGCCATTGCCAAGGCGGGAAAAGCGACGGGCGAATTTGAAGGAAGGGAAGCGAGGAAACTCACTCTCCGCGTGCTCACCTTGGCCCATGAGTTGCGTCTTGAACCTGTTCCCGAGGTGGAAGAGATCCAGGACATCGTGGAAAGGGTACTCCTTGATTCTCCTTTTTATAAAACGGCAAAGGCATACATCCTTTACCGGGAGCAGCACGCCCAGATAAGGAGCATTGCAGCCAAGGCAAGTGTTGATCTGGTGGAAAATTACCTTCAGGGGCTCGACTGGAAAATCAATGAAAACAGCAACATGTGTTACTCCCTCCAGGGTCTCAACAACTACATTTCATCGGATATCACCTCAGAGTACTGGCTGAACCGCATCTATCCACCTGGGATCAGAGATGGGCACAGGAGTGGAGATTTCCACATCCATGACCTGAGTCTTCTTTCGGTCTATTGCGTTGGCTGGGATCTCAAAGACCTCCTCATGCAGGGCTTCAAGGGCGTGGAGGGAAAAGTGGAGAGTGCCCCGCCCAAGCATCTCAGATCCGCCCTCGGTCAGATTGTTAACTTCTTCTATACCTTGCAGGGTGAAGCAGCGGGTGCCCAGGCCATTTCCAACTTTGATACCCTCCTGGCCCCTTTCGTGCGGCATGACAATCTAAACTACAAAAGTGTGAAACAGGCCCTGCAGGAATTTGTCTTCAATATCAACATCCCCACCCGTGTCGGTTTTCAGACCCCCTTTACGAACATCACGATGGATCTCCACGTCCCGGAGATCTTCAAAAGCCATCCTGTTATCATTGGAGGTATGGAGCACAAAGAGACCTATGCTGATTTCCAGCCGGAAATGGACGTGATCAACAAGGCCTTTGCCGAGGTGATGATGGAAGGGGATGCAAAGGGGAGGGTTTTCACCTTTCCCATTCCCACCTATAACATCACCGCCGACTTTGACTGGGACAACCCAAATCTTTCAACGATCTGGAAAATGACGGGTAAATACGGGATCCCCTACTTTTCAAACTTTGTCAATTCCGACATGTCCCCGGAAGATGCCAGATCCATGTGTTGTCGTCTGCGTCTTGATAACAGGGAGCTCTTGAAAAGAGGGGGAGGGCTTTTCGGGGCGAACCCCCTTACGGGATCCATTGGCGTGGTAACCATCAACTTGCCACGGATAGGATACATGGCGGAGAACGAGGAGGACTTTTTTGAACGCCTGAAGAAAATAGTGTTACTGGCAGTGGATAGTCTCTCCGTAAAGAGGAAAGTCCTTGAAAAATTTACAGAAAAGAATCTCTATCCCTATTCTCATTTTTATCTCAGAGAGGTGAAGGAGGGGACAGGGCTTTACTGGAAGAACCATTTCTCAACCATCGGAATCATAGGCATGAATGAGGCGTGTCTAAATTTCTTGGGTGCAGATATTGGCAGTGAGGCGGGCCTGGAATTTTCCCTGAAGGTGATGGACTTCATGCGCCACATGATTGCGAAGATACAAGAAGAAACTGGCGACATCTTCAATTTGGAGGCAACGCCCGCAGAAGGTACATCATACAGACTGGCCTTGCTGGATAAGAGGAAGTTCCCCGAAATCCTTTGTGCCAACGAAGATGAATATAAAAAGGGGGCGGCGCCATTCTACACAAACTCCACGCAGCTTCCCGTGAACTATACAGACGACATTTTCGAGACCCTCATGCTCCAGGATGAGTTGCAAATTAAATATACAGGTGGGACGGTCCTTCACATGTACCTTGGGGAGGCAGTCAGTGATGTGGAGACCATAAAGGGGTTGATTCGAAAAATCGTCACCAATTACCGACTCCCATATTTCACCCTCACCCCCACATTCAGTGTATGTCCATCCCATGGATACCTGAATGGGGAACATGAAAGATGCAACGTTTGTCAGGAAGAGACGGAAATCTACTCAAGGGTTGTGGGGTATTTGAGACCCGTCAAGCAGTGGAACAACGGCAAAAAAGCGGAATTTGATATAAGAAAGATGTTCAAAGTGGCATAAGCGTAGCGTCCCAAAAGACTTTGGGACTTGCCTCCGGCCTGTAGGGCCTGCGGCCCGGAGGGAGGACCATCCTGACAGGTCGAAATTCCAGGACCGGCCCTTCGGGCCTTAAGGACTAAAGCTCCCGCCAGGAGATTTGCCCTTATGATTTTCGGCGGTTTGCAAAAGAACTCACTCATCGATTTCCCTGGGAAAGTAAGCTGTGTCCTCTTTCTATATGGATGCAACTTCGACTGCCCCTATTGCCACAACCCAGATCTCGTCAGCGGTAAACGGTTATGCTCCTCCCCTTTGGATGAGTCAGGCGTCTACCAATTTCTCGAACGGCGCAAGGGGCTTCTGGATGGGGTTGTCATTTCAGGAGGGGAACCTACTCTCGTAGAGGATCTGGCGCCCCTTTGTGAAAAGCTCAAAGGGATGGGCTATCCTGTAAAATTGGACACAAACGGCAGTCGACCGCAAGTGATAAAGCATCTCATTGATGGGGCCCTGGTGGATTACATTGCTATGGACATTAAGACGGCGCCATCTCAATACGCCACGTTCGTAAAAAAAGATTACGATTCAAATGACATCCGAGCGAGTATCCAAATCATCATGGAGTCCTCTCTTCCCCATGAATTCCGGACCACTTGCGTAAAGCCCTTCGTGGACAGACACATCATAGAAGATGTGGCAAAAACCATAAACGGCGCAAATCGCTATGTCCTTCAGCGGTTTAATAATACGAGGATATTGCACCCGGAGTTCTTCAAGGAAGTTGAGCCTGGATATGGTACGGACGAACTCATGTTTTTGAAGTCCATAGCAGAGCCATGGGTTAAGGAGTGTATGGTTCGCTGAGATGACCAACCGTTTTAGTCACGCCGATTTGACCCACCAAAAAGTACAGATTAATTTGCAAACGGTCTGTGATTATATGCCAAGGGAGGAGGGTAATGACAGTGGAAATAGTCCGTGACACTTTGGCGTGGTGTGCAGTAATAAACATAATATTACTCCTGTGGTGGTTTTTATTTTTCAAACTGGCTCATGATTGGATGTATAGGTTTCACAGTAAATGGTTTAATCTACCTGTTGATAGGTTCGACGCCATTCACTATGCAGGGATGGCAGCGTATAAAATGGGTATATGGCTGTTCAACCTGGCGCCTTATTTTGCCTTGCGCATTGTGGGTTAAGATAGAGGCATCCATCAGTGGCATGAACGTCAACGGGTGAACACGCTGGGCCCGTTGAGCGTCAGGAAGCACAGGCTTTTGCATGTGTTTTTGCTTAGTATTTTTATGTACTTCCGCAGGTTCGAAATCTAGAAGTGTTCGTTTTGCAATCATTACTCTAGCCCTATCACCTACCCAACGGAAAACTGAGGAATCGCGTTAGGAATCCGATTTTTCGGTTTTTTGGTGAATCTTCCCTCTTTTGCATCGTTGATTTGATACACATCTAAAGCACACCAACGAAGTATTATTCCAAGGTAGCTTGCCCCTGCGACTTTCATTTAAAACGTGTAACCTTTTAGAATTCTTGACAAAAAGCTTTTTCACGTGTATGCTATGTGGTCAATGCATAGTTCCCCGTACCTTTAAGCAATCTGCGGAAAGCGTACCGGTTATCAAGCCCCCCTTCTTTCCAATATGTACGGATTGGGGGTTCAGCTTTTGGGTCACTGTCGCTCAAGGAAGTTGTGAATATGGCCCGAAAAATTGTAAAATACCAGGTAGATGAGAAAAAATATTCTGACACCAGAGAAATATTCGATTCTCTTTTTGGTAAGGCATTGAGAATTCTTTTCAGGAGAGAAAACCTGGAAGATGAAGCTGGAAAATATGAGAAGAAGCGCAGGCTAAAAGGAAAAACCCCAAAATCCCACAAGAGGGATGAGGCACCCGAAGAAGCTAGGCCCGAAGCAAAAGCAAAATCCAGTGGCGCAGAAACGGCAGAGGCAATTAAAGTGGTGAAATCCGGAACAGAAGAAAAATCCAGTGGCGCAGAAACGATAGAAACACTCAAGCAAGATGAACCCAGAAGGCAAGGAAAGCCCAGAAGCGAGACAGAGAAAGTATACAAGTCCCCCATTAAGTATGAAAGATCAGAAAAAGCCAATCTCAAAGCCATTGTAAAAGCGAAGAAAAGTAGGAGGAGAAAAAAAATGTCCAAAAATCAGCCTAAGGTGGGATCGAACAAACGAAGAATGGTATTGGCATTTGTTCTGTTCCTTGCATTGGCAGGAGCGTATTTCTATTACCAGAGCGGAGGTGATCTTGGTAAACTCACAGAGTCCTTGAAATCCATAAAGAAAGACGCCATTCCCCTCTCAAAGGATATTGGCAAAATCATCGCCTCCTTACCCTCGAAGATTAAAGGCCTTATTCAGCCGGAAGCGGCAAAAAATGTGGACAAAAAGCCGGTCAAGAAACCATCTCAAATTGCACGCAAACCCATGCCAAGAAGTGAGATCCCTCCTCAGCCGAAAGAAGCGACCCCTCAGAAAAACCTTCTCATTGTTAAGAAGGCTCATACACCTGTTGTTGAAGAGCCTGATAGACCTGCCCCCCCCAGGCAGTCTTACAGACGCGTTGTCAAGGAGACCCATAAACCTGTTACCAAACAGCCTTACAGCCCCGTTGTTCAAAAGCCTAACAAACCTGCAGCTGAAGTGTCTCGTCCACCTGCCATTAAAGCGTCAGCTAAGGGTGTGGCAAATATACAGAAACAGAGGAACCCCGAATCGGCTCTAGACGGGCGTCTGCCTGCCGAGCCCCCCGTCTCATACCCCTATTCCATCCACCTCGGATCATATGGCTCCCCGGAACGTGCCAAGAAAGCAATGTCCATGTATGAAAAGAAAGGCCTAGTTCCTTATTGGGTTGAAGTGGATCTTGGAGCGAAGGGTGTGTGGTTCAGGATTTTTACCGGATATTTCTCAAACAAAGAAAAGGCTGAAACATATATAAGTGAGAAACAGATAGCAGATGCAAAGTCCAAACGCACAGGATATGCCAACTTGATAGGCGTCTATGAATCCCAATACGAGCTCGATAGGAAGAGAGTTACCCTTTCAAGGCTTGGATACAGCCCCTACGTGATCCCTGGGGTCAATGGTGAATCTTTGCTCTACACGGGCGCCTTTTATCAGAAGGATCGTGCAGAAAAACAGCATCTGCAATTGGCATCCAAGGGAGTCCGGAGCCGCGTCGTAAGCCGGTGAGTTTGGTGCGGCCCTTTTCCCTTGACACAAACCCATTTCCTTCTATACTCCTCCCCGCATAAAGTCGCCCCATTTGACTTTCAATGCCAGCCTTTGTGGCGGCTTGTCTAACTTGATTGTATAGGAATTATTTTTTTGAGTCCGCCGCAGGGGGACGATGTATAAAATCGCGAAAGCGATTTTATAACCTGAAAGGAGAAGATTAGTCATGATGACGCCTGAGATGATGCGCGAAAAGGCCATGGATCTTTTTGCCAATGATATGTATTGAGCCCAGGCCATCCTGGCCGTGGGCTTTGACATGATTGGAGAAGAGGAAGAGACGGATACCGCTATGAGGACCGTGGCGGGGATGACTGGAGGGTGTTATCGGGGAGATTTTTGCGGTGCCATAGCCGGCACCGCGATGGCCATTGGATGCCTTTTTGGCAGGGCCAATCTGGATGAAATGGAAGATGCCCGCCTGGCCTCTACGATTCGAAGGGTTTACGATCGGTTGAAAGAGAGGGCCGTGGAGAAATATGGCGATACGAGCTGTCAAACCATCTCCCATTGCAACTGGTATGATCCAGAAGATGTGAAGGCGCGCCGAGTGGATGGGCGGCGCGATGAATGTACCCGTTTTGTGGGTGAATGCGCTCAAGTCCTGGGGGAAGTTTTGCTTGAAGTGGTTGGGGAGGATGAAATCAAGATACTTCAAGGCGAAGCATAAGATTTTTCACCTTCATGGATCAGACTATGGGAAAGTAGATAATCAATTTTCATAGAGTGTGCGTGGAAGGGCAAGAAGTCATTCACTCTGCAAGACTGCACACACCGCAACGATCGCATGCTCCCACCTGACATACTTCAGATTCCTTTTCTTTTAGCGCGAGTTTATATTCCTTGATCAAAAACGCCTTGTGGATGCCGTGATCTATAAAGTCCCATGGAAGGATTTCTTCAGGCTCCCTGCGCCTGTGCACGAAAAAATCGGGATTGAGATCAGAGGAGCGAAAGGTCTTGGTCCAGTCCCCGTTGTTCTTGTGAGATGATAGAAGCAGGGATGCAACCCGCCTATCCCCCATGGAGAATAGGGTCTGGATGTAGGCCCATTTGGGCACGTCAAAATTCACTTTAACGCCTCCCTCCTTGCCTATGGACTTTCTCAGCCATTTCTGCTTCTCTTTTAGGGTGGAGACGTTCTCCATGGAAAACCACTGGAAGGGTGTAAATGGTTTTGGAACGAAACAGTTCACGCTCAGTTTTATCTGACCGATTTTTCCACGGGTTCTGGATTCCTTAATGAGATAATGCTTGATGGTTTTGATCAGGTCTAAGATCTGGGTCACATCTTCATGGGTCTCTGTGGGCAGGCCGATCAAGAAATAGAGTCTGAGCGTGAAGTCGGCCTTTTGGGCGATGAGTCGAACTGTGTTGATGATTTGATCTTGCGTCAGCTGTTTGTTCACTACCCTGCGAAGTCTTTCAGAGCCGGCCTCAGGGGCGATAGCCACACTTTTCTGTCCGACGCTTCTTAAATGATCAAGCAACTCTTCGGTTAATGAATCGGCCCGTAATGAGGAGACGGAAAAACGTCCGCCTTTCTCTACGATCTGGCCTGTTATGTGTGCTATCCCTGGCGTATCTGACACGGATGCACTCACCAGCCCAACATGGTCATGTTCTTCCATGACTTCCCGGACGCGAGAGAGCAACTGGGTTTCATCGCGCATCCTTGGGGGTCGGTAGACGTAACCTGCGGCACAGAAGCGACATGACCGTCCGCAACCCCTGCCCAGTTCAATGAGGACCCTGTCAGCGAACTCCGTATCAGGTGTCAAAATACCAGAGATGGGGACCGGAGCATCTGCATCAACATGACGCGCCACTCTTATCTTTTCAGGGATACGGGGATCGGTGGGTTCCATGGATTTGATGGTTCCACGAGGGTGGTATTCAATATAATAAAGGGAAGGGACATAGAGGGAATCCAGATTTTGCGCAAGCGTTCTTAACACTTCTTGCTTGCTCTCGAGGGTGGGCATGACATCTATGAATAGGCCAATGAATGCTTCAAGACTTGCCTCTGCCTCTCCCAAGAGGAAAAGGTCAAAGAAGGGGGTCAAGGGCTCTGGGTTCATCATGGTGGTAATCCCTCCAGCCATGACAACAGGATCGGAATCGTCCCTCTCATGGGATAGGAGAGGGATCTTGCCCAGCTGAAGGATTTTCAATATGTTGGGATAATCATTCTCGAAGGAGAGGGAGAAGGCCACGAGGTGGAATTTCAGGAGTGGAGACTGGGATTCCATGGAGAGGAGGTCCCTTCCCGATTCAAGATAGAGGGACATTTCTCCGTCATCGGGTAGGAAAAAACGCTCGGCAACCACATTCTCTTTTGCATTCAAAAGCTGGTACACGATCTGAAACCCTAGATTGGACATGCCGATCCGGTAATGATTGGGGTAAACAAGCCCTATGGAGATCCTTCCGCCCCAATCCTTTCTTGTAACTCCTTTTTCCCTAGCCAATCTGGCCCGGTACAGGGAAACGATCTTGTCCGACACGAGCTTAGCTCCACAAATAAAGAAAGCAGTATGTAGAGAGCAGTAAGCACAAAAGAATATGGTTAGCACAAATTAACTCCCTTCCACATCCCCATCTCCGCATTCCCACTCTCTCAATCAATCGGCCTTAGCCCTGAGGAAGGTTGGATAGTCGAGACTATCTTTGAAAAAGGTCCGTTTGAGAAGACCCTTTTTCTTGTAATTCAATTCTTCTCTGTACGCTCGAGATGGCGCCTCTTCCGCCCTCTGGAAGGTGGGAGTTTCCAGGACCTCTCCGTTCAGCTTAACCGTCCATGCGTCATCTGCATCCTCCGGGGTAACATCCCTAAGTCTGACCACTTTATCGTAGTGTTCCCTTTCTATACCCGTGGCGATGACGGTTATCTGGATCTCATCCCCAAGGGATTCGTCGAAAACGACACCCCAAAAGATATCCGCATCTTCATGCACCTCTTGTTTGATATAGTTGGAGGCCTGATCGATCTCTTCCATAGTCATGTCCGGAGGTCCTGTCACGTTCATTAAGAGACCCCTTGCACCACTTATGGACACATCCTCAAGAAGGGGACTATTGATGGCCATCTGTGCCGCCTCAGCAGCCCGGTTCTCTCCACTTGCCCTTCCAGTACCCATAATGGCGGTTCCCATCTGTTCCATCACCCTTTTCACGTCCGCAAAATCCAGATTAATGAAGCCGCTACTCATAATCAGATCGGAAATTCCTTTAACTGCGTGAAGGAGCACTTCATCGGCACGGACAATGAGTTCCTTGAAAGGGGTCTGCTTGTCTGCTATGGTTTTCAGGCGCTCATTGGGAATGATGATCAGGGTATCCACCTCCTTTTTTAGCTGCTGTATACCTTCCAACGCCCTGTTCATCCTTTTTTCACCCTCAAATTTGAAGGGCTTGGTCACCACTGCAACGGTGAGAGCACCCAGGTCTCTGGCTTCACGCGCCACCACCGGAGAAGCGCCAGTTCCCGTTCCTCCGCCCATGCCTGCCGTGACGAAGATCATATCAGATCCGTCGATGACTTCTCTGATCTCGTCTATGCATTCTTCGGCTGACAGGCGTCCCACTTCTGGATCAGCCCCTGCTCCAAGTCCCCTAGTGATGGACGCACCAAGCTGTATTTTTCTGGAGCTGATGGATCGCTCAAGGTTTTGGCTGTCCGTATTGGCCGCTATAAATTCAACCCCTTGGAGCTTGGCGGCGATCATATTGTTTATGGCATTTCCGCCAGCTCCGCCAACGCCAACCACTTTGATCTTGGCATTGTACCTTTTCCCTTTTTCTTTCTCCTCAACGAATTCGATCTTCATGAATGTCCCTCCTGAAATAGGTTTGGTCTGACAGCCCAAACGGGCCCATGGGCTGACCAGACAGTTAAATGACATCTTTGAACCATCTTTTCATCCTCTCCATGACTCGGCCAAAGATGTTCGTATCCCTTATCCTAAATTTCTTGCCCTCCTGAGTTCTCTTGGCTCCATAAAGAACAAGCCCTACCGCCGTTGCATACATGGGTTTGCTCACCACTTCCACGAGGCCTCTGATCCCGACGGGATAGCCTGTACGTGAAGGTGCATTGAATACCTGCTCAGCCATCTCTGTAACCCCGGGAAGCTCCGCAGATCCACCGGTGATAACCACACCTGAGTTGATCAGATCATCATAGCCCGATCGGAGTAGATCATTGTGAATAAGGGTAAGTATCTCCTCAACCCGCGGCTCCAGGATCTCCCCCAGGATCTGCCTAGATAAGACCCTTGGTTTTCTGCCTCCCACGCCGGGCACCTCAAGGGTTTCATCCTTCCCGATCATAGAGGACATGCTGCATCCGTATTTTATTTTTATCTTTTCAGCCTCGATTCTCGGTGTTCTGAGTCCTATGGCAATGTCATAGGTGAGATTATCCCCACCCAGGGTGAGGACAGAGGTGTGTTTGATGGATCCCCTTGAAAAGACGGCCATGTCTGTCGTTCCGCCGCCGAAGTCAATCAGGGCCACGCCTAAGTTGCGCTCTTCGTCGGAGAGTACCGCTTCACTGGAGGCCAGTGATTCGAGCACAATATCACACACATCCAATCCAGCCCTGTTGGCGCACTTGATGATGTTCTGTGCTGAGGTGACCGCCCCCGTGACGATATGAATCTTTGCTTCCATGCGCACGCCGGACATGCCTAGGGGATCCGTGATGCCATCTTGTTCATCTATAATAAACTCTTGAGTCAAGATATGGATCACCTCACGGTCCATAGGGATGGCCACCGCGCTTGCCGCCTCGATCACCCTGTCGATATCATTCTTGGTAACTTCCCTTTCCTTGAGGGCGATTACACCATGGCTGTTGAATCCCTTGATGTGTCCGCCGGCTATGCCGGCATAGATGGAGCTTATCTCGCAACCCGCCATGGTTTCTGCTTCCTCTATGGCCTCTTTTATGGAATTGACTGTTCTTTCGATGTTAATCACCACCCCCTTTCTGAGGCCTTCAGAGGGGTGACTGCCAATACCGACAATCTCGATCCCATCGGGTTGGAGTTCACCCACCACAGCACATATCTTTGTTGTTCCGATATCCAAGCCTACAATGATTTCTCCGGCCATGATCCTAGCTCCTTAAAACGAAGCTCAGTTGAGTTTGGGCAATAACCGGTTATAAGAAATAAGTGGGAACGGTCTTGTACCCATCAACTGACAACGCCATCGTTTTTGTATGAGACTATGGCGCCCTCCCTGTAATTGAGATCTATACGTTTTACCATATGAAGGCGACCGGTCCTTTTGAGGTGTTGAACAAGCCGCTTCAAATCCTCCATTTGTCTCTCCAATTGAGTCGCTTCCAGCTCAATAACCGCTGGCAGGGAGAGGAAATAGAGGGAAATATGTCCAGTCTTCTCAACATGGACTTCAGATAGCTCCTCCAGAGACCAAGGGCCATTTCCCCCTTCAAGAACCCTTAACACCCCGGCCGCCAATTGCAGTTGCTTCTCCCCCTCGCTCCCGCTCTTGGATATGCCGGTGACCAATGGAAAATCCATGTGGGCAGTTTCATCCAATCTCCTAAAAATTTTCCCCCATCGATTCATATAGTGGAGGTTATCCAGGACCACGATTGCACAAGGTTCCTCCTTTTCCGCCTTGATGACCAAGGTATGGGGAAAACGTTTTTCGAGATTCACCGATCTAATCCAGGGGTGCTTTTCCATTCTCCGTTTCATTTCATCCAATTGGACTGACAACAAACTGGTATCAGGTTTTAGCTCGGACATTTTCAGCAAGGCATGTTTCAGGTTTCCGTCAACCCCGTCAACAATAACCCGTTCAAGTCGGATGAAAGGGGACGTGAGCAGGTTTTCATAGAGATATAGAAACAAAAGACTTATGAACACGAGCCCAGCCAGGAGACAGGAGAATTTAAAGGAGTAGGAGAAAAGGAAACGCGTGAGCCTCCACATATTGGGAGACGTTTTTCGCTTCCTCTTTTTGACAGCCTGTTTCTTTAGAACGGATCGTGTTTTTCTCGGTTTTTTCTTCATGTGACGCCCTGCCTAGTCGCCCACCACCTTTATCTCAGGTTCCAGTTCTATCCCCGTCTCTGCCCTTACTTTCTCTTTCGCCATTTTCATGAGGGCCATGACATCATCGGCCCTGGCGCCTCCTGTATTCACGATATAATTTGCATGTTTGGGTGAAATCATGGCGCCCCCGATCTTCTTTCCCTTTAATCCTGTCTCCTCGATGAGCCTTCCCGCATAGTCATCAGGTGGATTTCTGAAGACCGAACCCGCACTGGGATATTCCAGAGGCTGGGTCGCTTTTCGTCTCGTTAAGTAGTCTGCCACCCGTCTTGAAACAATCGCCGGGGTCTCCCGAGCACATTGCAGACTGGCTTTGAGCACAACCGTCCCCTCCTGAATGGACGATGCCCTGTATGAAAAGGCCAGTTCTGAATGATGTCTTGATATAACTTCTCCCTGAGGGTTCACCAGTTCAATTTTCTGCACCACACTGCCCATGTCCTTTCCAAAGGCACCGGCGTTCATGGTCACGGCTCCTCCCACTGTACCGGGGATGCCTGCGAGGAATTCCAGTCCTCCTAAACCCTTCTGGCTACTGTACTTCAAGAGATCGCTGAGAGCGAGGCCACCTCCAGCCACCACGATCTCATCATTTTCTCCACGCTGCTCGATGGTCGCCAGTTTATCCCGCATGATAATGACGACCCCCTTGAACCCACCATCTCTCACCAACAAATTGCTGCCTCGACCGACCACCAGGTAAGGGATATTCTCTTTGCTGAGGTAAGAGAGCAACTGTTGGAGTTCTCCCAGTTCCTGGACGAAACAGACTGCATCCGCCTTACCCCCGATGCGGAGGGTGGTGTGCTCGCTCATGGCACGATCCAACTGAACGCCCTCCCCCATGATTTCAACCAACCCTCTTCTCTGTCTTTCATCCATATTAGCACGGCGCATGGAGCACGGAGCTTATAGGTGCAAATAGGGAGATAATGTCTATGTTCTTCACGCCTTGCTCCCTGCTCCCAGCTTGTTTAACAGCGCCTCACCCGCACGATAAATATCTCCTGCGCCAAGGGTCATGACCAAATCGCCGGGCTTGATAAGACCCAGAAGGACCTGCAAGATCTCATCCTGGTGGCGACACAATTTCACCTCTCTGTGGCCATGTTCCTTTATACCCCGGCAAAGCCATTCCACGTCTACACCTTCTATGGGTCTCTCCCCGGCCGGGTATATGGGAGCGAGAAAGAGTAGGTCGGCCTGGTTAAAGCAAATGGTAAAACGGTCATACAATGCCTTTGTTCGCGTATACCTGTGAGGCTGAAATACAACGACGAGGCGTTTTTCGGGCCAGCACTCTTTGGCCGTCTCTAGAACAGCGGTGATCTCTGTGGGGTGATGTCCATAATCATCCACCAAGAGAATACCGTCCTTTTCCCCTTTTACCTGGAAGCGCCTGGCAAGGCCTCCCAAGGTCTTGAGACCCTCTTTGATATCTTCTACTTGGACATCCAGTTCTTGTCCCACAGCTATGGCTGCCAGGGCGTTCAGGACATTATGTTTGCCCGGTATCCCAACTTGAACACGCCCCAACGAGTCGTTCTGATAGAGAACCTCAAAACTCACCTCTAGCCCGTCCCGTTCTATGTTGACGGCCCGCAGGTCTGCCTGGGAATTTGTGCCATAGGTAATATACCTTTTTTTCAAATGGGGAATAATGCCCTGAATCTCTTCATTATCCAGACAAATAATGGCGAGCCCGTAGAAGGGGATCTTATTGATGAAGTTGATAAAGGCCTCCCTAATGGCATCCATATGGCCATAATAATCCATATGCTCATAGTCCATATTGGTCACAACCGCTATGGTAGGAGAGAGGGCCATGAAAGAACCATCGCTCTCATCCGTCTCTGCAACCAGGATATCCCCTTGACCCAGTTTTGCATTGGAGCCGCCCCAGATATCTAGTCTTCCCCCAATGACCACGGTTGGATCTAGATCTCCGCTGGTCAGTATGGAGGCGATCATTGAAGTGGTGGTGGTTTTACCGTGGGCACCCGCAATGGCCACGCCGTACTTGAGGCGCATCAATTCCGCCAGCATCTCAGCTCTGGGTATGACGGGAATGTATCTCTCCCTGGCTTCAATGATCTCAGGGTTGTCATTGGCAACCGC
>CP070840.1:3091876-3098949 GCA_020342025.1 Deltaproteobacteria bacterium
GGTCATGTGTCTGGTTGTGGGTCTGGTTTTTTCGCCCCCTGCCATGAGTAGGGAAAAGACCATTAAGATTGGCATTAACGCCCCTATCACGGGGGATATCCCCAAGGTGGGCGAGGGAACAAAGTTCGCTGCCCAGATGTGGCTTGAAGACATAAAAGCTGCCGGAGGCCTGAAAGTGGGAGAGAAACTGTACCCTGTGGAACTGGTGATCGAGGACAACGAATCCAAAGCAGAATCTGCCGTGAAGGTGAACACAAAAATGATCACAGAGGATGAGGTGCTGGTGATTGTGGGGCCGCAGGCCTCCAAGCAGGCGGTGCCAGCGGGGGAAGTGGCCAACAACCATAAGACACCCATGATCAGCCCTTGGTCCACCAATCCCAATACCACCAAAGAACGCCCCTATGTCTTCCGGGGCTGCTTCCTGGATCCCTTTCAGGGGCCCGTATTGGCCAATTTCATAAAAGAAGAGTTCGGATACACCAAAGCCGCGGTTCTCTATGACGTGGCGAGCGACTACCCAAAGGGACTTGCAGAGTTCTTCAAAAAGGCCTGGGAAGAATTGCAGGGCCCTGGTTCTGTCGTGGCCTTTGAAAGTTTCACCACAAAAGACGCGGATTTCAGTTCCCAACTAACCAAGATCATTAATTCAGGGGCTGAGGTCCTGTTTACCCCCCAATACTATAATGAGGTGGCGTTGATTGTGCAGCAGGCCCACGAGTTGGGGTGGAAAAAACCGATCGTGGGTAGCGATAGTTGGGGATCGGCTGAGACCGTGGAGCTCTGTGGTAAAGACTGCCATGGGCTGTTCTTCAGCACTCACTATGCGGCCGCCGGCGCTAAAGGCGCCACAAAGGCGTTTATCGATAGATACAAGGCAAAATATGGCTATGTGCCAGATGATGTGGGCGCCCTCACCTGGGACGCCTTGCGTATCGTTCAAGAGGCAATCCAGTCCTGCGGCAGAATTACCGGAAAAATTGAAAAGGATCGAAAATGTGTGCGTGATGCCCTTGCTCGAATCAGACAATTCAATGGGATCACGGGTGAGATGACTTTCACTGAAGATGGGGATCCCATAAAGTGTGCGGTCATCGTGAAGATCAGCAAAAAAGGGGAGTTCGAGTTCTACAAGTCTGTCTGTCCTTAAGCGTCTGCATCTAGGAAGATTTCAAAGTCATCCATGGCTGAAGGAATCGTACATTAAAAGGGCGGGCCAGGGTGTTGAGCCCCTGAGCCCGCCTTCTTTGGAAAACGCCGATTCGACCTCATGGTATTCTTTCTACAAAATCTGATCAATGCTCTGCAATGGGGTAGCTTTTACGCCTTGATCGCCCTCGGATACTCTATGGTTTACAGCATCCTCATGCTCTTCAACTTTGCCCACGGCGACATCTTCATGGTGGGCGCCTACATCGGTTTCGGTGTGGCGACGGGCCTGGTGGCGTTCACTTCGGTGGGTGCCTTTGCCCTGCCTAACTGGTTGATTCTGGTGCTGACCATCCTCATCTCCATGTTCCTCACATCGTTTGTGGGTATGATAGTAGAAAGGGTGGGCTATCGGCCACTACGGGATGCACCCCGTGCCTCGGCCGCAATTACCGGGTTGATGATAGGCATCATACTGGAGACAGGCAACCTGGCCTTGCTGGGAGCAAGGCGTTTAAGCTTTCCCGCCTTGGTGAAGACACACACGTACGACCTTGGGGGCGTGTTTGTGACCAACAAGAAGATCATGATTGTTCTCGTCTCCTTAGCCCTCATGGGTGCACTGCATCAGTTCGTGCGGAGGAGCAAATGGGGGATGGCCATGAGGGCCATGGCGTTTGACTACGTGGTCGTGCCTCTGATGGGCGTCTCCATAAATACCATTGCAGGCATGACTTTCGCCATTGGGTCAGCACTGGCCGCCGCGGCCGGGATACTCTTTGGTGTTGCTTATCCTGTACTGGATCCCTATATGGGAATTCTGTTTGGGTGGAAGGCCTTTGTGGCAGCCATTCTGGGGGGAAGAGGCTCTGTTCTCGGTGCCACGCTGGCGGGCTTTTTGCTTGGGTTCATCGAGATCTTCGTGGCGATGATCTTCCCCTCCACGCTGAGGGACCTGATCGCATACTCCATTATCTTGTTGATACTCACCTTCCGGCCTCATGGCTTCTTCGGAGAACCGTATAGTGCCCGCTTGAGGCTTTAGGTGTCGATTAGAACAAGAATGAGGCACGGGAAAAGAATTAGATAGGACAAGAGGGAAGGTGTGCGGCCCTTTACCAACATTATCCGAAAGTGGTTTTCTCAAGTTCCCCTCGTGAGCTTGCTTCTTGGGGCCCTAATCGGCGTTTTGCTTGAACGTCGCTTAGGCGATCCATTGGCGGAAATTTTGGGATTACCCAAGATCCCAGTTCTCTTCGGCTTTGTGACGATGCTGAAGAAGCCCATGCTCGTCCCCAGCACAATCCTTTACGTTATCCTTATATTTGTAGGACCCATCAGTGTCGTTGCAAGGCTAAGTGCGTCAATCGCGAACCGGCTTTTGGACAAACTTCTCGATTTCTCCATGTTGTTCTCTGTGATCATTCATCTTGCCTTGCTTTATGCCATCTTGCATCTGTGGTCAGAAGCTAGTGCTTACCGTCTTCTCATGCTTAAGCTCACTCTGATTGCCATTATGGTCACCCTGAGCCTAAACGTGATCAACGGCTACATGGGAGAGTTCTCCTGTTCGCACCCCGGATTCATGGCCCTGGGCGCATACGCAGCTTCGGTCATGACCGTACTCCTGTTTGCCAAAGACAGACTCTTTGGGCCCCCAATTCTTCCACCTGCTCTAGGACCTTTCATGTTCCCTTTTGCCTTGATCGTTGGGGGAATGGTTGCGGCCCTGGGCGCTGTTTTCATTGCGATTCCTTCCTTCAGGACAAGGGGCGACTATCTGGCCATCATCTCCCTGGCGTTTATGTTCATCGTCAAGAGTCTGATTGAGAACCTGGAGGTTGTTGGGGGTCCACGCGGTTTGAGTAGCCAGCCAGACTATGCAAATCTGCCCACTGTGTTTCTGTGGACGGTCGCCTGCGTCTGGATCATCAACAATTTTGTACGGTCAACTCTGGGAAAGGCACTGAATGCTGTCCGGGACGATGAAACGGCGGCAGACGCCATGACGGTCAACACCCGGCGCACCAAGATCGTCGCCTTCATGTTCGCGGCCTTTTGGGCGGGTGTGGCCGGTGGTCTTTTTGCCCACGTGCTCAGGTACGTGAACCCGGGGACATTTGGTATTCAAAAACTCGCTGAGGTCTTGGCAATGGTCTATTTTGGCGGTCTGAACTCTGTTTACGGCTCTATCGTTGGTGCGGTCAGTATCAGTGTTCTTGGTGAGGCCCTTCGGCCGCTTGAGATTTATAAGTGGATCATTATTCCGTTGCTGCTCATCCTGGTGATGATTTTTCGCCCTACGGGATTGATCGCCTTTAAGGCGTTCAATATCAGGGACCTCGTAAGCCCGAAACATAAAGCCGCGGGTGATATATAGCATGGCACTGCTTCAGGTTGAAAAAATGACGCATGAGTTTGGCGGCCTGCGGGCTGTGCAAGACTATGAGCTTGAGATGGAGTCAGGACAGGTGAGAGGGCTCATTGGTCCAAACGGAGCGGGTAAGACCACCATCTTTGACCTGATTACCGGTATCTATAAACCCACAAGAGGGAAAATCATCTTTGATGGCAAGGATGTGGTGGGCCTTCAGCCTCACCAAATCGCCTCCATGGGGCTTGGGAGGACCTTCCAAAACCTTCGGTTGTGGAGGCACATGACCGCCCTTGAACATGTGAAAATGGCCTGCTACTCCAAGATCACCTATGGATTGATTGAAGCCTTTTTGGGGTCCTCTAGGCGCAGCAGAGAGGAGGCAGAGATAGAGGAAAAGGCCTACCGCCTCCTGAACCTCGTAGGGGCGGGGCACATGGCAGAGCAAATTGCGCTCAACCTGCCATACGGTGGCCAGAGAAGGGTGGAGATGGCCAGGGCCCTGGCTACCGATCCTAAGATATTGTTGCTCGATGAGCCTACCGCTGGAATGAACCCAGAAGAGCTTGTACAAATGATGGAAATTATACGCCGGGTCCATGAGGAACTGGGGTTGGCCATTTTCCTGATCGAGCATAGATTAAGGGTCGTCATGGAGCTTTGCGAAATCATTCAGACCCTGGATTTTGGGGGGGTGATCGCAGAGGGCACACCTGAGGAGATCCAGAACAATCCCAGGGTCATTGATGCCTATCTGGGCAAAGAGAGTGTGGCGTGATGTTGTTATCGGTTGAAAACCTGAGCGTCTCCTATGAGAAGATCCGGGCCCTGCAGGGCGTAAGATTCCAGATTGATGATAGAGAGATCGTATGCATCATTGGCGCCAATGGCGCCGGGAAAAGCACGACCTTACGGGCCATCTCCCGCCTGGTCCCTGTAGCGCCGGGGACGAAGATGACTTATATGGGCAGGGATTTGCTCCACTACTCGGCCGACAAAGTGGTCAGTAAACTTGGCATCTCTCACGTCCCTGAGGGCAGACGTCTATTTGGCAACCTCACGGTCATGGAGAACCTGAAATTGGCCACATTTGCAAGGAAGGACGGGGCAGAAATTGAGCGAGATATGGCCCGAATGTTCTCTATTTTCCCGCGGCTGGAGGAGCGAAAATGGCAGAAGGCGGGCACACTGAGCGGTGGCGAACAGCAGATGCTGGCCGTGGGGAGGGCGTTTATGAGTGGTAGGAAAATCATGCTGCTGGATGAGCCTTCCATGGGGTTGGCTCCTCTGTTGATGCAGAGCGTTTTCAAAGCCCTAAGAGAAATCAATCAGGAAGGGACAACCATTCTCCTGGTGGAGCAGAATGCGCGGCTGGCCCTTCAGTTCGCTCAGAGGGGCTACGTTCTAGAGAACGGCAACCTGGCGCTCGAGGGGGATGCCGCAGATCTTCTTGACAACCCTGAGATCAAAAAGACCTATTTGGGGGGCTGAAAGTTTTAGTAATGAGGCTGTCGTAAAACGCCCACCTGCTGCTTCGAATGTGGCGAAGTGTAAACAAAGGCCACCTTCAAAAGGGTCCTGCCCTTCTGGGCACAGACTGTCCTTTGCCGCCAGGATATGCCGAGTTAACGTATCCATGATGTTCTGTCTGAAACAACCACAAGCCTTGCACCAATATCCTAACCTACTCATAAGCGCACCCCCCGTTCAAAAGATTACATCGTTGTGGCCCATTAGGCGGTCGTTAGATATCTAAGAGATTTTTTGAATTTTATTTTGGAAAAAGGTGACTTGAAGGTCATGTTAGTTCTGATCTTGGAGGGGCAACGCAAAGAAAGACAATCAGAATAGCTTGTTGAATCCTGACACACACGGGGGTTTTAATTGCCATACAGTAAATTTATTACCAATATAATCAGCAATTTAGGTTTGACCCCCCTAACAGGATCATGATAGACTATATAGGTTTTACTTGAATTTGAAAGAGGGAAGAGGAAACATGGCCACTTCTTGTAACTATCATCCAACCAAAAAGGCACATTGGGTGTGCCCCAGTTGTGAGGTCAATTTTTGTCCGGAGTGTGTGGACAGCCGCGTCGTGGATCAACATGGAAAAAAGAAGGTCTATCATTTTTGCCCCGAATGCAATGTGGAGGCGGAGAGAGCGGCATTCGAAGATATTGTGGAGCCATTCTGGTTTAGAATCCCCAAGTTCTTCATCTATCCTTTTCATCCGCGGCCACTCATATTAATGGTTGTTCTGAGCTTTCTGTCCGTCCTTCTGATTTTTCCTTCCCTACTGAGCATACTTATACAGATATTTATAGCGGGCCTGTTTTTGAAATACGCGTTCACCGCCCTTAAGCAGACGGCCAACGGCAATTTTCAGCCGCCAAAAATAGATTCAAAGACGTTACTGGAAGATTTTTCGATTGTTTTCAAGCAACTGGGGATGTTTATCATCATAGGGTACGCCTTTTATAAGGTAACCCAAATGGCAGGTATGGTTATTGGGCTTTTGTTCCTGGGGTTCGCGGTCCTATCTATTCCTGCGATGATTATCGTCTTGGTGGGGACCAACAGCCTTCTACAAGCCATCAATCCAGCCATGTTCGTGGTGATGGCGTGGAGAATCGGATGGAGCTATTTGTTGATGTACTTCTTTCTCATGCTCTTGGGCGCTGCACCGGCTGTCCTTGGCCAGTATATCGTAGGCTACCTACCCGTTAAGCTGCACCTCTTCTTGCTCAAACTGGCGCAAAACTACTATGCACTTATCTCCTACCATTTGATGGGTTATGTCATTTTCCAATACCATGAAGAGATAGGATACGAAGTTGACTTTGAGGAAGAAGAACCACTTCCAGAGGAGATCACATCGGGGGAAATAGAGTCGGATCAGCTTCTCAATCGGGTGGATATGCTGATCAAGGAAGGGAAACTGGATGATGCCATTTCTCTCATAAGGAGCGAGAACCTGGGGGCCATCACGGCTCTGGGTTTGGCTGAACGATATTATAATCTGCTTAAACTCAAGGAACAAACGCCGGATATGCTTAAAAATGGAAAGGAATATCTGGATCTGTTGGCGAAGGCCAATCAGAAGGGAAAGCTTGTTGAGGTTTATTTGGAATGTATATCCAAAGACCCACACTTCACACCAAAGCCCACAACGTTATTAAAGGCGGCCAGTTATTTGAATGAGGCGGGAAAACACAAGGAATCTCTCGAGGCGTACAGCCGCTTTATAAAAGCAAATCCTGAAAACCCTCTGGTCCCGAAGGCCTATTTTCTTGCCTCGAACATCTTCAATGAGAAGCTCAAAAATCCTGGCAAGGCGACAAAGATCCTCACGAATCTGATCAAGAAGTATCCCAACCACGACATCATCCCTCACGTCCAAAGATACCTAAGCGAGATCAAAGTCGCCTCTTGAGGCTGTCGGAAAACGCCCATCTGCCGTTCGGCAGGCTCACGTCCATGAGCAAAGTCGAAGGGCTGCGTTACCCTCATCCCCCGCCATTTTAAATTCTCGCTTCGCGATACGGCG
>CP070840.1:3099049-3118870 GCA_020342025.1 Deltaproteobacteria bacterium
GGCGTAGTCCATGAAGCGCTTGAAATTGTCCAAGTCATAAACGGCCTGGGTTTGGATAAACTCTGCACCCGCGTCGATCTTTTTCTCAAATTTGATGAGCTGAGGTTCAATGGGATTGGCCTCTGGGGTCACAATGGCACCAGCGCAAAAAGAGATGGCGCCATCCAGCTTATTGTCCCCCAGATCATTCCCCTTTTCCATCAGCCGAATGGTGGCCAAGAGCTGACTGGAATCCAAGTCAAAGACCCCTTTTGCCTCCTTGTGGTCCCCCAATATGACGGAGTCTCCTGTCAAACAGAGCACGTTGTGGATCCCTCGACTGTGGGCAAAGAGCAGATCTGCTTGTAGGGCCAATCGATTGCGGTCACGGCAGGTCATCTGCAAAATGGGCTCGCCACCCATCTCTTTAACGAGCAAGGCCCCGCCAAGAGAAGGAAACCTCATCACCGAGCTCTGGTGATCGGTGATGTTCATACCGTCCACCTTTTCCCTCAAAAGCTCCACATGGTGCTTCATCGTCTCCAGATTTGTTCCTTTGGGCGGTGCCACCTCGGAGGTGACCACAAATTTTCCCGATTTCAAGGCCTCTTTGAATGCAGAAACCATGTTTCAAACCCCTCATTTGAAAAGTCGATTTAGGAATTGAGGAATTGTGAATTAGGAAATTCCTGAATCTCTAAATTCCTCAATTATCTTATGTTTTAGGCACTTTAGCCCCGTCTGCCATAGTGACCAGGGCTTCATACCGTCTGGTTGCGCTGGTGTCCCTCCTCATCCTCCCTTATTTAATTCTATCTGAGAAGGCATTGGCGGGCAGGTCACCTTAGTTCACTTTAGGCACTTAACCTGCTGCCAATTTCCATTTTCCTGGGGTTGGCTCTCCCTGGTGATTTCTCGGTTTCTGGTACCTTCTCATGGCATCCAGACGATCCAGCTCCTTTAGACGATTGTAAATCAAGGTCCAGACACAGTCCTTGTAGGTATCGATCTCGCATTTTCCGTTATTGGTGCCCCCACAGGGACCATTAACCAGTCCTTTGTGGCACGAAGTCACGGGACAGATCCCTCCTGTCTCTCCTATGATGCAGGTCCCGCACTGGGTGCATATCTCGTCAAACTGACCTATGGAGGTCTCCTTCCCTATGAACAAAGTGTCCAACGCGGGGACAACCATTTTTTGCAGATGCCGTGCAACGGTCTGCACCCCAAAAGCGCAGGTCATGATGAGTAAGACATCCGCTTGATGAATCTTTTGGCCATATTCCGTCAAGGCCTCTCCGGTCAAGTTGTCACAGGCCACCGGGAGCACTGTGGTTCCGGTCACCAGCTTTCCTCGCTCGGACAACCGTTCTTTCATGGCCTGCACCTCGGGCTCCCCACCGGTTCGGGTCAGGGTGACGCACGTGCCGCACCCAATAATGAACACCCTGTTCAAACCCTCCAGCAGGCGGTCTATATCTTCCTCGGCCTTTTGCTTGGTGATCGATCTAATCATAAACCTATCCCTCTTGCTTTACGGAGTTATGTTCATAAGCTCATCTAAACACGGGTTCTGAGTGAACATGCAATGATGGAAAACAAGGGACCAAGAGCGCATTAAGATTCCTCTCCGCGCACTATTCCAATACTCCAGTTTTCCATGCCTACTTCTCTTCCAGGTCACACCTGAGGCATCGCACAGCCTCCTTTTGGGCACCATCCTCATCCAGACCTCTCTCCACTTCTCTGAAGTCTTTTACCCTTTCCTCCGGTTCCTCCAGTTCAGTCTTAATCCTTGGTTTTTCCTCCAGCGTCTCCTCCTCGAGGGCAAGGCGTTTATCCTCTGGCATGGCCGTTTTCTCATCCAAGATTTCTATCCTGCCCTTCTCTCCCCTAAGGTACCTGGCGATGGATAAGGCTGCCCTCCGGCCTGAAGCGATGGCCCGTATCACGTAGGTGGGACCTGTGGTAAAATCCCCACCGGCAAAGATCCCTGGGACATTGGTTGACAGCGTATTTTCATCCACCACGAGAGACCCCCACAAGGCCCTCTCCAATTGACTATCCCGGTCCAGAAAGGAGATGTCCGGCGCCTGGCCAATGGAAACAATGACGCTCTCGGCCTCCACATCTTGTCGCGCGCCTTCGTCAAATGAGGGATTGAAAGTTCCCTCATCATCAAAGACGCTTACACACCGAGCGAACTCAATGCCAACCACCTTGCCATTCTCATGTCTAATCTGCCTGGGCCCCCAGGAAGGATTGATCACGATCCCCTCATCAATGGCCTCTCCCACCTCTTTCTCCCAGGCCGGCATTTCGTCTCTGGCCTCAAGGCAGAACAGCTGCACATCGCTGGCACCCATCCTGAGGGCGGTTCTTGCCACGTCAATGGCCACGTTACCACCCCCTATCACGACCACACGGCCTTTTAACCGAATCTCCTCCCCCTTTTTCACATCCGTCAAGAACTTGAGACCATAGTAGAGCCCCTCCAGGCCCTCCTGTTCCCCAGGAATACCGATCCTCTTGCTCGCCTGAGCGCCAGCTGCCACGAACACGGCACTGTACCCCTCACGCATGAGGTCATTGACCGTATGCCTGGCGTCGATGGGTGAGTCATAGCGGATTTCCACACCGCAGCTTTCAATATACCGAATCTCTTCCTCGATAACCTGCCGCGGAAGACGGAATTCGGGCACGGTGATGCCCAACATGCCTCCCCCCACAGATTGCGCCTCAAAGACGGTGACCCCATATCCCATCTTGGCCAAAAAGTATGCGCAGGTAAGCCCCGATGGCCCTGCACCCACCACAGCCACCTTCTGATTCGTTTTCACAGGAAAGGGTTCTCTGGCCGCGCCAATATGATCGAAGTACCAGTCCGCCGCATAGCGCTTCAGGGAGCGGATGGCAACCGGCTCATCCAGTTCACCCCGACGGCACTTAAACTCGCAGGGATGGATACAAATTCGACCACAGACAGCAGGAAACGGATTTCTCTCCCTAATAATCTCTGTGGCCTTCTCATAGTTGCCCGCAGCAATGGCAGCCACATAATTGGGCACATCGATCCCGGCGGGACAGGCATGCTGACAGGCGGAAATGACCATGGAATCACACGTGGCCCCGGCACACCGGTGTTCCAGAATGTGGTCCTCATACTCCTTTAAGAAGAAGTTGAGCGTGGATAGTGCGGGCTTGGGAGCGGTCTGCCCCAGGCCACAAAGGGAGGCGTCCACGACGGTTTCACCCAATTCCCTGATGCTCTCAATGTCCTCGATTCTGCCTCTGCCCTGGGTAATTCTTGTCAAGACCTCCAACAGCTGAGTCGTCCCCAGTCTACAAGGCGCACATTTTCCACAGGATTCGGACTGGGTAAAGCTCAGGAAGAAACGGGCGATCTCCACCATGCAATTGTTTTCATCCATGACCACCATCCCGCCCGAACCCATGATGGCACCAATGCGTTGGAGGGTATCGTAATCGATAGGGAGATTCAGGTACTGGGTCGGCACACAACCACCCGAAGGTCCTCCCATCTGAACCGCTTTAAATTGCCTGCCCTTGGGGATGCCCCCGCCAATATCGAAAACCACTTCCTTGACGCTCACGCCAATGGGGACCTCCACAAGCCCTGTGTTATTCACCTTACCGGCCAGAGAGAAGATCTTGGTTCCCTTGCTCTGCTCCGTGCCCACTTGGGCATACCATTCGGCTCCATTCTTGATGATCAAGGGCACATTGGCCCAGGTCTCCACGTTATTGATATTGGTTGGTTTACCGTCAAGCCCTGATTGGGCCGGGAAGGGCGGTCGGGCCCTGGGCATGCCCCGCTTTCCTTCAATAGAGGCCATGAGCGCTGTCTCCTCGCCGCAGACAAAGGCCCCTGCCCCCATCTTTAAGGAGAGCGCAAGGTGGAAACCGGTTCCCAGGATATTCTCCCCCAGGAGTCCTAGTTCGTTCATCTGCTCGATGGCGATCTGCAAATGCTCGACGGCGATCGGGTATTCCTCCCGCACGTAGACGTAACCGTATTCTGCTCCCATGGCATAGGCACCGATGATCATGCCCTCGAGGACGGCGTGGGGATCCCCCTCCAAAACCGCCCTATCCATAAAGGCCCCCGGGTCCCCTTCATCCGCATTGCAGATAATATATTTGGGCTTTCCTTCTGCTTGGCGGGCAAATTTCCATTTCGCACCTGTGGGGAAACCGGCACCACCCCGTCCCCTGAGTTTGGCTCTTGTCACTTCTTCGATGACCTGCTCAGGCGTCATCCGGGTGAGGGCCCTCACAACAGCCTGATAACCACCAGCAGCAATATAATGCTCCACATTTGTGGGATCGATTCGGCCGCAGTTGGCCAGCACCCTTCTCACTTGTTTCCGGTAAAAGGGGATTTGACTTCGATAGTAGACGGGACTTCCTGTTTGTGGATCTCTATAGGATAGGCGATCCATGAACCGGTTCTGTTTTAGGGTAAGGGCCACCATTTCGGCCACATCTTCAGGACCCACTTCCTGGTATTGAACACCCAACGGATCGATGGACATGACAGGCGCTTTCGCACAAAAACCGTGGCATCCGGTGGAACGGACTTCCACTTGCCCCGCAAGGCCCTGCTTTTTTACTTCTTCCACAAGGGCATCGCGAACCTCAGCCGCACCATAGGCGCGACAGCCGGTCATGCAGACGTTTACACGAGTTTTCGCCTCATCCTCCTGGGCAAGAATCTTATTCCGATACCATTCCAGTTCTCCCGCAGACGAAAGCTGTTTCATGCGTCTCTCTCTTCTCCTTTTTGCTTGCCATATTCGGCCATTATGGAGGTGACCTTTGGCGGAGAAAGCCTGCCAAAATAGGCCCGATTGATCATCATGGTTGGGGCAAGAAAACAGGCTCCGAGACAGGCCACAGTCTCAAGTGTGAACTGATAATCAGGGCTGGTCTCTCCCTCGTCCAGTTCAAGCTCCCGCTTCATGAGCCTCAATATGCTTCGCCCCCCTTTCACGTGACAGGCCGTGCCGCGACAGACTCTGACCACGTATTTGCCCTTCGGTTCCAGTGAGAACCCCGCGTAAAAGGTGATCACCCCTTGTACCAGACTGGGAAAGATGTTCAGGGCCTCTGCGATGGTTTCGATGGATTCCGGAGGGATATAACCAAATGCCTCCTGAACATCCTGGAGCAATGGGATCAAGGCCCAGGTTTGGCCCCTGTGCCTATCAACAATGCCTTCCAGCTGCGTCCAGTCTATTGGTTTTGGTTCTGTCATGGTTCTTCCTTGTTTTTATGGTAACTGCTTGTATATACAAAAATTAACCATTTGAAATGTTTAAGGTGTTGCTCGTCCACGCCTATGGTTTTTCAATCTTCACATTCACCACTTTCCACCCAGGGGAATCTTCCCTGCCCAATGGGGTCATTCCTAAAAGCTGCCGCGCATTGTTTTCTTCAAAGGCCATGGGGACAAAAATAAATCCTGGAGTCAGATTCCTCTTAAAGGCAACCTCTCTGGATATGGACCCGTGAGGGGAAAAAATTCTGATCTCATCCCCCTGCGCCAGGTTCAGTTTGCTCCCCTCTTCAGGAGAGATCTCCACCTCCCCTTTCAGGCCAAAATCACGTATGCGCTCAGAGCGGCCTGTCCTGGTGCCACTTCCCAAATGGAATCTCGATGACCCCAGGATGGCCTTGAAGGGATAGCCCTCTTGGCCTGCCTCAGCCTCTGCTGCGCTCATGGGTGTGAAGCGAATCGGTTCTCCTTCTCCCTGGCGATTAAATAGCCTCATTGGACTTGTCACTTTAATCCAACCCTGCGCCCTCTCCTCCCCCAGGTTTGCATACATGGCTACACATCGTCTGATTTCAGCGCTGATTCGCTGAACCGAGGCGTACTGTTCCGGATGCCCCATGCGCTGCGCCAATAGATTCAGGATCTCCCAATCCGCTTTTGCATCACCGGGTGGAGGAACCACGGGCTCAAAAGATTGAATTCTGCCCTCCATATTGGTGAAACAGCCCCCTTTTTCGCTGAATGCGGCCCCTGGCAATACCACATCTGCCAGCTCTGTGGTCTCATTGGAAAAGATATCCTGGACCGCAAGAAACTCTAAATTATGGAATGCCTTGCGGACCCGTTCAGGCTCGGGGAGAGTTCTAAGGGGATTTTCGCCCATCACGTATAAGGCCTTGAGGTTACCCTTCTCCGCTTCCTCAACCATGCGAATCACGTCGAGTCCCGGATCAGGAGAGATTCTCACCCCCCAGGTCTGCTCCCAGTATTTGCGGTTTCCCGCTCTGGTGATTGGCTGGCGGCCAGGAAGGAAATCAGGCACCGTTCCCATATCCCATGCCCCAAACTGGTTGTTTTCCATGGCAAGAAAATAGACGCCTCTCCCTTCATCACCCAGGCTTCCGGTCAACAGTGCCAGATTGATCAGGGCATCCATGGTTTGAATCCCGTGCCGTTGTTGTAAAACGCCCTGCCCCACCACAAAGCTTATCCTTTTTCCGTTCAGCAAATCTGCTGTCTTTTCCATGAGGTCCAGATTCAGGCCAGTGACACGGGACGCCTTTTGAAGGTCCAAAGAGGCGAGGCCCTCGCGGTAGAGATCAAAACCTTCAGTGTATCGGCTGATGAATGTTGCATCATGGGCCTCCCTCCTAAAGAGAATGGCCGCAAGGGCATTTATCAGAGCAGAATCACTTTGGGGGGCAAGGGGCAGCCAGATCTTGGAGAAAGGCACGAGTTCCGTTCTTCTCGGATCGGCCACGAGCATTGGGACGCCTTTCATCCTGGATGCCCTTTTCAAGTAATAGCCCGCAACCGGCAGGGAATGGACGGGATTGGCCCCAATAACAAAGATCACCTCTGCATGTTCCAGTGCAGACAATGACGTAACCTGACCACCCTCTCCTAGCCTCTCATTTACTGGTTTCAATGTGGGACGCCCCGCCAAGTAACTGCCGTTGTCCACATTATTCGTTCCCAGGATGGCGCGGGCTATTTTTTGAAAGAGGTAATTCTCCTCGTTGCTGCATTTGGATGAACCGAGGAATCCAATGCTTTGGGGGCCGTTTTTCTCTTTAACAGAGGTAAGTCGTTCAGCCACCAGGTGGAGTGCTTCCTCCCAAGTGCCCGGTGAGAGTTCACCATTTCTTTTAATCAATGGGCTGATCAGTCTTTGTGGCGCATTCAAGAAGTCATGGGCAAAATGTCCGCGGACACAGAGGGAGGATGTGTTGACCGTCCCATCCCCGTGGGAAGGATTCGCCTCAATCACCTGCCCGTCCACAGATCCCATCACAAGGGAACACCCCACTCCACAGAACCCGCAGATGGTTGGGGATTCTTTTTGTGGGGAACCCACATAGCGGGTATTTCTGGTCACCAAAGCGCCTGTTGGGCATATGGAGACGCAGGTTCCGCAAAAGGTGCAGCTGGATTTGTCCAAAGGTAAATCATGTGCGGTCGCGGGTCGCGATTTGAATCCCCTCAGGTTGTAGTCAATGGCCCCCACCACGACGAGTTCGTGGTCAGCACGAATGCATTTCCCGCAGAGAATGCACTTACTCAGGTCCCTTGTAATAAAGGGATTTGCCTGTTCCAGACCCGTATAGTGGGGCATGGGATGAAGCCCTATTGAACCCACACCCAACTCAGCCGCAACTTGCCTCAGTTCACAGCGGTTCCCCTGGTTGCATACGATACAGGACTCGGGATGGTTGGCCATCATCAAGCGGATAATATTTGTTCGGTGTTTCTTGATGGTGGTGGAGTCTGTCTTGATGGCCATATTTGAAGATACGGGGGTGACACAAGAGGCCATGATACGGCCACTATTTTGATCTTCCACCAGGCAGAGGCGACACGCTCCAGCGGGCGCCAAGTGGGTGTGATGGCAAAGGGTGGGGATCTTTATGCCGTTTTCCCTGGCTGCATCCAATATGCTGATCCCAGGCCGACAACTTATATTTTTCCCGTTTATGGCAAGACTAATCTCCTGCAAGAGTATTTGCTCCTCTAGTTTCTAGGGTCTCAACTTGATTGATTAGGTAAAACCATTGATTTTTGACGCTTTTGTAAAAGCCCCAGACACAAGGCACGCAAATCTTGAGGAATGAGGCGTACTCATCGCTACGCTGCAATGAAGAAAGATGCAGCGTAACGCCCTAGATGGGGTTTTTCCGGAAGCGTCAAAGTTTTTTCAACTTGGCAGCGTCCAGATAAAATCTTAACTTATCTTCCCCCCCAATGGTGATGATGTGGATGCCTTGGCACAAGTCTTTCACGCCAGATACGATCTCGGTAAATATTTCAATACTCGCCTTTTGTCGGTCGGTCGCCCTTGCCAGCTTCTTGATGATCCAGTCGGGCACCAGGCCTGATTTGAGGTGTCTGTTGAGGAATTGGGCCATTCCAGCGGTTCTTAGTATCATCACCTCTGCAATGACGGGGACCCCGAATGTCTTGACTTCTTTGACAAATTTCTCAAATAACGCCAAATCGAACACCGGGGTGGTCAGAAAATAGCCTGTGCCCAGCTTCGTCATCTCCTCCATTTCCCGCATCTCCAGTTCAGGCACATTTTTCCCCCATTTGGATTCGACCCCAGAGCCAAGGGTGAATTCGGCCCTGGAAGGAAGCTCTTTTCCGTCCACCGTATGCCCTTCACGTAGATGTTCCAAAACGGAGCTCAACTTCCCTGAATCCACATGGAAAAACATCATCTCCTGAAGGCTGTCCCCAGTAATCCGGTAATCTTCCGTAAAAACGAGAAGGTTATCAACGCCCGTCTCGTGGGCCTGTATGAGATCTTTTTGGAGCTGCAACCTGTTTTTCTCGCGCGTGGTCGTCTGGTAGATGGCCTCAAACCGGTTTTGCTTCAGGACCTCACAGGTCCTCAGGGTGCCTCCCACAATGCCCTCTATGTCCAATTCTGGCACAGCAACACCGTCCACACGCCCTCTGACCAACTCCAGCCTTTTTATGACCTCTTCGGGCCCTTCATCAACGGGAGGTTGTATTTCAGAGGTGACCACAAATTTATTTTTCTCAAGGGCTTCTTTTAGCTTCATTTGACTCTCCTAAATGCCTTGTCACTGGTCATTCGTCATTGGTCATTAGCGCGATGGGACTGACCGGCCCATGACAAGTGACAAATGACTCATGACCCCCCACTAGGCTAAGCCTAGCAGTTGGGCCACTTCTTGCCTTAGCTGTGGAAGAGGTAAGGGTTTTGAAAAGCATAGATCTGCGCCGTAATCCTTCATTTTCTTGAATTTGTCGTCGTCGAGATAGGCTGAGAGCACGATGATCTTTGTATCCTTGGTCTCTTCATCTGACTTTATCTTCTTGCAGACATCATACCCCTTGATATCAGGCATCATAATATCCAGGATCAAGAGATGTGGCTTGAAATGATTGACCTGAATCCCGGCCTCAAAGCCATCCGAGGCCGAAATTATCTCATAATCATACGTCTCCTCTTCCAGTGCCTGAACAATCGTTTCCACGATAATAGGGTCGTCATCCACGATGAGGATCCGCTTCCTCTCGCTAACGATCTCCTTTTCTGGAATGGGTATGCCCTGCCTGCGCATGAAATCTTCCAGATCAAACTTTTTGATACGTCTATGCCCCCCCACGGTCCTATACGCCGGAATATGACCGGCCTCGATCCAGTTGATAATGGTTTTGGGGGAGACACTGCAGTATTTGGACGCCTGGAAAACAGTGAAAATATCATCCATGAGGAATGCCCTCCCTGAATTTTTTTCAGTTTTTTTAGTTATTATAGTTTTTATAGGATGTCAAGCCTAAAATTGCACTTTTTTAAATCTATAAAAACGGCATATTCTATAATTTTAAACAGCTCTGTAAGGATTAGGTAATTTTTGTATAAATAGTTTGTATTTGTAGATTAACCATAATTTTTGGTCGAATCATTGGAGGTTAACTATTTCGTTAAGTTCGTTATGGTAGGCAATATTCTGCGGAAATAAGCAAAAATACAGAAAAATATATTTTGCAAAAATTACTCAGGAGAGTGAGTCAGAATGTTCTTGATGCATAGGGAGGGTGATGGTGAAGGTTGTCCCTGATCCCCATTTGCTGGATACGCGTATATCCCCTCCGTGATCTTTAATAAATCCATAGCAAACGGATAGCCCGAGACCCACATCTTTGACGCTATCTTTGGTGGTAAAAAAGGCATCAAAAATCTTACTGAAGTTTTCTTCGCGGATTCCTGTCCCTGTATCCGTGATTTCCACATATATGGTCTCCTCTCTCCCCGTGCTCTTCACAGTCAGGGTTCCCCCATCCGGCATGGCGTCCCTTGCATTGGCGATCATGTTGAGAAATACCTGGCGGAGCTGGTTTCTGGAGGCATACACTTTTCCCAGATCTCCGGATAGAGAGGCTGAAATACGTATACTGTTCTCCAGCAATTGTTTCCTGACTAGGAGCAATATCTCGTCCAATACCTGATTCACATCCGTGATCTGCCGCGTTTCCTCATCTGGTTTTGAGAAGCTAAGCATTTTTCTGAGCAATTCGGTGAGGCGTTCGGTTTCAGACAGGGCCATATCAAGAATCTTTCTCCTCTTGTTCTCGGGAGTGACTTCAGTTTTCAGGAGCTCCAGGGTATTCATGATGCCATACAGGGGGTTGTTTAATTCATGGGCGATCTGCGAAGTTAATCTCCCCATGGCCGCTAACTTCTCGGACTGAAGCAGCTTTTCCTGGGTTTCTCTCAATTGACACTCCATGTCCAACCGTTCACTTAAATCCACAAAAATGCCCACTGACGCGATCTCTCTTCCTTGGGCATCATAGATAATGGCTGCGGAGAGATTGCCTTCAATAATCTCCCCATCGCGCCTGATATAAAGGATTGGATAGGACCTCAATCTACCAAGACCCCCATATTCCGGGCTCCGCATCATTTTCATCACCTTTCTGGCCACGGTCTCGGGATAGATCTTTTCAATATTCATCCTGCCAATCACTTCTTCCGCCTTATACCCTAGGATCTCTTCGGCCCCTCGGTTCCACATGATGATATTTCCCTGCAAATCCGTGGCTATGATGGCGTTGGGCGAGTTTCTTATAATCTTGTTCAAGAAGTCGTGGGCCTCCCTGAGTTCATCCTCCATCTGTTTTCTCTGAGACAGATCCACATTGATTCCTTCATAACCTAGAACATGGCCATTCTGATCGTACCTTGCATGGCCGGTGTGCAAGACCGGAATCGCTTTCCCGTCTTTCCGCTTGAAGAGGACCTCATAATCAATGACCCGGCCATCCCGTTCGATCATCTCTTGAAATATCACGCGATCTTCCGGTTTCAAATACAGTTCCTTGGCGATGTCGATCTTAAGAAACTCCTCTTTATTTTCATAACCTAACATGTCCAGTAGGGCCTTGTTGGCATCCAGGAACCTCCCCTCTTTGCTGCTTTTGTAGACCCCTACGGCCACGTTCTCAAAGAGTCTTTTGTATTCTTCTTCTTTAGACCTGATTCTTTCTTCTGCCTCCTTTTTCTCGGTAATATCTTTGAATATACTCACTTTGGAGGTTGTTCCGTCCGAGTTCCTCAAAGGGAACTCGACCAGGTCATACGTGCGCTCTCTGGGGGAAATCTCATGTTGCCAGCTGACAGTTCCCCCGGCGAAAACCTCTTCTGCCCGACACCATGGGCAAAGTTCATCCTCCTTGTGCAGCACTTGGTAGCACTTTCTGCCTATCCCCTCACCGAATTCTCTGATCATGGCCTCATTCATATATTCTATGGTCAGATCCTCATCCACCACGTAGATGCCATCTATTAGGGCGTCAAGGATAGGGGCAAATTTATGAATCTCCTTGTCGATCATGGCTTTCCCTCACTCTATTTGGTTGGGACTGGTTGTGATGCGCATAGCTTGGGCTCCAGCCTACCGAAGGTTTCTTACCCTTCTCCCTAATATAATACACTCCCACACACATTGACCACATCGTTTTTTGGCAGGATTTCAAGAAAAAGAGATTTAGGCCTCTACCCGTTTCGGGCTGAGTCAATGAGGGGGAAGCAGGGGATTTGTATATCACAACTTTCTAAATCTGCCATACACGGCGGAGAACTGGGCATCGGGCGGATTGTAAGGAATCCTGGCTTACAAGACCAGGCCTTGATTTGTCCCTCAAAGGGGCGCTTCATTACGCCATCGCCCTCAGAATGTCTAAAGTGCTCTAAAGTGCCTAAAGTGAATGAGGGCTTTCTCCGTTTCAAAATTGACAAAACGGCTTTCTGATGCTAGAAAAAAGTTATTTGGATCTTAGCTCCCTCAGTTAAAATTCTCCCCACATTTTCTGGTATCACCTTGAGAATTGGGGTCTTCCCCCTGATTCGAGTGCGGAATACTGGGATAAATGGAGAGCGACAAAAGATATGAAGTTGGCTGATATTAAGGAAACTTTGCATGCGGAGGTCATCGTTGGGCATGAAGACCTGGATGAATATGTCACGGCCGGCACTGGAAGTGATTTGATGAGCGATATACTGCGAGGACCCACAAATGGTGTTCTCTTGTTAACTGGCCTCAACAATATCCAAGTGGTTCGTACAGCAGTCATTGCGGGCGTAAAGGCCGTGGTACTGGTACGAGGAAAGATGCCCTCAGCAGAGATGATCAGCCATGCCCATGAACACAAGCTACCTCTTTTGTCTACCCCCTTTACCATGTATTCCTCTTGCGGGAGGTTATTCAGCAAGGGGCTTCGAGGTGTTGAGCAAAAAGTTTCCCGCTGATCTCATTCATCTAAACAGGCAAGATACTGATTTTCACCCTTAGAATTGGTTCTCCACCAGAAAATACTTGTATGAAGACAAAATGCCAGCCCACGACAAACCCCAGCTAAGGAGAAGTTTCAAGATTGAAGCCAGGGATTTTCTTCGGGCGGGAGAGATTTCTCTCCAGGTTCAGAGAACCCTGAAGAACATAGGATTTGAAGGGGAACTGGTTCGGCGTGCTGCCATTTGTGCCTATGAGGCGGAGATGAATGTGGTCTTGCACGGCGGGGACGGGGCCTTCATGTTAACCGTACATTTCGAAGAAATTGTCCTTGATGTCAAGGACGATGGGCCCGGTATTGAGAATATTGAGCTGGCCCTAAAAGAAGGATATTCCACAGCAACACCGGAGCAGAGGGAGATGGGGTTCGGCGCTGGCATGGGCCTTCCCAACATCAAGAAGAACGCAGATTCCCTTGAGATAAAATCTACCAAAGGGGCTGGGACGCATCTGACGATAGGACTTAAGGCAAGAAAGGACGGTGGTGAGGTTAGTGGCTGAATTATCCTCTGGCCCCAAACATGTAAACTATGTGGACGTTGATGAGGCGCTTTGCAACGGCTGTGTGCTGTGCATGAAGGTCTGTCCCACGAAAGCCATACGCGTCAAGGCCAGCAAGGCGCACCTGGAAGGGGTGTGCATCGATTGTGTAGAATGTGTTCGTGTGTGCCCGAGAGGGGCCATTAAAGCCGTGACCCACCAGGATTTCAACTTGGCGGAAAGTGACAATTACGCGGTTAGCGCTTCCACCGTTCTTTATTCACAGTTCGGCGAGAGTATTTTGCCCAATGACATCCTGCTCGGGCTCAAGAGAATGGGCTTCAGGTACGTGCATGACCAGTCCTATACAAGCGAAATGTTTGGTTTTGCCCTCGGCGTGCATATCAAGCAAAGCAGGAAGATACCGGATTCATCCTTCCCCTTGATTTCACCGGTCTGCCCAGTCGTCGTCCGGCTCATCGCCTATCGGTTTCCATCCCTTCTTAAACACGTACTTCCCTTGGTCACGCCCCGTGAAATCGTGGCGAGGGAGGCAAAAAAGCGATTGCCCGCAAAATATGGGTCCCAAGCCGAACAGATCAAGGTCTTACACATCACGCCCTGCCCGTCAAAAATGATCAGCATTAAGGAACCCGTGAATCAAACGCGTTCTTATCTTGACACCACAATAGGGATCAACAAGATTCATGACGTTCTGAATAAGAACATTAAAGAAGTCGATGAGGATATCGTATTACACCATTCGAGTGGTCTGGGGCTTGGCTGGGGTATGTCTGGTGGGGAGATTGCTGGATTGGAGATGAATTGCCTTGCCATCTCTGGGCTCCAAGAGACCATCCGCTATTTAGAAAAAATTGAAATGGGATTACTCCAGGACATTGACTATCTGGAATTGAGGACCTGTCCCGAGGGCTGCCTTGGGGGACCATTCACCGTAGCGGACAAGTACCTGGCAAAAAACCATTTGCAGAAACTTATCCAGATTTTTGGGGTAAAAACACGGGTCAAATACAACTATATTATAAAACTCTACAAAGAGGGATGGTTTCATACCGATCGGGAGCCCGCCCCTTCAGTTATCAAGCCCTCCCAGCGCGCCATCAACGAGCGCATCGAGAGGCTAAATCGCGTGGACAAGATCCTCAAAACGCTGCCCAGAAAGGAATGTGGGATCTGTGGGTCACCGGATTGCCGAACCTTTGCGGAGGATGTGGTGGATGGAAAGGCCCGCATTGAAAGTTGTTTGTTATTGCATGAAAACTTGGGCAAGTAGCTGTTGTGCCTTGCGGGTGGATCAGGGGGTGAGATTATTGCTTGACAAAAAGCCCCTTGCCCCCTATTTTCCCCTGTGCTAAAGAGTGTTTTCTGCTCATCGTAGAAACTTCACTCTCTTTTGTGCCCCTCCACGGCCCAAAGGTTTTTCCGTTTTAGCCCCAATTGCATAAGGCTTTCGGTCGCGTTTCGTGTTAGTCAGAGGCATCTTTGTGACGACTTTCGAGTGCAGATGGTGATGTGTAAGGCATTAAGAGGCAATTTGCTACAATAAGGTTTTTGATTCGCTTTTTAGAAATTTTGATCTTGAGACAAGAAAGAATGTTTAACCGAGCAGAAAAGATCTTTGCGGGAGCCATATTGATCGTCGGTGTGGTTGTCAGCATTGTGGGGTATTCTTTTACCGGACCTTCTGATCCCCCCAAAAAGATATGGTTTGACACCGCTGGGGGTGATGTGATTTTCGATCACGCTTACCATGCCACCCTTTCGGACTGCTCCGATTGCCATCACAATTATGAGGAAGGGGGCACCGAGGCAGACAATGAAATGAACTGTCGTTCCTGCCACTATTTTGGAGAGGCACGGGAATCCGAGAGCGAAGACCCAACCCATAAGCGCTTTATTGGAGCCAATTGCATCGATTGTCACAAGGAGATGGCGATGAAGGTCACCTGCGATGCCTGCCACATTCAGCAAGGCCTTGCCTTTGAGGCGTCGGGTCGCATGATGCCGCCCTTGCCCGAATCTGTGGAATTTGAGACGGATGGCGGCCTGGTGACTTTTAACCACAAACAGCATATCAGTGAAGATGTGGATGAACCCTGCATCACTTGCCACCATGACCTTAAGGATAAAAAAGGTATGGAGGGTCTTGAACGGGAGAAACGTTGCCGCGCCTGTCACTATGATTTGGGAGATAAGATCCCTGATTTCAAGGATGAGAACCACACGCGATACATCGGTGCCAACTGCACGGAATGCCATGATGCAGAGGATTGCGGTGCGTGTCATGGGGTGTAAAGCAAATCACTCGAATTTAAACGCTGCGAGGCGCAATTCGTTCGTTGAGGAATTGACTGACAAATGGGATTAAGATCATTTTTTGGCATTCTTCCGCCCAAAATAGCTTATTTGGACATGGACGCTCCTGTCGAGGCGCTTGACATGCCCAAGAGCCTCACTCTTCTCTGGCCTGAACGAACACTAAATGATTTAGCAACCAGAGCGGGAGACGACCTACTCACGGGACAAGATCTGGCGCGGAATGGAAAAGGTCCCTTCCTCTCCACGGCCACGGGCCAGATCCAGGCGATTGACGATCTCAAGGGTCCTGACGGACACGATTATGTGGCAGTTACGATCAAAACCAACCCATCGGACTCCTTTGATCCCGCCTTGAAGACCATAGAGGATATTCCCAGCGCTAGCCCTTTGGAGCTCAGGTCGGCCATAAATCGTGCCGGCTTTCATGCCTTAAAAGCCATTTCCAGTGACCCTGCCCTGTGGCCGCCGGTGGAGGTGGTTGTTGTCAGTGCCCTTGACCTGGATCCCATTAGCATAGCCAATCAGCAGACATTTCGTGATCACGTTGAGCAAGTGGAGTCTGCATGCCAACTTCTTTCCCGATCCACCGGTGCGTTCCGATGCGTTTTAGCGGTTCCAGAGAACTTGTCCCATGTGGCACGAAACGTTTCAGGCAGCACGGCGACGGTTGTCCTGGTTCCGGCGGTGTACCCCAATGGGTTACCTGAAATATTGGCAAGAAAATATGGTGGGGGCCTGCTGATGAGAGGTAATGAACAAGGCGTTGTAGGCAATACGGTGGTCGTTAGCGTTGAACAGGCCCTGGCTATGGTCGAGTGCCTGCACACAGGCAAACCCCTGCTGGAGAAGACCGTAACCTTTTCTTCTGGACAGATTGGAGGACTAAAAAATTTCCGTGTCCGTATCGGTACACCGGTGGCCAACGTTTTACAGAAAGTCAGTGTAAAACCTCAACCCAAAGACAAATTGATACTGAACGGGCTCATGAACGGGTACACCTGTTTTTCTGATGAGCAGCCGGTAGCCGCCACAACGGACGCCATCCATCTACAGAGATCGTCTCAGCTCTTCGTCTTCCAGAACACGGCCTGCACCAATTGCGGCAAATGCAACGCCGTCTGCCCGGTTGACCTGGAAGTCAATCTCCTGGGCCGGTTCTCGGAGTACGGTATTTATGAGAAATGCCTGTCCTTAGGAGCCGAGAACTGCATTGAGTGCGGCTTGTGCGCCTTTGTCTGTCCTGCCAGGCGGCCGTTGGTACAGTTTATCGTCCATGCAAAGCATGCCACCAAGACGGAGGCATTGAGGGCTATGAGTATGGAGGAAGCGATGGCCAGTGACACACGCGGACCCATTCCGCCAGCCATCAAGCTTTTCGACGCTTCGCCCCCAGACGATCCCTCAAAACAATGGGCAGGAGGAAAAGGGAAAGAATGAAACCGTTAAATCTAACCGTTTCCCCGAGTCCTCACTGCCACTCAGGGGCGAGAATTACCGGGGTTTCTTTCAGTTTTCTGTTGGCCCTGTTGCCTGCCCTGGTATTGGGGGTCTACTATTACGGTTTTGATGCGATCCGGGTCATGGGTGCTTCTGTCGCCTCGGCCATGTTAGCCGAAGCGCTCATCCAGAAAGTTTTGCGAAAACCCATAACTATTGCCGATGGAAGTGCGGCCGTGAGCGGTCTCCTTCTGGCATTGATCCTCCCGGCCAGTGTCCCTCTTTACGTGGTGGTGGTGGCAAACTTTGCTGGCATTATTATCGGGAAGCAATGCTTTGGCGGTCTGGGAGCCAACCCGCTCAATCCGGCCCTGGTCGGTTGGGCCATTATCCGCATTACCAAAACCTGGGCTGGCTTCCTGGATTTTGACCTTATGCTCATTAACTATGACACCAGTTTTATCCTCCAGTATCCCTTGGCGGTCCTTAAGGCCAAAGGGCCTGTGGCCTTGTCCCGCTTTGACCTCTTGGCGCTATTCTGGGGAAGGCAGACGGGGGGTATAGGGGCCGCCGCAATCATCTGGCTCCTTCTGGGCGGGCTCTACCTGGTGATCCGTGGCGCTATCCGATGGGAGATTCCCCTCTGTTTCCTCCTAGGTGTGGCAGCGGTGTCCGGGATCTTCTGGATGGCGGACAAGGCGGCCTATGCCAGTCCCCTGTTTCACCTTGTCACGGGCAATGTTATGATCGGGGCCTTCTTCCTGGCTACGGAGAATGGCAGTTCACCTGTGAATCGCTGGGGCCTGGTCGTTTTTGGCGTGGCCTGTGGAGCTTTCACTGTGATCTTGAGGGCCTGGAGCATCTATCCCGATGGAGTCGTCTTTTCCTGTCTTTTAATGAGCCTTTTTGTCCCGATGCTGGACAAACTTAAAGCCAAACAGACTATGGCGCGCCCTACCCCTTTGACCGCCTTGACCAACCCTGCTGAAGAGAGGACCACGTTATGAAAGAGATTATGCAGATGATCGTTGTTCTCTCCGTGATATGTACCGCCTGCGGTCTGGCCCTGTCAGGCATCCGTAACATGACGGCGGCGCGCATTGAAAATCAGGTACTTATGAACGTTCAGGGACCCAAAGTGAAACGCGTCCTCGATGGCGCTGAAAACGACCTGATCGCAGATCGCAAAAAGATCACTATCAACGGTGAGGATATCCTGCTTTTCATCGGCAAGAAAGAGGGCAAAGACTGGGCCATTGCTTACGAGACCGCTGGAAAAGGATTCGGTGGTGACTTAACAATTATGGTTGGCTACGACCTCGCCCTGAACAAGCTGACGGGTATTCAGGTCATCACCCACAAGGAAACTCCGGGTGTGGGCTCCAAGGTCTCCGAAGATCAGTTCACTGAACGCTTCAAAGGGCTTGATATCGCCACTAAATTTTCGCCCAAAAACGAAGGGGGGGCCATAGATGCCGTCTCGGGCGCAACATACTCGAGCAAGGGGGTTCTGGAGGCCATCAGGAAAAGCGTGGCGCTCTATCCTGAGATAAAAAAAACGGAGCCTAAGCCTTAGGCTTCCATGGGGGAGCATGGGCACTCCCCGTACCCAGCGCCTGCGTAAAGAAATTCTATTGAAATCCATTATCTTACGGATTGGGCAGGCCTGAGCAAAATTTTTAGATGTTCATGGTGCAAATATAGAGCAAAGCAGGTATGACCTTATGGGCATGTTAAAAGAGTTTACCAAGGGACTTTGGGAGGAATTGCCTCCATTTCGGCTGGTCTTGGGGCTCTGTCCCACATTAGCCGTGACCAAGGCTGCAGAGACGGGACTTGGCATGGGGATTGCGGTTATTTTCGTCCTGACCTGTTCAAACGTATTGGTCTCATCCATCAGAAAAGTCATCCACCGCAAGGTCCGCATTGCTGGTTTCATTGTGATTATCGCCTCTTTTGTGGTGATCGTGGAACTGCTATCTCAGGCCTTTTTCTACTCCATCTATGAGAAATTGGGGATCTTTATCCCGCTCATCGTGGTGAATTGCATCATTTTGGGCCGGGCCGAGGCATTTGCCTCTCGCAACGGGATGCTAAAGTCCGCGTTGGACGGTCTCGGTATTGGACTGGGTTTTACCCTCTCCCTGACAGTACTGGGGGCAATCCGGGAGGTCCTCGGTCAGGGCACCCTCTTTGGCATTGACGTCATGTGGTCATCATTCCGACCTTTTACGTTTATGATCGAGGCACCGGGGGCCTTTGTAAGCCTTGGGGTCTTGTTGGCTATAATGAATGCGGTTTCTGGCTCCAGTCGGACATAGGCTAGGTATTTTGGTCGATCAAAGAGTTTTCACGGGCTATGCTGGAGCACTCTAGGAGTCACTGAATGGAATATGTTGTTCTCATTGTCACGGCCGTTTTGATTAAGAATATCCTGCTGGCTGAATATCTGGGGAACTGTCCCTTTTTAGGCACCTCTAAGCGAATGGATACGGCCATAGGCATGGGATTTGCTGTCATTTTCGTGTTAACCATTGCCACGGCAGTAACCTATTGCGTGCAGTATTATGTCCTGAATCCGATCAATCTGGGCTATCTGCAGACGATAGCTTTCATTCTCGTCATTGCTGCGCTGGTGCAGTTTGTGGAAATGTTTCTCAGAAAGTTTCTTCCACCCCTATACGTGTCACTTGGAATCTTTCTGCCTCTTATTACAACCAACTGTGCGGTTTTGGGTGTTGC
>CP070840.1:3118970-3131453 GCA_020342025.1 Deltaproteobacteria bacterium
ACCGCAGGCGATGCAATTTTTCCTCTTGACCTTGGGTGACACACCTGAATGCTGCACAAGCTTTCCCTTCCTCGAGGCACACCCCATCCCTAGATTCTTAATGGTGCCTCCGAATCCAGATAGCTCGTGACCTTTGAAATGGGCGACGCTAATGAGGACATCCGATTCAGCGATCTCTTTTCCAATGAAGGCACTTCTGACATTTTCTCGGTTGATTCTTACCGCAGTGGAAGAGGCCCCTCTCATCCCATCCGCGATTATGAGGGGAGCATTAACCACGGAATAGGCAAAACCGTTCTGCGTGGCTGTATCAAGATGTGACACGCTGTTTCCTCTTGATCCGGCATAGAGGGTGTTGGTGTCCGTGAGAAAAGGGGATGCTCCCAATTCCTTTATATGGTCCACAATCTGGCGCAAAAAATTGGGCCTTATAAATGCGGTATTGCCCTTTTCACCAAAATGCATCTTAATGGCCACTAAATGGCGAGGGCGAATGATGCTTTTCAGATCCAACATATGGATAAGCCTGAGGAGTTTTTCAAAGAGGTTTTCCTTGGTGGAGGCCCTTAGGTCCGTAAAGTAGACTTGGGAGGCAGTCATCTATAATCTCCTTTTTCATGAATAATAAGGGGCCTCTTCAACAAAAGCGTGAATGCCCCCATGTGGCGTCATTGGTGGATTATTTATGAAATCATGCGAAAGGTCAATAACAAGCGCTTTTGAGAGATTGTGAATCAAGGGGGTTACGGACCCTGGTTTTTTTCGGACAATGATACGAGAAATTACCCATTTACCCATCAATAAGAGGGAAATCAGTCTTTTTTTTCCGTTGACAAACAAAATCATCTTGGATTATTAACTTGATGCTAATATCGGGTCTTCACCGCCCCCCCAATCATCGATGGTCTTGGTGAAAAGTCCTTCCTCACCGGAGCGCTTAAAAAGGGAGAATCTGACCCTATGCCAAAAGGAAAATTTATTTCATCATGCCTCATCTCTTTGTCCATCCTTCTTGGATTGTTTGCATTTTTAGGGCAGGTGAACGCCCAGGAGGCCAGAAAGATTCTGAGCATCGAAGCGTATGACATGCTTAACACGGTTCCTGACACCTATTTGATCGACGTGAGAACCAGGGCAGAATACCAGCTTGTTGGACATCCCTTCAAAGCCTATCTTTTCCCCTATATGTTTTGGACCGACAATCTTGCCAAACAGGACGAAACATATACCTATCAGCTGGTTATACAGAACAAGGCCTTCGTGGAAGAGATAAGCCAGGTGTTCAAAAAGACGGATAATCTTCTCATCATGGGCCGGGACGGCACAAGAAGTCGTCTCGCTGCCAAGGATCTCCTTGCTGCCGGGTTCAAGAATGTATTCGATGTGGTGGATGGTTTTGAAGGGCCTGAGTTCCCCACGTTTGGGGATGAGGATCAACATAAGTTTTATCGCCAACTCGCAAAGAGAAATAAGGTCCATGGTTTTGGACACCGCCGTCACTATGGATGGCAGTGGTGGGGTCTACCCTGGACCTACGAAATAGACCCCAAATATATTTATCCTCCTGACTTGAAACAGCCCAAGAAACCGAAAAAGTGATGTAACGAAAATTACTTTGGGTGAGGAGAAATCTTATGGAATCTGAAGAGCTTGTGGAGCTCATGAAACAGATTGAAGAGAAGGGAATTGGCTGGGACAAGGTGAAAGAGAAGACAAAAGTATCCCATGATCTTTTGAAACTCTACGTCAACTCCGGCCCCGTACCTGTGACCATCATCAACGGTTTGAAAAAAATCTTGGAAGAGCCGCCTCAGTAGGCCGCAAAGAGATTACCCACAATCAGCCACGGGCCTCTCCGCCCCAAATCTACCCTCTAATTTAGTTGTCAGGACTGAAAGCAGCAGCGTGTGGAGTATTCCTGATCACCAGAAAGCCCCCATCACCCCTTTACCGAAAAGACTCCATTAGAAACTGTCGAAAAACCGGCTTCTGAGAGGCTGATGGAAAATGTCCAGATGCAAGGCTTCCGAAATCCCGAGGAATGAGGCGTACATAGAAGTACGCCGCAGTGACGAGGGATGAGGGTAACGCAGCCCTTCGACTTTGCTCAGGGCCATGAGCTTGTCGAATGGCAGATGGACGTTTCCCGATAGCCTCTTAAGATATTTTGAACCGCTATGGGTGCTGAGAATGGCGAGGGTGTGAGCTTCTTTTATCATACCTGAAGGCAATCTTTTCACCGATAATCTCTTCAATTTCTCCCTTTATTTCATCACAGGGGGAGATCCTATAGTGATCGTGCGCTTCGATAAGGAGTTCCTTACCCTGCCCCGCGTCCACTCTGAAGAGGACGGAACATTCGCCGGGAAATCTAAAGAAAATATCCCGGATCTGTTCCAATACCTCTCTCGATATTCTTTGCAGATGCAGCCGGAGCTCGACGGCTTTTATGGTCCTCTGACGGACGGTTTCTAGGGATTGGATTTCGTGGGCAATGATCTTGGCAGAAGTCCCATCCACCTCGGCGGTGCCGCCGATAAGCAAGGGTTCATCCCCTTTAAGAAGGGGGGAATAGCTACTGAATACATCTGGGAAAAGGATGACCTCCGTGGACCCTGTCGGATCTTCAAGGCTCAAAATGGCCATCTTATCCCCCCGTTTCGTTCTTTTAACCCTGAGATTTTCAATCACACCGGCAATCTTTACCGGGGTTTTGTCCCTCAAACTGGCAAGACCCTCTACGGCACATGTGGCAAAATCTTTTACAACCGCCTTGAACCGATCCAGCGGATGGCCGGTGATGTAGAATCCCAAAGCCTCCTTCTCTTTTCTCAGTTTTTCCCTTTCATCCCATTCATCCAGTTCAGGAAGTTGCAGGAGACCGTTCGCTGCCGCATCGTCACCAGCCAATGCTGCAAACATGTTCATCTGATTCGGATCGTGACAAGCGCCACAAAAGCTGATGACTTGGTCAAGTGCCCCATAAAGCCTAGACCGGTAGAGCCCCGTGAAATCAAAGGCGCCGCATTGGATAAGACCCTCAAGCACCCGTCGGTTCACCTTGGATCCATCTACCCTCCTGCAAAAATCCAGCAAATCCTTAAAGGGGCCATTCTGGTTTCGCTCTTCAATGATGGACTCCACGGCCTTTAGGCCCACATTCTTAACCGCCCCCAGACCAAAACGAATCCCTCCCATCACAACGGAAAAATCTGCCTGGCTTTCGTTCAGATCAGGAGGCAAGATTTCGATACCCATTTCACGGCATTCCGCGATATTTTTGATGGTTTTGTCCTGGTTGCCCATATCTTGCGTGAGCAAAGCGGCCATAAACTGAACAGGGAAATGGGCCTTTAGGTATGCGGTTTGATAGGCGATCATGGTGTAGGCAACAGAATGGGATTTATTAAAACCATAACCTCCAAACTTCTCAATGAGATCAAAGATGCGTCCCGCCTTGCCTGGATCCAGGCCATTTCTTGTGGCCCCCTCCAAGAACCGGGCCTTATGATTTGCCATCACATCATGTTTCTTTTTTCCTATGGCCTTTCGCAACTCATCCGCTTCGGCCAACGTGTAATTGGCCAGAACCTGGGCAATCTTCATGACCTGTTCCTGGTAGAGGATAACGCCATAGGTCTCTTTCAGAATAGGTTCAAGCTCTGGGAACACGTACTTGATCTTGGCTATTCCGTGTTTGCCCTGAATGAATTCGTCCACCATGTTGCTCCCCAAAGGTCCCGGCCTATACAGGGCCACCAAGGCGACCAAGTCCTCAAATACCTCTGGTTTGAGCCTCCTGAGCAAATCCTTCATCCCTGAGCTCTCCAACTGGAAGATCCCTGTGGTTTTTCCTTCTTGGCAGAGCTTAAAGGTGGCGTCATCGGAAAGGGGGACTTTTTCTATTTCAATGATTTGGCCGGAAGACGCCTCTATGAGCTTCAGGGTCTGTTTTATGACGGTTAGGGTCTTAAGACCCAGGAAATCGAACTTGATTAGACCCAATTTCTCGATCTGATTCATGGTGTATTGGGTCATGACTTCGTCATTTGTGCCTTTAAAAAGAGGGAGATATTCCACGAGGGCTCTGTCAGAAATGACCACGCCCGAGGCATGCGTTGAGGCATGCCTTGAGAGTCCCTCGAGTGAACGCGAAATCTTCAGAAGCCTTCTCTCGTTTTCTTGTCCCTGTTCCATGCTTCTGAGTTCAGGTTCGTCCTCAATCGCCTTTACCAACCTTACATTGGGCCCTTCAGGCACGAGTTTGGCGATCCGATCCACCTCTGAATAGGGGATATTCAGACTCCGTCCCACATCTCTTATGACGGCCCTCGCCTTCATTGTGCCGAAGGTGATGATTTGGCATACGTTTTCCCGCCCATATTTCTCGGCCACATATTTGATCACGTCGTCCCTACCATTTATGCAAAAATCAATATCAATGTCGGGCATGCTAATGCGCTGAGGGTTTAAGAACCGCTCGAAGAGCAGACCATATTTCATGGGATCAATGTCTGTGATATTGAGACAGTACGCCACCAGGGAGCCAGCCGCTGATCCACGGCCGGGGCCCACGGGGATGTGAGACCGTCGAGCATAGTCAATGAAATCGGCCACGATGAGGAAGTAACCAGAAAACCCCATCTTTGTGATGGTATCAAGCTCAAAGTCGAGCCTTTCCATGTATTCCGTCACCAATTCTGATGAGAAGGTCGTCCCCTCTTCCTGCTCCTTCTGAGCCAGCCTTCTCTTGAGCCCCTTTTGCGCCTCTTCAGCAAGCAATTCTTCCAGGCTTCTTTTGTCAGGAACCGTAAATACAGGATACTTATAGTGGCCGAATTCCATCTCATACTGGCAGCGGCGAGCGATCTCCACCGTATTTTCCAGGGCCTCGGTGTCGCCGCTTCCGTCCAAGGAGGATTCCATCTCTTGGCGGGATTTGAAAAAGAGTTCGTTTGTGGAAAACTTCATCCGATTGGGGTCATCAATGGATTTGCCCGTCTGGATACAGAGAAGCACGTCATGGGCCTCCGAGTCCTCCCTGTTGAGGTAGTGACAATCGTTGGTTGCCACAAGGGGTATGGAGAGTTCGTGGGAGAGTTCCTTGAGGATGCCGTTCACGCTTATCTGCTCAGGCAGGTTGTTCGCCTGGAGCTCAAGGTAGAAACGCTCTTTGTCAAAGACGGAGGCCAGTTCAACCGCCTTCTGTTTTGCCTCTTCTACGCGGCCCTTGTTGATGAGATAGGGAACGATCCCTTTCAAACAGGCTGATAGGGCGATGAGACCGCCGTTAAATTCCCTCAGAAGCTCCACATCCACTCGAGGATGGTAGTAAAATCCCTCCAAATGGCCAAGGGTGACGAGCCGGCTCAAGTTTTTGTAGCCTTCATCGTTCATCACGAGGAGGATCAGGTGATGGGCGTTGGGACCTCCATCTGGAGAGGGGGCACGATCCTGACGATGGCCCGGGGCCACGTAAATCTCGCAACCTAGGATGGGTTTAATGCCCTTATTTGCGGCCTGATCAAAAAACCGTACCGCACCAAATAAATTTCCATGATCCGTGATGGCAACGGCGTCCATTCCAAGGCGTTTGGCCTTGTCCAACATCTGTTTGATCCGAATGGCGCCGTCCAGGAGACTGTATTCCGTATGCACATGGAGGTGGACGAAGGGTGAGATATGGGTCACGGTTTTCCCTTTCTGTGTCAGGTCAAAAACCTAAGTGATCAGGAACATTCAATATTGTTGGTTCATGCTTTTGAAGTAGCAAGTTGTGGTCGGATACCCGATTCTCTATCAACGTCGATCTCCTTCTACCGGCTTCCGGCTCGCAGAGGACTTAGCCACTAGGGATCGGAGAGAGGAGATCCGCATTGCCTCCGAATAAAGAGGATCAAATGCCAACGCTACTGAACGTTACCAAGTGGTTAGAGGTGCAAATAAGCCTTGAAAAAAGACTTCCCACGCAGCTGAATTTTTCATATTGTAAGATCGGCGAAAGGTATGATACGGTAAATGTCCATCAGCATCAAGTCCATTTTCAAATAAATCTGGACTCAGGTATCCTCCTAACCTTTCAATCAAAAATATAAAAGCCTTTGATCGAAACCTTTCCGAATTTTTTGGGTATTTTCGACGTCTATACAGTCCTTAGAAGTAAAATAATCACATTAAGCATATAGACTTTATTCTCTCTTCAAAGGGCCGAGGTTTTAGTAGGACTGTCTATTAATGAAATTCGCAAGTATGATGCGATGACATACTGCATTGATGGCTCCCAGAGGATTCTATAGAGGAGCCGAGAAAATTATTTGATCCTTATGGAATCCCATTAAGTTTCCAAACGAAAAGGGAGAATTCTTCCCGTTTTCCTGCATCAGCGGGAGAGAAAAGGTGAAGCATTATGCAGAAGTCGAAGCAAGACTACTGGAGAGATCGGTACGAAAAGCTGAAAGCTGAGAATCAGATCTTCAGAGAAAAACTGGCCACCCTGAAAAGGGAGACCAAAGATCTCCAGAAGGTGATAAAAAACAACACCAAGTTGTTCCATTCCATTCCTGCAGGAATTCTCCTTGTGCAGCAAGGAATAATTGTTGACATCAACAGGGGTGCCCTAGACCACCTGGGGTATGCACCCGAGGAGGTTATGGGCCACAACTTTCTGGATTTTGTGCACCCGGAAGTGAAGAGGTATATGAAGGATCTCCACAATAAACGGGTTTCCGGGAAGAAAGTTCCGTCCCAATACGAGACAGATCTGGTCACCAAAGATGGGCAGAGGATATCTTGTGAGGCAAGGGTCAAACGGATCAAGTTTAATGGTCGAAGGGCCTTTCTCGTAAACCTGACCCTGCTTGAAAGAAGGAAAAAAAGGGAAAGTGAGCGCATCCAATTCAAAAAGAAGGAAGCCCTCATGACCATGGCTTCCGGCCTACATAGAAAGTTGAACCAGGATCTTATGGGGATAAGTGAGAAGATCCAGCTGGTCAAGGGGATCACGGACTCTGAAAATGGAACCCTTATGAAGGGACTGGAGAACATCGAATCTGCTTCAAAGAAAATCACCAATACCACCAGGGTCCTGGAGAGCCTTGCGGCTACAAAGCGTGATCCCTCAGGGGGGGTTCTTCTTGATCTGAGAAAAGTGGTGAAAAAGGCCATTTCATTGACTAATCCCATGTTGAAGGATTTGGCTGAGAGGGGAAAGCAAAAGATCAATCTGAAGACATACTTAAGGTCGGTGTCCCCTATTGAAGGAGATCCAGAGGAGATTCGAGACCTGGTAATCCACTTGATTCTAAACGCCGTTGAGGCCATGCCCCGTGGAGGGGATCTCTATTTGACGACAGAGGAAAATGCGGGATATGCCAATATTTATATTCAGGATAGTGGTGTAGGAATTCCTGCTAACATAAAAGATCGCATATGGGATCCCTTTTTTAGCACCAAAGAGAAAGATAGCCTTGGCCTGGGACTGAGTCTATCTCATGCCATTGTCAAAAGACATAACGGAGAAGTGGAGGTCACGTCCCAAAAGGATCATGGGACCACCTTTAACATAAGGTTGCCTATCGGGAAAAAAGATCTAAGAGCAAGGCCCCGATCTGCAAAAAGGAAGATAAAGAATGCCCAGATCTTGATGATTAGAAATGAAGACATTGTCAGCGAACTCCTATCAAAGGTCCTTGTCAGCAGAGGACACAAGGTGGTGATGGTGAGCAGTGGTTCAGAAGGTCTTCAGAAACTTAGAAAGAAGAAATGCGATCTTGTCCTGGCAGATTCAGCAGCAGCGGATATGGGGAGAGGTGCTCTTATCCATAAGATGAAGAAAATGAAAAAAGAGCTGTCCTTTGTGCTGATGAAAGGACAGGCGGTCGGAGAAAAACCTGGAGCTACCAGGGAATCGGCTTTTGATCTGATCATCACCAAGCCGCTAGATATGGACAAGGTGGTGGGGCAGGTTGAGGATCTGCTAAGGCGTAAAAGCAAGGGATAAGATGATGGATCCCCATAACGATGCGCTGCCTGCCCGACCTGTAGCGGCCCCGGGAGGCGAACAGATACCAGATCCTGGATTCCGGATAAATTGATAGAAATCTCTTTTAATCCGGTATCCGGCGACCGGCATCCGGTATCACAGGGTAGCTTTGCAAATCACTTTCTATTCCAAAACCTGACATAAATTTTGACATCTTCGTTTATGAAGACTTCTAGAGCTCCCCTAGCCGATAGGATGCGGCCCAAAAAGCTGGAAGATATGGCGGGGCAAGATCATCTTCTTGGTCCCAAGTCCGTTCTGAGAAGGGCTCTAAGTTCGGGCCATATTTTTTCTGCTATTTTTTGGGGGCCTCCCGGTTCTGGCAAGACGACTCTGGCCAAACTCATCGCAGATTATTCACAAAACCCTTTTCATTCTTTCTCAGCAGTCACCTCCGGTGTCAAGGAGTTGAGGCAGGTCATAGAGGGCGCCAAGAAGACATACCGCCTCTACGGAAAGCCGACCATACTCTTTGTGGATGAAATCCACCGATTCAACAAGGCCCAGCAGGATGCTTTTCTGCCCCATGTGGAAAGCGGTCTTATTATTCTTGTGGGGGCCACAACGCAAAACCCCTCCTTTGAGATTATCCCCCCACTTCTGTCCAGGGCCAGAGTCATGATCCTTCACCCTCTGGAAAGGCAAGACCTTAAGACCATTCTACAGCGTGCCATCGAAGATGAAGAGCAGGGCCTGGGAGGATTGGAAATTAAGATTCTCCCTCAGGCCTTAGAACACATCATTGATCTGTCCTCAGGTGATGCCCGTGTGGCCCTCAATAATTTGGAAATGGCCGTCAACCACATCATGGCAGGTGATAAAAAAGGAAGCGTTCTGGACCTGCCAAGTGTTGAAGCGGCCCTCACTCGAAAGGCACTCCCCTACGATAAGGATGGTGAGGAGCATTATAACCTGATCTCTGCATTCCACAAGAGCCTGCGAGGGGGAGATACACAGGCATCCCTTTACTGGCTCTATCGAATGCTTCTGGCCGGAGAAGATCCCCTCTTTATCGGCAGGAGGATGATTCGATTTGCTTCAGAAGATATTGGCCTGTCCGATCCCAATGCCCTCCAGGTGGCCCTTGATGCATTTGAGGCCTGGCAAAAGGTGTTGCCTCCAGAAGCAGAAATCGCCCTGGCCGAGGCCGCTGTTTATCTGGCCTCCGCCCCCAAAAGTAATGCCCTGTATCTGGCAGAGAAGGCTGTGAAAGAGGAAATCGAGAATTCAGGGCCGCAACCGGTCCCCCTTCATATTAGAAATGCCCCCACCAGGCTCATGAAAAATCTGGGCTATGGCCAGGGATACCTCTACCCCCATGACTATGCGGGTGGATGGGTAGAACAGCAATACCTGCCAGATAAGATAAAGCGTCGTATCTTTTACAGACCCACAGAGAGAGGGGTTGAGAAAGAGATCAGGAAAAGAATAAGCGAGCAGAAAGAGAAAAAGTCCTCATAAACTTCCTACCCACTCTCAAGCTCTTTGACCCGCTTCACAATGAGCCGGGCCGCCTCTTCAATCTGTTCCATATCATTGGTTCTGCCCACCGTTAATCGGAGGGCCCCCATACCCACTTCAGGCGGAACGCCCATGGCAGAGAGGACATGGGAAAGCTCCACGGACCGATCATGGCACGCAGCGCCTGTGGATGCGTAAAGGGTTGGCAGTCCATCAAGGATCTTATTCCCCTCAATACGGGGGACGGAGACATTCAACGTATTGGGGAGCCTCTTATCAGGATGCCCGTTGAGGACAAGGTTATCTAAACCACTGAATAAGAGTTCCTGCAATCTGTCCCTCATGAGCTTCATGTTTTTCACATCCTGTTGGAGTCTTTCTCTCGCCACCTGACAGGCACAACCAAGGCCCACAGAGAGAATGACATTTTCTGTGCCAGGCCTCTTGCCACTTTCCTGCGCCGCGCCATGGATAAGGGGGGTGAGGTTGTGACCCTCCTTGATGAACAAGGCCCCCACACCCTTTGGCGCATAGAGCTTGTGTCCCGCCACGCTCAAGAAATCAACCCCCAGTTCGTTTACATCCACAGGTATCTTGCCAATGGCCTGGGCAGCATCGGTATGGAGTGGTATCCCATGTTCCCTGGCCAGTTGGGAAATCTCCCTGATGGGCTGCAAGGTCCCTGTCTCATTGTTGGCCAGCATAATAGAGATGAGCGAGGTATTGGGTTTGATGGCATCCCGAACCTCCTCTGGGTCCACAAGGCCAAAAGTGTCCACGGGGAGTACGGTCACACCGACCCCCAGGTCTTCAAGGAACAGGAGAGGGTTAATGATGGCAGGATGTTCGACAGCAGAGGTGATAATGTGGAAATTTCCTGGATTTCTCAGATCGACGACGCCTTTCAGAACCATGTTGTTGGATTCACTACCCCCTGACGTGAAGACAACTTCCTGGCTTTTGCAGCCGAGAAGCATGGCCACCTCTTCCCGGCATTGCTCAAGTCTTTCTTTGGCCCTTATTCCTAGAGGATAGGGACTGGAGGGATTGCCAAACTCTTCCTCCATGAAAGGCATCATGGCCTTGGCCGCAGAGGGGTCTACGGGCGTGGTGGCGTTGTGGTCGAGATAGATAAAGGAGTGAGACGGGGATTTCATGTGCGCTCTCCTACTAAGGCATTGGATTTGGCCCGCTAGATTTACAAAACGAAGGACACAGGGCGAGTGGAAATCTGTCTTGGCGAAGGCATGGAGTCCGTGCCGAGGGCCTGTACCTGGTCCCAGCAGCGTTTGTAAACCATATTTTGCCAATTGACAACAAATTAGGTTAATGTTACCTTAATCAGTCTTCATGAAAAACGCCCCATTTACCAGGCCAACGAGAGATTTAAAGGAGAATGGCGATGCCAGATAGGAGCAAGAACTTTATCCTCTGGTTTAATGAAATCGGCATAGACGATGTTCCCATGGTGGGCGGAAAGTGCGCCTCCCTTGGAGAGATGTATCAAAAGCTCCATGATAAAGGGATCAGTATTCCCAATGGCTTTGCCATTACCGCCTACGCCTATCGGTACTTCCTCAAATATGCAGGGATTGAGGATGAGATCAAAAAGGTACTCAAGGACCTGGAAACCAGGGACGTCTATGAGCTGATGAGAAGGGGGAGAGAGGTCCGAGATATCATAAAGCACGCGGAGTTCCCCCCGGATCTGACCCAGGCCGTCTACATGGCCTACGATCAGCTGGCAGAGGAGTTTGGCCAGCAGGGGCTGGATGACCTGGATGTGGCCATTCGATCATCGGCTACGGCCGAGGACCTGCCCGATGCCTCTTTTGCAGGTCAGCAGGATACCTTTCTAAATGTCAGGGGGAAGAGGAGTGTGCTGCAGGCCTGCCGCAATTGCTTTGCCAGCCTTTTTACGAATCGCGCCATCTCCTATCGTCACGACAAGGGTTACGGCCAATTTGATGTTTCCCTCTCCATAGCGGTACAGAAAATGGTCCGAAGCGATTCGGCCTATTCCGGGGTCATCTTTTCCATAGATACAGAGACCGGATTCAAAGATGCCGTTTTTCTAACGGCCGCATATGGCTTGGGGGAGAATGTGGTTCAGGGGACCGTAAACCCGGATGAATATTACGTATTCAAGCCCACACTAAAGATGGGTAAGAAGGCCATCATAAACCGCAAGGTGGGAGACAGGGATATCAAGATGGTCTACTCCATGGAGGATGAAGCCACCACGAAAAATGTGGCCACCACCCTTACTGAAAGGCACCGCTACGTCTTGGATGACGATGAGATCCTCAAGCTTGCTGAATGGGCCTGCATTATTGAGGATCATTACAGCAAGGAGGCCGGCTATTACAAGCCCATGGACATTGAATGGGCCAAGGATGGTGATGGGGTCAACGTGGGCACTGGGGAACTTTTTATTGTCCAAGCCAGGCCGGAAACCATCCACTCCCAAAGGGATTCTAACACCTACGAGAACTATTTTCTCCTTGAAGAGGGAGAGATCTTGACCAGCGGGACTGCTGTGGGATTGAAGGTGGGCCAAGGGGTGGCCAATGTGATCGAGTCATCGGCTGAGATGGACAAATTCAAAGAAGGCCAGGTTCTCATCACAAATATGACCGATCCTGACTGGGAACCCATTATGAAGCTTGCATCAGCCATTGTGACCAACAAGGGAGGACGTACATGCCATGCGGCCATCGTCTCCCGAGAACTGGGTATTCCCTGCGTCATCGGCACAGGCAATGCGGATGAAGTGATACCGACGGGTCAGAAAATCACCGTCTCCTGCTGTGAAGGTGAGACCGGGATTGTGTATGAGGGACTGCTGAAATACAACGTGGAGACCATGAACCTGGATGAGACTCCTGCAACAAGGACCAAGATCATGATGAACGTGGGTATCCCCGAGCAGGCCTTTACGCACGGAATGATACCGAACGATGGGGTAGGCTTGGCCCGGA
>CP070840.1:3131553-3142536 GCA_020342025.1 Deltaproteobacteria bacterium
GTGCCCTGCTTGATCGCTCTCGCGATGTTATCTTTAGGCATATTTTGCCCTATGGCCGCTTGAATGGCGACTCTGAGCCTGGGATTGCCATCTGGGTCTCCTCCCCCTAAACGGGCCGCTACCGTAATTTCTTTGATGAGCTTTGAGAAGATCTTGCCCCTCTTGGCGTCAACAGCGCCCTTCTTGTGCCTTATTGAGGCCCATTTTGAATGACCGGACATGGGTTCTCCTCCGGAGTAAAATGCACTAAAGTGACTAAAGTGACCTGCCCGCCAATGCCTCCCTGGGAAGAACAGCATGGCCAAGGTAAGCAATCAGAACCAGCCAAACGGATTGGCGCACTCCCAAATGGCTATGGCAGGCGGGGCTAAAGTGTCTAAAGTTGTAATTTGCTTCTGGGTTCAGTTTTGATGGTTTGTGCAGTCAAAACTCCTTTAACTCCGTTACGGGCTTAATCTGATGGATGATTCAACCGATTAACCACTCAACCAATCGACTATTTAACTAAGCCAAGGCCCACTAAGTAAATCTCTTTACTTCTTTTACGCACGGCTGAAGGACGAATGAGGTGCATCTGAGCAAACCGTTTTTTCACCTCATTTCTGAATGCCTTCAGGTCTTCTCCCTCAAATACTTTTGACAAGAAATGTCCTTTTTCTTTCAGAAGAACCAGAGATATTTCCAAGGCCTTTTTGGCCAGTCCCATGGAACGGCTTGTATCGGCCACTTTGATACCCGTGGTTTGTGGAGCCAAGTCACTGATGACCGTATCCCTAAGGTCAATCTCCTTGGCGAGCCATTCAATGTCTAATGTGATCACGTCTGCTTTAATGAATCTAAAATTGGAAGCTGATAGACGTTCAGGCTCCCTAAGGTCCACGCCTACCACTTCCCCCTTGGGTCCCACCTTTTCTAAACCGTATTGAGACCATGAACCCGGGTAACAACCCAAATCAAGAAGTCGGTGGCCGCGCCCAATTAACTTGAATCTTCTGTCGATTTCCTCGAGTTTGTAAACGGATCTGGCGAAATACTTTTCATCCCTGGCCCGGCGCGTATAGTGATCTTCCCACTGGTTTCTCTTGACCATTTTATCTGTTCCCCATGCACCGGCCCAGAAACCTAGAACAGGCCAGAGATTTTTCACGTTATTTACCATATAAGTATACCCTTTGCAAAAAAATTATGTAAGATTGGGTAAATGTTAGGTCATCATCCTTTTGGATAGAAAAAGTATACAAAGAAGATAAAGAGTCTTGTAGGGTTGAACTTATTTCGGGAGATGGAGAGAATAGGCGCATGATCGTTCAAATCTATGAAATCCAGACACCCGCGGAAGCAGAGCAGTGCATCGAGGTGGGAGTGGATCATGTGGGGAGTGTGCTCCTTTCCGAGAGGGGATGGCGACAGCCCGTCCTAAAAGAGACCTTAAGCCTATCGCAAGGCACCCCTGTGAAAAACAGCCTTATCTCTCTTTTCCCGGAAGTGAATACTTTATACAGAGTATTGGACTACTACCGACCCGACTATATTCACTTTTGTGAAAGCCTCACAGACAACCACGGTCGGGAAAAGGATCTGGATAAATATATCGATCTGCAAAGGAGGGTAAGAGACAGGTTTCCCGAGGTGGGGATCATTCGTTCAATACCCATACCCACGGAGGACGCAGCTCAGGCATACCCCACCCTCAAGATAGCTGAAAGGATGGAGCCGGTAAGCGACCTTTTCCTGACCGATACCTGGCTGGAAGAGGCGCCTGTGGAAGGGTTCATTGGCATAACAGGTAGGAGATGTGACTGGAAAAGAGCGAGAGCATTGGTCCTTCAATCCAGAATACCTGTTATCCTGGCGGGAGGCCTTTCCCCAGAGAACGTTTATGAGGGTTTGATGGAGGTGGGCCCGGCTGGCGCCGATAGCTGCACCCAGACGAACAAAAGGGACAAAAACGGAAATCCCATACGATTTGAGAAAAATTTTGAGAGGGTGAACAGATTTGTGGAAGAGGTGAGAAGGGCTGAGGATTTGAGCTCAGGATGATAGGATAATTGGAGAGGCATATGAATATTGAAAACGTTTGATAAATGCCCATAAATTGATATGGTGATATTTTCGTGGAAAGCTAAGAGGATGTAACGAATAAAAGGGGTTTAAGGGAAGTAGAGTGAAAGAAAATTGGAAAATATTCATTCGAACGCTCATCACGTTGGCAACACTCTTTTGTTCCCTTGCATGGTTGGGATGTGGTGAAAATCGGGAGAATAACCCCGACTCGGGGAACCCTCCACAAAAAATTAAACCGGTGAAGATCAGTGCCGTTAAAGCTGTTCCTTTGCAAAGTAGTGTAGAGTATGTTGGCGCACTTACCGCACACCTGAAGGTCAATGTGGCCACTGAGATAGGGGGATCCATCGAGAAGTTGTTCTTTGAGAGGGGCGATCGGGTGAAAGAGGGTGAACTGCTTGCCGAGATCGGCACAAGCAGTACCCTCATTGAGGTCCAGCAGGCAGAGGCAGCGCTGGGAGTCGCAGAAAGTCGCCTGAAAAAGACAGAACGGGGAAGCAGGCCGGAGGAGATCCTTATCGCTAAGGCGCGTGTGGAAGAGGCAGAAGCGGCCCTCAGAGAGGCGGAGAGGAATTTCAAAAGGATCGATGATCTCTACGGAGATAAAGCCGTATCCAACAGTGATCACGACGCCGCGAAAAGGGCGGTGGACATAGGCCGGGCCAATTTGGAGTCCGCCGAGCAACAGTTAGAACTTGCAAGACAAGGCCCTCGAATTGAGGACAGAGAGGAGGCACGAGCGGCTCTAAAGCAGGCTCAGGCAGCTCTAGCCATGGCAAAGGACCGCCTGAGAAAGTCCAGATTGAACGCGCCATCCGATGGCATTATCGCCTTCCGTCATGTTGAGGAAGGGGAGGTGGTGGCGCCTGGAACCGCCATAACCCAAGTGGTGGATAATAGGAAAATGAAAATAAAGCTCTCTCTGGCTGAAAGAGATCTTCCCCTTTTGGACAGAGACGAACAATTCCCCTTTACGATTGATGCCTACCCTGGTGAAAAATATGCGTGCCGATTGAATTTTGTCTCACCCACTGCAGACCCTGCCACCCGTTCCTTTCCCACTGAACTTTTGGTGGATGAGCCGGATCCCAGAATGGCTGACGGTATGACTGTACGTGTGGAATTCCCCATTGCAAGTCAGGAGAAATCCATCAAAATCCCTTCGGCCTGGCTTTCGGAGGAGAATGGCCAAATAGGATTGTTTGTGGTTGAGGATGGAAAGGCGGTGTTTAGAAGGGTCACATTAGGATCCTATTATGAAGGCAGGGTGGAGATCCTCTCAGGCCTTAATGATGATGAGTTGGTCATTACAAATCCAGCAGGATTGAAAACCGGGGATGCGGTCACTTACTAAAATGTCTAAAGTGATCTGAAGTGCCTAAAATGCCTAAATTTAGATTTTTATATGGGCCCACGGGTGTTTATTCAATTAACTTTAGACACTTTAGCCCCACCTGCCGTAGCCATTTGGGAGTGTGCCTATCCGTTTGGTTGGTTCTAATTGCTTAGCCTGGCCAGAGTGCTCTTCGCAGGGGGGCATTGGCGGGCAGGTCACTTTGGTCATTCTAGTTCACCTCTTATGTGATCCAATATGTTTCTCACCCGATTTGGCATAAATAGACCCGTGGTGGTTCGAATGGCCCTGATCTTGATCGTGGCATTGGGCATCTACTCCTACCGCGCCATGCCGCGCTACCTGGATCCAGATCTCACCATTGGTGAGGGCATCGTGGTGACTATCGCCGAAGGCTTTTCTCCAGAAGAGATGGAGAAACTGGTCACAAACAAGATCGAGGATGAGCTCCAGGGCATCTCCCAGATACGTCGATACGAATCCAATTCCTTTGAAAGTACCTCAAAGATCCATGTGTATTTCCAGACACACCTCTCAGAATACGAGATCGATCAAGGCATGCAAGAGGTGCGAAATGCGGTGGACCGGGTGGACGATTTTCCTGGGGAGGCAAAGGTCCCTAGGGTCGTGGAAATAGACATAGCCCTCTTTCCCGTCTGCATGGTAGGCCTCTCCGGTAACCTGCCCATGATGCAGCTTCAAGATATTGCCAAGGATGTTTCAGATATTTTGGAGGACATTAAGGGTGTATCCGAGGTGGAAATTTTTGGGGAGAGGGAAAGGGAGATATGGGTGGAATTGAATCCACACCGGATGGCCACGTATGGTATTTCCACCACAGAGGTGGTCAAGGCCATCGCTAACCGATCAAAAAATCTTCCGGGTGGGGCCGTGGAAATGGGTCCTCATGAGACGGCCATCAGGATGCTCGGAGAACCTGATGTGCCGGAAGCGCTATCCGGATTGGCCCTGAGAAGCGTGGACGGCGGGACTGTCTATCTGAGTGATATTGCCAAGGTGACTCCCACGTTGGAGAAGGCTCTCAGCTTGACGTTCATCGATAAGCAGAACGCACTCGTTTTGGCCGTAAAACGAAAGAGAAACACCAACATGATTCAGATTGTGAATGACGTCAGGGCCCAATTGAAGGATATGGAGGGTCAGTATCCAGGCCTGAGAACCACCATATACTTTGACCAGTCAAAAGTTACCAAACAACGGATCAAAGAGCTCCAGACCAATGCGGGTCTGGGAATCATCGCTGTTTTCCTTATTCTCTGGATATCCATGGGTCTGCGAAATGCCGTTTATGCATCCATCGGTATACCGGTCGCATTTCTCCTTACCTTCACACTCATGAAGATCTTTGGCCTTTCCATTGATGGTGTAACCCTTTTTGGGCTCATTCTCGTGCTGGGCGTTATTGTGGATGACGCCATAGTGGTTCTGGAGAACGTCTTTCGGTACATTGAGAATGGCCTGCCAGCAGCAAAAGCGACCTTGGAAGGGAGCAGGGAAGTCCTCGCCCCCGTTCTTGCGTCCGTATCCACCAATATGGCCGCCTTTTTCCCTCTCCTCTTCATGATCGGGGGCGTTATTGGACGGTTCCTGGAAATTCTGCCCCAAGTGGTCCTGTTTGCTCTGGCTGCTTCTCTTTTTGAGGTGTTTTTCATGCTGCCATCCCACGTGGTGGAACTGACACCGAAGAAGGCCCTGATAAAGGCTGCTTCCAAGAAGCGGTTCGATGTATTCAGTCCAGTCAGAAGGGTCTATTACCCCTATTTACGGATGATACTTCGACACCGCTACATTTCTGTACTGGTGATCGTTTTTTCCACCATTACCGTCTTCTTTCTCTATTTCATGACCGAATTCGAGATGTTTCCCAAGACAGATGCCTTTCCCCGATTCAACATCAATTTTGATTTGCCCATCGGCTCCACGTTGCAGCGATCCAGTGACACCCTTATGGCCCTTACGGATCTCGTGAAGGAGCGGATTGGAGATGAACTGGAAGCACCTATTGCCATTGCGGGGTTTAAGGAGGTCAATTATGAGCCTGTCCGGGGCACGCACTATGGTCAACTCAACGTCATCCTCAAGGATGCAAAAGAGAGGAATCACAGTGTGGTGGAACTCATGGAAGGCATAAGGGATGAGGTGGGCCGCCTTCTCACTTCTTACGGGGCTACAGCCTTTACCCTGGAGAGGCTTTTGGAAGGCCCGCCTGTGGGAACGGATGTGGATCTGAAGATCCAGTCACCGACCTGGGAGACATCGGCCCAAGTCTCTCGCCTTATCCAAAGGGAGCTCTCAAATTATAAAGGGATTGTGGATATACAGGATGATTTTTCGAGGCAGAAGCAGTTCATGGAAATCACTGTGGATGAGGCGAAGGCAAAAAAAATGGGGATTGATCAGGCATACCTGGTCATGGCCGTACAGGCAGCCTTTCATGGCCTGAGGGTTGCCACATACAATCAAGGGGACGAGGAGCAGGAGATCAAGTTGAAATACCTGCCCGAATACCGGCGCGACTATGACGATCTGATGAACCTAAAGATCTCCGTCCCTGGATCTGGGATGGTTCCTCTGAAGGAAGTAGCTCGTATCCAGATGAACCCTGGTTTTCATAACATTTACCATTACAATGGCATACCAACGGTGCGGCTGACGGCAAGCATCAAGAGTATCCAGGACCAAAAAAAAGGATTGGCGAGGATTCTGTACAACTTCAGCGGAGAGCGGATGACTGCAGTCAAGGCCAATAAGATCGCAAGAGACTATTTTGACAGCATAAAGACGAATTTCCCTGGGGCACGAATGATCGCTGGGGGTCTTCAGGAAGAGACGGATACCTCCCTAAAGGAACTTTGGAATGCAGGTATCCTGGCACTCCTATTAATTTTTTTCATCCTGGCCCTCGAATTCAATTCTTTTACCCAACCTCTGATCATCATGATCACTATTCCCTTTGTGACTCTTGGGGTCTTTGTGGGTCTGCTGGTCAGCAACAATCCCCTCACCTTTGTGACCCTCATTGGGCTTCTGACCCTCACAGGGATTGTGGTTAACGATTCCCTTGTTCTGATCGATTTTATCAACCGCTACTGGAAAGAGAGCCCAAAGGAGCTCTATCTAGCCATTGTGAAGGGTTGCCATGTGCGTATGCGCCCCATCATGCTCACCTCACTCACCACCATCTTTGGACTGGCCCCCATGGCCTTTGGCCTGGGCGGCAAATCTCCGTTTTGGGCCCCCCTTGCCACCGCCATCATGTGGGGTCTTGGCTTTGCCACACTGCTCATCCTCTCCATGGTGCCCGCCTACTACGCCATCCTCCAAGACATCGGATATTTCATCAGACACCGAAGGCGGCGAAAGGCAGAGACTCTAAGGGAAATAGAAGAGGCTTTTCAGTACGACGAGTTGCGGCCTTTTATGAAAAAGAAGGGGTAAGAACCGCCTTGCGACAGGGCGGGGATGGGCATTCGCATGGAACTCAGGCGGTCGGCTTTGTGGGACTGTTTACTCAGCCTCAATGAGGGCATCCGACCACCTTCGGGCGCTCACCTCTTCGGTGGAGTAATCGGGCAAGAGGATGGGGGCAATGACGGGGTTTTGAATGCCTGCCTCATCCAGCTCCTTTTCAAATTTAACCACATGATCCAACGTGAGCTTTTTCAGTTGAACGCCCTTCTTCACATATTCGGCCGCATTAATCCCTGAGCGGCGTCCGAAGGCGATGATATCCTGGAGGCTGTTGCCCATCAGGCGGTTCTCTCCATGAATACCCCCCACCACCTCGCCCGCCCCATAAAGTCCAGGCACAGCGGTTTCGGCGTTGGCGTTAATGTTGATACCACCGTTCTGATAGTGCAGCGTGGGGTAAACCAGCATGGGTTCTTTGCTGATATCAATCTCATGACGCTGAAACTGGATGAACTTGGCAGGGAGTTCCTTGCGGACCGTACCCTCTCCATGCAGCAAATCGATCATAGGGCAGTCAAGCCATAGGCCAACACGTCCGGTGGGTGTGATAACACCCTTTCCCCTCTCAATGGCCTCACGGATGAGTTCTGCAGATTCCACATCCCGGGGTTCCAGCGGAAAACAGAATTGTTCTCCGTCTATGTTCAATACGTGGGCACCTAGTCCTCGCACCTTCTCAGTGATCAAGAGACCCACGTTCTGTTCAGGATAGACGGCCCCGGTGGGATGGTACTGCGTGGAGTAAAGGTATTGGTTTCCCACGCCCGCACGGTAGGCCAGGACCACACCGTCCATGGTGGCACCGTAGTGGTTGGTCGTGGCGTAACCTTTGACGTGAAGTCGTCCAAAACCGCCAGTGGCAAGGATCACGGCCTTGGCCTTGGTCACGTAAAATTCACGCGTCTCCATGTTGTAGAGGATGGCGCCCGCGCATTGTCCCCCTTCATCCAAAAGGAGTTCCACGGCAGGGCAGAATTCCAGAATGGTGATGCTGTCTGAGCGGTTGCGGGCCTCGTCCCTCAACACCCGCATGATCTCTGCACCGGTCATGTCACCGGCTGAATGCATACGTTTGCGAGAGGATCCTCCGAAGTGGCGCACGTCCATGCGCCCATCAGGAAGCTTATTGAACATCATGCCCAACTCTTCCAGCCAGGCGATGGAAAGAGGTGCGTCGTGGGCCAGGGCCGCGACCAGGTCCGGTTGATTCGTAAAGTGCCCCCCACCGACGGTGTCCAAATAGTGATAGTATGGTGAATCGCACTCTTGGGTCGCCGCCTGAATGCCTCCTTCGGCCATGATGGTATTGGAATCACCGTGACGCAGCTTGGTCGCCATGATCACTTTTACATCCCTCTCTGACGCCATCAGAGCCGCTGAGGTGGCAGCGCCTCCACCACCAATAATCAGGACGTCAGTTTCGTAATCCACAGTGGAAAGGTCCACGTTTTTGGGTCTCACCATGGACTTGGATTCCAGGAGATCAGCCACCTCTTCCTGGAAAAGATCACCCTTGTTGGGTCCCACCTTTATGGCGCGCCGACCCTCTTTCTGGTAATCTGGATGGTACCTATTGAGCACCTCCTCCCGTTCTTCAAGGCTCAAGGGTGGGTAGTGTTCATTGCGCCGGGACATCTCCAGTCGCTGCGGGCGGGTAGCTTCAACCCGTTTTATCAACGCTCTCAATTCAGGCGTGTAAGGCATGTTCTTCTCCTTTTTTGCAAACTTGGCTTTCTGGTGGACCGATTCACTCCGAGGCCACGCCCCGTTTCTCAAGGCCGTATCTACCATGTGAGTGGGCGGTGACCCAATATTTTGCGGTTTAACAAAGTGCGGGGAGACTCCCTGGGGCGCAGAGGCGCAAACCTCAAAATATGGCGTCACTGCGGGGCCCGGTGGAATTTTTTTCGAGATACGGCCTTTCGAAAAGGGCCGTAGCCTCATCTTACTAGCCCCTATGGGGCTTGAGCAAAGCCTGGTCCTCTGGCCCCGGATTCTTTACTATCTTGAACATTTGAATTTAGACGTTGTTTGGAGCTTGGGATTTGGGATCTGAAATAAGGGCAACTTTCCATGTATTTTTTGTTCCCCTAGGTGAACTACAAATACTCTTGTTCTTTGGGTTTCCACTGGCCAGGAGGCGCCAAATCGGGTTCCCGCTCTCTCTCGCCATAACGCTTTTCCAACTCCTCCCTGTCCATCTTAACGAGTTGTTCGAGTATTTTGTCATATTTGCCCGAATCGATCTCTTCAACCCGTTTTCTCAGGTGCTCCGCATGAGGCGCCATGTATTTCCCATAAAGACGACGTGCCAATTGAGCCATATGGTACTGCGGCAGTTCACCCATGCAGCGACTGGCGCAGAGACCACACTGGATGCAATCAAAAGAGAGCCGCGCTGCCTTCTCAATATCCCCCTGTTTCAGGGCGGAGACAAAATCCAGCACCTCCACATCCATGGGACAGGCCTTGGTGCAGTTGTTACAGGCTACACAACGAAACAGCTCCGGGTAAAGGGCATGGATAGACTCAGCGGTCGGTTCCATTTCCTCCATATCATAAGGGGTCCTGTTAGCCGGATAGAAGGGGATCTGGGTGAGGTACATATCGGGTTCCACCACCGTCTGGCAGGCGAGTCCGAAATGGAGTTTGTAGTCCCCCGCTTTGCGGTACACGGTAGGGCATGCCCCGCAAATGCCGCCCCGGCATCCGGCACCGCGTATGAACTTGAAACCAGCGAATTCCATCGCCTTCATGATGGTCAGGGTCTCTGGCACATCGTACCTCTTGCCCATAATATAGATGGGAATGGTGCGGGCGCCCTCTGGCAAAATGGCCCGGTCACCGGTCGCCATCTTTTGGGCGCGTTGCTCAGTGGATTCTGTGATTGCCGTCTCTGACATATTCATAACTCCTTGCTTAAATCATTCCATGTTCTTACAAAGCGCTGGAATATTGATGTCATCTGGGTTTTGGACCACACATGGAGTGATGGAGTATCGGAGTACTGGAGTAATGAAAATTTCCAACAATTTAAAACTCCACGACTCTAAAACTCCAACAGAACTTCGAAACGTTTCTGTCCATCGTAAAACCTTTTTATTAGGTTAGGCTGCGTCCTTTTCGAAATCGATGGGGTAACCCTTGCTCTTCAGCAATTCGATGCTCGCCTGGTCGTTCAATTCAAAGTGACAGACTTGGGGGTTCAACCCGAGTGCAATGGCCAACAACTGGGTGATATAGAATGTGGGAACCATCTTCCTGATTTTCTCTTCTTCAAAGAGCGCTCCCTGCTTTTTGCCCAGGTTGAACTCGCACAGGGGGCAACTGAGAACCAGGGCCTCCGCACCCGCTTTTTCGGCCCACTCCAGGATGGTTGAAGCCGCGTCCTTCGCAGCGTCAGGATTTCCAAGTATCTGATAAGATCCGCAGCAGAGATCCGCAGCGGGGAAATGGACTGGGGTTGCTCCCAATGCCTCCAGAAACTGGGTCATGAGTTCAAAGCTGCCTGGTGGCTCGATGGCCACGTCGCGCGGACGCTGCAAGGTACAACCATAGTAAGGCGCAACTTTTAGTCCGTTCAGTGGGACCTTGACGTGTTCACGGAGTTTATCCCAGCCAATCTCGTCCTTCAGGAAGGTGAGAAAATGTACCACATCCACTTCCCCGGCGTAGTCCATTTCTTCATCCATGAAAAGATTGATGGTTTCCCTTTTCTCCTCATCGTCCCGCATCAGCAAGTTGGCGCGCGCCAGGCTGTTGTAACACATGGAACAGAGGGTGACCAATTTGTCACGGCCCTGCTCCTTCACACGGATAAGATCACGGACGGGCGCTACCTGATGTATCAGGTCATCATCTGCAAGGGAATGAACAGCCCCACAGCAATTCCATCGGGGCAACTCTTCCAACTCGATGCCGAGGGCAGCCATGGAAGCAATAGCGGCATCATCGAGATTCTTGGCTTTGGTCTTCAAAGTACATCCAGGATAGTAGCTGACTTTCATCGTTCTCCCTAGCTGGTTTCCATCCAGAAATGGCCCTTTTTTGCAATCCCCGCCTGCCATATGGCG
>CP070840.1:3142636-3159766 GCA_020342025.1 Deltaproteobacteria bacterium
CCCAAAATAGCCGCTTTACCCAGGAGTAGGTCCGGAAAGCCAATCCTTATTCCCGATGATTTAACGGCTCATGAACTGATGGAACAAGCGCCACAACTCAAAGGCCATTCAGCAACAAATTTTTGAGAGGCACAGTGAGTTGAAAAACATGAATGGGAGACGCCTGCCGGTGTTGCTTCTACAGGGCCTCCGGGAGACCAATCTTGCCCTCTCGGAGGCCGTTTCTAGTAGCGTGCAACCACACGGAAACACACCACCTGTCTGAAAGCATTGGAATAGAAAGGAGGGCAAAATGAAACATCTATTTTCAATTATGATAGTGATAGGAATCGTAGGTCTTTTAGTTGCGCCAGGAGTGGCCGGAGATCGTCGCCATTCTGGTCGAGCGCTTTCTAGTGCCGATAGAAGCGCACAGTTTGTCACTATCGATTTTGTACATGACACCCAGTATGATGTGCTCCTGTGGCCCGACCCCAACTGCTGGGACTGTTTAGAGTCCATTCCTGGCTCGGAACAATGGTGCCAAGCTGTTTACAATCCTGGCGATCCGGGGTTTGAGCTTACGGGAGACGTTAAAGGTTTCAATGTATTGTTAAGTGATCTATTCTGTGTCAATTCTGACTTTGAAAGCGCGCGTGTTGAAGTCATGGGATTGATAATTGGCAAACTCAAAAAGGGCCATAAGGACATCTATATGTCAGGGCGCCTGATTCTTGACATCGATTTGACCGTAGAGCCCGCCGAAATGAAAGGGTATTGGTATTTCCAGGAAGGCTTTGGTACGCATTATGGTACCCTTTACGTGGAAGGAACTACTAGCGTTGAATCTCATGGCTTTTATGTGGGTAGGGGGAAATATAGGGGTTGGATTCGGGAAAACCGCTAATTTGCCCTTAAGATTAAGCTTTTCTTTATTAACAGGCGCCTGTACCTCATAGGTCTTGTAGGGTTTAGACGGAAGTTTACAAAGTAATCAACTCGTAATAATCAAGCACCGAAGGCAGGGTCAGTGTTTGCCCTGCCTTTTTCTTTGAAATGCCCATATATTGTGTGCCGTATCAATGAGGCCAAACTTTCGACTACTGCTATTAATCAACACTCTGGGTAACCCCGGAAACCGCAACATTACCGTTTGTAACCTTCAGTCCATCTACAAAAGATAAATGTGCCATTTTTCCGGAAATGGGGAAACCTTTCACCCTAGATGGACACTCGGCTCAAGTCAGATTTCCCCTTTATTTTCTGGTGCCTGGGGCGAGGATCGAACTCGCACTCAGCATTGCTGAAAGGGATTTTAAGTCCCTTGCGTCTACCCATTCCGCCACCCAGGCCTGTGACCAAAATTTCTAATATTGCTAAGGATAGATGTCAAGGTGATATTACTCACCCCCACACCGCCCTCCCCCGTCGGGGGGAAGCGTTTTGGTTGAAGAAATTTGGGATTACCGCAAGTAGATGGGGTTGGAGAAGATCCAGGGTCGCCAGCCAAAAGGAAAGGCATGGCGATAAACCTCAACGCGGTATACCCCCCCCTCTAGGGCCCTGTAAACCACCTCCCTGCTCCGCCACCTATTTTCCAGCTTTCCATCCTTTAGAAGCCTGATCTCTCCGTCATGGGGCAAACTGACCGAGAAATCTCCGGCCTGAAAAGGGCCTTCCTCTCCCATAACCAGGCTTGATCCTGCATCGTAATGGAAAGAGAAGCGGAAGCCCTTGGCAGAGCCTATTTTCTCGTGGGCGATAAATAATCGACCCTCCCGCATGGCTCCATAGACTGCCTCCTTTGCCTTTTCAAAGTCCTTTGACATCTTTTTACCGAGAAGGATATGGATGCTGACCGTCCTTAGGAGGTGGTCATACGAAAGGGGTTTGAAGTTGATCAATGCATATCTGAAGACAGACCCATGGGCGTCTGATCCACCAACGGCGACCACCCTCCTATGGCGACAAAGATTATCCCAGAAGGCCAGCGTCTTCTGACTCGGAGGTTTGAGGCTTAGGCTCTTGAAGGTGAGAAGGAAAAAACCATGAAGGGCGGACTTGAGCCGCTCTTTCCAGCGGGAGGTGTAATTCCATATACAAATGCCCGTGTAGCCGTCAACGGACAGATCGTTCCAGGTATATGCCATTGAGTTTTCACTGAAGGGCATACCCTTTTCAAAGGGGTGGGCCAGAAAACCGAATCCATCCTGCCCATTAACCTGATCAATGACCTCCTGAGGACCCAAGTCCTGGCTCTTTAGCATCTTTTTCAAATCATAAGCCAAATAATGATGATAGCGCCCTCCTATTTCCAAGCCAATGAGGACCAGCACATCTCCATAAAAGCCCTCCTCTTCCAGATGCAGGGAGTCGGTCAGGTAATCATGGTCATTGAGGCAGATAAAATCGAGATTGGCTTTGGCGGCTGAACGGGCTATCTGGGAGATATTGCCACCGCCATCAGAGTAGAGGGAGTGAATATGCAGATTTCCAACGTATTCAAAGTGAGACATAGGCAAAGCCTTGGAATGATGGCCTATTGGGATTATGAAATGTTGGGTCTAAAAGAGCAACACATCATTTCCGATAGCTCATTCATACTGGCTGAGTGCGTTTAACCCCATTTTCATGGGTTTGTAAACCGTCAGGACAGCGATGAGCAAGACAGCGACAAACGACGGGATGATAAAGAGCCATTGAAGTCCTGTGAGGCTTAAGCCCTTCACGTTGGCCATGAATATGACGTAGACAGGTCCTGCTTCCAGAACAATAATGGAAGCTATGAATATGGCGCTCACAATCATGTACATGACGCCTCCAAAGCCTGTGGCCACCTGTGCGATATTCTCAAATTTGAAGTTGGGGTAAAGGGCTCCAAAACCAATCCCAAGGGCCACAATGCCGAAAATGGCCAGAAACATGGTCACTGAAGAAAGAATCATCATAAAAGGGGTCACATGGAGGAGATAGTTGGTGAATATGATGAGTACCTCACCCAGGATGAGCATGGGCAGGATGTAAAAGGCATATTTTCCCCAGAGGAATCGTTTAATGGAAAGAGGCGAAGAGCGTATGATCCAGAAGGCGCCTCCTTCAGAACTGACAGCGGGAAATATGAAACGCACCGACACAGCCGAAAGCACGAAACCTGCAAGCCCCATATTCAAAAAAGCGATTTCATTCTGAAGGAATTCTATGCGTATGGGACTCCGATCCAGTGGTAATACACTGAAGTTATAGAGATAGACAACGACAAGGGCGCCAAGTAAAAGCAGTTGAGACCACTGGGTATTATCCCGAAAAAATGTGCGGATATCTTTGTTCATAACAGAGGCCAGATCACACCCCATCGGCTTTGTAAAGAATTTCATGAGCAAATTTAGGGCTGTGTTTCCCCCTTTTCTCCTCTTTTTGGCTTCTTGTGACTTGGAAAAACCTTCAAAATAGATCGCCTCCGCCACCCATATGTTGATAACGCCTAGAGCGGCCGCTGAAGACCAGACAAACAGGGTCCCAAAGAGCTGCGTTTTGGCGCCAGATCCGCTCAGATAGCCCCATAAGGTCTCTGTGACCCAGTGGGTGGGCAGATAAGGGGAATCTGGGGCCTTCAGGGCGCTTAAGTACTGCATGACACTGAAAAAGGCTTCCGGGTCCACCAGTTTTTCCGGTCTCAGAAATCGAAACATCAAATAAAGGCCCGCAATCAGCAATATGACCAGGAGCATGACGATGTCCTTTGTCCTCTTTGCAGGGAAGATATGAACGATGATCATGGTGAAAAGAATACCGATGCCCGCCGCGATAATGGCTGCGGCCAAACCCATGTGCAAGGCTGTAAAATAATAGCCTAGGCCTGGGCGATAAACGTAGGCGTAAGCCATCATGACGGGGAGACCAAAAATAATGACCATCCAAGAACTGTCGACAAGGGTGTACACCGACCGGCTAACAAAGAGCTCTTTAAGACTGGCCGGCGTGGAGTGACAGAGTTCCAGATCATTGGAGAGGTAGAGGTTTGAAAGGGCTGTTATGATGTGGCTGAAGATCAATAGGGAAAAAAATGTCAAAAGGACCATTGAAAGAAGATGATGGGCAAGCAAATCCCCTATCACCTCAACAGATTGGAAATATATGAGCACGCGGCAGGAGAGGACAAACATCCCCACCCAAAAACAGAGGCCAACGAAAGCCATGATAAAAGCCCTCTTTCGTGCTCGAGAAGCAGATCTGGCGAGGCCGTTTCTAAAGCCAAAAATTCTTGGGCTAAGAAGCAGATAGAGATTTCTCATGGGCTACCGTCCCACCCTCTGTGAGTTTCAAAAAGATGTTCTCCAGATTGCCATCCACGCCTGCCTGTTTTTTTAACTCCTCCGCCGTTCCTGTAGCGATGATCTTTCCCGCCTGTATGATGGCGATTTCCTGGCAAACTTCTTGGGCCACTTCGAGGGAGTGGGTGGACATAAAGATGGTTCTGCCTTTTTGTGCCTGCTTCCTGAATATGTCTTTCACGAGTCTCGCGCCCTTAGGGTCAAGACCCACCATGGGTTCGTCAACGACGATGACCTCGGGATCGTGGAGCAGCGCAGCACACATGACCAACCTTTGCTTCATGCCATGGGAAAAACTCTCTATAAGTTCATCACTCCAATGGCTCAACTCAAAGAGCTCAAGCAGCTCGTTGATGTTACCGTTAAGGGATTGAACGTGATTTAAACCATATAGCCCGGCTACAAACTGAAGGAATTCCCGGGCAGTGAGTTTTTCATAGACAAAAGGCTGATCAGGCACAAAACCGACGCGCCGTTTCGCCTCGGATGGATCTCTGGCTATATCTATGCCGTCTATGACCACTTGTCCCGCTGTAGGTTTCAAGACCCCGGCCATCATCTTGATTGTAGTTGTTTTGCCCGCACCGTTTGGGCCCAAAAATCCAAACACGATTCCCTTGCCGATTCTCAGGGTGAGGTTATCAACGGCCCTCAATCCCCTGTACAATTTGGTTAAATTAGTCAACTCAATCATAGCGATAATCCAAAACCTTCAATTTTATTTTGCCTATCAAGCCCGCGATTTCCACCTGTCTTTCCAGATTTCCTTCCACCAGCTTAATATGCGTTGCATCCACAGGCATTTGATTCAGCGTAGCATCCATGGAAACCCATTTGCCCACATAGGCTTCTGTCCAGGCATGGTAAAAGAATTTTTCTCGGGTGTTGACCAGTCCAATGCTAAGTCTGGCTGGGATCCCTGATGCCCTGAGCAGCGCTGTCAGCAGTGTGGCATGCTCGTTGCAATCCCCTACCCCTGTTTTCAAAACTTCCAGGGCGCTAGGGACACTCACCACAGGCCGTTTATCCAGATGATGATAAACCCAGGTGGACAGCCTTCTGCTTACCAAAAGAGGATTTTTCTCGCTTCCGGAGATTTCCCTGGCTTTTTCTATGATCTCCTTTTCATCGCTTTCAATATTAAATTCCGGTTTCAGGAAGCGCTTCATCCCGTCGCCGTGGTCGGTGTATGGTAGCGCATAAGAGGCCTCAGAAGGTAAGTCCTCTCGGGATACCTCCATGACCCCTTCATGAAATCGCTGTCGCCCACCCGTCAATACGTCTGGATCAAGGGCGGCGTTGCCAATACCCTCGACCTGTAGCTTTAAGTAATTCACACGGGTGGGCTCAGGCAGCCTACCTTCCACACTGATGGAGGCGGCTTCATAAAAATCCACTTCCCCTTCCCCATCAATATCTCGTGGAGCCGCTGCCGCACTGGACTTGACAATGGTAAACCCCATAAACCCTGTCTCTTTCAAGGTTGTGCCGCTCTCATCCACCCAGGAGGTAAGCTGCTTGCCCCACATTTCCGTTTCTAATCGATAGGCCTTGTATCTTATGTTGTTAATGGTGACGGGTTCGCTTGCCACCACTTTCACGACCGCCTCTTTCTGGGCCGTCGTGGAGGGATCAAAGATGGGCACCTTAAATTCCTCTCCTATCCTGATTTTTCTGGATTTCAAAAAATAGCCCACACAGGCTCCCAGCATGGGTGGCGCGGATAGTCTAATCCTTTGGGCTCTCTTGCCTTTCCCCCGTCCCGTCTCCAATAGAAGCTCGTCACCCTCCACCCGTCCTGACAAATTGAATCTCACAACTCCGGAGGTCATACTGAACTTAAAACTCTTTAAATAGAAACTATGGTCGGTCCGGCACTGTGTGGCCGTGTATACACCACTTGCCGAGCCCATAAGGTTTAGTCTTAAAAAAACCTCCTCCTGCACAAAATAACCGCCATCAAAGGGCTTGATGTGGCTTACTGTGTACCCCACTTTCTTATTCTTGAGATATATCTCTTTCCATTCACGTTGTGGAGAATCGATGGTACCCGCCAGGGACCTGGAATCTGTAGGCGCTCTCTCCTCCTTAACGTGGAGCTTCTTCACAAGCAGACCTATCATGACCAACCAAAGGGACACGATGCCTATGCCCAATAGATTAAATAGGCGTTTCATGTTTTTCCCACTCGCCATATCAATACAACCCATCCATTAAAATCATGACGAAACAACCTCTAAAATGTAAACCGCTCTTTCTTTGTATAATTTTCGCTTATTTTGGCTAAATGATCAAGATGTGCGAGCGGGATGTGGGCTGGAGCGAAAATTGGGAGAGGGGAAATAGGGAGGGCAAATGCTTATAACGGATAACCGATTTTTTCCAATAGCTGGCGGGCGTTAGATAACAGAGCGGATAGTGAATCGGGCTGGAGACCTGCCCCTTCAACCACCTTGCTTCCGAATTCTTCTGTCATGAAGTCTCTTGGGGCATGGGCGTCGGAATTCAAAATGAGTTTAGCCCCAACCTGATCTGCCAACCTGGCCACATGTCCATTGGTTAAGCTGTGCCCGGCCCTTGCAGAAATCTCCAAAAAGATTCCCTTCTTGGCTGCTAACCTCACCTCTTCCATAGTCACCAGACCAGGATGGGCGATTATATCTGCCGCCGCCTCAAGACCAGCCCTGTTTGTACCCGGAGCCACAGGCTCCACGATGGTTTCACCGTGAATCATAACCAATTTGGCTCCCAGCTCTCTCGACCTCTTCACATTCTGGGCGATAAGATCTGGTGGGATGTGGGTAAGTTCCACACCGGGTATGACCTTAACGGATTGTGATCCGTTGAGTTCCTCAGCCACCTGAACGATTCGGGGAACGGTGAAGTCAAGGAGGGAGGCGTCCACGTGATCTGTGATGGCCACGGCAGAATACCCTAGGGACTCAAGTCGCCTTACTAACTCTGCTGGAATTAACACCCCATCACTAAACAGAGTATGTGTATGCAAATCGATCATAATACTTGGCTCGCTTCGCCCGTCCCACAAGACTGTGGGAAATTATTGGCTTGTTGGGGTAATGCGCCTGGAGGAAATTAGTGATTTCTTAAAATAAAATGCCTAAAGCCCCTTAAATGAGCAAAATTAAAAGCAAGGCCTCCCGACGGGCGTTGCTCCACCAACTTTAGGCACTTTAGCACACTTTAGGCACTCTAGGCATTCTACATTTTATATTTTCCAAAATCCTCTGGATTCAGCTTCTCCAGGATTTCTTGCCACTTCTTTCCCTGTTCAGACGTATCCTCCGCTTCTGCTGTGAGATCAATTTGTTTTGACTTGCTGATGACCTCTTCTGCCACAAAGATGGGCGCATTCATCCTGAGGGAGAGGGCGAGCGCATCGCTTGGTCTGGCATCTATTGAAATCTCTTTATCCCCATGGGTCATGTGGATCAAAGCATAATAGGTATTATTTTTCAGGTCACAAACTTCCACCTTGTTCACCTCCACATCTATCACGTCCATGATACTCTTGAGTAGATCGTGGGTCATGGGACGGGAGAATTTGATGCCCTCCAGTTCACTGGCAATAGCAGTGGCCTCGAGCAACCCTATCCAAATGGGCAGGGTCCTCTCGCCATCAGTCTCTTTCAGAATCACGATAGGACTATTTGTAATGGGATCAACGGTTAAGCCGGATACGACCATGGGTCTGAACATGACATCCTCCCTCGATCTTTGATGGTTGGAACTGAGGGCATATTCTTGAACATACAATTTCTTTTGTCAACACAACTTTCTGTCAAAAGATTTTACAATACATCTTGGAAGTTCGCTTTCTACCAGGTTACTGAAAAAGCTTTCGCGGGTGCAAGCTTCGCGGGGATAAATTCTGATGAGCGTCCGGAACGTAGCGGAATTACTAGATTCCCACTGCTCCTGTTTTCCCATTTCCTTTCCCAGCCATTTTCTGGTGTTGTGACCCTTAAACGCCTTTCAATTGTCACTGCAGCCAGTCTCCTATTTTTTTGTTCAATTCCTCTTCTAATTGGGAGATAATTTATCTCACTCCGCTCCACAAAATGCTTGATTTGTTAGGTTCATGTTATTAATTATTTCCTATTGAACATTCCCAGGATCAGTTTATAAACGGTGAGCATTCATGGATGATGCTAAAGGGAAAACCCTCTATCCCTATGTCCTTGATCATAAGCCGGGATTCTTTCTGAGTTGGTTCCTGTACAGGCTTTTCAAGAGAGTCAGCATTGACGAGAACATGAAAGAAGACCTGAGACTGATGCAGAAAGAAGGAACGGTGGTTTATGCAATCAAGTATAGAGGACGGCTGGACTATCTTCTTTACCACTTTAACTTCCGCAGGAGAAGGATACCTTACCCCAAGATAGCCTTTGACCTTAACATATCCATGTTATTGCCATTTACGCAATTGCTGAAAATCGCCTTCTCACAATTTTCCTCTCTCATTCGACACGGCCATCTTCCAAGTCCTTACAAATCCGGATTTTACAAGGAAGCCATTCAAGACCGGACCCCCTCTCTCATATTTCTCGTCGATCCAAAGGGTTTTGCCAGGCATTTTGTCCACGCGGAACAGGACCACATCCACTTTCTCCTGGAGACTCAGAAGGAGATGGATCGACCTATTTTTATTGTCCCCCAACTGGTCCTGTATAAAAAAACCCCGGAAAAGGACTACACGAGCTTAATGAACCTGTTTTTCGGGTATAAAGACAACCCGGGCGTCATCAGAAAAACGGTCCTTTTCTTTCGACACAATCGTCGGGCCTTTATTGATTTTGGCCGTCCCCTCAATCTGAAGGCCTATTTGGCAGGACAGCCGCCCACAAGGCCTTTTCATGAAATGGCCCTAGAGGTTAAGCAGATGCTGGTTGAAAGCATTGATAGGCAGAAAAGGGTCATCCTGGGACCCATTATGAAATCAAGACAGCAAATCAAAGAAATCGTGCTCATGGATAAGGGGGTTCAGCAGAAAATTGAGCATATCGCCCGCGGAGATCCAAAACGTATTCGGCAGGAAAGAAAAAAGGCAGGCGAATATTTCGACGAGATTGCCGCAGATTTTAACATTACCTACGTCCTATCTTTTCGAATGACTTTGAATTGGATCTGGAAAAGGATATTCGAGGGGGTGGATGTTGATATGAACGGGTTGGCAAAGGTGAGGGAATGGGCAAGGAGGGGGCCCGTCATCTATGTCCCATCCCATAAAAGCCATATCGATTATCTCATCCTCACCCAGGTGCTTCACGATCACCACATGCATATCCCGAGAATTGCCGCGGGAAAAAATCTCGCCTTCTGGCCCATGGGATTCATTTTCAGAAAATGTGGGGCATTCTTCATCCGCCGCTCTTTTGCTGGAGCGAGGCTCTACTCGGAGGTGTTTGTCCGATATATCAAAGCACTTCTCGAGGAGGGACATCCCATGGAGTTTTTCATCGAAGGCGGCAGAAGCCGCAATGGCAAACTGGTACCGCCCAAAACGGGCTTTCTCACCATCTTACTTCAGGCCTTAGAGGAGGGGTTTTGTGAGGATCTGATCTTTGTGCCCATTTCTATAATCTACGATAGAATTATTGAGGAAAAGTCCTATCTCAAAGAGATTGGTGGAGGAGAAAAAAAACAGGAGAGCCTCCAGCAGCTCATTACAGCCAGACGTTTTCTCAAAAGAAGGTATGGAAAGATCTATATACGGTTCAATCATCCCTTTTCATTACAGGAATACCTCTCCAATAGGCAAAAAGCAGGCGATGAATCCCACCTCAAATTGGCCTATCATTTGATTCGATCCATAAATGCGGTCTCTCTGGTCACCCCCCTTTCTCTGGTGGCCACCGCCATTTTGGCCAATCATAGACGGGGTTTTCTTATGTCGGAGCTTCTTGATACGGTGGAAACCCTTTTGAGCTTTCTGAAAAGATGTGATGCCCCTATGGCGGATACACTGGCTGACCCACGAAAAGCGATGCAGGAAACCCTGTCGCTTTTGATGGGTTGGAAGATCGTGGAAATGCTAGAGGGTGCGGAGAAAGAGGAAGAGATTTTTTACTATGTGGAGGAAGAGAAGAAACTAGAGCTGGAGTATTACAAAAACAGCATTATTCACTTTTTTATTCCGCATTCTTTTGTGGCTGTTTCGCTCTTGACGGGGCCCGAGGAGGTAAAGACATTAGAGTCAATAATGGCTGATTATGGCTTCTTGAGAGATCTCTTTAAGGGCGAGTTCGTTTTTGATGGGGATGAGGAATTAAAGCAAAAGGTGATCTCTCTTACGGAGTATTTCTTGGCTGCAAGATTTCTCACGCCCTCTGAACGGACCGTGGGATACAAAATAACGAAACTTGGATTTAACAAACTCCCCATATGGGCTGCTTTGGCCAAGACTTTCCTTGAATCTTACTGGATTGCGGCCAAATCCGTAGGCCAAGAGAAAATCGAGGAGGCAAAGAGAGGGGACAACTTGAAGAATATGGACTACCTCGGGAAGCAATTCCATAAGCTGGGGCTCGTAGATCATATCGGGGCCCTTTCCCGGCTCAACTATAGAAATGCCACGAGCTTTATTCATGAAAAAATCATGAAGCCCTCGAAAGATTCCACAGAGGATCTCTCCATTGCCCTTGAAAGGCTCTCCCAACTCGGACAGAGGCTCTACGAATTATCTCATTACAGATCCTGAAGAATTGGCATGTGGGAAGGCGGAATTCTGAAATTATCCTAATTCCCATTTCCACATTCCGAATTCATTAGATGAGGATATACTCGGCTTCTTTCAATTTGGCGTGTGCTGCCGCCAGCCTGGCGATGGGGACTCTTGGCGGAGAACAGGAGACATAGCTCAGGTTGATATGGTGACAGAAACGAATGGCGTCAGGATGCCCTCCCTGCTCGCCACAAATCCCGATCTTCATGTCTGGCCTCGTCTTTCTGGCCCACTCAATGGTAATCATCATCAAACGCCCCACCCCTTTGATATCCAAAATCTCAAAGGGATTGTGCTGCAATATGCCGCGTTCGTTATAAAGGGGGAGAAACTTGTTTTCCGCATCTTCTCTTGAAAATGAAAAGGTGGACTGGGTCAGATCATTGGTCCCAAAAGACATGAATTCAGCCAATTCAGCGATCCGACCGGCACGCATACAGGCCCTTACCACCTCAATCATGGTTCCAAATTTGTAGGGAACGTCCGTTTTGAACTGCTTCTCCACCGCCTTGTGAATCTCAATCACATAGCCATGGACCCATTTCAATTCTTGCAGGGTGCACACCTGCGGGACCATGATTTCAGGGGCAACGTGGACACCTTCCTTAATGCACTCTGCGGCAGCCTCCAGGATGGCCTTGATCTGCATGGCGTAGATCTCTGGGTAGGTGATCCCCAGCCTGACTCCCCTGTGGCCCAGCATGGGATTGGTCTCAGAGAGGGCCCTCACCTTTTGAAGCATGGCCGTTTTGGATTCTATGATTGTTTCTGCCAGGCGCCTGTCTTTTAGCTCCTCCAACCCGAGTGTCATCATCTCCAGATTAGCCGCATATTTCTCATGGAGATCAGGATCCAGCAATTTCAGAGTGTCCGGGAGATTGGCCATCCCATTCACTGTTTCCCTCAATTTCGTCAGGTGCTCTATCTCCTCTACCAGTTCCTCGCCGGATGGCAAAAACTCATGAATGGGAGGATCTAAGAGCCGAATGGTCACAGGGTATCCGTCCATGATACGGAAGATCTCTTTGAAATCCTCCCGCTGGAACGGGAGAAGGCGATCGAGTGCCTTCTCTCTTTCATCCTTTGTGTCAGCCAAAATCATTTCTTGGACAATAGGCAGTCTCTCGGGCTGATTGAACATCCTCTCCGTTCGACAGAGCCCGATGCCTACGGCCCCGTACTTTCTTGACTTGGCCACGGAATCAGGGGTGTCTGCATTCGCCATCACCTTTAACGTGCTGATGTCATCTGCCCACTCCAGCAAGACGAGCAGGTCTTCAACAAATTCCGGCTCTATGGTGGGCACAATGCCTTTGTAAACATTCCCCGTGCTCCCATCAATGGTGACCATGTCCCCTTCCCTTAGGGTCACACCCGAAATCACCGCCTCCTTTGCCAAATGACTAATGACGATGGCCTCGCAACCCGAGACACACGGCTTCCCCATACTCCTTGCCACAACGGCCGCGTGGGAGGTCTTTCCTCCCCGGCTGGTCAGGATTCCTTGGGATGCAAAAAAACCATGAATATCGTCTGGCTTGGTCTCTTCTCTCACCAGGATGACCTTTTCACCCAGTTTTGCCTTGCTCTCCGCGCGGTCAGCATCAAACACCATCTTTCCCGATGCAGCCCCAGGAGATGCCGGCAACCCTTGTGCCAAGACGGCCACCTCTGCCTGGGGATCAAGCCTTGGGTGGAGGAGTTGGGCAAGCATATCCGGTTGAATTCTGAGGATGGCCTCCTCTTCTGTGATCAGACCTTCATTGACCATATCGATTGAGGTCTTGATAAAGGCGGAAGCATTCATCTTCCCGTTTCTGGTCTGAAGACAGTAGAGCGTCCCTTTTTCGATGGTGAACTCGAAGTCCTGGACCTCCCTGTAGTAATTCTCCAAGGTATGTCGTAGATCTTCCAGTTGCGGATAAACATCGGGCATATCCTTTCGCAGTTCCCTCACCGGTATTGGGGTCCTTATCCCGGCAACCACATCTTCACCCTGGGCATTGATCATATATTCTCCGTACAAACGATTTTCCCCTGTTGCCGGATTTCTGGTGAAGGCCACGCCGGTGGCGCTATCATCTCCCATATTACCGAAGACCATGGTGCATATATTCACTGCCGTACCGTTGGCCATGTCAGGCGTAATATGGAATTCCTTGCGGTAGTCCACGGCGCGTTTGCCCATCCACGATCTGAAAACAGCCTCTATGGCCATCTCCAGTTGTGTGTAAGGGTCAAAGGGAAATGGTTTCTTCATTTTTTCCTCGACGAGTGCAAGGAATTTCTGGCATGCCTCCTTCAGCGCTTGGCCATCTAGATCCGTATCCACCCGTGCATTGTATTTGGCCTTGATTTCAGCAAATATATGATCAAAATCCTCATCCATCATGCCAAAGCCCACAGATCCAAAAAGCTGAATCAATCGCCGATACGCGTCGTAAACGAATCGTTCATTATTTGTTAACTTGATCAGACCCCCTACCGTCTCTTCATTGAGGCCCAGGTTCAGGATAGTATCCATCATCCCCGGCATGGACATGGCTGCGCCTGATCGAACAGAGACCAGCAAAGGTTGATCCGGATCTCCAAAGCCCTTTCCGGTCTTATTTTCCAGCTCAGCCATGGCCTCCCTCACCTGTTTCATCAGACCTGGTTGCAGGCCCTGTTCTTTCTGATCCAAATAGGCAAGGCAGGCCTCTGTCGTAATGACAAAGCCAGGTGGTACGGGCAGGCCGATCTGGGTCATTTCACAGAGATTGGCCCCCTTCCCTCCCAGAAGTTTCTTGTTCTTCCCATCCCCCTCATCAAAGGAGAAGACGTACCTATCAGCTCCCATTTTTTCCTTTTCTGTCCTTTCTTCTCGTAAATTCAAACAAGTAGGCCAGGACGAACATGATGGCAGCAAGCGCGAAGATCTTGTACATGGACGCTCCCTGGAAAAAGAGCCGGCCGATGAGAAATGCCAGGAGGATGGAGACGACCAAACGAATGAGAAAAACGGAAAACGCTCCCATAGGTGTTTATCTCTCTAGCTAGTGTAAGTCTTCAGGATCCTTTTTCGTAAAAGAGATGACCTTGGCACCCTTGCCCTTGTTCTTCTCACCCTGGCGCTCATCGTTGCCCTCCAGGTCCTCTTTGAACGGCTCCCAAGGGATCTCTCCCAATCGCATGGGCTGGCCCCCCATGGTGAAAGAATCCCCATTAATATATTCCTCCCGTAATATCCAGGTCACTGTTTGGGCCGGGAAGGTCAAGAGCAAAAGTGTAACCTGATACCAGTCTTTCTTTAAATCAGGTTCTATGGCCTCAATGCGGGCATAAGTGGCAGGCTTGTCCTGATAATAGACGAGGATTATGTCTCCTGCTCGGTTCATCGGGTGATTTGTCAATCAGTGATTCTTTGTAATCAAGGGCGAGCTAACAGGCCCAGAATAAAAGAAAGCGCCTCAAGTTGCGGCTACCAGATCAAGGATATGACTCCTCCTTTCTTAATTGTAGCGCATTTTAGGCACTTTACGCACTGAAAAATTTATTTTATTCACTCTCTTTGATGACGCTGCCTGGATCGGTTCTGAGTTTCTCCAGCTTTTCTTCAAATCCGCTACCCAGGTCAACGCCCATCTGTTGCGCCCTTTTTTTTGCATGGAGTCCTATGTTGCGGCTGTCTCTGTAAAAGGCGTCGCCTTTGGGGGCCGACGGTTCATACGCTTCGAGGCGGTCCTGTTCTGAAACGTGATATGCCACTCTGGAGATCAGTTTTTTCAGCTTCCTTCCACTGCAATTTGGGCAGACAAGGCCCTTCTCCTCCTCATTTTTCATGATGAGGCGCTGAAATTGGGCGTCACAAGCGCGACACTGATATTCATATATGGGCATTTCTCAATCCCTTAAAGCTCTTATAACAGGGCTCAGGATAGTGAATAGAATGTATCAGACATGCTTGCCATTTTCAAGTTGAACCGAAGTACCACATTGTATCTTTCCCCTATAAAATGAACCATTTTTGAGTGTTTTTTGTCTTGACACCTTGAGACCCAAATGGCATGTTAAATATTTCACAATCCAAGAAGCCCGGCCTTTTCTCAGGCCGGGGGCAAACTCACCTGGCCATTTAAAAGAACCCTCCTTCGGATGTGAACCCAGCTTTCATCCCGAAGCGGTCTACCAAAGAACAAGAAGAGATAGGAGAGAATATTTCCATGAATCAGAATGCGTCAAAAGGTGCGGTTATGGTGGTTGGTGCGGGGATTGCGGGTATCCAGGCCTCATTGGACCTGGCTGATTCCGGGTACCTGGTCTACCTGGTGGAGAAGAACTCCGCCATAGGCGGAGCAATGGCCCAACTGGACAAGACATTCCCCACGAACGATTGCTCCATGTGCATCCTTTCACCCAAACTGGTGGAATGCGGAAGACATCTCAACATCGACCTTCTCACCACGACGGAGATCAAGGAAGTCACTGGCGAGGCAGGAAATTTCAAGGTAACCGTCCGGGAAAGGCCTCGCTACATTGATCTGGACAAGTGTACGGCATGTGGTGAGTGCGAAAAGGTATGCCCCATCGTGACCTCCAATCTGTTTGATGAGGGGCTCCGTGACCGCAGGGCCGCTTATAAGCTATATCCTCAGGCCATGCCCAGTGCCTTTGCCATCGAAAAGAAAGGAACTGCCCCCTGCAAGGCAACCTGCCCGGCGCACATCAGTGTCCAGGGATATGTTGCCCTGGTCGCCGAGGGCAAATATAAAGAGGCCCTGCAGCTTATCAAAGAAGAGAATCCCCTCCCCGCCATATGCGGTCGGGTTTGCCATCACCCCTGCGAATCAGCCTGCACCCGGGGAGAGGTGGATGAGCCCGTGGCCATAGACTTTATCAAGCGTTTTGTGGCCGACCTGGACCTCGGTTCAGATACCCGCTATATCCCGCAGACCAAAGAGAAAAGAGAGGCGAAGGTTGCCATTATTGGCTCAGGGCCCGCAGGTCTTTCCTGTGCCTATTATCTTGCCATTGAGGGTTATCCAGTGACTATCTACGAAAAACTGCCTGTTGCAGGGGGAATGCTCTCAGTGGGCATCCCCGAATATCGGCTGCCCAGAGACATTATCCAGGCAGAGATCCAGGTCATCCAAGATATGGGTGTGCAGATCCAGACCGGTGTGGATGTGGGCAAAGATATCACGGTAGATCAGCTCCGAAATGAGGGATTCAAGGCCATCTTCTTGGGGATAGGTGCCCAGGAATGCAAGGCTCTGGGTATTGAGGGTGAGGATTTGGAAGGTGTTTATCCGGGTGTCGATTTTCTCCGTGATATCAACCTGGGTAAAAAGATCAGTTTAGGGGATCGCGTGGCGGTGATAGGTGGCGGTAATGTGGCCATGGATGCGGTGCGCACAGCGCAAAGAACGGGGTCTAAGGGGGCCTTTGTGTTGTACCGCCGGAGTTTTGAAGAAATGCCTGCCAATGTGGAGGAAATCGAGGAATGCGAGGAAGAAGGCATAGAGATTAACACCCTGGTCAACCCCAAGCGCATCATTGGTGAAAAGGGGAAAGTCAAGGCGATCGAATGCCTCAAGATGGAGCTGGGCGAACCGGATGAAAGCGGTCGCCGACGGCCTGTTCCCATTGAAGGTTCTGAATTTACAGTGGAAGTGGACGCGGTCATCCCAGCCATTGGCCAGGAATCGGACTGGTCCTGCCTGGGACCCGAGTGCGCCTGCACCCTATCGGACTGGGGAACCATGAATGTGGATCCCCTCACCCTTCAGACGGACGATCCTGATATTTTTGCCGGAGGTGACGCAGTTACTGGTCCCAAGACGGTGATAGAAGCCATTGAGGCGGGCAAGCAGGCGGCCATTTCCATCGACCGCTTTATTCAAGGGGTTGATCCTCGCAAGGACAGGGAGAGAGAGTGGGAAGCCGTCCAAGATTTGCGCACCGAAGGTTATGATCGCATACCGCGCACTCAAATGCCCAGGCTGGAGCCTCATGAGCGGGTTGAAAGTTTCGGAGAGGTACAGCTCGGCTTCAACGAAATTCAGGCCGTGGCCGAGGCGAAGCGGTGTCTTGCCTGCG
>CP070840.1:3159866-3166512 GCA_020342025.1 Deltaproteobacteria bacterium
GTGTCCTTTGGCGGTCTTATCTGACCGGAAATGGTATCCCCTGTCCTCAGGTTGAAACGCCGAATTTGAGAGGGAGATATGTAGATATCATCCGGCCCTGGAAGATAGTTGGAATCGGTGGCCCTGAGGAAGCCAAATCCATCGGGCAGGATCTCCAGGACCCCCTCGCCGTATATGAGGCCGTTTTGATCAGAGTGGGCCTGAAGCAACGAAAATATGAGCTCCTGCTTGGGCATCCCTGTAGCGCCCTCGATGCTAAAGTCTTTGGCCATGGTGGTCAGTTCACTTATCTTCATTTTTTTGAGTTCCACTAGATTCATAATCCAATCTCCATTTTAATTAGCATAGTAGAAGAATAGCCGTCTCATCCTCGCAGGAAGAAAAGACCGTCGGGTCCACATCTCCGGGAACATGGGGGTGTACTCTAAAAGTTCGCACCCATACACCGGCAGTGGACGCTATCCGTCACAAGATTAACCCCGACTCGTCGAGGGGACAAGGTCTCCAGCCTCTTCGGCTAGATAAGGAATGCATTTCGCCATTTCATGCAGTTGATCCCGCTCCAGAGCTCACACATCTCTCGGGATTGAGGGAAGCAATTTTCGGTATACTCCATAAGGTGACTTTCAGATCAACCTTTCAAACCCTTTTAGGTGAGTTAAAGATGATAGCACAGTAGAATGACATTGGAGTTGATCATGGTATCGGTCTATACCGAATGCTCTAAGGGGCAGGAAGATGTCCTAACATGTAAAGGATATAAGCGAATATTGCCTGTTGTCAAGCCTTTTTATCCCTTTTGCTATAAAGATCCATTCGCCTCAAAGCCTTCAAGATACGGTCCATGTCATTGGGCAGGGGGGCTTTGAATTGGCAATATCTTTCAGATTCCGGGTGAATAAAGCCCAGGGTTTCTGCATGGAGCTGCTGTCTTTTCACCAGGGGTCTTATGCGATTTGCCAAAAGAGCCCGCTTTTCCCACCAATTTCGTCTATATCCGTAAACCGCGTCTCCCACAATGGGGTGACCCAAGTAGGTCAAATGAACCCTGATCTGATGTGTTCTTCCCGTCTTGGGGGTGACAGATAAAAGTGTGAACCCGCTGCCAAATTCCTCCATGCTACACCAGAAAGTGAGTGCTCTTTTTCCTTTGGAGGGCTGGACTGACATCTCTTTCCTTCTCCTGGGGTGACGAGCTATGGGAAGATCGATCTCTCCTTCAGTCCCCTCCATAATCCCATGCACGATGGCGAGGTATCGTTTCTCAACTCTTCTTGCCTTGAATTGTTTGGATAAGAAGGCGTGAGCGTGGTCGTTCTTGGCCACAACCACGAGACCCGAGGTATCCTTATCAAGCCGGTGAACAATTCCTGGCCGCAAGACCCCGCCTATTCCAGATAGATCATCACAGTGTTGGAGAAGACCGTGAACCAATGTCCCCTTAGGATGCCCGGGTGAAGGATGAATGACCAAATTAGGCGGTTTGTTAAGGACAATAAGTGCTGCGTCTTCATGGACGAGAGAAAAATCGACCGGCTCTGCTTCCAGTCCGTAGGGAACGGCAGGTGGGACGAATACGCTGACCTGATCCCCTTCCCTCAGCCGGTAGCCCGACTTTGGCAAACGGCCGCGGACCTTTACAAATTCTTTTCTTATGAGTTCCTGAACCCTGGATCGGCTAAGGTCACTGATCTGAGAAGCGAGAAAAACGTCGAGGCGCAGGTCTCTCTGCTTGTCAGTTATGGAAAAAGAGTATGTCCTCTCTGTTTCTTGCTCCACTTGGCTCCGCCAATAAGGTACGAAGTAAGCAGTAGCCAGCAAGCACTGCACTGATCTGGGTGCTTCACAGTACCCAGTGCTTACTCCCTACTGCCGACTAGATGAGCAGGGTAGACGAATTCAGCTTAGAAACATCCCCTTTTGATGAGGCGAATAACATTGGGTGTGCAAACTGGGGTTACGAGAAGATTCTTTCCAGGTCTTTTTCTACCTGTTCCTCCTTAATGTTTCTAGCTAGGGATATCTCTTTGACCAGTAAGGTTCTGGCGGTGTCCAGCATCTTCCTTTCTCCAAAGGAGAGATCCTTTTCCACCTTCAACATCAAGAGATCACGATAGACTTCAGCCACCTCAAATACAGAGCCCGTCTTTATCTTGTCCATGTATTCCCTGTATCGTCTGTTCCAGGTCTGGTTATCTATGACCACATCCTTCTTCTTCAGAATGGTATAGAGTTTCCTCACTTCGCCTTCTCCAATGATCTCCCTCAGTCCCACGTTGTTCACATTGTTCTTGGGAATCATGATGATCATGTCATTATCGAGGATTCGCATAACGTAGAAATCCTGGCGGCAACCTGAGATCTCTTGGCTCTCGATCTTTTCGATCACGCCCACCCCATGTGCCGGATAAACAGCCAAATCACCTACATCAAACATGTCTAACCCCCTTTAAAAGATAAATCGTTATGGCCCCAAGCAATTTTGCTATAACTCCCCATCCAGGCTCCCCAGAAGGGGAGCATGGATGGGTGAAACTGAAACCTCCTTAACCGATAAGTAAAAGTAGCCCCGCTGTGGGCAATATGGGGGCAATAACCAGAGAAACCACTGACATCAATTTGATCAAGATGTTCATGGCTGGACCGGAGGTATCCTTGAAAGGATCTCCAACGGTATCTCCCACCACGGCGGCTTTGTGATTGTCAGATCCTTTACCTCCCAGATTTCCGGCCTCAATGTATTTTTTGGCATTGTCCCATGCACCTCCACCATTGGCCATAAAAAGGGCGAGGAATGCCCCCATGACCGTAGCACCGAGGAGCATACCACCCAGAGTCTCTTTCCCCAAAAGGAAACCCACTGCCACCGGGGTAAGTACGGCGACCAAGCCTGGAGCCACCATCCTCTTGAGGGCCGCGGTGGTAGCAATGGTGACACAGGTGGCCGGATCCGGCTTCACCCCCTCTTTTCCTTCCAACAGTCCAGGAATTTCTCTGAACTGGCGCCTGATCTCTTCCACGATACTGAATGCGGCCTCCCCCACCGAGGTCATCGTGAGCGCTGCGCATACCATGGGAACCATGGCCCCTATGAAAGCCCCAACCACCACCATGGGATTCTTAATGTCTATAATCGTTAAACCGGCGGCCTGGGTATAGGCAACAAACAGGGCGAGCGCGGTGAGGGCTGCGGAGCCAATGGCAAATCCCTTACCGATGGCTGCCGTCGTGTTGCCAAGGGCGTCCAGGCTGTCCGTAATCTTCCTGGTCTCAGGGCCGAGCCCTGACATCTCTGAAATGCCTCCCGCATTGTCCGCTATGGGCCCGTAGGCATCCACCGTCATAGTGGCCCCCACTGTCGCCAACATGCCCACGGCAGAAAGACCAATACCGTAGATCCCCGCAACCTGGTAACCTATAAAAGTGGCCACGCATATGCCCAAGATGGGGAGATAGGTGGACTGCATGCCCACAGCCAGTCCGGCAATGATGACGGTGGCAGGGCCGGTCTTTGACTGCTCAGCGATACGACGGACAGGCGGACCCGATGTATAGTACTCTGCAAGGAGACCGATGGCGATACCGCAGAGAAGACCAGAAACGATGGCCCAGAATGCGCCCCATGGCATGGCAAGGGATTTGACGATAATGGCTGTAAGGATGACGAAGATGCCAGCGGCTACAAAGGTGGTGTACCTCAGGGCACCTGCCGGGTTTCCACCCTGAAAAACCTTAATGGAGAATACACCCACAAAGGAGCTGAGCAGACCTCCCATGACGACCAGTATGGGCATGGCCATATACTTCAGCCTGATAACCACCGGGTCCAGACCTTTTAGCACAGGGAATTGTTCGAGAAACTCGGGTGTAATGATCAAGGTGGCGCCGATGGCGATGGTGGCAATCACTGAACCCACATAAGATTCAAAGATGTCTGCCCCCATCCCGGCAATGTCACCCACATTATCACCCACGTTGTCTGCGATGACGCCAGGATTTCTGGGGTCGTCCTCAGGGATGCCTGCCTCCACCTTACCGACCAGATCAGCTCCCACATCTGCTGCCTTGGTATAGACGCCTCCCCCCACACGAGCAAAGAGGGCGATGGAGCTGGCACCCATGGCAAAGCCATTGATATACTGAGCAGTCTCTGGATTACCTCCATAAATATAGAACCAGAAACCCAACCCCAGCAGTCCCAGACTGGCGACTGAGAGTCCCATGACGGAACCTGAAAAATAGGAGATATTGAGCGCCTTGGCCTGGCCATGTTTGTTTGCGGCCTCAGCAGTACGAGAATTTCCCCGGGTCGCCGCACTCATGCCGGAGAATCCTGCGAGCATGGAGCAGAAAGCACCTGTCACGAAGGCGATGGACGTATTCCAGGAGATGAGAAATCCCAGCAAAAGGAATACAGCAACAATAAAAAAGACGAGTACCAGATACTCTCTTTTTAGAAAGGCCATTGCCCCCGCGTGGATCATCCCCTCCAGGTCCTGCATGAGTGGGGTGCCGTTCGGCTGCTTCTTCACATAGAGATAGATAATGTACGCGACGATCAGCCCTAGAATCCCTAGAAAGGGCGCCACAAAAGTTAATCCCTGCATCAGCTTTTTACCTCCTTAACTTTGTTAGATTTTGATTGTTGATACGATTCATTGTGGTGTCAATGCCGTCAGCAATAAACAGTTCGCACGCCCGAACCGCCATTTTGATCACATCTTCTATAATCTTTTTCTCGTCACGGTAAAAGGGCCTCAAAACATAGTCTTCGACCGACTCTCCGCTGTACTGTGGGCGACCCACCCCGATCTTCAACCGTGGGAACTCTCGCGCACCCAGATGCTGCATAATGGATAACACCCCTTTGTGCCCACCAGCACCCCCACCTCTCACGATCCTTATCTTTCCCACAGGAAGGTCAATATCATCATGTATGACCAGAATTTTTTCTGTTCCAAGGTCAAAAAAATCGACGCAGGCCCTTATGGATTTGCCACTCTGATTCATGTAGGTGAGTGGACGTAGCAATATGACAGGCTTAGCCTGAAAGGTTGTCCGGGTGTTTCTTGACCCAAAGCGCCGGCCACTCAAACGGATCCCCAAGGACTTGGCCCAGAGGTTGATGACCTTAAAACCCACGTTATGTCGTGTGTTCCTGTACTTTATTCCAGGATTGCCGAGGCCTGCGACTAAATACACTTTTTAGGACTTCCCCTTACCCCCTTTCTCCTTGTCTGATTTGCCTGATGATTCCTTTCTGCTCTCTGATTCTGCCTCGGCCTTTCCTTTTTCAGCCTTTTCTTTCTCAGCCTTCTCTCCCTCAGCCACTTCGCCTTCAGCCACTTCTTCCTCGAGCCCTTCTTCCTCCACCTCTTCCGCTTCAGCCTCTTCGGGCACGACCGTCGGGGCAGCAACCACAGCCACTGTCAGATCCTCCTCATCAAGGGATGTGATCCCTTCGGGGAACGATATGTCTCGGATGTGGACAGAGTCCCCGATCTCCAGTTTGGACACATCCACCTCGAGCGCTTGGATGAGCTTGTCGGGCAGACAGGATACGGTCAGTTCCCTCCTCACATGTTGCAGAATGCCACCCTCTTCCACCCCGGCAGGCGTGTTAATCAGGTGGATGGGGAGATTGACCGTTATCTCTTTGTCCATGGATATCTCATAAAAGTCAGCATGAAGATAGGTGTCTTTTATGGGATCGATTTGAAGATCTTTAAGGATGGCTTTCCAGGTTTGCGTTCCGCCATCCGATTGTACTTTGAGATCTAGGATAATGTTTTCCCCGCCCGATCGCTTTATAATCCCCTCCAGTTCAGGGTAATCCATTACCAGCATGAGTGGTTCTCTGTTCGGGCCATAAAAAATGGCGGGTATTTGGCTGTCACTTCGAAGCTTCCTGGCCGCTCCTTTCCCTGTGCTTTGCCTGGTTCGAGCATTCAAGACTGGTTTATCCATTGGTCACCTCCAAAACCATGTCGCGATGGTTTTATAACGAAATTTTTCACAAGCAACTAAAACAAAAAACGCCCCATTCTTTTTTGGCGTCTTCCCTATCATACAAACAGCGTGCTTACGGAGTTGGAATTATAGATTCTCTTGATGGTCTCCCCAAGCAGTTCGGCTACGGATAGGACGGTTATCTTGGAGCATTTCTGGGCCTTCTCGTTAAGGGGAATCGTATTGGTCACCACCAGTCTATCTATAGGAGATGTCTCTATCTTTCCGATGGAAGATCCAGACAGGACTGGATGTGTACAACACGCATATATTTTGGACGCCCCTTTCTCTCTTAGTGCTGCGGCGGCCTGCGTCAATGTCCCGGCTGTATCCACCATATCATCCAGGATTACGGCCGTCTTCCCTTTTACCTCTCCGATGATGTTCATGGCTTCAGCAATGTTTGGTGCGTCACGTCTCTTATCGATAATAGCCAAGGTGGCGGCCAAGCGCTTGGCAAAGGCCCTCGCCCTCTCCACGCCCCCTGCATCAGGCGACACAATCACCAAGTCATCTTCAAAATGGGTTCGAATATATTTTAGGAGAAGGGGAGCAGCAAATAGGTTATCCACCGGTATATTAAAATACCCTTGAATTTGACCCGCATGGAGATCCATAGAGACCACCCTGTTTGCAC
>CP070840.1:3166612-3198923 GCA_020342025.1 Deltaproteobacteria bacterium
CGACAGCTGCCGATAGCCTGCCAATGGCGGCAAGTTTCTCAGACTGCACCAACATATCTCTCGTGTCCTGGAGTTCTTGACATGTTTTGCTCAAGGCCTCCTCAGCTCGCCTTCGATCAGCCAGTTCTTTCTTTAAATCATCATATAGCTGGGCGTTTTGTATGGCGACTGCCGCCGTATCCGCTAAACCGCCAAGCAACTGGAGGTCCTCCTTGCGGAATCCGTAAGGCAATCCAATGGAATCCACATAAATGACGCCGCGGGTCTTCCCCTCATACTTGAGTGGCACACACATCACTGACATGATATTCATAAGCTGCATGCTCTCCGAAATGTGAGCCTTGTCCTCAAGGCTTGTGTTGGACACCATGACCGGCTCAGCTTCCTCTATCACCCTGTTGACAATGGACCTGTTATAATTAGGTTTGGGGAGACGTCCATCCTTAGCCAGCACTCTCGTCTTTGAAACCACCTCTTCCAGCTGGCCCGTGTCCTTGTCTAATAGCAGTATGGCGCCCCGGTCTATTCTATTCAGCAGTGTCATGATCTGATCTATCACTTCGTGCAATACTTCACGGATATTATGGGATTTGGCAAAAATATGAGAGACCCTGAGAAGCAATCCCACAGTCCGTGTATAGTCGCGGGAGTCATGTTTTTTGATTAATGACTCGCTCGTGTCGAAGCGGTCTTTTTGTGTATCTGAGGGATACCCCTGGGCCATGTATTCTCCAGAGGCCTCTTCTTGTAAGGATAGGACGCTGTTCCCCAGGACTAAACTATTCTCTTCCCTTACCTCCACCTCAACGCCTGGTTCTATCCTCTGTCCGTTGATAAAAACGCCTTGGAAACTGCTCAGATCTACGATGAAGATTTTACTGTCCTTCTTTAGAAGCTTTGCATGATGCCCTGAAACGCCTATCTCGGGGAGACATATATCATTGTCATGGGACCTCCCCACCGTGGTGATACCCTCATTGAGGTCAAAGGTGCTGCCCCTGTGTGGACCGTCAATGACATACAATTTGTTCAAAATACTCCTCCCAATTCCTGATTGCATGAAGGCGACGTCCTAAAAACTCTTGGAACAGACGGCCGCCCATGGCTGGAACAGGTGTTTAAAGGGTTTTGACGATTCATCTGGTCGGCTCTCCACCTTTAAAAGGGAGAGACGCCCCTGGTGCAAGGTCTCACACGCAAAGTAAACAGGGTCACACCGTGAGAGTATAAAATAAGGGCATTTATGTGTCAATTGGCTAACCGATGCCCTGATGGTGGATCAGGAATGCCACACAACCTACTATTCCAGTCTTAATACCCAGGTTGGACGGTGGATTTGGGCGATGCAAGATAGGGTCATGGGAGGCCTGATTAAAGACCAAAGGCACGCCATACCCCTTTTATTTCTTGGTGGGTTGTAGTAGGCTCACGTTTACTCTTCACATCAAATAATCCACAGAGGGCGTAAATTTGGCGATAGCACTGATAATCCTAGGACTCCTTTGCGCATTAATTGGTCTTGTGGGATGCATTTTTCCCGTCATCCCGGGGCCCCCTCTCAGTTTCTTGGCCCTGATCCTCCTCTCTTTGGCCAAGAATTGGGAGCCATTTAGTTCCACCTTCTTGATCATTATGGGCGGCTTGGCCCTATTGGTGACCATTTTGGACTATGTGGTTCCTCTGGTTGGGGCAAAAAAATATGGGGCATCAAAATGGGGCGTCTGGATTTCAATGATAGGGATGCTCATTGGCGTGCTTTTCTTTCCACCCTGGGGCATGCTTTTTGGGGCCTTCGTGGGTGCTTTTGCGGGTGAGGTGCTAGCCGGGAAAAAAGGGAGAAAATCGCTTCAAGCAGCCTGGGGGGTTTTTGTGGGAAACGTGGTGAGCATTGGATTCAAACTTGCTTACTGTGGAGCGGTCCTCTTCTTCTATGTGAAAGAGATGTTTTAGAGGCTGTCGGAAAACCGGTCTCATAAATTTGCTCGCAAGAACCAAAGTCTCCTCCTTCTCATCATACTTCTATTCAGATCCATTCTCTCTCGCCACAGTGGAGTCCCGGGTGGTGAAGTAGAGCCCCAAGGCCGTGATAATGGCTGCAAAGCAGATCAGGAAGGCCGTGCGATAGGCTTCCCCACCGTCTGATAGGTTAGGGGCCATGCGTTGCATGACCGCACCCAGACCATGGATGAAGAGACCAGCGCCCAACATGGTGAAAAAATTAATCCCTGCCATAGCCGTCCCCGGCATGTCTGGCGGCATGAGTTCCATGATGTGAGCAAAACTGAGCTGGTTAAAAGAGGCGAAAAATCCCATAAGGAACAGAACGCTTGCAAGGAGATGAAGGCGGGAAGTGCCTTGCCACTGGGCGAGGGCCAAGATGGCTGCAGCCTTGATGAAGAGGGCAAGGATAAGGGTGCGTTTTCTAGACTTAAGAACGCGGTCTGAGAGCATTCCGCCCAACGGAGAGCCCACGATAAAACCCACACTGATCATGAGCAAAAGATTTCCGGCTGTGACGGCGGGAAGCCCCAGGTACACCATGAGAAAGGGGCCGGCCCACAGGGCCTGGATAGAGGCGAAGGTCCCGTAGCGGAGAAAAATGCTTAGGGAGATGGCCCAGTAGTTCCACGTTGTAAATAGGGCCTTCATAGAGGCCCAGGCAGAAGGAGGGCGGGTCCTCAGCAATGGGATGCTGGCGGGAAGAGACTTGTCCTTAGGTGCGTCGCGTACGAAGAACCAGAGACATATGGTAAAAAGAACATTGATACAGGCCAGGGCATAGAAGGATTCCCGCCAGCCCAGTGCCTGCACAAGAAGTGCCAGCGGACTGGTGGCCGCCAAGGTGCCCATGGCGCCCATCGAGAGCAGCAGCCCGGTGATGGTGGCGAATTTTCCCAGATGGAACCATTTGGTAAAGAGTTTGAGCGTTCCCATAAGGTTGGCCGCCATACCGAGTCCCAGCATCCCGCGACCCATGACTGCGCTGGGCAAACCTCCAGCATGAGCGAAAATGATGGCGCCCATGACGGCCACAGAATTGAGGACAACCATGGTGATTCTGGCCCCAACCCGATCCAGGAGGAGACCCAAAGGAGGTTGAACAAGGGCAAAGACATAGAAAAAAATGGCACCCAATAGACCCAACTCCTGGGAATTGAGCCTAAGGTCTCGGCTCAGATCTGGGGCGATGATAGCGCTCGATACCCGATAGAACTGGGACATGAGGAAAAGAGAAGCACAGATTCCAAATATGATCCACCGTTTCCTGTTCATAAGCACTTCTTATAACAGCTCTGGGTATAGTCGAGAACAAAAATCTCTGAACTCAATGACCCTTCCTCTTCAATGCGTCTCTTCTAGAATTCACAACGACAACATGAATAGCTTCACGTGTGCTTGACACGATATCCTCTCATTATCTATTATCCTTGCCCAGGAGAGCTATACACTGCGTTTCTGGAGCAGGTTCTGAATGGAAAGGAGGGTCATGAGATGGAGACCATTAAGATTATGCCCTGTCTAGATATGAAAGAGGGGCGGGTCGTCAAAGGCATCCATTTTGTCGATCTGAGGGATGCGGGTGATCCGGTGCAGAACGCACAATTCTATGAGAAGGAAGGGGCGGATGAACTGGCGATGTTGGACATCGCGGCGACCGTGGAAAACCGTAAGACGAGACTGGAATGGGTGAAAAACGTCTCCTCGGTGATATCGATCCCCTTGACGGTTGGGGGCGGTATCAGCAGTCTGCAGGACATGGAATCGGTCCTTGGGGCAGGAGCTAACAAGATATCCATGAATAGCGCTGCAGTCCGAAACCCTGACCTTGTCCGTGAGGCCGCTGAAAAGTATGGGAGCGAGAGGGTCACTGTGGCCATTGACGCGAGGAGAAATAAGGAGATGGCTTCAGGCTTTGAACTGGTTGTGGCAGGCGGGACCAAGCCTGTGGGGAAGGATGCCATTGAATGGGCAAAGGCGTGTCAGGAACTGGGCGCAGGCGTTCTTCTTCCCACAAGCATGGACGGTGACGGTACCCAAACGGGTTATGATATAGCGTTTACGAAGGCCATTTCGGATGCGGTGGATGTGCCTGTCGTGGCTTCAGGGGGCGCGGGAACCCTGGAACATTTCTATGAAGCCGTGGCAGAAGGGGGTGCCGAAATTTTGCTCGCTGCCTCGGTTTTCCACTACCGTACCCTAAGCGTGAGAGAGGTTAAAGCGTACTTGAAAAACAAGGGCCTGAAAGTGGAAATGTAAATAGCCCTTTAATTATGATGGGCATATGCAGAAGAGAATGAAAAGGAAAAAGCGGCCATCGAAAAGGGGACATAATGTAAAAAAGCGCAGGCCCACGTTCTTGACAAGACCTTGCCTCTACAATACCATGGTGTAAGCGTCAAAAAAATATCTCTACCCAATACCTGAAAAAGGGACTGCAGCCCTAAACCGCAGGGGGTGTTTATCATGGAGATATCTCGCCGAGATTTCCTCAAACGTTCTCTTATCCTTGGCGGGTCCTTTCTCTTTTCTCCCGTCTCTGCTCGCGCCTATCAAAAAAAGGAGGAAGTGTGGCGGCCAGCCTATGATAAATTGGAGGCTGCGGGTAAACTGGCGGAGAGGATTGAGCAGGCTTATGCCATTTTCGAGGCGTGCGAACTCTGTCCCCGGCAGTGTGGCGTGAATCGGTTGAAGGGGGAAAAAGGATTCTGCCAGGCCCCGGCGGAGGTTGTGGTCCATAGCGCCCAACCACACTTTGGTGAGGAGATATCACTGGTAGGCGAACATGGCTCTGGGACCATCTTCTTCTCTAATTGCAATCTCCGCTGCATCTTTTGCCAGAACTGGCCCATCTCCCATGAGGGGAGAGGCAGGAAAGTAAAGGATGAATACCTGGCAGAACTAATGCTCTATCTCCAAAAGATGGGCTGCCATAATATCAACCTGGTCACGCCTACCCATGTGATGCCAAACATTCTGAGTGCCACGCGGATTGCCTTGGAAAAGGGCTTGCGTATTCCCCTCGTCTACAACACGAGTGGATACGAGCGCGCAGAGATGCTGAAGATCTTGGACGGCATCGTGGATATCTATTTGCCCGACATGAAATACATGGATGCGGATCAGGCAGAAAAGTATTCCTCCGGAGCCTCAGAATACCCTGAGATGGCAAAGGGCGCGATCATCGAAATGAACCGACAGGTGGCAGGGCACTTGACCGATAAGCAAGGAATAGCCCTCAGGGGGCTAATGATCCGACACCTGGTCATGCCCAACGGGGTGGCCGGGACTGAGAAATTCACAAAATGGGTGGCCGAGAACCTTCCCAAAAACACCTACGTGAACATCATGGCGCAATATCGTGTGGAATACAAGGCCTTTGAATATCCGAAAATCGCTCGTGGGATTACCGTGGAGGAATTTCTGGAAGCCATGGGCTGGGCCGAAAAATATGGCTTAACCAACCTGGACCCAAACGCTGTGGCGGTCAGGGACTTTTACGCCCGACGAGGATCATGATGAACCCCTTTGAGGCTGTCGGAAAACGCCCATCTGCTGCGTTACCCTCATCCCTCGTCACTGCGGCGTACTTCTATGTACGCCTCATTCCTCGGGATCTCGGAAGCCTTGCATCTGGACATTTTCCATCAGCCTCCAAGAAGTCTGTTTTTCGACAGATTCCTTAAATTTATTCTTCTGTAGCCTCTGCGCTCAAGCCCAAATCCCGGGTACGGGCTTCCCACAATAGCCACACTTCCCTGAAGTCAAATGCATTTCTTTGATCATATATCCCATGCGCTCGATAATGATTCTCTTGCAATTGGGGCAGAAAGTGTTCCAGGCCTCATGACCCGGTACCCTTCCTATGTAGACGTGCTCCAGGCCGCAGGCTAGTGCGGTCTGTCGGGCCTTCTCAAGTATGGAAACTGGGGTTGGGGGGAGGCGCTGGAGCTTATATAGCGGATAAAAGCGAGATAGGTGGAGCGGGGTGTCCGCGCCCAGTTCTTTCTTCACCCAAAGGGATAGATCTTCAACCACCCACATCTCATCATTTATTGTGGGAATGATGAGGGTGGATACTTCCAGATGGACTTTCTCCTGTTTGAGCACCTTCAAACTGTCCAACACGGGGCCCCTTTCTCCCTCAGACAGATCACGATAACAGGCATTGGTGAACCCCTTCAGGTCTATATGGGCGGCGTCTATGCGTTTGCACAGGTCCCGGAGAGGACCCTGATTGATGAAGCCATTGGAGTGGATCACATTTAGAAGGCCTTCTTTTTTCGCAAGGTGGGCAATGTCAGACATATACTCATAGAAGATCGTAGGTTCTGCGTAGGTGTAAGCAATAGAATGAGCCCTCATCTGTTTCGCTTTTTTTACCACAAGTTCTGGGGAGAACGCTTGGGCGAAAACGTCCTCTGGAGAGGCTTGGGAGATCTCCCAATTCTCACAAAACTTGCACCGGAAATTGCAGCCCGCCGTTGACAAGGTTAGAGAATTGGTGCCAGGAAGGACGTGGAAAAAGGGCTCTCTTTCGATCCTGTCCAAATAAAGGACAGAGGGATTCCCATAGACCAGCGTGTAAAGCTTCCCATCCCGATTTTCACGCACCCTGCAAAATCCCCTCTTGCCATGAGGGACGCGGCATTGCCTGGGGCAGAGATCACACTGGATTTTTCCTCCACCCAAAGGGGTGAAGTGGGGAGAGAGTTTTGTTTTGACGAGGCCCTTTATAGGCATTTTTGCCCGCGTTATTTCTGGAACATAGAACAGATGAGCCGCCGAAAGGGCACAGAGACTCTTCCCACAGATCTTTAAGAACTCACGTTTTGTTAAGCGGGTCTGCAGCATACCCCTCATTCCTCCTGTCTTCTGCCCTGTGTCCTCTGTCCTCTGTCATCCGTCCTCTGTTTTCGGCTTCCCCCCCAGTGAGCGCTGGAGTTTTGTTTAGGCTAAAACGGAATGGTCTATTATTAGAAAGCGGTCTATACATTGTCAATATGGTCAAAAAAAGATTTAATGGGCAGTACGATTTTTTATTTCGAGAAAATACATGAAACCGCTAAAAGACGAAAACCCGTCCGAGAAGATTCCTTATGTGAACATCATGCTGATCTACGCCAACACCGTCATCTTCATCTATCAGCATTTCTTTGCACTTCAAGATGTTCAAACCCTTTTCTTGCGCCTGGGCTGTATCCCCTATGAGTTCACCCATTTTATGGATATAGGTCCCCAGGCCCTGGTCCCCGTACCTCTGACCCTCTTCACCGCCATGTTCGTGCACGGAGGCTGGATTCATCTTCTCAGCAATATGCTATTCCTTTGGATATTTGGGGATAATGTGGAGGACAAGCTGGGCCATTTTAGATACTTGTGCTTTTACGTCCTTTGCGGGGTCGCTGGGTCCCTATCTCACATCGTCATGAATCTTCATTCACAGGTCCCCAGCATTGGAGCCAGCGGTGCCATCGCAGGCGTTATGGGGGCTTACATGTGGCTTTTCCCAAAAGCTCGCATCAGAACCCTGTTGATATTGATGATTTTTGTCCAGGTGGTCAATGTGCCGGCGATTATCATGATCGGCTACTGGATATTGATACAGGTTCTAAGCGGTTTTGCTGGGTGGGGATCGCGAACAGGAGGGGGAATCGCCTGGTTTGCGCACATGGGCGGATTTGTTGCGGGATTACTCCTGGTGATCATCATGAAAAGGCGGGGGCGACGATCCTAAGGCCTCGTTCTGTTTCCTCTCAGCCCCGCATAACCGTTCAGCTTGTCCAGGTAGAAAAATGCTTACGCTGATACCCTTTTCCTTTGAAGACAAAATCTATGATATTTTTCATAAGAATTCAGAGTCTTACTATTGAATTCTAGCTTTTTGCCATTATGTTTAAAAGTAAAAGACTTGTGGGAATTAACAAATACTTTTTGAAATACTAGGAAGATACAGAGGAGGTTGTCATGCCTGAGATAATGACGACTAAGGAATTGGCAAAATATCTAAAGTTGCATGAGATTACCGTATGCAAACATGCCGCAGAGGGTATAATACCAGCAATTCGGATTGGCAGGGTCTGGAGATTTGATAAGGAGGCCATTGATGAATGGATCAATGGGGCCTCCGCAAACTAACCAGCCAGCACAATCTCATTGCCCACGGCCTTGAATTCTACTATACTGTGGTTTACTGCAAGGGCGAAAGGGGGCTCATTAAATCCGTCGTTTTATGAATCTTCTCCAGGTCATTGCGCTTAACGCCCGCCCAGAAGCCGCTTGTCGTATTCAGCTTTGCCCTGTTCAACGTAGCGCTGCTTTTTAGAATGGGACGAACGAGGAGGTAGCCACATGGTGGAGAGAAGAAGATTTGGCTTCGATCGGCGCTCTGGAAATGACAGACGCAAAGTATACAAGCTCGGCTATTTTTTGAGCGGGGGCGTGGAAAGAAGGCGCGGAAGAGAAAGAAGGGCGCGATTGGAGCGTAGAGCTGAATGGATAAGGGTGAACGATTGGTCCAGCGTGTTCGTGGGAGATTCCATGGCTCGAGGCTCCCTTAAATAGGCATAAGTTCAATTCACAAACCTGATAATACGTCTTATCCAAACCCACCCCATAATACTGCCAACGCCATAATGGGGAAAATCCCACCATGAGAAAGAGGATCCAATCAAGATCCTCCCCAAAAAATGAGATCGGACTTTTTCCAGAATCGGCGGATGCCAGACTTGAAGTATTTCTAGGGCACAGGTGATGAGGAACACCCAAACAGGAATTCTGTTTGTGGCTTTTTCATAGGGAAGGATGAGAAAAACAGCCAGATTCCAAAAGATGACGTAGAGCATTCCAGCGCCGTAGTCATTGAACCAGCATTGAGCAGGCCCTGAATAGAACTTGAAGAGAAACCCCGTCGGGGTGATAAGAAGCAGAGAAAGAAGGGCATATTTGCGGATGAGAAATTTGGACACAACGGGGCGACGGCGCCAGAGGCCCTTACCCCTCCTTATTTATTCTCTCCCTCAAGACCGGTGAACATCTGAAGGTTATGACTCTCCTTGAACCTAGCACCAGATCTTGCCCGGTTTGGGGGTTCCTGCCTCTCCGCTCATTTTTCCGTTTCACGGAAAATTTCCCAAATCCGCTGATCAGGACATCCTCGCCATTCTCGAGGGACCTCTTCATGATTTCCAGAAGGGATTCAACCAGTTCCGTAGATCTGGTCTTGGGAATCTCCAGCTGGTTGTGGAGAGCACTTATGATATGATTTTTTGTGAGGGTCATGGGCAATACTCCTGGGGGAAAGGTTTCCTGGATTCGAAGGGTATACCCACAGCAATGAAAGGAAACTACCGTCTAAACATCAATTTGTCAAGAAATTTCAGAGGTTATAGAGGAGTGAGACGGAAACGGCCAAATCGTCTGGAAGTGACCAGTGATACGGAAAGTTTTTGAAGAAACATATGACAAACAAGATGGAGAGGCGAAGAAAGCAACTTTTATAAAACAATTCAAATAGTTATTCTCAGTGGAAGGAGGTCGCTTTCCCATCCCGATCTTGCTGATCCTTCAAATAAGGTGTGGGGTGCGCCAAATAGGTTTCTTGGCAATTGTCCGTTTTGAAAAACAAAATCACCACATCCGTCGCTACTTTTTGTCCACACCGGGATGCAAGGGGTAGGGCCCTATCCTACCAATAGTCTATCCCATACCCTTTCAGGTACTTATGAAGCCTCTCCAATCTATTTTCGATTTCTATAAAGTTTTCAAAAGGACCTTCCAACTCAGAATCAGCATTCCTTTTCTCACTCTGGGTCAGTGCCATCTCGGTGAATTGGAGTGCTTCGGATCTCTTTTTTTGTGCGGTGAGTGCTTTCGCGATCCAGTACATGCACTCCGCCTTATACCCGGCTGAGGCAAATTCGTCGCTTTTGAGGCGCTCAAGAATCCCACGGAAAACCGATTCCGCTTCCGGCCATCGCTTAAATTCTACCAAGAGCCGGCCTTTGTAGTAGAGATCGGAAATACCTGCAGTCTTTTTCCTTTCCAGGATGCGGTTGAGGATCTGCATGGCCTTTTCGTGCTGACCATAATCAAAGTAGGCCGCAATAAGATTATAACCCGCCTGATCCGGGGAATAGGATCCGTGTTCAAAGGCGAATTCAATCTGGCGAAGCCCCAGTTCCCGCTTGTCCGGGATCCAAAACGTGATGAGGCGGAGGAAATTTGATTTGGCCGTCCGCCAGTAATGGTAGGAACCCAGACCCAGGTATACGTCGTAGAGGTTGGGATCCCCCTTTAAGGCCTCTTCGAAATGGTCTATCCCCTTTTTGGCATCGAAATAAGCATTGATCCAATTATTTTTGCGGAACTCATTGAAGGCCTGATACCCGTATGCTGCACCCATGTAAAAAAAGATCCACGGATTGTTCTCCTGTTTTAACAATTCCTGGCCTTTCTCAATGGTCAGTTGAATGTTCTTTTCGAACTCCCCCTGAAATTTTTTTAGCCGAGAGAGGCTCATCCAACTCTGGTAAGTCGCTGCTTTAAAAAAGTGGGGGGCCGGATGGCCGGGATGGGTTCGATGGAGTTCTTCGAACAAGAGGAGACTCTCCTTGTATCGATCGTTAAGAACCAGATTAATGCCCGGTGAGGCGGCATCAAAAAAGATGGGATCTTTTGAACCCACTGTGCCGGGCGGCAGATTTGGTATACTTTCGGCGGGATGGGAGAAGGCGGGAGAGACGGACAAAATCATGAACCAAAGTAAAATGGCTATAAAGCCTTTACGGGACTTTCCATATCCTACCGGTTTCTTAACAGCATTAGAATGCTTATTCGCAGACGTAGTTGGTTTCATGTTGCTCGCTTTGACTTCCTTTTCTCCATGGCCATAAAAGACACGTCCCAGGCCGAATCCGCCTATAGAAGAGCCATCCGTGCCGGAGAATGCGTGGATCGCATGCATTCAGAAAGTTACGGGAAAAGGCGCATGACTTAGCTTGGCACAGTTCTTTTTATCACAATAAGGTAAGTCCTATGAATGGAATGTGCCAGAAAAATAGAAAAAAAGGCAGAGCCAGTTATGGCCCTGCCTTTCAAATATGGGGCAAATTCAAGAAGAATCATTATATCATATCCACCAAGTTTTTGATTCTCTCCTCCTCTTCAGTCTTAACCATCTGGAATTTCACGCCCATGCCTTGCTGGGTGCCCCAGACAATTTCCCCATCTAACATGATATGTTCTTGCGATATGGGAAGGGAAAAGGCGAGTGTGAGTTTTTCCCCCACTGAGGGAGGCAGGCTCGTTCCTATGAAAACACCTCCAGCACTGATATTCTGAATAAAATCCACATGGGCGCCGTCCCGAGTCGTATAGCAAACGGTGGAGAAATAGGGTTTCCTGTCATATCTCCTTTTCTTTACTTGAAGCCTTTCCCCCAACTCCTCCACCAAGGATTGCTTTTCCTCATCAGACATCATGACGATTAATTCGATAAGGCGGGTGCCAACTCCCGGTTCTTTCAATTTCCGGTTTGACGCATTCATCGCCTGTCTCCTGCTAATGGGGTCACCTAGGCTGTCCCTGAGTCGCCCAGTTCATAAACTCGTGGGGGAACCTATTTCCGTTGGACTTAATGAGAACCCATCATGGGTCCTGCCCCCCCCATACCCCCGAGCGTCGAGAATCGATTTCGGCAGGGGCAAGTGGGGCAGGTTTTCAATGCCTGTCCACACCAGGAGAAAGAAGGAACTGAGACCCGTTCATCGTGCGGACCTACATTTCAATAGACCGGAAAGAGCAAAAGAGGTGTCACAGGAGGATGTTTAGACTTTCATATAAAACTCAAGTACTTATTCTTCCATCGCCAAGCAGGCACAAGAAAAAGGGGCAAGAAAAGGTCGAACCATGAGAAATTAGATTCCACATTTGAGTAAGCGTTTACATGCCTGTGGCCCTATGGAAAACCGAAACGGGTTGTGAGCTATCTCCCGACTGATGTGAAGGCCTCAGAATTGCCAAAAGGATGTCAAAAAGGAGAGCAGGGCCAAAAGGCCCTGCTCTGAGGAGGTATGGGAGGAAAGGAGGAAAGATTTAACGACCACTCACAAAGGTTCTTCCTTGATCTTGAAAACCATTTCACGCCATCTCTTAACGGCTCGTAAGATAGATGGGCGGATTCGTATTGAACTCAGTAAAAGTAACCTGTGCCTGCTGACCAGGCAATGGAGCTGATTTCATTTTTGCTGACGTTTTGTTTGTCACGAATAGGAGCAAGAGCGTCAAAGCGAGTACTTGTAAGCAGAGCGTGAAAGGGTTTTTCGGGTTCATGGTTTTTGCCTCTTTTGTATAAAAGTGCACATATAGTACATTATTTTTAACACCATGTCAACAAAAATATACATAAAAAATACAAAAAAATAATATACAATAATACCAATAAGTTAGCGAAAAAAGAAGTATACAAAAAGTCACACAAGCCAAATAAAAACACTAAATTTAACGGGAAATTTTCTCTTTTTCGCGAAAAAAAGCGGGAATGTATATAAAAAGTTACACAATTCTCTTGGGATAAAGAGGGGGGGTGAGAGGCCCTTTCGTGTATGGCGCATTGAGGGAAACCTTTCGCCTCTCGTACCGGGTCGGGAGGGAAGAATAGAAAAGGGCAGGGAAAAAGTGCGTCTCCCGCGTGCTTCCCCTGCCCCTTCGTTGTTTAGGGTGGTCAGTTATCCAACTTCCCGGTATTCTGCGTCAACCACGTCTTCATCTGACCCGGAAGAACCGTATGGTCCTGTGCCTTCAGGCCCGGCTCCCCCGTGCTGAGCACCCGCCTGTGAAGCCTTTTCGTACATGGAGGCTGCCAGTTTATGGGAGGCCTGGGTCAATACTTCTGTCAAGCGTCTGATCTCGGCCGTGTCTTCATTTTCCATAGCCCGTTTGAGACCATTCACTGCGTCTTCAACTTCCGCCCGGGTGGCGCTATCCACTCTATCGCCCTGCTCATTCATGGTTTTCTCTGTTGTATAAATGAGGGCATCAGCAGCGTTGCGGGCCTCCACGCGCTCCTTTTTCCTCTTGTCCTCCTGCGCATGTATCTCCGCTTCTTTTATGAGTCGATCGATCTCCTCCTTGGACAATCCTGAAGAGGCCGTGATTCTTATAGACTGCTCCTTGCCCGTAGCCAAATCCTTTGCAGACACATTCACGATCCCATTGGCATCGATGTCAAAGGTGACTTCAATCTGCGGCATCCCTCTGGGTGCAGGGGGGATGCCCAGCAATTCAAAGCGCCCAAGCGTCTTGTTGTCAGCGGCCATTTCGCGCTCTCCTTGGAGCACGTGGACGGTGACCGCCGGCTGATGGTCTTCTGCCGTGGAGAAGACTTGGCCCTTTTTGGTCGGGATGGTCGTATTCTTTTCGATCAACTTGGTCATGACGCCACCCAAAGTCTCTATACCGAGAGAGAGTGGGGTCACATCGAGCAGCAGCACATTGTTCACATCCCCTTTCAAGACACCTCCCTGAATGCCCGCACCAAGGGCCACCACTTCATCAGGATTCACGCCTTTGTTGGGCTCTTTACCAAAAATCTTCTTGACCCGCTCCTGGACCGCTGGCATGCGGGTCATTCCGCCCACCAGGATAACCTCATTCACGTTGCTTGGTGAGAGGCCGGCATCTTTCATGGCGACTTTACAAGGCCCCTCAAGCTTGTCCAGTAAATCGCTTACCAGCGCTTCGAGCTTGGCCCGGGTGACCTTAATGTTCAAATGTTTTGGGCCGCTGGCGTCCGCTGTGATGAACGGAAGGTTTACATCTGTTTCCATGGAGGTGGACAACTCCATCTTCGCCTTTTCAGCCGCCTCCTTGAGTCGCTGCAGAGCCATCTTGTCCTTTCTAAGATCAAGGCCCTGGTCTTTCTTGAATTCATCTGCCAGATAGTCTATCAACCGAAGGTCGAAATCCTCCCCGCCCAGGTGGGTATCCCCATTGGTCGCCTTGACCTCGAAGACGCCATCGCCGATCTCCAGGATGGAGATATCAAACGTCCCTCCCCCCAGATCAAATACAGCAATGATGCCCTCTACTTTCTTATCCAAACCATACGCGAGAGATGCGGCCGTGGGTTCGTTGATAATCCTCAAGACGTTCAATCCAGCGATCCTGCCCGCATCCTTGGTGGCCTGTCTCTGGCTGTCATTGAAATAGGCAGGGACGGTAATCACCGCATCTGAAATCTTTTCGCCCAGATGCTCTTCGGCGGCTTTCTTCATATTGGCCAAGATATAGGAAGAGATTTCTGCCGGGCTATAGTGCTTTCCCCTCAGGTTTATACAGACATCTCCATTTTCTGCCCTCTCGATTTTGAACGGGAGGACCTTCAGGTCCTTTTGGACCTCAGGGGAATCATGCTTGCGACCGATAAGTCGCTTCACGCCAAAGACCGTATTCTCGGGATTGGTAATGGCCTGCCTCTTGGCAATTTGCCCCACCAATCTCTCCCCCTTGTCAGAAATGGCAACAATGGAAGGTGTCGTACGCCCACCCTCGCTGTTCGTAATGACCTTGGCCTCGCCCCCTTCCATGATGGAAACACATGAATTGGTGGTGCCCAGATCTATACCGATTATTTTGCTCATCTAAATATCCTCCTTTACTAAGCAAATCTATTTTTCGTCATGCAAAACATACTAGAGTGAAAATAACCACTTTAGGTAAATAGTCAATAAAAAAAATATTACTAAAGATGACATTACTTTTTATATTAATATTATTAAAATAATAAGGAGGAGTATGCTAAATCATGCCTTAATTTGGGCGAAAGGAATACTTAGAGGCCGCTGAGGGATAGGACAATATTTGAGCTAAGTTATGAGATTGTCAAAAATCGGCTTCGCCGTCTCGCGTAGCGAGAATTTAACAGGGCGGGGATGAGGGTAACGCAGCCCTTCGATGCTTCGACATTGCTCAGCATCGACCCTGAGCTATGTCGAAGGGTCGACTTTGCTCAGGGCCGTGAGCCTGCCGAGCGGCAGATGGGCGTTTTCCCACAGCCTCTGTTCTGGCCTAAAAAGCCTCAATGACTTTTCCTTTTTCCACGAAAGATTGAATATCATTATGGGCATTAAAGAGCACCCTGATGGCCGTTTCCAATCTGTTATAGACCGGATCTTCTTCACCGAGCAGCCCCCTTGCTTTCCTCAATATTTTTTCCCCTTCATTTATAAATTGGGTCATGTCACCAAAGACCTCTTGTCGCAGCCGATGTTTTTCCCGTTCCTTGGCAATCATCGGCAAGAGCCGATGAATGGAGTATTCCACCAGGGCATCTCGGGGCGTATCAAAACTCTTTGCCACCTGATCGAGACTGCTCAGCGTCCTCCTGCTCAGGACAAAGGTCTTTTGAATTCGATTCGGCTGCATGAATTCTTCGGATTTGAACCTCTCCGCAATCAGATTCAAGGCCTCCATATCCTCCAATAGGTGATCAAAGAGGGATTTTTGCTTGATGCCCAGATGGTACGAAACGATACTCAAGGCCTCTATGGCCCTTTCTGACAATCGAAAGGTGGCCCTCACAGATTGCCTGCCCCGAAGCTCTGAGGGAGATGGTTGGGGCAGAGAGATTCTCCCCATCGGCTCATCTTTTTCATTTCTTTTCATTTTTCTCCTCCCGTCGGCATGCCGTTTTGTGTGTAAGTGGGCCTTTATTACTAGATTGTAACTATTTTTTTTAGTAATGCAACAAAAATATAAAATTATCAGCTTGACATAAAAGAAATCCTGATTACTATTTTGACGAGAACAGAGTTTAATTACAGAAAAACAAAATTGAAAAACAAAGGAGGTGTAAGGTATGAATCTCGTAAAATGGAACCCAATGAGGGAAATGGAGACACTGCACAATCGTATCAACCGCCTTTTTGATGGCAACTTTTTCCCAGCTTTCAGCCTGGACGATGACATGAGTCTGGGCAACTGGAGACCGATTGTGGACGTCTATGAGAATGAAGATACGATTGTGGTGAAGGCCGAACTTCCCGGTGTAGATAAGAAAGACATCAAGGTGGATCTGAAGGATGGTGTATTGACGCTCAGCGGGGAGCGCTCCCATCAGAAGGAAGTGAAAGAGGAGAGCTATTATCGCAAGGAGAGAGCGTTCGGGAGGTTCCACCGGTCCTTCACAGTCGGGGCAGAGATTGATCCAGACAAAATCAAAGCCGAGTTCAAAGACGGTGTTCTGAAGGTGGAGATACCAAGGCCTGAGGAGAAAAAGCCGAAAAAGATTGCGGTTCATTAAACCCTGCCCATACATTCACCCTCTAAAGCAAAGGGGTGGTTCCCAGCGAGCCACCCCTTTTTTGCTTCCCAGATCTCCCAGATCTCCCGGCTCCCCCGGTTTCTCCTTGGCAGACAATAAGAGAAATCACATCCTAACCCTCTATATAACAGAAGGAAGTCCGCTCTTAGCTGTAGACAATAAGAAATAAGCCTGGTATGGAGGTCTGATTCTTGTCCGAGCAAAGAGTGGTTGAAACTGCTTTGACACAAAGACACAGATCCAATGCTCGAGAAACTGAAACCAGACGGAGATGCCAGGACTTCCACAGATTGGGGTCGCGTATTTCTCTTTTTTGGCGCTGGCGTGGTGGCGGCATTCCAGGTGGGAAAGGCGCCTCCGGTCCTGCCGCTCCTCCGCACAGACTTGGGCATCAGCCTTGTCATGGCTGGATGGGTGCTATCGGCCACAAGCATCCTTGGCGCCTTTACCGCGCCAGCGGTAGGAGCGATTTCGGACTGGTTGGGGCATCGGCGGATGATGTCCTTCGGCCTGACGTGCAGCGCCTTAGGAAGTTTCATGGGTTCCTTTGCCCCAACAGCAGCGTTGCTATTGGGCAGCCGTTTCATTGAAGGCATCGGGTATATTTGGATTGCTGTTTCGGCGCCAGGTCTGATTCTGCAAGTGACCGGGAAGAGCGATGTGCGCATGGCCTTCGGTGTGTGGGGAAGTTTCATGCCAGCCGGCACCTCAACCATGATGTTGCTTGCCCCCTTTCTGGTCGATCTTTTCGAATGGCGGGGATTGTGGCGGGTCAACGCCGTCATACCGTTCACGTTTGCCATCCTCCTCGTTTTGGCCACACGGGGGCTGGACAGCCATGTAACCCGACGAAGAAATTCCCTCAAGAATCTGATCAAAGATATCTGGCTCACTGTGAAAACGCCCGGGCCCCTTCTCTTGGCCCTCTGCTTTGCAGCCTATTCGTTTCAGTTCGTCGTGGTTACCGGGTTCTTGCCCACATTGCTCTTTGAAGAACATGGTGTGACACAGGGCAGGGCGGCCCTTCTCAGTGCCCTCGTAGTCGCCCTGAACGCCCCGGGGAATCTGTTTGGCGGGTGGCTCCTGCAAAGAGGGATAAAACGCTGGCACCTTGTGGCCGTAGCCAACCTCATCTCAGGCCTCTGTTGTCTGGGCATTTACAAGACAGGGATGCCGTTGCCTTCAATGTTCCTGCTCTGCCTGGTATTTTCCGGAGTGGGTGGCATATTCCCGGCAGCGGCCCTGCACGGCGCAGCGGTGAATGCGGCCACTCCGGAATTGGTGGCCACCAGCCAGGGACTGTTACTGCAGGGGGCTCAACTGGGATTGTTGACCGGACCTCCCATCGCTGCAACAGTGGTCTCCCACACGGGTGATTGGCAGAGTGCGTCGTGGGTCCTCATGGCAGCGGCCTTTCTGGTTGTGGCTCTATCTTTTGGTCTGGGGGCCGTAGAGAGGAAAAAAGGCATTGAATAGAAAACAATTTAGCCCCTGCGTTGAGACCCGTGTTGACTTGAGGTTCCTGGTTGTCTAAGATTCCGGAAATCCACGTTGCATGGCGAACTAAACGAAAGTCAATTTATGGGGATGCGGAGTTAGGAAAGAGACTGAAATAGGAGGTAAAGATGGCGATAGACGAGTATGAAAAGCGTTTTGGAGCAATAGCCGTAGAACAAGGTTACATCTCACTGGAACAACTCCTTGAGGCAATGAGAATCCAGGTCACCGAAGATATTGAGGAAAGGAAACACAGACCCATTGGGCAGATATTGTTTGAGTTAGGATATATGACTGACTCACAGATAGAGGAAGTTCTGGATGTGGTCGTGCCTAAGAAGAGCTGAAGAGGATTAAAAAGCAGGGAGGCATTTTAAAATATTTCTCGTGGGCCATTTATCCCTATGAAGAGTCCTCTTTTGTCTTGATCGGTTTTCCACAAAAGGGGCACTTTCCGTTGCTTTTCTTCAACTCAAACTCAGTGCATAATTCACGACACTCCTCGTTCTCACACCTTATCAACGGTTGGGTGTCCCAGGGCTTTTTATCGTTCATCTAGGAGTACTCCTTTATTCCTTAGCCCGTTGTCTATACCATCTTGTGGAGAGGGAAGCAACCCATAAAACGCCACTTGGCAGGTGGAGGAATGCCGGAAAAGGAAAGGGGGTGATGAGGTGCCAACGAAATTTTGCCCTCATTGCGGGAAGCGAAACGGGTTTGAAGTGCGGTTCAACATCTTCTATCGCATCGGTGATGCAGAAGAAGGGAAGGGGTTTTTACGTATATGCCACAAATGTGGCGGACGATTTATCACAACCCCAAAGGACGAACAGATAAAGACGAGGCGTGATTGAAATGATTATATGTGGTGCCGGAGGCGGGATTCAAGATTTATCCAGTGAATACAAGAGCTTGTAGAAACCCATGCTCATTTTTGCAGTTTTTAGCGCGTTTTTGTGGCACCCCGGCTGCATCATCGGCTACAGGCAAAAGTGGTTTCCGCGTGGCTTAGCAGGTCCATACCCAAAAGATACCTTGTCTCTGGAGGAAAGACGTTAATTTCTGAAGGGTTCCACTTTGAAATTTACATTCATCTTGCTACGAGAGAGGTGTCAAGATGGGAAGAAGTCTGTTAGAAGGAAAAAGAGTCCTTATTGTGGATGATGAGCCTGATGTGTTGGCAACGCTGGAAGAACTGCTACCCATGTGCAATGTTGTCAAGGCCGCCAGCTTTGAAGAAGCGAAAGAACTGCTAAGGACAGAATATTTTGATGTGGCCATTCTGGATATCATGGGGGTTGATGGCTACAAACTCTTGGAGATTGGCAACGAGAGAAAAGTCATCACCGTCATGTTGACCGCCCACGCCCTCAGCGTTGAGGACACGGTGAAATCCTACAAAGAGGGTGCAGCCTCCTATGTGCCCAAAGAAGAGATGAGCCACATAGCCACGTATCTCAACGATATACTGGAAGCCAAGGAAAAGGGCAAAAGTTTCTGGTGGCGCTGGCTTGAGAGGTTTGGCGCCTTTTATGACAAGAAATTTGGACTGGATTGGAAGGAGAGGGACAAGGACTTCTGGGAAGAAATCAAATACTATGATCGATTCTAAGTAATGGCACCTATTTCGCAATCCCCTTTACAAACCCAATTCCCTGGCGATGACCAACCTCTGGATCTCGGAGGTGCCCTCCGTAACGGTGAACAGACGTCCGTCACGCCAAAACCGTTGAATCGGGTACTCCATCATATATCCATATCCGCCATGAATCTGCATGGCATCCGCCAAAATTTTTTGCAATATCTCAGCCGTGAAGAGCTTGACCATGGAGGACTCTTTTCGTACCTTTTTGCCCTGGTCATACATCCAGGCGACACGGTAGGTATAGGTCCGCATAACATCTATATGCATGGCCATCTCAGCCAGTTTAAAGCGTGTGTTCTGGAACTTGACAATGGGCTTTCCAAACTGAACCCGATCCTTGGCGTACTGGGCGCTCAGATCATATGCTGCCTGCGCCACGCCTGTGCAGCGGGCCCCATAGGTGATGCGACCCGATATAAGCGTGTCCGCAATTTGGGCAAACCCCCCACCCTCTTTCTCTCCAATCATGCTACTGAACGGAATCCTACAATCTTCAAAGACGAGTTCTCCGGTTTCAGCGGAACGGTTTCCCACTTTGTCCAACTTCCGGGATACCGTGAAACCTGGCGTTCCCGTTTCCACAATGAAGAGGTTAATCCCTTCTCCGCGTTTGGTGGGGTCTGTATAGGCAGCCACCACCACATAGTCACAGATAGGCCCATTGGTAATGAACATCTTGGTCCCGTTTATCACATAGCTGTCGCCATCACGGACAGCTCTTGCCTTGATGGAGGCTGCATCTGATCCTGAATCTGGTTCGGTCAGCCCGAAGGCACCAATCTTTTCTCCCTTGAGGGCCGGAATAAGAAATTGTTGTTTCTGTTCTTCAGAGCCAAATCTATAGATGGGCTGAGTGGCGAGACCACTTTGGGCCAGTACCGCTGCCGCAATGCCAGGACAGACCCTGTTCAGTTCTTCCACCATGATACACTCCGTGATCTTATCCCCGCCGCCTCCTCCCAGGTCCACTGGATACCTGGGACAGAGAAATCCCTGTTCTCCCATTTTTTTGAATAGGTGCTTTGGAAATGTCTGTGTCTCCTCCGCCTCATCCACCATCGGTGCGATTTCTTTCTGGGCAAACTCTCGAATAGCATCCTGAAAAATGCGGTTTTCCTCTGATAGTTCAAAATCCATAATGAATTTTCTCCTTCATAACTTTTCAGCTTGAGAATAAACCATCACGTTTGATCTGCCTCTATCCTTCATTCCCCAGTGAACTTTGGTTTTCGCTTTTCAAAGAAGGCCTTCATACCTTCCTCACGATCCTTGCTCGTGAAAAGGAGTGATTCGGCCAGGGCCTCATAAGCTAGGCCTACCGTTAGACCCGCCTCTTGTCCCATATGAATGGATCTCTTGGCCCACTTCAGGGCAAGGGGACTCTGTTTGGCTATGCGCCCCGCAATGTCCATCACCACCTCTTCCAGTTTCTCCCCGGGGCATATCCGATTCACCAATCCAATGCTAAGCGCCTGCTCCGCATCGATCATGTCTCCTGTATAGATGAGTTCTTTCGCCTTTCCCATGCCCACGAGTCTGGCGAGTCTCTGGGTGCCTCCGCTGCCGGGCATGATCCCGATGAACATCTCAGGCTGCCCAAATCTTGAAGTATCGGAGGCAATACGGATGTCACAGGCCATGGCCAATTCCAGCCCGCCTCCGAGACAGAGACCACCAATCATGGCGATGACAGGCTTGTGCAATTCCTCGAACCTTGTGTAAAATCGCTGCCCCAAAGTGGAGCAGAAGGCTTCCATCTCAAGGGCGTTCAGCTTGGACAGCTCATCGAGATCGGAGCCTGATATAAAGGCCTTCTCCCCCGCCCCTGCCAGAATGAGGACCTTAATGGATGGATCCTTTTCCGTATCTTCCAGGGCCCTTGCCATTTCCAGGCGAGTGGCGCGGTTGAGGGCGTTTCTCTTTTGCGGTCGGTTCACGGTGATCCGCGCCAGACCATCCGCCTTTTTATAGATGATGTTTTCAAACTCCATAAGTCCTCCAATCGTTCTAAAGACAAATTCGTTTACCCTTCAGTAGCCGGGCATTTCTCAGGTACATGCCTTGGGGATCGATCTGGTTACGCAAGACCGCTAATTCTTTTTCAGTGGGCGACTCAAGGGGTTCCACATAACGATCCACCTTCAGTTTCCATTGCACGTTCTCTTTGACCTCCTGAACCGAGGCGGAGGTATGATAAGCCTTCAAAAACATCTCGCCCTGATCATCAAAATGAAACAGGCCAAGGGTAGTCACAACCGCATAAGGACCTGTATTGGGCTTGAGTCCGACTCTGGTACGACTCTCTCTCCCCTGCAGGTACCCGGGAGTGGTAATGAAATCAACGCACTCAGGAAACCGTCTCCTGTCATGTTCCAGAATAATCACCGTCCTGGGTGCCAAACTGCCAAAATCACAGGCCCCCCCGCTCCCTCCAAATCGCATCTTTGGGGATCCGTAGTCCCCAACACACGTGGTATTAATGTTCCCGTAGCGGTCAACAGAAGCGGCCGGTACAAGGCTCATGTCCGCTTTCCCCCCATGGAGAACCATTCCCAAGGTATCGAGGGAATTTCCCATTAAAACAGAGCATCCATTGAAGACGGGATCAGCAGTAAAAAGGGGAATCCGATCTGGGACTTTCCCCAGCATGACCCCACCTTCACAACAGATGGTTATGCGGGGGGCATGTAGCGCCTTGGCCAGCAAGGAAACAATGATGGGCCACTGGGTGCCCACCATCAACACACTGCCATCCTTGATCAGCCTGGCTGCCGAGACGATCATCTGTTCAACTGGGGTGGCGGGTTCCGATCCGTTATGCATAGTTATACCTCAAAAAGTCGCGTCAATTTTCCATAAGGAACAGGTTCTGAGCTGAAGGGCTCAGGACGAAGCGCCTCGAGCCTCTTGGCCCCGAGCCGGTTCACATATTCCTTGCGGTCCTTCACACCATAGACCCATTTCTTCAGGAAGTTGTGAAACATCTCCTCACTCTGGGTTTCTCTTTCGTAGAAGGCATAATAGGGCCAATCTATGTCATAATATCCCGCCAATGGCGAAGGATGCGCGCCCCATGGTTCTTCCACCACAGCATTAACGCGGAATGCGGGCACCAGAGTACGATTGGGGTCACGCATGATCACATCCGTGCTCACAATCTCTTCGGCACAGATGATGATCCTCCCACAGCTCTGCAGCCCATACTGGCTTTCGCCCATCATACCCCAGGCCTGCGCGTTGCCGTAGGGGTCAGACCTCTGGACCTGAATGATTCCCACATCATGCTTGATAGGAGGCACCAGACAGACCCGCTCCCCGGTGAAAGGGGAATGTTGGAATTTTAACCTGTTCTTGGCCCCAGAGTTGTTTCGTTCCCAATCAGAGCCTGATCCCAGGATGGTCTTGGTGGCGATGTAGGGCAAATCCAAGGCGCCCGCAAAATAGGCCAGGTTCAGGGCCAACATGGAGTATTCCTCCATCTCTATCTTGTGGGGAATCTCTTGGGTGAGAGCGCGAACAAAACAGTGGGCCGTGGTTGGGAGGGGGTTCCAAGTGAAAGAGGCAATAAGGTGTTTAACCACACCCGCGCCTATTAGCTGATCCACAGAGATGAGACAGGTGCAACTGGACAGGGTCAGATCTTTCTTGCCCTGCCTGATGATTTCATGGGCGGCTGCAAAGGGATCGTGCTGAACAAAACCCCCCAGATAGAGGGTGTCGCCACTCTTGATATGCCGATCTATAGCATCGGCCATGGAGGTGAGCTTTTCTTTCTCCGCCATTCCAGCCTGCTTTCCTAACTCCTGGGTCTCGCAAATCGATACAGCATCGACTGATCAATAGGTCTAAGGGGCAGATGACGTCACAGATCAGGTTGCCAATTCCGCATTTCCAAATCCGCATTCCCTATTGATATTATCCCTTCTCACTGCCCAAGATGGCCACAGCGCTAATCTGTGGCGGGCCTCCGAAGGTGTGGGTAAGACCCAGCCTCGGGTTCTTGATCTGCCGCTCCGGCTGTTCCGCTTTGCCTTGTAGCTGTTTATAGACTTCGTAGGTCATGCGCAGCCCGCTCGCGCCAATGGGATGTCCAAAGCATTTCAGACCACCATCGGTATTTACGGGCAATCCGCCGTCGCGGGTAAAAAAGCCAGAGTCCACATCCTCCTTGGCCTGTCCCCGGGGACTGAAACCAAAATCTTCATAGATGAGAAGTTCCGTAATGGAGAAACAGTCGTGTACTTCGGCGATGTCCAGCTCCTCACGGGGATTCCTGATCCCTGCCATCTCGTAGGCCTTGTGGGAGGATCTGACCAATGCATCAAAGCTAACCCAACTGAATCCGGGCCTGAAATGGGGCATGACGGCGTCTGTGGAGATACCGAACCCCTTAAGGTAGATGGGGTCGGATCGGAACTCTTTTGCTTTCGCCGCTGATGTGATAATGGCGCAGGCTGCCCCGTCACTGTTGCCGCAACAATCAAAGAGACCTAAGGGCCAAGCGATGATGGGGGCATTGAGAGCCTTTTCCACCGTGATTTTATTTTGAAAATGGGCCTTGGGACAAAGGCTCCCGTTGTCATGATTTTTGACCTCTATCTTGGCCAGGGTCTCTTTGCCCTCTTGATCACTCAGCCCGTAGGTCGTAAAATAGCGCTGTGCAATCAATGCGAAAGAACCTGGAGAGGTCCTCCTCGCCTCATAGACGGGGTGCATTCCCCTACCCGTGCCGAGACCAGGGTATCCAGTATCTTTTAGCTTCTCCACCCCGATGGCCATGACCATGTCATAGGCCCCACTGGCCACACCCATGCAGGCCTCAAGCAAGGCAATGTGGCCAGAGGCGCACCAGTTTTCATTGCGAATAATGGGGATACCACCCAGTTTCAGGGAGTCCGCAGCGATGGTTCCTGAGACCCCAATGAGGGGGGCCATGACCGTTGAAAGCCAGCATGCCTCAATATCCTCCTTCCCAATTCCTGCATCCTCATAGGCCTCGTAAGCGGCTTCAATGGCCAGATCCTCTGTGCCCATATCCCATCGCTCACCAAACTTGGAACATCCCATGCCAATAATGGCCACCTGATCTTTAATGCTTCCCATTATACGTTCCTCCCTGTGCTTATGGGTCTACATTTCCAGAAATAATTATGCATGCCGGCACCGTCATAGATCCTTCTAAAAGCGAGGCCAACGGGCATGCCCACTTTGACATCAGACGGATCACAGTCTGTCATCATTCCGTAAAACCTCACTTTGTCCTCCCCCAGTTCTGCAATGGTTTGGACCACAACCGGATCATCGCTTCTTCCGGCAAGGGTATCCCGGGTAAAGGTAAACACCTCTCCCTCCATATGGGCGATGGGCTCTTCATCAAATTCGTCCTTTGCATTACAACTAAAACAGACACGCTGCACAGGAAATGATAAAACCCCGCAATTCCGGCACCTGCTTCCGTGGCACCTGATGATGCTCCTGCGGTCCCGCCACGTGGCCGTCGCGGAGGGTATGAGACGAAAGGGTTCACCTGGAACGGTCTCCACGAGCCCTTTGTAACTCAGGAATCTTGCATAGGAAGGAAGCAATAATTTCTCATTCAGGTATTCTTTCACCTTGCGCTGCTTTCCAGGTTTTTTCACTTCTTCTGTCACTTTGAATAACAGGGCATCGGCACCGTCCGCATAGGCTGCCAGTAGCAGTGTGTCCCCGGGCGCTGCCTGCTCCAGGGCGCATACCAGCATCAAAAGTGGATGGGCTGTGCCACAGTGCCCCACGCCGGAGATCAGGGGGTCCTGTACCTGGGTCTCCAGATCGAATCCCATTTGTTTTGCCAAATCGGTATGGGTGCGAAGATCCGGGGCAGGGAAAATGACTTTGGAGATATCTTTTGGTTCAAGATCGTATTTCTTCAAGAGACCTGTGACCGCTTCTCTCGTATGTTTTGTATAGCCTTCCCCCAAAATGAAGCGTGCCTCCCAGGTTCTCACGAATGTGTCTTCTGGGTTCCTCCAAACATCCATCATTTCATTGCAAATGGAATAACTCCCCTCAAAGGTGGCGAGCAGATTTTTCTTGCTCACCAAGAGGGCTGCGCCCCCATCACCAAAGGCCTGCTCCTGGTCTGATCTTGGATAGCCAATTCGGCAATCTGCCGCCGAAACCAATACATTACTGAGAGAGCCGCTCTTCACCGAGTCAAAGGCCGCTTTCAAGGCCCCAGTCCCGGCCCTGAGGGAGTGGGCAAAATCCGTCGTATCTAATTCCCTTTTCAAGTCCACTGCAGCAGCAATGAGTGCGGAGTTCATCTTTTCAATATATGGCGCACTGGTGGTGGCGAAGAAGAGTCCCTCTATCTCTCCTTTTTCTTTCCCTTTGATACAGTTAATGGATGCCTCCACAGCCATGGTAATCGCATCTTCGTCATTATTGGCGATACTTCTCTCTCCGCCAATAGAGTGCCTTCCCCATATCTTGGCAATGATCCCCCGATCCATTCTGAAGATAGGTATGTAACCTGCGCATGAACTGATTCCTACCATACTTTACCTCCTCATTTTTGGCTCAACATGGTGAAGAAAACAAGCAACTGGAAACAAGAAACTTCAATTAGGGTTACGAATAGCCGTTTTAAGAGCACCTTCAGACAGGCCTGGTGTTCTTGCTTTCCGGGCCTTTCGGCATTTTCGCGTTGACAAGAAAAAAGATTTACGTTAATCGGGATGAGGATAAAATCTAATCAACAAACTAATTAAATTTTAAATTAGATGTCAAGGGAATAGTGCCTTAAGATCTCATTTTTGGGCCGAAGGAGGGTCAAGTATGGGGGCAGAGAAGATTCAAATTGAGGTTGTCCGAAAGGTGGCCATTGCGACCCTGAATAATCCTCCTGCAAACGCCCTTAGCCCGGAACTGAGGCATGAATTTATGGACAAGCTCAGGGACATGTGGAAGGATGATGACATATGGGTCCTGGTCATAACAGGGGCGGGTGCAAAATTTTTTGCGGCGGGAGCCGACATTGCCGGTCTTGTGAAGCTTGACCGCCAAAGCGGGCTGGAGCGGGTTCAAGATGCAAGAAAGTTTTACAGCGGGGTGGCCTATTTTGAAAAGCCTGTGATTGCAGCCATTAACGGCTTGTGCCTTGGTGGCGGATTGGAGTTGGCCCTGGCCTGTGACATCCGGGTCGCTTCTGAGCATGTGAAACTGGGCGTCCCTGAGGTGAATCTGGGACTTATCCCTGGGGCTGGGGGAACCCAGCGGCTCCCTCGAACCATTGGACCGGGCTGGGCAAATTATCTGTTGTTTACAGGTGAGAGCATCACTGCCCAGAGAGCCCTGGAGATCGGTTTGGTCCAGGAAGTGGTTCCTCATGATGGACTCATGGATGCAGCGCTTAGTCTTGCGGACAAAATCAACAGCAAGGGGCCACTGGCTATTAGGGCAGCTAAGAGGGCATCGTCCAAGGGTCTGCGACACGAGCTGGAGAAGGGCCTGGACATGGAGAATGAGGCATTTTCCGAACTCTGCGGGACGCAGGACAAAAAGGAAGGCGTAAAGGCCTTCTTGGAAAAGAGAAAACCCCAATTCAAGGGGAAATAGTGTGCGGCAGATGGGTGCGTATATTGAGCGATCGTTGGATTTTCCATAGGGCCGGAAGTAAGGAGGCGTCCAAGATATGAATCGGAAGTGGTTTACGGAAGATCACCGCATATTTCAGGAAAGTATGCGGCGCTTTGTGGAAAAGGAGATCACCCCTTATGTTGAGCAGTGGGAAGAGGAGCGAGAGATCCCTCGTGAATTGTGGCATCGACTGGGAGCCCAAGGGTTTCTCTGCCCCTGCCTGCCCGAAGCGTATGGGGGGTCGGGAGTGGACTACAGCTATTCTGTGATCATCCAGGAAGAACTGAGCCGCTCCACGTGCACCGGGATTTCCACGGGCGTCCGGGTACACGCTGATATCGTGGTTCCTTATGTGGAAAAGTATGGCACACCGGAGCAGAAAGAGGATGTGCTTCCCGGATGCACTACCGGAGAGATCATCATGGCCATAGGTATGACGGAGCCCGATTGCGGTTCAGATCTGGCTGCCCTCAGGACGACTGCCCTCAAGGAGGGAGATGAGTATGTGATTAACGGGCAGAAGACCTTTATATCTAATGGCATCAACTGTGACTGGGTCGTGCTGGCGGTTAAAACGGATCCAACCGCTGAGCCCTCTTACACCGGAGTTAGCCTTCTGCTGATCCCTGCAGATGCGTCAGGTTTTTCCAAAGGAAGGAAGTTGCGTAAGATGGGGATGCACTCCCAGGATACGGGGGAACTGATCTTCGAGGACTGCAGGGTCCCTCAACGTTGTCTACTTGGGGAGGAAGGAAAGGGTTTCCACTACCTCATGGAAAACCTTCAGCAAGAACGACTGGTGGTCTGCGTCGGCGCCATAGCCATTGCGGAAAAGATGCTCGAGATCACCCTTGACTATACGCGAAGTCGCAACGTGTTCGGGAAACCCATATCCAGTTTTCAGCATAATGCATTCAAGCTGGTGGAGATGGCCACAGAAATCGAGTTGGGCCGCACTTTCGTAGAATCTTTAATAGAGGAACATTTGGAAGGCAAGGATATAACACGTCGGGTCTCTATGGGCAAATGGTGGTTGACGGAAATGGTGAACCGTGTGGCCTATCATGGCGTCCAGCTTCACGGCGGTTACGGTTACATGGAGGAGTACCTGATCTGCCGGCTTTACCGTGATGTCCGGGTGCAGCCCATCGTGGCGGGCACCAATGAGATCATGAAGCGTATCCTGGCCAAGATGATGGAACTTTGAACTTCCTTTTCATAGGCTTCTCTTTGCCCCAGTCCCTGGTTGTGTATTGTAACAGGGACAGGGGGAGTCGGCGAGAGACAGCAAGTTTTTAGGAGGAGCGCGGGATGCCCAAGTATTTTGAGGATTTCAGGATAGGGGAAACCTTTCGCAGTCCGGCCAAGACGATGGGTGAGGGGGCTATCAGCATGATGGTAAGCCTTGCGGGATTCACCCTCCCGCTTTTCCATGACGAGGAGTATGCCAAGGGGACCCATTTCGGTTCAAGAATTGCGCCTGGCCGTTTGACCCTTTTTGTTATGGGAGGATTGGAGGAACAGATCGGGATCTATGATGAGACGCTCATTGCCCTTGTGGGCCTGGACAAGGTCCGATTCAAGGCACCGCTCAGGGCGGGAGACACCATTCACGTGGAGTTCGAAGTCGTCCACCTCAAAGAGACGAGCAAGACTGACCGTGGGCTTGTGGTGCACAAGAGCCAATGCGTAAACCAGAGGGGAGAGGTCTTGATCGAATGTGAGGCCACACACCTGATTCAACGAAGGGCCCCATGATCCCCCCTCCCCGTTTCGTAAACTGATCTTGCCCTGTTATCCCTTCCCCCACCCTGAGGCTGTGTCTAGCCAAAGACATGGGTCAGTTTACTCATTTGCAAAACCCACCAGTTTTGCTGTTGAAGTGATTATTCACTATACGGCTTGGTAAAGGAACGCGGTGGTACATGTGTGAGGCCACGCCCCTTTTCTCGAGGCCATATCCTCACTTCACACCCCTGCGGGGTGCAATCAAAGCGGGGTCCTTTAGGCCTCCGGCTCGTAGAGCCTACGCCTCGGAGAGCCCGGATTGTTTACTAAAGAGGAAGGGAAAGAGAGATGACAGACAAGAGGCCGAATGAGGGGCCGTTGAGTGGTGTCCGGGTGATCGATGCCTCCAGCCTGTTTGCGGGTCCTGGGATTGCCGCATGGCTTGGCGACTTCGGGGCCGATGTGATCAAGATAGAACACCCGGGCGGCGATGCCATCCGCAAGCTGGGCATTGTGAAGCAGGGCGTTCCTTTAGCCTGGAAAATCTTCAATCGCAACAAGCGTTGCATAACCTTAAGCATAAAGCATCCCAAAGGCCAAGAGATACTTCGACGTCTCGTTAGCCAGGCGGATGTGATGATCGAAAACTTTCGCACGGGGACCATGGAGAAATGGGGTGTGGGGTGGGAGAACCTCTCTGCCGTCAACCCCCGCCTCGTGATGGTCCGCGTCACGGGTTTCGGACAGACAGGGCCTTACCGGAACAGGCCTGGGTTCGGTACCCTTGCAGAGGCCATGAGCGGTTTTGCCCATATCACGGGTCAACCGGATGGGCCGCCCACTTTGCCCCCCTTCGGACATGCCGACGCTGTCACGGCCATCTGCGGCGCATATGCCACCATGTTGGCCTTGTACGAAAGAGATGCCAAGGGGAGCCAAAAGGGGCAGTATATTGATCTGGCCATCTATGCCCAGCTTTTTGCCATCCTTGGGTATCAGGCCACGGCCTATGATCAACTGGGGGTCATTCAAAGGCGAACGGGCAACCGCACACCAGACGCTGCGCCGCGAAATGTGTACGAAACCTCTGATGGTCGTTGGGTGGCTTTGTCTGCTGCAGCGCCTTCTATCGTTGAACGCGTATTGCGCCTTACGGGCGGTGATAAGGCGGTGAACGATCCGCGTTTCAAAACGCTTGAGGGACGTTTGGCACATGTGGATGAATTGGATGGGATGGTGGGAGGATGGATCGGTAAACATTCCCTTGAGGAGGTCATGGACGCATTCGAGGAGGCCCAGGCGGCAATCGCTCCCATTTATGATATTTCTCAGATATTTGAGGATCCGCAGTATGAGGCGCGGCAGGACATAGTGTCTGTGTACGACTCAGAACTCGGGAAAGTAAAGATGCAAAATGTATCCATGCGCCTGTCCCGAACGCCTGGCCGTATCACGCACGCCGGACCGCGCCTGGGTGAACACAACAAAGAGATCTTTTGTGACATGCTGGGTATGTCGGAGTCCGAACTGGCGGAACTGGGAGAGGAAGGTGTGATATAGAGGGGTGGTACGTCACTATTTGGAGGGAGCCATATATTTCTCTCTCAGGACACGTTTGAGCAGCTTTCCGGAAGGCGTGTAGGGAAGTTCGGTGATAAAGTAAACCTCTTTCGGTTTCTTGTAGGAAGCCAGTCTCTCTCCCACATAATCGATCATATCTTCTTCGGTGACTTTCGCCCCCTCCTTGAGGACCACATGAGCCACTGCCTTTTCACCCCACTCAGGATCAGACACGCCGATGACCGCAGCATCATATACATGGGGGTGGTTGTACAGCACCTCCTCAATCTCGGCAGGATAGATGTTGACGCCGCCCGAGATGATCATGTCCACGGCGCGGTCCACGATATAATAATACCCCTCCTGGTCCACCCTGGCCATGTCGCCCACGGTAAAGTAGCCGTTATGGTAGTTTTCTTGGGTCGCCTTAGGATTTTTGTAGTACCCATCTAACAAGAAGGGGCTTTTTGCATACATCACCCCCACTTCCCCCACCGGCACCTCATTCTTGTCCTCATCCAGGAGTTTGATATGGTTTCCCATGGCGGGTTTCCCACAACTCCCAGGTTTTCTCAGCTGATCTTCGGGCCTCAAGTAGGCGACGCAACTAATCTCTGTGGCCCCAAAGAACTCAAATATCTTTTCCTCTCCAAAAAACGCAACCGCCCTTTTCTTCAAGGGAAAAGGGAAGGATTCGCCACCCACCGTCATCACGCGGAGGGAGGAGGTGTCGTATTGGTTTCGTAACGTTGCCGGTAAGTTGAGGATTCTATTGAGCATGGTGGGCACCACCCAGGTGGTGGTCACCTGGTGCTCCTGGACCAGACGAAGGAATTCTTCCGCATCAAACCTGGGCATGATGACCACCGTATTTCCCAATATGAGAGAAAAGGCCGCCCAGGCATAGGGTGCCGCATGATAAAGGGGGCCGGCCACAAGGTGTATGTCATCATAGGTGGATTCAAAGGTGTAAGCATATCCAAGGAGGCTGTTCAGTCGGTTTTTGCTGCTTCTGAGAACACCCTTTGGCCTTCCCGTCGTGCCGGAGGTGTAAATCAACGAAGAGGCCACCCCATGGGTCTCTGTTTGTGCATGCGGTGGCCTAGGTGAGGCGTTCTCAATCAACCTATGGAAATCTTGGACACCTGGCCGTGGTGCTCCTCCGCAGCGGATATAGGTTAAGGAGGGAACGGTCAGTCTGGGTTTAGCCGCATCAACCACCTCATCAAATTCGTGGCCATAGATCAGAATTTTTGATTCAGAATCATTGATGATATAGGCGAGTTCATCTGCCCTGAAACGATAGTTGAGGGCAATGGGTGTCACGGAGATTTTTCCTGCGGCACTCCAGGCCTTTAATATCTCCGGGCTATTATGAAACAGGATGGAAATACGGTCTCCTGGATGGCCCCCCAGGTGCAGAAGGGCATTGGCCAGGGCATTGGTATCCCTATCCAGTTCCTGGTAGGTGACCATGACATCATTCATAATGAGAGCGGGCCTGTCTGGATGCCTCTCGGCATGTTTGGCAATGCCGAGTCTGTCAGGATCATATTCTTTCGTGAAATCAAGCATCGTTACCCCCTCAATTTCGACAACAGCATGAAGAAAGGGAATTTGATGATTCCCTCACTGGGCGCCCTATTTTTCTCCTACCGCCCTTGGATCGTCATCCCATACCACCCGGGTTCTTCGCCCTTTTATGTGGCTTCTTCTTCGCCATAGAGGGGACCTGCGACTTATTTTTCTTGATGGGGAACCAGTGGCGTTTCCTGATTAGCTTGGACCCTTTTAGCCACAATGGCCTTCATGAGATAGTGAAAGAGAATCGCCACGCCTACCAGGCCAAGGCCAATGAGATCGGTGAGGTTGCTCGGGTGGAAAATGAGAAAGCCTGAAGCCATGAAGAGGGCACGGATGGGAATGGAGATCCTCTGAAG
>CP070840.1:3199023-3207072 GCA_020342025.1 Deltaproteobacteria bacterium
CATATCCCAAAAGTTCTTGGCCCAGGGGCCCGCACCGATGACCACATAATCGCATTGGATATTCCCCCTTGTGGTTTCCACCCCTTTCAGGATGCCGTTCTCCATAAATCTGTTCTCCTCAACGCCTGTGGCGATTCGAACACCTTCTGCCTCTGCCTTGTCGGCAAGGCGGTAAAGGCTCCTGGCATTGTGCGCGTATCCTCCCCTTTTTTCATGGAGTACGGAGGTAATGTTTTCGGCCTGCCAGTCGTCAAACACATTCTCTGTCATGTATTTCTGGCAGTCTTTTTCTCCTTCGATGAATTCTGACTCGTAACCGATATCTTTCTGGCGTTCATAGACCTCACCCACATCTTCATGCATACGTTCAGGGGATATCTGCATGTAACCCACGGGAAGGTAACCGTAGCCCTCTGCATCCTCTTCCCAGAGATCCACGCTGTGGGCGATGAGTTCCTGCATGGCCGGCTGATAGTAGTTGTTGCGGATGACGCCGCAGGCGATTCCGGAAGCTCCAGCGCCTATGGCTGTTTTATCTATGACCAGGATATCCTTTCCAGAGCCCCTCCGCCTAGACCTCAACTCCTTGGCAAGGTGAAAGGCGGTGCTCAAACCGTGCATTCCGGCACCGATAATAATATATTTACAATGGTTTGGAAGTGCCATGATATTTGCCTCCTCTAGATTCAACGGCGCTCTCAGGCCGCTTTACATTCTTTTGTTTCATCATCTTCTTCCTTGTACTCATGCTTAAGATCCCCATCCATGGTACCCCGCACGCGTTCCCTTTCTTCGGCAAAGTCAAACCCGGTCCAGATACCGATGGATCCGAGGATGGAATCCTGGGGATGGAACTGACGAAAGATCTTGAAGTAATATGCCGCCTCCCTGCTGTTGATGGTGGCCTTGGGATTTTCAGCCTTGATCTGCTGGAACTCATCCTCGCTCATCTCTTGATGGGCCAGTTTCTCTCCAAGGCTCTCACATCCCGCACCCTGGGTGTACTGGACCTTGTAGCGCCAGAGAATTTTATCAGGCAAGTAGTTGGTATCCTCAAAGGCCTTCCGCAATATCCACTTCTCAATCTTTGCGCCATGGTGCTCGCGGATCTTGAGTTCCGGCGGAATCTTCATGGAGAGATCCACCATGGACACGTCCAGATAGGGTACTCTCAGTTCCAGACTAAAGAGCATGCCCATACGATCGGCCCTCTGAAGGTTGATATTGTGCAAATTGCCGATACAGCGCCTCGCCTCCATGTTGAGTTTGTCAAAGGGATAATGTTTCATATAGTGATAGCCCGTGAAGAGCTCGTCAGCCCCCTCTCCCGTGAGCACAACCGTCACGTAATCCGCGGCCAGTTTGCATGTGAAATAGCAGGGGACGGCACAGCGGACCAGAGAGGGGTCATAGCTTTCCAGCTTTTTGATCACAATGGGCAGGGCCTCGTTGTATTCCTCCTCAGTAAAGAGGAGCTCATGGTGTGTCGAGCCGATATGCTCGGCTGCAACGCGGGCCGCCTTTACATCGTCGCTCACGTCTCCATCCTCATCTTCCATTCCCACCACAAAGGTGTGAAGATGGGGGATCTCATCAGCCGCTATGGCCGCCACTAGGCTGCTATCAAGCCCACCGCTGCAGAAGGATCCCACATGGACTTCAGGATCCGCCAACAACCTTTTCTTGACCGCGTCGATGAAGGTCTCCCGAATCAGATCACATGTCTCGTCGATATCCGTGAGAATATGGTCTTCAATCTCTGGAACCTGGTAATACTCCACAAAGCCTTCCTTGGGTGTGTAATAGTGACCGGCAGGAAATTCGTGGACTTCGTCCACGCCCGCGAGGGTCATGGCCCCCAACTCTGAAGTGAAATAGAGGTTGCCGTTCCCCTGCCCGTAGTAGAGCGGCTTAATGCCGATGGGATCCCTTGCCATCATGAAGTCGTCTCCGTCAAACAGCGCGAAAGCGAACATACCATCCAACTCCTTCACACACTCCGGGCCCTTTTCCTCATATAGGTGAAGGATAACTTCACTATCTGATTGTGTCCTGAACGGGTATTTGGAGAGAAACTTCTCCCTGAGTTTTCGGAAGTTATAGACCTCCCCATTACAAATAATTCCCGATCTTCCGCCCTTGGCAAGGATAGGCTGATGCCCTCCCGCCACATCCACGATGGATAGACGGGTGTGGCCAAAAACGGCATCTCCGTTGATGTGGATGCCCCTGTCATTGGGTCCTCTATGAGGCAAGGCGTCCAGCATTCGCTCAACGGTTCCCACATCTCTAGCACCAATACTTCCTGCTATGCCGCACATGGTTTAATCCCTTTTTCCGTTAAGAAATCTCGCAAAACGATTCTTATGCCGTCTTCTCTTTCAGTCTAGTCACCAGACGAGGCACGCTTCGAACCCGTGTCGCGAGAGGTTTGAGTTTCTCAAAGCGCTCCAAGACCGCCCCCAAAAGCACTCCAATGGCAACGAAACTGAGCGCAAAGAACATGGCAAGTTTAGATACCGAGCCGTCACTCTTACTGGTGATGGTTAGAAATGCCATGGTTTGTCCCTCCCTTTTCTAAATGTTAGTTCACAAATATCTTCCCAAGATTGGCCGTCGTCAGCGGGTCTTCCATATAACTTCCCACGCCAATTCTCTGGATGGATTCCATCCCCCGCTCGTCATAGACGGCCATCTCCACCCCTGGTGCATCCTCTGGGGTGACCTCCTCTGCAATGCGGATTGCTTTTTCCAGCTTTTCGAAAGAAAAATCGATGAGGTAACGCAAAAAGCCAAAGGGGTGCCGGATCATATGAAACCCATACTTTTTACATAGGGCCTGCCCCATTTTCGCATCCGCGTAGGCCCTTTCCGTTGGGTGTTCTTCATGCGTGGTGGCGGCACTTTGAAAGGTGGGTAAATCCAGCATGAGGTTAAGGTGCGTCATCAGGATATTCAGGAAATTGTGACTGAGCAGGCCGTAGTTGGGATTGTAGTCAATGCTCGGATCGGCAATGGTCGGGAATCCCGCGTGAACGCACGTGACACCCGGATTAAGCAACTGGGCGGCACAGATCCCAAAGAGGACCTCAGCATGGGTCATGGCCAAGACCCCGTTGTAGCAATAGGGCGCACTGATGCCTGCCATGGGCATAGCCGAGATAAAGACGGGTAATCCCGACTTGACCACCTTGACAAAGTGTTCAGAGAAGTTTTCGTTGACCTGTAGAGGTGGACGCGTCAGACAGAATACGATCATGATATTCTTTCGGTTTTTGTAGATCTCTTTTGCCCTGTCCAGTGAGGGGTCCGAGGTCACAGCAAAATAGAGGGGCTTTTCGCAATGCTCTGCCATGATATCCATCTGTTGGACTTCATCCTTGAGTTTCACCCCTCTTCCCATCCCGGCCACCGGCTGGTGCGCTTGGGCGATCTGCGCGATCCGGGCCACGTGCTCGGGTGTGGGTGGAAGGCCGCCGTTGCCCCTTTCGTCGTCGTAAACATATGGCGCGGTTCCTCCGATGAAAAAGCTGTTCATGGGGACAAAAAACGCATCCACTCCAGGTGCAGTCTCGAGACATTTTTCCACCAGGCCAGCGGTCACGTAAATCCGATCTTCATAAAGAACCGCCAGACCATCCGCTTCAAACTGTCTGAAAGCCTCCTGGATCTGGGGTTGTTTGCAGCCCACACCAAGGTTCTCCAGGATCCAGAGGGCATCCTGGTGCACCTGGAAAAGCATCTCTACCGTGTCTTCCCCCAGAAGAGACTTTGATCTTCTCTCTTGTTCCTTATTCATAAGTTTGCTGTTGATTTCATGCTGGTGGCAAGATGTTCATTGGCACAATGCAGATAATAAAATAACCCCTTGATTTCACTTAAGAAGATTTAGCACAAATTATTTCAGCTGAAACTTTTATAGCTCAACGAATTTGTTTTGTCAAGGCCCTGCCCAAAAAACTTTAATCTAAAAAAATATGTAAAATCAATATTTTAAGCAGACAGGAGCGCTAAATGGGTGAGTTTTTTAGAAATAAGATAGGCAGCGTTTAGGAGACCTGATCGACCTCTAAATCCTGGACATCGAGCATATAGGTCAGCTTTGTGAGGGCCTGGACGATCTTTTCTATTTCATGGGGGGGGAGTTTTTGCAGGCCATCCACAATTTTTTCCTGAATGGGGGGAGGGGCATTTTCAGCTAGTTCTTTACCTTTGTCCGTCAGCGTCACGGTGATCACCCGACGGTCCGTTGAAATCCTGGATCTTTGCACGAGACCTTTCTGCTCCAAACGGTCTATGATCCCGGTGACCGTGCTGGAATTGACCATAATATATTTGGCGATCTGGGAGGGTGGCAGAGGACCGTTTTCATGGAGAGCGAGCAGGCTGGAGAGTTGAGGGGCGCTGACTTGATACTTCTTATTGAGTTCCTTATTATACAGGTAATTCCCTTGCATGAGTCTTCGGATCAACCAAACGATCTCCTTGACGGGATCTTTGTTATTTCTGACAGGTGTCTGGTTAAAGTTGTTTTCGTTGTTTAAAACCATGCTGATTTACCTTCTCAGCTAGACGCTCCTCCTGTGCTGCACGGGAAACTTAAGCCCTTGCTGACTCTGTGTCAATACGCACCCACTTCAAATCTTCATTTTCTTGCTCAAAAAGACAGAAAGATAAAGCCTTCTTGCAGGATGAACCCATAAAATGATATCAAATTATTCTAATACGAGGAAAACCCTACAGCAATATAATTTTTGTGTCCTCTCATAAAAAGTCATGATCCGACTATCCCATGTTTCCAAGTCATTCGATGGAGGCCTCTCCTATGCGGTTAGGAATCTTTCCTTCCAGGTGGATGAGGGAGAGACGCTGGTCCTGCTTGGCTCTTCTGGTTGTGGAAAAACCACGACCCTGAAAATGATCAACCGCTTGGTACAACTCACCCAAGGAACCATCCAGGTGGATGGCAAAGATGTCATGGAACAGGATCCCGTGGTGTTGCGCAGGCGCATTGGGTACGTCTTTCAGGGTATAGGCCTCTTCCCCCACATGACCATAGAGCAAAATACGGGACTGGTGCTTTCTCTTCTCGGGTGGTCTGCTAAAAAGAGGCGGGAGCGGGTGCAGGAACTCCTAGACCTTGTGGGCCTGCCCCCCAAGGATTATGCCGAGAGGTTTCCGGGTGAACTCTCCGGAGGACAGCAACAGCGGGTGGGGGTAGTCCGTGCCCTTGCAGCGGATCCTGACCACCTTCTCATGGATGAACCCTTCGGCGCCCTCGATGCCCTGACACGCGAAACACTCCAGCACGAATTGTTGACCCTGAAGAAACAACTCAAAAAGACCATCATCTTTGTAACGCACGATATTTTCGAGGCGATCCTCATGGGTGACCGCATTGCGATACTCCATGAAGGCAATCTGGAACAGATTGGAACCAAGAAAGAGATCCTGAGCACCCCTGCCACCCAATTTGTCAGGGATCTCTTCTCCAAACCCGCAAGACAACTGGCTGAGGTGAAGGAGACGCTGTGATGGGTTCAGAGCCTTTGATCACCTATCTGTCCAGTCGCTTGCCAGAGCTCTGGCTCCGCACTGGGGAGCACCTTATATTGACGGGTTGTTCCACCCTGGTGGCCATCATCATCGGAGTGCCCCTCGGTATCCTTGTCTTCCGCAACGCATGGCTGAGGGGTCCTACCCTGGGCGCCGTAGGGATACTTCAGACCATTCCCAGTCTCGCAATGCTCGTCTTCCTTCTGGCTCTGCTACAAAAGATCGGCGCCCTTCCTGCGATCATTGCTCTCACCCTCTACGCTCTGCTGCCCATTGTTCGGAACACTCTGACCGGGCTCCAGGGGATACCGCCCGAAGTGATGGAAGCCGCCAGAGGCATGGGTATGACAGAATACCAGGAATTCAGGATGGTCCGCATTCCGTTAGCCACACCGGTCATTGTGGCGGGTATCCGAACCGCCGCCGTGGTGGGTGTGGGTATTGCCACCCTTTCTGCCTTCATTGGGGCAGGGGGGTTGGGACAGTTTATTAACCGAGGACTTGCCCTTTCTAATACGAGGCTGATCCTTCTGGGCGCTATCCCTGCCGGCCTACTCGCCCTGATTGTTGACTTTTCCATTGGAGCCTTCGGATGGGGGCTTCGGCCAGAAAGGAAGAGAGAGAAGAAGGGATTGGTCAAGGCCATTCTGAGGCCATTAGCACTCGTCATGCCTATTCTCCTGGTCCTCGTGGGTGTTTTTTCCTATTTCACAAGACCCTCCGCGGGACGCTACTTAACAGCCAGTTCCAAAATCCAAACTGGCACCATCCGGATCGCAACTAAGAATTTCACCGAGCAACTTATACTCGGAGAGATCATGTCTCAACTTATTGAAGCCAGAACGGATCTGAGAGTGGAACGCCGTTTTAACCTGGGGGGCACGATGATCTGCCATGAGGCCCTTGTTAACGCGCAGATTGACCTATATGCAGAGTACACGGGAACGGGGCTAACAGCGATTCTTAAGGAACCGGTGATACCCGATCCAGCAAAGGCATTCCAGTATGTATCACACGCCTATCGTGATCGTTTTGGAGCAGAGTGGCTCAGGCCTTTCGGATTTAATAATACGTACGCCATTACCGTCCGTAAAGCGGATGCACAAAGACACAAATGGATCAAAATTTCTGATCTTGAAGAGGCCGCCCCAGGGCTCAGAGCAGGCATCACGGCCGAGTTCGCTGAGAGACCTGACGGCTACCCAGGACTGCAGAAGATGTACGGCCTGCAATTCGGGGAGGTGCGTGACATGGACCCTGCCCTTATGTACGAGGCAGTGTCCAAGGGTGAAGTGGACGTGATCTGTGCCTTTGCCACAGACGGCCGTATTGCAGCCTATAATCTGAAACCACTTGAGGATGATCTTCAGTTCTTTCCCCCTTACCATGCGGCTCCCGTCATTAGAAATGATTTCATGCAAGCGCACCCAGAACTTGGTGACGTACTGTCCCTTCTGGAAGGGCTTCTGGACAATGCTGCAATGCAGCGTCTCAACTTTCTGGTGGATGGGAAAAAACAAAGGCCGGCTGAAGTGGCAGAGGCATTCTTGAAAGAAAAAGGCCTTTTTTAGGAGATAAAAGGCGTGGTTGGCCAAAAAAAACGCGCCACCCGGCAATGAAACCATTCATGGTGACTAATTTTCACTTATGACCGGATAGGGCATCAGAGTTCCACTTGCCCTGTCTCTGTCGACTGATTACTCCGCCTTGAGAAGACAAAAAAATATTTTGTCCCCTTGAAATATATTTCTGACGATTGTAAGGTATACAGCAGTTCCACAACATTCGAATACGAAGAGTTCTTTGGCAACAAAATTATGTCCACATTGGTGACATCAACGAAATGTCATCCCACCTTAATGTGCCCTAAACGGGGCTGTCTTGATTGCAATGCCAAAGCCACCCGGCCGAGGCCCCTTCGTGAATTCCATGCCCTTTTAAACTTCTTGGGTCGTAAAGTTTCTGAAGAGGTTATCGTTCGTCGCTCGGTTGAGTTCCCTCTCGGACATTTCCCTCATGCACCAGCTACCCTTCAACTCTCTATGGCGAATCTTGCCAAGCCCCGAAGTCCTTACTCCTCAATAGAATTGATATAAAAGGGCGTTTACACTTAATCTATTCACTCCTGCCTGCAGGCCGTCTCATTTTCGGGCAGGATCGTGATGGATCCGAACAACGTGGCTTAAACGGCCATGTCTTCTCCTATTGCATAACATAGTGATAGGCCTCTCCGGTGACTTGGTTATCTAAAAAACTGGATTCTTGGCGGAAAAATCTGCCTTACCGCCCCGAATCTAATATTAGAATGGCAGTAATAGCAATCGCAGTGCGACGCAAGTCACTAGATAGAGTGACAGTCTAGGAATTACATGAATCATGATGTCCCTACTCTCTCGGTCTGAAGATATTTCAGCGTAGCATCCGCATATTTTTTTCAAGTGTGGTTTTCTTACAACAATAGGAACATGGTTTTATTCTCGAGCGTAAAAGAGA
>CP070840.1:3207172-3215260 GCA_020342025.1 Deltaproteobacteria bacterium
AATCTCTTCAATTTTTTCCAAGATGGCCGAAACAGGAAAAGGGATCCCCGTTGTCCTATTCAACCGCAGAACATCTTTTCGGTGGAGGTGGCCCATGAGGTTGGCAAGTTGCCCCTCGAAATTCAGTTCAGGGATGAGAACCTCCTCACACCTGTCCATGAAGTTACGAATTGTATCTGCATGATAAGGGAATAGGGCGGTGATCTTCAACGCGCCCACCTTGAAGCCCTTTTGCTGTGCCCTATTCACTGCCTCCAATGCGGAACCAAATGTGGAACCCCACGCGATGACACCCACGTCCAATTTGCCTCCTGATGAGAATTCCACCGGCGCAGGGAGATCCGCAAGAGCACCACGTATTTTGCGATGACGCTTCTCCGTCATCATCATGTGGTTTTCAGGGGAGTAGTTTGGGATTCCCCTCTCCGTGTGTTCCAGGCCGGTGGTGGAGAAGTTGTAGCCCTCCATTCCGGGAATGGAACGGGGTGAGATGCCTGATTCGGTGACCTCAAAACGGGTGTATTTTCCCTTTGACGCCTTCTCAGGATAGATGTTCCAATCTGCCGTTTCTTCTTCCGAGGCATGAGGCGCAAGCACATTTTCAACCCGGTTATTCAGGAAAAAATCGGGGAGGACAATGACCGGTGTTTGATATTTTTCGGCGAGTTGGAAACTCTTCACGGTGTAGGTGTAGCACTCGGACACATTTGTTGGGGCGATGACGATACGTGGAGAATCTCCAGGTCCGCCGAATACAGCGGAATGGAGGTCTGATTGCTCTGTTTTCGTGGGAAGTCCGGTAGCAGGGCCGGCTCTCTGGGCGTTAATGATCACGGCGGGGATCTCTGCCATGATGCCGTGCGTGATCAGTTCTGTCATCAGCGCGAAGCCAGGGCCTGATGTGGCGGTCATGGCCCTTTTTCCCGCATAGAAACTGCCCAACACGGCCCCGATGGAAGAGATCTCATCCTCCATTTGCACAACGCGTCCCCCCCTCTCCGGCAGGGCTTTTGCCAGGTACTCCATGATCGGGGTGGCGGGTGTGATGGGATATCCGAAATAGAGCTCAAGGCCGGCGTCGAGAGCGGCTTGGGAGATGGCCACATTTCCAGATAGAAGGACCTTTTCTGGCCCTTCAGCGGTCCCTGCGCGCACAAATATCTTCTTCATTCTATCTGCAAAGGTCTTAAGGGCATACGCATAACCCGCCTCGAAACTTTTTAGATTCGCCTCTGCTACCTTTTCTCCCTTGGGCATAAATTTTTTCTCGATGACCTCTCGAAAAGGCTCGGGAGGGACACCGAAAACGGCGGCGAACCCCCCAAGCGCGGTGAGATTCCGTCCCCTTGGACTTCCGGCTGCCCCTGTGGCCAGATCTCCAAGAGGTATGCCAAAAAGTTCCGTTCCAGGCTCAACGTGGGGGGCGATAGATCTTTCTTCCGGGATGTAGGAAGGAGGGTTATTGTCGAAAAACACGGCCGAGTTTTCGGCCAGGAAGGGAATTCTTGACTGGGACTGTTCATCATCGAGAGATATGAGGACGTGCGTGCGGTCGCTAAGGGCGAGCATCTCTACATCTCCGACGCGGGATCGGGTGACGCAGCGACCAAATCCCCGGATCTCAGCCGGGTAGGAATCAAAAGCCAATATGGAGAACCCAGCCTTTGACAAGGCCTCATTGAGGAGTCCACCCGCAGCGATAGTCCCATCCCCAGACATACCACATACCTCTATTGTCATATCCACTTTGGGCATATCAAAACTCCATCCACCATGAAATGTTTGCCCTTATCCGCTCTACAAAAAAAATACTTTCAGGTTCCAAATCCGCTTTAACTCGCTCGCCAGCCAGATTTAAGGCTGCGATGCGGCCCAAGTTCACGGCATTATCATATCCAACGGAGACCCAGTAGTCCCGGATTCCAGGGTGATAGACCTGGGCACAATCGCCAGCCGCATAAACCCCTTCAAAACCAATGTTTAGATATTCATCAACCAGCACACCCCTTTCGATTTGGACTCCTGAGCGGGCGAGAAACTTCACATCGGGGACAAGACCGAAAAAGGCGCCCACGATCCCCGCCTCGATTTTTCGGTCATCCGCTTCCACCTGGAAAGAAGACGCAGATCGGCGGACAATCCCTCTGATTTTGCGACAAGCCAGGACCTTCACCCCTTTCTGAGTGAGCTGGTGGGCTGCCTGATCATAGACCTCATTGTTGTATCGAACGGGCCAGAAGGCGTCTTCATTCAAGATAAAGCTCACTTTCCTCCCCAGATGAAGCAGTGCCTTTGCCACAGCGAAAGAAGTGAGGTCTCCGCCAATAATTAAAACAGATTCCACTTTATCCAGTGTTTGGATCCAACGTCTGGCGTCCCCCATGGTTTTGAGGGTGAACATGAGGTCCTCATAGGGGAGCAGGGGTTCCGGAATTCGCGGTGTTCCTCCCACGGCCAAGATCAGGCCGCTGTACTGGATGACTTCCTTGTGATCAAGGATGATCTCTCTATTTTCGAAGTTCACGTCGACCACTTTCTGTCCAAGTCGCAACTTGATCCCCTTGGATTTGTAAAGGTCCAAAGGAGAGACGTAGAGTTTTTCTTCTTTTACCTTCCCCGAAAGATAATCAGGGAGCAGGTTGGGCTTGTAGCACCTGACTCTCTCCCTGTCGAACATGGTAATGCGTGCATCAGGGAGCTTTTCTCGTAATGTAAATGCGGCCTGATTGCCTGCCGGGCCATTTCCGATGATAACGACATGCTCTTCTGTCATAACTCTTTCTCCCCTGGCAACATTCGCTCAACAAGCTCCGCCTTTGTTACCGATATACAATCCACCGGGCACACCCTCACGCACTCTCCGCATCGGATGCAACGGGCGTTGTCGATCACTATGGCGTTGACATTTCTCCATCGGTTCGTCTCCTCGAACCCCGTAATTGCCCCGAACTCATTGGTTTTGATTGCTGTGACCAGTTTTATGCAATCCCGAGGCGCCACATCAATGCAGTAGCGGCAGTAGATGCAACGACTGATATCGATCTCGTAGTGGAGGTAACAGAGGTAGCATCGTTTAGACTCCTTTTTAGCCTGCTCGGGAGAATAACCGCTCTCCACTTCAATGTGGGGTGTTCTAAAGCGCTTCTCAATGGGGCTGGTGATGGGCATTTCCTGCCGCGGGATGAAATCCCAGGAGCGAAGCCGGTCTGTTATTTTGGTATCTTCCAGGCGTACCGCTCTTTCTCGGAATCTCCTGCCTGTCAGTTCTTCCGCGATCTTTTCAGCAGCGGCCCGACCCCTGGCTATCGCCTCAATGACCGTACTTGGACCGGTCAAATAATCACCCGTCACGTAAAGGTTCTGGACAGATGTGCGGAAGGTCTCCCGTTCTGCGAGGAGGACACCATCTTTATCCCTCTCTCCTGGAAAATCTACAGGTACAGGCCTCTGTCCTGTGGCCACGATCACCGTCTCAGCCGGTATGATGAACTCGCTTCCCTCGATGGGCGTGATCGATCTCTTTCCATTGGGCATCGCCTCTCCGGGACGGGTGCGCACAAACTCTACCCCCTCCACTTGGCCGTTGCCGATAATTCGGCGGGAGAGCATGAGGGACTTGATTTTTACACCTTCGCGTTTCGTGTCAAATACTTCGTCCTCAGTAACGGTGAGGTCCTCCTCGGTCCGGCGCAGACAGATGGACACATCTTCTCCCCCAAGACGCAGGGCGGATCGTGCGCAATCGAAGACGGTAAAGCCGGCGCCAATCACGAGGACCCTTGCTCCCACATTGGGAGGGGGGCCGGATGTGACCTGAATCATAAATTCCAAGCCGGAATGAACCCCGGACAATTCTTCTCCGGGGATCTTCAACTGGTTAGGTTGGTAACACCCCGCGGCCAAGAGGACGGCATCATAATCGGCCAAAATGTCTTCCATAGCCAGATCTTGACCCACTTTGATCCCCGTTTTGAGGGTAACACCCAGCCTGAGGATGCTGTCAATTTCAGCCTTAAGGATGTCTCGCGGGAGCCTGAATTCAGGGATGCCGTACCTGAGCATCCCTCCGGGCTCCTCAAAGGCCTCAAAAAGGGTCACCGAGATACCGATGGTGGATAGATCGTGGGCAGCAGCAAGTCCAGCCGGTCCCGATCCAATGATCGCCACTTTTTTGCTTATGGGTGCAAAAAGCTGCTCAATATAGATGTGCCCTGACTCTTTGAAATCGGAGGCAGCCCTCTTGATGTGGCAGATATTCACAGGTTTTCCAAGCTCCGGTTCACCGTGACGGCACTTCGCCTCACAGGGGCGTGAACAGATTCGCCCCAAGACCCCAGGCAAGATATTGACTATCCGGTTCAGTTCGTAGGAACGACTGTAGCGTTCCTCAAAAAGGCACCGGATATAGGCGGGAATATTGGTGTAAGCAGGACAGGCGCTCTGGCACGGCACATTCACGTCCATGTAATAGAAGTCGGCCGGATCCGTGGAGAAGGTGATCTCCCTTATCACCTCCAGCGCGCTGTTCGTGCTCTTGCCAGGATAGTGCGTCTTTTCTTTCATTAATCTCTCCTCGTTGTTCCGCTAAGCCTTTTCAGTTAGAAAATGCAGGACGGGTTATTCGTCATTTTCAAAACCAATCCCACCCTGACCCTCCCCCATCAAGGGGGAGGGATTGCAGGGGTATGGGATAGGCTCGCGAGATCGATTTCAACATCCATTTAAACAGGGCCGCCCCACTTTTACACATAAAGAACCTCAGATGCAACTGCTTTAGAAACGAGGGGATCTATCCCTTGACACCACTTCTGGGATTGTTATCATTCATTTTGTGGAGTGAAGGAGGTGGAAAACTATGGGAATCTGGTTTAGAACGACCCTATTATTGGGTGCACTCACAGCCCTTATCGTATTAATCGGACGCCTCTTGGGTGGTCAGCAGGGCATGATCTTCGCCTTTATCCTGGCCCTGGGCATGAATTTCTTCAGCTATTGGTATTCTGATAGGATCGTCCTAAAAATGTACCGTGCCAGGGAGGTCACGCCACAGGAGAATCCGAGACTCTATGATATGGTGGGCCATATCGCCAATAGGGCTGACATTCCCGTGCCCCGAATCTATGTCATTCCGGAAGACTCGCCCAATGCCTTCGCGACGGGAAGAAATCCGCAACGTGCGGTGGTCGCTGTCACAGAGGGGTTGCTAAAACTAATGGATAGGGAAGAGATCGAGGGTGTCCTCTCCCACGAATTGGCCCACATCAAGAACAGAGACATCCTTATAGGGTCTATTGCAGCCACCATGGCGGGGGCCATCATGATCGTGGCCAGTATGGCCCGCTGGACCGCCTTTCTGGGCGGGGGTTCAGACGATGATGAGGGAGGAGGATTGGGTGCTATTGGCCTGATTGTGATGTCGATTCTGGCACCTATTGCGGCATTGCTCATACAAATGGCCATATCCAGATCCAGAGAGTACCAGGCGGATGCCAGCGGAGCGAGATTTGCGGGCCAACCGAACGGACTGGCCAATGCCCTTGAGAAACTGGGCATCTATTCTCGACGGGTTCCCATGCAAGCCAGCCCTCAAACCGCCCATATGTTTGTGGTGAATCCTCTCAGAGGTGGCCATCTGGCCACTCTTTTTTCTACGCACCCTCCCCTGGAAGACAGAGTTGCCCGTTTGAGGGGGCACCGGTCGTCTTCAGGAGGGGATGCAGACGAAGACAGGGGGAAAAAACAGGCTGAGGCCACATGGAGGGATCTATCGAGATAGAGGTTTGCGTGTTTACACATTAAACGCAGAGGCCCAAGATACGCGATGCCGGCCCTTTGTGTCTTCCTGCTTCCTCTCCAACACATAATAGGCCTGCTTTCATCTTCCCAGCGAGGGTAGATGCCTCGCCAGGCCACGTATATGCACCCCGAAGGAGCTCATTGCCAAATATGAGTTCACCCATGCAAACCGTTCTGTTGAGGGGCCTATCCCCTTGGTCCTCCGGGAGAGGGATTGTACATCTCGCCTGGAGCCGATTCAGGATATCCCGAGAGGAAACGCGATCTATTTGCGTGCTAGAGAACCTGTGATTTTGGAATTCCGAATCAGGGCTGAGAACCCTAAGAGCATGATTTCTCCTTGTTTTTTAAAAATTATGGGCAAAGTTTGACAGGATTATTTTTGCCAACTATATTGCGCCCCAAGAGAATTGTGATTAGAATAAGACCTTAGTTTCTTTTTACGGATAAGAAAATACGCCTCTTCCCACCGGAAGGAAAACTATACCACATCAAGGAGTCGAAATATGGATAATGGTTCAAGTCTGACGAAATTCACGGGTGCCTCTCAATATGTGCTGGATGATGAACTGGCCAAAATCGTCAATGTTACCATGGCCTTGGAGATGCCGCTCTTGCTCAAAGGAGAGCCGGGCACGGGAAAGACCATGCTGGCCCATGCCATTGCAGAGGCTCTCGATATGAGACTGATCGTCCTGAATGTCAAATCAAGCATGAAACTGGTGGAGGCCCTTTACCAGTATGACACGCTAACCCGTCTAAATGACAGCCGTTTCGGGGATTCTGAAAGGGATGTGAGCAACATTGAGGACTACATAAAGATGGGAAAGATCGGGCAATCCTTTGTTTCAGATGAAAGGGTCGTCCTGCTCATCGACGAAATTGATAAGGCGGATACGGATTTCCAGGATGATATGCTGGACGTCCTGGATCAGATGGAATTTGATATTATTGAGATCGACAAAACCATCAAAGCGATGTACCGACCGGTTATTGTTATCACTTCTAACGCGAAGAAGGATCTCTCCGATCCCTTTTTGGGCCGCTGCAACTTCCACCACATCGCGTTCCCCGAGCCTGACATGATGCGAAGGATCATCCAGGTCCATTTCCCTAAAATCAGCAGTGAGCTCCTCCAAAATGCCGTGAAGACCTTTTATCGTTTGAGAGAGATCAGAAACGTTGAGAAAAAGCCTGCCACGAGGGAGCTCCTCAACTGGATCAGGGCCTTGAAAGCAGACCCTGACTTCCAGGTCAAGGACCTGATCAGGGGGGATGTGCCTTATCTGGGCGTCCTCTTTAAAAAAAGCGCCGATTACGTGGTCGCCCAGAACGCAGCAAGCCGATTCAGGATATGATTATGGCCGTTGGCCCGTTCGCCGTTTGACTTGAAAACGGGCAGATGGGGTGATTGATGTCCGCTTGAGGCGGATGGCTTTAGAAACGAGCGGAATATAGATATGTTCATAGACTTTTTCTACACATTAAAAAGGGTGGGCATTCCTGTTTCACCCACCTCCTTTCTCCGGCTGCAGAAGGCCCTTGGCCTGGGTGTCATCAGCTCCCTGAATGACTTTTACACGGCGGCCCGTTCCATTCTGGTTAAGAGCGAGAGGTATTTCGACCTCTACGATCAGGCATTTGCCCATTATTTTGAGGGGGCCGAATTGGCTGAACCGGATGAATTTGTCCTCACAGACGTGGCCCGTGCCATGCTGGAAGAGTGGCTGAAAGATCCAGAAGGTCTGGCTGAAGCCCTCGGCGTGGATGAGGAAGAGCTTTCCAAACTGAGTCCCGAAGAACTCATGCAGTACTTCCTGGAGCGGCTAAAAGAACAGACCGAGGCGCACCATGGTGGGAGCAAGTGGATCGGCACAGGGGGTACATCCCCTGTGGGACATTCCGGTTTTCATCCGGGCGGAATGCGGGTGGGAGGCGTTTCCAGGAACAAGTCGGCGGTCAAAGTGGCTATGGACAGGAGGTATAAAGATTACTCCCAAGAAGGTCCTTTGACCCAGTCCCAGATTGGTGAGGCCTTGAAGAGGCTGAGAAACATGGTGCCTGTGGGCCCTAAAGACCAGGTCAATATTTCCGAGACCATCTACCAGACCATGAAAAATGCGGGCGAAATAGAGATTGTGTTTGATCGGAGCCTCAAGGATCGATTAAAGGTGCTCTTGGCCATCGACAATGGAGGATGGTCCATGGATCCTTATATTGAGATGGTTCAAGTCCTCTTTAACTATGCCAGAGCCCAGTTCAAGGAACTCAAGACCTTTTTCTTTCACAATA
>CP070840.1:3215360-3228976 GCA_020342025.1 Deltaproteobacteria bacterium
CCGATCAGCATCACCAAAGGGTTTAGCATCCGGCCGGAGTTTACGTACTACGACTTCGATGATTCTGCTAAGCTTAATGACGGCAGTGATCTGAGTACTGATCGGGGTGATGCATGGACCCTCGGTGTCCAGTTCATGCTCGTGTTCTAATCTGTTAACCTTAAACACTTTCTTCCCCTCCCAATCCCCTCCCCCTTGACGGGGGAGGCCCAGGGTGGGGGTGAAAATCAAAAAGGCCTCCTTTCCAAATTGGAAAGGGGGCCTTTTCATTTAAGTCCATCCCCCGGCTGCTAGCCATTCAGGACAAAAAAGAGATCAAGAAGGTTTTGGCCCTTTTAGACTGAATGCAAAAAGAAAACCGTCATTGCGAGGACCCCGCACTTGATGCGGGGGACGAAGCAATCCCATGAGATTGCCTCGCAGAGTTTACCCTGAGCTATGTCGAAGGGTCGGCTTTGCTCAGGGCCATGAGTCCTTCGACCCTGCCCAGGACCGTGAGCCTGTCGAACGGCTTTTCGAATGGCAGATGATGCGTCGATGGTGGATCAGGGTAGGGCGCGAGTGCTTGACATTTCATGTGGAATGCTAGATCCTAAATGCTGCCCCCAGTCTGTGGGGATGCTGATTCATTCAAGGCTATGCAATACTGGAGCGGAGAGGAAGTAAGGGATGGAAGATGAACGAAGAAGGGCGCCGAGGGCAACGTTTCGTCTGGAAGTTGAGGTGTGGGGTCACCAAGGGCCGCATAAAATCACAGACCTGAGCACCAGCGGTGTCTTTATCCATACGGAAAAAGCTTCTCAACACAAACCGGGCGATGAGATTGACCTTGTCTTGAAGTTTCCTACCGAGGGGGAGGCCATGCTCATAAAGGCCCAGGTTAGCCGTATTACCGAAGAGGGGATTGGCGTGAAGTTCATTAACCTGACGCCCTACTATGCCGAGATCATAGAGAAATGTTACGACGCTCTAAGTGATGCCAATTCGGAGGATGATTCCTGAACTGATACTTTGATGTGCGCTCTGGTAAGAGAACTGTTTTATTGAAGTCTGAGGCCCTTTTGGGTGTGAGGTAAGACCAGGTCTTCTAGGCAAGGATTCTTCACTTAATAACCTCTCCTTATCTTCGCAGTATCGCTAGCCATCCTTTTTTCGCACATGATCACCCAAGATTTTCGCAACGGCCTTCCCATTCTCTTCTGCGGCGTCTGACAGGGCTGCCATAAGCGCTTCAAAAGCCATTCTATGATACGTTGTACCTACCTCCGACTCTGAAAAAGAGACATAGCGCTCAAGCTCCTTATCGGTCAAGGTCTGATAGATATAGACAAGGCTTATTTCGGTTGACTTCTTGGCACTTTCTTTTAAGTGGGGCCGTCGGAGATCCACCTGTCTCCTTATCTGTTCAACATCCAACCTTTTCTCTCTCCACATGGCGCCTTCCATTGCGGTTGCGGTCTGCACAAGAATCATCAATGCCACTTGCGCATTCTTTTCGGATGCTGCAGTGGCCGTGTCGAGTCTCCGGATCAGCTTGAGTCTGGCTTGGGGGGGAGGATTGTCTTGGAACTCCTTGCCAAAGGCCTGCACATCTTGAAGTTTTTTCGGACTGAACTGGATGTTTTCAAGGGCAGTAATCTTTTGTCCAAAGGGGGATAGAAGCCACGCCAACACTTCATGGGTCAGATCAGGATCAAAACTGCTTTTCATGACCTCAAGAACCTTTTTTCGTATTTTCCTCCCCTCGAAAGCCTTGCGCCCGGCGCGTTGCAGAGCCTTGAAGAGCTCCGGTGGTAGTTTTGCCTGATGCTGGGCGAGTGCAGAGAGATACAACCCCGCAATCTGGTTGACGAGAACTTCCATCCCGGACTTCTCATAGAGTTCCACAACAGAAACCCTCTTTATCTCTTTTGGGGCGACTGCCTTTGGAGGAACCTCGAAGGACCTCACCATGTCAATCTCCTTCGGGTCATACCCAACGGCGATTTTCTTTCCGTGAACCACAATGAAGATGGTATTACCATCCCTCCACACATAATCACAAAGCAACTTCTGCCCCAATTTAAGATATACAACGAGGGGTTTCTTAATAGGTTCGCTCGGCAGGTTGATTATCTTCTCTTCGACAGCATAGACAGACGGTTGCCCCCAGATGAGGAGGGCGAGAAGGAATGAAAGGAGAATCGTCTTTTTCATAGCAAATACTCTTACCCATGTATGCCAGAATGACGCGTCGTTGAGGGCGGGGATGAATGGCATCCTTTGACGGGGGCATTGGGTGATCCCATCATTGCGAAATCTCAACAGATTTAAAATGAATGGGCTGATTTTGTCAATGGCTTTTGAGTGACCCTGATCAACCATCAAGGCATCATCTGCTGCGTTGCCTTCGATCGCTTCTCCTTGCGGCGTATTGCCCTATACGCCTCAGTCGTCACCCCTCGGCGCCTTGCATCTAATACCTTGCTGGTGATCAGGAATACTCCATAAGCTTCTGATTTTATTCCTGATAACTAAACTAGATGGTGGATTTGGGAGGGCTGCCTTTTATGCCAATTTAGGACTTACGTTCAAGATTCTTAGTAGGTTATATTCTCTATGGTGAAGCAATGTGGGAGATTCGGCCAGCTGAATTTTCTTTGAGGCGTTGCCAAAACTATTGAAGGATACCTATTTTCTTGACTTGTACGTGATTACCCATATTATTCTGACCCGTGATAAGCTCGTTTCTTTGACAAGACGTTCTGTGAAAGGGGCCCAGAGGAAACCTCATAAAACGAGAGAGGGGGGGAGGATGGACGAAGACCTTAGACTAGATCGTTATATGGCCGAGACCGTCACCGGTGTGAGGACAAAGCGTTCCATGTCCCTCACGGCGTATCTCATTTCTGCAGGGATAGTCGTTCTTATTCTGGTTATAGGATGCGCTTTGTTTTTCAAGTTCCACAAGACCTCGACGGCGGATCTGGTCGCCACCAAGAATAGACTGAAAATGCTGGAACAGAGGTTTCCCCAACTTGCGGGCCAGGTTATGGAGCTGGAGCAATCCATGTCAAATCTGAAGGCAGGCGGAGAATCTCTGACAAAGAGATTGGATGAAATGTCCTACAAGGTTGCCCAGCTGCAGACGGCCGCTGCGGCGAAACAGGCAAAGGGCAAGGCCCCGGTCGGTGTCCAAGAAAAATCAGCCATAAAGACCGCGGCTGCTTATCATCAGGTTCAGCCTGGTGAGACGCTCTATCGGATTGCGAAGAAGTATGGAATCTCCCTGGCCGAACTGTGCCGTCTCAACCAAATAAGTAAAGAGCAGGCCATTAAACCGGGTCAAAAATTATTGGTCTCGAAATAGGGGCCTGAGTCCCCGGCGTCCAAGGGAAAGGTCAGGGGAAACAAGCATCGGTCCGCATAACTAATCTGTTGACAGAGGCAGTGCCTTTAATGGCCCTGCCTTTTTTATTGCCCGAGAGCGATAGGCAGATAGGTTTTGCATGTTTCTTGCATGAATCTCTCGATCAAGGCAAGGACGTGTTGGCAATGGCCAAAAGAGGAAGTCCAACGCGTCTCTAAGCCCAAGCACTCAGTGCCCAGAGGGAAAACCGATGAGGTGCACCCCAGTTAGGGCCAGTGAGCACCTGAACAAAATTTGGCACATGTTGACGTTTTTCGACAATCCTTAGGGATGTCCAAGGCGATTGTGCTTGAAGAAGAGGCGAAGTCCAGCAAATCGCCCTGAAAAAAAGGACAGGGAGGAAAAGTCTTGGTTATTGTTTGTCCCACTTGCAACAAAGATTACAAAATTCCGGATGACAGAATGGGTAAAGCTCCAGCGAGAGCCAGATGCAAGAACTGTGGCGAAGTCATGGTGATCGACCCAAGTGGTGCTGTGTGGGCGAACAGAGCTGAGGTTGAGTCCACCGGCTCTCCCCATGCAAGGTCCCCCCATGGGGATCTGGGCCCTGGGATTCCCCCGGATCATGGCCTGTTCATGGATTTTCCAGAGGTCCAGGGCATCTCTGCAGAAAGAGTGGCGTTTGAAGAGATTCTTGTGCCTAACAAGAAGGGAGGATACAGAAACAGAAAGAACAAGTTCAAGGTCAAGATCCTAATGGCCGTGTCGGAGGTTCTGGACAAGATCATAAGAGAGGGGGAAAGGGTCAGGCGAATCGGGAAAGGTACGGCTTTTTATCCTGTGGAAGTTATTTTTGGCAATGGCTGGCTGACGATGATGTACAACCAATATGCCATTCTTGCAACCAATCAAAGAATCCTGCTCATAAACGTCAACTCGAGGATGAAGGGTACGACCCACTACCTGTTTCAAGTGCTCTACGAAGACATAAAAAAGATTAAAAGGGGTATATTGTTCAGTAGCATGATCTTGGATCGAATAAAGTCGAAGCGAAGAGTACTCACGCAGATGAAACGTTACATCTCCAAGGAAATGAAGGAATTCATAACGGAGCAGAAATCAAATGTGAAAGGGGAACCAGAGGCGGTGCTTGAATGCATTTGCCCTTCTTGTTTTCTCCCCCTTGAAAAAGATCTCACCCAATGCCCCTCCTGTGAAGCTGCTTTCAAGACGGCCAAGAAAGCCACATTGAGATCGCTGCTCCTGCCCGGATTGGGGGATTTCTATTTGGGCCATAGGGCCCTGGGGGCCTTGGAATTGCTGGGCTCGCTCACGGTATGGACGTATGCGTTACTTCTCATATATGGCGGCCAGAAGGATGGACTGTTCGTGGCGATGGTCGTCTTGCTCTTCTACAACTGCACGGACGCCATTGTGACCTATTTCATGGCAAAAAAGGGCTACATGTTGGCTTAGATGCCAAGTCTGGCGGAAAGACTGCGCCCATACAAAAAAGGCAGAGCTCAGAAATGCGCTGCTCGCCCCGCTAAATTCTGTAATTATTCAACGGGGGCGGACTCCCTTTGTAGGATTCAAAGGGGTGAGCACATGTCCAGTCCCGCGCCTGAGCGGGACAGCATGAAGCCCCAAAAAAACTTGACTAAGTGGTTGTTTTTATGATATTTTTTTATTGGATTATCGCTACGATTAGTACTCGACGAGTGAGATTGAAGTGGGGGAATGCGGAATAGCCCATTTCTCTTAGGAGAGGCGGGGGATTTTCGCGTGAGGAGATTAGAAGCCGTGAGAAAAAAGCAAATCATTATAACAATGATCCTGGCGGTTCTGTTCGTCCCGATGTTCTCCCATGCTGACTACTTCGTTGTGCTCAGGAACGGGGAAGTGCGGTCAGGACCCGGCACTAACTATCCCATTGTGGATACGGTGAGAGGCGCTGAGGTCTTTGAGATCCCCTCCACCTTCGAGTCCGGGGACGATGCCACATGGGTCCCCATAGAATGGAGAGAAGTGCCGAAGGCAGCCGAGGTGAAGGGCTGGTTCCAGTTAAGCACGGAGACTGAGTATGCAGAGAGTGGAGAGGTTGTGCTGGGATGGTATTTGTCCACCCTAGAGAATATACGGAACGTGGGGCCGGGTGAAATTCTCTATTTCTTCATGGAAGATGAACCTGAGAAGCTTCGCTACGGGGAGATGTTGGCCAGAGTTAATGAGGAGAAAACCCTGGGAGGATTAATTTACCGAAAGGGAAGGTTTAAACTCAAGGAGAAGGTTCCAAGGCAGGTGGAAGTGGAGCCGGAGGTTGGACGATTCTACTGGTTCTTTATCGGGGGCTGTCAGGGGGACACGAAAACGGGAACCCTTGCGGAAAGAATGATGCAAAGGAAGATCTGCTTGGGGCAGCCCTACGAGTTGGGGCTCTTTAGGGTGAGTGCAGGCTTTGAGACGCTCTACACGAGGTGGCTCCATGTGGGTCTGGGTGAGTGGGTGGATGAGCCTGATTTGGCCCACAGGCTCTACGAGATCAGGAAGTCGGGCTTCCCCATGAGCGTGCAGGCGGATATACTAGACCGTAGGATCTGGAGGGGCATGACCAAAGAGATGGCCCGACTCTCCTGGGGGGAGCCTTCCTGGGTGAACACAGGCAGGGCCGACCGGCGAGGCAAGGAGCAGTGGGTCTATGACTACGGGACCAACTCTTATTACCTATATTTCCAGGACGGGATACTCGATTCCTACAGGAAAATGGGACAGGGCATGAAAAGGTAGGCGTTTGCACCTGTCTCGAAGTGATTAGATAAAGGGAGCGATGTTATCGCTACGTATTCAATCTATGCTCCCAATCAAATTCCGGTGATGTGACGTAGTTCTCCATTCGTTGGATACGATGCTCGAGTTTCTCATATCTTCTTTTCAGCCGATCGGCCGCCGACTTAGGCGAATGAATATAGCTCTCATAGAATTCCTGCTGATCGCTGGTTCTCAGGGGTAGAACCGGTTCCGGCTTCATTATGAGTGCGGCAATGAAATACAAAACGACAATGGGCCAGAGTCCGGTAAAGAACAGGAGTATGAGTGCAACGGCCCGTGTCCAAAAGATTGAAAAATCAAAATATTCGGCAATGCCCCTGCATACCCCCAAGATGATTCCATTTCGAGAACGATACATCCCGCCGCGAAGAATTTTTTCAAATCGCTTCATGATTAACGGTCCTTTCCTTTACGATCAAGAATAATGGTTTCCAGTGATTCCACCCGTTGTTCCATTCTGGACAGACCTTCATAGATCTCCTGGACCATTTTGGCTTCCTCAGCCTGGGTTTTTTGGTCTGTACGAGACAGACCCCCTCTTAGGATTTTGATGGCCATGAGGATGGTCCCTCCCACAATGGCTAATGCCAGCACGGATCCCCCGAAAATCACGACAAGACCCATAACGACTTGCATCGCTCCAGTGACTCCTTCAGATATTTTTCAGGCCCCTGATTCATATCGTACCAGCCAATGGATTTACGCCACCTAATCTACACCTATCCTGCCTCCGATGGCAACCGCAAGAAACCTGGTTTAACGCCACGACTTTGCCCACGGATGCGTTCACGTGGAGAATAGGGACGGATGCACAGGGACGTAGCCGGACGACCTGTTTTACTCCTTTTTTGTCAGTGAAGATTTTAGGCCCTGTAATTCCTTTTCAATTTCCTCGTCAACAAGAAGGTTGTCAAACTCCACTTCCAGCTCCGGCTTTCTTCCAAAATTGACCAGATCAGCTTCTGCTTCCATGCGTTCGATGCGGTTTTCAAGTTCCTCGAATTTGAAAATGGCATCAGAGCTATCCATGCGACGGATTTCCGCTTGGGCGCGTTTCTTCCTGTTTGCATGAATGTGACGCTGCACAAGAACGCGCTGTCTTTCCCGTGCGCTCCCAAGCTTTTCTTCCAGCTGCCTGATATCATCCTGATACTGATCCACCATGGCATCGAATTCAATGAGCTCTTTGTCCAGGGCCCCTGCTCTTTCACCGTATCTGCGCTTTTCGATGAGCGCTTCTCTTGCCAGGTCATCCCGGCCTTTGTTCACGGCGAGTTCCGCCTTCTCTTGCCAAGTCATCTCGCGAGAACGGGCCTCATCCAACTGACGCTGAACCCTTTTCCTGTTTGCCATAACCCCGGCGCAGGAGGCCTTGATTTCAATCAATGTGTCCTCCATCTCGCGGATCATGAGTTTAATCAACTTTTCAGGATCTTCCGCTTTGTCCAGCATGGCATTGATATTGGCACTGACGATATCACGAAATCGCGTAAAAATTCCCATGAGGTGACCTCCATGATTGGGTTTCAACCGATAATTACGCAGGAAGCGTGCCAACCCAGGCCCACTTAAAAAACCATGCAAACTCAATAACTTACACTCTTGACAGGAGACCCAGCGATATGATATATTTGCCATATAGTGGCATTAATAGCTAATAAATAGCATATTTTACCATGAAAACAGGAAGGCTTACATTCAAAGCGCGTAGCCGCGCGCCATACCACGGGGGAACGATGGAGGCCTTGGGGGAGTCAGAGGCATTCCTGGAATTCCAGGAACGTCTCTCCAAGGTGGCGGCGGTAGACAGGCCGGTGCTCCTGGTTGGTGAGCGGGGCACGGGAAAAGAACTTGCCGCGGCCAGGCTTCATTTTCTTTCAATGCGTTGGCAGGGTCCACTGGTCGCGCTCAATTGTTCGGCGCTCAATCCTTCCCTCATTGAGTCAGAACTGTTCGGATATGAAAAGGGGGCGTTTACGGGTGCTGAACAGAGACGGAGGGGGAGATTTGAGGCCGCGGAGGCAGGAACCCTTTTCTTGGACGAGATAGGCACGATCCCGATGGAAGTGCAGGAAAAGATATTGCGTGTGGTGGAATATGGGACAATCGAGCGCGTTGGGAGTTCAGAGAGTATTGATGTGGATGTCCGCATCATTGCAGCCACCAATGCCGATCTGGTGCATCTGGTGGCAGAAGATCGATTCAAGCAGGATTTGCTGGATCGGCTATCCTTTGACGTGCTGTTCCTGCCTCCCCTCAGGGAAAGGAAAGGAGACATTCTCTTGTTGGCGAAACACTTTGCAGGGAGAATGGCTTTTGAATTGGGGCGAGAGGAAATCCCCCAGTTCAGCGAAGAGGCAATGGCGGCACTTGAAAACTATGCCTGGCCCGGAAATGTGCGTGAACTGAAAAACCTGGTGGAGCGCGCCGTATATCGATCCCATGCATCGGTGATCACAGAGATTGAGTTTGACCCTTTCCGATCCCCCTATGGTGAATCTCGCGCACCCTCGCTAAAAGTGTCCGAAAGGGACAGCCAGCGACTCTCGGTAGAGGCGCTTATTGAGAAACCGTTTAACGAGGCAATTAAGGATCTTAAGATCCGTCTTTTGAAACGGGCCCTTGAGAAGAGCAGATACAATCAAAGGAAGGCGGCTCAGATTCTGGGATTGAGTTACCATCAATTTCGGGGTCTGTATCGTAAGTTCGGCGCAGAGATTAAATAGTTTCCATCCAGAAATGGCCCTTTTTTGCAATCCCCGCCTGCCATCTGGCGGGCAGGTCTGCGTAAATCAGCTGGATTCCTTGTGCGACGTACAAAATGTACGTCTCCGCACAATCCCTTGATTTCCTTGACCTTGCAGAAAAATGTCTCATTTCTGATCTGGAAACTGCAAGTGTCCATTTATTCATTTCTGGATGGGCACTAACTAATCTTTTTATGATTAATGTATCTGTTTCAATCACTTTTCGCCTTCCTCATTGGTTCTTTGTCCCTGCGCCGAGAATTTACTAACGTGCGTAAGTGTTGGCATTTGATCCTATTTATTCCGAAGCTATGCCGGTCTCCGAAAGGTGATATCTCAAAAAAAATTCCACTCAAACTTCGCAGTGGTGTGATCTTTGAAGGGTTACGCCCAAAAACATATGGCAGAATGTGCCGCTTCTATTTAGGAAATCTACCTTAAACCCTCAAAGATCACACCACCGGCAAGGAGCACAATAGATATCAGCTTGCCTCCGGCCCGTAGGGCCTACGCCCCGGAGGGAGGAGATTGGCATGGCCGGAGGCAGGGAGATATCTGTTGCGGCAGAGGGTGAGGCTCATGGCCTCACCCTGAATAAAGGACAAGCAGTAAAAAGATTATAGCAATGGCAAAATTTGTTGAACGTTACCCGAAATTTGTGATGACCTCCCTTCTTCACATTAAAAGGGCATTTTGCACAGTGGTGTTGACTCTTCAGACTTGATGAAAATATAATCGATGATTGGCTTAGCCAAAAGAACGGGTGAAGAACACAATGGATTCATCTCCTGTGTATGGGAGGGATCGTTATGAAGGATGACATGGAAGAAGGCATTGAGGAGGCGCTTTTCAGGCGTGCCTTGAAAAGAGCTTGCTTTCGTAAAAAGGAAAAAGAGAGACGGCTATATGCTAAGGACGTGTTAGATGTATTGGAAGAGATGACGGATTTGTCCCGTGACGAGCTACTGGAGATTGCCGAAGAAGTGAAAACCGCATACGCCGACGCTGGTGAAGGTTTTTTATCAATCAGGTATCAACTTATTTTTGCAGGGCTCCCCGTGCTGACTTTCTTTGGCATCCCCATACTTGTGGTATGGTTCCTTTGAATATGAGGCTAAAGATAGCCCTCCAGCCACTCGACCCATGTCCGTGGTTTTGAGGCCCAAGCTGAAGAAAAAAGGAGAACAAGAGGATGAAGAAAAAGGTTCTATCCGTCCTGTTTGTCTTAAGTATCATCATACCCTCAGCGCAAGTCCTGCCCAGTGAAAATCTGGAGGCTGCTGAGAAACTATTTAATGCCCAGGAATACAAAGAGGCTGTTAAGCATCTAAAAAAGGTGACCAAAGAAGATCCTTCCAACGCAAGGGCCTGGGTCCTTATGGGTGATTGTTATCGTAGTTGGGGAAAAGACAGACAGGCGATCAAGGCCTATGAAAAGGCTATTGGACTGGATGCTTCGCAGAAAGAGGCGCTTATGGGCATGGGGATGAGTTATGGCAATATGAACAAGCATGGACAAGCCATTGTCCCTTTGAAGTCCCTTGTTGAAATTGATCCTTCCAATGCATTGGCGCATTTTTACCTTGGAGTCAGTTATGAAGCCATCCGAAGCATGGGCTTGGCCTGGGAGGAGTATAAGATCCTCAAGACCCTCGACAAAGATCTTGCAGATAAACTCTATCATATCATCTTCTGGTGATCTGGATTAAAGTCGATTTTTGAAGCCTGATACTCGTTGTGGGATTCCGAACTTCCTGCTCTAACACTTTCACTTAGTTCTGGGCGCTAGGATGTAAATGACTACAGGTGTATTCTTTCATGAAAAGTTTCGTGGCAAGGAGTGGCTCATTATCGGCGACAAATTCAGAAATTTCCCCCATGCCATGAACCATGTCCTCAGACTTCCACAAGTGGAATCGTTTGCTTCGCAAATGGTTTCTGAAGATTTGCTGCTGAAAATACACACACCAAGATTTGTTCAAAATTTGAAAAAGGCGTGGTACTGCGAAGGGGCACTCTATTCTGTGGGCGGCTGTGTTGAAGCGACAGAGAGAATTCTCTCCGGTGATATGACAAATGCCTTGGTCTTTACCGTTGCAGCTGGCCATCACGCAGAGCGCGACTCCGCGTGGGGGGGGACCTATGCGTCTTGCGCTGGGCCGGCATTCCATAATGCCCGGGAAAAACTTGGTCCAAAAAGGTTTGCCATTTTGGATACGGATCGGCACCATGGTAACGGGACGAGAGACATATTCCTCCATGACAATGACGTGCTCCATGTCTGCTTTTGTCACTGGGATCGAATAGAGGGTGATGGCAGCAAAATCTGTATCAACACGGCTTATCCAACCACAGATGAAGACTACATGGAAATAGTAAGAGAAGAATTCATTCCCCGGGCCAGAGCCTTTGCACCTGACATGATACTGCATAACTTGGGTCATGACACCTGTCAGCTAGATTATGGTGACCTTGGCTTGACCCAGGAGTTCTTTCCATGGCTAGCCAAAGAGATAAAAGAATGTGCTCGGGAAATATGCAAGGGCAGATACCTGGTATTGACCCACGGAGGACAACGTGCGGACGTCGCCGAATACATCTTTCCCAAGATTGTGGAGATACTGGCAAGAGCGTGAACGGAGGCAGAGGATACCCATACACACGCACGCATTAGAATGTCATTGGGAGTTAAGTTCCTCTTAAATTTGTTTGCGTTTGTGTTATCTGCTCTAGCCCGGATGCCTGATGAATGGGCAGATGAAATTTTGGCGTGAGGGCTACACAAGATGCATCCTTTTCTGGCGCACCTGATTGGTGACTTCATACTGCAAAACGAGTGGATGGCCACCAACAAAAAGCGAAGCTCATTCTCCTGTGCGGTTCATACGCTCGTATATTTGATCCCATTTCTTCTATGTGATCTCCTGTGGTGGCAGATTGCAGTCATTGGCATACAGCATTTCGCTCAAGACCGTAGCCAATTTGTCTTGTGGTGGATGCGTGTTTGGAAACGTTCACATCCGGAGCACTGGAAAGACTTGCCCTTATATGTGGATCAGGTTTTTCATCTCGTGTGGATTCAATTTGTCATCTGGCTTGGGGCCCTGTGATTCATGTCCACTCACTCCTTGACACACGGTTTTCTTTCTACTATACTCCCCGAACTTAATGGCAATTTGGTCGGAATTGTGACTAGTGAGTTAGATTTATCAGAAGGAGGAAGGAAGGATGGCCAAGAATTACGTTTACAAGTCCAAACTTTACGAGGTGTTAAAGGCGAAGGGGATGAGACTGAGCGGCGATGCAATCGACGCCGTGGACGACATGGTCGAGGAGGCGATCAAAAAGGCCGCTGAGCGCGCAAAGGCGAACGGGCGCAAGACGGTTAAAGGCTGCGATTTCTAAGACTTAGGTGTGAGTCCCAGTCTAAACAGAAGACCCCTTGAACCCTGTTCCTGCCCCAGATCTGGTTAAGGGTTGATGGTCTTCTGTGTTCAGCTTATCTCCGTTTAGAGGTGGGCGGGGAAAGCCCCGCAAGATGTGCTCTCACTGGGCTCCCAGCAAGGCCAAATGTGTCCTGCTGGGAGTTTTGCTTTTGTGCGCTCAGATTTTGCCTTGATACGTGATCACAAGTCATTACCGTAAAAAGGAAAACCAGCATCGTCTCATTTCAAAATCGAGTCCGCCTATTTTTCTTGATCCGCATATGATTTTCAATAGTATGCTGATCAGGTCATGATAAAGGCTTCACATCTTTAACCGCCAAGCAAAGGATGCCAGAGATGAAGGTCCTCCCCCCTAGGCTCAACAGGCCGTGGCTTTTTGAGGCTTTTCCCGGACTTCAAGAAAAAGTTCCCTGGACCCCTATGGTGGAGGCTCCCACACCGGTGCACCGGTTAGAAAGCATTAGTTCTCAACTGGGCAAAGAGGTTTGGATCAAGCGAGATGACAAGACCTCATCAGAGTATGGTGGGAATAAACCTCGAAAATTGGAGTTCCTCCTGGGAGAGGCCCTTGCCCAGAATCGAAAGAGGGTGTTCACTGGGGGTGGGGTGGGCACCAATCATGGTCTGGCCACAACGATTTTTGGGAGAAAACTGGGATTCGGGGTGACGCTGGGACTGTTTGATCAACCCGTGAATTCCCATGTTCGCAGCAGCCTCCTCCTATATTATGCATACGGGGCAGAAATGATGTATATGGGCCCTATGCTGAAGGCCGTATTGCGTTATTATTTGATCGAAAAGATCCGCCAACGCCACGCCTACCTTATTGTGCCAGGCGGTTCAAGTCCTCTGGGTGCCTGCGGGTATGTGGATGCCGGTATGGAGTTTGCCACCCAGGTGCAGCGCAAGGAGGTGCCCCTTCCCCAAATGATTTATGTGGCAGTGGGCACATGCGGCACCATGGCCGAGCTTGTACTCGGTTTGCGACTGGCTGGTCTCACCACGCGGGTTGTGGGGGTGCAGGTTGCTCCCGGCCTGTTTGCCAATCCAAAAGCCGTGCTCCGGCTAGCGCGCAAGGCTTTGAAGATGATGCGACGCATTGACGGTTCCGTTCCTGCAGTCCAACTTACCCTCGCCGACTTTCCCGTAGAGCGGGGACATTATGGCCCTGGTTATGGGCATCCAACCCCTGAAGGTCAGGAAGCGATTCAACTTATGGCGGAGAGTGAGGAGATCTTCTTAGAT
>CP070840.1:3229076-3258597 GCA_020342025.1 Deltaproteobacteria bacterium
AAGGTCTCACTGGCCAGGATCCCTGGACCCACGATGCCCGTAGGGTGGAATTGAATGGCTTCGGGGTCCATGATGGGCAGGCCCGCTTTGAGAATAATGGCAAGACCATCTCCGGTGTTCTGGCGACAATTTGTGGTGACTTTGAAGAGCTGGCCATTTCCCCCCGTGGCCAGGACCATGACCTTTGACAGAACGGCCACAAACTCTCCCTCTTTCTGCCTGAAGATAACGGCCCCCACACATCGGTCACCCTCGAAGAGGAGTTCCGTGGCAATGGCCTGGTTTAGAAAGGAGATGTTCCCCCGCAACGCCTCCCCCCACACGGTATCCATAATGCCCTTACCGGTTCGGTCCGCCTCAAACACCGCCCGAAAAGCAGAGGCTTCACCAAAGCCTATGGTGTGACCCCCAAAGGTCCTTTTGCTCACCTTTCCCTCTTCGTCCCGACTGAAATGCATGCCGTGGTTTTCCAGCCAGACAACCTGTTCCCACGAGGACTCCACAATCTTTTTGATCACATTTTGATCGGCACTGCAGTCCGAGCCTTTCCAGGTGTCGAACATGTGGTAAACGGGTTTATCTACAGGATCCCTGGGATCCACCGCGGCCAACCCACCCTGGGCCGTATTCGTATGGGACTTCTGGGGATGTCCCACCTTGGTCACAGCAACAACACGTGCCCCCGGTTTTTTTTCAAAAATCTCCGCCGCACACCGTAGACCAGCCCCACCTGCCCCGATGATCAAGACATCACAGTTTATGGTTGACGCGATTTTAAAGCGATTCCTCATCCTGAGCCTTCCCTCTGATTAAATGAAGCGGATCATTGTCACTCCGATCCAACCAAAGACCAGCATGACCAAAGTGACCAATACCGCTACCCCTCTTCGAAGGGTTCGAGAAGAGAGATAGTCACTCACCAGTGACCATATGCCGTAACCAGCGTGGTAGAGTGTGCCTGCAAGCAACAACAGGTACACCGCCTGTATAAAATATTTTTGTATCCCCGGGATCGCAATACCTGTTTCCTGGCCCGCCACAGGGGAAAGATGCGTGAAGAGCATGTAACCGGGGATCATGACCAACAGGAAGGCGGCAGTGACCCTTTGAAGTCTCCAAAAGATAGAATGCCCACCCCGCCAAATCTGCGCGCCAACGCCATAGGAGAGGATCGATGCCCCCGCAGTCATCACAAACCAGAAGATAAAGGGCGATACGCTTTGATTGCCCATGAGCATAAGTAATCCAAGGACGACTAAATAAATGATGCCGAGCCCTGTCATCCAGCGAAACATGCTCTGCTCACCCCGGTTCCCATAGATTTCATAGAGGATCAACCTTCCCCCGTTAAAGGCGTGAAAGATGATGGGGACGGCCAGAATCCATTGGAAAACAGATGAGATCAGGGATCCCAATCCTTGCGCTTTCAGTTCCTGAGCGCCCGTCCCGTAGGGAGAGGAAAAGAAATACATATGAATCCAGACAAAAATCAGCAGCAGTATCCCTGTGATCCGGTGAATCCAGGCTATGACGAAATGCCATCCCCTTGTCCTGGCATAAAAGGAGAGCTTTGGGAGTTTTTCCAGCACTGAAATCATATTTGCACGAAAGGCCATCTCGGCTTAGTCCTTTTACTCGTAGAGTTTCCTGATTGTAATGGCCTTGGGGGTGCACGCCTGTATGCACAGGTCACAAAGGGTACATTCGTCCTCATTACTCTCAATAACAGAAGGTTCATCCCCCTCTTTACCGAAGATGTTCACAGGGCAGACCTTGACGCATCCACCGCATTTGGCAATGCCTACACATGTTGGAAAATCAATTTCAACCTTAATGAACTGACTCATAACGGCGCGCCTTTCCCCATGGAGTAGTGGCGTGATGGAGTATTGGAGTATTGAAGTTATGCGCAATGAATGCTGAAGAAGTAGCCCATTTCCCGAACTCCATCACTCCAGTACTCCAATACTCCAGGCAAATTATCTGTCCATCTGTTTTGCTAATTCCAACGTCCTTCTCGCCCGTTCCACAACGGGATAATCAATAAACCTGCCATCCAATTGAATAGCCGCCACACCGCCCGCTTCTGCCTCTTCAAAGGCTTGAATCACTTTCTCCGCATAAAGGATTTCTTCCTTGGTTGGGGAGAAAATAGCATGGCAGGGTCCGATCTGATTCGGATGAATGCAGAGTTTGCCCTGAAAGCCCAGTTGTTTCGCTCTCATGGCATCGGCCTTGAGGCCCTCCATGTCTTTCAAATCGATCATAAACGGGGTGTCCAATGGGGGTTCCATTTGAGCTGCGCGGCACGCAATGGCGATTCGAGAGCGGGGATAGACGAGTTCTTGGCCTTGTTTGGTCATTTCCATGCCCAGATCCAGAGAGTAGTCGGCGGCCCCGAAGGCGGCGGTCAGCACTCTGGCGGGATCTGTTTTTTCTGAAAGGATGGGAAATATGTTCTGCACGGCACGGGCTGATTCAATCAAGGGAATGACGGAGACCGCCCCAGGCGGCATCCCCCTCTCGCCTTCCAAAGAAAGCAGGCGATGGTTCATTTCACGAATTTGCTCTGGACTTTCCACCTTTGGGAGCATGATGCAGGCAAGCTCGTTGACAATGATTTCGTCCAGGTCTCCCTGACAAAATCCTGACCCCATGGCATTCACACGAACAATGATCTTTCTGCCACCATGTTCTAGCACTTTTTCACGAACCTTTGATCGCGTCTCCTCTTTCAACTGCAATGGTACCGCGTCTTCCAGATCGATAATGATCACGTCGGCCCCGGCGTTAAGGGCCTTGTCCACACGATCTGGACGCGTTCCCGGGACAAAGAGGGCCGTCCTTATGGGTCCGAAGGTCATCATCTCATGCCTCGTATTGCAGTTCTTGCTCGATACGTTCCAGAAAGCTTCTCATGTAATGCAAACGCGATCTGCCCAGTTCCTCAGCCTTCTCGGTATGAAATGTGCCTTCCACCTTGGTCAGGATGGACCTGAGGTATTCTGGGAAATCACTGATCTTTCCACTGAAGGAACCATCACTGAGTCCCCGTACGACAGCGCGAAGTATTCCAATAGCGCCAATGTACTCAAGCGCATCCGCATCCTGTCCCACTTTTGCTTCAATGGTCTGGGGATCGGGACCTCCGTAACGGCTATGCGCCTCCAGAACATGGAGCGCCGAATCTATTTTTTCCTCTGGAAACCCTGACTCCCGAAGGATCTCTGCTGCCCGGCTGCGCCCCACCACATAATGCTTTTTCCGGTTGATCACCACACCCACATCGTGAAGAAGGGCCCCTGCAATCAGGATTTCCATATCGGCACCGGATACGGGCCCCAGTTCTTGACACCAACGGGTCATTCTCTCCACATGGTCCGTGCTGGCAACGGGCTCGTGGGCCAGGTCAACCTTTACATGCTTCCATATCTTCTCTTGCAATTCATTGAGTTCCATCTTTGATTACCTCAAAGAAAATCTCTTAGAATCTTTACAATATCGGAAAAGGACTCGGCCACCTGGATCCCGGCCTTTTTGAAGCTCGCTATTTTCCCCTTTGCACTTCCCGTTTCACCCTCCACAATTGTGGCTGCATGGCCAAATCTGACCCCAGGCATGCTATCCACAAAGCGCCCCGCGATAAACGCCACGATGGGAATGGAGATCTTTTTTGCCGTTACAAGCTGGGCCAGATTTTCCTCGATAATGCCCCCGGGTTCACAAAACAAGACCACGGCTTCTGTATCCGGGTCGTCGTTGAACAAAGGGATCAAGTCCAGGAAATTGGATCCCACAACGGGGTCGCCCCCAACGCCAACGCAGGTACTCTGCCCGATGCCGTGGGTGGTAAGCAAATTAGCAATTTCCGTGGTCATTCCTCCACTTCGAGAGGCAATACCCACGGATCCAGGCATGTAGGCCTTTTTCACGTCCTCCATTGGGCCCCCTGCCATGCCCAGCTTTACAATATCAGGGGAGATAAGTCCAAGCGTATTGGGCCCGATGACCCGAGCCTCTTTTTCTCGGGCCACCTCCAGAAACTCTATGACATCCTTTCTGGGGATTCTTTCAGTGATAATGACCAGGAGTTTAATGCCGTTCTCAAGGGCTTCCAGGGCAGCGCCCTTCACCATGCCAGGGGGAACGGAAATCACCGAGGCCTCGGCAGCGTACTCCCTGATAGCCCCTCGAACCGTGTCATACACCGGTACGCCGTGGACCTGCTGCCCTTGCTTTCCTGGCGTCACCCCTGCCACCACCTTGGTCCCGTAATCCAGCATGTCCTTTGTAAAAGAAGCCGCCTCGCGTCCGGTGATTCCCTGGACGATCACGCGCACACTCTGATCTGCAAGTATGCTCATCTCACATTTTCCCTTATTAAACCGGCAACCTAATTCACGTTAGGCCTTTAAATTCTTACAGGGTCATTGCGAGCGACTCCCGCTGAGGCGGGAGGGGCGCGGCAATCCCGCCTTTAGCCAGGAGATTGCTTCGTCGTCCGGCACTCTGTTTCCCTGATTGCCAGACTCCTCGCAATGACACACTTTCACCCCTTCATTTTTTCGACCGCCATCCTGGCCGCTTCGTCGATGGATACGGTCCGATCACAATAGCGCACGCCGTATTTGGACAAAATCTTAAAGCCTTCTTCTTCCCAGGCACCAGGAACCCTGAAAACGGCAACCGTCTCAGAGGGGACTTTCCCCGCCTCCAGAATACCCTTCACAACCCCCCGCGCCACCATATCAACACGGGTATTACTCACCACATTCATAATAACGGCGATCTTCTCAACATTTGCTTTGGAAATGATGTGCTTGGTCAACTCCTGCACTTTCAACACAGAGGGATTGCCTCCAATTTCGCAGTAATTGGCCGGGTCCCCGCCATGCTGCTGAACGGCGTCAAAGGCCGTAAGCGAGGCGCCGCCTCCCCCAATGATCAGGCCCAGAGTTCCATCAAACTCGATCATGCGACCCGCCACCCCCCGATGGTCCAGATTGTCGATTTCCGCTGCCTTCCGCTCAAAATCGGTGTTGCTTCTGCCTCCCACATATCGATCCTGATCCCGCTGTTTTTCTGCAACTTCCTTATGCCTAAACATGGCATCATCATCGATCTCCAGGTGACAATCCAAGGCGACCAGTTTCCCCTCGTCACTCAATGCGATGGGGTTTATCTCCGCAAGGGTCGCATCATAGTCCAAGAACATATCAGCAAGGCTTGAGAAGACGGAACCCAGCCCTATGAGCATTCTTCCAGAGATACCCGCATCAGAGATGATTTCTCTGGCCCGGTACTGGGGGAGTCTTCCCCGCACCGAGAAATATTCTCGTCTCACCTTTTCGGGCTGGCAGGCCGCCAGTTTCTCTATGTCCACGCCACCCTCTTGCGAAAAGATAGCCAGAGGGGATTTGGCCACCGTATCATAAGTCACAGCCATGAAGAACTCCTGGGCCACCTCCACCTTTTCTTCTGCAAGGATTTTCTTGGGTAGGTACCCTCTCACCTCCGTGGAAAGGAGATGTTCTATCTTGGCCTTTGCCTGATCTCTAGACGGTACCTCAATGATCCCTCCGGCTTTCCCCCTTCCCCCTAAAGGGATTTGGGCCTTCAGAACAACAGGGCCCTCCATTTGGATTTCTTCCATGTCCGAGATCACTTCTCCTCTGGGCAGAGGAATCCCATATTTCCTCAGGATCTCTTTTGATTCATACTCCAACAGGCGCATGATATTCTCCCGGTTTAATGGGATAAGGACGATGTGCTTATCGAATGAACTTCTATCAAAGCCGAGATAGAAAAAGAACTTGAAATTCCAGCTTAGGAGTCATTGCGAGCCCTTCGAGTACCCCAGGGTAGACTCAGCGAAGCCTTTCGGCTCCGAGCTCACGGCCGAGAGGCAATCTCGTTCTTCTCATGGATCGGGTGAGATTGCCGCGTCGTCCCGCATTCGCGTGACTCCTCGCAATGACAGTTGACCACGGCTCTGAAATTTGGTTGTTTTCAAATAAGAAGTTTCGTTACGTCATCCACATTTTCCAAGCTCAATACGCGTTCCACAATAGCCTCAGCGGTCGAGCCTGAAAGGAGGCCTTTCGTGAGGTCTCTGAACTTCTCAATAAGATCTCTCTCTCCAAGGGGGTTTTCAGGATCCCCTTTCGGGTAATCACTGCTCCCTTTCAGGCTTTTTCCCTCCCGGGTGGTTATCTCCACCCAGGCCGGCCACTTGACCGGGTAATGTAGGCTCAACTGGGGATCGCTGTGGATGTTTATCCGTTCCATGAGCTCAAGGAGATCCGGGTCTTCGAGCCGCGCCTCAATGAAATCTCCCTTGTTCACGTGCCCGTACCTCAGGGCAGTGGCCACGCAAAATGGCAAGCTAAATTTTGCCACATAGGGTGTTGTCGGTTCCACGTCGTTCAGCAAGTCCAATGCGGCCTGGTAGACCGAAACGTCAACGCGCTCTATCTCTTCCACTTTCATGGGATTTGCCTTGGTCGCCTGTAAGACGGACTCGATGGCTGAGTGCGTATGGCCGCAAGAGGCATAGTACTTGAGAGAATTGCGCTCGAACAGAAATTTCTCCCCCAGTTCTGCCAGACACTTCCCTTCGTCAAAGTCTTTAGAAGTGGCCCGAAAAAACCCCCTTTCTCCTTCCAGGATCCTACGGGCCCCTGTAAACCCTTTTTGGGCCAAAAGGGCAGATAGCAAGCCATTTAAGGCGGATTTACCAGGGTGCAACTGTTTGCTCATGGCACTTTCCACCAAAAACGCCCACAAACCGGAGGCCTGGGTGCCAGCGGATCCGAGGGCCCAGACCACCTGGTCCTCATCCAGTCCCAAGATCTTGGCCGATCCAGCCGCAGCGCCGAATGTGCCGCAGGTGGAGGTCGTATGCCAGTGATTGTAGTGACTCTGACCCACGGACACGGCAACCCGAATCCCCACCTCATAACCCGCAGCAATGGCTACGATGAGGTCTCTACCTGATGCGTTTTCGCGTTCGGCGGCGGCAAACACTGCGGGCATGATGGGCGCCGCGGGGTGAAAGACGGACTCCCTATGCAGATCATCCATCTCAACCACATGAGAAGAGGCCCCATTGACGAGTGCCGCCAGCAAGCTCATGGTCTTTGCGTTGTCAGGGATCAGAGTGGATTCCGGTTTGCCGCCCAGGGAATGCACCACATCAAGCATGATTTTTATGGGACGCTGCGTCTGTCCTGCGTAGGCGGAGCCCAGCCAATCCATGAAATAGGCCTTTATTTTATAAACCTGATCCCCCGAAAGATCATCAAAGTTGAGTTGAGTGACAAACTGGGCAAATTTATGAGAAATGGTGTCCATGATTTGCTCCATGAAGGTATCTTGTTTGATTCGGTGCAAGAATTTCCGAATTTCCCATTATCACATTGGAGTGGGAATATATATATAAATCTTACCTCCATCATTGACACAACGGGATGGGGAAAATAGAATCACGGCATGGGGCGACAAACAGATCGTTATTTCTGTTCAATACTTAATAAGAGGAAGGAGAAAGCCATTTTTAGAGCCAAACATCTTATAGGAATTCTATGGACTTGTTTATTGGCGCTTTGTTTTCTGGTGCCGGCCGGTTTAGCCGAGAATATGAGCATTAGAGTGGGCGTCCCTCTTCCCCTTACAGGACCCAAGGCCAGGTTTGGAGAAATGCATCACAAATCCTACCTCATGGCCTTGGAGGAAATCAATCGTTCTGGGGGAATAAGAAAGGGGAAGTATGCGGGATATCAGTTGCAATTTCTTTTTGATGATACGGTTGGAAAGGCTGAAACCGGCAGAAAAGTGACTGAAAAGCTTATCTCTCAAAACAAGGTGCCGATCATCATGGGCGGATACAGCAGTGCTGTTGCGGCTGCCATAGCAATGATAAGCGAGCAAAACAAAATCCCTTTTGTCTCTCCGAGCGCTGCTGCGGACAAAATCACCCAGAAACGATGGAACTATACGTTCAGAATCAATCCCCCTGCAAGTGAGGCCATCTCGGGGCTTCAGGCGTTCCTCTTGGACGTGGTAAGACCGAGATCCATGGCCATTCTTTTTGAAAACACGCGCTTCGGTACGTCCTCGGGCGAGGCAATGAAGCGTTGGGGTGAAGAAAACAGCGTAGGGGTGGTGATGTTTGAGCCTTACGAGCCATGGGCTGCGGATCTTAAGGGCGTATTCACGACGGTATACGCCTTGAACCCGGATGTGCTTTTCACGACAGCTCGTCTGGCGGATGCCATACTCCTGGTCAACCAATTGGCAGAATTGAATATACGGCCCAGACTGCTAGCCGGAATCGCTGGAACTTTTGCCATGCCTGCGTTTGTTCAGAGGGCGGGAGCATTATCTGAGAAGATCATTTCCGCTGCGGTTTGGGTACCCAATGTGAAATATGCGGGGGCTGAAAAATTCGCCAGCAAATATAAGGGGAAATACGGAATCGAACCCGACTACCATGGTGCGCAGGCCTATGCCGCTGCCTATGTGTGCAGGGACATCTTGGAAAGGGCAAAGTCTCTTGAGGCAAAAAATCTGCTCATAGCCCTTAAGGACACGGATATGATGACAGTCTTGGGCCCGGTGAAATTCGTTTCTTATGATAAGTATAGGAATCAGAACAAGCTTTCTTCCTTGGTAGTCCAGATCCAGAACGGGAGTCCTGTGACCATTTGGCCGCCCGAGGCAGCAAAGGCAGGTTTTATTAACCCTGCGGGGGATTGGTATCAGAGGTGAGCGTTTAATAGAAAAGAGAAAAAGGATTAAACAGCGCAGGAATGTAGAGGGGATTCATTGATTTTTAAGTAAAGATCGTGGACGGACTAACACCTCAGTAGATAAATCCCACCACGGCGCCTGTCATACAGGTGGCAATGGTTCCAGCCACGATGGACTTCATACCCAAGCCCACGATCTCGTCTCGCTTTTCAGGGACCATGGCCCCCATCCCGCCGATCATAATCCCGAGGGAACCAAAATTGGCAAACCCGCACATGGCATAGGTCATGATAAGCTCAGATCGGGAACTCAGGACACCCTCCGGCAATCTGGCCAGATCCAAGTAGGCTATAAACTCATTGAGAACCGTCTTCGTGCCCATCAGAGTCCCCGCGGTCTGCGCTTCAGACCAGGATATCCCCATGAGCCAAGTGACCGGGGCCATAACAAATCCGAGCAATCTCTGAAAGGTGATCGGTTTCCCCCCCAGATCCGGCAACAGGCCCAAAATAAGATTAAGCAGGTACACCAGCGCAACAAGCACCACCAGCATGCCAATGATGTTTATGAGCAGTTTAATTCCTTGAACCGTCCCCCGTGTGATGGCATCCATGGAGCTATTTGCCTCAACGGGAAGCTCCACCTTTCCCGTTGAAGGCTCTCCCGTCTCCGGCACCATGAGTTTAGAAATGGTGACGGCTGCAGGGGCGCTGATCAGGGAAGCGGTCAATAGATGCCCCATAATTCCAGGGATGGTTTTATCCAAGATCACAGCGTAGAGGACCATGACGGTTCCGGCAATGGTCGCCATGCCCGCCGTCATAATGGTGAAGAGTTCACTCCTCGAGATCCCCTTGAGATAGGGTCTTGTCAATAGGGGAGATTCAACCATGCCGACGAAAATGTTGGCGGCTGTCCCCAGCCCCTCCACGCCTCCTAGCCCCATGGTTCGCCTCAACACCCACGAGAAAGACCTTACAACGACGGGAAGGAACTTCCAGTAGAACAAAAGCGAAGAGAGGGCACTTATGACGAGCACGAGGGGAAGCCCTCGAAAGGCAAAAACGTAGCTCAAGCCGGGGCTTTTTTCATCAAAGGGAAGCGAACCGCCACCTAGATAGCCAAATACGAAACTGGTTCCCGCCTTGGTGGATTCCTCAAGGGCATGTACAGCGTTGTTTAGCCATAGAAAGAGGGTCTGGCTTCCGGGGAGTTTTAACAAAACAAGAGCGAGTAAGATCTGGAGGCCCAGGCCTGCAAAGATGCTCCTGAAATTGAGGTTTTTTCGTCGCTCAGAGAAGATCCAAGCCAGAAAGGCTAAGGCAAAAAAGCCGAATAGACTCTGAATGCGATCCAATCCCCCCTCCCCTAAATGAGCCCCATCTCAACTATTAACGGTCTGTTGCCCAAATGCCAAAATGCGCTGCATCGCCGGGCACTGATGCCTTTGCTCTCATACCGAGGCTCCGGGCCTGGTCTTTTCAGCGATTTATCTGCGGGGGAGTCTTGCCCCCTCCGCATTCTCGACTTCGCCGAGCTGCGGTTTCCCCCACTGATAAGTCACGAAAAGGACGACGGCCTCCCGCCAGGCATTTAAGAAAAGGCGTCAGCACCCTTGTCCATAACCATGACATAGTTACCTGAATTGGAATCTGGCAGGACTTGATAGACCAATTCGCGCAAACAGTCCGTCAACTATTAACTTTAGGCGCTGCCCTTGATTATCTCAGGAACAACCATCCAGGCCACAGACCAGCCGTCCCCCTCATCACTTTGCAGGCACACGACCCCACCCTGCTGAAACTTCACCACGGGAACCGCTTCGTCTCCAGCGACCAGAAGGGAGGTGAGCTTTCCCAGATGAGGCAGATGGCCTGCAATGAGCAGCTCTTTCTCTGCACCTCTGATCTGGGTGGCTATTTCTTTTACTTCATCCAAAGGAGAGAGACCGGCCCTCTTCTGGGCCTTTATTTCCGGATTCAGCTGAGAGAGCATAATCTCGGCGGTCTGTCTGGCTCGGGTTTTTCCGCTGTGAAAGGCCTCTCCCACCTCCACGCCCGATTTCTTGAGAAATTCCGCCACCCTTCTCACATCACGTTTCCCTTGATCTGACAAGGGGCGATCGGGGTCTTCCTCTTTTGGGACGGGCTTGCCATGTTGCATCAAATAGACGCTCATCCTGTTTTCTCATTCATTCTCTTAGAACTAAGGGGTTTTCCTCCTTGGCTTAGGCTCTTAATACCAAAAAGGCGATCATTTGGTCAACGGGATTGGAACCCTTTTCAACCCCCTCTTCCTGCCTGAACAGTCCACGCAGGCGCAGAATTAGAGCCCTAGGTTGGGGCAATTATACCTGAGCGGACCAATGAGTTTCAGATTTCTGTTTGACAAAAACAGCTCACGCCTTTATATACCTCTTCAAAATTTGAAATTTTGTGGCGAATAACAATATGGAACACCTATTTAAAACATTCAACATTAAAGATCGTTTCTTGAAAAATAGGATCGTCATGCCGGGCTTGGCTTCTTTCCTCATAGAAGATGATGGCTCCATTACGGATAAGACGGTGGAGCATTACCGGAGGCGGGCTGCGGGAGGGCCTGCCATGGTGATCGTTGAGGCCTGTGCCGTCTCACCTGAAGGCATTGTCTCTGACCATCAGGCGAGGATATATGATGACCGGTTCCTAGAGGGCCTCTCCCAAATTTCCCGGGTGATGAAGTCGGAAGGGGCCGTTCCTGCCTTACAGGTCCATCATGGGGGAAGACAGACATCCATTAAGATTATTAAGCAGAAACCATTTGCTCCTTCCCCCCTCCCCTGTCCCACGATTACCGGTGATGTGGAACCACTCACCGTTGACGCTATACAGGAGATTGTATACAAATTTGGAGATGCCGCTGATAGGGCTGTTGAGGCGGGCTTTGAACTCATAGAGATCCACGGCGCCCATGGGTACCTGATCAATCAATTTCTCTCGCGATTCTCAAACATTAGAGAAGACGAGTATGGTGGAGACGTGGCCGGAAGATCGAGATTTGCCAGGGAAATCATAAGGGAAGTAAGGAAAAGGGTTGGTGACGATTTCCCCATCTCCTTCAAGATCAGCGCACAGGAGTTTGTTCCCGATGGGCTTACTGTGGAGGAAAGCATTGAGATTCTGAAAGAACTTGTGGATGAGGGCATTGATGTGGTGCAAGTCTCTGCCGGAAATGATGCCACACCCGAATGGATTTGCCAGCCCATGTTTATGGAAAAGGCCTGTCTTGCCGATTCAGCTGCACAGGTGAAAAGGACCTTTGATATCCCCGTCATGGCCGTCGGAAGGATCAATGACCCCGTTGTAGCGGACGCCATTATTGCTGAGGGAAAGGCAGACCTGGTCTGCATCGGCCGGGGCCTCTTATCTGATCCTGAACTGCCCAAGAAGGCACAAGAGGGTCGCTTGGAGGACATACAGATCTGTATAGCATGTAACACCTGCATGGAATCCATTTTCAGGCGGGGCCGGGTTGAGTGCCTGGTCAACCCCACCCTCGGAAGAGAAAAGGAGATGGAATTTACACCTGCAAACCCTCCAAAGAAGGTTATGGTCATCGGAGGGGGACCTGGAGGATTGAATGTGGCATGGGTGGCCGCAAAAAGGGGACACGACGTTCACCTTTACGAAAAGCAGTCAAGCCTGGGCGGTCAACTCATACTGGGCAGTATCACCAGTTACAAAAAGGAATTGTTGAGCCTCATTGAATTTCAGAAGGCACAGATGAAAAAATTTGGGGTCAAGTGCCATATGAACTTTGAGGTAACCCTTGATACCATTAAAAATGGGAACCCGGACGTGATTATTCTGGCCACAGGCTCATCTCCGCTGATACCGCCCGTCCCTGGAATAGACAAGCCCATTGTTTCCACATTCATTGAGGTGTTTAATGGCCAAAAGCCTGCCAAAAGAAAAACCGTCGTCGTTGGCGGCGGCGCCACGGGCTGTGAAGTGGCCCTTCATCTAGCTGAGAACGGTTGCCCGGTAACGGTCGTGGAACAACTCCCCAAAATTGGTGGTCAGATTGAATCCATCACCAAGAAGGTCCTGATCAGCAAAATGACGGAAAATGGCATTCAATCTATGGCAGGACACAGACTGTCGAAGGTGGAAGATAATGGCGTTCTCGTCATGGATCAGGAAGGCAAGGAAGTGTTCATTGAGGCAGAGAGCGTGGTTGTGTCCATTGGCAGCAAACCTAATAACAGCCTTTATGATGAGATTGAGTCCCTGGGTATAGAACTCTATCAAATAGGAGATTGCCTGGAACCGAGGAGTGCTAAGGCAGCCATTTATGAGGGGGCTGTGATAGGCCGGACAATCTGATAACCCTCCCACCTCAAGCCCATATCCCGCCAATTCTCAGGCTTCACTCATCGCTTTTTTGATCTTGCCTGTTTGACTAAACTTTGGCCATATTGATCCAGGAAAGCGTTCACATCTTCCCTCCAGTGGGGCATGATATTGTTGCCCTGTTTTTTCAGTAACCTGTTTTCCAGGATGCAATTCCTCGGCCTTTTGGCGGGCCGCTGGTAGTCACTCAAGCTGCAGGGTTCTAAAGACACCTTCACCTTTAACTTCTTGAAAACATGCCTCGCATACTCAAGTGGGGTGCAATACCCCTCTGAGGTGGCATGGAATGTCCCTTTTGCATCGTTTTTTATGAGTTCTTTGATCTGTAAAGCAAGGCGGTAGGTCCATGTGGGAGAGGCAAATTGATCATTCACGACGGTCAGCGTCTTTTTTCGGCCCTTTTGGCTTAATACATGTTTCAGGATTGATGTGATGAAATTCTCGCCGTTTATCCCGTATAACCAGCCTGAACGGACAATAATGTAGTTAGGCGAGTTCTCCCTGACCGCAACTTCGCTCTCCATTTTGCTCCGGCCATAAGCGGAGAGAGGGTCTCCAGGGTCATCTTCAAAATAGGGTTGAGGGATACTCTTTTTCCCGCTGAATACGTAATCGCTTGAAATATGAACTAATTTGCAATTAAACCGAGCAGAACCTTGCGCAAGGTTGCGGGGACCTTCCAGATTGACTTTCCTCACCTTGAAATGCTCTTTCTCACAGGCATCCACGTCGGTAAAAGCGGCACAATTGAGAATGATATGCGGAGAAATCTTCTGCAGGTTTTCTATGACCACGTCCCAGCTTACGATATTCAGGTCACTTTTGTCAGGCGCTATGACTTGGTAATCCTCGCTCAGCACCTCTTTACAATCGCTACCCAACAGACCGGTGCTGCCCAGAAGTAGAATCTTCATCCTCAACTCACTCCTATGAAATGGTGTTTCATTGATTCACCTTTAACACATAAGCCAAGAAAAGTCAGCAAAATCTCCGTCTTATCTCATTAAATTTCTCAGGGAAATTGCTAAATTCGGGGTATTTACGCATTCTACAGCCCCCGCAATTTGTACAAGGACAGAGAATTTTCTCTCTGTGCAGGTGAGTTCGCTACACTGGGTCGCCGAGCAATGGGCCTCTCCAATTTAGGCCCTCCTTGTGGCGCTATGGATCAATGCCCTGCTACAACATAATTTAGGATTGGCCATTTTGGGGTTTCTGGATATTTAAGCATTAAAAACTTGCTAAATTTTTAATTTTAATGTTAGATTCAGCAGTCACCTCCAAAAATACTCCCGCTCTTGTAAAACACACGGCGCTACTATGAAAAAACGACTCAGGGTGATAATATTTGCGCTTGAGATCTCTTTTCTGTCCGTCTGTATCCCACTCATCCTCACACACCTCTCTGATGCCCGTAACACCACGTCTAAACCGACCCCCGTAAATCACGATATCATTAAGGGGATTGAACTCTTGTATGACTGGAAATTTGATGAGGCTGAAAGTATCTTTCACAAGATCATTGCAGAGGAGCCGAATGATCCTGGGGGGTATTTCTACTTGGCCATGGTCACATGGTCCAGATTGGCATCCGGTTTCTGGTTTCCTGAAATGGTAGATCAGTATGGTGACCGTATTGACGAGGCCATACTCGTTGCCAAGAGAAAGATCGAAGAGGAGAAAGCGGACAGTTTTACATATTTCTATCTGGGAGGAGCCCTCGGATTCAAGGGCCGTTTTCATCTGATGCAACAGAAATGGCTCTCCTCATTTTTCCTGGCCCTTGAGGCCATAAAAGCCCTTGAAACTTGCCAAAAAATGGACCCCAACAATAAGGATGTCCTTCTTGGCCTCGGGATCTTTGATTATTATACGGCCCGGCTCTCGGGCGTCCTCAAATTCCTTTCTTACCTTCTTGTCCACGAAGGAAACAAAGAGGAAGGCCTGAGAAAATTACATGTTGTCGCAGAGGAGGCAGTCTACTCCTCCGTGGAAGCAAAAAGCCTACTTCTCCATATCTATCTTTTCTTGGAGAATGCTCACTATCCAAAGGCCCTCATTTTGGCTCAGGAACTTGCGGAGAGATTTGATCAAGCCCCCCGCTATAAATACCTGGAAGGTGTGGCGCATATTAGGCTGGGGAATGAAAACAAATACAGGCAAGTTGTTGAATTTTTGCGAAAAAAGGCCTCTCTTGCGGATTCTGAGGAAAGGGCCTTTATCTGGGACAGACGGGTCCATTATCTGGAAGCCAGTCATTGCCTTGTTCGGCTCCAAACTGAGAAGGCGAGATCCAAACTCGATACCATCTTGTCTCAACCAAATCCCAAATTAGATCCACTCATGCTCGCCTGGCCCCTGTTAAAAAAGGGGATGAGTTATGATCTGGAAGCGGATAGGGAAGAGGCCACAAAATATTACACAATGATACTAAACTTGAAAAATGGGGCTGGTGCACAATTTCTGGCCCAGAGGTATCTGGATGAGCCTGCACAAAGGGGAGATCCTTTTCTTGCGTACTGAAAAGATGAACAAAATGCGGCCGGCCATTTGGCTATGCTTATCTGTTCTCCTGCTCACCAGCTGCATGCGGGTTGCCCTGAGGGTTTCCCCTTCCCTTTTCCCTAATCTTACCACTTCCATCTTTGAGGAGTGTGATATTGAATTGGCCAGGAACGCGATTCCTGCCAATTTGAAACTGCTGGAGGGGCTTCTCAAGAACGATCCGGAAAATAAACAGATTCTAACCACCCTTTCCATGGGTTTTGGGGGTTACAGTATGCTTTTTGTGGAGGGGGATGACCCGGAGAGGGCCTCAAGACTTTACCTTCGCGCCAGAGATTATGGGATAGGGGCCCTTGGGGAGAAGGGAGTTGGACTGAAAAATGCGATGGACAGGAAGGAGGACCTACAAAGTTTATTGCAAAGATTGGGCAAGGAAGCGTTGGAACCCCTATTTTGGATCACCGTATCCTGGAATGCCTGGATCAATCTGAACCTTGATAAACCTGCTGCCCTCGCTCAACTGAGTGTTTCCCAGGCCCTCCTTGAGAGAGTGATGGAGATTGATGCCACTTATTTTCAGGGCTTACCCCATATCCTCATGGGGGTTAGTCTTTCGGCCCGCCCTCCAATGCTGGGCGGAAACGTTAAACAGGCCAAGGAACATTTTGACAAGGCGCTGCAACTGAGTCATGGAAAATTCTTCCTGGCCCAGTATTATTTTGCCAGATATTATGCAGTTCGGGTCCAAGATAAGGCGCTTTTTCTGGGATTGACCGGAGAAGTTGAGAAGATGAATCCTCGCGAGTTGAGAGATGTTTGCCTGATTAATTCGGTCATGCAGCATAAGGCAAAACGACTCAGAGAAATGGTGGATGAATTCTTCCTTTAGATTTCTGCTCAAGACGCTCAACCCCGCTATCATTGAGACACGTTGGTCGATGATCTACTTCCAAGGTAATCACGCCTAAGTGGACACCCAGCGTGAATCTGCTTATAACTGAACGCTCATTCTAGAGGAGGTCATTTTGTTGAAAAAGGTGTGGTTAGTCCTTTTTGTCTTGCTGAATGTGTTTCTTGCTGAATTCATTCTTTTGCCGCCCATCTGTCATTCTGAAAAATTCTTCATAAAATTTGCTACCATTGCTCCGGAGGGGTCCACCTGGTTAAAACATGTGAGACGCCTTGATGAGAACCTAAGGGCAAAAAGTGGGGGACAATTAGGTTTCAAGATATATGCTGGCGGAATAGCGGGTGATGAGTTGGATGTGCTGAGAAAAATCAGAATAGGGCAGCTCCATTGCGCTTCTTTCTCAGGTGTCGGTTTGGCTCAAATACTCCCCATGGTGAGAATCCTGGACCTACCCTTCCTGTTCCGCAACTACGAGGAGGTGGATCTGGTTAACAGGGAGCTGCAAGGTTTTTTTTCTGATCAATTTCGTAAAACGGGTTTTGAGTTCGTTGCATGGGCAGAGGTGGGAAATGTGTATCTCTTCTCCAAAAAGCCAATACGAAAAGTGCCCGATCTGCATGGCCTGAAAATATGGACATGGTATGGTGACCCCATATCTAAAGAATTCTTTTCCCTTATGGGTACGAATCCCATCCCCCTCACCATAACGGATGTGACCACCGCACTCAACACAGGGATGATAGACACCTTCTATGCCCCCCCTCTGGGTGCCCTCGCCTTACAGTGGTACACCTATGTGAAATATATGAACTCACTGCCTTTGGCCCACGCCACCAGTGCTGTGCTCATCTCATCCAAATATTATCAGGAAATCCCTCCCAATCTATCCAAAATGCTTAATGATGAGTTCCAAAAGGCCATGGCTGATCTCAGTTCAGATTTGAGACAACAGACGGAAGAATCCATCAAACTGATCCAAAAGAGCGGGCTGGAGATACTTCCCGTGCCCCAAAAGGCTGACCTTGAGAACTTCTATGAAACGCATAATCGGGTAGCGCAGAAACTGGCAGGAGAGATCTATCCCAAGGCACTCTTGGATCAGGTGTATGACATATTGAAAAGGAGTCGTTAGCCAAAAAGTCTTTTGATTTGCCCACCCCCTATATTTGTTCTACAAAAGATCATTCTCATAATCTAGTGTAGTGTATCATATATTCCTATCGTATGGAGTGATGGCCTGTTCCTGAGAGACGATATCTCAAAAAAAATTCCACTGGGCATTGCCGTGGTCTGATCTTAGAGGGTTCCTGCCCGCCATCGCGAGCCTGAGCTCGCTCAGGCGAGGCGGGCGGGTACGTTCACAAACCCCTGGCAGAATGTATCATCGCGACCTAGACAGAATCCTTTTAAACCCTCTAAGATCAGGCCACTTCCCCTGAACAGCTTAGATATCGTCTTGCCTCTCTCCTAGCTGTAGGCTCTACGAGCTGGAAGCCGGCCCATAGGGCCTACGCCCCGGAGGGAAGGAATGGACCATCGCTCGGTGGATGGGAAGACACCATCTTCTAGTGTTGAAACTTATGGTACAGCGCACTAGTTATTTGATACTACTCGCTAAAAAATGCAACCCATGAATATCTTAAAGCGCATCGATAGAGTCCTTGCTAGGATAGAGGGATGGCTAATTGTCCTTTTCTTATGGGTCATGGTACTCATCTCTTTCCTACAGATCATCCTGAGAACCCTTTATACCCACGCCCACATCCAGTGGGCCAATTACATTTTGGGTGAAGTGGACTGGGCTGAGCCATGTGCCAGACTCCTGGTCCTATGGCTGACCTTTTTGGGGGCTTCCCTCGTGACGGGGGAAAACAAACATATCAAAATCGATCTGATGTCTGCCTTACTTCCCCAAAGGTGGCAGCCTTTCCGCGAACTGGTCCTCTCTCTTGCCTGCGTATTCATCTCTGCATTTCTGTTTAAGGCCTCTCTGGATTATGTGAGGGTTGAGATGAGCTTCGGAAGCGAGTTGTTCCTCAAAATGCCAACCTGGGTAGGCCAATTGATCATCCCCGCAGGTTTCCTGTTGATCCTTTTTCGTTTTTTTCTAAGGGGTTTAGAACAGGTGACGGCCATTTTCAGGGGGGCTAGAACATGATTATCATCTTGGTGGTTCTGATCATTCTCCTGATCATTCTGGGACTTCCCATCTTTGCGGGGATTATGGCGGCCGCCATGTTGGGACTGTATGTGAGTGGCGTGGAGCTTTCAGCCATTCCCATAGAGATTTTTCGCCTGGCCAACGCCCCGGTGCTCATGGCCATCCCCCTCTTCACTTTTGCCGGCTATCTACTGAGCGAAGGGGGAACGTCCAAACGTCTGGTCCGGTTCTCAAGGAGTCTCTTTGGGTGGGTCCCGGGTGGCTTGGGTGTGGTGGCCCTCGTTTCCGGTTCCTTTTTTACGGCCATCACGGGCGCGACTGGGATTACCATCATTGCCCTGGGAGGCCTGCTTCTGCCCGCCCTGCTCGCCGAGAAATATAAGGAGAATTTCTCTCTCGGACTGATGACCACCTCAGGCAGTCTTGGGCTTCACTTCCCCCCTAGCCTTCCCATTATCCTCTATGGATTTGTCTCCGGTGCCAGCATTGAGAAACTCTTTGTGGCGGGCGTCATTCCGGGTGCCTTAATGGTAGGGATCCTATGTCTCTTCTCTGTTTTTATGGGTAGAAAATGGAGACTAGAAAGACCCCCATTTTCGGCCTCTGAATTCTTGTTAGCCCTTAAGGATGCGGCCTGGGAACTGCCCATCCCCTTGTTGATTATCATCGGCATCTATTCTGGTTTTTGTACGGCCACAGAAGCGGCAGTGCTCACGGTTGTTTATGTCCTCATGATAAAGACCATTGTGTTCCGGGAGCTGAGCCTGTTCAGGGATATTCCCAGGGTCATGAAGGAAAGTGTGAAAATGGTGGGCGGGATCATGATCATCCTAGGGGCCGCCCTCGGGTTTACCAATTACTTGGTTGACGCTTTTATCCCTATGAAAATACTTCAGGTCCTGGAAGGGATGGTCCAGAGCAAGATAGGCTTTCTGCTGATCCTGAATTTCTTCCTGATTCTGGTGGGCTGTGCCATGGATATTTTCAGCGCCATTCTTATTGTGGTGCCCCTAATCATACCCCTGGCGAACCGGTTTGGGATCGATCCTATCCACCTGGGCATTATATTCCTTGCAAATCTGGGTATCGGCTATAATACCCCCCCTGTGGGCTTGAACCTCTTTATTGCCAGCTCCAGATTCGATCGTCCCATCGTCCAGCTCTATAAAGCCACCCTCCCCTTCCTTTTGCTGCTCCTTTTCACCCTGCTTCTCATCACCTATTGGCCTGCCCTGAGCCTCTTCTTGCCGGGTCTGCTGAAAGGTTAAGCCTTGAAAGTCTGACATAAAGACTTAATATATGCTTTGACCAGGGTGCTTTTGCTCTAAACACACTCACCTGGGAGGGAGGTTGAAATGCCAATCTACGAATACCAATGCAATAAGTGCGGATGTGTCTTTGAAGAGCTCGTCATGTCATCCAGTTGTGGAGATGAATACTCCTGTCCCACATGCGGTGATGAGGATACGTGCAGGCTTATGTCCTCCTTTTCATGCGGACAGTCCTCTGGCCCTGGAGACCTGTCCTCTTCTTGCGGCCCGTCCTCCGGCGGCTTCTCCTGAGGTTCATAGCCTCACAGCCGTGTGCTGTATCATGAAAATTAAGTTTTTACTTCAGCTTCAAACAGAAATAAAAGAACGAGATAGGGAAAGAGGAACGAAATGAGTATTTGGTGGTTTCTGCTGTTTATTGTTATTTGGATCTTGCTTCAGGCATACGTCTTGCCCAAATTGGGGATTTCCACTTGAATGAAAAGGAGTTGCCAGTTGGGCGAGCCAGAGGAAAAGAAAAAACCAAATCAAGCCTTGTAAATACGGCAGGAGATTCCCCTCAGGTTAACACTACCTAGGGAAGGTTCGTATGGAGGGTCATTTTTTGTCAACATGTTGATGTTTGACCCTTTCCACTCATAAAGCCCCGCCGCATCTCTCTCAGGAAACCACCAGGCATGTTCGCCAAAAACAACGCTTGGGTCTATCCCCGAATTTAGCTTTACCTTGAACTTTGCCCTCCCCTGCTTGTTTTCCACCCAGATCCATTCACCTTCTCGCACACCCATATTTTTGGCCGTGTCGGGATGCAGGTTTGCCGTTGGCTCCGGGTTTTTCTTCCGCAGCGAGGGCAGGTTTCTGTTCATCGAGTGGAAAAAGACATGAATCTTGGCGGACGTAAGTACCATGTTCAGTTCTTCTTCGGCGTCCTCATCCACGGGAGAAAAAACGGGTAAAGGGGGATACCCGTTTTTTCCCATCCATGAGGAGTAGAGCTCCACCTTCCCTGATGGGGTACGGAATCCTTTTTTCTTGAACTCCTCATAAGTCTTCTTCTCTTCAAACACCCCCATTTTCTTCAAGTCATGGAAACGCAGACCAGAAGGCTCCAGCAGATAGTTGATACACGCCTCTTCATCTTTCCAAAATGGATCTTCCAGGCGCAATCTCATGGCCAACTCGTTGAGGATTTTCACATCGGATAGACATTCACCAGGGGGATCGACAATCTTAGGCCTGGCCAGAATCTTTCCCCAAGGTTGACCGTAATAACCTAGGTCATCAAACTCAAAATGGGTTGCCACAGGCAACACCATATCCGCCAGTTGCGCCGTGGGTGTCATGAATAACTCTGCTACTACCAAAAAGTTGGCCTTTTCAAGGGCCTTGAAGGTCTCCTCAGCATTCGGATAGGCCATCAGGGGGTTTGTTCCTTGGACATAGACAAAATCAATTTTGTAGGGCTCTTCATAAAGCATGGCCTTTGCAGCGAGATGATAGGGGGTGAAGCCGAGCATGGAGGAAAGCTTATGATGGGCCCCAATCATCTTATGGCTGATCTCCCTATATTTATTCGTGAGCATAAATTCGGTGGGTCTCACGGACCTGGGTGTGGGGGCTTTAATGTTCCCTCCAGGTCTGTCCAGATTCCCGGTCAAAGCCATGAGTCCGAGTAAGGCACGGGCTGTTTGAACATTGTTTATAGTATGATCAATCGCATTCCCCCAAAGGATGCAGGCGGAACCGGCATGGGCATATAGTCTGCTCGTCTTCCGCATGTCCTGCTCGGAAATCCATGTCTCCTCCGCAATATCACCCAGCGAATATGACTTGACATGTGCCCTCAACGCGTCAAAGCCCACTGTCCACGCCTCAACAAATTCACGGTCATACAACGCTTCCTCTATGATCACCTTGATCATCCCCAACGCAAGAAGGAGATCTTTCCCCGGCTTGATTTGGAGGTGAATCTCTGATCTGGAAGCCAGATTGCTTTTGCGCGGATCGATCAAGACAACCCTGGATCCGCTCCTTAAACTCAGGCCAACCTGGGGAGCCAGAACACCATCGGCACTTGTGGCAAGATGGTTGGCGCCCCACACGAGAATCAGTTCTGGGGGGTGTTCAAGATCGGGATGAGGATAAAAACCGGTGGTGAGAATTGAAGCGCCCAGCCTTGGCGCGAAACAGACGGTGCCAGTGGCCGCCACATTGGGGCTACCAAAGCTGTGGGCCAACCGGTAGAGAAGCATATTTTCCAATCCCCTCGGAGTCCCCTGAAGGAACAACGCCTTTTCAGGCTCTGACCTGTCTCTACAGGCTAGCAGTTTTTCCGTGATCGTTTCAAAGGCCTCATCCCAAGAAATCCTTTTCCATTGGTTGTCACCTTTTTCGCCCACTCTCTTTTGTGGGTATCTCAGTCGATCTGGATGATACAGGCGTTCCCCATGGGCAAGGCCCTTGGCACAGACATAGCCTCTTGTGAAGGAATCTGGATCTCCCTTTATTTTGGTAACCCTTCCCCCTTCAACATGTACCAACAGACCACAACCGCCATGATCCATGCGCCCGCAAGAGGCCTTCTCAATTCGTTCCATCTCTATCTCCGTCAATAAAAAAATCCACCTAGGGATGGATCTGTTCCAAATCCCCTTTGATTCCCTGTCGAAAACTCCCTCTCCCGTTAGAGGCTGTTTCGGAATCCGTTTTCGTCATTGCGAGCGAGCGGAGGGAGCGCGGCAATCTCGTTGTTTTCAATGCCTTATGAGATTGCCTCGGTCGTTTCACTCCCTCGGAATGACATTATGACACAGTCTCTCGAGGCACCGGAAGCTGTCGAAGAGGCTCTTGATCCCCCTTCCTTAAAGGAGAGTGAGAGGGGATTTTTATGAGGCGCATTTTCACTAGGTAATCAAGATAACGCCTATGAAATAGGGCTCATACTCTTCGGGAAAATCCTGAATAAGCGCACAAGGCCCAAGCATATGGTATTCCCATCCCAATCGCGCAGCCAGTTTCAAAAAATCAATACAAAAAAATTGTTCCACGCTGGGCTTGGCCTTAAACGGGAAACGGCATATGCCCACTTTCATTTCCTGGCAATCCCTGAATTCCTCGCAATGCTCATAAAGACATGGACCGAAGTGACAATTGATGACGAAATAATGACCATCGTAAAAGGCATCCCTCTCTACTAAATCGCCCATCCCATATACATACCGCAAAACCGAGCCTGACGCATGATAGTATTCCTTATTTTTTAATGCCTCGATTTGAGTGGGACCCGTAAAGATTCCTATCCCTTTCTTAGGGAGGTTTACCCTGTAGACAATGGCCCACTCATAGGCGCTCAGAAATTCCTTGGCCTTTTGAAAGTCGCTGGTCACATGAGGGGGACAGCTCCCGCTCCGACCATAGGCGGGGCATTTGGGGAAGTAGCATTTCAAAAGAACGCGTGGGTCCTGGGGGATGTCCCTTGCGGGCACTATTTTGGCCTCATCGGCCCCTTCATTAAGTAACTTTTGAACATACTTATTGAGATGTTCTTCCAACTCTTCTTGGCTGCAGGGTATCCTCGCAGAAACAATGCGGGGAAATTTGCTTTCATCCGGAAATCCAGGTTTAGGGGGTGGATTATCAAACATCTTTTTTAAGAGGCCTTTATCACGTGATGCCATATGATCCTCCTTATCCTTAGACTCGCTGTGGTATCAAACTTCTTCACTCTCCTTCAGGGCTAGCTCAAATTCTTTGAAAAACGCGTCCTTCTGCTTCCAATCCGGGCCGAAAATTTTGTTAAAAGAGGCGCCAAGTCGATCAAAGAGCTTTTTCCATACGGGCTTTCCGCCCCCAAGAACCACATCAACCAGGAAATCCTCCAGCTCTGGCATCTTTTCCTTGGGGAGGAAAGAAACAGCCCCAAGTTTTATGGATGTCTTCAGGGCCTCTGGCGTGAGGGCATGCGCCGTGAGCATAACGGTTGGAAAGCCCCGCTCCACCGAGGTCTTCAGGAGGTCGAAACCATTAACCCCCATGATGTCCAGGATGACAATATCGAACGTATAACCCAACAGGTATTGAATCGCCGTATCATAGTCCTGTGCCGTCTGAACCGCGCACATATCCAGTACTTCCTTTACGGTATCAAGGATGTCTGGTTCGTCATCCACCACGAGGATCGCCTTATCTTTCAAAAGATCTTCTGATTTCATAATACCTCCACTGCTTTCATTGAAATAATCCATTAAACAAAAATTTCTGGTTTTCTCTCTTATTTCCCTTTGTACTCCGGTTTTCTCTTTTCGAAAAAGGCGGCTATTCCTTCCTTCTTGTCTTCACTGGCAACGCCCAAATTGGCCAGGGCAGACTCCAGAACAAGGCCTGTTTCCAGATCCGTCTCTGTACCGTACTTCACGGCAAAAAGGGTCATCTTGACTGCCAAGGGGCCCTTGCTCGCGATCTTTTTCGCCGCCTCGATGCTCTTTTCCATCAGTTCGTCGGGTTTAACCATGAGATTGACCAAACCGAAATCCAATGCCTTAGCCGCATCCATCATATCACCCGTCAGCAGATACCACAGGGCCCGACCTTTTCCGATCAGTCTGGCCAGTCTTTGAGTTCCCCCATACCCGGGAACGACACCCAACCCAAGTTCTGGCAAGCCCAACTTCGCCTTTTCTGAGGCGATCCTTAACGTGCAGGACATGGCCAGTTCCAGCCCGCCCCCAAGGGCCAAACCATTGATCGCGGCTATGGTGGCCTTTCCCAAAGTTTCTATCTCATGGTTCATTTGATGGCCCGTCCTCAAAAAATCAAACCCTTCGTTCAGGCCCAGGTCCTTTATCTCCCCAATATCAGCGCCTGCTCCAAAGGCCTTTTCACCGGCACCCGTAAGGATCAAAACCTTTGTGGCCTCATCTGCCTTCACGTCCGCCAAAACAGATCGAATCTCTTTGATCGTTTCGGTATTCAAGGCATTAAGCGCCTTTGGACGATCAATGGTGAGTATTCCAATACCCTCTTCCACCTTGAACTGAATATTCTTATATGCCATTATTTCACCTGCCTTCCTTCAAGATACACTGATTCGCATATACTACTGAGCACGAAAATTAGTTTACATCCAATAACATTACCTATGGTCATTGCGAGCGACTGAAGGGAGCGACGCAATCTCATGGTTAAACTCATTGCAGGGATTGCGTCTCGGCCGTGAGCCCTTCGATGAACCGTTCGGCTCCGAGCTCATGGCCGAGGGGCTCAGGGTTTCGAGTATAGTCGAGAAACTCGAGGCCGAACAGCTTCGTCCCCCACTTCAGGTGCGGGGTCCTCGCAATGACAGTTTTCATGTGGTCTACTTGCGCTCACTTTAGCAGATCTTCATGAGCCTTCATATTTGGGCTTTCTTTTCTCCAGAAAGGCGTTCAGCCCCTCCTTACTATCTTTGGATGCAAAACAGGCTCCCAGGCACAAACCTTCAATCTTCAGCCCCGTGGCCAGGTCAACCTCGAGGCCTTCATTGATGGCCCTGAGGGCATACTTCATGGCAATGGGGCTCTTTTCGCAAAGCGTCTCAGCCCACTCGCGGCATTCATCCATTAAACGCGCTGCAGGAACAACCTTGTTGACCAGGCCTATCCTGTAAGCCTCCTCTGCATCTATGATCTTCCCCATCAAAATCAACTCTGCGGCCCTGGCCCTACCTACCAGTCTCGGGAGTCTCTGGGTGCCCCCGGCCCCTGGGATAATTCCCAGATTGATCTCTAACTGACCCATCTTGGCCTTCTCCGATGCCACCCGTAATGTGCAGGCGAGGGCGATTTCGCATCCCACACCAAAGGCGTACCCATTGATGGCCGCAATCGAAGGAATGGCCAGGCCATGAATCCGGTTTAGCAAGCCCTGTCTTTTTAAGGACGCTTCAATCCCGCTCAGGGGTGTCTTTTGGCTCAGTTCCTTAATATCCGAACCAGAGAGGAATGATTTCTCTCCAGCTCCCGTGAGGATGAGGCATCGAATAGCTTTATCTTGTTCAATTTCTTCCAAAGCCTTCTCCAAGGCATCCACCATGGGGCTATTAAGGGCATTGTACACCTGAGGCCGATTGAAAGTAATTGTGGCAAACGCCAGGTCCTTTTCAAAAACGATCTCCTGAGGGGACATCACTCACTTCCCTTCTTGACTGTAATCATAGAATCCCCTGCCCGTCTCCCGACCCACCAAGCCGGCCCGAACCAAGTTCTTCACCCACACGGGCATGCGAAACCTTTCACCCAGTTGCTCTGCCATATATTCCGTCACATGGAGAAGCAGCGGAATTCCATTGAGAAAATCAAAGAGTTCAAATGGCCCCATGGGGTGACCCAGACCCAACTTGGCCCCCGTATCCACATCCTCAACAGAGCCCACCCCTTCTTCCACGATCCTTGCGGCCTCAAGGGTCAAGGCATTTAGCAACCGATTCACAATAAAGGCAGGACTGTCAGCAGAGACAATGGGGGTCTTCCCCATGAGCCGAGCCAGTTCCTTCACCTGTTCGACCGTCTCATCCGATGTCAATGCCCCACGGACCACCTCCACGAGCCTCATGATGGGCACCGGGTTGAAAAAATGCATCCCGGCGACCCGTTCAGGCCGCTTGGTCACGGAGGCGATCTCTGAGACGGAAAGAGAGGAAGTATTGGTCAAAATCAGGGCCTCCCTTGATGCCACTTGTTTGTCAAACTTCTTGAACATCTCTTTTTTGAGATCCATATCTTCAAACACGGCCTCAACAAGCACGTCGGCATCGGATATATTGTCAAGATCCGTTGAGAACGCCATTCTGGAGAGGATGGCGTCCCTTTTTTCCGCCTCGATCTTTCCCTTGGACACCAATCCTTCAAGATTTTTCTCCACCGCCTTTAATCCTTTTTCAATGATCTTCTTGTTTGTATCTATGCCGTATACACTGAATCCAGCCTGGGAAAAGGCCTGCGCAATGCTCATTCCCACCTTGCCTACACCGACTACTTTTAGATTGATCTCCTTTGAAATTTTCATCATCCACTCCTCCCTACCGAATTTTTATTATCCCTCTCTTATTCTCTTTTGAAGATCTTTGAAAACTCAGGTCTCCCGTCATCGCGAGGCGTCCCGCAGAGGCGGGACGACGGGACAATCTCATTTTTAAATCACCCCATCATTTGCCAGTTGCTCTATCTGAGATGGCGTGTATCCAAGGCTGACCAATATTTCTCGGGTGTGTTGCCCAAAAAAAGGGGCTGGGGATCTTTTAAACTCTAGCTCGTCAGAGAATTTGGCTGGAAATCCAATCTGTATCGTCTCTCCCCGCTGCGGGTCTTTCATGTTGGTAATGGTTTTGCGCTCCCTTAAGTGCTTGTCTTTCAGAGTGTCTTTCACCGTCAACACGGGGGTAATGCAGGCGTCCACCCCTTCAAAAAGCGCCAACCATTCCTGCTGCGTTTTACTGGCAAAGAGATCCTTAACGTCTTCAGTCGCCTGCTCCCCCTCCTCGTACGGTAACAGATGATTTGGAATCCAGTCCTCTCTCGCAACGGCTTTGCAGAAATTTCTCCAAAACTTCTCTTCCAATGCCCCCAGCGCGATAAATTTTCCGTCCAAGGTCTTGAACGTATTGTAACAAAGAGTGGATCCACGCAGGTTATAGGGACGCGCCTGCTGTCCCTTTTCTTGAGCCAAGGCTTCCGCCAGGTTGAGAAGATTCATGGAAGTCAGAAGATCTGTCTGGGCCACATCAAGGTACTGTCCCTTTCCGGTTCGTTCTCTACCCAGGAGCGCGGCAATAATGGTCAGGGCGGTGAAAACGCCGCCTCCCGCCATATCGCCAAAAGGGATTCCAGGAATCACTGGTCGGCCTGTATGCTCACCGGTACACCCCAAAATACCTGAAATGGAGAGGTAATTAATGTCGTGTCCAGCCTTATCACGGTAAGGACCGTTCTGGCCGTATCCTGTTGCCGAGCAATAGATAATGTCCCGTTTCAAATGGCGAATCTCTTCATACCCCAAGCCCAAACGTTCCATCACACCCGGGCGAAAACTCTCCAGCAAAACATCATGGGTCCTGACCAGCTTCTTGAATATCTCTTTTCCTCGCCCGTCCTTGAGATTTAGTTTCATGCTCCTTTTGTTCCGGTTGGCCATGACAAACGCGATACTCTCCGTCCTACGGGAACTGTCTCCCCACCGGCCATAGTCACCTTGCTTGGGTTCTTCGATCTTAAGGACCTCGGCCCCCAAGTCGCCCAGTATCATCGTGCAATATTGATAGGGCAAGAGGCGCGTGCAATCCAGGACGTTAATTCCTTTCAGGGGCTGATACACAGATTCTTCCTTCTCCTAACTTCTCATACTATTCATTATCGGTTTGCCTTCCTATACCCTAGGGCATCCGTGGCTATGATCATTTTTAGGATATTGGCTGAGCCCTCCAAGATCTGGTTCAGTTTGGCATCCCTCAGCAATCTCTCCACGGGATATTCGGTGGAATATCCGTATGCGCCTAATATTCTGAGGGCACTGTCCGCCACCCTTGAGGCCACGTCGCTTGCGTAGTATTTGGCCATGCAGGTCTCCAAGGTATTGTGTGTGTTCCCCGCATCCTTTTGCATGGCACACCGGTAGGTGAGCAGTCGCGCCGCCTCTGTTTCCACGATCATGCGGCCCAACTCCTCCTGAACCATCTGAAATTTCCCAATGGGCCTTCCAAATTGCTCCCGCTGATTGGCATACTTCAACGACTCATCGATTAGCCCCTGGCTCATGCCCAGGGCTCCTGCAGCGGCCGTCAATCGGGTATTGTCCAGCCCGCGCATGGCATACTCGAAACCCCTTCCCTCTTCTCCCAGCATGTTTTCTGAAGGCACTTCAACCTCGTCGATGAATATCTCCCCAGTGGGACATGCATGCCATCCCATTTTCTCTGCCGTGGAGCCAAGGCTAATCCCGTCAGAATGCATATCCACAATGAAGGCGCTCATGCCTTTGTGCTTTTTAGAGGCGTCCGTATATGCATAGATTATTCCCACGTCAGCCACCTGGGCATAGGTGATCCAGGTTTTTGAACCGCTTAGAATATATTTGTCTCCCTTTTTTGTCGCCTTGGTTTTCATGGCTGCCACATCGGTCCCGGCGTTGGGTTCGGTAATTCCAATACAACCCAGGTGCTCGGCGTTGATCAGTTTGGGAATAAACTTTTTTTTCTGCTCTTCCGTGCCGAATTGGAAGATCTCCCTGGCCGTGCCCATGGTCTGCATGTTAAATGCGGCCCTGAGGGAGCCGCCTGTCTTGGCGATTTCCTCTGTGACCACGGTATGGGCCAGAAACCCCAGATTCGACCCTCCATAGGCTTCAGGGATGGGGCAACCAAAAAAGCCTAGCTCTCCCATCTTTTTAACAAGATCTCTTTGAAAGGCATGGCTCTTATCATCATCGGCCATCCGTGGCACAATCTCTTTTTGGGCAAATCTGCGCGCCGTATCCTGAATGGCTTTAATCTCTTCGCTCA
>CP070840.1:3258697-3292010 GCA_020342025.1 Deltaproteobacteria bacterium
CTTCCATTTATCTACTCCTCCTAACGCCCTCAAAAAGCCATGATTACAAGGTGTATTATTGGCCCTTCCATGCCTACGAAGAATGGCCTCAGAGGTCAACATCATAAGAAGGGAAGACATTTTTCCGATTTAGGTGTAACGTCTCCTGATCCTGCGGGTCTAATCCGCGGGCCATTTTTCCCTAAATATCCATTTTGATTTGGACTTCAGTACCTTGGTGGTAGGCTTGAAGGCCGGGTCGGGAATGCCCACGTTGACCCCAATGACCTGCTTGTATTTCTCAGGGACACCAAGGACCCGGTTCACCTCTTCCTCCGCATCATCCCAATAGGCGAAAAGCTGTGTACCAAGCCCCTCGGTCACAGCCGCAAGGCAGAGGTTTTCCACGAACAACCAGGCGCTCCCCATGTCATAACGGTGTGGATCATCCGGTTCCGGGGCATACGTGTAGAACATGAGGGAGGTGCTGTTGTTAAACACGTCTTTCTGCATCTGAAGCATGGCCCGGCCCGTCTCCGTGTCGGGCGTGAAGGTGGCGTTCAAATTTTTCTTTATCTCGCCCAGCTTCTCCCTTGTTTCCGGGTCATTGATAAGGATGACAAACCAGGCCTGACGGTTTCCTGCCGAAGGGGCCTTGGCGCCGGCCTCCATGAGGCGGTCAATCTGCTCTTCTGTGGGCGGGGCCGAAAATTTGCGGATCGTCCGACGTTTCTCTATGGCTTCCCAAAGGTCCATGATTATTCTCCTTTCTGACGAATGATACTCTGTTCCACTGTAGCAGGACTGCAGGGAGCTTCAGTGTTGCTCAGACCCGTCACATCTCCCGCAGGGCCGTTAACAAGCGGTCTATTTCTTCCAGGGTATTATAATGGACCAAGCCGATTCGCACCATGCCCCCGGACGCCTCCAGACCCAGTCGCTCTGTCACGCTCACGGCATAATAATTCCCATCCCAAACAAAAATACCCTGGTTCCCCAGGTAAGTGGCAATGGCCTTGGGCGTAAAACCCTCCCTGGTAAAGGCCAGGGTGGGACACCTCGCGCCAAATTCTTCTGGGTTGGTGATACCATAAACGGTTACGCCGGGGATTCTTTGCGTTTCTTCTAACATATAAGTAAAAAGAGGGCGTTCATAGGCACGGATCGTGTTCATGGCTTGTTTCAGTTCCCTGCGCCGTCCCTGGTAATGGCCGGATCTGGTGGAATCTGTCATACCCAGTTGAGGGCCGTATTCCCGACCCACCCCAGCCAGATAATTGACCCCAGCCAAAACCGCGGCCAGGCCTTCATGGTTTAGGGTGCCCGTTTCAAACTTGTGAGGCGGGTTGGGATTTGAGGGCCTTACTTTGTAAGCGGCCACTCGTTCGAGTAATTCCAGCCTTCCCCAGAGCACCCCCACATGTGGGCCAAATAATTTGTAAGCAGAACAGACCAGAAAATCACAGCCTGTCGCCTGGACGTCAATGGGGCCGTGCGGGGCATAGTGCACAGCGTCGACCCAGAGCCACGCGCCCACATCGTGGACCAGGTCTGCAATACGGTCGATGGGATTGATGGTGCCCACGGCATTGGAGGCGTAGCCCACGGCGACCAGTCTGGTTCTATCTGTGAGGAGCGAGGCCAGATGCTCAAGATTTAGCTGGCAGTCTTCCACGTTGAAATCGGCCCATTTGATTCGCAGCCCTCTTTCCTCTAAGGCGACCCAGGGCGCTATGTTGGCGTCATGGTCCAAGCGTGTAACCACAATCTCGTCATCCGGTTCAAGGATGCGGCCAATAGCCCGACTCAGGCTGAAGGTGAGGGTCGTCATGTTGGCACCAAAGACAATTTCTCTGGGGGAAGGGGCATTGAGAAAGTCGGCCATGGCCGCGCGGGCCTGCTCGATCATCTCATCGTTACGGTGGCTGGTGATAAAATGGCCCCCGTGATTTGCATTGGCACGTCTGAAATAGTCGCCCATTGCATCAATCACGGTTTGGGGGACCTGCGTCCCGCCCGGCCCGTCGAGATAAACGTATGGCCGCCCCTTTTCATCTGTTTCCTGTAAGGCCGGGAATTGGGTTCTCAATGGCGAAAGGTCCACAGATTTCTCAATCATCACAAAAGACTCCTAAGAAATAAAGTGTTTCCCCAAATATCATAGAGTGCCCCAACTTTTAGTCAGGGATGATCAGCTTACCCCAGAGCTTCGGCTCGACAGAGATGGAATCGTTTTAAATCCCCCTCCCTTGATGGCCCGTCCTCCGTAGCCCCGCAAACGAGATCTCCGCTTCGCTACAACAGGCTACTAAAGCTGTCATTCCGGGCGAGCCCCGGAATCCAGGAGGATCATGCCGTATCAAATCATTCTGGATCCCGGCTCGCGTCCCGCTCTGCGGGACTTGGCCGGGATGACGAACCGCGACACGGCCCCTCAAGGAGGAAGGCGGGGAGTGTCACCTATCGTGAGAAATCAGGTTCGCAGATAGGAGGCACCATTGATGTCCACAATACATCCCGTCAAATAATCCGTTCCTTCAGAGGCCAGAAATACGATCGTGTTGGCCACTTCCTCAGGATAAGCAACACGTCCAAAAGGGCTCTGGGCTCTAAGTGCATCCCCTCTAGGACCAGAGAGCAACGGAGCAATCCTTTCCGTTTCAACGAAGCCTGGTGCGACCACATACACAAAGATATTGTGCGGTGCCAGGGCCAGCGCCATGGATTGACTCAGCGCATTGAGCCCAGCCTTGCTTGCCCCGTAGGCAGGCGCATTCGGCTCCCCTCTGAAGGCTCCCCTGGATGAAACATTCACAATCTTTCCCCCACCCTGCGCCTTCATGTGCTGAATCATTCGGAAAGACACATTGGCTGGGCCCATCAAATTCGTTCGGATTGTGCGCTCCCATATTTTCTGCCAACCTTCGTACGTCAAATCGAGTATAGAGTATTCTTCAAATATACCCGCATTATTGACCAGCACATGAATTCTTTCCGTTTCTCTGAGGACAGTATCCATCATATGTTGAACGGAGTCATGATCTGATATGTCTGCCTGGACCATGAGATGCGGGCCGCCCGGAAGATCAGACAAGGTTTGCTCAGCAGCCTTTCGGTTTTCATGATAGTGAATGATGACACGTGCGGACAATTCTGCGAATCTCTGGGCCGTTGCACGTCCTATACCTCGTGAAGAGCCGGTGATAAGAACGGTCTTATTCAAAAAATCCAAGTCCATCTCATCCTCCAGGGGTCATTTGTTTTGAAGTTAATACCTGGTCCTCACCCGTTTGGCAGGATCTTTGATGGGCCAGGTCAGGAATTCTTGGCTTTGCCCATAGAATGGGTTTTAAGTGATCTAAAGTGAAAAGTGAGCTAAAGTGAGCTGAAGTTGAGGTGCTCGCCTTTGGCGAGGTCTATTTTGAAACGGGTAAAAATCTCATTCACTTTAGTCACCTTAGAGCACTTTAGGCACTCTAAAGGAGATTGCGCAATCAAACTACCCTGCGGGCAGCTGAAAGCCGGGTCCTGTGGCCCCGGGTTCTTTACTAAATCTCAGTATATCTGACGGAACACCCTATCAAATTTCAGATGCTCGGGCCAGTTTCAAGAAAACAAAATGAAAAGGGAAAATCCATAGGGGAGATGACTTCATGCTCAGCCGGGCAGAAACGCCCCGATGGTCGCCACCGCCAGGAGCAGACCCACCACCTTACGCTTCGTGAACCGTTCGCCCATCCAGAGGGTCACCATCAAGGCGCTCACCACAAAGCTGAGCTGCCCGATGGGCGTCACCACACTTGCCTCCCCCTTCTTTAAGGCGGCCAGCAGAGCAATGAGCCCCATAGCGAGACACGCGCTCGCCGCTACACCATGAGCCCATCCCTGCCGCGAGAAACGTGGACCTCCCTGGGTCAGATAGGCATAAATAAAGGCAACGGTTATGAAGCATATCGCTTGGCTATGTAGAAACATGGCGGGTGCCACCCCACCCGACACACCTAGCTTGTAGATGATGTTGAGCAGCCCGATGGAGGTCATTGCGGCAAGCGCCCATAGAATCGAGGCGGTCCGACCTCTGCGGATAGCTTTCGCATTGAAGCGGAATTCCGACAGGAGGAAAATCGAGGAGGCGGCGAGAAAGAATCCGATGCCTTTGCGGGGTGTCATGGGCTCTCCCAGAAAGAGGATCGCCACCAGGGCCGTGATGACGAAGCTGATCCGATAGATGGGGGTGCTCACGCTCGCCTCTCCCAAGCTGACACTCCGCATAAAGGCCCAGATGCCAAAGAAGAGGAAAAAGGCTGCGACGAGGCCGAGAAATGCAAGCGGCGTCCAGGTGTAGGTCCCTTCCAAATAGGCCCAGAGGGTCACGGTCGGGACGAAGAAACAGGCCTGTGAACAGGTCATGGTCCCTGCTGAGATTCCTTTGCGGACCGCTTTTGAGTAAATAAAGTCATAGATGCCGATCAGCAGCATGGAGAGCAAAGCCAGAAGGATGTAAGGGGGAATCATATCGTCTCCCTCGGAGATATCTTGTGCTCACGAAAGGCGGCCGCGCCGAAGTCTCTCGCCGCGGCGCAGCCTCCGGCGTAGACCGGGTGGCTAAGGCGGGTGCCATGCTTCGGCGGAGTTGCGCTTGGCGCTCCTTTAGATCCTAGGGCGAAATGGATAATCTCCTGCAGAGAAGACCCTGTCAGTGAATGGTCCAGCCTCCGTCCACCATGATCACGTGCCCAACGACCATATCGGACAGGGAACTGCAAAGAAACAGGGTGGCACCAATGAAATCTTCCGGTTGGGCCCACCGACGGATGGGGAGCATCTCTCCGAGGGCCCATTCCTTATAGCCCGGCCGCTGCATGAGTTTGCGCCGGGTGGGTGTTTCCGTGACGCAGGGCGCTATGCCGTTTACATAAATCCCTTTCTCCGCCCACTCGTAGGCGAGGGCACGGGTCAGGTGGTGAACACCCCCCTTTGCCGCCGCATAGACGGACCGACCTCTAAATGCGACCCGGCCGATGGTGGACCCCATATTAATGATTTTGCCGCGGCCCTGTGGAAGCATCATTTGGGCGGCTGCCTGGGAGGCAAAGAAGACCGCCTTTAAAGAGGTATCCAGGGTCTGATCCCACTCCTCTTCTGTGACCTCTAAAGCTTCTACCGTATCGGTCCACGCGGCGTTGTTAATCAGGATGTCAATCTTCCCCAAGGTCTCATGCACCTGGGTGACCATAGCTCGGATCTGCGACACATCCCTGAGGTCGGTGGGAAGCACTAAGGCCTTAGGACCCAGTGTTTCAATCTCTGAAGCCACTTCCTCCAGAGCGGACTGGTTTCGGCTGACCAGGGCCACATGGACCCCTGCCTCTGCCAACGCAATAGCCAGGGTCCGCCCGATCCCTTGGGATGCGCCGGTGACGATGGCCACCTGGTCTTTGAGACCAAAACTGTTCCAATTGTTACTCATCAGGTATCCTCCAAAACGCCCTTGAAGTGAATGAGGGGAGAGGCGGTGTCAACCCCCCTCTGTCATGGCGAGCGACGACATTATCGCAAACTCTCTGGGGTGAGAGGCAGAGCGATCTACCGCATGGCCTCTTCCATGTGTTCCATCATTGTAAAGACGACGGGTCCTTCGGCCGTCACCAGAACATTTTCCTCCAGGCGGGTTGTCTGCGGAAGCCCGGGGTGGCCGGCAAACGTCTCTGCTGCAAAATACATGTTCTCCTTGATCTCGGCCGGATAATCCAGAGAGTACGCCCGTGAAATCCACATCCCCTCATACAGGGTGATGCCGATGCTGTGGGCGAATTGCTGGAGCGTGACCGTGCCATATTTATCATCATCATACTCGGGGAACGCGGCCGCCACGTCAGCCGTCGTTTTGCCGGGGCGTAGATTATCGATACCTGCGTACATGGAATCGTAGACCTCCCGATAGAGGTCAATCTCCTGTTGCGTCATCTTGCTGGCGCATTTCATGCAGCGGACGAAATCCACGAAATAGCCGGACGGCCCCACCGCATTGATGTCCACGATAACCAGATCGCCCTGGCGGATCATCTTGTCGGTGGCCCAACGGCGGTAGGGGCTCGTATTGCCCCCTGAGGCAACAATGATGTCATAGATGATCTCGCAACCCTGGCTCAGCATAAAATCATGGACCTTGGCCTCGATCTCACGCTCACGGACCCCGGGTTTTAACCACTCATGCTTGATTTTCCACATGGCCGCATCCCCTATGGAAGATGCCTGCTTTAACAATTCGATTTCATCCCGCGTTTTGATCACCCGTGCGGCTGACATGGCCGGCCAACCGTTCACGATATTGACTTTGCGTTCCCGGAAGGCTTCCAGAGAGGGCCAATCGAAATTGTCCACACCGATCCGCTCTTTTCGGACGCCGTGTTCCTCCAAGACCTCGACCACAGTATCGGCCATTTTCCCGGCCATGTGAGGTACGGCTCCCTCTGCCCACTGCCAGGTCATGGCGGGCTTGATGCGACCTTCCATCCATGGCATGTCCATCCTGGCGCAGTGTAAATCCGAACCGGCGGTCTCGAAAAGCACCGGCTCGCCGCCATGGGGAAGCACTGCGTATCGGATGTTGATGTTATACTTCCAGTTGCCCTGGTATGAGGCTGTGACATAGCGGATGTTGGCACCGGCAAAGAGGACCAACGCGCCCAAGTCATGTGCCTCCATCTGTTCACGGGCGCGCTGCAACCGTTCCTTGCGGAGGCGGTCGAAATCGACGCGATACTGCCAATCGGCACCGGTCTGACTATAGAGACGGCGCGGATCCCATTCGTGCGGCTTGCCAATAAACTCTGTATCCAGTTTGTATCCCATTTCTGACCTCCTTTTTCATTAGGTTAAATAGCTTTGAAAGTTGGAAACCAATAAGACAAATGGCACTCGTACAATTCCTCCATCCATCAGAAACAACCCCTATTGGGGTGGCGTGAAGAGAAGTCCGTGGGGCCATATTTTTCAGGCGACGGCGAGGTGTCCAAGTCGCTAAATATCGTGTTCATAGGAGAGTTTCGGATATGTCTTTCTTAGACAGAGATGAAATGCGATGTCAAGTGAAAATTCACCCCGAGCGAAAAAGCACACTTACCCCATGGCCCTTATTAATAGGGGCATGGACAGGTCGCAGCAAAGCGCCTTTTGGGCCCTGTTGGATACTATAATGTATTGATATTGAAACTTAATTTATGGTTTTCCTCCTTTACTCTAGGCCGTGCGATATTCAGTATTAATGAATATTTTCACTAACAGTAAAAACGACTTGACATATCCTTAGAGCCGGGGCATGCTAGCCAAAGAAAAATTAGGTTGATCGATTTTTTGAGATATCAAAGAGTTTGATTTGTGAAAGAGGGAAGCTAGACCATGCCGAGTACATTGATTGACCTGGGTAAAAAGATCCGCAACGAACGTCAAGAACGTCAACTCACCTTAGAAAAATTTTCTCAGATGACCGGTCTCTCCAAGAGCTTTCTTAGCCAGGTGGAACGGGGTATCACGGAGCCCTCCATCACCTCCCTGAAAAAAATCGCCAAGCAGTTTGGATTCAGTGTGGTGAATCTCTTCCAAAATGGGGACACGCTGAATTCCAATTGGGAATATCACAGCGCCCCCATCAAATATTCAGAAAAAAGCATGAATTATGTGGAAAAGGCGGAGGTGGTACGTGCCGATAAGCGCAAGAGGTTCGCTCTCCCGGGCTCAAAGGTCATGTATGATCTGCTCACACCCGATATGAACCGCCAGTTAGAGGTCATGTATATGCGTGTCTCCGAAGGTGAAAATTCTGGTGAACAACCCATGCTCGACCCCCCCGGGGAGAAGGTGGGTCTGGTGTTGAAAGGGTCTATTGAAGTATCCGTGGGCACTGAGGTCTACCAGCTCGGGGAAGGAGACAGCATCTACTATCCTGCCAACATACCGCACTCCTGGCGCGCCCTGGAAGGAGACTCTATCGAGGTGGTCTGGATCTTGACGCCGCCTTCCTTTTAGCAAGGGGGTGGTGTATCTCATAATATGGCGTGTTCTGGGAGAGAAGATTCAACTGAAACACGAAGGGAGTCCATGCTAGATTCCTGAAGAATCAAAATCAAACCGAAAGGAGAACCCCATGAACCAAACACGGAAAGGGAAGACGTCCCAACCCTGGAAGACAGATAACTGGTTTGTAAGCCCATGGAATTTTTTGGAGGAAGTGACCGCAGGCTTTCAACCCCCTGAAAAGGTAAAGATTCACGACATCACCCTGCGGGACGGGGAACAGCAAGCCGGTATCATATTTACCAAGGATGACAAGATACGAATTGCCGAGAAGCTGTCCGAATTGGGGGTACATCGCATTGAGGCGGGTATGCCGGCGGTTTCACCCAGAGACGAGGCCGCCATTAAGGAAATCGTGAAGCGCAACCTGAAATCGGAAATTTTCTGCTTCTCCCGGTGCATGGTGGACGATGTGAAACGTGCGGCAGATTGTGGTGTGAGAGGCATCGTCATCGAAATACCCGCCAGTGCCCACCTTATTGAACAGGGCTACAAATGGCCCCTGGAAAAGGCCATAGACCTGTCCATCAAGGCAACCGCCTATGCCAAGGAACAGGGGCTGTACACGGTCTTCTTCACCATTGATGCCACCCGGTCTGATCTGAAATGGTTGCTGGATCTGGTAGATCGGGTGGCGACCGAAGGTCATATGGATGCTTTCACTTTGGTGGATACTTTCGGTGTGCTCTCTCCCCATGCAGCCCTCTACTTTACAAGGAAAGTAAAAGAAAGGGTATCAAAGCCCCTTGAGATCCACTTTCACTCTGATTTCGGTATGGGTGTGGCGAACACGATAAATGCGGTGCTGGCCGGCGCTGAGGTCATCCATTCAACCGTGCTCGGCATCGGGGAGCGGGCCGGTAATACCCCTATGGAAGAGACCGTTCTGGCCTTGCTGACCATGTACGGTATTGATGCGGGACTTGATTACCGTAAAATGAATGAGGTCTCAAAGCTGGTGCAGGAGCTGTCTGGGGTTGATGTGCCCACCAGTCGGCCCTTCATTGGGGACGGTGCCTACAGTATTGAATCAGGAATCGTTACGGGTTGGTTCAAAAATGTGTTTGAAAAAAATCCGACAACCGTGTTCCCCGTACACCCCGATTTTGTGGGTCACGAGGTGCCCCGAATATTGATGGGCAAAAAGAGTGGCCTGGACAACATTGAGATATGGACAAAGAAGTTGGGCATCGAACTGAAAGAAGAGGAAGCGATGGATGTGCTCCAGGAGGTGAAGCTCAAATCCCATGACCTGAAAAGGGTCCTCACGGAAGAGGAGTTCATGCAAATAGCCGAGAAGGTGAGAAGCGGAAGATAAATGATAAAAGGAGTGGCATGATGGAAGCAGGAGTCAAAGAGTCGTTGAGGGAAATCGTCGGTGAGGAGAACTTCACGGACAGCTTGATCGATCTCATCGCCTATGCCAAGGATGCCTCGGAGTTTAAGCAACGGCCTGACGCAGCCGTGTGGCCAATCAATAGGGATCAAATCTCGGCGATTCTAAGGCCGGCCAACAAAGAGAAGTTCCCTGTCGTGGCCCGGGGAGCCGGGACGTCACTGGCCGGACTGGCCGTGCCACAGGAGGGCGGTTTGATTCTCGATCTGGGGCGCATGGACCAAATTATCCAGATCAACATCGAGGACCGCCTGGCCATCGTGCAGCCAGGTGTGGTCTACGACGATCTTGCCCGGGCGCTGGCGCCCCACGGTTTCTTCTTCCCCCCCGATCCGGCCAGCGGCGCCGTCTGTACGCTGGGAGGCAATGTGGCCACGAACGCCGGGGGCATCAAGGGCGCCAAGTACGGCACCACCAAGGATTATGTGCTGGGCCTGGAAGTGGTTCTGGCCGACGGGCAGGTCTTGCGCACCGGATCCAAATGCATGAAAAGCGTTTCCGGCTTTGACCTGACAAGGCTTTTTGTGGGCTCTGAAGGGACCCTGGGGGTAATCACGGAGATTACCCTGAAAATAAATCCCAAGCCGCCACTCACCCAGACGGCCATGGCGACCTTCGATATGCTGGAGGACGCGGGCACGGCCGTGAGCGAAATCATGTACTCCGGCATCCTGCCCAGCGCACTGGAGGTGGTTAATCAACAGACCCTTATGGCCATAAACCAGAATACCGACCTAAATCTTCCGGAAGTGGAGGCCCTCCTGGTGGCAGAGGTGGACGGTTACACCCGGGAGGAGACAGAGTTTCAGCTTGACAAAATTATTGACATATTCGGGAAGAACAAGGCTTCAACGGTGAGAAAAGCTGAATCGCAGGAAGAGGCTGAAGCCCTGTGGTCGGCGCGAAAATCGGCCTACGGTGTCATGGCCCGGATCAACTATAATCTCTTCGTGGAGGACTTGAGCGTGCCCATGTCCAAAATGGCCGATATACTCCGGGTAATCTCTGACATCGCAGAAAAGTATGATCTCAAAATCCCTACGGTAGGTCACGTTGGGGACGGTAACCTCCACCCGGTTATCAGCTTTGATGGGACGAACCCCGAGGAGGTGAAGCGGGTGGAAGAGGCTACGGAGGAGCTGTTCAAGAAGGTTATCAATCTGGGGGGTACGCTGACCGGAGAGCATGGAATCGGGTTGGCCAAGGCACCGTTGATGCCCCTGGAGCACGAGGATGTGGCCATGGATGTGATGCGCTCATTGAAACGGCTCTTGGACCCCCATAATATCCTCAACCCCGGCAAGATGGGTCTGGAGGTATGAATGGAAGCCAAGTATGACTTCACCAGAAAATTCCGCGATCAGGTTCTCCGGTGCTCCAGCTGTGGCTTCTGCCGGGCCAGGTGTCCGGTCTTCGGCCTGACAAAACGGCCGGCCCTTAACGCCCGGGGCAAAATGCTGGTTCTCAAGGAGGTCATGGATGGCACCATTGACCTGAGCGATGAGCTCATTGAGACCCTCTTCCAGTGCACCACCTGCGCCAGTTGTGCGGAGCAATGTCCTTCGGGCGTAGACGTGCCCGAAATCATCAAGCAGGTGAGGAGGGACATGGTGCACATGGGTTCCTGCCACCCAGCCTTTGTGGGGATGAATAAGGTCCTTCAAACACATACCAACATCTACGCGGAGGACGAACCCGAGGATTTTGAGAGGGAACGAAATAAAAAGGCGGAGAACGTCTACTTTATCGGATGTGTGGGATCCTATCGGGAAGATGAGGCCACCCTGGGAACTCTGGATCTCCTGGACCGCCTCAAGGTGGATTACACCCTCATTGATGAGGTCTGTTGCAGCGGGGTGTTGGAAGACGTGGGCTATGAGATCAACGAAGACCTGGCCAAAAAAAACATAGACGGCATCCTGGCCACAGGGGCTAAAACGCTCATAACTGGGTGTCCCTACTGTTCGCGTACCTTCAATAACAAAGCAGCGTATGAGAAGCTCAGAGATGAGGGCGTCAAAATCGTTCATATCAGTCAGTTTCTGAAGGATTTTGATCTGAACGTGAAGACGGACAAGCGGGTCACCTACCACGACCCATGTGACCTGGGAAGGCACTGCGGAATCTATGAGGAGCCCCGGGAAATCATCCGTAGAATTGCACCAGATTATGTGGAGATGCGCCAGAACCGCACCGATGCCCTCTGTTGCGGGGCCGGCGGGGGAGTGAGAGGGGCCTATGCCAAGAATTCTATTGCCATGGCGCGCCAGCGCTTGAAGGGGGTTGAGGAAGTGGGCGCGGATATCTTGCTCACGGAGTGTAACAGCTGCGTCCACAACCTAAGCAATGCCAAGCTGAGAGCACAAAAATTCAAGATCTATACGACCACCCAGTTCATCAACGAATTAATGGACCAGGCGTAACGAGCGGGGTGGCTTCCTTCAGGATGCATTCAGCAAATTCTGATGGTCGCTCACAGCGAGATGGGCTTCGAGGGATCTGATCACAATGGGAATCAGGGCAGCTTCAGGCAGTCCCAGGCTCTTCAAAATATGCGCACTCAATTCCGTAACGTCGGAAGTGGGTGAGGTCGCCTTTTCCTTGAGAACCACCTCATGGATGTCTTGAAAATATTGCATTCCCGCATCCATCAATGCGTACACGCGCTCTTCATAGTGGGGTTCATCCCAGGAAGTCAACAGGGCTTTCAAGCCCTTAATCTCTTTTAATCTCTGAATGGACTGAATGGAGCGGATGACGTCTTCATATATGGGTACCGTCCCTGATATGGGAACGGCATCTCCCGTGATCAGTGCCGCATCCTCTTGAAACAGAAGGGAGACGGAACCTTTTGAATGACCCGGCGTGTGCATTACTTGCAAGGTTTTGCCACCCCCCAAATTCAGTTCATCTCCCTCTTTTATGGGGAGATCCACCTTAACCGCGTCTTCCACAAGGGAGTGGAAATTGGCAATGGGACGCTCTCTGTACTGGCGCTCCACATCCTCTATCCAGGGCCCATCCTCCTCGTGGGCTGCCACTTTGCATCCGCTCTCTCTTTTTACGGCCGGGGCGCCTCCTATATGATCTGGATGGGCGTGGGTGAGAACGAGCATGGATATCTCCTCAGGACCTCGACCCGTTTTCTTTATGTAGTCGAAGATCATACCGGGCGATGAAGAGACGCCGGCGTCAATGAGACAGATGCGTTCCCCATAGATGAGAAAGGCATAGACAAACCGATCCAAGGTCTTCCCGGAACCTACGGTGAGCTTAAAAGGTAGTCTTATGGCGTGAATGTGTTCCGTAACCTTCATCATTCCCTCCTCGCTAAATTCATCAGGTCACACGTGCTCCACAGGCTAAATGATGAAGCCACGTCCCATGACTGTGGTCAGGGTTTACGGCTTAGCCTATGTCTCGCGGTCGATCCGACAATGCCTCCTCGACTGTCCAATAGGTGCCTGATTTTGGTGAGCCAGTGTATGGGAAATTGGAATTGCCTGTCAAAGAAAAACGTCTCCCGCATTGGGGTTTAACATTCTTGGTTTGGTGTATTCGGAGAATAGCACTGCCGGAGAGCCGTTAGGCAATTATGCGTTACCATTTCAAAGGATGCTGTCAACACTTTTTAGCGTTACTGAGGCAGATTGGAAATGCAGCACGTGTTTAATGTTGCAGAAAACGCCTTTTTGGTGGTCTCCATTGATAAACCCGGGGAATCATGGTAACACCTCACCAAATTTGAACAGACAGTTGGAGGGCATTTCTACACCTTACTGAAAGGACCTTCAACAACAGGAGTGGTCCATGGAGAAAATCGTTAGAAGTGTTTGCCAGTCATGTCATTGTGAGTGTGGTGTGCTGGTTCATGTGAAGGATGGGAAGGTCACACAAATAAAAGGAGATCCCCAGCATCCCATGAACAGGGGTTACACATGTGTGAAAGGACGAGCACAACCTCAAGTTTTATATCACCCTGACAGGGTGAAGTACCCCTTGAGGCGGGCAGGGGAGAGGGGAAGCGGAAAGTGGGAGAGGATAACGTGGGATGAGGCCTTGACCGAGATCGCTGAAAAACTTACGGCACTAAAGGAAAAATATGGGCCAGAGTCATTCTCAGCCATTCATGGCACAGGCCCCAGGCCGACGCACTATTCCACGGCCCTCCTGGCCTATGCGCTGGGCAGCCCCAACGTGATAAGTACCGATTTTCACATCTGCTTTGTACCCTCCGTGGTGGCCGGGCACTGGACCATGGGACACTCTGTGATGATCGAGAATGGGCCCGATTATCTCAACGCGGACTGTATCGTTGTTGTGGGGGGCAACCCGCTCGCTTCACACCCACCCAGAGGTAGGGATATTCTGGAGGCCAGACGAAAAAGGAATGCAAAACTTATTGTTATCGATCCTCATCGGACAGAGCTGGCGGAAAAGGCGGATCTGTGGTTAAGGATCAGGCCGGGCACGGATGTGGCGCTGGCCCTAGGCATGATTAAGACCATTATCGACGAGGAATTGTATGACAAACATTTTGTGGACACATGGTGTCACGGTTTCCAACAACTGAAAGCGCGTGTTAAAGACTACCCTTTGGAGAGGGTAGTAGAAATAACATGGGTCCCGGCCCGCGACATAAAAGCAGCCTCGAGGATGTATGCCAAAACGAAACCTGCGGCCATGCATCATCGGGTGGCCGTTGAACACAATATCAACTCTACGCAGACATGCCGTGCCCTTGCCATCCTGATCGCCCTCACGGGAAACGTGGATGTGCCGGGCGGTAATGTCTTCCCCATGTCCATGCCGGGGTATATCTCTTTCGGTACCCTCGCCGGGGAGGGGAGGATGTTCCGACCAGAACCGGAGATGGAGCAAAAGCGCATTGGTGCTAAGGAGTATCCCCTCATATCTGGTCCTGAAGCGGTTATTCCCTTTGTCCCTGCCCCACTTGCCCATGAAACGCTCCTCACAGGAAGGCCTTACCCCATCAAAAGCATGCTTTGTGCGGGCGGGAATCCCGTCCTAAACATGCAGAACGTGAAGAGCGTATGGAGGGCCTTAAAAAACAATCTGGAACTGCATGTGGTTGCTGAATTTTTTCTGACGCCCACGGCTGAGATCGCTGACTATGTGCTCCCGCCCGCCATTTGGCTGGAGCGGGATGACACCTGTAATGCCCTGTATCCCAACTACGTGGCTGCCAGGCAAAAGGCCATAGAGCCCCTTGGCGAGTGCTGGCACGATATGAAAATCTCCATTGAGCTCGCCAAAAGAATCCCCTGGGCCGACAGAAAATTTCTGCCCTGGAACACTGTGGAGGCATTTAACGAGGCCCTGGTCCGTGGTGCGGGTCTCACCTTTAAGGCACTGAAAGAGAAGGGCTGCGTAAAAACACCTATGAAATATAGGAAGTACGAACAAGAAGGATTTGGTACCCCGACCGGAAAGGTGGAGATCTACTCAACGGCCTTTGAGAAGTACGGCTATGATCCTCTCCCTTTTTACAAAGAACCGCCAGAGAGCCCCCTGAGCACGCCAGGACTTCTCAAAGATTACCCCTATATTCTGTACACGGGAAACAGGCACATCGAGTTCTTTCATTCGGAAGGACGTCAGATTCCCGCACTGCGGGAGCGGGTCCCTGATCCCCTGGTGGAAATAAACGCAGAGACGGCCAGACAGGCCAACATTGAGGAGGGAGATTGGGCCTGGATCGAAACGCCTCAGATAAAAGGCGAGCGCGCGAGGTTCAAGGTCAGGATCACAGACAGGGTGCATCCCGGAATGGTCCACGCGAGACATGGCTGGTGGTTCCCGGAAAAGCCTGGACCAGAGCATGGTTGCTTTGACTCCAACATCAATGTGGTCACCACCGACGATCCTCCAAGAGAGGAGATATGCGCCTCTGTTCGAACGAGAGGGACGCTCTGTAGGATCTATAAGTTGTAGAATGTGCCATGAATTGCAATACAAGGGATTTTCTTTAGATATCGTCTTTCAGGAACAGGCCATCACTGCAAGAGATAGAAATATAGGATAGGACATAGGAGTTACTCCCCCCGGGAATCCCAAGTCTTGATCCCTATTTTGTTAACAGTTTGATTCCGACAACGAGGAAAAGGATGCCTGCGATACGGGAGAGGTCTATGGGAGTCTTGGGAACCCCAAGAAAGCCTATTTGATCAATGATTAGGGCAGCAACCATTTGCCCGGTAATGACTGAACTGATAGTAACGGCAGCACCGATTCTGGTCACAACGATGAGCATGGTGGTGACCAGTATGGCCCCCAGAATTCCTCCCAACCATAAATAGGGTGGTGCTTGTGTGAACTTCAGGAGGCTCCCTCTCCCTATGACCATGGCCACAATGAAAAGGAATAACGCACCCCCTGTAAAGGAAATGCAGGAGCTTTGAACGGCTCCGGTGTATTTCCCCAGCGCCGCATTTATGGGCGATTGAAAGGCGTTGGCCATTCCGGCTGCAAAGGCCACTAAAATAAGCGTCAGTTTTTCCATAAGTCGTCCCTCCCCCTTCTCATATTCTCTCGACTTTGCTCCACCTCTATGCCTAGGGCTCAAACACTCTTACACCAGCGCCGCGTTAAATACAATAGGACGGTTCCCACATGTTGCCATTTTCAGATTAATGGTTTCAAAACCCACCCGTCGTGCGGGTAGTAGAGGTAAGCTTTGCCGGTGTGAGGGCATGTCCTTTTTCGAGAGGCCATATCTCAAAAAAAATTCCACTGGGCATCGCCGTGACCCAATATTTGGGGTTTGTGCCCCTGAGCCCCTGGGAATCTGCAACTCATTCATTAAACCTCAAATATTGGGTCACTTCCTGCTCACGATATAGATATGGCCTTGAGAAAAGGGGCATGCCCTCACTTGACACTTCTATGGGGTGTAATCAAAGCCGGGTCCAATGCCCCAGATAATCAACGGTCCTTGACATTCAGCCCCTCTATTCCTATCATCCACCCTTCCATGTACGCGATCCCATGTTCTCCCGCAGTTGAGGAAAGAGACAGGATTATGGGTACATATGAAAAAATGAGGACCGAACGACCGGAAAAACATGAAACAGAAGGACAATCCAGAAGAAACATTCATTAGGCTTGAAAACGTCACGATCCGTGTAAGGGAAAAATTCATCCTTGCCGATACCAGCTGGGAAATCAAGAACGACCAGAACTGGGCGATTTTGGGCCCCAACGGATCTGGAAAGTCGTCTCTAGTGGGGACGCTTATGGGCGATGTGCCTGTTGTGAAAGGAAAAGTGACCCGCAATTATCCAAGGACGGCCCAGGGGGCAATCGGGTATGTCTCCTTAGAACTCCACCAGGGATTAATCGCCCAGGAAGAAGACCGTGACGAGGCCCGTTTCTTTTCCGGAAGAATGGACACCTTTGCCAAGGCCAGACAAACCATTCTGTCGGCCGATCATAACGAATACGTTGAGGCCCCAAATTTTGACCGGGTTGTGAAACACCTTGAGATTGGTTATCTCCTTGACCGAGGTATTCGATTCCTGTCCACCGGGGAGATGCAAAAGGTCCTCATTGCCCGTGCCCTGATGAAATCGCCAAAACTCCTTATCCTGGACGAACCCTTTGAGGGACTCGATGATAAATCCAAGGGAAGGCTGGGGAATACCATCACGGGGTTGATGGGTGAAGGTATGCAGGTCATTCTGGTAACCCATCGTTTTGAGGAGATTCTCCGCCATATCACCCATGTGCTGTGCCTAAAGGACTGCAAGGTGTTTCTCCAGGGGGAGCGAGACGAGGTGCTCAAACCGCAGAACATGGACCGTCTCTTTAATAGAAAAGGACCGGTTACCATTCCACTACCGCGACAAGAGGATGGACGGGAAGCCCCGCAGGAAGGCAAACGGGAGGTGTTTGTGGAATTGAAAAACACCACGGTGAGATACGGTGACATCCCTGTCCTGGAAAACCTGAACTGGGCAATGAAACGGGGGGAGAACTGGGCCATTGTGGGGCCCAATGGTTCAGGCAAAACAACCCTCCTGAGCCTGATCATAGGGGATAATCCGCAAGCTTACGCAAATGAGATTTACCTGTTCGGGAAACGCAAAGGATCCGGAGAGAGTATCTGGGACATAAAGAAGCGGATCGGCTTTGTGTCTTCCGAATTACAGATCCACTACCGCAAGCGGATGCGTGTGCACGACGTGGTGCTGTCCGGATTTTTTGACTCCATAGGTCTGTACCGAAAATGTGGCAGAGAACAGCACGCGGCGGCAGGGCAATGGATGAAGCTCCTGGGTATAGCGTATGCGGCAGAGTGGTATGATCAGCTTTCATATGGACAAAAACGGATGGTGTTGCTGGCTCGATCTATGGTGAAATCCCCGACCCTTCTGATTCTGGATGAGCCCTGTCAGGGTTTGGACAGGTCAAATCGAAAGGTCATTCTGGACTTGATTGACCATATTGGCAGGAAGACCAAAACCCATGTCCTCTATGTGACCCATCATCAAGACGAGATCCCTTCTTGTATTACCCACGCCTTAAGGCTGGAAAAGCCAGAACAGGATTCTGGTTGTCACAGGGTAAAACAACGGGCCTTTTCAGTGAATTGAAGTGAAGCAAAGGAAAGGGGAGTAAGGCTTAATAATGACAGATAGGCATGTAACCTGCGACAGTTTATTGACTGGAGCTCAAGCAGCGAGAGGCGTTGCCGTTGTGGTGGACGTGTTCAGGGCCTTCACCTGCGCGCCCCTTCTTTTTTCCCTTGGCCTTGAGCGTTCCATCTTGGTGGCTACCCCAGAACAAGCGCTGGCCCTGAAGCTGCGAGACGAAAATCTCATACTGGCTGGCGAACAGGGAGGGCTTCCTATTGATGGATTTGACCTTGGGAACTCACCCAGCCAGATTTTACAAATGGATCCCACCTTTTTTAGAGGCAAGACGGCCGTTCAGCGTACCTCTTCTGGGGTCCAGGGGGTCCTTGCCGCTCTGGATGTGGCTGATGAGGTGCTGCTTTGCAGTTACAGTCTGGCAAAGGCCACGGCCAGATATATTCTGTCCAACTCTGCCAAGCGGGTGAGCATTGTGGCCATGGGTGTGCAGCTCAAAGAAAAGGCCCCAGAGGATGAGTGGTGTGCCCGCTACATCGCCCACCTGCTGGGTGCCGCCGACTACGACCACAATGAGGCCTTGAGAGAGATCCTGTTTCAGGAAACGACTCAGAAGTTCCTTAATGGAGACAGACCCGAATTTCCGTCAGAGGATCCCATTGTGTGTCTGCAACGGGATATCCATGACTTTGTCCTGAAGGCGGGTAGGGAAGGGGACCTTGTGGTGGTTAGAAAAACACCCGTTTAGCCGTTTCACGTGGCGCTCAAGCTATCCTCCAGCCGATGATCAAAGAAATCCTGTCCATCCTGTCAAATTATGAATTTCCGTTTCAGGGTTGCTCATTGAGTGGTAAGTCAAGTGGGGGTCAGACCCAGACCTGGTGTGGCGATTTTATCCATAGGTCCTGTTCGTTGATTTTAAAGTCATGACGCTCTTTCGTGATTTCGTCTTGGACTCGGCAGAGAAGCGAGCGGACCTGATCCAGCCTCCCCCCATCCATTTCCCTGGCCTTCTGGGTGTAAAATCCCCTGGCCAGTTCGTTAATCCGATCGGGAATTTCCCTTTTGAGGAAATCGTTGATGGTTTCATCTAATTCACAGACAATCTTGCCGCCTAAGATGAGATAGACCAGACCTGCCTTTTCCAGCACATCCGCATCATAGACAATCTTGGCCTCCAGGGTTTGGGGCGTCTCGGCCTTGGCTTTATGGGCCCGAATACAGTGTGCGATGGCGTGGCATTTTTCTCCATCATATCCCAGGCTCATAAGGATTTCTTGGGCAAACCGGGCGCCCGCCACATCGTGTCCAACTTGTCTGAAATCTTGCGAGCAAAAGCCGATGTCGTGCAATAGGACGCTGGGGATAAGAACGCCGTAGTCAACGCCCCCTTCCTCCTGGGCGATGACAAGTGCACGGTAAAGATCACGCAGGACGTGGTGAAAGCCGTGATGGTAAAGGGGTAATTGGCCATAACGGCGTCGGGCCTCAAGGTAAACGTCTAGGATTCGTGGGTCTTGTCGTACATATTCATCCAGGGTATGGTTCAAGATCCCATGTTCCATGCTATACTTCCGCCTTTTTCAAGAGGTGCTCAAATATGGTTAGGACCTCTGTTATGAACGGTTGATCGTTCACGTGACTGTCGATCTCATAAATGGCAATATCCGGTTTTAGCTTGGTCTGCAGGGTTTGGACAAAGGCTCGGTCTGCTTCCAGGTCACGGAAGTGTAGACCCTCCCTATTATAAAAGGAGAACCCCCCTTTGGGAATGGCGACGATAACCGGGGCAACGGCCCGGTTCAAGCGCTCGGCCATCACCTCCGCCACACGGATCATCTGCTCTGTGTTAAGCCGGACCAGAGTGATATTGGGATTGTGCCTCACGGAGGGCTGTGACTGATAGGCTTTGGGGACCGTCTCAGGTCTACCGAGGGTGATGAGATCCAGACCGCCTGGGACCACAAGTCTAGGGACACCCTTTAATCCCCCTGCCAGGAGACGGTTGGAATCACTGGCATGAATACCGCCAAAGAGTTCGTCCGTAAGCTCATGGGTGCTCAGGTCGAAAAGGACATCCAACAGGCCTTCTGTGGCTAATTCTTCCATGGCCCTGCCACCCGTGCCGTTGGAGTGAAAGGCAAAGACCTCATAGCCCTTGGCCTCCAGTTCAGGTTTGATGACCAGGGCCGCTGGAGTGGTTTGACCGTATATGGTGATTCCCACCTTGGGGGAGGTGCTCTCTTCCTCCGGAAGGCCCGCCTCAGCCATACCTACCACGGCGCCGGCGGCGTTCGCCAAGACACGCCGTGTCAGGCGGTTAAGCCCCAGGATATCCGCCACAGAATGCATGATCGTGAGATCCCGGGTGCCGGTATAGATCCCGAAAGGGGTCTGACCCGAGGCGACCGTGGAGACCATCACCTTGGGCACCCCCAGGGGTAGGGCTCGCATGGCGTAAGTGCAAATTTCTGTTCCCTGGGCGCCACCCAGACCGATTACCCCACGAATCCGGCCGGCATCGTAGAGTTGCTTTAAGATCTTAGCCGAACCCTTGGACATGGCGCGAATGCCCCGATTACGCGTCTCCTTTTCTGAGCTCCGCGCGGCCAACTCTGCCCGGTCTTCGCCTCCTTTTCTGGCGATCTCATCCGCAGAGACATCAGGACGCGGGGTTGACGGATCTTGTCGGTCAAAAATGCCCGTATCCAGAAGGATCACACCGTAGCCTGTCCCTTCGATCCTAGATTTCACAAAGGCGGCCTCTGGACCCTTGGTGTCTAAGGTGGCAATAATGGCGATGGCTTTCGCGTTCATCACATTCAAGGTATTTTCCATCCAAATAAGAATAGCGCTAGGGGTTGAGGCTTTCATGGTGAAAACTAGTGTCCTGCATCATATATGGCTATCGTATGCGGTGATGGCCTGTTCCTGAAAGACGATATCTCAAAAAAAATTCCACCGAACATCGCCGTGGTCTGATCTTGGAGAGTTTACGCCCACGAACCCCTCGCAGAATGTCCCGTTCCGACCTATACAGAGTCCTTTTAAACCCTCCAAGATCAGACCACTTCCCCCCGACGTCTTAGATATCGTCTTGAAGGAACAGGCCATCACTGCATAGGTGGGAAGAGCAAACTTCTCGTACTGAAATTTATAGTAGAGCGCGCTATATGGGCCTGAAAGTTCGGTTCCAGAAATCCCTGTTCTTCACCTCCACCTTGATCTTCTTCACCTCTTCAATAAACTCGGCCATAATCTCTGCTTTTTTATAAATGATTTTCTTTCCCTTCTCCGCAGTGGCCGTAAAAGGGTTACCGGGACGACCGATCAGACCCGTGTCGCTATACTCCTGATGGTCCATGGGCACCCACGCCACGTTCTTTCCATTCATCGTGAGAAAAGGGGAGCCATTCTCTTTGGTGAACTTGTCACTCACATCCGAGATCCACTTGGGGGGATGGGTCCAGTCCTTGTCGGTCCGATCCAAATGAACAATTTTTTTCCCATACAGTTGCTCAAAATAGAGACACTCGGCCGCCTCCACCTCGCTGCCGTGCCATCCCGGTGCCTCTTCCGGAGGGTTCTCAATGAGATCAGTGTCCGCCAGGAGGCCGGGCACCGCCTCTGCATCATTCCGATAGCAGCAGATAAAGGCCCCGGTCTCGTATCTCAAGGCCCGCAAGGCAGGGTCCACAGCCTTCATGTTGGAGGTGTGTCCCGTGGCGAAGATCAGTTTGTTAAACCCGTTATGTAACAGTGACCGCCCTATATCATAAAGGACATTCTGATAGGTAAAGGCGCTGAGGGTAACGGTGCCCGATCCCACGCCTGGCGCATGAAGGTGCTGGGGGGAATACCCAACAGGAATCAGCTGGTAATAGGGGACATTGGCCATCTCGGCAGCAATCTGGCAGGGCAACTCCGTGGCGATGCTATCCGTGCACACAGGACAATGCCTTCCATGCTGCTCCGTGCTTCCCAGGGGGATGAGTATGATGTCCGTCTCCTTCAACCACTCCCTCACATCCAAATACCCACATCGGAAAAGGTTATAGATTTTTTCTTTCTTCACCTCTTTTTTCTCTTCCCATTCCATTTTAATCCTCCTTAGTTTATATGGATCCTTTCACATGATTATCAGGTTTTGGTCGTCCCACATTTTCGAGTCGGTCCAAAACAGTTTGCGTCAAAGTTTATGGGTCAATCGGATCAGGGCAGCCCGTCGATGGGCGTCCATGGTCTCAAATTCTGCCTGCCGAACAGAATAGGGGGCAAGCACATTCACCCCGCGCTCATCGACCCACTGATGGGTCAATACCTTGAGGAAATGACCTACCCACAATCCACCCGTGTTTCTAGCGCCCCGAAGGGTGGGCAAGATATGGTTCGTGCCAGCAACCTTGTCTGCAAAGACCTCAGCCGCCGCTTCACCAAGAAAGAGGGAACCATAGGAGGTGAGCAGGGGCAAGAGCGCCTTTGGATCCCTGGTATGCACCTCCAAGTGTTCAGGGGCGTAATGGTTTGCCCAAGCGCAGGCGTCCTCGAGGGTCGGCACCACCACCACATCCCCCTTATCCTCCCAAGACCGTCGGGCCACTTCCTCCGTCTCCAGATCCCGCAACTGTCGCTCAATCTCTTCCAGAGTTTGTTTTCCCAAGGATTCCGAAGTGGTCACCAGGGCTCCTCGGGCCTCGGTGTCATGCTCACACTGTGCGAGGAGGTCTGCAGCAATGTAGTCAGCCCGAGCCGTTTCATCTGCTATGACCAGGCATTCGCTAGGGCCTGCCAGGAAATCGATGCCCACAGTCCCGAATACCTGACGCTTTGCTTCCATGACATACTGGTTGCCAGGTCCCACAACCAGATCCACCGGACGGATAGTCTCCGTACCATAGGCCATTGCGGCAATGGCTTGGGCCCCCCCCAGGCAGTAAATCTCGTCAGCTCCAATGGCACCCATGGTGTAGAGTATGGCCGGGTTGATGCGCTTTTCTTTGCCTGGGGAGGAACAGGCAACGATTCTTTTCACACCCGCCACCTTGGCAGGCACCAGGGACATCACCGCTGAGGTGAGGCAGGGGTAGCGCCCTGCCGGCACATAGGCCGCGCAAGATTCTACAGGCACGAGGCGGTGTCCCATGTAAATGCCAGGAAGCATTTCCTGCTCAAACTCGCTGATCTGGGCCCTCTGGGCTTCTGCAAAGGCGGTCACTCTCTCGATGGCAAAGTCAAGGCCCTCGACAATATGGGCCGGGAGTTCTTTTTTGGCAGCCTCCACCTCCGCTTCACTGACAGGAATAGGGCCCTCATACTGATCGAAGGTCCTGGCATAGTGAGCCAGAGCCGCATCCCCCTCTTCCCGTACCCGTTCCAGGATTTCTTCAACGCCCTGGCGAAGCGCCTTTAGGTCCGCCTCTAATACGGGTTTCGCCTTTTTCAATTCCTTGAATGGCATCCAAGTCCCTCCTTCAGCGTAATTCTTCCCTGTTTTTGTAAACTTTCCATAGGGCCTCAATGATATCATCCATATCCTTTTCTTCGCCCAAAAGGACCTGGTGCCGCAGAATGAGCGTGCATCCACAGGCCTCTTCTGTTGCCGGGCACCCAGGTTGGAGCAAGTCCACGGCCCGCAGGTATCGTTCCAGGGCCTGGGGACAAAGGTGATCCGTCAAGTTTTCAATCTCAAAGACGGGATGGCGATAAAGGGGTTTCCGGTCACCCGGCACAAAGGGAATCCCTTCTGCGTTTAGGGCCTCGCAGAGCCTGTCCGGATCCAAGTCTCCAAACACTTGCGGTTCATAGCGAAGCAGATAATAGTAGTACCCATGCTTCATGGAAGGCGCGTCCATTCCGATGTGCCTCAGTCCAGGTATCTGCTCAATCCCTTGTGTCAGCCGGGCAGCGTTGGCCTGACGGCGAGCGTCCTGCAGGGGAAATCTCTCAAGCTGCGCAAGAAGGACAGCCGCTTGGAATTCAGAGAGCCTGTAGTTGCTGGAAACCCGTTCGCAGGTGAGGTCCGAAGATCTCACGCCCGGCCTGCCCTGAAACCGGCCGAAGGCACGCAGGGCAACGACTTTTTCAGCCAGTTCGGGGTCATTGGTCGTCACTAAACCCCCTTCGCCGGCCGTGATGGTCTTGTTTGACTGGAAGCTGAAGGTCCCCAGGTGCCCCCAGGTCCCCGCCTTTCTGCCGTCCAAAGAGGCATGGATGGCCTGGGCGCAGTCCTCGACAACATGCACCCCATACTGTTCTGCCACTTTCAGAATGGCAGGCATATCCGCCATCTGGCCGCCCAGGTGAACGGGAATGACGGCCCGTGTGTGCGAAGATACACGTCGGGCAACATCCTCAGGGGCTAGACAGTAGGTTTGGGGGTCCATGTCCGCAAATACAGGGACGCCACCCACCATAAGCACCGAAGTGGCTGTGGAAATGAAGGTGTAGGCGGGAACGATGACCTCATCGCCAGGTCTTGTTCCAAGGGCTCGGAGCGCAATTTCTATGGCCACGCTCCCATTGGCCACCGGCAAAGCGAATTGTGCATCATGGAGATTGGCGAACCGCTCAGCAAAAAGCGTGCCCAAGGCTTCGGGATCACCGCCCTGTAAACCAGCAAACCAGCGGCCACTCGCCAGCACCTTTTCCAACCAGTCCCTTTCCCCAGAACCTGCTTGTGGCCAGTCTGGATAAGGCTTGTATCTTACCGCCACACCCCCGCGCAATGCCAGATTAGCCATCTCACATATCCTCAATCATATGACTTATGATTTTCGCGTTATCCCGGGATCCCATCTGGAATGCCGCTCTTGGCCGGCCACGCCCCAGCTGTTGTGAGGCATGAGGTTTATGAATAGGGAATCCGTTGATAAATGCATTAAGATAAGGGCTGGTTCATACGGCTACTTGGTACCCATCCCAGAGAGGCACAGGACCAGGGATCACATCTGGTTCTCCTCTTCAATGCCCCAGGGGGTCGTTCGGATAATTTCGAGCATTCTCTGATTATGTCGTCTTATCGCCTTTTCTGCCGCCCTGCCATCCCGTTTTTCGAAGGCCACAAGAATCTCCCCGTGGAAATCTAAGAATTCCCCAAAGTGAGGGGCCAGTTTAAAGGCCAAGGGAAGGGCTTTGTAGCGGAGCCCCTCAAGGAGTTCTTGGAGAAGTTCATTTCCGCAGGCCCTGTAGATCAAGAGATGGAAATCGTGGTCCGATCGGGAGTAGGCTATGGCATCTCCGCGCTTAACAATGAGTTTCTGCTCGCCCAGAACCTCCTTCATTTTTGCTATCATGTCGGGAGTCGCTCGATGCGCGCCAAGGCGAGCGGCCAGGCCTTCCATGGTCTCTCGGACCTCATAAAGCTGCAAGGCCATCTTCTGGGTCAACTCGCGCACCTTTACGCCTTTGTGGGGCGTGTGAGTGACGATACCTTCCTGTTCGAGTCGACGAATTGCCTCCCAAATCGGGGTCCGGCTAATACCCAATTCCTGGGCCAATTTCTCCACATTCATATAGCTACCGGGAGTGAAACGCCGATCAGCGATCATCTCCTTTAGGATATCATAGACTTGGGCGTTTAGATTGGTCTTGACTACCCGATAGGCTTTTTTTTCTGGTGGTGGCATCAGGTTTTTTGGCGGTTTGGGGTTTAGCGTGATCTCTGATTATCATATCACGAGCCGCATTGTCAATATATTTCATGTTATAAGAAACATGAAAAATGGGTCGTTTAATATGAGTCATGAAACTGTTGACCATAGGGCTTTCAATCTGGTAATAAGACTTTTACGGGGTGGTTTTGGAGGTTTTGGCAGGGCTGAAATCGCTTCTCATATAGGGGAGGCACTCCGTGGCGGAGAAAGTTCCACAGAGAAGTCAGAAAGTTAGAAAAGACTGGATCCAAATGGACGCCCTCTCCTGTGGGGGAGGTGACATGCATGAGGGTTTGCAACCCTGCGCTTTGCCCTAGACATCTGGCTTCACACATCAGGGCCGGCTATTTTTAGGAGGAGCTATGTTTGATTTAGAGGGAAAAGTTGCACTGATTACGGGGTCTACCCGTGGCATTGGAAAGGCGATCGCAGAGCAGATGGCTCGTCACGGGGCCAAAGTTGTGGTTTCCAGCCGCAAGGCGGCCGGTTGTGACCAGGTCGCGGAGGAGATTAATAGAGCGGTGAAGAATGGAAGGGGTGAAGCAACTGGGATCCCTTGCAACATCTCCGATAAGGACCAATTACAAAATTTGGTGAGTCAGGCCCTCCAGCGTTTCAGAAAAATTGACATATTGGTCTGTAATGCGGCGGTCAATGTCTACGTCGGCTCCTTGGCAGAGATTCCAGATGAAGCTTTTGACAAAACAATAAATACAAATGTAAGGTCAAACCACTGGCTTTGCCAGATGGTTCTACCCGAAATGGCCGAAAGAAGAGAAGGGGTGATAATTGTTATCTCCTCCATCAGTGCCCTGCGTGGGACTGGTGTGCTGGGCGCCTATGGCATTACGAAAGCGGCAGAACTAGCGCTCGTTCGCAATATTGCTGTGGAGTACGGCCCAAAGAATGTTCGTGCCAATGCCATTGCACCAGGCTTAATCAAGACCGACTTTTCTCGGGCCCTTTGGGAGAATGAAGAATTCCTGAAGCAGAGGCTTGCCAACACCCCCTTGCGACGTATTGGTGATCCTACAGATATTGCTGGTGCTGCGGTCTTCCTTGCGTCAGAAGCCGGGAGCTTTATGACCGGTCAAACGTTAGTCATTGATGGTGGTGTGACGGCTTGACCGTTTCTGTCAGAATTCGGGTGAACCGTACAGAGGAAGATTAGATTTTCTGGCAGAACGAATCTGCCGAACACTCCCATTTCAGTAGGGCGTTTCCCAGGAGAAAGCCTCCTGCACCCAAAATCCCCCATATCCCAAAACCCCAGGTAAAGGGGCCTGTGGCATCTTTTGACAGGCCAAAGAGGATGGTGAATATAACGGCCCCCAAATGGGAGCAATGACCGTTTCACCCCTGCCTGAAGAGAATTGAGGAGAGAAAAGTTTGCATATGACGCCATTACCGGATAGCTTAGGGGCGAAGGGGATGGTTCGCATCAGATTACAGGGTTTTGCGAGGAAAAGGAAGTGCGATTGCTTTGAGATGGGTTGGCGATATGGATCGCCAAGCCAGGAGAGGAGATGGAAACAATGACAGTCCCACCTGAAACAATGAAAGGGGCCGTATTGATGGGCCCCAACCAGTTGGAAGTCAAGGAGGTCCCCACTCCCCAACCGGGTCCGATGGAAGTCTTGCTCAGAGTGGACTCATGTGCTTGTTGTAGCACTGATGTGGCCCTCATGAATAATCCGCTACCCGGGCAGCCGCCCTATGGGGCCTTTATTCCGGGTCATGAATATGCGGGTACCGTTGCGGCCTTGGGCGAAACAGTGGATGAGATCAAAGTGGGGGCTCGGGTAGCCGTGGAGGCGCACTTAGGATGTATGCGCTGCAGAAATTGCAGGGTCGGAAACTATACGGCATGCCTCAACTACGGTACGATTAAACATCGGGCCAACGGGATGACCTCCAATGGGGGCTTCGCCCAGTATGTGGTCAATAATATCAATACAGTCCACCCCATTCCGGATCACATCGATTTTGATGAGGCCTCGCTGATTACGAATCTTGGCTGCGTGCTTTATGGTTTTCAAACGGTTGGGGGATATGTGGCAGGTGATCGTGTGGCGGTCATTGGCCCCGGTCCCCTGGGACTGATTTCCAGCCAGGTGGCCAAGACATTGGGGGCAGAGAAGGTATACTTGATAGGCACAAGGGCTTCCAGGCTCAACGTGGGGGCAAAAACAGGGGCTGATCGTGTGATCAATGTGCATGAAGAGGACCCGGTTGCGATCATCCTCAATGAGACCGGAGAGGTTGGTGTGGATCTGGTCGTCGAATCCTCGGGAGCAAAGGATGCCCCAATGATGGCCATCAAAATGGTGAAACCGATGGGGAAGATATTGATGTTAGGCATACCCCATGAACCGGTACTGGTGGATTTTGAAGATCTCCTTATGAAAAACAAATCTATTCATACGGTTCGGGGGGAAGGGTGGGCCAATGTGGCCAGAGCCGTGTCCTTGTTGGGTTCTGGCAAAGTGAGCTTGAAGCCGTATGTGACCCACTCTTTTCCGCTCGAGCAGATTACCACGGCATTTGAGACATTTGTGAAAAGGATAGGGGGAGCGGTTAAGGTCATTGTGAAACCAAATGCGTGATGCATTCAAAGTCCTGCCTTTGTGCCGCGCTTTCGTGACCCTTAACCGGTTTAAGCAAAGTTTCTCTCGTCAAGGGTGACAAAAATGGAAAAGACGATTCTGCTGATTGCAACGCATGACACCAAGGAGGAAGAGGCCTCTTACCTGAAGCAATGCATTGAGTCCAATGGGGTTTTGGTCATGGTCATGGATACGGGGATCCTGGCTCCACCCAAGGGGCAGGTGGATATTTCTCAGGATGAGGTCGCAACGCGTGGGGGGATGCCCCTCAAGGAGGCTGTGGCCACCGGGGATAAAAGGGAATGCACCGAAGTGATGTGCCGGGGAGCTGAGGCCATAGCCCGGGAGTTGTATGACCAGGGGCGCATCCAGGGGATTGCCGGCATCGGAGGCGCTCAGGGTACGGAAATTGCGTGCACAGCAATGCGGGCTCTACCCACGGGTGTTCCGAGATTGATGGCCTCCACTGTGGCTAACGGGTTACATAATTTTGGTTTCTATGTGGGCACAAAGGATCTTACCATCATGCATACCGTGTCTGATATGCAAGGGCTGAATTTCTTGACCAAACAGATCCTTCAAAACACAGCTGGCGCCATCTGCGGAATGGTTGAACGTTTCGACGCGCAACTCATGAAACCGGCGGGAATTCCCGTCGCCATGTCCATGTTGGGCACCACCACACCAGGCGCCCTCCGCGCCAAGGGGATTCTGGAGGACAAAGGGTTTGAGGTGGTCGCCTTTCATCAAAATGGAACGGGCGGCATTGCCATGGAAGACATGATTCTTGAGGGGGCCTTTAGGGGGGTCCTGGATCTGAATCTCCATGAAATTGGAGATCGGTTTGTGGGCGGACTGCACGGTGCCATTCGAGAGGGGCGGTTGACGGCGGCGGGGGCTGTGGGTTTGCCCCAAGTGGTTGCCCCGGGCAGCGGTAACTACACGGTTCAGGGATCTTCGGAAAGTCTTTCCGAAGATATGAGAAGACGTAAACACTTTAAATATAATCCACACCTCACCCTTGTCCGTTTACTCCCGGATGAGATGAGAGAGGTGGGGAAAGAGATTGCCCAAAAACTCAATAAGGCCAAGGGTCCGGTAAAGGTCTTCATTCCCCTAAAGGGGTGGTCCTTCCCGGATCGGGAGGGATTGGCCCACTGGGAACCTGAGGGGAATCAGGCAATGGTGGATGCTCTCAAGGACAATCTGGATCCTGCCATCCCTCTGGTGGAGCTGGATGCCCATATCAATGATCCCGACTTCATCGATCCTGTGGTGGAAGAATTTATGGACATGATGGAGAAGCGGTAAATCCCCAGTGGATGAATCCTTCAAACGCCTTTAGTGCATTATGTTTTGCTTTCGACCCGTCTTTTATTCGCACTTACCTTCCCCTCTCGGCTTCTATAATAACGCCAAACGAAGAGCTCGGGAACTTTTCGCTGTCAAAAGCAGACCCAGACTCTTTTAACTAATTGGTGCCAGGCAAGGTCTCTGTTATTACAAAAATTGACCGTGAGCATGGAATACTTTTCCTGCTCAACGCGCTTCAGCTCCACCGAACAACGGTCGAAGCGTACTAGATAGTGTTCCATGAGATAAAGATCTATGGAACGAAATGGGTCCCTTCGGTCTAACATGTTTCTTTTGATTGACTTCGACAAGTTTTTTGACTATGAATATCCCAAATTTTATTCATTTAACCTTAAAAGTACCAAGTCCTAAATCGAAGGACCTAAGGTGATATAGGAGCTCAAAATATCGCTATCAATTTTTTGCAGAAAAGTTGCTTCTGTGGTGTTCTTCACAAAACCAAGACCTGCCCGAAAGCAGAAATTGGCTTAAACCGTTAGGTGTAGGGAAACAGACAGTGGGACAAGGCATCTGTGCTGTAGCCTGTAAGCGTGATGGCTAAGATAGTGTGCATCCAGTGGAATCTGTGTTTTGGATCAAAAAAACACATTTAAAAAATTCAGATTAAGCACATTCGACCCACAACCATTAACCTGATTTCTTTCCACTTCGCGTATATCATTTCAAGAAATTTAAATCTAAAATTGTGGGAGGTGAAATTATGAGAGACAAAAGGTTCTTAATTTTGTTTGTTTTTGCAGTATTTGTTAGTGTCTTTATAAACCAACCGGCCTTAAATCATTCCATGGCTGGAGAATCGGGCGACATACCCAAAATGATCGGCATCGGTAGCCTCCGCGTGGGAGGAGCAGGCCATCTTATGGCTTCTACACTCGGGGAGGTATTTCAGAAAAAGGTAGGGATTAAGGTCAGGGTTATTCCCATTGCTTCTGACATGGGAAGGTTAACCCTTCTACGTAGCGGAGATATTCAGTTTGAGATAACAGCTGGTTCTCAAATGTACCCAATCCAACTCGGCTTGGCGGATTACTGTAAGCTTGAATGGGGCCCTCAACCTTTGCAGATGGCGTGGCTCGGGCCTGCATATCTTGGCGTGCTTACGACAAACGCCCACAAAGACATCAACAAAGTTGCAGACGTTAAAGGCAAAAGAGTAGCCTGGATGCCCTTGCGTTCTTCGCAGATACTACACGAAGCTTTCCTGGCCTTTGCCGGGCTGACTAAAGACGATGTAACTACAGTACCTGTTAACGGTTACATCGGACAATTCATGGCACTGATGGCGGGAAAGGTTGATGTAGTATTAACCTCAAATCCAGTTACAAGCAAGCTATTTGAGTTAGAGGCAAGGCCGGAGGGCATCAAATGGCTGCCATATCCACATGCTGACAAAGAAGGGTGGAAGCGATTACGTAAAATAGCGCCATGGGGAGCCCCTGCCACCGTAACCGTAGGTGCAGGGATAACGAAAGAAAAATCGCTCGAAGCCTATGACCACTTTTACGGCTTTGCCGTCTACGAGAGAACATCTCCAGATTTAGTTTATCTTCTTACCAAAACAATCGCGGAAAACATTGAGAGTCTGCAAAAAGTTACAAAGGCATGGGCTGTTTACACAATTGACAAGGCCCTAGATACGAAGTTGTATCCCCACGCTTACCACCGAGGTTCGGTCAAATACTTTAAAGAAAAAGGATTATGGAGTGATGAGCACGAAAAAAGAAATCAGTCGATAATTGAGCAACAAAAAGAATTGATTGCTTCTTGGGAGCCTACGGTAGACCAGGCGATATCTGAGAAATGGAAACCTGAACAATTACGCACGCAATGGTATAAAAAGCAAGCAACTATATCTGGCTACACCCCCATAGACTAATGCCATTTGTATTCGGTTTCAATGGGAGAGATGCCGCTGAGTAGCTCGCTTTAGTTACTACACGCATTCGCGCACCGTGTTAGCCAGGAGAGCATTGTATTTACCTGTTTGTCAGCACACATTTGAAAAGAAAGTTAAGGCTAAGGGGCCTATCCTAAGAATAGAACCCGATATGCCCTGCTATCCATCCTCAACTTACTACTAACAATTGAGATCTGCCACTGACCGTGGATAAGAATAAATCAAACGTAGAGCCTGCCAGAGCGCCCAGACATAGGGCGCTCTCTGGGAGGTGGAGGGGTTTGTTTCTATTCTTCTGCTTGGGCGGTATCGCGCTCTCTGTCATACAGATCTTTTTTATCCTGAACCCCTTGGGAATCTCTATTTATGATATCAGTTATTATTATTGTGTGCTCGCGGCTTTCCTCTCCCCTGTGTTTCTTGTGTTTCCGCCATACAAAGCCTCCCGAAGAGATGTCCTGCCATGGTATGATCTCCTCCTGTTTTCTTCCACATTTTGTATTTGTATCTATTTTGCAATTCATGGCCTAGACATTTTCAACGAGGGATGGATGTTTAGTTCACCAAAGTTACCTACCATTTTGGGGCTGATCCTATGCCTTAGTGTGGTGGATGCCGTCAGGCGGACAGCCGGGATTTTACTAGCTTCGCTTTCGCTCTTTTTTTTCTTCTTCCCCACGTTTGCTTCTCTTATTCCACCTCCATTTTCTGGCGTCAGCTTTTCTCTTTGGAAAACCATAAGCATCCAATCCATGGGTAGCGATTCTCTGGTTGGAATGCCAATTTGGGTTTTTTCCATGATGTTGATTGGTTTTATGATCTTTGGCGTGGCATTGGTGGTCACCGGAGGTGGTGAGTTCTTTATCAATCTGGCCTATGCGATGTTGGGACGAACTCGTGGAGGTCCCGCAAAGGTCGCAATATTTGCAAGTGGACTATTTGGAAGTCTTAGCGGAACTGCCGTATCTAATGTCCTGACCACAGGGGCTATAACCATCCCTGCCATGAAGAAGTTGGGATATCCAGCTCATTATGCTGCCGCCGTAGAAACCAATGCTTCCACAGGTGGTGTCCTCCTTCCACCTGTAATGGGAGCCGTAGCTTTTATCATGGCAATGTGGTTAGGTATTCCTTACGCTACGGTTTGTGGTGCAGCTTTGATTCCAGCACTGCTTTATTTCTTTGCCCTTCTGATGCAAATAGATGCGTATGCGGCCAAAAAACACTTTACCGGTCTTGACCGATCTGAGATTCCTTCGCTCTTGATTACACTGAGGAACGGCTGGCCCTATTTATTTTCGTTTCTGATGCTAATCTGGTTTCTTGTGTTTCTCCGGCTCGAAGGACAGGCCCCGTTTTATGCGACACTTGCTCTTATTACCATTGCGATATTCCGAAAAAAAAACAGGCTCTCATTAGATGGTTTTTTTTCATTTATTGAGCAGGCAGGCAAAGTTTTAGTTGAACTTATTGCAATATTTGCTGGTGTGTCTCTCATGATAGGTGGGCTTATTATGACTGGGGTTTCATCTGCCTTTGCTAGTGAAATCACTGCATTGGCCGGAAACAACGAGATTTTGTTGCTTGTGTTGGGTGCCGTAACAGCTTTGGTCCTTGGCACAGGAATGCCTGTCATCACATGTTATGTTTTCCTTGGCCTGGTACTCGCACCGGCTTTGACCAACTTGGGATTTAATGTTTTAGGAGTGCATTTGTTCGTT
>CP070840.1:3292110-3302794 GCA_020342025.1 Deltaproteobacteria bacterium
AAATAGAAGCGCCCTTTGTGTTCCTCGCAAATCTCTGCGAAGATGTCGTTGATCTTTTGTGCCCACTCGATACTCTCTTTCACGGGAAGCTCAGCAACGCCTGGGCAGGTATGAGAGAGGACCTGAATATCAATCCCCGCCTCGTCCAGGTCCGCTACTCTTGCCTTTATATCAAAATCCCCCGCCATATCCACGTGACTGGGCGTTGAGGTGCCGATTTTGGCCACGCCTGAGGTGGCACTTGTCCACTCAAACTGGGGCGCCTCGGTCCTCTGAGATAGATAGTCCAGCCATGGTTTCGAGTAAAAATGATTATGGATGTCAATAACCTTCATTCCTTTTCTCATGATATGCTCCTTTCAACTACAAGCCATGTCACAGACTGTCTTTGCGACCCCGCTGTAAAGCGGGGGAAGCCATTCGACCTCGAGCCAGCCGCCGAAAAGCTCATGGCCGAGAGGCAATCTCATTTTCTGAAAACAAAAGCCATCGGCTTGGGAGGACGAGATTGCTTCGCCGTCCCGCACTCATGGAATCTAGGTGCGGGACTCCTCGCAATGACATAAAACTGGTGCCGCTTCACGCAAGTAAACGTTGCCTTATTTGAACAGATGTCGGGCGATTAAGAGTTTCTGGATCTCTTCTGTGCCCTCCTCGAAGTGATAGGAACGTGCATCCCGGAAGTGCCGCTCCATGGGATAGGCTCGCGTATAGCCAATCCCTCCATGAATTCGAAGCGCCATCTCCGAAACCCGGGTGACCACTTGTTCTGCAAAGAGTTTCGCCATGGCGGCTTCCATGACGATATCCTGCCCCTGATCGAACTTCCACGCGGCCTCGTAAGCAAGAAGCCTTGCAGCCTGAATCTCTGTCCCCATCTGGGCCACATTGTTCTGTATGGCCTGACGCTTGACCAAGAGCTTACCAAAAGTGGTTCTCTTCTTCGCATAATCTATGGCCAAATCCAACATCCTTTGGGCAAGCCCCACACAGCAGAAGGCGATGGATACCCTGCTCAAATGGAGCATGCCAAACGCCACGTCCAATCCTTTGCCCTTTTCCCCCAGTACGTTTGACGCGGGGACTCGACAGTCTTTATAGATTACATTGTAATGGCGCGGTCCAACACACCCCATCATCTTCTCCATGGGTTTGAGCACCAGGCCCTTCCTTGGTGCGTCCACCAGGAACGAGGTAATGCCCTCTTCTGTCGCCGCGAAGGCGTAGATCAATTTGGTATAATTGGGGAAAAGGGTGATGAGCCATTTGTGTCCGTTTAGGACATAATCATCACCGTCCCTGGTCGCCTTGGAGTTTATATCTTTCCCCGTGCCCGCTTCCGGTTCAGTCAGGCTATTCGCGGCCCAGATCTCCCCGGTTGCCAGTTTAGGCAGATAGTGTTGCTTCTGTTCCTCGGTTCCAAAGTAGAGGATCGGTCTCCAAAACAGCCCATTCATGGTATGGGCAATAAGTCTCACTGTGGCATAGGCCTTGGCCAGTTCTTCGAGCACGGTGAACCACTCAATGGCGCGCCAACCTTCACCCCCATATTCCTTGGGGATGGTGAGGCCAAAAAAGCGGAAGCGCCCGTTCCTGAGTTCCTCCACCAGCTCATCAGGAATTCTCTCTTCCTCCTCCAAGGGCATCGACATGGGGTTCAGCACATTCTCCACCCAATCACGAGCTTCCTGCTTAAGTTTTAGAACTTTATCTGGCAGGCTGAAATCCATACGCTTCTCCTTCCTAATTCAGTTCGCTGCGCTCACAACTGGAGCGTTGGAATAATGGAGTAATGGAGTGATGGCTTTAAATGCATAGAAGATCTATTCCATTTTATCCAATACTCCAGTACTCCCATACTCCATCACTCCATGTTGACGTTATGAAGTAAATACGTGGAAAGACTCACTATCCAAAAGTCATGAAACGAAAGAGACACATCGTCAACCTATCATCGTTAGGCCGCCGTCTATGCTCAGGACTTGACCTGTTAGATATCTTGAATCGTCACTCACAAAAAAGGCGACCACGTCCGCCACATCTTCTGGGCTGCCTAGCCGCCTCATGGGAATGACCCTCTTTACGGCCTCCGTCACCTTCTGCCCTTTTTCGCCGGGATGCAGTTTATCCCAGAGATCCGTTTGCACGGGGCCCGGGCTGACACAATTGACTCGGATATTGTACCTGATCACTTCTCTTGCTAGTGCCTTGGAAGCGGCCATGATAGCGGCCTTCGTGGCACAGTAAATCACTTCATTGGCAGCCCCGATTCTGCCCGCATCAGAACCCATGCTCACGATGTTGCCACTGTTCTGTTCAATCATATAGGGAACACACACATGCGATGCGATTAAAAAACTCTTAAAATTGACCCCCAAAATCTTATCCCAAAGGGCCTCGTCCGTGTCCACAAAGGCCCGTGCTTCATCGATGCCTGCGTTGTTGATCAGGATATCAATGGAGCCATAGGCCTGGTGAATTTGTGCGACGGCCTCCTTCACTTTAGCGTATTGTGTAACATCACATTGGATGGCTTTTGCATCTACACCCTGTTTCTTGATCTCTTCGACGGTTTTGTCTGCCTTATCCTTTAGGATGTCTAAGATCCCAATGTTTGCGCCCTCCTTTGCAAGGCGCAAGGCGATGGCCCTGCCGATTCCTTTGGCACCGCCCGTGACGACCGCTGTCTTACCTTTTAGAGACATGATGCCCTCCTCCAGCCAGCTTGTTTGTTTGCGTTATTTCCCATCCCAATGGGCTTGGCCCTACTTGCCCCCTTTTGGAAGCGCGCTGGCGCGGGCTTCCGTCTTCGTAAAGGGCGTTGGCGCCACCAAGTTGCCTTCGGGCCACCGGGAACAATTGACCTTTTCCATCCTGGAGTCCGCTTCCAGACACCAATTACAGGCAGTACATTGTACGATGTCCTTCGCCCTACCTTCCTTCGCCTTTATAGGCCAGTCTGGGTCACAAAGCAAGGGGCGACACAATCCGATGATATCCGCCTTTTCGTGCTGGAGAATCTCCTCTGCCAGCTTGGGTGTGCGGATCTTTCCTGCCGTCACAATGGGGGTGTCGTAGCCTGCCTCGCGAACGGCGTTCCGAACCGCTTCAGCCAAATAGACGTGCGTCCCATCGGGAAACCAGTACCACGGGCTCATGCGGTGCCCGCTATATCCGGACATGGGGTCCGGAGGGGTGTTTTCGGGCGGTGGAAGTGCATCCTCAAACCGACTGCCCCCTGTGACACTGATGTAAGCGGCACCCAGTTCGGCAAGCTTTTTGCCAATCTGTGTGCTTTGGAGCGGGGTGGTACCAGGGATCGTGAAATCCTCACCGTTTATTCGGACCCCGAGGGGATAAGTGTCACCGACGACTCCCCGCACCGCCTCATATACTTCTATGGGCAATCGCATCCGGTTTTTCAACCCACCCCCATATTTATCCTTTCTTTGGTTGGAAAGTGATAAAAACGAGGAGAGGGTATAGGCATGCGCCATATGAAGTTCTATAAAATCAAACCCAGCGGATAGCGCACGTCTGGCGCCATCGGCGTGCTGCTGCACAATTACGGGCAGATCCTCTGGCTTAAAATCGGTGACTTTTTGTCTCCACCCACTCCTTGCTATTTTCAAGAAGTGCATGATTTGAATACCCAGTTTCGTCTCTGGATTTGCCTCACGAACAGCATCCACCAGGTCTTTCAACGCTTCAGTAAAGCTGTCATCGCTGATGCGCAGGTTGTATGAGCTTCTGGATGGGAGCACGACTGCCGCTTCCACCACTATAGAGCCGACGCCACCCCTGGCTTCTCGCTGATACCGCGCCTTGAGATCTTCCGTGACGTGTCCATCCTCCGTGGCCAGCCCAGACACCATGGAGGTCCGCTGTAGCCTGTTTGGAAAGGTAACACCCTTTAGTTTTATTCCTGTGAACATGCTTTTGTATTTCATCACTTACTCCTTCCTTATGTGGTTAAGGGAATGGTGGCCCGCCCTGGCCTCCGGCTAGTAGAGCCTACGACTCGGAAAGCGCGACTTGACCGTATCATTTTTTATCGTTTGAATATTTACCGACTCCAGCCCATGGAACTATAGCCCGCAAACCAGGTCTGGGCCAGGGAATATTGGAATAATGGACTGTTGGGAAAACCACCGCGCCACGTCCTCGCTAAGTCTTTCCGGATTCAGCTTTTCGCTTTTCTTCAATATCCTTTTTCAGGACCTTTTTATCTGCTTTGCCTGCGGCAGTGAGAGGCATTTGTTGGACGATCTCCGTCCGCGCCGGGTAGTGAATCTTGGATGCTTTCATCTTATCCAGATGCGTGATCAGTTCCTCATGGGTGACCGATGCCCCCTCAACCGGCTTAACATAGGCGCACACCTGTTCACCCAGATCCGGATCGGGCATGCCCACCACGGCCACATATTCCACATCAGGATGAGAAGAGATGAGATCTTCCACATCACGAGCCGCAATGTTTTCCCCCCCTCGAATGATGATGTCCTTTATCCTGCCTGTGATCCTTATGGTCCCCTTTTCATCGATCACCGCCAGATCGCCGGTGCGAAAATAGCCATCTGGCGTAAACGAATCCATGTTGGCCTGAGGGTTCTTTAAGTAACCGGTAAAAACACCCGGTCCCTTTGCAGACAGCTCTCCCTCCATCCCGGGAGGAGTCTTCTTCCCTTTAGAATCAAGGGTGACGATATCATCATAAGGACAGCATGGTCTCCCAATCGTATTACATCGTATTTCAAGGGGATCGTGGGGCCGGGATTGGATAAGAGGGCCTTCCACCATGCCAAAGGCATTAATATAGCGGGCCCCGATTCTCTCCTCTACGTTCTTGACCAGCTCCGGCGGGCTGTTTGCGGCGCCCACGTAGATCTTCTTCAGGGATCTGAGGTCATATTCCCCCAGATCCTCGAAACTGACGATCCGGCTAATGAGCGTCGGAACCAGGCCCGTGCAGGTTATTTTCTCTTCCTGCACGATCTGACAAAAATCTTCGGGATAGGTGGAGTCGATCAAGACCTGTTTTGCCCCATGAAAGACAGACCCGGTTACACAAACCAGGAGGGCCAAATTGTGTCCTACAGTGGCTGCGACCAAGATCGTGTCATTCACATTAAGATCCCAGGCCTTTGACTTGTACTCGATGTTACAGATGTAGTCATTGTGGGTTCTGGGTGCCCCTTTCGGGAGCCCAGTGGTCCCCCCTGACGGCAGGATCTGACACACATCACCCGGATCCGGGCGTGCCTGCTCCAGGGTTGACCGGATCTCTTTTCCTCCAGCCTTCGTCTCGAGAAAGTCCCTAAACTTCAGGCAGCCTTCCGGTATTTTTTCGCCAATGAGGATCACTTTTTCCAGGACGGGATTCTCTTCCTTGACCTGCTTGATCAAAGGAAGGTAATCTATCTTTCGATACCGATCTGGAAGAATCCAACCTTTGGGCTGCGTCAGGTGGGCAAGGTGGGCAATCTCTCTGGCCGTGTGGTTCACGGTGAGCAAGACCATCACCAGTCCCGCCTTTTGGAGGGCATAATAGGAGATAACAAATTCTGGCCAATTGGGAAGTTGAAGAAGGACGGTATCCCCTGGTTGAAATCCCTCCTGGAGCAAGTTGTAGGCCATTTTGTCCACGAGACTGCGTAGCTCCGCCCAGGTATAGCGCTTCCCGGCACCTACAAGGGCTTCTCTTTCAGGGTAAAGATCGCTTGCTCTGTCAAACATATCTCCGAGGGTCATGCCCAGCCACCAGCGTCTCTTTTGATATAGCTGGGCTGCCTCCGGATCATAAGGGGTAAAGCCCTCAAACACCATTTCTCGCTCCTTTCTCCAGCTCGTTACCAACAACTGTTTGAAAGATTACCTATGAAATCTCCTCCCTCTCACCCTAATCGTCTCTCACCGGAGACCGTGTCCCAATTCGTCATCCCGGCCAAATCCAGCGGAGCGGGATGCGAGCCGGGATCCAGAATGTTTTGATTTTCCGCAAATTTCCTGGATTCCCCTTCGACCTCGCTCAGGGTGGTGAGCCTGTCGAACCACGGGTCTCGACCACAATCGTTGGGCTCTCCCGGAATGACAGTTTTGTCGAATTGCGGCACCGTCTCCCGGGAGAGAGGGAACTATTGGGATACTATCCATCATTGCACTCCGGGCTGGGCATTCTGGAATTTTCGTACGTGGCATTAACCCGCGACTTTGGCAAGATAGGCGATGAAGTCGTATACATCCTGCTGTCGCTGTGCGGCCTTGATGCCCATGTTGCGCCGGATCCTCTCATACCCTTCTCTTTGCTGATCGGGATCCCGAGACTTCAGATCTTGGAGGTCCAGGCCCTCCTCTTCCACGGCTCTTTTGAAGGCCCCCATCTCCTCAGAGATGGCATCGCCTGCCTTAGATAGCCTAAAGAAATGATCGATTTTCTTGCCCTCCCTATCGGACCGCTCTAATGAGAGTTGAAAGGTATCCAGGAAGGTAATCCTCTTCAAATCCCGTGGTTTTCTCACAATCTCAATGAGTTCAGGGTAATCATCTTCTTTATTCAGGGAGAGGCGTCCCACGTCTTCCGGGCGGCTGATCACATAGTAACGGTTGATCTCTGCACAGGCAGCATCCACCTCCATGACTTCCCTCCACCCATCATCCCACTCAAGTAAAACGAACTTCTCCTGTTCCGGGTTTGCACTGGGCTGACTTGCGAAGGGCTGTCTCAACAGTTCCCATTGTAGCTGAGATGGCAGGGCGTCAAAGCTCGCCTCCGTCTTGGAGCCGTCGTCAAATTCAATTACCACTTTTTGAGGTTTGGATCTAGGCATGATTTTCAATCCTTCTTCTTCAAAATGCTCTTTAGTTCCTGAAAATTATGGATGACAAGATCCGCCTTTGATTCACCCAGGTCAATAAAGCCCGTGTATTTAATCGTCTTGAAACCCCGCTCATGGGCTGGATCTAGGTCCGTTTCTGGCTTATCGCCTACCATGACCGCCTCATGAGGCTCGATGCCCCTTTCCTTCAATTCCTCAGCCAGAACATCGTAAAGGGTCCCCTCCTTCTTGGTGGTGCCCTTGTATTTAGGGTCAACGGTGTTATCCACCAGGTTAAGTTTTCCTTGTGGCGTGACCAGTTCTTTGAAGTACTTCACAAGCCCCCTCTCCTTCAGGAATCGGGAAACGATATCCGTTCCCACGGGCCCCAGGGTCTTCTTCATCTCAGAGACCACCTGGAGCTCGATGCCCTCTGCCTGGAGATAATCCAGGGCATCTTCCAAGCCCTCACCCATATCCAGAAGGACCTGTTCCATGTTGCCAAAAAGCTCAGCGGCCTCTGGCTCGTCATCCAACACATAACTGTATATTTCGTCCCGGTGCCCCTCTTTGATGAGACTGAAGGTCCCGTACTTTTCTTTAAGTCTCCTGTACTTCCTGATCTTGTCGGGTATGAGCTCAGGCTTTCCTAAGGTCTTGTAAATGTCCCCAAACATGCGGGGATTCCTCAGGCCACCGGGTTCCATAATGCATTGCCCGTAGTCGAATCCACACCATTTCACTTCCATGGTCATGCGTTCACCTTTCTCCAATTGGAATATCCCTTGTTAAAAGTCCAGGGCCCTAAATGCCTTGCCGCCCCACCACTCCGATGCGGCAGTGCTAGGCGGCTATATGGCATTACATCCTATTTACGGCATGGGAGGGAGTTTGAAGAGCTTTTCCAGGTTCTTCCCCAGGATCAAATCGATTTCATCTTGGCTGAGACCTGCCTGCTCCCCAAGGTCTTTCACGGCTTTGATGGCGCCCTCAGGATCGCCCACCCGATGGGCGTAATCGGTCCCGATGCACATGTGGTCTGGACCGACCCACTCCAGACAACACTTCATGGCTGGGAGATAGAATGAAGTGGTATCCGGGTATACCCTGGTCTTGTAAGTTATGTCGGGCGACTCCTTCAGCTCCACGCCCCACTCCTTACCATATCCTTTATAGGAGTCCTGTAACCTGCGCACGAAATAGGGAACTGTGCCCCCCAGGTGCCCGTGAATAACAGTCAGGTTAGGAAACTTCTCAAAGACGCCCTGAAAGATAAGACTGACTACGGCCATGCTCGTATCCAGTGTATACCCCCAGAGTTGATAGGGAATCTTCATCATGTCCATAACTTTGGCTGTTAGAGGTACCGCGGGGTGCATCAAACAAGGGAGTTCCCATTTATTGGCCAGTTCATATATACCATGAAACTTCTCAAGAAAGACCGGTTCCCCATTAAAATTAGAAAACATCTGGATTCCCCTGCAGCCCATCTCATGGGCCCTTTCCAGTTCCTTGCAGGCCTCGTCAGGATCCTGGTAGGGAAGGCTCGCCAGCCAGTAGAAACGTCCCGGGTATTTTTCTTCTGCAGATTTGAGGTGATCATTACATGTTTTGGCCCAGTATAAGCCCTCTTTGTTGGGAAGCGTTTCCGGTCCTGGGATGGTAACCGTCAGCATTTGTGTATCCAGACCCCCGGCGTCCAAGTCCTTGATCCTCTCTTCCAGGTCGTAGTGACCAGCGCGGTCTATGTGAGCCACGCATGCGCCCTTATACCACATCCTGTAGTGGGTTCCTCCATCATGCTCACCGTGAGGATTGGCCTTCAAGCCTCTACCACACAGGTAGTCCAGATACTCTTTTGGGTACCAGTGGTTGTGTACGTCTACTGTTCTTTGTGCCATTTTCATTTCTCCTTTCGTGTTTAATATTTAAAATTTGAATTTCCCTTATACGCAAGCTTATCTAAGCTTTCTCCTCCTCTCTCCTTAAAACGGATGCCAACCGCCAATCTTGGTTAAACAGGGCTTCCCAGAACGCCCTGTCACTGTCTCTCCAGCCTGGGCCAAATTTCTCGTCATAGTAGTGACCCAACCTATCCAGCCACCTGGCCCAATAGTTCTCACCCTTTTCCTTGGCCTCCAATACGTCACTCAAGAACTCAGTGATGTTGGCCATCTCTTCTTTGGGAACATAGAAGGCCGCACCCCTCTTGTAAGACTTGACCGTATCTTCAGGGGTCAAGGCGTGAGTGGTCAACATGACGGCCAATATTTTTTTCTCATTGGCCATGTCTAGAAGCTTGTACCCATTAACGCCCATAATATCCAGAATGGCCATATCAAAACTATGGGTTTCCAACAGCACTTTAGCCTCACCAAAAGAAGAAGCCGCGACAAGCTCACACATACTGAGCAGCTCTTCCAATGTCTCCAACACATCAGGCTCATCATCAACGATGAGTACTCTCTTATCTTCCAGTAAACGACTTTTTACCATGACAATCTCTCTGACTAGAATGTAAGGTAACCAAAATCTTCTCGCCTGCAGAACCCGCTTGTCGCTTATTCCTTGAGTGTCCTGATATTTCTGCTCTGCAATATAAATAGCTCACCCTTCTCATAAGCCCATTCTATGTCTTGGGGGAATCCGAAGACTGCTTCGATCTTGAGGCCAATTTCTCCCAGGTGTTCAGCCTGTTCATCGGAAAGGCTCGGGGCGTCCATCATATCAGGCGCAACAGCCATCTCTTTCCTTCCATAACCCTTCTCCTCATCGAAAGAGATCATGAGCGTCTTCTTTGAGATCTTCTTGTCCTTCAGTTGAAGAGGTGACTTGTCTAGTACAAAAAAGTCATTCATGGATTTGCCAGATACCACAGACTCACCCAATCCCCAGTTGGCCTCTATGACGATCTCATCTCTGCTACTGGTGATAGGGTTAGCCGTAAACAGGACGCCCGCCACATCCGAATGAACCATTTTTTGTACAATTGGGGCAATAAGTCCCAGATGATGGTCTACACCCTTGTGGTGGCGCGACATGGCCGCCCTGCTTGTCCATAGGGAGCCCCAACACTTCCTAATATGCTCAACAATTTCTGCCTCCCCTTTTAGATAGTGATAGGTGTCCATCATTCCGGGGAAAGAGGAAATGGGGCTGTCCTTTACGGCAACCGAAGAACGCACAGCCACGAATGACTCCTCAGGTGTATTTAGCTCCGCGATAATCTCTCTTATCTCTTGGAACAGGTCTTGGGGGATCCCGGCGTTGGTGATGAGATCCCTTATCCGGGAGGTCTTCTCTTCCACACCACCGTAATCTTCATAATCGAGGCCAGCCATGATCTCGTCAATTTGCGGTTGGAGACCATTTTGCTCCATGTGATAGAAGAGTGATTCACTGGTGACACAGAACCCGGGCGGGACATTGAAACCATTTTGGGTGAGTTCCCCCAAGTTGGCGGCCTTTCCGCCCGCCTCTTGGATATCCACTTTCGTCATTTCGCCAAATGTTTTCACATACTTTCGCATCTTAACCCCCCAAGCCATGTTTTGAAAAGGACCTGGACTTCCCCTTGCCTTGGCACGGCACGTAAATACCCACATCATCAAGCAAGAGAAATGCCAGGGAACCCGTTGGATCTATCCGCTTGATAATAGACGGGTTTTCTTCAAGCTTGGATAAGTCATTGAAAACGGGGACAATGTTTTCAACCCACTGATATTTAAAGATTTTTTGTCAGAAAAATACGCCTCTTTTTTGCTGCATGCAGCATGGATGCGGTGCTGCATGATTAGTCCCTTTGCTTGCCTCTGATCCGCCTTTTTTCCGCTGGCTTATTCACCCACCTCGCTCCTCACCGCCTGCTA
>CP070840.1:3302894-3322776 GCA_020342025.1 Deltaproteobacteria bacterium
CATAATTTCTTGTGCGCTCAGTATAATCTTACAGAAATGCAGTGCGCCAGAGAAAAAAACTTCCCATGATAAAAATCAGCATTCTGAAGAACCCGACCCAGCACTATGCCTGGGGATCAAAGACATTCATACCGGAACTCATGGGGGAACCCGTTCCTGCTGAAAAACCGCAGGCAGAGCTCTGGATGGGAGTTCATCCTAAGGCCCCCTCCCAGGTCCTGTGCGACGGCGAATGGGTGTCCTTGCCCGAATTCATACGAAAAGACCCTGAAGGCATCCTCGGAGAGGGCGTTGCAAAAAACTTTTCCAATAAACTACCCTTTCTATTTAAGGTCCTCGCCGCAGCCAAACCCCTCTCAATACAGGTGCACCCCAACCGAGACCAGGCTCAGGCAGGTTTTTCCCGTGAAAATGGAATGAAAATCCCTCTAGACGCGCCCCATCGAAACTACAGGGACGAAAACCACAAGCCTGAAATGATTTGTGCGCTGACCCCTTTCTGGCTCTTGAATGGTTTCAGAAAAATTGAGGATCTCATCGCGCTAACAGAAAGGATCGGCGCACCGGCACTCAAAGGCAAAATAAGCCTTTTACAGGGGCAACATGAGGCTGAAGGCCTTGATGTGTTTCTCACCACTTTGATGACAATGGATCGGGACACGCAGAGGCAGTTGGTAAGCGAAGTGGTGGATTACTTGGGAAAGCGTTCCGCTACCGATGCCGCACTGGCGTGGGTGGTCAGGCTCAATCAAGAGTATCCGGGTGACATCGGCGTCCTCGCTCCTCTGTTCATGAACATGGTTCGCTTAAAGCCAGGGCAAGCGATTTATACGCCGTCGGGAAGGCTCCATGCCTATCTGGAAGGTGCCGGCATAGAACTCATGGCAAATTCAGACAACGTGTTGAGGGGTGGCTTGACCGCCAAGAACATGGATGTCCCTGAACTTTTGAAGATCCTGGACTTCACGCACAACGAAGTGGATATACTGAGGCCAGAGAGGCGTGAAAGGGGTGAAGAAATCTACTACACGCCCGCTAAAGAGTTCGTGTTGTCCTTGATCTCTGTGGGGGGAGGTACGCCCTTTGAGAACTCCCGAAAAAGAAGTGTGGAGACCATGATATGTTTAGAGGGAGATGCCCAGATCTCCGACTTGGGCAGTGGGGACGTTCTCTCTCTGACCAAAGGCACGGCCCTCATCGTCCCTGCTGCTATTGAACACTACCGGATCGAAGGAAAAGCGACCCTATACAAGGCGGCGGTTCCTCTTTAATAGGAACTCATCGCTCCAACCTTAGACGTCAACAAGATATATGTCTTTAAACCCATCCATAGCCTTTTTTATTTCCCCCCACGGTTACGGGCATGCGGCCAGGGCTGCTGGAGTCATGGAGGCTGTCTATGAACTGGACCCCTCCATCCGTTTTGAAATCTTCACTCAAGTGCCCCGATGGTTCTTTGATGATTCGCTCTCCGGAGATTTTGGATATCATTCTTTGCTCACGGACATTGGCCTGGTGCAGAGAACACCACTTCACGCAGACATCCCCGAGACCGTGAAGCGCCTGAATCATTTTTTACCCTTTGATGCTTTCAAGATAAGAGATTTGGCAAACCTATTAAAAAAACTGTCATGCGATTTGATCATCTGCGACATCGCGCCCATGGGCATCGCGGTTGCTGAAGAGGTGGGTGTCCCCTCCCTGCTCATTGAAAATTTCACATGGGATTGGATTTATGAGGGATACGTGAAACAGGATGGACAGATCGGTGAGCACATCCATTATTTGAAAGGTTTATTCAATGCAGCCCAGTTCCACGTCCAGACGGAACCCGTTTGCGATCGCCAGAACGTGGATCTCACCACCTTCCCGGTCTGCCGCAAAACGAAAACGTCGGCGCGCGAAATCCGAAATAGGTTGGGGATACCTGCCAGCGCTAAGGCGGTGCTCATCACCATGGGCGGCATTGAAGAAGAGTACAACTTCTTGGAACAACTGGCCACCCAAAGGGATGTTCACTTTGTCATTCCGGGGGCCAGCAGAGAGGTGGCGATTCGTGACAACCTGGTGCGCCTGCCTCATCACTCTGACTATTTCCATCCAGACCTGGTGAATGCCTCGGATGCGGTTATCGGCAAGGTGGGGTACAGTACCGTGGCCGAAGTCTACTATGCAGGCGTGCCCTTTGGCTATGTGCCCCGAAAAAGCTTTCGTGAGTCTCAAAAGCTGGTCTCTTTCATCCAGGATCGCATGACGGGTTTACCCATCTCTGGAGATCAATTCTATAGTGGCAGCTGGCTCTCCTCCCTCCATGAACTGCTGGCCTTGCGCCGGATCTACCGCACGGATCCTCAGGGCGCGGAGCAGATTGCACGCTTCATTCATGATCTCATCAAACCAACCTCTCCCTGATTTATCCTCCCATGTCTCTTTATCCGGCCTACTCGAGGACCTCTTCAAAAATCTTATGACGGTCCCATTCAAGCCAATACTTTACCGATATTGTGTCCAGTTCGTGAAAGTATTGGTGAGATCGAAATCCATACCTCTTAGACAATTCCTTGATCACTTTCCCTACTTGAGCCCTTACTTCAGGCTTGACGCTGAGACGAAGCCTTTTACCTTTATAAATAAATAAGGCCTCTGGTTGCCCCAGATGGGTGTTGGTAATGGCTGCCCGGCCAAGGCTCGCCCCGGTGGATACTTGAAGTCCATCACTGATACAGCTAAAGGGCGGCTTGTAGCCGGAGAAGGAGATGACCTCCAGTTCATCAAAGGGTGCACCCAAGACCTCCCTCGCTCTCATCCCCATTTTCGCTCCAATGATTGACCACATGCCCAGGTGTCGGTGAAGCTCATTGGTTAACAGAACGGCCTTCCACTCCTCAAGACCGTGCCGCTGGATGATTTGAGTCACGTAGGGCCTGACAAACTCATTGAACTGGGCCGGGTCCGTGGGGTATGCCTTGAGACAAACCGGATGACGCACATCCGGTTGAGTTTCTTCATGGGCACTCACCTTTGAAAGCGAAGATAGAGACAAAAAGGTTATGAAGCCTAGGATTAATGCCACAGCTGATTTTTTCCGTATCATTTTAGACCTCCTTCTCTTTATTCAAATTTGCAGACCTTAAATTTTTATCTAAAACCCAGAGTTGATGGGGGATCTCAAAAAAAAGGCCACGGAAGCCTGCGGCTACTGCCGCACCAAGACCTCCGTGGCCTTTCTTTTTTTGTCTTAAGAGCCTGAGTCGTTCTTACGGACCCTTCATGCGTCCCTATCCACAGGCCCGTTTATATCTCTTCGCCCTTCTACCTGTCAAGCCAAAAGGAAATTGGGGTGATAAACAGGTTCAGGCGGAAGGGGCTAAAGAAGTGTAGAACTGATGAAATCCAGATTCATCTTCTTTAGGACGCGAATCATGTTGTTCAACTGGACTTCCACGCTCCCCTCATACATTTCCACAATGCGATTATCCCGGTACCTCCTTTCCACGTCCTGATCCAGAAAATACCCATAGCCTCCGAACACGGTAATAGCTTCATCAATGATGGTTTTAGCCGTTTCTGGCACGTGGTGTTTCACCATGGAGGTAAAAAGGGCCTTGATATCATCGGATGTCTCAGGCCCGTGGTCACATAGCCAAGCCGCGTGGTAGGTGATCCATTTGAGGGATTGAAGCTGACTCCACATCCTGGCCAGCCGATGGCCGATGGCCTGAAATGTAATAATGGATTTCTTGAACTGTTTTCGTTCCCTCGCATGAATCAAGGCCTTCAGGAAGGCCCCCTGTGCGTTGCCCAGGGCTTGAGCCCCTATTTCAATCCGGCTCTCATCCAGGAAATCCAGGACATTGAGAAGACCACGTCCCCTCTCTCCCAAAATGTTTTCTTTGGGCAGCTTGAGGTCGTGAAAAACCAGCTCACCGCTGGAGGTCATCCTTAATCCCATCTTATGGGGGATCTCATTGATTTCCATGTTGCCGCCGAGCCATGAGGAAGGATCCGGTTGAACCAGAATGGTGGTCATCCCTTTCCCCGCGCGAGCCTCTTGGTCTTCCTGAGCCAGAATAATGAAAAAATCCGCATAGGCCGCATTGGTGGTGAAGATCTTGGTCCCATTCAGAACAAATCCATCTTCCTTCTCTTCTAAGGTGGTATCCATCTGGGTCAGATCACTGCCATGATTCGGTTCAGTGAATGATACGGCCGAAACCCAATCACCCCTCACCAGGGGAGCTAAGAACTTCTCTTGCTGCTGGGGGGTGCCAAAGATTCTCACAATCTTGGCAGGTAAGTAGGCGAGATGCATGGCCATACCTAGACCTGAATCTGCCTTGCAAAACTCTTCTATCACGAGGACATTTTCCAGGACGCCCAGGCCTCCGCCGCCTATTTCCGTAGGATAATTTAGACCCACGAAACCCAGTTCACCCGCCTTTTTGAAAAGCTCTCTGGGAAACCGATGGTTCAACTCGCAGTCTTGTGCCAACTCCGGTGTAAACTCACCTCGAGCGAATTCCGCTGCCGCTCTTTTGATGTCCTTTTGCTCAGCACTCAAAGAAAAATCCATTTTTTAGACCCTTTCAATCATATCAAGAGATGTTTACACCCCCACCACAACCGTTCGGCTGAGCCTTTCGGCGGTGGATCAAGGCCGAACAGCTCACGCCAAAGCCCTCCCCCGTCAAGGTGAGGGAATTTTACTAGAAAGGGGTTGGGGGATTATGATTGGGCAGACTTCTCTCTCTGCTTGCGATACCAGCGTCTGAAGAGCTCGAGATAATTCATCGGCTCAGATAATAGCTTTTTATAGGTCTTTTGTCCCATGATCACATCCGTTACCGCCTCCGTGAACTCTTGGCCATATAGCTCCAGTAAGCGTCTGAGCGCCTTTGGATAGTCGTAAATCAATTTTGCCAGGGCTCTGCCCAATCTCAATTCCATGAGTATTCTTTGCGACAGCTCCGATTCATACGATTCCTTCACTCTTACCTCTTTGAAAGCACCGTCGAGTAAAGACCTGGCCGCCATCATGCCGCTGAGGATCGCAGAGGTGATCCCTTCTCCAGTGATCGGGTCCGCCAGACCCGCCGCATCGCCTGTCAAAAGGACCCTCCCTTTTACAAAGTCATCCCTTCGTGGCGTGACAGGAATAAAAAAAACCTTTCTTGTGATGCTGAGGATTTTGTCCAGGCCCACGAGTTTCATGTACTGCTCAAACATCCCATTCAATGTCATTTGACCGGGTCGCATACTCAAAACGCCCATGGAGAGATGTTCTTTTTTAGGGAATGTCCACGCATAGCCCGAGGGTGACAGACCAAAATCAAATCTGGCCGCATGGCTGAATCTCGCTAATTGTTCATCGCCGACAGTCACTTCACACGCCAGCGCCGGAACAAGGTGACGGGTTTCCTCCCATCCAGTCTTCTTCGCAACAGCACTTCTTGCGCCATCGGCAGCAACCACAAATTGAGAAAACACGGAGCCCTCACTTGTTACCAGTTCAACCCCGTTGGCGTGGGTAATTGCATCCAAGACCTTGCATCTCTCGCGCACGTCCGCCCCTGACTCCCTGGCCGCAGACACCAACAGGTAGTCAAAGTTCACCCGCATGGTCATGGAGACCATCGGCTCCTGCCTTTTTGAGGTAAAACGGAAATCAGTGGGTACCAGTCTCACTTCCGCGCAATAGCACTGTCTCTCAATCGCTTCCGAGAGATCAACAGGTAAAAGTCCAAGGGCCCTGCAAACCACACCACCACCGCAAGTTTTGTGCCGGGGCAGTGCCGCCTTCTCTATCACCACCACCCTCACGCCTTCTCGTGCCAAGAGAAGTGCACAGGCGGCCCCTGCAGGCCCACTGCCCACAACGGTCACATCGTAAAAATTGGAAGAGCTTTGACCAGTCAATTCAGCCTCGCCTAATTAAGTAGGAAAACGGCTCTAAGTGCCTAGCCCCATGTGTTGGCTTCTACTTCGAGATCGAAAAGGGACTGAACCTCGTAGCATGGTCATACACATCCAGCCCTTCTTTTCGCTTCAAGAATTTCACCACCACGTAGGTCAGTGGGGTTACAGCCGCCTCGTAGATGGATTTTGCCAGCCACTGGGTCACAATGGTTAAAATCAATGAGGCAATGGGTATGGTTCCAACAAAGGCCAAGGTGATGAACACTAATGAGTCGAGCCCCTGACCCACCAGTGTGGAGCCAATGGTGCGCATCCACAACCATCTGCCTTTTGTGGCTATTTTCATCTTTGCAAGGACAAAAGAGTTGGCAAACTCACCTGCGAGATAGGCCAGGAAAGAAGCGAAGAGTAACCGCGGTGCGTAGCCAAGAATACGTTCGTAGGCCTCCTGTCCGTCCCAGAAGGACGCAGCAGGTAAGGCCTGCCCCAACCAGATGGCCAGGACAGTAATAAAGTTACAAAAAAAGCCCAACCAGATCACCCGTCGGGCCTGACCATATCCATAGACTTCAGTCAACACATCCCCTATGATATAACTGAGGGGAAAAACAAGAATGGCCGCAGGCAGAACAAAACCGAACAGGTTCACCAATTTGACAGCAGTGATGTTGGCTGTGATCAGGCAGGTGACAAAGAGAGCAACGATGATCACAAACCAGGAGGAATATCTCACACCTTCATTCACATTCCAGGACCTCTCTCTATGGTGTTTGCTTGGCTCTTGTGCTCTCGGCGCCCTTCCCTGTGCTTACTCCAGCAGCATCAGTAGTGGCGACAAAAGTCGGACTTTGATCCAAAGCTAAGCAAGTTCGTAATAGCATCTCTTGGGAGAGATCACTTTCCCGTCTTTTTTCAGTTTGTTTATAATTTTCGACACCTCTTTGCTATCTACACCCGTCGTCTTCGCCACATCTCCTGGCCTTACGGGTTTACCTACCTTCTTCATAGCGTCCAGCACTTTTTTCTCGTTCTTCTCCATCTTTTGATCCTCCTGGAAATTGAGTTTATTTATCACCCATCTATATCAAACCCACTTCTAAATGTTAATAGACAAAGATCATTCCTTGAGGGCATTTCTAAACACGGCATAGAAAATGATTATGGCCAAGAAGTAAAGGACACAGGCTGAAAACATGAGCCACCTGAAGCCGATGCTCACCGCCAGGCATTTGCCGAGCACAGCCCCAATGACAGAAGCACATCCATTGATGCCCCATGCCCAGGGAACTAGGTTGGGGAACTGCCTGGCCATGACGCCAAGCCCTGTGGGAAAGGGCCACCCGAGAAAGAAGGAGATCCAGGAGAGTAACAGAACAGATAGGACGACCCTGGCCCCAAAAGACCAGCCCATGGCCATATGGAACAATTGATCCCCAGCGATCCCATGAAGAAATACCCACAAGGAAATGGCACCCGCTGCGATCCAAAGAAACCAGGGCCCCATGCTTTGGAAGCGACGAACACTCAGGCTGCCGCATCCGGCGAAAACCAACAGGGTACTTAGGACCACGGCCGCTGAATAGACGGGGTGAGAGAGAAGGAGCGTAAATTTGGGAAGAAGGGCCATTTCAAGAAACATGAAGGCGAGCCCTATACATGCGAAGTAGGATAGCGTGCCAAAGATATCCATCGCGCTCAGTAAGGCGCTTTTTTGGGATGCTCTCCCCTGAACCCGTCGGAGATAAAAGAGGGGTAGCAGGATCAACACACCGCTAGCCAGAACAGCCTGAACCAGCGTGGCCAGAATAAAAACATACCCCATCTCCACCATGGGAAGCCATTCTCTTCGCAGTTGCCTGATTAGCGTTGGCGCCTTGTCCCATCGAAAAAAGCTGGAGAAGAAGGGGCGATCGTCGGTGGTGGCAGAAACATCGAAAACATACCTTCGAAAAAAGGACTCTGCCTCTTGTCCGGATAAGGCCTTGGCCCCTATGAAATACTGGGGAGACGCCTGAACATCATATCGGTTGGCCCGCTCCATCTCCATGCCGGCATAGTAGGCCAAATCGAAACTTCTCTCGTCGCAGAATTTTGTGGCACGGGCAATTTCTTCCCTCGTAAAAGGGGCCTTTGATACAAGAATGGTTGAAGTCTTCCAGCTCCGAATGAAAAGGAGGTGTTTCTCGGGGTAAGGGAAAAGGCCCATTCTACGCATGGCTGAAAGGGCGGTAGAGATGACCCTTAGGGAATCACGAGGGGGAAGTTTCAGCCACCGGGTAATGGCAAGCACTCCGGCTCCGGTAAGACGGCTAAGATATAGCTCAATGGCCTCCCTGGTATAAAGATAGCTCTCCGTGGCAGAATGCAGCCCCCCGGCCGAAGTGACAAAAGAGTCAAGCAGAGAAAGTTGAATCAGGTCAAATTGTTCATCCGTGGCATGCAAGAACTGTCTAGCCTCTCGCACCTTTAGCCTCACCTCCGGCTGTGCATAGATATGGCCAGAGAATTCAGCGAAGGGTTTTTGTAGTAGCCCGGCGATCTGTTGATTTGCCTCCAGGGCGGTGATCACTGGCGTATGGTGCCGCAAGCCCAAAAGCACATCCGTACCACCGCCTGCGCCGACCACCAGAAGGCTTTCAGGCTGCCGAATGTGATAGGGAAGCGCCATAGTGGTAAAATCCAGGTATATGAGTTCATTTAAGTTGCCAGTAAATCTGCTTATGGGGCTCGGGGCGTCGGCATCTGTGAAAATGGCCTTCTGTTTGGGTAGAAGAGTGTATGGGCCTTCATCTTTTAGCCCGAAATTGAGGCTCAGGCCGGGCACATGTCGTATAAGATCGCTTCCTACCACGTCAATCATGCCAAGGGGTCCCACCCTTTTTGCCTCAATACGTGCATCGGGAAAGGACAGGGTCATGGGAAGCGCCTTTGTGTGATGTATCTTAGGCACAGGCGGCATGATCACGTAAACCATGGTGACCGCTCCCGCTGCAACGAGGAGTGTGATCCCTCCCAGCCTTGGTCTTCTCAGTTTCAGGCCGCACCAGAGTGCACCCATGAGAACAAGGCACCCCAGTGCAGGCAAGATGGTCCAAGGGGGGCCCAGATATAATGCGGGCACAATGGCCAGTGCGCCGCACCCAGCCCCCAGAAGGTCCACGGCATACATGCGATGGGCCCGCTCGCCTGCCCCGGTCAGGATGATGCCCACAATCCCACCCGCCAAAAGGAATGGTACAGCCATGAGCAGATAAGTAAGAAGCATGAACAACCATTGGCTGGGTTGCCAGATGAGCAGTAGGGGATCCAGGCCCACCTTTTGGGACAGGCTGAAGCAGAGACAGAATGATACAGCGGTCGCTGCCGCCAAGCCCAGGAGCCATTCTTCCAGGTTTTTTCTCATGCGCTTGAACAGGAGAAAAAGCATGGAACCTGCTGCGCCAAATCCTAACAGGGCCATGCTGATGGCCATGTACGCGAAGTGGTGCCACTGTCCGATGGACAAAAGGCGCATGATCAAGATTTCGTATGCAAGGACAGAGGCTGAAGTGGCCAAGAGAAGGACCGCATGGTGAGGGGTAGTGGTGGTGGTTGAAGGAGATTCCGTGGCGCTAAATCCTGGCATGTCCCTTCCTTATGGATTACAGGCCTTTAACTGAGACCTATCGCAGCTCCCTGGTCAGGGGAACGAATCGAACGGGCAAAACCTTTCTCATCTTGATGTTCCCTTGTTCTGACTTTTCCACCAGGGTGAGATACTGCACGGCGTATTGGCCCCCAACCGGGATGCACATCTTTCCCCCTGGTCTGAGTTGTTTGAGCAAGGGTGGAGGGACCAGCGTGGCTGCGGCTGTGACGATAATTCGATCAAAAGGGGCTTGCTCTTTCCAGCCGTAATACCCATCAGCAGCCTTCACTTGGACATTCCTGTAGTTGAGGTTCTGCAGCCGTTCAGCCGCCTTCTGGGCGAGTGCTTCTACAATCTCCACGCTATAGACGTCCTGAACCAGACAGGAAAGAATGGCGGCTTGATAACCAGAACCCGTGCCCACTTCAAGCACCCTATGTGGGGGCTCAACCTGAAGCATTTCTGTCATATAGGCCACGATGTAAGGTTGGGAGATGGTCTGACCATACCCAATGGAAAGAGGATAATCGTTGTATGCATGGGAAAGATCCTCCTGTCGCACAAAAAGGTGCCTAGGAACAGTTCGCATGGCGTCGAGCACTCTCTTGTCTCGAACGGGCGTGCGGTAATCAGGGGGATCCGATATCTGCTCCTTCACCATCGCCTCTCGAAGGCGAAGGTACCGCCCCTCTTTTTCCTCTGCTTGGACATCCCGACCAAAGACGAAGCTGTGAAACATAAGCATTGTCAAAAATATGAAGGAAAGAGTCCCTATCAGGCAGGCATTTAGGAGCGCTTTTTTCATCATGGGATCCCTTTCTCCCCTCAAAACGGGCCTCATGTCACTATAACGGACATCTCGTTGGGACAGAGATCTACGGATAGCACGGTTTCCAAGATGCATATTTCTATAATAATTTAAATAGGTTGTCAACCGCCTAGTGCACTGTTCCATAAATTTCAACAGATCAAGATGGGGTCTCCGCATCCACTGAGTGATGGCCCATTCCTTCCCTCTGGGCCGGAGGGAAGGAACAGGCCATCACTGAATAGGAGAGGAATATACGATGGAGCGCACTAGTTAAATTATCATATGTGTGGGTCCAGCCCTAAAAGGGGAAGTTGTGAGGGAGACTGAGTAGAGGTGGGAAAGTGGTCAATTCGCCCGCTATTTTTCGTGGGAGATGTGGGAGATGGGCGCTCCAAGGGATTCGGCGTCTCGATAGATGTCTGCAAACCGCTCGCCATGTTTGCACCTCTTTTTATAAAAATCGAGACAGCTTTCCAAAATGCTAATCACTTCATCCTCCTGGTAGATCCCTGGGAGCTCCTCGGCCAGACGCGGATGCCGCCCCAGTTTTCCTGCCAGCAAGACTCTATAGCCTCTATTCTTAGCGGCCATCGTGTCTGTGGGACAGACTTCAATACACTTGCCGCACCTTACACATTTCTCATAATCGATCGAAGGCATCTCTTCAGCGTCTTTGAGGCTGACTGCATTTTCGGCGCACGCTTCTACACATAGTTCGCAACGGGTACAGGGTTCTTCTGTAATCACAGGCTCCGCTGCCCCGATGATCCCCATGTCCTTGATCTGAGGCTGGGAACATGCATTGGGACAGTCGGCTACGGTCACCCTGAATTCATGATGGTGTTTAAGCCCGCCCTTTACACGCGATTCGAGAAACTTGCGGAGATCTGCCCTCTTAAGAATTTGCTCCACTCTCTCAACAAGTCTATCGCTATCCACCGCCCGGTTTGGGCAGCCCCCGGGGCCAAAGCAGGTCTCAAGCTGAAACCCTTTCACCTCATCGCTCATTTTGGCCAGATATCGCTTCTGGGTAAGCCGGACATCAGAAAGCGAAACCTTGGTCTTTCCAGCCTGTTGTGCCTCATCTTCAACCCGTGTCCGCACCCTTTTTCTCACAAAAAACGGGACTTTCTTTATGGCAGCTTCAGCCTCCGCAGTCCATTGCATGACTTTTTATCCTCCTAACCACACTGCGTGTAACGAGAGGGAAATGCTTACTTACGGTTAGCAATCTGGCCCCTATTACTTTCCTACGCTCACTCTCCTACTAAAACTATAAGGTCGAAATAGCGCTTCGCCATTGACTTAAGTCAAAAAAACGCCACAATATAGATAAATAAAACGCTCGGACCAACCCAAGAGGGCTGGCCATTTCCTGTATGAGGGCGAGACGCGTAATGAGGACCTTGAATAACCTTGAGAGGGACCAGAATGATTCCATCGGCTAAAGAATGCCTTGAGCTTATGGAACAGTATGGCATGTTGGACAACATTAAGGCCCATTCCATAATGGTGAAGAAAATAGCTTTCCTCATCGGCCAAGGGCTAAAAAATGCGGGTATGGACATCTCCCTGGAAAAAATTGCTGCCGGGGCCCTTTTGCATGACATTGGCAAGACCCTTTGTCTGAACACGGGTGATGACCATGAAGCCAAGGGAAAAGAGATATGTCTCGAGAATCATCTCGACGAGATTGCGGATATTGTGGGAGAGCATGTACGGTTAAAAGACTACCATCTGGGTAGTCCAATTAGTGAGAAGGAAATCGTTTACTATGCAGACAAGAGAGTGAATGACGATAAGGTGGTCAGTCTAGAAGAACGACTGAGATATCTTATCAGACGCTACGCAAAGAACACGGAACATATCTCTCAAAGGATAAGAGAGAATTTCCAACTTTGCAGGGCAGTGGAAAAGAAGCTCTTTGCGAAACTGGATTTCCGGCCTGAAGATCTGGTCGGCCTAATCAGATAGACGGCTGGATATATAGGCTCGGAGCTGCGGGGACGGAAGATTTACTCTCTTTGACACAGCGGGGTGGGCGTGCCCAAAAAGATGACGATTATAGCCTTCTTTATTCTTGCCGTTTTTGAAAACAGCGATGGTGTGTTCCCTATGGACGCTAACGTGGTTGAGGAATACGGACTCAACCAACAAGGAAGGTTGGTCTACGCAAGGCCTCAAAAGCGGAGAGTAATCTTACAATTTTCGGCCAGCAAAAAATCAATCCAGGCCTCTCGAAATGAGCAATTCGAAGAGCTTGAGGAGAAACTACAAGAATTAATTGAGGAGATGAAAAAACGGGGAAAAGAGGGCAGGGAAAAGTTTCTTAAAGAGATTTTGCCCCGCATGAAGGAAGAGATGGAGAAACTCAGGGAGAAGCTCCGAAAATGGCGGAATGAGGAGGATGAATCTGAACCCATCAAGGTCAAAGCCATTGAAATCTTGTAATAAATACCATAATTGCACTTAAGCATTTGAAGGATGATATGGATTGCTGAAAAAAAGGTTTTTCATCATTTTCTTGATCTGGGTTTTGAGCGGGTGGAAATACCGATCCGGGTTAAATTCGAGTTTAAACTAACAGATGGGTGCCTGGACCCTGATTCCCTATCCAGAGAGATCCTCTACAATCGGACGGCCTTACAGAAAAGGTACCCTGATCTGGATGGGCCTAAGCTGGACCAATGCATCGTGGAAAAAGTGGATAAAAAAATTTTAGCGTATTTCAGGGAATGCGGATTCCTGAAAGAAGAGGATGGAAGGATATAAAGAGAGGACCTGGAGGCGTGTAAAAAAACCATGTCAATCCGAATGATAGCGCGAGATCTCTACCACCTGGAACAAGAGGTTGAAAAGCTGGAAAGGCAATTAAATAAGGCACCGCTGGAGGAAAGGCCTGAATTGAAGGATCGACTCCGCAAGGTCAAAGCGGATCGAGATAAATTGCGCAGAGCCCTTGAGGGCAGCAAAGAGCCCCCGCCATATCGCCAGCCGCGTTGATCATTAAACCCGTAACCCTACAAGTTCTAAGCATCTCAATCAAACCTGCTTTTCTATCTAGAGCTTATTTCTCTTTCAATTTCTTCAAGATCTTTTCCGGGGTGATGGGAAGATCCGTGATTCTTATGCCAGTGGCATTATAGATGGCGTTGGCAATGGCTGGTGTTGTGGGATCAAGAGAGCCCTCACCCGTTTCCTTTGCCCCAAAAGGCCCCCGGGGATCTTCAGTGATAACATGCGTGATGTGGATAAGGGGCATCTGATTGGCCGTGGGAATAGCATATCCAAGGAATGATGGGTTCAACGTCTGTCCCCCATCGAAGCTCAAGCTCTCGGAAAGCGCATAGCCCATCCCCATGGAGATACAACCTTCAATTTGACCCTCTACGGACATGGGGTTGAGGGGTTGCCCGCAATCATGGGCGACGGTCATTCTGATCACCGTTACCTCACCCGTCCTTAAGTCCACTTCCACCTCGCACACATACGCCCCAAAACTATACGTGGGGGAAAGCTTGTCTGGCGAGCTGTATGACCCCTTAACCACCAAAGGGGCGCCGTTGTTTTTCGCCTGGTAGCGTTTCACGGCGTCGGAGAATGGCATGAAAATATCTGGACTTCCGTCCACAAAAATCTTGCCATTTTTTGCCATGAGATCCTCTGCATTGGCCTCCAATTCTTCTGCCACAACCCCGAATATCTCTTCCTTGGCTGAATTGGCCGCGCGCAGGGCCGCATTGCCAGCCGCCACCGTCACTCGGCTTGAGTACGTGCCCATGTCAGGGGGGGTTATTTCTGTGTCCGCACTGGTGAGATGAATATCCTCGGTATTGAGACCCAGTACCTCGGCCACAATCTGAGTGAGCACACTGTCGGAGCCCTGCCCAATGTCTGAAGCGCCCGTTAAGACGCTCAATCCACCCCCTTCACCCGCCTTTATAATGACTGAGGAGTGTGCTGATGAGGTCCTGTTGAAATAGAAGCCCGCCCCCGAAGGAAATCCTCCGCACCCTAACCCAATACCATAGGCCTTTTGGGCGTCTTTATCCTTGGCCTGCCTTTTTTCATGCCACCTCGTCTTCGCGGATACCTTTTCCAAGCATTCCCGGAATCCTGAGCTGACAATGTTGAATCCGGCTGCTGATCTGTCTCCGGTCTTTAGCCCATTCCTGATGGCCATTTCTAAAGGATCCAGCCCCAGCGCTTCGGCGATCATGTCCAACTGCACGTCCTGAGCGAAATGCACCTGAGGTCCACCATGGCCCCTCATCGCCCCGCATGGTGGTTTGTTGGTGTATATGCGATAACCGTCATATTTAAAATTCTTAAAAAGGAAGGGCAGGGTCTGAAAGGTGCCCACCAGAACCGTCGTGAGAGGCCCGAGGCTGCAATAGGCCCCACCATCAAGGATGGCCCTGCATTGCCTGGCTACGATGGTCCCGTCCTTCTTCACGCCCGTCTTCATGGTGATTTCCGTGGGATGCTTTCTTCTTGCGGCTGCAAACTCCTCATCCCGCGAGCAGACGAGCTTGACGGGCCTCCCGGCATGTTTGGAAAGCAGGGCGGCACAGAACTCCACCGCGGACAGACCATCCGACTTGCCGCCGAACCCCCCACCCACAAAAGGCTTTATGACTCGGATTTTGTCTGGATTCATCCCCAGCGTCAGACCCAGGTGCTGTTGAACATAATAGGGTGTTTGGGTTGATGTGTAGAGGGTCAGTTTCCCTGACAGGTCCCAGCTGGCCAGGGCCGCTCGGGGTTCCATGTAAGCATGGATGGCTGACTGGGTTGTAAAGGTATCTTCCCGGACGAGGTCGCTCTCCAGAAAACCTTTTTCCACATCCCCTTCATTGATGTGGAATTCCCGGCTGATGTTTCCCGGTGCGTGATCGTGAATCTGAGGCGCGCCAGGTTTCATGGCTTCTTCAGGCGTAAAAACGGCAGGGAGCTCTTCATATTCCACATCTATCAAATCAAGGGCTTCAAGAGCCACATAAGGGTCAAGGGCTGCAACTGCTGCAACCTCCTCGCCAATGAATCGAACTTTGTCCACGGCCAAGGGGTATTCATCCATATATTTCGCAGATCGGGAGATGACCCCATACTTCACCTTTGCCGTGTCCTCACCGGTCACAACAGCCTTGACGCCCGGCAATTTCATGGCCTTTTTGGTGTCGATCCTGACGATTCTTGCGTGGGCAAAAGGGCTGCGTAGGATCATTCCACAGAGCATACCAGGCATTGAGAGGTCATCCGTATAGAGGGCCTTTCCCGTAACCTTTTCTCTTGCATCTACGCGTGGGAGTCTTTTCCCTATCAAGCTGTATTCATTCATGTGAATAAACCTGCTTTTGCGGAAAAATCATAGGGGTAGTATGCCTCCCCGGCGGAGCCATCCTCGTATACTCTACTATGAATTTGAATAGGAGAAGATTGTTATCTGCGGGTGAATTCGTCTATGATCGAGACACACATGTCACTGATGCGCAAGAGATTCTCCTTGCTGGATGCCCCCACGTGGGGCAAGAGCACGGTGTTGGGGGCCATTGTGAGTGGCGTCGCCTCAGGGGGATCCGAGTACCATACGTCGTTGCCGTAACCCGCCAATTTGCCAGATTCCAGGGCCTCAACAATATCCTCCTCGATGACGCATTTGCCTCGGCACGTGTTGACGAGAATCGATCCCTCCTTCATCTTAGAAATAAAGTTCTTTCCCACCATGCCATTCGTCTCGTCGGTTAAGGGCGTGTGCAGTGATACATAGTCCGCTTCTGCCAGCACCTCATTCAAACTCTTCATTTCTGCAAAATCTGATTTCTCCACATATTTATCGTAGGCGATCGTTTTCATGCCGAAGGCCAAGGCCCGTTTGGCCACCTCGGTCCCGATACGACCCATGCCGATCAAACCAAGGGTTTTATTAAAGAGTTCCCTGCGATTGACCTCTTTCTTGCGCCACTCACCCATGCACATGCCCTCATGGCAAAACAGTATTCTGTTTGATACGGCGAGCATGAGGGCCATGGCCACCTCGGCCACGGCCACAGAAGAGGCCTCCGGTGTGTTGCGCACCTCAATTCCCTTTTCTCTAGCATACGCAACATCAATATTGTCCATTCCGACGCCGCCCCGGATGATCAACTTCAGCTCAGGCATCTCATCGATGAATTCCTTGGTGCACTTTGTTTTTGATCGGACCAGAATAGCTTCTGCTTCAGCCCTTCTCTCCTTGTCATCAAAGACTTCCCCAAATTTGGCCAGTCGTTCCGGCAGAGACGGATCGAATGCGTCCGAAATTAAGATTTTCATGCTGTTCCTCCTTATGCGTTATGTTCGCAAAAAACGCGTATTGTATTTTTTCGGCGCCCCATTTGCAACCCTTTATTTCATGGGGAGTGAAGCAAGCCTAAAGCTCCGGGTCTATTTGGGGGCAAGGCGGAAATGTTTGGTGCTGATTATGAGGAGAATACCTGCTTTTCGGCTGAAAGCGTCTTCTTTCCCATCGTTGACAGAGAGGCGCCTCTGGCCTATATTGGAGCCATCATAGAGGCCGTTGTTTGGGCTTTACGAGATTTTCAGGATCTGAAGGATCGCACCATGCATCTTAAGAGCGTCAGGCTTTTTCCTGAGAGATACCCGAGCAAGGATCATTATCCTTTTAACCAGGATATCTTCCAACAATCCAGAAGCCTTGAATTTCATTCACCGGTTACCTTTCTTGTGGGAGAAAACGGGACGGGGAAGTCCACCTTGTTGAACGCCCTCTGTAAGAGATGCGGGATTCACATATGGAAAGCGCCAGAAGGCAGTCGTCTCAGGTCTAATCCATATGAAAAGGCGCTTCACTTGTTCATGGCCGTGGAGTGGACCGATGGGGCTGTGCCAGGCTCATTCTTTGCATCCGAGATTTTCCGCGATTTCGCGCAATACTTGGATGAGTGGGCCGTTGCAGATCCTGAAATGCTGAAATATTTCGGAGGGAAATCCCTCGTGACCCAATCCCACGGGCAGTCCATCATGTCCCTATTCAGGGCCCGCTATAGAATCAAAGGGCTCTATATCCTGGACGAACCTGAGACGGCCCTTTCGCCGAAAAGTCAGGTGGAGTTGCTCGGGATCCTGAAGGAGATGGGCGAAGCGGGGCATGCCCAGTTTATCATTGCTACCCATTCTCCCATTCTCTTGGCTTGCCCCGGTGCGGACATTTACAGTTTCGACCATAGGCCCATAAAACGGATTGCCTACGAAGAGACGGATCATTACAGAATCTATAAAGACTTCTTGGGGGACAGGAAGAAATACGTGCCGGACATGTAACACCTCTCGTCCCCCCTTCTTTTGGGGCGCCGGATCTCTTCGTTGTCGACTGCTGGTCTGCTCTCTCTTCTCCTGAAACCTTGTCATGGGGAAAAAAGACCGGAGGCTGGGGTTGCCAGCCTCCGGTGATGATGCGGGCATCGGGTGGTTAAAGTTTAGACGGTTCCTGGCCTGTATTGTTTTGGCTTGGGAAGTGGTGCAATATCTGCCAGGGCCCTGTGGATCTCCTCTTCAGGGAGATCATAATCAGACAACTCTCCCCTCAGATAGGCGTCATAGGCCCCCAAGTCTATCAGCCCGTGGCCACTCCAGTTGAAAAGGATCACCTTTTCTTTGCCCTCTTCTTTGGCTTTGATGGCTTCACGGATGGCCACAGCCACGGCATGGTTTGTCTCAGGGGCCGTGATGAAGGCCTCCGTTCTGGCAAAAGTGATGCCTGCCTGAAAGGTTTCCAGCTGGGGCACAGACTCTGCACGGATGAGCCCATCCAAAATGAGCTGGCTCACAAGGGGGGCCATGCCATGATATCTGAGACCGCCTGCATGAATGGGTGCAGGGATGAAGCTATGACCCAGGGTGTGCATGGGGATCAGGGGTGTCATCTGAACGGTGTCCCCAAAGTCATAGGCAAAGGGGCCCCTGGTCATAGTGGGACAGGAAGCGGGCTCAACGGCAATAATGTCGATCTCCTTCCCGTTGATTTTGTCTCTGACAAAGGGAAAGGCGTGGCCAGCGAAATTGCTGCCTCCGCCGGCACAACCGATGATCACATCCGGATAATCACCTGCGATGGCCAGCTGCTTCTGACACTCAAGACCGTTGACGGTCTGGTGCATCAAGACATGGTTCAGGACACTCCCCAGGGAATACTTGGTGTCCTCGTCCATGACAGCGGCCTCGACGGCCTCACTGATGGCGATGCCGAGGCTACCCGGTGATTCAGGGTTCTCCGCCAGGATCTTCTGGCCTGCCTTGGTTTCGTTGCTCGGGCTTGGCACACAGGTGGCCCCCCAGGTCTCCATCATGACCCGGCGATAGGGTTTCTGGTTGTAACTTACTTTGACCATGAAGACCTTACACTTCAGGCCGAACAGTTGACAGCACATGGAGAGCGCACTACCCCACTGGCCTGCACCGGTTTCCGTGGTGATTTTCTTGACGCCGGAAATCTTGTTGTAATAGGCCTGGGCAAGGGCCGTGTTGGGTTTGTGACTTCCCGCAGGGCTTACGCCCTCATTCTTAAAGTATATCTTGGCGGGTGTATCAAGATACTTCTCCAGACTGTAGGCCCTGTAAAGAGGGGTCGGGCGCCACAAGAGATACTTCTCCAGCACCTCTTCCGGAATATCGATGAATCTTTCCTGGCTGACTTCTTGTTCGATTAAAGGCATGGGAAAGATGGGGGCCAGGTCATCTGGTCCAGCGGGCTGACCTGTCCCCGGGTGTAGCACGGGTTCCATAGGTGTTGGCATATCTGCCATGACATTGTACCACTGACGCGGCAACTCAGACTCGGGCAAAAAAATCTTTTTGTCCTGCATAACAACCCTCCTTGTTTGGTTTAAGTAGTTATCTTAGTCCGCATTAACCCTCGCGGCGGAACCCCTGTTATTACCGCTGCTAGAAAAACGCACTTTCTTATCGTTTCACCCCCTTCCATGTCCATTCCTATCCTAAAGCTCCCCTACCCCATGAATTTGCAAAAAAGAACCGTTGCTTACGCAGACGCCCCACGCCCTGGAAGGATGGTTGCGCATCTTCTCTGATATTAATCCATACAGAGACAGTCTAACTTTTCATTCAATATTGCGGGCTTGTCAAGAGAAAAGAAACATGCCGCTTGGTTTTTAAGGATGCCTAACTACTTGATTTTTGACTTATAAGAAACCGGATCAAGGACCACAACGAAAGGAGACCCCATGTAGATGCATTGCGAAACTTATGGGGTGGAAGGAGATGTCTAGAATGCCGTCAATGTCATAGGAATAGATGTCTAGGGGGCATTAAAGCGATCCAAAGGCGTTTACGAGACTCTCGAAAAACCGGTTCCTGAGAGGCTGGCGGAAAATGTCCAGATGCAAGGCTTCCGAAGTCCCGAGGAATGAGGCGTACATAGAAGTACGCCGCAATGACGAGGGACGAGGGTAACGCAGCAGATGGGCGTTTTCCGACAGCCTCTTATATATATGATATTACAAGCCTTT
>CP070840.1:3322876-3357609 GCA_020342025.1 Deltaproteobacteria bacterium
ACCCCGTCTCTCGAAATGGGAGCGGGGTTTGGTTTTCAGGAAGGAGAAGGCTATAACCAGAGCGGGTATGGCTCAAGATCTCAAGAGACTCGAGCAACACAGAATATGATGAACGATAAACAGCTCTATGACCTCATAAATACGGATTCTCCAAAGGAAGTCCTTGACGAGGTCCGAATCATCCTCAATATGATATCACCCGACTTCGACCAAGACCCTGTGGCAGAGGCTTTCCATATCATAGTTGGTCTTTACGAAGGAAAGCACCCAGGTTTCAAGGCGTGCAACACGGAATACCATGATCTTAGGCACACGATCGAAACCTTCCTCGCCATGGCAAGGCTACTCCACGGCGCCCAGCTCAACGGTGAAGGCTTTGCTGAGCCGAATATCGCACTGGGCCTAATTACCGCCCTTTTCCATGATGTGGGATATATCCAAGAGGACCACGACGGGCAAGGTACTGGCGCCAAATATACTGTCCACCACGAGCAACGAAGCGCCCATTTATTGGAACGCTTTGCTCCGGAATTCGGCCTTTCTGAGGGCGGCATCGCCGCTGGCCGGATCATGATCCTCGGCACAGATATCAGCATAGACCATTCAAAACTGACCTTCCCATCCGCTCAGGTGAAGCTCCTTTGCCAGATGTTAACGGCCTCGGATCTAATGGCCCAGATGGCTGATCGGTCTTATTTGGAGAAACTCCTCTATCTCTATCACGAATTCAAAGAGGCCGATGTGGGAGGGTACGAGAGTGAGTTGGATCTTCTAAAGAAGACGGTCACCTTCTACGAATTTGTCACAGAACGTTTGGAAAGTATACTCGATAAGGTGGACAGATTTATGACTTCACATTTCATCTTACGGTGGGACATCTCTTCGAACCTTTATCAGGAGGCTATTGAAAGGCAGAAAAACTACCTCAACCAGATTCTCCATACGCCGGATTTAGACCCGCGCGACCAGCTGAAACGCGCGGGGATCGTTCAGAAAGTCCGCGAGAAATATGAAAAAAAGTGATTGATTTCTTCACACACCTCTTGTATCTGAATTCCTTACCCTTTATCTCAATGACAGAAAGATAGAGCGGCGGCATTTCGAATGATGAAATATTTAAGCGTTTTTGTTGGTTTAGCCCTTTCTGCCCTCTCCTTAGCCGGATGTGCGGGAGTCGGGAAAACGTTAGAGCCTCCCCGAGTAACCCTTGCGAACATAGAGGTGGAGGAGGTAAAGGCCTTTGAAACCGTATTTCAGATCGAACTGCGAGTATTCAACACCAATGATATTCCTATTGAGATAGAGGGGATAGATTGTGAACTGGAACTCAATGGCCGGAAATTCGCCACGGGTGTATCAAAAGTGGAAAAGGAAATCCCTTCTTATGGAACAGATACAGTCCCCATTACGCTGTACTCCTCCGTGCTGGATATGGTAAGGGGCGTTCTTAATCTACCGGGCAAAGAGAAACTCCAATATAAAGTATCAGGACATGTCCGTCTTGGTGGAGGTCCCCTCCTACCATCGGTTGTTCCGTTCAAGTCTGAGGGAGAGGTCGCTCTAGAAGGAATAAATGATCCCACTCGATAACCTTTCTCCAAACCCCACTGACTGCATTAGAAACCTATACGGAAGGGCAGATGTCTGGAGAAATTCCTGACGTCTTTCAGCCGCCCGTTCTCCCCCCGTAACCAGGATTAAGGAAGCTCCAAAACCGGCACAAGAATAAGATTTTGTAAAGACCTATAACAAAAAAGGGCGGATCAAACTTATTTGACGTTTTTTGTTTTTTATTAAGTCATTTTATACTATTTTGTCTAATTCTTTTGCCCTGATTCGGCTTTTGGTCATTTTTAATTTGAATTGTGCCTTATATCCCGTGTAAAATGTGAGGTTAATTTGTCATTTTACATAGAATAGATCTAAGCTACTATTACGGTAAATAACATGAGCCATGAGGACAAAAGAAAGGATCCAAGGGTCAAATCACCAAACCTCTTAGTCTATCTCTGTATTGATGAAGGGAAAAACGAGATAATTCAGGGGATGGGAAGGACTTTGAACGTGAGTGAAGGCGGGATCCTGCTGGAAACGCATGTGCCTATTGACCCGCGACACACCGTGCTTCTGACCATAGCCATGGAAGATGACCTGATGCATTTCAAGGGAAAGATCGCCCATTCAAAGGAGAGGGATGATGGAAGGTTCGAATCTGGGGTGGAGTTCCTTGAAATGGATGATCAAAAACGTCGGTTTTTGAGGCAATACATCATCATTTTCAAGGGCCAAGAAAATGCACTATCAGATGAAAATTTTCATCTTACATGACCAGGACTTTCGGATGAGAGGATTAAATGTCTGATAAAGAACACATAAAAGCCCTAGCCAGAGAGGCTGAAATTTATCGAAGTCAGGGCCTTTTGAGCGGCGCGAAACAGAAATACCAGGAGATTCTCCAATTCGTCCAAAAACACGACCGTTATTCTAAGGACAAAAAGCTCATAGATGCCGTCAACAAGAAGATCACGGCCATAGAAGAAAATCTGGCCGAGGTGTTGGAAGCCCCAGAAAAGCCTGAGGTTTCTGAAGACGTACAAAGCCTCATTCAGAAATTGTTTTCATTTTCAAAAGATCAACAGGCATCTCAAATTGAAGGGGCTGTGGCCCTGGCCAAATTTGGCCAATATGAAAAGGCCCTAAACGAATTCAAAAGACTCCTGAAGGAAGGCATCCTACCCCTTGATGCTGCAAAGAACATCCTTAGGTGTCATCTCACCCTCTCCTCGCCAGACGTGGCTATTTATCAATTTAAACGATGGGTGTCCCGGGGCGACTTCCCGCCAGGAGATCTTAAATACCTACGCGGCTTTCTGCAGAAGTACTTGGAGAAGAGGGGTATCCAGGCCGCCCTACCAAAGGTGGCTGAAGCACCGCAGGAAAAAGAAGAAGGAAAGAAAAAGAAGAAAAAAAAGAAGACAGAAGAAGAGGTCCTGGACATTTCTTCAGTGGGTGTTCAATTTCAGAATGGCCCTCTAAGGGGCCAAATGGAGGAATTCGAGGTCACTTTTCAGACAGGTAATACCATCAGCGTCATCATTCCTTCTGATCGGAAGGATCTTCTTGGAACCCTTGAACCAGGCCTCCGACTCAAAGATATGCAGTGTTATTCCCTTATTGCTGTATTTAATGGCAGCGGCGTTGTTTCCAACAAGGCGGTGATTACTTCTGGGCCTAAAAGAGGGCACTACACGCTGGATATTACAATAGATGGTGGCTAATGCTTGCATCAGATAAAAATCTGATGCGGATAAGCAATGGGGATTTTGAGCGACAAGGATTATTGAATCTAATTTTCAAAGAGCGGATTTGAAGAGGATTTGAGCAAGGATTTATGGCTGTTTTCAACGCAAAAGATAGGATCATCGAGTGCAAACTTGTCTATTATGGTCCAGGGCGAGGCGGGAAGACCACGAATTTGGAATACATTTTCAAGGCAGGACAAAAATATACCAAGACCGATATGGTCTCCATTAATACCAAAGGCGACCGAACCCTGTTTTTCGACTTTCTTCCCATAGGATTGGGAAAAATCAGGGGGTGCGATGTGAAGGTTCAGCTTTACACAGTCCCCGGGCAGCAAAAGTATAGTTCCACGCGAAGACTGGTTCTCAAGAATGTGGACGGTGTGGTTTTTGTTGCTGATTCCCTTGAGATTCGCAGGAAGGCAAATGTCTTGTCCCTGAAGGATTTACAGCAAAACCTGGCAGCCCAGAATATGGACATATTTAAAATTCCTTTGATAATGCAGTATAACAAGCGAGATCTCGCGGAAAAGGGGATTCCCATCCTTCCCCTAGATACCATGGAAGCAGACCTCAATAGCAAACTCAACGCCCCCTCTTTCGAAGCCAGCGCCATAAGAGGACAAGGTGTGGGGCAAACCCTGAAGAAATCTCTGGTACTCACATTGCGCCATCTCCAGAAAGAATTAAGATGGACGCAATAGAGAGCCTAACCGTCTAATATGCCTGAAAAAACTACACTGACGGGAAACTTGGCCTTTATCGCCCTGGCGGATGTCTTCCAAATTCTTGGGGGAAACAACAGTACAGGCGTACTGCGCATAAAGAGTCAATTCACTCCCAACCCTGGCCTTATATACTTTGTGAACGGGGACCCCGTGAATGCCTCGACTGGATCTTTGCATGGCATAGAGGCCATTTATGCACTGTTCGGTTGGACCGAGGGAAATTTCGAATTTGATGAACAGCCAGTTAACGTTAGGCATGTGGTCAAAGAAGGCCGAATGGAGATTGTCCTGGAAGCCTTGCGAATGCTTGATGACGAGGTGATCAAGAAGGTGGGTCCCCCCTCCTTCGACGATTCCATTGTTCTGGAAACGGGCAAAGATAAAGAGGGCGAAAAAGGTGGTCCCAAGGTGGTTACAGGACCACCCCTTGATTACTCCCATATCCTGGAGGAAGAAGATTACCGTGATGGGGAGAGATTGATCAAGGAAGGGGGACACGGCAAGTGGATTTGGGTCATATTGGAAGGTATAGTAAATATAAGCAGGGAAACCCCCTCGGGACCCATAACCGTGAACAGGCTCGGACAGGGATGCTTTATAGGGACTGTCACTTCTTTATCCTTTCTGGAATACGCTCGAAGTGCCAGCGTCATTGCGGAAGGCAACGTACGCCTTGGTTTGATAGATACGGAACGTCTTTCCAGGGAGTATACATCGCTGTCGCCGCAGTTCAGGGCACTCCTTATTAGTGTGGATGGCAGGCTTAGACAGGTGACAGATCGGGTTGTGGAGTTGTACCTAAAAAAGAACAAGGCTAAAGAATTGACCAAAGGCAAAAAGGTCATCATGAAAAGTGGTTCCTCCAAAAAACAAGCATTCATCATAAGTGGGGGGGAGACATGTGTGGTTGGGAAGAGCAAAAGGGGCCATTTGCCATTATTAACGCTAAGGAAAGACGACGTCTTTGGAAATTTTCCGTTCTTGCAGCTGGGTCACGAAACTCGGTCTGCTTCTGTGATGGCCACCGAAAATCTGAAAGTGAGCAAGCTTGATGTGGACGCCATCCAAAAAGAATATGACAATCTTTCTGGAACGTTCAGAAACCTGATTTTCAATGCGAGCACCTGTGTCTTCTCGACCACAAAAAAGGCTTACCGCCTCCACGAAAAAGGATAGTCTTGGACACCAGCTTTTTCGGCCCCATCCGTCACCCCCTGCCTCTAAATTCCACACAAAAGACGGGTAGTGCTCAATTCATAACTTCTTCTGACTATAGGTCCCTGAAAGCTCTGAAAAGCGCCTCAGGTTTCCCAAAGTCACCGTCTAATTTGGGATTGAGGACTGAAATCAGGAATTTATGGAGGATTCCTGATCACCAACGAGGTATTAGACGCCTTGATGGTGGATCAGGGGTTTGCCCTTGACTCGAATCATAATGTCATCTATGAAAACCGATTGATGAGTGGGAACTTGTTGTAACCCTTCGTTTTGCGGCAATTCGAAGAAGGCGATAAACGTCTTGTTGGATTGTATCGCGCTAAGGGGAAGGAGGAAAGAATGCCGCTTACAAAAGATGAAATCAAAAATACTCTCACCCAATGGAACAAGGCCTGGGACGAACATGACCTGGATGGGGTCATGGCGCTTTTTCACGAGGATATCTTATTTGAAAACTTTACAGGCGGGAAGGCACGGGGAAAGGAAAACCTCCGTCAGGCATGGGCCCCTTGGTTTGCAAATCATGGTGGTTTTCGATTCATAGAGGAAGAGACTTTTATCGACGAAGATGAACAGAAAGTCCTCTATCGATGGGAGCTCCATTGGCCCTCATTTGAAAAAGGCTACGAGGGGAAGCCTGAAGTTCGACGAGGAGTAGATGTCATCCATTTCCGAGATGGGAAGATCTTTAAAAAGCTCACTTATTCTAAGACCGCCTTGGAGATCGAAGGAGAGAGGATTCCCCTTTCTGCATAGATGATGGGGTCAGATCTTCAATCTGGACAAACTCAGCTCCATTGCATTCGATCTGATAGGTAAATAGACCTGAACCCCTACGTAAGAAAGAAAGGAAACTAATGAGGCCCATAGAAACTGCCCTTGTCTCTTTTCTCATTTTGGGTTCAATGATCTTCAACAACGCCTGCACGACTTTGAGTTCGCGGGAAACACCCATCGTGAGGGTCGTCCGGGAATATGCGCCGGCGGTGGTCAATATCAGAACCGAAAAGATCTTGGATTTGAAAGAATCTCAGGAGTGGGGAATGTATGGGGAGGAACTAGATAGCTTCTCCCAAGAATATTTTGAGAAGTCCCATTCTGAAGGTACGCTCATATACAAGAGCATAGGATCAGGTGTTATCCTGGACAATAATGGCCTCATTGTTACAAATGCACATGTGGTTCAGAAGGCTACGGATATTTACGTGGTGTTAAATGATGGCACCATCTTGCAAGCAGAAGTCATTGGAATGAACCAAAATGACGATTTGGCCATAATCAAAGTAGCGCTTCCCTATTCCGTCAGAGAGGTAAGATTTGCAGATATCAAAGACCTGATGATTGGCGAGACTGTTATAGCCATAGGAAACCCGTTGGGGCTGGAGAATTCTGTCACAGTGGGCGTTTTAAGCGGAAAAGATAGGGCATTTTCAAGTGCGCGCTGCGCCTATGTCTGTTCAGGATTGCTGCAGATTGATGCCCCTATAAATCCCGGCAATAGCGGTGGCGCCCTTTTAAACCTTGACGGAGAACTCATCGGCGTGAATCTGGCAGTCGTTCAGAGTGCTGAGAGCATCGGCTTCGCCGTCCCCGTAGACAAAATACTGAACCTGCTGAAGATATATAAGTAAAGAATCCTGACCTGGAGGACCAGGCTTTGGGATATCCCTGTAAGGGATGATTTGCAGGATCGGTATTTCTGAATTCGAAATCCTAATATCGAAATCCGAAACAAATTCGAATATCGAATTTTTCAATGCCCCAAACAAACCCCCATATGAACAGCACCCAGAGATCTTTTGTTTAGGTAATTTGAATTTTGGTCATTTTATATTGTTTCGAATTTCGGATTTCGTGCTTCGGATTTAGAGCCGTGCTATTGGCAACCGCAAAGCCAAGAATTTCTGACCTAGTCGGAAAACCAGGTTTTGCAAAGGCTATTTCCTGCTCTTGTAGAATTTCACCAGCCCGAGCACATCTTTGGCCACGAATCGACCAATGGGTCCAGAACTATAACAGGCAACCTCTATAGTCTTGTCCGGGCGGATGAGAAAATTGGCCGCGTGGAGATATTTCTTGTCCTTTTCATAGTAGGTTCCGGTAATCTCTGAAACCTTCTCGGGGTCCAGACCATAACCAACCGGAAAGGTGACTTTGGCCTTTTCAGCGGTCTCTCTAGCCTTTTCGATGGGATCCACAGACCCGGCAATCACAGTGATCTCTTCCGCTTCAAACGTCTTGATAGCCGATTGAAATTCAGCCAACTGCTGACTGCAAAAAGGTCACCAGTAACCCCGATATAAGATAAAAACAGCATACCCCTTTCCGAAATCTCTTGGAAGCGAGAGCGTATCGCCCGAAATTGTTTCCATTTCCAGTTCAGGGAATCGGTCATTGGCATCCAAAAACACGTCACCTACTTTAGCCATCCTTAGCTCCTTTCTTTAAATGAGAAATCTGAACCTCAGCTCGGTAAGTCTAAGCTAGCCGCCCCAGGATGGGCAAGTCAATAGGGTGAAACCCGTATTTTGAGTGAAGATTATATGTATTTTATCTTGCGAAACGATCCCGGAATGCATCCTGCTTCAGAACGGGGAGTTTCACTTCAGCCCCGGTTGCTTCACAAACGCGGATTTGTGGTTGTTTGGAAGAAACGGCTATGGTATGCAAGTCTTATAAGGGAGGTTTCACACCAATGCTCTATGGAGGCATGAATTTCCCCATAAAACCGGTCTTAGAGGAAGTTGAGGCCATTGCGGAATTGGGATTTGACTACGTGGAGTTGGCCATGGATCCTCCTCAGGCCCACTATAAGATAGTTAAGCAGCAGAAAGATGAGATACTGAGTGCCTTAGAGCGATACAATATGGGAATCGTTTGCCATCTTCCCACCTTCGTCTCCACAGCGGATCTAACCGATAGCCTAAGAGAAACATCTCTGAATGAAGTATTGGAATCTCTTCAAGTTGCGGCCCACCTTCGATCTCTTAAGGTGGTTCTGCACCCAAGCTATATAAGTGGACTCAGCGTCTTAGTGATGGATCAGGCCAGAGATCGTGCCTGGAGGAGTCTTGAAGCCATTGTGGAAAAGGCCGATCAACTGGGCGTCTCCCTTTGCCTCGAGAACATGTTCCCGCTGACAAATTCGCTCGTCGAGCCCGAGCACTTTATTCCGGTCTTTGAGAACTTTCCCTCACTCAAAATGACCCTCGACATAGGGCACGCGCATATGCAAAGCAAAGGGGGTAAGCGGGCCCTTCGTTTCATTGAGAGGTTTGGCAACCGAATCGACCATGTCCACGCAAACGACAACTTCGGCAAAGAGGATAATCACCTCCCCATCGGAGCAGGAACGGTCGATTTCCCTAGGATTACCAGGGCCCTAAAGAAAATCGGTTACGATGAGACAGTAACCCTTGAAGTCTTCTCACGAGACAGAGACTATCTTAGGATAAGTCGGCAAAAGCTGGCTGCCATGTTTGCCGCCCGATGAGATCATAGAAATACAGAATCTTGACCCAGCGGGTCAGGTGTCTGGAGTCAAAATAAAGAGAGCCCATGCTACCCTTCCCCAACATAAGTCCAACCTTGATCAAGATCGGTAAGATTCAGATTCGCTGGTATGGCCTCATGTACCTGTTCGGGTTCCTCGCCTCTTACTTTCTTATCCGCATTCAGCCCCGGGCCCGCCGTCTCGGACTTCAGGGAGCACTCCTTCAGGATCTCATTCTCTTCCTGGCCCTTGGCCTCATCGTCGGAGCCCGTATCGGGTATGTCTTTTTTTACCAGTTCTCCAATTTGGGCGAATACCTGAGAAACCCCTTAGAAATCATTGCCATCTGGCATGGGGGCATGTCTTTTCATGGTGGCCTGATAGGCGCTATGGCAACAGGCATCCTCTTCTGCCGTTGGCGCAAGTTACCCATCTGGGAGGTGGCCGACACGGTCATCGTGACTGCCCCCATAGGCCTTTTACTGGGAAGGCTGGGCAATTTCATCAATGGTGAACTCTACGGCCGTCCCAGTTCTGTGCCTTGGGCCATGGTTTTTCCCGGGGGTGGTCCCGTACCGCGCCATCCCTCTCAACTCTATGAAGCCGCCCTCGAGGGCCTTTTCCTCTTCTTTGTCCTCTGGGTACTCAAAGATCTCCGATTCCGCCCGGGTGCCATGGTTTGCCTGTTTCTCGGCGGCTATGGTATACTGCGATTCTTGGTGGAATTCTTCCGGGAACCCGATCCCCACATCGGGCTTTTCTGGGGCGTGCTTAGCATGGGTCAGTTGCTTTGCCTTGCCATGATTCTCACAGCATTCATCCTCTGGGCCCTTCTGCCCCGCCGTCTACGTACACACTAACAGGGCGTCCTCACGGGGCCGAACATCATGACCTGAATGATGCTGACAATTCTTTATAGATCTGGCCCTATTTAAACCCTTTATATTGATAATAATTAATTTCGAATTATTTTAATTAAAATACACCAACTCATGGAGATCCAATATGGAACAGCCCATTGAGGATTACCCCTTTCGCAGCGTGCTCAGTCTTGAGCCGCTTATTGACTACCTGAATCGCGTAGTGCAGGATTCCCAGGAGGTAATGCTTTGCCAAATGCAAAACCTTCAGGAAAGGCTGAGGGCGGCACCAGAGCTGAACGGCCCAGTGGAGGATCTGAACGTGCTGGAGCGTCACCGAGACTTGGTACGGACCCTCATGGGCTTTGTGTTTCCGCCGCTTTACTGGGACACCGAGGCCTTTGGAGCCATCATTCCCTTCTCCATGAAGCCCTTTTTCGTCTCCCCACGATTCCAGCAGCTCTTCCTTGATCGAGACGGATCTTTCCACGGGCGGCTCAATCTGGATGACGAGATGTTCCACAGGGGACGAGTCATCAGGGCCTATCTATTCATCTTGCAGGAGTTTTACGACATTCACCAGTCCCTCGACTATCCCATTATTCGTATCGTGCCCGATTCAGAGACCGGTCTGGATCGGCATTTCAAGATGAACCTGGACTTCCGCTTCGTGCGACCCCATGCCCTCAAAGAGCCCAGACCCCTTACAGAGGATGAGCGTGCATTTATTTTGGAACACTTGACCGAACCTGAGGTGCTTCGCGAAATCCTTCCCCCAGAGGATTTTGAGTTGCATGGGTTCACTATACTGCACGGTGTGGATGTGACGGAATCAGAGGTCTTATCTGCCTTGGAGAGGGATCTCATTGACCAGGAGTCCGTCGTTTCCCAGGGGGGAATCATGCGCCTTCAAGAGAGGCTCCGAACCCTCTTCCGCCGTCCAGATCTAATTGCCGGCCTAGATGCTATTCAGGGGCATCAAGTCCTTCAACTCAGCTCAGGATGCGAGATGAGCCACTGTTGCATATTCCAGGACACACGCCATATCCCTATTTCCGAATTTGAGGGAACCTTCTATGAAAAGGCCTTGCAGGGAAAAGAAATAATCCGGATCCCTGATATTCGTGAGGCGTGTTGTTCGCCTAAACAGTCGGAAGAAGAAATGCTCAAAATGGGAATCAGGTCTTTCCTGATAGCACCCCTTTATTACAAGGACGAGCTTATCGGCATTTTACATCTTGGCTCTCCTCGACCCAGGGACTTGGGGCCCGTGGACGCCTTGCTCATGCAGCAGATCCAACCCCTCTTCTCCATCGCCATCAAAAAGGCCTTGGATGACTTTGACGTCCAGGTCCAGGGCGTCATTAAAGAGAAATGTACCGCCATCCATCCGTCCGTGGAATGGCGTTTCCGCAAGGCCGCCTTCAATCAATTGGAAGATCTTCGTATGGGAAAGGCATCGGAGATCGAGCCTATCGTCTTCAATAACCTGTATCCCCTTTACGGCATCTCTGACATCCGCGGGTCGGCCCAGGAGCGAAATCGGGCCATTCAGAAGGATCTAATCCAGCATCTAAACTTGGCCCTGAAAGTGGTCTCCCTGGCCAATGAGGCCAGACCTTTGCTCATCCTCCAGGAATTGGCGGGACGCGTTAATAGGCATCTTGAACGTCTCCATGCCGGGTTGGGAACCGGGGATGAATTATCGGTCTCAAAATTTCTCCGCGAGGAGGTGGTACATAGCTTTTCATATCTCAAGGGTTTTGGCCCCAAGGTGATGCGGGCCATCGAGGCCTACGAGTCTGCCATTGATCCCCATGTGGGTACGGTCTATTCGCTCCGCAAGGAATTCGAGGAGAGCGTCTATCTTCTCAGCGACACCCTGGCCACCTATTTGGATCAGGAGCAGACCGAAGCACAGGCCATTTTCCCCCATTATTTTGAGAGGCATCGGACAGACGGTGTGGACTACCTCATTTACATGGGCGCCTCTCTCAGGGAGGATGGCAACTTCAACCAGATATACTTGAAAAATCTGCGCCTCTGGCAACTGAAGGTGGCCTGCGGTATGGCCTGGCATACGGAACAGCTGAAATCTTCCCTCAAGGTGCCTCTTGACACCGCGCACCTCATCCTTGTTCAAGACACGCCCCTTTCAATTCGATTCCGTTATGACGAGAAAAGATTCGATGTGGATGGGGCCTATGATATCCGGCACGAAATCATCAAGAGTCGTCTGGATAAGGCCGTTGTCAAAGGCGGAAGGGACAGGCTGACTCAGCCGGGGAAAATTGCCATTGTCTACGCCCATCCTGAGGAGGCAAAGGAAATGCGTCCTCACATTGAATTCCTCCAGTCAGAGGGGTACCTGACCGGGGAATTGGAGACCGTGGAATTGGCAGATCTACCCGGGGTGCAGGGTCTCAAATCCTTTCGCGTGGGGGTGAATCTTGAGTCCCAGGCCCTTTCTGAGAAGGCCAAGATGATCGCCAGCTAGGGGAAATCACACTTCTATAAGCCTGCCACCCTCTGGAAGGTCACTCTCCTTGTACCCACAGTCTTCCAACATTCTTCGGGCCGCCTTTATATTTGGCTTCCAGCCCATCCTTTCACCGCGAAACTTGGTCGCCACCTGAAAGTCAACAACGGGTGAGAGCACACCCATGGCGAGAAAATTTGGCTGATGGGTTGGAGCGCCCCCTGGGCCACCTTTACTTGCCCAGAGTGCGTCTATGAGGCAGAGTTGCTGTCGGGGATAGAGGACCTTGCCCGTTCGTTTGTCCATAGGGCCCAGAATCTCGGTTGTCTTGTTAATGGCCATGAGGTAGTCTTGGCTTCCCTGCTCATGCGCCGGCCCTGGGGAGAAGGTGCCGAGATGATTTTTCATGGTCATGGTAAATCCGCCAAACCTGCTGCTGTGCCCCTTACACATGGCGATGTTTATGAGAATGTCCACCGAGCTGTCCACAAGGTGTCTCAGACACCTGGATTTTTCGTCTCCACCCTCCCACGGCTCCGGTACGGATGTGAGCGTATCAATCCCGCCCCAGGTACCTTCTATCTTGACACCTTCTGGGAGGCCAGCAAAAGGTGTGTGCCTGCTCATGGTCCCGCCGTGGGTCCCGTCGTAGATATGGATATTGGAAGGCGTTACCCCAAGCAGACCGGTTAGCGTATGACAAATTTTGGCCATGACAGCGCTGCGCGTGTGTTGCTGGGCGATATTGTTTGTCTTTATTGCTACCATCGTGTCAGGCCATGACTTACGGGGAGGTCTGATAAAAATCGTCCGCCACGCCTCCTCCGGATTCCTCGTCTGCACAAGACCGCACGCGAGCTTGTCGATATTTTCCCAGACCACGTCTCTAACAACAAGGTCATCCTGACGGGACCAGGAGTAAAATTCTCTACCTGTCCTCGTCATGTTGCTGTCCATGATTCCGACGACACGAAGATTATCCACATTCGGGTGAACCACGGTTCCCCTGGCCCACGCCGTGCGGGCATTCCGAACCCATACCATGGGGAATGCCGTAATTCCAGCACCCAGAATGACGGCCTTTTTCACGAACTTTCTTCTAGAGATCCTCTTCATATCTCTCCCCTTTTCTAACTATCGATCTACTAACCATCTCTCCCTGAAAATAAAGGAGAAAAAAGGCAAAGATGGAAACTATACGAGTTTGGTATTAATTTGACAATATCTAAATGTCCGGAAGAAATTGTGCCGTCTTGTATGATTCATACTCTACCGAGGAGGCTATGGGGAGTTCCTCAAGGCGATCTCTCGCAAAAAATTCCACCGAACCTCGCAGTGGTCGAATATTTGGGGTTCACTCCACAAAATTTATGGGAGTCTCCACCTGACTCTTTAAACTCCAAATATTCGTCCACCGCCCTTGACACAAAACCCTCCCTCCCCTATTCTCAATGCATCTGAAAAGGGTTTATGCAGTTACAACCCATCCAGGAATTGGGCCAGTCTCAGCACCCAATTGCATAGGAGTAACCCATGACGAGTCTCTTTGTTGCAGATCAGGACAAATGCGAACAGGACGGTTTGTGTGTCACTGAGTGCCCCATAGGAATCATTGAAATAAAGGACAAGAAATCCGTACCAACCCCCACTGAAGATGCTGAGGAGCTTTGTATCCACTGCGGCCATTGTGTGGCCGTCTGCCCGCATGGGGCCATGTCTCACAGAAGCATGACCCCAGAGCAGTGCCCACCCGTCAAAAACGATTGGCTCCTCAACCCCGAACAGGTGGAGCACTTCCTGCGCTCCCGCAGATCCATTCGAACTTACAAGGAAGAGCCTGTTGAGCGCGAGATTCTTACCAAACTCATCCACATTGCCCGGTTTGCGCCATCCGGTCACAATCTTCAACCCGTCAGGTGGTCCGTTATTTACGACAGCCAGAAAGTCCACCGGCTCGCTGGAATTGTCATCGATTGGATGCGTCATTTGCTGGACAAAGGGGAGCCCCTAGCCAAGGTACTCCACATGGACCGGGTCGTGGCTGCCTGGGAATCCGGGGTCGAAAGAATCTGTCGCGGAGCACCGCACGTTATTGTTGCTCACGCACCCAAAGAAGAGCGTACCGCGCCCCAAGCTTGCACCATCGCCCTTGCCTATCTTGAATTGGCTGCACCCTCTTTTGGATTGGGCGCCTGCTGGGCCGGATACTTCAACGCCGCAGCCAACTTCTGGCCACCCATGCAAGAGGCCCTAGATCTCCCTAAAGAACACATTAGCTTTGGCGCCATGATGATCGGTTACCCGAAATTCAAATATCAAAGACTTCCGCTCCGCAATGAAGCACAAGTCACCTGGCGTTAGGCATACCGTTTGTGACTATTTAATATGATATGCTCTGAGAGCTCACCATGTACAATAAGATACTGGCGTTGGAAAGGAAGTAGCAGCCAATAACTTCCTTGTAATGCTGAGCTTTGTCGTTCTATAAATACGCGCTAAGCCAATCCTGATGCAAGGAATCCTCAAGAAAAACACGGGCTTTATTTTCCTTATGGCCGTATTCATTTGCGGGTTTTCCCTACTGATGATCCAAGAATCTTATGCAGATCCTCTTCAGGCCCTGCGTGCCACGCTTCCCGAGCACATACAAGGCTGGAGCGCAGAGCCGAATGACCGCTTTTTCGATGATGAAACCATTTTCGACTACATCGACGGTGCGGGTGAAGTTTACAGGGCCTATAAAATGCGAAAGTGTCTTTCCCGCCGCTACACGACCCCTAATGGTCCTCCCATTGTGCTCGACATCTTTGACATGCAGTCCTCGGAGGATGCCTTTGGTGTTTTTACCCATGATCGGGACGGGGAACCCGTCGACGTGGGTCAGGGGGGCTTGTATCGGTCTGGTTGGTTGAGTTTCTGGAAAGATCGATTTTTTGTCTCCATCTATATGGAGGAAGAATCAGTAGCCGCTGAAAGAGCGGTGAGGGGACTGGCCAAAGAGGTGGCCTCAATCATTTCCCGCGAGGGTCCCAAGCCGCAAATCCTTTCGCTCCTTCCCCAGAAGGGTCTCCAGCCAAGGACGATCAGGTACTTTCATCACTATGTCTTGTTGAACTACCACTTCTATCTTGCAGATGAAAATATCCTCAACCTGGGACCCGAAACAAAGGCAGCACTTGCGGAATACAATCGGGGACAGGAGAAGGCCCGGTTGCTTTTGGTACAGTATCCTCAAAGAGAAGAAGCGGAAAAAGCGCACAGGAGATTTCTCAAGGCCTATCTCCCCGAGGCAAGCTCGACAAGCCCGATCCAAATAGAGAATGCAAAATGGTCTGCCACTCACTTAAAGGAGGAGTTGCTGGCCATTGTTTTGGAAGCCGACAGCCAAAAGCTTGCTGAAAGCCTCATAAAAGAAGTGAAATAGTAAAGAATCCGGGCTCTACGAGCCGGAGGCCCAGAGAGGCCCCGGCTTTGTGCTCAAGCCGCATAGGGGCTAGTGGGATGAGGCTACGGCCCTTTTCTAAAGGCCGTATCTGAAAAAATTCCACCGGTCCTCGCATTGACCATATATTTTGAGGTTTGCGCCTCTGAGTCCTTGGGGAGTCTCCCGTCACTTTGTTAAACCGCAAAATATTGGGTCACCGCTTACTGACCCAGCAGATGCGGCCTTTAGAAAAGGGGCGTGGCCTCAGACTCCAAGAGCGAAGTTCCTTTATCGGCGAAGACATTAAACCATCATTTCACGAGCAGAACTCAACCATATCGTTTCAGATAGCGAGAACATCCTGGAAATTACTAAAGGAAGGATAGGTCAATGGTAAGAAAGAAAAAGGTCATTACCAGGCGTGATTTTATGCGGGCCAGCTCCTGCGTGGCCATGGGAAGCCTCATGGGATGGCCCCTTTTGGGTAAATCGTCTGCCAAAGAAACCGTAGAAAGCCGGGTGGTGCTGGTCCGGGACAAGGACGTCTTAGACAGAAGCGGCCAGATTAGGCCTGAAGTCCTGCGGGCCATGCTGGACCAGGCCTTAATGGCCCTTCTTGACGCGCCCACTCCCGTGTGGGCCTGGAAGCAAATATTCAAGCCCAGTGATGTTGTGGGTATCAAGAGCAACGTTTGGCACTACCTGCCCACACCGAAGCCCCTGGAGGAGGCCATCCAGGAAAATCTACTGGAGGTTGGCGTCCAAGAGGAGAACATGGATGCCGATGACCGGGGGGTACTTGGGAACCCCGTGTTCGAGCGTTCCACGGCCTTGATCAATACACGTCCCCTGAGGACCCATCACTGGTCCGGCCTAGGCACACTCCTGAAAAACTATATCATGTTTGTCTCCTGGCCCTTTAGATACCATGGCAACGCCTGCGAAAAACTCGGGTCCATTTGGCAACTCCCCCATGTGAAGAGGAAAACCCGCCTCAATATCCTGGTCATGCTCACACCACTGTTTCACGGCATCGGGCCCCACCATTTCAGCCCTAAGTACACATGGCCTTACTGTGGAGTGATCGTGAGCGCTGATCCTGTGGCTGCGGATGCCACGGGCGCCCGTATCATTCAGGCGAAGCGAAATACCTTTTTTGGGGAAGAAAAACCCATCAGTCCGCCGCCTCTTCACATTGCAGCAGCGGATACGCGATTCGGGCTCGGCAACAGCCGCCCCGAGCGCATCCAACTGATTAAGCTCGGCTGGGAAAAGGACATCTTGATATGAGGTCCCTTGTCCCGCTTTTAATCTCCTTCCCCAGAATGCCCTGCGACGTGACGTGGGGATGAAGGGCATCCTGAGCAAAGACTTCCGAACCGAGAAATGGTCGAGACATTCCAAACCATCATCGCCAAACTGACACAACCCAAAAAGGGCAAAAAGACTTTCTCCATTCTCGATCCCCGAGAGACTTTTGACCAAGATCCTGAAGACGACACCGGTATTGTCCAGGCGTTGAACGCTGCTTTCCTCATTAATCTGTCAGGAGACACGCTCTCCGGATCAGAACGCGCAGAACGGTTTCTTAGCCACATGGCCGGCTCAGAGCAGTGGGCAGACGTGGCCCAGTTTTACCTTGACGGAATAAACCGAATCCATCAGGAGATCGAAGGCATCTGCAAGCGCGATCCCATTTTTGCCGACCGCCTAAAAAAGCTCTCAGATTGGCTTTCGAATCCGGAAAGCGCAAAAGATGAACAAAAGACAGCCGAAGAAATCTGGTCCGTCTTCTTCCCGGAAGCAAACGGCATCCTGACAAATAAAGAAAAGTGCATAGAAGCCTTACGCTCCCAACGCACCGTCACAGTTGAAAAATTAAACCTAACGCCGATCACCGATCCGGCCCGACAGATCCTCTTCACATCCAATGTACTGCTCACCATCTGTCCCCCATCCAGATCGATAGACGAGCTTTCATACTCCCGCACACTTAAAGAAAAGCTCCGAGATCTCTGTCGCGAACCCCAGCTCTTTTTTTATGACCACCCTATACCACTGGGGGTTGAACCGAAAAAAAACGAGGTCCTTTATGGGCTCCGAAGCCTAGACGCGGCCTTTGAGTTCGAACGCAGCCGCGGCAATATCTCACGAGATACAAAACCTGTCTGCGTGCTGTCGGTCTCCACGACCCACAGGGGCCTTCAGCAGGTCGCCAAGGGGTGGCTACAGGAAGAATTTGGCCATTCATACAGGTTGAAAAACTTGAACGTTTACGTATTCACTGAATCAGATACGCAACGCCTCATTAACGAAATTTTCGTACCAGCAGCCGCGCACTACCTTGAACTAAAAGATGAGAAAGAATCTTTTTCCGTTTTCGGTGTGGATGGAGAGTATGGCAGGCACTATAGCTTCCTTAGGGCAATTGCTAACTTCTGGAACATTTTCATTCAACCGGAAATAAGGGCCACGTTTAAAATCGACCTGGATCAGGTTTTTCCTCAAGCGGAACTTGTTCAGCAGACGGGCGCTTCCGCTCTGGAGCATCTCAGTGCGCCCCTCTGGGGAGCACGTGGTTTGGATGCCAGCGGACAACCCGTGGAACTGGGCATGATCGCCGGCGCCCTCGTAAACCATAAGGACATGGGACGGTCCCTGTTTACCCCGGATGTTCCCTTTCCGAACCGATCCCCATATCTGGACGAATACATTTTCTTCAGCACCTTGCCCCAAGCCCTTTCCACAGAAGCGGAAATGATGACACGCTATAACACGTACGAATTGGACGGCAAAAGAACGTGCATTCAAAGGATCCATGTCACTGGCGGAACTACCGGGATCCTTGTGGACAGCCTCCGCCGTTATCGTCCATTTACCCCATCGTTCATAGGCCGGGCAGAGGACCAGGCATACATCCTCTCTGTCCTCCTCAATCCGGGGACAAGGCTTGCTTATGCCCATAAGGATGGGCTTATTATGCGGCACGACAAGGAAGCATTTGCTCAGGAAGCCATGCAATCCGCTTATGTGGGCAAACTTGTGGCTGACTATGTTCGCATCCTTTACTTTTCCGCATACGCCAACGCGCTCGCTGACGATGGGGGAAGACTCAAAGAGATTATTGACCCGTTCACGGGCTGTTTTGTTTCAAAGATTCCAGTAAGCGTTGTGTACCTGCGACTCGCTTTTAAGGCAGCATCATTCTTTAACGAGGACAAAAAGAAGCAAGGACTTGAATTCGTGCAGACGGGGGCAAGGCGCATTAAGAGCGCTCTCAAGTTTGTAGGGGGTGACCCTAGCAAACTGAAGCAGCAGTATGAAAAAGAACGCCTTGCTTGGGACCTCTATTATGACACCCTCTCGTCTGTGGAAGAAGGGTTAAGGCGTGGAGACGCTTTTGCGCGAGAACTACAGACCAAGGCGGAGTCAATTCTTAATGATTGCGCGATCCGCTTTGAATGATCTCTTGCCCGCGCGCCATTCACCCTCAGTAGCGGTTCTACTGTGGACACCGTCGTCTATAGCCTTTGGCGTCGGACGAGGAGGGGCGGCTTCGCCTCAGGCGAGGCGGGCGGACCTGCTCTGCGAGAGCAAGAAAGGGGGATTAAATGCCACATTTTGTTCTTGAATATTCAGACAATATTCTGGAGGAGGTGGACTTCAAAGACTTCTTTAAAAGACTCCATACCTTGCTCGTTGAGAACGGCCCGTTCAACCTTTCTGACATCAAGAGTCGTGCAATACCTCACCAGCGGTTCTATGTTGCAGATGGTCAAGAATCAAAGGCCTTTGTCCACTTGACCCTCTCGATTTTCGAGGGTAGGGATTTAAGCATTCGACAAGCTGTGGGGGAAAAAATACTGGCTTTTCTCAAAGGGGAATTTGCGCGCTCTTTCAAGGAACTGAACTGCAGTTATACAGTGGTAATCACGGAAATGGACAAGGGAACCTACTTTAAGGCTACAAGTGGAGAATTGTGAAATAACATTACCCCATCTTCTTCAGCCGCTCTTCAGCCTCCTTCTTGTGGCCCTCATCGTCCGCATCTTTTATGGGGAGTTCCAACACCTTGTTGTACGCCGCCACAGCCAGGTCTTTTTTCCCCATCTCTTCATAGGTGATGGCCAGTTCTAGATGATGATTAATGTGGGAAGGATTCAGTTGAATCGCCTTTTTGAAACAGTCGACGGCGTTCTCCATGGAGGCCTCTTCGGGCACACCTCCCAGGAACATGTTGGCAAAGTTTTTCTCGATCCAGCTCAAACTAGACAGCCTCCGGTGCCACCGGCCCAACACGTGCCAGGCGACATCATCCTGCGGATCAATACTCAGGGCCTTATCCACCTCACTCTTCACTTCCTTTGACAACTTGACCCGTTCTTTAGCGCCTGCATCAAGAGCGACCCTCCCGATGGCAATACTGAGGAAGAGGTGCCCCTTGGACCCGTTAGGATTATTCGCCACGGCTTTTTGGGCATATTCATAGCCCTTCCCATAGTAGGACCTGCGTTCTTTTGTGTCAGACAGTTTCTCCCCCACATCCACGTAAGCCCTGGCCGACTTCCATGCAGCTTCATAGTTTTTTGGCTCTGTTTCCAGTGCTGCGCTGTAATACTCCAGGGCACCTTTATTGTCGAATTTCTTGTAAGCGGCGTCCCCTTTTGCGATCAAGGCTCTTGCAGAACCGCCTTCTGCTGCGTAAAGAGATCCACTGAGCAACAGAAAAAGTACCATTATAAGCATTGCTATGACCCGTTTCATAGCCACCTCCCAGATAGCCAGGATTGAACTGCACCTTTTTTCCCGTGAAGTATATGTAAAAAGCATAGAAGGGATCAAGCAGTAATCGTCAGCGTGGGCAGTTGGATACAGATGCACTTGACTCAGGCTCGGCAATTCCCCTATTCTGGCAGGCGAACAGGAGCATGTACAAGCCAAACCCGGACAGTCCACAAAAGATCTCCAAGGAGAGGTTGACAGCCATGACAAAGCTAAAGCTTTTGCGCCTCAAAAATGCCATGCTTATGGCCAACGCCATTTCCAACCTGATCGGTGTCTGTGTAGTCATATTTCTTGGTCAAGTGGGTTCTTTATCCTCGCCAGAAATACTTCAGTTGACCAATCGCATCAACCTAGTCTTTATCCCTTGTGCTTTTATACTGCCCGTTGTTTTGACCATACGCTACGAAAATTCCATCCGGCGTTACCTGGAAATGGCCTACCTTGGTGAGCCGATCCCAGAGGATTTTAAAGTCAGGGTTCATCAAAGACTGCTCAACGAGCCCTTTTTTCTGATCGCCCTCGACCTGGCCATATGGATCACCGCCGCAGTGCTCTATCCCGTTGTTTTCTGGGCTCATGGCGCTACGCTCCCCGTCATCGTTCCCTCCTTCTTCTTGAGTCTATATACAGGTCTGATTACCGTGACCGTCGCCTTTTTCGTATTTGAATTCGTCCTTCAAAAGCGAGTGGTCCCCCACTTCTTTCCCAATGGGGGTCTGTACATGACGCCCAAGACCATTCGGATCCGCATACGAACACGAATCATTGCTTTCCTCTTTGCCTGCAATCTTGTTCCTTTCCTTGCCATTTTAAACGCACTGGGAGAAACTCTTTTCACCGATCTTGGCCCTGCGACTATCTTACAAGGATTACGCTCATCCATGTTCGCCAATTCCCTGATTTTCATGGGCGTGGGTATCTGGCTGGCATTCCTGGTGAGTAGTAACCTGACGAGACCTCTTCAGGAAATCATCCGGGTCCTCAGAAGGGTCCGATATGGTGACTTTGATAAGAAAGTGGGGGTAACCACCAATGATGAGATCGGTTACACAGGGGACGTGATCAACGAGATGAACAAGGGACTTAAGGAGCGGGAATTCATCAAGGAGACATTCGGGAAATATGTTGCACAGGAAGTTCGCGATGAGGTCCTGTCTGGTCGGGTTCCCCTAGATGGCGAGATGAAAGAAGTGACAATCCTCTTTGCCGATTTGCAAGATTTCACGCCCATGACCGAATCCCACGACCCGAAGTTTGTGGTCAAGATCATGAACAGTTACTTCGAAGAGATGGCGGATGCAATCCAGCAAGAGGGCGGCTTGGTCCTGCAATTTCTTGGTGACGAGATTTATGCCGTATTCGGTGCCCCTATCTCTCGAGCCGACCACCCTGAACGGGCATTCAGAGCGGCTGTTGCCATGAACCAAAGGCTGGTTGATCTCAACAGCCGGTTCTCTATACAGGGCTGGCCAACCCTCCGGCACGGCATCGGTATCCACACGGGTGAGGCCGTAGCCGCAAACATCGGCAGCCCCGACCGGCTTTCCTACCTCCTGATGGGCGACACGGTCAATCTGGCTTCCAGGCTTCAAGGATTAACCAAGGATATGGGAGAAGAGATAATTATAAGCGAAGCGACACGCGTGCGTTTAGAGGATGATTTCCCGCTGAAGAGGCTGCCAGCCGTGAAAGTTAAGGGAAAGAGCAAACCAGTGGAAATCTTTGCCCTCACCTGATTCCATTAAGATACAAACGCAACGTTGGAAGGGTGGACAAACAAGGAGAAAGGTCCTAGATTCTATTGACTCTTACGGTGGTCTTATTATGTTAAGTGCAATTTAAGACATCTCTATCGAACTTATCAGCAGAAGCGGGTGAGGAGAAAGTTTATGGAAACAAAAGCGGGGACATCTAAAGCGGCTCACTTGTTAATTGTTGCTGCGAGTTTTGTCATCGTGGTTGCCGGTATGCGTGCGGCCAGTTCAATTCTCGTGCCCTTCCTTCTTGCTATGTTTATCGCCATAATCTGTGCTCCGCCCCTATTCTGGATGCAGCGGAAGGGGGTCCCCAACACCCTGGCTGTTTTGTCCATCCTTGCGGGAATAATAGTCATAGGCCTGCTCCTCGCTGCCTTCGTTGGGAGCTCGGTAAATGAGTTCTCTAAAGCGTTACCCCTCTATGAAAAGCGGCTGGCGGATATGACGGCCGCGGTGGTATCCTGGCTGCAACATTTAGGGGTAGAAATTTCCGGGCCGGTGCTGACCGACTATTTTGACCCGGGCAAAGCCATGAAGATGGCCGCAAACACCCTCGCAGGATTGAGCGGGTTGCTCACAAATGTCTTCATGATCCTACTCACGGTCATTTTTATTCTGCTCGAAGCGTCAGGTTTGCCCCAAAAGCTGCGCACAGCCCTAGGGGGCCCCGACGAATCGCTGGGTCAGTTCAGGAACTTCACTGAAAGCGTCAATCGCTATTTAGCCTTGAAAACGGTCTTCAGCCTGGCAACAGGCGTTACCATAGCCATTTGGCTGGCCATCCTGGGTGTTGATTTTGCGCTGCTGTGGGGTCTGGTGGCCTTTCTGCTCAACTATGTGCCGAATATAGGGTCCATTATCGCCGCTATCCCTGCCATCCTCTTGGCATTGCTACAACTTGGATGGGGCCCTGCACTCTTGACTTGCCTTGGATATGTGGTCGCTAACGTCGTCTTCGGCAGCATCCTGGAGCCCAAGTTCATGGGGCGTAGGCTGGGCTTGTCCACACTGGTCGTGTTCCTCTCACTCGTCTTCTGGGGATGGGTCTTGGGGCCCGTAGGAATGGTGCTTTCTGTGCCACTCACGATGATCGTCAAGATTGCCATGGAGAGTAATGAGGACACGCAGTGGATCGCTGTCATGTTGGGCTAAATGGCCTTGAAATGATAAGGTCATTGCGAGCCCGTAGGGCGTGGAAATATCTATGCATATGAGATTGCTTCGTTTCACCCGGCCCGTCTCGCCTGAGCGAGAGCATCCCTCCTCCGCAGTAGTCTGCTACATAGGATGGAATGGCGGCCAAATCGCAAGTGACATTTCAATTTGTGCGTTTATATTAGTCAAAAGGGGGATGAATATTCTGACGACCGCTTCAATGAAAAAGGAGGAAGAACCATGAAGAAATGGATACTTATAGGCGCGTGCGCCGTCGTGGTCATCATTGTTGTAATCGTGGTTTTGGGACTTTCGAATCTCGGTCCTATCATCAAGAATGCGGTCAATACCTACGGTCCTAGGATCACAAAGACAGAGGTGCGGCTTGGGGACGTGGATATTTCCATACTCTCCGCCGAAGCTAAACTCAAGGATTTCTTTTTGGGGAATCCGAAAGGATTTAAGTCACCCCAAGCCATGAAGGTGGGCTCCATCTATGCCAATGTGGATGAGAAATCCCTGACGGGTGACACGATAATCATTAAAAAGATCGAGGTGGTTCGTCCTGACATCACCTATGAGAGGACAGGCCGAACGGATAACTTCCAGGCCATCCTAAATAACGTGAAAGGGAGCGCGAGCAAGTCTGAGCCCCCAAAAAAGGATCCTGCGAAACCCGGGAAAGAAGGTGAGGGCAAAAAACTCGTTATCAACAATTTCATCTTGAGGCAAGGAAAGGTAAACTTGGCTCTGTCCACTGCTCTCGGGGGCAAGACCATCACCGCAGATCTGCCTGATATTCACCTTAAGGACATAGGCAAGGGAAAAGGAGGCGCAACCCCTGAAGAGGTTTTTGAGAAAGTCTTCGCGGCATTGCATAAGCAGATCACCTCCCCAGTCGTCACTGATATCCTAAACAAAGAACTCAAGACCATGGGTACCAGTTTGGATGCCCTGAGCGGTACGGCGACAAAACAACTTGAGTCCATCAAGGCGGGGGACCAAGAGGCAACAAAGTCGGTGACTGACAAGGTCAAGGGATTGTTCGGCAAATAGAGAGGCAGGGCCTGTTTCTAATATGAGAGGACTTATTAGTATCCTACTGCTCTTTCATTTTGCTCTGGCATTTTTCGGGCCAACCTCATTATATGCTAGCAATATCTTTCGCGGCCATCTTGTTTGGGGGCATGAAGTGCGTTCTTTCAAGCCCTGTGGCAGGGAAGTGGAGTACTGGGTTGTTGACGGGACAGGAGGGGAAGTGCGGGAAGTTTACCGTGCACTTACTCATGAGCCATATCAACCCCTTTACGCTGAACTGCGTGGAATCTTGGGCACGTCGCCTTCTACCGGTTTTGGGGCCGAGTACGAGAAGCAGTTGACAGTTCTGGAACTACGACGAGCAGCGAGAGAGACTCGGGGGTGTGAAGAGAACCTGGGAGGCATTGATTTCAGGGCCTCTGGCAATGAACCGGTTTGGAATGTCACGATCTCAAGGAATGAGATCATCTTTTCTGAATTGGGTAAGCGTAAAATTATCTTTCCCCATGTCTCTCCGAGATTATCTGGAAATCGCTACCTCTATCCCTCAAGAACCGGCGAGCCTTCGCCACATGGGATCGAGATCATCATCGACGAAAAACGCTGCATCGATTCAATGTCTGGAGAGTACTTCAGCTTCGCAGCCCAGGTGAGTCTTGATGGTCGTAAATACGTGGGTTGCGCCAGGGAGGGTTGGTCACATTTTTCAGGTACCAACATCTCACTTTTCCCTTCCAAACCTCTGACAATCGAGGGTCTAAAAAACGCGGAATATCAGTCTGAGTTTTCTGTAAGCGGGAGAGTTAAGCTGTCCAACGGTATTTATAGGGGGAAAATTGTTCCCGACTTGGCCTCAGAATTGATTGTCCTGCTCAGTGACCAGGTTGCGTTCGGAGACCTGAACGGTGATGGCGCAGATGATGCGGCCGTTGTATTGATTACGGATCCAGGAGGGAGCGGGACCTTCCGTCATCTGGGAGCTGTCATCAACCAGCAAGGATCTCCAAAACATGTCACCTCCATATTGTTAGGTGATAGGGTGAAGGTGAAATCCCTCTCCATTAGGTCGGGAGAGATAGCCGTCGAGATGATTACGCATGGCCCAAATGACCCCATGTGTTGCCCCACTCTCCAAGTCACTCAGAATTACGTGCTCCAAGGAAGCAAATTGGTCGTTGCCCACGTGCGAGAGCTGATGAAGAGAAAATGGGCCTTGCGATCTTTTGGAATCAAAGACTCAGAAGATCCGCTCGTACCCCGTACAGCCATTAGCCTTGAATTCACCGCAGATGGAAGACTGCATGGCTCTGGCGGCTGCAATAGGTATTTTGCTGCATATCAAATCGGGCCCGGTGATTCTTTGAAAATTGAAAGTATCGGATCCACCCGGATGGCGTGCCCTCAAGAATTTATGGATCAAGAAATGAGATATTTTGAGGCTTTACAGCGAGTATCCGCCTTCACAGTAGAAAAAGATTGCCTACAACTCTCTTATGAAAACAGTCAACGGGTCCTTAATTTCATAACGGCGCCACGCCAATAGGGCTGGCATCTGGAAAAAGGATAAGGCATTGAGGTGGAATAGGCCTATTGAGCCCATGGGGGCCTCATGCCTGGGAAACCTACACCTGCTTGACTCCTTTTTATTGTTTGGATCAAGGGAAAGGAAGGTTCCATGTCTGAAAAGAAGCGTTATCTATCCATCCTTTTTGGCCTATTCGTTCTGATTGGGCTTCACATCACCAGCCTTTACAGCTTCCTCCTCTTTCACAGCCTTGCTGAGATATTCAGCATCGTTGTGGCTAGCGGCATTTTCATGCTTGCCTGGAATTCCCGTCATTTATTGGATAACAATTATCTCCTCTTTATCGGTATCGCATATCTCTTCATAGGTGGCCTGGATCTCGTCCACACCCTTGCTTACAAAGGGATGGGTGTATTCCATGGATACAATGCAAACCTACCTACCCAGCTCTGGATTGCAGCCCGATACATGGAAAGCCTCTCTCTTCTTTGCGCTTCCTTTTTTGTTGGCCGTCGTCTCAGAAAGAATATGGTCTTTCTCGGCTACGCTTTGGCCGCCGCTCTTCTGCTGGGGTCTATTTTTCATTGGAAGCTCTTCCCAGCCTGCTTCGTTGAGGGTGTGGGGCTGACTTCTTTTAAAAGGTTCAGTGAGTACATGATCTCGCTTATTTTGATCGCCTCCATTGTCATGTTATGGAAAAAGCGCCCAGAATTCGATGCGGACGTTTTAAGATTGATTATTGCATCCATCCTGTTGACGGTAGCCTCTGAGTTGGCTTTCACCTTTTATATACATGTCTATGGTTTTTCCAATCTGGTGGGTCACTATCTGAAAATCATTTCTTATTATCTCATATACAGAGCCATCATCGAAACGGGCCTGGCGAGACCCTACACCTTGCTTTTTCGGAACCTGAAAAAAAGTGAGATGGCCCTTCGAGAGAGCGAAGAAAGATATCGCCGACTGGTTGAACTCTCATTTGACGCCATCGTGATCCACGCACGTGGGCAAATTGTCTTTGTAAATTCCAGCGCAGCAGAGCTTTTAGGAGCAACGAAACCTGAACAGCTCATCGGGAAATCGATCCTTGATTTGGTTCATCCCGATCGCCGGGCCGCTGTCTCAGACAGGGTCCGACAGGTTCTGGAGGAGGGTAAACCCGTCCCTCCCGTTGAAGAAAAGTTGGTTCGACTTGACCGGATGCCCATTGATGTTGAAGTGCTGGGCATTCCCATCCTCTATCAAGATCAACCAGCCGTGCAAGTCGTCTTTCGTGACATCACAGAGCGCAAAAAAACAGAGGCTCAAATCATCCGTGCCAAGCGGGAATGGGAATTTACCTTCGACGCGGTGCCCGATCTCATCATGATACTTGACAGGGAACACCGAATCCTGCGCGCCAACAAGGCGATGGGGGAGAGATTGGGCGTCAGGCTAGAAGAACTGGTGGGCCTTAACTGCTATCAAGTTGTACACGGAACTAAAGAACCGCCAGGCTTTTGCCCGCACAAACAATTGCTGGCGGACGGCCTCGAGCACAGCGTAGAGGTGAGTGAGGACCGTATGGGGGGTGATTTCCTTGTGTCCGTGTCTCCCCTTATTGAACCGGACGAGCCCTTAAAAGGCAGCGTCCATGTGGCTCGCGACATCACCAAGCGCAAGAAGGCCGAGGAGGCATTGCGAGCCAGCGAGCAATTCAGCCGCTCCACCTTAAACTCACTCTCTGCGCATATAGCAATCTTAGATAACGAAGGCGAGATTATCGAGGTGAACGACGCATGGCACCAATTTGCCCGTGAAAACGGTATGGCTGCCAGCCTTGTTGGTGTGAACTACCTCTCAGTATGTGACAATGCCATGGGCCAGTGTAGTGAGGAAGCACCGCTGGCTTCCGCCGGTATCCGTTCAGTCATTGGAGGTGAACAAGGGTCTTTTTCATTGGAGTATCCGTGCCACTCTCCTGACGAGAAGCGTTGGTTTCACATGCGGGTCTCAAGGTTTGCAGGACCGCCTCCGGTCAGAGTGGTCGTTGCCCATGAAGATATCACAGAACAGAAGCTGGCTGAACAGGCGCTACAAAGGGCACATGACGGGCTTGAAAGACGGGTTAAGGAACGAACCGCCGAGTTGGGGCGTGTCTCTGCTCGGCTTCTCAGTGTGCAGGAAGACGAAAGAAAGAGAATCGCCCGGGAACTGCATGATAGTGTTGGACAATCTTTGGCGGCCATGAAATTTAAGCTGGAAAACACCCTCGACCAGATGCGTCGGGACGAACCCAGAGCAAGCATTGAATCCTTGGAAACCCTTGTCCCCCTATTTCAACAGCTCTCTGACGAGGTCCGACGGATTCACACAGACCTGCGCCCCTCCCTTCTGGATGATCTGGGGATTGTGTTGACCATCTCCTGGTTTTGCCGTGAATTTGAAAGCCTCTATTCAGATATCCGGATCGAAAAAGCGATTCACATTGAGGAGAAAGAGGTCCCTGACCGCTTCAAGATCGTTATTTTCAGAGTATTGCAGGAAGCCCTCAACAATGTGGCCAAACACAGTAAAGCGAAACTTGCCCATGTTTCCTTAAGAGGGAAAAATGGGAATATTGAACTGCTTATAAAGGACGAGGGGCAAGGGTTTGATGTGGAGGAGCAGCGATCAGAGAAAAGTTTGAGTGCCGGGTTTGGCCTCACCAATATGAAGGAACGAACCGAACTCTCGGGCGGTTCTTTTTGGGTTGAGTCCAGCAAGGATAGGGGAACCACCATCCGAGCACTTTGGCCCGTTAAAGAAGAAATCCCGTGATAGTCAACATCAACAGGGCGAGTCATTGCTTGCTGTGGATGCGCCACGAAAAAAGTTGTTGGCCAAGGAAGGAAGCGCTGTAAGCACAGCAACAATTCTCCGATGAAGCGCGAGGTCAGACTCTTCTAATGATTAAAAGCAGGAACAAGTCAAGAAGGAAAAAACCGATCCACAAAAATCTTATGAAAGCTTTACATTCCGAAATCACATGTTATGTTTGGAGAAACCTATATCCATCTGGCACTGGTCTAAAGTGGAACCAAGGGCTTATCAAAGGCTTTATAGAAAAAGTCATCACGGACCAGATGGAATCCACCACCCCAAACTGAGCGGCGAAACATGCGGCAGTTTTTTTACAGAAGCTTTGCAGTCTTTGTTCTGGCACATTTGATCCTCACCCTCTCCAGTCTTTCGAACGGCTTCTGCGAAGAAGATTCTAGGCCTCGATATGAATATGGATTGAGCCTCCTTGGAGGTGGTGGCCACGAAGATGACCCCGATATTCGCTACTATGCAGCCTACCCCAGGTGGGGCTGGACCTTTCTTGAGCGTCACGCATTTGAATTGGAGGGTAACATTGGCCACTACCGTTTCGACTCCACTGATATGACCTCTCTTGGTCTCCAGGGACTTTTCACTTACGAGTTTTACCAGTTCAAGCATGGAAAGGCCTTCATCGCGGCTGGGGGAGGCCTAATCTATCTTGACTTGGACGAACGCCCTCAGGTGGGGGATTCCTCGGTTGTGGCCTTAGGCCAAGCGGGATTTGGCCTTAAGTTTGCCATCGGCAGCAATAAGGCCCTGCGGTTAGAGTATCGTTTCCAGCACGTTTCGGACCCCTTTGATAGCAACGACCACGGTTGGAATTACCACTGTTTTGTATTGGGGATCTCCTGGTTGAGGTATTAGCTAATAAACGGGCAAGCCATAAAGAACCAAGAAAGCCAACCCACAAAAGCCCTAGGAACGCTTGCAATTGGGAAATGAAGTTTTAGCTTAGTGCAATACTGTAATGCTGCGATAGATTAGTTATGAGACTGTCGAAAACCGGCTTCTGAGAGGCTGATGGAAAATGTCCATATGCAAGGCTTCCGAAATCCCGAGGAATCAGGCGTACATAGAAGTACGCCGCAGTGACGAGGGATGAGGGTAACGCCGCAGATGGGCGTTTTCCGACAGCCTCAACAAAAGAAAGGAGAGTTAGAATGAAGAGAGCAACTGTAGTGTTTGTGTTGGTCCTGGCGTTGGGCCTCATGTCCGCATGCGCCAGTGTCATGGGGCCTCCTGTCATCAATCGGATCCAACAGAAGGGAGAACTCGTGGTGGGTACTGCTGGGAATATGCCCCCTTTCAACATGACCACAAAGGACGGGACAATCATCGGGTTTGAGCCAGATCTGGCCCAATATCTGGCCAGTGCCATGGGTGTAAAACTCAGGATCGAGACCATGCCCTTTGCTGAACTGCTTCCCGCCCTTGAAGCCGGTAAAGTGGACGTGGTGATGTCCAGTATGACCATGCTCACCGAGCGAAACATGAAGGTGGCCTTTGTAGGTCCTTATTTTGTTTCGGGTAAGTCCTTCCTGACTAAAACACGAACCTTCCTCTCGGTGGAAGACCCCAGCGAGGTCAACAGTCCTGCCACGACTCTGGTGGCACTTGAAGGGTCCACCAGCCAGCTCTTTGTGGAGGAATTGATCCCCAAGGCCACGCTTATAAGGGCCAAGGATTATGACCAAGCCGTGCAAATGGTGCTCCAGGGTAAAGCCCAGGCTTTGGTTGCAGACTACCCTATTTGTGTGATCTCCGTCTTTAGATACCCAGACGCAGACCTAGCCACTCTGCTCACCCCTTTGACCTATGAGCCCATAGGTATAGCACTGCCTGCCAACGATCCACTCCTTATCAACCTGGTAGAGAATTTTTTGGGAGCCTTTGAGGGCAGTGGTGAGCTGGAGGAGCTAAGAGAGCGCTGGTTCGAGGATGGATCCTGGTTAAGAAAGCTGCCCTAGGGCAGATACTTTCATAAACAATGAGTTTTGCTCGATCCCCGGAGTTTAATATACGTGTCAGACCCGTTTTAGGTACCGCCTTTTTACCGTTACTTCTGTTGGCCGATATGGCCAAGGTGTTCGCTGGACTTGTTGGTTGCTCATCCCAGGTTCATGTCCCTCGAGCTGGTGCCGAGGTCAAAAGGGCGGACATGAAAGTGGTGGAGAACTGTAAATATCTCGACGAAGTGGAAGGGTGTGACTATGAACGTTACACGACGGATTGGCGGCGGGCTGATAAGTATAGGGAGCTTCAGATTATGAATGCAAGATATGAAGCGTTGCAAAAGGCAGGGGCACTGGGTGCAACGCACACTGTATGGACCGGAGAGACCACCGAAGAGAGGCCTTGCGCCCAGGGCATCGCTTACGACTGCAGTAAATCTGCAAAGTAACTGTAGCGCTGCCCGATTTTCGCCTTGACACGCAGGGCAGCTTGGTTATATTATTTCCTAAATTAGAATTTTGTTGTCAGGTTAACTGTCGGAATATAAATTGTTAGACTAGGGGTTGTGGGTTCGAAACCCACCGTCCACTCAATTTAGACCTTATACTAAATTCGGTTAAGGCTTGAGACCCCTGCCTGGTCAACTTACAGGTAGGGATTTTTTTGTTTATAAGGAGGCGTTGGATGACACTGTCGGGTCTGATAAGGGGCACGTTGCTTTTCATTTTGTTTATTTCTCTCACACCGGCCTGGGCGTCGGAGCGGATGGTGGTCGCTGATTTTTCCTCCGGTGTGGATGCGAACGGGGTGCCGCTGGGCTGGCAACTCAAAGAGAAATCAGGCAAGGCAGACTTTGCCATTATAAAGGAAGGTCATATCCACGCCGTGCACCTGCGGAGCGTGGACAGCTCCTTTGCCCTCCAAAAGCTGGTCAAGGTGAATACACGCAATTATCCTGTCCTATCCTGGAAGTGGAAGGTCACCAAACTGCCTCAGGGCGCAGACCTTAGAACACCAAAAGCCGATGACCAGGCTGCCCAGCTCTTTCTCGCCTTCTCTGACGCAAAGGTTATCGTCTATCTTTGGGACACCACTGCGCCGCAGGGATCCATGGAAGATTTACCGGCGCCGCCTTTCGTGACTATCAAGGCCATCGTCCTTCGCTCAGGAGATATGGAAACCGGCAAGTGGATTACCGAGACCCGAAATGCTTATGAAGATTACAGGAAGCTTTTTGACCGGGAACCGCCGACTGTGGTCGCCATGAGAATCCAGATAAATTCTCAGCACACCGAAACCTCTGCAGAGAGCTATTTTGCGGATGTGGTGTTCAAGGGGCACTGAGACGCCCTCTTTTTCTCCCTCCCCTCTTTCCTCCCCAAAGCATACCAGGATGCTATCTGAGCCTGGCAATAACCGAGAGCACCATCTGCCACACGTTGGCTCGACTTAGGGCCGCCATCTCAAGTAGATTGACAGAGAGTTCAACAACCTATAAGAAAATCTACGGCTACGAATAGGCCATAATAGAAGAAAGGCCGCCACCTTTTTGCATGCGAACCCTATTTTCCATATTTATGCTTCTTTTTGTTGCCCTTTCTCCCCTTTCAGTTTCTGGGAATAATGCCCAAATTGATGCCCCACCATCAGAGGAGGACGAGTCAGCATACTGGAAGATTGTGAGAAAAGCGGAAGAGGGGGTAAGAGGACCAATTGGAGACTGGCATTACTACTGGAAGGAGGGCCTCCGCATTGATAGCCCCGAGAAGAACTTCACCATGAAGATCAATTTATCGATCTTTCTGGATGGGGGGTATATAAGCACGGATGAAGAGTTAGAAGCGGCCTTTCCCAAGCTGGAAGGTCCAGCACTGGGATTTTAGAGATTGAGGGTATCTGGTTTTGGGACTGTCTATGATTGGGCCATGTTCAAGCTCGATATTGACCTTGCCAACATACGGGACATCAAGGACAACTACATCCGATTTACGAAGGTCCCCCTCATCGACCATTTCTCGGTGGGGCACATGAAAGAGCCGTTTTCCCTCGAAGGGTGGGCCAGTATGAAGGCGGCCACCTTCATGAAAAGAGCTCTGCCCACGGATGCCTTTTGGACGGGTCGCAATATTGGAATTAGGCGCCACACAACAGGACTGGACGAACGTATGACCTGGGCGGTGGGCGCTTTTCTGAACACGGGTTCCTTTGGTGATCTGGGGGAGACCAAAGATCAAATAAGTGATGCTAATGGCTGGAATCTCACCGGACGCATCACCTATCTCCCCTGGTATGAGGAGGGGGGCAGAAGGCTTCTTCACTTGGGCCTCTCATATACGCACCAAATACGTGGAGAGGGCGTGGAGACAGATAGGAGAGCACGGCCAGAGACCTTTCTTACGGACGACAGGCTTGTGGATACGGGCAGGTTTTTGAACGATTACGCGGATCAGATCAATCCAGAATTTGCAATGGTTACTGGTCCCCTCTCTTTCCAGGGTGAGTATTTTCATCTCTTCAACAAAGCAGAGGCATTGGGAGACCCGAAATTCTGGGGCTTTTATCTCTACGGCAGTTCCTTCCTTGCGGGATAGTATCGAGATTATGGAACGCGATCAGGTACGTTCTTCCGCCCACAGCCGAAGCACAATTTTCGTCCCAGAGAAGGGCGATGGGGAGCCTGGGAGTTGGCCGCCCGGTTCTCCTATACCGACTTGAACAGCAAGAGTATCAGAGGGGGGAAGGAAGCCAATTTCACCGCAGGCCTGAACTGGTATCTCAACTCAAAAACCCGATTTATGCTCAACTATATCCGGGCCCGCGTTAAAGACCGCGAAACACCCCCTGCTGTGGACAGCGGTCGAGCAAATATCATCCAGGCCCGTTTCCAGATAGAGTTCTGAACGCTCAAAAGACGCCTTGATCATCTTGCCCCTTTTGTCAGGCCTTTGCAGTGGGATATGCCATGTTAAGATTCAGTCCGGACGGAATGCTGAACACCCCTATTTCTCTAGAAAAACAACCCCTTCCCCATGAAAGGTTGCTTAAGGTTCGCTGCATTGGACTTTAACCAACAATGTTTGCTATATTGATCTGACCCAGAAACTAATCCAAGCACGTTTAGTATTACTACACCTGTCATTGCGAGCAACTCCCGCGGAGGCGGGAGGAGCGCGGCAATCTCATCCTTCACTGCGAGATTGGGGAGCCTGTCCCAAACTAGGTCCTTTTAAGAAGGCACACCGACAAAATATGAGATTGCTTCGCCCCTGACTCTATGGGGGCTCGCAATGACGGGCGAGGAATCTCTCTCCTCGTAATGACACTTCAGGCTTCACGTATGTATTAGAACGCACAGGCTGAAACTTATGCGCATATTACTGGTGGAAGATGATCTGAAGATCGCTTCTTTTATCAAAAGAGGCATGAAAGCTGTAGGTTTCGCCGTGGATCATGCTACGGATGGAGAGGAAGGTCTTCACATGGCCCTAACAGAGCCTTACGATACAGCCATTATAGATATCATGTTGCCAAAAAGGGATGGTCTCTCCATTATAGAAGAAATGAGAAAAGATAAGATCACCACGCCGGTTATTATCCTGAGTGCAAAAGGGTCCATTGATGACCGGGTCAAGGGACTCCAAACCGGAAGCGATGACTATCTGACCAAACCCTTTGCATTTTCAGAGTTGCTCGCTCGTGTACAAGCCCTCATTCGACGGGCCAGCGGCGCTTCTGAACCAACCCGTCTTGTGGTGGGAGATTGTTCCATGAACCTACTCACACGTGAGGTTGTGAGGAGCGGCAAAAACATTGAATTGCAGCCCCTGGAGTTCTCTCTGCTCGAATACCTCATGCGTAATGCGGGAAGAGTGGTGTCTAAAACCATGATCATGGAACATGTTTGGGACTACAATTTTGATCCGCAGACAAACGTGGTTGAAGCGAGAATCTCCAGATTGCGTGACAAAATTGACAAAGGGTTTCCAACAAAGCTGATCCACACGGTGCGCGGGGTGGGATATGTCCTTAAAGAACCTGCCTAGATTTCGTCACACCCTGGCATTTCGGTTGACCCTCTGGTACGCGGGCATCTTCACCCTTTCCTCTGGCATTGCCTTCCTTTTCTTTTACTTCCTTATCACTGCCGTTATCCGTGAACGGACAGATCAGGA
>CP070840.1:3357709-3361695 GCA_020342025.1 Deltaproteobacteria bacterium
CAAGTTCAATGTTTCCTGCCAAATAATCCATAGTTGATGTACCGGGGATTTACCTTTCCAAAACGTTGTAACTACCTTCATTTTACCAGATGGGTTCGAGAAGAGAACCGGAGGCTTTCCAATAGCATTTGTCAGCTTCAATTTTAGGCCCAAGCCCCGGATCTGTAGCCACCGCCAACGTCTTGTTCTTGCAACAGATTTCCCCTATTTATCCTAGAAGAGCTTTTTAGCGTTCTCTTGTAAACCTTTATGAATTGCGTGCGTCTAATAGTTTAAAACGCGATTTTAGACCTTCGCGACGTCGAGCGAGGAGGAGATTAAAAATGAGGAAAATTTTCTGCGCGGTTCTTGTCGCAATGGTATTGCTTATCGCCAGTCCCATGTCTAGCTACGCGGGACGGAAGCAGGTTTATGTGGGTGCTGACATAAGAGTCGGTCATCGCGGTTGGTGGGGACCTTATCGGCCATGGAGGCATCACCTCCATGGACCTCAATTCTATTGGAGAGGAACACTCGTGATGGGTCCTTGGTACCCTTATGGCTATTATTCACCCTCACCGGTCCTCATTCAGCAGCAACCCCCTCTTTATATCCAACAGGAGCAGGAGGAACCGTATTACTGGTACTACTGCCAGGATTCGCAAGCTTACTACCCCTACGTTAAAAGCTGCCCGGGCGGTTGGATGAAGGTAGTTCCAGAGGTAACTCCGCCCCAACAGTAAGGGAGGTCCAAACAAAATGAATTGGAAACGAAGTCTTATCTTTTTTATCGTTGTAATGGTTCTGGGTGGCTGCGCAACACTTCCGCCAGGCCCAAGTGTCATGGTTCTGCCGGCTCCTGGCAAGTCCTTTGGTGCATTTCAGTCTGATGACTTGTCATGCAGGCAATGGGCGTTACAGCAGGCTGGAGTACCACCCAGTCAGGCCGTCAATGACAAACTTGCTAGCGGAGCGGCGATGGGTACCCTGATAGGGGCTGGCCTTGGTGCGGCGATTGGCGCTGCCTCTGGTAATGCCGGAGCTGGTGCCGCGATAGGGGCAGGAAGTGGTCTCCTTGGCGGTACCGCCATGGCAACCGGCCCGGCTTATGCGGCCGGCTGGGAAGTCCAGAGGCGATACGACATGGCCTATCAGCAATGCATGTATGCTAAAGGAAATCAGATCCCGGGTCATATGCAAGCCTCGAGACGAGCTTATCGGGTACCGCCGCCACCCCCACCGCCGGGCTTCAGTCGGGGAGCGCCCGCCCCATTCCCATCCGGCCCATATCCCTCGCCGCCACCCCCTTAGGCGGCCTTACAGCCAGATCCAACCCATATGGACCGCGAGAGACATGTCTAAGAAGACCCGTTTCAAATCTCAGGAAACGAATGAGTCGAGTCGATCCGAAATTATACGTCCATTCTTCAATCCTGATGGGTTCTTTGACGAGAAAAGGCTCTCTATACCCGTAGTATTCTCCCTTACGACTGCTGAAAGTAGGAACATGTTAGTAGTGCCTCTGGATATGTTCCTCCTCCCGGGGCTCCACAAAATCAGGCTTACCACATTTGTGAATGAGCTCAGCTCTCCATCTCCCTCATGTACCAACTTTGTTCCACATCTGAGATAAGCGAGGGAAACGCCTGCAACCAGGAACAATAGAGATGTTAGAAAAATATATTGCGTTGTATCTCGTTTCATCTCGCTTAAACCCCGCCTTACCCAGAGCGTCAATAAATGCTTCTGAATCTGCCTTATTTTTGTAACGGGCTGTGTTGGGCAAGTTTTCTATAGAGACTTTCGAAAAACGGGATTCTAAGAGGCTGATGTAAAATGTCCATATGCAAGGCTTCCGAAATCCCGAGGAACGAGGCGTACATAGAAGTACGCCGCAGTGACAAGGGATGAGGGTAACGTAGCCCTTCGACTTTGCTCAGGGCCGTGAGCCTGCCGAACGGCAGATGGGCGTTTTCCGACAGCCCCTTTGAAACTAAGCAACTCCTATCACAGCACTATTCACTGATCAACACATATTACCACTAACGCCTTGACACCTAGCCCATCTATTTTCTAAGCTCCAGCACAGAACGGAGGGGTAAAAGAATCGGAGAGGAGCCCATGTTTAAGAAGCTGATCTACCTTTTGGCAGGTATCGTCATTCTGGTGGTTCTTATGTGCGGGGCCAGCTATTACTATTTCGTAAAACTTCCCCTTCCCAAGACTGAGGGAGAAATACAGATCAAGGGACTTCATGCGCCGGTAAAAGTCTTCCGGGACCGTTGGGGCGTTCCACACATCTATGCAGAAAACGAACATGATCTTTTCTTTGCACAAGGATTTGTACAGGCCCAAGATCGCCTCTGGCAAATGGAGAGTAACAGACGTCTAGCCGCCGGACGGCTAAGTGAAATCATCGGGCCTCCGACCATTGGGCTGGATCGTCTCGTACGTACCCTGGGGTTGATGCGGGCTGCGCGCAGGGAGGTGGCCTCGTACGACACCCAAAATCTTAGGGTCCTCAACGCGCTCTCAGAGGGCGTCAACGCGTTTATTGATCATTGCAAAGGCCGCCTTCCCCTCGAGTTCCGTCTTCTAAGAGTTGAACCAGAGCCATGGCGCCCTGAGGACTCGATCGCCTGGGCAAAGATGATGGCCCTGCTAGGGGGAAAGAATTGGCAAGAGGAGATCGTCCGGGCCATGTTGGATCAGAAGTTGGGCAGGGAAAAGGCCCATGAACTACTGGGCCTAAATGAGCCTGAAACTCCCACCATAATCCCACCTGGCCTGAACTTGGCCTCCTTGTGGCCCCTACGTCCTCACAATTCGAGATCCTTTGCCCCAACTTTTGGCGGAGCTAGCAACAACTGGACCGTTCACGGTTCACGCACAGCCACAGGTTTTCCGCTGCTCGCCAACGATATGCACCTTGTGCTGAGGGTGCCCAGCGTCTGGTACGAAATGCACCTCGTGTCTGGAGAATACGACGTGATTGGGCTCTCACTGGCCGGTGTGCCCGGCATCATTGCGGGGCACAACAGGGATCTGGCCTGGGGGATCACTTTTGGCTATACAGATGTCCAGGATCTTTTTCTGGAGCGCATGAATCCCGATAATCCGGGGCAATATCTTTACAAAGATCAGTGGCTACAAGCAGAGCTCATTAAGGAAGAAATCCGTGTCAAAGGAGAGAAAAATCCGGTGATTCACGAGATCTGGGAAACAAGGCATGGCCCCATCATCTCGCCTCAGGTGCCCGTCACTCAGGCCCTGGAACACGCCCTTGCCTTTAAATGGAGTGCTCATGATCCAGGGGACATGCTGCAAGCTGTGCGCGGCCTGAACTTGGCTAGGAATTGGGAGGAGTTCAAATCGGCCGCCCAGAACTGGTCTGAGCCACCCATAAATCTCGTCTATGCAGACAACAAGGGAAACATCGGATACGTGCTCGGCAGTCGAATTCCTATCCGTTCGCAAGGACATGGAAGGGGGCCATTCCAGGGATGGACTGGTGAAAACGAATGGCTGGGATATGTGTCCCCATACCAGAAGCCCTTTCTGCTTAATCCTGCAAAAGGATTCATAGCAACTGCCAACAACAAGGTTGTTGGTTCGGACTATCCCCGTTACCTCGCTGACGACTATGCATCCGGTTACCGGGCTCTCCGGATCGAGCAGGTTCTCTCTCTAAATCGCAAGACATCCAGAGACGACTTCCGCACCCTACAAGGCGATCTCAAGTGTCTCCCGGCAGCCCAATTCATCGCCGCCTTAGAGGGCATTGAGGTAAAAAACCCTGAGGCTCAGCAGCTTTTAAAGCGGCTTCGCTCCTGGGATCAGGTCTTGGGACCTGATAGTGTGGGGGGCGCCATTTACTCGGTGCTCTTCTACCGCCTACTGGAAAACACTTTCAGGGATGAACTGGGTCCTGTAGCGGACCGCTTCTTTGGTGTGGGATTGACCTACCTGGAACCGCTCAACAGCTTTTCTCAGCACAGCCGGGTGAT
>CP070840.1:3361795-3377438 GCA_020342025.1 Deltaproteobacteria bacterium
CTTTCACCTCCAGCAGGTCCTGGAAGAACTGAAGGGACTGGTTAAACCGGGGACAAAGATTATCTCTACCCATAACGGCTTGGGCACAGAAGATGTGATTGCAGAGGAGTTTGGGGTTGATACCGCCTTCCGCATGTCTCTCAACTTTGGTGTATCGCTGAAAGCACCCGGCGAGGTGGACGTGGCCTTTTTTAACAGACCCAACTATCTGGGCGCCCTGACAGACGAAAATCGAGAACTGGGCCTGGAGATTGCCAGGGCGCTTACGGAAGGTGGTTTGGACACGCAGTTCGTGGATGACATCAAACTCCATGTGTGGAGGAAAATGATACATAAATGTTCACTCTCCTCCATATGCGCTGTCACCGACAGGTCTATTGGAGAGATCCTGGAATTCCCACCCGTCAGAGAGATAGCTGATGCCTGTTTCCAGGAAGCGATGGCCGTCTCTAGGGCCATGGGTTATGACCTGGGAGAGAACTATATCGAATCGTCCATGGGCTATCTGGAGAAGGCGAAGGCCCATAAGGATTCCATGTGTTACGACCTGGCCAATAAGACGCCGACGGAGATAGATTTTCTGGGCGGGAAGATTGTGGAGTATGGCCGCGCCAAGGGGGTCCCAACGCCCTATTTTGCAACTATGACCAACCTGGTTAAGGCCCTCGAAGATAGCTACCTATCAAAATAGCCAATGGGGTCGGCCGCTTGTGAGCCAGCCTTCGCTCTCTGTTACGCGTGTTGCCCATTTAGAAATAAGACATAACTCATAACGACAAAAGCTATCGGCTTACTGGGTCATCCGGTCGCAAGCTAAACAACGCCACCCCGGCCTTCTTTTCTTTGACAAAATGAGGGGAATCTAGTTAATTGGGCCCAGCATACGAAAAAATGGGAGATGAAAAATGGACACGGCGCTCATTGCGATAATTATAGGCATTGTTTTGGGGGTTGCAGGATCAATTATAGTAAGAAAGGCCTTTGGCAAGAAAGCTTCTGGCGAGGGCAGAAAACAACACCAGATCTACGCCTTTGTGGAAAATATGAAATCAGTGGGCGAACTGGTGGTGTTTAAGGCATTCACCAAAGAGATCGTCACAACGGCTGAGAACTGGCTTGGGAAGGTGGGAAAGAAGTATCTCACGTGGCTGATGTCCAATATGAAGATGGCCATGGTTTTTCAATTTGAAATAAATTTCTGGTATGACCTGAAAAGCCGTGATTTTAAAGTGACGGATGCGGGCCAGGACCGGTTCATGATAACAATGCCAAAGTGCCTCTATAACATAAATATAAAGGATATCAGCTTTTATGATGAACAGAGTGCCAAGCTCTTGGACTGGCTGTTGCCACCCCTTATCAGCAGAGTGTTCTCAAAGGATTTTACTGAGGAGGACAAGAACAGGTTAAAGGATGAGGCAAAAATGCAGGCCTCTTCCATGGCAAATCAACTGATCAAGCAGTTAAGTTCGGAGATTGAAAAATCTGCAAGACAGACCATGGAGATGTTGGCAAAGAGTTTTGGTGCTGAATCTGTTGTATTGGACTTCAGCGAGTCTCAGTTGCTGGAAAAAGAGGTCACCGATCTTTCCCAAGAGCCAACCGAGCAACCCACCGCGCCACTGCAATAAGGAATCACTCCTCTAGCTCTAAACAAAACAGCTTATGAGCTCATAAACTCATCGCTTCTCTGCGCTGCCACACTGAAACTTCTTGAAATGAATTGTGGGACGATGACTATCAAGGTATTGATAGCCAGATGGTCAGGTATGAGCTCAAGGAAGAGATTTGCAACAAGGAGCCCGCCCAGAATCAGGATAATCAGCAAGGCCTCCTCCTGCCTGAGTTGTTGATGGGAGTACTTGGCAATGAGCATTCTGGCGTGCTTTCTCACTTCCCTCCATCTTTCCTCTAGCGGCTGGTTCCTATACCAGGGAATGGGAATCAGTGCCATAATATAAATGGCGTGAATGACAATGTAAGAAAAGACCATCCCGGTCATTAAGACATCCACGAATCCCAGTCGGGATGCACTGATCTGATCGAAGAAAAAGGAAAGGTTCCAGAATGGGAACTGGGCCAGACCGAGGAACACGATCATGAGAAGGAACCAGGTGTAGAAGAGAAGTGTCAATCCAGGTCCCACAACGTGATCAATGAATGCCATCAAGTTAACGCTTATGGTCATGGGGATGAGGATCAGGCAGATGAGGAGCTTTATCTTGAAAGAAAACATGGGAAAATAGGCGAAGAAGAGATACCAGAGGGCCATGTTGAGGACCAGTAACGTCTTTTCGCTGACCACCGGCATGATCTTCTTCCGGGAAAAGATGCCGAAGACGCCCGTGAAGACTGTGAGACCTATAAAAATATGCGTGTATAGACCAACTTCAGGCGCCTTTAAGAGTCCAACCCCAAAAAAGGCGAGACCTGCACTTAGAGCTATCAGAAGCTTAGTGCCCAGTTCCTCTGCAGCGAGCCCAACCAATAGTAAGGATTCCAGGACAACACCGAATCCAAACACGACGCAGAGAATAAGCCTCATCTCGTCCATTTAGGCTTTCACGCCTCCAATCCTACTTTCGTCCCCCTTGCACCTTATTTTCGCTCAGACCGCAAGACCGTCTTCTAGTAATTTGGTCAAAGGGTTCCTGTAAGCGTGAATTTTTTCCAAGAAATGCGAGCACGCGTCACAAAATTGCAGACCTCGGCCATCAATAATCGCTCTCACATACCCCCAATAACCGAATTTGTTAAATTCTCCTTTACTCATGGGACACAAGGATCCGTCTCGCGTTGTCTTGTATGAACCATGATCTATGAGGCCAAGATTGTGGCCCACCTCGTGTAGAGACACCTTTAGCGTTCGGTCGATAAACAGGTCATAATCCTTTGAGGACTCCATCTCGTTGGGCGTTAGCTTTTTTGTGGAAACCACGGCCACGTCATTTTGAGGATTCTTGCCGCCAAAGATTGTTTTGTAGAACTCGTCTTCATCATCGGTCGTTAGGTCTGCATCGGTGATCCCCAGGATGTGTCCACCAAATTCCTCGTGGAGTACTTTTGTTAATAGAAAGGCATCAATACTATCCATGACAGGGGTATCATGATGGGACAGACTGAATTCCTCTATAATGCCTTCAAACGCCCCCAGGATTCTATTCCCAATTTCTTTGAGGCTACTGAAAGTGATATTGTTGCCCACACGCACGATGTTCAAAACTGGAGTTTTGCTTTCCATTTACCCGAAAAAGACCATCTCACCTCTCTTTGCCGCAGCGATCTTGATCGCCGTAATAATAATAAATATTATACCAAGTTCAAAAAATAGTTTCCAGTCGCTGCCAGCCCTGATGTATATTGGGACTATTTCACTGGGGCCTCTACCCCGAGAAATGTTGGAGACCCTGTCTGTTTGACGTAGGATGACATATTCGGTATATAGGGGCTACTCGGGGCTTCGGTCGTTTAGACTGGAAAGCCATGTTTGTGCCACCCGCCTGATGAAATTTTCACCCTGACTGCCCTGGAGCTCCGGAAGTTCCTACGGGCGTTGAATCTCTTCCGGATTCAAGGGGGGCGCAGCCATTTCACTGGGGACGAACTCATCGGCTCGAGCTTCGGAGGGAATCATGGAAAGGAAAATAGGGGTCTGCGGTCTGTTCCTGTTCGTTTTGACGGTTGTCGTCTCAGGGAGTTGTGTAAGTGAGGAGAAGTATAGGATGAAGGAGCGAGAGAGTGAAAAATTATCTGGCCAACTGACGTCCTTGAAATCAGAAAAGAATGACCTGGAGAAGGAGAGAACAGAGCTGCGACTGAAGGTGCTTTCCCTTGAGGGAGAAATGACCCGACTGAAACAAGATAATACAAATCTCGAGGAGATCTTGAAGGCCAAATCGGGCACGCTGAGCAAAGAGATTGCCGATTTGAGAAAACAAAACAAGACTCTGAGGGAAGAGAATGAGGCCCTTCAGGCCAAGGCAAAGGCTTTAGAGGTGGAGAAGACAGAAGAGATACTTGGTGTCAAGACCATGTATGAAGATTTGGTGCAGGATATGGAGTCGGAGATAAAGAAGGGCAAGATTACAATCACGCAACTGAAGGGAAAATTGAAGGTGAACATGGTGGATGAAATCCTGTTTGATTCGGGAAGAGCCACCATAAAGGCACAGGGTGTTAAGGTGTTGGAGCGTGTTGGGAAGGTTTTATTAAACGTGAAGGATCAGACGATTCGTATTGAAGGCCACACGGACAATGTTCCCATCGGGCCTGAACTGGCGAAAAGATACCCGACAAATTGGGAACTCTCAGTGGCCCGGGCCATCGCTGTTGCCAGATATTTGCAGGAAGAAGTGGGTGTGGATCCCCGCTTGATCTCAGCAACAGGTCATGGTCAATACCAACCCATTGCCTCTAATGAAACTGAACAGGGACGGACCAGGAATCGACGAATTGAAATCGTGCTTGTTCCAAAGGACATTGCACCATCAGAAAGAAAATAACGCTGATAAATCAATTCCAATAAGAAATACTTGCCCCGAGAAATTTTTACCCCAACTGTCCTGTATGTCCAAAAGATCCTAACGGGGTTAAATCTTTACCCTGTTGTATGTTTACCCCATGAAATCGAAGAGTATTTCAATGGGGCGTCAGCCTATCCAACGGGGCCCTTGGCGCCATGAATGATGGCCTCTGAGCAAAACAAATGGCGACTGACGAGTGACAAATGACCCTCTTTGCCATCAGTCCGCAAAACCGGGAAAGGAGAATATAGCGTGCGCTGTTTCAGGTCTTTTCAGATGATATGGGGTGTGTTTGCGATAACACTTTTGCCATTCCAAATTTCGGCACAACCTAAAGATGTAAAGGGATGGAACAAGGCCCGATGGGGAATGACAGAGAGAGAAATCGAAAATGCGTTCAAAGGAAAAGTTGAACGGAGGGGGGAGCCCATCATAGACAAAAAGGAAGGGATACATGTATACCAGGAAATCCATGACCAGACTTTTGCTAACACAAAATTTACGGTAAGCTTTGTCATGGATGACAAGACGGATCAACTCAAAGAGGTTGTGCTAACACCCAAGGGGAGTCATTTCAAAATGCTCTTTGAGATTTTGGAAAACAAACTGGTCACAAAATATGGTCCTGTAACCCATAAGGACAAAGATGATATTGAAATGGAAAAACTGGGCAAAAATGGGTATGGGCAGGACCAAATCAGCCGAACCTGGAGATTTCCATCGACTATCGTGACACTCGAATACTGGGTTTACGGTATGGGTAGTGGCAAAGTGGATGATGGGGTCACTTTAATATATAAAGAGAATGTGGCGTCAAGGGGCAAACGCTAAGTTAGGAGCCACTCTTTTTAAATCATCTATCCACTGAACGGAAAGGAGAGGACCATGAACATAGGCACACTCTTGCCTCGGCATGCCCGCTACAGGCCCGATCATCTGGCGTTTATTATCGGAGAGCTTCGGTTCACCTATCGTGAATTCAATGCCTATGTGAACAAGCTCTCAAACGCGCTCCTTGATCAGGGCGTTCGTAAAGGAGAAAAGATGGCCACGATTCTCCCGAACTGCCAGGAACTGATGGCGGCCTATTGGGCCGCCGCGAAGACGGGCATTGTCATTGTGCCCTGCAGTACTTTGCTCCAGGAAAGCGGATTATCAAACTTGCTCCAGGATTCAGATACGGTCATCGTCATTGCAGATGGCGCCTTTGCGGAGAGCCTGGATCGAATCCGCGGAGACCTCTCACAACTCCGGGATGTGGTCCTGGTTCGTGGCGAGCCGCGTCAGGGATTTCTCAACTACGACGCATTTATCGGCAGAGCCTCTGAAGAAAATCCCCAAGATCCGGGATTGACCGATTCAGACGTCTATAACATCATGTATTCCAGTGGTACCACCGGGGCACCCAAAGGAATCGTTCATACCCATTACATCCGGGCCATGTACTGCACTCTCTTCGCTTCCGCCTGGCGGATGACGCCCGAGAGTGTGGCGCTTCACGCCGGTTCAATCGTGTTTAATGGCGCCATGCTGGATCTGATGCCCTGGATGTATCTGGGATGCACATACATTCTCCACGAGGCTTTTAATGCAGAAACGGTGATTTGGGACATTGAGAGGCAAAAGGTGACCCACATCGTCATGGTGCCTTCTCAGATTATAGCCATTCTCAACAGTCTGGCGTTTGACCCGAAGGCACTCCAATCCCTGGAGATGATTCATAACGTGGGCGCCCCCCTTCACCTTGAATACAAGAATCGATTAAACGAACTGCTTCCGGGCCGGTTCTATGAGCTCTACGGCCTGACCGAGGGGTTCATCACGGTCTTGGACAAGCACGACGCTGTTCGAAAGGTGGGTTCGGTGGGTGTCCCGCCCGCCTTTTTTGAGATGCGGATTCTCAACGAGGAGGGGCAGGAGTGTGGAGTCGGCGAGATTGGTCAGATCTGTGGCAAGGGTCCCACCGTGATGACCGGTTATTACAAAGGGAACGATCTTACAGAACAGGCGATCATTGACGGTTTGGTCCATACCGGCGATGCTGGCTATGTGGATGAAGACGGGTATCTCTATCTTGTTGATCGCATCAAAGACATGATCATAAGCGGCGGCGTGAATGTGTATCCAAAGGACATCGAAGAGATCGTGATCCAGCACCCTGGCATCGAAGAGGTGGCCGTTTTTGGTGTGCCGGACGAAAGGTGGGGTGAAACGCCGGTGGCCGCTGTGGTCCCTCGAAAAGGGGAGGCCATTGAGGCCAATGAGATCAGGGAATGGATAAACAGCCGTGTGGACGCCAAGTTCCAGCGCGTCACGGATGTGGTTGTCATGGAGGCCTTCCCACGCAACGTGGCTGGCAAAATCTTGAAGCGGGAGATGCGGGATAACTATCAGAAGGCATAGGTCCGGCCCATATCACCCCTCATAATCTTTTCACAGCCCGCCCCTCATTTCACTTGACATTTTTTTTCGAATAACCATGCTAGCTCATCAGTTTATGGGCTTATTGGCTCATATTGCTAAATGCTGAATTCATTCTTATCTTTAAATTATACAAAAGCAGGCATCAGCAGAGGGTCGCGGATGGCTCGCTCAGAAAATAGCAAATTGAAGTTTTTTGGGAGGAAGATATGTACCTGGAAACGATTTTACCTCTATTTCCTTTAAATGTGGTACTCATGCCGGAAATGCCCTTACCCCTCCACATATTCGAAGAGAGATACAAGACCATGATCAGAGAGTGCCTGGCGGAGGATAAAGAATTCGGAATTGTATACATCAGTGGTGATGAGCTCAGGCAGGTGGGGTGTACGGCCCAGATCGTAAAGGTGTTGCAAAGTTATGAAGGCGGGGAAATGGACATCATCACGCTAGGGAGGAATCGCTTCTTCATTGAGGAGGTCTATGACAGGAAATCATACTTTGAGGCCAAAATCGTTCATTTCGATGACGTGCCTGAAGAGGAAAGTGGAGAACTCCTGATGCTTGCCCGAAAAGGGATAGAGTCCCTAAGGGAACTGGACAGGATCATAGGCATACCCAGAGATTACGAGGAGCTGAAATATTTGGGTCCCAAACCCGTATCTTTCCTGGTCTCGGGGAGTGAAGGACTACCCCTGGAGGAAAAACAAGAACTCCTGGAAATGACTTCCACAAGAGGACGCCTGAAAAGCGGTTTAAGGTCACTCCAGAAGGTTCTTGAGGCGACAAGGATCAACAAGGAGAGCCCCGAAAACCGCGAAAACCGCAGAGGAGATGGGAATCTCAGGGAGATTCTAGAAAAATACGGCCTGGATTAGGCCTGACCTCCTCCTTCCTCTTTGGCGCAGCCTCTTGCCCCACCTGAGCCGCCTTCCCTCTTTGCCAATAACGAAGAACTAATAACGCTCGGAAATGAGTAATCAACTCATTAGCCCATGAGCTTGTTAGCAAATTGGCCCTTACCATTTTCCTTTCGGCGTAGCGCCTCCAGATTTCCCAATCACCCATAACGGGTAACCATGAGTAATGAGCTTATCAGCTATGGCCAGGTTCGGTCATATTTTGTTGACAAAGGGCTGGATTTTGATAAAATGAGATCGAGCGCTCGCTCTATTTTAGCGAAAACCATGTTTCCTATGGAGGGAATCATGAGTCTCATGAACAATTCCAGCCCTGTAAAGCCAACGCAAAGGGATGCGCTTATCCCTTCCCCGGCCAAGGATGTGGACCTGGTGGAGAAGAAACATGGGCAAATAGTGGATGGGGCTTGCAGGTTATTCTTTGAGAAGGGCTACCACAGGACGACCATCCGCGAGATTGCCCTGGCATCTGGCATGTCCATGGGGCAGCTCTACCACTACATATCCTCTAAAGATGATGTTTTGTTCCTCATCTATAAACATATGCAGATGATTTGGTATGAATATCTCGTGCAGTCGGGCATTGAGGAGATCCAGGATCCTGTTCAGCGCCTGGCAAGGGCGCTGCGCCATACCCTTGAATTTATGGTGGAGAACAAAGAGCTGTTTCTCTTCGTCTACACGGAAACCAAATACCTGGATAAAAAACATCTTGGAGAGGTACTGGAAATGGATGACAAGAACGTGGTGGGGTTCTGGCGGCGACTATTACAGGAGGTTAAGAGGGAAGAGCCCATTAAGGGGGATCCCAATTTTCTGGCCAACCTCATTTCCTATCTCATGGTTTTTTTCCCTTTGAGGGGATGGAATCTCAAGGATAAACAGGTAAGCGAACACCTGGATGCATTGTCCCATTTCATTATACGGGGTTTGGGGATAAACCGTTAGCTTGTATATCCGACAAGAAATGATCCCATGCCAGACGATCTAGCGCCCTTCCTGCCATTGAAAACGACCGAGATGCTGAAGTCGGTGATGCAGCAATATTACGCCGAACTGGATGAGGTGTCTCGGAGCGGGCATCGCCCGATTGCCTGGTGCACGAGCCAGGGCCCTGTGGAGTTGTTGAGAGCCATGGGTTTTCTCGTCTATTTTCCTGAAAACCATGGCTCGTTACTGGGAACGACGCGCCGGGCCATGGACTTCATAGGTCTGGCAAATTCTATCGGCTATTCACCTGACATTTGTTCCTATGTGACCAGCGATATAGGGGCCTTTTTGGCTGGTGAGACGCCCCTCAAAGAGGTCTACCGTGTATCGGGTGTGCCGCATCCGGATGTGCTTGTCTACAACAATAACCAGTGCCGGGACGTCCAGGAGTGGTTCGAGTACTATGCCCGGCAGATTGGGGTGCCCGTGATGGGGATAAGAACCCCTCGAGGCGTGGGGGAAGTAAGCCCCCATATGATCTCTGGCGTTGCGAGGCAGATGGAGACCCTGGCTGAACATCTTGCCCCCATAGCGAAGCAAACACTAAATCTCAATACCTTTTGCGAAACCGTTGAACGCTCAAAACAAAGCAGTGACCTCTGGAAGAGCATATTGGAAATGGCTGGCCATCGCCCTTCTCCCATAACCTTTACAGATGTCTGTTTACATATGGGGCCGGCCGTAAATTTGAGGGGAACGGATACGGCTGTATCCTACTACCAGGTGCTCTCTAAAGAGGTGGCATATCGCGTGAAGCACAGAGCGGGCGCCATTAGGAATGAACGATTTCGTATTTATTGGGAGGGCATGCCCATATGGGGGAAGCTACGTTTTTTTGCGGAAACCATGGCAAGAATGCATGTCTCTTTGGTGGCTTCAACCTATGGCCACTCCTGGGTCTTTGATGCCTTTGACCCCAATGATCCTTTCACCAGCACGGCCAGGGCATACACGGCGTTATTTACGGTTCGCCATGAACGCTTCAAGGAATCATTTCTGATGGAGATGTTAAGGAAATTTCAGATTGACGGTATCATTTTCCACAACTCTAGAACCTGCCCCAACTGCAACAATTCTCAATACGGCATGCCCCGAAGGCTGAGCGAAAAGACCCGCATCCCTCACCTTATTCTCGACGGGGACCTCAATGACTTGCGATGCTTTTCCGAGGAACAGACCTTGACCAACTTGGAGGCCTTTGTTGAAATGCTTGCCCAAAGAGGCGTATAAAAAGGAGCGCTTTATTTTAGCAGTCAAGCCAAGGACGAATGGTCAAAATGAAAGATCAGGCCGTTTAACTTTAAACGATCAAATCATGGAGGTGTGTCATGGCATTAGATGAAGGCGTATGGCGCTTTTTCCAGAAGCATCTGGGGTACAATGACGAAGAGATGAAGAAATTTAGGGCAAACCCGAGAAATGAAGAGATTCTTTCCAGGGCCCCTGATTTGATGAACAAGACCATCGTCGCCGAGGTGGTGGAATCACACGGCTGCAACAGTCAGCACAAGGTGGGAGACAAGTTCTATTTCGATGGGGCAGGCAATCTTGTTACCAAACTCAACCCAAAGAGAATCTGCGTGTACGCGCTGAGCACCGTTGCCCCCTTAATCTTTACAGCAATTGAGCTATTTTATGCAGGAGTCGATCCCAATGAGATGCGATTTAACAGAACCGGCTGCTTCGACGTGGGCGTGCAATGTGATGGCTGGGGGAGGATTGTCCTGGAGGTCAGGTTAGAAGATCGACAGAAATAGAATGGCATTGTGCCAGATTGGGGACTCAAAATCTAAAGGGTGTGCCCTATCTTTTATAAGGCATTACGGCTTACTATCTTAAAAACTCATGCGATGTTGTTGCCCCGCCTGCCCCGCAAATTGATGGGCAGAGGCTTTCAGTTCATGAGCTTTCTAGTCAGCATCCAGCATCCTAACCTTCTAGCTTCCCAGCTTCTGATCTCTTGCTACCCCGTCTCGCAGTTTCTCTGGCGTGTCCGGCGAGGTGAGCCAAAAGAGGATGACAACGAGGGCAAAAACAGCAAGCACACCCAGGAAGGCGATCTTGTAGCTTGCCGTCAGATCGAAGATCTTCCCGCTCAGCCAGGTCCCTGTTGCCCCTCCAAGGCCACCTGGAATGGCGATAAAACCATAGATCTTGCCAAAATGAGCCCCTTGAAACAGGTCTGCCGCACGGGAGGGAAAGATGGGGGCAATCGAGCCATAGCCCAATCCGAAAAAGAGGGCGTATCCGTAGAGAAGCCAACCATGGTCCGCTTTAAGGCTCATAAGGCTAAGGACGCCCAGAAAAGCGCAACCCATTCCAATTGTAAAGGCCCTGTCGCGACCGATCCTATCGGAGAGGTGGCCGAAAAGGATCTTCCCAGCGGAGCCCACAATGCCTGCGAGCCCAAAGAAGAAAGCCCCCCTTGCAGCCGAAAAACCCTTGTCCACCACGTGGGCCACCTGATGGATCAGGACGCCCTGAACGGCCATGGGGATGAAAAAGTAGGTGAAAAACAAAAACCAGAGTTGCCTCGTCCTCAGGCTGCTCGAAAGGGTCCACTCCGCCGGGTTATTTCGTGCCACGGAAAGCTCTTTAGTGCTCTCCTCAAGGATGTCTTTGTGCCCAACCGTCGTCTTTTCACCATCCGGGAGTGCCCCAATCTCCTTGGGGTTCCTTCGCTGATACACGGCATTGAGTGGAATGACGATGCATATGACGGTGGCAGCAAGCAAGCAATAAGCGGCTCGCCAACCCCAGGAGGAGATAATGTATTGTGCAAGGGGGACGAACACCTGCATGCCGATCCCGATCCCTGCCATGGCGATCCCAAGGGCGAGTCCCCTTTTTTTCAGAAACCAGTTCGGCAGCAGAATGGACTGAGACACGAAACCGATCGTGCAGATGCCCATCGCTGTTATCACACCGAAAGATAGATAGAGCTGCCACAGCGACCCGATCCGACTCGATGCAAGGAGTCCTAAGACAATGAGCAAAGAACCTATGGGAATGACCTTTCTGGGTCCGAATCGGTCGTGAAAGGAGCCAATAAAAAAGGCAACCCCAGAGTGCACTAACATGAAGAGGGAAAATACCCCTGCCGTACTGGCACGGTCCCACCCGAATTCCTTAAGGATGGCTACGAAGAACACCGAGAAGGAATACCAGATGCCGAAGCCGATGGCCAAGGTCACCAGGGAGATGCTTACGATAGTCCACCCGTAGAAGGGCCGATCTCTTTTCATAAAGTAAAGCCCACTTGATCGCGTATTTATGAAGATGGTGGCGCAATGCCCCGCCTTTTTCGTGAACAGGCAGGACCGTTGAGAGATTACCTCTTAATGCAAATGAGGATTTTTTGGAATACTTATAATACGCTCTGCACGAACATCCGCAAACTTACTCTCACCCTCCATCCTGTGCAAGTGAGAAACTTGATATGTTAAGGTCTTCCCCCAAATTTTCCTAAAATGGATGACAAAAATTGTCAGCCAGGTGACGCAAAACGAAAAAGCGTTCTGATTTTTGAAAGAGACGAATAGGTCCGGAATTACTTAAGCATGTAAAAACAATATGTTAGACCGCATATGACCAAAAATACAAGACTGGCATATGAATTGCTTTCAGTATTAACGGAAGAATAGAAAAAAATTGGTCCTCGCGGCCTCTTCTTAAAACTGTTTTCCACCTTGGAGTGGATCCCGCTTAGTCGCCTCGATCGGGTAGAACCTCGTCTCGCGCTCACCATTGAGCTCGCCTCTAAAGGGTGCCAACCCTTTATGCGGTCCGCCTGGACCGGAAAATGCGAGGTGAAGCCATGTCTTATCATTCAGAAATCACAGAACTTATTGAGAAGTACACTCGCGATAGTGCCTACCAAGAACTTCACTGGGAAGGCACCATAGCGGAGTACCTGGAAATGCTCGAGCAATCGCCCGCCATACTTCGCAACGCCTTTCAGCGCATCTATGACATGATTGTCTCCTATGGCTTGGAAGAGTACACCGAGAACAAGGAGAAGCTGGTCCGGTACAAGTTCTTTTCTGACCCGGACAATGAGGGCCAGGACGCTGTTTATGGCCTGGAAAAGCCCCTCATGCATCTGGTCAACATTTTCAAGTCCGCGTCTCGCCATTATGGGACCGAGCGCCGCGTGCTCCTTCTCCATGGGCCCGTGGGATCGGCCAAGAGCACGATCGTTCGCCTGCTCAAAAAGGGACTCGAGTCCTATTCCAGGACCCGTGAAGGCGCCTTATACACCTTTGCCTGGCGCCTGACCGATCAGAACGGAGAAGAGGTGTTGGATCCTTGTCCCATGCATGAGGAGCCCCTGCACTTGATGCCCAAGGAGATTCGGGCCTCCTTCCTCGATAATATCAATGCCAAGCTTAATGACGATCTGAAAATCTTTGTGGATGGTGATCTCTGCCCCTTCTGTCGGTTCACCTTTCGCAACCTCATGCAACAGCATTCCGGGGATCTAAAAAAGGTACTTGATCACGTCCTGGTTCACCGGCTCATTCTCTCAGAGCAAGACCGCATCGGGATTGGCACCTTCCAGCCCAAAGACGAGAAGAACCAGGACTCTACTGAACTGACAGGCGATATCAACTACCGCAAGATCGCCACCTACGGCTCCGACTCCGACCCCCGTGCCTTTAACTTTGATGGAGAATTTAATGTGGCCAACAGAGGTGTGATCGAGTTTGTGGAGGTCCTCAAGCTGGACGTGGCATTTCTTTACGACCTGCTCGGTGCCTCCCAGGAGCACGTCATCAAACCCAAGAAGTTTCCACAGACGGATATAGACGAGGTTATTATTGGTCATACCAACGAACCAGAATACAAGAAACTCCAGAACAATGAGTTCATGGAGGCCCTGCGTGATCGTACGGTCAAGATTGATGTCCCCTACATTACCTGCCTGTCCGATGAGCTCAAGATCTACGAAAAAGACTACAGACCGGAAAAGGTGCAGGGCAAGCACATCGCCCCTCATACCCTGGAAATGGCCGCCATGTGGGCCACGCTCACCAGGTTAGAAGAGCCCAAGAAAGCCAATTTGACCCTGCTTCAGAAACTTAAACTTTACAATGGCAAGACCCTGCCCGGATTTACCGAGGAGAACATCAAGGAACTGAAAGATAGTGCCGAACGGGAAGGGATGGAGGGCATATCACCACGCTATATCCAGGACAAGATCTCCAATGCGCTCGTTTCTGAAGATGCAGATGGTTGTGTCAACCCCTTCATGGTCCTTAACATGCTTGAGGCGGGCCTGCATCACCACAGTCTGATTACATCCGAAGAGCAGAAGAAAAGGTTTAAAGAGCTTTTGACGGTGGTGAAAGACGAATACGGCGAAGTGACAAAGAATGAGGTCCAGCGGGCCATTTGCGCTGACGAGGAGGCCGTCAAGAGGCTTTGCGCCAACTATATCGACAACATCAAGGCTTATACCCAGAAAGAGAAGGTGAAGAACAAGTACACCGGCGAGCATGAGGAGCCCAATGAGCAGTTGATGCGTTCCATTGAAGAAAAGATCGAGATCCCTGAGAGTCGCAAAGACGACTTCAGGCGGGAGATCATGAACTATATCGGCGCGCTGGCCGTGGAGGGAAAGACCTTCGAATACACCACCAACGAACGTCTCAACCGTGCCCTGGAACTCAAGCTCTTCGAGGACCAGAAGGACACCATTAAGCTGACCAGCTTGGTCTCCAACGTGGTGGATGAAGAGACCCAGGAAAAGATCGATGTGGTCAAGCACCGCCTAATCAACAACTATGGCTACTGTGAGGTCTGCGCAACGGATGTGCTCAATTTTGTGGCCTCCATCTTTGCCCGGGGTGACCTGAAGGAGGACAACGCGCAAACATAGGATAAACGCCATGTACATGACGAGACGCATCGACAGCGACCGGGCAAGGTTCAAGAAGATCGTGCGGGGCGCCGTCCGCTCGGGCATCCGCAAGTATCTGTCGCGGGGTGAGCTCATCGGACGGCGGGGCAAAGACCTGGTTTCCATTCCCCTCCCCGAGTTGGAGATACCCCGCTTCCGCTTCGGCAAGGCGGGACAGGGTGTGGGGCAGGGAGAGGGCAATCCTGGCGATCCCGTGGCCAGTGACCCTGATGCGGAGGGCACAGGCGAAGCGGGTTCAGAGCCGGGAGAGCATATCCTTGAGGTGGAAATGACCATCGAGGAACTGGCGGAAATCATGGCTGAAGAGTTGGAACTGCCCCATATTGAACCCCGAGGCAAGAGGAATATTTCAGCAGACAAGGACAAATATGTGGGGATCGCAAAGACAGGGCCCGAGTCATTGCGTCATTTCAAGCGCACGTTTCGCCAGGCCATGCGAAGGCAGATCATGTCCGGGACCTATAATCCTGCAGACCCGAAAGTCTGGCCCATCAGGGAAGACAAGCGCTATCGGTCCTGGAGGACCACCTTCGAGCCCGAGTCGAATGCGGTGATTATCTATATGATGGATGTCTCCGGCTCCATGGGCGACATGCAGAAGGAACTGGTGCGCCTCACCTCTTTCTGGATCGATACCTGGCTCATCTCGCAGTACAAGGGGGTGGAACGGCGCTTCATCATTCACGATGCGGAGGCCAGAGAGGTGGACTCGGAGACTTTTTTTCACACAAGAGAGAGCGGTGGGACCCGGATCTCTTCCGCCTATGAGGTCTGTCTCAGACTGATCCATGAGGAGTTCTCCCCGGAAGACTACAACATTTATCCCTTTCACTTCACGGATGGTGACAACTTCCACGATGATGATG
>CP070840.1:3377538-3384119 GCA_020342025.1 Deltaproteobacteria bacterium
CTCCAAGTACAGACAATCCAGGGGCGTCATGGGCATTTTCTCAAAAATCGTGCTTAGCATCATCCCCATTGTGGGTACCATCTATGTGACGCACATCCCTGAATATCTAAATCTTGCCGTTTACAAAGAGCAGTATCTGGCATTAGTCTTAACACTTCTGCTCATCTCCACCTTTCTGACCGTGCCCGCGACAATAAAATCCTCAAGAGAAAAGTTCCCCTGGTATGATGCGGTCCTTGTCATACTCAGCATTTTAACCGGAGGCTACGTTTTCGTTCTGTACGGAGAGATCATTCCGACTCTTGGCTACCTGATGACCCACAGGATCATCTTCGCTGCCATCATGATCATCCTGGTCCTGGAGGCCGCTAGGCGCCTGGTGGGTTGGCCGATCGTGATGATAGGGATTCTCTTGATCCTCTATGCTCCCTATGCCTACCTTCTACCTGGGGTCTTTAACGCAAGGATGATCCCGTGGGGCCGTGTGCTGACCAATCTTTATTTGTCGCCTGGATCCCTTTTGGGAATCCCATTGGGCGTAGCGGGCACAATCGTGTTCAGTTTTATCTTTTTCGGTCGTCTTCTTTTTTCGGTGGGTGGTGGCAGGTTCCTCTCTGAGCTGGCCTTGGGCCTCATGGGGAGATACAGGGGCGGGCCGGCTAAGGTCGCCATAGTGGCCAGTAGCCTTTTTGGATCCCTATCGGGAAGCGCTTCTGCCAACGTGGCCATGACCGGAATCATCACGATCCCCCTGATGAAGAAGATCGGTTATAAGCCCCACGTGGCAGGCGCCATAGAGGCCGTTGCTTCTACAGGTGGCCTGATCATGCCACCTATTATGGCGGCAACAGCGTTCATCATGGCTGAATTCCTGGATGTTCCTTACCCCACCGTGGCTATTTCGGCATTCATACCCGCTGTCCTGTATTACGTTGCTGTGTTTGCGCAGGTCCATCTGGAAGCGGTGAAAGAGGGTCTCAAAGGTCTTCCTCGACAGGATATCCCTTCACTCAAAGGCGTCATAAAACAGGGATGGTTTTACCTCATCCCGGCATTCGTCCTACTCTATTGTCTGTTTGTCCTTTATATGCAGCCCTCTGCTTCGGCCCTTTATGCGGTGGGCACCACGGCTTTGGTGTGTCTTTTTAAAAAAGATACGAGAAAGATAGTCATCGGCAAGGCGTGGACCATCTTGCAGGATACAGGGCGGGGATTGCTGGAAGTGGGCATCATTTGCGCCATAGCCGGGTTCGTCATTGGCTCCATTTCCCTGACGGGCTTGGGGCTATCCCTTTCAGACGCACTTGTGACCCTGTCAGGAGGTAATGTCCTCTTATTGCTCTTTTTGGCAGCCATTGGAGCCATCATTCTGGGGATGGGCATGCCGGTGACTGCCACCTACATCATGTTGGTCATCCTTATTGCTCCAGCCTTAATCAAATTGGGCATTGAGCCCCTTGCGGCCCACCTCTTCATCATGTACTTCGGAGTCATGTCCTTTCTTACCCCTCCGGTTGCCATCGCAGCCTATGTGGCGGCGAGCATTGCCCGCTCTGAACCCCTTCAGACCGGTTTTACGGGCGTTCGTCTGGGCATCATCGCTTATGTGGTCCCATTCGTCTTTGCCCTGTCACCCAGTCTCATACTCTTGGGTCCCACTGGTAAGATCTTTTTGACAGTGACAACCGCCCTGTTTGGTACGCTCTTCTTATCCGTGGCTTTTGTCGGCTATCTGTTTGATAAGCTCAGCGTGTGGAAGAGGATCTGGTTTGCTGTTGGGGCATTCGGGCTTATCGCACCTAAACTCATAGGCTGCTACATCGGTCTGCTCCTCATTGTCCCTCTACTCCTCTGGGAGTTGAGGAAAGGCGGATATCTCAACCTAAAGCAGAGAAAAAAACTGGACCGCGTCCAGCCTTAGAGTATATGGGCGGATCTCTGAATTTAAGAAGGCCTTTCTCAATGCACTTTGTCCCGAGGGCTTGAAGATCTGTTTCGCAGGCACCTAGCCTCACCAACAGAAAGCAACCATAATGGAAGTGAATGTGCGAAAGAAAATCTTCTATGGGTGGTGGGTCGTTGCTGCCCTGTTTTTTGTCGGTATGTTAGGCCCGATGGGCAGATATACGATTACCGCCTTTGGACCCTTTATTCATGAGGAACTGGGTTGGAGTGCCACCGCCATCGGGCTCGCACTGACCCTAAGCCTCTGGGTTTATGCATTTGCTTCCATTCCCGTGGGTTGGCTCATCGACAGGATGGGAAGTCGACGTATCGTTTTTATAGGTGGTTGCCTCCTACTCGTTGGACTATGGGGTTTCTCGAGTGTTTCTTATTTGTGGCAACTGTACCTCACATTGGGCGGTATCGTGGGACTGGGGGTGAGTATGACACACTTCCTGACGACCCAGTCCACCGCCAGGAAATGGTTCACCAAAAGGGCCGGCCTGGCTGGAGGAATTCTTACCGCTGCCTTTTGGATTGGATCCGGAACATTATCTCCGCTACTCACGGGCTTGGCCAACACGACCAGCTGGAGGACCGCCTCGGTCATCTATGCACTGAGCGCCGGCGCTATTATCATCTTGCTGGCCCTCCTCGTTATTAGAGACACGCCAGAGTCTATGGGACTCTCTCCGGATGGGGAACCAATCCCAAGCATAGATGACAGAGGAAGTGTTCCTGTCAACGAGATCACCTGGACAGTTAGAGAAGCCTTGGGCACCTCTTCCTTTTGGATGATATTTCTTGGGTATTCGTTTATAGGCATCCCGGGTCAGGGTCTACTGGGGCATCTCGTTCTTTGGGGAGTTGAATTGGGCTCACCAAAGGCGAGCGCAGGCCTGTTCCTGTCGGCTTTCACGCTAAACCTGGCACTCACATCGGTGTTTGGTGGCTGGTTGGGTGACAAGTTCGGCAAAAGGCAAGTCCTGATGATGTCTTACGGCCTTTCCGCCCTGGTGTCGATGGCCTGCTGGCGATTCGTTCAGACCCCCCAGAGCCTTATGCTGTTGATCGCCATATTTGGATTGGCCTATGGTATCGCAGCGGGCCCAAGTTTATGGGCCGCCCATGTGGGAGATGTGTTTGGAAGGGGCTCAGTCGGCAAACTTTTCGGTATTCTGACCTATGGATATGGCTTAATCGGTGGTTCGGGGCCCCTGATATGGGGAAGAGTCCACGACATCACAGGGGCATACAATCTGTCCTGTTTATTATCAGGCCTTTGCCTTGTTTTGGTGGTTATCTTTCTCTATTTTGCCAAACCAGTCACTAAAGCGGCACAAAAGAAGAAGAGTTTCTTTTAGGCGTCGTATTTGGAAAACTTCTCCCACAGGTCCTCATCCCCCTTTTGCCAATTGGGGCCGAATTTCCTATCAAAATATGCCCCTAGCCTGTCAAGCCAACGCCACCAAACGTTTTTTCCCTGTTCTTTGGCCTCCAAAATGTCGTTCAAAAAGGTGGTGATATGGGTCATTTCTTCTTTTGGCACATAAGAGGCCGCTCCCTCTTTATAGGATTTTGCGAGATTCTCGGGGCTCAAGGCATGTGCGGTGAGCATGACTGGAATGACTTCTCTCTGTTTTGCAATTTCTAACAATTTGTAACCGTCAACACCCATAATGTCCAGGATCGCCATATCGAAATATTGGGTTTTTAGCAGGTCTTTGGCGTCATCGAAAGTGGATGCCTTGACCACATCACACATGGGCAGCAGTTGCTCCAGTGTATCCAGCACATCCGGTTCGTCGTCAACTATGAGTATCCTTTTATAATCCAACAAGTTACGGTTCGACATGACAAGAGGTCTCCTTTATTGAGGGAAAAGGCTAAATTTTTGGCTAAGACTGGTGTTACTATAGATCATCTCTCTCTGCCTGAGGCTTCTCTGAGCGCTTTGAGAAACTCAGGACGAACTGGATATCCCAAATTTTGTGCTTCATAGACATCATCCCATGATTTATCGAATTCTTTTTTGTAAAAATAGGCAACCGCCCGAATATTGTAGGCCATAGCATTACTCGGATTTACTTCCAAGGCCCTACTGCAATCAGAAATGGCTTGTTCATGCTGGCCTTTGTTGAGATAAGCAAGGCCCCGATTGTTGTAGGCCATAGCAAGCTTGGGGTTTAACTCTATGGCCTTGTTTGAGTCAGAGATAGCCTGGTCATATTGGCCTTTTACTCCATAGGCATACCCCCGGTTGTTGTAAGCCATAGCAAACTCAGGGTTTATTTCTATGGCCTTATTGAAATCAGAGATGGCCTGGTCATATTGGCCCTTGCCAATATAGGCGAATCCCCGATTGTTGTACGCAGGCGCATACTCAGGATTTATCTCTATCGCCTTATTGTACTCAGCAATGGCCTTACTCAGCTGCCCTCTGTTGTGATAGACTGCCCCCTTAAATAGATGAAAAGCGGTCTCCGCCTTTATTTTTTGGCTAATGACATCTTCGATGATTTTCAAGCTTCTTCTTGCAGGTTCATAGAACGCGTCAATCTTCAAGGCCTTTTCAAATTCCTCTTTCGCCTCTGTAAATCTCCCTTCAGCCGCATACTCCAAACCTTTATCCGAGATTTGTTTGGCAGAATTCTGAGCATAGCAGAGACCAACCCCCAAAAATAATACCATTACGGCCGATACACTTGTTCTTTTTAGGGCTTTCATAGCAAACCTTCTTCCTCAGCTTTCCGGGTGATAGGGTTGATGAGGAATTCATTAAATCAAGTAACTTATACTCAAAGAAGGAAGTTAGGTCAATCGGGATGGGCAATTAGGGACTCGAGCAAGGACAAAACGAAGCCACGAGAGATCGGAGTCGGGTCCTCAGGTCGAGAATTTCAGTCTTCCTACCTTTATTTACACTCTGTAAGAAGACCACAATACAAATGCTAGTCTTCACTTTTTCGGGGTAATCTGGAGGCTAGATTTATAGCAGAAACATGCAATCCTGAACCATTTCAGCCACATACAATATGTAGACATCCTTCCCCAAAACTGCTATTTTATGAGCATCATTCATTTCTGTATTTGAACCCCACGAAGTCTTTGGAACTATTTAAAACTCATTGCCTTCTTCGAATCCAACCCCATGCTAATTGCCGCCTTATATAGAGAATTTCCCAAAACCTGGTGAGGCGTGTTCAGCTTATTAAAAGGTCTTCTTCGTGATCTTGAAGCGTGATTTGATCAAGTTCTTGGATTCATCAGTTCAGAGCGGTGGTGGAATTAGCAGTGTGAAGGGATGTTTCTCAAGTCTTTATTTTTAAGTCAGAAATTGACATCCTTTTTTATTAGTTGGAAAGTGCGGGTTTGTTTTCTATAATTCTTTTTTTGGTGAACATCATATGAGAGGTATATGAGAAGCAATGTTTCTGGGTTCTATTTCGGGTCTCTATTCCCATGATTTAGCTATTGATTTGGGTACAGCCAACACGCTTGTTTACGTGAAAGGCGAAGGTATTGTCTTGAATGAGCCTTCTGTTGTGGCTGTGAAAAAGGGAGATATGGGAGGGAGCAAAGTCCTCGCTGTTGGAAAGGAGGCCAAAATGATGCTGGGCCGGACCCCAGGTAATATCGTGGCTATCCGACCATTGAAAGATGGAGTCATTGCAGATTTTGAAGTTACTGAAACAATGCTTCGCTACTTCATTAGAAAAGTGCATGGGAGAAGGAGGCTCGTCAGGCCTCGGATTATTATTGGCGTCCCTCTAGGTATTACCCAAGTTGAGAAAAGGGCGGTTCGTGAGTCTGCGGAATCGGCCGGAGCCAGGGAGGTCTATTTCATTGAAGAGCCTGTTGCTGCTGCAATCGGTGCCGGGCTGCCAGTTACGGAACCGAAAGCAAACATGATAGTGGACATCGGAGGGGGCACCACTGAGGTTGCTGTTATTTCACTTGGAGGAATCGTCTACTGCCAGTCTGTCAGGGTTGCGGGAGACAGAATGGACGAAGCGATCGTTGAACATATCAAAAGGAATTACCGACTCTTAATAGGAGCCGCGACCGCAGAGATCATAAAGACAAACATCGGCAATGCCTATGCGAGCGATAATGTGGATACTATTGAAGTCAAAGGAAGAGATCTCGCGAGCGGAATTCCGAAAATTTTGACCATGGATTCAGAGGAAGTAAGGGAAGCGATTTCAGAGCAAATAAACACGATCGTGCGAACTGTTCATATTGCCCTGGAACAAACGCCCCCGGAACTAGCGGCAGATTTGGTTGACAGGGGGATTGTATTGGCCGGAGGTGGAGCATTGCTCAAGGGTCTAGATGCCTTGCTCAAATCGGCAACAAAGCTTCCCATTGTCATAGCTGATGATCCACTTTCTGTTGTGGCCCTAGGTGCCGGAAAGGCCTTGACCAATCTTCAATTATTGAAAGACCTCGGTACAGGGTGAAACGGGCTCTCGAAGACTATTCAAGACCCCTCCACTGCTTAGATGTGTGATTCACAGAGATCGTTTCAATTTTCTTAGCTTCAAATCTTTATGGTAATTCTGGTTTTGGATACGCTCTTCTGAGGGGCCGTATTGAGCCTCAACCTCATCCCAATAAGGAGTCTTCCCACTTAC
>CP070840.1:3384219-3410964 GCA_020342025.1 Deltaproteobacteria bacterium
GAAATGCAGGAGCTTTGAACCGCTCCGGTGTATTTCCCCAGCGCCGCATTTATTGGCGATTGAAAGGCGTTGGCCATTCCGGCTGCAAAGGCCACTAAAATAAGCGTCAGTTTTTCCATACGTGTTCCCTCCCCATTCTCATATTTTCTCAATTCTACGCCTATGGCTCGACCAGTCTTACACCACCTCCGCGTTAAATACAATGCGACGGTCCTTGACATTCAGGACCTCTATTCCTATCATCCACCCCTCTATGCACGCAATCCCAGGTCCTCTCGCAGCCAGGGGAGAAGGCAGAATCCTGGGTAAATTCGAAAAAATGAGTGCGGAACGAACGGAAAGACATGGTGCAGAAGAACGATCCAGAAGAAACATTCATTAGGCTTGAAAAGGTCACGATCCGCGTCAGGGAAAATTTCATCCTTTCCGATACGAACTGGGAAATCAAGAAGGACCAGAACTGGGCAATTTTGGGCCCCAACGGGTCTGGAAAGTCCTCTCTCGTGGGGACGCTTATAGGCGATGTGCCTGCCGTGAAGGGAAAGGTGATCAGCAATTATCCAAAGAACGCCCAAGGGACAATCGGGGTTGTCTCCTTAGAACTCCACCAGCGATTAATCGCCCAGGAGGAAGACCGTGACGAGGCCCGTTTTTTTTCCGGAAGAATGGACACTTTTGCCAAGGCCAGACAGACAATTTTGTCGGGCAATCATCACGAAGACGTTGAAGCCCCAAATTTTGACCGGGTAGTGAAACACCTTGAAATCGGTTATCTCCTTGACCGGGGGATTCGATTTCTGTCCACCGGGGAAATGCAGAAGGTCCTCATTGCCCGTGCCCTGATGAAATCGCCAAAACTCCTCATCCTGGATGAACCCTTTGAAGGACTCGATGATAAATCCAAGGGACGGCTGGGGAATACCATCACGGAATTGATGGATGAAGGCATGCAGATCATTTTGGTAACCCATCGTTTTGAGGAGATTCTCCGCCCTATCACCCATGTGCTGTGCCTAAAGGACTGCAAGGTGTTTCTCCAAGGGGCGCGAGACAAGGTGCTCAAACCGGAGAACATGGATCGCCTCTATAATAAAAAAGGACCGCTGACCTTCTCAATTCCGCAACACCAAGATGGAGAGGAAAGGCCGCAGGAAGGCAAACCGGAGGCGTTCGTAGATATGAGAAACACCACAATAAAATACGGAGACATCCCTGTCCTGGAAAACCTGAACTGGGCAATGAAACGGGGGGAGAACTGGGCCATTGTGGGTCCCAACGGCGCAGGCAAAACAACCCTCTTGAGCCTGATCATAGGGGATAATCCGCAGGCTTATGCCAATGAGATTTACCTGTTCGGAAAACGCAAGGGATCCGGAGAGAGCATCTGGGATATAAAAAAGCGAATCGGCGTTGTCTCTTCCGAATTGCAGATTCACTACCGCAAGCGGATAAAGGCGTGGGACGTGGTGCTGTCCGGATTTTTCGATTCCATAGGTCTGTACCGAAAATGTACCACAGAACAGCTCTCAGCAGCAGAGCAATGGATGAAGCTTCTGGGTATAACGTATGCATCAGATTGGTATGATCAGCTTTCATACGGACAAAAACGGATGGTGCTGCTGGCTCGATCTATGGTGAAATCTCCGACCCTTCTCATTCTGGATGAGCCCTGTCAGGGGTTGGACAGGTCAAACCGAACGGTCATTCTGGACTTAATTGACCATATTGGCAGCAAGACCAAAACCCATGTCCTTTATGTGACCCATCACCCCAATGAGATCCCTTCCTGTATTACCCACGTGTTGAACCTGGAAAGGCCAAAACAGGTTTTAAGGGGTGCAAGTGTAAAGGGTTGCAAAGAGAGGAAAGGAAGTCTTGCTCAAAGTTGAGGCGTGTGCCCGTTGCAGTACCGATGTGGAATGAAAGGCCGGACTTGAAGCGGGTTGAAATTTTGTCGGGTCACGAGTATAGAAAAAGGGTGAGTTGTATCCCATCGGAACGGCGAAAAAGATAGTGCGCTCAAGGAGGCCGCGGAGATCGCGATTAAGGTGAAAAAGAGGAAGCGCTCAAGACATTTTGTGTGGACCCTGGTGGTCTGTGCGGTGCTCTATTTCTTGGATGCGCTGCTCATAGGGTTGCCCAGCCTGGGCACCTTCCTCTGTGTCGTCTTCATGTTAACCAACTTTGCGGCGTTTCTTTGGCGGCGTAAGAGCGAGCGTGCCGTGGTTATGAAGTATGGTATAAGGTCCCTGGCCCTCTGTTTATCCGTCTTTGCCATTTTGAGCACTTTCATGTTCAACAGGCATATGGGCCATGTGAACGCAAGACTCATCATCAAGGCGGTTGAAGATTACCGGTCGGCACAGGGCAAATATCCGGAACGTTTAGAGGACTTGGTTCCCCAATACTTCTCAAAAGTGCCCCGCGCAGCCATTCGATTAACATCCACCAAATACTACTATTTACGACACAAGGAATACCATGGCCTGATGTGGGCGGAAGCCCCCCCTTTTGGCAGGAGAACATACCGTTTTGAAACCAAAAAGTGGTCAAGCATCGACTAAAGAATTTGGGCTCGCAGAGCTTACAGCTCGGAGAGAGGGAGAAATGGGGCGTGGCCTCGGAATGAAACAGCATAGCTCCTTAACAATCGCGAACGTTGAATCATCATATCACGAGCAAAGCTTAACTATACCATCCCGCCCTGCGGGATGGATTTTGGAACCTACTAGAATGAGATACTCATGCTGCCAGTCATTGTTCTCAATGTGACCATGTCCTCTAAAATTGCCGCTGAATGGAACATTTCAACACAGAAGTTGTCTAAACTGGATGAATGAAGAGATCAAAAAGCCTGCCGGTGAGCCCAGGGAAGATGCCGCACTGATCAGGGCCTTTCGTGAGGGAGACAAGGCGGCGTTCGACAGCCTGGTCCTCAGACACAAAGATCGATTGTTCAATTTGTGCTACCGGCTACTTGGAGATTACGAGGAAGCGAACGATTCTGCCCAGGAGACCTTTATAAAGGTCTATGGATCTCTCAAGAAATTCAGATTCGAATCTGCTTTTTCCACCTGGCTTTATCGGATCGCAGTAAACACCTGCAAAAACAAGCTCAAGTCCTCGGCATTCAGGCAGAAAAGGAAGATGGTCCCCCTGGACAACCCGATCCCAGGGAACCTCAATAGTCCTGGTCGAGAGATTCGGGATGAGAGCCCCTCTCCTGCCATTGCGATTGAGAAAAAAGAGAGGATGAGGATTATCCAGGAGGCCATCAACGCACTGCCCCCAGAACAGAAGGAGGTGGTTACCCTCCGAGATATTGAGGGGCTCTCCTATGAGGAGGTGGCCGAGATCACCGGCTTCAACCTTGGCACGGTGAAGTCAAGGCTTGCCAGAGCAAGGCTGGACCTGAGGAAAAAGCTAAGGAGCTTGGTATAAGATGAAATGTGGCGAAATCAAAGAGCGCTTATCTGAATATTTGGATGACATCCTGGACCCAGCGACCAAGGCCCTCGTGGACCAACATCTTTCGGCTTGTGAAGACTGTCAACGAGAACTGGCTTCGTTGAAGGCCTTGGTCAGTGAACTGGAAGCCCTGGACTCTGTTGACCCTCCAAAGGATTTTTTGGACCAACTCCATGAACGTATGGAAGCGCGCTCCAGGTTTCCAAAAATCCTGCGCACCCTGTTCCTGCCCATGCGGGTTAAGATCCCACTGGAGTTTGCAGGCGCAGTGGCCGTGGCCATCCTGGTTTTCTCTATCTTGCATACCCAAAAGGACCAACTAAGACTTGCAGAACCGCCCGTGGGTCTCAAGCAGGAGGGGGCCAGTGAACAGGTCACCATGGAGAAGCGGCAGGCAAAGGCTCCTGCTAGGGTTATGGAGGAGAGGGTTTTGAAGGGGCGTGCAGTCGATTCCTTCGGAGAAGGGGCGAAAGAGGAGGCCTACAAACCCCGACTTGCCCCTAGGGCGGAAGAGGAGAGAATGGCCAAAGAGGATACAGCTGACACGCTCGCAAAGACCCTCAAAGATCGGGGCTACGAGCGCCCGCTCGCAGATATCCCGCAAGCTCCCCGGGCAGAGAGGAAAGCCATTGAGCTGGCCCTTGTCATGAAAAAAGAGATGGGTCCCAAGGCTTTAGCACCGGGATCGGCCATGGAGGCCGCCCCCGCCCCAAAAAAGAAGATAGACAGATCGTTGGCCTTGCCGCAGGCTGCACCCTCTGCCAAACCTGAAAGGGATGAAGAGGCGGAGGATTCTCTTCTGAAATTAACAAGGCTCGTAGAGCTTCTGGGAGGAGAGGTGGTTTCCGTACAATATGACAAGGAGACCAACACACCAGAGTTCGTTCGGGCAGAGATTCCCGCCAGACAAATGGATACCTTTTATAATAAACTGAAAGAATTGGGGGACCTCCTGACTCCTCACAAGACTGTGACCGCAAAAGAGGAAGAGGTCCTTCCAGTTCGTATCCGCCTCCTTCCTTCAAAGTAAGAAAATCCAGAGATTTTCTCCTCCACGAATCTCCAATCCCCCAGATTTTTTTGGAACTTTTTCCTCTCTTCCTTGTCTAAAGGGGCAAGAAAAAAGAATTGGAAAAGGAGGGAAAAGAAATGAAAATCATAACAAAGTTAATCGCTTCAGCGGTATTTGCCGCGTTTCTTCTACCTGGTCTCAGTGCCCATGCACAACCAGAAGCAGGCGGGGAGAAAACATTATCTCCCTATTTTTTTGTGAAGAGTGATGATCCTGAGTTGGATCAACTTCCCCTAAAATCCACTCTTGTAGAGGTGAATATCTCTGGCGTTATCGCAGACGTTCTGGTGACCCAGGTCTATAAGAATGAAGGCAAAAGACCCCTGGAAGCCATATACGTGTTCCCCGCGTCCACACGGGCAGCTGTCTACGGGATGAAGATGACAATCGGAGAGCGGATTATTACCGCCAAGATTGCTGAGCGCCAAGATGCAAGGCGCCAATACGAGCAGGCGAAAGAGGCCGGCAAGAGTGCATCTCTCTTGGAGCAACAGCGGCCCAACGTGTTCCAGATGAACGTGGCCAACATCCTGCCGTCCGATGTGATCAAGGTGGAACTCAGGTACACCGAACTGCTCGTGCCCACCGACAAGGTCTATGCGTTCGTCTATCCCACGGTGGTAGGGCCTCGATATACGGAACAAAAGCAGGATGATGCCAACCCATGGGAGGGTTGGACACGGAACCCATACCTCCACCAGGGAGAATCGGCCACGAATACATTCCATATGAACGTGAACCTCTCATCAGGTCTTCCCATCCAGGATGTGACGTGTGCCTCCCATAAGGTAAAGATCAACTATGAGGGCCCTGCCTTCTCTCGTATAGAGTTGGACCCGGCAGAGACATATGGCGGCAACCGGGATTTCATTTTGAAATACAGGCTCTCCGGTGGTCGAATCGAGACGGGGTTGCTTCTTTTTGAGGGAGAGAAAGAGAACTTTTTCCTTCTTATGATGCAGCCTCCCAACCGGGTCATGCAAGAGCATATTCCACCCCGGGAATACATATTCATCGTAGATGTGTCCGGGTCCATGCATGGTTTCCCCCTGGACATATCCAAGAAGCTTCTGAAAGATCTCATCGGCAACCTTCAACCCATGGATAGATTTAATGTATTGCTCTTTGCTGGCGGTGCAAAGCTTATGGCGGAGCAGTCTCTGCCCGCCACGCAGGGAAACATCCAGAAGGCCCTAGCCACCATCGAAAGAGAGCGCGGGGGAGGCGGCACCCGACTCCTGCCAGCCCTTAAAAGGGCCCTGGCGTTACCCAAATCTGAAGGATGCTCCCGCACGGTTGTTATTGCCACCGACGGATATGTGGCCGTGGAGGCAGAAGCCTTTGACCTGATTCGGAACAATCTCGGCCATGCCAATATGTTTGCCTTCGGCATCGGGTCCAGTGTGAATCGCCACCTCATCGAAGGCATGTCACGGGTTGGCATGGGAGAACCCTTTGTCATCACCAGGCCTGAAGAGGCACCCGAAAAGGCAAAAACGTTCAGAAAACTCATTCAGTCCCCGGTGTTAACAGGGATTAACGTGGATTTTGGCAGGTTCCAGGTTTATGACGTGGAGCCATCCAGTATCCCTGATGTGTTGGCAGATCGCCCTGTCATTGTCTTCGGTAAGTGGCGCAGCAAACCGGGAGGGCACATAGAAGTGAGAGGGACTTCCGGAAACCGGCCCTATGCAGAAAGTATCCCTGTCGCACAAGCAAAGCCGCTTGAGACCAACTCGGCCCTGCGATACCTCTGGGCACGGCACCGAATCGCGCTTATCTCCGATTACAACAGACTCAGCCCGCAGGATGAAAGGGTGAAAGAGGTGACAACCCTGGGCCTGACGTACAATTTGTTGACGGCATACACCTCTTTTGTGGCCATCGACACCCAGGTCCGTTTGGTAGATGGCAAACCCGTAACGGTCAAACAACCCCTTCCTTTACCCCAAGGCGTATCAGACTTGGCCGTGGGAAATGGGATGTACGCAAAGCAAAGGGCCATGGCCGTCCCCTCCATGGGGCTCAGAGAAAGTGCCCCTGCAAAAGGGTGGCTCGCAAGCAAGGATGAAGAATTAAGTTCTGTTCCGAGACCTTCTGAAAAGGTCCAGATGAAGATCAGTAAGGTCTCGGTTACGGAGGGTCTGTCAGAGAATTCCGTAAGGAACATTGTTGAAAGAGATCTGCATGCCATTAACGCCTGCTACAGGCAAAACTCAGGGCAGCGGTCCGGGCCAAAAGGCCATGTGGTCTTCACCTTGGTTATTGGACGGGATGGTCGCGTCAAAAAGGCGCAAATAGAAAAGGACAAAAAGGAATACAAGGACCTTGCGCAGTGCGTGATCAACAGGCTCAAAACCTTGAGATTCCCGGTCCAGACCGGGCGAAAGGACATGGAGGTCACGATTACCTTGGCGCTGATCTAATGTCCGATTTTGTGACGCCGGCCTTCACCCCCCCCTAGGCCGGCGTCATCTCAATAAGGACCTCGTAACTTACTGAACCCGCCTTTTCACACACATCATTTTCCCATAACCATTTAGATCTTTGAAAGTAGCTAGTTTAGTGCCTCGCAGCGGTGTGGTTCCCTTTCTTCAAGAGCATATCCATTGGGCTCCGTGCAAGTGGTCTGATTTTGAGGGATTAACCCTGTCCTGTCTATCTGGGAATGATACATTCTGCCAGGGGCTCCCGGGCGCAATCCCTCAAATCTGAGGTCACCTTCTCTGAGCACAATAGATATGGGCCTGAAAAGAGAGCACCGGACAGAATCGTTTCAGGGTTTTCAAAGATCTAAATTGTTACATTTTCCCTGTTTACACTTCGCCTCCATCTTGCTATTTTTCAATATCACTGTCTCTTTTTCAGCTGTGGATTTGCCCGTTGTGGCGCTCCTTTTTCTTCCAGGCGAGGCGTATAGGATGAGGAAAATATGGATCTTGAGCGCATTCATTTTATTTATGGGGGTGAACTCGTTTGACTTCCGTTGCAACCTGCCTGATGAGAGTCCACGGCAAGAGATGAAGAGGGATCAGAAGGAAGTGAAGACAACGGAGAATCCCTTTTTCGGGCAATTGTAAAGATGATCACAGCCATGGAAAGGAGGTGATTCATCATGAAGGTCTGCCTCACATTAATCTTTTCCCTGCTACTCACCTTTTGCGGGTCCGTGCGCGCTGAGCAGGCCCCTGAGGAGATCCTCAAGGCAATTGTTCGGGTACACGCCACCGTCCCGGAAAATGCACGTACGGCCGTTTCCCTTGGGACAGACCGGGACGGAAGCGGCGTGGTCATTGATGAAAGGGGTTACGTCCTCACTATCGGCTACCTGATTTTGGAGGCAGAGCGCATAGAAGTCGTTGGGCAGCGTGGTGAGACCGTAAAAGCCACCTTTGTGGCATATGACCATAACAGCGGCTTAGGTATTTTACGGGCAGAAAAGCCCCTGAAAGTGACACACATGCAACTCGGGCAATCCTCTGAACTCACCGTGGGCGACCCTGTGCTGGTGTCAAGCTATGGTGGACCGGACTCTGTTCAAGGTGCCCGGGTCCTTACCCGCCAGGAATTTGCGGGCTATTGGGAGTATTTACTGGAAGATGCCATATTCACAAGCCCCCCTTATCTCAGTTTCGGCGGAGCTGCGCTCATAGGGCGAAATGGCCGGCTCGTTGGAATCGGGTCCTTATACACCCGCATTACGCTCCCAGGGCTTGGTGCCGTGCCCACGAACATGTTTGTTCCCATTGACCGCCTTAAACCGATTCTCGATGACCTGATTGCGAGGGGTCGCTCTCAAGAGCCGTCACGGCCCTGGCTGGGTTTATATTCCGAAGAGGCGCACGGCCGGGTGATCATTCTTCGGGTCGCCTCAGGAAGTCCTGCTGAGCAGGCGGGCCTCCGAGAGGGTGATATTATACTCAAGGTGAAGAAGGGAGCCGTTAAGGGGCTGGCTGATTTTTACCGAAAGGTGTGAGCCCTTGGTGAGGCAGGCGTGGATGTGCCCGTTAGCATCCTGCAGGGAACAGAGATCCGTGATCTGGTCGTTCATTCCGCGGACCGCAGTCAATATCTGCGGCTGGGTCCAGGTCACTGACGAAGCTGTCGGAAAACGCCCATCTGCCGTTCGGCAGGCTCACGGCCCTGAGCAAAGTCGAAGGGCTGCGTTACCCTTATCCCTCGTCACTGCGGCGTACTTCTATGTACGCCTCATTCCTCGGGATTTTGGAAGCCTTGCATCTGGGCATTTTCCATCAGCTTCTCAGAAGCCGGTTTTTCGACAGTCTCGACATAGTAATGCCGACTATCCCTAGATCTGCTTATTTTTTGATGACTCTGAATTCAGCCCGTCTATTCTTGGCCCAGGCCTCTTCATCGTGTCCGGAAACGGCTGGCCTCTCCTCCCCATAGCTTATGGTTGAGATCCTGTCCACAGAGATCCCCAAACCCGTGAGAAATTTTGCCGTAGAGCTGGCCCTTCTCTCACCCAGGGCGAGATTGTAGTGATTAGAACCCTGTTCATCACAGTGCCCTTCTATCTGCAAAGAGAAATGGGGATTTGCGCGTAACCACTTGGCTTTTTTTGCCAAGTTATCGCGCGCGGCTTGTTTCAAAGTCGATTTGTCAAAATCAAAGTAAATGGGCGCTGATTCAAATGCTTGAATCTCTTCCTGAAGCATTTGCGTTCTTTCCTGTTCACGCGTCCTGGCCCGGCGCGCTGCTTCCGCCCTCTTTTCCTCTTCCAGTGCGCTCATCTCTACCCCAGACGACTCCCTCCGCTCACCGGCCTCCGGAGAACCAGTGACGGGCCTGCCTTCTTCCATTCTGAATTCTTTTTTCGTACATGAGCCTGTTATTAAAAGGGAGGAGCAGAACAGGGCCAACGTCAGCGAAACTATGGTCCTTCTTCTCATTGCAATCTCTCCTTTCGAGCTTTTATTCACTTACTGTGAACCTGAATAATAAGACATCACTTGCGATCTATTGTCAATATTTTCCATATCTGCTACACCAAAAAAACAGGAAGGATATCCGAGAATGGCCCCTACAGGTTTCTAAAGCGATTGGGAAATATTTGGATCACTCCTCCCTAAGGGCTCCATCCTATTTCGCCCATGGGAATCAACGGATGGGTATTCCAGGGTATTTTACAAGAACCTCTATTGAAAGGAGTCAGACCATGAGCAGGCCGTTTCAGATGTTGAGTGAAAAAGAGATCGCCGTGGAAATGGAGGGCTTAGTCAAAGAGGGGCGAGATGCGGGAATGGATCAGGCTCAAATAATTACGACTGACAAGGTGGTCGTGGATGATCGGGTGTCATACAAGTGTATGTTTTCTTGTTCAGGTTACAATACCAATCTCCAGTGTCCCCCGTTTTCCATGAAACCTGCAGACACGAGAGAATTATTGCAGAAATACCGCTACGGGATTTTTTACAGAAAAAAGGGTATCCCAGAGCATTTTTGCGGCTTGGAGGCCGACAAAAGTAATCAGTGGGCCAAGATATCTCGTGAACTGCAGCAAACAATGGCTAATCTCGAAGCTAGCGCTTTTTATAAAGGCTTTTATTTTGCCTTGGCGGTCGGGGGAGGGAGGTGCAGAATATGCTCCCTAGAAGGGAAATGCGAAGGATTGGAAAATCGTGTTTGCATCCAGCCATTCGTGAGCAGGCCTTCGATGGAAGCCATTGGCATAGATGTATACTCAACACTGAGAGGTCTGGACTGGAAATTCTCCGTGATCGGAAAGAAGACAAATCCTAGAGATGTGGAAACAGCCGGATACTGCGGTCTTCTTCTACTCTACTAGCGCAATTTCTTCCCCGCAATGTCAATCTACTGGAGGCTGATCCAGGTGACGCCTCCCACGACCAGGATTACCCCAACCAGCACACGTATGCTCAACACCTCCTGGCGAGATAGGAGGCTTATGAAAAATGTGAACAGCGGGTAGGAGGAGATTATGGGGGAAACCACGATGACCAGCCCGGTGTGAAGCGCACTATACATGCAAAGAACACCCATAGCAATGCTCAAACCAGACAGTCCACTCCACTTCAAACCTTGCCTGGGGAGTTTCAACGGCAACGTGCCCAGGCGGTAACGGTAGATGAGTATAGCGCCAATAAAGGAGACCGTGAAAGAAACAAGGCTGGCAAAGTAGGGACTTGGAAGGAGCGCTAGGCCGAACTTCCCCACCATATGGTTCGTTCCCCGAATGGCCGCTGCGCCGATTGGAAAAAACAGCGCTGACAGGGCCCAGTGGGTGGGACCTCGGCGCTTCCAGGAAAGCACCATGACCCCCAAGACTGTGCCTAGGGTCCCTATCAGTAGGGCCACGGTGAGATGCTCCCCCAGAACCAGCGCGGCGCCAGCAGAGGCAAAGAGAGGGGCAGTTGCTGCGATGGTGGCAGATACAGTGGCACCCATCCGCTTGGTGGCCTCAAAGGCCAGGGACATGGAAAATAGCGGATGGATGAGACCGTTGGCGAAAAAAATCCACATCCCCGGGTTCCGAAAGTACTCAGCTCGGAGCGTGAATGGCGCTAGTAACCAAAAAACCAGGACACAGGTACCCATGGAGATCATGGAACTGGTCTGGGGATCCACATACCTTAGACTCCGCATGGTCAGAACAACCTGTGCACCAAAGAAAGTGGCGGTTATCGTTGCGTAGAGTATCGGGACCAAAGTAACTTCGGGCATAAGCAATGAACTCCAGTACGACAAATCAGTCTCTTAGATCCGTGGAAGTGGTGTTGCAGGAGACTTCTTCGGTCCCAAGCGGAGGCCTTATTAGCCGACCCAAAGACCATTCGGACCTTTAACCCTGATATGCAATTTAGTCACTGCTGGCGGTTATGGAATGATAGGCCTTGTTTTTGAGTGGCGCGAATATATGGGAAAGGCTCTAGTGTGTCAACGGGAAGTTCGTAATAAGAGATGGGCGTCACAATCAACGCCGTTGATGAGAGGGTTCCTTCAAGAATATCTCTGAGCCAGTGCGGGTGTATCGGGTGATCATGAAGGTGGAAGGCAGTCGTGCGGAGTCTAGCAGAGATCAAATTACTGGAAAATAAAGACAACAAGGCACTTTTTTGTTTGAAATGGGGCGGATGTGCTATATGTTTGGGGAAAGTTTAAGCAGCCATGTGTTTTAGATGTATTTATCGAGGTAACCGAATTGGCCTAAATTCAATATCTTGAAAGGAGGAGAGTTATGGCTACAGGGAGTACATACACCATTGTTGAATTGGTTGGAACGAGCGATAAATCTTGGGAAGAGGCGGCTAAACTGGCGGTGGAAACCGCTGCAGAGACGCTTAGAGATTTGAGGATTGCCGAGGTTATTAGACTGGATATGACCGTTGAAAACGGTAAGGTTAAGCAATACCGGGCCAGGGTTAATGTGTCATTCAAGTATCAAAAGGAGGATTAACAAAAACCGAGGGAGTTGCATAGGGTTCTATTGCAGATTACATGCGGTAGCTTGTAATTTGCTTATCCAAATAGAAAGGGCATGCCATCATCATTTGATGGGATGCCCTTTTTTAGATTAGAACAGTGGTTAACTTACGGTGACATTTATTGCGGCAGGGCCTTTTTGACCTTGCTCTACGTCAAAGGTAACTCTGTCGCCTTCTCTGAGAGACTTGAAGCCGTTCCCATTGATCCCTGAATGGTGAACAAATACATCAGGACCGTCTTCTTGCTCAATAAAGCCGTAGCCCTTGCGGTCATTAAACCACTTCACGGTTCCATTAGCCATAGTGACAACCTCCTTTCAAAAAATTCTCATGGTTCCAAACTTCAGGTTGCCACTTTTGACAAATGGATCTTACCCTGAAACGAAACCGGCCCGCCAATAAAGACGGGCCTTTATTGATTAGCCATATGATAATCTGTTTCTGGGCAAAATCAAGTTATTTTTTTCCATATGAAGTCTCTTTTTCAAGGTAGAATAGGACTAGGGGACGGATGGAAACAGAAAGAAGAACTTTTGCCGTGGCGTTATGCTGAATCGCCTGGTATAGGTCATCCTATATTTATTTTCGTCGGCCATCTCTGAATAAAGATTAATCAAAATTTAACAAAATTGGATTATTGATGATTTTTATGTATATTTAAGTTAAATTTAGATAATCGTCTAGAAGTAGAGGGGCTAAAAAATGAACAGTTAGTCAACAGGATATCAAAATGGGTCAATGGGATCCTCCAGCAGGAGGGGTCGCGTTCAAGCTTGTTTTGTTGCGCAAATAGGTGCCATGTTTGATCTCGCTATCATAGGGGCCGGACCAGCCGGTGCCACACTCGCCAGACTCACTGGGGAGAGCTACAAAGTGTTGTTGGTGGATAAGAGGAAGTTGACTGAACAGGCTGAGAGTTTTTCCTCAAGGAAATGCTGTGGTGGACTCCTGGCGCCTGATGCGCAGAGGATGCTGTCCAAACTGGGATTGGACCTGCCCAAGAGCGTCCTGGAAGAACCTCAACTTTTCGTGGTCAAGGCCGTCGATGTGGAGCAGGGACTGGAGAGGTATTATCCACGTCACTATATCAACATGAATCGGCAAAAATTCGATCGCTGGTTATTATCTCTGGTTCCGTCAGGTGTTGATATAAGAACAAACTGGCGCCTTAGATCCTATGCACCAGAAAACAGCTTTTTCAAACTCACCCTTGTCCAAGAGGGTAAAACCCATGTGGAGAAAACGAGAATCTTGGTTGGAGCCGATGGGGCTATCTCAAAAGTTCGTCTGCAGTCTTCATCTAGGGTGCCTTTTCCAAAGAAGTATTTCGCCATACAGGAATGGGTTGAGGGAGACAAGAATTTTCCTTACTTCACTTCACTATTTGATCAAGAAATCACCGATTATTATTGCTGGACCATTCCAAAAGGAGACCACTTGATTATTGGGGCGGCACTCCACCCAAAGCAAAAGACCTCTGAAAAGTTCAACTTGCTGAAAAGCAAGCTGAGACGTCATGGCTTTGAGTTCGGTAAGACAGTCTGGAGAGAGGGCGCCTTTATTCTGCGGCCCGTGAAGACAAAACAGCTTTATACCGGCAAGAAGGGGATTGCGCTACTGGGCGAAGCCGCGGGTTAAATTAGCCCCAGCTCCGCAGAAGGGCTCAGTTATGCGTTCAAAAGCGCGCTCCTCCTTGCGGAGGCCCTGCGTAAGACGCCGGATGGTTTTGAAAGGCGATACGACGAGAAGACGAAAGCACTGAGGAGAAATATATTTCTGAAAAATTTGAAATCCCACTTCATTTTCAATTCTACCCTGAGAAAGGCAGTGATGCGTTCCAACCTTCAAAGCATGCAAATGTACAAACCGTAAACACCCGTTTTCCCATCACTATCTAGCCATAAAGGATCACTAGTTCAAAGAGCCAGGGGCGTCCCCCATTTCTCCGTGAGCGGTTGACGTCATCAGCAGAAAGAACTATACAAGATCGAATGAACGGACAGCAGGTAATCCTGAGTGCCGAAAACGTGGCGGTGTTGGATAGTAGATGTGGGGAGGTTAATATGTGTCTTAGTATGTCAATAGAAATGGAACGGTAAATAAGCGAGGAGGGTTAGGAAAGATGGAAATGAGTGAACTTGTTCCGGATTATCAACTGGATGATTTGGGTTTACATAACCTCGGTCAGGTCCATTGGAATCTTTCAACCCCATCATTGTATGAATACGCCATACGTCGGTATGAAGGCCAAATGGCACACCTCGGACCTTTAGTAGTATGTATGGGGCAGCATACCGGTCGGGCAGCAAAAGACAAGTATATCGTGGACGAACCAGAGACCACCAGTGACGTATGGTGGGGCAAAGTCAATGTTAAATACCCGGAAGAAACATTCCATGCCCTTCACAACCGCATGGCCGCCTACTTACGCGGAAAAACAGTGTTCATTCAGGATTGTTATGTCGGTTCTGATAAGCAGTTCCGACAATCCGTACGCGTCATTAATGAATTTGCCTGGCACAACCTATTTGCCCGCAATATGTTCATTCAAATGACAAGGGATCGTGACGAGATCAAGGGTTTTATCCCTGATTTCACCGTGCTTCACTGTCCCAACTTCAATGCGGACCCGGATGAAGACGGGACACGGAGCGGCACCTTCGTGGCCCTGCATTTGACCAAGAAACTGGTCCTCATTGGGGGTACGGCCTATGCCGGGGAGATGAAAAAGTCCATTTTTTCGGCCCTCAACTTCCTGCTCCCTGCTAAGGACGTCCTGTCTATGCACTGTTCAGCCAATGCGAGCAAGCGCGATCCGGATAATGTGGCCGTCTTTTTTGGTCTGTCTGGGACGGGGAAGACAACGCTTTCAGCAGATCCCAACCGATTGCTTATCGGCGACGATGAGCATGGCTGGTCCGACAACGGGATATTCAACTTCGAAGGGGGCTGTTATGCCAAGGTGATCAACCTTTCCCGGGAATCAGAGCCAGAGATCTATGAATGCACGCGACGTTTTGGGACCATTCTGGAAAATGTCACCATTGACCCCACAACACGCCGTATCGATCTGGATGATGCAAGTCTTACCGAAAACACGCGCGCCTCTTATCCTCTCACACATCTTCCCAACATTGTCCGTTCCAAAATGGCCGGACATCCCCGCAGTGTCATCATGCTGACCGCTGATGCCTTTGGTGTGCTCCCGCCGGTGGCCAAGTTGTCACCAGATCAAGCCATGTATCATTTTATGAGCGGCTATACAGCAAAAGTAGCGGGCACCGAGAAAGGCGTGACAGAACCTGTAGCCACATTCAGTGCATGTTTTGGTGCGCCCTTCATGATGCGTCATCCTTCTGTATACGCCCAATTACTGGCAGACAGGATTGCCAAACATAAAGCGGAGTGCTGGCTCGTGAATACAGGTTGGACGGGAGGCCCTTACGGCGTTGGGTCCCGTATGAAGATCGCGTACACCCGTGCCCTTTTAAATGCCGCGCTCAGCGGTGATCTGGAGAAGGTGGAAATGAGACCAGATCCTGTATTTGGCTTTCACGTTCCAACTGAAGCGCCGGAAGTTCCAAAGGAGATACTGAACCCCCGCAATACCTGGTCTAATCCAGCAGATTACGATGTGCAGTATAAAAAGCTTGCGGTTCTTTTCCATGAGAACTTTGAGCAATTCAAAGATCAGTCACCAAACAAGGTGTTTGCAGCCGGACCCAAAGGAAACGCATAGTTATCTTAGAATCGTGAAACTCCCCGCCCTAAAGGTCGGGGCATCACCCGCAAGCTCGGTCTGCCAGGGGTATGGGGTCTCTTTTCAAGCCGACAACCATTTGCCCAGTGGTTGTGGGACGGCACCAAAGTCCAACATCATTATGGTGGGAGCCCCACAGCGCAAGGTGGCGTGAATGACAAATCTCCTCTGTGCCTGTCCCGGGAGCCCTGAATGCCTGAGATGGGGGCGGTAAGGAGCAGAGGCGTCTTTTGGGTTGCGGTCTTGAAAAGAGACCCCCATACCCCCGGTAAGGGATGCCATTCGTCGTCCGACGCCATAGGCTTTGGCCGACGGCGTCCCCGCTCTGAAGAGCGAGGCATTCTGGCATGTTTTGGTAAAGAGTAAAAGGTAAATTCTAATTTATCCAAGGTGCAGGTGTGCCGAAGTGAATGATTCAACTTTGTCGGAGCCGTTTTATTTATCGAGAGGCGGGTTTTTTTACCGGCTCATGTTGCGGACAGGACTGGTGGAGGAGAATCGATATCATGCGTGGCGGCGCATTGCCATCTTCGTTAGCTTCACGTGGTTCCCCCTCTTCATTCTTTCCGCATTTGAGGGTGCCCTTGCTGGTGGCAACACACAGCCGCCCTTTCTCCTTGACCCAGGCCCGTACGGTAAGTATTTGTTCGCGCTGCCGCTGATTGTGGTCGCTGACAGTATCATCGATCGTCTGCTGGCTCCTGTATTCCAGTATTTAGAAACTTCGGGGCTTTTGGCGGATGAAATGCGAACCCGCTTTCGAGGAGCGCACACTGAGCTTACTCGGCGAAGGGACTCGGTTTGGGCGGAGGTGGCCTTGATCGTCCTGGCCCTGGTTTTGTCTTTGTCCGTCTTACTCGGATTTAGTGATATGTCGGTGGGGAAAGAGGTCTCGTCATGGGCCTGGAGGGTTAGCGGCGAAAGCCGGCGTGTAACGATTGCCGGCTGGTGGTACCTTCTCGTCAGCGCCCCCATCCTTCAATTCTTGATCTACCGATGGTTCTGGCGACTCTTAATCTGGATCGGTTTTTTATACCGTATCTCCCGGATCCGGTTGGCGCTCCAGCCGTCCCACTCCGATCTTGCAGGGGGTCTGGGTCCGCTGGGTAGCGCGCAAAATGCATTTGGGATCGTGTTTGTCGCGGTGGGCGCTATGATGTCCTCAGCCCTGGCGCACGATATCCTTCTTGAGGGGCGTAAATTCATCGAGGTCCAACTGGAAGTAGGCATTTTTGTGGTGTCCAGCGTCGCCGTGATCGTCGCGCCACTTTTCTTATTTTCTGCACAGCTATTTCAGGCAAAACGACGGGCCTTACAAGATTACGGGATTCTGCAATACCAATTGTCGCAGGACTTCAATAAGAATTGGATCGTTGACAAAGGGAAAGACCTTGTAAACTCAGTACAACCATCGGCGATGGCCGACTATAATGTGGTTTACGAAACGGTCAAGGACATGCGCATTGTTCCCGTAAAACCGAAGGGTGCGATCATACTGGCGCTGGTATTAGTCGCCCCATTCCTGCCCCTGATTTTGACTCAGATTTCGATTAGAGAGGCTCTGCAGCGGCTTGTCCATACATTTGTCTGAGCCGGTGCCCTTCTATCTAACTCGGGCCCGATGCCTTTTGCTAAGAAATTCGGAATGAGATAAAGGTGTCAGGTCTCAACACTTGACAAATTCCTCGTTTCCTGTTGAAAGTTGAGACCTCATACCGTTCCTCATGAAAAAGGGGGTGTGAGAACAAAGAAATGAAAAGAGGACCCCTTAGAACGTGGGTGATAATTCATCTCCTGCTGCTCTTCATTCTTGGCGCGATGAGCGTAACGGAGACACGGGCCGTTGAATCGGTTCTCGAACTGGGTCAGAAATGGACCGGCGAATTTGATGGGATGGCTGAAAGGCACCTCATTCGGGCACTGGTGCCATACAGCAAAACCTTCTATTTCCTTGATGGTGCTGATCAGCGGGGCCTCACCTATGAACTCCTTAGGGAGTTTGAAAAGTATATCAACCAGAAGCTAAGGAAAAAAACGCTAAGGATTCGGCTGGTCGTTATCCCCACGAAACGAGACCGGCTCCTGCCCGCTCTAGCAGAAGGCGTGGGAGATATCGCTGCAGGGAATCTGACGATCACACCGGAGCGGCAAAAACGGGTCGATTTCTCTGCCCCTCAATTGACCGGTGTGGAAGAAATCGTGGTCACCGGACCCAAGGCCCCTCCTGTCCAGACCATCGAGGGCCTGGCAGGCAAAAAAATCCATGTGAGGGCATCCAGCAGCTACTACGAGAGCCTTCAGCGTCTCAATGCCCATTTCAAGAAAAAAGGCAAGAAGCAGATAAGAATCGTCTTGGCCGATGAGTACCTGGAAGACGAGGATCTCCTGGAAATGATGAATGCCCGCCTCATTCCCATGATTGTGATCGACAGGCACAAGGGAGAGTTCTGGTCGCAGATCTTCAAGGATCTCACCCTTCATCCGGATATCAAGGTCCGGACCGACGGTCAGATTGGGTGGGCCATCCGCAAGAACAGCCCCAAGCTGAAAGAAGTGATTAACGGGTTCATGAAAACGCACAGAAAAGGGACGCGCATAGGGAACATCCTGTTCAAGCGGTACCTGGAAAATACGAAATGGGTACGCAACTCACTCAACGATGCCGACCTGGAAAGGTTCAAAGAGGCCATAGAATTCTTTCAGAAGTATTCAAATCAATATGGCTTCGACTGGCTCATGATCGCCGCCCTTGCCTATCAGGAATCTCGTATCGATCAGAGCAAACGCAGTCCGGCCGGTGCCATCGGGGTGATGCAGCTCCTACCCAGTACTGCTGCGGATTCAAATGTGAATGTTGCCAACATCGAGGAAATGGAAAACAACATCCACGCGGGCGTGAAATATCTTCGGTTTATGAGAGATCGGTATTTTGAAAATGAACAGATGGACGATTTGAACAAGATGCTATTCAGTTTTGCCAGCTATAATGCGGGCCCGGCAAAAGTCAGTCAGCTCCGCAGGCAAGCCAAAAAAAAGGGTCTTGACTTTAATATCTGGTTTCGGAACGTGGAGATTATTGCGGCCAAGCGGATCGGGCGAGAGACAGTGCAGTATGTGAGCAACATCTATAAATACTACGTGGCCTATCGGCTCATCCTGGAGAAGCTTGAATTGAAAGAAGAAGTGAAGAAAGAGCAGAGGAAATAGGTGGTTTACCGGACGCCCGGGGTTTGTGCGCGCTGAAATCTCTAATGCGAAATGTCAACTTGTTGCCATGGGGCAGGCCACGTTTCGGATCATTGAAAGGGACTTTGCAAAAACATGAAGAGAGAAGCGTTGAGGCCCTGTTCACCGTCTAATTTGGGATTGAGAATTGAAATCAGGGGACGGGGTCTATATTTGACTCCCGCACCCATTTAATATTAAAATTATACGTGCAGATTTTTTGAGTGCAGAACGTTGGCTTGATATATTTTCTGCGTGCTCGTCCAGATGGGTTTCCTCAGGCCAAAGCGTTTTGCGGGAGGGAGTTATGGAGTTCTTTTTTTCGACCAAAATATCCATTCCCCTTTTCCAAATCCTCCTGCTACTCATTTTTAGCACCACGGTGCTACTCTATGGAAAAGTGAGACTGGCGCTGGTTATCAATTACATATTCACCCTGTATTGGGGCTATGTGTTTAACCGGGAGTATTTGCGTGGTTTTGGATATGACAAAATAGACGCCTTCAGTCTGATTTATCTGGCTTTTGGTCTGGTTATCGTCCTACTCGTCTTTGTGGGGTTCTCTGCTCAGCGGGAGTAGTCGTCCCGCAGTCCCACTTGACTCAATCCGCTGCCCCTAACGCCACTTTAACCTCTTCAAAATAGCGAGATCGGAGAAAATAACTATATATTGTGTGATTTTTTTCTTGACACACAATATGAAGTATAATATATTCCCTCCGAAAACGTTCTCCTTTCCAACTAACCTCTATCCAAAAGAGATCCGCCATGAAAGAGGATGTGCTAAAATTGCCCCAGTAGAGCCTCCAAAGGGGTAAGCATGTCCCTTTGGAGGCTTTTCCCTTGCCCGGAAATAGTCAAACGAACTGTGCCTTGAGGTCAAGAGGAAAAGGGCTCACTGAAGACATAACTGCATGAAAATATAAGGCATTTTAGTGGTTTGTAGTTAGGTTTTTTGTGTATGGCCCCGTTGAATGGTTAACTTTCAGCCTAACTTTTCCTCCTTTTAACTTCCTTAAAGGCCCCTTAACCCCCTTATTAACCCCAACCCCCCTGAGTCTACCTCCTTGCTCAGGGGGATTTTTTTGGGAGAGACCTTTATGGCAGAAGCAAAGGACGTGACCATCACCATAACGGATAGACTCTTTACCCTTGAACTGGCCCTTGAGGATTTGGAACTGATTGAAGTGGTCTTAGGGGCACTGAGGAAATATGTGAAAAAAAGGTCCCCAATCAACCTGAAAGAGGCCTGTGTTGACCTGGATTCCTTATCAAAAAAAGCCGTGATCATTTCAAAAACGATATCCAAGGGCAGGGAGATGGACGAGTGGATACGTGAAACAAAAGAATTGATGGCGACCTGTGTACTGAGGGAAGAAGAGGGTGAACTCTAGGCCTTATCCTGCATCACTCTTATATTTTTGTATGACACGCTTGACACTCTATGGGGCCTGATTCGTTCTCTTTATGGCATTTCTTACAGTTAAAATGAAAGGCAAAGACCAATCTATGCACCTTGCCCTGTTTTCTGTTGGGATTATGGCAGACGCCGCATTTATTAACAGGATCCCCTTGCTTCCAGACATTTTCCCCGTCCTTATAGTCGTGGTGGCAATCGTTGAATTCAATGGCATAGTCTTCAATGTGAATTAAGTGCGTAAATTTCACAGGCTTGTGAATCTTTCTCTTGTAACCCTTGCTTTCAATCAGGATCTCCTTGGGCATGTCTTCAGCCGTCAGAGTCCCCACGGCAATCAGTACAAAGCCTGCAATGGCAACGGTAAGGAGAGTTAACAGCCGCTTGAACATAATGGGGTGCCTTCTTTGGTGAGACTATCGCTCCCGGGATGACTTTTAGGAGAAGAGGGCGCGCATTTGATATCCCGAACCTGTTCCCTGAGAGTCCTAACATAATAGACAATGCGTATATCTGTCAACCCGCCCCCTATTTCTAAAACGCCACATGAAGCCGTTGATCAGAGCTCGCGAGGATTTAGTTTTGGGGGGAGATCTGACATCATAATTAAAGGAGATGAGATGACCTTAGCCAAACCACGGAATCTTGGACGAACGGGGCTCAAGGTGGGGCCATTGGGCGTTGCGGCCAGCTACGGCGCACCCGTAGAGGCTTTTGAGGAAGCGTTCGAACGGGGCTGCAACTATTTCTATTGGGGCTCCATGCGCAAAAGCGGTATGCGCAAGGCAATAATGAACCTCTGCCAGGAGGGAAAGCGAGAGGGGTTGGTTATTGTGCTCCAGAGCTATTCCCGTTCTGCGGTTCTCATGGAGGCCTTTCTCAAGAAGGCGCTGCGTGCCTTGGGGCTGGATCAGGCCGATATCCTGCTCTTGGGCTGGTACAACAAGCCGCCTTCCCCCCGGGTCTTGGACAGGGCCTTGGCCTTGAGAGAGAAGGGTATGTATCGGTTTCTCGGGATTTCAAGTCACAACCGGAGACTCTTTCCCCAGTTGGCTGAGGAAGGGGTTTTCGATCTGTTCCACATCCGTTACAACGCGGCCCACCGGGGTGCGGAGGAGGAGATCTTTCCCTATCTCCAGGGTGAGGGGAGGCCGGGCATTGTCTCTTACACAGCCACGCGATGGGGGCAGCTGTTAAACCCCAAAAAGATGCCCACGGGTGAGACCGCCCCCTCGGCAAGCGACTGCTACCGCTTCGCACTCTCCAATCCAGGTGTGGACGTGTGCATGTGTGGCCCGAAAGACAGGACACAGATGCGAGAGGCGTTGCGGACTCTGGACCTGGGGCCTCTTAGCGAGGAGGAGCTGGAGCGCATGAGAAGGATAGGGGATCATGTGCACGCGCACACGGGAAGGTTCTTTTGAGTAGGCATAATTCTGCTATTGAATGCGCTGAGACGTGTCCTCCATAAGTGCCTTTAATTCCCCACCATCAATCTTTTCTTTCTCAAGCAGCAGCTTGGCCCCTCTTTCCAGCACATCCTTCTTTTGCCCGAGTATTTCCAGGGCCTTTGAATACTGATCACTTATGATCTCTCTCACTTCATTATCAATCACCTCGGCCGTGGCTTCACTGTATTCCACGGCACCTTCCAACCCCAAATTAAGAAAAGGGGCCCTCTTTTCACGGGCAAAGTAGACCTGCCCCACCTTGGCGCTCATCCCGTATTCCTTGACCATACTCCGTGCTATGTCAGTGGCCTTAGCCAGATCATTGTGGGCTCCGGTGGAAATATCACCAAACATGAGTTCCTCTGCAGCGCGGCCGCCAAGGAGCGTAGCTATCTTGTTGAGCAACTCTGTCCTTTTCATGAGAAAACGGTCCTCAGTGGGCACCTGCATGGTGTAGCCCAACGCTGCAATGCCCCGGGGGATTATGGAGATTTTTTGAACGGGGTCCGTTCCGGGCAGAGAGAGGGCAACAACGGCGTGGCCCAATTCATGGTAGGCCACAGTCTCCCGCTCTCTCGGGTTAATGAGACGATTCTTTTTCTCAAGACCTGCCAGGACCCTCTCCACGGCCTCCTCGAATTCTGGCATGCCCACTTCGTCCTTTTCTCTCCGCACCGCCAGTAAGGCTGCCTCGTTCACCAGGTTGGCAAGGTCAGCACCCACCATACCCGGCGTCATGGCGGCCAGTCTTTCCAGATCCAGATCTTTTGCCACCGTGATATTTTTCAGATGGACCTTCAGGATCTCCTCCCTCCCAATTTTGTCGGGTCGGTCCACGAGGATTTGCCGATCGAATCGCCCTGGCCTGAGAAGGGCAGGATCCAGAATTTCCGGCCTGTTGGTAGCGGCCATCAAGATGACACCGATCTGTGGATCAAAACCGTCCATTTCCACGAGGAGTTGATTCAGGGTCTGTTCTCGCTCATCATGTCCACCCATTGTTCCAAAGCCTCTCGCCTTTCCCAAGGCATCCAGTTCATCAATAAAGATGATGCATGGTGCTTTCTGCCTAGCCTGGACAAAAAGATCCCTGACGCGGGCAGCGCCCAGGCCTACAAACATCTCTACAAACTCGGATCCGCTCAGACTGAAAAACGGCACCCCGCTTTCCCCTGCCACGGCCTTTGCCAGCAAAGTCTTCCCCGTTCCCGGGGGGCCAACGAGCAATATCCCCCTGGGCATCTTGCCGCCCAGCCTGGTGAATCTTTCAGGCTCTTTCAGGAACTCGATGACTTCAACCAATTCCTGTTTCGCCTCGTCCACGCCCGCCGCATCATCAAAGGTAACCTCCAACTCTTCTTCCATGTAGATCTTGGCCTTGTTTTTGCCCAGCGTCATAAAACCTGCCTGTTGGCCCGCCATCTTTTTCATCAAAAAGTACCAGATTCCGATAAAGAGAAGGATGGGAAAGACCCAGGATAGGAGGTTCCGGAAAAAGGCGGATTCCACCTGTCCCTTAAAAGTCACGCTGTGTTCCTCGAGGAGGTTTGAGATGTTTGGATCAACCCTGACCGTCTTAAACAGTTCTCCCTTCCCAGATGGCTCTCCCCCCCCTTTTAGCTTGCCCTGTATCTGATTTTCGGAGATGGCCACCTCTTCCACCCTGTTTTCCTTCAGCATTTTCAGAAACTCGCTATAAGGAATCGTGCGAATGGAAAAGGCAGAGGAGAGCATGTTCTGAACAAGTATGACGACCCATATCCCCAGCACGACATACCATATGGAGAATTTGAACTTCTTTTCCATGATTGTTCCTCCCGAATCGAAGTGGCTCAAGAGTGCTTTGCCCACAAAAACGTTTAAAAAAAAGGGGGCTCCACGGCAACTAAAATAGGAAAAAACCATAGGAATTTCAAAGGAAATCTGGCATAGATTTGCTAAAATACGATACTTGGACTATAAAAACGGTGGGTTTAGCCAAGGACACTTAAAAAGACAAAGCCGACAGACGCATATTCGGCTTTTTCAATCTGTTAGACAGCAGAGCCCTGTCTCTTTCTGATGCTTCATCTTCCAGTGCATTTAGAGATATTCATGACGCGTGTAGGGATAAGGAAGGGGGAGTCCCGTTTCGTTTTATCATGGATTCCCGCCTTTGCGGGAATGGTAAGAGGGGAAGCTCTCGGGGGGGTCAAAGAGGTGTCAAGGGAAGGAGGCGATTCTTCGCTTCATTGGGATAAGAATTTCATTACGGAGGTACCTTAACTCTATGGAACTTCATTTCACCAGAACCAACGGTCCGGTGGATAAGTCGATTGACCGCTTGATGGAACTTGCAGGGAATATCCATCATCCGCACATTGTCCGAGAAATGATCTTGGCCGCCCTGAAGGCGGGCCAGGAGGGCGAGCAGCGCGCAGACCTGAAGCTCATGAACTCCACATTGAAGGAGATGCGCTTTACCGCTAAAGTGTTCGGCCCATACCGCAAGGTGAAAAAGGTGACCGTCTTCGGTTCGGCCAGGACGCAACCCCATGAGAGTGCCTACAAGATGGCAAACCTATTTGGAAGGAAGTTAACTGAGGCGGGTTACATGGTCATCACAGGCGGAGGTCCTGGAATCATGCAGGCAGTCAATGAAGGGGCGGGCCCTGAGCACTCCTTTGGGGTTAACATTCGACTCCCTTTCGAACAGCACCCCAACCCCGTACTCATGGGAAACCCCCGGAACATTACCTACAAGTACTTTTTTAATCGAAAGGTGGCCTTCCTCAAAGAGGCGGATGCCGTTGCCCTATTTCCCGGTGGATTCGGCACCCTCGATGAGGCCATGGAGGCCCTTACCCTCTTGCAGACCGGGAAGCGCAATCCCATGCCCCTTGTCCTCATCGATGAACCTGATGGGACCTATTGGTCTCGCTGGCTCAAGTTTTTCAAGAAAGAAGTTCTGGTCCAGGGTTATATCAGCGAAATGGATTTTAACCTTTTTGAGCGAGTCGATTCAGTGGAAGAAGCCGTCAAAAGGATTGATCGGTTTTACCGTCGCTATCACAGCCTGAGGTACGTGAAAGATAGATTGGTGATTCGTTTGAACGTACACGTTGATCAGCAGAAGGTGGAAGCGTTGAAGACCCATTTTGGCGACATATTAACTCCCCAAGGCGACATGTTGCTCTCAGGCCCCCTTCCAGAAGAGAGTGATGAGCCTGAAGTGGCCAGTCTGCAGAGGCTCATCATTGATTTCAACCGAAAGGATTTCGGCCGACTGCGGGAGCTCATCGATGTGATAAATGAAGATTAAGAAAGGCCGTTTTTGTCTTGACAATCTGGGCGGGTAATCACTTATCTCATGTCACTTTCAAAATCCCCTGAGTAAGAAGGTGGGGGCTTCAGTTTTGCAAAACGCTGGGAAAGAGATGCCAAAGGCAAAGCGTTCTTCTTCAACAAGAAAGAAGTCCCCTGGTAAAAGGAGGCAGAAGCGGGATGCCAAAGGAATATTCAGCTACCGCGACAAGAACGTGGTGGTAGATACCAATTCCAATTTCCTTTACATAGGGACGCTTGAGGATGTGAATGACCATTTCGTCCTCCTGAGGGACGCAGATGTTCACGATTGCAGGCAGAGCCCTTCCATGAATGAGAAGTATATCATGGAGGCAAAGAAATTTGGGGTGAGATGTAATCGCAAGCTTGTTCACATCCGGCTCCAAGAGGTCATCAGCATGTCTCTGCTTGACGATGTCATCGAATACTGAGACAGGCCCAGGAAAAGAGGAGCGCGGCATAGAAGATAGAATAGACGAGAAACCAAGGTTAAAACTGATTCGGGGCAACTATCCTTACGAGACGAGCATCGGATCAGTGGATGTTGTGGCAGCGCCCCACAAGAGACCCCCTTTCAAGGTGGATGCGGTGGCTGTGGAAGAGGACACCTTTCTTGTCATGAGCGCCGATCGCAGGGTGCAGGATCCCAAGGAACCCCTCATAAAAATCATGACCCGTGTGATCGAGACGCGGCCGAAAGCCCCAGGGAGCGTATTTGTAAAGGGCGGATCACCCCTGCGTTTCCTTGCGGTCGTCCATGATCTCAACGAGGAGCCCACGTGGAGGGAAGAGTGGATATTAGCCGCCCTGGACGCCATTTTCCGGGAGGCTGAACGTCGTGAGCTGAGGTCCATCGCCCTCCCTTTTCTTGGAACCTTACACGGATCTTTGGAGAAAGAACGTTTTCTCGTCCTCTTGCGGTCTGCGTTGGAGAAAATCTCGGTGAATCACTTGAAGCGCCTTTGGTTGGTCGTACCTGGGAAGACCAGCTCAAAGATGCTGGAAATCCTCCAGCCCGGATCACAGGAATGAGCGGGGTTACGAATAGATGAAAGGGGTCAATGAGTTGGATTTTATCAGTAGAGGAGTCGCTTATGTTTAAGACTGAATTATGTGATCTTTTGGGAATCGAGTACCCCATCATTCAGGGCGGGATGGTCTGGGTGAGCTATCACGAGCTCTGCGCTGCGGTCTCAGAGGCGGGTGGGTTGGGCATCCTGGGGGCCGGCAGCATGACAATGGAAGAGCTGAGAAAGGAAATACGCCTCGTAAAGGCGAAGACAAAAAAGCCCTTTGGCATCAATGTGCCCATCGCCAAACCCGACGCTGATGTGTTGATAAACACGGCGATCGAAGAGGGTGTCCACGTGATTTCCACCTCCGCTGGAAACCCCAAGAGGTTCACGGCCATGATCCAGGACGCAGGGCTCAAGGTGATTCACGTATCACCCAGCCCCACCCTGGCCGTGAAGGCGGCCGAGGCAGGCGTGGACGCCGTTGCTGCGGAGGGCATAGAGGCAGGAGGACACGACGGGTTTGAGGAAATCACCACCATGGCCCTT
>CP070840.1:3411064-3416040 GCA_020342025.1 Deltaproteobacteria bacterium
GTAGCGTCTTCTACGGTATCCCTAATTTCCTCCGGAAGATTCTCGCTTCGGCCAAGACTCAGGGTCTCTCTAAGGAGACCCAGGGCGAGAGCGGCTTCCCCTTCAGGCTTGCATGAAATCCAGCGGTCGGCATTGGCGCAGGTTAAGGACTGATAGGGACTCACATGGAAGAACAGACCTTTTTTTCCATGCCGCAAGGCATGCATCTGTTTGAATCTCTCTGCGTACGCCACAGGAGAAAGCCATGTTTCCAGAAAATCTGCACCGAATGAGACGAGAAAGTCGGCCTTCTCCATGCGGTAGGAAATCAGACCGTCGACACCAAAGATCTTCTGATTTGCCGTTCTCAGAAACTCATAGGCATAGGGCTCAAAAACCAAGGGCCTCCCAGACTTCCATCGCTCGAGGGATTCGGCAAAGAGCCTCATGAGGCTTTCCCCCGCCACTTCCGTCACCATTCGGACCCTGTCCTGCCCGTTTCTTGCGGCTCTGAGGGCCCTATCCTTCAAGAGCGCTTCTGCCGCGGGAAAAGAGAGGGGCCGCCATCCGTCATTTTCTCTGATCAGAGGGCGGTAGATCCTGTCCGGGTTGTAGACGCCTTGCAGCGCCGCCTGTCCCCTCATACAGAGCTTTCCCCTGTTAATGGGATGTAACGGATTCCCTTCCACCTTGATCACTCTCCCCTCCCTGTTCTTGGCCAGGATGCCGCATCCAGCCGGACACTCGCGACACGTGGAGGCGTACCAATGGGCCGTTCCGGTGACCATGTCATCGGGTGCTTCGATCAAGGCGTAGAGTGTTTTTTCCGGTTCGGAAGTGCAGCCCGCGGCAAAAGAAAGGCTGCCCATGCCGGCAATTTTGATGAAGGTACGGCGCTTCATGCTAAAAAGGCACTCCTTGGAAAGAGAAACGGTGATAGGTTGTCACTGAAGGGCCTTCTCAACCTAAACATAATGATAATGAAACTGTCGAAAAACTGGCTTCTTAGAGGCTGATGGAAAATGTCCAGATGCAAGGCTTCCGAAATCCCGAGGAATGAGGCGTGCATGGAAGTACGCCGCAGTGACGAGGGATGAGGGTAACGCAGCAGATGGACGTTTTCCGACAGACTCAACAACATCTTAACACGGCAGGCCAAATGCCGGAACATGATGGAATGAGTAATGATTTTGAGTGGTTGATTCTTTTGTTACAGCTCGGGGAACGGGTTTTTCTAATATATTAAAATGATTAGTATTTTCATTAAAAATTTTGGTTAAATTACCAAACCAGCGGAAATTATGTCAAGCAGGAAATTGACAATAAATAGCCCCTGCTCTCCGGCCTCTCCCTTGATTTGCAAAGAAGAGTGTTTAATCTAAGATTAATTTTTTGGAAGTTCGCCCACTTAAGTCACTTCTGATCAAAGGAGGTTGAAAGATGAAAGATAAGCGCAGTTTACATCTCAAGGTTCAGGAACTCTGCGATTGTTATGCAACGACGGATCCCTTGAAGGAGATGTCCATCGTAAGAGATGACAAGGATAAAGAGGAGGCAGGATTGAAGTGGTTGGCCTTGGCCGCTCTCCACGGGATCAATGCAAATGCCAAGAAGATAGCCTTTACACGATCGAAAGACGGCTCAGCTAAGGTTACCGCTGAATATCGTAAATCAGAACTCCCATCACCCGGCCCCGAAGTGGGTGACAAAATCATCGAAGCGGTTCGTGCAATCACGCACCTGGAAGGGGAGAAAGCAAAAAGCGCACTCGCACTGGGTATCCGCGAAAGTAGCATCGAGGTGAACATAAAGGTGAAGAGAGGAGAGGATGGGGAAAAGGTCACTTTAGAATTTCCCGAATAGCAACAACCTGTGCCTTATCCCTGTCTTCACAAGGCCGTTTTATGACGGGGACGAGGTGGCGAGGCGGACCTGAAATTTTTCCTCGAGATGGTCTGGATAATAGGAAAGCTTGGCCTTGCGAAGTCCTGGCTCTCCCAAATCCTGTTCCCTGTTCACAAAAGGAACATCCGGCCAGCTGTTTTCGCAAAATTGCTGATTGATTGCGGCATAAAGCCCAGGCATCTCTGGATCAGCCTTTTCAATGTGCACGGTGGCCATCTGATCATTTAATAACTCTCCCAAAGCAAAGGCTTTCACCTGATCCTCTATCAGAATGACCCCGCCCACCATTTCCAGCGCGTCAAAGTGGTTCAGTGCCTCACGTACAGCATCCCATTCCCCTGCCAAGTTCAGATCCTCTTCGCAACGACGCCACTCACACCAAGTGTCTGACAAATCCAGACAGGGTTTGAGATGTTCATCCCCGAAAGGCACATAAGTGAATGGGTAGGAGCGGCGGAATTTGTTGATATGGTTTCGCTTGGCGTGATACCTCCTGCCTGCCAGTTCGATCAAGTCCTCACCCCGATAGACATAATCGAACTGGTCTCTTACAGGTTCTATGAGAAAATCTGTTGCGCCCTCAAGTTCCGAAATCAGCCGTTGATCGACCCGCTCAACACGGGCTGAAGCGTCCCCCTTTTCCTCCCCAAGCCATTTTAGAAGCATGCGGGTAACTTCCTCTCTGGACGGAGGGCCCATGGGTTGAAGGGCATACGTCTCGTCGTCATGACCTCTGGCCAGGACGATGAGCCAGTGCTGGAACATTGTCCACTGGAATCGATAATGTGACTGCCAGATGAAAAGATTGGTGAAAGTCCATTCAGAGGTCTGCGGCTGGTATTTTTTCAGAACCTCTCGGATGAAATCGCGATCTTGCAACTGAACCCCTTTAAATTGGGGGAACTCTGGGATTGTGCTCATTACTGATTCCTATAGATTCTCAAGACGCCTTCTCAGACAACAAATCCAAGACCTCTTCTCTGCTCAAGTCATACCAATGTTGATAGGCATCGGCCACAGCGAAGAAAATTTTGCCCCTCACATTGGGACAATAAATCACATCCACCATGGGTTCTATTTTGTCAATCGTCTCTGGAGGGGCGGTGGGGACGGCAATGACAATTTGTTTAGCGCCTCTATTCTTCACACTGTGTACAGAGGCCATCATGGTATAGCCAGAAGCCAATCCATCATCCACCAAGATGGCCGTCTTGCCCGAAAGATCGGGGAAGGGCTTCCTGCCCCTGAATAAAATATCCCTCTCTTCCAATTCTCTCTTCAGTCTTGAGATATGATTTTCAATTTGTGAGGGGGTCAGCTTCAAGCGTGAGACCAGTTCCTCGTTTAGAAAGACCCCCCCTTCCAGGGTTACGGCCCCATAACCTGCCTCAGGGTTATGTGGGATAGGTATTTTTCTCACGAGGATGAGATCAAAAGGGCAGTTCAGCTTCCTCCTGACCTGAAGGCCCACCGGAACGCCTCCGGATGGGATGCAAAGGACCATAGAATCCTGGGCAGCCACGTATTCTGGTGCCAGCATTTCAGCAAGCATCCGCCCTGCCTCAACACGATCTTTGAACACATGGTTTTTGCCCCTTAGTTCTTTTTTCTCAAAGATTCTTCTGGCCATGACATTTCGTGCCAGCCCTATTTTAATCCAGCTCGACTTCCATCTTGCACTGGTTGCACCGTTTTACCCCCCTGAAGAGTTTGTGACCGCATTCAGGGCATTGGTAGCGCGCTTCCTCATCCTGCACGAACTTTTCGGTACCCACCTGTCGCCAATACGGAACGGTACGCATAATGACTTTTTTGCCCACAGGGATTGGAAAGTGCTCTATATAAAGGCAGGGGAAATCATCGCACTCGTGACAGCCCGTGTATCCCCTTCTCCTCGTGCAGTCCCTGATAAGACACTTTTTACAGTAGAGAAAAGGCTGTTCGGAAAGGCAACCCTCGCACCGAATGTCTTCCTCGGTAAGATGCTCACTGTTGGGAAGTTTGCCCTTATAAACGCCCAGGAGACGTTCCCTGAATTTCTGGTTGTTATCTTTTGTGGCGAAGAGAATAGCGCACACGCCACAATACAAACCACAGGGCGCCAACAAATTGGGGTTGATCTGCATACACCACCTCCTCAGCCCAAAGCGTCACCCCCCTGCCGCAACATATATCCCCTTGCCTACGGCCCGGGAGGAGAAAAAGAAACCCACGCTCTCTTATCCAAAAAGATGTGGGTAAATCAGGGCCGAAAAAAATAGTAGTAGATAAGTGAAGAGTATTTCAGGTTAGGTTGGTTTTGGGACGTGTTCCCCTCATTCCTTGCTTCGCTCTTTGACGATCTCAATAAATTCCTGCAAATTTTCCTCAGAGCCAAATACGTCATTATACAATTTCTCACTCCACCGGGTGAGGCCCATTTTGAATATTTTGTGGATCAATTTATCCACACTCTCGGCCCCTTGGAGTCTCGCGGTTTGATAAAGTAAATCATCCGGCACCCGAATGGGGAACACCGCTGTGGGAGAATCGCTCTTGGACTTCAGGTACTCCTGGACACTCTTGAGGATTCTCAAATTTACGTACTTCTTATTATATTCTTCTTCGTCCATCCGCTTTTACCAGCATAAAAAATCACTATAAACTCAAAAACCACGGAAGTCAACATGAAGCCTATCGCACCATAAGGCTTTTACGACGCCCGTTATGGGCAAAAATAAAATTGTCCTTCACAAATCCCTAAAAAAAAGGGCATCTCGTCACAATCTGTCGAGATGCCCGTATTAGCCCTGCTGCAGGGCATTAAATCTTTTTCACCTTGTTGGCTTCGGGACCACGGTCGCTATCATTTACTTCAAAAGCGACCCGGTCCCCCCCTCTCAGGGTCTTGAATCCTTGCATATCAATGACAGAGTAATGAACGAATATGTCCGGGCCATCATCCTGCTCAATGAACCCATACCCTTTTTTATTACTAAACCATTTTACGATCCCTTCTCCCAAAGTAATGACCTCCTTTCATGACTTTCGATCATGGTCCCGAGCCTCAGGCCGTCACTCTGGCAAAAGGAGCGACCTTTCAGAGCGAAACT
>CP070840.1:3416140-3423886 GCA_020342025.1 Deltaproteobacteria bacterium
CCGCAGTGACTTGCCCTGTTAAATCGGCTTCGCCGTCTCGCGTAGCGAGAATTTAACAGGGCGGGGGATAAGGGTAACGCAGCAGATGGGCGTTTTCCGACAGGTTCTACGCTGGTCTGAAAGCCAGGGTGGTTTTTGGCCCTTCTTCTCCTTCTTTATGCAGGTACTTGACTGTTAATGGCATTCCCACTTTGATGCTTTCAGGATTGTTCCCGTCCACTTCGTCGATACGGGCATCCACCCGGGCGCCCTCTTCCAGCTCAACCACCCCAGAGACGTACGGATTCTTTCGATTATAGCCCTCCGCTATCATGGAGGGAGGGCCTATGGCAATGCATGTAAAGGCACTCAGTTTTCCCCTACCCCTCATTTCCACCCACTCCATATTTGAACTGTAGCACTTGGTGCAGATGGGCTTAGGCGGCACAAAAAGGGCCTCGCACTCCTTGCATTTTGCCCCCATGAGTCTTTCTTCATTCAGGAATTGCTCATAAGAAATATCGCTAAATGGTCTCTGCTCCATTTTTTTATCTCCTTTCAAGGATGGTGAATGTGCAGGTTCCCCCTGTGCCCCCCAGATTATGGGCGCCGCCAATTCGCAAATCTTTTTTGGGGACCTGTCGCTTACCCGCCTTACCTCTTAACTGTGTCCAGACCTCATAGAGTTGCGAGACCCCAGTGGCTCCCACGGGGTGCCCTTTGCACTTGAGTCCCCCAGAGGTATTGATAGGCATGGGGCCATCCAATCGGGTGGCCCCCTCTTCCACCGCTTTGAATCCTTGGCCCGGTTTAAAGAAACCCAGGTCTTCTATGTGTATGAGCTCTGCTATGGAGAAGCAGTCATGCACCTCGGAGAATTGTATATCCTCTGGCTTGAGGCCGGACATGCCGTAGGCCTCTTGCGCAGCGTATCTTGTCGCTTCAAAATAGGTCATATCATCGCAGGCATGCAGGCCTCTGCCGCTGCCCTGTCCTATTCCAGCCACATAGATGGGGTCATCTGTAAAGTTCTTCGCTATGTCCTCACCGACCAACAACATGCAACTCGCCCCATCGCTGATGGGACAGCAATCATATAGATGCATAGGCCAGGCCACGACCGGGTTTGCTTTGGGATCGCGAAGAAAGTCCTTCTCATCCTTCCATTCGGGCACAGGTATACCCTTTTTCTCTAAACTCGCTGCCTTTGCATTCATTAAATCTCGAATGGAAAGTTTGAACTGGGCCTTGGGATTCAGGGGAGCATTGTTATGACTCTTTATGGTTATGTTCATGAGATGCTCGCGATTGGCCCCATATTTAGCAAAATAGGCCGTGGCTATGGCGCCAAAAACACCCGGAAAAGTAAACCCTACGCTTCCCTCATAGGGAACGGTTGCCAAGGCCAGACCTTCAGCGACTTCCTCAGTGGTCCGCTTTGACATCTCCTCCACGCCACCCACCAGGACCATATCATAGAACCCTGAGGCGATGGCAAAGATACCCTCGCGAAATGCGAGTGCGCTCGACGCACATGCACCTTCGGTCCTCGTTGCAGGCCTTGGTACATGCCCGATCAGATCCGAGACAATGGGCCCCCAGTGGGACTGGTGGACGAAGAAGTCGTTCGTAAAATTTCCCACATAAAGGGCGTCGATCTCTTTCGGATCCACCCCCTTGTCCACGGATGCAAGCATCTCATTGAAGGCCTCAGCAAAGACGTCCTTTGTGTCTCTGTCTCTGAACATGCCGAATTTGGACATGCCGGCGCCCACGATGGCCACCCCTCTTCCAAGTTTTCTCTGCTTTGCCATTTCATTCCTCCTGTATATATAATGAATGAATCCTAATTTCCCAGTCCATCTGTAATGTCACTGCGAGGAGTCCGGCACTTAGCGAATCTGAGTGCTGGACGACGCGGCAGTCTCTGAGCAAAAACATTGGACAGCCTATCCATAGCAATCGGCTAAACAGTGAGATTGCTTCGCTCCCGACACCCGCGCCCGCGAGTTCAGGTCGTCGGGGCTCGCAATGACGGGAGTGAAAGCAATCTTACTCCCCTAAGAAAAATCCCAAAAGTCTAAATGGAATATCCGGCTATGAGACTAAAACTCATATCTGAAATTCTGCAAAAGTTCAATATAATTAAGAAAGGCTAGCGCTTTAGGCCTTTGAGCTCCGCTATCAGTGCAGGGACCACTTTCCCAACGTCCCCCACGATGCCGTAATCCGCTATTTTAAAGATCTCAGCGTTCGGATCACTGTTGATGGCGATGATAATCTTTGATCCGCTCATGCCGGCCGTGTGCTGTACAGCTCCGGAAATGCCGCATGCCATATAAAGACTGGGCCTTACTGTCTTTCCGGTCTGCCCTATCTGGAAATCATGGGAAATCCAACCCGCCTCCACAGCGAGTCTGGTGGCCGCCACCTCCGCCTCCAGCAATTCAGCCAATTCCCTTATCATCTCAAATGTGTCTCTGTCGCCCACGCCCATACCCGCAGCGACAATTCTGTCCGCTTCTAGAATATTTACGCCCTCACTCTTCCCTTTAAGACACTCGAGGACCTCAACTCTCACATCTTCCTTTTTAAAATGGACATGGAGATCTATTATTTCGCCTTTTCTGCTTTCATCCCTTTCAGGTAAAGGCATCACACCAGGACGAACCGTGGACATCTGTGGCCTGTGCTCGGGACAGATGATGGTTGCCATTACATTACCGCCAAAGGCTGGTCGCGTGGAGACAAACAACCTGTTTTCTTCATCGATATCCAGGTCTGTACAATCCGCCGTGCACCCCGCATTCAGTCTAAAAGACAATCTCGGGGCCAAATCCCTTCCAATGGGCGTTGCACCCACTATAAGCACCTCAGGCTTTTCTTTCATGGCCTGTTCTGAAATGATATCCGTGTAAAGTTCCGTCCCATAGTCTTTTAACATTGGATCGTCTGCGAGCATGACCCTGTCGGCACCATAAAAAATCAATTCCCTAGCAAGTTGGCCCACGGATTCACCGATCAGAAAGGCCGTCAGTTCCACATCTAACTTTGCTGCAAGCTCACGCCCCTTGCCCAGGAGTTCAAGAGATACCCGTGCAGGATGCCCGTCTGCTTGCTCCACGAACACCCATACGCCCCGATATGCATCTACATCCACAATTGATGACATGATTCCTTAAATAATATATTTCTTCTTCAGTTTTTCAATGAGCTGGTGAGCGGCCTCCTCCGGGCCGCCCTCAAATATTTCCGCCTTACCCTTCAGCACCTTGGGCGTATAGACCTTTTTCAGTTTTGTGGGTGAACCCTTGAGCCCAAAGCTTTCCTCATCTCCATTCAGATCATCGGCCCCCCAGACGATTATTTCCTTGTTATAGGCCTCTATGATGCAATCCACGGGAGCAACACGGGGTTGGTTCGCCTCCCGTTCCACTGTTATCAGAACAGGAAGAGGGGCCTCCAGCACCCTATGAATATCCCCAAGCTTCTGTTTTATCTTGACACTGGTATCAACCACCTCCAAATGAATGGCATAAGTCAATTGGGGGATATCAAGATATTCGGCAAGCTGGGGGCCCACCTGCGCCGTCATTCCATCAAGGGCCTCTTTGCCGCAGATGACCAAGTCCCATTTGGCTATTCTTCGGATAGCCAGACCCAGGGTATAGGACGTCACCCATGTATCAGATCCGGCAAATTTTTTATCCGTGAGTCGTATGGCATGATCGGCACCCATGCCCAAGGCCTCTCTCAGAGCCTCTTCCACCTGAGACGGGCCCATGGACAAGATGGTCACCTCACCACCATGCCTTTCCCGCAACTGCAAAGCAGCCTCAATGGCGTTCTTATCATTCGGATTGATGATACTGGGTACCCCTTTTCTAATGAGGGCCCCTGTTTCCGGGTCCCACCTCACTTCTGAAACGTTGGGAACCTGTTTGATACATACGATGATGTTCATCTGACCTGTCTCTTCCCTATTAACCGAAAGAACAGTTAACCCATTGGAAAGGTGTTTCACCGATCTGCACAAGCCCTACCGTAGAAGGGCAGCGCCTGCGATTGTCCTATTAATCTCTGAGCTACTGGCAACGACCCCAGCATGCGCGGCCTGACGAAACAACCTTTCCACCTTGTATTCTTTGGAATAACCGTAGGATCCGTGGATTTGTAATGCCAGTCGCGTTATTTCTTGAACGGTGGGAACCACAAAGATTTTTAATTCAGCGGAGAGGACCTCCACAGGCGCCCCGTCATCCTGAGCACAGGCGGCCCTTTGTGTGAGAAGCCTACACGCATCAATCTTGCACTTCATCTCAGCGAGCATCCATTGAATACCCTGCATGTAACCCATCGGTTTTCCCCTCACGAGCCTCTCTTTGCAATACTTTATCGACTCATCCAACGCGGCTTGACCAACCCCTACCATATATCCGGCCTGTGCAACCCGCTCACCCGCAATCCAGCGTAGCAGAATTTTAAACCCATTTCCCCTATCTCCCAATACATTGCTCTGGGGAACCCGAACCTCTTTGAAAAACACATCCACGCAGTTCATGCCCTCAAGACCCATAAATTCCCACGGCTCAGAGGTGCTGTAACCTTCGGAGGATTTATCAACGATAATAGCTGTGATGTTTCCCTTCTCATCTTTCAGTTCGTCATCCCTTACGTAAAACACACCATAACCTTTCTTATTTCCTCCAGTAATATATCTTTTTGTGCCGCTAATCATAAAATCCTCACCGCGCAGAACCGCTGTCGTGGTTATGAGGGTAGGGTCTGAACCGGTCGCCGGTTCAGTGAAGGCCGTCGACGCGTAAGCGCTACCATCACAGAGCGGAGGCAGAAATTGCTTTCTCACATCATCGGAACCCCAGTGGTATATGGTCTCGGCCGTGCTGTTGTTCATGAGCATGGGCCAGGCACAGACCGTTCCCGTTTTCCCCAGTTCTTCCGCGATCAAGATGATATTCAGATTGGTCGAGCCCACGCCGCCATACTCTTTTGGGACCACCACGCCCAGCATTCGGGCCTTGGCAAATTTCTCCAGTAAATCTGGTGGATAATCGTTTTTCTCCACAATCTGACCAGCAATAGGACTAATCTCCTGATCACAGAAATCCCTGGCTGCCTTCACGATCATTTCATTCACCGGATCCAATTTATAATCCATCTTTCCCTCCTTCCTTAACTATGATTTCAGTAAAGAATCCAGGCCGAAAGGACCTGGCTCTAATCACACCCCAGAGGGGCCTACAATGAAGGCCGTAGCCTTTTCGAAAGGCCATATCTCAAAAAAAATTCCACAGGACATGGCCGCGACCCAATATTTGGGATTTGCGCCACCAAGCGCCTGGGAATCTCCCTTCAACGGTTTAAACCCCAAATATTGGGGAGCTTTCCCTTCACAAAATAGATATGACCTTGCCTCCGGCCCGTAGGGCCTAAAGGCCCGGAGGGAGAAATGGGTATGGCCGAATCACGCATGCTTTGCAGGCAGAGCCAATGGATTCTGACCCGGCCCAGAGGACCGGGTTTCCCATATTAAAATGAAGATCATATTCTCTATACCTCATTGACTACTCAAGTAGCCTTACCATGTAGGGCCCATGCGTGTCATCTCTAAATTTCGGAAAAATGAGGATTTTCAAATGCACTTGAGGGCGATTTAACTGCAGCAAAACGCGAGGCCTACGTCATTTGGGTTGGGTATGAACTGAGTATTAACGAGGTCTTCATACATGACCTCCTGGGTCAGGAAGCCCTTTTCCACAAGCCATTCTGCAATGGGCTGTATCTCGTCCCGGGTAGGGGTATTGGCCACCTCGAAAGTGGGCATCTGAAAATCTTTACGCACCCCTTCAGGGATGCCTCCTTTCTGCTCGAGGATCACGCGATACTCCCCCGGTTTAAGATTTAAGGCGAATGAAGATTGTCCCAAGGCAAAGACAAACTTTTCCACCGCCTTCGGCTTCTTTTCTATGGCAGATGGTCCTACCAGCAAGACACTCGTCCACGTGAGGATACGATCATCCGCCAAAAAATTCATATTTTTCGCCTTTGCAATCTCGATGAAAGGGGTTCGCAGGAGTGAGGCGGACACCTCCCCTTCAATCAGAAGATCCCATGCCTTCTGAACATCTTCTACCTCTCGCATGACCACTTTGTTCAGGGGAACACCAACTCTCTTCAGATAGAATTCAGCGTAGAACCGGAAACTCACTCCTTTTGGGACAGCTATACATTCCCCCTCTATTTCGGATAAATCCCGAATCGCCCCTTTCGGTCTAGCGACAATGGCAAAGAGGGGCTCATAGGGATTGGGCCTCAACATGTTCCGAATGATTTGTGAATTTGGACTGCTCCTGGACAAAAGAATTGCCGCGGGCAGATCGCTAATCACTGCATCAACGGATCCATCGGCGAGTAACCTTTTGGCCTCCATTTCTCCATGAAACGAGACAAGCTTCACGTCCAACTTGTTTTCCTTAAATATGGGCTTGAATATGGCCATTCTAACCGGCAACGCATCCGGCAACAATGGAGCTCCCACAGTGAGGCTATCAAATTGAACCGATTCAGGTACGACAAAGGCTTCACCAAAAGGATTTTCCATCAGCCTACCGTTGAACTGTCTCGCATGCCTCAAGGCATCTTCTTTATTGGCAAAGGCGTGAGCTCGGTTTTTGACTTCAGGTACCGTGATCACATCACTTTCCACGTAATACCCCAGCGTGGAATCGAACTTTTGCCCCGTGACCTCATCAACGACCGTCAAATAAATGACTTTATCCTTATCCTTATTCTTCTCCAACCAGCGCGTCGCGCAGTAAATGGAACAGAAAGTCGCGGTAGAATCGTCATCGAGGAAGGCATCTACCTGATAGATGGGTTTCAGCCTTATCCCGTCCCAGGCACAGCGAACGGGCGTTTCTTCTCCTTTCCCTGTAAGAAGTTTCGGCTTTTTCTTTCCCAGGACTCCACCCAATAGGGCAATCGCGGCGACCACCAGGAGACCCACAAAGATCATGATCAGCCGTTTTCGTTTTTCCATATCTTTCATTCCCTATGCGGCGACGAGGTGGACCGTGTTCATCACTATAGATGCCACAAGACAAAATATAGAAAACCCATAGAGCATGCGAAGATGTTTGTAAAGGAGATCCTTTGTCTCCCCTGTCCTGCCCATCAGATCCAACAGAAAGCCCCAGCCCACTGCGAAAGTACCCAAGGCAAAGAAGAGATACATAAGAACCGTGTCAGGCACATATTGCCAAAGACAATAGAGGCAGTGGTGAAAGGGAAGGCCCATGATCTTTGGCGCTTGGACCTCAATCTGGGTCAGGACAAAGAGTACACCATTGAAGAGCGCAAACAAGAACGTGAATCCTAATACAGGCCTTTGCCACCTGGCATAGGATTTGGGCTTCAGGCGCCACATGGAAAGCCCGAGAATGAATATCAGGAAGAGGTTGCTCATGTAGTATCCAGAACCCAAGATGGATGCATAGCCTGGACCAAGCGTCGATTGCGGAACCACTCTGGTCGGTCTATCCAGGATATCGGTCACGGTCGTGCAACATGAGATCATTTTTCCCGGGGCTATATTGAAAACGAGCACCACTTCCAATAAGCTCTCTGCAACGACAACCGCAGCCGTGGCACTCAGGAAAAGGAGTTTTCTTCCCATCAGTGGAGAGGTCTGGGTCTTCTGGTCAAGGAGATGGATCAGGAGCCACGCTCCTATAAGAAAGAATGAAA
>CP070840.1:3423986-3445988 GCA_020342025.1 Deltaproteobacteria bacterium
CACCATTCAGGAAGACGTGGATGTTCTGGGCCTGAGTTTTCTTTCCGGTGATCACATGGTGTTGATCCCTAAAGTGATGAAAGGCCTCAAAGCCCATCGTGTGGAAGACGTCATGGTGGTTGTGGGGGGCATTATCCTCCCACGTCAGGTCCAGGCACTTAAGGAAATGGGAATTGCAAAGGTGTTTCTCCCTGGCACACCGCCTGACAGAATCGTAGAACTCATCAGAGAAAGCATTCGGTAAAGCAACAGGGTTATAGCAAAATGAGGCCCCGCCCCCTTTCTTAAGGCCATATCCATATTGTCAGGGGGAAGTGCCCCAATATTTGAGGTTTAACGAGTTAGTTGCAGATTCCCAGAAATTCAGGGGCGCAAACCCCAAATATGGGGTCACGGCTATGGCCTGTGGAATTTTTTTTGAGATATGGCCTTTCGAAAAAGGGCGTGCCCTCACTTCGTACGCCTGTGGAGAACGACGCTCAGGGGAAACCGGGGACCGGCCCCGAAGGGGTGGGGTCTGAGCGGAGCCAAGCGAGCGCGAACAAAAAGGGCCATTTCTAAGAGGAAACCCATTAAGGATAGGAGGAAATTATAATGATCATTGACACCCATGTACATCTGATTATTCCAGGTTTTGTGAAAAGCAAGTTCATCTTGGGGAATGCGCGAATGGCCTCCAACATTTACAATAGGGTCCACGGGACGAAAATAACGCCCAGCCAATACATCGATCTCTTGAAGGCCAGGGTGGACCCCGATTGTAGCAAGTTAATCGAGACCATGGACGAAGCGGGGATAGACAAAAGTGTTATATTTGGCGTGGATTGGGCCTATGCCGTCACGGGGGAGCCAAGAGTGGACAACAGGGAGCAGAATCGTATCCATGCGGAGATGGCCAGGAAGTATGAAGGGCGATTCATCCCTTTGGCGGCCCTCGATCCCAGGCGACCCGATGCGATAGATCAAGCCACGGAGGCTATCGAAGAATTGGGCATGAAGGGCTTTAAGCTTCACCCATCGGCCGGTTTCTACCCGAACGACCCTGTCTGTTTTCCCTTATACGAAAAGTGTGCCGATTGGGGCGTACCGATTATGTTCCATAGCGGTGGGATAGAATTCAATTGGGAGTACGGCCAACCTATCTATATAGCCACTGCGGCAGAGCACTTTCCTGAAGTCAAAATGATCATGGCGCATGCGGGGCTGGAGAGTTGGGACCAGGCGAGGTTGGCGGCCACGGCTTTGGCCAATGTGTATGTGGATCTTTCCATCCGTCAACTGGATTACCGTGTGAACCCTCAGGGTTTTTACCGGTGGTTGCGGGATTTTATCGACTGGACGACGCCTTGGAAGGTCCTTTTTGCCAGTGACACCCCCATGCCCACCTTCTGGTGCCCTGAGGATGAATGGGTGAAGGCGATCAAGGAACCGGATACGGATATTGCGTTCACGCAGGAGGAGAGGGATATTGTGATGGGAAAGGCTGCCCAGTTGGTCTTCAATGTGGAGGACTGATGCGTTTCAGGAGGAGGGTGCAATTGAATAGGAGATGGGAGGGCTTATGAGAGACATTCTAGACGTCATCGTGACACGAAAGAGTATTCGCCGGTATAAACCCGATCCCGTGCCCGATGAGATGATCGACAAGATCCTGGAAGCGGCAAGGTGGGCACCGACGGGGGAGAATTATCAGCCCTGGCAATTCATCGTCATAAGGGACCCTGAAACCAAGAACAAAATTGGGAGGCTGGCCAGGCTTGGAAGTGGCTCACGTATGACGGCCTGGTACTGCCTAGGGGAGATGCAGGAGAGATTTGAAAAGATCAAAGACCCTGTGAAGAAAGCAGAGGTCTTGCGCTTTATGTATAGCGGCGAGGTTTCCGAGTTTGCCAGGTATGCACCGGTGATCATCGCTGTCATCGGGAACCTGATGGAGGGCTCTGTGGACGTGCCCTATGACCTCTCTGCGACCACCGAAAACATCCTCCTGGAGGCGCACGCCCTCGGCTTGGGGGCGTGTTGGGTGCACGCCCCGGTAGCCAGCACCAGAGACGCAAGAAAATTCAAAGAGATCCTAAAGATCCCCACGGGCATGGGCGAGTACAAGGTTATTGCCTATGTGGCCATCGGTTGGCCAAAGGAGCAACGAAAACACCCCAGGCCCAAGAAGTCGCTGGAAGATCTGGTCTACTGGGAGGAATTTGGTAGAAAGGAGAGGCCCAAATATGAATGAGATGGAATACTGCAATGACCTCATTGTGAGACTGGAAGAACTGCTTTTTCATGAGCTGTCAGGGTGTGCCGCCTGGAAGGTGGAAATGGTGGGCGTGGATTTTATTCAATCAAAGGAAATCAAGGGAAACAATCCGGATGAGGTGATCCAGAACTGCATCGAGGAAATAAAAGCGGCAGGTTTGGTAAAGGAGATGAGCTATGCCATCGGTGGCCTGGGGGTAAAGCTAGAATTGAAGATGAAAGGCTGCAGCCACCTTCCAAAGGAGGTTAGACTCAGGCAGGATGGCGTGAAACCCTATATCTGTCCCATCACCAACATGATTTTAGATCAATTGATTGAAAAGCTCAAATTCGAGACAACCTATGTGGCGGATCTCCACATTGATGAGAACAGGGGAGAGTGCAGGGTCTGGAGTGCCATCTACGAGGATGAGGATAAGATTGGCAGCGTTTGCAACTGGCACGAAGAATGACAAAGGCAGACCCAAAATTTATGTCACTTCATAAACGGTGATGATCACTTCATTGGCGAGACGCTGTCCGGCGGCAATGGCGACGAGGCTATTCAGCCACTGGTAGCGTGGAGAGCCTGTCTCAAAGATTGGAGTCGTTCGAAAGTAGTATTCACTGGCGTCAACCCTTTCACCCGCTGCCAGACGCGCCATCACCTCCTTAGGACCGTGCCGTAATCCCCAATTAGACACATAAATGAGGGCCCCATCATCCGTTTGCAGCGTATATCTTGCCTCCACTTCGGTGATGCCGTCGTATCGAATAATTTGCCAATCAGCGCCACCAGGCAATACACGTCCTGATAGTTTGGGTCCAGAGAAAGCGCCGCCCTTGATGTTGATGATACGCCTCTCCCCATAGGGCGATTTGCCCAATTCCAGGGGCGTTTCCACTTCAACGCTCGACGTATAAAGGAGTTGAAGAGATGGTGTTACCGAAACCAGTGGAACTTTTTCCTTTCTCATTTTAATGCCTCCTCAGTTGCCCAAGATGAACACCCTATTTTAGGCAAGCCCAGGTCAACCTTGATGTCGCACATTTTCACTTATGTAATTGACAAAGGAATCCGTAAGGGAGCCGCCCCTGAATACTTCATCTACTCCCATGTCTTTCATAACCGGAATGTCTTCGGGGGGAAACGACCCGCCCACAAGAAACAGGACGTCGTCCAGTCCGTTTTTCTTCATCTCCTCCACGATCTTTGGCGTGTACACGAGATGTTCACCCGATAGATAACTCACGCCGATCACATCCACGTCCTCGTCTATGGCCGCCCGAACGATTCCCTCAGGCGTCTGGTACATCCCCAGGTAAACCACTTCCATCCCCGCCTCCCTCAGAAGGGTAGCCACCACCTTAGACCCGCGGTCGTGACCATCCAAACCCACTTTGCTGATGATCACTCTGATCTTCCTTTGGGCTCCCATGGGCTTTGTGTGTCCTCTTAACTGAAGGGTGACTCTATGACGTTCATAGGATCATAAGAATAGCCGTAGACCTGGCGGACAGTCCCCAAGAGTTCGGCAGTAGTCGCATACGCCTTCGTGGCCTCTATCATGGCCGGAATGGTGTTCTGGCCTCCAGCAGCATCGTCTCGAAGGCGCTTGATGGCTTCGGATACTTTTCTTGCGTCCCGGCCCTGCTTTAGTCTCTTTACATCTTCTATCTGCTGACGGGCTGAGTGCTCGGGAATTCGTTGCACACCCAGGGGGGTTGAGGTCTCGGGTTCACTGGTGAAGATATTGACGCCTACAACGAGCTTATCCCCCTTGTCCAGCTCCTTCTGGCGTTTGACGCCTTCCTCGTTAAACTGACGGTCTAGCCATTCTCTCCTGATGGCTTCCTCCATCCCACCCATCTCATCCACTTGCTTCATTATCTTCAAGGCCTCTTCCTCTAACTTATCGGTTAGGCTTTCAACAAAGTACGAACCACCCAATGGATCGGCCACGTTGGTGACGCCTGTCTCATAAGCAATTATTTGTTGGGTTCTCAGGGCCTGAAGGTGCCCCTTCTCGGTGGGCAGGCACATGGGTTCATCGTACGAACAGCAGTGGAGCGATTGGACGCCGCCGAGGACTGCCGCCAGGGCCTCGAAGGAAATACGGACCAGGTTGTTCAGTGGTTGTTGGGGAACAAGGGAACATCCGGCAGTGTGAACGGCAAAGCGAAACTGCATGGAGCGAGGGTCTTTGGCCCCATACTTATCTTTCATCAACCTGGCCCACATCCGTCGTGCCGCCCGGATCTTGGCGATTTCCTCGAAGAAATCGATGTGGGCTGAGACGTAGAAGGTGAATCGAGGGGCGAAGTCATCAATGTGGAGGCCACGTCGCAATAACTCATCAATATAGCACATGGCAATGCCGAATCCAAAGGCCACTTCTTGTGGGGCGGTGATCCCCTGCTCCCTCAGATCGTACATGTTGACGGTGGTGTAATACCACTTGGGCATGTTCTTGGTACAAAACTCCATCACGTCGGATCCCAGCTTTATGGAAAGGTCGAGTGGACATGCGGGCCTAAAACCGCAGTACCGAAAATGGATGGGGTCATTCTGAATGGAGCCCCGCAGGATGCCAATGTCATAGCCCTTCTCCTGCGCAACAGCCACATACTGGGCCATGGTGGCGGCAGCGGTGGGAGAGGCAGTAATGAGTGACCAACTTACCCTGTCCAGAGGAATGTCCCCTACAAGTATCTCCATGTCTCTCATGGAGGATATGTTTACCCCTGTCAGTCCAACCTCGTTCTGAGCCCAGGGATGGTCCGGGTCCAAACCCATCTCATAGGTGACATCAGCTATGGTGTTCAGCCCCGTGCCACCCTGCTCAAAGCAAAATGCGGCTCGCTCATGCGTATCCGCGGGTGAACCGATTCCCACCACCTCGCGCCTGGTCCAGTAACGACCTCGAAACATGTCCCGGTGAATGCCCCTGGTGAAGGGGAATTTTCCCGCATCACCGATCTCTTTATCATAAACCTGGTTTGCCCTATCTTTTGGGGTGTAGATCTCCTTGACCTCGTAACCGGACCATGTCCTGGTGCTCTGGGGCCTGTCGTAGTAAGCTTTTAGGTAATCTTCCCAATCTGCTGCCATTCTTTGATCCGTGTCAATCTGAGCAGGCTTGTCTTGATTCATTTTACTCCTCCCTTTGTTAAGTTCCTCCAGACCAAGGCAACTTTTGCCCCACAATCATGGCAAAATTTCCTTCAGGATTAACCTTCTGGCCTGTTGGACACTTTTCTCCACGTCCCCGGGAAAATGAGAAGTAGGACAATGTGTGAGGAATTTTTTTATGATGAGACACGCCCTTGCTGACGTGTCAGAAGGTTTCGGAATCCAATCTTTGCATTTGAATAAGCCTGTGCCTATTTCTCCATGACAATGTTAAAGCTATTCACCACCTTTTTAAAGGCTTCCATGTCCTTCTCAGAATATTTCGCCTCCTGAGCGCAATAACGCAGACTGTAGAACCAATAACCTTTCAAAATCCCACAAAAAACGGTCCTAAACTTTCGTCCCTCTTTGTCTTCATACCTAAACACAATCCTGAAGCCATTATACCTGCCCACCCGGGTCGGAATGTACTCAATCGTCTTGAAATTCAGAAGGTTATCGTCAGAGCTCATTTCTTCCAGGATGATCCCTGCCGCCTCTTTCGGAGGCATGTCCTTTTTCATCGTCTTTTTTGTATGACTGAAGGGTTTGTTTACACGACGTTGTTGAACGAGAATGTATTGAGAGAAGAGACCCTCTTTGGTTAACAGGAAATATTCGGAACTGCTGTATCTCGTCCATCCTTCGGGGATGTCAACCGTAAAATTTTGTGGGCCTGAACTAGAAGCGCTCCCTAATTGGCAGCCAGATGCGGAGGTCACGACCAAGAAAAGAGGTAGAAATAATAGCTTTCTCATGAGGAAATTCCCTTTATTATGGTTTTTAGGTCATCCAAATATGCCAGTGTCAATGAAAGCATACCTATACCGAAAACGTTTGAAAGGTGTCAACAAAGATGGAGAATGGGGCGGGGAGTGACTTACTTAATTTATGGACGTTCCTGTTTCATTATTCAATCCATTTGAAAAATTCGTCTGTCTCAGCCCTGTCAGATCTGAGGGCGTTTCTGGGGGAGTCCATATCAGCGTATCCAATGGACATACCGATAATAAGGCGTTTTGTTTCAGGAATGGAAAGAAACTTTTTTATGTGCTTGGCATAATCAGTGGCAAAAGCCTGGGGCACAGTGCCGAGACCCTTGGCGTTGGCAGCAAGCATTATACTCTGGGCAAAAAGTCCCAGGTCAAACAAGGACCATTGAGGAAGACTAGCATCTTGGAAGAGGTAGATGGCATGGGGCGCACCATAGAAAGCGAAGTTTGATTTTCTTGCCTGCTTTAAGGCTTCAGGATCATTCACGTCTTTGCCGCTGGCCTCTGCGCGCCTTCTCAAGAGATGGTCAATTCTGGCAGCCTCGGCTGCTGGCCATGTTGTTGGCTCTGGCAAATCCGGGCATGGCTCCGTGCCCTGCTCCAGAAGTTCTATCAACATCTTTGTGAGCGCCTCTTTCTTGGCGCCTGAAAGGATTACGGTCTCCCAGGGCTGGCTGTTTTTATATGAGGGGCTCCATTTTGCCACATTTATTATTTCCAAAAGGACTTCTTTGGAAACAGGTTGGGGTTTGAACTGTCGTATGCTCCTCCTTGTTTTGATACATTCTATTGCGTCCATAGGTCCTCCCTTTTGTGTGATTAATCTCAATGTCTCGGTTTCATATTAAGTCATAATATATTCGAACCGGCTTCATTTCTAATGGATGTTGAGATATTTTTTCAAAGCGCATTCAAAAATTCAAGAGCATGGGGCAAGATGGCAGAACTGTTGGTGAACCCCTGCCTGTGGTTTAGGCCTTTTAGCTCGAGAAAGGTACCTTTGGCCAAATACTTCACTGATTGCTTGGCGCGTTCAAAGACCAAGTCATCTGAACCGGCGTAAACCAGCGCGTGCCCTTTGAAATTGCGAACTTTGTCAGCAAGCCCGGCTTGCGCCGCGACGCCACGGGTGCAGGCAGCCAGTGCACGAGCGTCCTGCTTCAGCATATTCTCACGCTGTCCCTGGGTAAGGTTTGGCCTTGAATTCACCAGAGCGGTCATCCCCTCATCCAGCAACTTGGCACGCTCTTCAAATGGGCTAGCAAAAATCTCGCGATTTTCGTCCAGTACGTGTATCCCTCCCACAATGATGCGTTCGAAGATTTCTGGCGCATAGGCCATACACCCGAAACCCGCTCGCCCACCCATGGAGTAGCCCCAGAAAGCGGCCGGACCACCTCCTGCTGACTCCACCACTGCCACAACGTCTTCCACGCGCCGTTCCGTGGAATAGGCCTCTGGGTCATGGGGTTTACCGCTCTTGCCATGACCCCGCGCATCCATGATCAGCAGGCGAAACCGCTCTTTGAGCGCTTCGAGGTAATCGCAGCGCTGCCAGTCTGCACCGTTACCAAGAAAGCCGTGATGGAGTACAAGAATCGGACCGTTGCCGACTTCTTGGAAAAAGATAGAGGTTCCGTCAGGGGAGCGACTCGTGGGCATATTACGTTCCCTCTGTGGCCGCCTTTTCCCGCTCTTTTTTCTCGATCACACAATAGATCCCGCCTTCCTTGGTGGCAGGCTGAAAGCAGCTGTTGCATGAAATACACTTGGCCGGGCTGCGGTCGCCTTGCAGCCAGCGGTTGGGTAAGCCTGGTTCACGGATCAGGGGCCTGGCCATGGCAATGTAATCCATGCCATTGTCCTGGAGTGCTTTTTCCGCGACTTCATATGACCGGAACCCGCCCACCACCATGACCGGACAACTGACCGCTTCCTTGATCCGAATGGCCAGTTCCAGGTTATAGGCCTCCTTTTCTGGTTTGTTTATCTTCACGCGCGCCGGGTTTTTGTCGCCAGAGGCGGACGTACCGGCAGAGACTTCTATGGCATTGATACCGGCGTCTGAAAGTTTTTTGGCCGCATAAAGCGCATCGTCAATGGTTAGACCGCCATCCAGGTTATCCGAAGCGTTCAGTTTGATAAGCACAGGAAAATCGGCACCGATCGTGTCCCGCACCTTTTGGTACACTTGGAGCAGAAACCGGCTTCGGTTTTCAATACTGCCGCCATACTCATCACCCCGACGGTTAATGTGCGGAGACAGAAACTGGTTGATCAGGTAGCCATGGGCACCATGCAGTTGCACGGCATCCAAGCCCCAGGCCTTGGCCCGGCGGGCCCCTTCTCCAAAAGCAGTCACAATGTCATTGATTTCATTTTTTGTGAGTTCGGCCGGCATCTCCGGAAATTGGTCATCCTGTACGCTGGAAGGGGCAAGGGGCTGTCGGCCGGCTGCTTTGGCGTTGGCCTTGCCGCCGGCATGGACCAACTGGACCGCAATGTTGCCGCCGGCGTCGTGCACAGCATGGGCCAAGTTCTCATAATCGCCCGCAAAGTCGTCGGTATGTATGCCCATTTTGCCAGGTAACGCCTTTCCTTCTTGCCGTACGAACGTAAAACCTGTAATAATGAGGCCTACACCACCTTGCGCTAAGTCACGATAGCATTTGGCCAATTTTTCCGTGGGCCTGCCATCCTGCTCGCACATCCCCTCCCAGGTGGCAGATCTTACCATCCTGTTGCGCATGGTCATTCCGTTAATCTCAGTCTCTTCAAACAATGTGGCCATATTTTGCCTCCATTCCCTTGAATTTCTGAGCTATAATAATAAATCCTGTTCCCAGCCGTAATGTTCAATTCTTATTTCTTCCGTTCGGCTCGTCCCCAATCCGTGGACTTTGTCGGCGGCTTCTACACAGATGGGTGGTGGAGAAAGGGGCCATGGCTCGCCTCTTATGGCTTTCCTTTTTTCCGTTATAATTTTCAGACAGACCGTTTCAACCGCCACAGGATCAGTCCCGGCGATCAAACCCTTATAAGGCCATTTGTATCTTGGATCAGGTTGAGGACCCTTATCACAGAGTGGATAGAGCGAATCAACCAGAACCAGTCTTGTCTTACCTTTGACAAAGGGGAGGTTCCAGACTTCTCCTAATTTGGAACTATTGCTCTTGTGATATCGACTCGGATTCCCGGAATACATGATGTAATTTTTCAGCACGGTGCCAATCCCTGTCAGCCAGTGCGCCTTGAGGGCGGGAAGGGCAATCAAAGCGCTACAGGCTTTGGCCTTGCCAGGACCACCCTGCGCATGCCTAATCCTATCTTTTGGGATTCCCGCGTTCACCAATGAACTTTTGACCACATCAACGAGTTCATCGTGGGTTGGATTCAGATGAGGGGTAGGGACCAGACCAATCACATCATCGGGCTTGAAAAGGCTTAACCATGCATCCCTGGTATTCTTCTCTCCGGTAAACTTGATCAGTGTTTGCTCGAGCATCTGATTCAAGATAGCCGTATCCACATTCCGAGAAGAATCCAGGGCGTTTTGGTCGCGCACGAGTGTCACCAGACTTGAACGTGCAGCTTTTGCTTCTCCTTCAGGCCACTTAAAACCCAGAACAGAAGTGCTGATAGTCGCAGCGATTGTTCCACGTATAAAATCTCTTCTTGTGATCACAGGCTTCTTATCTTTCATGATCACGACCCTCCTTCGATAGGTTGGACTCAGCTTTCTGAATGATTATCCGGGCAGATTGCTGGTCAGGACATTCAAATACGATGGCTATATATTTTTTGAGCCTTTTATATCCCAGCCACCCATCCTCCAATTTGAAAAAATGGGGACTTTCAGTGGCTGGTTCGGCCATGAATTCTTTCTTATGCTCTGGCAGATAGGCGTTATGAAAATGACTCAACGCTTTACGGGCACGCTCATGGGTTTCATATTTCACAAGTAAAAACGGGATAGGTTTGTGGTCATCTGAGCTGGTGATGTGTTCATAGGGGGCCATAACGGCTTCTGTCGAGAGATCCAGATCCAGTATATTTTCCTCGCTGAGGTAATAAACTGAATTTAACACCAGATAGGTCCGAAAAAAACTCAATCTATCTTTACGCAATTTCCAAGCTGAATCCATATCAGGGCGAAGGAATTTCAGTAATTCCGGCTCCGGGGAATTCTTGCGTTTGGCAACGATCGCCCCACCTAGGGTATGCACGGCTTGTTTTGAGGCAGGCGTTTCACGGTCAGCCATGATTCGGGCATAGAGATTATCCGACCAGATGCGCAAAAGGCCACCCCCATAAAGGGCCCTGGCCGGTGAAGTAAAGGATGGGTCCGATGTGTTTACGCGAGAGCCGCTAAAGGATACGGATTCACCGCCCCAATCTAAGGACAGCAGGCCAAAGGCATCGTCAGAAGTTTCCATAAAATACAGTTCCACCAAGATGGTATCCTGGTTTTCAGACGTATAATCGAAGACCTGGATATGGCTGAAACGGTAGCCCAGGTAGAGTTCGCCTGCCCCATTCATATATTCAAAAATATTCTTGGAATTAATCACGCGTGGCGAATCAGGCCTGGCCCAAGGCCCCACCCTTTTCGGGAGATTAACTGCATTTGCGTGCAATGCCACCGTTGCCCCCTCGAAAAATACAAAAATGAAGAAAAAGCATACAAGGAAAGAGAATGTTTTTTGAGACATGCTCATGGTCGCGGACTACCTTCTCTTAAGCGAACTCGTATTCCAACTAGAAACTTATACTAATTTGATATGAATAATTCAACTTGAAATGAAGATCAATGCAAGCAATTAATTCTTCTCACTTCTTGATTCCTTTAACCGCTCCTTAATTTCCTTTCTTGCTATCTGCTTGGCAGACTCAGTGAAGAATATCCTGTCGATATCCAGGTCCCCTTTTTTGACCCTTTCCAAGGGTTTCAAGTTAAAGCGATCACAATCAATCGTGAAACCTTCTCTGGAAAATCTCCACAATTTATCTGCATCTTTGACAATGCTCTCATTTATTGAATCTGTCTCTTTTCTGCTATCATGGCCTTCAATAATATCAAGGATCTCCGCAGTCTTTCCCTTTTCATAATGTAGGGCTTCCAGGATTCCCTTGGCAATCTCCACACCCTCGAGTTCATGCCTTTTCACCACACGGGGAGACTGGATTTCTGGTCCGTAGCCCCTATGTTGCTCATCCTTCGGGATCCTTATCCACCCCACATCGTGCAATATGATAGCGGGCATAACCACATCTTCATCTCCACCCTCCTTTTCCAATAGCACTGTCGCAAACCTTATGGAGATCTTCGTATGGATATCGTTCTTCCGCGTATCGAGATAGGGCTCAGCACGCCTCCAGATTTCCTCGAAAATAGCTCTCATTCTTATGCCGCCTTCTACACCCACCCAATTCCTTGTGATCATTGGAAATCATGCAAAATAACACAGGGTTTGTCACATATCAATTCACAACGGAAAAATACATATCTCCCTGAAGGAAATTTCTCCTCTCTAATTTTCTTGTAATACACGCTAAAAAAAACTTTAGAATAGTGGGACAAAGGGTAATTTCTTTGGTTTGCAAAATGAGAGGATATGGATACGAACCTGACCTCCATGTTTCTCTTTTGTCAGGCTGTAGGTGTTGTTATGATGACCTACGGCTCTCCTAGACCAGCCTAGACGGTCGAAGCGTTCATGACTGTGGCTTAAGCCTGTGCCGCTATTAAAAGATATTCTCCTCTTCGATCCATGAGGGGAACCACTTATAGTGCTCCAGGGGGAATGCCTTTTCCAGACCGTCATAAGTTGCCTTTGCCAGGGCAATCCCTTTTTTGTCTCGATTGAGCTTCACAAGCCCCTTATTCTCCAGGCCAAGAAGGACTTCATCCAGCCTGTCGTCATTCACGTCAAAGAACCCGTTCATGTCCTCTCTGCTCATATGAAGCCCTGGGTTAACACGGTAGTCTTCGGCCAATACACGAAGAACGCTTTCCTCATCCACCTCCTTTTTTCTTTCAGGTATATGGCTTGCGGGCACAGGGACGCCCAAATCATCGTGGATGACTCTTCTGGGCATTCTGAGCTCCTCGGCCATCTGTTTCATGGCCGTCCTTTGGATGACCATCCTGCAAGCTTCCATGGTCCCCCCAGCGATGTTTTCCACCTTTGCCACATTCATAATGGCGGAAAGGGGATAAAAGGGTGTGAGGCCGTCGCCTCCCATGACTTGAATGGCATCCAGACTGGAGGCCATGACGCCCTCACAGTTGAACACCTTAGCTATATTGGACTCTAAGGTGATATCCCACCCTAGATCCCATAGATAGGCCGTGTAGTACGTAAGCAATCTTGAAACCTTCAGCCTCGTGATCATATCAGCAATCTTGAATTGGTTGTTCACAAAGCTTATGGTGGGCCTGCCAAACTGCACACGCCGTTGCGAATAGGGGACCACGTTTCTAAGAAGCTCCCTCATCCAGCCGAGCACTTGCGCACAAATGAGGGTCCTCTCAAAGTTGAGCCCTGCTGTCATCACCCGCCAGCCGTCCCCCTCTTCTCCAAGCACGTTATTAATGGGCACGGAAACGTTGTGAAAATTCAATACCCCATTCTGGATATTTTCAAATCCAATAATCTCATTGATTTTCTCCACCGTAAAACCCGGCAGGCGCTTCTCAACAACAAATGCAGTAAGATGGCGGTATTTGCTTCTGTCCTCGGGATTATTGCTGGTTCTTGCATAGACCATGTATCTCTGGGCCACACCCGCGGATACAATATAGCGCTTTTTTCCGTTCAATATGTACGCGTCCCGGTCACGTTTTGCGGTCATCTCCTGGGCCGCAGCATCCGTGCCTGCAAAGGGTTCGGTGATCACGATTGCGCCAATCTCTCCCCGGGCAATCCCAGGCAGAAACCGCTTCTTTTGCTCTTCGGTGCCGAACTCAATAATCTGTCGCAGACCTCCCAGCATATTGCCCACAAAGCCCCTGCCTGGGCCGGGCATCCGGTTAAAGGCCTCGGCTGCGATGCAAGCCCCTGTTGCCCCCAGCCCCAATCCGCCGTATTCCTTGGGCACCCCCGCCCCTGTATAGCCCGCTTCACCAATTTTTTGGAAAATCTCCCAAGGGAACCTCCGCTTCCATCTCGTCTCTGCGTCAATGGGCATCAAGTCTTCCGCAAAGGCTTCCACCTCCTTGGCAAAGGCCTTCTGCTCCTCGGTCCACCACGGATATACATCCATGCTCTTTCTCCCTTCATGCTAAGTGTTATTCATTTGAATCTCGGAAACCTGGTCCTTTGGGCTAGCTCAGAGTTAAATGGCTTTGCCGGTAAAGATAGTGCGCTGTTTTGGAGTACTGGTGTATTGGAGTGTTGGAGTGTTGGAAAAAGCTAAAACCCGAATTTCAACTTGAATAAGTCCTTATCATTACTCCATTACTCCTTCACTCCGGTACTCCAGCAGCCTTTCCCATGAAGGAAAGACCCTAAAAGCCCCCTCTGGGAGCAGTTCAAAGCCGGGTCCTTTGGGCCCCGATTATTTACTCGCGGTTCCTACGTCATTTACGATCATGTCTGCTTTTTCTTGAGCGCCATGGCGACCTTCTCGGGTGTAACGGGCTGTTCCTTAAACCAGATACCGGTGGCATCATGAATGGCACTCACAATGGATGGCGGCGCACTCACGATAGCCCCTTCAGATGCCTCTTTTGCACCATAAGGACCGGCTGGGTCTTCAGTGATGATGTCAATCACCTTGATTTTCGGTACGTCCTCAGCCAAGGGCATCTTATAGTCGGCGAGATTCGCATTGAGCGTCTTGCCGTGATCCATGACAAACTTCTCATACAGGGTCTGTCCCATACCCTGCATGGCCGCACCCTGATTTTGGGCCTCCACATTAATGGGGTTCAGGGGTTTGCCACAATCGTGCGCGATGACCATGTCGGTGCACTTGACGACGCCGGTCTCCGTGTCCACGTCCACTTCCGTCAACTGAGACGTAAAGCTGAAGGAGGTACCCGGATTGCCCACCCCCTTGTCAAAGTCCAGCACATCCAGCCCGTAATCCGAATATCCCTTTCCCACAATGACCGCACCAGGGCCCGAATAGCAGGCGATCTGCGCCAACTTCCGGAAAGGTATGGACCTCTCGGGGCTCCCTTTGACATAAACCTGATGATCTTTAAAAACGATATCCTCGGGATTGGCCTCCCACTTCTCGGCCGCAAATCGGGCCAGCTGCTCTTTCACATCCCTGGCGGCCTTTTGGGCGGCTTCACCGGCCAAAACCGTGACCCGACTCCCATAACTGCCCGCATCACAGGGCGTGTAGGCCGTATCCACCCTCTTGATATCTATATCCTCTGCTTTCAGGCCCAGCTCCTCGGCAATAATCTGTACCAGGACCGTGTCCGATCCCTGGCCGGCATCCGTTGCACCCGTGAGATAGTCCAGGGTTCCATCTTCACAGAGACGAACGACCGCTCCACAGGACTGATGCCCTCTTTGTCTGGCTCCTCCCAAATAGGCCGTGGCCGAGATGCCCACGCCGTGGGATATATCCTCCTTAGCAGCCTTTTTCTTGCCTCTCCCTTTCCAGCTTGGCTCTTGGGCTATGACTTCAATGCCCTCCACGAGGCCGGCCGAGTGGACCTTGATCTTGTTGACCGTTTCATGAGGCGCGGTAATGGCATTTTTCAACCGAACAGCCACCGGATCGATCCCAAGCTCCTCGGCCATCATTTCCATCTGGATCTCCGCTGCAAACCGGGTATGGGTCACGCCGTGCCCTCTCATGGCCGCCCCAGTGGGATGATTGGTGAATATGCGATAGGCGTCGTGTTTGAAATTGGGGAGCTTATAGGGCAGGGTCGTCATGCATCCGGTCAGGTACATGGTCAAAGGACCAATTGTGGTGTACCCTCCGCCATCGGCAATGACGCGGCTGTGTATGGCCGTGATGGTCCCATCCTTTTTCATGCCCATTTTATTGTGCACGATCATATTGTGACGCCTGCGACAGGTCATCAGTACCTCTTCCATGTTGTAAACAAACTTCACCGGCTTGCCAGTCATTTTGGACAACAACACAGAACAGAAATCCCCTGGCACCGAATCGTTCTTTGTCCCGCCGAATCCGCCGCCCACAAAGGGTTGAATCACTCGGACCTTATTCAGAGGAAGATTGAAGCAGGCGGCCAGGTGTCGGTATAGAAAGTATGGGCTTTGCTTGGCGGCCCATATGGTAATGCCGGATGAGTCGTATAAGGCAACGGCCGCGGGGGGCTCCAGATAGCCTGTTATGACCCTGCCCGTCTCAAAGCGGTCATCACGAACAAGGTCCGCCTCGCGGAATCCCTTTTCCACGTCTCCCAAGTCCATATGGAATGCCCAGCTCAAGTTGTTCTCCACGTAGTCATGGACCTGGGGCGCTCCCTCTTTCATGGCCTCTTCAGGGTCAAAGACCCCGGGCAGTTCTTCGTACTCCACGTTGATGAGCTCTGTGGCCTCCTCAGCGGTATCTTCATCAACGGCGGCCACGGCGGCCACGGCCTCGGCCAAATACCGCACCTTATCGACCGCCAAGGGGGGTTCATCCCGCGTCTTGGGCATCCATCCCCAAGTCCATCCTCCGAAATCTTTTCCCGTACAAACGGCTTTCACGCCGGGAAGCCTTTGGGCTCGGCGGGTGTCCACGTTCAATATTTTGGCATGGGCATAGGGGCTCCTCAAAATCTTACACCACAGCATGCCGGGCAATTCAAAATCTGCCGCATATTTGGCTTCTCCCGTCACCTTCACTCTACCATCGATTCGTGGGACTCTTTTTCCTATGACAGAATATTCCTCCATCCCTATTCACCCCCTTTCATGGCCTCGGCTGCGGCGCTGATAGACTCAATGATTTTTGTGTAGCCGGTGCACCGGCAGAAGTTGCCTGCAATCCCCTCTCTAATCTCCTCTTCGCTGGGGTTTGGATTCTTATCCAAAATGGCCTTAGCCGATATGATCATGCCCGGGGTACAAAAACCACATTGCATGCCCGCCTGTTGGACAAATGCATCCTGGATAGGATGAAGGTTGTCTCCATCAACAAGCCCTTCAATGGTGATGATTTCCTGATTGTCCGCCTCAAGGGCAGGGACCAGACAGCTGTTGACCGTCTTCCCCCCCATGATGATCGTGCAGGAACCACATTCTCCTTGACCGCAACCCTCCTTGGTCCCTGTAAAACTCAGGTCTTCTCTGATCAACTCAAGCAGAGTCCGCCAGGGTTTGACGCTCAACGCATAGGGTTTTCCGTTCAGGGTGAATCTTATCTCTTTCATTTTCATTCCTTGATCTCCTAGAATAGATTCGAGAAAGACGTTCTCGACGTTCTCAATTTCCTAGTTCGATAATGTGTTATTAATGGCACGCCTGACTAAGGCCTGCACCATCATCCTCCTGTATTCAGCCGAAGCCCGATGATCGTCGATGGGCTTTGATTCTGCAGAAGCCGTCTCTGCAGCTTTCATTACCGTTTCACCAAGGACCTTCTCCCCTTTGAGCACATCCTCCGCCCTTTTGGCTCTCATGGGTGTGGGTGCCACAGCACCGAGGGCTATCCTGACGTCTTGAATTCGCCCGTTATCTTGTGCAACCATGGCTCCAACACCCACCACCGCCAGGTCCATTCTGCTTCTGGGGGAAAGTTTGATGTAAACCCCCTTGCTTTGGGGAGGCATGTTGGGAATCCGGATTTCCTTCACCAATTCGTCCGGATTGAGGACCGTTTGATTGGGTCCTGCAAAAAAGTCTTCTATGTCAATGATGCGTTCCCCGCGGCGGCTTACACATGACAATTTTGCACCCAGGCAGAGGAGCGCTGGCGCGGAGTCCGCAGAGGGGACCGCATTACAGATATTCCCCACAATGGTGCCCCGGTTCTGGACCTGGGTGGATGCAATGCTGCCAGCCGCCTGGGATAATATCCCAAAATGTTCTCTTACGTGAACCGAATGGGCCACGGAAGAGATGCTGGCCAAGGCCCCGATTCTCAATCCTTCCCTTTCGTCATATTGGATATAGTCCCATTCGGATAGGCCTTTCAGGTCAACCAGGAACTTCGGGGTCTGTATCAATCTGGACTTTAGCCTCGGGATAACATCTGTCCCTCCCGCATAAACCTTGACGTCTCCATGGTCGTTTTCACCCAAGAGGCCTAAGGCCTCATCGATACTCTTAGGCTTGATGTAATCAAACTTTGGCAATCGCCTGTAAAAGGTGACCATCTTCTATCTCTCCTTTCCAAAAACGTTCTTGGCCGTTAAATGTCAGGGTGCCCCGCCCTTGAGAGGCTGTATAGTAATTCTTTTTTGTCATTGCGAGCGACCGAAGGAAGCGCGGCAATCTCCCTATTCTAAATTCTTTATGAGATTGCTTCGGTCGTTTCACTCCCTCGCAATGACAATTCGACGCAGTATCTCAAGGGGGAGGGACTGAATGGGGAAATCCCTATCCTCCCCCCAGCGGTACGAGATTGACTTCTACCGAATCACCATCATTTAGAGGCGTTTTTAGGGTGTCTGGATAAAACCAAACATCTTTTCCATTTATGCTTACTTCAATGTCCCTTCGAAGATCATGGGCGTCAGCCGCAATAAAAGGAAAGTTCATTTGTTCGCCCACATGCCGCAATAGATCTCCGATAGTGGTTATATTGGGTGGCAAAAGAAAATTCTCCGAGTCTGAAATGCCTAATGAAAAGTTCGAAATGAGTGCTATCTTTACTCCCATAGATATGATTCCTCCAGTTTCGTTGCCCTACTTCTTAAATCTTCCTTTCCAGGCCCTGCCAAAACTTGTCCCGGAGTTGACGTTTAAGGATTTTACCGGCAGGGTTCTTGGGAAGGGAATCGGCAAATTCTACGGATTTTGGGGCCTTGAAACGGGCCAATCTCTCCTTGGAAAAGTCGATCAGTTCCTTCTCGTTTGCGCTTTCCCCTTCTTTTAAGACGATGATGGCATGGACCTTTTCCACCCAGTAGGGATCTGGAATGCCTATGACGGCCGCCTCCTGAACCGCGGGATGCCCATAGAGGATCTCCTCAACCTCACGGGGAAAGATATTCTCACCTCCGGAGATAATCATGTCTTTTTTACGGTCCACAACATAGATATAACCCCTCTCGTCATAGCGGCCCATATCCCCTGTGTGTACCCAACCCTCCACGATAGTCTTTCGCGTCTCTTCTGGTTTGCGCCACCATTCTTTCATAACGCCCTTGCTTTGCACGATGATTTCACCCACTTCACCCGGTTCCACATCATTATCTTTGTCATCTACAATCCTGACATGGACCCCGATATGTGGGAACCCCGCAGAGGCCAGAGCCTTCTGCTCCTCTAAGGGTCGATCCAGAATATTGTGTTGTCGCTTCGATAATGTGGTGACGTTTGGACCGTCTTCGGTGGCCCCATAGCCTTGGACGAAGATGGGACCCCATTTGGCCATGCCTTTCTTTAATAGCTCCAGAGGCATGGGAGAGGCGGCATAGAACATGCGTTTCAGGCCACTGAGATCGTATTTGTCCACGTCGCTCAAGGCAAGAAAAGCGGCCAAATGGGTAGGTACGATATGGATGTCCGTCGCCTTCTCATCCTGAATGGCTTGCAGTGTCTCCTTCGGATCAAAGGATATATGCGGCAGAATGACGTTACTTGCCCCAACAAAATAGTAGCCCCAGAAATTCTTGGTTCCGCCCACATGGAAGAGGGGCATAATCTGAATTTGCCTGTCCCCGCATTCTAAGCCAAGGGAGATGACGAACCTCCTCGTATCTTCCATGGCGCGTCGTTGCGAATACAGTGCGCCTCGAGGAATGCCCGTGGTTCCACTGGTGTAGAAGATGAACAGTGGGTCGTCCTCTTCCACCTGAACCTCAGGTTCCTCTCCGGAATATTTTTCCAAATGCTCTCCGTAGGAAACCATATCCTTGGCAGAGTGCTTCAAAGAGATGAAGTTCTTCACCTTTGATAAGCGAGGCCTTAGGGAATGGGCCATCTCCCGTAATTCAGGGCCGACAAAAAGGGTATTGGCTTCTGAATAATTGATAATGTGGTCCAGTTCATCCGCTTGCAACCTGGGACTGAAGGGGGAGGCGATGAATCCTCCCTTCATGGCCGCCCCGTAGACCTCCGTGTATTCCAGGCAATTCCAGGAGAGAATGCCTAGTACATCTCCCTTCTTGACCCCCATGGCATGCAAGGCGTGGATCAACCTGTTCACCCTGGCGTTAAATTCGGCAAAGGTCAGCGTCTCGGATCCGCACTTGAAGGCCTCGTCACCCGAATAAAGCACCGCATTCCTATAAATGATATCCGCATAGGTTCCTATTCCATATCGGCTCAATTCCCTCAAGATCAAATGTGATCCCATTATTTACCCTTTTTTCAGTACCTCATGAGGCTTGGCAAGAATAAAGCGATGGAAGGAAAAAACATAATCACCAGCATGGCTGAAAGGTCGATCAGGATAAAGGGAACCACAGATTTGTAAATGTCCATCATGCTAATCCCTTCTGGCGCGACCCCTCTCATCACAAAAAGGCACAGACCGAAAGGAGGCGTTGTCATGCCTATTTGCATGTTTATAAGGACCAACAATCCAAACCAAACAGGATCAAAACCAAGGGCGTGAACGATAGGCATAAAGATGGGGAAAGTAATCATCATGATGGAGACCTGCTCCATAAAGGTCCCTAAAACCACCATCAAGGCCTGCATGACACCAATGATCACAAGAGGAGAAAAGGGAAAGCTGACCACAAGCTCCACAAGCCCCCTGCTGGCCCCTGTAAACGCCAAGATCTGGCTGAAAGCAGTTGATCCTGTGAGGATCATGAACATCATCACAGTGATCCGTAGGGTAGAGTCTACTGATTTTTTTAGGACCTCCCAGCTCATCCTCCTGTAAAGGACAATCAGGAGCGCGGTCGTCATCACCCCCATGCCTGCCGATTCAGTGGGTGTGGCCAGACCGGCAAAGATGAGCCCGGTCACCACAAATATGATGGCTGCAAATGGAAGAACATTTTTCACCAGGGCAAGTATTTTTTCCGACCAGGGGACCCTTTGGGGCGTATAGGCCGGGGCAATGCTTGGTTGTAATGTACATCTGAGCGTGATGTAAGCGATGTAAAGGCCGGCAATAAATACGCCGGGCAGAATCCCGGATATCAGAAGCCGACCAATGGAGACTTCCGCCAGGGATCCCAAGACCACGGCCAAGGCACTGGGAGGGATTATCATGGCCAGGGAGCCGCTCATGCAGGCACCAATGGAAATGGACTTGTGATATCCCCTTTCTTGCATTTCCGGGAGAAGCAAAGATCCCAACATGGCGGCTGTGCCCATACTTGAACCGCTCAGGGTAGAAAAGATAGTGGCTCCCCCCACACTAAGAAGACACAGTCTTCCAGGTATGCGTCCCATCCATTTATCCAGGGTATCTATAGCTCTGATAAAGGCCCCGGAGTGGAACAGGAGCTCTCCCATCAATATAAAAAGGGGCACTGGCAGAAGGACAAAAGTGCTAATGGAGGAAAAGATGGAGTGGCCCAGTTGACCTAAACCGGTCGGGCCCCCCCATAAGAAATATATGCCCAGAACATCCACAATGGTAAAAGCAAGGAACACGGGGAGCCCAGCGCCTAAAAGGACCAAGAAAGTCCCAACGATTATGATGAGTAGGACCCACCACTCCATTAATTCTTCTCTCTCAATTCTTTGAAATGTCCAAAAAACTGCCGCGCAAATTCTATAAGCAGTAAGAAGTAACCGAGAGCGATGAGCATCAAGAAATAATATTTTGGAATGGAGAGGGTCTTTATGACCACAACACCGGAGACATAAGAATCCCAAGAAGTGGCCATACTGAACCCACAAACAATAGCAGAAATGAAGACGCCCATGGCCTTTGAGAAGAGCCCCAGATAGACCTGGGTTTTAGGGCTCATCTGCGCTACCATAATATCTATGCTCACATGCCCACCCTTCTTCAAAAGCCAGGGCGCCCCTAGAAATGCGATGGCAAAAAGAATATACTCGCAGACTTCCACCGTCCAGACCTGCGGTTTACGAACAAAATACCTCATCCAGATTTCAAAACAGACAATCAATACGGCTCCCACGAGCATAACACCTGCCAAGAAGGCCATAAAATCGATAACCCGGTCAAAAAGTTTTTTGTTGTCCCGCATGCCTCAATACCATTGAGGCTGTCGGAAAACGCCCATCTGCCGTTCGGCAGGCGCACGGCCCTGAGCAAAGTCGAAGGGCTGCGTTACCCTCATCCCCCGCCCTGTTAAATTCTCGCTACGCGAGACGGCGAAGCCGATGTAACAGGGCAAGTCACTGCGGCGTATTTCAATATACGCCTCATTCCTCGGGATTTGTCCGCGCTTCGCTTGGACTCCCCACCCTGCGGGCGGGTCCCCAGTTTCGGAAGCCTTGCATCTGGACATTTTCCATCAGCCTCTCAGAAGCCCGATTTTCGACAGTCTTATTTGTGGGTTGGAACAGCGTCTTTGAGAACAGATTGTCCCAACCCTGGTTCCTTAGGCCTTATAGGTGGCCTTTCCTCCAAAAGGTCTCATCACTGCCAGGGAAATGCCCCTTTCGGCAATGCCTTCCTTGAAGAAACTTCCCTCAGTTTGGGCCCGTACTCAGGGGCCATACCAATGACGTACTCCCATGTCTTGTCATAGCAGATCTTGACAAACTTCTCTGCTTCTCCGGGTGGTAGCTGGATCCA
>CP070840.1:3446088-3474331 GCA_020342025.1 Deltaproteobacteria bacterium
TCGGATGGCTCTGTCGGGGCGGCTTGCACTGTGCGCGCAAGCGTCAACCCTAATGCCAGAACCAGGGAGACAGTAATCATGAACGACTGGAGAACTCTTAAACTAATATGGCTGTTGGTATATCGGTTCACGGTGTGCTCCTTTCCTTAGTTTAACACCAAGAAATGGGTGGGTTTCGTGAACAAAAAATCTGAACCAAACCTAATGTGACCTTGATGATGTCACACCTGGCAACTTTGCTGTTCTTCCAAATGGATTTTTAGCTTGAGTGGGGGTCAGCAGGATCATTGAGGCCCGTAGCATTCCGTCCCCATCTTACGATCGCTTTGGTTTCTTGGAAAAAACTTAAGCTCCCAGCAGAACAGACAATGCTCGCTGGAAGCATGGCGGGCACATTTTGAGAATTTCTTTCATAAGATAACCTCCGTGAATGGAGGTTAACAGTTGGAATGAAGATTAGGCTCTCATATAGATTATGTTAATGCTCATAAGGTTAATCTATTTGATTAGAAGGGCGCTAACTGTGAATAAACTGAAATCATGACCATTGTCAAGTAGAATCAGGGCTCAGAATCACTCCCAATTTGGTTACGATTTCGTTAAGTAACCTTCAAAATCAGCAAAGTATAGACTACCCAAATAAGTCTATGCCTTATGCCAGCAAAGAAGTAAGGCTTTGAAGAATTAAATATAGGCCGTTTTAATGATTTACTAATATCAATAGACATTTCGCTTCTCCCTCTTCTTGAAATAATATAAGTTGATCCTGTTATTAACAAGAAATATCAAGCTGTTTTCCTATCCAAATGGGAAGCCAGGCAGGGTTATAGCAGTGATAGATTTCTTGAAAGGAGATAGTAATCATGAAACATCCCCTTGAAAAATTTTGGATTAAAGACTTAAGGCAGGTTCTCTGGAACCTTGGTTTAATTGCTTTTGGGAGCGCACTCTGTGCTGTGGCCATCAATGGGATCTTGATTCCCAGAGAGTTTTTAAGTGCGGGGTTCGTAGGATTAGCCTTGGTGATCTATTACTTTGTGCCAGTTCTGCCTGTTGCATGGCTTTATTTCCTCCTGAATGTGCCCCTTTTCATTATCGGGTGGAGATTCGTAGGGCGACGATTCTTTCTTTACAGCCTTGCCGGAATGGTCATCTTTTCATGTGCTGTCGAATTCATCCAGGTACCCATTCCCGTTCAGGACAAGATCCTGAGTGCGCTTCTGGCAGGAATCATTACAGGAACAGGAGCAGGAGTTATCCTGAGATCCATTGGTTCAGCGGGAGGTCTGGATATTCTTTGTGTCATCATGCTACAGCGTTTTTCCGTTCGTCTGGGAACCACTAGCCTAGCCTTTAACAGTATTCTCCTAGTGGCAGGGGCTCTTCTTTTTTCACTTGAGAGGGCCTTGTACACCCTGATCTATATATACGTGGCCTCATACATACTCAATCTCGTCGTCACGGGACTCAGCCAGAGGAAAGCTGTCTTCATTATTTCATCACAGTGGGAAGAGATTTCTAAGAAGATACTGTATGAGATAGATCGTGGGTTGACAATTATCAAAGGCCAAGGAGGATACACCGGTCAAGAAGAACAGATCGTTTATACAGTCATCACCTTTCGAGAGTATGCCCAACTCAAGGGAATAATCAAAAAAATAGACCCTAAGGCTTTCATGGTGGTTACGGAGACTTTAGATGTAATGGGACAACGCATTGGAACTGAACCACATTGGTAAAATATCTATATAAGTTATCACTTTCTACTTTTAATCGAGAGATATAAAGGCATTTTCATGTTATGAGAAGGAGGTTTTCAAGTGCCTGGAGCGCAGAATGGATACCAGGGGTCATCAGTCAAAGCCGATAAAGAATATCAAACTTAGTAGAAAGTTTGGCTGGATTGCGAACTACCCAAAGAATGGTCGAATTTGGCTCTAAGGTAAGGGAGGCAGAGCCACAATATCTTGTGGTATGCTTTTGAGATTTAGAAGCGTAGATTTCTTGCCATACCGTTGAATTCCAGCAAAGTGCACAATATATCTGCTAATCGAAAGCGCGATCTTCTGCCTTCCGAGGTCAGCGGAATTAAGTTTTTTTAAAGGGGGGGATCGTCCCCATGTGTAAAGGAAAGACCCCTGTAGGGCGGTCCTGGAAATAGAGTCTTAGCGCCTTTCTTATGGAAGGAAAGGCGATTTCGTCCCAGGGAATCTCCTTTTCCTCGAATAGTTTGACTTCCGCAGTCTCTTCACCCGCCATATACTTTTGATCAAGGAGGCGGGCGCGGAATATGAGATAAACTTGGTGGACGTGGGTCAAATCAAAGAGGGTGTAGAGACCCAAGATTTCAACCCTTGCCCTGGCCTCTTCAAAGGCCTCGCGCTTTGCTCCCGCTGTGACCGTCTCTCCATTTTCCAGGAAACCCGCCGGGATCGTCCACAGACCAGAACGCGGTTCAATGGCGCGGCGGCAGAGGAGAAGCCTGTCTTCCCATTCCGGTATGCAACCAACCACTATCTTGGGATTTTCATAATGAATGGTGTGACACCTGTCACAGACATAACGAGGTCGGTCGTCCCCTGGTGGAACACGAGGCCGCACCGGGGCACCGCATGTGCTACAGTAATTCATAAATGCCTGGGTAGCCTTTCGTGTCCATTATACAGCTCAATCCCTCACTCTTCTGCGTCCAGCCAAATATAGTCCGTATCTTTATCGTCGACAGCGCCCGGCTCTATCCTGCCCGAAATCTGCGGTAAAACAACCGTGTAAGTAAGTTCCGAAAGCTGTCTCAACTGTTCTGGAATACCTCTTTTCCAGGCATGGCCCGCGCCCGCCAGTAAGACCATGGAAGACTTCGGATGTGCTTTCAAATAATCCAGGGCGTATATCGCCATGGCCTTGTCCCAGACCAGTTGAGCCTCACAAAAATAGGTGAAGTTGAGCTGACCGTGGGCGTGGGCACCATACGCCCTCTTTATGAAGTCCATATATTCGCGGTCTACCCTGCAGGTCACATTAGGAATTTTGGTCTTTTCCTCCTTGGAAAGGGATTCAAACCCTCCTAAGACTACCTGCCGTGTCACATCCCTGGGGACGTTGAGCCCCACTAAGGGAATCCGCTTTTTCCTGGCATACTCAAAGATCATGCTGTAAAGGGGCCATGGAAAGTTCCAGTTATCGTAATATGCCCTATGGAAGTCTTCCTCTTTCATCTTTCCACTAACCCAGCTGTCAAGGGCATGCTGGCTCTCGGCCCGGAACATCTCCAGACCAATCGCCAAAGAAATTCCGGAATCATATAAGGCCTGTATGATCAACAACTGGGCCATGTGGTGACTCTTACGATTGTGGATTTCACCCACAAGGACGACTCTTGCTTGTCTCATCTCTAGGAGTGCCTGGGCCAGGGAAGTTTCCTTGTTCTTGGTCACCTCAAAGAGGCGCACATTCTTTAAATTTCCACCGACCCAAACGCTGCTGGTAAGGAGGAGTAAAGCAATGGTGGCTCCGAACAGATGCTTCATGACACGGCTACCCTTTTTTACCTTGAGCATCTCTCTCCCTCCAATGATAAATCAACGGTGTCTCGGAAATGGGCCAGATTTCCTTAACTTTATTACGCCCCTTACTGAAGATGAGGTAGCTGTATTTTCCATAGTGGGTCACCTTCCTGGCCACCTGCCTCGCGTACGCTGGGGAGAGGGGAAGAAAAAGGGCCACAACGCGACCTCCCCCCATGGGGTGTGCGAAAACGCCGAAAAAGACAGCGGAGGGATGAGAAAATGGATTACCCTGGATCGTGAAACCCGATTTCGCCACCGAAACGTGGGGCGGGAGCCCGGAGAGCAGTTCCTCTTTTTCAGGAACACCCACAATGATGAGGTCGTTTTCATGGACAGCGCTCATTTTGAGTTGGTCTTCGGGCACAATCTGGAATCTGCGTAATCCGAGCGAAAGTGTGAGGGTTTTTGCGGCATCTTCAATCCCTGGCTGAGCGTGTTTTGCAATGACAATGAGAACAAAAGGAGATGCCTTTAGGGAATTAATGGAAGGGGGGATCTCCTGCGGATAAAGGCGCCTGAAGCTGTCAAAGTCTGGATCGACAATGATTCTCTCGGGTTGGTCATCAGAAACTATCTGGAAGGGCGTCTCCTTGTTCAAAACCCTGATCCTCTTCGTTACCTCTTGTCGGCCGCTTTCAAGGCTAAGATTCAGCTGCAGTGTGTAGAGAGGTCTTGCTTGAACAAGAACCCCGCTCACCCGCCAGGTGTTATTTGAGCGGGAAGAATGAATGCGTTCCAAAGATAGTAGAGGAGCCCCTTTTTCATAGAGCCACTGTTCGAAAAACCTTTGGAGTGAACACTGGCAGTGGCTTTCAAAGGCCTTTTGAAAATCTTTCCAGGATGTCTTTTTAAATAACCTGTCTCTGAAGACGTCTCTGAGGGCTGCCCAGAACACGTCATCGCCAAGCTCCTCCCTGAGCATGTGGAAGACCATCGCTCCCTTACCGTATCCAATGGCCTGAGAAGCAGGATCATAACGGCTCTGGAACTGTCTAAGGGGGAAATCCTTTTCTGGCGTGACCAGGGTGGCGAACTTGCGAAGGATCTGAAGCCTGTAGTCTCGCGCCTCCCCGGGCGATGCTCTTTCTTTATACAGGTAATCTGCCACATAGGTGGTCAAGGCCTCACTCCAGTTGCCATTCTCGTAGTCCACATAAACCCCGTTCCCCCACCAGCAGTGGGCGATTTCATGCCCCAGACTCGTATCCATGATGAAGGGTAGTCGGATCACGCTACTTCCAAGTAGGGTATAGGAGGGGAAACCATATCCAGTGGGGAGAAAATTCTCTACAACCGCAAAGCGATCAAAGGGATAGGGTCCAAATAACTTCTCGTAAAGGGTCATGTATCTGATAATGGCATCGAGATATGCCTCCGCGAGATGCGCGGTTCCAGGGAAAAAGTAGGAGGCGGCTTTGACAATGCCCTCCGCCTTTTCTTGCACCACATATCTGGCGGCTGAAAGGGGAAGCCCCTCCACGGGGTGTTTCACTTCCCAGATGGAAAAGGTTCTTCTCTTTTTGGTCTCATGGCCCAGACACCTGCCCACCGAGATGGCGAGAACGCCTCTAGGGGCATCAACGCGGAGTCGATACGTGGGTTGGCCTTCTGACATTTCAGGGTACCACCCGGAGCCGGCCTGCAAAAAAGTGCCTTTTTCGGAAATAATCCCTTTGACCCCATAGCTGGGATTATCCGTATTTACAGGGGACTCGGGTATGGGGTCGTCAAAGATGCCTTCATAGGTGATCGATACAATCACCACGTTGTCGCGTTGATCAGGCTCGAGGGGAATATGTAGGAACGCGTGCTGAAAGTCATATGAGACGGGCCTGCTGTTCACTTCCACTTTAGAAACATGAACCCTCTTGGCTAGGTGAAAAGAGAGGCTGGGTGCCTGGTTTGGATTGACCGTTATTCTGTCGGTACCTGTCAACCGTTTTTCACTCGGAAATAGAATGACTTGTAGGTCGTGATGGAGAGGCTGTGGTGCGGCCTGGACAGCAGAGCAGGAGAACAGGAGCAGCGTCGAATATAGAAAGATTTTGAACAACGACTTCATCTTAATAACCTTCTCAACCCTAAAATTGCTTCGCGAGTTTCATTTTCAACCTATTAGAGATCATTTGGAGCGCTTTGTCCAGGGCTCTAAGGACGGAACTTTTCCTTGACCTCTCTTTGCTAATTACCTAAATGTAGTTAATCTACCCGACACGAGGGAGGGAAAAAGGAAAGGAATAATGCCGCCTATGGAAAGAATCGCCGTGGTGGGTGTCGGAGCCATGGGCTCTGTTTATGCAGCCAAATTCTTTGAAATGGATAAGGACTGTATAGCCCTTGTGGCCAAAGGGGAGCGTTACGCACGGCTCAAGGCACAGGGAGTCATTGTCAACGACAAGCATTACACGTTGCCCGTCCTTGAAGTGGAAGAGAAGACACCCCCTTCTGATCTCATCATTGTGGCTGTAAAACATCATCACCTTCCAGAAGCCATTCAAGACATGAAGAACCGAATAGGTGACCATACCGTGATCTTATCCGTCATGAACGGGATAGAGAGTGAAGAACAGATAGGTGCCGTGTATGGGATGGAAAGGGTATTGTACGCCGTGTCAGTGGGTATTGATGCACTTCGGTGGGAAAACAGGACCACTTATTCAACACAGGGTAAGCTGTATTTCGGTGAAGCAGAGAATCATGATCTGACCGAGCGGGTTACGCGGATACAATCCCTTTTCGATCGCGCCGGGCTCGTTTATGAGACACCAGAAGATATGATCCGCACCCTCTGGTGGAAGTTCATGATAAACGTGGGGACCAATCAGACTGCGGCCGTATTGCGTGCGCCTTTTGCCGTCTTACAGAAATCCCAAGAGGCCAAAGAGCTCATGGAATCGGCGATGCGGGAGGTCATGGCGGTTGCGGAAGCGAAGAACGTGCATTTATCCCAATCAGACCTGGACAACTGGTTTTCGGTTCTGTCTGGACTGTCCCCGGAAGGGAGGCCCTCCATGCTCCAGGACGTGGAAGCCAAGAGGAAGACAGAGGTGGAGATGTTTGCAGGCAAAATGATCCAGCTCGGCAAAGCGTTTCATATCCCGGTTCCTGTCAATGAGGCCTTTTTTAGAATAATAAAAGTCATAGAAGAACATTACGACTAGGAAAAGATCCTTGAGCATCCCGAAAAAGAAGAATTGGTCTCCCACAAACCTAAACCCATAAACCCTAGCCAAAAGGAGGTATTTCCATGAGCGAACCCACCCTGTTGGACAAGACCTTTCAAGTCATCATGAAGTGCATGGTAGAGACCGGCCAGGCTCCGCACTACACGGAGATCGCGTCCGAGCTTGGACTTTCGGTGGAGGAGGGGCGGAAAGCCCTACACGATCTCTTCAAGGCGGGGGTCCCGGGATGGTTGTTTCCCAAGACAGACTTGATCACCTCCTTTGCCCCGTTCAACAACCTCCCTACCCAGTACCGCATCACGGTGGAAGGTGAGCAGAAGTGGTTCGGCCAGTGAGGGTTCGAGTCGCTGGCAGTCTGCTGGCTTTTTCCTGGGAAGACGGTCCAGGTGGATGCACCCTGCCTGGATTGTGGATCGCCCGTCAGGGTGAAGATACGCGATGGGGTCGTCCTGGAAGCGGATCCGGAAGGCCTGATGGGCTATGTGGCCGTGCCCTACTGGAAGTGGTTCGAGAACGGTCCCTATGCCTGAAGCACCATGAATCTCTTCCGGTCGGTAGAGCATATTCGGAACTGGGAACAATTTGATCCTGCTGCCGAAGAGGGGATCGTTCCCCTCGAGGATCTGGTCAAGCTCTTCTCAGGCCCTTATTTTCGCAGGCGCATGGATGCGAACTGGGTCTCCCGAAGTCGGGAGTATGCCCGCGAGATGGTTAAGACCTTTAAGGAATTGGGAATGACGGGTTCTTTCTGGCGTACGCGCAAACCAGAAGGAAGCTAACAAAGGGAGCGGTGTGGACACGGATGATGCGAAAGGTCTGATTTCCCAACTGGATGCCCTGTTTAAAGCCTCATCAGTGGCCATCGTAGGGGCACCCCGAGGAATGAAAATGGGCAAACTCTTTCTGGTGGCCCTACTGGAGCAGGGCTTTCCAGGACAGATCTATCCGGTCAATCCAGCCGCAGAAGAGATCGATGGGCTCAAGGCTTATCCCAGCGTATCGGCCATCCCCGGACCTGTGGACCTGGCCATCGTTTTGGTTCCACACGACCGAGCCCTCCATGTGGTCAAGGAGTGTGGGCGCAAAGGGGTGAAAGGGGCGGTGCTCTTCACCGCGGGATACAAGGAGACAGGGACAGCGGAAGGCAAGGCCCTGGAACAGGAGCTCGTGCGCGTGGCCCGGTCTTCGGGCATGCGGCTCATCGGGCCCAACGGCATGGGCCTGTACTGCCCCAAGACAGGTCTTTCTTTCTTTCCTCAGGTTTCCAAGGAACCCGGATCCGTGGGCATCATTTCCCACAGTGGATCCCTGACCAACATCCTGGGACGTTTGGCCTCCCAGAAAGGGATCCGATTCAGCAAAGTGGTGAGTTTGGGAAATGAATGCGACCTAACGAGTGCAGACTTCCTCACTTATCTGGGAAGTGATCCGGATACTCGGGTGATCGGCGCCTATTTAGAAGGGATCAAAGACGGTCCCTTTTTCTTCACCGCTCTCAGAAAGGCCTCTCTGGAGAAGCCGGTGATTCTGTGGAAGTTGGGACTGACCCATGAAGGGGGCCGGGCGGCGGCCTCTCACACCGGGGCCCTGGCTGGATCGAGAGGGATATGGGAGGGTGTGGTTCGACAAAGTGGCGCTGTTTCTGTGGTGGGATTTGAGGCGTGGGTGGACGCCTTGATGGGCTTCTCGTTGCTCCCTTCTGAGCTGGGAGACCGTATGGCGATCATTTCTGGGCCGGGCGGACTGGCCGTATCGGCCGCCGAGGCCTGCGGAAACAATGGACTCAGGCTGGCTCAACTTTCATCCGAGACGCGTTCCGCTATGGCCAAGTTTGTTCCTCCCACAGGCACGAGCCTTCAAAACCCTGTAGACGTGGGGCTTACAGCATCTCTGGATATTGAAATATATGTGCAGGCAGCCAGGAGGGTTGCCTCGGATCCGGGGGTGGATACGGTGGTCATCGCGGGCATAGGGCTGAATCCTGGGGGAAACCAAAGATATACGGACGCTATCATCCAGGCCCATAAGGATTCTCAAAAGCCCTTTCTCATGGTGAAAATTCCTGGATTCGACCCTGAGCTTGCCAAGAAGTCCTGTGAGGCGGGCGTCCCGTTTTTCGACACGGCAGAGCGCGCCATGGGCACTTATGCAAAGGTCCGGCGTTATCAGCTCTGGCGTGAGGCGGCGGAGGCGTCAGGCGCCAGGGATTGAATGGCAGACTCAAAGTTCGTGCTGCCGGTGGCCATATATCTGTTGTCTTCCATCAACCCCACATCTCCACAGGCACTCAATAACTCGCAATGGCTGATGATTTCATTCTCAGCCAAAAGCATGCCAAACCCTTTCAACAAACACTCTTCAAAATGTTCCACTGCAATTTCATTGGCATTTCTTGGACCTTGTTTTAGGATTTTGAGGATATCGGCACACCTGAAGATGTGATGCCCGATCAATTCATCCACCCTTGCGACCAGATTGAGCTCATTCCATCGGCCATCATAAAAAAGCCGATGCGCTGGGAGAACGAGCAGGTCGGGGAATTTTTCTCCAACCCCCCGTAGTTTTTTGAGAGACTTGATATAGGCTGTGAGCCCGTAGATGGATTGGGCAGTGGTATACTCCGGCTCCAGTACCTTTCTCACATCCCTGAAGAACGCCTCCCTGGAAGGAACGGGGGTAATACCCGGCAATATAGTGTCCCCCACAATAATCGCCTCATCCCCCAACAGGATGGCCAAGGAATCCGGACTGTGTCCTGGCACATGATAAACGTGTGCAGCGTCGCCCATCTCCAGATCGGTGTCTCCAATCGCTACTATCTGCAGCCCGCTCCGCTCTCGTTGATAGTCTAGACAGTATTCGGCGGTGTAGGACTCTGGCATAAAGCAACGCCAGCATGAGGCGGGAAACCGCCTTCTGCCATCTGGAGGGGCGTGCTCCGGATAGTTGCGAATGAGGCGATCATAAGTGACGTGGGCCTTCACTGTGGCGCCAGTCCGTTGAGTCATCTCAAAGAGTCCGCCATCATGATCCTCATGCCCGTGGCTGATGAGAATAGAATCAAGCGCTTCAGCGGAGAGGCCAACAGACTCCATCATGTGGAGAAGCGTCTTGCCCATACCGTGTTTACCCGTGTCCACCAAAAAACGTGATTCCGTTAAAACCACGTAATTCCACGTGGGCCCCAGATCCCATTCACCCCCATAGAAATTTTCTGTGGGGAGTCCCAGGATCTCAAGGCCTGAGGGAAGCCTGAGGCGAATCGGCATATTATTTCCACTGGCGTCACCTTTTGCCAGGATCTCAACGGTGTCCTGCAACATCTTTCTATATCTCCTCAGTTCCTCGCGCTGAACCATCAAGCAGTTTGTTCCGCAGATCTGAATACCAAAGCAGGGCCTGAAGCGCCCTTGCCGCACGAGTAGCCTCGGGAAACACCGTAACTCGCCGCTGCAAAAGTCCCCGTATGAACGGATCTTCAACGCTTCGATAGGTGTAACCCAAAAAAAGTTTGTCAGAATTTTTCATAAGGGTCGCAACAGATTCGCACTGCTCATCCAAGAGCTTACGGCTCTGCTCAGCGATTTGCTCTCGGGGGATGCCCATCTGTTCCAGTGCCCGCCGAATCACTTTCCCTACCGTAAGGAAATAGACAAGCAGTATGTCTACGTTCTTGTCTTCAAGGAGCACCTTGGGGATGTCAGCAAAGTATTGCAGTGGGTCTTTGGTAAAGGTGAGATCCACGGGGTTGTTTCTGCTACTCGTATGGGGGAGGAGAGAATCCAGTTTGTCCAACGTCTCATCAGTGAGGGGCGGAAGCTCAAGACCTGCCCGACCGCACGCGTCTGCTGCGGCTGCACCGGGCCCACCAGAGTGGGTCTGAATGACCACCCTGCGTCCTTTAGGGATGGGCAGGCTGCCCAGTGCCCAGCAGAAGTCAAAGAGTTCTGTAACGGATTGCGCCTTTATAATGCCCGATTGACGAAAGATGCCCTCATACAGAAGGTCCGGTCCGGCCATGGCGCCGGTATGGGAAAAACTGGCTCGCTTGCCTGTTTCTGATCCACCCACATAAAGGGCCACAATGGGCTTGTGGGGAACAATGGCCCTTGCCTTGTCCACAAAGGCGCTACCGCGCTTGATGGCCTCAATGTACAAGGCAATAACCCTTGTGTGGGGACAAGCCGCCAAGTAATCCAAACAGTCCACAATGTCGATATTTGCCTCATTCCCAAGGCTGAATGCCGTACTGAAGCTGAGGCCGTATCTTGAGAGGTAGTTGAACATCTGGGTAACGAGGCTTCCGCTCTGAGATGCCATGCCAATGTACCCAGGAGCGCCCTCATAGGGCAAGAAAGTGGTGTTCAGCTTGTGGTGTGGGTTGGCCACGCCAATGCAGTTTGGCCCCAGAAAGCGAATCCCGTATCTATCTGCAATTTCTCTGATCTGTTGTTCCAGGTCCACGCCTTTACCGCCCACCTCCTTGAAACCCCCTGAGACGATGATGGCGCGCTTGATGCCCTTTTTGCCGCATTCTTCCATTGTCTGAGGGACAATACGTGTGGGCAGCACAAGCACGGCCAAATCTGTCACCTCAGGCAGATCCGAGACGCTCCGGTATGCCTTGAGATTTCTTACATGCTTTTCATGGGGGTGGACGGGGTAGATAGCCCCTTCAAAGCCAAGAGCCTGGATAGACGCGAGCAGGTTGGTTCCCATGGAAGTGATACGATTGGATGCCCCAAAAAAAGCGATGCTTTTTGGATTGGCTATAGGATAGAGGGGGCTCTCTTCAATTGAGTCCAGCATATCTATCAGTTTCCTGCACGGCGGATGGGTCCTGCAAGCACCGGGCAGACAAAAAGAAAGCCCTGCATCAGCAGGGCCCTCGCTCTCTCGTTTGGAACCGATGCTTCAGTGGCCCAATGGATTATCTGAATTTCCCAAGAAATGTCAAGCCCTTTGTTCCCTCCCAAATCCAACATCTCATTTACGTATCATTGTTGATATGAGCGGGTTTGGGAGGATTTGGATTCATATCCTCCATCGTTGTATCCTTATTTCCCTTGACTTTTGGTGTTTCTTGTTTGATAAAATTCCGCATCATAATAAAAAAACAGGAGAGAAGTTTTCATCGCCTAAATGTAACTGTTTTCTGCCACATTTAAACCTGAGAAGGGTGAAAAATGACTCAAGGCCTTGGCAAACCCCGCATCTAGCAAAACTGGAGCGGGGTTTTTTGTCTATGCCTTCAGCGGTCCCTTAGAAGATCGCCGATCGTCCAGGGTTACCATCCATTAACCCGCACAAAAGTCCAATGAGGCTGTCGGAAAACGTTCATCTGCTGCGTTACCCTCATCCCTCGTCATTGCGGCGTACTTCTATGTGCGCCTCATTCCTCGGGATTTCGGAAGCCTTGCATATGGACATTTTCCATCAGCCTCTCAGAAGCCGGTTTTTCGACAATTTCAATGGCAAGGTGCAACCCGTGACCAAAATAGATCAGTGAAAGGAGGCAAGATGGAAAAGACTATTGATTCTGCTGCCAAAGGCATTTTAGAGCTGGCAGAGAAGAAGGGTATTCCCACCATATGGGACCGCTTCTCAGCGCAATCGCCCCAATGCGGTTTTGGCGAACTTGGCATTTGCTGCCGAAATTGTATGCAGGGGCCTTGTCGCATCGATCCCTTTGGACAAGGGGCGACGCTGGGTGCATGTGGCGCATCCGCCGATACAATTGTTGCGCGGAATCTGTGTAGGGCGATTGCGGCCGGAACCGCCGCCCACTCAGGCCACGCCAAACATCTGGCCCATACCCTGCTTAAATCAGCCGAGGGTAGAGCCAAAGATTACCCCATCAGAGACGAGGACAAACTCATGGCCGTGGCCGGCCGCCTCGGTATTCCCACCGACGGCAAGGAGACCAATGAGATTGCCAAAGCCGTTGCTGAAGCAGCCCTGGCAGATTTTTCAGAGAAAGAGACGCCCGTAACGTGGGCAGCCACCAACGTGACCCAGGGCAGAGTGGACACATTCCTGAAACTCGGTGTGGTGCCAACCGGCATCGACTCATCCATCGCCGAGATCATGCACCGCACAAGCTACGGCGTGGACGCTGATCCGGTCAACCTGCTACTTGGTGGCGTTAAATGCGCTCTTTCAGATTATGCGGCGTGTCACATGGGCACGGATCTTGCGGATATCCTTTTTGGGACGCCCGCACCAACCGTTACCCAGGCAAACCTGGGCGTGCTGAAGCCTGACGCGGTCAATATCGCACTGCACGGGCATAATCCGGTCCTCTCGGATGTGATCGTTCAGGTTGCCGGGGACATGGACGATGAGGCAAAGGCTGCTGGCGCCCCAGCAGGAATTAACCTTGTGGGCATTTGCTGCACGGGTAACGAAGTGCTTGTGCGCCACGGAATTCCTTCCGCAACCCACTCAGTATCCCAGGAACTGGCACTGATCACAGGGGCCGTAGATGCCATGGTGGTCGACTATCAGTGCATCATGCCCAGCCTCGGTAGCCTCACGGATTGCGTCCATACGCAGTTCATAACCACCATGCCCATTGCCAAAATCCCCGGGGCTGAGCACGTGGAGTTTGAGGAGTCAAGGGCAGTTGATACGGCGAAGGAGATTATTTCGAAGGGCATAGAGGCCTTTAAAAGACGAGACCCTCAGAATCTGAACATACCGCCATACCAGGAAACGGCCATGGGGGGCTTCTCCACAGAGGCCATTTTGGGTGCCCTTTCCAAGGTGGATTCGCAAGACCCGCTGAAACCGCTGGTGGATAACATCGCAAATGGGAATATCTTGGGCGTCTGTCTCTTTGCTGGATGTAACAACGTTCGCGTGCCACAGGACGAAAACTTTGTCACCATGGCCAAGGAGCTTGCCAAGCAGAACGTCCTGATCCTCGCCACGGGATGCGGAGCTGGGGCACTGGCCCGTCATGGACTCATGACCCCTGAGGCTACCCAAAAGTATGCGGGAGATGGCCTGAAGGCGGTTTTGACTGCCGTGGGAGAGGCCGCGGGCTTGGGTAAGCCCTTGCCTCTTGTTTTGCACATGGGCTCTTGTGTGGACAATTCTCGCCCCGCAGACGTGGCCGTGGCGGTGGCCAACAAACTGGGCGTGGATATGGATAAGTTACCGGTGGTGGCTAGTGCGCCTGAGGCCACTTCTGAGAAAGCGATCTCCATTGGTACGTGGGCCGTGGCCGCGGGACTGCCCACTCATGTGGGCGTCATTCCGCCTGTGCTGGGTAGTCAACTGGTAACTAAGGTTCTCACCGAAGACGTGAAGGGACTGTTGGGTGGGTATTTCATTGTGGACACGGATCCCATCTCTTCGGCTGAGAAACTGGTTGAAGTGATCAAGGAGAGGAGAAAGGAGTTGGGAATATGAAGCAGGTCTTTGCCTATTTAGATAAATGCACGGGCTGCCGCAGTTGCCAGCTCGCCTGTGCCGTTGAACATTCCAGGGGTAAAAATCTCTTTTCGGCCATCATGGAGACGCCCACTCCCCGTTATAGGCTTTACATAGAACAGGCGGATGACAAAAAGATCCCCATTACGTGCCGTCAGTGTGAGGCGGCCCCTTGTCTGGACGCCTGTATTTCAGGGGCCCTGTATCGGGATGATCGAGGCATGGTCTTACAAAAGGATGAGCGATGCGTAGGCTGTTGGACATGCCTCATGGTCTGCCCTTACGGTGTGGTGGGGCGGCAAAAGGAAAGCAACATCGCCGTAAAATGCGATCGGTGTCCGGATCTGGATGTACCGGCGTGCGTCAATGCATGCCCAACCAATGCCCTGGTCTATTCAGAAGTGGAGGAGTTCGGGGCAGCTGTCAGATCGGCTGTGGCCGGCGTCATATCGAGAGCTGTCGAAGGCGCTTGACGAGGCAGTATTCAAACTTGCAGACGAAGAGGAGAATGGAGGACTCCTTATGAAATATGTCATCATAGGTAACAGTGCGGCTGGAAACGCGGCTGCAAGAAGTATCGTCTCCAAGGACCCGGAAGCCGAGACCCTGATTTTTTCCGACGAACCCCATGAGTCCTACTACCGCCCCCTGATCCCCAACTTGGTTGATGAGAGCGTGGAGGAGAAACTGCTGTTTCGGGATGAACATAGCGAACCGCAGGGTGTTGAGCAACACTTGGGGCAAAGGGTTAAGGGCATTGATCCTCAGGAAAAGAAGATCACCCTTGAAGGAGGTGAGCAGATCCCCTATGACCGTTTACTGATTGCCACCGGAAGTTCACCCCTCCGCCCTCCTGCAGAGGGCGTTGACGCTGATGGCGTTCACACGATGCGCACACTGGACGATGCTGCAGCCATTAAGAAGGCCGCAGAGGAAACGGATAGCGTCGTGATCATCGGCGGAGGCCGCGTGGGAATGAAGACGGCATCCGTGCTCAAAAACAAGGGTCTTGATGTGACCGTGGTTGAAAAACGCGGTTATCTGGTTCCCTTGCAGTTTGACGGTGTGGCAGGAGAGATATTCACTGCGGCTGTGCAAGAAAAGGGTATAAACCTCATCTTGGGTCAAGGCATAAGGGCCGTATTGAGGAGTAACGGTCGGGTCAGGGCCGTTTCATTGGAGGATGGCCAGGAACTGGCCACCCAGTTGGTCGTCATGGCAACGGGGGTCAGGGCCAATACAGAGCTTGCGCAGACCGCAGGCGTTGCCGTCAATCAGGGGATCCTCGTGGACCCGTTCATGCGGACGAGTGTGCAGGATATCTTCGCCGCCGGGGACGTGGTTGAAACCCCGGATATTGTGACGAACCAGCCCATCGTGAGCGGCTTATGGACAAACGCTGTGGAAATGGGAACCATTGCCGGAAGAAATATGACAGGTGAGGAAGCGGATTACGTTGGTGCCTTCGGTGTGCTCAACGCCCTGGAGTTGGCCAATGTCCCCACGGTCTCCGTAGGACTGGTTGATCCGCCTTCTGGGGATGATTATGAAATTCATGCGGTACGCCACGGAGATCATTATCGCAAATTGGTGTTAAAGGAAGGGGTCCTCGTAGGCGCTCTGCTCGTGGGAGACATTGAAGGGGCGGGCGTTTACACTGGCCTCATCAAACGAAAGTTTCAGGTGGAATCCTATTTGGAGACCTTGATGGGGCCGGGGCCAAGCTATGCCAGTTGGCTTCTCAGGGAGTCTCGATTGAATCCCTAAAAAAGAATGAAATAGATAAGGCCAGTAGAGGCAGAGAAGCATAAGAGTGCCCCCATTTCCGATGGCCTTTCACTAATCTAGTCGGGATGAAAGAGCCTACAGGGTTCCCGTATGCCCCATTTCTCAAAGAGGAATGGGGCTTGGTATCTCAATGAGCATACTTGACAAAAAGAGCGGGTTTAAAGAAGCTAAATCAGGCCCTGATCACAAACTTAATTGCTGGGCGTAAGGGGGAGAGTAGGCGGTAAAATGAAGGCAAAGGATGTTGCCAACACTTTTGACCGTTACCTAACGTTTGGATCGCAAGGAGGGATGGACAAGCCGGGACATGGAAGCGGCAATTTTTGACTACGACGGAACCCTGGTTCATCTAAATATCGACTTTGGCGTCATGCGTCAGGACGTGGAAGCATCCCTGGGTGAGTACGGCATCGCACCAGAAGATCTGAAAGGGCTTTACATCTTGGAAATGATCGATGAAGCGACCGGTCGTATCTCGAAAGAGAGCCGTTCGCAAGGTTTAACTTTTTACAGAAAGTCTCACGAAATTGTAATCCAACATGAGTTGGCTGCCACAAAGGAAGGGAAAATTCTCCCGGGTGTGGTCCAGATGCTCCAGCTCTTGCAGGAACGAGGGGTCAAGGTGGGCGTCATTACCCGGAACTGTGACAAGGCGGTAAAAATGGTCTTTCCCCATATCGAAAGGCTCTGTGATGTTTATATACCGCGGGATCGCATAAGTCGGGTCAAGCCGCACCCTGAGCATCTGTGCCTGGCCTTGGAGAAGCTGGGTGTAGAGAACGCCTCGCACTGTTTGATGGTGGGAGACCACGTGCTGGACGTGGAAGGGGGGAAACGGATGGGGATGAAAACGGCTGGCGTATTGACAGGAAAGACCACACGCCAGCAGTTTACAGAGGCAGGGGCTGATCTCATTTTGGATGACGCAACACAGGTCCTTGACCATATCTTCGGGGGGCGAAGGCCGTGAAAAGGAATCAATTACCAACGGGAAAACTCGACGTTCACCTCCTGCGTAAATTTCTCAAACAATATGCCATAACTGATGAAAGAGTCCTTTTGGGCCCGGGGGTGGGGGAGGACGCGGCTGCCATAGATATGGGGGATAAGGTTCTCATAGTGGCGACTGATCCCATCACCTTTGCCACCGATGAGATCGGCTATTACAGTGTCATGGTCAATGCAAATGACGTGGCCACCACCGGGGCTCAGCCGAGATGGTATACGGTCACCATTCTCCTGCCCGAGAGAGATGCGTCCGAAAGCCTGGTGGATAATATTTTTGGGCAGATATATCGGGCCTGTGAGACCCTTAACGTCTCTATCATCGGGGGACACACAGAAATAACCCATGGCCTTGATCGTCCCCTTCTTGTGGGCCAGATGATGGGTGAGGTGCAGAAAGAGACCCTGATCACGACGGCAGGGGCAGAACCCGGAGATGTTATCCTCCTGAGTAAAGGGATCTGTATTGAGGGGACTTCGGTTATCGCGCGTGAAATGGAGAGAGATTTGTCTTCTCGCGGCGTTTCCCGGGATCTGGTTGAGCGGGCCCAGCGGTTTCTCTTTGAGCCGGGGATTGGCGTGGTGGAAGAAGCCCGGTTGGCCTGCCGGGCGGGTGGCGTTCACGCCATGCATGACCCCACGGAAGGGGGCCTGGCCAATGGGCTCCATGAGCTGGCCATGGCAGCCGGAGTTGCCGTTGAAGTGGAGATTGACCGGATACCCATCTATGAGGAATCACGAGTTCTTTGTGAGACCTTTGAACTGAACCCCCTGGGCGTCATTGCTTCAGGCGCTCTTCTTATTACAGCATCACCACCCGACGCTGAGAAGATCCTGGATAGGGCCGTTCGGCATGGTGTGGCCATGAACAGAATCGGCCGCGTCAAGGGGCGGGGAAATCCTTCGGTGACCATGATAGCGTCTCATGGAGACGCACCGCTTCCTTACTTTGACAGAGATGAAGTGGTGAAGATATTGTGAGGAGAATCGTAGCTAAGTGTTGAGTATTCCTTGACATTTAGATGAAATTAGGGTATTTTAATAGGTGTTGATCACAAATTAGGCGTTTTTGAATCGTTCGGGGCGATAAGATAATCTGGCATTTCTGAGCGGGTATTTTCAGTGGCTCCCCCATCTCGTATAAAGGGGGGCTTGCTTGTTTGAGGGGCCGAAGGTCCCCAAATAGGGGGTTTAAGTCTCCAAACGGGTAGTAATTTTATGAGGTCTTAGGTTATGGGCAACGGAACATACCAACTTATTCTCGAAGGCGCGGCCGAAGGCTTTGATCTGCAGGAAGTGAAAGAGAAGCTGGCCGCCTTTTTCAAAATGAAACCTGAAAAAATGGATACCTTCTTCCAGGGGAGACCGGTCGTGGTCAAAAAGGGGTTGGATAAGGAGACGGCCTTGAAATACAAATCGGTCTTTGAGCTTGCAGGGGCCGCATGCCGGATTGAGGGATTGGAGGAAGAGGATGAGATTCCTGCGCATATGATCGAAGAGCTGGAAGGGGATGATGGAGAAGATGATATTCCGGCTCACATGATCGAAGATAGATCATACACTGAAGAAGACGATGATATTCCCGCTCATATGATCGAGGACGGCGAATACACCAAGAAAGAAGAGGATATCCTCGCTCACACGATTGAAGGGTCAACATGCGCTTCAGAAGCCAGGGTACAAGAGTCCATGGTCTGCCCAAAATGCGATTACAAACAGGAGAAGGCGCGGACGTGCGTCCGATGTGGTGTTGTTGTGGAAAAATTTCTGAAGCTGGTGGAAAAGAAAGCGAAAGAAGGGGAAGAAGAGGGTATCGAACATGAAATGCCCAAAGTGGTCTTGGGGATAGACAGGAAATTTTACGAGCAAGCCGCTGAAGCGGAGAAAAAGGTCACTGACCAAGCAGGATTTATCAATAATCTACTCTCAGACGGGCGCCGCCTCGTGTTCTTAGGTGCAATGGCCTTCTTTGTTCTACTCGGCTTTTTTGAGTTTTTTATTCTGAGAGGGGACCTGGTGGCCAAAGACAGCATCAGGATAGATAGAAGGAGTGACTACATTGCCATCTTGGTGGACCACCCCTATCAGGAGTACTTGGTGGAGGTGTCTACAGGAAAAAAACAACGGAAACTAAGCTTTCTGTTGGAAGATCCCCTAGGGCGTATTATCTACGAAGAATCCGAGTACTCCCTCTACAAGGGCAGTAGAAGATTCACCTTCGAGCCTGAAGAGAGAGGGACATACACCCTCTATATAAACGACGGCGCTATTGGCTTCGGGGAACAGGGATACGCCAGAGTGCGAGTATACATGAACGACAACAGGATATTGGGCAGGGTTTTGGGGTTTTTGAATTTTTAGCGGTCATACCCATCTTTCAGCCCCTCCATCCCATTTGCCACCCTCTTTACATGTGGAGAAAGATTAGCGAATAAATCGGCCTTTTTTCACTTAACCTCACAAGCCCTGTTTTCTCCAAAGTAGACCCCTCTTTAAATCACAAGCATCAAATGCTAAGGGTGTTGACCCTCACGCGTAAAATAAGCTATAAAACTGTTCTTTGATGAATCAAACGAATAAGAGAGGAGGAGAATATGGAGCTTCCAGTTTACATCACCGCGGAAGAGGTGGAGAGGGTATGCAAGAAGTTGAATATAAGCGACTGGACGGCAAAGGATAGGCCAGAAGTGAGCCTGGACGAGGCCAAGGTGATCTTAGCAGAGGTGAATAAGGAAGGCATGAACATTGAACTTGAAGAGTTCCGAAATGGGCTCCAGGTAGAACTTGAGCATGGTATACAATTCAAGGATGCGAATGTGACCAATAACCATCCTATTCTGACTGGCCTTATCGTGCTGGCGCATTTCAAGGAATCCTTGGATTACTATAGGCTTCTTGAGGTGGCTGAGTTGGAAGGCGACTTGCTTAAGGCTGTAGTCAAGGGGGATGCTGCAAAGATTCGCGAGTATTACAAAAGGTTGTCCAGCGCGAGGATTGCCCTCAGACAGGCGGAATTGGATCGTTTGACGTAGAGGGGAGGGACGAGACCAATGAGTCCAGAATTGGATCGAAGGGCTTTAAGAGATTTGAGTTATGGCCTTTATATTGTCACATCCAGAGACAAAGAACGGTTGAACGGGCAGATTGTCAACACAGTCATCCAGGTGACCTCTGATCCACCGCGCGTAGCAGTGATCATTAATAAGAAGAACTTGACCCACGAGTTCATTTCAAAGAGCAAGTTGTTCAGCGTCAGTGTGTTGGAAGAATCGGCGCCCATGAGCTTTTTCGGGCCCTTCGGATTCAGGTCAGGCAGGGACTTCGACAAATTTTCCAAGGTAAAATTCAGGGAGGGGATTACCGGATGCCCACTGGTGACCGAACATGCCCTCTCATGCCTGGAAGCAGAGGTCTTTGAGGAGATCGACTTGGGGACCCACACCATTTTCATTGGTAACGTGGTCAATTCAGAAGTCTTAACAACGGGTCGGCCACTCACCTATCGCTACTATCATGAAAATCTTAAGGGAAAACCCTCCAAAAATGCGCCCACCTACACACCTTAAAAGTAGGCAGCAAAAGAAAGTTCGTGAAGAATCATGAGTGTATGACCTCTAAGGATGGGGATGGTTCATGAGAAAAGGAGAGAAAACCACGTCAAAATGGGATGAATGGGCCCATCTCGATGCGACGGCCCAAGCCGAACTCGTGCGGCGAAAGGAGGTCCAGCCCATTGAACTAATCGAAGCCGCCATTGAGCGTATTGAACGTCTCAATCCCACACTCAACGCTGTGGTCAAACCCATGTACGAAGAGGCGCGTGCTGCGGCAAAAGGGAACATCTCCAAAGGACCATTTACGGGGGTTCCCTTCCTGCTCAAAGACCTGCTTGCCGCTTACAAGGGTGTACCCATGAGCCTTGGTTCTGAACTCACTCGCAATTTCGTACCTGACCACGACAGTGAATTGGTGAAGAGACTAAAGCGTGCCGGTTTGATTATATTGGGCAAGACCAACACCCCTGAGTTTGGCATTCTTCCCACCACCGAGCCTCGCCTTTTCGGCCCATGTAGAAACCCCTGGAATACGGAGCGGACGACCGGGGGGTCAAGCGGGGGTTCTGCTGCTGCTGTGGCAGCCGGCCTGCTTCCCATGGCCCATGGGAACGACGGTGGCGGATCGATCCGGATTCCGGCCTCATGTTGCGGGGTCTTCGGCCTTAAACCTACTAGGGCGCGCAACCCCCTTGGTCCCCGTTTTACTGAGATCATGGGGGGCCTGGTCGCTGAGCATGCGGTTACACGATCTGTTCGTGACAGCGCGGGTCTGCTGGATGCCACTTCGGGGCCTGAAGCGGGTGATCCGTATTGGGCACCTCCACCGATGCGCCCCTTTCTTCAAGAGGTGGGTGCGAATCCAGGAAAACTGCGCATCGCTTTCACCACCAAGGCCGCTTCGGGTGTCAAGATTCACCCGGACTGCGTCAAGGCGGTTGAGGACGCAGCAGCCCTATGCACGGATCTCGGTCATGAGGTGGAAGAGGACACTCCAGGAATAGAAGGAAATCTGGTGGTACAAGCCTTTTTGGCGGTCTGGTCGGCGGGGGTTTCATCCACGCTCGACGGCATAGCCCGTATGACCGGCCAACCGCCCAGTGCGGAGAGGGTGGAGCCTCTGACCTGGGCCGTGTATGAGATGGGGCGCAAGGCCTCTGCATCGGATTATCTGCTGGCCATACAGTTGCTTCAAGGATTGGGTAGAGTCATGGCCCGTTTTCTGGCGGATTACGACGTTTTGCTCACACCCACGCTGGGAGAACCGCCTGTGCCCCTTGGAACCTTTGATTCCCCGCCTGAGAACCCTCTGCAGGGGTTTTTTCGGACAGGGCAATTTGTACCCTTTACGCCAGTTTGCAATTGCACCGGACAACCCGCCATGTCTGTGCCACTCTTCTGGAACGCGGAAGGCCTTCCTATTGGCACCCACTTTGTGGGGCGCTTCGGCGATGAGGCCACCCTCTTTCGTCTCGCAGCCCAGCTCGAGGAGGCAAGGCCCTGGGCGAAACGCCGACCAACCGTCTCAGCCTGAAAAGGATTAGGGGTCGTCTTCTGCGTCTCCACGCTAACCAAAAGACAATCATGGTCAAGTTGTGGGAGGGAGTTTTTGCATAGTGATAGAGAAATCACATAGGTTCTATTACGGTTGGGTGATTGTGGCCGTCTCCTTTATCACCCTTTTTCTCGCTTTGGGGACGCGATTCTCTTTTGGGATCTTCTATGTGGCCATTCTGGGAGAATATGGTTGGGGGCGGGGTGAGACCGCAGGGGCCTATTCACTCGCAATGATCGTCCATGCCTCTTTTGCCCTGGTCACTGGCGTCCTCATAGATCGATTCAGCCCCAGAAGGCTTTTGCCCCTGGGTGCAACCCTTCTGGTGTTAGGGCTTATAGCGGCCAGTCGCATCACCGCCATCTGGCATCTCTACCTCTGCTTCGGGGTTTTTATCGCCATAGGCATCAACAGCATAGGTTTTGGGCCACATATGGCCCTTATTCCAAGGTGGTTTGTTCAGAAAAGGGGGCTGGCAAGTGGTCTGACCCTGTCAGGGATTGGCATGGGGGCTTTGTTCATTTTGCCCCTGACGGAATTGATTATCGAATCCATGGGCTGGCGTTCTGCCTTCCTCATCCTTGCAGGCATCATCCTCTGCGTAATCATCCCCGCAACAGCAGTGTTTCAAAGACGTTCCCCAGAGGAAGTGGGCCAATATCCAGACGGCCTTGATCCCAATACGGGAATAAAAGACGCCGTACAACTGGAAGGTACCCACAAAATTGATCGCCCGCACAGTGCCCCGCAGGATTGGACCTTTAGGGCGGCCCTTCGCACCGGTGCCTTTTGGTGGATAGGTGTGGTGGTCTTCTGTCATGGTTTTTCGGCCAACATGCTGCTGGTCCATCAGACAGTCCACGTGGTTGACTCAGGATTTAGCCAGATGTTGGGTGCATCACTCCTGGGATTCGTGGGACTTCTTATGTCAACAGGGGGTATCTTCTTTGGCTTTCTGTCGGATCGTATTGGAAGGGAATTGGGGTTCACGCTGGGAAGTGGTTCTGCCTTATTGGGCTTGTTGCTCTTTCTGTTTGTGCGAGATACTTCCGCGCCCTGGATGCTCTATGCCTTCGCACTCCTCTATGGCCTCGGCCAGGGAGGCCTGGGTCCCATCTACTCCAGCGTTGTGGGCGACCTCTTCTATGGCCCGTCTCTTGGCCGCATCATAGCAACACTTTCCATAGAATACGGATTGGGGGGAGCGCTGGGCGCCTATCTGGGAGGGTACTTCTACGACAAGATGGGAAGCTATTTCGTCCCCTTCTTGCTTTCTTTGGCCTTTATCAGCCTGGGAATCCTTGGTATTTGGATGGCTGCACCCCGTCACCGTAAAGACCTCTAATATCGCACCAAAAAGTCAAACCTTTGGGAAGTTTTTCATCTGGCGTCAAGCGCAGCGCTCCTCAAACGCAGTGTGCTCCTCGAGCTAAGCGGTCCTTCAATCTTCCATATAGCTGTCGGGGTCCTTCATGAAAGTTCTCAGACAGCCTTTGCGACAGAAATAATAGGTCTTTCCCCTGTAACTCATCCGCCCTGCAGCCATTGCAGGATCCACGGCCATCTTGCATACCGGATCCATGACCCTCAAAGAGGAGGGAAGCTCCAAGCCGGTCCTGATGATGCGGCTTATGAAAGGCTGAATATCGGCAGACACCCGCCTGTAGGCCAACACGCTGATAGCAATTCCCACCAACAGACCGGCCACGGCAGGAATAGCCGTGAAGCTCATGCTGACCGTGTCTCTCTGGTTTAACACGGCACTGATGACGAGACCCGCAATCAGCCCTAACACGGGGATGACCAGGAAAATGGTGATGCTTTTGAGCAAGGCCCCGGGTTTGTGACTTATGGAAACCAGATCGCCCACAGAAGCACCCGGCGAGTTCAAGGCCCTAATAATTACCCTGGAACTACCACCCGAACAATTACACACATCCACTTCTTCTGCGCAGTGAATACAGGGATCGCTTGCCTCAAGCAATACCTTTACCCTACCATCTTCACTGGCATCCACCACGAGACCCTGTGACTCCGACATCTTCCCGCTCCTCGGTCACCACGTATAAACGGCCGCTTCACATCTGAGGATACCTTTAAGTTAGGTATCTCTTCTAACAAAATAAACCCTGACAAGAAGCATTTCAACCTCAATCTTTATCATTCTGTCTTCTGCCTGCCCCGTGAAATCCGCCGCGGGCGGAGATTTCACTGGGGTCCTCTTTACTCTATCATCTGTATTCCCTTGACTTTTTGAGGCGTGTGTCTGATAAGAAATCGCATGGGAATCCGTCGAAAGGGCGAGTAGATGATCATACGTTGCTATGGAGCGCGGGGTTCAATCGCCGTATCAGGCCAAGAGTACCTCAAGTATGGGGGAGACACCACCTGTCTTGAGATTCGGAGCAAGAATGATGAGATCATTATTGTGGATGCGGGTTCAGGGATTAGGCGTCTGGGAAATAAGCTGCTGGGTGAAAACCGATTCGCCTATAGCGTCATCTTCACCCATTCCCATCTGGATCACATCATTGGATTCCCGTTCTTCAAACCTGTCTCCCATGAAAGAGTTACCATTGACCTATTGGGATGTCCCACCACCCAGGGAAATATCAGGAAGCTCCTATCAAGAGCAATGGGAGCGCCTCTATTCCCTGTCCCGTTTGAGCAACTAAAGGCGAACATCAATTACACCGGGGAGTGTGCCCTTAGCTTTCATGTTGATACAGTGGAGATCTCCCCAATCAATCTGAGTCACCCCAATGTGGGCATGGGCTATAGGTTTATTGAAGATGGTAAGAAATTCGTCTTTCTCACGGACAACGAACTCGGGTACAGACACAGGGAAGGCCGAAGTTTCGATGAATACGTGGAGTTTTCAAAGGGGGCGGATTTCCTCATCCATGATGCCATGTACACCCCGGCGCAGTACGAGACGACAAGAACCTGGGGGCATTCCACTTACATGGATGCCTTGAACCTGGCACTGGCAGCTCGAGTCAAGCGGTTGGGACTCTTCCATCACGACCATAACCGAGATGACGATGAACTGGATGCTATTGTTCAGGCGTGCCGGGAATTCATCCAAAGGAAGAAAAGCCAGATGGAATGCTTTGCCCTTAACCAGACTACCGAACTCACCCTGTAGGCCCTCCTTAGAATTGACTGCCTGGCCTTCCGTTTTTTCCATCTCCCTTATTACTTTATAAGCCATATTTAATAGGATATAACAAATACATAATAACATATGGGGATGTTCAGTTTCCCTTGACTTTCAAAAGGCTTTTTTGGTAACAAAGCCATAATCGCAATAAAATAATATAAAGGTGTGTCAATATCTCCAAAGAAACGACGATATTCCGTCTTGAAGCCTAAAAAGGTTAAGAAGAGGAGGGGATCCAATGGAGGAATCTGGAGAAAAGAGGTTTTCCGAATACGAGTTTATTGTGAGGGCCATTAAAAAGCTTCGTCAGCCCCCCTATAAAGGCATCCATTCTGTTTACAGTGGTTTCAACCAGGCCTTCAGAGCTTACTTTGACAAAGATCCTGTTGAGGCGACGACTCGACTCGCGCAAGAGGGGAAAATTGCCACGCGTCCGGTGAAAGGCGGTGCCCTCATATATCTCCCTGAGGAGGCGCCAGGGACTGCTGCTTCAGCAAACGTTCTCAACAAGATTTTGGAAGATTGATACCTGAAGTAAGCTGAAAATTTTAAAGCCTGGAGGTACCGAGAAGAATAATGCCCTTCCTGATAATGGAGGGTGTCGCTGTGGAATATTTGCGCCAAGGTGGGCAGGGTAAACATTCCACGGGGCTGACTAATAACTCATAACCAATTAATTTACATTCCATTGATCAATGACTAATGATGGATGCTTGCCCCATGAAATGTGAAACCTGTTTCACAGGGGATAAATAATAAATGAACTTGGAAGGTTAAAACTATGACCCCCTTCTTTCCAGCCACCAGCGACAGCAAAACAGTCACCTACGGAAAACTGAGCTTTGATCTGCCTATTCTCTATTTCCGCGATGACGCTTTTGCCCTCTTTTTCACGGCGGACCGTAACAAGGTGACATCGTTTATGCCATCCCATAGGCTTCACCCAGTGCTGCTGAGTGCAAGAAAAGCTATGGTGGGAATTGTGGCATTCAACTATATCGACACCACCATAGGACCCTACGGCGAAGTGGCTGTGGTCCTGCCCGCAGTCTATAACGCCTCTCCCCCGCCCGTCTTCATTCCGGCCCTCTTGGAATCCCGGTATCCAGACTTTGGCATGCTGGTCATGCATCTCCCCGTGACCAACGCGTTGGCTCGCGATGCAGGTAGGCAAGAGTGGGGCTACACCAAATTTGTGGCTGATATGCACTTTACCATCACGCCAGAGTTCATGGAATGCCGGCTATCAGAGAAAGATCAACACATTTTGACCTTGCGCGTGGCCAGGCGGGGCGTTGCCATGAGAGACAAAAAGCCCCTCGTCACCTTTTCGGTTAAGGAGGGCAACTTGCTCAAAACAACTATACCACAGAGGTGTACCACCCGTTCCGCCATCAAGCCCAAAGACTCGGTTTTACAATTGGGCGACCATCCGGTATCTGAAACGATCCACGCATTAGGGCTTTCAGAGAGGCCTCTTATGTCCAGGTACTATCTGGAGCGAAGCGGCATCCTCCCCGCAGGTCGAATCATCCAAAGGGGGGTGAAGCCCCTGGAGGGTTATACGAACAAAAGACGCAAGGGTAAACACTCGGTGGTGTACACCGCTGAGGAAGCCTAGGTGTGGAACCTGACCCGCTAGGCAGCGCGTTTAAGAGCGTGCAAAGTTAGCCCCAGTTTTTCTTCCCCCTTGCAACCCTCGAGCCCTCCTATAATAAATATATATAAAGTTAAAGGCGAAGGAATGCTTTGCGTGACCCGCAAGTACCTATTTTATATTTGACTCGTCAGGGCCTCTGTACGTATCCAAAAAGGATAGAACATTTGTCAGGTTACAATTTCATATGAAGGAGGGAAAAATGCCCTACGTAGATGTAAAGGTGGCCGGAAGCCTTACAAAAGACCAGAAGGAAAAGATCGTAGAAGGGATCACCAAATTACTTGAAGACGTGGCCGGAAAGCCACCCTCTGTCACTTATGTGGTCATAGATGAAGTGGAAAAAGAGAACTGGGCAGTGGGAGGGAAATTGCTGTCCGGCTGAGAGGGACAGGCGAATAACGAATAACAGAGGTCAAATGACCAATGACAATTGACTGCGGAGGATCCATGTCCCCATGGGAAAACCACCTCAATGAACACAGGGACCAATATCTCAAGGAGTTGTGGGACTTCCTGCGCATTGCGAGCATCTCGAGCCTGTCCGATCACGAGCCCCACGTCATGGAGGCGGCAGAATGGGTCGGGGCCCGAATGCAAGCCGCTGGGATCGAATCAGTCGGGATCATGCCCACGGGGGGCCATCCGGTCGTCTACGGCGATTGGCTTCACGCCCCGGGCAAGCCGACCGTATTGGTTTACGGGCACTTTGATGTCCAGCCTGTGGACCCTTTGGATTTGTGGGACAGTCCTCCTTTTGAGCCAACTTTGCGGGAGGGCCGCATATATGCGCGTGGGGCAACAGATGACAAAGGCAATATGTTTATTCCCATCACTGTCACTGAGTCCATACTGAAGGCTGAAAAGTCTCTGCCCCTCAACCTGAAATTTCTCTTCGAAGGTCAGGAGGAGATCGGAAGCCCCCAGTTGCCCCATTTCATAGCGGCCAATAGGGAGCTGTTCGCCTGCCATCTGGTCTTGAGTGCAGACGGCACCCAGCGTGGGGAGGATCAGCCCGCCATGGTCCTGGGCACACGGGGACTCGCCTCCCTGTACGTTGATGTCCAGGGACCGGATCATGACCTTCATTCCGGGACCTATGGGGGCACGATCGCTAACCCGATCCACGCCCTGATCCAAATCCTGGATTCCATGCATGATCAGGAAGGACGGGTGAGCATTGAAGGTTTCTACGACGACGTGCGGGCCTTGACCGATGAAGAGCGCGCCGAACTCGCCCGGGTGCCTTTTGACGAAGCCGAGTACCTGAACCAGCTCGGCGCCATTTCCCTTTTTGGCGAGCCGGGATTCACCACCTATGAACGGGCTTGGG
>CP070840.1:3474431-3485248 GCA_020342025.1 Deltaproteobacteria bacterium
ATGACGCCAGAATATAGACAGTAATTCCTGACCAGTCGACCCATACCGTCCAGCCCCACGTATCCCCCTTTAAAGCTGATCCTGGAGCCAGCCGTGTCAAACATGCCGATGAGGGGTATCTGCTCCTGCCCAGCCATCTGGACCAGCTCAGCGATCTTCCAGACACCCTGGTCGCCGATGGAACCGGACATGATGGTGAAGTCCATCGCATAAACCATGACCGGTCTTCCGTTCACCTGGGCAAGGCCCATGATGACCCCATCGGATGGGCTCGGTTTTGCCTTCCCCGTAAGGTGGAGACGAAATTCCCTCACGAGAGAGCCGATCTCTTCAAAGGTGCCAGGATCCGCCAAGCGTTCAATCCTTTCCCGGGCAGTAAGTTTGCCCAAGCTATGCTGTGCCTCGATTCGTTCTTTTCCGCCGCTTTCTAGATTTTCGCGTCTGTTTGCAGCAAGTTTATCGAGGTAGCCGTCCATCCATTTGCCCATGTTATTTTTCTCCTTGGACTGGTCATAAGGCTTTTTGCATGAAACAAAGCCCTGAGGGTAGTGGGTGTCAAAACGGCGTTGCCGGAAAGGAGGATCGTTCAAGACTCTGAGATGGAAGGGTTATAAGATATGGAATTGAGAAAAAATGGGCCGGGAAACAAAGCCCTGTCATTTTACCGATGATTTCCTTCAAAACCTCCGTGGCCCCCCCTCCTATCGTGGCCAATCGGGCATCCCTGTAAGCCCTCTCAATGCCGTATTCTTTCATGTATCCGTAACCGCCATGAAGCTGAATGCATTGGTTGATGACCCTGACGGCCATCTCCGTTGAGATAATCTTGGCGATGGAGACCTCTTTGGCGGGGTTCCTGTCCTGATCAAAGAGCCAAGAGCAATAGTAGACATACTGTCTAACGGCCTCTATCTCGCAGAGCATGTCAGCTATTTTGTGGCGGGTTACCTGGAACTTGCTAAGGGGTCTTCCAAAGACCTCCCTCTGTTTGACGTACTCAATGGTCTTCTCCAGGACGAGGGCCGCACCGGCCATGGCCTTGATTGCTGCGACAAGGCGTTCCCCCTGGAAGTTCATCATCACCTCGTAGAATCCCGTATTCTCTTTGCCGAGCAGTTTGTCTTTGTGAACGCGCACATCCTGGAAGACCAGTTCTGTGGTATCGGAGGGGTGCATTCCCATCTTCTCCAGTTTGCGGCTAACGGAAAAGCCTGGAAGGTCCGTGTCAACGAGAAAGAGACTGATTCCGTCGTAGCCCTTGGCGGGATCTGTCTTGGCAGCAAGGGTGATGACGTGAGCCCGCGCCCCGTTGGTGATGAACATCTTGGTTCCATTGATCACGTAATACTCCCCATCCCTTCTCGCCGTGGTTCTGATAGATGCCACATCCGAACCGGCATTTGGCTCGGTGACACCGATAGCGCAGATCTTATCCCCTTTGATGATGGGAACCAGATACTCCTCTTTTTGCTCTTTGGTGCCCAGAATGTTGATGGGCGGTGAGCCCATGTCACTTTGGACCAGCAAGGCCATGCCCACACCGCCGCAGTTGCAGCGGGGGAGTTCCTCGCAAAAGACAACTTTATAGAAATAGTCGCAGCCCGAGCCTCCTACCTCCTCGGGATAGGTGATGCCCAGGAAGCCCATCTCACCAGCCCGTTTGAAGACCCAGTTTGGAAAATCCTTTTGCTCCTCCCACTCTTCAGCATGGGGGGCAAGTTCCTTCTCCATGAACTTTCTCACCGTTCTGCGAAAAATTTCATGCTCTTCCTTGAACCAGGGACTCTTCATTTACTCTCTACCCTCTGCTTTCTTGTTAGAAATGAAATCGGTTAACTCAAAATATACTTTGATATGATTTCCTTCATTATTTCCTGGGTGCCCCCGCCGATGGAGAGGATTCGGTTATCTCGGTAAAGTCTTTCCACCAGGTACTCACGCATGTAACCATAGCCGCCATGGATCTGAACGGCGTCATAGGTAACCCTGTCACTGACCATGCAGGCAAAGTTCTTGGCCATGGAGATCTCTTTGACCTGCTTCTTACCCGAATCTATTTTTGCCGCAACACGATAGACAAATTCCCTGCTTGCCTCCACGAGGGTGGCCATGTCCGCCAGTTTGTGGCGGGTAACCTGAAAACCGGTGAGGGTTCTGCCAAATGCCTCCCTCTCCTGGGCATACTTCAGGGACTCTTCAAGGGCGAGTTGCGCCGTCATATTGGCCATGACGGAGAGCTGCAGTCTCTCGTTTTGAAAGTTTTGCATGATGCCGTAAAAGCCCTGACCTTCTTGCCCAAGCAGGTTCTCAACGGGCACCGGGCACTCATCAAAGAATATCTGGGCTGTATCCGAGGGCCACCATCCCATTTTTCTGAGTTTTCTGGAGACAGAATATCCAGGAATATCTGATTCCATGACCAGGAGACTGACGCCCTTGAAGCCTTCCTCACCCGTTCTCACGGCACAGGTCAACTGATTTGCCCTGGCCCCACTGGTGATAAAAATTTTGCCCCCGTTGACCACGTAATGGTCACCCTTTCGGACCGCCTTTGTGCGGATATTGGCCACGTCAGAGCCGGCGTTTGGTTCGGTAATACCGAGGGCCGAGATTTTGGCTCCTTTTAAAACGGGAGGAACAAAGCGTGACTTCTGTTCCTCCGTCCCCAGGGACAAAATGGGAGGAATACTTATATCCAAGGAACCGAGACCTGCGACCACGCCCGCAGAGCCGCACCGCATCAATTCTTCGCAGGCGGCTATCTTGAGAAAAGTATCCCCTCCTGAGCCGCCATAGGATTCGGGGTAGCCAATCCCCAGGATGCCTGCCTCTCCCGCTTTCCCATAGAGCTCTCTGGGAAACTCACCCTGTTCCTCCCACTCCTCCACAAAAGGCTTGATTTCACGCTCCACAAATTTGCGGACCGTGTCTCTCACCATTTTGTGCGTTTCGCCAAAATACTCTTGAAAGCCGCTCATGGTGACCTTCTTACATTCAGCCACACCCCTCATCCCGGTCTCCGCTCGGAGCAAGTGATCTTCGAGAAAGGGGAGGATCCGTAGGGTGAGTTAACGTTAAAGAATTACAGCGGAAAGAGTTGTTCTATCCGCGAAGCCAACATAATGTCACCGGAGGCCTTCAACTGACCGCTCATAAAGGCCTGCATGCCATTCAACTGTTTATTGACTATGGCCAACCATGTTTCGGCTGACATGGACAAAGTTGTTGTGGGAGAATCATGGGTGCCTTCCTTAATCTCACAGGCCCCGTCCTTGATGATGACCATCCAGTTTCCTCCACCCTCTCCGGTGATTTCATACTGGAAGACCGCATCAAGGCCCGCGGCAGCGCTCGGGTTAAAAACCGAAGCCATGTTGTCAAAAGTCTCTTTCACATCTGTAAAAGCCATTTTCATCCTCCTTCTCTTGATGTTTTTTGGGGTCTTAGTCTATGCCTCTTTTTTTCAACAAAGGCTGAGGGTTATCAGGGGGTGGTATGACCACAGCCTCACCCTCAGCAATGGTTTCCTCGCGCTGATTCGTCCAAGTGAGTATCATACGTACCCACCTCTTGTCTTCTAATTTCTCGGCCACCCTGGCCTTTGCCGTGACGGTGTCCCCAAAAAAGGTTGGGGCCTTGAAACGGCAGCGAATCTCAACGGCTATTGTACCAAGCCCTGGCAACATCATCCCAAGGACCCTGGCAATCAGGCTCTGGGGAAGGGCACCGTGGGCGATGCGGGCCTTAAAGGGAGTCCGCTTTGCATACTCTTCGTCCAAGTGCAGCGGATTGAAATCTCCGCTGATGCCGGCGAAGAGATAGACATCCGTTTCCGTGATCGTCTTGGTAAAGCTGGCCTCCTCACCTATCTTTAACTGATCGTAACTTTTTCCCACTTCAAATTCCATCATACTGCTCTCAAGATTTGATTAGCCACAGACCCACACAGACAAGCACAGACAGACAGCGTTCTCAAAGAGGATAGGATGAGACAGGATTAACGGGATAACAATTGTTTAAAATCATGGGAGAAGGACTTTTTGGGAAACAACAAACTTATTTCTTGTTTCCCCTAAAGTCCTCCCCCAGTATTCAATCCCACCAAAGGGGATTGAATCCCGCTGGGCGGGGATTTTAAGCAATTTTCTCTTTTCTGATCCATCAAAAGAAATTAGTGTCCGTGTCGGTCTGTGTGGGTCTGTGGCCAAAACTTATTTTCCTTTGAATTTTGGTTCTCTTTTTTGCATGAAGGCCATCATGCCTTCCATGGCATCTTCAGTGGAGATGGCCTTACCCAACGCTTGGCACAGGTAATCGACCGCTTCTTCAAACGGCATATCGCTCATGGCATAGAAGGCCTCTTTGCCGATACGCGTGCCGATAGAACTCTTGGAAGTCAGAAGCTTCAAGGTCTCTTGGATCTCGTGATCCAGGTGCTCAGGTTCCACGGCTCTCGTAATGAGTCCTATACTTTCCGCCTCCCGGGCCGGGATCTTCCGACCCGTCAGGACCATGTCCATGGCCTTTTTCCTGCTCATATGGCGATAAAGTAGGGCGCCCACCATCATGGGAAAGATCCCCACATTGACTTCCGGCGTAGAGAAAAACACATCGTTCCTGGCTATGACAATATCGCAGGATAGCATGAGGCCAAGCCCACCGGCAAGGCAAGGCCCATTTACCCTGGCGACCAATGGTTTCCCAAAACGTGCCATCTTTTTGAGAAGTTCTGCATAGTTCCTCGCCCCGGAAAGAGGGTCTTCCCCTTCCTTGGCCAGCGTCACGGCCAGATCCGCGCCAGAGCAAAAGGCCTTTTCGCCTGCGCCAGTCATGCAGACGGCGAATACGTCCTGATCCTGATCAGCCCTGTCCAGGTAATCCAGAAAGGCGGCAATCATCTCCTGACTGATGGCGTTTCTTCTGGACTCGCGATTGATCGTCAAAAATACTGCGCCCCCCTTCGCTTCATAGAGAAGATCACTCATTTCTTAGTACCTCCTCGGCGATTTTCATGCGGGATATCTCGGAAGAGGTGCCCGCGATGCGAAGATATTTTGCATTGCGGTATCCTTCTTCGGCGGGATTTCCCTGAACATAACCCTTCCCCCCAAGAATCTGCAAGGCACTGCTGGCCACCTTTTCAGCAGACTCCGAGCAGAAGACCTTGGCACAATGCACAAGGACTCCCGCCTGCCTGTCTCCCGTTTCAACCATCCAGGCCGCTCTATAGGCAAGGAGTTGGGCGGTGTGTAAAAGGGTGAGCATCTCTGCCAATGTAAAGCCCACCTCCTGGTAGGCAATAATCGGTTTTCCTCCACTTTCGTGGTTCTTGGCGTAAGCTCGCGCTTGAGCTCATAGAGCTCCTTGTCTGGGGCCTTTAGATTGCCTTTACCGGGAAAGGCATGCTCAGGGTCATCCGTAAATTCATGCACCCAGCCGTAGACAACGCCTTGTCCGGTACCCAAACGCTGCTCAACGGATCGGGCACTGTGGCCTTCTTCTAAAATCAGGCGAACTGCTTCAAGTTTAAATTCTTTGTCGTAAGTTCGTCGCCGTCTAATCCCGGACATGGTCACACCTCCTTGCTATTTTATACAGTTAGCATTTCGGTGTGTCCACTAAATGGGGTAAAGACCAGGCGGCGATATTTTGGGGTTTTGAACATTTGAATTTGTTTCGGGTTTCGGATTTCGAGCTTGCCTATCCTGCAAGGTCCCAAGAATTCCCAAGATTCTGTGAAACTTGGTTTCATCACTGTCTTTCTTGGTTCCTTGCTCCGTTCAGAAAGACCTCTAATATGCTCTCCGCGATCCTCTTTTTCTGGGCATCTCCCTTAATGTTCTGATCCGCAAGGACCATAGTGGAAACAAAGGCTTCGAGGGCGCCTAGGAATATATAGGTAAGATAACGGGCCTTGAAATCATTTCGCAATGTTTCATTCTTTTGACCTTCGGTGATAATCGCCTCGGTAAGGGACATGAATTTCTTGAAATATTCAAGGCGGTCGGCAGTCAGGTTAGATGTGGACCTGGAGATCTCTGTAATGAAGATATTCACCAGCGCGGGGTTGCCCTGGTAGGTGTCCAAGAAGTAGTAAATGATATGCCTCAGTTTCATTTGCACATCAAACTGGGCCTCATTGATATCCTTCATCAGCTGAAATAGGCTATCCCACCATCGACAGAGGATGGCCTCAAAGAGATCATCCTTGGTTTTGAAATAATGATAAACTAGGCCGTAAGAGATATTCGCCTCCCGGGCAATATCCGACATCCTCGCCCTGTGAAAACCTTTTTCCTTGATAATCTTCAGGGCCGCCTCGAGAATGGCCTCCTCTTTCTCTTTCTTGAAAGCGCTCAGGTCTCTCGCCATGAGGCCCAATAGAGCAGAGACTGATTGACAAGTCAATCAATTTTTCTCTTCCCCCTTCCTTGACACCGCGTTTCGCCATTCTTAATTTGGAGTCATAGAAAGACCGTTTCAACATCTAACTCATCGCCATGACAGAATAAAATTTTTTTCTAAGCACGCTCAGAGGCGAGGAGCTGAAAGCCTGGAAATAGGGGGCAAGGAGGTGGCAAAATGGAAGTAAAAAAGATCCTGTGGCCTACGGACTTCTCAGATAATTCGGAACATGCTCTGCCCTACGTGAGATCATTGGGGGAGAAATATCAGACCGAAGTACACGTTCTTTACGTCATACCCGAATTGGCTAATCACGAACCCTGGTATGGCGAGTTCGATCAGTCACACATCGATAAGATTCACGAATGGGAAAGAAAGACGGCCGAGAAGAGGCTCAACGAAATATGTGAGAAATATTTGGAAGGGTGTCCTTTATATGTCAGGCACATTGCTATGGGGGATCCTGCCGAGGAGATACTGAAGCTTGTTGAGAATGAAAAGGTGGACATGGTGGTGATGGCTAGCCACGGGCGAAAAGGTCATTTTCATTTTGGCAGCGTCGCCGAAAAGGTGGTCAAAAACGCGCCAGTCCCCACAATTACGGTGCCTATTTCTTCGAGGAATTAATCGCCGGGCGATGGGCAGAAGGAGCGCAATCTGCTCTAGGGCGCAGCCAGCTCTTTGATGGCTTTCGCCACTGTCTTCAATTCCTTTTCCTGGACAGTCCTCACATCCAGCAAGACGTGGTCCTTTTCTACCCTTACTATGATAGGGGGGATATAGGACCTTAACCATTTCTCCATCTGATGTGCTGACAGCTTCTCAGGGACCAAACACAACAAGCGACTTGGCAGTTCAAGAAGGGGAAATGCGCCTCCTCCTACGCGGGAAATGCCATCCGTCTGATCGAGGGCAAAATTTGGGGTATCCAGCTTTCCGATCATCCTGGCAAGACGTCTAACTTTTGCCTTTAAGGCCTCGTACGGTTGACATATCATGTTCAGGGTGGGTATTTCTTTTACCGCCGTGTTCTCATCCCTATACATGTTGAGGGTCTCTTCCAAAGCGAGAAGGGTGAGTTTGTCAATTCTTAGTGCCCTGGTCATGGGGTTGTTTTTAATCGCCTCAATGAGATCACTCCTTCCCAGAATGATCCCTGCCTGCGGGCCTCCTAGTAATTTGTCACCACTGAAAGTGACCAGATCCACGCCATGGGCCAGGGCCTCTTGAACAGTGGGTTCCTTGGGGATACCATATTTTGAGAAATCAACCAGGCACCCACTACCCAAATCTTCCATGACGGGTATGCCATATTTATTTCCGAGTTTCACCAGCTGAGAAGCCTCAACATCTTCTGTAAAGCCCACGATCTGGAAATTGCTTCTGTGCACCCTCAAGAGAAGGGCTGTCTCTGGAGTGATGGCCTCTTCAAAATCCCGAAGATGGGTCTTGTTGGTGGTCCCCACTTCCACCATCTTTACACCGCTCTTTCGCATCACATCAGGCATACGGAAAGAACCACCTATCTCCACCAATTCGCCCCGGGATACAATCGCCTCACGCCCCTTTGCCAGCGTTTCGAGGGAAAGGAGCACGGCACCCGCATTGTTATTGACCACCATGGCTCCCTCTGCGGAGGTCAATTCTTTGAGGATGCCTTCCACATGAACATATCTGCTCCCCCTCTTGCCTTGATCTAGATTGTATTCAAGGTTACTGTACCCACCACTGAGGGGTCTGAAGCTCTGCAATACCCTCTCGGCCAAAATGGACCGTCCCAGATTGGTATGAACGACAACGCCTGTGGCATTGATAACCGCTCTGAGACTGGATTGGGCCAGCAGGCCTATTCTATCCAGCACCTTTTCTGAAACCCACTCCGTACTCAAATCAGACGGGTCTTCAAATTCATCCTTTGCGATTCCTTGCCGAATCTCATCCAGGACCTGATGTATCCCCTTGAGGATCAGGCTTCGTGGAAAGGTGGATGTGGCTTCAATGAGATGGGGCTCGTCCAGAAGGCGATCTACGGCCGGTATTTTCCTGAACAACGCCTGTTTATCAACCACTGATCAATCTCCTTTAAAAACCATCATACCAAAGATGCAGTGGAGAGGACCAACTTTTTGTTGCAAAACCCAAAAAAAATGATACATTTAGACCTGAATATGGTGGGTGTAGCTCAGTTGGTAGAGCACTGGGTTGTGGCCCCAGTTGTCGCGGGTTCAAGTCCCGTCACTCACCCCAAAAGCCAAAAACATAGGGGGGTTAGAGACCCCCTTTTTCTTTGGTGCGCCCGTTTTGAGCCTTTCCAAAGTCCACAAGCAGAGCAAAATAACACAATCACAGTAGATTGAAGCAGGGAGTAAACCGCAACTTTCGCAGACGTCGTACATCACGATTTTGTAGAAGTATTGCGGAAAAATACCAACTCAAGCAGGCCTATGAGTGCCCGCAAAGAAACAGTGCTTCCGGACTAAAGAAATCACGCCCAGCAAGTATGTTTTGGGGGCAAAGAATTTGTGATCTAATTTTGGTGAGTTTCAAACTTTTGCAGGACTTCTTAAAAATACTGATCAAATCAATACTTAAGGCCTAAAAGATTGGGACACGCTTGGGTTTTAAGCAGAATTGACTTTATAGACTTTGCAAAGGAGACCGCGAAGCGGCCATCCTCCACTGAGTCGATTGCAAACGTCAGGGTCATCATTCGTTAACACATTAATATTTGACTTCCAGACTCCATGAAGAGATGGTTCCGCTCCATCTTCCTCCGGGAACCACCAGCCGTGCTGTGCATGGACCACTCTGGGATCGATCCCTTCAAATACCTGGCATTTTTGCTTGATTCTTCCTCGGGGAGACTCGATCCATACCCAATCTCCGTCCTCCATGCCCAATTCCTTTGCCGTACCCGGATGGATCTGCATGATGGGATGAGGGTGCATTTTTCTCATGGATTTTACTTGGCGATGCTCTGAGTGATAGAAAGGTTGATGTCGACCGCCAGTCGTCAGGATAAGGGGGTATTCCTTTGACAGGTCTGGACGGCTGTAAGGGGATTCTGCTGGCTCGCAATACTGAGGCAGTGGGTCATAGCCCAGGTCCTCAAGGGTTTTCGAATAAAGCTCAATCTTCCCGGTAGAAGTTGCAAAACCCTCCTTCTTATATCGTTGATGCTCTCTTGGCGCGGAGAGATATCCACCTTTGTTCATAAACTCCCGAAAGGTTAATCCAATTGGGCCCAATCGAAAATCATACAGATCTTCAAGGGTCTCCCAGGGCCAATCATCCCTTTGGCCCAGTTGCAGCCCTAATTCCCGCCAGATATCATAGTCATCCCGTCGATCATATTGTCCCTCGACTGTCTTGGGCATTGCCCGTTCGCTCCCAACGATCCCCGAGTAAGTCCAGAGCCAAGGTCTTTCCAAGTATGTCGTTGCGGGTAGCACATAATCGGCTAATTGGGCGCTGGGTGTCATGAAGAAATCTACAACAACATAAAGGTTTAAGCGCTTGAGAGCTTCGTAAACGAGCCTCGCGTTCGGTACCGTCACCATAGGATTGCTTGAGAGGGTAATCATGCCCCTAACCGGGTAGGGTTCCCCCGTGAGGATGGCTCGCCATATGGTGGGACCGTGTGCGTAGACTTCATAGGAGCTTCGGTTAAAGGCCTCATTCCCCCATACTCTTTCCACGTGGGCCTGTACCGAATCAAAGGCTTTTCGGGACATAAGCCGGAAATGATCAATACCAAGGGTCTTATTGATCTGCTCTGCAGATAGCCTATCATGAGCTGCAATAGCCTGCTCGTGGATAATCCCGGGATAGGGCGTCGAAAAAACATCACCCCCTTTCACATCCACGTTTCCGCAAAGAGCTGAAAGAATGAAGTGCGCCTGCAAAGTCTCGATGCTATTACCAAGATGTTCGATCCCCATGCCGTGACTAGTGACCCCAGGTTTGAGTGTGGCGTACCATTCGGCGGCCTGCCTTATTTTATCAGCAGGGATCCAAGTGATCTCTGACACTTTGTCAATGGGATATTGCTGAGCCCTTTCCTTAAGTTCGTCAAACCCGTAACACCAGTTTTTCACAAACTCTTTGTCATAAAGTTTTTTCTGAATGACATGGTTAATGAGGCCGAGGCCGAGGGCGCAGTCTGTTCCCGGACGAATTTGAAGCCACAGATCGGCCTGTTTTACAGAGTCTATCCCTCGTGGATCAATGACAATGACTTTTGCCCCATACTCTTTGCGTGCATGTTAAGCCGCTTTCCAGAATACATCCCAATATCGTGGACCTCCCCCGCCCCAGAGCAGCACACACTTCGTATTGGGCCGGACAACAGGGATATTTCTTGGTACAAAATACTTTTTTAAACGGGGATTACTGAGCATTTGTCCTAATAA
>CP070840.1:3485348-3489116 GCA_020342025.1 Deltaproteobacteria bacterium
CTCTCTTAATGGCCCCCCTTCCTCCAGCCCCCCAGAGGGGGCAAGACGCAACTTCTCCGCCACCCTTTGAAAAATCGCGTAGCCCTTGATCACACTCATCTGGTTAGCTATATCATCATAATCGGCCTCAGGAGGCTTCTTGCCGTAAACCCCCTCCACAACAGGGGCCTTCTCAAACTCTATGATGCAGACCGTGGTGTATAGGGGGGTAGGGGCCTTGACGATGGCAAGAGACGTGCTGAATATGCCCAGAACAATAGCGATAAAGATAACAATAAACTTGCGCTTCCTGAGTATCCGCCAGTATTCTCTTAGGTTTATATCATATTGCGCCAAAATAACTCCCTGCTCGGCCCATTCCCAATTCTTCGTCTGTTCTGATCATAGGGAAGGGCCAATGCTTTCAACGGCATTCCCTCTGTGGCTCTGGGAGAGTAGAGCAGGATGGGGAAATGATTCGACTTGATCGGCCTCCGTTCATTCACGGAAGGGCTTTTTCGTGAATGCTTTCAGTGATGTAAAGCAAGGGACTTTGCGATAAATGAATAACCTCCGGCTTTTCCAATTTTTTCCCTGCGCCGTTATAAAGGACCTCAATGGTGGGTCTCAGAGGTTGCTGCTTATCCGTGGCGAGCACGCGTCCGATGGATTTGTTGTTCAACATCACGTAGGTATTTACAGGAAATAAGGAGATTTGATGCATAAAGACCTTTCGTATTTTCGAAGGAAACTGTTCCTTGGCCTCTTTAAGGATATGTTTGATGGCATCCGTCTGCACGATTTTGTCTCGGTAGGGTCTGTCGCTGGTCATGGCCAAATACATATCTGCAATACCTATGGTGGAGGACAAGTCGTAGATCTCTCCCCCTTTCAACCCAAAGGGATAACCTGAGCCATCTGTTCTCTCATGCACCTGAACGGCCACCTCGGCTAACCATTGGTACTTCTCTCCAAGCTGAGCAAGGATCTCGTAACTGCTCTTGGGGTGTTCCCTAATCAATGCCATCTCTTTGTCATCAAGGGGGCCCTTCTTCTCAAGAATCTCTTCCGGGATCTTGTACATGCCCACATTTTCCAATAGCCCTGCAAGACCCAATTTCAATAGCATCTTGATATCGTAACCCATATCTTGCCCCACAAGCAGAGACAGAAACATGACATGGACGTTATGAACAAGGATCCACTCATGATCGCTAGGCACAAGTACGGAATACTTATATAATTTTTCCACAAGGTCCTTATCGTGAATATCATGAAGATCAGAGAGAATGGGAGATGGGCTTATTCCCTGATCGTTTCTGACCCTGCCCCGGATATCTATGGCCCTATCTACAAACCTCTCATAATGGGTGATCACCTCCCCACTCCATTCCTCTTTGAACGGGGGCGCAAACAAAGCCTTTTCTCCCCTCACCATTGAGATCTGGCTGTCGCTGAGGACCCGGGCGATCTGAGAATTGCTCAGGACCGAATCTTCCTGTTCGCCCGTGGTTTCAGGGGCTTGTTTGGTGATTTTTTTTCTATCCTTCTCTTTTATGATATCAGAGAATCGCACCATCGCTCATAATATCCTCTATAACCTGCGGATCAATCATCTTCCCATTCTTGCTGAATCCGATCAAAAGGGATAGATCGCAAAGGTTGTTGATCTTTCTCGGCACCCCTTCGGTGATCTCATAGATCCTTTCCATTGCCACTGAGGTGAACACATTCTCTTTTCCGCCTGCTTTCTCCTGCCGAAAAGTGATGTACCGGGCCGTATCCTCCTGGTCAAAAGGTGTTAAATGATATTTGATGGCGATCCTTTGCTCCAGCTGTTCCATGTCTTTGATCTTGCCCCTCAGCTCAGGCTGGCCCACGAGGACCACATTGATCAAAGAACGACCATTGTGTTGAAAATTGAGCAGAAGCCTCACCTCCTCAAAGCTTGCCTCACCGAGCGCCTGAGCCTCATCCACAATCAAGAGCGTCTGCTTTTGTGCCTTTGCATTCTCGGTCATCTTTTCGTTCAGCAAGCGGAGGCATCCCCCCTTGCTGTCAGGCACATCCCTGATACCAAGCTGGTACAACACCTCTTGAAGGAACTCCAGGGGCTCAAGTTTAGGATTGATGATGAGGCCTATGTCAAACTGCTCTGCAGATAGCTTCTGTACGTACACCTTGGTCAGGGTGGTCTTTCCACAGCCAATATCCCCGGAGAGCATGGCACCCCCCTTTCGCATCTTGGCGGCGTAAATAAGGCGGGTTAGCCCCTCTTCATGGATCTTGGAGAGGTAAAAAAAATCCGGATCAGGAACGTTTTCAAATGGGAATTTGTCGAAGCCCCAGTGTTCAAGGTACATAATGCTCTATTTTTATAAGTAGAAGTACCTACTATTGTACATAAAATGAATTATTTGTCAATATATATCAATTAAATATATTTATCTATACTTATACTCTTTTCGTTGTCTTATTCTCTATTCTGTGAAACTCGCTTCACTCAATGACAAAACAGGGCCTCTCACACGAGAGCTATCTCCCCCCTCCCCTGCTCACTTTTTTATTCTCTTCACAAGCTCCAGGATTCTCATGAGATATAGCTGCCATACCCTGCGATCCATTGAATCCACGAATATCTGTCTCATTATTTCCGGCCTCGGGAACACGTTTTCAAAGATGAAAAGAAAACGATGGCGCAACCCTATTTCGGATGAAAAGAGAAACACAGGGGCCCAGAAAGGAAGGGAGGTCCCTGTTATCCTTTTCCTCAATATTCTCTTTTCCAGGACATGAATTCTCTTTCTTTGCATAAATTGGTGGGCTTCAGCAGGGAGTTGAAAATCAAACAGATTTTCGAGAAGGAAAAGGATATAGGAAAGGGTCTTTTCCTGTCCCAGCTCCCTCGCACGAGTTATGAGTGCCTTCCAATCTGATCTATTCCAACGGGCCAGCAAGCACTTGATATCCACCAACCAGATCAATCGATTCATATGATGCTTGAGGGCATGGAGGCCCAGGTACAAGACCTGATCGGATGGGTTCAAGCAGAAGGCCTCTTTCCCCTCGAAGTCCATCGGCCTGGCACGCAGATAGATGTCTTCTTCGCCTTTGTGGAGGAGCCACTTGCGGGCCTCAATGCGATCAGCCCAGAGTATGTGGGTGTGGAGGTCAAAGGTGGTTGAGCTTTTTCTGAAGGTATTGGGGTAAATGGGGTCTCTTTGGTAGCCCTGACTGGTGAGGATAGATATAAGGCCGGCGTAGTATTTTTGCAATACCCAGAGATCTACGTCTATCATGGGTCTCAGGCCAATATCCTCATAGAGCTGTTGCAAGAGATCCATCCCCTGCAGGAGGACCACACGGATGTTTTCCTGGTTGACCACTTGGAGAATTTCTTTGAGATCATGGATGAGCTTTAGGTTGAAGCCAGCGGTCTTGTAATAGGAAGATTGAAGTCTTTCTCTCTGATGCGGTGCGAGGGTTTCAAGCAGTCCTGATTTCTCAAATTTCTTGTAAACCAGGCAGGTTAGGCCTTCCTTGTCAGCCAGATCGATTAGTTGATCCATATCCGCATAACGGGAGACAAGGCGGTGCAGCCTCTCATGGTGATCAAAATCAGGATTCAATTCGGCTGCATAGGCCAGTATTTTCCGTTCAATGGCATTCATCAGAAGACTCTCTCAATACATAGTCAATTACCACCACTAAAGTGGCGCCTTGGTTGCCAACCTTGAAAGGGCTTTTATATATCTCTCGCAGAGCCCGCAGGGTTCGCAGAGCTAGTAA
>CP070840.1:3489216-3491821 GCA_020342025.1 Deltaproteobacteria bacterium
GTCGGAACAACTCGTGATCCCTGCAGATGGCGAGATTTTCAGCTTCTTATGAGGGAGAAAGGGATTTATGGCCTTTTGGTAAGTCGAAAAATTTTCGATTAGCAAATGTAATTTTCAATAAAACTGAATTTGACCTGACTGTCGACTTTGGCAAGAAATCTGCACTCTTAGACTAAAAAGACCTACCACAAGATCTTGTAGCCTCGGCCTCCTTCCCTAAAACCCAAAATCTATAATTCTGGCGCTGTCCTGAAAACTGATTCTCCTTGACTTTAGTAGCGATTTTTAGTTGTTTTAATTAGTTTTTTCCTTCCATCAATTGACCTCTAAATCGGGGATAGAGGTTCCATCATGGAAAGACCAATCAAAATGTGCCTACCCTGCTCCTGACAGGGCATCAGTTCTGTTGGGAGCGTAAGATGACGAGTGGTCTTAACCGCTTAAAAGAATCTCCTGACCCAAAACCAATCCCTTAAAACGCTACTTCGATTTTCCAAAAACACGTCAACATCTTGGTGAGGAGGGGACATCATGGCATTCAGCACAAAAGGCCTGAAGGAGAAAACCGTCGGGGTGATCACCAGGCGGGAGTTTATCAAAACCACCTTGGCGACTGGTGTACTCTTCGGAACAGGCGGCCTCATATTTCCCCGTTATGGTCTAGCCAAACCCAAGACGCTCAAAATTCTTCAAATGGCCCACTTTGTCCCCGCCTTTGACCAGTGGTTCAAAAACACGTATGTCAAAGAGTGGGGTGAGAAAAACGACACCCAGGTCATCGTCGACCATGTCTCGATCTTGGAACTGCTCGAAATGCCTGTCGCCGAGGTCTCGGCCCAGAAAGGGCACGACCTGGTCATGTTCATCCGTCCGCCCCCGGCTTTCGAAGATCACGTGATCGATCACCGCGAGATTTGCCAGGAGTGCGAAAAGAAGTACGGCAATGCGATCCCAATGGCTACGAAGAGTAGTTACAATCCCAGAACCAAAAAATATTATGCCTTCTCTGACAGCTTTGCTCCGGATCCTATCAATTACCGCCAGGATCTCTGGGATGGCGTGGGTATGTACCCCGATACCTGGGAGGATGTGCGCATCGGCGGTGCCAAGATCAAGAAAAAATACGGCAATCCGGTGGGCATCGGTCTCTCTCCAGAAGATGACTCTAGTATGGCCTTGCGGGCTATCATGTACTCCCATGGGGCGTCGGTTCAGGATGAAGAGGGGAACGTGGTCATAAACTCAAAGCAGACCTTAGAAGCCGTCAAATTCGTTCGCGCCCTTTTCAAGGAAGCCATGACACCAGAGGTGTTCAACTGGCATCCCGCCTCTAACAATACCTTTATGCTGCAGGGCAAGGGCTCCTTGGCCTTGAACGCTATCTCCATTACCCGAGCCGCCGAGAAGGAGGACCCGGAGATGTCAAAGAAGATCTGGCTGGCCAAATCACCAGCAGGTCCGGTGAGACGTATGGGGCTGGCGCACCTCATGAACGTTTACGTCATCTGGAAGTTCGCCGAGAACATCGAGGGAGCCAAACAATTTCTTGTTGATTATATCGGCACATTCAGAAAGGCGTTTCTTGCGAGCGAGTTTTACAACTTCCCATGCTTTCCGGGTACCGTCTCTGATCTGAAAACAATCATCGCAAACGACCCAAAGGCTGACCCTCCGGATAAGTACAAGGTCCTGGGGGATGTCCAGGAGTGGACGACCAACGTGGGCTACCCCGGTTACGCGAACGCGGCCATCGATGAGATCTTCGGCACGTATGTTATCATAAAGATGTTTAGAAAGGCTGCCAGGGATGAGGCTACCCCTGAGGATGCCGTCAAGGAAGCAGAGGCTGAGTGTAAGCGCATTTTCGCCATATGGAAAGAAAGGGGGGTCGTATAGTCCCTTCTACCCCGCCTTGCGCAGGGCATCATAGGGCGTCTCCGGCATCCCCGCCTTGCGTAAACCCTCCAATAGACGATCCTGATCTGCAGGGTTCTTGTAGCTCCACAGGGGGCTTCTCCTTACAAGTGATAGCGTGGCAATAGTAGGGAGCGCTTTTTGAAGTGCCTCGATCGTAGCCGCAGCCTCTTGCTCGCGGCCCAGGTGAGCGTATGCGGCAGCGAGAGGAATTAGCGGAACATAGTTTCTAGGGTTGAGTTTGAGGGCCCTTTCAAACAAAGGCACAGCCTCGTCAAATTCTTCCATAACAAAGTGGGCCAGCCCAAAAACATACAAATGATAAGCTGGGTAATGGGGATCAAGCCGCATCGCGCTTTTGACAAAATCAACGGCCTCCTTCGGCCTGCCGGCGTAAACCAATGCGTAAGCCATCGCAAGGTAGCTATTAGCATCATTGGGATCCAGGCCTAGGGCGCGCTCCGCTTCAAAGATGGCCTCTTCATGTAAATGCCAATCAATAAGCATTTTAGAAGAGGCTTGGTGGGCTAAGGGCGACGGGTTTTCCATAGCCGTTTGCAGAAGTCTTTCCGCCCGGTCCCGAGCCTCCTTCCACGATACCCCCAGTTTAAAGGTCCAGAAATTATGAGAGCTTTCCCAGTAGGTCAAGGCTAGAGCGGCATATGCCTGGCCATAATTTGGATCCAACTCG
>CP070840.1:3491921-3525921 GCA_020342025.1 Deltaproteobacteria bacterium
AAAATATATATTATTTAGTATAAGAGAGTATTTTTGAGTAACTTAACTATGGCTGCCATTGCAAAACACCCGGCCCGGTGTTAAAAATATCTTTAATAAAAGCTCCAATTTAAAAAACGACTCAATACCATCACCAACAAGATCCATTCTGCCAAAGATACCGATGATATCCTCATCAACCTTCAAGATGAGATCCTTGCCATTTTCGATGCCGATCGGATAACCGTGTATGTGGTGGATGGGGCCAGCAGGCAGGTTGTCTCCCGGTTTAAGACCGGCGGTGAAGTCAATGAGATTCGGGTCCCCATCAATAGTGATAGCATTACGGGCTACTGCGCCTCATTTGGAAAGGTGATCAACATTGCCAACGCCTATGATGAGGAGGAACTCAAGCGAATAAATCCGGATCTAAATTTTGACCGCAGCTGGGACAAGAAGTCGGGCTACAAGACGAAACAGGTCCTCGTGGCACCCATCACTTTCAATAGGTATCTCCTGGGTGTTATTCAGCTTATCAACAAGAAAAAGGGGAATAATTTTACCCTTGAAGACCAGTCTTCAGTTCTTGAAATCGCCAGGGTCCTGGGTGTCGCCTTTTTCAATAACCAGAAACTGGCCAAAAAATCAAAACCCACCAAATTTGATCACCTCATCTCCAGCCACATCATTACCCATAAAGACCTGGAACGGGCCATGATCACCGCAAGGAAGACCAAAAAACAGGTGGAATCGGTGCTCATGGGCGATTTTAATGTGTCCAAGGAGGATGTGGGGAAGTCCCTCTCCGAATACTACAAGACCCAGTTCGTCCCGTACGACGAAAGGATGGTGATTCCGGGTCAGCTCCTGAAAGGGCTGAAGATGAACTTCCTCAAGAAGAACGTCTTTGTCCCCTTGTCACAATCGGGCAACAAACTGGTCGTGGCGATGGAGAACCCCGATTACCTTCCTGCAAGGGATGTCATTAGCCGGTTGATTCCAGCCAAGCAGTACGAATATTGCGTTGCCCTGAAAGAGGATATCTTCCGGATGATCGATCTCTTCTTTGGCGTGAGGACAAAGGACTCAGGGAGCATCGAAGATATTCTCGGAAAGCTAGACGTCTCAGAAGTGGATGAAGATGAGGAGTTGGTGGGGGTAAGCGAAGAGGATTCGGCCATTGTCCAGCTTGTCAACAAGATGGTTATGGACGCTTACAACCGGGGCGCCTCGGACATCCACATTGAGCCACGAGCGGGTAAGTCCAATGCGGTGATCAGGTTCAGGGTGGACGGCGCCTGTCAGGTCTACCAGACCATCCCCTACACCTACAAACGAGCCATCGTCTCGCGACTCAAGATCATGTCCGAGCTGGATATCGCTGAAAGGCGCTTTCCCCAAGATGGGAAGATCAAGTTCAAGAAATACGCTCCCCTTGACATCGAACTGCGCGTTGCCTCCATTCCCACGGCCGGGGGAAACGAGGATGTGGTCTTACGACTTCTGGCTAGTGGAGAGCCCATTCCCCTGGACAAAATGGGGATGAGTGACAGCACCTATGGTTCCTTCGTCGACATGATATCGAAGCCCTACGGGATTGTCCTTGTGGTGGGACCTACAGGAAGCGGTAAGACCACCACACTTCACGCTGCGCTACGCTATATCAACAAGCCTGAGACAAAAATATGGACGGCTGAGGATCCTGTGGAGATTAGTCAAGAAGGCCTGCGCCAGGTCCAGGTCCATCCAAAAATCGGATTTGATTTTGCCACGGCCATGAGGGCGTTCTTGAGGGCAGATCCTGATGTGATCATGGTGGGTGAGATGCGGGACCACGAGACTGTGTCCACGGGTATCGAGGCCTCTCTGACGGGCCACCTGGTCTTCAGCACACTTCATACCAATAGCGCCCCCGAGACCGTAACCCGACTCCTGGACATGGGCATGGATCCCTTCAATTTTGCCGATGCCATACTGGGTGTCCTGGCCCAAAGATTGGTAAGGACCCTCTGCAAGGACTGCAAGGAACAATATCACCCGGGCCAAGAGGAATTCGATACCATCGCCCGGGCCTATGAAGGAGATTTCGATGCCCTTGGAATCTCTTACAACAGTGACTTGTTCCTTAACAAGCCCAACGGATGCCCCAATTGCGGAAACACCGGATACAGGGGCCGAACGGGTATTCATGAGCTCCTTGTGGGAACCGATGACATGAAGAATTTGATACAGAGCAGGGCCAAAATGGAGGATTTGAGAAAGCAAGCCATCAAGGATGGAATGGCTACCCTCATGCAGGATGGGATCAGAAAGGTCTTGCTTGGCGAAACGGATCTCATTCAGGTCAGAAAGGTCTGCATAAAGTAAGCAATTCGCCGATACAATTACTCGCCAAGTTCTGTCGTCTTTTTCCCTTTCCTTCGCCCCCGAACGGATTAAAACCCGAAATCCCAATATCGAAACTCGAAACAATGTTCAAATTTTCCAAATCTAAATGACCCAAACACCTAAGTTTGGTTTTTCAAAGAGAGTGGAGGTTTTGAGCATTTGAGAATTTGAATTTTGAATTTGTTTCGGATTTCGAATTTAGAATTTCGAAATTATTCTCTTAGGGATACTGGCCCGGACGCAAAAGACCCGCCGTCTCTTCCAACCCAAACATAATGTTCATATTTTGAACGGCACTCCCTGCCTGCCCCTTTACCAAGTTATCGATGAGACTTACCACTATGAGTTTCCCTGTCCGCTCGTCCACGTTCAATGACAGGTTGCAGAAGTTGCTGCCTCGCACATCGGTACTGCTTTGGGGTGTGGCAGGTCCAAAGATCCTGACAAAAGTCTCACCCCGGTAAAAGGATTCGTAGGTATCTTGAACGGTCTTAACGTCCAGCCCAGCCTTCATCTGAGCGTAGACGGTGGTAAGGATGCCCCTGGTTAGGGGGACCACATGAGGGGTGAACGTGACTTTTATCTCTTTTCCCGTAATAAGGCCCAATTCCCGCTCGATCTCGTAGACATGTTGGTGCCCGGAAATTTTGTATGCATTCATGGCCTCGTAACGGGCGGGGTAGTGGAAGGTGGGAGAGGGGGTCTTTCCAGCACCCGAGACCCCGGTCTTTGCGTCACAGATGATGGACGCGGTCTCAATGAGCTTCTCTTTCAGGGCCGGAGCCAAAGCCAGGATACAGCTTACAGCAAAACATCCCGGATTGCCCACGAGGTTTGATTTGGCAATCGCTTCCCTGTGCAGCTCCGCAAGGCCATAGACCGAGTGAGGCAGCAGGTCAGGAGAGGCATGTTCTCCCTGCTTTTCTATTCTGGCCGCATAGCCCTTGTATGTCTGCAAATCATTGAAACGAAAATCTCCGCTGTAATCTATGACCTTAACGCCTTTGTCTAACCATGAAGGGGCTTCCTTCTGCCCCACACCATCGGGGGTGGCGAAAAAGACCACGTGGAAATCATCCGGCCGGTTAGGATCATTAGGATCCAGAAGGGGAAGATCGCAGAAGCCCTTTAGATGGGGATAAAGGGCGCTGATCGGTTTCTCTACATCCTGTTTGTCAATGAGCGCAGCAATTTCTGCCTGTGGATGACTGAGCAGAAGTTCAATGGCTCCACAGCCCCCGTAACCCCCTGCGCCAATAATTCCCACCTTTATCTTGTCCATAGTTTGCTCCTCGATGTAATGATTCAGTCAACCGCCTTCGGCGGAAAAGGACATCTCTTTCCCCAAAAAAGTAACGACACTTCAAATCTGCCCGAAGGGCACGGACACCAATAGCTGGCCAGGTCGGCCAGCTATTGGTCCGCATGGGTCTGCGGTTTAGAATCCTTTGCAGAAATTTCTTTATTTAGATATTAAACCTGAAATTAATAACATCTCCGTCTTGAACTATATATTCTTTCCCTTCAAGATGAACATCTCCCACCTTCTTGGCCTCCTGAAAGGATCCATGCTCCTTTAGATGTTCGAAGGAAAGGACTTCGGCGCGAATAAAACCCTTTTCCATGTCAGAGTGCACGGTTCCCGCGGCGTTAAGGGCCGAGGTCCCGCTGGTTATGGTCCATGCCCTCACCTCATCATGAACCACCGTGAAAAAGGAGATGAGATTCATCAGGCTGTATGAACTCATAATGACCCTGTCAAGGGCAGATCTCTCAATATGATACGCAACCAGGAATTCCTCGGCCTCTTCGGGAGACATGGCGGCAATCTCCATCTCAAGCCTTCCTCTGACCAGGAGCATTTCCAGCCCTTCAGGCTCGGTTTTCCATGGGGGCATCGCTTCGTCCTCATCCTCGTTATTGATGATAATAAGCTGAGGCTTGGCTGAAAGAAAAGTGAAACCCCTCAACGCAGGTGCAGAGGCCAATTCAAGCTTTATGCGAAGCGGTTGGCTGTTCTCCAGGACTTCCAGGCAAGACTTGAGCAGCGAAAACTCCTCCTTGTCTGGCTTCTTCCCCCGTTTGCTATCCAGCTCAACACGTTCAATCCTCTTCTCCGCGACCATGAGGTCATAGAGGATCATCTCCTCTTCAAGACGCCAGAAGTCCTCTTCTGGAGTGGGGGGTATGCCTCCCACAGGTTGAAAATTCCGGACCACGTGGATCAAGGCATCGCAGGCCCGAACCTGGTTCCAGATCACGTTCTCCGACTTGACGGCGGCACCCGTGGCGATCTCGGATGGAAGGAGATATTCCACGCGCGCATAGGTGGTCTTTTGGGGCTTGAGGAGATTACTTAGAAAATCCACCCTCTCATCCGCCACCCTGACCACGCCAATCCTCTGGTCCTTGCGAGATGTCTTCAGGGTTCCGTCCTCACCCCTTGCCCCTGTCAGGGCGGCGAAGATGGTGGATTTTCCCGACTGGGGGAGTCCTATAATTCCCAGGTTCATAGTCTAGGAGCCCTAATTATGGCATAAAATCATTAGGGTTTAAGCATATGCCTTCCGCAGTTCGGAGTCAACACACACTTGGAGCACCAGATGACTTGGTCGGGAGAACGGGCTCCAAGTCACAATAGTAAAACCGATTTTCTCTGAACACCACTTCACCCACGCGAAATCGAATTCTCTTTTTAAAGATGGGCCCGGAAAAGACGAATGAATGAAATTCTCCATTCTCACCGCACGGATCAACGGTGGGAGGAATCTGGGTCAGAAATTTTTCATCCATTTCCCTCCCGACAAAGTTCCCGTCGAGCATCTTCGAGTCCGTGGATGTCACTATGGCCCTGAAACCTAAGTTTATGAATTGGTGGGCGAGCTCAGTGGTGTCCTTTTTCCATAAGGGGAAGAGGCCCTTCATGCCCACTTTTGATAATTGATCTTCACGAAATCTTCTGAGATCTTCCAAAAAAATGTCTCCAAAGACCACAGCCGTTACACCCAACCTGGAAAAGTGGGTGAGCATCTCTCGCATTTTGTGGCCATACTCTTCATCAGACGAGTTCTTTGAAATGAATATGTTGTAAAGGGGGATGCCTACCGATTCGGCCTGATTTTCCAGTAGCACCCTTCGCACGCCGTGCATACTTATCCTGTCATAGTCCTCGGTTATGGTCGTTATCAAAGAGATGATCTCAAAATCTTGACCCTTCCTGATCTCATAAAGGGCAAGTGCACTATCTTTGCCTCCACTCCACGAAAACAACACTTTTTCCGCCATCAGTTCAACAAATCCCCCCGCGTCCTTCCTCTTCGCTTCAATACCAGGGGACTGACCATATTGTCCATACTTTCCTAAAGGGCTTGACAAATCCATGAGACCTAATATATTAACCTGAAAGTTAAACTAACTGGTTGGTTAAACTTTCTGGTTTGAAGTTATCGTACCTTCATAGGAGCAAAAGATGGGAAACAAGACCGTGAAAGAAAAGAGAGGCGCGTCGATCCGGCGAATTCTGGATGCCGCTACCGAAGTTTTCGCGGAACTTGGATTTGCAGGCGCACGGGTCGATGAGATCGCCAGACGTGCGGGGGTCAATAAGGCCACCATCTATTACCATATCGGCGACAAGGAAGCCCTTTATGCCCGCGTGCTTCATGATGTGTTTGCCGACACCGCCATACGCATCTCCAACAACATAAAAGCGTCCCAGAGCCCAGAACAGAAACTGAAAACATACATTCGCAACCTCGCTCTCACGATAGACCAGCACCCCTACGTGCCACCGATCATGATGCGGGAGTTTGCTCTGGGTGGCCGGAATTTTCCGGAGGTTGTGACGGCGGACTTTGCGCGTATCTTTCGGATGCTTAAAGAAATTCTTGAAGAAGGCTCCAAAAAAGGCCTCTTCATAGATGTAAGCCCATTCACCCTGCACGCAATGGTCATAGGGCCCGCCATTTTCTACAAAAACTTGGATGCGATCAGGTCCAAACTGAGCCACGCTCCCGAGATCCTCGAGAAATTGGATAGTCTCATTTCTGGCGGTGTAGCAGAGGAAATCGAAAACGTCTTATTGCGAGCTGTCAAGAAGTAAGAAACGGAGATTAAAGTGAAGAAACGCGTCATAATCGTCATTTTTGCCGCCCTCCTTTTGGGGGTGGGGCTACTTGTCTTTTTTGGACAGAGAAGTGTCCAACTCAGGGAACTCTACTACTCGGGCACCATCGAGGCGACCACGTCTGAGCTCGCCTTTCAGGTGAGCGGTCGCGTTGTTCATGTCTTTGTGGACGAGGGCGAGGCGGCTGAAAAGGATCAACTCTTGGCTGAATTGGAGAGGTCGGAGTTTGAAGCCCGCTGTGAGCAGGCGAAGGCAAACTTGGAGGCATCAATCAAGAACTTGGAGCGACTTGAGCTGGTTTTGGAGATCACGCAGCGGACCCTGCCAGCCGAAGTTGCAAGGGCTGAAGCGAGTGTTGAGGCCCTCAGGGCAGGATTGCATGAGCTGGAGGCGGGCAGTCGTTCACAGGATATCGAGCAGGCGCGACTCGCCTATCTCTCCGCCAAGGTGACGATGGAGGATGCGCAAAGAGATAAAAAGAGACATGACAGACTCTTTCGTGAAAACATTATTTCGGAAGCCGTACGGGATGCGGCTGCGCTGAGGTACGAGACCACCACCAAAGAATATGAACGCGCCAAGGAAAAGTACGACCTTATAAAGGAGGGCTTTCGAAAGGAGACCATTCAGACCGCAAGGGCCAGACTGGCCGAGGGAGAAGCTATCCTGAATCAGGCCAGGAGCAATCTCAAAAAGATCGATGCGGCCAAGGGAGACGTGGAAGTGGCCAGGGCCCAGGTCCAGGCGGCCAGGGCTGCGGTTCAACTGGCTGAGACGCAGTTGAGATACACACAATTGATGGCCCCTTTTAAAGGGATCATAACAAGTCGGAACGTGGAACCGGGTGAAGTGGTCGTCCCTGGACGCGAGATTCTGTCTCTCTCAGATCTCTCTCGTGTGGACCTGAAAATATTTGTCCATGAGACGGAAATCGGAAAGGTGAAGCCCGGTCAAGACGTGGAGGTGAGGGTAGACACCTTTCCCAATAAGGCCTATAGGGGAAAGGTTGCATTCATCTCTCCTGAAGGCGAATTCACACCCAAGATCATCCAGACCCGCAAAGAGAGAGTCAAGCTTGTCTATCTGGTCAAGGTTTCCATTCCCAACCCGCATCTAGAACTGAAATCAGGAATGCCAGCGGACGCCTGGCTCCGTTAAGCCCATGTCTAGGCCAGTCAATTCCCCACCCACAGAAAAAATGCTCGTCCAAGTTGAGAATGTCTCTAGGCGTTTTGGGACGATTGAGGCTGTCCGTGATGTGAGTCTTCACGTGGCAAGGGGTCGCATATTCGGATTTGTGGGCTCGGACGGTGCAGGAAAGTCCACCCTGCTCCGTATGGTGGCAACCATGATAAGACCATCGGCAGGAAGAATTCTCGTTGACGGCATAGACGTGGTCTCTCAAAAAACCAGGGTCAAACCTCTTATAGGTTATATGCCGCAGCGTTTCGGTCTTTATCAGGATCTCACTGTGGGTGAAAACATGGCGTTTTTCATGGACATTTTTGGCATTTTTGGGGCTGAAAGAAAAGAGCGCAGAGAGCGTTATCTCGGGTTTTCCAATCTTCTTCCTTTTATTGACAGAGCCGCGGGTGATCTCTCCGGCGGTATGAAGCAGAAGCTGGGGTTGGCCTGTGTCTTGGTCCACCAACCCAAGGTGCTCATCCTGGATGAGCCGACAAACGGTGTGGATCCCGTATCTAGGCAGGAATTCTGGGGCATCCTTCTGGATATGCGGCGGCAGGGCATGACCATCCTGATCTCAACGGCCTATCTGGATGAGGGAGAGAAATGCGACCATTTAGCCCTTATGCATGGCTCTGAGATCCTTGATATGGGAAGCCCAACGGAGATCCAATCCCACTTCTCTGACCTGGAAGAGGCCTTGATCCATCGCATTACAGCCGTAGATAAGGGACTTCTCCATGATCGTTTCAGACTCTAAAGCCGTTCAAGTGAAAGACCTGGAAAAGCGATTCGGTCGTTTTGTGGCCGTTGACAGGATCTCTTTTTCTGTAGAGCCGGGGGAGATCTTTGGCTTTTTAGGGCCAAACGGCGCGGGCAAATCCACCACCATCCGTATGCTATGCGGCATCATCACCCCCACCTCGGGGAGGGGTCATGTGGCCGGATATGACATTTTCAAAGAGGCGGAAAGAATCAAGCAGTCTATAGGGTATATGTCTCAAAAATTCTCTCTTTATGAGGACATGACACCCTTTGAAAATATACGCTTTTACCTGGGCATCTACAACGTGCCATCCGACCAATGGGAGGAGAGAATGGAGTGGGTCCTTGAGATGGGGCGACTTCAGGACGTGAGAGATCGGCTCACCAGGGAATTACCCCCGGGTTGGCGCCAGCGCTTGGCTCTGGGCTGCGCTCTGCTTCATCGACCCAAAATCCTGTTTCTGGATGAGCCCACCTCGGGGGTGGACCCCATTACGCGCCGGCACTTTTGGGAGTTTATCGGTCTTTTGGCCCAGCAGGGCGTGACGGTCTTTGTGACCACGCACTATATGGACGAGGCCCGCAACTGCCAGCGGATCATTATGATCAACGAAGGAAAGATCGTGGCCTCTGGCAGTCCATCAGAGATTACACGAGAGGTATTTCCTGAGCGTCCTGACGCAGATCTGAATGAGGTGTTCATCCAATTGATGTCCAGGGGAAATCATTGAGATTCATACGTATCAAAGCCATTGCCCGCAAGGAATTTTACCACCTGATCCGGGACTTCAGGAGCCTGTACCTGGCCTTTTTTATCCCCCTGCTGCTCATTTTGATGTTCGGTTATGCCCTGAGCCTGGACGTGGACCATATCAGGACTGTGGTTGTAGATCATGATAAGACAGAGCTGAGCAGGCATTTGAGCAGGAAATTGAATGCCTCTTTCTATTTTGATGTCATTCGCCACCTTCCGGATACCCTCGCCGCCACAAAATTCCTGGACCACGGATGGGCCACCATGGCGGTGATTATCCCGCCAGGCTGGACAGGGGATATAAAAGCAGACCGTGAGGGCCAGCTGCAAGTCTTGTTGGATGGTAGTGACCCAAATTTTGCCAGTCAGTCCAGGGGCTTTATTATAGCCTTTGTTGAAGATTACAACCGTCATCGCCTCCTTGATTTCCTCAACCGGAAAGGGATGAAGGAGATAAAACTGCCCATTGAGGGACGTATAAGGGTCTGGTTTAATGAGGATCTGGAAAGCAGTAATTTCATTGTTCCCGGAATCATTGCCATTATCATCATGATCGTGGGCGCCCTGCTCACATCCCTGGTCATCGCCCGCGAGTATGAAAATGGGACGATGGAGACGATACGTTCTCTTCCCGTAAGGGCCGCTGAATTCTTAGTGGGGAAGGCTATCCCTTACTTCTTCATCGGGCTGACCGACGTGCTGGTGGCTATTTTAATGGGGCAGGTCCTATTTGGTGTTGTCATGAAGTCGAGCTTCTGGCTGATGATCCTGGCCTCCAGCATCTATCTGGCCGTGGCTCTCAGTCTGGGGCTTTTCATATCCGTAGCTACAAAATCGCAACTGGTGGCCAATCAGATGGCCATATTGATTACCTACATGCCTTCCCTGCTCCTTTCCGATTTTGTTTTTCCTGTGGAAAACATGCCCAGACTTTTACAGTTTGTCACCTACGCGGTGCCTGCAACCTATTTCATAGATATCCTAAATGGTCTGTATCTGAGAAATCTGGGCCTATCTCATCTATGGCCAAGCTATCTTGTTTTGGGATTCATGTTTTTCCTTTTGGCAGCCATGAATTTTGCCTTACTAAAAAGAGAGGGGTTGTGAGATGAGTTGGCTCCGAGTTCGAGAACTGATCCGCAAGGAATTTATACAGCTCCTGAGAGACAAGAAGAATAGACCGCTGCTGGTTGTGGCCCCATTGGTGCAATTGCTCATCTTCGGCTATGTGGTGACCACAGATGTACGGGATATCCGGACCGCCATCTTTGATCAGTCGCGCACAAAAGAGAGCCGTATGCTTATTGACGCGTTCAATGCCAACAGGACGTTCCGCGTCACCCACTACCTCCATAACGCCAAAGACCTGGAAAAGATGCTCTTAAACCGAAAGGTGGACTTGGCAGTGAAGATAGGCCCCGATTTCAGTGAGCGTATTAGGAAGAGGGATACGTCTCCCATACAGATCCTGGCCGATGGTAGTATGAGTAATATGGCCTCCATCAGAATTGCCTATACTTCCATGGTCTTGGATCGGCTCAACGAGGAACTGATCAGGGAGCTTTATCACGAAAGGCTCGAATACGGTAGAATCGATGCACGGGTAAGGACGTGGTATAATCCCAATCTTGACAGTAGAAATTTCTATGTGCCCGGTATCGTAGGTGTTTTGGTCATGATCATCTCCCTTCTCTTCACCTCTATGGCCATTATTAGGGAAAAGGAGGCGGGGAACATTGAGCAGTTAATCGTCACCCCCATCAGACCTGTAGAACTCATCATAGGTAAAACCATCCCCTATAGCATAATCGCGGTGGCCCAGATGGTCATGGTGACGTCCTTCGCCATATTCTGGTTTTCCATTCCCCTAAACGGAAACGTGGCCCTTCTGTTTGTGGGTACCTGTTTTTTTCTGCTGAGCACCCTGGGCATCGGGCTTTTCATATCCACCATCTCGGCCACTCAGCAACAGGCCATGATGACCACCTTTTTCTTTATCCTTCCTTTTTTCATGCTCAGTGGTTTTGTCTTTCCCATCGCCAATATGCCCCTGGTGGTTCAATGGTTGAGCTACTTGAACCCTCTCAGATATTTCTTGGTGATCATTAGGGGAGTCTTTCTGAAGGGGGTGGGTTTGGAGGTGTTGTGGCCCCAATTCTTGCAACTGATGATCCTTGGTTTGCTCGTTTTTGCCGGTGCCGTAGGCCGGTTTGGAAAACGACTCGATTAGGCCCCAAGACATGCTCAGAGCCCCCAATTGACAATTTACTTTCAATAAATTAAAATATATAGAGATAAACTTACTTAAGTCCTCCTAAGTCAATAAATATTAATCATTCTAAAATTTATAGTTGGTTTGGATACCTTCTTAAGGGGCCAAGAGGGGATGTCTGCAGATCGACGTAATGACAAAGGTTCTACTCAAAAACCATTAGCAGATCTGGCGGGACAGTCTTCGCCTAGGGCCCAGAACGGCTATCCGGACAGGCGAAGTGGCGGTGAGCGGCGCAGTGGTGAGGAGCGACGTAGCGGCGAAGACCGCAGAATGGACTCAGCCTCTGCGGAAAGTTATCCTGAAAGACGGAGCGGCGAAGACCGTCGAAGCGGCGCGGAACGGCGAAGTGGGGAGGATCGACGAAAAAAGCAGATGCCCATAGATTTCCCCGATCGCCGAAGCGGTAAGGAAAGAAGAAGCGGCGGGGACCGAAGAAGCGGCGAGCGCCGAAGGACCAAACCCAGAATCCCCATCTTCATCAAGCTTGCGACTCTGTCCACACTGCTCATCCTCTTTGTTATTTCCGCCATTAGTTTCTCAATGCTGAAAAAGCAAAAGGAGCAGTTTACGAGTCAGTTGATAGACTTAGGTAAGAGTATGGTCCGAATCGCCACGAAAAATGCCCCTGACAAACTCTTGGGAGATGAGGACCTGGCCCTATTTCAGTTGGTCAATGACATCGCAGAAAATGAGCAGGTTGTCTATGCACTGATTGTAGACAAAAAAAATATTATCAAGGCCCATAGCCGTATCGATGAAGTAAATAAGGCCTATTCACGGCCAAAAAATACGCGCTTCATCCAAAAGGGGAACGACATAAGCATAAGCACCATCACGCATGAGGGAGAGGAGCTCCTGTTTTTCGAGTCCCCTATTACCTACCAGAAACTCGGGATCGGCGAAGTGCACATCGGCATCTCCCAGCATAAGGTCCTACAGAGTATTCATGATGCGAAGATTTTCATTCTCGTTCTCACAACCATCATTACGCTGCTCGGGATTCTTTTTAGTCTCGGGCTGAGCATGTATTTTTCCAGCCCCATCAGAAGATTGGGGGAGACAACCCGGGCATTAGGTATGGGCGATTTCAAGTACAGGGTAAGGATTGATCGCAACGATGAATTTGGAGATCTCGCCTATTCCTTTAACAGGATGGCCGAGGATTTGGAGCTCAAGGAGAAGATCAAAGATATCTTTGGCCGGTATGTGACTCCAGAAGTGGTGGAGATGATCGTTAAAGACCCGGACAATCCACGAATCAAGGCCTCCAAGGTGGATGCCACAATCCTCTTTGTGGATATTCGAGGGTTTGCGAGCCTCTCTGAGGATATTGAACCGGAAAAGGTAACGGAACTTCTGAACGAGTATTTTACCCGGGTTACCTATACGATCCTTCGGCATGGTGGACACTCGAACAAATTCGTGGGAGATGAGGCGATGGTCGTCTTCGGAGCCCCAGTCCCCAACCCGCAGCATGCTGAAGCCGCAGTCAGAGCTGCTTTGGACATACAAGAGGAGATCGCCAGGCTGAATTGGGAAAAAAATCGAGAGGGGATTTCTTTTCAAGTGGGCATCGGGATAAATTCTGGCGAGATGGTGGGAGGGAGTCTGGGCCCAGAAAAGAGGATGGAATACACGGTCATCGGGGACAATGTCAATGTGGCTTCGAGGCTGACATCCATGGCGAAAGGCGGAGAAATCTTGATTAGCAAACAGACCTACGAGTCCATAGCGACAAATAGGGTAAGGGTAGAGGAGAAAGGGCAGGTCTCTGTCAAGGGAAGAAGAGGGGGCATAAAGACTTTTAAGGTGTTGAGTCTGGAAGAGGATCAATTTGGGCCTATCTAAGAATAAAGAATACCAAGAAGGATTCCGAGGGATCCTTTTTTTATTGATCGGAGGATTGTTGTTTGTCCTTTCCGCATGCGCTACGGCATGGCCCACCCCCGGCACCACTTCGCCTGCGGATTCCGAAAAACCTCCAAGAGGAGAGGTATTTCGGTCAGACGACTATATCGTTTATGTGACGGAGGGCGGGGAGACGCCTGAAACCCTTGCAAAGAGCTTTCTAGGGGATGCAAGGAAATCTTGGATCATTGAAGACGCCAATGAAGGTGTCTCCTTCAGAAAGGGCAAGGCAGTTGTCATTCCCCTGAAAGAAGAGAATAAAGGCGGACTCACAGCGAGGGGGTATCAAGCCGTTCCCGTTCTCACGTACCATCATTTTGGGAAAGATTGCACATCCCCCTATTGCATGCCCACAGCTGTTTTTGATCGGCAAATGAGATATCTGAAAAAGAAGGGTTATAGGGTGATAACCCTGAGCGAGCTTCTCAATTTTGTGCAATATCGGCATGCCATACCCAAGAAATCCGTGGTTATCGCCATTGACGATGGGAACAAGTCTGCCTATGAGATCGCCTATCCCATATTACGAAAGTATGGCTACACGGCGACACTCTTCATATATACCGATTTTGTGGGCGTTTCCGAGGGTGCCATCACGTGGGAACAACTCAGGGAGATGAAGGCGACTGGCTTTGAAATGGGCTCGCACACCAAATCCCATTCTGACCTCACAAAGCAAAGGGAAGGGGAGAGTGATCACACATATGCAGCAAGAGTGAAAAGCGAGCTCCTTGGTTCCAAGCGCTTGCTTGATAAAAACCTGAGGCAGGATACCCTCTATCTGGCATTTCCGTACGGCCGTTACAATGAAACGGTATTGGCAATTTCCCAACAGGTGGGTTACAAGCTCGGTTTTTCTGTAAGAAGAGGAGGCAATCCCTTCTTTTCAGATCCCCTCAGATTAAAAAGGGATCAGATCTTGAAAAGGGAGATGGAGACCTTTGCCAGGAGGCTTAAAACCTTTTACGATTTCCCGCTGAAGTGAAAACATAATGAGGAAGGGCCAATATTTCATCTATATTGTCGTCTTGATAACATCCTTTACGGGTTGTACATCCCTCGGAGAGAAGTATTCCATGGGAATTTTTGAACCTCCAAAAGAGCGGTTTTTCAGAAATTCTCTCAGGAAGGGAAGGGAGTTTGAACAAAAGAGAGACATGGTTGCTGCCCGCAAACAGTATAAACTCGCCATGACGGTGAACCCTTCGAGTCAGGAGGCCATGGAGAGCCATAGCCGGATGAAACGTCAAATAAACAAGGAAGCAAAACAGCACTATCAGGCAGGCCTTAAGCTCAACGAAGAAGGGAAATACGGCCGTGCCAGGCAGGAATTCTTGATCGCGTTGAGGCTACGGCCCGATTACCCGGAGGTGGTCAATATGCTCACTTCCAGGAAAAGAATCAAAATTAAAAGATTCATCGTGCACACGATTAGACCCGGGGAAAGTCTATCAAAGGTGGCGGGGATTTACTATGGGGACCATCAAAAGTTCCCCATCATCGCTAAGTACAACAATATCACGGACGCCACCCGCGTTCATGAGGGGCAGGAGATCAAGGTTCCTGAGATTGAAGGTGTGGAATTCTTTGTTGGCCGGGAAACTGTAAAGACAGAAGAAACGGGGGTTGAATATTCAGGATTTTGGGATTGGGAAGCTGTCAGAGAGGAGGCAACGGGTGTGAAAGCGCCTCAAGACGAGCAAGAGGCTGAAGAGCAGATTGCCATCTATCGCGATCACGGCATCGACCTTTACCATAAGAGGCAGTACCAGGACGCGCTTGTTGCATTGAATTTGGCCCTGAATATGGAGCCAGGTGATAAGACCACCCTGGAATATGCCCACAGATCCCATTTTGAAAACGCCAGGGTCCTTTTTGACCAGGGCGATTACCTGCAAGCCAAGCGTGAATTCGAGGCCTCTCTCAAATACAAGAGCGATTGCCAAGAGTGTGTTGCCTATGTGAAAAAGAGTGAAGACCTTTACAAAGAGGTGCATTACAAAAGAGGCATGCAGTACTTTGGAAAGCAGCAGTTGAAGGAGGCCATTCAAGAGTGGGAACTGGTAAGGACCCGGGATCCCAATTACAAGAGGGTGGAGTACCTCATCAACAAGGCGGAGACCATATTGCAGAACATAGAGAAAATAAAACAGGAACACAGGGAGGAACTACAGGAATAGGGGGCTAGCGTTTCCTCAGCAATACATAGACTGCGCCGCCGCCTCCATCATAGGGTCTCGCGGTGGCAAAGGCGAGTACGATCTTCTTCACAGGCCCTCGGCCTAGCCAGAGGGGTAATCTTTCCTTTAAAACAGGGAAACTATCCGGAGAATTTAATCCCCGGCCATGCACGATGAGTACGCATCTGAGCCCGAGTTTGTGGCTTTGGAGGAGAAAATCCCTCACTCTGGCCTCTGCCGCCTGCTTGGTGAGTCCATGGAGGTCAATGTAGTCCTGGACCGGAAACTCTCCCTTTTTTAGTTTCTTCATCAGCTTCCGACTGAACCCCCTCACAGACCCTTCCATGTATTCATCGGTTAAGGTTATGTCCAGTTCAATAGATCCCTTAACCAAGTCAGAAAGGTGGTTCAGGGCTTCCTGTTCATCGTCTGGTGCAGGGTGGGCAGGCCTGATATCACTTCGAGGGGCTGGAATTATCTTTCTCTTCTTCTTGGGCAGGGGGGTTACATCAGACATGGCTTCCAGGAAAGATTGTTCGGCGTCTGGTTTTGCCTCATCTATAGGGGGGGCCTCAGATTCAGTTTTCCTTTTTGCCTTCTGAGAACTCTTGATCTTTAGTTTGAGATCTTTGAAGGCGGGGTTAAAGAGATCCTCTTCCTTTGCCATTGTTTTTGTCTCCAGATCACTGTTCTCTAAGACGGTCATGCACGACTTTTCAAAGGTAGGACCCTTTGGGCACTCAATACAATACACTGCGGGGGAATTTTATCGCTTGAATTCTTCCAGAAAAATTCATTATAACAAAAGCCTTGAATATGAGGAAGAGGGAACACCGGCTCTCTTTGTTTCTTAAACGATAATTCCCAAGTCGCTAATCCGACGAATAATGACGAATGACCCATTTCTGGAGAGATTATGCCAAGGATTGATGATTATGAGCAGGCCTTGGAACTGGGGAGAAAGGACCTGGCAGACAAAAACCCGGATCTTCTGGCAAGTTTTTCTGGTGCAGTGATCGAGAGGGATAAACAAGGAAATTCAGCTTTTTGTTTGGACTTCTTAAACAGAGAGATCATGCTTTCCTGGCCTGAACTGGAATTTGCCCATAAAGGCTCGGACGAGAAACTGCCCATTCAGCAACAGATCCTGCTCCTCCATTATGTTCGGGGCGCATGCTCCTCAAGCGGAGCGGCGATCACCGGGGAATGGATCTCTTTTCAGGAGGTGCCTGATGGAAAATTTTATCTGGATGCCTTCCACAGGCGGGCAAAAAATCCAATGGTCCAGGCCTTTGGACACCGCCCCGAACTTCTTCTGAAGCTCGCCGGAGAAGCCTTCGGGGCAGAACCCTCGGATCAAGGCGACGTTTCGGTCCTGGTTAAGGTCCTTCCTTTGGTGCCGGTGGCCTTGATCATTTGGAAGGGGGATGAGGAATTCCCCCCTGAAGGAAATATCCTTTTTGATCGAAACATCCTGAAGATGTTATCCGCTGAGGATATTGCCTGGCTTTCGGGGATGGTTGTGTATCCATTGATAGGAATGGCCAGGGGATAAGGATAAAGACGTAAAGCACAAGGCCTAAGGCACAAACCATGGGGATTTAAATCTGTCTCAAAAAGGCTTAGTGCCCTGATTCTTTGGCCCTGGGTTTAATCAGCCTAAGACTTACGAAGCGTTAAGGATTTAGCAGAAGGAGAGACATATGTCAGAGAGGAGTCCGCTAGTCGGCGTCGTTATGGGCAGCACATCGGATGCAGATGTCATGGAAGGCTGCACTGTGGTGTTGAACGAACTCATGATTGCACATGAGGTGCGGGTAATTTCTGCACACAGGACACCAGAGCGAACAAGAGAGTATGCTGAATCGGCTGCTGGGCGTGGTCTTGAGGTCATTATAGCGGGGGCCGGTTGGGCCGCCCACTTGGCTGGATTTATCGCTGCCCACACAACCCTACCCGTGATCGGTATCCCCATAGATTCTTCACCACTTCAAGGGATGGACGCCCTCTTGTCCACGGTGCAAATGCCTCCAGGCATACCCGTGGCTACGGTCGCTTTGGGCAAAGGCGGGGCAAAGAATGCCGCGGTTTTGGCGGCGCAGATATTGGCCCTGAAATATGCTTCCATTGCCGAGAGGCTAAAAAGCTATCGTGAAGGGTTAACGCGAGAGGCGATCGAAAAAGCAAAGAAGTGGGAAAAAAGTGGGCTAAAATAGCTTTCGCTGAGCCCAATAGCAGCCCGTGTTTTCCTTTGCGCGAAAAATAGGCAAAAATCCGAAATTCGAGATCCGAACCATTTAGGATTTCGACCTGCCCGCCAATGCCTACCTGTGCGGCAGAGCACGGGGTTCACGCAGTGGTGGTTAGGGCTGTTTTCAAATCGGCACGCTGTTTCAGGCATGGCAGGCGGGTATTCGGATTTCGAATTTGTGTTCTGATGGTCTCAAAATCTATCAAGATTGATTCTGAGAGAGATCTACAATCGGCAGTGACTAAAGCTGCAGATGTGATTAACTCTGGTGGTATGGTTGCGGTTCCAACGGAGTCCTTTTATGGTCTGGCCGTCAATCCCACAGATATCAAAGCTATACAGCGCCTATTCCATGTGAAAAAAAGGAGAGGCGACCAGCCTATTCTGATCTTAATTCCATCCGTGAAGCTTCTCGACCAGTATGTGATCCACATACCCGAAATCGCCCGTCCGCTGATGAACGCGTTCTGGCCCGGCGGGCTTACCCTTATATTCGAGGCGAAACCTAACCTTCCCCGAGAACTGACGTCAGGCACGGGGAAAGTCGGTGTCCGACTCTCCGGCCATCCCATAGCCACGGCACTGGCCCAGGCCGTGGGTGCGCCCATTACGGGGACGAGCGCCAATGTTTCTGGGCAGCCGCCCTGCTCCAGCGCAAGAGAGGTTCTTCAACACCTGGGTGAAAAAGTGGACCTCATACTGGATGGGGGAGAGACGGCTGGAGGAAAGGGTTCCACCGTTCTGGATGTGACAATGGATCCTCCCCTAGTGGTGAGGGAGGGGATGGTGAGTCGGGAACAAATTGCGAAATGCCTAAAGTGTTCTGAACCGATCTGAAGTGACTAAAGTGAGCTAAAGTGCCTAAAATGATCCGAAGGACAATATCTCACGAATCCTCGCACCTGCTTTCCTGGAATCTCAGAACAGCATCGTCGGCCTCTTAAGAATTTCTATCGCCCTTCAAAGGTTGGCCTTCCCTTACCCACGCTCTTTAATCCCGTGAGGGCATCGTTGGTTGAGAAGATTTCCTCTAAGTGGGCGAGCTCTTCTTTGACCGCCTCTTTTAGAGGAAGTTCATACCCATCATCAACAATCTGGTTGGCCAGCCGGAGCGCGATGGGTGCCTTTCTGGCTATCATTTTGGCCGCCTTGGCCGCTATGGGATCGTCGCTTTCCAGGTATTTACCGGCTAACCACCCCTCAATGTTCTCGTCGGAAAAAAGCGCGCTGATTTTCCGCCATTCATCGGGGAGGTCTTTCAAGTCTTTCCCTTTTCGAGGCACCAGTTTCCCCTCAGTCACCAGTGTTCGTATCTTTCCATCGATTTCACCAGGGGGAAAGACATAGTCCACAAGCCCAATGGAAAGGGCCTCCTCTGCAGAAATTAGCCGACCCGTCAAGATGAGGTACTTGGCCAGCTCTTTTCCGATGATACGGCTGGTTCGCTGGGTTCCACCAAGTCCCGGGTAGATTCCTATTCCCGTCTCAGGAAAACCCATTACGGCCTTGGGAGTGGCTGCGATCACATCAGCAGAAAGGGCCAGTTCCAGTCCGCCGCCGAGGGCGAGACCTGCCATCTTGGCTACGACCAGTTTTTTGCTTGCATCAATCCGGTTCAGCACATCCTGACCATACTCAGTAAATGCCTGGTTGTCAGCCAGACGGTTTTGGGTGATGCACCTGATGAAAAATCCAATGTCAGCCCCAGCCACAAAGGCCTTTCCAGCGCCTTCTAAAACGATGGCTTCGGTCTGCGAATCCGATTCCGCCTGAGCAAAGGCCTCATCCAACTGCCTCACAACGGTCTGATTCAAGGCGTTGAGGGCGTCAGGCCGGGAAAGACTCACTCGACCCACATTCCCATCACGGCTGTATTTCACGTATCGGAGGTCCCATGGCTTGTCCTCATTCCCCTGATCGCGCAACCGATCAGGGATCTTGAGATCAGGCCAGCCCTTTAGAAGATCCTCCACCAGGTTGTAGACTTTCTTAAGCCCCAAGCGATTCATGAGTTCAAAGGGCCCCCTCCTCCAACGAAGTCCCACCTTGGCACCCACGTCAACGTCTGTCATATCAGCAACACCTTCTTCCAGGAGCGACACGGCCACATAGAAGATCACGGCGAGTAGCCTGTCTGAGACCTTCTCCAGGATTGCCTTGTCCACCTCGCCATCCAGCGGCCATAATTCGCCAGACTCGAACCGGCTCTTGAGCATGGCAGGCGGGTCGTAGAAGGGGCCTAGCTTATTGCAAAGGGTGAGGGCGGAGTGGTAAGCAATGGGAATACCGGTTACATTCATCAATTTGAAGGGCCCCATTCCGACGCCAAACGCGTCCATGGCAGCCTGATCGATGGTGGGTATGTTGGCCCACCCCTCCTCTAAGATACGAATGGACCAGGTGAGCCAGGGCACGAAGAAACGGTTGACGGCAAACCCAGGGGCATCTTTCACCAGAATGTCTGTTTTGCCCGTCATCTGCGCAAACTGCCTGCAGGCAGCAAGGGTTTCGGGAGAGGTGTGGGATCCTGGGATGATCTCCAGTAATCGGTTTTTGGCCGGGTGGTAGAAGAAGTGAAGCCCCACAAATCGGTCGGCTCTGCCGGTGACCTGGGCCATTTCTTCAACGGAGAAAGAAGAGGTGTTGGTGGCAAGGATCGCTTTGGCTTCACAGATTTCATCAAGCCTGGCAAGGAGGTCCTTCTTCACATCCATGTCTTCAAAGACGGCCTCTATGATAAGATCGCAGTCCCTGGTGTCCGCCAGGTCCGTGGTCCCCTTGATGCGGCCCAGGATATGGTCTATCTGTTCCGGCCGAAGGAGTTTCCTTTCCACAGCCTCCTCCAGCGTTTTGCGGATGTTCCTGAATCCCTTTTCCACGAACTCAGGTTTCAAATCCACCATAACGACAGTAAGGCCTTCTTGGGCCGTCTTCTGAATGATCCCGCTTCCCATGTTCCCTGCACCGATGATTCCGATTTTATTCATCCCCAGATCCTCCGTGTCTGTAACTTGATTGTATAGGAATATCCTTTTTTGAGTCCCGCCTCTCGTTGGGGGGAAAAGCGAGATAAAATCTCAAATGCGATTTTATAAGTTATCATTGATTGCGTCTCGCAAAATTTCGTGTTTCCCTTATCAGATTCAAGGAACAGGATCAATCAAAAACGGGAGAACACGTTTTGCCCTGGTCATGCCTCCCCTGCGTTTTGTCATTGAGTAAAGCCCCCTCTTCGGGCTGCAGGTGTGGGGGCCATAAAAATTAGAAACGTTGCTGGGTATGATGGGGAAGGATTTTATCGGGATGCCATAATCATAGAGATCTGCGAGGGCACAAAAGGGATAGAAATCTGATTATCGCAGGGACACCTCAAACGGGTTAGGAATCGTCATCGTTGGAGGGTTACCCGGGATTAAAAAACCTCCAGCCAGGGCACTTCAGACCTGGCCGGAGGGTGAGGTTTTTTTCTGTTTTTGTTATCTGTCCAATTGAACGGAGACCGGCGTTGCACTTGAAATAGTGTTGAATACGGGTGAGTACTTTTGACCCATCTGGATGAGGTGCTCTTTTTCTTCCTCAGAGACGTCCGCATCAATTTTGAAGTACATGCGGATATTTTCATATCCGACTGGAACGTCTTCCGATATTCCAAGAAAACCACGGAGATCCAGATCACCCTCTAATCTGGATTCCACGCCTCTTATTTCGATTCCTTCGGCCGCTGCGTGGTAGACTAGAGAAGTGGTCACACAGGCCGCTAATGCTTTCAGGGCGTATTCCACGGGGTTGGGTCCTTTGTCTTGGCCTAGAAGAACTGGAGGTTCGTCCGCATCCAGTTCAAACGGGTTCTCATGAAGGTGGTCTTTCTGTGCACCGTAGAAGTTCTTGATGGTCGTACGATTATGCCCGCCGTCGACCCACTTATTGTTGGCGCGAAATTTGAACTTGCCGATTTCTGGTTTCTCTTTGATCACATCGATCGTTTCGAACAGTCGGTCCACGTCCACGCCGTTTACCGTTGATTGTTTCTTTATGGCTTGTTCCTGCATTTCAATTCACCTCCTTTTTCTTGTTTGGAGGTACTGGGTTAGTCCTCTTTTAATCCCAGCATCTTGGTAGGAATATAACTACGATCCCTACCCTGTCAATGGACAGTTTGCTATTCAATTCATGTCCCTTTGCGTTTCTCAAGTTCCTTTTCGCGCAAAACTCTGCGCAAAACCTTCCCCACCATGGATGTGGGCAGAGTCTCCCGGAACTCGATTTCACGCGGTCGCTTGTAACCAGCCATTCTGGTCTTGCAAAACGCAATGAACTCTTCTTCTGTGGCTTCAGTGCCCGGTTTGAGTTGGACAAACGCCTTGACGGCCTCCCCCCTATGAGGGTCGGGCACACCGATCACCGCGGCCAAAGCGACCTTGGGGTGGGTGTAAAGGACCTCTTCGATTTCCCTTGGATAGGCATTAAATCCCCCCACAATAATCATATCCTTTTTCCGGTCCGTTATGACCAGAAAGCCCTCTTCGTCGATGTGGCCGATGTCGCCGGTCAAAAAGAAGCGATTACCATTGATCTCACGAAACACGGCCCTGTTCTCCTCCGGCTTGTTCCAGTATCCGAGCATGACCTGAGGACCGGAAACGGCGATCTCGCCATCTTCACCTTGGGGGAGTTCTTGAAGCCCCGATTCCAGATCCACAATCTTGATATCCGTGCTGGGAAGAGGTAATCCCACCGAGCCTATTTTGCGTTGTTCCTGGTTCGTGGGGTTGCTTGTCAGGGTGGGCGAGGTCTCGGTCAGACCGTAGCCTTCGTAAATGACCGCACCGGTCCGCTCCTCAAACTGCTTGAGAACCTCAAGGGGCAGCGGGGCCGCACCTGAGCCGCAACCCATAAGGGAAGTGAGGTCGAACTGATCTATCAGCGGATGGTTGACAAGGGCCGAAAAGATGGTGGGGACTGCCCCGAATCCGGTGACTTTGTATTTTTCGATGGCCTTGAGCACCTCTGTAAAAGGAGGCTTGCCCGCCCGAGGATCTGGAATGCAGACGAGACGAGCTGCCCTCTCACAGCTGGCCAGCAGGCTATGGGTGAGGCCGTAACTGTGGTACCAGGGCAGTAGACCCAGGGTCGTGTGAACCCCCTTTTCCAGTTTTTTCGGTTTCTCCCCTGGCTTTTCCACGAGACGCACATATTCTTCGCTCATCATGAGGTTTGACACCAGGTTGGCATGAGTTAGGCAGGCACCCTTGGGCAGGCCCGTGGTGCCACCCGTATAGAGAATGAGGGCCAAATCCTCTGTGGGTTTGATGTGGCGCTCAGGGGGTGCTGGTGACGTGGACTTGATAAGGTCATCAAACATCAGGTGTCCCGGTTCATGGTGCTCTGCTTTGGGGATTTTGCCCAGGAGGGAACCCAGGAAGCCTTTAATGGGCGGCAGGTGGCACCTCACATTACAGACGACGACGGTATCCACCTGGGAGCCTTCCATGGCCTTCAATGCCGTTGGGTAGAACATGGGATGGTCCATCACAAAGAGGGCCTTTACGCCTGCGTCTTTGAGCTGGAACTTCAGCTCTGAAACCTTGTAGAGAGGATTGCATGTTACGCAGACCCCACCCGCCTCGAGGATGCCGAAAAAGATGGGCGGATAATGGGGGACATTGGGCAGAAAGATGGCAACCCGGTCTCCCGGTTCTATGCCGCGGGAGACGAGGAAATGGGCCACCCGGTCAGCGGTGTCTTTCACCTGAGCAAAAGTGCGTGTTGCGCCTTCAAAGATGGTGTAGGTATGGTCAGGATAGAGCCTCGCCGTCGTGTCTAAGACAGTGGTGAGAGGCTTTTCGTAACTGCTTATCTCATAAGGGACGTCCTCAGGCCACTTAGGACCATGCCAAGGTTTGGATCCCATGCTCACCTCCTTTTGCTAGACCATGACGATCGCATCCGGGAAGGTGTTCAACTTCTCCATTCCCTGCTCTGTGATCACAAAGGTGTTTTCAATGCCCACCACACCCTCTCCTGGGAAGACATATTTTGGTTCCAGTGAGAGGACCATTCCTGACTCCAAGATCGTGTCAACCCCACGGCCTATGACGGGCCATTCATCCATCTCTAGCCCTGTACCATGTCCCACAAAGGCCACTGGTTGGGGGTGCCCCATGAATCCATTGGCTAACCCCGCCTTTTCCACGATCCCCAGGGCAATCTCATATAGGTCTCTTGCCATCACTCCCGATCTGCCTTCCCGTGCCACGGCATCCTGGACCTGGAGCATCACTTGATGTGCGCGCTTGAACCTCTCGTGGAGCTTCCCCATGGTGAAAACGCGGGCAGAATCGGAGATGTACCCGTTCACCAAAGACGCGTAGTCAATCACAATGGGTTTGTTACGACCTAATGGATTGAATCCAGCCCCTTGAGAATAGAAGGGACCCAAACCTGATCCTCCAGTGGGGCCAGGAGAAGCACTCGGTTCCGCTGCACTGGCTCCTGATATGATGTGCCCGTAATTTATTCCCAGGTCGAAGGTGCGAAAGCGCGTCATCCCTGTATGGCCCTGCGTCCTGTAAAAACCCTCCACTCTAACAGCGAGATCAATCTCCGTCTTCGATTCCTGAATGAATTGGGAAGCCTGTTCATACATCCTATCGGCAATGCGAGCCGCTGCCCTAATTTGAGAAATCTCATAAGCCGATTTAATCATACGCGCCTGGCGGATGAGAGAGGAGATGTCAACCATTTCTGCGTGCGGAAAGAGGTTCTGATAGGCTTGATACATCTTCACCGGAAGGATATCCATCTCCAGCCCCAGGCTTTTGGGCTCGCTGTTTCCGTCTTCTTTGAGATATTGGGGAATTTGTGAAAGGCTGTTCAGAGGGACGATCTGCTTTAGAGGAGAATCGTTGAGGGCCCTCTCCATGCTCTTCCTCACCATGAGCAGGGGTTCATCTGATGCGGGAACCCACAGATGGGCATCCTGATCCGTGCCGGCAAGGTAATACACGTCCATCTTCTGAACCATCAGCGCACCGTCCACATCATGCCTGCGCAACAGCTGCTGAAACCGTCCTATCCTCTCCCTGATTTCATCTGCAGGGGGTGATCTGTCCATATCTACCGATTCTCCACTCAAATCCACCTTCTCGTTCATAGATCATTGCTACAATTTGTAAGTTTTGGCGAATTCCTGATGGTGTAGCAGGGGCAACTAAAAGCCTTGACTTAAGGAACAGACTTTAACTATACCATAAGGGCATGAAATCATTCCGTTTCAGCCTATTTGGTCCTATAAGAAAGAAGGCCCTGTGGATAAACTCAGGGCCCGAGCTTGTGGAAAGCAGCAAAGTCGCTCGGGCCCAACGGAGTGGGCAATGGCCTCAATCTAAAAACGCCTAAAAGGGTTCCCGTATTTGCGAATCGAAGCACTAAGCTACTTTAATAGAACGGGGGAGGTCAAGGTTGAAAGCGAGAAAACCAAAAGATCAGCCCTTGGCCCTTCTGAAGGCCCAAAGAAGGCCTATTAGGAGATTCATGAACAGGAAGCAAAAAGAGATCAAGGCCAACCTGGAATACCTCAAAAAGCTGTTTATTATGCCTGAATCCCCTGACAAATTCATGGAATTCGGGCATGAACTCCTTGAGATGATCCATGACTTCTTCCAGGAAAAGGGGGGTATTCATAGTTCCATCACGCTCCCTGAGCTCAGTGAGATATTTGATCAGACGGCCGTTCCCGACAGTCCTCATCTGATAAAGGATGTCCTGAGTGAGATTAAAGATAAGGTGACGGCCCACTCCGTGAAGGTGGGCAATCCCTACTATATCGGGCACATGATCAGCGCTGGGCCCTATTTCATGATTCTTATGGAGATGATCATTGCTGCTCTGAATCAGAACCAGGTCAAGATTGAAACAGCCAAGGCCTCCAGTTTTGTGGAAAGAGAGCTTGTGGCCTGGTTTCATAGACTCATATTCAATAGGACAGAAAAATTTTATCAAAGACATATACAGAACCCCCGAGTGGCCCTGGGGAATGTCACATCTGATGGCACCATCGCAAACCTTACGGCCCTCATGGTGGCCAGGGAAAAGGCCTTTCCGCCCGATGGCGATTTCCCGGGCATCCGGTCGGCTGGCGTTGAGCGTGCCTTGAGACATTACGGCTATGCGAGGGGTGTAGTCATTGTCTCAACCCGAGGGCATTATTCCATCAAGAAGGCCGCCAATATGCTCGGGATGGGAGAGGATAATGTCCTGAACATACCAGTGGATGAGCACAATCGCATGGATGTGAGGAGACTCTACCGAAAAATAGAATCCCTAAAGGAAGAGAAAGGAGAAGAAAGGGCAAAGATTATTGCTATCGTTGGAATTGCAGGCACCACCGAGACAGGGAATGTGGATAATCTCCAGAAACTGGGCAAAGCCGCCAGAGAGGTGGGCGCCCATTTCCATGTGGATGCCTGTTGGGGTGGCGCAGCCCTGCTGGTGGATGAGTATCGAGACCTATTCAAGGGCATAGAAGGGGCGGATTCCGTCTCCATTGATGCACACAAACTACTCTATTGTCCCATGTCCATGGGTCTTGTGCTTTTTAAGAGCGAGAGAGACCTGAGCTATCTGATGCAAACGGCCAATTATATTATTCGGAGGAATTCCGTGGATATGGGAAGATTTACCGTTGAGGGCTCTCGCCCATTTGCCTGCTTGAAACCGTGGGCCTCTCTCAAAATCATCGGCCGTGAGGGTTATGGCCTGCTTTTCAAGAGTGCGAAACAAAACACGGATTCGCTAAGAGGGATCCTGGATGGATGTGGGAACTTTGAGGTCCTGAACCTCCCCGAACTATTTATCCTCAACTACCGCTTTATCCCGCAAATAGTTAAGAAACAACTTTCTGAATGGGATGCTGCCATAAAAGCATCCGGGGAGAGGCAAGAGGTGAAAGCGCTGGAGAGGGATATCAGGAAGGTAAACCATATTGTTAATGCACTTAACATCAAACTGCACAAGGCCCTCAGACTGGATGACTCCACTTTTGTGTCAAGGACCACGTTGGAATCAACACGCTATCGACCTCAAAACATTGTGGTTTTAAGGGCGGTCCTGGTGAATCCGCTCACGGACAAGGCCATTCTCCAGGAGATAGTGGATACGCAGAATCGTATCGGGCGGAAAATTTGGAAGGAATTTAACGTTGCCTACCAAAGAATCTTGAAGGAGCCGGCAAAAGGCAAAAGGCCCAAGGCTCAGGGCTGAAATAAAACGGTCGCATGCCTTGGAGCGGATATGGTGGCGAAGTGGAGAGTCGGAACTTCGGGATGGAACTACCCGCACTGGAAAGAGGTATTCTATCCTCCCCATGTGACCCAATCCAGATGGCTTGAATTCTATACAGATCACTTTGATACAGTGGAGGTCAATGCCACTTTCTATCGGCTTCCCAACCCCAAAACCTTTAAGAATTGGTATGAAAGAACGCCTAAAGGTTTCCTTTGGGCCATCAAAGGAAATAAATATATTACCCATACCAAACGCCTAAGAGATTCTAAAGAGCCGTTGCAGAGGATGTACAAATCCGTGCAAGACCTGAGAGAAAAGGTGGGGCCTATTCTTTTTCAACTTCCCCCGAGTCTCTCCTTTGATCAGGATCTGTTCAGGCAATTCTGCAAGAATCTACGCTCCTCCTATCGCCATGTCCTTGAAGTACGCCACCCCTCATGGATCCATGAGCCTGTTTTCCAAATCCTGAAAGAAAATAATGTGGCATTCTGCCTTTCGGACACAGCCGGAAAGTATCCCTATCATGAAGCCCTGACCGCTGATTTCCTATACATACGTCTTCACGGATCCAAGAAGTTATATGCATCAAAGTATAATGAGGGCGAACTTCAAGCGTGGGCTAAAAAAATAAGGGCTTGGGACATGGAGACCTATCTCTATTTCGATAATGATTACGATGGGTATGCCACAGAGAATGCCAAAAGACTGCGAAAGATCCTTTCCATCTCCTGAAGCAGGAGATTGTCTTGATGAGTAAAGCCATTCAAAACATATTCTCGGAAGTCTCGAATACCTATTAGACAGTGAACCATGTCATGACTTTTGGCTTAGACATTTTGTGGCGCAGAAAAGCGGCAAAAGTGGCGGCAAAGGGGGGTGGCAAGAGATGGATTGATATCTGCACCGGAACAAGTGAAATGGCCGTCTATCTGAATCGCCTGACTGGGGAACAATTGGTATTCGCCGCAGATTTCTCCATGGAAATGATTCGAGAAGCGGCCATGAAGGAAGAAACCCATCAAATCCGGTTCACCCTCGCTGATGCCAGTAATTTACCATTCTCCAAGGGGACATTCGATCTTGTTACCCTTTCATTTGCCACACGCAATATTAACGTGAGCAGGAAAATCTTGATTGAACGCTTTCGGGAGTTTCACAGGATTCTGAAACCTGGGGGCCGATTTGTGAACCTGGAAACGAGTCAACCCCCCTCACGGCTGGTTAGAAGAATATTTCACCTTTATGTGCGACTAACTGTCAAGCGGCTGGGGTCTAAGATTTCAGGATCAAAATGTGGTTATGCCTACCTGGCACAGACGATTCCTCGTTTCTATAATGCTGTGGAACTCGCCGATATAATGCACCAAGCCGGGTTCGCAAAGGTCAGTGTTCAGCCCATGTTGTTTGGGGTGGCGGCCATACACAAAGCGGTAAAATGATGCAATCATGGAGAAGTAATATGGTTTAAGAGTACAGGGGGATTCTGATGGATAGACCCATCTCCAATCTACATTGCAGTAAAGGCCAAGGTTCTGTCTAAGATAACGAGTGGCGCATTCTTCCTTCTGTAAACTATGCTTATGCCCCTAGCCGCTGGTGGGCAAGACGCCGGGCTGCCTCATCCGTATCTACCTTCTCAAGTTCGGCCAGTTCAAAAACCTGTGATAAATTGTCTTTGATGGTCTCAGTCACTTTTTTCTCTGCTTCCTTGCGTGACCAGCTCCTCGTTTCCATGCCGATAATGGCTATGGCTCCGCCGCTGTTTGCGATAAAGTCTGGCGCATACAAAATCCCTCGTTCTCGCAATCGCAGAGCGTCTTCAGGGTTGGCAAGTTGATTATTGGCTGCCCCAGCCACTGCTCGGCAGCGCAAACGAGGGATGGTCTTCTCATCCAGAACACCCCCCACTGCACAGGGGGCAAATATATCACAGGGACTCTCATAGACTTCATCGGGAGGATAACACTGGAGGCCAAGTTCATCACAAAAATGTTCAACGGAGGCCTCATCCACATCACTAAAGACGACTTCTGCCCCGGCCTTGCGCAGGAGTTCAATCAATTCCCGACCCACACTGCCCACGCCTTGGATCATAATCCGTTTGCCAACCAAAGAGGAGTCACCAAAGAGTCGTTCAACGACCACTTGTATGCTGGTAAATACGCCTAGGGCCGTGAACGGCCCAGGGTTGCCGGCACCACCAGCCCCAGGTGTGCGAGCAAATATATAGGGGTCCCCAAATTCAGCAATGATGTCCATATCCTCAGAAGAGGTGCCTAAGTCCGGTCCCGTTAGAAAGAGTCCCTTGTGGTTGTGAACAAAAGCACCGTAACGTCGTAACAGTTCCCTCCTTGCCTCCGGATCAAGGTCATGGGGTATGGCAATAACCGCTTTTCCCCCACCCGCCTCAAACCCGGCCGCAGCCCATTTATAAGTCATACCAGCCGCCAATCTTAGCGCATCTTTTAACGCTGCTTGGAGATTGGGGTAAGGCTTCATGCGCGTGCCTCCTATGGCCGGGCCAAGACGCGTGGAATGTATGGCAATAAAAATCCAAGTGTTGGCTTGGCGATCAAAACGAAAAATGACGCTTTCCCCATCCCATTCTCTAAGTAGAGACTCCATTTGATTTTTCTCCTGAGGCATGATGATTCATATTATGGGCAATAATACGCGTTTGAGCAGAACTCAGCAGGATGGATTATTCAGGAACATGTCAAAGGCATTAATTAACCCTTCTCCTCCAACTTCTTCATGGCCTTCTTGTTCAGTTCATCCGAATAGATGTGCCAAGGATTTCTGTCTCCATCGTCTTCCCGTCGTTGAACAATGAAGTGGCAGCAGTCCGCCCCACGGGGGATGAGTTTTTCAACCCAGGCCGTGAAGTTCCCCTTGCCGTGGTCTTCCATGGCCTGGAAGATACCTTCAACAAAAAATCGCTGTACCCGGCAGTCAAAGGCCGTGTAGCGGTCCTGGTGAGGACACCACAGGATATGGAATTCGCACCGGTCCTCAGAGGCGATCCACGGTTTTTCCAAAGAGGCATACAGGACGGTATTTAAACCCGTGACCACGTATGACACCAACTCCGCCTCACCCAGATCGTCGGGGAAGCTGGAATTTCGGAGCAGCCCATCCATTGCCTCATAGCCGGCTTTGGTAATTGCCTTTCGCACCATCTCCTGACCCGCCTCGCCAAAGGTCTCCTCAGCGGCCTTCAAGATGTTCAGAACGGCAGTGGCCTGCATGGTCCCCCAGACGAACAGGACAGCCGGGTCGAAGTCGTTTCTGCCCTCAATGGCCTTTCGAAAATTTTCCACGGCTTCAGGGTAGGGCGTCCCGAGTCGTACCTTTCCATAATTCCTTTCTTTCCGCTTCCCTTTCCACCAGAGCCCCTCTTTTGTTGGATATTGAGGTCCTGCCATCTCAGTCTTCCTCCCGATTTATCTCGATCGCCCGTGGAATGAAGGCCAATTCACGCCCCGCAAACCTTATCTTCCATTCTCGGTTACTTCTTGCAGCCGTGTCTTCTCCTTCATAAGCTCATCTATCTGTTGTTTTAGAACTTCATTTGCCTGTTTTGTAACGTCCAGCTCTCGGGTAACCTTCATTAAACTCTGTGTGAGTTCGTCCAGTTGCTGTCTTAAAATGGTTGTCTCTCGCTGAGAGTCAGCCAATGAAGCGCGCAGTAACTGTCTTGCCCGCTTGTGTTTCTTTAGGGCAATACTCAGATCATGCTGGTCATTGGGCGGCAATTTTTCCATACTCGCGATTTTGGAATTTGCCTGCTCCAGTTCAGCCCTTGTTTCAGCGAGCAGGGCATTGGCCTTGTCTAGCTGGGAAAGGACCTTTTCATGTTCATCCTTGCTGACTCCACAGCCCGCCAGGCCAATTAAAGCAATATTCACCACCAACAGCGTCACTGTTTGCTTAAAGGCGTTCATGCCAATCCCCTTTTCTGTTTTGATGTGGACGCACTGGTTTTATTTCTCGGAAGACCTTAAAAGGGCCTTTGAGCTACCGGAGGATAGAACAGGGGCGTCCTGGTGTCAAATCAAACTTGACGGCTTCGTAAAAAGATTAACTGCTGCGTTACGCTTCATCTTTCGTCATTGCGGCGTACTGTTTGTACGCCTCATTCCTCAAGATTCGCAAGCCTTGCATTTGGAGCTTTTTACTTTGCCTTCCCATTTTTGATTTTTTACAAGTTCATCAAACCTTATAAGAATATGGTGGAAAAACTCGAGCTAAGGAGGGGGACTTTTTGGCATATTTTTATAAAAGTAAATCTCACAAAAATCGCAGAAAACTAAAGAAAATGGGAGATCGGAATTGTGGAAAATTTTTTGCACAAAAACTTCTTTGGAAATAAGCATTTGAATCCATTGTTGAAACACCGAAACAGATTTCTTATTTATTGACGGCAACTTCGGGCAGCTACGCAAATTTATTTCGTGATTCATATGGGTTAGCGCATGTCAAAAACGGGCGGGAGGCTAAGTATTTTTTTCTGTCCATTAACTTTGACAGGTTGAAGCACATTTAGGTACGAAACTGCGATAAAAATTTTTCCTATTGTCAGGAACCCATTTTCCATAAGGGCCCCAAAGCGGATGAAATAGGGCACCTGGGAATAAGGCGCCCATCAGGCACGGGGGGGCATGAAAAGGTCTGCCATGACCAACAACCTGGTGTTGATAAAATCTGAACCAAAAATGGAGGTGGATCGGTCTTACAGGGCAGAATTCTCAGTTGAAGGTCTTCATATCGGATATCAATTTAGGATCTGGAACAAATCTTCGAACTATATGTGCTTTCTCGTCAAGGAAAACTCAGGTCTTGTGTCGCAGTTGAAAGTGGGCGATTTCTTGAACTTGAAATGCTATTACACCGATGCCTACTATCCCTCCGAATACTTAGAGACGGCGATTCAGCATATCACCAAGAAAGCTGAAGGACGTTTCAAAGGCCATTACGTGGTGGGCTTGAAGATTTTGGGTAGCCAAAACTCGGCTAAGATTCATTAGATATACCCCTTTACGTGCTTTCGTACGTTGCAGATTCCTCCAAGAAAAAGGGGACCGGTCACAAATGGCTCATGATCCCAAAAAAGAGTCTTCTGATGCGAGCGAATCAAAGGTTTCAGCGTCCCTTGAGGGAGACGGGGACAGGCGCTCAGGAATAGACAGAAGACGATTTTCTTACAACGCACACATTCCTGAAAGACGATCCGGTGCAGAACGAAGATTCAGAGCAGAGGACAGAAACGGCAATGGATTCCGGATGAGCCCGAAGCAAAGAAGCGACATGGAGCGCAGAGCCACTTTCGCATGAAAAGGTGGCTATCCCCATCGCGCGTTGACCCCTTGAAGAACCCCCATAACTCCTTTCTCACGTTTCACCTCTGGCGACTGGGCTAAAGAAAACTCCCGGTCCTATAGCGCAACACTGCCAACATGGCAGAAACGTCTGGCGATCCCGCATATGGATTTTCCTTGACTCGAACCCCTCTTTTTCGTTTCATAAGTCCAAGCTTTCCCTATCAATTTCATGCCCTCTGTTAGGAAATTCAATCATGGCATCAGGATACACGCCACATACACCACGCCTAAAGATGGTGGACCAATATATAAGGGAGTTGTTTAGAGATGAATTGCCGGCCGGTATTGAATATCATAATGCCGACCACACGCTTCATTCTATCAAGGGAGTCGTTGCTGTTGCCAACAATCTCGCAAAATTAGAGAATGTCTCTGAACAGGATAGAGAATTAATAGTTGCTGCGGCCTACTTTCATGACACGGGTTACATTCGAGAGTATGAAGAAAATGAGCCGATTGCTGCACGCATGGCAGGCAGAATTCTTAAGTTGATCGGATACAAGCCTGACGAAATTGAAAAGGTTCAAAAGATGATACTCACAACTGATCCTGAGATTGAACCGAAAACGCATGTTGAAAAGATCCTTTGTGACGCAGATCTCGATAATCTGGGCAGAGAAGATTTTTTTCAATTGGATGAAAGATTAAGGGAAGGACGTCGAATAAGAGGAATAGATGTGAGTGATGATGCAACATGGTATAGAGACACGCTCGAATTCATGGAAAACCACCAGTACCACACGGAATCTCAAAAAAAGTTGAGAGAAAAAGGGAAGCAAAAGAACACCAGAGAGCTCATAGAAAAATTGGAAAGCATGAAGAAATAGAAATGCATCCGAACATAATCTTGTATTTCGTCAGTGGCATTTCCCACCATCCTCTCTTAATATAACTTCACCAAAACAAGTAATTTCTGCTATTAATCTGGCCCTCAGATGACCCCCAAAAAATGTCGATTACCATCTGTAAGCTGCACTCTTTTATTAGTGCACGTTATGGCGAGTAGCCTAGAAAATGCTGATCCTCCAAAAAGTAGAGATGGATTTGAGTAAGCTTGAATCAATGAATTATTCATGTTACATCTGTTAATCGAAACAAAATGCGTGTTAACCTCAGGCACAGATACGGCAAGAAAGGTTCACTTTTCGACTGGGCCAAACGCTAGAAGATTACCTTTAGGATTTTGAAAAGGAGGTCAAAGATGACCGATCAAACCGCATTCGTAGAGCTATCCATAGATCAGTTTATGAAAACGGAGGCATCCGCCCAAAAAATAAGAAAGGCAGCCCTCAGGCTTGCGAGAGAATATGGATCGATTTTGGACAACTTCAATGAAGTCATATTCATAATTGATAATGCGGGCCACTTTGTATTTGTGAATAAGGCCAGCGAGCGAAGAACAGGGATACCCACGGAGAAATTCATAGGGCGGCATTTCCTACAATTAGTCGATCGGGAATACCATGAATTTGCCAAGGGCGCTTTTCAAAAACTCTTGGCCGGGGAGAAAATCCCCTCAGTTG
>CP070840.1:3526021-3528669 GCA_020342025.1 Deltaproteobacteria bacterium
GAAGACGACACAGTCCATCATTATTGACAACGCCGGCATAGGGTATGAAATTTTCGTCCCACTATCAAACTTTTACGCCCTACCCGAAAAGAATGAAGAGGTGAGTCTTCACATCTATACCCATGTGAAGGAAGATGCTCTCATGCTCTTTGGATTTCAAACCCCCCTTGAAAAAGATATTTTTATGCTGCTGATATCCGTTTCGGGGATCGGTCCGAAACTCGCGATTAACATACTTTCCGGGATCGGTCCCGATGATTTGTTAGGGGCGATGGCGCGTAAGGATGCGGTTCGATTGCAATCCATACCGGGTGTAGGCAAAAAGACGGCGGAAAGACTAGCCCTTGAATTGGGTGAAAAAGCCCAACTCATGATGGGAGACATGAAACCGGCATTGCCTCAGGCCGTTATCGATGTGGATAAAAAGGTTCTTGACGATGCCGTCTCCGCCCTTTTAAACTTGGGGTACTCAACAAAATTGTCCAAGAATGCCGTTGAGAAAGCCCATTCGGGTGCAAAGGATATGAGTCTGGCAAGCCTCATCAAAGAGGCTTTGAGGGTTCTTGCGTAGGTAAAGAAACGGTTTAGGGTGTAAGTTATACGGTAGAGGCTGTCGGAAAAAGCCCATCTGCTGCGTTACCCTCATCCCTCGTTACTGCGGCGTACTTATATGTACGCCTCATTCCTCGGGATTTCGGAAGCCTTGCATCTGGACATTTTCCATCAGCCTCTCAGAAATCGGTTTTTCGACAGTCTCTACCGTTATGAAAGGGGAACACGCACTGTAAAAGTCGTCCCCACTCCCGGTTCACTATGGAAGCTAAGACCCCCATTCAGGGTTTTCAAAATGTTCTGGCAAATAGAAAGTCCGAGTCCGGTTCCCTTTCCTGGCGGTTTCGTGGTAAAAAAAAGGTTGAAAACTTTGCCCTGATTTTCCTTAGTGATCCCTATCCCATTATCCGCGATACTTATTTCCGCCTCAGAATCCCTTTTAACGGTCTTGATCTCGATTCTCCCCTGATCCCTCCCTTTTTCATCGATGGCGTGGATGGCATTGGTCAGGAGGTTCACAAAGACCTGCTCCATCATTGCGGGATCAGATTTCATGGAGAGGGGTTCTTTGGAAAAGTGGCGGACAACCTCTATGGGGGCATATTTAAGTTCTGGCCCTACAAAGTCAATGGTCGCATTCAACAACTCGTTCACATCAAATTCTGTCCTCTCAGGTGCCGCTTCCCTCACAAAACCCAGGAGTTGGTGGGTAATGCTGCGGCATCTTCTGGTTTGTTCGGCGATTTGTTGTACGGCCTTCTCCAGTTCTTCTCTATCTTCTGGACTCAGGCCTTTCGCCTCTTGCACGGTCTCTTCGGCCCACCCCGTAATCTCGTTAATCACTGCGAGGGGGTTGTTGATTTCATGGGCGATACCGGCGGCCACCCGGCCAATTTCAGCCAACCTGTCGATTCGGATGAGTTCGTCCTGGAGCTTTTTCCATCTGGTGATGTCCCGAGAAACGCCTACGGTTCCTACCCTTTGACCCTTGGTGTTGGTCAGGTTGATCATGGAGACATCGCAGTAAACCGTGTGCCCTTGTTTGTGCTTAAAAGGGAATTCCAGCCTTACAGCGCTTCCCTTCTCATGGGAATCAGCCATAAATTTTTCAAATAACTGAGGATCTTCAGAAAAAGTCTCTATGTAGTATCCGGCAACTTCTTCCCAGGTGTAGCCCAGTACTTTTTCACCCCCCTTGCTGAAGGAGACGATCATGCCATCCACATCGGTGGCAAAGATCATGTCGTTGGAATTCTGCAAAATGCATTGAAGGTATCCTCTGGTCTGGTGAAGCTCAATCCTGTGGCTTGATAGTTCCTGGGTAACCTTTTTTAATCTGAGTTCAAGGGAATTATTGGATTCCATATTTCTGGCGCAGTTTATCTATCGCTTTTTTTATCCCTTTGGCCCCCAGGCCGGACCTGTATATATCCTCCACCTCCTCCTGGAACTTCTCATTCACTAACTGGACTTTCTTTTCGTGGGCTTCATTGATGCTGGCCACGAGGGTATCGTACTCTAAGGGTTTGAGGAGGTAACGGAAGGCGTCCTGTTGTCCACTTTCCAGGGCAGAGTCTATGGAGCCATGGCCAGTTAAGACAATACACTGCAAAAAGGGCTGAATTTTATGGAGCCTCTTTTGGGTTTCCACCCCATCCATCCCAGGCATCTTGAGGTCAACCACGGCCACGTCAAAATGCTCCTGTTGGGCAGCCTCCACCGCTTCCTCACCTGAGAAAGCGCACTTGACCGTGAACCCCTTTTTGAGAAGCCGCTTAGACATGTATTCAAGGAGAATCTCTTCGTCATCTATCAAAAGGACTCTAATGCTTGGGCGATCGTTCATAGAGATATCCTCAGCGATAAGACAAAAGTGATACTGGCTGAGACCCTGAAAAAATTATACTCGTTTATTATGTAAATAGCCCATTGTCAAGGGATTTTCAAGGCTCCTGATCCACCATCAAGGCATCATCTGCGGCGTTGCCTCCGATCGCTCCTCCCCCCGCTTCCGCGGGGGCAGGCGTGCGGCTTATTGCTCCATACGCCTCTGTCCTGGATCCTCGGCGCGTTGTATCTAATACCTTGTTGGTGAT
>CP070840.1:3528769-3535833 GCA_020342025.1 Deltaproteobacteria bacterium
ACGTGAGGAGGGCCAGGGAAGTATTTGGTCCTGACGTGGCGGTCAACGCCCGAATAAACCCTGTCTTGATGAAGAACGGCACAACCGAAGAGGTGGCTGCAGAGGTGCGCAGCTTGATCCACCAGGGTGCCCCTCTCCACAATTTTTCCATTGACACGGTTGGCTTGACCTACGGGACGCCCGATGAAAACGTCAAGGCCGCGCGGAAGACGGCGGCTGAATACGGTAAAATCCCAAGCTTTAGGCCTGCTGAAGCTGAAAGCCGACCCTTATACAGGTTCGCTAAACCTGCAAAGATTATGGAAACCACTGTGCGCAGCGCCACCAGGACCGTTGTGATCGGGCCGCGACACCCCCTCGTTATTATCGGAGAACGCCTCAACCCCACGGGTCGCAAAAAACTGGCCCAGGCCCTGGAGAAAGGAGAGCTGGATCTGGTTCAGTCTGAGGCCATTAAACAGGTGGAGGAAGGGGCCCACATCTTGGACGTCAATGTGGGCGTATCAGGCATTGACGAGCCCCGAATGTTGAAAGAGGCGATCCTGGCCATCCGTGAAGTCATAGACGTCCCCCTGTGCATTGATTCCGCCTTGCCCAAGGCACTGGAGGCAGGCCTTGAGGTATATGAGGGAAAGGCCTTGGTCAATTCAGTCAATGGTGAGGAACTCAAACTTAAGCAGATCCTCCCCTTGGTGAAGGCGCACGGTGCAGCGGTCATCGGTCTCACCATGGACGATAGGGGAATTCCAAAGGAGGCTGAGAGACGACTTGAAATTGCCAGGAAAATTGTGGAGAGGGCTGAACAGGTGGGTATTCCTCGTGAGGATGTGATCATCGATCCCCTGGCCATGGCCGTGAGTGCTGACGATCAGGCTGGACTGGAAACCATCAAAGCCCTTCAGCTTATCCGTGATGAACTGGGCGTGAATCAAACGTTGGGACTCTCCAATATCTCCTTTGGGCTCCCTGAACGGGCCTCCATCAATGCCCTCTTTTTGGCCATGGCCGTCTTGAGTGGCCTCACATGTCCCATTGTGGATCCCACTGTGTGGGAAATGCGAAAGGCACTGCTGGTCTCAGACATGCTATTGGGGAAAGATGAGTATTGCATGAATTATATTTCCACCTCTGGCAAGAGATCCCTCAAAGGAGAAAAGGTTGAACCCATAACAAAAGCCGAAGAGGTTGTTGGGGAAGGTCTTGAGGCCATTAAAGAGTCGGTCATTTCAGGGAAACGAAAAGAGGCGGCAGCACTGACGCAGAAGGCCCTTGACAGTGGAGCGGATCCCCAAGATATCATTGACCACTACCTGATACCCGCCCTGAACACTGTGGGAGAGAGGTTTGAACAGAGGAAGATCTTCATCCCCGAGATGATGATATCGGCCAAGTCCATGCAGGCCTGCGTAGATCTCATCAAACCTTTGCTGAAAAGAGAGAGCGAAGCGATCCTGGGGACGGTGGTCTTGGGGACGGTTTTTGGCGATCTTCACGATATAGGAAAGAACCTGGTGAGGCTCCTCTTGGAGACATCGGGGTTCAAGGTGATCAATCTCGGCGAAAACGTGCCGGCTGAGGCATTTGTGCGCGCTGCCAAGGCGCACAATGCCCATATTGTGGGGCTCTCTTCTCTATTAACGACGGGGGATCCGCACGTTGAGGAAACGATCAGGGCCATCAAGCGCAGTGATATCGCGGACAAGGTGAAGGTGATTTGTGGGGGGGCCGCCATGACCCTGAAATTTGTAAAGGCATGCGGAGGCGATGCCTATGCAAAAGACGCTGCCGAAGGCGTGAAACTCACCAAAGAGCTTTTGGGAATCTCGGGTTGAGCCGGTCCGGTCATGCCAATTTTCTCAAGCATCAAGTTACGGTCGGATAGTCAATCCTTCGGCAATGCCAATCTCCTCAAGGTGATATCTATTTCACTCCTTGCCGGTGGTCTGATCTTTGAGGGTTTAAGGGTGATTCCCCAAATAAAATAGAGGCCATTCTGCCATTTGTTTGTGGGCGTAAACCCTCAAAGATCAGACCACTGCGGAGTTTGGTTGGAACTCTTTTCTGAGATATCACCTTTCGGAGACCGTCATTGCCTCCGATTATACAACATCAAATGACAACACTTTCTTGATCGTCACCCAAATTTCAGATAACCGCCTCCCATCTTAATCATGGGAGCGGTTTTGAATCATATTGACCAGCTTGATGGGGGAGCTTTGGGGAAAGAAATAGAGTTGGTCAAGGGTGGCGGGGCTGACGGGAGGGATAGGAATGGCCAAGGTCATTTTTATGCCCCAAGGTAAAGAGATAGATTTTGAAGGGCAACACAGCATTCTGCAACTGGCTCAGAAAATCGGACTGCCCCTGCAGTCCACCTGTGGTGGCAAAAAGAAATGCGGCAAATGCAAGGTTGTCGTTGAAGAGACGGAGGCTTCCCTACCTCCACCTTCGGATCAGGAGCGAGAACTCCTTGGAGGGCTCCTACAGAAAGGTTATCGACTCGCCTGTGATGCCGTGTTGGGCACTGGCGCTCGGATCCAGATTCCGGAGGAAAGCCTGCTCCGCCGCCAGGTCATATTGACCTCCCACACCGAGTATGCCTATCCCGCGCGCCTGCGGCCCACCGTGGAACCCTATTACGTTGAGGTCCCAGCCCCCACTATCAATGATGTAAAGGCCGATCAAGAGCGGTTTCTCTCGGCCCTCCAGGAGACTTTTGGCCTGAGGCATCTCCACATGGATACGGCTGTCATCCAAGGGCTTCCCCGTCTGCTTCGTTCAGGCGAAGAGGGACTCACTGCCCTGATAAGGGATGAGGGGGAAATCATAGGTCTTCAAAAGGATGTGGAAGCGAGGCTCTATGGCATCGCCTTTGATATGGGAACAACCACTGTGGTGGGCTATCTCATGGACCTGCTTTCTGGTGAGGGCCTTTCAGTGGTTTCCGCCATGAATCCCCAGATACCTTACGGGGACGATGTGATCAGTCGCATCTCTTTCTGTCAGCAGGAGGCTGGCGGCTTAGAAAAGCTCCGCGCCCACATGGTCCAATGTCTCAATCGCCTGATCACCGAGGCCGCCTCCCAGACTGGAATTCATCCAAGCCAGATCGTGGAAATGACCCTGGTGGGCAACACGGCCATGCACCACCTTTTTCTGGGGCTTGATCCCCAATATCTGTCCATGGCCCCCTACACGCCTGTCCTGACCGAGGCGCAAGATAAGAAAGCCCTGGCCCTGGGTATCGAAATCGGGCCTTCGGCCTATGTCTATTTGTTGCCCCTCAAGGCGGGATTCGTGGGGAGCGATGCGATCGCGTGTATCCTGGCCACAGGCATCCACAGAAAAAAGGCCGCCACCCTACTCATTGATCTGGGAACCAATGGAGAAATCGTGCTCGGAAATAGAGAGCAACTGCTCTGTTGTTCAACGGCGGCCGGTCCCGCATTTGAAGGGGGACACATACGCTGGGGGATGCGGGCGGCGGCGGGCGCCATCGAGCGGGTCAGAATTGATCCCACAGCGGTTGACGTCACCCTGAACACCATTGATGGTGAGCGCCCCTTGGGCCTATGCGGATCTGGGATTATCTCGGCAGTGGCTGAGATGATCAGGGCGGGAATCGTCCTGGGAAAAGGAAACTTAAACGAAAATATTCAATCTTCTCGTCTGCGCCAAGGCGAGGATGGCTGGGAGTTTGTTTTGGCCTGGGCCCCTGAGGCCGGCACTGAACAGGACATTGTGGTCACGCAGAAAGACGTGGCTGAATTGCAGATGGCCAAGTCGGCCATCTATGCGGGCGCTACCCTCTTGATGGAAATTTTTGGAGGTGAACCGATTCAGAGGGTCCTCCTTGCTGGTGCAGGGGGTAACTACGTGGACCCCCTTGATGCCTGTACCATAGATCTCTTTCCCGGTTGTACAACGGCCAAGGTTATTGGTGTCGGCAATGCAGCCGGACATGGGTCTTGTCTTGCCCTGCTGGATAAGTACAAGAGAAAAGAGGCCGAACGCATTGCTAAAAAGGCCCAGTATATAGAGCTGGCAGCCACTGAGCGCTTTCAGGAACTGTTCGTATCCAGCATGTTTTTCACGGCGGCCCGAGATTACGAAGATAATTTTTAAAGAGTAGATATCTTCTTAAAGGAATGGGCCGTCACTCCATTCGCGCTGAGACATAATCCTACAGTATTTCGTATTGAAATCTATGGTACAGTTTACTCGCTACACGGTCTGCATTTCGCCGGCTATGTGAACCGCCCGGGTCCTTCTTGCACAGACGGGACAGAGATTTCGATCCAAATCTATTTCCAGATCTTTATCAGAGCGCTCTTTGATCAGCTCCAAATATTTCTTTGTGGCAAAGGGGGTCCCGCAAACCTCACACCTCTCAAGCCGGTGCTCTCCAATGACGGTCCCGCAGAAGGAGAGTTTCCTCTTGGTATCTTCATCTTCAATCTTTATGTAGCCCAGGGGACAGGCCACAGCACATGCCCCGCATCCAATGCATTTCTCGTGGGTGTTGGCAAAATCGAAATAGGCCAGCCTCTTATCGTCTTCACTCTTGGTGAGCCGAAGGGCATTTATACCCAGTTCCGTGCAGACAAATTGACATAGCCCATCACCGTGACATCGCTCACATCGTAGGCACCGCTTTGCCTCGTTCAAGGCCATTTCGTCCGAGAGCCCCAGGTCCACCTGTCTGAAATTGCCTTCCCTTTGCTGTACGCTGAGCATCCGGCTCTGGGATCGTTTCAGTTCCATCTTCTCAACAGGCGAGGTGGGAAGAAAGTCCACTTCTCCTCTGGGCTCGGGGACGCAAGGAGGATCAGGAATCTTCGTTCCCCTGAGATAGCAATCTATGGAAACGGCGGCCCGCTTACCGGCGGCTATGGCATCAATGGCGATCCGGGGTCCATGAACCACATCACCCCCTGCAAAGACACCTGGCAATTGGGTCTCCCCTGTGACCTTGTTCGCCACTATCCCGCCACCGAGGCCAATCTCTAGGCCCTCCTCTTCTGCAAAATCCATGTCCGCCTGCTGGCCAATGGCCAGAATGATATTGTCTGCCTCAAATATGCTCAGTACCGATTCATCGTATAGGGGCCTGAAACTCCCCTCTTCGTCGAATACGGCGGTGCATCTCTTCAACAGGACGGCCTGGAATTTTCCTCTCTTCCCGATAAAACGAACGGGCCCCCATGAATTGTGCAGGCTTATCCCTTCTTCAATCGCCTCATGGACCTCCTCAGCCCATGCCGGCATCTCATCCCGCTTTTCCAGACACACGAGCTGAACCTGCTCGCTGCCCAGTCTCTTGGCCGTCCTTCCCACGTCCACAGCCGCATTGCCACCGCCCACCACGATAACCCGCTTCCCCAATACCATGGGAGATCCCAGTCCAACCGCCCTGAGGAAGTCAATCCCTTGGAAAACACCCTTTAAGTCTTCCCCCTCGATACCAAGCGGACGGCTATTCTGAAGGCCAACTGCCATGTAGAAGGCAGCAAACCCATCGCTTCTGAGACTGTCCAGAGTTATCTCTTTCCCAAAACTCACTTGGGTCTTGATCTCAACGCCCATATCCTTGATGGCCTCTATTTCCTTGTCGAGTATCTCTCTGGGAAGACGGTATGCGGGTATGCCATACCGTAACATGCCCCCCGCCAAGGGCAGCTTCTCAAACACAGTCACCTGGTATCCCTTCAGTGCAAGAAAATAGGCCGCGCTGAGTCCGGAAGGGCCTCCCCCCACAATGGCCACCTTCTCTCTTTTTTGATCGGGTATGGGGGGCTTCCTGTACCCATCTTGACCCATACTTATCTCTGCCGTGTATGCCTTCATGCGTTGGATATTTATGGGTTGATCCATCTCCCCTCGGAGACAGGCCTCTTCGCAGGGATGGGGACATATAAGCCCGCATGTCCACGGAAAAGGGATGTCCTTCAAGATGACCTGGGTGGCATCATCATAGCGGCCTTGGCCGATCAAGGTGAGAAATGTGGGGATATCGATATGGGCAGGACAGGCCGATTGGCAGGGTGCCGGCTGGTAGGCAAAACAGACCCCAGCGGGGCACCTTTTCTCTTTAATATGGGCCAGAAACTCCTCTTTCCGCTCTTGCGTGAAAGAGAGGATGGGAACGCCGACAGCCTCTCTCGCATCCCCTTCCAGCATTTCCGCCAGGCTGTTGAGTGCCTCCAAGTGCGCCACCAAGCCCTTGCCCTCCCTTATCTCCGTGAACAGTCTGAGCATCCGATTCAAAATCTCGCGCTCGAAACCCTCATATTTATCCAGGTTGGGCAAGATGAGCTCTATGGCCTCTCTCACGGTGCAGCGCGCGTTGCTCATGGGCTCAGTTTCTCTTGATTCCCTTTTCTCCTCACAGTTCAGCGATGGCTTTTGCAAAACGTTCGCGTATTTCTTTGGCCTTGAGAGAGGGCTCCCCGAAATGGAGGCATTTGGTCACACACTTGGCCACACAGGCGGGTTCCAGTCCCTGATCCACCCTGTCCACGCAGTAATCACATTTCACCGCCTTTCCGGTCTCAGGATTCCACTGGGGCGTGCCCCAGGGGCAGGCGGTGATACAGCTCTTGCAACCGACGCAGAGGGATTCGTTGATAGAAACGATACCATCCTCAGCCCTCTTTTGAATGGCACCCGTGGGACAGGCCGCCACGCACCATGGGCTTTCACAATGAAAACAGGGCATGAAAATATTCGCCATCCGGGGAAGATTATTGACCCGTTTTGGGCCAACAGGAATAATCTGGCAGAGGCGGGGTCCCATTGGGAGAGCGTTCTTTATCTTGCAATGGGCTTCGCAACTGAAGCATCCGATACAACGTTTCGGATCGTGGTATATATAGTATTCGCTCATCAGTGTCCTCTCTCTGTAAATCCTTTAGAGGCTGTCGAAAATCCGGATTCTAAGAGGCTGATGGAAAATGTCCATATGCAAGGCTTCCGAAATCCCGAGGAATGAGGCGTACCGAGAAGTACGCCGCAGTGACGAGGGATGAGGGTAACGCAGCAGATGGGCGTTTTCCGACAGCCTC
>CP070840.1:3535933-3542464 GCA_020342025.1 Deltaproteobacteria bacterium
TAAGTATTTCGAGGATTTACCCGCCAAAGAGCTATGGCGGGTTAAAATCTGAGTCTGACGCAGAGATTGGGCAAAAGGGGACGTTTTTCAAGGGTCTCAGGGACGTGCTTGTGGAGATGAAGTTTATTGCAGATGCCATGTTAGGCAGGCTGGCAAAATGGCTCAGAGTATTAGGTTACGATACCCTCTACCAGCCTTTCTACAAACAGGGCGTGATTGGAAACGCTGTTCGAGAAGGACGCAAACTTCTTTCGCGGCACAGACCCACCATTGCGCAGTACGTCAACGCAATGCTTATCCGCTCCGATCATGTGAAAGATCAACTCTATGAAATGAAAAACGCTGGCGCCATCACTTCTGAGAGGTCAGCGTGGTTCACCCGGTGTCTGCTTTGCAATGTTCCCTTACAAAAGGCGGAGGGGACGGATGCCCGTGAGAATGTGCCTGAATATGTCTTTTATCAGAGCGCTTCTGGGATCAGGGTTTGCCCCTCCTGCGGCCGTTATTTCTGGCCGGGAAGCCACAGAGAAAGAATGGTTAGGCAGCTGGACGAATGGGGTGTTTAGTTCGCGCAGCCTCCCCAGTGTGGGCGTATCTCATTTTGAGTTTCCCGGCCACGGAGAAAAAAAAGGGCTTGACCAAGCAGGGGCCAGCCCTCCCAGTTACTCTTTCCGATCTTAGTCCCGGGGTCAGAAAGATCTATCTTTTCTTTTTCCTACGAGTAACCTTCTTCTTAGCAGCCTTTTTCCTTTTCGGAGCAGCCTTTTTCTTGGCTGCCTTTTTCCTTTTCGGAGCAGCCTTTTTCTTCTTCGGCTTCTTTTTCGCAGCCACCCTGGCGTTCTTCAATTGGCCTTCCAACTTCTTGATGTTGTTTTTGGCGCCTGCGACTTCTCTGTTAAGTTTGGCTAATTTTTTCTTTGCCTGTCCTAGCCTGTATTGGATTTGTTTAACAGTTGCCATAATCTCTCCTTTCTTGTTGGTTTAACAAAGAGCGTATTTGGAGAGTGATAATAAATTATAAATAATAAAAAGTCAAGCAAATATAAACGGCTAACGACAAATTAATTGTAAGCTATGCCGACTAATTTTCTGTGGACTTTTCTAATAACCAAACTCCTAAAGATAGATCCCTTAAGGTTTTTGGGCTCTGTCTAAAACAGATAAGAAAGAATGGAGAGAATATAGCCACTATTGCCAAAAAAAAAGTTATTCGAGGTTACTTGGGCCCTGTTGTTCAAGATTGAATGGGGGTCTAGAGCCCAAGATATCCTTCTATCCCGCTTTGTATCAGGACCGCCACTACGCCCGTCCTCTTCAATAACGGATCTAGACACGAGTAAACAACATCCGACAAGTTAATGTTCAAACTATGGAAGAATCCTATATCCAGGACTATTCGACAGGACTCGCCTTACATCTTCATTAATGCTTGACATGCTATCAAAAATTTCATTATTTATGCTAACTAAGAATTATTTAAATTTGTGAAAAATATCTCTAATAGAAGGGAGGTGAAATCATTTAGATCTTGGGGCCCTAAACATTTAACTGGATCTACTTATAAGGAGGGAAGACATGGCTGGAAGTACATACAAAATTATAGAACTCGTAGGAACCAGTGATACATCATGGGAGGAGGCGGCCAAGACGGCAGTGGAAACAGCCGGGGCCAGCTTGAGAGATCTGAGAATTGCAGAAATCACCAAACTGGACATGACCATTGAAGATGGAAAGGTGAAAAGTTTCCGGGCCAGGGTCAACGTGTCATTCAAGTATGCGAGAGATTAATCGCAGAGAGGGGGCAGCTATACGGGAGCGGCCCTCTCTCGTTCTCTTCTTTTTGCCTTCCTGATTCATAGGGCCCCTTCATGACCATGGAAACGTCTAAAAGAAAACTGACCGTCCTTGATCAAATTACCTCTTCCGACAAGGTGAGGAAAAAAATCATAGATACGGCCAGCATCCTCTACGCGAAGAAGGGATTCACTGCCACCTCCATAGAAGAGATATCCGAAAAGGCGGGCGTAAGTCTGCCGGTCACATACCACTATGTGAAGAAGAAATCGGAAATCATGAGGCTGATCATGGAGGATGTGCTGAACACCTTTCAAGAGAGCTTAGAAAAAGAGATTCAAGGCATTGATGACCCGGAAGAGAAACTGGCCATAGCCACAGTTCTCTATTGCAGGGTGTTAGACAAGCAGAGGGAAAAGGTCCTCTTGATCTATCAAAAATCCAGCTCTTTGGATAAGGCCTCCAAGGCCAGGGTGATGCAACTCGAGGTGGCCGTATCCAACATTTTTCGCGAAATCATAGATGAGGGAATTCAAAAGGGGATATTCAAAGGGGTTGATGTGGATCTCATGGCCTACAATATTCTCATGCTTGCCCATATGTGGGTGCTCAAAAGATGGCATTTCAAGAACCGTCTCACCCTTGACAAATATATCGACCTCCAACTTGTAACAATCCTCAACGCCTTGAGGGCATAACGGCTATGGCTCAACCCCCCTTCTGATGGAAAGGGTTCGGGAAGCCTTTTTCTCAAGAATGATGGTCGCCCTCTTGGATTCCCTGCCTGGCAGGGTGTAGGAAATCTTTTTATATATAGCTAGGTCATGGTCTTTTATGACCTGCCTATTCTCTTTGAGCTCATCCTCGAAGCCTCCACCCATAAAACTGACCAAAAGACTTCCCGGTCTCAACAGGGGTGCACACCACCTGATGGTCTGGCCCATGGGAGCCAGCGCGCGCGCTGTAATGAGGTGGTAGCCGTCGGGGTGAAGAATTTTTCGGTCCTTTTCAATGCGCCCTCTTATCACTTCCGTTTCCTCCAGGCTTAACAGGCGGACGATCTGTTTCAAGAAACTCACTTTTTTTGCGCTGGCCTCAAGGAGGTGGGCATTGAGTTGTGGTTTGCAGATCTTAAGGGGGATGCCCGGAAAACCGGCCCCTGATCCCACATCAAGCAACCTCCCCGTCTCCGCCAGGTGGGGCACAGGAACAAGGGAGTCGAGGAAGAGCTCGAAGACCATTCTCTGCCGATGTGATAGACCTGTCAGATTCATTCGCCGGTTCCACGCGCACAACTCATCTAGATAGATCTGGAAAAGACCCAACTGCTCTTCTGATAACGCTATCCCATACTCGAGTGACTTTTCCCGCAGGACTCGGATTTCATCTTCATACAAGATCAGACAACCACCGTTTTTTTGATGATGCTAAGGGCCTCTTCAGGGGTGTCCACCACGCTGAAAATGTCAAGGTCTGATTCTGATATGGCCTTTGCTTTCATGAGGGTAATTTTCATCCAGTCAATAAGCCGTTTCCAGTATTTTGAATCCATGAGGATGACGGGGAAGGACCTGATCCTCCCTGTCTGAATCAGAGTAAGAGACTCAAAGAGCTCATCAAGGGTGCCATAACCACCAGGCATAATGACATAGGCCACAGCATATTTCACAAACATCACCTTTCTGATGAAAAAATACTTAAAATCGAGTCGCATGTTGGCGTACTTATTCGGCTGCTGTTCCTTCGGAAGGTGGATGTGTAGACCTACCGATTTTCCTCCAGCTTCAGCGGCCCCCTTATTCGCTGCCTCCATGACCCCGGGACCACCACCCGAGATCACATTGAAACCATTCTCCACAAGTAAACGCGCCACGCTCTCTGTGGCCTTATATGTGGCGGTTCTGCGCCCTGCCCGCGATGATCCAAATATGCTTACAGCAGGGTACACCTCGGGCAGCACATCAAAACCGTCTACGAATTCGGCGAGGATGTTAAACATTCTCCAGGTATCTTGGACCGTAATATCGTCAACGAGATATTGCCTTTCACGCATTTATCTCCTCCTCTCTAGGTGGGTGAAATGAGACCTTTGAAAAACGCCCCCTTTTGACCAATCTCCCGCCCGCCTCGCCTGAGTGAACTGAGGCTTGCGACCCCCGCCTGCCAGCGCCTGAAGCGCGGCTGAGGGCGGGCAGGGCCTATTGAACCTCTAAAAATTCTTGATTTTTCTGATTTTATTATTTAGCTTGCGAGGCGTATGGCCGCCATGATATTTCTCGTGATCAGGTCTGTCAAGAAATAGCCAGATGGGCCTCCTTTGCTCTCGGCCTCGAGGGATGCATGAATAAGGAAAACTCACCATCCGCCAGGTGAGTTTTTTAGATAAGGCGCTCTGGGTTGTCTCCACCCCTGGAATGGCAGGAAGAGATGGATTCATGAGAGAACCCCCAGATTATAATGGAACTAAAAAGAATTACCAAAGACAGCTTCTTCTCCCATATCGCTTCTGAAAAGAGGCCATGGCAGGAGAATTATTTGGCCATGTACTCCAGCCAATGGTGTGGGTTTGTCACAGATCCAGATCTGATGACGGTTCCCATTGATGATCATCTGGTGCATAGGGGAGATGGGGTATTTGATGTGATGCGATGTGTCAGAGGCAAAATATACCAGATGGAGGCCCACTTACAGCGGCTCGAGCGCTCGGCAAAATCCATTTATCTCGATTTGCCCTCAGATTACAGCCAGATCAGGGATATTATAAAGACCTTGATCTTGGCAGGAGGAGAAAAAGAGTGTCTCGCCCGGGTCATTCTCTCCCGAGGTCCGGGAAGCTTTTCAACGAACCCCTATGAATGTCCATCAAGTCAGATGTACGTGGTTGTGATCCGTTACCATAGCCTGCCAGAGAAGGTTTACCAGAAAGGCATACCCATTGTTACGAGCAGAATACCCATTAAGAAATCCTACTTCGCTACCATAAAATCATGCAACTACTTGCCCAATGTTTTGATGAAAATGGAGGCCATTCAAGCGAAGTGCAAGTACTCGGTGGGACTGGATGAAGAGGGTTGCTTGGCCGAGGGCTCAACGGAAAACGTAGGTGTCGTATCCAGGGACGGCGTTCTGAAATTCCCCGGTTTTGAGAAGACCCTGGCCGGTATCACCGTTAAACGCATTATTGAATTGGCGGAAGCTCTCGCCAGGGATGGAGTCATTCAAGATATCCGGTTTGAGAAGATCCCGTTGGATGAGGCCTATCTTTGTTCAGAGGTGATGCTCTTCGGAACTTCTATTAACATACTCCCCGTGGTCATCTTTGATGGAAGGACCGTAGGTGAGGGCGCACCTGGTCCTGTCTATTTGAAACTGTCATCCCTTTTGTGGAAGGATATGCGTGAGAATAAGGATCTACTCACCCGCCTAGACTGGGAATCAAAATAATGGGTAGGGTCATTGATATCACCTTGCCTCTGGCCCCTAGGACTTAGTGTCCGGCTTCCGGCTCTTGGAGCCCTCCTTTCTGAGAGAGGGGGAAAATTGGGATGACCGGTTAAAGGGAATTAGAATCTTAAGAATTCTTCATTCGGAGGTAATTTATGGACCGCGTAGCCAGGGTATCGGAAGTAATAGCCGGTTCGCCTATCAGCTTCGACGAGGCTATCAAAGTGGGTTTTGAGCGGGCCAACCGCACATTGCGAAACATTACCGGTTTGCGTATAATCGAACAAAGGGTTTCCGTTGAAGATGGAAGAATTAGCGAATACCGTGTGAGGATGGAGGTCATCTTTGTGCTGGAAACTTGATGATATTGGTTTATAAAATATCAAGCTAACAGGTTGAGATCCAAAAACAATCTATTGTCGAAGTGTTTTTGATATCCTACACCTAGCCCTTGACCTATGACACCATAAAATGATATTTATGAACTGGAAGGGCTTGGAACGGCACGCAAGTTTTGTGCGAGAGATGTAAAACGGAAAACCACCATGAGGAAAGAACAAAAAGAGAACGACACGCGGGAGGCATACGAAGATTTCCTTACCGAAATCTCTCACCAATTTGCCCGGAGCGAGCAGGAAAAGGACTTCATGGAGAGCATAAGGCCAGAAGTCCCCGAAGAGCACATCACCGCCAATGTGGGTGAGAGGGTTAGACAAGTCAGGGATAAAAGGGGATTGAGTCTTGAGGATGTTTCCCAGAGAACGGACATTGATGTGTCAATGCTCTCTCAAATCGAGGAGGGAGCTGTAGCACCCCCATTGGGAATTATCATCAAGCTGGCCAAGGCCCTAGAGATGAGGATGGGTTATTTCATCTCAGGAGACCAGGAAAGGCCCTACACCATTGTCCGGCACCGTGATAGAAAAGTGGTGTCCCGATATGATTCGAAGAAAGCAAAATATTATGGATATGAGTACGAGTCTTTGGCCCCTCACAAAAAAGATAGGCATATGGAACCATTTCTGGTGACACTTGAAGCTTCGAACACGAAAGAAGAACGATCGACCCACGACGGGCAAGAGTTCATTTTTGTGTTGCAGGGACAAATGGAGGTTCGTCTGGGCGAGGAATTACATATATTGGACCCTGGGGATGCCATCTATTACGACTCCACGGTTCCCCATCTGGTAAAAACATACGGTAAGAAAACCACGAAAATCCTGGCGGTTCTCTACACAGAAAAATAATATGCCACGGCTCGGTGCTCACATGTCCATTGCTGGTGGCTTGTAC
>CP070840.1:3542564-3558725 GCA_020342025.1 Deltaproteobacteria bacterium
CATCCCATCTCAAGGCCTCCGGCCATGGCCATGGCTGAGACCTATTATCAGGCCGAACAGGCAGAAATGAAATCGCTGTTCACGGCTCAGTCCCATCTCACCGGGGATACGGTAAACCGCTTTACCCATGTGCAGCACAGCGTGGATGATCTGATCCAGAAAATCCTCATGCTGAGGGAAATGGGCAGACGAACGGCGAGCTGTTTTCAGCGTTGTGCGGGTTTGGACTGCATTAATTCTGTCTATGCCATCACGTATGATATGGATAAGGAGTTTGGCACGCCTTACCAGGCGCGCTTTATTGATTTCCTCAAGTATGTTCAAAGCAATGATCTCGTGACGGCGGCTTGCATGACAGACCCCAAAGGAGACCGAAGCCTATCACCTTCAAGACAAGAGGACAAAGATCAATATGTGCATATAGTGGAAGAGAGAGCAGGCGGCATCGTGGTCCGAGGCGCAAAACTCCATATAACGGGTGCCGTGAATTCCCATGAGCTGCTCGTCGTTCCCACCAGGGCCCTCAAAGAAGAAGATAAGAATTATGCGGTTTCCTTTGCCGTGCCGGCAGAGACGGAGGGCGTCACTTTTGTCTACGGGCGGCAGCCCTCTGATACCAGGAGGCTTGAAGAGCGCCGACCAGATGTGGGCAATTTGTATTATGGGGGTTGTGAGTCCATGGTGGTCTTTGATGACGTCTTTGTGCCACAGGAGCGGATATTCATGAGAGGGGAATATCCTGTGACGGGTCGGCTCGTGGAGCTTTTTGCGGCGCACCATCGGGCCAGCTACGGGGGCTGCAAGGTAGGCGTGGGGGATGTGCTCATCGGCGCAACCGCGGCCATCGCTGAAGTCCAGGGGACCGAGAAGGCCTCCCATTGCAAAGACAAGCTGGCAGAGATGATCCACCTGAATGAGACCCTCCATGCCGCAGCATTGGCCAGTGCCGTCAAAGGCTCTCAGACACCCAGCGGTGCCTATGCGGTGGATCCCCTTCTGGCCAATGTATGCAAATTGAACGTGACCCGTTTTCCTTTTGAAATATCCCGATTGGCTCAGGACATTGCCGGGGGGATTCTGGTGACCATGCCTTCGCTGGAGGACCAGGAAAACCCGGAGGTGGGCCCCTATGTGAGGAAATATCTGGTGGGAAAATCAGGGGGGAGCGGAGAAAAGCGTATGCGTCTGTTGCGGCTCGTAGAGAACATCACGCTGGGTACGGGTGCCGTCTCCTACCTGACGGAATCTATCCACGGGGCAGGGTCCCCGCAGGCCCAAAAAATCATGATCCCCCGGTTCTGCGACATTGAAGCGACCAAATCCTATGCGTATCAACTTTGCGGGATTGAAGATCAGAAATGAGCACCGCGCCGGCGTTTTTGGAGAATGTGAAAGCAGGTTGTCATACCATCCGGCCACTTAGGGCCTTGTCTTGATAGACTCTTCCAACTTCTGGGGGACTTCCATGGGGACCCACTCCCTTGTTCCTCCCAATTGCCGCAGATCTTCTACAATTCGATACAGGGACGGAACCAGAACCAGGGTAACCCCTGTGGAAAAGAGGACGCCAAAACCCAGGGAGATGGCCATGGGAATCAAAAACCTGGCCTGACGAGATGTTTCGAAAATCATGGGCACCAAGGCCCCAAAGGTGGTCAGAGAGGTGAGAAGAATGGGGCGGAACCGACGAATTCCCGCCAAACGCAAGGACTCGATCGGCCTGTGCCCCTTCATTCGCTCTCGATTCGTAAAATCGATCAGGACCAGGGAGTCGTTCACCACCACCCCTGTCAGGGCAACGACCCCAAACAGGCTCATGATGCTCAAAGCATACCCCATGATCATATGACCCAACACGGCACCAACGATTCCAAAGGGGATACTCGACATGATAATGACCGGTTGGATGTAGCTTCTAAAGGGGATGGCCAGCAGGGCATAGACGCCCATCATGGCCAGGATCAGACCGATCCCCAGGCTTTTCATACTGTCTGCCATGTCGGCCTGCCGGCCCACAAATTCGTATTGGAGTCCTGAATAACGCTCCACGAGTTGTGGCAGCACGTCGCTCCTCAGAGACCCAATCACCTGACCCGCTTCTCCGATAGGATCCACATCCGCTGTAACGGTCACCACCCGCCTTCCGTCCCGACGGTTGATGGCCGTGTAGGCCCGGCCCCGTTTCATCTCTACCACTTGCCGGAGGGTCACCTCTCGCCCCCCAGGGGTCCGCAGCATCAGCTCTTCCAGACCGTATTCTGAGATACGCTCCTTCTCGGGCAGACGAACCATCACCTTGATCTCGTTTCGCCCGCGCTGCTGGCGAAGGACCTCTGCACCGTAGAAGGCATGGCGCACCTGTTTGGCCACCTCCTGGGCCCTCAACCCGAGACTTCTCCCCTCGGGAAGGACCTTGAAATCCACCTGCTGCTTACCCGGTTGAAATCCGTCATCAATATCTTTCACACTGGGAAAGAACGAAAGGGAAGACGCAAGGTCCTTGCTGGCCGTCTCCAGAACCGTCAGATCCCGGTGGCTCAACTCGATGGTGAGGGCCGCTCTGCCCCCCGGTCCTCCCGCGTAGGACTTGAAAGACAGGGTATCCACCCCAGGGATGGCGCCCACACTTCCGCGCCAGAGTTTAATAAAGTCTTCCGTGCGAATGGGCCTTTCATCAGGCGGGGTTAAGTAGACCGTGACCTGGGAGGCATGTCCACCTGGACTGCCCACCAGATCCCTTCCTGACCCGCCGATTTCGGCGAACATCCCCTCGACCAGCGTATTTCCCCCATTCCCTTCGGCTATCTTTCCGGCAGCCTTGATCAGGATATTCTGAACCTCCTCGGTCCTCTTCACCGAGGAGCCGTAGGGCAGAACGGCTGTTGCAAGGGCAAAGTCCGATTCGATTCTCTCGAATAGGGTTATGCCCAACCGCCCGCTTTTTACGTAGGCCAGGGTCAGCATCAGAATCGATAGTCCCAAGGACACTATGACATAACGATTTCTCAGGGTCAGAACCAGTATGGGACCATAGACCTGCTCGATCATACGGGAAAAACCGTCGCTGAAATGCTGCTGAAGCCGTTCAAACCAGGCCATAAGGCCCCTGCCCTTTCCATGTCGCTGGTGTCCCAGGTGGGCGGGAAGCACGAACACGCTCTCCATCAAAGAGATAGATATGGTGGTGATCACAACGATGGGGATGGCAAAAAAGATTTTGCCGGGGATGCCGGGAACAAAAAGGAGGGGCATGAAGGTCACGATATTCGTCAGAATGCTGAAGGTGACAGGCTGTACAACTTCCCGGGTTCCCTTTATCGATGCCTTCAGGTACGTGTACCCCTCCTGACGGTACTTATAAACGTTTTCCCCAACCACGATTGCATCATCCACCACAATCCCGAGGGCAACGATGAATGCGAACATGGACATCATATTAATGCTGACGCCCAATGCGGGTAAGAGCCACAATGACCCCAAAAAGGAGATGGGAATGCCCATGGTGACCCAGAAGGCCAACCTGGGCTCCAGAAAAAGCCCCAGGAGGATGAGGACCAGGGCCAACCCGAGATAGCCGTTTCTCAAGAGAAGGTCCAGACGCTGGCGATACATCTCTGAGAAATCTCTCAGCGTCGTTACCTCAATGCCTGGGGGCAGTGTATTGCGCAGTTCTTTCACATGCTCTAGTACCGCATCCGCCACCGTTATGGGCGTCTGGTCACCGACACGGTAGACATCGATCATCACGGCGGGTTTTCCATTGTAGGTTGCAAAATTATCTGTATCCTCAAAACCGTCGATGATGGTGGCGATGTCCTCGAGCCGCACCCGTGTCCCCGTATTAGATGTAATAATGGGAATCCGGCCAAATTCCTTCCCGTAATCGCGGCGTTCCTTCATGCGGACCAATACCTCACCGCCGGCGGTCTTGATCCCGCCGCCGGGCAACTCTACAGAGGCCTCCCGAACCCGCTTGGCCACTTCCTCGAGGGTCAGATTATAGGTTCGCAGACTCTTCTGAGGCACCTCGATGCTGATCTCCAGGTTGCGCACCGCTGACAGATCCACCTGGGTGATTCTTGGATCCTGCAGGAGACCATCTCGAACCTCTTCTGCTTTATCCCGTAAAACCCTCTCATCCTGATCCCCAAAGAGGGCGATGGAGATCACCTGACGCCGACGGGTCGCCACCGTAACTTGCGGTTCTTCGGCCTCTTCCGGAAACGAGGTGATCCTGTCCACCTCGCCCTGAATATCCTGGGCCAGTTTTTCCAGATCCCCTCCGGTGAGCACTTCCACATCCACGGTCCCGACCCCTTCGCTGGCCCGAGAGCTTATCTCACTGACCCCATCCAACCCCTGAACCGCCTCTTCAATGACCAGAATGATCCCCTGCTCCACCTCCTCAGGGCTGGCTCCCGGATAGGGAACGACCACATTGACATGGTCCAGGTCAAATTCCGGAAACACCTCCTGCTTGATATGCATCCCCCAGATTACCCCCCCCACGAGGAGGACAACCATCAGCAGATTGGCGGCCACCGAATGGCCTGCCATCCAGGCGATCGGCCCCTTCTTATCCTTCGCTGTCAGGTCTTTTTCCATCCTTCATCGTCTTCCTGCTTCCAAAATCCCCTTTAACGGGCCCGCGCCCACCCGGCTGCTCAACGATCACGGCCATCCCCTCCACCGGTGTGGCCAGATCCGAGACGATCAGGCGCTCACCCTCTTTGAGCCCGTCTCTCAGAAAAATATATTGAGGATCCCTCCATACCACCTCCACCTGGCGAATGTGCAATACCCCCTCGCCTTTTTCGACCCATATTTTTGAGTTATCCCTCAACGCCGTACGAGGGATCTTGAACACATCCTTGAGTTCATGACCCTCGATCTCAACCCGCACATAATCACCGATCAATAAGGGCGGACGTTTTGTCTCGTTCCCTTGCCGATCCAGAGGATCCTTCACCGAAACCAGGACGCGCGCCATCCGTCCTTCAGCGTCCAGGTCCCCGAGCAGCTTAATCACCTTACCCATTCGTTGAAACGTGGGCGCAGAGCCGGTCCCATAAATAATGCGGACCGCGGAGCCCGATTCACCCATCTCTGTGGGGATCGTTATCCATTTCAAACGGTCCACAGGGATGGAGACCTGAATCCGGTATTCATCCGCTCCCACCAGTTCCGCGAGCACGTCCTGTGTGGAGACCTGAGAACCCAGTTCCACATGCTTGTTTCTTACGATGGCATTAAAAGGCGCGCGAATTGCTGTGCGGGCCAGATCCAGTTTCGCCTGTTTCAGGTCAGCCTCGGCAGCAACCAGCTCTGCCCTCGCCTTTTCCAGATGGGGTTTGCGAAGGGCCAGTTCAAGATCCAGATCCTTGGCCGGTTTGTCTCCCTTTAACAACTCCCATTCCCGCTGAGCCACCTCCTGATGCCCCAGTTCCATTTTCAGGGCATATTGCGCATTGACCACCTGGCTCCGTTTCTGCTCAACAGCCAGTTCATAGTCCTGGGGATCAATCTGTAGGATCTTGGTGCCCTTTTTGAGAAACCCGCCCTCGATAAATTCGGGGTGGGTAGCGATGATCTCCCCGGGAACCCTTGACTTGAGAACCATCTCCAGCGCAGGGACGACCGTTCCCATGGCTCGCACAATGGCACGCTCATTGGCTTGTTGAACCATTTCTACCCTTACCAATGGATCCATCGTGGGAGGTTTTCTCTTCCGAGCCTTGGGGGCAGTCTTATTGAGATAGGATGCGCCTGCCATCCCTGCGCCTAATATGACTAAGCACAGGAGGATCGTTAAGGCTCTCCGCCACCAGATTCGGGGCTTCGCCTCCGCCACAGACCCTGTCTCGTGGGTATCGCCACCTTCCCCACCCTTGCGATCCTTCATGATTGAAATCTCCTTTATTTTGGTGAAGTGTAGACCAGTCCCTCGTTGGGTTGAAGTTCATTCATCCACGTACCGCCCAAGGAGCGAAAGAGACTCACACGAGCGATGAGCAGCTCCGCCTGCCGCCTGATGAGATCGCGCTCAAGGTCTTGCACCGATATGAGCTGGGTCAGAACCGGAAGGTAATCATTCAACCCTTTCAGATAGCGCTCTCCGGCCTCATTCAGGGCCTTTCTTGCCGCATCAATCTGTAGCTTGACGGCCGCGATATGCTGACGCTGTTTTTCCTCTATGATCAGTGCATCTTCCACCTCTTTTAAGGCCGTTAGAACGGTTCGCTTGTAGGCCCACAACCTCTCATCTACGACCGCCTTCGTTCGCTCCACCTCGGCAGCCCGTCTTTTTCCATCAAATATGGGGGCAGCGAGATTTCCCGCGAGACTGAGCAGCCAGTTATCGAACAGGATGTCCAGATCCCCTGAGCTATAGATCGCCCGCCCTGTCAGGCGAACGGCAGGCAGGCGATTGGCGCGGGCGGCTGACACCTGCCAATCCGCTGCACGAAGTCTAGAGCCAGCGGCACGAACATCAGGTCTTGCGGCCAAAAGATCTGCGGGAAGGCCTGTCGAAGGGACTTGGTCAGGAGCGGGTAATGAATCTCGGCTGATGTTAAGCCTCGTCCGAGGAGGCTTGCCCAACAACAAGGCCAACTCATGGAGAAGCAGCTGCTCCTGCGCCTCCGCCAAGGGGATCTCCGCCTTGAGCCGCTCCACCACCTGCTTTTGCTGATAAACATCAAGGGCTGAGACCATCGCTTTTCGGAAACGAAGCTCCACCAGCTCCAAGTAGATCCTATTCGTCTCAAGTTGCTTTTCAAGGAGATGTTTCTGCATCCTTTGGGAGATGATGTTTGCCCAGCGTTGTGTCACTTCAGCAGCCAGTGACATGGCTGCGGTGTTTAAATCTTCGCGTGTTGCCACCTCTGTTAGGCGCACAGCCTCCCTTTCGGAACGAATCCTCCCCCAGAGATCCAGTTCATAGCTGCTGACCAACCCGATGAAATAGTCTTCTATGGTGCGAGAAGAGGAACCCGTGTTTCCCCGGGATAGGGTCGTGTTTCTCAGGCTGGAAGCCCCATCCGAGCTCTGGCGGGCACGATAGCCCTCCACATTCAGGTTGAGATCCGGATAAAGGCCGGACCCCGCCTGCACGGTCAGGGCCTTTGCTTGACTCAGTCGAGCCCACGCCTCCTTCAGGGTGAAGCTCCCGGAGAGGGCCTCTTCGATCAGGGTATTTAACTCAGGATCTTCGAAAGAATCCCACCAGCGGTCCAGACGCTCAGGTCCAGGGGCATAGAGGGAGAATGTTTTTGGCAATTCCCCTGCCGGCGACGTCCGTTTCTGGGGTTTAAAGGGACTGCACGCCGCAACCATCCCTATAACCAGCATAAGGAGGAGCAAGCCCTTGAACCCACTGATCCTCATGCTGTTGATTTTCCTTCGCAAATGCTTCATTTCACAGATACCGGCCTGGGAAACTAAGGCAGAACGACGACTGAGTCCCTTTTGACTACGCGCGGCCGGGAATTCCCACACGTGGTCGCTACCTTTGATTTCAAATTGTCATCTCTATGATATTTCCTAAATAGTCGCATGTACACTAAAAATGGTTACAAAAAAACGGATTTTCGTTGATCACCGGGGCTAAAAAGCATGCCATAGAGACTGTCAAAAAACCGGCTTCTGAGAGGGTGATGGAAAATGTCCAGATGCAAGGCTTCCGAAACTGGGGACCCGCCCGCGGGGTGGGGAGTCCAAGCGAAGAGCGGACAAATCCTGAGGAATGAGGCGTACATAGAAATACGCCGCAGTGACTTGCCCTGTTAAATCGGCTTCGCCGTCTCGCGTAGCGAGAATTTAACAGGGCGGGGGATGAGGGTAACGCAGTCCTTCGACGCTGCTCAGGGCCTTGAGCCTGCCGAACGGCAGATGGACGTCTTCCGACAGCCTTATAAAGTTTTTTGTAACCTTTTCTTAGTGGACGGCGACTCTAGATGTAAAAGCCAAATTGAGTTAAAAAACCAAAAACTTTAGAGGAGAGGATGACATGAAATCAAGCAAAGCATGGGCAGTAGTGGCAGCGGTTTCAATGGCTTTTGCACTTGCATTTGCAGCAGAGGCCAGACCTTTCGGGCCTAACCGGGGCATGAAATCCGGATTAGGGGGTCTGAAAGGCTTTCTTGAATTCAAGCTCTCAGAGGCTCAACAAGGGGGAATGATGAACATCATCAACAAGTACCAGCCTGAGAAAGAGGGTCTCAGAAACCGCATGATGGAGGCGAGAAGAAACCTCAGGGCCGTCTTGCGCGCTGAACCATTCAATGAGGGAGAGGCTCGAAAGGCCTTCCGAGAGGCATCCGCCATGAGAGAGGAAATGTTTGTTCTGAGAGCAAAAATGATGACGGAGCTGAAGGCCTTGTTGACTCTCGAGCAGAAGGAATTAATCAAGGAGCGAAGAGCGCGGAGGGCTGAAAAGATGAAAGAACATCTCGAAAATTGGCTTGAAAACCCAGGGCAATAAATCTGCGAACCGGATCAGACCATGATAATCCCTGCCGGAGCGGGTGGCCTTGGAGACATCAGCATTTCCTGTCAATGGTTCTTTCTGGTATAAAGTGGTACACAAAGCCAGTAAAGTGACCATCAGAAATGGGAAACGAATCTTTCAAGCCCACGGATGCTGAAATCGTTAGCAAGGTTCTTGACGGTTCCGTAAGTGCATTTGAGTCGCTGCTCATCAGGTACAAGGATGTCGTGTTAAAGATCATAAAAAAACGCGTGCCTTATGATGACGTGGAAGAGACGACGCAAGAGGTTTTTGTGCGGGTTTACCAATCTCTTTCCACCTACAAGGGAAAGAGCGATTTCAAGCAGTGGCTGTCTTCCATTACAGTGAGAACCTGTTATGATTACTGGCGGAAGGCATACAGATCTCGGGAAGTCCCCATGAGTTCACTGACCGAGAAACACCAGAGATGGCTGGAAGAAGTGATCTCAGATGAATCAGAACATTCTCTGGAGGAAAGAGGCTCTCAAAAAGAGGCCAGGGAATTGCTGGACTGGGCCTTGGGGAAGCTCTCGGCTGAAGACAGAACGGTTTTGGAACTGGTCTATTTGGAGGGGCTGTCGGGAAAGGAAGCCGCTGATGCCCTGGGTTGGAGTGTCGCGAACGTAAAAGTCCGATCCTTTCGTTCCCGTAGAAAACTAAAAAAGCTTCTGGCAGGATTGATAAAAGGGTAGGCGGGGGCGAATATGAAATCCATGAAAAAGGAAGATCATTTCAAGATAAAAAAAGTTCTCGCCGCAGCTTACCGTGAAAAAGAGAAAGCTGTGGTTGGCGATCTTTGGCAAACCAGAGTCATGGGTCATATCAGGAGCCTGGGTCCCCTTTATCCCGCGAAGAGCTATCTTGAGTTTTTCGAACGATTTGTTTGGCGGCTTACCCCCGTTGCCTGTGCTCTCATATTGATCCTTGCAGCCATTTTCATACACATGGATTTCATTTCAGAATACGAAATGGCAAAGATATTTTTTGATGATCCTGCGGACATTTCCTTATTCCAACAAACGGGTTTCTGATGGGGTATCTATAATATGATCAGATTAAAGTTGTGGGCAGGCTTAATCCTTGTGTTCATCCTTGGAGCGTTAGCAGGATCACTGGGAACAGGTATGTATTATAAAAACAGGACCGAACGATTAACAAGATATGGTCACTCGGCGAGATCCCATTTATTGTTGAAAAGACTTTCTGAGGAGCTCAATCTCACAGAAGCGCAAGAGAAAGAAATTGGCATTATCGTTGATCAATTCCACACCAAATTATCCCATATCAAACGAAGTGTGCGGCCTGATATAAGAAAATTGAGGGATGAGAGCTTTTTAGCGATTAAAGAGCGCCTAACAGACGATCAGAAGAAAAAATTTGACGAGCTCCGTAAGCGATTAGAACGTTGGACCCCCAGACAACGTGTGCAAGCCATGCTGACACAGAGAACGCCCGAACAAATGATATCCCACATGAAAACGCGCTTAAATCTGACGGATCAGCAAGAAGCAAAGATTCGTCCCATCATTCTAGAGAGCTTTAATGAACAGCAAAAAATCTTGGACAAATCTAGGAGCCAAGATCGTTCGGGTATCCGCTCACTAAGAGGTGAGCTGCGACAACATCAAATATCTGTTGAGGAAAAGCTCAGTAAGATTCTGACAGCGGAACAACTGGTAGATCTCAGGAAATTGCAGGAAGAAGAAAGGCGAAAAATACCTTGACGCAGTTTGATCGAACAGACATCGAAAGCTCGCTGGCATTTGATCGGCCACAAAACTGCGGCTATCCAAAATAGGACTACTTATCTTGCTCTATAGTTTTGAGTGAAGCTGAAAAAAATAGGTTAGCAGGAGAAATCCTAACGGCCTGCTCACATGCAGCGGGTGATAAAGAAGACAGGGGTTTGCTTGTATATACTTCGATAAAGCAAGATATAACAAAAGCGCCCCCCTTCCACCTGCCAGAGTGCAGCAGGGGCTTATGCCCAGATTAACCTTTTGGATTATAAAATAGCCCTATTTACCACAGCATTTTTTATACTTATTTCCGCTTCCACATGGGCAGGGCTCATTGCGTCCAACTTTCTTTTCGGCTATCTTTGGTTTTGGCCAATTCATTAATATTTCTAAATCGGCAATATCCTCTGGCTTATCTGGTTCTAGTCTAATTGTATATTTCCAGCCGTTTTTTTCAAATGTTGATGCGACTTCTTTCATTCTTTTTTTTGTTTGCACATTAACAACGGCGGGATTCTTTTCAGTGCCCAACTTTGCCAACTTTTTACCATTAAAAATTTTTTCCATCTTTTCACCATTGAAAATATTACAGGAATCATCTGCAGCATGACTTTGAATCAGATCGCTGCGCCGTAAAAGAGAATTGTCCCCTTTTGATTTCTTGCCGTAACCTATCAAAAAGCCAAACTAAAGAATACCCAAATTGGTCTATAGTTTTTGACAGTAAAGGAGTACGGCTTTTAAGGACTAAATATAGGCCATTTTAATGAGTTACCAATACATCAATAGACGTCCCCCATTTACGTCAACCCGGCCTTGCGCAGGTCATCATGTTGCTGTTCCAAGTGTGCAGGGTCTTTGTAATGACTATATTGGCGGTCCCACTCGAGGGAGAAGTTGGGAAATGAACGGAGCAGCCCGGCTGCGGCTTCACGGGCCTCCCGTTCTCGGCCCAGCCTGATATAATTTATGGTTAGAATGAGGTAGCATGGCCATATAAATGCATCCTCTCCACGGCTCTGGGAGAGTTTGAGATACTTTTCGGCCAATTCGATGGCCTCCTCATGCCTGCCCACGTAGTAGTCGCACATGGCCAGTTCAACCAGATAAAATGGGGGATAATTAGGCTGGAGGCGCAGCGCCTTTCTAATTATAGAGATGGCTTCCTCGAATCTTCCTGCAAAACGCAGGATATGGGCCATCACTGCATGAACCAGGGAGTCATTAGGGCCTAAGGCAACGGCCCTCTCTCCTTTGGCGATGGCCAGGTCATGCTGCCTTTGGTAAAGATGCATCCCGGCTAGCAAAGCATGAACATCGGGAATAGAGTCATCCAAAGCTTCCGCCTTTTGGGCAATGGCATAAGCCTGTTTAAATGAATCCTCTGGAGATTCAGCCCAGCCGAATCTCGCGTCAAACCAGTAGGTCCAAGCGAGCAGTACATATGGGGCTGGGTAGGCCTCGTCCAATGCAATGGCTTCCTTTGCTGCCTGCCTAGACAGCACGACGGCTTCTTTACTGATACCGGAAAGGGTGTAAAACTTTCGTGCCTGCAAATACTTCATGTAGGCTTCAAAGTTGTCCGTTCCTTTTCCGTACACATTGGCCTGCTGCCCCTCGGTCAGCTCCACCTGCAAGGCCGTTAGGATCTTCATGGTAATTTCGTCCTGCAAGTTAAAAATGTCACCCATATCACGGTCGTAGCGCTCAGCCCACAGGTGAAGTCCTGTAATGGCATCCACCAACTGGGCTGTGATTCGGACCCGGTTCCCAGCCTTACGCACACTGCCCTCCAGGATGTACCGTACGCCCAGCTCCTCACTGACCACCTGGGCCTTTACTGGCCTGCCTTTATAAGTAAACGAAGAGTTGCGGGCCATTACAAACATCTGAGGAATCTTGGAAAGGCCGGTAATGATCTCCTCGGATATGCCGTCACCAAAATACTCCTGCTCCGGGTCTCCACTCATGTTGACGAAAGGCAAGACGGCTATGGACGGCTTGTCGGGCGATTTGAATCCCTTGCTTATCTCTGGACCAGCCACTTCGGGCTCTGTCAAGATCCTGTACACGCTTACTGGCTCTGCGATGTTCTTCACGGTGTGCTCTCCCAAGTATTCATACGCCAGGCGCAACTTGCTCTTGACCTGATCGTAGACACTTCTCGAAATGCAGATGCCTCCGCCTTCGATAAGACCCTCTATCCGGGCAGCAACGTTAATTCCATCCCCATAAATTCTCTCACCTTCCTCAATCACATCGCCAAGGTTGATCCCTATCCGGAACTCCATTTTGCGATCTTCAGGGAGCTCAGCATTCTTGGCCTTCAGTTCCTTTTGGATGTCTACCGCGCACTCCACGGCATCCACGACACTCGCAAATTCAGCCAATATGTTGTCTCCAGGAGAATCAACGACGCGGCCCCTGTAGTTTCTGATGATCTCCGCTATCATCTCCCGGTAGGCCTCCAAAGTACGGACAGTGGCCAGCTCGTCCTCGGCCATCAGGCGGCTGTAGCCTTTGACATCCGCACTGAGTACGGCGGTCAGCTTCCGTTTGACGCGCTCCTCCATGAAAGCGATCACCTCCCCAAATATAACAGCCCCCGCAGGGATATGAAGATCCCCAGGAGGCCTTTTTCGCTCCACCCTCTGGCCCGTTTTCTCATGTCTCACTCCAGAAGGTCAAGGTTATGCTGTTGGGTTAATTAGGTGCCAGGTTTATCGAGAGTTCGCAGGATAGCCTTTTTTGGTGATAATGTCCATATATTGGATGTGCTTAATTTGATTAAGAATTTCCTTTTATCACGGAATATCAACCCTTCCCCGAATACGGATTGACCTATCCCGCTTTTTATTGTACATATTCTTTAAGTTAAGTCATTTCTCCTCAACCCTCTTGGCCTCACAAAGGAGGGCTTCACATGGAGAACTATTCCAAAATGCGCCCACCTCACTTCTGGCAGATGGGTATCTGGTCTGCTGGAAGTCCCGCCATGTCAGGGCAAGCTCTGAGAACACAAAGTAATTCGTATACGTTCGCCCTCATGTGGCGGTCAAGTCTTGCCCTTATCAAAAATTACTATGGGAGGACAAAATGAAATCTCCAGCAAAAAAATGGCTTCTCATTCTTGTTGTACTTGGATCCCTGTTTTCATTTGCCCACTCCCAGGTAAGAGCGTCTAATGAAGATAAGCAGATTCAATTAATGGAGCAGGCAATCAAGGGCGATCCGTCACTAGAAGCCTTAGTTAATTTTTTTGGTGATCCCTATGAGTTATTAGCGCGCTTTAATGAAGGGAAAAAGAAAGCGGAAGAACAATGGCAACAGAAACAGTCAACTACGCGGAAGATAAAAAATCTGGGTACGACCAGAACACTTGAGATTTTGCCCCTAATAGATTGGCATACAAGTGATGAAAGTCTAAAGGGGGAAGCAGGAGTCTCCTATTTTATTAAGACCGACCGATCCACGATTTTATTTGACGTAGGTAGCAATGCAGATCAGAGCGATCCATCTCCACTGTTACAAAACATGAAAAGATTAGGAGTTACCTTAGATGACTTCGATATTCTTGTCATTTCCCACAATCATGGAGATCATGTGGGCGGAAGGCAATGGGGACTTCAGAAAACATTTTCCTTAACAAATCATCAAATTAACTTGGGCCAAAAGAAAGTCTACACCCCTATTCCGATGACTTACCCTGGGCTTGCCCCCATGTATGCTGAAAATCCTATGATCATTTCAGAAGGGGTTGTAACTACTGGGGTGATCTCGAGTCATATGTTCTTCCTCGGTCTGACACCGGAGCAGGCCTTAGCTATAAATGTACATGGAAAGGGGATCGTAATTATTGCAGGTTGTGGTCATCAAACTTTGTCAAAAATATTAGAACGTGCTGAAGCATTATTTGATGAACCCATATATGGTGTCATTGGCGGTCTTCATTATCCTGTGACTGATTCAAGGATATTGACCATGACTGGGATTAAATTACAAATGTATTTTGGCACAGGCAAAGTACCATGGAAACCCTTGACAATAGAAGAAGTACAAAACAATATCGCATTATTGAAGAAACACAATCCTGGTGTTGTGGGGCTTTCGCCGCACGATAGCTGCGATGCCAGTCTTGAGGCATTTCGTCAGGCCTTTCCAGGAATCTATAAAGAGATTAAAGTCGGGGAAGAGATCGTCATTGGGAAGCCATAGGCGACATTCACTGTTCTTCATAATCCGCGTAATACAGCGGATGAAAACAAACTTCAACTTTCAGCAGAGGGGACCCCATAGAAAAACATTTCAAAATGTGCCCAACGTGCTCCTGGCGGACGATGTTTGTTCGTTAGGAGCCTGAACTCACTTCCAGATTAGTCCAAGACATTAAGGACCATCTAATTGCCTTACGGCCAAGGAGGGAAAAAGATGAAAAGATTTATTGTGGTCGTGACGATCCTGTTAGGTATGGCGGTGTGGATTGCCCCTGCTCATGGGGGACCTAAATCAAAAGTTCTCCTCATCCCCCGAGAAGGGACCTCTCGTAACTTAGAACTCATGCTTACCAAGGAGGTTGGGGTGATGGTCACCATGCTCGAGAAAGCGGGCTTTGAGGTGGTAGTGGCTACCGCTACAGCCACACCTATTGCGTCTGAGAACGTAACGCTGAAGCCCAACTTGAAGCTGGTTGATGTAAAAGTAACTGATTATGCGGGTTTCATTATAGCCTGCATGGCTGTGGGTATAATCCCGGCACCGCCGCAACCCCCTGAGGCCGTTGCCATCGTTAAGCAAGCCGCCGCTCAAGAGAAGCCGATTGCAGCTCAATTTGGTGCCGTGCAGATCCTGGCCGAAGCGGGTCTTTTGAAAGGGAAGCGATACGCCTATATGTTTGATCCGCTAAGTCCGGGCCTTGGCCCTCGCAAAGACCCCAGATTCGCTGATGCTATCTATGGCGGCACGGATGTGGTCCAGGATGGGAATATTATCACTTCCGGAATATGCCCTTACATAGGGGCAATGCAAAATATACCAGATGGAACGACTGGACTCACCCAGGCACTGATTGCCGTGCTTAAAGCGCGTAAGAACCCGTAGGCCAACAGAGAAAATACTCGAAGAGTGCAAACTATTGCCGTGGCGCAGAGAAATGTCTTACAAATGCGTCCCACACCCAAAGGACACCAAGTCTCAGGGAGATTGATACAGTCAGTCTACCGGCGAAAATGAAATGGTCCATAAATCCGTTACCCCGAAATATTCGTTCTTCCTTTCAGGCGTGCCATCAGGATTCCGGAAAACAGGAGAGCAGTATTTAAGACCTTCGTAAAACGTCTGCCACTGGTCGCAGAGCGTATCGCCTTCAATCCAGCTCGTTCCGTTTTCCGAACCCACGGGGTTTCGGTATGTGGCTTTCCCATCCTTTGTGCGCTCAACCCACCACTGCTGTCCCCAAAATAGATCTATTCCAGTCACGGTCCGGCCGAAAACCAGGTCCCTGATTTCCTCTCCGCTCAGCCTGTATTCTTTGTACAGCTTGTAATATTCGGAAGATTGCCCCGGAAGTCCCGCCTTGATGAGGCCTTCAGCAAGACGCTCCGCAACTTCCGCGTCCTTGAAGGGCCAAAGGTTCATTAAATCTGGCAACCGGTATGTCCCCCCAAAACCGCTCTGGAAATGATCCAAAGCGGCCTGCGCTTCCTCCTCGCGACCCAGGTGCGCATAGGCAGCGGCTAGAATGCCTGCCATCCTGCGGCGCTCCGGATTGTGCTTAAGGGCTCTATCAATCAAAGTCGCAGCCTCCTCCAAGTCCCCCATAGCGAAATAGGCAAGCCCAAGAAGATACAAAGGTCCAGCCAGATTGCGCGGATCCAGCACCATGACTTTTTTGAGCGTGTCAACGGCCTCTTCCGG
>CP070840.1:3558825-3567168 GCA_020342025.1 Deltaproteobacteria bacterium
CGTCGTGGCAAGGGGACAAGTCGCCGTGCAATTGCCACAGTGAAAACACTTGTTGGCATCTTTCAGGCCAAACGCCTTCAGATCCTTCATTAAACCGGGGTCTACTTTGGTGCTCATACTCACCCTCCTCATACCCTATACTTCTCATCAGCCGAGAATTTCCGGAAGCGTAGCGATTCCTCTAAACGAACAGCCTTCTCCAATGACTTAACCAAACGCCGAAAGCCCTTTTACCAACCTTTAAACGGATTTGGCCCAACTTCCTCCAACTTTTCCGCAAATTCATCCAGAATGGCAGGGAGCTTATGGTAGTCGATGATGGACACATTTTCATAACGGACCCGATCCGATTCCAGGGCCAACCTCTCCAGTGTCTCTGAGACTTTGCTCAAGCGGATATTGGCCAGTTCACTTCCCTTTATGAAGTGGCACTGGTAATCGTCACCGTGTTGGCATGCAAGCAGGATGATGCCATCAATCCCTCGGGATAGGGAGTCGGCAATCCAGACGAGATTCATGGATCCAAGACACCGCATGGGGATAATCCTCACCCAAGCGTTGTAGGTCATGCGGTTGATCCCGGCCATGTCCAGCGCCGGATAGGCGTCATTCTCACAGGCCAAGACCAGAATCCGGGGTTTTTCCTCATCCTCTTCCGGGACGTGGATCGCCTTTACCATATTGCCTACCATGGCCACAGAATAGTTTTTAAAAGAAATAATCCGTTCAGGACAGGCCCCCATACAGACGCCGCAGCGCCGACATCTCGTGGGCTGGGGCAAAGGATTTAGTTCTGCATCTTCATTGATGGCGCCAAAGGGACATTCCACCGTACAGCGTTTGCACTGGGTGCAGCGCTGCATGGCAAATTCGGGATAGGTCAGGTCCCCTGCCCGTGGGTGCACGGCAGCCCCCCGTGACGTCAGCTCAATGCACTGAATGGCCTTCATGACAGCGCCACCGGCGTCTTCCGTGGCGGAAGCGATGCCCATGGGGCGACGCACGCAGCCAGCCGCATAAATGCCTGTGCGCCGGGTTTCATAGGGAAAACAGATAAAATGGGAGTCGGGAAAATCGTATTTCAAGGCTGGGGCCTCTGGGCCCTGCCGGTAGTCCAGGTTCAGGATGTTCGAGCGCCTGATCACATCAAGGGGGACTTCTTCCAGTTCTTCCTCTTTTTCTTCTCCCTCTTCTGCCAACAGCTCTTTGCTCACATCTCTCCCAAAGGCCGTGGCCGGCTTCATGCCTGTGGCAAGCACGACCAGGTCCAGGTCCTCGATAAGGACAGTCTCACCTAGAAGCTCGTCTAGCGCCTCCACATTGACCTGACCGTTATTGGCCTTGACCTCAGGGTCCTGGCACCGAATAAAGGTCACTCCCGCTTCCTGGGCCTTTCTATAAAGATCCTCAGCCTGACCTGGGGTCCTCATCTCCTTGTATACCACATAGATATTGGCATCCGAATTCTGCGCCTTGATCTGCAAAGCCTGCTTCAAAGCAGTGGTGCAGCAAACAGATGAACAGTATGGGAGATGCTCCGGATCCCGCTGACCCGCGCACTGGAGGAACGCCACATTGTTCACGTCCTGCCCGTCACTGAGTCGCGTGATTCTGCCCTCTTTAGCGTGCTCTTCAAACATGGTGTTGGTGATCACGTTGGGCGAGGTCCCAAATCCAAGTTTGGCATCCAGTTTACTGGGATCATATGGCTTCCATCCAGCCGCCATCACAATCGCCCCTACCCTGTGCTCTGCCGACGATCCGTTCTGTTTGATAGAGACCTGAAAAACGCCGGGGCCACCAGAGGCCTTCTCCACCGTTGCCCCGGTATAGACTTTAATCTTTTCATTCTCTGAGACCGACTGAGCGAGATCCTCCAGGCTGCTATCCTGCAGTTCTTGATACGGGAATGTGGCTATCTGCCTTACATTATTCTGAAATCCACCCAGTTGCCCCTCCTTCTCCACAAGAACCACGGCATATCCAGCTTTCGCTGCCTCAAGGGCAGCGTTCATTCCAGTCAAGCCACCCCCAACGACCAGGATATCTTTAGATATCTCCTCTTCGGGTTGGTACGGTTCTGGAAGTTCCATGGCCGCCACCTTGGCTCCACTCATGCGGAGGTAATCCTCGGCCATCATCTGGGTATCTTCTTCCCCTGGCTTCTGAGACCAGACCACCTGCTCCCTAAGGTTCACCCGGTCCACGATGCAGTTTTCAAAATTAAAGACATCATACATCACCCTGGGTGAGCAGGCTGCAATCATCAGGGTATTGGCCCCTTCCCCTTCGATATCCTTTTTGATGAGGTCTGCCCCTTCCTGGCTGCAGAGATTGGGATGGGTACGACAAATGGGGACACTGCTCTCTTCCGTGGCCACCTTGCTGAGCTGTTCTATGTCTAGGGCATCTCCTATGCCACATCCTGTGCAAATATACGCTGCAAGTTTCTTTTCCATTGAGTCTACCTCCTCGCGATGGATTGAATGGCTTTAAGGGCCGCTGCCGTCCCATCCTGAACGGATTCCTGGACGCCCGTGGGTGTCCTGGTGCATCCTGCCGCATAGATTCCCGGTAGGGCGTTCTGGGAAGCCAAGAACCCATAATCATCGTAAGGGGCCTGAACAGGAAGGGGTTGTTCTGAAGTGTTGGGTTGCATGCCTGTGGCCAAGACCACCAGGTCTACTGCGATTTCGTGCAGGGCCTCAGCCGTGGTATCCTCCACCTTGAGGACAAGTTTCTTGTTCGCGTCATCCCGGTTAACTTGGGCCACCTTGCCCTTAAAAAACTGGACGTTGTCCTCCGCCTTCGTCCTGGTATAAAAGTCTTCCATACGGTCCAGCGCGCGAACATCTATAAAGAAGATATAGATCTTGGCCTCAGGGAGCTGCTCACGCACGTAATTGGCATGTTTCATGGAAGCGAGGCAGCAGACCGTGGAGCAGAAAGGAAGATGATTTTCATCCCGAGATCCCGCGCACTGGACAAATGCAACTGTCTCGGGAGGTTCACCGGTTGAAGGGCGGACAATTTTCCCCTGCGTGGGTCCTGACCAAGAGGCCAACCTCTCCATCATCACATTGGTAATCACGTCGGGATACTGGCCAAAACCGTAGGTCTCTAATTTGTTTGCGTCATAGGGTTTCCAGCCTGTTGCCCAGACAATGGAGCCCACCTTCAAATCCATGGTCTTGGGCTGCATATCCAGTTCAATGGCATCATAAGGGCATGAAGCCTTCACCTTTTGCGCCTCGTCGCTCTCAGCCAAGGCCGGATCCAGGACATAGCGCATAGGATAGGCCATGACATGGGGCAAATAGGCTGCCTTCATCTTGTTCATCCCATAGTTGAAGGGGTTTTCAATTTCCATGGTACAGGCCTCTGCGCACTTACCACAGGCGGTGCATTTCTCATTCACATAACGAGGACTCATGGTGATGGTCACATCAAAGTTGCCTTCCTCACCAGAGATCTTCTCCACCTCAGCCATCGTGAATAGGCGGATTCGGGGATTCTGTTTGACCCGTCGAAAGTTGATCTCCAGGCCACAATAGGGGGGACACAACTTGGGAAAGTAGTTGTGGAGTTGGGCCACTCTGCCCCCGACGTAGGGATTCTTCTCCACAATGTAGGCGTCATAACCCGCTTCGGCTGCTTCGATAGCGGCAGTCAGCCCACTTATGCCGCCGCCGATCACCAGGATACTCTGGGTTTCTGCATTTGCCATATTCATCCTCCTCCACTCATTGACCATTCGGGATACTTTGCACTTTATTGAATTAAAAGCCCTTAAATGATTGCAGTCTTGTACCGCCTAACAGTACGCAGTGTGCACTAAACAGTAGGCACCATGATATCTCTCTATCTCTTACTACTTACTGCCTACTGTTTACTGTTCAATATCATTTTGGGGAAACGTCTCTGAATTTGGTTGGCCATATATACAAAAAGTGAATGGCCAATGCAAACAAAAAAAAGCAGGGAATTCTTGGAAGAATAGTCCCTTACATCTTCGTATATTTTGGGCCTCCGCCGCCCTCTGGCGGGACCCATGTGATGATCTCATAAGGATCTTTTACATCACAAGTTTTGCAGTGTACGCAGTTGGAAAAATTGAGTTTCAAATTGGGCTTCCCCGTCTCCTCATCAATCTCCATCTCGTAAACATTGGCCGGACAGAACCTCTGACAGGGATTCCCGTATTCCTCTTTGCATTTGCTGTAGCAGATACTGAGATCCTCAATCTTAAGATGGGGAGGCTGTTGTTCCTCATGGGTCGTTCCTGAATAGTAGACGTCCGTCTCTTTATCAAACGTACGCTCCCCGTCAAATTTGATGGCTCCTTTCTGTTCTTCCGTTGGGGAATCCGTCCCATAGAAATCTTTCACCTTCCCCAGATGGGAAAAATCGGGCTCTGCGTAGAGTCGGTTCTTCAGGATTCTTCCGCCCAGGAAATACTGTAGTCCCCCCCTGATAAGACCGCTCCAGAGACCCTTCTCAAAGGCCTGGTGAAAGTTGCGTGCCCGGTAGAGCTCTTTTCCCACCTGGCTGTTAAACAGTGAGGTCTGGTAGTTCTCAAGCTGGCCCGATGAAAAATCCTCTTTCAGGAGGGCCTTGAAAATGGACTCAGCAGCCAGCATCCCCGATTTCATGGCCACGTGAACACCCTTGACCTTTTGACCGATAAATAGACTTGCCGAATCCCCCACGATGAGGCCGCCGTCAAAGACGAGTTTGGGAATGGAAAAATAGCCACCAACGGGGGCTGTTTTGGCCCCGTATTGGACAAGTTTTCCATCCTTGAGCAGATCGGCCACAAAGGGATGGAGCTTGAACTTCTGAAATTCCTGGTGGGGATCGAGAAAAGGATCCTCATAATCCAGCCCCGTTAACAGGCCCAGAGAGACCTGATTGCCTTTCATGCCATAAATGAATCCGCCACCATACGGTTTCTTTTTATAGGGATAACCCATCGTATGGATGACTTGGCCCGGCGCAACCCTTCCTTCTGGGACCTCCCACACCTCTTTTACACCGACCACATAGCTGTCTGGATTTCTTCCTTCATTGAGCTTGAATTTTTTGATCAGGGTCTTTGTTAGACTTCCTCTTGAACCTTCTCCAAAGACAGTCACCTTTGCCTGCAAATCAATCCCTGGTTCATAATTTGATTTCTTGTTTCCATCCACATCTATACCCTTGTCTCCGGTTCTGACACCTATCACGCGATCGCCCTCATAAAGGATTTCTGTCCCTGCAAATCCGGGAAAGATATCAATCCCACTCTTCTCTACCATTTGACCGAGCCATTCGGTCAACCTGGATAGAGAGACCACATAATTCCCGTGATTATTGAGGGGCGGTGGTGTGATGGGAAACTTGATCTTTCTTTTTCGAGTCAAGAACAGAACCGCTTCTTTTTTGACCTCGCTTTCAAGAGGAGCCCCTTTTTCCATGAAGTCTGGAATCAGCTCTTTGATGGCCACGGGATTGATGACAGCCCCAGAAATGCCATGGGCACCCACATAAGCCCCTTTTTCCAGGACGGCAATCATCAACTCATCCAGTTTTTCCCCCTCGCCCCGTTGTTCCACTTTTTCGTTGTGCTTCTTGACGAGATTTGCAAGATGCAGTGCCCCGCTAAGAGAGGCAATACCTGCACCCACAAAAAGTACGTCCACGGGCATGATCTCTCTTTCTTCTTCCACTGATCACTCCTCCTGATTTTTTTGGATCCCTTGTCTCGTTTATTGCCTGCAAAATCAAAAATTTCTTTTAGCACAGCTGTTCGGCAGACTGCAAGCTTTTTTTGTGAAAAACCTCACAAAGTGTGCGGAAACCAGTAACCTTCCAATAAAGCTAGAAAAAAGCACTCGAAGAGAAGATAGAGAGGACCTTCCAGCCTGGCCGGTTTGTCGCATGGAGTAATGGAGTGCCGGCCTCCGGCTCGGAGAGAGTTTTGGAGAGTTGGTTTTCAAATGGAAATGGACCAAGACCTCACCTTATTTCCAATACCCCATTACTCCAATACTCCAACACTCTTTGTAAACTAAGACAAAAATGCCCCGACCACCACTATCGTAGCCGAGGCATGTTTTCGGTTTAGGTTAACGTTTAAACGCCAGGCATGGTCCAAATGTCCCTCTTCATCAACTCCCACTCCCCAGAATTGGGATCCCACTTGCAGTTGACAAAACAGAGCCAGTTCTTATCATCCATCTTCGGCGTATCCGACCTGAAATAGTAGCCTGGCCACCTGGTCTCCTCCCTGAAGAGCATGGTACGGAGATGGGACTCTGCAATCCACATCCTTTGGATGTTCTCCCAGCACCTCATGAGCTCATGGAGGTCGCGAGCTGCCTGCTTGTCTGAATCCTCCTTCAGCATTGCCATCAACTCCAGACCTCGCTCAAGGAGCGCCTTGCTGGTCTTGAAGGCAGAAGTCACACCACCCGCATACTCGTCCATGATCTTCTGGAGCCGATGCAGGAACTGCCTGGGCATGATGTACTCCGTGTTCACCTCAGGATCAGAGTACTTCCCTTTATTTTTGTCAAACAGATCAAATGGCGCCAGGATCATCTTCTTCAGTTCCTCCACCTTGCCCATGTCCACTTTGGGCTCCGCGCCCTTTTCCAGGATGTACTTGATGGCCTGTTTCCCAGCGATCCGTCCCTCTGTATGGGAACCGGAAGAGAACTTATGGCTGGAAGCGCCGGATGCATCACCAGCGGCGAAGAGGGCCTCAGCTGTGGTCATGTTGGTGTAACCCCACTTGTAAGGGGTATCCAGATCCTCGGGACCGCTCACCCAGGCACCGGAGGCACCGGAATGCGAACCGATAAAATAAGGTTCACAGGCAGCGATTTCTGAGTGTTTCTCCTCGGGCTTCACATTCAGGGATGCCCAGAGAATGGCCTGAGAAATGGTCATGTCAAGGAAGTCCTCCCACGCCTCACTCTCCAGTTCCTTCATCTTCTTCTTAAAGGCCTTGGGATCGTCCTTATATTCCTCTGCTATCTTTTGAATAGCCTCGTCCGTCTCCATATAGAGAGGGCCTTTGCCCGCGTCCGTATCTACCATACCCAAGTAGTTTCGCAGGTTGGCGGGAATCGGCTTGGCCAGCCCATAGGGAGCCCAGTTTTCCAGCTCGGCTGCGTGCTCAACCATATAGTCGCCGCCCACCGCACTGATGGCACGGGACTTGAAAAGGAGGAACCACGCACCCACCGGTCCATAGGCATCCTTGAAACGGACCGGTATGAAACGGACTTCCTGACAGGTCATCTCCGCACCCGCTCTAATGGTGAAATAGGCGCTGGAGCCGGAGTTAAAGGGCGGATACCAGGAACGACCAAAGCCCTCACCCACGGACCTGGGACGGAAGACGTGCACCGCACCACCCAGGCAAGTAATGACGGCCTTTGCCTTAAATACATAGAACTTGTTCTCGCGTGTACTGAAGCCCACGGCTCCCACACACTTGTTCCCATCCATGAGAGGTTCAACAATGAATACCCTCTCGATGAGTTCTCCGCCCGCATCGTTAAGGGCATTCTTGGCGGCCTCGGCAATGATGACCTTGTAGGATTCACCATTGATCATGAGCTGCCAGCGGCCTTCATGGACATATTTGCCTTCCTCGTCCGTCCAGATATTGAGGCCCCATTTTTCAAAGAGATGGACCGTGGAATCCACATGACGGGCGATATTATAAACCAGGTCTTCCCTGGAGACGCCCATCAGGTCCTGACGCACGTACTGAACATATTCTTCGGCCGTGTTGTCGCCTGAACCTATGCCCACGTACTGGTTGATGGCCGAAAGCCCCATGGCCACGGCACCACTTCTGTCTAAAGCCGCCTTATCCACCATGACCACCTTTAGGCCGTTTTTCTTGGCCCAGTAAGACGCCTCTGTGGCTGCGCCACATGCAGAAAACCCCCCACCGAGAATGAGGAGGTCACTGCTCACTTCTACGGTTTCAAAATCTGCAGTAACTGGCATATCAGATTACCTCCTTTTATGATCTCGTGGGGACTGCATCCATCCTCAGGGATGCCGGCTCGGTAGCCAGAGCCTGGTTGTTAATGTCGTCATGCGTTGGAAATCCGCCTAGCGGATCGGCTGAGCCTTCAGGGGTGGTCCTGGTGGTGAACTTGAACCGTTTAATGGAACCATCTCTGAATTTTACTGTCCACATAATGTCCTCAGTACCTCTGAGGGGTGTCGCGCTTGCGCCCATGGGCACGAAATCAGAATAACCTCTGACATCCATGGCCTGCTGGGGGCAAAGCTTGACACAGCACATTCATTCCCAGCACATCTGAGGATCACGGTTGT
>CP070840.1:3567268-3604760 GCA_020342025.1 Deltaproteobacteria bacterium
GTAAACCGCCACTCATCACTGTCCCCGAGAACAGCCGTATACGCATAGCGCCCCGCAGGACCCTTTTGGCCCAGGAGCGCCTCGACGCTACACGCGTTCTCCCTGGCAAAGAGATCCAATAGGGCACACTCGACAGCACACCAAGAAGAGGGCGCCGCGTCAATCAAGTCCCCATGTTCCATCTGCCAGGCCTGCAACGGGCCCAGGCCCTGACAGGACGCCTGAATCGCAGGCACATGCCGTTCCAGCCATTCATAACTGGAGTCAAGTGTCTCACCCGTCACATAGTCACGCGGGCAGCCCTCCCCGAAGCCTGACAGACGCCCTCTACGCGCCTGCACCCAAAGGCTTTCTCCCGCCTTGCGGGTGGCCGCCGCATGACGAACCGTTGATTTGAGTGGCACACGGAGCACTCTAAAGCGGATATTGATCTCATCTTTCATCATGTTTCACACCGTTGTCCATAAGGCGAAGCAATCGTATTCTGCTCGGCAATACACTTTGAGAGGAACTCCCTCTTTGGGGACGAAGTATATGCAATTTGCCACTGGGCGTCAATGTGGAATAGACCTCCCCTATCCACCATTCAAGAAGATTTACGCCCCTGTGAGCCTTTCTCTACTCATCTTCCCTCTGCTAAGCTGGTTTCATAGTCTGCTATGAGGAGAAATAATGGGATAACTCTGTTGTTGACGTAGCGCTTCACACATAATAGTCTCCAATTCTTGGAAAACATACGTTTTTGCTGACTTTCAAAAGCGTCGGCATGGCTATAATCTGTCTTTCCTTGGGGTCATGATTCGAGTGAGGCTATGGGCCTCTTCGAAGAGATATCCCTTTGCCTCTGGGGGGTAGGCCCTTACGGGACGGAGTCCAACCGGAAGCCGGTGGGATAAAAAGGCCGGGACCTTTGCCTGAGAGGCAGGTGAGTCCGTTTTGCTTCGACAAGACTCGTCCACGAGCTCAATTCGACTCGCTGTGGGGGGCTTTTCATTTTCAACAGGGACCGCCCTAATGGGCGGCGCATTCTGGCATATCTTCGCAAAGGAGGCAATAATGGCTTTTTGGGATTTAGCGGCCTTAGAGTTGGAACTGTTCAGGCCAGGAATCATAAGCAAAGCAGAGTTGGGGGAGAATCTGATCATGACATGCATGGAAATAGAACCAGGCCTGGAAGACACGGGCCATCATCACCCCTTTGACCAGTGCGGCATAGTCTTGAAGGGTGAAATAGGGATGTTTATCGGTGGGGAGCAGAGAAGGCTCCATTCACATGAAGTCTATTTCATTCCCGCCGGAGAATCCCATGGGTGGAAGACATATGACGGCGCCGTGAGGATCCTGGACATTTCATTGAAACCCGAACTCAAATAGACATGTCAGATCCGAGCAACATATTCCAGGCTAGGGGCCCTTTTCTTTTCGCACCACTCTGATATCCGTGATGCGAGTAGTCGGGTATTGACCCCCTTCATCCTTTTCCAGGTACTTGACCATATCCCAAACGGTGTTTAACGCGGTGGAGACCCCCACGATCGCTTCCATTTCAACCCCTGTCCTCGCCTCTGCTCTCACCACGCATTTGGCTTCCACACTGTCTGCAGAGAGCTGGAACTCCACGCCAACCGTATCCAAAGGAATCTGATGGCAGTGTGGAATCAGAAGGTGGGTCTGTTTTGCCGCGTTCATAGCAGCCACTTCCGCCACCTGCAAAGGATCACCCTTTTTGATCCTTCCCGCCTTAATCTCCGCCATGGTCTTTGGGGACAGGAAAATTTTTCCCACGGCCTCAGCCCTGCGACGAACAACGGGCTTTTCAGTCACATCAACCATTCCCATATTTCTTTCCTTCCATAATGCCCAGTTTCCTTACTCAGTTTCAGCTGGCGCTGAACAATTCTTTCTTTTTGGATGCCTCTTTCTTGACGCGATTCACCGTCTCCATAAGTGCCGGAAATACGTTTTCCCGCAGATCTCCTGCCACCGCCACAGCCAGGATCGGATCTCCCACCTGCAGATGTCCTTCATTAGTATCAACCATCACTTCAATTACACCTGATAATCGCTTGATATCAGTAATGATATTATCAATAATTTTGTGGTCATAAACAACCTCAATTCCCGATACAGCGCGCCCGTTGCGGGAAACTCCTCGGACGATGCCCAGGTGGCTAGCGATCATCCCTATTTTCTCACGCTCCGGGTGGGCTCTCAGCCTCTCTATCATCCTGTTGAGATCCATGCCTCTTAAGCCTCCCCATAGGTTACTCCCTATTCATCACCCCCGTTTTCTTGGTCGAGCTTGAAAAGCCTTCTCGCAATATCCAGATAGGTATCCCTGGTGGGTCTATCCGCTTTCCTCTTCAAGACAACGATGGGATCGTTAATGATCTTTTCAGCGAGTGAAAGGGTAAGGGTTTCTATGGCCTTTCTCTGAGAAGGATCGAGCTGACCAAAGCCGCTGAGGCTTCTCCGAATCTCTGCTTGCCGTATAGCCTCAGCCTTTTCCCTTATTGAGACAATGGTGGGAACCACTTCAAGGGTCTTAACCCATTTTTCAAATTTTATGACCTCCTCCTGGACGATTCTTTCCGCCTTTACAGCCTCCTCCTTCCTCTGGACGATATTGAGCTCCACAACCCCTTTCAGGTCATCAATGTCATATACATAGACATTCCCCAGATCATTCACCCTTGGCTCCACATCCCTTGGCACAGCGATATCGATAAAGAAGAGAGGTCGACTGCGCCTCTTGCGCAGGGAGCTCTTCACCTGTTCATACTCGATTACATATTCGGTGGATGCAGTGGAGGTGATAACGATATCGGCCTCCAGAAGCTGTGCCCCGATTTCATCAAAGGAAACAGGGCTCCCGTCAAAGGACTCGGCCACCTGGACGGCTCGGCGAAAAGTGCGATTGGCCACGCTTATGGAAGTCACACCATGGCTCAAGAGATGCCTGGCAGCAAGTTCAGCCATTTCACCAGCCCCGATTAACAGGACCCTCTTCCCCTCCAGGTCATAGAATATTTTCTTCGCCAACTCCACGGCTGCATAGCTTATGGAAACTGCCGCATCGGAGATGCCCGTTTCAGTCCTTACCCTCTTGGCCACATGAAAGGTCCTGTGCATGAGCCTATTCAAAACAGTGCCTGCTGTTTTTTCCTTTGTGGCCTGATAATATGCCTCCTTTATTTGCCCCAATATTTGTGGTTCGCCCACCACCATGGAGTCCAGGCTCGAGGCCACCCGAAAGATGTGCCTTACAGCCTCCGTGTCCTCAAAAGTGTATAGACTTGAGGAAAAGGCATGTTCAGGCATACCCCCCAAATCCGACAGTAAAGATATGACCGATCTTTTTGCCGCTTCAGGATCCTCGCTCGTATACAGGGCCTCCACGCGATTGCAAGTGGAGATAAACAGACCCTCCCGAATGGATTGAAGCTTTCTCATAGACGCCAATGCCGCAGACGTATTGCCCGGGTCCCTGGCAAGGCATTCCCTCAATGCCACGGGGGCTGTTTCATGATTCATGCCCAAGTTTACGATCTTAATCATGTTCCTGTCCGGCCTTCAATCGTCCTAAAACTGTGGTAATCGCTCAGCCAGAGGCTCACACCAACAAAGGTAAAGATCAGAACGAGAAAACAAATGATGGACATAATGGCTGCCTTGCGCCCTCGCCAGCCTACAGCGACCCTTTCATGCAAAAGGGCCGCATAGAATAACCAGGTGATGAGAGACCATACCTCTTTGGGGTCCCATCGCCAGTAACTTCCGAGGGCATATTGGGCATATATGGAGCCAGTGATCATGCCCACGGTCAGCAGGGGAAAGCCATACATCAGGGCATAGTAGTTGATCGAATCCAAGGTCTCCAATGAGGGCAATCTGCTGTAAAAGGACCCAAGTCGTTTTCTCTTTATTTGGTGTTCCTGGATCAAATACATAATCGCGGCCACAAAGGTCACAGCGAACATGCCATTTCCCATGAATATGGTGCCCACGTGAATTGTGAGCCACATGCTTCTGTATATGGGCTTTACCACCACTTCCATGCCAGGGATGGTGGAGGATATAATCATCAGAAAGGCTGCAAGAGGGGCTATAAAGGAGCCTAGGACCATCAACTTGAATCTCAATTGAAAGATGAGGTATGCACCAATAACACTCCATGAAAAAAATGAGAGGGCTGATTTCAGACTGAGCACCGGTGCGGTTCCCAGGCTGTAATACTGGTGGGCAAGAAAAAGGGTGTGGCAGACAAAACCCGCCACAAGTATCCTGTATGACCACGTAAAAACGATTTTTTGCTGTTTGATGATATATACAATAAATCCACCCGCTGCCAAAAGAATGAGAAAAAGAGCCAGCTTAAACAGTAGGAAAGCCATAATTTCACTCAACCTTCAAGTAATTGATCACGTCCTTTGATGAGAGACGCCATGGAATAATCCCATTGAGAATCATGCGCACTTCATTCCAGTCCTTCTTCGCTATTGCCTCTAGAATGGGGGAATTGACCAGTTTATGAAAGATCCTTCTGTTTTCATCCTGAGAGAGTCTTTGTGAGCGTATCTCTTCTCTGAGCCGGCCCATGAGGATCAGGAGAGGTTCGTATTCGCTACCAAATATCTCCTCTAAAGTCTCTCTCACCTTTTTTGCTAGAGCAGGACTCTTCCCGGAAGTGGAAACGGCGATGAGAAGGTCCCCCCTCCGAAGAATGGAGGGCACAATAAAGTTGCAGTCAGAGGGCTGATCCACCGCATTGACAAGCAAACCCCTCTGTTTTGCCTTTTCACTCACCCGGTGGTTGAAGGGAGGGTCATCTGTGGCGGCAATGACCATGAAGGCCTTGTCAAGACAATCCTCGTGGAATTCCTGCCCGAGGAAGTCTATCGTTCCCTCTTCGCTGTACTTCAGTAGCCGGGGAGTCAGGTCTCGTGATACCACCTGCACGACCGCGCCGTATTCCAGAAGCGTCTCAATCTTACGCTCTGCAACTGTACCGCCTCCCACCACAACCACCTTTTTCCCTTCTAAGTGGATCAAAACCGGATAGTAAGACATGAATAGGCTACACTCCGAAATGGGCATAAGGGTATCGAGCAAATATCCTGGCCCATAGGAATCCGAGTTTACGTTCACTCCTTAGGGGCATTCATCTCTCCTTAATTGGCCCTTTTGAAGAGAAACCACTTCTGAAACTTTACTCTAGGCCTGTAGCGATAGTGAAGTCATGGATAAGCAACAAAATAAATTGTTACTTAAAATAATTATTATAAGCAACTAGAATTAATTATATATACTGATCAACCAAACCGGTGATGAATTTCTCTATTTCCTCTTTTCCCCCTTTGTCCTGCAAATCTTTAACAAGGTTCTTGATCTTTTCATAGGCGACTGGATCACGCTTCAAATCGTCTGTTGACCTGTAGGCCCCTCCCCTTCGGCCGACCCGGTAGATGAGTCTCTCGGAATCGGGCAGTTCCTGATATTTCCTGATCACATCCAGCATCTTTTCTTTATCTTCGGGCAGTTTTCCGGTCACCTCCTCCAGGAGATTCATGATATGATCGCTTGTCACCATACTGGCAATGCCCTCAAGGGTTTCTATAAAGAGTTTCACCTCCTCAGCCAGCATATCATCGGTCTGCATCTCGAACTCGCCATTTTTCAACTTCTCGGAAAGGGGAACCCTATCAGGGACCCTCAGGCTTCGGAGGCGGATAAAGTGTGGATCTATTTGGTTGAGGACTTTCGCCGTGGCGATGGCATGCTCCCTCCACAGACCCTGCCCTCCCAAACCTGGCATCACATACTCGGAGAGCTCCATCCCTGCTTCCAGGACCCTTCTACCTGCCTCCACATGTTGGGCCCCCGTCACGCCCTTTTTCATCAATTTCAAGAGCGGATCATATCCACTTTCCAGTCCCACATGCACCCTGTCCAGCCCTGCTTTGCGGATGGCCTTGAGGGAGTCCACAGATTTTCGGACGATGGTCCTGGATCTGGAGTAGGTGGTCACACGGGTTATCTGTGGAAACTTCTCCCTAAGAAAGCTCAGAACTTCCACCAGGTCCTTGGTCTTCATGACCAGATTATCCGCATCCTGCAAAAAGCAGGCACCCGTCCCATAATAGAGCCAGATGGCAATGCTTCGGTAGGCATTGCTGTAATTGGGGCTGTTGAAGATCGCGCTTATGACCTGGTCATTGACCTCTCCACTGAATCCCAACTTCCAGGAGAGGGCCTTTATCTCATCCGCCGTGTCTTTCGCTGTCTGAATATCCTCTTTGATCTCTTTCACTGTTCGAAGGGAAAACTTGCTCTTCTTGTAAACAGGACAGAAAAGACACTGGTTCCATGGGCAGTTTCGTGTCACCCGCAAAAGCAGACTCCTCGCCTCGTTGGGAGGTCGAATCGGGCCCTGCTCAAAACTAAATTCTCTCGCCATTATTATCTTTCCTCGATCTAATTATCATTAATTTTCCATCAGTTATAGTTTATAAATTAAAATATATCAACTTCGCAGAATTTCAAGGAGTCCAAAATATTTCTCCATACCCATTGCACCCCTCCTTCTAGGGAATCCCTCTTTCGCACACACTGTGCCCCCTGAAGCAGTAAGAGCCAAGAAGACGGCCCCTCGCCTGGCTGCGTGGAGGTTAAGAAAAATAGGCATTCAGCGATGGGTTAAAGTAGGGAGTTGAGGTCTCCATGGAGAGGAAGGCAAGTTTGAAAACTATAGCATGTGTGAGGATAGGGTTTTTGTAAAAGATACGGGGTCCACTCGGACCCACAGGTCTAACTCATACCCCTTTTATCCTCTTGAACGGCATGAAACCCTTTTCATTTTGGGTCGTGGACAGGGCACCCTCGCCACGGGGATTGAAACCGAAAGCGTCCAGCATCTCTTTTTTCCCTCGTATTCTCTGTTTCCCCAAATGCCTAATCTCATGGTGGTGCCGGTGCCCTTTGAGTTCCTCCCAGGCATCCCTGCTTAGAATGATGGGAAAATCATGGAAGGCCTTGGTGAAATCCTGGAGGCGAGCCGCCGTGTTAAGGGTGTCACCTACAGCTGTCCACTCAATTTTCTCTTGAGATCCGATATTGCCCACAATGGCTTGTCCCGTATGGATGCCCATGCCCACTTCCATGGGCTTGCCCCCCAAAATGAACTTCTTGCATACCTCAAGAATCTCACAGGCCGAATTGAATGCCAAAGCGGCATGATCTCTCAGGGGTTCAGGGGCGCCGAAGATGGCCAGGAAGCCATCTCCCGTGTATTTGTTGATGTGCCCCTTCTTGCTCGTGATGTGAGTGATTATTGCAGAACATTTATTAAAGTAATCGTTTAAGAAAGCGACCACATCCTTGGCATCCATAGTCTCAGAGCTGGATGTGAAATCCCTGATGTCCAAAAATAGGGCGGTAATCGACATCTCCTCTCCCCGAAAAAGGTCTTCGGCACCAGAATCCAGATATCGTTTTATAACGGGCGGAGGGACGTACTTTTCAAATAACTTTCTGAGATTCTCTTCTCGTGCCTTGCTTTCCTCAAGTTTTTGGTAAGATATGGCATTATGGATGCTAATGGCGATCTGGGGCGCTATCCCCATCAATAAAGACATATCGCTCTGGCTGAGGGGCCGCTTTGACTTGGGGTTGTCCACGAACAGAATGCCAAGGGACTCTCTCTCATAGACGATGGGTGCGCAAACAAATGACTGTGCTCCAACCTGTCTCACAAACCTCAGACTCCTCTCAGACAGGTCTTTTTCTATGGCTGAAATATCATTGACCAAAAAGGGGCTCTGCGATCTGAAGGCCTGCACGGCCATGCCCTTTGCGCTGGGATTGTCCAGATGAAATTCCGTGCGCCGCAAAAGTAACTCCAACTCGGGATCATATCCGTAACCCATCATGTATCTGAGCCGGGTCTTTTTCTCGTTTGCGAGCCAGATCCCACCCCTATCAAAGTCCAGTCGTTTCTCCATAGCTTCTGTAACAGCACTGAGCAGCCTCTGCGTATCCAGAAACATGGCAGTGGCCTGACCCACCTCTTTGACGAGTTGTGCATTGTTATAGCGCAGGTTGATTTCGTCCAATAGAAGCTTGGCCGCGTCGCGTTGGGCTTCGATATTTTTGGCCAGCTCTTGGTTTTTGAGTCGTTCTGCGTGCAAAGAAATCCACGCCACAAAGGAGGTGCAGACAAGAATGGACGCCATCCAGTTCACAAGGGGGAGAAAGAAATAGAGTGCCCCACAAACTAAAAGACTCAGAACAAAGAGGTGGTTACGAATTCTCGCCCATACGAAGGAGGACGTCCTTTCCCAGCTGACAATGTATAGACAGAGATCTCCACCCCTGTGTATGCAGGTGGGGTGTTCAATCTTGGCAAATTTGTTCGTAAATAACTTGGCAATAGCCTCCAGAATGCCCATCCGGGCATCGCATTGATAGGGCTTCTCAAGCACAGAGGGGTTTGGAATAGCCGAGATCTCGATCTTATTTGGACCCAGCTTTCGAGTTTTGAAAGCAGAAGCCCGGGTCATATGTGGAGCAAGCTTTTCCAGTAGCCAATAGGCCGCCCCAGGGGTCATAAAACCGAGGGTGTATTGTTTCACCACACTGGATGCCTTGGAGAAGGCCGCAAAGCGTCCCACCTTCCTGGAGATATTAGGATCTCTTAATTTCTTCCTCAACAGTTCCTGAAAACGGTCCACCTGCCACTGGCTGAACCAGTGACCCTGATCCTCCAGTTCGTAGGTTTTTATCCATGCGTGGCGTAGAATGGAATGGACGTCCACATCAGGATGGAATTGTTTGATGTATTCGACGTAGTTCTTTATTAGGCGGCTATTATAGAGGGGGGTATCAATTCTGCCTTTGTGACCATCAGGTGTGGTCATATCCTATATCCTTACACTCTAAATAGGCTTAATTATTATTTAATTATACAAAAAGAGAGCTATATTATAAAGATAAATTGTAATATGTCAATAAATGTTAATGAGTGTATAGCAAATCTATTATAAAGAGTTAACTTTATATCCTAAAACGCCAGGAAAACCTCCTCTACGGCGTGGAGGGGGTCCGCACAGTAGGCCGAGGGAGAGTGGGCTTCCGATATGTCGATTTGAAAGATTATCCGTACAGAGGTATGGCGGCTTTTCAAGCTGAAATTGGGCGGATTGGACCTTTATTGGGTCCTATTCGTAACCTATTTTAAACTTCCGATGCATAAATTCCATGTACTCCTGCCCATAGCGCACATTCAAAATCCACAACTGATATCGTTTTTCATAAGGGATATCCGCTGCTTGAACGTACTCAAAGGGATAAAACAGGATTGGAACTTTTTCCATATCATAGCCTGCGGTCAACTTGGCCACTGCCGTGGACAGAACATTCCAAGGGAGGGCCTCGGGTCTAGTCACCAGGATCTTGATTCCGTTCAGAAGCTCAGAGAAATTAAGCCCCAAGTCTGACTGGTCCACAATGAGAACTGCACCCAGCTCACCCTGTCGGCTTAAGGAATAGGCCTTCCATTTCCTATAAAAACCCATACTTCCATAGACAAAATCGAGACGCCCCTCCCCTGACTCTTCTTGATCTATGCCTAAAGCGTCCAGAAGCAGACCTCCGGAATAATGTGCATAAAATCTCCTCAGCTCCCACAGATCCTGTTCAGAACATTCCTTCAGTGACCATCCCTTTGGCAGCTCGGTACCCAGAGACAGAGTCGTATAGGGAAGATACGCGAACAGATCCGTAGAACAACCTCGTTTATTGTTCAGGGCCCTCGCAAAACCACCGAAGACAAGTTTGGGAAACTTGTTCTCTGGACGAAAGTAACAAATCACGTAATCCATCTTTGCCGAGGGCAAACGACACATGTCATTTAGATAGTGCATCATTTGTTTCAAGACCATGAAACCCGTTCGCCTCTTTTGCATGGACCTAGCGGCATAATGATGAATCATCCAACTTCGCTGGTAGGCCCTGACCATGGAGATATGACCATAAATTTTTCCCTTCTGCTCATAGGTAAAATGTTTTGCAATCCTTGGATTCTCTTGATAGAGCTTTCGATAGGTCTCCTTGAATTCTTCACGATGCGACTGCATAAGACGATATTTTGTGGGATAAATGAAACCGCTTTCAAAAAAGAACTCCCAAAGGGCATCCATATCCACCGCATCGGAAAGGTGTGCGTGCGGGTCAAGAGCTTTCGTTACGATATGAGTAAGAAGGCTATACGCATTAATGTCCATATCTAAAATGGCCAGTCCGCAATGAATTCCATCTGTCTTTTTGTCTTCGCGATAGATCACTTGGGCAGTACAATTCAACTTGAGTTCACTGGCAAAATTGATCGACAGGCCGGGAAGAATGATTCCGGGAATGAGTACACTTTCATCCGATGTTTCATAAACGGAGAATCCTGAGGTGGAGACATCTCTCACCTCCAATTGAAACCTTTCCTGTGAGAAAGGATGATCAAAGGTAACAGTAGGCGATGGCAGTAAACGGAGACGGGGATTGCGTATCTGCTTTCTTTTAAATCTTTTGATCATCTTCTCAGTGGGTACCAATACAAACTCTCTCTCGTGAAAACTGCCCTGCTCACGAATGAAAGAGCAAGGGCCAGAAAACAAAATCTGCTTGCCATGACGCAAAAGCATGCTTACCAGCTCATCTGAGTTTAGCCAGTGAAACGAAGAGTGCGACTCTGGCGTAACTTTCATACGGAGTCCCAGCGGACTGAAATCCAACAGTTCGCCTTTGGCGCAAAAACCATTCTGAGTCAATTGGGCGGTGACCTCTTTACAGGCATATCTCCTGGCCTGGCGCTGGCCAATCGCGTAACTTTCTTTGGGTAGCTGAACGCGAAGGAATTCCTCATCGATGTTTTGAAGCTCCCCAGGCACGAGTATTATGGATTTGCCATTTGCAATGAGAAGATGAAGGAATTGATATCTAAGGATTTCAGAAATCAGGGGATTTCTCTCCGACCACCGGCAGGTGAGATTCCCGCTGAAGCAGGCCTGGGGATATGCCCGCACCAAGACACTTTCTCCATACTTGGGATGTTTGAGGTGGACCAGGATGGACCCCTCTTTAAAATGGATGCGATTGACTATATTGATCAGATGTTTTTGACTCAGCGATTCTGCACTCTTCAGGACGCGGAAGAGGTCCTGGTGCTTAAAGATCCACGGTGGCACTCCCGTTTGCTCTCGGGAGGCGTCTTTTGAAGAAACGCCCTGTTCAGCATGAAGTTCCGCCCACCTGTTTAGTGACATTTCATCTCTCCCACTCCCACCGATGGCCTCCCTCTGGCCATCTGCAAAGGTTCACGGTTTCAGATGTTTTTTGGGCCAAATCCTCCTTGCTCCACAAAAGAACTGTAGAATTTGCTTTATTCAATATCCATACCAAATCCCATTGATTGGCCTATGGCGGAAAATGGGCTACCGGGATCTTTGCGCCTTCCCTTCCCTGTTCCAAAAACCTCCTTTTTAGGGGAACTTAGCTGCCAAACCTGGCAAGCTTATTCAAATTTTCTCAGAAGGGGGCAAAGACAAAAATTCTGAACTGCAAAAGCATTTTCGGGGATGCCCAAAAATCTGTGCACCATGCACATCTTCTTGTGCACCATGATGGGGCCTTTTGAAAGGATTTTGAAGGGACGCTTTTGTGAAGTCCTGAAAAGGTCTCAGAAAATCACTCATTTTAGAGTGGTCTCCTGAAGCTTGACCATCGGTGAAACCCCCTGTTTTGCATTCAAGAATTCCCCTATTGTGTTTCCAGTGGAAATGGGGTGGCCAGGGCAGGCTGGACTGAGGTGGAGAGCAGGCACGGAGAGCGCTTTTTGAGGGCAAAGAGAAGCCCCGGTCCTTAGTGCGGGGAGGCTTCATTTAAAGGAATTATTTCATAAGATTGTTGTCTTATGATATTTTCTTACTCTTTTGTAGGCCTGCAAATTAAGCGGCAATACATCTAGGGAGAAACCCTTGGCAGGGAAAAATCTTTTGAGAATGGATTGCCACGAATAGAAATATTTCATGGCCATCGATGTTAATTCCTCGCCCGTGTGGGGGTTATCCGGATATTTAATGAGTGCCCCCAACCCTCCCCCCCTTTTTAGCCACCATTTTCTATCGGTTAGCACACCTTGTTGATCCAATCTTTCAAATAATCTCGTACCCGGAAAAGGTGTCAGTCGGAAAAAAGATGCCAAAGAAACTTTTTCGTCAATTAAAAATTTTACCGTTTCTCTTACTTTTCCGGGATCATCCCTTTCAAAACCAAAAATAATACTGGCGTACACACTGATTTTGTTCCTGTGGAGCATCTTTATAAGTTTTGCGTAATTATCGGGTTCGTTAAAAGCCTTATTAACATTTTCTAGATTGTTCTTATAAATACTTTCAAATCCAACGAATGCCATAAAACATCCACTTTTTTTGAGCGCTTCAATAATTTCCGGGTGTCGAAAAGCAAGACTGTCTATTTGGCAGATGTATTTAATTCCTAGAGGAGTCAATGCCTCACACAATTCAAGGGTCCTTTGGGCGTTGGCAATAAAATTGTCATCTGTAAAAAATAGGGTGTCGGCATGGCTCGTAGATATTTCCTCAATGACATCTCTTATGGGTCTGAATCGCACTTTCTTTCCCCAAAACCTAGAAACAGAACAAAACTCACAATCAAAGGGACAACCTCTCGCGCTCTGAATGGGTATAATGGGGCTTCGCCTAAAAGGCAGGCGAATATACTTCGTTGCATCCAATAATTCAAACATCGGCCGTGGAAGATTGTCAATGGAGTCTCTTTTCTTTGAGGTATATGTTTTTTCTAGGTTGCCATTTGAAGCGTCTTGGAGGACCTTGGGCCACAAATCATCTGCTTCTCCTATGACCACCGAATCTGCGTGCTCAAGGGCTTCTTCCACTGATGAAGATGCATGAATTCCACCCATGACCACTTTAACGTGCCTTTCACGAAACGCATCTGCGATTTGATATGCCCTTTTAGCGGTAAAAGTCATGCAGGTTATACCAACCAGATCCACCGTCTCATCGAAGTCTATCGCTTGCACACATTCATCCAATACTTCAACATCATGTTTTTTCGGCGTGAGTCCGGCGAGGTATAAGATTGAAAGAGGCGGTAATGTTGCCTGCCTAACTTTGATAAGCTTGTTGTCGAGATCATATGAAGTTGGGCAAATAAGTTTGATTCTCATCCTCTATCTCCATGGAGAGAAAGGGGGTTATTGGGGGGCCATTCTTTTTGAGGGTTTTTTCATGGCTCAACCTGTTCTATGGCGCTTGAAGGATGTATAAAATGACAAAAGGACCCTAAAGTCAAGCAAAAGCCCTCCCCCTCCCCTTCTCATACCCCGCACCGCTAAGGCACCAACCATGGCTCATAGGGATCCACGGGGTCTGTTTCTTATAAGGAGATACCCGAGCCTTTCTTGATCAACCGCGTCGGAGAAATACTGGGAAAGGCAGGAAACTAGAAATCTGGGGCTGGCGGGTTTGATGAAGCGCTATGGACTCATCCTGAATTTTCGCTGCATATATTCCAGATATTCAAATCCAAAACGCACATTCAGGATCCATAGTTGATATTGTTTCTCGAATGGAATGTGGTTAGCCTTCACGTATTCAAAGGGATAAAAAAGAATGGGGACCTTCCTCATGTTAAAAGCGGACGTGAGCTGAGCGATTGCAGTGGATAGGACATGCCAAGGTAATTCCTCTGCATCGATCACCAAGATCTTTATGCAATTCAAGAGCTCAGAAAGATTGAATCCAAGATTTGACTGGTCCAAGATGAAAACAGCCTTCAGCCCTTCGCCGTGACTCAGGCAATGGACCCCCCAATTCCTCACAAGACCACGGCTCTTGAAAATCTCCTTCAGCCTGTGGTCACTCGGCTTCTCTTGTTCCAATCCCAGCGCCCTCAAGAGCAGACCTCCAGATTGATGGGCGTAAAACCTCTTCAGCTCCCACAACTCCCTCTCAGAGCATTCCTTTAGCGACCACCCCTCCGGAAGATGGGCCCCCAGGGAAAGGCTCGTGTAAGGGAGGTAAGTAAATAGATCCAAAGAGCAGCCCCGGTGATTGTTCAGGGCCCTAGCAAATCCGCCAAAGACTCGATCCGGGAACTTGTTCTCCGGACGGAAATAGCACATTACATAGTCCATGTTTGCAGAGGGCAGCCGGCACATATCATTCAGATAGTGCATAATCTGTTTTAACACCATGAAACCGGTCCGCCTATTCTCCATCGCTTTGGCGGCATAATGATGTATCATCCAAGCCCTCTCGTAGGCCCTCACCATAGAAATATGCCCATAGATCCGCCCGTTCTTCTGGTAGGTGAAATGCCGCGCAACCTCAGGATTCTCCTCGTAGAGCTTCCTGTAGGTCTCCTTGAAATCTTGCCTATGGGATTGAATAAGACGGTACTTGGTGGGGTAAATAAATCCGCTATCAAAAAAGAATTCCCACAGGGCGTCCGTATCCACGGCATTGGAAATATATGCATAGGGGTCCGTTGCATTGGTCAGCACGTGAGTTAGACGGCTGTAAGCATCTATGTCCATATCCAAGATAGCAAGCCCACATAAAACGCCCTTCTCCTTGTCTTCTGATCGGTGGATGACCTGCGCGATACAGCGCATCTCTAATACGCCAGCAAAATTAATGGTTAGTTCGGGTATAATCATACCCTGCATGAGTACGCCCTCGTCCGCCTTTTCATGGACACAAAATCCAGAAGTGGAGATGTTGCAAACCTCTAATTGGATCCTCTTTTTCAGAAAGGGATGATCAAAAACAACGGTTGGGGACGGTACCAACTGCTGACGGGGGTTGCGGATATGCCTTTTCTTGAAACGGTTGATCTCCCTCGCAGGGGGGATTAACACAATCTCCCTGTCCTCCAGATCCCCCTGCTCTCGGATGCACCCGCAGATGCCGGAAAAGAAAATCTTCCTGTTTTGACCTAAATGGATACTCACTGACTCATCCGAATTGAACCAGTGAAAGGAACAGGTGGGATCGGGCCTCACTCTAATGCGAAATCCCACCGGACTGAAATCCACCAACTCGCCTCTGGCGAAAAAACCGCTCTGAAACAACTCCGCAACCACATCGTTGCATGTGTAGCGCCTGGCCCGCCTTTCACCCACAGCAAAACTGGTCTCTGGCAATTGAATTGTGAACCTGTCTCCGTTCAGCTCTTTCAATCGGATGGGCGCCAGTATCATGGAGCGGCCGTCATCGATGATGATATGCAGGAATTGATAGTTCGTCAGGTCAGGGCCTAAAGGATGCCCATCACACCAGCGGCAAGTAAGTTCCGAACCATTGCAAGGATCAGGAGCCGCACGCAGGAGCACGCTTTCTTCATATCTGAGGTGCCGGAGATGCACGAAGATGGGCTGCTCTGTAAAATGGCTGTAATTGAGCGTATTGCTCAGACTTTCATGGTTCAGAGCTTGTGCCTTTCCCAGGGCTTGGGCCAGGTCCTTGTGGCGGAATAACCAAGGACGAGAACGGGATACTTCCTCAGAAATACGCCTTACAGGACCGAAGCCTCTTGAAGAGACCTTTTCAGATCTTTCCACCGTCATCTCCTTTCCCCTTTACCTGACGAACTACCATCCTTGTTCACTCTCCCCCTATCCTTCACGCTACAAGCCCTCGACAGAAGCGTAGGCGAAAAGAACGCCCTCTTTAAAAGACAGTGTGTATACCCTATAAGATTCAGTGGTCCCATCCGTCATAAGCAGATTGATGTTACTCACCTTGATGCTCTCTTTGGCAAAGGTGGATACCCTGTCATATATATCTTCCAGCAGACTCACTTCCCTTTCCGTGATTCCCTTGTAAAGCTTCTCTATCCAAGTCTTGGAGTACTTGCTCTTCACAAAAGACATGTGGAATGTGATAACGTCTCTCCAGTTTTGCACACGACTATGAAATTCCCAGTTGAAAAGCAATTTAAAGATATTCCTAGACTCCACATCCCTGATCACACTCACCGGTTGCCTAAACACCTTTACCTCTGCTTCATGGTTTATCCATGCCACCTCGAAATTGTAGTTCATCAAATAAGCTGGAAAGGAAATATAATCCAACGTGAGCCTAACCTCACGACTGTATATCTGATCGGCCCGGTCATCGAACCCCACAATCCGATCCTGAAACCAAATTTTCGATTCCAACCCCTTATCTTTGGCCTCAATGATAGGAACGCTCTTAAATCTTCCTGCGATATCCTCCATGGATCGCCCATCTTTTTTCATCTGCTTCACACTCTCTATACGTTCCAACACCTCCCGGGGGAAGTATCCGATTTTTTTGACCCCCTTAATCGCATCCTTAGGTCGTTGCACTATGGGTCTTGGGAGGATACCCATTTTAATATAGTTGTTGAGTGTGGCTCTCGAGATCTTGGTTTTCTCAATTATCTCCTTACTGCTAATCAAATCCTTTTCCGCACCCATACGCCTAAGTCCCCCCTTTCTGTATTGTCTAAATATACTGTCTAACAACAAATGTCAACAAAAATTTTGTATACCTTGCAGCATCTACTGAACTGGTGTCTAAGACAAATATTATACAGTTTAATTTTATCCCTTCCAAGTGTAAACGTCTACCACACACCTCAATAACAAAAAGCTCAACCAGACAATCTCAATGTTGCATTTGCCTTACTGCTTACACTGTGTCTTCTAAATCTAGCCCCCATGTTTGCCGCTTTGTTTTTTTCTTCCAAGTGCCCTTCTCACGGAACCCATCAACCACGACAGAACGGGGATGAAAATTTTGAGAGGAAAAAGATGCACAAGATGGAGAGGCGCAAACAACGATGCGGAATAGAGTCGAGAGATTCCCCTCCATAAACGGGAGTGACAGCGAAGGGCTAAACTTGTGGAGTCCTATCAAAAGCTGGCGACGTCTCACGCCAAGCGCCACCTTGCACAAGGAATGGAATCGCGATGGAGGGAATAAAAACAGAATATGGAATAACGGATTGTTAGTTAGCGCTGACCAATGACCGTATTGGCTATCACTCTTCTCTGAATCTCTGAAGTTCCTTCATAGATCGTAAAAACCCTTGCATCCCGATAATAGCGTTCTACCGGAAATTCTTTCATGTACCCGTAACCGCCGTGGATCTGTAGTGCTTGATAGGCGATCTTGTTTGCCATTTCAGAAGCGTGGAGTTTCGCCATGGAAGCTGCCCCACTGAAGTTCTCACCCCTGTCCTTCATGGCTGCCGCGTTGAATGTGAGTAGCCTGGCCGCCTCGATTTGGGTAGCCATGTCTGCAATCATCCAACGTAATCCTTGAAACTGCGAAATGGGTCTTCCAAATTGCACCCGCTGTTTTGCATAGCTTATGGCCGCATCCAGACAGGCCTGGGCCAAGCCCACGGACTGGGACGCAATTCCGATCCGGCCTCCGTCAAGAGAACTCATGGCGATAATAAAACCATCCCCTTCGCGCCCCAGCAGATTTTCCGCCGGCACACGGCAGTCTTCAAAGACCAACTCCACGGTGTCAGAGGCCCGCAGTCCCATCTTGTCTTCCTCTTTTCCCACATAGAACCCTGATGTCCCCTTCTCTACCACGAACGCGCTGATCCCGCGATGCTTCTGAGCCCTGTCCGTATATGCAGTGACCACGGTTAACTCCGAATTCTTTCCACTCGTGATGAACATCTTGGTCCCATTAATGATATAGCTATCGCCATCCTTTTTTGCCTTTGCCTTTTGAGAGGCTGGATCGGAACCTGCCCCCGCTTCCGTAAGGGCAAAAGAGCCGATTTTGCTTCCTGTGGCCAAGGGTTTCAGATAGCGTTCTTTGAGATAATCGGAGCCAAAGAGATAGATGGGCCCGCAAGCCACGGAGTTATGAACAGACATGATCACCGCCGTAGAGGCACAGGCATAAGCCACTTCCTGAAGCGCCACAGAATAGCTGACCGTGTCCACACCGGCACCGCTATGTTCAGGTGGCACATTCATGCCCATGAGGCCCAGTTCCCCCATCTTTTCAAGGTTCTCCCTGGGAAATTCTCCCGTCCTGTCCCTTTCCGAGGCGCTGGGCATGAGCACCTCCCTGGCAAAATCTCTCACCATGGCCTGAATCATCATCTGTTCTTCATTCAGCTGATAAGCCATCCCCGCTCCTTTTCCACACCTTGTCTCTGGCCAGGTCTCAATTCCCTCTAGGGCGTATACAGGACCACAAGGAGTTCCGCCCTTTCGGCGCTTATATTGCGCAAATTGTGAACAATAGAGGAATTAAAATGGAGACACTCATCCGGACCCAGCGCATTCTTGTTCTCTCCCACTTTAACCTCAATTTTCCCTTTCAACACGAAAACGAATTCTTCCCCCAGATGTTGGTAACTTACCCCCTTATGTTCAGATTTGGGATCTATAAAAACTTTGAAGGCCTTCAGGTGCTTGTGGCGAGCCTCGGGCGTCAGGGTCTGGTAGGTATAATCCTTTGTTCTCTTTTGGTAGTCTTCATCCGATTTCTTTCCCCTCCGCCTCTTTTCCTCACTCAGGAGGACACCCGAATCTATCTCCAGCGCCCTTGAAAGCTGCAATATCACTGAGACAGGAGGAATCGCCTCCCCCTTTTCCACCTGGCTAATATACTTGGCGGTCAACCCTGTTTCGTTAGCGAGGTTCTTGAGGGTGAGTTTCTTCTCCCTCCTCAACTTCATGAGCCTATTTCCCAGAGGTTGTGCCTTGCTTCGAACCGCCATTCGCCTAATCCTCCCCTCATTGAATTTATTTTTTACTTTAGCTATTAATTATAAACCGTATGAATTACGTTTTTTTTTGTTATCCTTTGAAGTCTTACTTGAAGTCACCATCCGGATGATGAAGCCCACCAGAAGCGCACCGCTTATGAGTATGATCAAATTGGAGGCGAAGAAGGTCATGATGAACCAGAAAGGATTTTTCAATTGGTAGGCGGATATCAAGAGTTGGATTCCAAAAGCAAGGAAAAACAAACCCACCAATGTGAGAATGACCTGTCGTATCCACCAAAAAATGCCCAACATAAAAATACGCAATTAGGTTTTCTCGATTTCTTACAGAGCCACCCCCAAGACTCAGGCAAGAGGGTAATAGAATTAGCTGTTTGAGAGGCCCAGTTTGGGAAGGATAAGACGATCACAGGCCGTGTAGGGATCCGTTTCTCCCTTTACAATAGAGTCCACTGCGGTTTCGAATTCGCCCGTTTTCAAAAGTTGTTCAAACACCCCTTGGATGAGACGATTTTTGACCATTTCTGCCAGCTCCTCTTTTACTTTCTCCCTTCTTCTTCTGAAAGGCAGCCCCCCGGTCGATTCCATCAGATATCTCCCATGTTTCTCGATCTCCTCCAACATTTCCACCACCCCCTTATCAAAGACCGCTTCCGCTTTTAGAATGGGTGGCTTCCATCTGCCCTCCTCATATTTTCTTTGATCCATATCGATCATCAGCCTTAGCTCGCTGAGGGTCTTGTCAGTGCCTTCACGGTCCGCTTTGTTAATTACAAAGATGTCACCCACCTCCAGGATGCCCGCCTTGATAGCTTGGATGTCGTCGCCCATTCCTGGAATGACCACGATAACCGTTGTGTGCGTGGTCCTCACCACATCCACTTCGTCTTGTCCCACGCCCACTGTTTCCACAATCACGTAGTCCTTTCCCATAGCGTCTAAGACATCTATTGCACTTCGTGTGGACTGGGTTAGACCGCCGAAATGCCCGCGCGTAGCCAAAGACCGGATGAATACACCCTGGTCCATACTGTGTCGTTGCATCCTGACACGATCCCCCAAGATGGCGCCACCGCTGAACGGGCTCGTGGGATCCACAGCGAGCACACCCACTGTCTTATCCTTCTTTCTTAAATGACTGATCATTTGATCCACGAGTGTACTCTTCCCCACACCAGGGGCGCCAGTAATGCCAATCACATATGCCCTTCCCGTATGGGGGTAAAGTGCTTTCAGAGACTCTCGCACCTCGGGCATACCGTCATCAATATCTCGTATAAGACGAGCAACAGTCCGAATATCGCCAGCAAGTACCTTTTCCGTTACAGAGTCCATAACATCATGCCTCACCTTGGCTTCACATTCTCTTCTACCCATTTGACAATATCATCTAGAGCCGTTCCGGGCCTGAAAATCTCTTCAATGCCCGCCTTCTTGAGTCTCGGAATATCATCATCAGGAATGATTCCTCCTCCGCACACCACGATGTCATCGGCCCCCCGCTCTCTGAGAAGTTCCACGGTCCTAGGAAAAAGGTACCTATGCGCCCCTGCCAGGCTCGAAAGACCGATCATGTCCACATCTTCCTGTATCGCGGCCTCCACAATTTCCTCGGGGGTCTGGTGCAGTCCGGTGTAGACAACCTCGAAACCCGCATCACGATAGGCCCTGGCGATGATCCTTGCCCCGCGGTCATGCCCATCTAGCCCTGGCTTGGCCACCATTATCCTGATCTTCCTTTTTCTAGTCATTTCTCACAGTCACTCCTCATCCTGCCCCGCGCCAAATCATTGGCAATGTCCAAAGCTTTTCACATCTGATCCTGTTTATCTGGAGCCCATATCCGCCTCCGAAACGTGATAGGGGATCAGGTCACTGGCAAGGAGCAAAAGGCATATCACCTTGCCTCCGGCCCATAGGGCCTACGCACCAGCGGGAGCAAATTGGTATGGTCGAGAATCGGCTGTCCGGTTATAAATTTTTGCTTTAAAAAATATATTCAAACGTTTGGAATGTTTATCATTTGTTGGGATGCTATCACTAATGATTAAATCTTAAAGAGCAGCTAGTAGATGCCGGGGTCCCGGTATTCGCCAAAGACCTTTCTGAAAACGTCGCACACCTCCTGTAGCGTGGCATACGCCTTCACAGCCTCCACGATGGGCTCCATCACGTTCTCATTCCCCGCGCAGGCCTGCTCCAGCCTTTCCAGGCTTTCTCTCACCTTTTTGTTATCCCGCTCATTCTTTATGCGGTTTGTCTTCTCTATCTGCAGCCTCTCAAGTTCCTCGTCTATTTCCAGAATTTCCACGGGGATTTCCTCTTCCATGACGTATCGGTTTACCCCCACCACAATCCTTCGTCTCTCATCTATCTGTCTCTGGTAGGTATAGGCCGCATCAGCAATTTCTTGTTGCGGATAATGCTTTTCTATGGCAGCAAGCATTCCCCCCATGTCATCGATCTTCTGAATGATCTCAGAGGCCTCCTCTTCCAGTTGGTTGGTGAGCGCCTCCACAAAATAGGAACCCCCAAGGGGATCCATGGTATTGGTCACACCCGATTCTTCCGCGATAATCTGTTGGGTCCTCAGGGCAATGGTGGCAGCCTCTTCAGTGGGGAGGGCCAAAACCTCATCAAGGGAATTGGTATGAAGGGACTGGGTACCCCCCAAGACGGCCGCCAGTGCCTGTAAAGCCGTTCTGACCACATTGTTGTAAGCCTGTTGAGCGGTGAGAGAACAACCTGCCGTCTGTGTGTGAAACCGCATCCACAAGGATCTAGGATCCTTGGCCTTGAATCTCTCCCTCATAATCTTGGCCCACATTCTTCTGGCTGCACGGAACTTGGCAATCTCCTCAAAAAAGTCCATGTGAGAATCAAAAAAGAAGGAAAATCGAGGTGCAAAATCGTCCACAGCGAGCCCCCGCTCAATAGCTGCCTCCGTGTACGCAATACCGTCTGCCAGAGTGAAGGCCAGCTCCTGAACTGCTGTGGACCCTGCCTCTCTGATATGATATCCGCTTATACTGATGGTATTCCAACGGGGAACCTCCTTTGTTCCAAACTCCACCGTATCAGTAATCACGCGAACTGAAGGCACGGGCGGACACATGAAGGTCTTTTGCGCGATGAATTCCTTGAGCATATCATTCTGAATGGTCCCCCCCAAAATGCCCCGATCGATCCCCCTCTTTTCTGCCATGGCGATATACATGGCCCAGCTCACCGGGGCGGGCGGGTTGATGGTCTGGGAGGTGGTGATTCTGTCAACGGGAAGCCCTTCAAACAGATCCTCCATATCCTCCAGCGTATCAATAGCCACCCCACACTTCCCGATCTCACCTCTCGCTTTAGGCGAATCCGAATCATATCCCATCAAGGTGGGCATATCGAATGCAATGGATAGCCCTGTCTGACCCTGCTCCACCAAATGCCGAAAACGCCTATTTGTATCTTTTGCATCCCCAAACCCTGCAAACATCCTCATGGTCCACAGGCGCCCACGGTACATTGAAGGCTGAACCCCACGCGTAAAAGGATACTCACCAGGGAAACCAAGATCTCTCATGAAATCTTCGTTCCTGATATCCCTAGGCGTATAAATCCTTTCAATTTCCCGATCCGAAACCGTGGAAAACCTCTCAAGCCTTTCCGGCTTAGTGGCAAAAATTTTATCCAATTCCTTTTGCCACTTTTTCTGAGCCTTCTCTATCTTCGCAAATATTTCTTTCTTGAAGTCCGAACCCATTGGGCACCTCCGCCATAAGATGAGCTTCATGCCGACAACATGGCAGCCTGTCCCTTGTTGTGCATGTATAATTGTCTATCCTTAATGTCCAATACAGTAAAGCAAATAGTTTTTAGACAGCCTATCATAGCGCCAGTCGTGGCTCTCCGGCTTTCAGCATAAAACATGTTCTCGGCATAATGGATAATTGTACAATATATATTTAGTCTTTTTGGACGAGTCTTGGAAGAGGAATCTGTATGTCGCCCTCATCTCCCTTTGATAAGGTTCCTCGCGATCACCAGTCGCATTATTTCGTTTGTTCCTTCATAGATTTGGCAGATCTTCGCATCTCGCATATGCCTTTCCATGGGGTAGTCTTTGCAGTATCCATATCCACCTAAGATTTGCACCCCTTCCACAGCAGCTCTCATGGTCACATCTGAGGCATAAAGTTTGGCCATGGCGGCCTCTTTTTCGAAGGGTTTCTTGTGGTCCTCCAACCATGCCGCCCTGAGGGTAAGCAATTCGGCAGCATCTAATTCGGTGGCCATATCTGCCAGTTTCCATTGAATGGCTTGAAAAGAAGAGATGGGTTGGCCAAACTGCTCTCTGGTCTTGGCGTACTCAAGGGCCTCCTCCAAAACGGCGCGTCCGATACCTACTGCCTGTGAGGCAATTCCGATGCGGCCCCCGTCCAGAGTGGTGAGCATCTGCTTGAACCCCTCCCCTTCTGCGCCTAGAAGCGCATCTGCGGGTACCCGGGCATCCTCAAAGATGAGTTCGGCTGTGCCGGATGCCAAGATACCCATTTTCTCCTCAACCCGACCCACCTTGAAACCGGGTGTGTTCTCCAGATCCATAACAAAAGAACTAATTCCCTTGTAGCCCTTCCCTTTTTCGGTTAGGGCCGCGGTGACACAGTAAGAGGAGACGTTGCCGTTGGTAATAAACTTCTTCTCACCGTTAATCACCCACTCATCCCCATCCCTAACCGCAGTGGTACGCATGCTGGCCGGATCCGATCCTGCGTTGGCCTCAGTCAAGCCATAGCACCCGATCTTTTCCCCCGAAGCGCAGGGATAGAGATATTTCATCTTCTGTTCGTGGCTGCCATAGGCCATCACGGGAAAGCAATAGAGGGAGTTGTTCACGGACATTATGGCCCCTGTAGAGGCACAGCCCTTTGAGATCTCTATCAACGCAAGGGCATAACTCACGTTGTCCATCCCACCCCCGCCATATTCCTCTGGAACGGCAATGCCCAACATCTTCAGCTCGCCCAATTGCCTAACAATCTCTGCCGGATGTTCATGCTTTTCATCAAGTTCTGCCGCCTTTGGTTTGATCTCAGCCTCAGCGAACTTCCGGGCCATATCCCGAACCATCTGTTGTTCCTCTGTCAATTGGAAATCCATCTCTAATCCAGCCCCCCCTTGAAATCGGGTTTTCTCTTCTCCAGGAATGCCGTGAACCCCTCTTTGCCGTCCGGGCTGGCCATGCAAAGACCAAAGGCATCAGATTCCATATAGCAGCCGTCACGAAGATCAATATCAAGGCCCTTGTTTATACATCTCTTGACAAACATCAAGGAGACCCTACCCTTTGAGACAAGGACACCGGCCGTTTTCATGGTCTGCTCCCATAGCTGGTCATGGGGGAAAACCTTATTCACGAGTCCGATCTCTTTGGCTTCCTGTGCCGATATGATGGCCCCTGTCATGCAGAGCTCTTTAGCCATCCCCCGACCCACCACCCGGGGCAGGCGCTGAGTTCCTCCTGCGCCAGGGATGACCCCGAGGTTGATCTCAGGCTGTCCGAACTTGGCGTTCTCCGATGCATAGATAAAATCGCAGGCCAAGGCCATCTCTGTGCCCCCACCCAGGGCAAAACCGTTTACACAGGCAATCACAGGGATGGGGAGCTCTTCCAGCCGAAACTCGACGTCGTGGAGATTCCGAGAGAACCTTCTCAGTTGAAGGGGGTTCATCTTGACCATCTGTGAAATATCGGCCCCGGCCACAAAGGCCTTGTCCCCTTCCCCTGTCAGAATCAGTACCCTGATGTTAGAATCGCCTTCAACTCGAATCAACGCATCATCAAGTTCCTTCACCATATCCGGATTGATCGCGTTCAAGGCCTTGGGCCGGTTGAATCTGATAATCCCAACGCTTCCCTCTACCTCAAAGATGATATTCTGGTAAGCCATCATACACTCCTTTAACTTTATTGAGTATCATACTGTAATTATGTCCATTTTCATCTTAATCTATTGATCACGGTGACGGCTCGAAACCTCAGTTCTCCATGTTCCTAGATCTTTTCCAGAACCGTAGCCATACCCTGGCCTCCCCCTATGCAGAGCGCGGCAAGTCCAAGGGCATGCTCCTTTCTGAGCATTTCGCCCATCAGGGTGAGCACAATGCGCGCGCCCGTGCACCCGATGGGATGACCAATGGAGATGCCACTTCCCAGCGGATTGGTCTTCTCCATGTCACACTTCAACTCCCTTATGCAGGCAATGGCCTGAGACGCGAAGGCCTCATTCAACTCAATGGTACCAAAATCATCAATACCCAGTTTTTCTCTCTGGAATATCTTTCGAACTGCGGGCACAGGCCCCAGACCCATGAAGGCTGGGTCCACGCCACCCGATGCATAGGCCTTCACCTTGACCAGGGGTTTAAGACCAACCTCCTTTGCCTTCTCCTCTGACATAAGCAGCAGTGCGGCGGCAGCATCATTAATTCCCGATGCGTTCCCCGCCGTCACCGTACCCTCTTTTTTAAATGCGGGACGCAGTTTGGCCATCTTTTCAGCGCTGGTCTCCATGGGCCTTTCATCCGTGTCGAAAACCACGGGGGCTCCCTTTCTCTGGGGAATCACAACAGGGACAACCTCCCCTTGGAAGAGCCCACCAGCGATGGCCTTTTTGGCCCTCTGATGACTCAAGGCCCCCAGCTCGTCCTGTTCTTCCCGAGAAATCCCGTAGTGCTCAGCAATGTTTTCAGCCGTTATGCCCATATGATATCCATAGAAGATCTCGTAAAGACCATCGAAGACCATGAGATCCACCAGATCCACGTTGTTCATACGCGCACCCCATCGGCCCGCAGGCAGGGCATAAGGAATGAGACTCATGTTCTCCATTCCCCCTGCAAGGATAACCTCAGCCTCCCCGGAGCGGATCGATTGGGTTGCCAGAGCCACAGCCTTCATGCCAGAGGCGCAGACTTTATTCACCGTAAAGGCATTGGTCTCCTTAGAGATCCCTGCCTTGATCATGGCCTGGCGAGCCACATTTTGCCCCTGCCCTGCTCCCACCACATTGCCCATGATCACCTCGTCAATCTGCACGGGCTGCAGGGAATCGTCGTAGTCATAGGCTTCCTTTTCCAGCGCCACCATCCCCTTGCCCCTAAAAATATCGGGCTCAAACTGGGTGAGATCATCGGTCGCTAAAGGCCTAAGTCCCACCTTCTTCATGGCCTCTTTAAGTACCAAGGCTCCCAACTGGACCACAGGGGTATCCTTCAGCGTCCCACCAAATGCCCCCACCGGGGTCCTTGCGCCAGAAACGATCACCACATCTCTCATCTGCCTTAAGCTCCTTTCCTTAGATATATATACCTCAAAGATCCCAGAATTTTTGAATATATAAAGATATCTCTTTTCAAGTCAAGACAAATTGCCCCGCCTCCCACCCAGCAATTTTCCTTGACATTTACGCTCGCGGATCGCTAATTATGCGGGTGAATTAAGGCCTAAATTGGCGGTAAAGACGCGGTTGCATATGAAGCCTGCAAGAGAGGCCTCCCGGCAAGAACAATTTGAAAGGACACGTAAAATGAATCCCTTAGCCAAAGAACTTAACAAAATCATTCAAGGTGCCAACGGCCATATTTATGAAATGCTCTCAAAGGTGGGCAAGAACCTTTTCTTTCCAAAGGGAATTCTGACTCAAAGCGCTGAAGCCAAGGAAAAGGCACACAAATACAATGCCACCATAGGGATGGCCATGGAAAAAGGCCGCACCATGCACCTGCCTTCTGTCATGGCGATGATCGAAGGGTTGAAACCCAGGGAGGCACTCACCTATGCCCCCTCTTTCGGGATCATACCTCTTCGTTCGGCATGGAAGGATGAGATGCTCAAAAAGAACCCTTCTCTCGCAGGAAAGAGCATAAGTCTGCCTGTGGTCACGAACGCCATCACCCATGGCATGAGCGTGATCGCGGACATGTGGGTGGATCCGGGTGATGTGATCATCCTCCCTGATAAGATGTGGGGCAACTACAACATGATATTTTCTGTGCGCAGGGGAGCAAAAATCGTCAATTTCCCCCTCTTCGATTTGGACGGGAATTTCAATATGGATGCATTTCAGAAATGTGTGCAGGCGGAGGCTAACAAAAGAGATAAAATCATTGTTATTCTCAACTTCCCCAACAATCCCACCGGGTACACGATTACCCCGCGAGAAGGGGACAGAATTGCAGACATCCTCACAGGCCTGGCGCACAAAGGGACGAATGTCCTGGCCCTAACAGATGACGCCTACTTCGGACTTTTCTATGAGGATGAGGTGCTCAAGGAATCCATTTTCTCCAAATTGGTTGGCAGGGATCCAAGGCTGATGGCCACCAAGCTGGACGGCGCCACAAAAGAGAATTATGTATGGGGTCTGAGGGTCGGTTTCATCACCTATGGCTCATATCTGGATGGGGACCACGCACCGGTCTACGATGCCCTAGAGAAGAAAACCGCAGGGGCGGTGAGGGGCTCCATATCCAATGCTTCCCATCTTGGCCAATCCATAGTCCTCAAATCCCTGCAAGCAGACACCTATTCAGCGGAAAAGGAAGAAAAATTTCAAATCATGAAAGGGCGAGCACTGGAAGTTAAACGGGTCCTTGCCCAGAGCAAATACGATTCCGCATGGGATGTCTACCCATTTAACTCGGGCTACTTCATGTGCCTTAAAATGAAGCACGTTGATGCTGAAACCCTCAGGGTCCATCTTCTGGACAAGTATGGCGTGGGCCTTATTTCACTTGGCAAAACCGATCTCCGTGTGGCCTTTTCCTGTGTTGAAAAGGAAGACATTCAGGAGCTTTTTGACATTATTTTGCAGGGGGTAAAAGACCTGGAATCCTGAGTTTCCTCTCTCCCCTTTCACCGCCTCGACCTGCGCATGTCTCTTCGGTGTTGGAAGTCTCCCCTGTGTTTCGCAGTCAAAAAAGACCTCGCATAATTTATCAAAATTTTGAGTTTGTTAAGCATATCCATGAAACCGCACTTTTAACTTGTTTCATGGCTTTACTGTTTCTCCAGCGTGCCTGCCGAAGGATGACCGGGGACGATTTTCACATGGGACAAGGCCAGGGAAGAGTTAGATTTTTGAATAGATTTTTGCTATAGTACAAACTCTCGCCAGACAGATTTTGAGATGAAAGATGTGGAAGAATTCTGAAGAACTCATCAAGACTATTCAAAAAGAGCCGTGGGCCCAAGGGCTCCCCACCGGGGAGGATTTCTGGAACCGCCTGATCGATTGGATTAAACAGAGTATATTCCCAGATTTCCTTGCTCAGACCTCCAACCAGGTGGACGAGATGATTGAAATTAATCCCGACCTCTCTGAACCAGAGATCTTTGCGAGGGTGACCCGATACATGGCGGATTTTTTAGAGGCCCGTTCAGCGTCAGTGCGCATCTACGATCCACAGACGAAACAGATGCTCTCCTACGGTTCCTATCCCCCTCAGGAGGAAATCAGAGAGACCTTCATCCCATTGGAGGGAAGTATTGCGGGAGAAGTGGTAAAGAGCCTGCAGACCTATCTTGTCCCTAACCTTTTCAAAGAGGAGCTCTACCAGGACAAAGAGGCGGCGGAGAGGAAGAAAGTCCACTCCATGATGGCGGTTCCCTTCTCAATACCCCGCTTTTCACCCTATGAACGGGATATTGTGGGTGTGATACAGATCTATTACCCAGAAGAAGACCGAAACTTCACCCCTTTGGAGGTGCAGGTGGCCGAGCTCATGGCCAAAAGGCTCAGCTTTCTGATCGCCCGGAAAAAGATCCTGGGCATGTACAGACTCAACGAGAAAAAGGAAGCAATCGTTCGCAATATCTTTCTGAAATTGGGGTCCAGAGAGGGGGTCAAAATGAAGGAGGTCTTCAACCGTGTGATCCCCGAACTGGTAGATATCATCAATGTGGAGAGCTGTGCCCTATTTTCCGTCTCCAACGATCTGCAGCACGTGATCCTTGAGGCGGGATATCCTGAGTCCATTGGGTATCATGGCATTGGCAAGAGGTTTCCTATCAGCAGTGAGCCCGCCTTTGCAAGGATTTTGAACCCGGTAAATCCTATCCCCGAATCCCCCTACGAAGTGGGCACCCTCTCCTACCTGCTTGTCATAGACCCTCAAAGAAGTGAACTTTTGTCAAAAGAGGTGAAGAGGTTCGCTGCTAATCATAACATCAACTCCATTCTCTATGTCCCCTTGAACGTGGGCGAAGAAATCACCCACTTCATGACTTTCGATGCCTTGGACCAGAGGCAGCGCTATTCCGAAGAAGAGATTGAGATACTGCTTTTCTTGGGCAGAGAACTCATGAAAGCCCAGAGGATGGAGCGTCTGGACGATATACTTCATGACTTCAAAAACCCGGCCATTGCGACAGCCGGTTTTGCTCGTCGTCTCAAAGAGCTCATCGAAAAAGAAGGGCTGAAAGATGAAGATTCCAAGATCAAGAAATATGTGCAAATCCTTCTGGAAGAGACAAGCCGACTGCAGGAAATGGCCTTGAGCCTTTATCAGGTAGGCAAAGAGCAGGTGGTGAACCTCACAGAGATCCTCAGAAATCGATTTGATATTAACAGGGAGGCGATCAAGGAGCTGCTCAAGCAGAATGTCAACCTCCAGGAAGGGCCTTTCCATGACCCCCTCTTTGTCCAGTGTTATCCGATCCACCTGGAAAGGATCTTGGACAATCTGCTAAACAATGCCACCAATGCCATTCCCATCCATGGAGGGACCCTCTCCATTCGTACCTATACAGACGGGAACTGGGCCTGTGCGGAGATCAGCAATACGGGCCTCATCTCTGAAGAAGAACGCCTGAGGCTATTGGAAGGGGAAGGTCGAGGTCGGGGTATCTATATTACCCACCGAATCGTGCGGTTGCTCAAAGGAAAGTTAGAGGTGCGCGTGGGCAGTGACACCACCACCCTGGTGGTACGTCTTCCCATTGATCAGGAAGAAGTGCCTAAAGCGGACTAAAGCATCCCAACATCACATTTTCTAAATTTAGGCACCTTGCTCACTCTAGGCACTCTTATTGAGCGTGATCCATATCAAATTGGGAGAACTGACCGGATTTGGCCGCTTCAGGTTTGGGTGTGTAATCTTTTGGCTCCGTGCCCTCTTTGAAGGCCTGAAAAACTGTCTTCTCAGAGTACGGACTGGCAAGCAGACCCGTCTTTGCATCTATCTTGGCAAAGACCACGCCCTCCGGGACGGCGAAGTCTTCCACGGGTTGATCCTTCAAAACCTGGGACATGAAATAGAGCCATATGGGGCTTGCGGCCCTCGAGCCCGTCTCTCCTTTGCCCATGGGTCTGCGATCATCATACCCTACCCACGCTCCTGTGACCAGGCTAGGCGTAAAGCCTATGAACCATGCATCCCTCAGTTCGTTTGTGGTACCGGTTTTCCCGGCCGCTGGCCTTTTTAGGGCCTTTATCCTCCAACCCGTCCCCTCCTGGATGACCGCTCTTAACAGATCTGTCATGACATGGGCCGTCTCTTTGGAGATGGCCTCTCTGGAGGAAGGCTGATTCTCCTCAATGATCTGCCCACTTCGGTCCACGATCCTGTTAACGAAAAAGGGCTCAGCCAACATCCCCCCGTTGGCAAAGACCAAATAGGCCCGAGTAATCTCATATAAGGAGATCCCCGAAGATCCCAGGGCGAGTGAGAGATCGGGACTTAATTCAGATTCAATGCCCACACGCTCTGCATATTGTATGGCATGGTAAACCCCAATCTCCCTCAGTATTTTTACGGTGATCACGTTTCTCGACATGATCAGGGCTGTTCTAAATAGGGTCGGACCAAAAAACTTCTCTTTATAGTTCTTTGGCCGCCAAATCTCCTCCTCCGGACTCCCTTTGGAGATATACGGCGCGTCAATAATGACGCTCGCAGGGTTCATTCCCCGATCAAGGGCTGCGGCATAGATGATAGGTTTGAACGCTGACCCTGGCTGGCGTCTTGACTGTATGGCCCGGTTAAACTGGCTGACGTCAAAGTCCCGACCGCCTACCATTACTCTAACTCTGCCACTGTGCGCATCCATACTGAGAAGGGCGCCCTGAATCTCTGGCTCCTGTTCCAAAGAGAGGATCCAATCAAAGGGTGGCGTCCCTTTTTTATTTATCCGGACGAGAACAACGTCGCCGATTTTTAGGGCTTTGCCTGGAAGCTTCAGACTGGTTGCATAATAGGGCACCTCCGGATTCGGGGGCCTGGCCCATTTCATCTCAGAGAGGGGGAGAATTCCGCGTTTTGCACCATAGCTGACCACCACTTCCCCTTTTGAGTCTTCCACCTTCTCCACGAGACCCTCAAACATGGAATCCGAGTCAAGGAGATCCTGCTCCAGTTTTTTTCCCGTCTCTTCCCTGAATGCTTCCATCTCCTCTGGGGAAAGATGGCGAAGAGGCCCACGGTATCCCTCCCTCTTGTCCAGCTCCTTCAATCCCTTGCTCAGTGCCGCTTGGGCAGCGCGTTGCATTTGGAGATTCAAGGTGGTATAGACCTTCAGTCCTCCCCTGTAAAGCAGTTCTCGCCCATACTTTTTCTCCAGAAATCTGCGCACATGTTCCGCAAAATAGGGCGCTTTCGCAAAAGAATTCTCATCTGTCTCCTTGATGTGGAGATCAGCGTTCAGGGCCTCTTCCTCCTGCGTTTTTGTGATATAGCCCTCTTCACGCATCCTCTCCAACACATACTTCTGCCTCGCTTTGGCCCGCTCGAAGTGCATTATCGGGGAATACCGACTTGGCGCCTGGGGAAGCCCCGCAAGTAGGGCAGATTCTGCGAGATTCAGTTCACTCTCTCCCTTGTTAAAATAGGTCCGCGCTGCGGCTTCAATCCCGTAGGCCCCATGTCCCAGGTAGATCTGATTTAAATAGAGGAATAGAATCTTCTCCTTTGAGAAGTTCTTTTCTATTTGTAGGGAGAGCAAGGCCTCCCTTGCCTTTCGTCTATATGTTTTTCTGGGATTCTTTAAGAGTAAAGACCGGGTAACCTGCTGCGTGATGGTACTTCCACCCTGCTCTATTTTGCCTGCCATCAGGTTCTTGATGAGGGCTCTGGCTATGCTCAGGATGTCTACGCCCTCGTGTTTGAAAAAACGGGCATCTTCGGCCGCTATGAAGGCATTGATAAGCTGCTCTGGAACTTGATCGAGGGGAACCACAATCCTCTTCTCCTCCCAGAATCTGCCAATCACCTCACCCTCCTCGCTAAAGACCTCCGTTATGATAGGGGGATTGTATTCTTGCAGGGACCCTATATAGGGAAGATTACTGGACCAAATATACCATAAGACGGCCACAATGCTCACGGCAAACAGGCCCAAGACAAGACTGCTCCATAAAATGAACCGAAAAAACCTCTTCATCTAAAAATTCTCCGATCAAGCGTCCTGTATTGAATAGCCTCGGCCACATGATGAGCCCTAATATGGGGCGTGCTGTCCAGATCGGCGATGGTTCTCGATATCTTCAGTATTCTGGAATGGGCTCTGGCACTTAAGCCAAGTCTATCCATCGCCTTTTCCATCAGGTCATTTGATTCTCCATCCAGGACGCAGAACTGTCTGATGTGGCGACTGCTCATACCGGCGTTGGTATGAATTTTCATCTTTTTAAAGCGTTCCCCTTGAATTTCCCTCGCCTTCTTCACTCTCTCCAAGATCTCCGATGAGGATTGTCCGCTCTCAGCCGAAGCAAGGTCCCTGAACGGAACCGGGGGGACTTCCATATGGATGTCTATCCTATCCATGAGAGGCCCAGATATTTTCGAGCGATATCTCCGAATCTGAAGATAAGAGCACTGGCACTCCCTTTTGGGATCGCCAAAAAACCCGCAGGGACAGGGATTCATGGCCGCTACAAGCATAAAATTGGCTGGATAGGTGACCGTTGAACTCGCTCTAGAGATGGTCACGTGGCCATCTTCCATCGGCTGTCTGAGGACCTCCAAAACGTTTTTCTTGAATTCAGGCAGCTCATCCAGGAAAAGCACGCCATTGTGCGCAAGACTCACCTCCCCAGGTTTGGGGCTCTGGCCACCTCCTATCAGGCCCGCATCAGAGATGGTGTGATGGGGCGATCGAAACGGCCGCGTGCTTATGAGACCGTCTCCTTTGGGCATCATGCCCATGACACTATAGATCTTAGAGGTCTCTAGTGCTTCCTGGAAGCTCAGCTCCGGAACAATGGTATGCAGGCGTCTGGCGAGCATGGTCTTTCCTGCACCCGGTGGTCCGATCAAAATCAGGTTATGGCCCCCCGCAGCAGAGATCTCTAAGGCCCTTTTCACATCTTCCTGACCTCGAACGTCAGCAAAATCAAAATAATCGCTCGATCTCCTGAAGAGCTTTCTCACATCCACCTGGAACGGTTCTCTCTGTACTGCCCCTGAAAGCGTCTCTATGAGGTGTGAGAGGGTCTCCACAGGGTAGATGTGAACGCCTTCCACGACGGCCGCTTCAGCCGCATTTTCCTGGGGCAGGAATATCCCTTTCAAGCCCTTTTCTTTTGCCGTAATGGCCATGGGAAGGGCACCCTTGATGGGTCGGATAAGGCCATCAAGGGAGAGTTCTCCCAAAACCAGGTGCTGACCATAGGATTCCCTTGACACCAGGCCGGTGGCAGCCAATATGCCCAGTGCCATGGGAAGATCAAATGCGGACCCCTCCTTCTTGATATCTGCAGGCGCCAGATTCACAGTGATTCTGTCAGAGGGAAAGTGGTAACCGGAATTCTTTATGGAGGTCTTAACCCTGTCTTTGCTCTCCCGAACGGCCCCTTCGGGAAGACCAACGGTGGAGAAGGAGGGGAGACCCTGGGAAATATCAACCTCCACTTCCACAATATAGCCCTCTATTCCGATCACTGCGCTGCTGAGGACTTTGGCCAACATGAAAAGATATCTCCAGATAAACTTCCGGTTCTCATCTATGATATTGCCTTTACATTTAACAATACAAATGTTACAAAGTAAAGTTTATTTCATTTTGAGCTTTTATGAACTCAATTTGTGGGCTTAGGGGAGTATAACATGGCACGAATTACAGTGGAAGATTGCTTGCAAAAGGTAAACAACCGCTTTGCCCTGATTCACATGGCGGCAAAACGCGTTAGGCAGCTCAGAAAAGGCGCCGAACCCATGGTTGTTTCGAAAAATAGGGACGTGGTGATTTCTCTCAGGGAAATTGCAGCGGGAAAAGTGCTTAAAGGGGAAGGTGTGGCACAACAAAGCCTCCTCAGCGATAATGAGGACCAACTTTTGGAGGAACCAAAGGGAGAAGGCCTGGAAGAAGCCCCAGATGCGGAAAAAGGCGGGCCGCCGGACGCCTAAAGGAAAAGACCGACCATGCAAAAGAGGGATTATTACGAGGTCCTTGGGGTCTCTCGGGATGCCGGGGAAGAAGATCTTAAAAGGGCCTATCGAAAACTGGCCATGAAACATCACCCGGACAAAAACCCGGGTGACAAGGAGGCGGAAGAGCTTTTCAAGGAGGCCGCCGAGGCCTATGAAGTCCTCAGAGACAGGGAAAAGAGAGGGATATATGACCGATTCGGGCACCAAGGTCTAGAAGGTACCGGCTTCAGAGGTTTTACTGGTTTTGAAGATATCTTTTCCAGTTTTGGCGACATCTTTGAGGACTTTTTTGGCTTTGGGACGCGAAGGAGAAGCAGGGTTAGGCCCGGGAATGATCTTCGATATGATCTGGAACTCTCCCTGGAAGAGGCCTTTTCGGGCAAAGAAGAAGCGCTCGCCTTTCATAGGTGGGAGGTCTGTGGAAATTGTCGTGGATCAGGAATAACCCCTGGCAGCGAGTCCCAGATGTGTGCCACATGTCAAGGTCGAGGACAGGTGGTTCGCTCCCAAGGGTTCTTTCAGATCAGCACCACGTGTCCTGCCTGCCGTGGTGAAGGGCGAATCATCACGGATCCTTGTGAAGGATGTGGAGGCGGTGGAAAGGTCAAGGTTAAACGGGAAATCACTGTCAAAATCCCACCAGGGGTGGATACCGGATCTCAACTGCGACTTCGCGGGGAGGGGGAGCCTGGTGAGCATGGAGGACCGCCGGGGGATCTCTTTGTGGTCATTCGCGTGAAGAATCATGACTTTTTTGCGCGAGAAGGTGATCACCTTTTGTGTGAGATTCCCATATCATTCGTTCAGGCCGCCCTGGGAGACACCATCAAGATCCCCGTGCTGGGGGAAGGGGGGGAAAAGGAACTGAAAATACCTGGCGGGACACAGCCCGATGAGATCCTGTCCCTACCCGGCGAGGGGATGCCCACACTCAGGAGAAACAAGAGAGGAGATCTTTTTGTAAAGATTGCCGTGAAAATACCCAAGAAACTCAACCAGAGGCAGAGAGAACTTCTGAATGCGTTTGCAGAGACGGAGCGTTCGAAGACGCCGAAAAAAGTAAAGAATCTTTGGCATAAAATGAAGAAATAGGCATAGAAATGAACTCTGGATTTTATCTTTATAATGGTTTATAAACTTCTGTATGTAGGGGGAAATTTGTATAGCCATGTTAACGAAGAAAAAGCTGAAATATTTTAGGGAACTGCTCAACGAAAGGCTGGACGAACTCTTGAGTGAGGCGAACAAGACGGTTACCGGTATGACCGACCACAAGGAAAATCTGCCCGACCCATCAGACAGGGCGTCACTGGAGTCAGACAGGAATTTCACCCTGAGAATAAGAGACCGGGAGAGAAAACTTATCGGAAAGATCAAAGACGCCCTGGACAGGATTGAGAGCGGCAGCTATGGGATCTGTGAGGAATGTGGGGAAGAGATTACCGCAGAGAGGTTAAAGGCTCGTCCCGTGACCACCTTGTGTATTGAGTGCAAAACGAGGCAGGAAAATGAAGAAAAGGTCAAGGGATTGTAACTGACATCCCGTATATTCTGAGAACCCCAGCCGGTGCAGATTCCTTGTGCCCGGCTTTTTTAGTCTTGCGCCCATGCTGAACAAGCCCAACGGCTATCACTTGAATGCCCATCTATTATACTTCCCCCGGCGAATGTACTAGTGTACTGTATCATATATTCCTATCGTATGGAGTGATGGCCTTTTCCTGAAAGACGATATCTCAAAAAGAATTCCACTGGACATCGCCTTGCCTCCGGCCCATAGGGCCTACGCCCCGGAGGGAAGGAATGGGGCATCGCTCAGTGGATAGGAAGACACAATCTTCTAGTATTGAAATTTATGGTACAGCGCACTAGTATGGTAAGAGAGTCCTAAACGCCAAAATTATTTGTTCGTGACCCTATTTTGCCCATGACCTCGAGAAATAAAGGCAGTACAGTGGTGAGCAGGAGCAAATCTCCTTTGACCCATAAAGAGGTCATAACCACGCATATTAACGCCGATTTCGATGCCTTGGCCTCCATGATTGCGGCCAAGAAACTCTATCCTGAGGCAACTCTCGTCTTTTCAGGCTCACAGGAAAGGAATCTTCGGAACTTTTTTCTACACTCCACTTCATACATATTTGACTTCACCAAGATAAAACAGATCGACTTTGACCAGATCAGAAGGCTGATTCTGGTGGACACCCGCCAGAGGAGTCGGATTGGAAAATTTGCTGAACTGCTTGAGAGGGGCGATGTGAAGATCCATATCTATGATCATCACCCGGATTCTGAGGACGACATAAGGGGAGGCAAAGAAGTGATTCGGGAAGTGGGCTCGACCACGACCATCCTTGCTGAGATTCTGAAGGAAAAAGGGATCTCCGTTTCTCCTGATGAGGCAACCATTATGTGCTTGGGGATCCATGAGGATACAGGCTCATTCACTTTCCCTTCAACAAGACCCGAGGATTTTCTCTCCGCCGCATGGCTCACTGAACAAGGGGCCAATCATAATCTCATCGCGGACATGCTCACCCGGGAATTGACTGCCGAGCAGGTGTGGTTGCTTAACGACCTCACCAAATCGGCAACAACCCGGGTTATTAATGGGATAGAGGTGGTTATCTCCCAGGTAATAAGTGAAGATTACATAGGGGACTTTGCTGTTCTGGTCCACAAGTTCATGGAAATGGAGAACTTGAATGTCATTATCGCCCTGGCACAGATGGAGGATAAAATATACCTGGTAGCACGCAGCCGTGTGGAGGATGTGAATGTGGCCGAAATAGCCCTTGCATTTGGCGGAGGTGGCCATCCTCAAGCCGCTTCAGCCACGATCAAGAACAAAACCCTGATACAGGTGGAAAGATCTCTTCAAGCCTTGCTTCGAAGTCGCATTAATCCTCAACAGAGGGCCCATGATATGATGGTTTCACCTGTCATCCATATCCTCCCCCATGAGACCATCAAAGAGGCGGCCACCCTGATGACAAAATACAACATCAATGTCCTCATCGTGCTTAATAGGAAGGATCGTCTGCAGGGATACATCACGAGGCAGATTGTTGAGAAGGCCGTCTACTTTGGTCTGGGCCACATCCAGGTGAGAGAATATATGAACATTGAGTTTTCTACAGTGAGCCCTGAGGCTTCCCTTACGGAAGTCCAGGACCTGATCATCAAGAACAAACTGAGAATCCTGCCCGTGGTAGAGGGTGATAAGGTGCTTGGCGTGATAACGAGAACA
>CP070840.1:3604860-3619229 GCA_020342025.1 Deltaproteobacteria bacterium
ATCGAAAAAGGGAGGCGAAGGTTTCGAGTGGGAAATCTCTACATCAATCGGGGTTGCACCGGAGCCGTTGTGGGGAGACATCCCTTTGGTGGGTTCAAGTTGTCCGGTGTGGGGTCAAAATCAGGCGGGCCGGATTATTTGCTCCAGTTCATGATCCCCCGGAACATTGCAGAGAATACAATTCGCAGGGGATTCGCACCGGTAGAGGAATAGCCATCGTACCAGGTCGTTAATTTCCTGGCGGTTCCTCATCCCCTTCCCCGGAGGCGGTGTAGTAATGTCATTGCGAGGGCGTGAAACGGCCGAAGCAATCTCATAAGGCATTGGAACCAAAGAGATTGCCTCGCTCCCTTTGGTCGCTCGCAATGACGAAAAGGGATTGACATACGGGCTCTCGAAAGGGAGGAGATTGAGGGGGCATAGCCCCATTGGGAGAGAAAGATGATTCAAGAGACCATGTCCAGGCAGGAACGATTTGAGGCAGTGGTGGCATTGCAGAAACCGGATCGAGTCCCTGTCATGCCTTTAATGACCGCCTTCGCCGTTCGTGCCCAGGGCTTGACTCAAGGGGAAGGATGGCGTGAACCGGAAAAGGGGTTCAAGGCCATATTAGACACCTTCAAAGATCTGGGTGGGTTTGACAAACTCTACAAACCCAATCTCTTCTGGCCCATGATCGGGGGGAGGTTCTGCGCCACCCCAGTCCGGGTGAAGATCCCTGGAAGACAACTTCCCGAAGATGCCTTGAATCAAATTGACGAGAGGGAGCTCATCAGTCGGGATGACTATGACAAGATCGCCGCAGTAGGGTGGAACGCCTTCTGGGAGGAACACTATGAGATCATGAGCGGAGGCAGACCCATAGAGAGGCTCAAAACCACTCAGAACCGTCTTTTAGACGAATACATAAGGGAAGTGGAGATTTGCCAGAGCCAGAGCATATATCCTTTGTTTGGCGCTTATGTGGATTCGACGATCATGGCCTACTCTATGGCTCGAACTCTTACCCAGTTCACGATGGATCTTTATGAAGTTCCGGATAAAGTAAAGGCCGCCATGGATGCCACATGTGACGATCTTATTCAGAATGCCTTGGATGTGATCGCCGTGACCAAGATTCCTCTAGTCTTTATAGTCTTGGAGCGGGGCTCTGGATTTTATTATCGCCTTGATATCTTCGAGCAATTCGAATGGCCCTATCTTCAGCGTTACGTGGATGCGTTTATAGCAGAGGGACTTAACGTTTGGCTCCACCTTGATACGGATTGGACCCTGAATCTTCCTTACTTGAAACAACTACCAAAAGGCAAATGCATAGCTGACCTGGACAGCACGACCGACATCTTCAAGGCAAAGGAGATCTTGGGCGGGCATATGTGCATCAGCGGAGACGTACCCGCATCTTTCCTGAGTCTGGGAGCCCCTGAGGATGTCCGAGAATACTGCCAAAGACTCATAGATGAGGTGGGAAGGGGAGGGGGTTTCTTTCTCACCACGGGTTGTGAGTGCCCTGTGGACGCCAAGTTTGAAAACGTGAAAATGATGATTGAAACGGCAAAGTCTTATAGGGGAAGGGATTGAACGATGATACCTGAGAGCATGACAAGAAGAGAGCGGGTCGAAGCGGCAATCGCCCTTGAAAAGCCGGACCGAGTTCCCGTAATGCCACTGATGGTTAGTTTTCCGATTCGGCATCGGGGTATGACTCAGGCAGAGGCTTGGAGGGATTTGGACAAGGCCTTTCAAGCCACTCGCGATACATTTGACGACTTGGGAGGCTTTGATGTCCTTCCGAAGACCAATGTATATTGGCCCATGCTCGGAGGAAGGTTTGCCAATGCACCTGTGAGGAATCTCATCCCCGGCAGAGAGCTTTCCGAGGATGCGCTAGCCCAAATCGATGAGAGAGAACTCTTTTCAAGGGAAGACTATGACCGGATAGCTTCTCTGGGTTGGAATGCCTTCTGGGAGGAGCATTATCAGGCGATGGCTAATAAGTCTCTCGAGCGCCTCACAGTCGCGCAAAATGTCCTGCTTGAGCGCTATTGTCGGGAAAAACAGATCTGCGAGGAGGCAGGGATTCCGGTCCTGTTGGGTGCGGCTGTTGATTCAGTCCTTATGGCCTTTTCCCTATCTCGGACCCTGACGGAATTTACAATGGACCTCTTCGAAGCTCCAGACAAAGTTCAGGCAGCCATGGACGCCTCCTGCGACGACCTCATCCAGAATGCCCTTGACACCATTGCCATAACAAAGGGCCAGATCGCATTCATTGTCCTTGAGCGAGGGTCAGGTGCGATCTATCGTCTCGAACTTTTCGAACGTTTTGAATGGCCCTACCTCAAACGTTATGTGGATGCATTTGTTTCAGAGGGTATTATACCCTGGCTTCATCTGGATACGGACTGGAGCCTCAACCTCCCTTATTTTAGGCAGCTTCCAAAGGGAAAGTGCGTGGCAGACCTGGATGGCAACACGGACATCTTTAAGGCAAAGGAGATCTTGGGTGGGCATATGTGTATCAGCGGCGATGTGCGTGCAGACATCCTCACCTTAGGGAAGCCCGAGCAGATACGTGAGTACTGCCAGAAGCTCATAGACGAGGTGGGAAGGGGAGGGGGCTTTTTTTTGACCACGGGCTGTGAGTGCCCGGTGGACGCCAAGTTTGAAAACGTAAAGATGATGATTGACGTTGCGAAGACCTATAAAGGCAAGTCGTAGCCTCTTGATTCTGAATGCGGGATCCTGCATTTATTCAATCAGCCTATCTGGCATGAGGCATTCAGCATCGGGTAGCAGAAAGGTGGTTAGGGAATGAAAGAAAAAATCAAAGCAGCATTTCTCAGTATGAAGAGATTTGAAGCTATCGAGGCGGTTAAGGAGGCGATCAAATCCGGACAAGATCCTTTTGCGATCCTAAGTGCATGCAGGGAGGCCATGGATGAGGTGGGAAAGCGGTTTGAGACTGGCGAATTCTTCCTCAGTGAACTCATATACTCAGCCGAAGTCTTCAAGCAGGTCAGCGATATCCTTGAACCACGACTTCTGGATGGCCTGGATGAGGCAGATTCCCAAGGTGTGGTGGTCTTTGGAACCCCTTTGGGGGATATCCACGATTTGGGAAAAAACCTGGTCATCACTGTCATGCGTTCTCAGGGCTTTACGATCCATGACCTTGGCGTTGATGTGCCCCCTCAAAAGTTCATTGATGAAATCCAGAGGACAGAGGCTCCCATCCTCGCCATGTCAGCGCTTATCACACCAGCATTTGTCTCCATGGCAGAGGTCATCTCTCTGTTGAAGGAGAAAGGACTTCGAGAACGCACTTTCGTGATTATCGGGGGGGGCGTGACAACGGAATTTGCCCGGAAAGAGGTGGGGGCTGACGCCCAAACACTGGATCCCACCGAAGCCATTCGGCTATGCAGAGAGTACATGAAAAAGCTATAAAGCAAGGCACCGTGGATATGTCTAGATCTTACTGATTTGCCGGATAGGGTTGGCTAAAGAGTTCAGGGAATAATGGAGTGATGGAGCGATGGAACGAGGGAAAAAAGAGCTCAACCTCTTTTACACCAGTACTCTACTACTCCAATCTTTCTTGAGTTAGGAGAGGGAAGACGCGACGGATGAACGTCTTGAAAGAGATGGACCTTTTCATCGTATCGGGATTTCTTGGGGCCGGAAAGACAACCCTTATAAAGCACCTTTTAGCCTCGAGTATTCAGGGGGTTGGGAAAATCGCTCTCATCGTCAATGAGGTGGGAAGTATGGGGATTGATGGGACCCTGCTTTCTGGCCAGAACGTGGACATGATAGAGATAACCAGTGGGTGCATATGCTGTACCCTGAAAAGCGATTTCTCCAGAGCCATCCAGGAGATTCGCGACCGTGTCAGCCCAGATATCCTTGTGGTGGAGGCAACGGGTGTGGCCCAACCGGGAGATGTGCTCGACGTCCTCTATGAACCGCCTGCAAATACATTTACCCGCCTTCGCCACCTGATTACGGTTGTGGATGCGGAATTTTTCAAGGCAAAAGACATATTTGGCCCGTTCTACGACAACCAGATCCGCTGTGCAGATACGATTCTCCTTAATAAGATTGATCTGGTGCCATCCGAATCTCTCCCGGATATCCAGGCATCACTCCAAGAGATGAATCCAAAAGCCACAATTTTGTCTACCCAACATTGCGCCATCGACCCTCACTACCTATTAACGCTTGATTCTAACCATATGAAGGAAACCGTTCATGAGCATCATGTCGGTATATATCATGATCAAGATCATCCTGACGAAGGCGGGTTTCAGGCCTTCTCATTTGAGGAGGCGCGCCCATTTGATAGGGAGAGACTGGATGAGTTTCTCCGGTCTCTTCCCCCTAACCTTTTTCGATTAAAAGGATGGGCCCGTTTCCCTGATTCCAATGCCGTCATTAATTTCACAGCAGGACGGTACAGTATCGCACCATGGGATGAACCGAAGAAAACGGCACTTGCTATGGTTGGCTACAATTGCGATGAAAATGACATCTTGAACGGCTTGAAAGGCTGTCTAATGGAAGAACCCAATGGTTCGAAAGATTGAACGCAAAGGCGCAGAGAGCGCAGAGGCTAAATTATTTTTTGCTTAGCAGCGTTCTTTGCTTGCCGGGTCATAGCTTCAGCGCCCGTCCTACGCAGTAGCCTGCTACGGAAGATGGAACGGCTGGCGTCTCTGCGGTGAATTTTGAAATCGGAAAGGAAAGAAGGTTAAAACCTATTTGGGTAAACAATAGGCCTTCCAGTTGGGAGCAGACAAACGATAGTATTCTGGATTATATCGTTCCTGCCCCACTTCTCTATTCACTTCGCACCTGAGGCCCAACGCCCGTCTCGTCCTCTGCAAACACCCCAGGCACCGGATACATTTTCTAATCTTTTTTTCTTCCCCCTTGGCCACCTTATTAACCCACTCAGGGTCAGCAATAAGGGGACGACAAAGGGATACCATGTCGGTTTTTCCCTCTTTTATAGCCTTTTCAGCGTTTTCAGGGCGATGTATGGCTGGAGTAATGACAGGAATTTCCAGGATGCTCTTCATGCCCTCTGCCTCAGGGAGCATGGTGCCATCCTCTTCTGGGACGTACCACTTCACGGCCTCCCAGCAACCCGCTGTGAGGTGGACATAATCAAGCCCTTCTTCCTCTCCCATCTTGGCGATGCGACTTGACTCCTCTATAGTGAGCCCGCCAGGCACGTGCTCATTGCCTGTTAATCGAACACCGATAACGAAATCAGGACCCACCTGGGCACGCGTTTTTATGAGGGCGTTTCGGAGAACCCTGCCTCTATTTTCAAGGCTGCCACCGTATGCATCGGTGCGAACATTCGTACGGGGAGAAAAAAAGTTGTCTCCCAGGTAACCATGGGCAAAATGCAGTTCCGAGCCATCAAATCCGCAGTCTTTTAGCAACCCTGATGTCTTTGCATAGGCGTCTTCGATCCATTCAATCTCTTCCAGGGATAACTCTTGAGGGACTGGAAGATTCTTGTATCTATCCCACAAGCAAGGGAGACCTTTTCGCTCCTCATATTCTCTGGATTTGGACGGGATATTTTCAGGAGGTATTTCCTTGATGGGTACAGGAGAAGGGGCCTTTGAAGTGGTGCCTGGCGCTGTCTGCCTTCCAACACCACCCACCAGCACTTGACCAACGGCTTTGGCGCCAAAGGCATGGATCGTTTCCACAACCTCATTCCATAAGGGAATATGGGCTTTCTCCGAAAGAAGGGGGAAAACCACGTGTGTTGGGCTACCAGGAAAAAGATTTACGGCCGGTGGCGTGACTAAAAGCCCAACGCCTCCCTTGGCACGCGCAGCAAGAAAAGCAACAAACTGTTCATTGGGATATCCAGCCAGCGTATAGTTGGTGGTCACAGGGGCCATTGCCAACCTGTTCTTCAGTTCGACGCTGCCGATCTTCATGGGTTTGAACATATGGGTGTATTCACTGTTAGCCATCTGCCTCACTCCTTTCCTAATAAACCCCTATTTTCTAAATCCCCAGCCGCGTCCTCCAGTCCCAATTCCACAAGGGTCCTTTTTTCAGGGATCCCGGTTTCAACATCCCATCCTCTCTCGTCATAGTAATCGTCCAAGAGCGCTTCGCATGCTTCTCGTGAGAGCGGTTTCCCGAAATAGTCACAAAGGACCATGGTCCCCCTGTCGGAGGTCTCAAGGGGCTCAAACCATCTCTCCGGAAACACATCATCCTTTCGCGAGAAACCGACCCGCACATTGAGTGCCTTGTAAAGATTGTAGATTCGTCTTGCAGCGGTCCTCAGTTCCTTCAAGGATGTTTCAAATCCAGTGATCGCCGAATAACATTCTGACCAGTCTTCACCAACCATAAAGTTGTCCACCCTGCCCCTCAGGCATCCCATGCCCACTGAATTCATGAAAGCAATCCAGTCTTCTCCATAAGGAAGCATCCTTGCGATATTAAAATAACCGGATCGCGGGAATATGCGCTCTATGGCTTCATCAGCCACCCCCCTATCTAGAAGCCATTCCTTGAATTTATCAGGAGGTGCGTCCTTAGACATGTACAGAGTGATTGCACCCTGCGGCGCATGGGCGCCCCTCGGGTTAACCACTTGGTTCAATTCAGGGCCGCTCAGACGATTGATCCGAGGATCATAGAGAGGCTCCATCCCCTTGACATGAACCGCATACTTCTCACATTCTCGACCAATATCTTGGATGGCCTTTTTATACCCTTGAGACAAAATCCCACCAAGACCCTCATTCTTGTTCGCCTGCTCGGCCAAGAACATTGTGGTCTCAAAATCATGCTTCAATTCCATACCGCCCGAGTCCTCCCTGGTGAGGACACCCCTCTCATAGAGCTCGACCGCCCAGTCGACGAGGGCCGTGAAGGAGTGGATGCAAAGACCGGTGCGCTGGAAGAACTCCTGTGCCTTCACAGCCTTCTCATAACTGCCCACCTGACAGCGGGCTGCCATGTGTACCACTCGTCCGTAGAAGGATGATACCCAGGCCTCGGTACCGGTGAATTCTCCTTTGCCAATTTTCACGTGATCCTTGCATCCCACCGGGCAGGTTGGATCTGAGCATCTTCCGGCCTTGATGTTTTTGAGGTAATTTTCGACGCTATACAGGCGATAGGCCTCTTCCGTAGGAAACCGCCCTGTCCAGTTGTTCATGGACATGCCGTGCACATCGGCCCATCCTGCAAAACCATCCATAGTTCCCAAGTCTACGAGCTTCTGATAATCCGGGGAACTTTTGAAGCGTTCTTGAATGATTCGTGTTCGTTCTATCAATCTCTTAGGATCCACAACTTTGATGCCTTTATTCCCGTATGCTATTAAGGCCTTGAGATTCTTGGAGCCCATGATCGCCGGCAAGCCCCCCTTGCCCCACGTGCTTAGCTTGTCCACGAGACATATTGTCGTGTTCACAAAACGCTCACCTGCCGTCCCCATTGCGACAACGGCATAATTCCGCCCATGCTTATGCCAGAGCATATCAGTGGTCTCGTAAGTGTCCTTGGACCACAGATCCCCAGCATCGCAAATTTGTACATCATCCCCGTTTATCTTGATGTAAACGGGGCTCTTAGCTTTTCCCTTGATGATTACTTCATCATAGCCAGAGAGCTTTACATTGATCCCAAAATCACCACCGGTCGTCCCTGGCGAGATGGTCCCTGTAGATGGCCACTTGGTCAGTACAGAATTCTTACTTGAAACAGCTGCTGCCGTGCCAATGATAGGTCCCATGCCCATGAATATCATATTGTCAGGAGAATAAGGATCCACATCAGGATCCAGAAGATCCCAAGCCAGTTTGCAGTTGAGACCAAAGCCACCCAAGAATTTCTTCGCCATGTCCACGTCCAGGGGCTCTTTTCCAATCTCCTCCTTCGTTAAATCGATGTAAAGTATCTGACCGCCATATCCTCCTATTTTCATGCCGAATCTCCTTACAAAAACATATTTATATTAGTCTTGGAGTGGTGGAGTGATGGAGCAACGTTATCTATATACGACCTCAAACATTCTCCCTAAATTCTCCATGGCCTTGAGCCGTTCCTTCCTTCCCCACTCATCCATTGACAAGTATTCTAAGGCGCCATAGAGACAGGATTTCACACATTCCGGGTCACCGCCACAATGATCACATTTCATAGCGCAGCCCTTTATGTAATGGTACAGAACTCCACCCAAAGGACAGGCTATGACACAGGTCTTGCAACCTACGCACAGATCCTCGTTGACCACAAGGGCCCCTGTCTGGTCTTTTCTGGATATGGCTCCCATGACGCAAACCTCTGCACATATAGGATCATTACATTGCTGACACACAATAGGGAGGTTCTCGTTGGTGCCACCGCCATTTGTTTTCATGATCCCAATTCTGGAAAGGTTCAAGTCACATTCATTTTCATGGGTCAGAGAACAGATCATCTCACATGAATGACAGCCGGTACATTTTTCAGGATGAATCACTAGGGCTTTTTCCATAGGCCTCCATCACTCCTTCCTGTGTAGTTTGGTCTGTATTTCTACATAAAAAAAGGCCTGAGCCGGAACAAGTATGGCCTGCGGCGCATCAATTCGTCGTTTTCAAAGGCCCTTAGAAGTTCTTCAATACTCTTCCCACTACACATAAGAGCCCAAATTAGACCCAAGTCCTTTTTCATGTTTATAAATTGGCCCCCCATGCAACGATCTCCAAGAATGACCAGGCGATAATATCCTCCGTCTTTTTCACCCTCCAGGATCGAAGCCACATGAGCCTGGCCATCGACGGCCTTCTTATCACTGAATTTCTCCAATGCCGAGGCTGTGTATCCAAACCCAACCACATGATTTCCAAAGATATCCACATTCAGAATGTTTCTCGATCCAGGATATTCAGTAGTGTGTCCTGTGCAATTTCGGCCAGCCACTGCCCCCTGACGATTCGCGTTATTCCAGAAGAGATTCAAGGAGGGCTCTCCTGTCAATATGTCACTGGCTTCTACACAGTCCCCGCATGCATATATGTCTGGAATGTTTGTTTCCATGTGGGAATCCACCTTAATGCCGCCTTTTTCACCTATCTTGATGCCCGCTTCTGAGGCCAATTCAACCTTTGGGCGCATCCCCAATGCGCATATCAGCGTATCGCATTCCAATTCCTGGTTGTCAGTTCGCAAGCCCTCCACTCGATCGTGACCAAGGACCGACTCCGCCCGTTCACTATTAAGGATTCTTATGCCATGCTCGCCCAGAATACCCTTAACCCTGGCCGCTGCTTTCCGATCCAAAGCAAGGGGCAAGATTTGGTCCATCATCTCTACAATGGTGACTTCATGCCCCCGATGATAAAGGGCTATGGCCAGCTCGATCCCAATGGCCCCAGAGCCAACCACGACTGCCTTGCTGCCCTTATGGGCAATGATTTCATCCGCATCCTTCAGGGATTTAACCTTGAACACCCCCCTTTTGGGTTCACCGAGGCCAATGGCTTCGCTGCCCGTTGCAACAATAAGCCTGTCAAAAGTAATCGCCTTTCCATTATTTATGATCACTTTCCTGGAATGGGCGTCGATCTCTTCTAACTCATGGCCAAAGAGTGTATGTATGTTTAGGTCTCTGTAGTCGGTCTCCCTTTTGACAAAGGTTCTTTCCCTCGTGATTTTGCCGGAGATATAATCGGGTAGCACACATGCAGAGTAGAGAGGAGTCTTTTCAGTGGAGATCATCGTGATGTCATACTGGCTCTCTAATCGTCGCATGGTGGACGCCGCACTGAACCCACCTATTCCGTTACCAATAACCACTACCTTCATTTCTGTCACACTGAAAGCTTCCTTCCATTGTCTTCTTCATGTTTATCGCCACAACCCCAGTTCGTATGATCTCGCTGGCAAGTATATTATCTTTAATCAAAACCTGCTTTCGCCTGCTTTGATGGAAAAAGGTCCTCTCTTGAATTGCTTTGGAAAGTTACGTGTGTCGGTATTGGTGATGCTCCTTGGCCTTCCCTAGAGAGACAGGGAGACCAGTGCCGTGATATCCATAACCTCGAGGACATCCTCCTTTTCCAAGGCATTGACAGCGTCTCTGAGAGTCATGTTACAGAAGGGACATGCTGTAAGCAGAATGTCAGCCCCAGTATTGAGGGCCTGGCGCACCCGTTTCTCCGCTATGGATTGTGATGAAACCAATGTGCGCGGGGGTTCCATCCACATCCGGCCCCCACCCATACCACAGCAGTCGCTGTCTGTTCCAGAATTTTCCATTTCCACGAAGTTCACACCAGGGATACGCTGTATGAGTTTTCTCGGCTCCTCGAACACCTGACTGTGTCTTCCCAAGTAACAGGGGTCGTGGTAGGTCACTTTCTTGTCCACCTTTGTGAGGAGTTTCAACTTTCCTTCATCAATAAGCTCATTAAGAAACTGGGCACAATGCTGGACTTTCAATCTGTCTTCATGGTCAGGATACTCATGTGAAAAACTGTAAAAATCATGGGGATCTGCTGTGACAATATGTTTAATTCCGGCTTCTTTAAACATGGCCATATTGGCCTCTGAGAGAAACTGAAACAGCCCTGTCTCGCCCATCCTCCGAGCTTCATGTCCGCTGCATGTCTCTTTCTCCAATATTCCAAAGCGAACTCCCGCCTTCTGGAGGATCGCACTGAGTTCTTTGGCAATCCTCTGACCTCGTGGATCATAGGAGGAAGGACAGCCCACAAAATAGAGTACGTCGACTCTGTTCTCTTTGGAGACAAATGTTACATTGAGGCCATCAGCCCAACGTGTTCTCTCATGGGGAGGATAGCCCCAGGGGTTGCCCCGCACGTGCATGTTTTTCAAGACATTTACCTGATCCGGCATTGGGCCTAACATCTTGTCCACCAGAAGGAGTTCCCTGGCTTTCTCAACAATCTCAACAAGGGGCAACGCCCTTGAGACATTGCAGCACATAGCTACACATTTTCCGCATGTGGTACAGGAATAGACCAGGTCCCGTAATTTTTCATCGAATCTGTTCCATTTTAATCCATAATAAATGGCACGGTTTATCCCAAATGGCCCTTGAGTGACCCGGGTCCCCAAAACGGGACACACCGTGTTACAAAGATGACACTTCTCACATGAGATGAGGGCTTCATTCAGATATTGCTCTAGGGTTTCATCGGCCTTTATTTCTTCCATCACACCTCGCCTTCCACATTTCCGCGATTAAGAATGTTGTTGGGATCAAAGAGTTGTTTCATTTTTTTGATGATGCCGTAACTAGTCTCTCCATATCTTTCCCTGTAAAAGGGGACACGGTGGGGGAGTTGTCCCCAATCGCCGCCCACTCCACCATATTTAAGGTTCAGATCTTTTTCCAATTCCCAGATTTCATCAACCACCTGCTTCATTTTTTCAGTAGACCAGCTATAGGGAAAGGCAAAGAGACAGTGAAGGGAGTCTGAACCCACATGACCATAGAGATAGGATTCCGTTTGCCCGATGAGATCCGTCCTTCCATCGGTAATGTGATTCAGCTCAGCCATCGCCTTTGCCAAAAGAGGAAGGGCCGGATTGACCTCAATCGCCAGATAGCCTTTTAGCCCTTTCTCCTGGCCCCAACGCATGGCATTTGCGCGAACGCCCCAAACCTGCTCCTTAATCTTTTCATCCTCCAAGATAAAAGATTCTGTTGCCCCTGAACTCTTGAATAGATCAACAATCTGTTTCGCGTTCATCAACGCCTCGTCTTTGGTCCTCCCCATGGATCGGGTAATGGCCATAGCTCCCTCTGGAAAATTCAGCCCATAGGCATCGCAGCCGACTTTGCAGGCCTTCTCACCCACAAATTCCCCATCAAGGGGCAGGGGAAGTTTTTTCTTGTACATCAATCCAATAGCATCCCCTATCTGTTCAACGGTTTTGAAAAAACCGACGGCATCGGCCGTCTCCGGCATGGGGTGAAGAACCATCCGAAATTTTGTTATTATCCCCAGTACCCCCTCCGCGCCCACAAAAATCCTCGTTAGATCCCATCCCGCTGGACGTCTAAGACACTTGGATCCCGTCTCAATGATCTCCCCTGTGGGCAGGACAACTTCCAATGCCAGGACGTTGTTCACAGGTCTGCCAAAGATGTTATCTGTCACGTGTCCCAGGGTATTCACACTCACCGCTCCCGCAAGGGTGGATCCGGCCTGGGTTTGAATCGGGAGGAAGTAGCCCAGCTTTCCAAGTGCCTTTATGGCATGGCCAGCTTTCACGCCGGCGCCGCACTCAAACCACTGATGATCTTCATCTATCCTGAAGAAATTCAATCGTTCGGTACTCAGTGTGATGCCCCGATGCTTGGGCTTGGTCCCAAAGATGAGAGACGTGCCAGAGCCATAGGTGGTCACCGGAATCTTATGTTCGTTGGCATACTTGAGCACGCTGGAGATCTCTTGCGCACTGGCCGGTTGAACAACAACTTCAGGCAAATCTCCCTCTTCAACATCATAGGGGAGGGAAGTGTCAGCGTAGTTAATCCTTTCAAAGATGTCCGTATGGACATTGTCCTCACCAACGATGCTCTTTAGCTCCTGGGACATCTCCCGTAAGTCGATACCCATCCAGAATCCCTCCTTTTCCAAAGAGCCACATTTTGCACTTCACTCAGGTTCTTTTTGTAAATCTCTCACATTTTGGGCCTTGAGAAGCTCGATAGCATAGCATTCGATCATCTCCCTGGCCTCGTAGATATGCAGTCCTCCATGGAAACCTGGGTGACATAGCACCCTTTTCGGGGAATACTGAGAACAAGATATTCGTTTTCAAGGACCCGAAATGCTTCGCACAGGGGAGGACGGCTAATGCCGAGGTTTGAGGAGAGCGTTTGCAGTTCTGCTCTTTATTCTTTATTGTAGACAATATAAGAAAATCCTAGAAGTGGCAAGAAAGGAATTTGGGAAGGCCGAAAATATGGAAAGTTTTCTAAGTCAAAAGAATCGTTGAATATTTTGATTGAAAGCAACCGTCTGGTATGCTCTATTGTCCTAGCGAGGCCTATTTTAGGTCATGGGTAGAAAAGGAAGGAGAGAGACCATGAAAAGCCATTCACCCAATTGTGCGATATGTCCCTTTGACGTGTCAGTGAGAGTCTGCAGGAATGAAGATGGCGAAGCGCCTTCTACGTGTCCCACCCTCAACGAGAAAGGGCTCCTCAAAAGATGCCTAAAAGAATATGAAAAAGCTGAGTTGCTGGAATTTGCGAAACAGGCATCGATCCAGGAAGCGGAAGGATATGTGGACCGAGATCGAGGGTATGCCCATGTAAGACCCATAAAACCGCGCATCGTTGAGATCATTGAATTCGCCAACAGGATGGATTACAAGCGTCTTGGGCTTGTTTTTTGTGTGGGTCTTCGCAAAGAGGCCAAGGTCGTTGAAAAAATCTTTTCAGAGAAGGGGTTTGAGATGATTTCGGTCGTGTGCAAGGTGGGGCGGGTTCCCAAAGAGAAGATTGGCGTTCGTGATGATCAAAAGGTGGCCATTGGATCTTTTGAGTCCATGTGCAATCCGGTTCTACAGGCTTTAATAGTGAACGATGAAAAAACAGATTTCAACATTCTGCTCGGTCTGTGTGTGGGCCACGATTCCCTGTTTCTCAAGTATGCAGAGGCGCCTTGTACAGTTCTCGCCGTTAAGGATCGCGTACTTGTCCACAACCCATTGGCCGCTGTCTATAATATTGATCTTTATTATCGTTACCTTAAGGCGTGAGGATCTTAGGAAGATGGGGATTTGCAAAATGGAAGGGCACTTTAGAATCTTTCCTGTGGGCATGGTGAGGAAACGAGATAAACGTGTCACGATCGAGATTAATCAGGCGTATGAAGACGGCCTCTTGGGGTTAGATCAAAATTCCCACATCATCGTCTTATCCTGGTTCCAAAAAAGTGACACTCCAGCGAAGAGAAAGACATTGCAGGTCCATCCGAGAAGGAATAAAGCGAATCCTTTGACAGGGGTCTTCGCGACCCGTTCCCCGGTGAGGCCCAATCCCATTAGCATCAGCGCATGCAAGATATTATCGATTGAAGGCAGGCGGATCCATGTGGATGCCATTGATGCGTTCGATGGGACGCCGGTCATTGACATCAAACCTTATGTCCCCAGACTCGACGCCATCTCAGACGTGAGCATGCCAGCGTGGGCGGAAGAAAGGCCTCACGATTAGATCCTCGATCTGTTCCTCTCCTTGACAATTGTTCAAAAACACTATACTTTTCCCACATCTTCCATAAACAATGGGAAAGTTCTCATTGCTTTTTGAAATACCGGAATTGAGCTATAATTGTTTGTTTTTC
>CP070840.1:3619329-3622231 GCA_020342025.1 Deltaproteobacteria bacterium
ATCGCATTTTCATTGGCCATACTCCCCTGCCACCTGCAAAAGGGCGTACTGTAATAGCCTTTGTAAGGGATAAAAGCTTTCGTGTACATATCATCCTCCTCAGTCCAAGATTTTTATGGGTTATCCGTTACCTTTCCTCTATTATCCTCTCTATCCACAATGATCCAGGCACAGCCTGGAGCTGCGTTCCTCTATTCATAAAGACTCACTGAGGATCACTCCACTTGCCATACTTTTCTCGAAGAATGCGGTGCAGAATCTTTCCTGTGGGCGTCCTTGGCATATCCTCATCCTTAATAAAATCCAGAGACTTGGGCCGTTTGTACCCGGCCACTTTCCCTTTTGTGAACTCTATGATCTCTTTGGCCAGTCCTTCGCTCGGCTCATATCCTTCGTGCAGGACCGCGACCGCTTTTACAGCCTCACCCCATTTCTCATCCGGAACGCCGATGACAGCAATGTCTTTAATGGCTTCATGGGCCCCAACGGCACCTTCCACCTCAGACGGGTAAACATTCTCTCCACCCGTGATGATCATATTGGCCTTCCTGTCCACCAGCACATAGTAACCATCCTCATCGCGTCTGACCATGTCACCGGCTGAAGACCATTCTCCATCAAAGGCCTCTTTGGTCTTTTCCGGTTCTTTCAGATATTCTTTGAACAGCATGGGTGTGCGATAGAAGAGTTCTCCCACCTCTCCGTCTGGCACCTCATTTCTGTCTTCATCTAAGATCCTGATCCTATCCACCCCAAAAATCTCTTTGCCAATGGAGCCGAGTTTCTTGAATTGGTCCTCCGGCCTGAGTATGGTCACAAGTCCTCCTTCCGTGCTCCCATAGGCCTCCCAAAGTTCGGCATTTTTGAAGTAATCCATGATGGCCAGCTTCAGGTCTTTTCTGGCAGGCGCTGATGAAATGAGTAACTGCCGTATGGAGGAGACATCAATGCTGTTTTTCACATCATCGGGCAGTGCGAGCATCATGATATAGTGGGTAGGAACAAGTGACGTGAAGGTAATTTTATATTTTTCAATGGTTCTTAACAGGTCCTCGGGATCAAAGCTGACCATGTTATAGACAAAGACAGGCGCTGTGAGCAAAGTATAGGCAAAGGAGTAGAAAATAGAGTTCACATGGCACATGGGCATGACCAGCATGACCTTATCTGTGGGCAAAACCCCCATGTTGAGATTACTCAGAAGGTATTGGCCCAGATTGCTCTCATGCGTCCTGACAACCCCCTTCGGCCGCCCTGTTGTTCCCGATGTATACATGATGACCCAGGTGTCGGCTGCGTCTACCATGATGTCCGGCTCCTGGGACGATGATTTGCTCAGCAGTTCCTCGTAGCCAATATAACCTTCGGGGACCGGATCTTCCCCCAAATAGATGTAGGCATTTTCCGGTATGGGGAGTTTGTCTTTGATCCCGTTTATGAGGTCCACAAAAGGCTGCTCCACGATGAATGCCTTGCACTCTGAGTGGTTGACGATGTACTCTATTTCGGGACCTGCCAGTCTGAACATAACCGGAACGGCGATCTGACCGCCTTTGGCGCAACTGGCATAGATGTCCATCCACTCCCCTCGGTTGTATGCCATGATAGCAAAAGGATCCTTCTGCCCCACGCCGAGATCTTTGAGCCCATTGGCAAGCCGACAGGATCTCTCGTTCCATTCCTTGAAGGTGTATTCTCTCAATTTATCCTGCCATCCCAGCTTCTCCGGGAAATTGATGGCATTCATTCGTAGCACGGTACCCACATGCATCCATTTACTTGACGTCACTTTCCAACACCTCCACCTTTATAAATACCATTCAGGCGTTGCACACAATGACCCACACCCGTGACCGAAGAAACCACAATAACGGGAAATAACCTTATCTAGAGGTAAGTTGACACAGGGACCCTTGGAAGTGGGCCTAGTTTGCTCAAAATGATGCCAAATGTCAAATTCTAAGTTCGGGCAAGGCAGGGGTTTAAGGATATTGAAAGATGTTAACGCGTTAAGGCGTTTTGCCAAACCCTGACGCCGCTAAAGAGCTACACTTCGGCCTCCAGAGCAAAGAGGGCGGCCCCCACGGCCCCTGTCAGTTGGGGGTAGTCAGGGACGAGGACCTCTCGCCCGATGAGCTCTTCCACCATTTGGACCAGATATAGGTTATGGGCCACCACACCCCCTGTCATAGAGACCTTTTCACTGAGCGAGTCCATCTCGAGAACCCGTTTGATCACGGACAAAAAGAGTCCTTTCACGATGTCGGGCACCTTCTTTCCCTGCCTTATCTTTTCCAACACTTCAGTGCCTGAGAAGACGGTACAGAAGCTACCCAACTCCACCAATTTTGTCGATTTTCTGGCCAGGCCATCCATCTCTTCCAGGGGAATGTCCAGACGCATGGACATCTCTTCAAGAAATGCTCCTGTGCCCGCGGCGCACTTTCGGTTCATCTTAAAGCTCAGCCTGCGCCCATCCTTATCCAGTTTAATAATCTTGTTATCTTGCCCCCCTATATCAATAATGGTCATGGCCACGGGGAAATAGTGGTAACATCCCTTTGCATGACACCCGATCTCTGTTTTCGTTTCACTGGTGAAAGAGACATTTTTCCTGCCGTACCCCGTTGACACCCCCCTGACAATATCCTTTTCAGCCACCTTCGCCATCTTTAGGGCAGACTCCAGACAGAGCGCTGCCGTGCGGCCAAAATCGGTCCCGGATTTTCTTACGGCATGGCCGATGAGTCTCTTTTGCGGATCAAGGGCAACAACCTTGGTTCTTGATGCCCCCACTTCCACGCCCACAAAAACGGGTTGAGAAGTCATTTGTCTGCACCTGGCATGGTGGAATGGAAGTTAACCCTTGTTTGATGCATCTTACGACGATGAAGCGGCTGAA
>CP070840.1:3622331-3643296 GCA_020342025.1 Deltaproteobacteria bacterium
CATCATCATCGCCAGGGAGCGGCCCGTAAGGGACAACACTTGTACCGGAACACCCGCACAGGATATGGACGGGAATCATGCCTACGGATCGAATGCATATCTCCATTGACTCCAGTGTGCGATCCTGCCCACCCATTGGCATGGTGGCGACAGCGGCGCACCCGGCCGGTTTGTCGGTGAAAAGGCCATCCTTTACCCCAGCCCTAAGGCGTTCGAAGAGCCTGATAAACTTGCTGGTGAAAGCGCCCGTGAAGACCGGGGAGCCAAAAACAAACCCATCCGCCTGCGCCATCTTGGGCATGAGTTCACGGGTTACATAATCATCTTCCAGATTTACGTAATAACCATCCACTTGATCGCAAACGGCACGGCTTGATATTTTTTTGCCCTTACCCCTGAGTTCAATAAACTCCGTTTCAATATCCGCAATCTCGCTTATCCTTCTCCCGAATTTCTCTATCGCCTTGAGGGCGAACAATGTCAACCAGGCCGTGTTCCTGGCCTTACGGTGATTACAGCTTATCCCCATGATTTTGATCTTAACCTTGTCCATCCTTCCTCTCTCCTAATGGGTAAATAGAATCAGTTCTGAGCTTGACAACATCTTTACCCCAAGTTTTTGGCGATATGCTTTACCATTTGACCGTATATCCCCTGGAAAATTTCTCTAGACAGCACATAATCGGGATACAATTCATAAAAAGAGGTCACCAGTTCATGCGCTGCGGTCTCAACATCCCTTGTCTTCAGGTACGCTTCCTCCATGAGAGATCGGTTTTGCTTGGCCATCTGGATGGTCTGTTGAATGAAACCTCCGGCCTCCTCTCCCGCAATATATCCATAATGATCTGCGCAGAGATATTCCACATCCAGATCCTTGAGCTTTTCCAGGCTTTGTTGAAACAGGGTAAAATTGGAGTTCCCTGGGGTGATGATTGTATCTCGGTATGGGATACCGCCACCATCTGACGGAAAAAGTGCTTTAATCTTCGGCACATAAGCTGAGATGGAACAAGAAGAATGGCCTGGTGTCTCGAAGATCTGGACTTCAATGTCATCAATCCCTATCAGATCCCCTTCAGAAACGGATGCACCGTCCACATCTTCCCTCCATTCCAAATCAAGGCCAGAGCATTCCTCCACTCTACCCATCCGTTCCGTAACCATGGCACTGAACGCATTGATTGTTTTAATTGCCTTGGGCATAGACAGAATCTCCCAAGCCCGTGAGGACCCATAGATTTGGAGTTCTGGATGGCGACGTTTTAGAAGTGGCAGGATGCCCACATGATCGAAGTGCGCATGGAGTATCAGAAATTTTCTGATTCGGTCCTCTTTGATACCAAACGCTCTGATTTGTTGTAGAACATGAGGGAGAATGTAGCTTATTCCTCCGCTAATGATCATTGACTCATTTTGGCCCTCCAGCAAATAGACACCGGACTCCTCGCAGCCCAAATACCACAAATGATCTCTGATCTTTCCTGGTTTTCGAATTCTCATGTCTTTCCTTGCGCTAGGATTTCCCTACGAAGGCTTCACGAGACTGTGAATACGTGATTGCTTAAAAGAAACAGGTGAGGATCGTTAGACTAATGCTAAGGGATAGGATAAAAAGTGCTGAAACCCCTGTTGGCCCCATTCCTAAAATTCAAAGCTCTTATCACGCTTCGTTCGTTGTCCCGCCTCGCACTGCCTCCTCAAAGTCTCTGAAGAACTCGTCCTTCTCTTTCCAGTCTGGGCCGAACCGCTTGTCGAAATATGCACCGAGCCGGTCGAAAAATTTTATCCAGATGGCTTTTCCCCCGCCCAAAACCACGGCCTCAAGAAACTCCTGTAGATCAGATATCTTTTCCTTGGGCAGAAAGGTGACTGCGCCAAGTTTCATGGATTTCTTCAAGGCGTCAGGCGTCAATGCATGGGCCGTGAGCATAACGGTGGGTATCCCTTTATCTACAGACCTTTTCAGAAGTTCAAAGCCATTAACACCCATTATATCCAGTATGGCAATATCGATCGTATAACCCTTGAGATATTCCGCACCCTCCTCGTAGCTCTTTGCCTTATACAAGAGGCACATATCTAGTATCTCGCCCACCGTCTCCAAGACATCTGGCTCGTCATCCACAACCAAAATGATCTTGTCTTCTAAAGGGCTTTTGGGACTCATGGGACTTTCAACCTCCTCTTATAAACTATGGCGTATCGGAGTACTGGAGTGACGGAAAAAAAAGTGGGTTATCACCTTTTTTACCGTACTCCAACACTCCTTAAAGGTTTACAGCGGAATGTTTCCATGTTTTTTCCACGCCCTCGGTTCCTGCTCCTTGTCTTCTAGCATGACCAAGGCCTTGATAATCATGCGTCGCGTATCCTCAGGCCTGATGACCGCATCTATATATTGTTTGGATGCGGCAAAGTAGGGAGAGCAGAACTTCTCTTCATACTCCCTCATCTTTTCGTGACGCAGTGCGACAGGATCCTTTGCTTCAGATATCTCTTTTCGATACAGGATATTGACAGCAGGGTCGGCCCCCATCATGGCAAACTCCGCCGTGGGCCATGCAAAAAACTGATCTGCTCCCGTTTCATGGCAGCACATGGCGGGGATGGCACCCCCGTAGCTCTTGCGGATAACCACACTCACCTTGGGCACGGTGGACTCAGAATAAGCATAGAGCATTTTGGCGCCATGACGAATGATTCCCCTGTACTCTTGTTGTGTCCCGGGCAAGTATCCTGGTACATCCACGAGGGTGACAATGGGTATGTTGAAGGCGTCGCAAAAACGAATAAACCGGGCTGCCTTATCTGCGGCATCGATATCAATGGTTCCGGCCAAGACACGAGGCTGGTTAGCCACAATGCCCACCGTACTTCCCGCCATACGCGCGAAACAGATGATCATATTCGTAGCGAACCGAGGTTGAACCTCCATATAATCACCCTTGTCCACGATCTCTAAGATCACCTGGTGCATGTCATAGGATTTATTGGGCAGTATCGGAACGATTTTCCTTAGACGAGATACCTTCCTGTCCACATCATCTCCCGTGTCTACGACGGGAGGTCTCTCGCGGCTATTAGAAGGAATATAGGAAAGCAATCGCTTGATGAGGAAAAGGCAATCGCCGTCGCTTTTCGCTGAAAAATGCACCACACCCGATTTTTGCGTATGGACCTTCGTGCCCCCTAAGTCTTCAAAAGACACCTCTTCACCCGTCACATCCTTGATGACACTCGGGCCCGTAATAAACATTTGACTCGTTTTTTCCACCTGAATGATAAAATCGGTCAGGGCAGGAGAATAGACACTACCACCTGTACATGCCCCCATGATTGCAGAAATCTGTGGTATGACCCCCGAGCACTGGGTATTCTCCCAGAACATCCTGCCGTAGCCTGCCTCGTTCTCAATGCCGTCCTGCAGTCTTCCGCCTCCCGATTCGTAAAGCCCGACCACAGGCGCCCCTGTGTTGCGGGCCATCCTTAGAACATAATTGATCTTCTCACCGTGCGCCCGGCCGCAAGAACCGCCAAACACGGTCACGTCTTGGGAGAAAAGGCACACGCGCCGGCCATCGATCCGCCCGTAACCTGTTATCACCCCGTCTCCCAGGATCTTTTTCTTTTGCATTTCAAAGTCAAAGGTTTGTGTCTCCGCAAGCATGTTAATCTCGACAAATGAACCGGGATCTACAAGGGCCATAACGCGCCCCCTGGCTGTCATCTTCCCTTTTTGACTTTCCTTTTCCTGCTTTTCAAGACCTCCGCTAATGCGGGCTGTCTGCTCCATCTCGTCCAATTTTTTGAGGAGGCTATCCCACGTCCTGTCTTGACTCATACGTCCTCCTTGAAGTCATGGAGTAGTGGAAAGATTCGAAGCGAAGAGACCTCTCTTTCCTGTCAATGCTCTGATACTCGAGTACTCCAAAGCAAGGGGTTATTTGTTTCAAGCAACGCTGCGTTCCCCTACCCGAGCCCAGAGGGCATTGCATTCCAGACTAGGCTGGAACTACACCATTGAATAACCGCCATTTACACTGATAATCTGTCCTGTTATCCAGCTCGAGAGATCGGAACACAGTAGTAGAATCATTGGGGCCACATCTTCTGCGGTACCTAATCTTCCCACGGGATAGTTTTTAACGATCTTTTCCCTGTATTTATCGATGTGCCCCGCAGGATAATGGGCAGTATCCACAACACCCACCGATACACAGTTCAGCGTGATGTTGTATCGACCCACTTCCTTTGCCACAGACTTTACAAGTGCCCCTTGACCGGCCCTTGGAGCAGCGACCAAAGAGAGACCCGATTCTCCGATCCTGCTGGAATCACCCATAACGCTGACGATTTTCCCGTATCCGTTCTCTATCATGAAAGGGAGAACAGCGTGCGTGGTATTGAGCATTCCATAGAGAAGGACATCCACTGTATTCTTCCAGTCATCTGGTCCCGTCTCCACAAACCTTTTCAGACTTCCTACCCCTGCCATGTATACCATGATGTCAACCCGGCCAAAATGGTCCTTGGCCTTCGTCACGTTATCCTTCACCTCTTGGTAGTTGCGGACATCTGTCTTCAAAAATATACCCTCTCCTCCAAGTCCAACAACGTCCGCCGCCAGGGCCTCCCCCTTTTCCACATTAATATCGGAAAAGGCCACCTTTGCACCCTCATTGATCAGGCCAAGACACACGGCTCGGCCAATTTCATTGGTCGCCCCCGTTACAAAAGCAATTCTATCCTTGAGTCCTAAATCCATCGATTGCCCTCCTATGTTCTATACTCACGCCATATGAACCACACTATCTTAGAACTTGCACCCAGCCCTTTTAAAGGAGAGGAGTTATACAGATGCCAGAGAATAAAGTTCTTCCGCGTCATCCAGTTGGAGTCGCTCAAGGGTCTCTGGTAGGGGTTTGCCGTCCTTATCCAATCCACTTAATTCGTAGTACTCATCAAGCATGGCCTGGAATTCTTTGCCGTCTATATACTCTCCTTGATATGGGCCATACTTCAGCGGCTCGTGATAACGGTCAGGGACTTTATCATCTTTTCTCCTAATCCCCTCCCGGACATTGAATAGCTTCTCTAGGGTGTAAATGCGCTCTCCGTCGGACATGATCTCTTTCCCTGTCTTGGGTATCCCCGTCACAGCCTCAAAGGATTCGGCCATTTCATCGAAACCGACAAGGCCCGGGCTCATCCATTTGGAAGCAAACTTACAGATGCCCACGGAGTCCACAACGGCGCACAGTCTTTCCGTCCATACAGTTGGCCATGCTTTCCCCTTATAGGATCGGGGGTCAGAGGGGACAGGCTTACCCATTATCGCCTCTGTGACCTTAGGGGGAAGATGAAAATCCTCCATTGTGAATCTTCCCCTCAAGTGATCCCCACCCCTCGAGGATACCACCTCTCCCAGGAGCTGTCCCTTATGGGCCCTCAGATCCCTGGCTTCTATGGTGAGCCCTTTTGAATGCACCACATATTTCATCATGTCATGACCAATTGTCTCTGCCGCCTTCAGAAGCCCCTGTGCCATCAAATCTCCAATGTGCTCCCTCTTTGCCGTCTGGTCCAGAAAACCGAGTATCGCGTCTCTACTTCCCCAATTGTATTCAATGCCCCCGGTATCCTTTTTGCTTATGATTTTTCTGTCATAAAGCTCCATCAAGATGGCAATATAAGCACTGGCAGAGGCCACATCCAATCCATAACGATTGCACCGGTCATAGAAGGCCATGATAGTTTCCCAGTCCTCGCACTCTGCCATGAAATGGAGGGCCCCCGCAGCATTGAATTCTAGCCCAATGCCTGTTAACCCGGCCAGATCCCCTGTTTTTATTCTCCAAACGTGCTTGCAGTGGATAGGGCAACCGAAGCATGCCTTTTTCCCCACCTCGTACTGGTTGAGGAAATCATCTATGTCAAGACCATCTGTATCACGCACATTGACCTGAAAATTCTTACCGCCTTCCAACCCCAAGAGTCTTGAATTGTTCAACCTTATGAGCGTGCCGTAAATGGAGGTGGCATGGAAGCCTTTTGTTGTTGTCACCTGCCTGTAATGCTTTTTAATGGCCTGGACCTGCCCGCCAGGGTCGGCACAGGGTATGGAACCTCGCCCCCGGGCGACCACGGCCCAAAGATTCTTACTGCCCATGACGGCACCCATACCGGTCCTCCCTACGGCATTGCCTCCATATCCGCCGCATACACAGGCAAACGCGACCCATTCTCTCCCAGCAGGGCCGATGCAAACAATCTGAACATCCCGGTCATTAAGCTCCTGCCGGAGGGTGCCAAAGGTCTGGTGGATATCTAGTTTCTCCAGGTGGGAGGCGTCCCTGAACGCTATCTGACCATCCTGGATAAATAGATATACGGGCTCATCGGATTTGTTCAGAATGATGAGGTGGTCAAAACCCGCTTTCCTCAGTTCAGGACCAAAAAAACCGCCCATGCTGCCATCCCCAAGAATTCCCGTTTCAGGCGATTTCGCTGATATGTTCAACCTCGCCGCCGTGACCTCACCGGTTCCTGTTAAGGCACCGGCCCCAAATATCAATGGATTTTCCGATCCAAGGGGATCCATCTTCGGTTCCACAAGGGAGTATAGGAAGGCCATGTTGATGCCACGCCCCCCCAAAAACCTCTCCCTGAGCCTTTCAGGGACAGGCCTAATCTTCGTCTCCCTCGTAGCTAGATCAATGATTGCTATCTGATTCATATTCCTTTGTTCCCCCATACTTATTCCTTCTTAATGCCTTCACTGCTCCTTTCTCTCTGGGCATACTGCTTCCATGACACAGGGGAAATGATCATGGCGGTGTCTTCAGCAAACCAGCGGATATTCCAATCCTGCTCGCATTGAGGACATGTTGCCGTTTTCTCGCCCGGGCTAAGTGCGAACCTGCTGTTGCAGAACTTGCAACGCAGATTCAATGGCTTTCGTTCTGTCATCCTCTCCTCTCATCTGGACTGCATAATGGCTTCACATCACTTCAGTAAAACCTTTGTTTATCTTAATGACTTGAATAAGTTTATCACCCAGGGCGTCGGTCTTCTCTTCGGCCAATTCTGAGGCCTCTTTGAACAGTATGGCGCCCGGTTCACAATGTTTCACGCATTCAGGATCCCCTTTGCACAGATCACATTTGATGATCTTCGTCTCTCCACCTTTTTCAATGATCGTGATTGCACCAAAGGGACAAGCAACCACACAGGCCTCACAGAGAATACATTCTTCCTCATCGATCACCTTCGCCCCGGTCTTCGGATCCAAAACAATCGCTTCTACGGGACAAGCCTCAACACAGGGTGCTTCGAGACATTGAGCGCATGGAATCGGAGCGCTAAAGCCCAGACTGTCATCTTTTGAAATGTGAATCCTTGCAAAATCATAGTTGGCTTCACCTTCATGTGTTAAGGCGCAAATAATCTGGCAACTCTTACACCCCGTACATTTCCCCAAATCGACGACTATCTTTTTCATGCTCTGACCTAATATTATTCTTATCTGGGTAACCCTTTGACCGGATTTACGCATGCACCAAGGCCTTTTCTTGGGAGGTTTCCCTTTTGTTTATCTTTATGAGTCCGGCCTTAGATAGGCGAAGCAATCTCTTTCCCGTCTGACTGCCACGTCGTCTCTTAAAGCTCTAAAGGACTCCTCGCAGTCACATTTGTTAAATACGATTCACCCTCCTGCCACGACCCTCGTAAATCCAACCTGGTCGCCCGGTTTGAGACAGATCTCGGTGGGGTCTGCCACCGGTACAACCTTCCCATTTATAAGCAAAAGAAAGGGCAGTGCACCCGGGACCTCTTCATCCATCAGATGGTTCTCCAGTTCAGGGAAAAGCTTGATCAGAGATTGGAGGAGGTTTTCAAGCGTGTTGCCCTCTATCTCCACCTGAACATTCTGCGCTTTCGCGATCTGTTTATAGGGGACCAAGAGCTCAACATCGACTTGCAATGGCTTTACCTCACGAATTTATAAAAGTTGACGACATCGGATGAGTTTGGGTGGTGATATGAGGCGAGAGCCTTTTACAGAAACAAATGATTAAGAAGCTGTCTCTCTTGACACACGGCTTACCTCAGTTTGTTTATACCTCTATCTTCTTCTCTTTGGCGGTTTTCCTACTTTCCTCGTCCCTTACTTCTCGTCTTAGGAGTTTGCCCACTTTTGACTTGGGGAGCATGTCTCTGAACTCTATGTACTTGGGCATCTTATAGGGTGCCAACCTTCCCCGGCAGAACTTGAGAAGATCCGCAGCACCTACGCCCCTGGCATCTTCCCTTAACACAACCATGGCCTTGATCCGCTCCCCCACGTTTGGGTCCTCAACCCCCACGACGCAGGCCGCTATGACCGCTTCATGGTCCTGGAGCACGGCTTCTATCTCGGAGGCAGAGACCCTGTAACCCTTATATTTGATGATATCCGCGGATCTTTCCACATAGTGCATGTTCCCCTCCGTGTCTATTCGCACGTAATCCCCCATACGATAATAGGTTTCCCCATTGATCTTCACATAGGACCTGGCGGTCTCCTCCGGCTTGTTTAGATACTCCATGATGGTATACTCAGAGGAGACGAGAAGTTCTCCCACCTCGCCTTGCGGCAATATTTCCAAGGTGTCGGGATCACAAACTATGCATTTTCGTGAGGGAAGAGGTTTTCCCACATCCATATTCTCAGGATCTGGGTCTTCATCCAACCTGTCGTGTGTCACAAACCCCACCTCCGTGGAGCCATATACCTGGTGTATGGGGATCTCGAACTTCGCCTTCCAGCGTCGAAATATCTCTGTGGCAAGCTTATCTCCACCGCAAAAAGAGTAACGAAGGGAACCGAGTTCATATTGCTCCAATCTATCGTTCTCAAGAATCATTCGGTATAGAGCGGGAACGCCCAGCAGGACCGTGCCTTTGTGTCTCTGGATGGCTTCCAGAATGGCATCAATCTGGGGTTCAGGCATGAGTACACCCGGATTTCCACGGTTCAGGACAAGCATCATGAAATTGGAGAAGGCCATGATGTGAAAAAGTGGATTCACGCAGATAAAGGTATCCCCTCCCCCTTCGCTCACGTAGCCATCCAACACATACTTTGCCATTTCATTCAGATAGCTAACCACGCCCATATGATTGAGGGGGACCCCTTTTGGAAATCCTGTTGTGCCCCCTGTGTAAAGGATGAAAGAGATGTCTTTCCACGCATCCATCTCCACTTTCGGTGGATTGGGAGGATAGGATAAGAGCTTTTTGAATCTGAAAATATCGGCCCCTTTCTCGTAGGAACCGTGGGGAACCTTATCGAAGAGGAAACCAACGAAACGCTTCCAAATAGGGACGAGATCCACGAGGTTGGTCACTATAACCCTTTTTATGGGCGTGGTTGGGATGATCTCTCGCACGTAACAATAATTGGTGTCCAAGCAGAGAACGGTTTCCGCGCCACAATCATTGGCCATATATTCCACCTCGTGTGAGGTGTATATGGGAGAGACGGGCACGGCCTGGGCCCCGATAATCTGAACGCCGAAAAAGGCGATCACCCACTGGGGGCAATTTGAGGTATAGATGATCACCCGATCCCCTTTTTTTACACCCAACGCAGTGAGGCCGGTGGCGAACCTTTCGATGCCTTTCTTGATCTCCCCATAGGAATATTCTTCTCCAAGATAGACTAAGGCCGTCTTCTTCGGATACTTTTCACAGATCTGGTAAAACCGCTCGAAAAGGCGTTCTGCCTTCATTTTAGTGATTGTTCCCTCTTCTGCCATGAACAGCTGCTCCCTTGAGTGTCAAAGGACTGAAGATCCTGGAGTACTGGAGTATTGGAGTGTTGAAAACACTCTTGTACTCCCGTAGTCTTTGGATTCCATTACTCCATTCTTAGTTGATCTATACTCCGAAGTAGGCTGCCCTCACATCAGGGTTATCCATGAGCTCATTCCCTTCTCCTTCCAAGACGGCAGCTCCATTTTCCAAGATATAGCCGTAATCCACAATGGGTAGAACGGGCCTTGCGTACTGTTCGGTGACTATAACCGTTATACCCCTATCCTTCCTTATTTGCCTGATCGATCTCACAAGTTTGATCTGTATGAGGGGGCTGAGGCCCAGAAGGGGCTCGTCAAGGATCAGAAGTTCGGGTTGGGCCATCAATGCCCTTCCTATGGCGAGCATCTGTTGTTCCCCCCCGCTCAAAAAACCTCCCTCCCTCTTCCTGAGAGGCTTAAGGGGTGGAAATATCTCGAATACATATTCAATAGTCGCTTTGGCCTGGGACGATGAAGCAAGGTATCCGCCGATCCGAAGGTTTTCCATGACACTGCTCTCCGGGAAGATCCTTCTACGTTCAGGACAAAGAATAATCCCACTTTTGCTCCGCCTACTGGGCTTCAATTTGGTGATGTCAGACCCCTTATACTCTATACGCCCAATCACGGATATCCTTTCTCCGCCCGCCATCTCCTCCTTCTTCATGATATCCAGAATAATGCCTGAGATGGCGTAGCAAAGGGTTGATTTCCCCGCACTGTTGGCCCCAAACACGCCCACGATCTGACCTTCCTCACATTGCATGCTCCCATTGTTAATGGCCACCATGTTTTCATAAAAGACCATGAGATCTCTGATACTAAGCATAGTCCATGACCTCCTGGTCGGATCCGAAGTAGGCCTCCTTCACCTTCTCATCGGCCATCACCTCTTCGGCCGTCCCTTCTATGAGCTTTTCTCCAAAGTTCAATACCATAACCCGGTTAGCCACCCTGAAGAGTTCACGCAATCGATGCTCGATCATAATGAGCGTGACACCCTCCATCTGCAATTTTTCTATGAGTGGGGTCATGGTGGCGATCTCACTCCCACTCAGGCCGGAAAAGATTTCATCACAGATGACCAGTTCTGGTCTTATGGCAAGACATCGGGCCAACTCAAGACGTTTCAGGTATCCCGTGGGCAATGCTGAGGCCAATTTGTAGGGGATGAAAGAGTCTCGCTCAAAACCTATCTCCTCCAGGATGTCCAGGCCCACCGTATCCCTGTCTCCATGTTTTCCTCCCCCTCTCCAGCCCCCGGTCCGCCGTGCTCTTGGGGATAACAAAGGGATGACCAGGTTCTTGTATGCGGGTAAGGTGTAATAGGGCCTTGTGATCTGGAAAGTCCTTGCAATCCCGAGATCCGCCACCTTATGGGGAGGCATACCTCTCCTCAGCTCTTGACCCTTGAAATATATACTGCCCGAATCCCTTTTCACAAACGAGGTAATGCAGTTCACCAGGGTGGTTTTTCCTGAACCATTTGGCCCTATGATCCCGAAAACATCACCCTCCTGGACGTCAAAACTCACCCGCCTGAGAGCTTGAACGCCACCGAATGATTTTGAGAAGTCTGCGACCCGAAGCAGTGGTTGATCCTCAGCCATATTCACACCTTCTTCCACTGCTGAAATTGGTGATATTTACGTTCTGCATAGACCATGAGCCCTTCGCTCTTGAACATGATAAAGATGACCAGGATAACACAGTAGAAGACGATCCTGAGGGTCCCCAGCTCACGGAGCAGTTCATTAATGGGCACCAGGATAAAGGCGCCCAGGATCGGGCCAACAAGGGTACCTCCGCCTCCGATAACGGTGGCCGCGATAGGAATAATGGAAAAATCCAAGGCAAACTGGGATAAACCGGACCACATGTAGATGTGGGCAAGGTAGGCCCCGCCAAAGCATCCCATTAATGCGGTGATAAAAACAGCTACTGCTTTTACCTGGGTAATACTTATCCCTGAGGCCCTGACGGCCTGGTCATTGTCCTTTACGCCCCTCATGACGAGGCCGTAATCCGTATTGACCAGTCTGCGAATACTAAAAAGGACCATGATGACCAAGGTGATGATCAGGTATTGCTCAATCCACTGGCTGGGAAAACCGGTCACCCCCACAATGCCGTCCGTCCCCCCAAAAATATTCAGGGCCTCAATAAGCCTGGTCAGGATCAGAGGGTACATCAGGGTGGCGATAGCAAAATAAACCCCCCGTAGAGGCAGACAGGGTACCAGAAGCAAGGTGCATATGATGGCGCCGCCCAGAGTGGCGATGGGGAGGGTCAGCACCATGGGAACGCCCTTGTAGGAACTCAATATCCCTGCCAAGTAACCCCCCACACCTATGAAGAAGGCGCCGCCCAGGGAGACGAGGCCCACAAAATGGGCCAGCAAATCAAAGCCGATGGCGAGCAGTGCGTATATGCAGACCATGGAGATGACCCTCTGCCAGTAGGCGGAGGGCATGAGAAGTGGTAGCGCAAGGAGTCCCAGAATGAGGACCAGTCTTGGAACCAGGAGGTAACTCATTTCACGCCAGGAGGATATGGCATAAATGCCCCCTGTCCGGATCTTGATCCCCCGGTCCAATCTTTCCAGGCGATAGTGATCGTCCCTGCGCATTCTAAACCCTCTCCTCCAATTCCTTTTGGCGGCCGAAAATACCGGAGGGTCTCAGGATCAGGGTAAGGAGAATCGCCATAAGGGCTACCACGATGCGGAAGTGGGACCCTATTTTGGCATCTGTCAGTATCTGGAGAAAGCCCAGCAGGAAGGAGGCCAGGAGGGCACCCACCCAGCTTCCCAGACCTCCAACGATGCAGACAGCAATGGCGAGAATCAGGACGCTGTAACCCGCCTCCACGGCTATATTGCCCAGAGGCAGCAAAACGAAGGCGGCCACGCCGGCCAGGACAGATCCGAGGGCCATAGCCACAACGGCCATACGGTCTGAGTCTATACCGAGCATCATGGCTGCCCGTTCATCCTGGGCCATGCCCCGCAGGGCCAAACCGATCTTGGTGTAGTGGGTAAAGGCCCACAAAAATACAAACACCATGGCCCCTATAATGATGATCAAAATCCTCTGCCAGTCCACCGGGACACCAAAAATCCAGATGATGCCCTCTTTGAATACCGGAAGCGTGTAGGTCATGCCTTTGAAACCGAGCCACCTGAGAAACTCCAGGATGGCCAGTCCTATGGCATAGCTGGCAATGATTTCCGAGGTGGCCATCCCCCTGACCCTGATGAGGACCCCCTGGTACATGGCAGCGCCGACAATACCTATGGCTATGAGGGCGAGCAATGCACTGATTGCGTAATGCAGGCCAAGGGTATTAAGACCGGCCCAGAGGGCAAACCCTGCGATAATATAAAGGGCCCCATGGGCAAAGTTGGGAAGGCGACTAACGCCGTAAACCAACGTAAAACCGAGGGCCATGAGGGCCAGAGTAAGGCTATTTACAGTCCCGTAAACCAGTATGTCCATCTATTTTCGGCCCCCCTATTAAAGGATCCCCACCTGCCTCCCCACTATCGGGGTGACAAGGTGGGGATTCTCATGCAAAGACCATTTCCCACAATACTCTACTGTTTCATCCACGGGGGAAGTTGAATATCTCCCATTGCTATGCTCTTTGGAAAGACGACCACCCTTTTGCCTGCTTGCCACTGGAAGATGGTCCCTACGGCTCCCTCTTTCGGATCATTACTGGGGACAACTTGGTGGCTCTTTGGATCGAAACGGATCCGGCCGTAGACACCCATAATATCCGTCTTTTCCAGGGCAGCCACAACCGCATCTGAATCAAGAGTCCCCGCCCTTTCGATGGCATCCTTGAGTACGTATGGACCCATGTAACTGGTTGAAGTGCCGTAGGCCTCGGGTTCAACTTTCCACCGCTTTGTGTATGCCTCATAGAACTTCATGGTCCAGGGGCTTGCGTTGCTGGGCGCATTGCCCGCGTTTACCACATTGGCAAGACAGTATTCTCCCTTTCCTTCAGTGGCCTTCCAGAAACCGGGTTGTTCAGCAGCCGCAATAATTGAGCCAAAGGGAAGGGCGGGTACCTTCATGGCGTACCACTGCCTGAGAAGAATGGAGGTCTCTGGCATGTCCATCCATATCAGCAGAACCTGAGCCTTCTGCTTCATGGCCTGTAGAAGGCCCATGGAAAAATCACCCGAACCGGTGGGATACACTTCAGGTTGGCCTATGATATCCCAGCCTTTCCCCTTCATGACCTTGGCTATGATGCCCCCGCCCGCTCGTGCATGGGCCACGTCCTGTATCATGATAAACATCCGTTTCATACCGAATTGCTTTTCGAGACTCAGTAAGGCAGGGATAATCTCCCCCCCCACCATCCACTTGGCCTCGCCGGTCGACCGGAACAGGTACTTCAATTTATCGTAATTCTTCTCAACCCTTGCATGATATGCAGGCGTCAAAACACCGGTTGTCAATATGGAGACCTTCTTGTATTTGGCGAGGAGGTCCTGAGCAGCCATTCCCGCCTCAGAACGAATGGGACCGCCCATAATAAAATCTGCCTTCTTATCCAGGATGAGCTTTTCTACGGCCAGGAGGGCCTCGCTGACAGGTACGCCAGGTTCAAGGTCCCGGGTCTCCAGGACTTCCAGTTTAAAGGGGCGCATTTTACCTCCCACCTTGACACCGCCCTTGGCATTGATTTCCTCAACGGCCAGCGTCATTCCCCTCTCCGCGTCCCAACCATATACATAGTTTAGGGAAAGGGGAGCGCCAATAACAATGGGTTTTGCCGCACTGGTCGATGCCAATGACACAGCGAACAAGATTCCAACCACAAAGACCACGATGCCCACTAAGAAATTCTTTTTTCCCATAAAGCTTGCCTCCTCTCTTGGTTTAAAGGTTAGCTATTGGACCTACCTTTACTGACAAAAATGGCTAGGTATTAAACAAAGAACCTGGCAGGGATAACAATACCTTCTGCCGCCGGGCTATTCCGTGTGATCTCTTTTAAAGGTTTTTCTTGGAAGCAGATACGTGGCGATGCCACAGATTTCTTTTCTTTCTCAGCTTTAGACATGCGTAAACCGGTCGGTTCTTACCCTAACGTTGCAAAAGTCGAGGGTGCTGCAGATCCAAGGCGTCAAGGGCGAAGCTGTAGTGAGCTACCGCAAGCCCTTGACAACGCAGGAGATGTGGTATCCTCGGCTTTCCCAAAGGGTAAACAAACCGGTGATTTTTCTCTTTTTGTAAACACCACAGCTGGTCATGTTTTCTGAGAGTATCCTCAACGCTTCGAATTCCTATCGGGTTCTTATTTTTAATCATTCACACCGGGTTGTTTATGCAACGTTAGGGTTTACCTGGGGTGTGGATTAAGCGGACAAACTTTTTAACTGACTGATTCCACCTATAAATTAAGTAACCTGCAATGTCAAAGATTTTGTTACCCTTTAGTGCGCGGTTTCCATTTGCCGCATAATCGCCTCCCCCTTAGGTCATAACATTTTCAATTGACAGACCTCTTCCTCTCGATATAATCGCGCAGTCTGCTTAGGTTGTTCCATTGCGGTAGACCATGTTGGTCTCTTTTTTGCTAAAACGGCCAGAGAGATGGTGGTGAATCACCTGCCGCTATCACAAGGATGCAGGGAGAGAAGTCTGAAGAGTGGCAAAGGGTAGGGTCTCCAATAATTTGAAGTTCCTTTTCAGTCCCGCCTCTGTGGCTGTCGTAGGGGCCTCTGAAGACCAGGCAAAACTTGGATTTCATGTGATAAAAAGCCTAACCACAGGAAAATATGAGGGAAAGATTATCCCGGTCAATCCCAGAGCAAAGGAGATCATGGGGATTAAGTCCTTCTCCTCTGTTGCGGAATTTGAGGGACCCATCGATTTGGCCATCGTCGTGGTGCCCGCCGGGCTGGTTCCAGCCATATTTCAGGAATGCATTGATAAGAATATCAAAGGGATAGTCCTTATTACGGCCGGCTTCAAAGAGACAGATGATCCCCAGGACACCCAACTTCAAGACATGCTGGCTGATCTTGTCAACCGTGCAGGCACACCGGTTATCGGTCCCAACACCTTCGGCATCGTTAACCTCCACCAAAATCTGAATGCCTCATTCACGCCCGAACTCTCCTGGCTAAGGAAAGGCGGTGTGGCCCTGGTGAGTCAGAGCGGAGGGATTTCCCATCTCATGGCCTTCGTGGCCATGAAACTCAAAATTCCTATCAGCAAGGTCATCGGCCTGGGAAACCGATTAAATATTGATTTTGCAGAGACAGTGGCCTATTTAATGGAAGACCCCGATACGCATGTCATTGTTCTTTACCTGGAAGGTCTCGATGACCCGCGGGGGCTGATGAAAATATCAAGTGAAAACCAGGGGAAAAAGCCACTTATCGCTTACAAAAGCGGAAGTGCCAAGATGGCCGATCGGATATCCCTCTCCCATACCGGCTCCATGGCAGGGAAAAATGAGATTTATGAAGGGGCCTTGAGACAGTCTGGCATACTTGTTCTCGATACGATGGAGGCCCTCTTGGATCTCGCTCGTGCGCTTTGCTCATGTCCGCTCCCTAAAGGCAAAAGGGTTGGAATTCTTTCAGCTCAGGCGGGCCCTGGGATGGTGGCCTGCGATGTTTGCGAGCGAGAGGGATTGGAGATGGCCCGTTTCAGTGACCAAACGCAACGTGTTATTAATGAAATTCTGCCTCCCATTGTACTCAGATCCAATCCTGTGGATATGGGGCCCGTGTTCTCTGACCCCTCGGCTATTGCGGCCATCATAGGGGCTGTTCTGAAGGATGAAAACGTGGATGGAATCGTCCTTATAACCCTTTTTGCATCCGCAAACAGGGGAGTTTTGGGTGGTATAGGGGACTTACTTCTGGAATGGAAGCAGCAAAAACCTGTCATTGCCTCTCTCATCTCTCCTCCGGGTATTTGGGACGAACAGGTAGGTTTTCTGGAGGAGGCTGAGGCCTTGGCGAATTTTCCCACTCCAGAGAGCGCGGCCAGGGTCATGGCCCATCTCTGGCAGTACAAAAACATCAAAGATAGGGTGGAAAATGGATAAAAGCGTGAAGATCTTAGAAAAGGCCCTGAAGGAAGGTCGCGGCGTGCTATCCGAGCATGAATCCAAGGAGCTCCTGCGTGTCTATCAAATCCCCGTGGCCCGTGAAATCGTCGTGAACACAGAAGGTGAACTCATAAAGGCTGCCAATGACATAGGCTATCCCTTGGTGATGAAGGGATGCTCCCCCGCCCTGACCCATAAGACGGAACAAGGGCTGGTCAAGTTGGATCTCCGCAATGATGAAGAGGCCCGTGCGGCCTTTCAAGAGATCATGAACAGCATGGAGGATCAACAAAAGGCGGTTCTGGTCCAGGAACTGGTGAAAGGCAGCAGAGAGCTCATGGTTGGCATGACCCGAGATGCCCAGTTCGGCCCATGCGTGATGTTTGGGCTGGGGGGAATTTTCACAGAGATTCTCAAAGACATATCCTTCCGCGTCGCCCCCATTGAGAAGAGGGACGCGAAGGAGATGATGCAAGAGATCAAGGGGCACAAGATCTTGGAAAATGTGCGTGGCATGCCTGAGGCAGACCTGGAAGAACTCTCAGAGATCCTCATCCGGGTGGGGCAGATGGGCCTTGAAAATGATGCCATTCAGGAGATAGACGTTAATCCTCTGATACTTTCAGGAAGTAAGCCTGTGGCCGTTGATGCACTGGTTGTTTTAAATCCCCCTGGCTGATGACAAGGTGTTGGCCTCAAGCTCGCTTTTCTAATTCAGGGATCATAATAACCATCGCTGTGAGGAACCAGAATGGTTCCATAATTCGCACAATGATAAAGGTATTCGCGCCAAGGGCATGGCATAGGAGGCCCACAAAACCGGCCAAATAGCCCATGGCAAGGCCCCTGTAAAAAGGATCCGAGGTCCCCTTAAAGACACGGTATCCCTGCCTGAATATGGTGGACATCAAAAAGAGAAATACGATGAGTCCTATCAGTCCAGCCTCCGTGATCACCCTGAGAAACTGATTATCCAAAAATTTGTATCCGGTCACCCCATATCCCAGAATAGGGTGCTCCAGCCAATCCTTGGTGGCCGCCTTATAACTCCTCAATCGGGCAGAGAGGGAAGTATCCAGCTTGACGCCCCCCAATTCCACCACATCTTTTTGGGTTCTCCCCTGAGTAAGCGTATATGTGACCCTCTCCCTGGCGGGCTCAGGAGCGATAAAAGGAAGGCTAATACCCACGAGGAGCACCGCGGCCATGACCCAATTTCTTCTTTCGGAAAGCCATACAAAGGCAAGTGCTGCGGGAATGGCGGCCAGATAAGACGTTCGGGACTGGGTGTAAATGAGGGGAACAGCAGAAAGGAGGGCCAAGAGACCGTAAAGGAGTCGGTCTCGGAATGAGTTGGACGCTAAAAGTAATCCCAGCACTATAGAGATCATAAAAACCAGGTACCCTCCAAAGGTGTTGGGTTCTCCCCCCTCACCTTCAAATGGCGCCGAGACTCTACCGCCGCCAGGAATCTGGACGATTCCTATGATAGAAACGATGGCACAGGTGATGAGGATCGCCCACAAATAATTCCGAATCTGCTTTTTGCTCTCAAGATGGTTGGCCACCATGAAATAGATGATCATGTATTCAAAATACTTCAGGACAAATAAAAAGCCCGTCTTCAGGCTCATTCTTCCAAACATGGCGCCTAACAGGGTGGAAACGAGACAAATTATTATGTAATAGGCGATGGGTCTGTTCAGCGGCGTCTTAAGGAACAAGCCCAGCTCCTTCTTGATAGACATCTTGGCCAGCCAGCTCACCCCTATGATCACGATAAGGAAATCATCAAGCCTCAGTGTCACACCGCGGCCCAGTGCCGCGCCTTCAGTGGTACCCACAACGAACTCCGGACTCAGAAGCATGGAGAATATGAGGACGTAAAGGGCGATATCTGTGCTGGCGAAGCCGCCAATGAAGATGACCATGCCAGCCGTCAGCGCAAAGGTCTGGAAGGTGGAAAGCACGGGTATCATGAAGGCAAACGCAATGAGTACGAGTAGCAGAAGGATGAGTGGCAGGAGGAGTTGAAGGGTGGTTTGGCCGCTGACGTCAAAGTATTCTGTTATTGGCTTGTTTCCCAAATGGCTTTCTCCGAAAGGCCCCATATCTATGGCAAGAAGATTTTGAGCCTTACTTCGTGCTTCGAATTGCAAAGCGGGTAACGCATTTATGAATTGAGGGGCTTGGGAGGGGAAATTCTTATCTCTGAACGATCTGACTCTGAATCCCGTTCAACTTTAGATGATGGTATTGCTGCTCCGCGCCCTCTCTGGTTATGAAAGCACCCACATAGAGTCGGGATCCTCCATCCTCACCCTTTATCACATAGGGAAAGTATCCCAGTCTTTTCAGGGACAAAAGCCTACTCTCGAGCTCCCCTGACTGCGTATAACTGCCGATCAGATTGGCATAGGGCGTCTTCTTGACGGTTCCCTCATTCAGCCTATGACCTTCTTTAAATTTTTCCGCCTTCTCACGATCCTGGAAATGTCCTGTAAACACTCTAAACCATGTCCCTTTTTCATTGAAATCAACTGTGGAACAATAGGGGGAGAGGCCCTTTTCGCTATATTGGGAAATTGCCTTTTCTGCCCGCTCCAGGGTTCGAAATGAGCCCAGGTAGAGTGAGTAGGGATGCGAGAGGGTTTTTTTCGCAATCATTGGCCCCTTGCTTTGAACGGAGATGCTTTCGGGTTCTCTCGCAATGGGTGTCTCAAAAACGCCCTCTTTGGCCGGGGCTACACTTCCGGCCTCAGGTTTCTTCTCAGATACCGGCGGCTCCGGCCGGGCGGCCATGTTCTCCGTTTTCTTTTCAGACGTGGGCAAGGTCTCTTTCTCGAGAATGATGACGCTTTTGGCTTCAGGCTTCTTTGTCGATTCTGTAGGCTCCGGTTTGGGGCTGATGCTCCCTGGTTTTCCTGATAAAGCCGCCTTTAGGTTCCTTTTCTTGGCCAAAGGCTTCTTGTCATCCGCGACCCGCGTCGCCACAGATGGGGTCTCAGGGCCAGGCTCTTTGACCTGAGACCTCACCTTTGCCTTAGAAACCGTTCCTTTCGGTTGTTTGGAGGGGGTCTTGGGTTTGCCCTGGATGGCCCTCTTTTGAGGCCCCCTTTCCCCGCCCGCTGATCTCACTTCATCCTTTCTCGTCGATCTTCCCGTATCCGGGGGTTTGAAAGGATCAATGATGCCACGCTGCCAGAGGATCCCGCCAGTGAGCAACCCTATCGCCACCAACATAAGGGCCACCTTCCGCTTGCTCAGCTGCTTTGCAACCTTGTTTCGGAGCCCTTCTGCCTCATCTCCTGCGGGGATCGTCTGTTTTTCTCTCTTCACGCGTTCCCCTTTCTTACCTATAAATGAAAAAAGATTGCTCCTCTCGCCCCTTTTCTTGTGCTTCTTCTCTGCACCATATGCATAGTAGTAGCTGTAGTACTTATAATCTTGGAAATCGGGACTCACGTCTGGTCTCATGCCATTGAGCACGACGCCCATGATATTGCAGTTGACCTGCTTTAGTTGGGCCGTGGATCTTCTTAACAGCCCCCTGGATACGGTACCTACACGATATACCAGGAGTACCCCATCCACCTTTGTCCCTAGAATAGCCGCGTCGGCCGTTGAGAGAATGGGTGTGGAATCAAATAAGATAATATCATATTCTTTTTTTGCCTCTTCCATGAAGGCCGTCAGACGCTCAGATTCTATCAGTTCGGCTGGATTAGGCGGTATGGGTCCGCTCGTAATGAGGTGAAGGTTGTCCAGACCAGGTGTCATCATAACCTCATCTGTGCCCATCTGCCCCATGATCATATCTGTTACTGTTTTGACCGTGTCACGCCAGGGATAATTCCCCATCAAAATATCGGTGAGTCCAGGAGTCATTTCCACCCCGAAGACTCGATCGATGGCGGGCTTTCTTAAATCAGAGCCCACAAGTAGGACCTTCATTCCGGCCTGAGCCATGGTGATGGCCAAATTTACGGCGACCAGCGTCTTTCCCTCTTCCGGAGAAGTGCTGGCAATGCCAATAG
>CP070840.1:3643396-3646936 GCA_020342025.1 Deltaproteobacteria bacterium
ATCCTTGAGGGTTTATGCCCGGTAATCCCTGGCAGAATGTATCGTCCCGACCTTGACGGAGTCCTCTTAAACCCTCAAGGATCAGACCACTTCCCCCGGACACCTTAGATATCGTCTTGAAGGAATGGGGCATCACTCAGTGGGTGCGGAGACATAATCTTGATGTGTTGAAATTTATGGTACATTGCACGAGTTTCCTGCCCGCCTGCTAAAAAATCATGAAAATTGAAGAAGGGATATCCCAGGATTATCTTGACTTCCCCGCCATATCTTGATTTAATTTAATGCTGTCATACTGAATAGTTACGCAACCCCCCGACCATTGAGAACAACAGGGGGGTTTGCTTCTGATAAGGTGAAGGACTCCTCTTCTAGAGGATCAGGAATATCTATTTATGGAATTTAAGTCATTTGGATTCTCAGATATAGGCAAGACCCATGAGCATAATGAGGACAGCTATCTGCGTAGCGATAAGGAGGGGCTGTTCGTTGTGGCGGATGGAATGGGAGGCCACGTATCAGGTGAGATGGCCAGCCAACTGGCTGTTGAGAGCGTGGAAGCGTTCATTACCCGATCTCGATCCGAAAGCATAGATTTTTCCGATGAATACCGAAAAGATCTGAGCACAGAGCAAAACCGTCTTTTGGCGGCCACCCGCATGGCCAACCGCAGAATCCGTGAGGAGGCCGATAACAATCCCGCCACAAGAGGGATGGGGACCACCCTCATTGGCGTTATCTTAGAAGATAAGCACCTGGCTGTGGTGAATGTGGGAGATAGTCGATTATATCGGATACGAAATGGCAGCCTGGAACAGGTCACCCTAGACCATACATTGGTGGCTGAACAGCAAAGACTGGGAAGACTGACTAAGGAGCAGGCGAGAAGACATCCTCAGAGACATATATTGACCAGTGCTTTAGGTATAAGCGAGACGCCTAGGATAGATCTGTACCGACCCAAGGTAATACCAAAGGATCTGTACCTCATCTGCTCAGACGGTCTGAATGATATGCTCGATGATGAAGAAATATTGACCATAATCCAATCCATTAAGGACAAGTCACTTTTCAAGATAGGCCTTTCTTTAGTTTTACAGGCCAACCTGGCCGGTGGCCTGGACAACATAACCGTTATTTTACTATCTTTCTGAAAAAGAAATTGAAGCATTGACAGCATGCCAAGCGTCCGCCTCATAACCAAAAACAGCCAAATCGTTAATTTCCCCCTCCTTAAAGACGAAACCACGATAGGGCGAAACGAGGACAATGATATCGTCCTCAAGGGTCTTACCGTTTCTCGCAATCACGCTCGGATTGAAAAAACCAAGAAAGGATATCTTCTGGCCGACCTTGGAAGTCTGAACGGTACGGAGGTGAATCAGAAACTTATCCAAAGTGCCCTCCTGAAGCACAATGACCAAATTAAAATTGGGCCAAACCATCTCACATTCATAACCGAAGAAGACGCCCAAGAGGTCCCTGCTGGCTCTGAAGTGATGACCGTTTCCTCCTTACCTTCTGAAGCCGCCACCGACCCCGCCAAGAGTACTGAGGACCTCTTCTCTTTAAAGAGGGGCAACAAAGTCCTGTTTGTACTTTATGAAATCAGCAGACAGTTGAATTTCATCCAAGATTTCAACGAACTTCTCAAGAAGATCATGGATCTGATTTTTATGGTCATTGACGCGGACTACGGTTACCTGTTTCTCATAGGAGACGAAGAACAGGCCGAGCCTGTTCCCGTCGTGGTCAAGTACAAAGACGATCACATAAGAGATGGAGAAAAGGTGAGGGCGAGCCGAACCATCCTCAACAAAGTCATCCATGAAAAGATGGCCCTTCTCACCTCCAATGCCATGGAGGATCCTCAACTGGATCATGCCAATAGCATCGTTGTGCAGCAAATCAGGTCTGCCATGTGTGTGCCCCTCTGGAAAAAAGACAGGGTTATCGGCGCTATCCAACTGGACAGCGTCAGGTTGTATAACCAGTTCACAAAGGCTGACCTTGAACTCCTTAAGGCCATTGGAACTCAAATGGCCATGATCATCGAACAGGCCAACCTCAATGATCAGATCCGCGAAGAAGAGCGAATGATGAGACGCCTGGAGCGGTACTTTTCTCCTCAGGTCATAGAGACCATTCTAAAAGAGGGCCTAGATACAAGAGACGATATCATGGAGCCAAGAGAGCTCACAGCGACCGTGATCTTCACGGACATCGTTGGATTCACTCATCTCTCTGAGCAGATGCCGCCCAGAGAAATAAATATGATTTTGAACCAACATTTTCATCGGATGGCTGACATTGTCTTTCAGTATGGGGGAACGTTGGACAAATATTTAGGGGACGGCTTGATGGCCGTTTTTGGGGCGCCCATGGAAAAGGAAGACGATGCGGAAAGGGCCATCATGGCAGCGAGGAAAATGAGGGAAGAATTGCGGGAGACGATGACCGAGACAGGAACTGGAGGACCATTGGACATTCGTATTGGCATCAACACGGGTCGGGTGGTCGCCGGAAACATTGGTTCACCCAATCGGGTAGACTACACAGTGATCGGTCTTCCTGTTAATGTAGCCTCAAGGTTGGAGTCTATCGCAGAACCCAACCAGATTCTTATTGGAGAAGAAACCTATCGGCACGTGAAAGGGCTATTTGATATCAAGAAGGTGGGCCCCAAAAAGGTCAAGGGAAAAGAGGCAGAGATTATGGTCTATGAAGTCTATTGATTGGGATTAAACGCCCCCTTGCCCCGTATAGAAGTAGCCATCTTCCTTATTCTACAGATAACCAAACTTGACCGCTTCTATACACCTGTCCCCACAGATAGCGCCCATCGCTAAAAAGGGGAAAATCTGCATCTATTTGAATCTGAGCTATTTCATCCCCAGGGGTAGAGCGGTCAACTGACAGGGTGTAAAAAAGTTTGCTGCCGACAGGAATTGGGACATGAAGATCCTCTAAAATCTTTTGCCGCAAAGGCTTCCCATCTATGCTCACCGGATCTGTTGGTCCAGAAGGTGGCAAAACATATACATCATTTGTAGGTGGATAAAAAGTGTTATGCTCGAGATAATACATGATCTGCCCATCAACAAGGCTTTTCATCATTAATTTGGCCTCAGATCCGTACGTCCTCGACAGCCAAGTCTTATAGGCCGGCATAGCGGTGGCAGCCAAAATGCCTAAGATAGCTATGACCACCATGAGCTCCACCAAGGTAAAACCTGCACGCTTGCCCATTTAGCCCCCCCCGCCCGGTGGCAGTTGATATTGAATGCCCTTGGAGGTTATAATAATACTCATCTCCCCGGGACTGGGATTGGCCAGGCTTAAGCGATATCCCACTTCTGGATCCCTTTGGTAGAACAACCCCATGAGCTGAATAGCCTGATTATCTCCGGAAAGATATTTTGGGATAAGCTCGACAAGCTTATCAGGATATTTGTTCCCTTCGTAATGGGCATAGCGCTTGATCGCGCCGTCCACCAGGAAGAGAAAAACCCTGCTGTTTTTTGTAAGATCGACCGTGCC
>CP070840.1:3647036-3658338 GCA_020342025.1 Deltaproteobacteria bacterium
ACAGTCAGCCAGCCATATGACGCCTATATTCCGCAAGCCGATGCTGTCTTTTTGGTGAAAGAAAAATCGAAAAAAGAAGCAATCAGTTATATGTCGAAATTTTGGAAAGATTTGCTTACTGTAAAGGGTAAAGATGTTTCCCTTAACAACTTGAGTGGGCTTGCGTCAGGCGTATTGAAGATCATCAAAATTGACGAAACGGTGTTCGCTGACCAAAATAAGCGCCAATTTTTCATCAAGGCAACAGTCGAAATTGATAATAACACTTTATACAATCGGGCAATGGAGTTGGTCAGGAATCAATTTCTGTTAGAGCGCTATGAGGAGAGCTGGCAAGATTTCACCGAATTGCTGAGAAAGTTGGAGAAGCAGCATCTCGACCTTCTTACGTCACTTCATTACGAAAGAAAAACTTACAACAGCATTGTGCGCAAAAGATTCAGGAAAATGATCGATAAACTAAGAGCCAACCAATTTTATACCGCAGCTCTTGATGTCTGGCCGGTGGATAGAAAAGATGATTATTGGTTTGGCTTGTCAACCGCCAAAAATTATGTTGATCAGGCGATCGAACTCGACCCTGAATGCGCGAGATGCTTTTTTCTTCGCGGAGAAATTTATTTTAAAGATTTGTTCTTCAATGCAGCCGATGAAGATTATAGCCGTGCAATCACACTGGATCCTGATTACGCCGCGCCGGATGATAAAGAGGATACATGACGAGAAGATGTGCCATGGCGTACACATCATGGCCATTGGCAAGGAAGAACTGGTCCCTGATATCATGTCCGCAGCTGGTCTTATCTAAGCCAGCTCAATCGCCGCGCGGCACTTCGCTCAAATGCTTTATTTTGAAGTCAAAAATCTGGTCCCATAGGCCAGGGCAGAAATATTTGGCTTTGCCGGCAAAGATGGTAAGCTGTTTTAGAGTACTGGAGTTTTGAAGTATTGGAGTGTTGGAAAAAGCTAAAAGCGGAATTTCAACTTGAATGAGTCCTTATCATTACTCCATTACTCCACCACTCCATTACTCCAGCAGGCTTTCGCAAGAAGGAAAGACCCCAAAGCCCCCTCTGGGGGCAGCTCAAAGCCAGCTCCTCAGGGCCTTTTTCCTCGGAGAGCTTCATTCTTTCTTGGTATTGAGTAAGTCTTTGAGACGGGCAAAGGGTTGCTGGATGCCCGTCTCTTTCTTCTGCCCGCCCACCTGCACGCCATCTGCCTCTAAATGATCAAGGTAACGTCTGTGCTCATTCTCATGGCAGTAGATGCAGAGGTTCTCCCAGTTGCTGCCGTCGGGCGGATTATTATCATGGTTGTGGTCTTTGTGATGTACGGTGAGTTCATAAAGATTCTTCTGGGTAAAGTGGCGGCCACACCGGGCACATACCCACGGATGGATTCTTAAAGACTGCTCCCGGTAGCTTTGTTCCCGCTCCTTCCAGGCCTGACGGGCCTTGGCTACAATGCGGTCCATTTCTTCTTTGCTGATCTTCCCTCCTGGCTTGCGTGGGGCAGAACCTTTAAGCGTCATTACCAGACCCTCCTGATTTTCCGTCCGTCTTCGCTAATTCTTGCTCCGTTTTTTCTTGGGTTTTTTCCGGGCGGCACGCAGGGCCGCATTATAGGCCTTTTGTGCCCACTTGCAGAGCTCCTCTGAATGATCCATTGCCTCGGGCGGGGCTTGGTAATAGGACATGGAAAGCTCCTTACCGCTCCTTTGGTAGGTAAAACGGGGCAGTCCTTTCTGTTCAAACTCGGCACGATGTACCTCATCTGCCTTGAGGTAGAAGGTGTCCTGGGAAACCAGGCCGAACATCAGACCGTGCCGATAAATCCCAAACCCACCAAACATGCCTTTGGCCTCGACTGAACCCAAGGGCTCCAGCAGTTCAAGGAGAAAAGTTATAAACTCGTTATCCTTGGCCATCGTTCTCTCTCAGGAAAGGCAGGCGGGTCCGCAGCTCTGCGGTCATTTATCGGGTTACCCCCTGTCAACAAGTGGTCTCACCTCGATGATCTTGAACCGGATGGCCGCATGAATCCCTTCTGCGGCCTTTGGACCCACGGCCTTGCCAATAGCTGATTTGATCTGATCGTAAAACTGGCCACGGGTATCCAAATCAATCGCCTCCAGATAGACCCTTGCCCCTTTCCAATCCATCATGGTCTCGCCAGGCTCCATGACAATAAAGACTGCCTTGGGGTTCCTCTGCAGGTTGCGGAAAGAGCGGTTTTCGCCAATGCCCATGACCACGGTGTTTTCATCGATCATCTGGGGTGACCCAAAGACAGCCGCATTCACATCTCCAAGTTTGTTGGAGGTGGCAAGTGCACCAATCCTCGGTCTCTTATTGAACATTTCAATCAATTCCTTTCGATCCATTGAGCACCTCCTTTTATTTTAGACTATTGTAAATCCGGGCTATCTGAACCCTTTCAACCCGTCCCATCCATGCCGTGCTTTGATGGGTATGTTTAGCCCACATCACTCTGTCTCCGCCGATCTCAGATAAGCTCGAAGAGCCCAATCATTCAACTATCTAATACGCAAAAAACATCAAAGTCAACTCACCTTTTCACACCCATGCCCATGGTCGACATTTTTTGACAATCTTAGACAATTTGTGACAGATCTTGAGGTCAGCTTTTCGATGGATGTGATGTAAGTAATTGAAATCAAATTTATTATTGTTTGTCTGGCGAATTGGCAGGAATCTTGCTCCCACAAGGCCAAGTTATTATTTGGGAGGATAAACAAGGCAATGAAAAGACTAAGAATGTATATTTTATTGGCCCTCATGCTTCCCTTTCTTTCAGGCTGTTGGTATGCGGCTGCAGCCGGCCTGGGTGCTTACGGAGGATACAAATGGAAAGAAAAGGGCTATAAGGTCCAGAGCCCGGTTGGTCAAGAAAGGCCGGATAGAGAAGAGGAATAAAGCATCCATGAGAAGAGCAGGATAACCACTTCCGAATGGCCCTCTGGAAGATCGAGCGTGAACCCGATTAGGGATTCATTCATCTCACCCACCTTAGATAAGCCCCCTCCTTATGAACAATATCCTGAGAAGGATCATTTTGGTGTGGACTTTGCCCGAAGAGACCTTAGTTTTTCTCTATAACCTTGTGGGTTAATTTCATCCGCACCTTTACAAACTTCATATCTTAGGAATTTTTTTTTGAGTCCCGCCCGGAACTGTGGAGGGACATTACATAAAATCTCGAGGGCGATCTTATAATTTGAGGATCGAAATGGCTAAAATCAGAGAAATTAGAAGCGTATTGAAAAGCCAGCCTACCGTCGAAGGGGCTGGCGTCCACTTGAAAAGGGCGTTTGGCTATCAACAAGTCCCGGAGTTGGATCCCTTTTTGCTGTTGGATGACTTTCATTCTAATAATCCTGATGAGTATATCAGAGGTTTTCCATGGCATCCTCATCGAGGGATAGAGACGATCACCTATGTGCTCTACGGCAAGGTTGAGCACGGTGACAGCATGGGTAATAAGGGCACCATTTCTTCAGGGGATATACAATGGATGACGGCTGGCAGGGGCATTATTCACCAGGAAATGCCCAAAGGCCAGGAAGACGGACTCATGTGGGGTTTCCAACTCTGGGCCAATCTCCCCGCCTCCCACAAAATGATGAATCCTCGATACCAGGAGATAAAAAGCAACCAAGTCCCGGAAATCACCCAGGACGGGGGCGTGAGTGTGAAAATAATCTGTGGGCAAGTTCATGGTGTGAGAGGGCCGGTGAAGGATATCGTCATAGATCCCGAGTACTTGGATATTAGGGTTCCGTCAGAGTCCCATTTCACGCACGCTGTGAAGAGGGGACACAAGGCCTTTGCCTATGTCATTGAGGGTGAAGGGTATTTTGATCGGGACCGGGACGAGATGGTTGGTCCTGAAAGCCTGGTTATCTTCGACGATGGCGATGAAGTGGCCATTTCCAGCGAGGAAGGAGCCGTGCGGGCGCTTTTTGTCTCCGGAAAACCCATTGGAGAGCCCGTGGCCTGGCATGGCCCTATTGTGATGAATACCCAGGAAGAATTGAGAATAGCCTTCGAAGAATATGAGAAGGGGACATTCATTAAAGAAAAAAAGTAGCCTCTAGACTACCCGTGTTTCGTGCCAGCGTTGAGTATGTCCTCAAGTCTGTCCAGAATTTCACCGAAGTTGTGCATAGATTCGAGGCGAAGCCTTGCGGCCCATGTAAATTGCTTGAGCCCATATTGTCAAAGATTGTGCGTTCGGAAAGAGACAGGACGTGTAGGGCCATCAAGCAAGGGTTAGAACAGGAGAGGCAGATCCCTGATTGAGAGATCTAGACCTGAAATGCAAGAGGGTCACACCTCATATTTCCAACACTCGCCAATCACAACGATCCGAGAACATGGTGGAACACATCCTGTAACGTCTAATCCTCCCGCGCTTCGGCCATAGTGGCACCGTGTACCTCCTCGTATGCACATGGCACCAGCCCCCTTCCCAAATTTAGCTTTACTGATCTTCCAAAAGGGGTCATATTTTGCTTCACCCCAGAAAGGATGCCCTCAAATCGCTGGCATGAATTAGAAATATGATAGAGCGCTGGTCAAAACCCAACGGCTACAGACAGGTCCTGGCCATCAGCCTACCGTTGGTGGCTTCTATGGGCTCGATCACCCTTATGCACTTTACCGACCGCATGTTTCTGGCCAACTACTCTCTGGATGCCATCGCCGCTGCACTGCCGGCCGGGATTGCCTCCTTCACAAGTATTGCCTTCTTTATGGGCGTTGCCAATTACACGAACGCCTTTGTGGCGCAGTACACTGGGGCGCGGGCCCTTAACAGGGTGGGCGCAGCATTATGGCAGGGCATCTACTTCTCTTTGCTGGCAGCCCTTTTCCTCGCCTCACTCTACTTTGTCTCTGGAGCGCTGTTCAATTTCATCGGGCACTCCGCAGACGTACGCGCCCTTGAGGTGACCTATTTCAACATTCTCACCCTTGGCGCGGGGCTGGTAGTCTTGGGCTCGGCTTTGGCCTGCTTCTACACGGGCCGGGGATTAACCAGGACGGTCATGCTCGTTCACATGGCCGGCGCTGCCATCAATATCCCATTGGACTACTGTCTCATAAACGGCGTTGGCCCCTTTCCGGAACTTGGAATCGTGGGGGCGGCCATAGCCACGGTGACCGCCTCACTCACCATTGTGACCATCTTCAGCCTACTCATATTCAGCCCAAACAACCGCGCAAGGTTTGGGACCTGGAAGAACAGGGCCTTAGACAGAGAGCTCTTCGGAAGGCTGATGCGTTACGGCCTGCCCAGCGGCACCCAGTTCTTTCTGGAGATCTTCGGGATAACTTTCTTTATACAGATGCTTGGCCGACTGGGGGACCTGGAGTTGGCCGCCTCCAATATCGTACTTGCCATAGAGATGCTTGCCTTTCTGCCCATGGTCGGCTTTCACATTGGCAATGCCACCTTGGTTGGCCAGGCTATCGGGCGGGGTCGGCCTGAGGAGGGTGTCTATTCAACCTCCAGTGCACTGCACATTACCATGGCCTACATGATGCTGCTTGCCGCTGCTTTCGTGCTGGCCCCGGAACCACTGCTCAACCTCTTCAGGGGCGATAATCATACGCCTGCCCAATATGCCGAAATCATGGATCAGGGCGTGATCTTGATGCGTTTCGTGGCCGTGTTCTGCTTTTTCGACGCCCTTAATCTCATCTTCTCCGGGGCCATCAAGGGGGCTGGGGACACGAGGTTTATCATGTGGACCATTGCCGCGTTATCCCTTGGCGTGATGATAGTCCCCGTCTACCTGGCTGTCGAGGTGATCGGGGCCGGCATTTACACGGCTTGGACTCTGGCCACGCTTTACATCAGCGCCTTGGGGATCGCATTCATGCTGCGTTACCGCCAGGGCAAATGGAAGGGAATGCGCGTGATCGAGGCTCAGCCCGTTGTTTCAGGGGGTAGCGTTAGAGGCTCTGTGGTTTTGGATCGTGGACCAGGGGCTTGACAAAGCGCACTGAAAGAGCGACTAGGTATATCTTGTGAAGACCCGCAGAAGAGAGAAAGAAGTGGCCATATTCTACGTTTTGGGGTGATAGGGGTGGCAATCCAGATGAGATGGCTAGGAACGGCCTGCTTTGAGATCGTTCTGCCCAACAGGAAGACCCTAATTATTGACCCTTACTTGGATGATTCGGTAAGTGCACCGATCACCTCGGGCGAGATAAAAGGCTGCGACTATATTTTCCTCACCCACGGGCACTATGACCACGTCCTTGATGTGGGCAAACTGACCAAACGCTACAAACCTAAGATCTTTTGTAGCGATGTGGTGGCCACTTCGTTGACGGGGCATCAGGGTGTACCCCCTGAGCTCATCACCAGGGTGAAGTGGGGCGAGATCATTCGTGAGGAAGGTCTGAAGGTGGAGGTTTTGAAGGGATATCATGTGGAATTCGCCAAGGAGTACAAGCGGGTGACCGGAGAGGACATGGCAGGCGATGGTCCAGAACCATTCAGTATGATCAAAAAAGCAGTCACAGCTCTGTTTGGCTCTGACCGATTCCCCGAGCAGTTTGCGGACTGGATGAAGTGGTATCCGCAGGGGGAGCAACTCAACTTTGTCTTTGATCCGGCGGGGGGCAGGCGGATATATATGGCAGGGTCTTATCCGGAGCCGAGCATCATCCAGGTGGCGAAACAGGCCAAGGCCCATATTACTTTGTTACAGGTATTGCCGGGGAACATATTGCCCGGCCTGGAGGAGCAAACCGCCAGCCTGGCCATGGCGTCCGGCTGCCAGATCGCCGTCCCTCAACATCATGATCCCCTGATGGAGGGGGCCAGGAAGGTTGACCTGACCCAATTGAAAAGGATATTTACAGAGAGGACAGACATTACGTTCCAGGAATTCCTGCCTGGGAAATGGTACAGCTTTGACTAAGGGCGTAGAGTTTGGGTCTCTTATGACTACTTCAAGCAAAGAATACAGAAAGTTAAATATTGCAGAGGCCGTGGTGGAGTATGTCAGGGGTATGTCGGAAGAGGAGCGGGAAGTCCTCCTGAAAGACTTGCTTGAAGAGGAAATAGAGGGTCGCGGGAAAAGGGTTTTCAAAAGGGTGCCTGTTTTCACTACGGTGAATTACGCTGTGGAGGGACGGGCCTACCAGGATTTCGTCAGGAATGTGGGGGCTGGAGGTGTATTTATTGAAACCCCTGAACGCTTCTCTATGGGCCAAAGGGTTTCACTGACTTTCTCTCTTCCAAATTACCCCAGGGCCATAAAGATTGAAGGGGAAATTATCAGGACCACACCGAAGGGGTTTGGGATTGAGTTCAAGGTAGCTGAAAGGAGAAAATGGCAGCGATTCGAAGTAACCGAAGCTCTGCTTGCTGTCATTGATGATCCTTTTCCTCAGTTAGGTGAAATAAGCGATATTAGCGAGGATGGCCTTTCATTTCGGTACTCTGCGAACAAAAGCCTTTTGAAGGGACTCTCTCATTTGGACATATTTCTGGTCAAGAGTCGTTCGGGGATGCGAGATCTGGCGGTCGTGCCTAAATGGGAGGTGAATATATCTGGAAAAATGAGGAGGCAGGGTGTTCAATTTCGTGGGCTGAGGGATAAACAGAAATCTCAACTGAGAAGCGTCATTGAGCAATCCACCCAATATGGAAAGGGCTAAATCTATCGGGAACTCCCATATTTTACTCCCTTTCGCCAGAATGCCTCATGGCTTGTCAGAACGAAGTGGAGATTCCGTTTCAGCGGGGCCACGGATCGGCCCTAACGTGAAAGGGCACGCACTGAGGCCCATTACCATTTGCCGTTCAGTTTGCGCTGCTATGCTACTTCCTCTCTAGTATGGCACATATTCCCAATCCTCCTCCTCCGCAAATTGTCAGAAGACCGTGCCTGACATCGCGTCGTACCATTTCATGAATCAGCGTGGTGAGCCTCATGGCTCCTGTGGCCCCAATGGGATGACCCAAAGAAATCCCTGATCCATTCACATTGACCTTGGCATCCAAATCTTTCTCTTGAATACCCATCAGCTTGGCATCGGCAAGTGCTTGTACCGCGAAGGCTTCCTGGATTTCGATGAGATCCATCTGTTCTAAGGTGAGCCCTGCCTTTCCCAAGGCCTTATTCACGGCCACAGGTACCGCGGGATAAGTGAGTGTCGGGTCCGCTGCAGCCACAGCGAAAGATTTGAAATAGACCAACGGCTTCGCCTCGTGTTCCTCGGCCTTCTTCGGGGTTGTCAGTACGAGGGCCGCAGCGCCATCATTTTCACTGGATGAGTTGCCCGCCGTGCAGACACCGTCCGGATAGACAGTTCTGAGCGTGGCGAGTTTCTCTAGCGTTGTATCACGGCGTGGTGTTTCATCTGTATCAATGACCACCTCTCCTTGCTTTTGTTTTAGAGATAAAGGCACAATCTCTTGTGCAAATCTTCCTGAGTCTATTGCCTCAATCGCTCTTTGGTGGGAGCGAAATGCCCATTTATCGGCCTCTTCACGGCTTATGCCTTCCTCTTTAGCGGCTGTCTCAGCCCAGGTCATCATCGCATTAAGCTCACCGAAACGTTCAATGGGTTGATGCATTGGCCTGCCGCGCTGTATTCTGTCGTAAAAAGGGAGTCCCCAGAGAGACAAACTTCCGTGCTGTCGGGGGAAAAATCCCCACTTGGGATCCATCTTACCTCCCACGCCCCACTTGATATATTCACCCGGGATATAAAACTCAGCCCGACTCATGCTGTCGGCGCCGCCCGCAACGACAATTTCCGCATTCTCTGTTTGTATCTGCATGGCGGCTGTCCAGACGGACTGAAGGCCCGAGCAGCAGCGTCTATCAAGAGTAAGACCAGGCACTTCTAATGGCCATCCTGCCTCAAGAAGCGCTAAACGGGCAAGATTTGGGGATTCGCCATTGGCAAAAGACTGTCCCAAGATCACCTCGTCCACGTCTTCGGGTCTAATATTCGCCCTTTTAGCCACTTCATTGAGAACAACTGCCGCCAGTTTTTCCACGGGAACCTCCCGCAACGCTCCGCAATAGGCTCCAATAGGCGTTCGAACTGCACTTGTTGCTACCACTTCCTGCATAACATACCTCCTTTCAAGATCTTCTCATGGGCCCCTTAAGATCATCCTACTAAGGGTCATTCCCAGAGAGGTCAGACCGCTTGCTAGTATTAACGAGAGCGCCAGCTTTATGAATAGAGTACTACTCAACCTGGCAAATATGGCATCGCCCACATAGAAACCCAAAACGCCAGCGGGGATGAGGGAGACAGCGATAACTAGCCGGTGACCCACGGTAACGCCCGTGAATAAATGAGAAAAAAGACACAGTACGCCAATAATAAGGAAGAAAAGGGCCACAGTGGCCCTAAAGACCTCCTTGGGCCAGCCCTGATTGGCCAAAAAGATTATGATCGGGGGTCCCCCCATCCCCACACCGGCGGTTAAAACGCCACCGGCAAAGCCAAATCCACACGAGGCGAGCAGCTCTTTCTTGAATCGTCTGGAGTAACCTAAGAGTAACAGGGCAGAGAAAATTATCGAGACAACGGCGATCAATGACCTCGTTACAAATGACGGTGCGACGAGCAGTAAGTAGGAACCCAAGGGTAATCCCAAAACGGCAGGCGAGACTAAAAGAAGAAGCCGCCTCAGGTCAATATAACTCCTCGCATGGTAGCCTACTAGCCCTACACTGCTCATTCCTGTAACCAACACGATGACTACCACCAACTTTGGATCCAAGAAGATCGCAAGAAGGGGTCCAGCCACGAGGGCGGCACCAAACCCTGTCATCCCTTGGATGACGTTCCCCAATAAGACAACGAGAAACACAAGAAACCACAAACTGCTCAAAGGTATCAGGCTTTCCATTCAAACCCATCCCAAGCGCGTCCTTACCTCTCGGTCTGCAGCCAACATTCAACATCAATTAATTGAAAGGATGTCTACGAATCAGACACATTAGTTCTGGACTAGTTTTCGGGGGTCAGACCAGCATTACATCGTTTAACAATGCGGTAAAACCTTTCTAACATTAGCCTTGCCCCAGGAATATTTTTAGATCACATGAAAGAGCGGGCGAAAGGGAGTAGACCAAAAATCGGGACATGCCACTACCACAGGATTTTTTCCTACGATCTTTTCAGCCATTTTCCAAGCGTCGTCAAAATTAACCGTAGGGATGCAACCCATATCTCTGACAGCACCCGGTCCTCCCGGTCCTTCAACTTGTGCAGGAGCGTTATTAACCTCTGTTGAAGGCACTCCAGCAAAAATTACTTTACTCGCTCGATTAAGAATATATTCGCTTTCATAAAGAAGCCAAAAAGGATGTAAGGGAGCATAAGCATGACAAAATCTATACTTGAAAATAAGGTCTTCTCTATGCAGAAATTCCTCTTCGTACTTCATTAAGTCACGACAAGAATGGCAACCCCTGTAAAGTTGAAGCACCTCCGAATAAGAAGGGTGGGCACGGCTGTCCATGAGACCGGTACACCTAGTTAAAGCAATAACGACTCCTCCCTCCCGTAAAAGATGCTTATTGCGCCAAATCCGAGGCGGCGTGCAAGCAAAGGCTAGGCTGATTAGCGAATTGCTGGTTTCTCCGTAATGAACAAACCTGGGCAGCCCAACTAGAAACACATCTGCTTGAGGGACCTCAACAGTGAACAAGTTGTCGCAAGTATCCCAGGTCGGTTCGTTAAGCTCGGGTGAATACCCAGCAAAGACATACGCAATCTCGGCGCCTTCACCAAGTATAGCGTCGACATAGAAAACCCTCTTGCCTGTTGCTTTCTCAATTTGTGCCATTATAGCTTGCTTGTGATTCCTGTAGAGCATCTTTCCTGGGTCTCCATGACAAGATTCCTTATGATTCACTACAGGGAAACCGTGAGTGGAGGCTGTACTTCTTGCACTCCCCAACCCTCCTACTACACCAGTACCAGTGTAACCCCCCCAGTTGGTCGGACTGATTTGTCCGCAATAGATGAACAGATCGGCTTCTTCCAGAAGGATGTTAAATTCGACGTGATCTCCCAATTCACTGATACCCATATACTTTAGACCACTTGAATCGTGGCAATCATGGCTTAATATTCTTGAATGACTGTCGAGCGGCCGAAATCTGTTATATATTTCATTTCCATAATAATTTTTGAGGTGGGTATCGGGCCATTTAGGATGATTACCACCGGCACACAAAAGAAACACATTCTCATCGTTGATACCTGCTTCATTCAGTATTTCCATGATT
>CP070840.1:3658438-3672151 GCA_020342025.1 Deltaproteobacteria bacterium
GCGAAATAGTGTCCTTTAAGCCTAAACAGCGGATAGCCTATGATGAAATACCAGGTCACGGCAAAGCAGACACCGATGGGCATGGAAACCCAGAAGGGGATGTCCCAGCGTATCAGGAGGACCGCTGTGGTCTAGGCTCCGATCCCCACATATTGGGCCTTCCCCAGGTCCACTTGGCCTCCATAACCCCCAATGGTATTCCATCCCATGCCGTAGACGGAAAACATGAGGAATTGGATCATGGTGGCCATGGCAAATGAGGAGTGCGGTAGGATTGGAAAGAGCAACAGAAAGGCCGAGAACGCTGCGGCTATAAACAGATCAACCCGGGGAAAATCTGAAAAATCAAAGGCGCTCCTTAATACTTCCATCCAAAGAGTCCTCTTGGTCTGACCACCATAATGATGAAGTAGGCGAGATACACCCAAGTGTACTTGAAAGAGGTCATGGGGACATTGGCCATCCATTCCAGGTTCAATGTGTAGGTGAAAAAGTCCCAAATCCCAGGGATTTCTGTGATAATCCCCACCACCAATCCGGCAAAAAAGGCCCCCGTCACACTGCCAAACCCCCCCAGCGCAACAATGGCAAAGGCAATCATGGTGAAAAGAAGTCCCACATAGGGATTGACCGACCAGAAATTGACAAGGAGGGCGCCAGCCACGGTCACGGTCCCGCCCCCGACGCCCCAGGCCATGGCATTCATCTTTTCCGTGGGGATACCCATGTAACGGGCCCCCTGGGCATTCAAGGCCGTGGCTGTCAGGGCCTTGCCCAGCCTTGTGCGGTTTATGAAAAGCCAAACGATCAGAAAGGAGACCACGGACAGCATGGCCCCAGCCAGTTTGGTGGCAGGAAGAATAACGCCCAGGCCCAGGTCAAAGCTCTTCCCCACCAGGATGCCTTCATGGATGGCCCTGTCTTCAGAGCCGAAAATGAGTAGCGCCAGATTTCTTAAGAAGAGCATCAGGCCGAATGTCCCCAGAAGTTGAGCGACCATGGGTCCCCTGAGGAGGTATCGGATGAAGCCAAAATAGCACAAGACCCCCAGCAGGAATCCGACGACCGCAGCACATGGCAGGGTCAGCAACGGATCCATCCCGGTGACATGAGCCGTCAAGAGCCCTGTGTACGTGCCGATCATCAGAAATTCGCCGTGGGAAAAGTTCACGATGTCCATCACGCCGAAGATGATCGTCAGGCCAAGGGCCACCAGAGCAAGGACCATACCGATCTGCAGACCAGCAACTAAGGAGGGTGCCAGGATATCCATCAATATCTCCTTGGTTGTGAAGAACGGGTTTGCGACCTATTCAACGCCCCCGGCTCCGCCACAGAGCGGAGACGAGCCGGGGGAGAGATAGGTGATCGTGAATTGATTAGAAACCCTTAAAGGGGAAGATCATATCGGCAGAAGAAACATCAAAGGGATAGACGATCTCCAGGACAAGAGACCCATCTTTGGCCTTCTGGTACTGACCGATCAGGCCGGATCCCAGGACATTCTGGCCCAGTTCCTCTCCAGAGGTGGAGAATTTAATGCCTGCCCAGGGCACCACCAGTTCTTTACCCGCAATATGAAGACTGTTGGCCGCCTTCTGGACTTCAGCCGGGTTTGTGGACGCCGCTTCCTCGAGCACATGAACCCAGGTCTGCAGCCCTGTGAACGCCCGGGCCGAGGCCCCACCCAGATCATTGCCGGTCTCCTTCTTATACAGGGCATTCACCTGCCCGGCAATAGCCTTGATCTCCACCACTTTGGGAAGGAATACCGTCCGGGTCAGGATGCCCACTATATCGTCGCCCAGGGTGCTTCGAAATTCAGGTTTTTCAAATCCAGCGTCCTGCCCCCAGATGACTTTGGGTTGCGCCTTTTGTGCCTTCAGCGTCTTGACCATCAGGATGGCATCCGAAGTATAGGAGGCGAAGAGCATCACATCGGGTTTGACCGCCTTCAGAGAACGGACCTCGCTCGATAGATCCGCAGACTTGGCTGCATAAAGCAGAGATTTTCTCAGCTTAAATTCATACTCATTTGCAAGAGCGCTGATGAGTCCTGAGACATGGGAGCCCCACTCGGTCTTTTCACAGGCCGAGGCCAAGTTCATAAGTTCATCCTTTGACACAGGCCTCACCCCCCTCACCTTACCCTCTATCAGGCCTCTCAGTAATTCAAACAGGTCCTTCGTAAACCACCTATCATGCGGCGTTGTGCGCCAGAACCACCTGAAACCCCTTTGGGTGAGGGCCGGGGAGGTGGAGGTTCCGTTGATCATGGGAACCCCGTACTGCTCTGCCACGGCACTGACGGTTTTGGTCACCGAGCTGTGGTAACAGCCCAGAAGCCCGTTCACCTTGTCATCCAGGATCAGTTTCTTGGCCAAGTCCGCTCCAAGGGTCGGGTTGCCCTCGTGATCCTTTAAAATGAGCTGAATCTTGGCCCCACCCATGCTTTGGATGCCAGCCTTCTTGGCCATAGTCATCTCCAGATGTGGCATGACATTGTTGGCAATCCTGGCGGAGAGCTCTGCGCCGGCCCGAAGCTCCCTGCCGGCCGCTGCAGCCCCGCCTGTAAGGGGGTATATGACCCCGATCTTAATCTCTTCAGCGGCCCATACCGATGCAGGGAGAAGGAGACTGGAAATAGCCAGGACACCGAGGATAAAAAGACCCCACCTAACGAAATAACCCTTTTTCATCTCTATCCCTCCTTTTTGGATAAAGGTAGTTGAATAGAAAGACACTTATCCCTATCCTCTTATGAAAAAACAAGATCACATCAGGCATCGTCTTGTAGGGTGCATAGAGTGCAGACAAAATTGGCCCAAAAACGCAGAAATCGCCCTTAGAACCTATGGGATGCTAGAAAAAGGATGCCTATCTGTCAAGGTCTAAAAGAGGGTCAAATGTTCGTCTAACAGGTCTGAGACGAACATATGCCCGGGGGAATGGGTGATGACGAGGGGAACACGTTCAGACGTGGCGGCCAGGATACCCGTGACACCGCAGGCCCAAAATACGGGTATCTCACCCTCCTTGATGGTCACGGGATCCCCAAAATCTGGCACTTCAAGCCTCTCGATTCCAATCTCCTCCGGGGATCCCAGATGAATGGGGGCCCCATGGGTGAGGTGAAATCGCGTGGTGATCTGTGAGGCACGAATGGCCTCTTCAGGCCTCATGGGTCTCATGGAGACGACCAGCGGCGTGGAAAAGGGTCCTGCCGACTCACAGGTGCGGTTTGTAATATACATGGAGACGTTTTTCCCCTCCTCAATGTTTCTGACCGGAATGCCAGCAGCCAAGAGGGCATTTTCAAAAGAGAAGCTACAACCCAGCAAAAAGCTCACCATTCCTTCCTGAAAAACATCCTTCACTTCTTCAACTTCCCACTTGAGGACGCCCTTTTCATAGACCCTGTACTTGGGCAGATCGGTCCTCAGATCTGCTCCGGGTGCGATTTTGGGTTCCACCTGACCCGGCTCCAGTACGTCCAAAATGGGACAGGGTTTGGGATTGCGGACACAGAAGAGGAGAAAATGGAAGGCATACGCCTGGGGGAGGATAACAAGATTGGCCTGAACGTAACCCGCGGCCACGCCTGTGGTGGGTTTTGTCCATTTCATACCCCGGATGAGTCTCCGCAACTCAGCGGGTGATAAATTCTCGTTCATTTATCGGCAATATGTGTGGATTCCCAATGATGTAAAACGAAGCCATCCCGATACCCACCTTGCAGTGGGATCGGGATCAGGCTCATATCATGTTTAGGCAATGGGTAGCCTAGGTTTTCGTTTTTTCAGGTGCTGCTAAGCGTGTAGACACGGTTGGTCAGGTTTGCCAAAATCTATCCTTATTTTCCCCGCATCAAATGGAGAACCAGCTTGCCACCCGTCCAGTACTCCACATATTTTGCCGCCGTGTTTATCCGGTAGGTATATCCTTGCTTACCCTTTTGGTTTGAACGGTACACCTGGGTCGGGTACTCCCATGATCCACTGAGCCACTGTCGGTAGCCCGCCATGTTTTCATTGGAAATCTTAACCAAAAACTCCGCATTCCAATAGTCTGGGTGCACTTTCACAAAAATGTCATTCCCTTCGGTGAGCACATGATCCACCACATCTTGATCCATCTTTATGGCGGAAAAGGTCCCGGGATTGGCACCTTGCTGCGCCTGAACAGCCGCGGGCACAAACAAGAACAGGGCCAGCATAACACTGAGTAGTACTCTCATAATCACTCCTCCAAATAGTAAATTAAGGCCTCGTCCGAGCACTCTTAGATAAATCCGTTCTCTCAAAAACTTGGACCCCTATTTGCCCGGAAAAGACAAAGGGTATTATACCAGAAAAACTTAGACTTTCTCAACTAGAGATCCCCCCGGGTAACCACGAGCATGATTATGTAAAGAACCCGGGCCCAGAGGATCTGGTTCTTGACTTCAAAATAAAATCTGGAGCTTCAGCCGTTCAGGTCCACCTTGTCAAATCCGGGCCGGATAAATGCCCTTGCCTCCGGAAATGCCTTTTCCACATTCTTGCGCAGCCGCTCAAGATGTAAAATGATGCCCATGACACCCTTCTTGAGCATGGGTAGGTGACCAGCCACCTCTCCCCAGGCTGCGATGGAGCGGTCCATACCGACTAAAGCCACCTTTGCCGAACCATCTGAATCTTTGGGAAACTCTTCCAGTCCTTCCCATCGATCTTCCATCTCGCCTCTAACCGCTCGCATAAGCTTGACCCAAATCTGGTGCTGGTACCAGCGAATCACGTCTAGCGCTTCTTCCAGGCTTGTCTCTTCCCGATCTGGGCTGACTTTCGGTATCCCGAGCGGCCCTACCGGCTCAGCCTCATCTTGGGTTTCACCGAACAATTCTTTGGCCGAATCAAACCAATCATCCACCATCGCCCCATAGCCCTTGGCCGCACGGCAACATGCGTTACTTTCCGCCACTTCATTCTTCAGCCGCCTTTCCTCTCGCGATTCGTCATAATCGATAGAATCAAGGTCAATTCCCCGTTCCTCTGCCATCTCTTTCAGGAGTTCGAGGGTCACCTGGAACGTTTCAGACAACTTGTTCCAAAAGGCCTCATTTTGTATGTCGCGTGTTTCAGGGTCCGAAAATTCTTCCTCAGAAAGCTCAAAATTCATGCAGCGGGAGGTGAAGGGACAACGTTCGCACCACCGATCACAGTAATTGTAAATGCCGCTGATAAAACGCGGATCTTCACCCAGCTTCTTCATCCTCTCTTTATCCATCACGCCACCTCTCGACTAAAGTTCTTTACTTCCATATATCAAAACGAGAGGGACACCGTCAAAAACGAAATAGAGCCTTTTTTAAGGACGTGCCTCTTTTGTACGGTATTTCTCCAACGCCTCTTCCAACCAGTTTTGCATGAGCATTGTTTGGCCATCTTTCATCCTGACATGGTAGGCCTTACCGGTCATCAAGCTTTTTGTGCCCGCAAGCAAGACGAAGTCTTCTGGCGTCTTGATCTGATCTTTGAAATGCTCATACTTCCTCTGCATGTGGGCCGCCGCCTCATCGGGTGTGTATTCCCGGTTTTTCCTGATGAATACCACATCCGCGTTCTTCACGTGCGCCAATAGGTATGTAATGGTGGACTCCAAGTCCTGTTCTGCTATTGCGCTATGAGTGCAGACGAATAGCGGGGCGAGTAAAATGATCGGTGGGAGGGAATGCCTTCTTATCATCTCTTCTGAATGAGAGGGAGGTTCTTGAAAAACTAAATAACGCTCATTTCAGGATCTCTGGGGTTTTAAATGACGTCTTCCGCTCTACATATGTGATTGCAGCGCACCCAGCTTGGCCCGTATTTCTAATAGCTCATCATGGACCTTTTTCGTATTTACCTTAAGGCGGTGAATACCCAGAAGGACGATAACCAAGATTACAGCCAGCACCAGAATACCACAGGCAATAGCAATTCCAATCATGTTTACCTCCTTAAGCTATTCGTAAAGCATTTCCTGTAGGCTTCTTCAGGCCGCAACACATGACCGCCGCTCCAGAGGCCGTTGCCATCAATGCCCACAGCATAAGCGTTATTTGGGACCTCTCCAGCCACCTGCGAGCAGGCTTACCAATTCGGACTGATCCCAAAAGCAGAAAATTTCCATATATCCGGATATACTTTGCTTTTTAATCAAATTTTAGGCATATTCGTCAAACCAAATATGTAATCAATCTAAGTAAGAGCTTAGCAAAAAGCGAAAATAATTGATATTGAGAGAGTGGTATGTATTTTAGTATTGACCATGAATACATTTGGACCAAAAGAGTTCCTGGGCTGGAGATGAGATGATCGTCATCGGGGTGGATACGGGCGGAACCTTTACGGACTTCGTGTTCAAAGATGGGGATGGGTGGGGTGTTTATAAATGCCTATCCACGCCTCATAATCCTGCTGAAGCGGTGCTAAACGGCCTCCAACATATTGCTGAAGCAAAGGCAAAGCGCATCGTCCACGGCTCCACCGTCGCTACGAATGCCATTCTCGAAAGAAAGGGCGTGAAAACCGCCCTTATCACCAATAAAGGGTTTGAAGATATCATTGAGATCGGAAGGCAGAACAGGAGCAGGCTTTACGACCTCGCCTATAGAAAAGAACCCCACATCGTGCCCAAAGAGCTCAGATTTGGCGTAAAGGAGAGGGCTCTCTGCACGGGGGAGATCCTTGAGGACCTCGATATGGAGGGAGCCAGAGATATCCTCCAAAAAATTAGAGAGGCTAAAACAAAATCGGTAGCCGTCTGCCTGCTGTATTCCTACCTCGCTCCCGGCCACGAGAAAAAGATAGGTGAACTTGTTGAAAGGCTAGACATTCCTGTCTCCCTTTCCCATGACATTCTTTCTGAATTCAGGGAGTTTGAACGGACCTCCACCACGATCATCAATGCCTATGTTTCACCAAAGATGAAGGGGTATGTCTCTTATCTCATGGACGCCCTGGGTGAAGAGGATAGCTTGCGTGTCATGCAGTCCAATGGCGGCAGCATCTCGGCAGGTACCGCCATGAATGAGTCCGTGAGGACCATTCTCTCTGGCCCCGCAGGGGGTGCGGTGGGCGCCCATGAGATCGGCAAGATGGCGGGGTTGGACAAAATCATCTCCTTTGATATGGGGGGAACCTCTACAGATGTTTCCCTCATGGACCAACAGCTCTCCCTCACACTGGAATCCGAGATATCGGGATATCCGGTCAAGGTCCCCATGATAGACATCCACACGGTGGGGGCCGGAGGAGGTTCTGTGGCCTATGTGGACTTGGGTGGCTCTCTAAAAGTGGGGCCTGAGAGTGCTGGGGCGGATCCAGGTCCCATATGCTACGGTAAAGGCGACAGAATCACGGTCACTGATGCGCATCTCTACTTGGGAAGGCTGATTCCAGAGCACTTCCTGGGGGGAAGCATGAGACTTCAAACGGATAAGCTTGAGCCCTATTTCAATCGAATGGCCAAGGATCTAGGCCTTTCAACGGTTGAAGTGGCAGAAGGAATCCTATCCGTGGCCAATACGGCCATGGAAAAGGCCATAAGGGTGATCTCCGTGGAGAGGGGATTTGATCCCAGGGAGTTTACCCTTTTCACCTTTGGCGGTGCCGGGGGCATGCATGCCCCCTATCTTGCAAAGCTGCTCAGCATTCCTAAGGTCTTGGTCCCCAATAGCCCAGGCATCCTTTCAGCCATTGGCATGCTCATGGCCGACATCATTAAAGACTATTCTTTGACGGTGATGCTCAACCAGTTTAATACGGATGCAAAAAAACTCTCAAAATTGTTTCACAGCCTCGAAGGCAAAGGGACAGAGGATTTGATCTCAGAGGGTATTGAAGAGAGAAACGTCATTTTGGAGCGTTATCTCGACATGCGCTATGAGGGGCAGTCCTATGAGATTATTGTGCCTTTCAATGATCACTTCCTCGAAGATTTTCACGGACTGCACGAAAAAAAGTATGGTTACAGAAATCAGGACAAGACGGTGGAGATTGTCAATCTGAGGCTTCGTGCACGGGGTGTCCCAGACAAGCCCACATTTGAAAAATCTCGCCTATCCTCAGAAAAACTGGATAATGAGGCGTTCCTGGGTGAAAAAGAGGTGATCTTTGACTATAAACCGGCCAGGACGCAGATCATTAATAGAGAAAGATTGGTGAGTGGGAACCGAATAAGCGGCCCTGCTGTGTTGGTGGAGTATTCTTCTACCATTGTGGTGCCTCCATTTGCAGAGGCCTCGGTGGACGAGTACGGCAATCTGATCATGGAGATAAATTAACTCACCACAGAGACACTGAAAACACAGAGGGTCTAGGTTTTTTACCCAATCGGGAGATACCGATTGGGCAAAAGGACCTTAGCGTCTGCGGCGCCTTGACGGCACAATTTCGTGCGATACTCCGCGACTGCAGCGGGCAAAAATATTTTTCTCTGAGCAAAGAGAGGCACACTTCACCAGCGTATGAAAGTCACAATGGCTCTCGAGAATGTCAACAACGAAAACTCGTCCGCGTTCAACGGACTGAGTTGTTTTGATTTGCCGGTATCTCCCGGCAAATCAAAAATCTTCTCTGTGTCCTCTGCCTGCCCCGCCATAGCTTCTTGACTCGCCAAAGCCTTTGGCGACGGCGGTTAGCGACGGCGGGTGTCTCTGTGGTGAAACAGGAGCTGGCTGTGAAGGTAAATCCTATCCTGCTAGAGGTTTTTAAAAACAGATTCTCTTCCATCTCTGAAGAGATGGGGGTGACCCTGACCAGGACCTCTTTCTCTCCCAATATCAAGGAGAGAAGAGATTGTTCTTGTGCCATTTTCAACAAAGATGGAGACATGGTGGCGCAGGCAGCACACATCCCAGCGCACCTGGGTTCTATGCCCCTCTCCGTGAAGTCTGCTATAGAGAGTGTCCCATTCAATGAGGGTGATATGGTCATCCTCAACGACCCGTTCAAAGGGGGGACCCATCTCCCGGATATCACCATTGTGGCTCCAGTGTTTTCAGGCGATAAAGACCCCTTCTTCTATGTGGCGAATCGTGCGCACCACGCCGATGTGGGCGGCATGACATCCGGATCCATGCCTCTGGCCTCTTCCATCTTTCAGGAGGGGATCATTATCCCGCCCATCAAGATTTACGAGGCCGGTCAGATAGACAAAAAGATCATGCAGTTTTTCCTCAACAATGTGCGCACACCCATTGAAAGAGAGGGGGACTTTGCTGCTCAGATCATGGCCAATCTAACGGGTGTCAGGAGGATCAAAGAACTCATTGAGAAATATGGCCTGGACATGGTCGATTTCTATGCCAGAAGTCTTCTGGATTACGCGGAAAGGATCACCAGAAAAACCATCGAGACAATTCCTGCCGGCACTTATACGTTTGAGGACTTTATGGATGATGATGGTTTGAGCGATGATCCCGTCAAGATAAAAGTACTCGTCCAGGTCAAAGGAGATGAGGTGACTCTGGATTTTTCCGAGTCCCATGCCCAGGTGAAAGGCAGTATCAACGCGGTGTATGCGATCACCCTATCATGCATCCTGTTTGTCATCAGATCCCTGGTAGAGGAAGAAATTCCAACAAACGCCGGCTGCCTCAGACCCATAACTGTCCTCACTAAAAAAGGGACCGTGGTGGACGCCAATTTCCCTGCTGCCGTTGCAGGAGGGAACGTGGAGACCTCGCAAAGGATTGTGGATGTGGTTTTGGGAGCCCTCTCTCAGCCGTTACCCCATAAAATCCCGGCGGCCAGTCAGGGCACTATGAACAACATCACCATCGGCGGCATCGATGAAAGGAACGGGCGATCGTTTGCGTATTATGAGACTTTGGGGGGAGGAATGGGCGCTTCAACAAAAGGGCCTGGAGAGAGTGCTGTCCACTCCCATATGACAAATACACTGAATACACCCATTGAAGCCCTCGAATACAGTTATCCCTTCTTGGTGACAGAGTACTCTGTCAGGCGTGGATCGGGTGGTGAGGGGCGCTTTCAGGGAGGTGACGGGATTATAAGAGAGATCGAACTCCTCTCCGATGCAGAGGTCACTGTGCTCTCCGAAAGAAGGAAGATACCACCCTACGGACAGGCTGGAGGAAAGCCTGGGAAGGCCGGAAGGAATATTGTCATAAAGGGAGGAGTGCATTCCGAAAGGCCTAGCAAGTTTAATGAACAGTTGAGAAAAGGAGATACGCTGAGGATTGAGACGCCGGGTGGCGGGGCGTATGGGCTAAAGCGAGAGGTGCCTTAGAAGTGTGGGTGGCCGTGTTTTTATTGAGCTTTGTAGCCGAGGACCTCATCTATGGACCAATCGAAAGACCCAACGCCCTCAGCTTCACTCACCGTCACCGCAAAATTAGAGGCGGCCAATGAATTTAAGCGAACCGTTTCTCTGAATTTTCTATCCCATCTAACACCTCCCGATTTTTCTTTCGCTACAACGCGAAAGGTTACAGAAGTGATCGTCCAATTACTGCCATTGTAAATCTCACCGTTGAACAGTCCGGGACCCAAAGATGCTTTTGCGATGAGTAAGGACTTTTCTGCAGACGGTAAGGGCTGGGATTCCCTTTGCTTCTCTACTAATCCCTCTGGCACCCATTGCCCAAGCATATAATATTCCGTATAGCCCGTAAGACGATTGATTCTAACCAGCGTTGAAAGCCCTTGAAAATCTATTTTGTCATAACGATAAAGCGTGGGCCAGAAGAGCACCCCAGCTAATAACAATGTTACACAAACTATAAGCAAATTTCTCGTCTTCATGATTGCCCCTGTCTATCCGGAATCTAACGTGAGGCTCCATGGCACATGCTTTTACTCGCAATTCCCCATTCTTTTTGCAATCGTATAATGATAGCACTCCCCTAATTCACAGGCCCGTTGCCAATCAGAACAAGCCCTGTTTTTATCTCCCAATCGTTCCATATAGACAAGCCCCCGGTCAATATAAGCCGTGGCAAGCCTTGGGTTGGCCTCTATGGCCCAATTGTAATCAGTGATAGCCCGGTCATACTGGCCTTTGGATGCATAGGCCGTCCCTCGATTGCTGTAAGCCTCCGCATCTCTTGGATTTATCTCTATGGCCGTCGTGAAATCAGAGATCGCAAGGTCGAACCGCCCGCTAAAGTAGTGGGCACGTCCCCGATTATAGTACGCCACCCCATACATGGGTCTTATTTCTATGGCCTTGGTATAGTCAGCGATCGCCTGTTTATAATAGGCTCTGATGTAATAGGCGCGTCCTCGATTATAGTATGCCTCCGCATACGTGGGTCTTATTTTTATGGCCTTGCTATAATCAAGAATAGCATTGTCCATCTGGCCTATTTCCTGATAAGCAACCCCTCGATTGTTATAGGCCTCCACATACTGCGGGGCTTTCTCTATGGCCGTGCTGTAATCAGAGATAGCCTTCACATTCAAGCCTTTGAAGTGATAGGCAATCCCCCGATTATAGTACGCCTCCACATCCTTTGGGTCTATGTCTATGGCCCGATTGTAATCAGAGATAGCCTGGTCATATTGGCCATTCTTAGCACAGGCTTTCCCCCGATTGTTGTAAATCTCAGCATCCCTTGGATTTATCTCTATGGCCTTTGTAAAATCAGAGATCGCAAGGTCGTTTAACCCTCTGAGATGGTAGGCAATCCCCCGATTGTAATAGGCTTCCGCTTCCTTTGGATTCACCTCAATGGCTTTCGTAAAATCTGAGATCGCGCAATTATACTCGCCCTTTTGAGCATAGGCCTTGCCTCGACTCATGTACGGCATAGCATGGTTCGGTTCTATTTCTATCGCCTTGTTATACGCCACAATCGCCTCAGCCCATTGCCCTTTGAGGGCGTAGGTTGCTCCCTCAAAAAAAGGCACAGCGGTCTTGGTTTGTATCTTTTGCGCATTTATATCTGCAATCAGCATCAAAAATTTATTTGCCAACTCATGGTTCGGCTCAACCTTCAAGGTCTTTTCGAATTTCTCCTTCGCCCTTTCAAATTCACCCTGAGCAGCATACTCCATACCCTTGCTAAAGCTCTGTTCAGCCGTCCTTTGACAGAAGGTGAGGCCCACCGTCAAAAACGATGCCATAAGCATCCATACCATTATTCTTCTCAGCACTTTCAGAGGCGGGCACATGTTGAAAACTTTCTCCACGGAAGAGCGCAAAAAACGGTGTTTAAACGATCGAGTAAAAACCTTAACTTATGGAAAGACAAAAGATCTCCAGAGTCAAGACAAATCAGGTTTGAGAATTTCTTATCCTACTTCAATGGTGGCGTTCTGCCTACCCCATTTTAGGACATATGATTTGAGCATCGGGGGCTGACCTTGCCATTGACACACAATTGCAACCTCCCTATACTCCAGTCTTTAAAAAGCGAGTCTTATCAGTTAAAAGACTGGAAAATTCCTATGACTAAATTGGACTGAGGAAGAAACCCAACGTGGCTGTTTTTCTGCAATTCATCATCGGAGGCCTGTTTCTCGGTGGCATATACGCGCTTATCGCCCTCGGTATTGTCATCATTTACAAGTCCACCAAGGTATTTAACTTCGCGCAGGGATGGATGGTTACGCTTGGGGCCTTTATGCTGGTCACCCTTATTGGTAAGTTTGGCATATTGATGGGGTTGATCGTTAGTCTGGCCTTTGGAGTGCTTCTTGGGCTTATTATTGAAAGGCTGCTCATGCGCCCATTGATTGGGCAACCTCTCTTTACTCCTTTGTTGCTAACCATCATGTTAGCCTTTGTTATCGAAGGGGTAAATATGTTAGCGTGGGGACCTTTCGGTTATGACATGCCTGTGAATTTACCCGGTGAATCCATCAAGGCAGGTGAAGTGGTGATAAGCCATGCATTTCTATGGGGCATCGGGGTCGCCCTTATGGCCTTTGCTGCATTTAGCTATTTCTACTGGCGGACTCCCTTGGGCAGGGCGATGAGGGCGACGGCTGAGGACCATCGGGTTGCCCAGAGCCTCGGGCTACCCGTAAAGGGCGTCTTCAGCCTGAGCTGGGTACTCGCCGGAGTGTTGAGCATTATAGCTGGCCTCTTCTTGGGCATGGCCAGCGGTGTTCATTATTTGATGTATACGGGTTTGCTTGGGGCCATAGTTGCAGTGTTTATTGGAGGTCTGGATTCCATTGCAGGAGCCATCGTCGGTGGCATGGTATTGGGCGTCATAAAATCATTGGTTTTAGGTTACCTCAGCCCTGATCTGGCCCGTGCTGTCATATTTATTATCTTGCTTCTCATCCTGGTTATTAAGCCCTATGGTCTCTTTGGCTTGGTACGGATAGAAAGGTTGTAGAGAAAAAATCGAATGGCTATAGCACAACTACGAGACTGTCGAAAACCCGGCTTCTGAGAAGCTGATGGAAAATGTCCAGATGCAAGGCTTCCGAAACTGGGGACCCGCCCGCAGGGTGGGGAGTCCAAGCGAAGCGCAGACAAATCCCGAGGAATGAGGCGTACATAGAAGTACGCCGCAGTGACTTGCCCTGTTAAATCGGCTTCGCCGTCTCGCGTAGCGAGAATTTAACAGGGCGGGGGATAAGGGTAACGCAGCCCTTCGGCTTTGCTCAGGGCCATGAGCTTGTCGAATGGCAGATGGGCGTTTTCCGACAGCTTCTACGCTGGCCTGAAAGCCAGGGTGGTGCTCGGACCTTCTTCTCCTTCTTTGTGCAA
>CP070840.1:3672251-3690932 GCA_020342025.1 Deltaproteobacteria bacterium
ATAGATCCGAAGGCTCTCTTGACGAAGAAAGCATGGAATACTGCAATCAAATCCTGAAAGCTTCGGAGCAAATGGTCAGCCTCGTGGAGAATATCAATTCCTATGTTGTAACAAAGGAGGTCCCTTTAAACATCGAGAAGATCAATGTGAAAGAGATTATGAAAGAAATTAGAAATGAATTTTCTGCAATTCTTAAAGAGCGCCAAATTGTGTGGTCAGAACCTGAGGTCATGCCCGAAATCTGGGCAGACAGGATAGCTTTATCTCGGGTGTTCCGAAATTTGTTGGATAACGCATTGAAGTATGGTGGAAAGGGGCTATTGGAGATCAAGATTGGGTATGAGGAAAACGGAAGAGACCACGTCTTTTCGGTTAGTGATGACGGGGTGGGTATCGAGGCAGGGGAGGAAGAGAAAATCTTTGACGTCTTTCAAAGGAATGAAACGTCCAAAGGGACCGATGGTTCCGGGCTGGGATTGGCTATTGTCAAGGAGATCGCAAAAAGGCATGGGGGCCAGGTATGGACCGATAACCAAAGAGAAAAAGGCTCGGCCTTTTATATTTCCATTTCAAAAAATCTGGGCACTGCGGAGTAGTTCCTCGTCTTTGACATGACTCGTTCTTGGTTTCTGGGACTAGAATACGAAAGGAGGACAAATCATGAAACCCATTAAAAAGATTTTATTCCCAGTCGATTTTTCAGAGGTCTCTCCCAAGATTGCACCATGGGTGCTCATGATGGCGGAGGAATTTGAAGCAGAAATTCATTTGCTCTTTGTGGCACGCGGATTTGGATACTTATCAGACGTCTATGTCATGCCCGCCACCATCGAGAATATCCAAGGGGAGATTATTAAAGGTGGAGAAACAGCGATGGAGGAATTTGTTGCTGCCCATTTTGAAAGATATCCTGCCCTTAAGGCCAAGGTTATCATAGGAGATGCTGCTGAAAGGATATTGAACTACATTACCTCTGAAGAAATCGACTTGGTTATCATGGGGACCCATGGCCGAAAGGGGCTGGAACGGGTCTTTTTCGGAAGCGTAGCGGATAGGGTGATCAAGATGGCCCCAGTTCCCGTCTTGAGCATTAACCCTCACAGGGCTAAAGAGTTATAGCCAGGAGTGGGGCAGACCGCCATCGCCACAGCCGCTGTTGAAGTCTCTGCTCTATCCTTTGACAACTTGTAAAGAAGCCTGACATCATCTGCCCCTGGTCACAGTCAGCCGCACGCCTTGAGTGGAATAATCCACATGATTTCAATGGCTTTGAGAATATCTTCCTCCCTATCATTATGGCATGTGCCTTGCTTAATAGTTTTACGAGCTCCACAATCAAATGGAAGCCTCATGAAAAAAGACTTTACCATCCTCATCGCAGACCGCAATCGCCACGTCCGGGAATTCTTGAGGCGCGAGCTGATGGCTGAGGGCTACAAGGTTCAATTGGCAAAGACGGGCCGAGAGGTCCTGAACGCCGTATTCGACGACGAACGTCTGGATCTCCTGATTCTTGATATGGATCTCCCAGATGCAAAGGAGATGTCCCTGTTGGAAAAGGTGGAAGATCGCATCCCGACTTTACCCGTGGTGGTGCACACCTTCCTGGAAGAGTATCTCAATCATCAAATCCGATTGAGTACGACGGCTTTTGTTGAAAAAGAGGGAACCAACATTGACCGCCTTAAACAGGTGGTTTTGGAGGTATTGCGAAAGAGCTATCCCCAGCGGTTTGGCATGGAGCAGGAGATGGCATAACACGTAGCAGAGGAGAGATATGGGTCGGAGCGCCCAGACGGGTACAACTCCATAACCCCCGTTAATATCCCTTGATCAGACTCAGCGCAATACCGGTGAGGAGCGTGGCAGAGGAACATTCCCTATGTTCCTCTGACTTTTATCCAGTTAAAGATTGAACCGCCATAATGGGAGGCAGATGCCACAGGAGAGGTGCGTAAGCCTCTATTATCGTTTAAGAAAATAGGTTGAGAAATTTTGCACAAGAGAGTTGACAAGATCCTGGCGTTTTGGTCCATGTTTACAGCATTTTCTACCGCACCAGATGAAAGGAGGACCAAACATGTTTCTGAAAAACAAGGGCGTCCAGCTCTGCATGGCTCTAGCGCTGGGTGTTGTTGTACTTCTCCTGCCCAGACCCGAAGGGACGAAATTTCGAATAACGGGTGACAACAACCAGACGTTCCTTCAGCAGGTCGGCCAGCATTTCACCCTCGTTTCTAGCGAAAAAGACGATGCCAAAGGATATCTCGTGGAGGCAAAAAACCCCGGAAGCGAAGCATCTACAGTAGCATTCTTGCGCCAAAAGGCTTTGGAACTGAAAATGAAAGGACTCCGGGTGGATTACTTTGATGGTCTCTCTCCGTTGGCAAAGAGATTTCTCGCGGTCCTGGTAGTATTGATTTTTCTTTTTGTGGTAGAACCGGTCCCGTTAGAGATTACCGCCATATGTATTGGCATTTTCTTGGTCGTCATGGGCATTGCAGACGTCAAGGATGCCTGGGCGCCCTACATGCATCCTGTGGTTGTCTTTATCATGTGCTGTCTGATCTTTGCCGTGGCCTTAGACAAGGCAGGGTTAACGAAGCGGCTCGGCTACTTCATTATTGGGAAAGCCGGAAGAAGCGTTACACGGTTCACCTTTATTCTTGCGGTGGGTCTGGGCATCAGCTCATCATTTATGCATGATGCCGCAGCCTGTGCCATAGGCATCGTAACCATGCTCCCCTTAATGAGGGCTGTGGGGATTGAGCCTCATACCAGAACGGCGAGGTTTATGATGATCTCATTGGCCTTTGCCTGTTCATGCGGGGGCATGGGGACGCTGGTGGGTGGAGGCCGCTGCATGGTGGCTGCCGCGTTTCTCAAGGAGTTTACGGGCATAGAGATCACCTTTTTGGATTGGATAAAGTACGCCATGCCTGCGGCCATTATCACGGTACCAGCGGCGGTGGGGGTTAGTTACCTCGTCTTTCGGCCGGATCCGAAATTCCAGCTTCCGGAATTGGGTGAAGGCTTGGGTCCCTGGCGCCCCATGGAGAAAAAAGCGTTGATTATTAGCATACTTACCTTCATCCTATGGTTAACAAAGGAATATCACGGAGTACATTACTCGGTAACGGGAATGTTAGGCGTGGCCGCCCTGGTCCTTATGGGGGTTTTGAAATGGGAGGATATCCACGAAAACCTTGAGTGGGGAACGGCCCTGTTTATTTTTGGTGGGGGGATTTCCCTGGGGCTGGCCATGGGCTATTCGGGAGCGGCCGATTATTTTGCGAACCTCTTTTTCCCTCTGATTCAGGGCGGTGGCTGGCTGTTGCTTTTCATCGGCGTTGGTGTTTTCGGGGCTCTGGTCACCAATGCCATGGCCAATGTGGCCGCTGCGGCCCTCATACTTCCTATTGTCATACCCATGGCCCAACGGGAAGGGGTGAATCCGACCGTTCTGGCGCTCTGTCTGGGTATGGCCACCTCCTTTGCCATGCTCTTGGTGATCGGTTGTCCCCCCAATGCGATTTCATATAGCTATCGGTATTTTAAGGCAGCAGATCTGACCAAGGCAGGTGCTGTGGCCACTCCGATTCTACTGGGGATTCTGGTTCTGGTGGCAGCCATCTGGTGGAAGATCCTGGGACTCGTATGAGGTTGGTTTTAGAATTTGGAAGCCATGGACGACATCAGTGTTCTCCTTGTTGACGACGAGGACGAGTTTCGGCAAACCATCGCCAAGCGTCTTGCAAAAAGGGGTTTTACCCTTGAGCAGGCAAGAAACGGAGAGGCGTGCTTAAGCATGCTTGAGAATAAGTCCATAGACGTGGTGGTGCTGGACGTTAGGATGCCAGGTATGAACGGGATTGAGGTCCTTAACCATATAAAGGGAAGGTATCCAAAGACGGAGGTCATACTCCTAACGGGCCATGCGACCACGGAGGACGGCGTTGAAGGCATCAAATCAGGGGCCTTTGACTACCTTATGAAGCCCATAAAACTGGAACATCTGCTGGGTAAAATCAGGCAGGCTTGGGAAAAGATCCAGCGAGAAAAGGAGAGGATAAAAGAGGCCGAATTTAGATCTAAGATGGAGCAGCAGATGATTGCCTGTGAGAGACTGGCGTCTCTAGGAACACTTGCCGCGGGCGTGGCCCATGAAATTAACAACCCTCTGGCGATTATAAAGGAATCCGCCGGCTGGATGAAGCTTCTCCTTGAAAAAACGGAACAGGAGCAAATGCCCCGAAAGCAGGATCTTTGCAAGGCCCTGAATAAGATTGAAAATAGCATTGAAAGGGCCAGGCGAATTACCCATCAGCTTCTGGGGTTTGCCAGGAAGACCGATTCTGTCCTTTGTGAGACAAACATCAAAGAGCTGGTTGAAGAGACTGTTGAACTCGTGAAAAGGGAAGCGACTTATAAAGAGATCGAAATTTCGCAGCAGATGGATTCATCCCTTAAGACCTTTTGGACGGACCCATATCAGTTACGGCAGGTCCTCATGAATCTCCTGACCAACGCGGTTCATGCCACAGGCGTAAGAGGCAAGATCACGGTGATTGTAGAAAATCAAGGCGACCAGGTGGTTCTCACAGTGAAAGACACTGGACGGGGAATTCCCAAAGAAAACATGGAGCGTATTTTCGAGCCCTTTTTCAGCACCAAGGCGCCAGGAGAAGGCACAGGCCTCGGTCTTTTCGTGAGTCGAGGCATGGTGGAGAGGCTTGGCGGAACCATCATCGTAGAGAGCCAACTCGGTAAAGGGGCCAGTTTTTGTGTCAGGCTCCCTAAGCATCCTCGAGCAGAAATAGGTTTGGAAAAGGATGGCCCAGTGGACTGGATCGAAAAGATAAAGGAATTTCATAAAAATGCCCAATAGGCCTTTAATGCCGTTTATTTTCAATTCAGCAAATATTTGGGGGGCAAATGACGATGATAAAGGTACCAACAAAAGTTCTTGTGGTCGATGATGAAAAAGATTTTGTAGAGATGCTTTCTTTGAGATTGAATGAGTCGGGGGAAAAAGTTGCCGGGGTCTATAGTGGCAAAGAATGTCTCGAAACACTGGAGAAAGAGGATATTGATGTGGTCATTTTGGATATTAAGATGCCCGGGATGGATGGGATGGAGACTCTGAAGGAGATAAAAAAGCGATTCCCACTTGTTGAAGTCATCATGTTGACCGGGCATGGGACCATCGAAACGGCGGTGGAGGGAATGAAGTTAGGGGCCTATGATTACCTATTGAAGCCTTCCGAGTTCGATGACCTGACGGCTAAACTGACAGGAGCCCGAAAGAGGAAAGAGGAGCATGAGGAACGGATCAGAAAGGCAGAAAGTCGGATTCTTCTAAGAAAAGGGGGAAATATTTAGGGCGTGAATTTCAGAGTGTCCCAAACTGTGGAAACATTGATAGAGTGGATCTCATCGTGCAACCATACTGTAGATTAAAAGAAGATATTGCGCCCCTGGTGGTAGTGACATCGCCTCCAGGTCATTGATTCGAAAGAAAGAGAGGGTAAAATAGTTTACTATGCCCGCCGCAATCCACGCGAAACTTCAAAGAAAGATTATTTCTCTCACTTTGCTGGTTTCTCTTGCCCCCCTTCTACTTCTTGGTACCTGGATTTATTATCAGTTCGCCAAAATGCACCTAGATAAAATAGAGGAGCAGATAAGGTACAGGGCCAGGGCACAAGCTGAGGCCGTGGATCTATTTCTGAAGGAACGCACCGCCATTCTTTCATCCATGGCCGACACCCACAGGTTCCAGTATATGGTCCAGGAGGATAATCTCTCGAGAATATTCGAGGTCATGAATCTCCGGGCCGGGGCTTTCGTGGACTTAGGGGTTATTGACAGTGCGGGTGCCCACCGGGCATATGTGGGGCCGTACGATCTGAGAGGCCTCAACTACTATGATCAGCCATGGTTTGATGAGGTAATGAGCAAGGGCGTATACATCAGTGATGTATACACGGGATATCGGCAGTTACCGCATTTTATCATTGCCGTGCTCCGCCGGGAAAAACAACAAAGCTGGATTTTGAGGGCCACAATCGATCCTGAGATCTTCGGGAGCATCGTACGGGCGGCTAAGGTGGGGAAAACAGGCGATGCTTACATTGTAAATAGAGGAGGGGTTTTTCAGACCCGTCCCCGATTTTATGGTGAGATTCTCTCGAAAACGGGATTGGATCCTACCCTGTTCGGGCAAGAGACGACAGTGGTGGAAAAGACGGATGAGCATGGCAAGAAACTGATCTATGCAGGGAACTGGCTGAAGGGTAACAAATGGCTCTTGATTATCAGCCGGGATCCAGCCGAGGAGATGAAGGGGCTGTTTGCAACTCGAAATGTGGAAATAGGGATCATCAGTGCTGGTATTTTGGCCATCATTATCACAACCATCTTAACGACTCGGATGACCATCAACCGTCTAATAGAGTCCTACGCCAAGCTGAGTGAACTCAATGCCAAACTTTTTCACTCGGATAAATTGGCCGCATTAGGCAAAATGGGCGCCAGTGTGGCGCACGAGATCAATAATCCTTTGAGCATCGTCATTCAGAAAATTGGCTGGGTCCAAGATCTAATGGCCGAGGAAGAGTTCCGTGATAGCAGGCATTTTAAAGAGTACGAAACTTCCCTCGATAAAATGATATATCACCTTGAGCGCATCCGAAAAGTTGTGCACAACATGTTGGGCTATGCCCGGAGAATGGAACCGCGTTTGGAAGATGTGGACATTAATGAAACCATAAATCAAACCATTGGCCTGTTAGAGAATTATGCCAGGATCAATAACATTGACATTCAGACGGATCTCTCACCTGATCTGCCGGTCGTTGCCAGCGATCAGAGTAAACTGCAGCAAGTATTCTTGAATCTGATATCCAACGCCATTGACGCCATAGGGAATGACGGGATAGTTGAAGTAACAAGCCAAAAAAAGGCCGCACAGATCCTCGTCAGGATAAAAGACAATGGCTCAGGGATGACTGAAGAACAGCAGAAAAAGGTTTTTGATCCCTTTTACACCACCAAGGCCACCGGAAAGGGCACAGGACTCGGACTCTGGGTCAGCTACGACATTATCGAACAAATGGGAGGAAGCATCACTTTGAAAAGTGAAGTGGGGGAAGGCTCCACGTTCACTGTCCAGATTCCGATAGTGCTCCCGGAAAAAAAATAGGCACCTGCTCATTTCCTGGGGACCAGGAGAGCCCTGAATGCAAGGAGCAAGGTGAAGGCAACTTAGAGGCAAAACCCAAAAATCAAAATCCTTACTTTCTTTAGGCTTTATGCATTCGTAGAGGAGGCAGTATGGAATTTTTTAGTGTTTTGATAGTGGATGACGAGGAAGATTTTGTAGAAACTATGGTGAATCGGCTAAAAAAGAGGAAAATAGATATAACGGGCGTTCTGAGTGGTGAAGAAGCCTTGGAACTGATGAATAAAAGGCCATTTGATGTGGTCATCCTGGATATCAAGATGCCCGGCGGAATGGACGGTATTGAATGTTTAAGGGAAATGAAAAAGATTCAACCGATTGCTGAGGTTATTCTGCTTACCGGACACGGGTCCGTGGAGACCAGTATTGAAGGCATGAAATTGGGCGCATTTGATTACCTTCTAAAGCCCGTGTCATTGGAAGACCTCCTCACCAAGTTGCAGCACGCCTTTGAAAAAAAGGATGAGCACGAGCAAAAGATACGACGGGCCAAAATCAGGGAAGCGCTGCGACATGAATAGGTCCGGCTTTTTGGCGAAAGGCAGATTTTTCAAAAGCTGAAAATATATGCTTGCCGTTCAGGGTGATCCATGATCATTGCCCTAAAACGAAGGCATATCCAACCTTTACAACCTGTAAAAGATACTGACACAAGATCCCCCTCTGGGTGGGACACAAGACCGCAGACTGCCGAAAAATCCTTCCTATATTTGAGTGGTTAGCCAATATTTTCCCAAAGCCAGCTTGGGCACATGGATTGCTTAGAATTTCGGGGAACACCTTGGTTTTAAGTTGACTCTAGTTTCCAGAGAGACCTCGAGAAAGCGAAGGATCATGCGCTGTGTTGAGCGATTATTTTGAAAGTGATTGAGTTCGGGGGAGATTTCATTTATGTGGTAGCGCCGCAAAATTCTATGTGTTCCCACAAAAGAAAGTTCTGATATGAAGGAGGAAAGAATGGTACACCATCCGACAGTTGAAAGCCACGCTTCGTCGAGCATATGGGCAAGCAGACCAGGCTATAAACCCAAGTTGCTATTAATCGCTGCAATGGTCTTTACCGCACTGGTGGTTGTTCCCCCTCCGCAGAGCCTGATCAATCTGGTGAGTAAGGAAAATCCTGCCGGCTATAAGCTGGCGTCGGGGACCAAGACCATCACCGACACAGTGAACAAGAAACTTCGTCCTGCGGCCTTTGAAGGAAAGAAAGGACCCGGCCATAATCCCCTCCTTTCGAACAGAGAAGCGGCCCAGTTGGCGAAGGTCATGCTCGCTATCTTTGGTTTGGCCGTTTTCTTTTGGGGGACGGAATCGCTACCCCTGGGTGGCACGGACATTCTGGTGGGGGTGATGCTCTATCTATTCAGTATCCTTCCCATTGAAGAAATCTCAAAGGCCTATATGCAGGATGCCGTCTTTTTTATCTTCGGTATCCTGGCAGTGGCTGTTGGGGTGGGCAAGACAGGATTAGATAAACGGATCGGATTGATCCTCCTGAGCCGCATCAAGAATGCCAAGGCCTTTGCCTTCATCTTTCTCCCTCTTCTTAGTATGGCCGCAAGCTTCCTGTCAGAGCATGCCCTGGTGGCCCTTCTCATTCCCGTCCTTATGGGCATCTACAAGGTGACCTGCAGGATGTACGGGGTAGAGAAGGATAGGGCACTGGCTGTCTTCCTTTTACTGGGTATCTGTTTTGCTGCAAACCATGGGGGCCCGGGTTCTCCTGCGGCAGGGGGTAGAAATGCCATCATGGTCGGCTACCTGATGGGATATGGGCAAACAATCAGCTTCTTGGAATGGATGAAATACGGCATGCCCTTTGTCCCCCTTATGGGTGTGGTGATCGGGGCCTATATGTATATTCGGTTAAAACCCAAGTTCCAGGTTAAGGACATCAACCCGAGCGAGGTCATCAAGGCGGAAGTGGCCAGGATGCCCAAGTTCGGAGGTAAAGAGGCCATGATGGCGGTTATCCTGGTGGTTTTGGTGGCCGCCTGGATCATTTTGGGGGAACATTCAGGCTTGGGGGGGCCGACTCTGTATGCCGTAATGGCCATGTTTTTGTGTCGAATTATCACCTGGGATGACATCCAGGAGGGCGTGGCCCTGGATGTGGTGGGCCTCTATGCTGCGGCCTGCGCCATGGGTGTGGGCCTGAAATTCACCGGCGGCGCCCTTTGGCTGGCCAGTGCATTTGTAAATGTTTTGCCGGATTTTATGGCGAAAGGGGACATGCTGGCTGTGGGGGTCAGCCTGCTGACGGGCACCATGACCAACTTTATGAGTGACGGCGCAACGGTCGCTGCCCTGGGCCCCATAGTCCTGCCCATGGCCACCTTAGCGGATGTTCATGTATGGAAACTGGGCCTTGCCTGTGCCTTTTCTTCTTCCTTTGCCAACTTTCTGGTGGTTGGTACCCCCAATAATGCGATTGCCTTTGGCATGGGCAGGGACCCGGAGACCGGAGAAAGGTTGTTGGACGTTTTTGATTTTGTGAAGTATGGTCTTCCTGTGACCATCTTGGCATGGCTGGTCCTCTGGTTCTGGGCCATTCTGGGCTACTGGCGATTCCTGGCCTGGCCCTCTTAAAGCAAAGCTCTGTTACAAAAGTGGAAGGGAGAGGCGCGTCTGCATGAAATACGCGGAATTTCAGAAAAAGATGATTCTCATTACCTTGCTGGTCTCTTTTGCGCCACTTATAATCCTTGGTGCGACGATTTATTACCAATTTTTTCGGATGTATGAGGAGAAAATTGAAGAACAGATAAGATACCGGGCCACGGCACAAGCAGAGGCTGTGGATCTTTTTTTGAAGGAACGTACGGCCATTCTTTCTGCCATGGCCGATACCCATACTTTCCAATACATGATTCAGGAGAAGAATCTCTCAAAGGTATTCGAGGTCATGAACCTCCGGGCCGGTGCTTTTGTGGACTTGGGTGTGATTGACAACGCAGGTCTTCATTTGGCCTATGTGGGACCCTATGAACTTAAGGGCCTCAGCTACTATCAGGAGCCCTGGTTTGGAGAAGTCATGAGCAAGGGGATCTACATCAGTGATGTCTATCTGGGATTCAGGCGGATACCCCATTTCATTATTGCCGTTCGTCGCCAGGAAGATCGACATAGCTGGATACTGAGGGCCACCGTCGATCCAGATATCTTTGGGGGCATTGTGCGTGCAGCCAAGGTGGGAAAAACCGGTGACGCCTATATCATTAACAGAGAGGGGCGCTATCAGACGCGTCCACGATTCCATGGCGAGATCCTCTGGGCGTCGGATTTGGATCCTACCCTGTTCGGTGGTGGGACGACCGTTATCGAGCAGAAGAGTGGGCGCGGAGGAAAACTCATCTATGCAGGGAGCTGGCTGAAGAACGAGGCATGGCTCTTGATTATTAGCCAGGAGGCCGCCGAAGAGATGGCGGGGCTGTTTGCGACGCGAAAGGTGCAGATAGCCATTGTTATTGGCGGAATTTTGGCTATCATTCTGACAACCGTTTTCACCACGCGTTCCTCCATTAACCGTTTGAGGGAGGTGGATACAAGGATGAATGAACTCAACGCACAGCTCGTTCAGTCGGACAAGCTGGCGGCATTGGGCAAGATGGCAGCAGGCGTCGCCCATGAGATCAACAATCCCCTGGCGACCATTCTCCAGAAGACAGGATGGATGGAAGATCTACTTGCCGAAGAAGAATTTACGAAAACCAAGAATTTGGAAGAATACATAGAATCGATTAAAAGCATAGAGGACCAAGTGGAACGCGCTCGAAAGGTTGTCCACAGTATGTTAGGCTATGCCCGGAGAATGGAGCCGCGTTTGGAGGATGTGGACATCAATGAAACCATAAATCAAACCATTGATCTCCTGGAAAATTATGCCCGCATTAACAACATTAATATTCAGACAGGCTTGGCACCCGATCTTCCTGTAATCGCCAGCCAACAATCTGAACTCCAGCAGGTCTTTTTGAACCTCATATCCAACGCCATCGACGCCATAGAGAAGGATGGGTTAATAGAGGTTAGAAGCCGACGGATCAATTCAAAAATTGCCGTCGAGGTACAAGATAACGGTCCTGGTATCCCTGAAGAGAAACAGAAGAGAATTTTTGATCCCTTTTTCACCACAAATAGGACAGGAAAGGGAACAGGGCTTGGCCTGTGGATCAGTTACAATATCATAGAAAAGCTGGGAGGCAGCCTAAGTTTCAAAAGCAAAGCAGGCGAAGGCACCACATTCACAGCACTAATTCCTATTGTGGTTCCAGAAAAGAAATAACTTGATGTTTCTTGAAAATGCACAGCGGGTGCATTCCCCGCCCTGCACACGGTTCGATAGGAATTGAGTTCGGCACTGCTGGGTTAACGAGCGAATTACAATAGTTAACGAAGAGAGTATTACATTTTGAAGATTTCCTGTCCCGCCTCGACGGGAAGTTCAGGGGACTTCAATTCAAAGATATGTAGTTATATAAACGTGGTGTCAGTGGCTCGTACGTTCCAACATACATATATTCCAATCGGGGTGACACCCAAAGTTTAAGGAGGCGCTGATGGATTCTTTCAGAGTTTTGGTCGTAGACGACGAGAAACCTTTCTTAGAGACACTGGTCAACCGCTTGAATAAGAGGAATATAGAGTCAATCGGTGTTCTGAGCGGTGAAGAAGCGCTTGAGGAGATGAAAAAGAAGCTCTTTGATGTGGTCATCCTGGATATTAAGATGCCTGGCGGTATGGACGGTATCGAATGTTTGAGGGAGATCAAGAGGATTCAACCCCTTGTCGAGGTGATCCTCCTTACAGGGCATGCATCCGTAGAGACCAGCATCGAAGGGATGAAGCTGGGTGCTTTCGATTATCTACTAAAGCCCATTAAACTGGAAGATCTTTTGACGAAGATGGCTGAGGCCTTTGAAAAAAAGGACAGCCACGAGCAAAAGATTCGAAAGGCCAAGATCAAAGAGTTGCTGCGGTTTCCTGGAAGGGTGTTTGAACAGGAAAAGGAGGAAGGAAAGTAAGCCCTCAATGGCAGATCAGTGATATGAGGCTATGGGATGCCAGGGGGATATCTCTCCTTCAACCTATAGCCTCGTGAATCCACCAAAGACACATCTCTCTTTACAATCTGTAAAAAATACCGACACGCCATAGCTCACATCCCGTCACAAAAAACCTATCGTTCGGATAAACCGAGTGTTTCTGGGAGGTTATAAAGGCCAAAATCCTTGTGGCATTTGGCACAGAGTTTGCCCCCTAATTCTCTAAATTCACTCAGTTGTGGATAACGGTCTTCGAAGCGGTGGAGATAAAATAAGTCTGCGTGCGTCTTATCATCCATGAAGCGTGAGGTGGCTGCCATGAAACAGACCCGTTATAAAGCCCTGAGGCGACTCATCCTGGCCTGCATGATTCTTGTACCGGTGATCCCGTTTATTTTTATTTTGGGCATTGGATATTACTACTTCACCACTTCCCTTGAGTCCAACACGATTGCCAGCTTGCAGAGGATTGTGGGAGATCACCGTCAGATGATTGAGTCTTTTCTTCGGGAGCGCAGAGCCGATCTTGAATTTGTCCTCTCCTCTTATAAATACCAAGAAATAACAGAATCCCAGAGACTCTATGACATCTTCACGCGCCTACAGAAAGAGTCTCAGGCCTTTGTTGATCTTGGGGTTTTCGATGAGGGGGGGATTCATGTGGCCTACCAGGGACCCTACAGACTGGTGGGGAGGGACTACGGAAAAGAAGACTGGTTCAAGGAAGTTATGAAAAAGGGATACTATATCAGCGATATCTTTCTCGGCTTTCGCAGGATCCCCCATTTCATCATAGCCCTGAAAAAGGAAGAAGCCGACTCAATGTGGGTTCTTCGGGCAACCATTGATACCCACATGTTTAATGAGCTGGTCAAGAAGGTTCGCATCGGCAAGACGGGTGAAGCATATATCCTGAACAAGGGGGGTATCTTTCAAACAGAGCGCCGCTCCGGTGGCAGCCTTATGGATAAAGACCAAGAAAGCGACGCCTATTCAACCCCTCACGAAGGGATCAAGACTTTTATTCATAAAGATGTGAGGGAGGAAGAACATTTATATGCCACGACTTGGATGAAGGAGAAAGATTGGTTGCTGGTGGTCAGACTGGAAAAGGCGGACGCCTTTAGGGCACTTCGTTCAGCCACTTATCTGATCATCTTGATTATTGTCATCGGTGGGGCAGCCATCACGGGGGTCGCTTTTTATTTAACCGATCGCATTGTCCGACGCATGGAGGAAATGGACGTGGAGAAGGAGCGCCTAAGTGAACAGCTCATCAGGGCGGGCCGTTTGGCTGAGTTGGGTGAGATGGCGGCCGGTTTTGCCCACGAGATCAATAACCCCCTTCAGATTATGAAATCTGAGCACTCCCTTATTGACTCCATCGTATCGGATCTAAAAGAAAAAGGTAAACTAAGAGCATCAGAAGACCTTACTGAGGTGGAGGATTCGTTGGACCAGATAGAGAAGCAGATAGACCGTTGCGCGCAGATCACCCAGGCGATCCTGAAGTTTGGAAGGTACGGGGAACCCATAACAAAAGATGTGGACCTTCGGAGCTTCATCCCGGAGGTGATCTCCATGGTCGAAAAAAAGGCTAGCGTCCACGGCATCTCCATCAAGCTCGACATCTCCCCAAACATGTCCCCGATTCATGCGGATCCCGCTCAGCTCCAGCAAGTATTGCTCAACCTCTTCAACAATGCCATTCAGGCTATCCTGGAAAAACATGGGGCGAAGGGGGGCGAGATCGCTGTTCAGGCCATGCCCACGGAGACCGGAAAGGTGGAAATTTTGGTCAAGGACAATGGCTGTGGGATCAGTCCTAAAAATATGGAGAAGATCTTTAGCCCCTTCTTTACGACCAAGCCTGTGGGGAAAGGAACGGGCCTGGGTCTTTCCATCTGTTACGGCATTATCGACAATATGGAGGGTGTGATGGAGGTCAGCAGTGAGAAAGGCAAAGGGACTTCCTTCGTCATTCGTCTGCCGGTTTCCAGAAAATAGGGGAACTTGGCGAGGTATGCCAGAATGCCCCTTTAACTAGCCCATTAGGTGAAGAGATCGGTTTGGGTTAAAGGTGGCTAAACCCATTTATAAACAGGAGGTCAAAATATGGAGGAAATGAAAATGATGTTGGTGGATGACGAGGAGAGGTTTCTTGCCACCACCCAAAAACTACTTTCGAAAAAAGGGATTGAGGCCCTCACCGCAATAAGTGGTGCCGAGGCTCTGGAAAAATTGAGGTCCCACAATATCCACGTGGTCATTCTGGATGTGAAAATGCCAAATATGGATGGCATTGAGACCTTGAAGGCGATCAAAAGGCAGTTTCCTTTGGTGGAAGTCATCATGTTAACCGGGCACGCCACGGTGGAGTCTGCGGTGGAGGGTCTGAAATCCGGAGCGACCGATTATCTAATGAAACCGACGGATATCAATGACCTGGTAGAGAGGGCGCGGGAAGCCTTCGAGAAAAGGCAAAGGCTCGAGGAGAAGATCCGTGTAGCCCAGACCCGCACCTTCATGAAGACACCGAGAGAAATCCTCAGAGAAACCGAGTAGGAGGAAATACGGACTTCAATGGTCTTGAAAGGGATGGTCATGAACCAAGATAAGCAGAATCATAAGAAGCGCGGCTTCAGGTACACTAAGGAATCAGAGCGCACCTTTTTTTTCTATGCCACAATGGCCATGTTCTTTTTTTATGGCCTTTTAAAGCTCCTGAGCGGCTAGTTTGGCTGACAGCAGCGTCTCCGCGTAATCAACTGCAATTCCCACGTGCTCAAATCTGTTTCCCGGAAAAAGGAGGGAACTATGGTAGACCAAAAGAAAAGGGCTTCAGGGTATGACAGGTATATCAACTGGAAAGTATTTATCATACCCTTAGGATTGCTCATCCTCTTGCTCATCATGCCGACGCCCAAAAGCATGCTGGATGTGGGAGTAGAATATGCGTACGGCCCCAAATATGTTCAGGAGTTTTTTGCAAAGGAACTTTTTAATAACAAGAGAGGTGAGCTATCGCAGTGGCAGATCCAGATGGTCAGGATGATGGAGGCGAGTTTGCAGCAGTCCTCATTTGGACACGCCGCTTTCCTGAAAAGAAATGACAAGTGGTGTAAAGAAAACGATATCCCAACCAGCGGGGCACACCTGGAGAAGGTGAGGGCGTTTACAAAGTCGCTCCGGGCAGAGCAGTTCAATAGTGTCATGGAACAGGGGCATAAATTGAGGACGGAGAAGCTGTCGCTAGACAGTTTGAAGGAGGATGAGAGAGCAAAGGCGCTCAAGGCAGGATTCCAAGTGAAAGCGGCTGTGGGGATCGTCCTTTTCGTGGTCCTGTGTTTTATGACAGAAGCCATGCCCCTGCCCATGGTGGCGTTTTGCGTTGGCATCATTGCCATGTGTACAGGCATCGTGGATAGACATACGGTCGCGGGGCTCTACTGGTCTGATGCCACGTGGTTTATCATGGGCAGCCTGATGTTTGCCACGGCATTCGTGAAGACGGGTGTGGATAAACGGATCGCCATGATGATGTTCGGGAGGCTGAAAAACCCGGATGTAAAGTGGGTGACACTGGTCATCGTCGTGGTGATAGCCCCTTTGACCATGTTCATGTCGGACCATGCCCTGGCGGCCATGTTTCTACCCATCGGGATTCTGCTTTACACCGCTACCACCGCAGCAACGGGTGAGGAAGATCCTGAACTGGCCAAGATGCTCATGATTACCATTGCCATGGCAGCCAACCTTGGGGGCTCGCTGGCCCCTTCAGGTGCGGCCCGAAATATCATCATGATGAGCTACACAGAGCAGATGTTCGGAATCTCCATGGGTTTTGGGCAATGGGCCATGTATTGCGTTCCATTTCTTGTGTTTCTGATACCTGTTACCTGGTTCATGCTAAACTTGCGTTTTAAACCCTCCAGCAGGAACCTGTCCGGCGCATTGACGGTTGTAAGGGAAGAAATAGAGAGGGTGGGGGGGAAATGGAGCCGTCAGCAAATCGCCTCGATCACCATCTTTGCTCTGATGCTCTTCTGCTGGATCACAGAGAAGAACCTCATCTATCAGTTGACGGGAATCCGCTTCGGTATAGGGGTTTTCGCCGTCATGGGGGCCATTGCCTATGTCTTTGCCGGTGTGGTGAACTGGCGGGATTATCAGACAAGAGTTGATTGGGGCGTGGTCTGGCTCTATGCAGGGGCCATCATCTTCGGTCATGTCCTTGTCCAGACAGGTGGCGCCTACTGGATCGCCCGCACCCTGCTAGAGGTATCCTCCCCTCTCGGCTTAGACAGGGGAATGGGTCTTCTCATGTCGGGAAATGTTATTATGGGGTTGATGACACAACTTATGGCAGACGGGCCAGCCTGCGCGGCCGTAGGCCCTGTCACACTGGCCATGGCCGGCATTGTCCATCCCGGGACATCCATGGTTCCCTTCGTGGCCATGGGAACGGCCATCGCCTCGTCTTTCGCATACTGCCTGGTCATCGGCACACCGCCAAACGCCATAGTGTACTCAAGCGGTTACTTGGCAGCAAAGGACTTTCTAAGAGTAGGAATCATTCTTTGGTTCACGAATATGGCAGGCCTCTTGTTGATGGCGGTGACCTACTGGAAATGGATGGGATGGGCAGGTTTGGCCCCATTCTAAGTAAAGAATATGCGATGGAACTTTAATTCCTGGAGACGGGTAGGAACCGAGACACTTAAAAGCATTTGATAGACACAGTGGTCAAAAGCGAGGAAAATGTAATGAAATCTGGCACTATTAGTAACTTCTTGGGCGTCTTGAGGGCACTGGTGCTTCATCCGGGGCGGTTTTTTGAAGACCTCTCTCAGAGAAAGATTCACACCTCATCCCTGGTTTTCCTGCTTTTTTGTAGTGCCTTTGCCAGCATAATGGCAATTCTGTTTATCCCGCAAAAGAAGGCTATTTTCTTGGTCATATTTCTCCTCAATGGCATGCTGATGGCTTTTGTCACCGCATTTATTTTGTATCTCGTGACATTTTTCCTTTGTAAGGATGTATTTACTTATCAATCCCTTTTTCGGATCACGGCCTATGCCCAAGTCACACTTTTGGCTGCCTGGGTTCCAGGGTTGTCGTGGCCAGTGGGTATCTGGAAGTTTTATCTGATCGGTCTGGGGATGGTCAAAGTGGGCACTATCAGTGCTATGAAGGCCTTTGTTTCGCTCTTGATTATGGGCGGTATGTTTATTCTCTTAATCCAGTTATCGCAACCATTGCTGAGCAATGTCAAATAGAGACTGTCGAAAAACCGACTTCTGAGAGGCTGATGGAAAAGGTCCATGCGCAAGGCTTCCGAAACTGGGGACCCGCCCGCAGGGTGGGGAGTCCAAGCGAAGCGCGGACAAATCCCGAGGAATGAGGCGTAAGAATCAGGCACAGGGCGCAGGGCAAAAGGCACAAGGGAAAAACGAAGCGTACATTCATTATCTTTTATCCCTGAGCCCCGAGCCTTACGCCTTTGGCCATGGAATTTCATACGCCGCAGTGATGAGGGATGAGGATAACGCGGCCCTTCGACTTTGCTCAGGGCCATGAGCTTGCCGAATGGCAGATGGCGTTTTCCGACAGCCTCGTTACCAGGTCATGCGAGTCTTGATACCTTTATTATTGAGGTATGATTTAATTTCCCTGATCGTGTAGGTCCCATAGTGGGTCATGGAGGCGATGAGGGCCGCATCGGCGTGACCTCGTGTCAGCACCTCAACCAGATGCTCAGGTACGCCAGCCCCCCCAGAGGCGATTACAGGTATGGTCACATTGGAGGCGATTAACTTGTTCAGCGCCAATTCGTAACCCTCTTTGGTACCGTCAGCGTCAATGGAGTTGAGGCAGATTTCACCAGCCCCCAGGCTCTCTGCCTTCTGAGCCCAAGCCAGGGCATCCATTCCCATGGGCGTTCTCCCACCATCAATCACCATCTCATATCCGGTGGGGATCTTTTCTGAGGGTGTCACCCGCTTCACATCCATACCGAGAACGACGCACTGACTGCCAAAGGCCTCTGCTCCCTCGGAAATTATGCTCGGATTCCTGATGGCTGAAGAATTGACGCTCACCTTTTCTGCACCGGCCAGGAGAACCTGGCGCATATCCTCCACCGGTCTGATACCACCCCCCACAGAAAACGGGATAAAGATCTTTGCCGCCACTCGTCGAACCGTCTCGATCATAATATCCCGTTTCTCATAGGAAGCCGTGATATCATAGAAAACGATTTCATCTGCCCCCTCCTTATAATAGAAATCGGCCTTTTCCACGTGATCGACTATGTCCACTTTTCCCTTGAACTTTATACCCTTGGTCAGTCTTCCTTCCTGCACATCCAGTCAGGGTTTGATCCTATTTCTA
>CP070840.1:3691032-3728688 GCA_020342025.1 Deltaproteobacteria bacterium
TGAAGGAGTACATTTCCTTGGCCACAATATCCGTATCCTGTCCGATGCTCCGACTGAATAGCGCCGTTCTTTCCAGGATAGGCGGTTTGATCTCATGAAATCCAAAACACCGGAAAACCTTTCTGGACTCCGATTCCAGCCGCTGCCAGGTGTTCACCTCTGCAGGCAGGATGTCTTTAAAACCTTTTAGGGTTGCAAATTCCAAAAGGGTCCCGTCTCTCCTTTATTCTGCTTTTAAGCTCTTCTATCAGAGGCCGCAATACCTCGTCAATAGGTTTGCTCAACAGGCCCTGGTTCAGACCCAACGATCACAGACAAAATTTTTGCCCGATCCCACAAACGCGAGATCGGGCAAAAACCCTTACATCTGGGCAGCTTCCTTAACATGTAATGCGCAACGACTGTTTACACTTTCCTTGCTTACACCACACCCTCTCTGCCAAAAGGGACGAGGCGCCGTCCTCATGTGGCTTTCTCTCCTCAGGGGGTCAAATGGGACCCTCTGGTTTCTGGCCTTAGAAACTCGAGCTGGGTCAGGTTTAGATCCACCGCGTCATCCGGGACGATAAGGAGCTTCATCCGCCGTCGCTCTCACGAGCTATGGCGCGATAAACCCGAGGGGCTTTACTCCACCTTGATCTTGGTCGCCCTCTTGGACCTGGCAGCACCCTTCTTCTCAATATCCGCTATTCTCTCATCAACCAGCGATCTGATCGCCTTTAGAAATTCCACGCGCGACTGGTCCAGATGATCAAAAAATTTGGACTTTTTCCGGGAGCCTTTCTGCATATCCCAGAAGAACTTGCCCACAGGGCAAACCATCATCTCCTCTTTATGCCTCTCTTTTGCCATGTTCCTCTCCTTTAAAATGGATATACAAGTACTCACCTTCTAGCCTGGCCTTCACCTCTTTTGACGCAGCCACATATCTGGGAAGCAACAGATGCCTTTTGAAACTGCCCACGCGCACGATCAATTCGTCGGAGACCTTGTTCAGTTCCACATCCTGCTTCATGATAAAGGGAAGTTTCATCATCAGGCGGTACTCCCCATCCTCCTTGGTCAGGCTGTAAGCCTCTCCTTCGAAAAACCGCTCCAGGGGATTCCGTTCCCCATAAATCTGTTCGGCAAAGTCCTTTAAGCTCTCATAGCCAAATATTTCATCTTTGAAGAGCTTTACATGAAAGGTGGGAACGGGACTGAAAAATTCCTCAACATTTTCCAAATGCCTCTTCTGGCTTTCCCTCCAATCCTCAAAGTATGCATCTTCAACGTCATCGGGTAGAATACGATTCACTATAATGCCATCAATATTCATCCTGTAGAGGTAAAAATACATGAAGGCCCTCTGGGTCTCTTTTAAAACAATTTTCTCCGGATTGGTCACAAGGCGAACAGAGGTTATCTCCGGGTCAACGAGGAGTTCATCCACCCCCCTCAAACGCTCAAACAGGTACTCAATAGCATCGAAATAGTCATCGCCGGGTAAGGGAAGATTATATACCTTTTTGGCCACCGGACGAGCCACTTTGACGATGGTCTTCTCCAGCTTGAATAGCTTTTTCATATACCACTCTAGGGTCGTGGGAATGCTGATGAATCTGAGGGACTCCCCAGTGGGCGCACAATCAAGGATGATGACCTCATACTTTTTCTTCCGAGCATAACTGTTGATGTAAAGAAGGAGGCTTATCTCTTCCATCCCAGGCAAAATAGCCAATTCCTCGGCCAAGATTGAATCTAGCCCGGTCGTATTGAAGAGGGTTGAAAGGTATCGATGGATGTCTCCCCAGTTCTTTTCCATCTCTTCAGATATGTCCAGCTCCTGGATCCAGAGGTTTCTTTTGACCTCAAAGGGTTTACCCTTGTTTTGATCCAGGAGATCCTTATCAAGATCGAAAATATCTGACAGGCTGTGGGCCACATCCAAAGACATGATGATCGTCTTCTGCCCCATTTCCGCTGCCCTTATTCCTGTGGCAGCGGCCACACTGGTCTTGCCCACGCCGCCCGTGCCTGCAAAGAAAATTATCCGCACCTCATACTCCCGGAGACCTGTGAATGCTTGAAACCATTCATGGCTCTTGTTCTCATATTACCACAAGGAATGCCGTTTTGGAACTTTGCTTGAGTCCATTTTCCGCTGAAGCGTCTAGAGACTATTCTTCAAAGTTGTGGGCTTCCTTTCTCAAATCCGTGAGGATCTCCATGATCTCTTCCTTGTACCCTTCTGGCGCACTCACATAGCCCCACCCTTTTTGGGTCTGGAACAGACCGTTATAGGCCGTATCATAATAGGACCGCATGCGATGAGGGACGTCTCGTTCCGTGAGTATGGAATCCAACAGACCCGCTTCAATCTCATTTTCCAGGATCGCGATTTTTATGTAATCTTCCATGTGCCCGGTCGTTGTTTCGTTTTGGGTTGTCTTTAGCACACATCTTTAAACTCAGCAGCTCATGGCCCCGCTCACCCATTGACGATCGCATTTAAGGAAATATCTTACCCGGATTGGGGAGACCATTCTCCTGATCGATTACGGATGTTCTGACTACCCCATCTCTAATCCTCTATAAGTGGGTCCAGAACTCTGTATACAGTGAGAGGCCTGGAATACCCTTTAACCTTCTGGGGTGTCTCAGCTTGCATCTGAAAGGCATTCCTGAGGCTCTTTGCTGTCTCCTCGCTGACCAATATATCGCAATGGAATGCTTTTGTCAGTTGCTCTATTCTCGCGGCCAGATTGACCGTGTCACCGATGAGCGCATAGGAGAGGCGGTCATCACTGCCCGTATTGCCGGCCAACACCATCCCTGTATGGATGCCTATGCCGTGGCTGAATGGGGTTTTTCCTTGCTCCATCCGGCCGATATTGAGTTCTTCCAACCTTTTTCTCATCTCAAGGGCTGCGAGCACCCCTTTATCCGCATGGTCGGCATAACCTAAAGGTACTCCAAAAACCGCCTCTATCTCATCTCCCACATACTGGAGCACCAGCCCCTGGTGCATACGAATAGCTTTCTGCATGGCGGTAAAATACGCTCTCATGCTTTTGATCACCTCTTCAGGAGCGTTCTCTTCCACGTAGCGGGTGAAGCCGCGAAGGTCTGCAAAGAGCAGTGTGGCCAACCTTCTTTCGCCATCCAAGGGGATCCGTCCCGCAAGTATCTCGTCCCTTATCTCAGGCGTCACATACTTTCCAAATGTATCCCTGATCCTCTCCCTTTCTGCCAATCCTGAGATCATCGCATTTCCCGCATCCCCAAGGACGCCGATTTCATCATTTGAGAGAACGCGCACCCTTTGGCTGAAATCACCCCCCTTCACGCTTTCTATGATGCCGAGCATCTCTTCTATGGGTTTCTGAATGGATCCTTGAACAAGGAAATTCAATCTCAGTGCGATAACCACAAAAATGGTGCAGAGAATAAGCGTAAACAGGAGGATCTCGCTGAGGAAATTTTCAGGGTGGATTTGGGCCCCCTTGGCCTCCCAGGCTGCAAAAAAAAGAGTCCCCACCAGAATGATCATGGGATTGAGGGTCCCTGCCCCATACAACACCCTTATTCTTCTCAGAATAGGGATCTTTATAGTGCGAGGAACAGCGGCCAGTCCACCTTTTGGGAAAAACAATGGAATCAAGGTCTTTCTCGAAAAGCCCTCCACCAGAAAGAATGAAAGGCCCGAAGCGATCAGGCCAATCATGAATGTCCTGAAATAGAGGAACAGGCAGGTCCTGAGGGAGGCCTCCATGAAAAGGTAAAATGAAGCGGCGACCAAAGCAGGCAAAATGATCCAGGCTGCCAGATTCACCCCCACTATGACAAAAGGCAGGTTCAAGAGTCTCTGCTGCGCCTTTTTTGCCAGATTATCGGAAACGCCCTCTCCTGCACGCATCAGGACCCTGGCCCTCTCGATAGGGCTTTGGACGCGATACTGCAGCAGGATAAGCAGGCAAAAGACGAAAGGGAAAAAAAGGAAAAACACCTTCCAGTAGCCTTCCAGAAAAAGAAGGGTCCTAAACAGCCTGAAAAACTCAAGGGGCGTGAAGAGATTGAGCACGATAATGATCATAAATCCCAACAGATTCGCACCCAAATTGCGCAGGTAAAGCCCTGCCAAACTGATTTTTTCAAACCCTGTTCCCTCTTTATTTCTTGCTTTCATCTCGCCACCTGCGACTCTATTTTTTGTTCTTGTGAGAAGACCCATAAACAGAATTTAGGAATACCGCAAAAGACACGGTTCCCAGCTCCTATGGCCCTGAAGATTACTGAAAAAACCGGTCATCGGACCTGCTTATTCATAACGGAAACAGAACACCTTAGCAACAGAGACTGTCGAAAAATCGGCTTCTGAGAAGCTGATGGAAAATGTCCAGATGCAAGGCTTCCGAAACTGGGGACCCGCCCGCAGGGTGGGGAGTCCTAGCGAAGCGCGGACAAATCCCGAGGAATGAGGCGTACATAGAAGTACGCCGCGGTGACTCGCCCTGTTAAATCGGCTTCGCCGTCTCGCGTAGCGAGAATTTAACAGGGCGGGGGATGAGGGTAACGCAGCACATGGGCGTTTTCCGATAGCCTCAACAGCATCTTCGGATGAGGAGTAAGCCTCTTGGTTGACAGGACAATATGGCGTTTACAATGCCTCCAATTTATGTGATAAATGATGAGAATGCCTCCAGTCAGGTTTCTTGACGCCAAGTTATTCATTCCTCAGCAGCTCCAGGAGAAGTGACCTTAATGACTTTCTTCGTGTATACTTACCTGTGGGCGGAGGGGCCTAGAAAATAAGATTAGGAAAAAGGAGGGGAAAAATGGCGGTGAAAATCATCATTAGAAGGAGGGTGCCAAAAGAGAGGGAACCTGGGCTTTTGCCTCTCCTGATAGAAATGAGGTCCAAGGCTACAGCTCAACCCGGCTATATTTCCGGTGAAACATTAAGGAATGTGGGTGATCCAGAGGACTATCTTGTTATAAGCACCTGGCAGTCTGAGGAGGTCTGGAAGGCCTGGGCATTAAGTAAGGAGAGAGCTCAGATCCAGGAGAAAATTGACGCCCTACTCGGTGAGACAACGGATTATGGAATCTATTTTTACGGGTAATTCGTTACTAAAAGCGCTTATTTAATCCGCAAATGGGTTACGGGGTTAGCAGGGTAGAGACCCCCCAAATTCCGTCTATTTCCTGTTTCATAATTGAAGTCAAAGACTTTGGAGGTATCCCTGTTGACGGAATAAATCTCCAATGAGGGCCTGATAAAAAGTTGCTGGGCCTTTGAAGCTGTCATGATGGCCCATTATCCCCCTAAAAACACCCTAACCTATCCCATTATTTCCTTAACGGCCGTTAAGAGTTCTTTTATATCGAAGGGTTTCATGAACACCCGCTCCGCACCAAACCCTTCCGCTATCTGCAGGTAAGGTTCTGGTCCGATACGACCGCCTCCGGAAATGGCGATGATCTTCACATCCGGAAACTCCAACTTGATATCCAAGATGGTTTCCATGCCCTCTTTCTTTGGCATGATCATATCGGTGATGATCAGGTCGGCTGGATTTTCCCGATAAAGTCTTGTCCCTTCTAGACCATCGGAGGCTTCCTCCACCTCGTATCCAGCATCCTCCAAAACCTGCCGGAGTAGTTTTCGCATTTGAGCCTCATCCTCTATGACAAGAATGCGTACCATGAGAGATCCTCCCGTTCCATAAGGCGTTGGTTAATCCCTGCAGGCCGTCTTATTATTACCATACTTTTTGATCAAACTCTAACAAGAGTTTGCCAGCCTGTCTATTTGTTTAAAAAACCAAGCAAAGATTTGTCTCATTTCTTAAAATTCTCTTGCGCCATCGGCAGTTACTGTAAAGGACACCACATGATACATGCCCATCCGAAAAGTGCTCCTCAGCTTCCGCCTTGCCATGGTTTTTCTATTCAGATATTCTTCCTTAGTAGATACAATTCACATAGGGGAGACGAGTTGCCCCACTCTCCCCCTTTCGCAGGGGGAAAATTAACGGCATGATCGGGACCGAACGGCTCACGGAAAACGTCTTCTATAGGGCCCTGGTCGAGGGCTCGGAGGAGAAGACGGCCGAACGCTTTTGGTGAGGGCCACTGACGACAATATGCATCTAAGAAACCAATATCTTGTTGACTTGAAGAGATGGATCGAAGGAGGGGTCAAAGACCTATCGGTCACCGGAATATCCGGGGCGGCCAGAGTCTTTTTCATCGCCCAACTTTTGCTGGAAACGGATAGGCCCTGCCTCCTTCTCTTACCAGATGCAAAAGAGGCCAATCGTTTTTATAGGGAGTTAGAATTCTTTCTGCCGGAAGCCTTCGTGCACGCAGGGCCGGGGGAAAGGAGGCTCTATGACTTTCCCATCTATGATATATCCCCATTGGCAGGGCTGAGCCCACACAGGGATGTGATCACCCGTCGTCTTCAAGCCCTATACGCTCTTACCTCTGAACGAAACCCCCTCGTCGTCACATCCGTTGAGGCCATCACAATTAGGATTCTACCCAAAGACGCTATGATTAATGCCCTTGAATATATGGAGGTTGGAGAGGAGCTGGATAGGGAGAATCTATTGCAAAGACTTCAGAAAAATGGCTACCTGCGGACCTCTCTTGTGGAGGAGATGGGTGATTATTCTGTTCGAGGAGGGGTTATTGATCTATTCCCACCGCTCTACCCCCGGCCTATCCGATTGGAGTTCTGGGGCGACCGCATTGAATCCATACGCCATTTTGATTCCCTAACCCAGAGGTCAACGGAACCACTGAAGGAGGTGGTTCTCCTGCCTGCCAATGAGATTATTATGGATAGTGAAAACGTGAGCAGGGCCAGATCCATGGGCAGGCTCCCGGGAAGATTCCAGGATATGTCCTCATTTCCGGGGCAAGAAGCCTGGTTGAATCATTTCTATTCCTGCCTTGACACCCTGTTTGACTATTTCCCACGAAATGGCCTCCTCGCGCTTATGGATCCCCACAGAATAGAAAAGGAGAGAACCAGGTTCCCTGAGAGGTTTCAAGGGGAATCGGAAAGGTATCGACGGGAGGCGGAGGAACGGGAAAGTCCTTTTCCTGAAATCGACGGGCTCCTCCTATCCGACACAGAGTTGGATCAACGCCTTGAGGATTATCAACGTATCGACTTTAGCGCATTGGCTATTGGGAAACAGAGGCCTTCGGCCAAGTCATTGCATATCAAGGGAATCTGGACAATAGATGAGGATCTTGATGTGAGGGTCGCTGGAAGAGGCAGGGTCTCTATGGCACCTCTGGCCGAAAAAATCGCCGAATGGCTGGATCTCGGCTCCAGGGTCATCCTTGTCTGCCGCACCGAGCAGCAGGCCAATCGCCTGAAAGAGATTCTCAGCAACTATGAAGTCCATGTGGATGAATGCGTTGACACATGGGACCAGATATCCGGTGGAAATGGTCTGAGCACTTGCTTGGGGCGCCTCCCCAAAGGCTTTGCCTGGGCGGATCTCGGCATGTACGTGGTTAGCGAGGACGAGATTTTTGGATCAAAGAGACCCCGGGCCAAGGCACCAGCCGCAATGGGAGAGGATCGAATAAGTCTCACGGCCTTTAGTCAAATCCATGTGGGAGATCTCGTTGTCCACCAGGATCATGGTATAGGCCGCTATGCCGGTCTCTATAAAATGGAGATAGAAAAAAAGGCCAATGATTTTGTCCTCGTGGAATATGCTCACAATGATAGACTTTATGTCCCGGCTGACCGCATTACTATTTTGCAGAAATATATTGGCGCCGATGAACGATACCCTAAACTGGATCGGTTGGGAGGACGCACTTGGAACCTGGCCAAGGAAAAGGCCAAGAAGTCCATAAGGGAGATAGCAAGGCAGCTCGTTGAGATCTATGCCTTAAGAAGGTACCGCAAAGGATACGCCTTCTCCCGTCCAGACAACTACTTTAGAGAATTCGAAGCCACTTTTGAGCACGAAGAGACGTCCGATCAAATTAAAGCCATCGATGATGTCTTGTCAGATATGGAATCTGATAGACCCATGGACAGGCTGATCTGTGGTGACGTGGGTTTTGGGAAGACCGAGGTGGCCATCAGAGCCGCATTCAAAGCCGTCCTGGATGGTAAACAGGTCGCACTCCTGGTCCCTACCACGGTCCTCGCTGAACAGCACTATGAGACCTTTAGACTAAGGATGGCGCCTTATCAGGTGAACGTTTCGGTCCTGAGCCGTTTTAAGAGCAGGGCAGACCAGAAGGAAATCCTTGCGAACGTCAGGTCTGGAAAGATCGATGTGTTGATAGGGACCCACAGGATACTGCAAAAGGACGTTAGTTTCAGGGAATTGGGACTTCTAATCATTGATGAGGAGCAGCGATTTGGGGTTAAGCAAAAGGAAACATTAAAGAAATACAGGGCCTTAGTGGATGTGTTGGCACTCACCGCCACGCCAATACCCCGGACGCTTCACATGTCCCTGATGGGTGTACGGGATCTCAGCATCATTGAGACCCCACCGGAAGACCGGTTCGCCATTCAAACTTATCTTCTTCCCTACGATCAAGCAACTATCATCCATGCCCTTGAATCTGAACTGGAGCGAGGGGGACAGGTATTTTTTGTTCACAACAGGGTACAAACCATCGAAAAGGTGGCCCATGAACTGATGAACCTGCTCCCGCAAGCCGAATTTGCCGTGGCCCACGGACAAATGAAGGAGAAGGAACTGGAGGAGACCATGATCCGCTTCCTTCGAAAGGAGATCGACGTTCTGGTCTGCACCACCATTATTGAGTCTGGACTCGACATCCCTTCCACCAATACCATCATCATTAACGATGCAGACCGCTTTGGGCTTTCCCAGATCTATCAACTCAGGGGAAGGGTGGGCCGTTCCAAGGAGATCGCCTATGCCTATCTCCTCATTTCAGATGGTTCAAAACTCACGAGAGAGGCAGAGAAAAGGCTCAAGGCCCTTATGGATTTTTCTCACCTGGGTGCGGGCGTTCATCTTGCCCTGCACGACCTAAAGATAAGGGGTGGAGGCAACATCCTGGGCTTCACCCAGTCGGGCCATATCTCAGCCATCGGGTATGAACTCTATATGAAATTGATTGAGCAAACCGTGGCGGAGCTGAAGGGTGAGGAATGGCATGAGGAAACAAATCCTGAAATCAATGTGGACCTGCCAGCGTACCTTCCTGAGGACTTCATATCAGATATAGACGTCAGGTTAAATTTGTATCGTCGATTATCCAGCCTTCGTGAAAAAGTGGATTTGGAGGTTATGATCGAAGAGATGACGGACCGCTTCGGTCCTCCACCGGTGGAAGTCTCCAACCTGGTGGCCGTCATGTCTGTCAGATTGCTTTTGAAAAAAAAGGGGGTGAGTAAGCTAGATGTGAGCAACAAGGCCCTCACGTTCAATTTTTCACCTGAATCCAATGTGGACCCTGAGAAAGTGGTCAGCCTGGTGAAGAGGGACCCAAATCGCTTTCAATTTCTTTCTGAGCGAAAACTAAATGTCAAGATCGATGAAAAGCCCTCTCTCGACGCACTTCTCGAGGCGATAAGGATTATAGAAGCGTTAGATCAGGCCCAGAACCTATGATACTGGGCGCCTTTTTCCCAAGCCCTATCTTGATGAGAGGCAACAAGGCCCTTGGCGGCTCGATTAGATGAAAGATGACAAGTTGTCTCATTTAGATAAAACCTTGCTTATTTTTGTAAATTCCAACTGATTGTATGAATGTTTGGGGCATAAATTATGCTTGCAATTTCCCACGTAACTGTTACGCTAAATGGTTAAGCATTCTACCATCCCTGCTTTTTTTATGGAGGGAAACTGTACGTCGGTTGTTTTGCAGTGAACTGCATGGTGAAACGCATTTTTTTCTTGGTTTTAGCAATCTCTCTTGGCTCATCCGTAGCATGTAATATTCTTGACAGCTCAGATGAGAAGGTGGTCATCATTGTTGGAAAGAGCAAAATAACTGCAGATGAGCTTAAGAGAGACATCAAATACATCACCTCCGGCATGGGCGTGACCGAGCAGGGAGTCAAATTCGTCATTGACCCTTTGGTTAGCAAGCTTGTGGACCACTATCTTATCTTGGAATATGGCAGACAAAGAGGCGTGACCCTCTCGGAAAAGGAACTGGAATCAGAGATACAAGCCATAATGAAGGACTACCCGAATGAGGCCGTGTTCCGACAAATGCTGCTGCAGAGATATCTGGATTACGAGAAATGGAAGGAAGGATTAAGACAGCAAGTTCTCGTCAAGAAGATTATGAGAAAAGTCTCAGAAAATATAACACCGGTGACCTTTGACGAGATCAAGACATATTTTGATACCCATCGAAACGAGTTTACGCGTCCTGAGATGGTGAAATTCACCCAGATCGTTACCAGAACCAAGGATGAAGCGGAAGATATCCGCAAACGCCTGGAAAAGGGAGAGAATCTAGGTGACTTGGCGAAGAAATATTCCATTACCCCCGAGGCGAAAGATGGGGGTGAAGTGGGCTGGGTCTCCAAAGGGGAGCTAATCGAATCCATGGAAAAAGCGATTTTTGCACTGCCCACTGGCAAATTAAGTCCCGTTACAAAGACGTCTTATGGCTACCATATCTTTGAGGTGCAATCCAAGCGTCCTAAAGGACTTAAGAGCCTGTCCGAGGCCATGGAGGAGATCGAATCCAAGCTTTTTCTTCACAAACAGGAGACATTCTATGAGAGATGGCTCATACAATTAAGAGGCCTTTTTCCGGTTCAGGTAAATAAGGACCTTTTAGCGACGCTGGAGTTTGGATAAATGAAAACATTCAGGGCTATAGGTGCCTTCTTTCTCGTTGCTCTCGTCTTCCTATTCGGTCATCAACGTGTCTCTGCAGAGATCTTTAATAGAGTGGTGGCTATAGTCAACGATGACCTGATCACGCTCTATGAATTGAATCAAAGGATAAGAGAAATGACAGGCTTGACTGCGGAGGACCTTAGGGACAAAGACGAAAGAAGATATCTTGAGGCACGAAAGCAGATACTGGAGCTGATGATAGATGAAAAATGTGCCGAAGAAAAGGTTCGAGAACTGGGCATCAAAATCCCTCCCCAGCAAATTGACGCGGCCATTGAAACCATAAAAGATAGAAACCGATGGACGCAGGAAGATCTAATGGCCATGCTCAAGCAAGAGGGGCTCACCTATGAAGAGTATCGAAACAAAATTAAAACAGATTTGGAACGATTTGAACTGATCAACAACCAAATCAAGTCTAAGATTATCATCCGGGAAGAACAAATCGCCCAGTATTATAAGGAAAACGAAAAAGATTACAGTAGCGAGGAAACAGTTCAGCTCGCCGGTATTTTTTTGATCCAAAGGAATCCCAAAGACGAAGAAGAATCTCGCAGGCTCAAAGCAAAGGGAGAAGAAATCCTGGCAAGACTCAAGAATGGTGAGGATTTCGCAGCGTTGGCTAAAGAGTTCTCTCAAGGACCTGGAGCGAATGAAGGGGGTGATTTGGGTGCATTTAAGGCAGATCAGCTTGAACCAGAGCTGAGGAAGGCCGTGGCAGGTATAGAAGCGGGGAAATTTACCGACTTAATTGTTAGAGCAAACGGTATTCAGATTATCAAGCTGATAAAAAGACAGAAGGCACAAGCGCGTCCTCTTGAGGAGGTTAAGGATGCCATCCACGCGAAGCTTTATCAAGAGGAAGTTAACAGAAGATATATGGCCTGGATCAAGGAGCTTCGAAAGGAGACCTTCACCAAAATTATTTTCTAGGGCCTGGCATTTCTCATAGCCAGGGGTTTTGAGTCATTCATGACGGAGATGAGCCAGAAGGAAAGCCAGCAGGCACATGGGAACGATGAGGTAACGGCAGGGCCAGCGAAAGTATCAGGTCTAGGGGCGCTGTTGAGAAATGAGAGGGAAAATAGAGGTCTTAGCCATGAGCAGTTGGCCCAGATTACCAGGCTTAGAAAGCACTTCCTTGTAGCCATGGAGAACGAGGAGTGGCAGGATCTCCCTCCTTCAGTTTTTGTAAAAGGGTTTATCAGATCTTATGCCAAAGCGCTCGGCTTGGATGAGGACAAACTCCTTGATCTTTATAAAAGCGCCGTACCTGACGATGTGGCACTGCCAACAACCATTATGGCGCCCAAAAAGCCTAGGAGGGGAATTTTCCTTGCATTGGCCTTATGCCTAGGTGCCCTGGCGCTCGCACTCTACATATGGATGGGAAGGCCTTTGCCCGAACAGCCCTCTGTGCAAACTGAGAAAGGGCTTAGTGCGGAAATTCGGGAAGAGCCCGCCCAGGAGGCCCCACCCGTTGCCCAGGAAATGGAGCCAGGGGCATCATCGAAGAAACAGGAAGAACCCATTGAAGTTGCCCAACCCCCTGTCGGGCTGTCAGAGATGGTTATCCCTGAGTCGGAGCCTCAGGAAAAGGAAACAACCAAGCAGCCCAGTGATGAGGATCTTTTCACGCCAGCCAGAGCGGAGTCTTCCGGACCCACTGACTGGCGGGTTCTCACGGGCATCGTACACTTGAGAACCTGGATAAGGATCTATATCGATGATGAATCGCCTAAGGAGTATATTCTTCAGCCCGGAAGCAGACCCCAATGGAAGGCTAGAAGAGGGTTCTATGTTCTGTTGGGAAATGCAGCGGGGATGGATTTTGAGTTTGACGGAAAAGAGATTAAAGACATCGGAGAGCTTGGTCAAGTGGTCAGTCTGAGGCTTCCTGAGGGTTTCGAAAGGGAGATTGGTGAAGAATAGATCCGTGAACGTTTTTGACACATTCGAAAAAAGAGGTTTCATTGAACAGGTCACCGACAGAGAGCGGCTGAGAAACCTTTTGGAGAATCCTATCAGATGCTATATCGGCTTTGACGCCACGGCCCGCAGTCTTCATCTGGGAAGCCTCATCCCCATTATGGCTTTGGCCCACATGCAAAGGGCAGGACACGTACCCATCGCTGTTGTGGGAGGGGGCACCACTCTCGTGGGAGATCCGAGCGGTAAGACGGAAATTCGTCCCATTATGAGCAGGGAAGAAATTGAGCAAAACGCGGAGGGAATCAAAGAGCAGCTGTCACGATTTATCGATTTTGGCGATGGCAAAGCGCTCATGGTGAACAACGCCGACTGGCTGGTTGATCTGAATTACATAGATTTCTTAAGGGACATTGGCCGCCATTTCAGCGTGAACCGGATGCTGGCGGCAGAAAGTTACAAGATCAGACTAAAGAGCGGGAGTGGACTCAGCTTTATCGAGTTCAACTACATGCTCCTTCAGGCCTATGACTTCTGGTATTTGTTCAAACATCATGATTGCCGTCTCCAGATGGGCGGAAATGATCAGTGGGGAAATATCTTGGCGGGAGCTGATCTTACCAGACGTCTGGAGGGGGAAGTTATTCATGGTCTAACGTTTCCCCTCATTACCACTTCATCCGGCATCAAAATGGGCAAGACACACGAGGGTGCGGTGTGGCTCGATCCGGAAATGACTAAACCCTACGATTACTATCAGTACTGGATAAATCAGGATGACCGGGATGTGGAGCGTTTCTTGGCCTTATTCACGTTTCTCCCCATGGAAAAGGTCCGCAGACTTGGCTCACTAAAAGGGCAAGAGGTTAGGCAGGCCAAGGAAGTGCTCGCCTATGAAGCCACCAGACTGTGTCACGGCACGGAAGAGGCGGGAAATGCCAGAGATGATGCCCGACAGCTATTTGGAGAGGGTGCCGCGGATTTTTTCGAATCCGTCCCCAGTTATGCCATGGATTTTGGAGAACTTGAGAAAGGGATTCCAGCCTACAGGCTATTCGAAAAGACGGGTCTTTGCAAAACCAGGGGAGAGGCGCGCCGTCTCATCTCTCAGGGGGGCGGTTATGCAAACAACAGAAGAATTGAAGCTTTTGACCAAATTATCGACCTAAATGACATGATAAATGATGCTATTTTATTGAGGGCAGGTAAAAAGAGATATCGAAGAGTAACTGCTGGGTAAGACCGAGTCTTATCCTTTGAGGCTCTGTCCCGATCTTGAAGATCCATGGGTCCCTGGAACAATCTGCATCTGTCCACCCCGCCCCTCAACCAAGAATCGTTGCCCCCGGCTAGAGCGTCATCAAAAGGCAAACCCTGAAATGGCGAAAGCAAAAAAAATATCCTCCCAAGCAGAGGAACTAAAGGCGGGTACAAGCGGACTCCCTGAGGGGACGCAGGTCGAGCTGGCCCCAATGATTCGTCCTGAGGAAAGGGCCCTTGTACCGTACGATCCCCTTCAACTGTATCTATTGGAGATCAAGCATTACAAGTTGCTGACCAGAGAAGAGGAGATCGAGTTGGCCATCAGGGTGAGAGAGAAAAACGACAAAAGGGCCGCTTACAGGCTCATTACATCTAACCTCAGACTGGTGGTCAAGATTGCCATGGATTTCCATCGCTATTGGACCAAAAGTCTACTGGACCTTATCCAAGAAGGAAACGTGGGGCTCTTGCAGGCCGTTAGGAAATTCGATCCCTATCGCGGCATAAAATTCTCTTATTACGCATCTTTCTGGATTAAGGCATACATGTTGAAGTTTATTATGGAAAACTGGAAGTTGGTGAAGATTGGGACCACCCAGACCCAACGAAAGCTCTTCTTCAATCTCGCGAAAGAAAGGGAGAAGCTCTTGGCCCAGGGCTTTGAACCTGAACCACGGCTCTTGGCAGAACGTCTTGATGTGAAAGAAGAAGAGGTTATGGAGATGAGCCAACGCTTGGGGGGCGGAGAGGTATCTCTCAATGCCCCCATGAGTGATGATGGAAAGGATGCGTTCAGCTCTTTTCTCCCCGACCCGAATGAGACGGCTATTGATGAGCAACTCTCTGAAAAGCAGAGTAGGAAGCTTCTTCTCAAAAAGTTGGCCGAATATAGGGACAAACTCTCTGGAAAGGAACTGGATATCTTCGATAATCGAATTATGGCAGAAAATCCTTTGACACTTCAACAACTGGGAGATAAATATCATATCTCCCGGGAGCGGGTTAGACAGATTCAGGAAAGGATCATCAAGAATATTAAGAAATGGCTTATAGAGGAAATTCCAAATTTTGAGGAGGACTTCTCCAACTTCATCAAATGAAAAAAGAGAAAAGTACAATCTGTTATAGGTGGCTTATCTATCCTGTGCTTACCCTCGCAGCAGGAGCGGTCCTGTCCTGCGCGGCAATGATACCCCAGCCTAGGTTCGAAGGGGCTGAATTAGCACGGCCTGAGGAAGAGATTCCCAAAGGGGAAGCAGATGCGATCCTAGAGGCTTATACGAGTTTCACAATGGCCTCCATCCACATAACCCATGGACGCTACGAAGAGGCGAAGGACTTTCTCTATGAGGCCCTTCGTTATGACCCAGATTCAGTCTACCTGAATCAGAAAATGGCCGTTTTGCTTAAAGAATTGAAAGAGTATAAATCAGCCACCGAGTTCGCCCAGAAAATTTTAGACCTTGATCCCACAAATATAAAAAATCGAATACTCTTGGCGGAAATATACGCGGCATCGGGGGATCAGGAATCCGCAATAAGAGAATACAAGGAAATCCTCCAGCTTGACCCCGATCAACAAAGGATAAGGTTAATCCTGACAAGTATTCTCATAAGAAACGGAGAATTCAAGAGCGCATTAGCACATTTGGACAAACTAATCCAACAGGACCCCAATATGGTGATGGCCCATTACTACCGGGGGCGGATCAATCTTGAATTGAAGAATTACTCGGAGGCAGAGAAGTCCTATCTTGATGCCATAAGGCTTAACAGACGTATGGAACCAGCCCTTTTTGATCTGGGCAGTCTATACCAAATGCTTGAAAAGTATGACGAGGCAGAGAAGATATATGAGAGACTCATTAGGTTTTATCCCAATAACAATATCGCCAGGGATAGACTGATTGGCATCTATTATCAGCTTGGCCAGGAGGAGAAAGCCGAAAAGCAAATCGAGCTGCTCAAGAAACAATCAAAGCCGGGAGATCCAGGGCGTCAGGCCCTGGGTCTCATTTATCTCAGGCATGGCAAAATTGATGAGTCTATCGCGGAACTGAATCTGATAGTTACTGCTTGGCCAGATGATCACAAGTCCAGATATTACCTGGCCACGGCCTATGAAGAAAAAGAAAAAATGGAGGAAGCCATATATCACTTTAAGTTGGTAGGCAGTGAATCAAAGTACTATATCAATGCGCAGATACACATAGCCTACATCTTAGAGAAACAAAAAAAATATGACGAAGCCGTAGATGTCCTCCAAAAGGCGATCGATATTAAGGGAAATCAGGCTGAGCTCTACCTCATGCTGGCATCCATCTATGAAACAAATAAGGAATATGAAAGGGCTATAGAGTCTATTGAAAAGGGTCTCAAACAGGATGACAAAAACGTGGAACTCATTTTCCGCTTGGGCGTCGTGCTGGATAAATCAAATCAAAAAGAAAAGTGCCTTGAACAAATGAGGAGGATATTGGAAATAGACCCCGATCATGCAGACGCCCTTAATTACATTGGGTATACGTATGCGGAGCAGGGCATAAGACTCAACGAGGCCATGGAGCTCATAAAAAGGGCTCTAAAATTGAAACCGGACAGTGGGTATATAATCGACAGCCTTGGATGGGTGTATTACCAGAAAGGATTGTATGATGAGGCCCTTAACAAATTAGAGAAGGCATCTTCACTTACGCCCAACGACCCGACGATTACGGAGCATTTGGGGGATGTCTATTTTAAGAAGAAAAAGTACCAGAAATCCTTCGAAATGTATCAAAAGGCCTTATCCTTGAATCATCCCCATGAGGATAAGTTGAAGCAAAAAATTGAAGAGGTAAAGAAGTTCCTAAAATAACGTTGCGGAGATCCAGTGACCAGATGTTTGCCTACCATCCCTCCCCCTCTCTCTTCTCATCCCTTTTGACATTCTTTTTTCTCGTTTCCCTTTCCAGCTGTGCCACGATCTACAAACCCCTCGGTGACAAGGAGGTGGATGTTATCCTGTCCAGGATACAAGCGCAAGAGGGCAAGGTATTCTCATTTTACTCATCGGGCAGTATATCCCTTCAAGACCGGGATTGGGACTCAGAGTCGCATGTCTTGATAGTGGGCAACAGAAACCCATTCAAAATAAAGATCGAGGTTACGCATCCTTGGGGTCGTCCCATTGTTCATATCTTGATTGACGGAAAAAATCTTCAGGTCCTTTCTTTCCCAGAAAAGAAACTCTATCTTGGCGCCTTTACTCCCGAAGCCCTGTCCCGATTTCTCCCTGGGGAATTGGACGCACATCTAGTCTGGGCTGTCCTGAGGGGATACCCCCACCTTCTAGCCCATCATAGGACCGCTTCCATTAAAGCCAATCAGCTAAGGTTATTCGATGAGAAGGGAAAAGTCCTAGAAATAATAGACCTTCACCCTGAGAGCAAACTACCCAGGATGGTCTTTTTTCCTGAAAAAAATATGGGTTTGGAATTTTCAGATTTTCAGGAACTTGATGGGATCTATTATGCCCGCAACGTGAGGGTAGAAGATATGGACGGAAAGAGCAATCTGATGTTAAGAAACAGAAAAACGGTTTTCAACAAAACCATCCCTAAGCAGGTCTTTTACCTTGAAAAACCTCCAGCTTTTCGCACTTATTATCTCGAAGAAAATTCTAATGAGACCGCCCCTAGCCTCCGATAGTGGACATCTGGCGAATACATTTTCGAGGGCCCTGACCCAGCGGGCCAGGGTCTTTGGGCTTACTTTCCATGGCCAACCTGATCAGCTCCAAGAGATGGCCATCATTGTTCCCGTTCCTCAGGGGCGTCTTGATGTCAATCTCATGCTCAGAAAAAAGGCAACTCCTGAGGTGTCCCTCCGCAGTCAGCCGCAATCGATTGCATATGTTACAAAAATGATTGCTTAAGGCTCCGATAAAGCCTATCTCCCCCTTACTCCCGTCCAGGACGAACCTTTCTGCCGGACCACCAAAAGGGTCTGGTTTGATGGGTTTCAGGCTCCCCAGACTCTCAATCCGACGGAGGATTTCATCCGTGGACATGAATTTCTCCCAGCTCCAGCAATTTTGCTCTCCTACGGGCATGAACTCGATAAAACGAACATGGTAAGGCTTTTCCAAGGTCAGTCGGGCAAAATCCAAGATCTCATCATCATTAATGCCCTTTAGGACCACCACATTGATCTTGATGGGGCTGAATCCGAGGCGTTCTGCCTCCTGAATACCCTGCCAGACGCGGTCAAAAGAGTCTCGCCCCGTAATGTGTGAAAAACGCTTCGCCTTGAGGGAATCCAAACTCACATTGATACGACAGATGCCGCAACCCTTAATGTCAGCAGCAAACTCCTTCAGCAAAACCCCATTGGTGGTCAAAGTAACTTCATTGAGTCCCTCCATATTACACAGCCGCTTAAGGAAACCGAGAAATCCTTTCCGAACCAGTGGTTCTCCGCCCGTCAACCGTATTTTTCGAATACCAGACTGTACGGAAAGCTTGACCAAATGCAGTATCTCCTCGTAGGTAAGGATCTCCTCATGGGGCACGAACGTGCATCCCTCTTCTGGCATACAATAGGTACACCTCAGGTTGCAACGGTCAGTGACCGAAAGTCTCAAGTAGTTGATTTGTCGTTTGCTCTTATTCACAAAAGATTCAGAACCCATGGGTCCTCGTTTCCGTCGGGCTTAAACGCAACTCTTTTCGTTGTACCTTTCTCATACCATTAGGTTTAATCATTTTGTCAACAAATGCAAGGCGGGGCTTTTTGTCGCTGCCCATTTTCAGGTTCTGAACAGCACCTCCTGTCGCTCTTCCTCAGTGGGGAGAGTATCCCTTGCTTTCTGCTCCGTAGAGATCCCCTCTTTCAAGAAGTACCGTTCAAAAAGCCTGTTAAAATCGGTCCATGCCCCTTCTTGCCGGTCCTTTTCCATGAAACGCCCCAGACCGTTCATCTTGGCATCCAAGTCATCAATCAGGTGAAGGGCAAAGGCCTCCAGGAACTTGGGCCTTTTGGGGGAGCCGAATTCATACTGGCCATGATGGCTGAGTATGAGATGTTTAAGACGGAGGGAAAGGTTCTGAGGAAAGCTTTTTATGGCGGATAGCTTCTCATCCACCATACTCACCCCTAAAATCAGATGTCCCAGGAGTCTTCCCTCATCCGTGTAATCGATTAGCTTGTCAAACTTCAATTCCCTTATTTTCCCGATGTCGTGCAAAAAGGCGCCTGCCAGCAGGAGATCCTTGTCCAATTCCGGATAGTGTTCTGCCACAGCCTTGCTCATTTCACACACTGAATAGGTGTGCTCAAGAAGTCCACCAAGGTAGCTGTGGTGAAAGGTTTTGGCTGCGGGAGCCTTCTTGAGCAGCGAAACAAATCGCCGGTCTGAGAGAAACTTATCAATAAGGGTCTCCAGATGAGAATTCTTTGTCTGTCTGAGAATGGCCCTTAATGATGTCATCATCTTAGAGACGTCCTTCGGCGTGGTTTCTAGAAAAAGGGTTGGATCTCCGCCATCCTCTGCTAGGCTCAGACTTGAGAGCGTCACTTGGATCTGATCTCGGAAAGAACTGGCATAACCCACCACGTCCAGAATGTCCCCATCATTAAAAATTGAAGAGAACGCCTCCGCCCTATCCCACATTCTTGCTTCGATCTCTCCCGTGCGATCGGTCAGGGTAATACTCAGGAAAGGGTCTCCCTTTTTGGTCAATCCCACTCTCTTCCCCTTGGCAAGGTAGTGGCCACGTACATGATCATCAACCTTTATGTCCTTGACCCAAAGATGGGACCTATCCCCTGCTGTTTGGATTTCACCCCTGCTAATCATCAAAGTCCCCTCTTGGACCTTTCTCAGAACTGATTTCCACTGCGCGCTCTTTGATCTTTGCCTCTGTCCACTCTGAAGGGTCCTCGATTCTACCAACCTTTGGACCCAGATCGTGGGAGCCTGCTTTCACTATGGCATCAATGGCCAACGGGGCTGTATCTTGTGCGTTGAAAACATGGGTCAGGAGATCGTAAACAAAATCTTCCACCGCCTTGACCATCCTCTCGCGCACCTGTCGGGGTAATCCCAACAACTTGTTTTCAAAGGGGAGATTAAGCTTCTTGTAATCGCCACCCTTGAGTCCCTTCTCCTTTGCGTACGCAACCATCTCTGCCCATAGGTCGGGGGTCACACCTTTGTCCGCTTCTTTGACAAACTCACCACTCTCGTCGAGCATGGCGTTTCCGTACGCATTGACCTTGACACCCCACGTGAGCATTTGAAGGGCTGTGGCCACGTTGGCCTTTGTGGTGTTTGTTTTTTGGGCAATTCTCCTGAGGCGTTCTGAATCATTTCCCGACGTTCCGTGTTGCGCTCCAGAGACCTTATAAGTTTCAAGTGCCTTGTGGATTTGAACGGTGAGAGGCACCTGTATACCGGTTTCGGCGTCCTGGATACCGTGTGTTGTGCCGTTGTTCAGGGCAATCCAGTCCGGGAAGATATCATGGGCGTTGAGTCCCTGGATCAGAAAGAGGGCCTCATTCACTGTGGAAAGGCCTTCCTTGCCTTTAATCTCCCCCACCTCCGTCTCATAGCCGGCCCATTTGGGGACGAAAGGATTAAGGGCAATGCTGGCCAGCAGATTCTCATCGTCAGGGAGGTGTGACGCATCGATAGCAATAGATGTCATCCCCGCATCAAACATGGACGGGATCTCAATCCTTGCTGCCGCCACATCCTTATCGCCCTTTATGCCATAGTGGTCTGCATGGATGGCGACAGGGACGGTTATTCCCAATTCATTGCATATGGAATCCACCTGTCTGGCCAAATTCCAGTAATTTACCGCGCAGTAGGCCTTAGCACCTCCCTCAGATTTGGCGATCTCAACGATTATGGCAGCATTGGCTTTTTGCGCCGCCTGGAGCGCCCCGCGAATAACAAAGTGATTCCTCCCGTTGGCCGCAATGGTCATGGCCTTTCCTTTCGCTATCATTGCCCGATCGATCACCTTCCCGCTCACAATAAGTGCCCTTGAATTTGGAAATAGCTTTGCGATATTGGGCGGGCGCCCAATCTCGATGGCCCTTTCAAAATCAGCAGAGGCTTTTTGCTTCTTTGAAGACATCTTTCTCCTCCTTCAAGTCAGGCGAGATTGCTTCGCTTCGCTCGCAATGACGCTGTGAAACTGTCATTGCGAGCGAAGCGAAGCAATCTCCTACGTTTTAATCGCAAATTTTCACTACCAAAAACGTGACAGATCTAAAATACGGACTTTCAATCCAGCCAGACTCATCTCTCTGGTTCTACGATGACCTTGATGCACTCGTGTTCCAAAGGCGCGCAAACCTTCTGAAATCCCTCAGGTGCTGCCCCCAAAGCCAATCTGTGGGTAATGGTTTTGCTGACTGGAACCGTGCCGGCATGTATGAGTTTGAGGGCTGTCTCGCAGTCATATGGCGCACCCGCATAGGTGCTTGTCAGGGTTAACTCCGTTCTCCAGAAAATATCGTTGATAGCCGCGGGGATGGTGGCCCCTTCGGACGCCCCGCTAAAAAACAGGATGGTTCCCCCTTTCTCCACGCTTTCAAAGGCGAGTGGAATAAATCCTTCGAAGCAAATAATAACGAGATCCGCCAGCCGTCCTTCATTAACGTCTTTAAGGGATTCGACCAGGGTCTCATCTGCTTTAAGCAAGGCATGGGCACCCATCTCCTCTGCCTTTTCCAACCTGAAGGGAATGGTATCCACGGCCACCACTGGCCCTGCCCCGAGAGCACGAGCCAGACTCACATGGAGCAATCCCGATATACCGCTCCCCAGCACCAATACGGACTGCCCTGGTTTCAAGCCTGCGTTTCGCTGCCCCCTCAGGACGCATGCGAGGGGTTCCATAAAGGATGCCTCCTCATAGGTAACCCCATCCGGGATTTTGAAAACCCCCCGGTCCACGTTAATAGCGGGAATACGCACATATTCGGCAAAACCGCCCGGGTAAAAGTGGGTACCCTTTAGCAGCGTTTCACACACCGTATGATGGCCATTGAGGCAGTAATGGCACGTATTGCATGGGACATGGTGGGTCGCCGCAATTCGATCTCCGGGCTGAAATTTCTGCACACCCTCGCCCACTTCAAACACCTCCCCGGCTGTTTCATGTCCGAGGACCAGTGGAACCTTATCCCGCCGGTACCACTCCATGACATCGCTTCCACATATGCCGCTCGCCTTGACCTTCATAAGCAATTCGCCAGGGCCTACCTCTGGTATGGGCATCTCCTCAAGGCGCACATCCTTATTGCTGTAATACATCAAAACGCGCATTGTTTTGTCATTGGTCACTAGTCACTAGTCTCTTGCTTGCCTCGTGGAATTTTTACCCCGTGGAATGCGTCAGCCTATTCCACTGGGGCTCCCAATTCGTTGTGAGACTATTCCTCTGGGCTCATAGGTCTGTCGCTTTAGGCGGGTCTGAGCTCTGAAACCACATCTACCCTTCTCTCTTGAGTGTCTCAAACAGCTCAAACGCCTGTTTAGGCGTGGCTTTGTCATGGATTACGGTGTTCAATGCCCTCATCATGGCTACAGGATGTGGATTTTGCCAGACATTTCTTCCCAAGTTTACCCCTATGGCTCCCTTTTGCATGCCGTCATATACAAACTCGAAGACCTCCAATTCTGTCTCACATTTGGGTCCACCAGCAATCACCACAGGCACGGGGCATCCATTGGTCACCTTATCGAAATCTTCGGTAGAATAGTATGTCTTTACGATTTTTGCCCCCAGTTCGGCGGCAATACGACATGCCAAAGCCAAGTAACGCCCCGTTCTCTTCTCCAGCTCTTTTCCCACGGCGGTCACGGCCATCACGGGAATGCCATAATCTTCGCATTCATTAACAAGCATAGACAGACTCTCGAGGCTCTCCTTCTCGTAATCACTCCCCACAAAAATGGAAATCCCCACGGCCGCCACATTGAGACGGATGATCTCCTCTATAGAGGTGGTGAGCACCTCATCGGCCAGATCCTTTCCCACCACACTTGTCCCCCCTGAGACCCTCAGAATAATGGGAGTATTCATATCCGGACTTATGGCGGAGCGTAGAACGCCCCTTGTCACAAAAAGACCGTCCGCATAGGGAACCAGGTCCCTGATGGTTTCACCCGGCCTTTCCAAACACCGGGTGGGGCCCTGGAAATAACCGTGATCGATGGGAAGAAACTGGCAGTGGCCGTCCGGTTTTATGAGGTGGGAAAGTCGATTTCTCATTCCCCAATCAAGGTTTTCGGCACCCTTGATCCATTTCCCTTTTACAATCACGCGTTCTTCTGGCATCTCCGAGACCTCCCTCGCCTCCAAAATCTTTCCTGCATCTGCCATATTCATCTCCTCCATCAAAAGGGGAACCTCTAGGTAAGACTTTCTCATTACACTGAAAATTTTACTTTTAGGACAACTCATAAACCCTGTCAAGGGGCAATTACTGACCCAAATCCAGCATCTAATTTACTTATCAGGACTGAAATCAGCAGCTTATGGAGTATTCCTGATCACCAGCAAGGTATTAGATGCAAGGCGCCGCAAGCCTGCCCCCACGGAAGCGGGGGGAGGTGCGATCGCTTGCCCGCCTTTGGCGGGAAGGCAATCCGCCGGAGGCGGACGAGCGCCGCAGAACCTGTCCCTGCGAAAGCAGGGATGATGCCTTGATGGTGGATCAGGGACTGAGCAAACTCTGGATCCCAAACGGCCTCTACCTGTTCATTCTCTCTGCTGCAGCTTCTCAGTGAATTATGCCCTCCAGGAAGTTCGTATGGTTTGTAATAGAAGGCTTCTTAAGAATTTTCTTGACAATCTTCACGTCGATGGAACACATGTACCAGACTACGAAACTGGACAACACCCACTTGGGGTCTAAAAAGAGAGAGGAGAGGATTCAGAAATGGCTCAATTTGCTTACTCTAACGTTCAGAAAGAGATGGAAGTTTACGGATATGATTCCGTCGTCAAGAGCCACTGTCGCATGTGCCACGGTGGGTGCGGCGTTTTGGTCTACACCAAGGACGGTAAGGTGGCCAAGATCGCTGGAGATCCTGGCTGCCCCATTAACCATGGGACGCTTTGCAGCAAGGGCATTGCATCCACGCAACTGGCCTACCATCCGGATCGCTTGACTTACCCTGTTCGAAGAATCGGGCCGAAGACAAGTGGGAAATGGGAGCGCATCTCCTGGGATGAAGCCCTGGATACCATCGCAGAGAGGATACTGCATTACAAAGAGAAGTTTGGGGCTGAATCCGTTGTCATGGGTTATGGCACGGGAAGAGAAAATGACGGTGTGGTTTATCGTTTTGCCAATACCCTCGGTACCCCAAATGTTATTACGGCAGGCCATTTCTGCTATGGTCCCCGCATTGCCACCAGTATCATCACTTGCGGATCTAATCCGGTTGTGGATTATGAAAACCATCCCAAGTGTATCATGGTCTGGGGCAATAACATCGTCATCAGCAACCCTGATGAATACAAAGGGGAGGCCTTTTCCGTAAGCCTAGATAAGGGGGCAAAACTCATTGCCGTTGACCCGAGACTCACACGTATTGCTGCCCGCGCGGACGTCTGGCTTCAGCTGAGGCCAGGGACAGATTCTGCACTCGCCCTCGGGATGCTCAATGTTATTGTGAATGAGGAACTCTACGACAAGGAGTTTGTGGAAAGCTATGTCCATGGATGGGAGCCCTTTGTGGAACGCGTCAATGCCTACCCGTTAGGTAAGGTGGAAGAGATCACCTGGGTCCCCAAAGAAAAAATCAGAGAAGCGGCCAGGTTGTTTGCCACCACCAAACCAGCGGCCATTCAATGGGGCGTTGCCATCGAACAGCAGATCAATTGTTCGGATAACAACAGGACCCTTATGGCCCTCATGGGCATTACGGGGAATATCGATGTCCCTGGCGGACAGGTGTTGTTCCGGTCCCCCCGTGTCAGAAATATTGGTGAATTCGGGGCCCATCGGCTGCTCCCCAAAGAGCAGGCTGCAAAACGCTTGGGCGGTGAGCGCTTCAGGCTTGCGAGTCACTTCGCCATTATGAACCCCAAGTGCGTCTGGGACGCCATTATTGAGGAAAAACCATATCCCGTAAAGATGCTCTTCTTCCTCGCGTCAAATCCTGTGACGACGCGGGGCAATGCAAAGGAGGTGTACCGGGCCCTTGAAAAGGTGGAGTTCATGGCCGTCGCTGACTTTTTCATGACGCCGACCGCTGAATTGGCGGATATCGTCCTTCCGGCGGCCACATGGCTTGAGATGGATTATGTGGGGGATTTCTTGTTTCGACACGGATACCTCTTGCCCCGACGAAAGGTGATTCAGGTGGGGGAATGCCGCTCCGACCATGAAATGCTCAATGACCTGGCCCACAGGGTGGGGATAGGAGACCACTGGTGGGAGACTTTTGAAGGCGGTCTGGATTATATCCTGGAACCCGCGGGAATCACTTGGCGAGACTTCAAAAAGATGGATTACCTGAGGGGCGAGGTCACATACCAGAAATACAAAGAGAAGGGATTTTCCACACCCACCAGAAAATTCGAGCTCTATTCAACCCGGCTTGAGGAATGGGGGTATGATCCCCTCCCTCAATTTCGTGAACCCCCGGAAAGTCCCTATAGCACGCCGGAGCTGCACAGGGAATACCCCTACATCCTCATTACGGGTAGGAGACTTCCAGGCTTTTTCCACTCGGAGAATCGGCAGGTGCCCTGGTTGAGGGAACTTCATAGGGATCCAGTGGTCGAGATACATCCTGAAACGGCTACGAAAGAGGGCATCCACGAGGGGGATTGGGTCGTCATAGCGTCGCCCCGCGGGAAAGTCAGACAGCGTGCGAAACTTTTTGCGGGCATGGACCCAAGAATTGTCAGCGCAGAACACGCTTGGTGGTTTCCGGAGATGAAGGATCCGGGGCATGGATGGGATGAGTCGAATATTAACGTCCTGACAGACAATACCTACGAAGGGTGCGATCCGGCCATGGGCGCCACCCATGTGAGAACACTTCTGTGCAGCATATATCCTGAGAAAGAGAAGGAGGCCTGATATGGATAAATGTGTTTTAGTCATAGATCATGAATCATGCTGGGGATGCAAGACCTGTGAAGTAGCGTGCAAACAGGAGTTCAATGTTCCTGTTGGAATAAGGTTCATATATGTCTCTGAAGATGGACCCAAAGAGGTGGAGGGTAAACCGCATTTTATGTTTGAAGTGAACGTCTGCAGACACTGTGATGATCCCCCCTGCGTGGAAGCATGCTCAGAGGAGGCCATCGCGAAGAGAGAAGATGGGATCGTGATCCTAGATGACGACAAATGCACGGGTTGTGAGGCGTGCCTAGAAGCATGTCCCTATAATGCCATCGACTTTGACGAGGAGAGGGGCATGGCGCAGAAATGCAATCTTTGCCATCAAAGGGTGGATAAAGGTCTCATTCCTGCGTGCGCGGACAACGTCTGCCTAGCCCATTGCATCTACTTCGGGGATCCGGATGAAATTGACAAAATGATCTCAGAAAAGAAAATAATAACCCCACGCTAAACCCTTCCATGCCCTTAGGAGAAAGCCCATGTTACAGGACTTGATTGACGCTATGGTGGAGATGAAAGAGCAAGAGGCTCTTGAAATAGCAAAAGGACTGATCAGGAGTGGGGAAGATCCATTAAAGATACTGAGTTCCTGCTCAGAAGCAATGGAAACAGTGGGGAAGCGGTTCGAGACAGGGGAATACTTTCTTCCGCAACTTATTTTGGCAGGTGAAATGTTAAGACAGATTTCAGAAATGCTGAAACCGAAACTGAAAGACAAAAGGACTTCTGTGACTTCGGAACCTCGAGGCAGAGTCCTTATGGGCACGGTGAAAGGAGACATTCACGACATAGGGAAGGATATCGTCACCTTTATGCTGGAAGTCAATGGTTTTCATGTTCTTGACCTTGGTATCGATGTACCACCCGCTAAGTTTGTCGATTCCATCAAAGACTTTCAACCCCAAGTTGTTGGTATGAGTTGTCTTCTCACCCTTGCCTTCGAAACCATGAAAGAGACGGTTGAGGCCATTGAAAACGCAGGACTTCGCCATAAGGTCAAAATCATGGTGGGAGGAGGCCAAGTGAGTGAAATGGTCAGAGAGTATGCGAATGCCGATGCCTATGGAGAGGATGCCATTGCGGCTGTCCGGCTTGCGAAGAATTGGACGGGGGCAAAATAAGATGAAACAGAGATGGTTAGTGGCTGCTGAGGACGCGGATGAACGACAAGAGATGCAATTTGAGACCTGGCTCTCTGGGAGGGGCATTTCCTTTGCCAGCCCAGAGGCTGAGGGAGATTACAAAGACAGGATCTCCCTTCTAAAGGATGCCATTCAGTTGAAGGAGCCTCCCCCACGCGTGCCCATATGCCCTTCAGCGGGATTTTTCCCCATCGAGTACGCCGGAGTGACCATGTATGAAGCCATGTACAATTATGACGTCCTAACCCGGGCCTGGGTAAAGTATTGCCATGACTTTGCCCCAGACGGGTATAACGCCCCCACAAGCATCGTGCCTGGCCAGGTTCTGGATACCTTGGATTTCAAACTCTACCAATGGCCAGGACACGGTCTTTCCAAAGAACGGGAATATCAGTTTGTTGAGGGCGAATACATGAAAGCCGAAGAGTACCAGGATCTCATTGATGATCCGACCGGTTTTTTCTTGAATGTTTACTTTCCTCGCATCTTTGGGGCGCTGAAAGCCTTTGAAAAAATACCCCTTCTTCCACCTGTCCACGAAATCCCCCTCGTGCCCCCCGCAGTGAGGCCTTTCGGCACCGCAGAGATGCAGTCTGCACTGAAGTGTCTGACCGATGCAGGCAATGAGACGCTTAAATGGACGGAAGCCATCGGCCGCTTGAATGGGTCCATCATGGGAAATGGTTACCCGTCTTTCTCGGGTGGATTTACGAAGGCGCCCTTTGACGTGATAGGCGACAGTCTCAGGGGGACCAGGGGGATTATGCTGGATATGTTCAGATACCCAGAAGAACTGACGGAGGCGTGTGAGCGAATAACGCCCTTTATGATAAAACTTGGCGTGGCCTCCTGTATGGCTAATGGGCACATTATGCCCTTTATACCCCTTCATAAGGGAGCGGACGGCTTCATGTCGGACGAGCAGTTTCAGACCTTTTACTGGCCTACCCTCAGAAAACTGATTATCGGGCTCATTGATGAAGGTATTGTTCCCCAGTTGTTTGCTGAAGGGGGCTACAATCAACGCCTTGAAGTCATTAGCGATATACCCAAGGGAAAAACCGTCTGGTGGTTCGATCGTACGGACATGGCTAAGGCCAAAGAAACTGTGGGCCAGGTGTCGTGTGTCGCAGGCAATGTGCCACTCGATGTACTCTGCACGGGAACGCCCGATGACGTGAAGGCCTATTGCAAGAAACTGATAGATATTGCAGGTAAAGAGGGTGGATTCATTTTATCTACTGGCGCGGGTATGCAGGGTTCAAAGACCGCTAATGTGAAGGCAATGATTGAGTTTTCGTTGGAGTATGGCATTTATAAGTGATGCGCCCCATTCTGAAAAGAAGGAAGCATTTTGGCGGAAAAAGGAAAACCCATTATGGCAGGCAATGATATCCCTCCCTGTCTCATATACATCGACAAACAAGGGCGATGGTTCCATAAGGGCGTTGAAATGATCCACCGGGAGATCATCCGACTCTTTTACCAGCATATGGAAATGGATTCCCAGGGGCGTTATATTATCAACTGGAGTGGAGATCGATGTTATGTGGAGGTTGAGGATACGCCATTCGTGGTCCGCCGCACCACATTCAAGCAAGGAGAGAAGGACAATTCTCGCTTTATCCTGTTTTTGAGTGATGATAGCCAGGAGGATCTCTCTCCTGAGACGCTTTTCATAGGAGATCGTAATGTCCTATATTGCAGAGTCAAGAACCGAACCTTTCCTGCCCGCTTTGATCGGCCTGCCTATTACCAACTGGCTGAATACATCGAGGAAAAAAACAATTTGTATTTTCTCCCTCTTAATGGGGAAAACTACCGGCTTCTGGAAAAAGAAAGCCAGGTCTGAATATGCTCAGGTCACGGACTGTTCACAGGTTGGACGATCTGTATTTCTGCCCGCCCTTTCAACTCCTCAAGCCAATCCCCAAAGATGACCTGATTTTTGGCACGCATCAGTGATATGCGATAATTCTCTTTCTCTTCCTCATATTTTGCCATATCAACGCCTTTTCGACCCTCAAATTTGATGACAATAACACCTTTGTCAGTTTGAAAAACCCCCTCTGGATAGCTTCTGTTTTCATTGAGGCTAAAGGCTGCTTCTTGGAGTTCGGGGGCGTATCCGATCTGGGGAATGTAATCATTGCGGGTTAAGTACTCTGTTGTCTTTGGGGTAAGATTTCGCTCTTTGGCCAGTTGCTTCCAGTCCTTCCCCCCTTTTAGCTGGGCAAGATAGTCTTCCGCCGCTGACTTTGCCTCAAGGGTTGCGAGATGGGAAGTAAAATTTTTCTTCACTTTCTCTTTCACGTCCTTCAATTCTGGTAAGTGGGATGTTTTTTTGTCAACAACCTGGATAATGTAGAACTTCCCTCCGAATTCAAGAACCTCACTCACATCATTCCTTTCAAAGGAGAAGATGGATTTTCGGAGTTTATCATCTCCTCCGATATCGGGGATGGTTTCATTTGAAGAGAAGTACCCACTCTGCTTTGTGGGCACTTTTTGTCTTTCAGCATACTGGTCAAGAACCACGTCATAGGGCATCTGGTCTATCAGGGATAAGGCCTTTTCATGGGCCAGGTCCGTAGCCGCCATATTGGTCAGTGTTTTCTTAATTTCCTCGCGAACCTCGTCCAGGGTTCTTGCCCTTTCCTCTTTGACATCCTCCACCTTGATGATGTGATAACCGAACTGGGTCCTTACCAGTTCGCTTATCTCTCCTTTCTTCATCTTGAAGGCGGCCTCCTCAAAGGGTTTAACCATTCGCCCCTCGGAGAAATAACCAAGGTCTCCACCTTTTTGAGCGGTCGGCCCTTCGGAATATTTCTTTGCCAGTTTCGGAAAATCCTCACCCTTACGCGCCTTTTCCAGGACCATTTTGGCCTTTTCTCTCACCTTTCTCTCCTCTTCCTCCGAGGCATTCCGGTCTACCTTTAACAAGATATGCCTAGCGCTAACCTCCTTTTCCTGTCTAAACATCTCTTTGTTTTCTTCATAATAATCTTTTATCTGTTTATCCGTTATGCTTACCCCACTCTTGAACATCTCCGGATCCATGGTAATGTAGGATATCTTTATTTTCTCTGGCACACGGTACTCTTCCTTGTGTTCCTCAAAGTATGCCTCCATTGACTTTTGGTCATAAGTGACCGATTTTTCATAAGTTTTTGGCTGGAATTGGACAAAACTGATTTTCATTTTCTGGTTGGAGAAAGTATATTGATCCAAGACCTCCTGCTCAGTGACTGGCGAAAAGGTCATCAAAAACTGTCTCAATTTCCTTTGAAGCAAGTCCTGCGCTATACTCGCCTCAAAATCCTCTGGCTTCATACGGTTTTGACTTAAGAGCGCCCTGTACCTGCTCTCGTCAAAGCGGCCCCTGTACTGGAACGCAGGGTAGGCAAGGATTTCCTTCTGGATCTCCTGTTCCGTGATATCCAATCCTATCCTCTTGGCCTCCTGACTGACCAATTTTTGATTTATGAGGTTTTCCAAGGCCCTGTTTTTCAGATCAAATACCTCGATAAGGTTTTCACTCCAGGCGTTCTTATAGTCTCTCTGAAGGGCCTCAAGGAGGCGCCGATAGGTCTTCTGATACTCCGTTCCGCTAATGGGTTCCCCGTTCACATAACCGATCTTCACCCCACCCCTCGAAGTGAAGGAGTAGCCAAAGTAGAAAATGAAGACCACTGCAATCATCCCTATCAAGAATTTGATGAGCCAAGACTTGGCATGCCTTCTCATTAAGCTCAGTACCATTCAGTTTCCCCTCCTGGAAGTGTAGATATACAAAATCCTCCTCTTAAATTAACGAAAATAAAAAGGAGGACACGCCATGAAATGACCATACCACCTTGTTTGGCCCATTCATGCTCATAGCATGATAAGCCCCCACTGTCCATTGCAAATTATCAACAGCCTGTCAAAAGCCTATCTTCTCGCAAAGAATCCGGGGCTTAAAGAACCTGGCCTTGCTTAGGCCCCATAGGGGCCCTCAGGATGAGACCGTTGAACTTGACACAAGCGTGCTTCCCTTCCTATATTAGGTCATGAAAAAGAGGAATCCAGTCTTCCAATGCCTCTTACGTTAGGCCTTGGGTGGCAAGTCGCTAAAGCCGGTTCGGGAATGAAAGGAGAGCGCTATGGAGACTCCAACAGCCAAAGAGGAATTGATACGGCAGTTGAAAACGCGGATGGGTGAGGTGGCTGAGCACCGTGCTGAGAGATGGTTAGGGGAACTGAATAAGATAACCGGGCAATCCGCCAAGAAGCGATTGGCAAATAGGATGGACCACGTCCCCAAAGATTTGGCCGTTAAATGGCTGAAGGAGCTAGACGACAGGTTAGACTGGCTGGTTTATCGAAAGGATCATGAGGAATTCTGCTTTGGCGTAAGCCTCGGCGAGTGCGAGGATTGCAGGCCCGCTAGGGTTCATTTGGTCTGCCCCAATTACGAATATTGTAAGGCAGAATCCGAGGCCGAGTGGCCTGAAAAGAAAACCTAGCCCCCTCACGATTCCCTTTCAAACGCAGTTTTTCCTGAACCATTTTTGTCCCATTATCTGCCTCTATCCCCCAGCCTTTTGTATCAAATGTTCCCGTGGTAGGGAATGATAGACTGTTCCCTATTTTTTCCCTGGTTTTTTGACGCCAAATGGCCTTTCTTGATATGATGGGATCCTTCCCATAAGGAACTTGACAAGGAGATGATTTCTAATGAGCACCGTTGCTACGGGTCTTGATGTTTTCCAAGATGGGTATTGGAGGAAACTGAGGGGTTACGGGCTGGGCTTACTCTCTAATCAGGCCTCCGTGGACAGTACGTTAAAATCGGCCAAAGAGATCATCTCCGGCCTGTTGCCTGGTCAGTTGAGGGCCCTCTTTGGACCTCAACATGGATACTGGGGGATAGATCAGGAAAATATGATTGAGACTGAACATTCCCATGACAGAGATCTAGACATACCCCTTTACAGTCTCTACTCGGAGACCAGGGAGCCTTTACCTGAAATGCTTGATCTGATAGACATCCTCATCATTGATCTACAGGATGTGGGTTCAAGGGTATATACTTTTGCATCAACCCTGTTGAACTGTCTCAAGGCTGCGTCCAAATCTGGAAAAAAGGTGATCGTCTTGGACCGGCCCAACCCCCTGGGTGGCGAGATGGTTGAGGGCAATCTCCTGAAACCTGAACTTCATTCTTTTGTAGGACCTTTCCCTCTCCCCATGCGCCACGGCTTAACCATGGGCGAGATGGCGGAAATCTTTAACAGGCGCTCCCGTATTGCAGCTGACCTGGAGATCGTGCCTATGAAGGGATGGAATCGGAATATGATCTGGCAGGACACGGGCCTGAAATGGGTCATGCCTTCACCTAATATGCCACTGCCTGAAACAGCTCAGGTCTATCCGGGTCAAGTCATGTGGGAGGGGACAAATTTGTCCGAAGGCAGGGGGACGTGCCGTCCTTTTGAGATCTTCGGTGCTCCTTTTTTGGACACAGGCTTGATTAAGCAGAGCTTACCCCCTGAAGCGAGGGCAGGATGTCTCTTGCAGGAGATATTGTTTCGCCCCACATTTCACAAATGGGAAGGTGAAGTCTGCAGGGGATTTATGATTCACATCCTTGATCAACGACTGTATCATCCCTATTTTTCCTCTATGGTCCTCCTGAAAGCAGTCCTAGAGCTTCATGAGGAGCAGTTCGCATGGAGGAAGCCCCCTTATGAATACGAATATGAAAAAATGCCGGTTGATGTGATACTAGGTGATTCGTCTCTGAAAATCAAAATGGAGAAGGGTGCAGATCTTTTCGAAATCAAGGAAAGATGGGTTAAAGAGCTGAAAGATTTTCTCGAATGGCGTAAATCGTACCTCCTTTATTCTTAGCTATCTTCAGACAGATATACCAGTTGTAAAAAGCCTCTTTATAATCCCCCCATTGTCTTGAGCAGTTTTTCACCTATTTTTATATATTCATTCCCAAGCTTTTTGGCAATCCATGTCCTTGCGCTTTGGGATTTCAGGGTCAAAGCAAGGATCTCTTTTAAGAGCTTACGTTCTTTGTTGTCCAGCATTAACATGGCACTCGATTTGTCATGCAGAGCACTATGTATTTCCTGACTATCCTTCTTCATGTTGTTTTTAGCTTACTTCTTTTGCCCACCGCTAATCCACTTGTCTATGGCTTCTTTGTCAAATCGCCACACTCTGCCAATGCGAATGGCCGGTATCTTACCTTCCGCAGCGTACTTGCAGATGGTAATCTCATGCAGCTTTAGGTACTTGGCCAGTTCTTTTGTTGTCATTATCTGTGGCATGGCAAACTCCTCGGTATCTTTTTCTTGGGTTAATTTCGCAATTGTTAAGGTTCCTATAGTTATGTATAATACCTAAAACGTCTAAAGTCAATAAAAAACTGCTAATAGTAAATAAAAATATATTATCTTTATTTATTTAATTTGTATTAATTTTGTTTAAAGTTCTATTCTGAAATATTAAGGATAACTATAGGCTGTGAACCGCAAAAACCTCCTCGGAATTCTGCTCATTGGCTTTATTAGCCTCTCATTTGCCCATTCTGCATATAATAAAGTCCAGTCTGTCTATGATGGGGATACTATTCTCCTAGAAACGGGTGAGAAAGTAAGGTATTTGGGTATTAATGCCCCTGAGATGGATTATGAGGGAAAGAAAAGCGAATTTTTGGCTATTACATCCAGAGATTACAATTCTCGCCTCGTGAACAAGAAGAGGGTGAGATTAGAATTTGATCAGGAAAAGAGGGACCATTATGGGCGGCTTCTCGCCTATGTATTCCTGGAGGGTGGGGATATGGTCAATGCCCTTTTGTTAAGGCAAGGTTTTGCCCATGTCATGGTTAAGAGACCCAACCTCAAATACCTTTCCCTTCTACTCGATGATCAACGAATGGCCATGAAAGCAAGACTGGGGATCTGGAGCCAGGCCACCGGGAAAATGGAAACGTACTATCTTGGTAACGACGGGTCCTATCGCTTCCACAGACCGGCATGTTCTTTTGCTGCGCAGATAAGACCCGATAATGTTTTGAGATTCGAAAGCCGCCACAAGGCATTTTGGGAAGGCTTCAGTCCCTGCAAGCGATGTAGGCCATAGGGGAATCCTGCCATGTCTTAGGCCGTATTAAACAACCCGGGCTCAGAGGACCCGGCATTGCTCAACCCCCTTAGAGGCTAGGGCCCTTTTCTCCCTCCGGGCCGTAGGCCCTACTGGCCGGAGGGAGAAAAGGGGCGTAGCCTCGGAATGAAAGAGCACAGCTCCTTTACCGGCGCGCACATTGAGTCATCATTTCACCAGTAAAGTTTTACTTAACGATAAGCTAAGCTGATGGGTTTTGAAATGACTCATTTCCAGCCCGGGGCTGAAACCTGAGCAGGTCCATAGGGACTGCCTTCATCAGTTAAGATGAATAGGCGTTTTGCCGACTATGTTGAAACGACAGGTTTTTTGGTGATGGCCCTGTTATAGGCGCTAATGATATCCCTGCGGGTCAAAACGCCCACCAACTGGCCGGGGTCATGGGTAGAAACGACAGGCAGGAGAGAGAAATCCTTTGATGTGATCTTCTCCATGGCATCGTAGAGATTGTCATCGATGGCCACGGTAACTACCTTTGGAGTGGCCAATTCCTTGACCACCACCAGATCCTTAAGATTTTCGTCAAAGACCACATCACGATAGTCATAATGGGTCACAATCCCCGTTAGACAACCCTCCCGGTCCACCACGGGAAAGCTCTTGTATTTACTCTTGGATATTTTTTCTGCCAATCCTCCCAGGGTTATTTCTTCAGATATGGTTTCCACTCGCGGATTCATCACATCAGCGACCGGGATGGATTTCAAGACGTTGACCTCTTTTCCTGCCCTGATGTTTACCCCCCTCCTCGCCAGCTTCAATGTGTATATGGAGTCCGTTAATAATTGACCACTTGCCAAGGAGCTCACGATGCAGGCGATCATAAGGGGTAGGATGATCTTGTAGTCCCCAGTCATCTCGAATAGGATGAGTATGGCACTGAGGGGCCCGTGTGTGGTTCCGCTCACAACGGCTCCCATCCCCACAATGCTGTACGCGCCAGGTGAAGCCGTCACTTCAGGAAAGAGGTGGTGAACCACGCTCCCGAAAAACCCTCCTGCCATGGCTCCCATGAAAAGCGAAGGCGCAAAAATACCCCCTGAACCGCCTGAACCGATGGTGATGGATGTGGCCAGAATCTTGAATCCGACCAAGAGGAGTAGAACCCACCAGGCAAGTTCCTGCATGAGGGCCACATCAATGGCCGCATAACCCACACCCAAGATATGGGGAAATCGAAGACCCATAAAGCCGAGGATTACTCCACCCAGGAAGGCCTTCAGATATCCAGGAAAATTCAAGTCATCAAATACGTCCTCTGCTCGATAAAGAACTGTCGTAAAAGTCACGGCAACCAGGGCACAGAAGAAACCCAGGATAACATATAGGGGAAGTTCCCATGCGCTGACGAGCTGATAGGCGGGGACAATAAATGCGGGGAAATCCCCGAGAAAGTGCCGTGAAACGGCTGTGGCCAGCACGGAGGAGATAACAATGGGACTGAACGTGGCAAGCCCAAAATCGCCGAGGATAATCTCAAGGGCAAACATGGAACCCGCTACAGGGGCATTAAAGGTGGCTGCGATACCGGCTGCGGCGCCACAGCCAACCAGGGTCCTGATACGATCTTCGGAAATCCGGAGCACTTGTCCCATACTGGACCCGATGGCAGATCCTATCTGAACAATGGGTCCTTCCCTGCCAACGGATCCCCCTGTCCCTATGGAGATTGCAGAGGCAAGGGACTTAATGATGACAATTCTTTTTCTAATGATGCCGCTTCTTAAGGCAACCGCCTCCATGACCTCTGGAACGCCATGTCCTTTCGCCTCTCTAGCCAGAAAATAGACGAGGGGCCCTACGACCAGGCCCCCTAGGGCAGGAATCCAGATCCTCAGGTACCATGGGGTTAAGGGCGCCAGCTCGAGGAGACTCTCTCCGGGGCCATAAGCAAGGGCCTGAATAAATCCAATGAGATAACGAAACCCAATAGCCCCACAACCACCCGCCAGCCCCACAAGAGTGGCAAGAACGGCCATAATGGTATGCTCATTGGTTTTTAGCTGATTGAAAATTGATCTTTTCTGAGAAGATTGATGGTTCACTTATTCTTGGGGGGATACTCCTGAAATGGTACGACATGCCTAAGGCTTAGCTTTGACATGACAAAGTAACCCTACTTCAATGCCTCGAGCTTCTTCTTCGCAATCGGGGCCTCACTGGAATCGGGGTACTTACTTATGATTTTTTTTAAAAGAAGCCTTGTACTTGTCTCGTCCTTGATCTCCAAGAAAGCTATCGCCTGCCGGAGCATGGCACTGGGCACTTTGTTGCCCTTTGGATATTTTTTTATCACCTCTTGATAGGCCAAAATAGCTTTCTCATACTGTTTAATGCCCATGTAGCACTCCCCGATCCAGAACTGCGCGTTGTCAGCGCGATCTGAATTCGGGAATTTTTTTAAGAGGGCCTCGAAACCCGCCATGGCTTCCTCGTATTTCCCTGCTTTAAAGGCGGCCATGGAGGTATCATACAAATTCAGTTCTTCGGAGCGAGGCTCCTCAATGATGACCGGACGTTTTGGAGCGGTCCCTTCTTGCCCTGATGGGATCCTAACCTGCTCCCGAACTTCCTTCGGACCCGGCGTCTTGAGTCCTAGGTGTTCCTGTTGTCTTGTCACCAACACCTCCAACTCTGACACCTTCTGGGACCGGGCAGCCAAACCTGCCGCCATGGCATCCTCTTTGCCTAGATCCTTTTCGACGCGACGCTTGATAAGCTGCTCATTGTCTTCTACGCGTCCGGACAGTTCACTTATTTCCGTTTTCATTTGATCCATTTCTGCCCCCACTTCCGCCTGCCTGGAATGCACGGAGTCTAAGCGTGTGTCAAGGTTGTTTCCTAATAATTCCTCCAGCTTTGTGACACGCTTGTTCAGGGCAATCATTTGGTCATTGAGATAAGTCATCTCCTGATCGTAAACACAGGAATTAAGAGAGACAATAGGAAAAATTATGAACAATACGAGGCGACAGAGGCCTTTTGCGCTCTTAAACAAAATGGTCTTCATGGTTCTTTTGCCGTTCTGTTTTGCAGGAATACCAAAGGAGCCGACCCGTTATTGAGGCCGGCTCTCCAGTAATACCTGCGGTTCTGTCCTGCTGTGGGTACAAACAACGACAACT
>CP070840.1:3728788-3734190 GCA_020342025.1 Deltaproteobacteria bacterium
GGGCGTTCAGGGACCCAGAATGTCCTCTTCCAACTTAAGAAACGCCAAGGAAGGTGGCGTATCTTCTATGTGGGAGTAGAGCTCCCGGATGGTACATACAAAACGCTGTACCCAGAACAAAGATCATAATCCACCAGTGCTGGGTCCCCCCCTCCCGAGCCTCTCTTTCTCGTTTGACTGGCAATCTGTTTTCTCCTATTATGCCTCATAATTCTCTTAGATATTCTATCCTAAATTCATAACCACAGAGAAACAGCCAAATCTGAGGGAAGACTTCGCCATGCATAGGAGGAGAACATGTCTGTTGATGCTTTGCTTCATGAGGATGAGATTGCCTTCAGGGAAGGTTTCAAGTCCTTTTTGGGTGGCTTGGACCTTTCCTTCATCCTGAGAATGGACAAGGAAGATGAGAAGGAATTTCCAAAAGATTTCGTCCGCACCCTTGGGCAGAACAACTATCTAGGGATTCCATTGCCCAAAGACGTGGGAGGAAGAGGCCTCAATACAGTGTGCGCTATACTCGCCGAGGAGGAACTGGGGGCTCTAGCTTTTCCCCTGGGTTGTGCCATGGGCATGTCCACCTATCTCTGCAGGGCCATCTACAAATATGGCCATTCGGATCTCTGGGACCGCTATGTGCGCCCGACCCTTAGAGCGGATCTAATTTGTGCAGAGGGTATTACTGAACCCCTGAAAGGATCAGACATCGCCAGACTAAAGACCCTCGCTCGAAAGGATGGAGACGCGTATGTGATTTCAGGTGAAAAAAGATTCCAAAAGGGGGGAGTGGGGGCTGACTGGTTTTTGACATTTGTCAGGACGAATCCTGACGTGGAGCCCCACAGAGGAATCACGGCCATTATCGTTGAGCGCCAACACGGGATCAAAGTGGTAGAGCAATTCAATTTGCTTGGGTGGCGAGGGATGGGGGCATCGCACCTTTTGATGAAAGAGGTAAGGGTTCCTGAGGAAAATCGTGTGGGAGAGGAAGGACAAGGTTTTGATGTGCTCATGTACCTTCTCCAGACAGAAAGGTTGATGGAGGCCTCAACGGCCCTGGGCTCGGCGAGAGAGTGCCTGAAGCTCGCCGTCAGGTACTCTGATGCCAGGGAACAGTTCGAACGGAAGATTCGAGAGTTTCAGGGAATAAGTTTTAAGATTGCCGATATGGCCGCCAACCTGGATGCAGGACGACTGCTTTGCCTGCGGGCAGCGAGAGTGACGGACAAGGAAGAGAGAAGACCCAATAAAGAAGTGGCCATGGCAAAGTTCTTCTCCACAGAAGCCGCCTGGAATATCATCGATCAGGCCTTGCAGATCCTTGGCGGGATCGGATACACAGACTACTACCCGGTGGAACGTTTTCTCCGGGATGTTCGCGTAAGCAAGATCTATACAGGCACCAATGAGATCATGAGGGAGTTGACCCATCGGGCTGTTTACAAGGAATTTCTCTCAGAAGCGCCTTCCGCTGCTTGGCCGTTGTGGAAAGGAACGAAGAGCCTGGCCTGAAATGAAGCCACACATCGAGATACTTGAGCACTGCATCGCATGTGGCGAGTGTGTGGATATTTGTCCAGTTCAGTGCCTCCGTATTAATGAGCAGGAAGTGGAAGTGATTGATGAAGAAGTCTGCTTCGGATGCCGACAGTGTGAAGAGGTTTGTCCCGATGATGCGATCCAAGTTACGGGCATCGTTCCCTGATTTTCACAGGGCACATTGCGTCTCGGGCTTTGTGTGGATTTCTCACGTTAATGAGGTTTTCCAGGTCTGATGTTTTTGACCCGGACATGGAATAATGGAATGTTGATTTAAAAGAGGATCCTCGTCTTCAGATGTATTCTCTCCCACTCCCTCTTTTTGAAGGAAACCGGCTTCATTATCCTACCCAGAATAACTAATGAGCAGGATCGTTTATCTCGTTGGCAGGAGCGTAGATTCCAGGCAGCGTTTGCTCGCAAACAGAATAGGTTTGTGTGAGAACAAGTCTTTCCTCCATCTGGTCCCCACGAGAGGCAAAGTCATGGAATTGGAGGTGGATCCCCAATTCTGGCTCAGGGTGAGGGTCGATACTCTAACCCGCCTCATCCATCAGATTTTCGATGAGCACCTCAAGTACGAACACTTCAAAGGCTACAGGCCTATCGATGATGGCTTGAAGTTTCTCCTTATCAAGAAAATCCTTCAGACAAGAGGGAGACAACCGGATGGCCTGGTCTATTTCGCTCCGCTTCTGTCAAGCGCCAATGAGGAGACGGATTTCCCTGGCATATACCGGACGGTCTCCAATTTCTTTTCCCTCCTCCTCAGGAATAATTTTCAAGACCGATTTGTAGAAGATCTCGCCAGAAGAATCATCAGACTGGAGGAAGAAAGTCCGGGGGCGGGTGAAGAGAGATACGCCCTGGAGAGTGATCTAACATGGTTATTCGGTGACTTTGAAGAGATCAAGAAGGATATCAAGGGATATGATGATGACGATGTTGCCTCCAGCGTCAGGTCCTACTTGAAAAAAGGCCACATCCCTAAAATGTTGACGGAAACGGATTTCCTCATTCTAGATGGTTTTATTCAAATATCAAGGGTAGAAGAGGATATCCTTTTCTATCTTTTTCGCCAGGTCCAAGAGGTGTGGTGGCTCATCGATTATGAGAGTCGAGCAAAAGACCCTGTGGCGGATTTTAAGGAATCAGCGGGCCGGGAATCCCACTGGCATTGGAAGACCAGGGGCGATTGGAAGCCTCAAGGGTTTGGTCACCACGGGGCTTACCGGGTTTTTACTTCTCTTGTGTCTCTCATGGAGAGATCAGCAGAAGCGGGGTTTGATGCCATTATTGAAAAGGCCACTGCAGACCCCTTTCCCAATCCGGTCGCTGGTGGCCTCTATTTCCATGGCCGGCTAGACGAAGGCCCCTATGAAGGCCTCAAAATCAAGTCCTTTGCCAATAGGGTGGCTGAAGTCCGCGCCATTGCAGGTGAGATAAAAAGAATTATTTCTGAAGAAAACTTGGATGCATCAATAGATTTGGGAAAGATACGGGTTATTTTCCCGGAACTAGATGATTATTCCTCCCTCATATCTGAGATATTTGGTTCATACAAGCTGCCTTTTAGTCTGACCAAGGGTTTACCCCTTTCCTCCCATCCCCTTGCCCATATTTTCCGTTACATCGTTGAGATTCCGCTGAATCATTTCACGAGGGAGGATATTTTCAGCCTCTTCTCTTCCCCCTGGATCAAGGAAGACGCAGAGCGAGAGGTACCCGATAAGGAATGGCTCGTAGAATTGGGGGGTGAACGCCTTTTTGCTGAAGAAGATTTGCCCGGAACGGCCAAGTTCATTCATAACGAATCTAAGCGCAGGGGAGATGTCAAATTAGACATATTCTTTATTGATGAAGTGGCCCGAAAGTGTGGTCTCGATAGGCTGGGGTCAGATGTTTCAGGACTCTGGAGCGAGGCACTTCAATGGGTAAGAGATTATTATCGGGATCGTCTCGAACACACAATGGTACCCGAAGCAAGGGTGGATCTCCTCTCGGAATACTTTTGGTTCCTGGCCCAGATTGCAGTGTTGGGAGAAACACTGATCTCCTTTAAGAAACTGAGCAATCAGAAGAGTCCAGAGGGGATAGGGGAATGTTTTTTGCGGATTCTTGATAGGTTGGGATTTCCGGAGAATGTTGTAAGAATACCGGAAGAAACGCCTGGACTTGAATCTGAAGTGGTGCGGGCTATGCTCAGAAGGGACATGAAGGCATATTCCCTATTGCAAGCCTTAATCCAAGCCAGTGCAGGTGAGGTGAGGCTAGCAAGAGAGCTATTCGAAACAAAGGATGGTTACCCTCTCCTTTCCCAGTTCTATTCAACTTTTCGACTTAGACTCAATAACGCTTTCCTCCTGGATGAACGCAATCCCAATGTCGTTCGTATTTCCCAATGGCTCGAGATTAGGGGAAGGTGCTTTGATTACGTCTTTGCAGGTGGTCTCATAGCGGATCAATTCCCTCTCAGAGAGGAGGTCAACTTTATACTGCCAGAGGCCCCGAATAAAATGTATAGGATGCGAGACCTCATGGACGAATCCAGGCATCTATTCACCCATCTTCTCAGAAACTACCGTAAGTGCCTTTATCTGTCCTTTCCACGGTATTCAGACGAAAAAGAGGTTCAGCCCTCTCCGGTACTCATGGATCTGGAGGCCATGGTCAAATCCCAACGTGAGCCTGATCAAGAAAAGGGGAACCTTGAAGAGGTGTTTAGGTGGGAGGAAAATCCCTACCTCACATCAGAGGAAGAACTGTTGAACGCGACCCGTCTGAAACATGGGTCGTCTGAAAAGGCAGAGGACAATGTATTTCCACTGGGCCGGATCATCGTTAAACATGACTCACAAGTTGAAAACCTTATCAGGGCAATTGATGCCCTGCGCTGCAGATGGGCCCAGGATGGCCTTTTTGCATATGATGGTCTTGTAAGAGGATCTGTAAAGTTTCATGCTTTTCGTAACGATAAGAATGAAATTTTCTCTCCTTCTCATCTTGAGACCCTGGCCAATTGCCCCATGCGCTATCTTTTTGAGCATATCTATGGCCTGAAAACACGAGAAGAGCTTGGCCCAGAAGTCTCTCGTAGGGAAATGGGCCAACACTTCCATGCCATATTAAGGGACTTCTTTGAGAGGCTAAGAGATGAGAAGAAGAATGTGGCAGAGATAGGTCTCAATCGAGCCTTTGTCTTGGCCGAAAGGGTGGCCGATGAATATTTCAGGGCGCATCCTTTTCTGAATAGGGTGGTGTTCTATGAGTTTCAAAAAAGGGAGTTTCTGGCAGGTCTGGACCAAGGCGAGGCAGGTTCCGCGGAGGGATCAAGGGAGAGGGAGGGTATTTTCGCCCAGCTCCTACGATTTGAAGAAAGGGAATTCCAGGAAAGGTTTCCAGCAGGGATGGAGTATGGATTTGGTCAGGAGGCGGAGGCACCGGTTGTCCTGGGCAACACGAGGATCCGGGGATATATCGATCGATTTGATATCATGAGGGGGCACGAGGAGGCGGTTTGCGTTTATGATTATAAGACAGGCCGTATGCCCACGGCAGAGATGGTCAAGAAGGGACTCTCCTTTCAATTACCTGCCTATATGCTCACCCTGAAGACCCACCTCCAATTCAAAGCGATTTCAGCGGCTTTTTATGCACTTAAGAGGGAGGTGTTCTTAAGGGACTATCCTCTCAAACAACGGATCAACGACCACTGGGAAGGAATGAGAGGGGTTGATGTCAGTGGTGTTGCACTGATAGACGAATACGCTAATCACTTGATGGGAATTCTTGACGGGGGGTACTTTCACCATTCCACGGATGAGGTGCTTTGCCCGTACTGTGAATTCAGGTACGCCTGTTAT
>CP070840.1:3734290-3744508 GCA_020342025.1 Deltaproteobacteria bacterium
AGGCTACCGGATAAACAGGGCAGGTAAATCCCAAGCACCAATATCAAATTCCAAACAACAAAAAATAAGAATGACCAAATGCGCAAAACACTATAAGGACGAATTTAATGATTAACACAAAATATGATGTCATTGTGGTTGGTGCTGGTCCAGGGGGTTCGGTGGCTGCAAAAAAGTGTGCCCAGAACGGTTTCAAGACGTTGCTCCTGGAGAAAAGGAGACTGCCCCGGGAGAAGGTGTGCACCGGAATGATCATGGGCGTGTGGGCCCATCGTATCGTTGAGCAAGAATTCGGAAATGTTCCTAAGGATGTCTTGGTGGATCCCCACTATTTATCCGGACACATGCTACATTTCCCAGGCGTGGAGCCTCAGGTCATTGAGTGGCAGACGCCAATCGCCTGGAGGAGAGATCTGGACTTCTGGATGAATAAGAGAGCAGAAAAGGAGGGGGTGGAGATATGGGATAGGACCAGGTTTCTTGGCCTCACCCAGGCTGAGAGGCAGTGCAGGGTCAGGGTCAAGATGGGTAAAGAAGAGCAAGAACTCGCTGCAAGATTTGTCATTGGAGCGGATGGCGCTACCTCCCGAGTGAGAAAGTCTTTATTCCCCACCCTCAAAGTACCCTACATGGGCCCAATACGGGAATGCTATGAGGGGTCAGTTGATCTTGAAAGGGACTACTTCCATTGGTTTTTTCCCAGGTCCAGCCCTCATCAAAGATTTGATATCATCCATAAAGGGGACGTCTTTTTAATTGAAGGGAGCGGAATTCCACAACTGAGGGGGGAGATAAATCAAACCCTGATCAATCGAGGCTTTGATCCATCCGTCAAACCGATGTGGAAGGATGGCTGTTTAGAACCCATGCTCCACGGCGCACTCATTTCAGGCTCCTTCTCCCCGGCACTGGGAAACGTCTTGCTCGTTGGAGATGCGGCGAGTCTGATTTTACCCATAACCTATGAGGGAATCGGGCCCGCCCTTCAAAGCGGACTGCTGGCAGCTGCGGCCATATCAGAGGCGGACGAGGAGGATAGACAAGCCGCAGACATTTACCTCCGAGAGCTGGGATCCATGCTGGACATATTAAGAGGGCTCTATTCGGTGAGTAAGGAGCTTGGGAAGAAGGTTGATGAAGGCGTCCAACCCCTCTCCAAGGCGATGAGAGATGCTTATGAAGAAATCCTCAAGATAGGGTAGTTTCCATCCAGAAATGGCCCTTTTTTGCAATCCCCGCCTGCCATCTGGCGGGCAGGTCTGCGTCAATCAGCGGGATTCCTTGTGCCACGTACTATATGCACGTCTCCGCGCTATCTTACGATTTTCTTGATCTTGCAGAAAAATGTCTCATTTCTGATCTGGAAACGGCAAGTGCCCATTTATTCATTTCCAGATGGGCACTAGGTTTGATGCAAAAGGTGAGTGATCTTATGCAGGTTTTCAGCTTTTCTGTGGTATGAGATTTAACTCCGGATGGAAAGCCTAATGGGAGGAATGGAGTAATGGACATCCTATTAAGAGAGAGAACGATAAGGCTTTTGTTCATCGCGGGACTTTGGTTTGCCGCGTCGATATGGCCCAGCGGTCAAACGCTGGGACAAGATGCCACATCAGTCTTTTCTGAGAAAAATGATCTCATTCAGGCAAAGGTCCAACGACTCATCATAGATCCTGGAAGCCAACAACCCGTTGTTATACTGTCAGACGCTCTTGAAGAACGTGGGCTTTTTATTTGGATCAGCCACTTCGAGGCCAATGCCATTCATTCGGAGATGAACGGGATCAAGCACCTCCGTCCCCTAACCCACGATTTGTTGGAAAGGGTCATTGAGAGGGCGAATCTAAGGATTGAACGGGTGATCGTCACCCACATTCATAAAGGCGTCTACTATGCCACCCTTGTGATAAAAGAGGGAAGCACTGTCCTGAAGATAGATGCAAGGCCGAGTGACTCCATAGTCATGGCCCTGAAGTTCAATGCCCCGATCTTTGTCTCGGAAAGGTTATTCAAAGAAGCGTCTGTCCCGCTCAAAGAGCAAGGGAAAGTGGAGGAAAAATATGGCGTGACGCTTCAAGACCTTACCCCTTCACTGGCACAGGCCTTTTCCTTTGGTTCGACCCATGGCGTTCTGGTCTCTGATGTGAGGAAACAGAGTCTTGCCGAAAGAGACGGATTAGAACGTGGGGATATCATTGTGGAGGTTGGGGGACGAACCATTGAGGGCGTGAGCCCCATGAGAAACGTCTTAACGGGGATTAAGGACCCTGTGGAGGCCAGAATTTTCAGAAAGGGCCAACTTATATCTGTTACCCTCCATCCAAATTAGATCCAAAAAGAGGGGAGGTCTGGATGATGATCGTCCCTCCACGCATGAAAGGAACCCAGGTCTGTCAAGAATGAAGACCCGACCCCTGCATCGAGGAAAGCGCAAATGAAACGGGAAGATGAACACAGGATATTTTACGGCTACTTCGTGGTCGCTGCAGCCTTCCTTATCATGGTGGTCATGTGGACCGTATTTTATGCATTTGGGGTCTTTTTTAAACCCATACTCAATGAATTTGGCTGGTCCAGGGCCATGACCTCAGGTGCCTTCTCTCTTTGCTCGATTACAATGGGCCTGCTCGGAATTGCCACGGGCGGGCTAAACGATCGGTTTGGACCCCGAATAGTGATGTCAGTCTCTGGCTTACTATTGGGTATCGGTTATCTTCTCATGTCACAGCTTGAGGCTCTGTGGCAGCTCTATCTATCTTTCGGCTTAATTTTGGGAATCGGAATGGGGGGCGGATTTGTCCCCCTTATGACAACTGTGGCCAGATGGTTTGTCCGGAGAAGAGGCATGATGACGGGTATTGTGACGGCGGGCATTGGCATTGGTGCACTGATTGGACCACCGGTAGCTAATAGGCTTATCTCCACTCATGGCTGGCGTTTGTCTTATACCATACTAGGCATTATAGTTTTGGTAGTTATCGTGTTATCCGCACAGCTCCTGAGGCGTGATCCCTCTCAGTTGGGGCAATTCGCCTACGGTGAAATTCAAAGTGGCCGGGAGGGTTCGAACCCCGGAAATGGAGGGCTTTCCTTAGGGGAGGCCATTCATACAAGGCCCTTCTGGGTACTCTTTACCATGATTTTCTGCTTCGGATTCGGTGTATTTTCTATCATGGTGCATATGGCAGCCCATGCCACGGAATTGGGAATTTCTCCTGCCGGGGCTGCTAACATCTTGGCGACCATTGGTGGGATGAGCATTATTGGAAAGGTTTTGTTGGGCAGAGCTGCTGATACCATTGGAAGTCGGAAAGTGTTTCTCATCGGTTTCGGCCTGATGGCAGCTGCGTTGTTCTGGCTGGTACCAGCCAAGGTGGCCTGGATACTATACGCCTTTGCGGTCTTCTTTGGCTTTGCCTACGGGGGATGTGTTGTTGCGGAGTCGCCTATGGTGGCCGTGCTCTTTGGATTAGAATCCCATGGGTTGATTCTGGGTGTCATCGCTTTTGCCTTTACAGTGGGAGGCGCTTTTGGTCCATGGCTGACTGGCTACATTTTTGACGTGACCTCCAGCTATCAAATGGCTTTTCTTGGGTGTGCCGTTCTCAGTCTCCTAGGCCTCGTTCTTACCGCAGTCTTAAAACCCGGAAGGGTTGATAGAAGAAACCAGGAGGAAAAGGGGGGACATCCGAGATTATGAGTTTCTGAAACCAAGGTAATGAATTTCATGATCTTATGGTCCTCCCCTAAGACTGACTCATCACTCTTTTCTCATATCTTGCGGACAGAGCATCTCAAAGATTTTAGATTTGGGAAGCCTGAAATGGGATCAGTATCGTCTGAAGGGGTGAGCTCGTTGGCACAGGCGTCTTCCCAACCTTGAGGAATATGTATGGTGTCGGGACGGATATGATCAGTAAGATGGGCCTTGAGCTGAATCGTTCCGTTTGCAGTACGTATCTCGCCCACCTCTCCCTCAGATAAACCACATTGCCTGGCGGCACTTGGATGGATTTCAAATACGGGCTCTGGTGCCATTTTTCTGAGCTTCGGGATATACCGGTACTGCCAGTGCAGGTAACAGAGAAGGTTTCCGCCTGTAGTCAAATGCAGGGGAAACTCGCCTGACTCATCCGTTTTTTGGTGAGCACTTTCTCGAATGGGGGAGGGGTCGTATCCGAGACGCTTCAGTCGTTCAGAATATATCTCCACTTTGCCGCTCGGGGTGCGGAAACCCTCATCTTCATATTTCTTGTATCTTCTCTTTTCATATTCATATATCCCGCCCTTCGAGACAAGATCCCGATAACTTACGCCAAGGGGACTCAGGATATGGTCTATACCTTCTTCGCAGTTCTGCCAGGGGAAGTATTCACCAAGTCCCATCTTGTGTGCCAATTTGACCCAAATCATCTGGTCTGGAAGCCCATGAGCCGGCTCCACGACCTGCCTTCTAAGGGTGATGTTATGGAGGTTTTGATAGACATTCACCTGATGCTCATCCCGTTCCAGGAAAGTACACGCGGGAAGAATGGCGTCGGCATACTGTGAGTCGGGAGATCGAACCACATCAATAACCATCAAGAATTCCAGTTTTTCAAGCGCCTCGCGGGTCTGGCTGCTATTGGGCCACTCGAGAGAGGGGTTTCCCCCCGCGATAATCAAACCTTTTATGGGATAAGGTTCCTCCTTTAAAATCGCTTTAGGAAGGGAAAGGGCGCGGGCCTCCTTGCGCGATTGACAGAACAAAGGGAATTCCTCGGAACCTACGGGAGGCATGGGTGGTTCAGGCAAGGGCATTGTCATATCTCTTAGCTTGGGTCTTGGTGTGAACAGGTCTCCCCCAGGTATATCCAGGTTCCCCATGATGGCCTTCGTGATGGCCAATAGACGCATGGTGCTGGTGCCGAAACTGTGGTGCTCCAGACCATTGCCCATGGATATGCAGGCCGGCTTAGTCTCGGCGTATGAGCGTGCAACATGACGTACCAGATTGGACGGGATTCCGGTCAGAGCCTCCCCGTTTTCCGGGGAATACCGATCTTCTACAACTGTTTCGTGGAAGCGATGGAACCCGTGAACCCACTTTTCTGTAAATTCCTTGTCCCATAGATCTTCCCCTAAAATAACATGAAGCATGTTCAAGATGAGTATTTCATCGCGGCCGGGTTTGATAGCCAGATGGACATCCGCTTTAGAAGCCACTTCGGTCCTTCGAGGATCAACCACGATAAGCTTTCCACCTCTTTTTTTGAGTTGGCTGATCTCTTTGGGCGGAAAAGGTTCATGGGATGCGAAGGGATTTGCACCCCAGATAATCAGAAGATGAGTGTTTGCGATATCCGGTTTGGTTACACCACCAAAGGTCAGGGTATCAGCCATAGTTCTAGCCACATTACATATGGAGCCTACCCCCATGAAATTTGGTGTCCCATAGACATTGGCAAAACGTTTCACGTAATACTTGATTTCCTGGTGACCAATTCCCTCTCCCTGATAGATGGCCAGACTCTGGGGACCGTGCAGGTCTCTGAGCCGGTGAAGTCTCTCTGCAGAAAAGTCGAGGGCCTGTTCCCATTCTACTGAGACGAGTTTTCCCTCCTTTCGAATCAGGGGAGAAGAGAACCTGTGGGGAGAATGGAATAGATCCAGGGCAGCCCTCCCCTTGGCGCAAAGCCAACCCTTACTGTACGGGTGGTCTTTGGAACCTTTTAGACTTACGGGAATTCCATTTTCGACGGCTACCTCAAGTCCACAGCCCTGGGGGCACATCCTGCAAATGGTGGATATCATCTGGGCCTTCTTCATTTGACTTTGCAGTGCTCCTTGATGATTGATGTGAGATCAGGTTTGGTTGATTCTCATTTTTTGCCAGGTGGCCGTTTGAACCTCTTCTCTTTCGTATTATCAGCGTCCAGGTAGGCTTGTAGAGAAATGTTGTCGTTTTCAGCAATACAACGGATCTCTATCACTTCTTCAACCGTTAATCCTAACTTCGAAGCGATTTCCTTATCGGTAAGTCCCCGGTGCTTTTTGCCGGGCTCCAATCGCTGTTTGGCATTGGTCAACTTCCAGACTTCATCTTTGTATCGCTCATACACATCCATGGAAACAAACCTTGGCATAGGCGTTCTCCTGCTGATCAGTCTTCAATCGCTCAGGTCTCACGATGGGGGCTGCCAGCCCTTCTCATCACCGCAACCTGCGACCCCTTTTTGTGATGACCGGGCATCTTTTCAGGCAATTAAAACATTGTGCCGAAAGTTCGCTGGAATAGGCCATACTTCGGACAGCACGGGTAAAGTGACTCCCAAAGAGGATCGCTTTCCGTCTTTCACGGTCCGTCTCGTTCACCGCTTCTAAAAGGAGCTTTCGAAATGCATCCATAGCGGTTGTTTGTGCCCTCGGATAGCAACAGTCCTGACGATATTCCATCCAGCGGATTTTCTCATCTTTTATTTCACCTGCAAGGCAATCTGGACAGGAAGAGAGACATGGCGTGGTCTGTTTTTTCTCCCACAGTCGCACGCAAGAACGGTGTGGGCAGACAGGTTCGGCAAGCGGGCCATCTTCCGGCAGGGGCATGGAGGTGATGATCCCATTAAAGTAGAGCAAGCCATACTGAGGATTCAAGAGGATGCCAGCCGCCATGGAACGGGTTCCCAATCCTGCCATTTCTGCACAGAGCTTCAAGCTCATATAAGGATAATGGCCGACCCAGTCACCCGTCGGGATGGGGATGGTGTAGTATTGAAAACGGTCTTCAACGTAATAGGCAAGTTGGCGAGCAGTGGATCCCAGTTGACTCCTATTGTAACCGATGCTTCCCAATACCCTATTGTTCCCCGTTTTCCAGGCACCCGCTGTGGGTTCCCCTCCTCCCAATACCACCACACTCTTGGCCCCTTTTAGCAAGTCATCCGGTCTGTGACCGGGCGGGGCAAAACGGTTTATGGCCTCAACAGACGCAATCCCAACCACATTAGCGCCCATGGCCAAGGCTTTCTCTCTGATTTTACTGACCGCCCCCATCGGACTCATCCATTATTCTCCGTTCTTTAACTTTTCTTCAAAGCCTAGGGATTCATTCGATTTTTCAGCCATCGTCTCGGCAACCGCGGACATGGTTTTCGATCATCTAACAGGATTCAAAGTCTCTCTAAAAATCGTTTTGGAATCCGGGAACATTGAGCTTATGCAAGAGCTTGTAAGTCAGGTTAATGGAGTGACTGTACTTGCAGGAGTTGCCGTGAAGTACGACTTGAATAATAAGAGGGTCAGGGCCCTTCGTATCTTGGAATGCGCTAGGCCTTAATTGCAGTAGCGACTGCCTCTGTAAGGTTCCGGATGTCGCTCTCATCAGGATGCCCTACGGCCTCCTCCGCCCTTGAAATCCATAGAGGTTGTTTCTCCTCTGGCATGGAACGAACCTTCTCCAGGACCTTTGGATTGACCGCCCCCATGCAACTGAAACTCCCGAGAATCTTTGCGCCGCCGGCCGCTCCCTTCGCCTCTTCGAGCCCTTTGGCTACGTGATCATACTCGACCGGGGCCCCGTGAGTGGCGAAGATAAAGGTGGCCTTGCCCGACAGTTTGGGAAGGAATTCCATTGTCTCCGGATTGGGCTTCCCTGATTTGAACCAGAATCCCACCGCCACCAGATCGTATGCTGCGGGATCTGGAGCCTCACCCAGCTCAAAGATCTCCTTTTCATCCGGGAGGGCCTCGAAAACGGCCTCTGCGAGCTTTTTCGTGTTCCCCGTCATACTCGAATAAACAACCAATGATTTCATACTCACACCTCCTGTCTCTAGATTAGGAATTGTTTGGGACTACCCACTGAGTCTTCTATATTTGGATGTCAACGGGCAATGGCTTAAATGAGAAATTATCAAGCTTGGAATCCACTATTTTCATAATATCTTTATGCTCTAGTTCTTAACGTCTTTTTCGTTTTATTCGATTCCCAGTTCTTTCAGCTTTTCAAAGGTCGGGACTCCATCGTTCGTATACCCAAGTGCTTCATAATACTCGTCCAGCATCCCTCCCAGATTCTTGACCACTTGACCCGTAGAGGATCCAGCATTCCTCAAGGGCTCAGAAACCATCCGCCGCGGGAGAGAATCCTCTTTTCGCCCGAAGCCCTCTCTCACATTAAAGAGCCTTTCAATACAAATGATTCTTTCTCCAATCTTTAGCAAGTTATCTGTATTCTCAAAATGTTCAAACCCTGTCGCGGCTGAGAGAAACTGTGCGTACATTGGGAGATTCAACCCCGTATTCCCAAAGGTGCAGGATATGAGACAGTCCTCCAATGCCTGTTCTTTTTGGACTTGTGCAATGGATGCCCCTTTGCCCTTCTCAGTGAATGGATCCACTTTGCGAACGAGTTCGTCCCTGGGTCGGCCGTACATATGGCTTCCGCCGATATTTGAAGTGGCCATACTCAGTCCATATCCCTTGACACCCCTGGGGTCATAACCCGCAAGTTCCAGACCTTTAATGTGCATGGCATAAGATATAGCATCACCACCTATTTGCTCAGCCGCCCTTTTAACTCCCTCTGCCAATAGATTCCCAAATCCCTCCCTCTTCCCGATCTTTTCAATCAGAGAAAAAACAGCATCCATATTTCCCCAGCTAAGGTCAAGGCCGTCCGCATCAACGTTTGAGATGATTCCCTTTTCATACAACTCGGAGGCAAAAGCGATGCAACCCCCTGTGCTTATGGTGTCGAGACCATAATAGTCGCAGAGGGCATTGGCATTAACGACAAATTGTTTGTCTGCAAGACCGAGTAAGGGACCAAAGGCATAGACGGTCTCGTATTCCGGTCCATCGATTTGCGATCCACGAAAGGGCCCTTTCGTGACATCTCGCATCCCGCCACACCGGGTCATGCAGACATGACAACCCGCCTTCGCCTTTTTCAATGCATGAAACTCGTCTCCAGAGATCCTATCAACGCTCTGGATGCTTCCCTCTTGGAAATTTCTAACCGGTAAAATCCCCAGGGCATCCACAACGGTGGTAATATAGGCGGATCCGAAGGTGCCCATATTTTTTCTGCGGGGATGCTCCTTAAGGATGTCGATTTGCTTTTTGATCAAATTCTTGAATTTGGACGCGTCAAAGGGGAGGGGCTTTTGGGTGGGTACATTGATCGAGATGGCCTTCAAATTCTTGGCCCCCATGACCGTCCCCACTCCACCCCGGGAAGCCGTGCGTTCTCCTGAAGTGATGACGGCATACCAAACCAGTCTTTCCCCAGCCAACCCTATGCATGCCGACTCTGTATGGCGACCATGTTTCTCTTTAAGCCTTTTTTGCAACGACCGGGGATCAAGGCCCAAGAGATCGTTTGCTCCCATGAAATGAATTCCATCTCCATCTATATGTACGTAAGAAGGTTTTTCTGCCTTCCCTTCTACGATGAGCAGGTCATATCCCGCATATTTCAGCCACGGGCCGAAATTGCCTCCGGTGATGGATCTGAAGATGGTGCCGGTGAGTGGGCTTTTGGATGTCACGGCCCATTTGGAAAAGCCCTGGAGCCCAGTGCCACCCAGTACGCCCATGGACATGATGAGCTTGTTTTCTGGACCAAGGGGATCTATGTTCGGGGGTAATTCGTCGTAGAGATATTTGGCACTTAGCCCTCGCGCGGAGATAAATCTCCTGTAGTGCTGATCAGGGATCTCTTCCTCTTGGGAAGAGGAATTGCTCAGATTAATTCTAAGAAGTTTGCCAGCAAATGTCATTTCTAGATTGTATATTGTCTATTGAAGATTGATTGTTGGAAGACTTCTTTACGACCTATTCAATAGCCAGTTGTCAATACTCAATCGTCAATCAATAGTCATCAATCGTTCAGGTGTCCTGATGGACCAGGACCTATTAGGAAACGACAGCATTTGTGGGTGCCTCCCGTTTATAGAGCGTGTGTCGCAATTCGAGAAAACTGTCATTCCGGGCGGACCCAATGATGTGGGGCGAGACCCGAAATCCAGGAAAATCGCTGAAAATCAAATCATTCTGGATCCCGGCTCGCATCCCGCTCCGCGGGAATTGGCCGGGATGACCAATTGAGACCCAGCCTCTATAAGTGGGGGCAGTTACCTACGACACATTAATATTTCGGCGAGGGCAAGCCAAAGTCTTTGGCTATCAACAGGTAACAGTTATAACTTGGACCGCGTCCGATACCCGGTCCACCGG
>CP070840.1:3744608-3751853 GCA_020342025.1 Deltaproteobacteria bacterium
CAAGAGCCTTTCCGGTGGAAACTTGCAAAAGGTGATGTTGGCCAGAGAACTTGCTGGAAGACCCGCGTTTGTGGTGGCATCCCAGCCCACACGGGGCCTTGACGTTGGTGCAATGGAGTACATTCACCAGAGAATACTGCAAGAGAGAGAACGAGGGGCAGGCATACTCCTCATCTCTGAGGATCTGGATGAAATATTTGCGCTGAGTGACCGGATCACCGTGTTGTATGAAGGAGCACTCATGGGAGAAGTCCCATTGGAGGTAGCCTCCCGCGAGCACATTGGTCTCTGGATGAGCGGAGTGACCGAATGATCAGAATAAGGATCACGAGGCGCCAACCGCTGCCGAAATGGGCAAGGATCGTTATCCCGATTGCCGCCATTATTGTTACGCTCATCCTTTCTGCCATCCCGATCCTTATTGCTGGAGGGCATCTCTGGAAATCCTATTTCTACCTGTTCTATGGTGCCCTCGGAACACGGTTTAACCTTCTGGAAACATTTGTAAAGGCCAGCCCGCTCTTATTGACCGGCCTGGCTGTCGCCTTCGCCTTTAGAGCCAAGTTCTGGAACATCGGCGCAGAGGGTCAACTCCTTGCCGTGGCTCTGACGGCCACCGTGCTTGGCGTTTCTCTCGGCAGTGTCCCCCGGGTCGTGGTTTTGCCGGTGATTATACTCGCAGGCTTTGTTGCTGGAGGTATATGGGCATCGATCCCCGCCATTCTAAAGACCAAGCTCAAAGTCGATGATGTGGTGTCCACGCTCCTTCTGAACTATGTGATGATCCATATCATGGGAGCACTCCTTTTTGGCCCGCTCCAGCAACCCGGCTCGAGCTGGCCCAGATCATCGGCAATCATCGAGGCGGCCCAGTATCCCATCCTTCTGGCCCGATCACGATTCCACATGGGAATTCCCCTCGCCTTTTTCGCCGTATTGGTCATCTGGTTTATTAACAAGCGGACGGTTTTTGGGTACCAATCAAAAGGAGTTGGTGCGAACATCAGGGCCGCGCACTTCGGGGGCATCAATACCACCTCGGTGATTCTGTGGACTGCCCTGTTATCGGGCGGGCTGGCAGGGCTCGCCGGGGTCGGAGAGCTTTGCGCGCTACAGTACCGTCTGATTATGGATATCTCTCCCGGTTATGGGTATTCCGGGATTGTTATCGCCATGCTGGGAAACCTCCACCCTGTCGGGGTGCTTTTTTCGTCGCTTTTTTTTAGTGTGATAATCGTCGGCGCTCAGACCATGAGCCGTATGGCCGGCGTCCCTACCTATATTGCAGAGGTGATACAGGGGATGGCGCTGATGATTATGCTGGTCTTTCTGCTGTTTACCGAATACAAAATTAAGGTGGTACGAAGGTAATGGATGGGATTCTTGACGTAGCTTTTATCTCAGGACTCATGGGGGCGATGATGAGAATGGCAACACCGATCATTTTCGCCACTCTGGGTGAAATCCTGGCAGAGCGATCCGGCGTGCTCAACCTGGGAATTGAGGGCATCATGCTGATGGGCGCGATGACAGGATTCCTCGTTTGCTTCGGCTCGGGTTCCTTGTGGTTAGGGGTGCTCATGGCCGCCATTGTGGGCATGAGCCTCGGGCTCCTGATGGCATTTCTTTCGGTCAATCTGGGGTTGAGTCAGCACGTATCAGGACTGGGGATTACGCTGTTTTCAACCGGCTTGGCCATGTACATCTACCGGCTCCATTTCGGCTCTCCCACCGTCCCCCCCATCGTACAGCCTTTCAAACAGGTTTCCTTACCGCTGCTTTCGAAAATCCCTGTGATCGGCCCCGGTCTCTTCACACAATATACACTGACCTATCTCGCCTGGCTGCTCATACCGATCATGTCCATTCTGCTCTACAAAACAAGAATAGGGTTGAAAGTCAGGACTGTTGGAGAGAATCCCGTGGTCGCCGACACGGTCGGCGTAAACGTGACCCTGACCCGAACGCTCTGTCTGGTTGCGGGCGGTGCTCTGATGGGGATCGGAGGGGCCTTTCTGACGCTGGCCCATCAAAACATGTTCCTCATTGATGTGATTGGGGGTAGAGGATGGGTGAGCATTGCCATGGTCATTTTTGGAAACTGGGATCCTCTCAAAGGCGCGATAGGGGCCCTCATCTTCGGTTTTCTGGATGGACTTCAGCTGAGGCTTCAGGGCCTGGGATTCGATATCTCCTTTCATGTTTTCCTGATGATTCCATATCTCCTGACGATCGTTGCGCTGATAGGCGTTTCCAGGAAGGCAGCTGTTCCGGCGAGTCTGCTCAAGCCCTATAGAAGAGAGGAGAAAGGGTGATAAAAGGGAGAAAAGACAATGCTCGACCTTATTGTTCGAAACGCAAATTTGCCCGATGGACGAAAGGGCTTTGACATTGGCATCAAAGACGGATCCATTGTAGCGGTTGCAACGGGACTTAAGGCGAAAGGGAAGCGGGAGATCGATGCAACAGGCCGTCTCGCCTCACCCCCTCTCGTTGACAGCCACTTCCACTTGGATTCAACCCTCACCTATGGTAAGCCCCGTGTGAATGAAAGCGGGACCCTTCTCGAAGGCATCGAACTCTGGGGAGAACTGAAACCGCACCTCACGGTTGAAAGTATCAAAGCCCGCGCCATCGAGTTTTGTCACTGGGCCATTGCTCGTGGAACACTGGCAATCCGGAGTCACGTGGACGTGAGTGATGATAGACTCCTGGCCATTAAGGCCCTTTTAGAGGTGCGGGAGCAAATCAAACCGTATATCGACCTGCAACTGGTGGCCTTCCCTCAGGAGGGTTATTTTCGGTATCCCGCCAATGTTTCAAATCTGGAGCGTGCCCTGGATTTGGGCGTCGATGTGGTCGGCGGCATTCCCCATTTCGAGAGAACCATGGCGGACGGCGCAGCCTCCGTGAAGGCCCTGTGCGAACTGGCAGCCGAGCGGGATCTCCGTGTGGACATGCACTGTGACGAGAGCGATGATCCGCTCTCACGCCACATAGAGACCCTGGCTTTCCATACCCAACGCTTGGGTCTTCAAGGCCGGGTCACCGGCTCTCACCTCACATCCATGCATTCCATGGACAACTATTACGTCAGCAAACTGTTGCCCTTGATGGGGGAGGCCCAGGTTCACGTGGTGGCCAACCCGCTGATTAATATTACACTCCAGGGGCGACATGACACCTATCCAAAACGACGCGGCATGACGCGGGTAAAGGAACTCATGGAAGCCGGGCTCAATGTGGCGTTTGGCCACGATGCGCTGATGGATCCTTGGTATAGCCTTGGCTCCCACGACATGATAGAGGTTGCCCACATGGGGCTGCACGTAGGGCAGATGACGGGTGTGTGTCAAATGGGAAGGATATTCGAGGCAATCACTTATAACGGGGCTAAAGTCCTGGGACTTGACGGCTATGGGCTCGAACCTGGGTGTAACGGTGATATGGTTATCCTTCAGGCACGCGACCGGCAGGAAGCCCTGCGATTGAGACCTGCCAGACTGTTCGTGATTCGCCGCGGAAAAGTAATTGCCGAAACGCCACCCGCGGCCAGCCGGTTGGCGCTTGGAAACAAGACATTTGCGGTGGATTTTCGATATCCACCGGGCTAACTGTCGAGAAGTTCTTTCAATCTCCCCGGTTGCGGTAAAGTCACGCATGCCTTAGTGTTGGGTATCAGTAATAACTTAAGTGATTGAACGTGGACGGCGCAGAAACCAATGTCTATTGCTCATGTTATTCTTGATACGCAACGCTACGGGGTAACGTAGGGCGCCACCTGTTTGAAGACCTTCGGGCGGGATGCCTCGAACTGAGCGAGGAAATGATCGGATCGAACGATCGGACTCCAAAGCGAAAAATCCTCCCGTTCAAGGTCCATCCCCACATTCAATATATCCTCCAGCGTCTCCATGAGGTATTGCTCAGGCTTGTAGATCGAATCTCCGATATCGCCCACCCAACAAAGTGGTGACCCCTGGTAGCGGTCGTACAGGTCCCCATAAAATTTCCTTGTGACAATGGTGCGGGGCTGAAGCCCCAGGTCGGTGAAAGGCTTTGTCACACCCTCCTCCGCAACCTCTATGAGCGCCCCGTTGAAGACGGGGATGAGTTCGATATCGTTCTCCATGCATATCCGGCAGATCCCTTCCAAACCTTCGAGACTGGCGCAAACCGGAAAGAGGAATATGCGCTTGGGACGGTGGAACTGTACAGCCTCCTCCGCGAAATGTGTCACCGTCTGGCCTGAAGCGATGCACTCCTCCATAACAATCCAGGTTTCATCCTTCCACCATTCGCCCACAAAGGAGCTCTCAACGATCTTCCATCCGCGATAGACCGCCTCATCCTCCACCCGGGTGAGCTTTATGTAGGTGGTATCGAGGAGCCCCGGCCGCTGAAGCGGGGGATTCGCGTCCAGCAGGTCGAGGGGGCGCCCCCCCCAGAGGATGACAAACTGGGCAACCTTCCCTTCGAACATGCGCTCGAAAAGGCGGATCATGTCATGGCCTATTTCCTTGATCATCAAGAACTTTTCAGGCCCGCAGGCCTGACGGCTGAGCAGGAATTCCTGGCCGAGCCCCCTCCCGGGAAAATCGGCTACGTAAATCCTCTCCGGGAGGCACCGGTCTCGGAAGGCCTCATGCTGGGTGATCCCCTTCACCAGCCATATGTTCTTCCCACCACGTGACATGACGATCTCCCCGAGGTCTTCGAGGTAGATCCGGTTTTCATCCGCCTTCATCTGTCCCCTCCTTTTTCTGCAAGCGCTGCATCCTTCCCCTTCAGCTATACCCCCTAGCAGCTGACAAGAAAATCCTTTTTTCGATAGGCAATATATGGAAAAGGCAGTAGTGTGTCAATTTCAAATGAAAAGATCACTAAGGGAATGCCCTTGTTATAGATCCAGTCGCTTCTATTAACCCAACTTCGTGGCTTTTCATCGTTTTAGGCGGCAAATCAGGCTATTTTTGGATACTGGCCTTTGTAATTTCAATGTGTTACGCATTCAGGACTTTGTGTAGTGTCAAAAAATAGGTTTCCCCCTTGACCTTAGGCAGTTTCTTTATTAAACTGCCTTTCATGTTTATTCGCAGAGTTCCACACATAAACAGAAAGAACCGCAAAGAGTACTATACCTATAAACTGGTCGACTCGATCCGGACACAACGGGGGCCCCGGCAGAGGGTTATATTGAATCTGGGTGTGGGTTTTGATTTGCCCAAAGAACAGTGGAAAGATCTCGCTAATTGCATAAAAGAAATTATCACCGGACAAAAATCTTTTATTGATTATCCCAAGGCAATCAAGAGCCTTGCCAGGAGATATGCAAGGAAAATTATTCGTGAGCAATCCTGTGTTATTGATACGAGAGAAGATAGCCCTGCGGATTATGCAACTATTGATGTCAACAGTGTTGAGGATGAGGAGGTCAGGACAGTTGGGACTGAATATGTTGTTTATGAGGCTATCAAGGAACTTGAGATAGATCAAAAACTGAAGGAACTCGGATTGAATAGACACCAGGTTGCTGCCGCACTTGGTGTAATTGCCGGTCGAATGATTGTTCCCGGTTCTGAAAGGTCCACCCATTATTGGTTGCAGAACCTCAGCGCTTTGGATGAACTAATGGGCGTTGATTTTTCTAACCTATCTCTGGATCGCGTATATAAAGTTTCTGATGGGCTGCTGAAGCAGAAGGATGCACTTGAAGAACACCTGCGCCGGACTGAAGACCAACTTTTTGCTTTAGAGGAAAAAATCATCCTCTACGATCTGACCAATACATTTCTTGAAGGTACTGGCAAGTATAACCCTAAAGCACGGTTTGCCAAATCAAAAGAGAAACGCAGCGATTGTCCCCTGGTGACCTTGGGCCTTGTTCTGGATATGCATGGGTTCCCCAAGAAGAGCCGAATCTTTGAGGGTAACGTCAGTGAGCCCAAAACTCTCGAAACGATGATCAAGGGCCTTGCCGGCGGGGACATTTCTGAGGATTCCCTTATCAAGCCGACGATTGTACTGGATGCTGGAATCGCTACGGAAGATAATATCAAATGGCTGAAAAGTAAGCCCTATCATTATATCGTCGTTTCCCGCAAGAAAAAGAAAGCAATTCCATCTGATGTGACTATGATTGCTGTTAAAGAAGATGATAAGACCAATACTGTTTTGGTTCAAGCCGGTTTGGCCAAAAACCATGAAACAGATGAATTAGCACTCTATTGCCACTCTATTGATAAAGAGAAGAAAGAAGAAAGTATCAAGACTAAGTTTCAGCAGCGCTTTGAGGCCGAGCTATTAAAAGCACGCAATGCGCTTCACCTTAGAAACGGCACCAAAGGCTACGATAAGGTAGTTGAGAGAATGGGCCGACTAAAAGAAAGATTCAAACTGGTATCTCACCGTTACAATGTCGGCATTGAAAAAGATACTGAAACGGACAAGGCTAAAAACATTACCTGGTCGCGTAAGCAAACAGAAAAGACCAGTGGCATCTACTGCCTGAGAACCGACCGAAAAGATCTTAATGAGCAACAGATATGGGATATTTATACAATGCTGACTGATATTGAAGATGCATTTCGGTGCATGAAATCTGAGTTAGGCCTAAGGCCAATCTATCATCAGAAAGAAACCCGATGCGATGGTCACATTTTCATAACTCTCCTTGCTTATCATTTGTTGCATACCATTCGCTTTAAGTTACGGCAAAAAGGAGTCCGATTTTGTTGGACAACGATTCGCAGACAACTATCAACACAGGCTAGAACAACAACAACGATGAAACGAGAAGACGGCAAAGTTATCCGTATCCGAAAATCATCCAAGGCGGAAGCGCCACACCAAGCCATCTATGATGCATTGAATTTATCTTATCAGCCAGGAAGAAGAGTAAAAACAATCTTGTAGACGATTCAAATCTGTAGTGTCAAAATCGGCTTTTTTTAAAATTCAACTAGCTGATATTACTCAATTATTTTTCAAAATGCATGAACTTCGGTTAAGCGCAGACATTGTGAATGAATTCGGAACAGCATGGTGACCCGATGCCCCTTCATGCATTCCTCTCGCTACATGAACTGAGTTCTTGGTTTCCGAGCCACATGTTTCTACTATGAAAATTGAAACCGGCCATCGATATCTATTTTGTTAAGCCCATTCCTACGCTTCACACCAGCCGGTGACATCATTGTTATGCCGTTAAGATAAATCGGACTTGACATATCAAATTTGATATAT
>CP070840.1:3751953-3777375 GCA_020342025.1 Deltaproteobacteria bacterium
ATGGCTAAAGTCAAGTGGATCGGAGTTCTTGGGGCATCAGTCCTTGTAGTGTTCCTTCAAGCTGCAAATGCCCTGGGAATAGAGATTACCGATAAGCTTTCCATTGAAGGCGTCCTTGCAGGGGCTTTTCAGTACCAGGACCTTAGGGATGCGCCGGGCTTCACCAACACAGGCCGGGGTGCGGTGCCCTTTGAACCGGAAATCGCCTTTAGAGCCACTGAAAAGGATGAGTTCTTTGCCAAGTTTGGTTTTGCCAGAGGCAACGCCTTAAATGACGTCTTGCCTTTTATCCTCAGGCCCTGGGCAGCCGCTCTAGAGGATGACGTCAAAAACATCAACGGCACGTGCCGGGATTATCTCCTCGCCGCATGGTACAAACACACTTTCCATTTTGGTGAAAAGCAGTCGCTGGGAGTTACTGGCGGGCTCATTGACGCCACCGATTATCTCGATAATAACGTCTACTCCAACGACGAATACACCCAGTTCATGAATGAGGCACTCGTCAACGGCCCCAACGCATTCTTGCCCTCATACGATATTGGTGGAGCCTTTGAATGGGGCATGGGCGATTTCTCCCTTGATGGTGTGGTCATGCACATACACGAGAACGCTGATGGTAATCCCTTCAACTTCTATGGCGTGCAACTGAGCTGCCATCTAGAATCCTCCATAGGAAAGGGAAACTACAGAGTGCTTGTGGATTGGTCCAGCGCAGATTTTATGGATCCAGAAGGAGTTACTGTGGAACGTCGCAGCTCCATCATCTTGCCATTTGATCAGGAGCTTGGCGATATGCTGGGCGCCTGGATCCGCTTTGGCTGGCAGGACGATAGGGCCGCCATTGATTTTGGGAATATGTATTCCGGGGGCATTGACATCAAGGGGAAACTCTGGGGGCGGGAAGGGGACAACATGGGCATTGGCTATGCCTTCTTGGGTGGTGGCAATCAAGATATCGACACTTCTCAGGTTTTAGAAGGCTATATTCGTTTCGTGCTCACCAAGATCTTCGCCCTGACACTGGACGTGCAATACATACGGGAGAAAATGAAGGTGGGTGAGGGCCCCAAGGGATTCATATACGGTATCCGAATGGCCGCACATTTCTAATCCTCCACATAAAATCACACCCCTGAGGTTCCGCAGGAATCAGATACATGCGCAGTTCCACGTGGCAAGGTCGAGGACGCCAGTCTGTCTGGGAAAAGGGTATAATCAACTTTCGATGTGACGTCAAATGGCGTTTAAAGTTTAATTTTCGCCTTAAATAGAGTAAAATTTAGATCACTCGTAACATCCCCAATGCGCGACGGATTTGGGCGTACAGATTTCGTGTGAGTAAAAGTGCAATAGAGGCTGTCGGAAAACGCCCATCTGCGGCGTTATACTCATCCCCCGCCCTGTTAAATTCTCGCTACGCGAGACGGCGAAGCCGATTTAACAGGGCAAGTCATTGCGGCGTACTTCTATGTACGCCTCATTCCTCGGGATTTCGGAAGCCTTGCAGCTGGACATTTTCCATCAGCCTCTCATAAGCCGGTTTTTCGACAGTCTCATAAGAACTCGCATTAGGAGATAGGAGGGAAGGCATGAAGAAAAGAGTTGTCTTAGTAATGATTGCGACAGTGTTTTTCGTTTTCACCGTTCGGGTTGGATCTGCAGAAGAATTGGACAAGAGGTTCGCCATAGGGGCAAGGGCAGCATTTTACAAGATTGCGGACGACGACATGCCGCAGGGTGAAATCAAATCTAGCGGAACGCTGTATGGAGAAGCCAACCTCACCTATTTTTTCGTTGATTATTTCTCTCTGGAATTCAGCGGTGGGTATGCGAAACCGGATTTGGATTTGACACAGAGCTCAACGGGTTATGTCGTGGATTATGGAGAGATCAAACAGATTCCTTTTCTCTTAATCGCGCGTTTCCATTGGTGGAGTGATATCCCTAAAGTGGGCCTTTATGCAGGTGGAGGCGTTGGATACTTTATCAATGACTTTAGTGTTTCCAGCACATTTAGGAGCCTTAACCCGGGAGTTGCGGTGGATGTGGACAACAGTATTGGTGCGGTAGCCGGTGTAGGTCTTGAATACTTTATTTCTACACAACTGGCCCTTAATGTGGATCTAAAGTATATTTATAATCCGGTTGACTTTGTCCAAACACAGCCTGGTGTGAGTTCCTCAGCGTTTGATCTCGATTTGAATACATTCTTCGGGGGCGTGGGAATCAAGTATTACTTCTAGGGAGACTTGGAAACTTTCCTGGCGCACATCGTTGTTTCATCAAGGGCAGGGTCCTTTGGGCCCTGCCCTTTTTATGCCTTTGCCCCTGTTTGGCTTCCCAACTGCAGCCGGTGAATCCTCTATTTCATCCTTACCTCGCACTGCCTTTAATGTGTAAAATCTTTATGAAGTGCAAAGGCCGCTATAAAAGCGGCCTCTGCTCTGACGGTTGTTGTTTTATTGTTTCGTATGTGAATGGCTGCCGCGCGGTATCTTTCATTGCCTTACCGCACACGGTCGATAGGGGATCCGTAAGAATGATCCTGCCACCACTACCTCGGCAAGTAGTGCCTCGTCATTCCCATACCTCCTGAAAGGCATCACACAATTCCGCCGTCAGTCGGAATGCCGAGTTTTGTGTGGCGTGGGAGTGAGACTCATTTGTCTCACTCCCATTTCAATTTTCTGGCTTATATTTTACACAAATAACGAACAAAGTCAAGGACTTACTTGAATCAACCAGTTGCAAGGAGGTTGTTCTCTCATCATTGCGCTTCCCAACATGTCCCCTTAGTAGATACATCCCGGGCGAGGGTTGTGTGTGCTCAGGCTTCGGGTTCGTGGTGAAAGGTTCTTAAGAGCCAGGCGCTGATGTCCTGAATTTCCTCTATGCAAACGCCGTGCATTATCGGATATTCATGCCAACTTATCTGAACCCCCAACCGCCTTAATGTCTGTTTTGTTCGGACAGCATGGGCCATCGGAATCATCGGATCCCGTGTGCCGTGGGCCATCATGATGGGGATGTCCTTGTTGACGAGGCTGATTTCCTTTGCGATGTAATCTGCGGTAGGCAAGTAGGTGGACAGAGCCAATATGCCTGCCAGATGCTTCCCATAAGTCAAGCCGGTATGCAACGAGATGGCCCCTCCCTGGGAGAAACCTGCCAAGAGAATCCGCTCAGAGGGCATGCCCAATTCCATTTCCTTCTGAATAAGGGCATCCAGATGATCAACGGATTCAAAAAAATCATCCAGTTCTATGCCCCCCGATCCTAGCGGGCCGACCACGTCATACCAAGCCCGCATAACCATCCCCGCGTTAATGGTCACTGGCCGCTTCGGCGCGTGAGGGAAAATGAACCGGATCGGCAGTGTTTCCGGTAGGCGTAGCTCAGGAACGATGGGTCCAAAATCATGACCATCAGCGCCTAAGCCGTGAAGCCAGATAATTGATGCATAAGGCTCGGCCTTTGGGTTTAATTCAACGGAATCTAACAGTGCCATAATATTCAATTTGTAACGCTACATGATCATGGGAACAGGGAGGATAAGATATGCTTTCAAATACCCTTCATCCGCGGAGGCCCAAGACCTAAGACAGAATTCCTATTATATTTATGAAAATGAATCAAGTGTAGAACTTGTGCTTCTCGCAACATGCCGGGCTTTGGGTTGACTCAGATTTATAATTGGCGTTTTCTATCATTTTTTCCTGGAAAAACAATTTCTTATGGCTTACTTAAGAGAAGGATGCCATGTTAGAAGGCCCATTTCCTAAGGCCTTAGATTCAGAGATGAGCGCATGATCACTGCCGAAGAAGAAAAATACATATTGGACCGCGCATATATTCCGGAGCATATTGTTGGGCTGATGACACGTGTATCTGGCGGGGAACCGTTTCTTTTTCAAAATTGTTTTTTTTGCCGAAAGGAGGAATGGATCATTCTTGTGGGGTATCCCCTGGAAAGCGATTTCACCTTTAAAGATCTCGAAGCCGTCATCGATGAAACAAAAAAGAGGTTTCGCCCCAAATACCTATCCCTAATAGCACCGGAATTACCATCTTCACTCAGCGCTTCCTGCGAGGAAAAGGAAAGCGACAGGTATTATACGCTAGACATTCCGGTTGGCTCCATAAAGAGCCGGATAGGGCGCCTGATCAGAAAAGCGCGGGAAAACGCCACGGTAGAACGATCCACTGAAATGGGAGAAGCACACAAGGGGCTTACAGAGGAATTCATTGAAAGGGCCAATCCACCCCTTCGTGTAAGAAATCTGTTCTTGAAAATGCCCGATTATGTGGGTCATTCAGAGGGCTCTGTTGTCTTGAATGCATGGGACAAAGAAATGAATTTGACAGCATTCTATGTAGTGGATCTTGCGGCAAAGGATTTCTCTGCTTATGTTATAGGTTGCCATTCCAAGAGAAACCATGTGCAGGGGGCCTCTGATCTCTTATGCCTTGAAATGATCGAGATGAGTGTGGAATATGGGAAGAAATATGTTCACCTTGGTCTTGGTGTAAACGAGGGAATAAGGAGGTTCAAAGAGAAATGGGGAGGCGTGCCCACAAGAAGATATGAGATGTGTGAACTGGTGTTGAAAAGACCTTCAATCCTTGATGCATTCAAGTTTGCGCGTTAGCCATCGCTCATACCCCGAAACTGTCCCTCCGGGAAAAGAGAGAAACGGTGTTTTCAGGAATAGTGGTAAGAGTGATTTGCTGAGTGGATTCGAAATGCGAGAGAGGTGTGGTTAAATAAGGCATAGAAGAGAGATGTTTTTTAGGAAATCCAAAGAAAGAGAAATGAAAATGATCTGGGAGGTAAACAAGGGCAACAAGAAGTCCTACCTTGTTGGCACTGCCCATTTCTTTCCGTACAGTTTCAGGACTTCGCTTTCCAGATACTTGAAAGATGCTCGTGCGGTGCTGTTCGAAGGCCCCCTTGATAAAGATAATATGGCCAAGGTGGTAACTGCGGGCACCGAAGAGAATACCACACATCTGTTTGACAAGCTGGATAAACAGACCGTCGACCGCATCTCTGAGGCCATAGTTCCCGTATGCCGTCACAAGAGCTCATATCTCTTTTTCAACTTTCGCACGTTAAGCCAGGAAAACCCAGTTTACGAAATGATAAGAGGGATGAAGCCATGGTTTGCTTTCTTCACCATCTGGTCCAACTACTTGGAGAGTAAAGGATGGCGACATTCGGTGGATTATGAGGCTTACACGCTTGCCCAAGAAATGGGCAAGGACGTGGCTTTTCTGGAAACCATTGAAGAGCAAATAAAGGTCTTGGAAAGCCTTTCGCTTGAAAGAATTCAATTTTTTCTGGAAAGGGTTGATCAGTGGAGTGAATATGCGCAGGCGTACGTAAGCGCTTATCTGGACGGGGATCTTGAGAACCTGAAGTCTATGTGGGGCAGGTTTCCAACCCGTCACTCCGCTGTAATAGGCGACCGCGATGAGATACTCTACAAAAGGATGCTAGCCTACCTGGAAAAGGGAGATGCTATGGCGTTTGTGGGCGCCCCTCACCTCCGGGGAATTAGCGATCTGCTTCGTGGCGATGGGTATGAAATCCACAAAAAGCGTCAAACGTTTTCCTAGTTCATCGCCTCAAAGCCTCTGCCTTCTGAAAAACCCGCCACCCCTCTCTCTGAAAAAAGCGCTCCTGCCGACGATTATAGAATGTGGGGGCAAGGGGATTTTCCAGAGAGAGGGATCGAGCAGAGTCCTCAGGGGTAACACTCAGAGGATTGAGGTTTAAGATGAGTGAGACAGATAGGAAATAAGACGTGAAGAAGCATTAATTAGCAACCAGTCTTTTGAAATCACGATTCTTCCAGAGGCCCTTAAAACAGTTTGCTTCCTTTACTGTCTTTTTGATACCTGGATCCGTTTCTATTGCCTTTTTTAGTTTAGAAAGCGCCTCATCTTTTTTCCCTTCAGCGACGCAGACACTCGCCAGATTGTACCATGCCGGAACGAGGGTTGGCCTTATCTCGGTTGCCTGATTGAACGCCACCCTTGCTTCAGCATATCTTTCAAGTCTGAAAAATTCGGCACCTTTGTTATTCCACAGCACGGCAAGATCTGGTTTTACCTTGACCGCCTTCACACCATTTTTTCTCATTCCTAAGAATCCTCCTTTATCTTTTTTCACAGTAATATCTGAACCGCAATGAAGTGGTACATCTAATGGAACTCGTGTTGGGATGCGTCTTCCAAGATCTCCAAGGCCACCAAAAAATGACCCCGGAAACGCCCTTCATCCTTCGAGATATCTCGTATCGTTGTCTTTAAGGAGTTGGTGGGATAACCCGATTCACCTGAATAGAATTTCATGTCCAAGGTGTCCCCCACCTTTAATCGGGGCAAAATAGCAGAATCTTCCTTTACCAAGACACACATGGTCATGTTCGCCGTATTCCAGATTTTGAATTGATAGGGGAGCTCAATTCCTTTTATGGAAAATTCCACGCTGTGATACGGATCCCCATTTCCTTTCCCTTCCAACGCCTAGCTGCCTCCTTTGTCGGCCCCTTTATTCATCTCTCATCGGCTTTCCTTATGAGGGGCACCCTCCATGTCAACTGGGATTTTCGAGTGCCTTGTATACTGACGTATAATTAGCAATATTTATGCCAAATTATAGTTGCGCGAACAGCTTCACCCGTACCCACGTCAATTTCTTAAAAAATATGTGCAATAACGATAAGTTGCAGACAAGGAGGCGCCATTTCCACCACTGGAGCATTCGGGAACGCCAGAAGGGACCGGTTTCTCAGCGTGATGTTGAGCCTAAACCGTCTGAAATTTCATACGTTTTTCAGGGGGCAGGTATGATTAAATATACAGCATGGGGGAATCTATGATGTTATGGGAGGCGTCAACGTGGAGATTTTTTTGGGGATTTATGGTGATTAGGATAGAGGGAAGCGTCCAGAGTATTATGGAGGAAGAGAAAAGGTTTCAATAAGGAATGAGATTATGTTACTCACTCCAAGTGAGACCGTATAGGCCCGTCTTGTGTGCAAGAGGGGAAATCTCTGGGGAGTTGCGATTCGATGGTTGAGGATTGTATTTTCTGCAAGATCATAGAGGGGAAAAAGCCGGCGGATTTTGTCTACCAAGGTGATTCTGTGGTGGCGTTCAAGGACAAGAATCCCCATGCGCCCGTTCATATTCTCATTGTGCCCAGAAAACATATACGGAGTATCAATGACATGGAGGAAACAGATCGGGCCGTTATTTCTGAGCTGATTTTTAGGGCAAAAGAAATTGCGAACGATCTTGGAATCGCCTCGTCTGGTTATAGACTTGTCTTTAATGTGGAGCGGGGCGGTGGGCAATTTGTCTTTCATCTGCACTTGCATCTCGTGGGCGGTTGGTAGGAGAGTGGGAGGATGGGTCGGTTGCGGGGCAAGCGGGATTGTTACCAGGATTTTTTCAGGCCTTATCCCTATGGCCGTAAAGCTTATGGGCCCTCTGCTCAAACGCCTGTACGCCGCGCCGCATGAGGTCACTGAACAAGGGACCCACAACCCTTTCGAGAAATCTGGAACGGAGCTCAAACCCCGCGTAGAAATGGGTAAGGCAAACGGATTCGTTTACCCGTTCAAAGGTCCATCGAACAGCAAGGTAAAGGAAAGGTCCGTCGCTGGAGCTGATTTCAATGTGTTCGGGTCGGGTGAAAATGGCCTGAGTGATAAAATTCGCGTGAAACCTACCCATACCCACCTCCTGGTCCACAAACACAACATTACCATCTCGCTCTATGATCTTGGCATCATGCCATCCAGGCAGAAATTCCCCATAGCTCTCCACATCGGAAACAAGATCGAACATCTGTGCAGGTGAAAAGGGAAGCTCTCGTGTCTCTTCATAAATCTCCATAAAACCTATACCTGAGGGGATCAGCCTTGTCTTGGCCATGTGATTGTTGGAGGCTTCATGAAAGCTGGCTCTTCCTCATCATTGAACGGCGGAAGGATTGAAGCTCCCTGCTCATTTTCAATTTTGTCCTTACCCTATTCAACGCTGAATTTCAAATCATTTTCCTCCGGACTCCAGAATGGAGCGCCCAAACCCGTTTCTGCCAGAAAAAAAGCCGGGGATAAACTACCCCGGCTCATGTGAGAAGTTTCTACACTGGGATATGGATACAATTCTTATGCTTACTCAGGGAACCATTAGGCAGGCCTCCATCTCGAACGTTTTCATCCCAAGAGCCCCTTGGCACGAGCTACTGCGGAGGGTGGAGAGGACGGGTGTGCGGATGTCCCTCGGCTTGCCGAGGAGAGAAAGCGAAAGGCGACCGCGCCAAAGCCTCTCGCCGCAGCGCAGACCGGGTGGCGAAGCCGGGTGATTGGTTTCGGCGCAGTTCCACGTAGCTTCACCCAAAATGCCCCGCGCCTTGGGGCGGGGAGATTCACTTGTAGCGGTAGGTTATGATTCCATGTGAGGTGTCATATGGGGAAACGCTTACCTGGACCCTATCTCCTTCTATGACTCTGATTCTGTTCTTTTTCATCCGGCCGGAAAGAACGGCCCTCACCGTTACATTGTTGTCGCATTCGATTTCCATACCACCGCGACCCAGGACCTTGGCTACCACACCCTCCAATTGGATTAGATCGCTTCTTGCCAAAATACTCCTTTTGTCATGTCAAAATGATAACTCAGAATGACATCACTACTCTATCATTTTATGGCATCAGGTGATTCTTAGTCAATAGGTTGTAACAAAATTTTCAGGTCGGTGAAGAGAAGGACTATTTCATCTTGGGAATTCTTACCTCCACCTCCTTCACATCCTTGAGTAGCTTTAAAAGCTCTGAGGTATCCGTTTGACCAAAGTGATAGGGATATAGCACTCTTGGTTTGAAAGCCCTTGCCGCATCAGCGACCATCTCTGGCGTCATGGTATAGGGCAGGTTCATGGGCAAAAAGGCCACATCGATATCCTTTAGCCCTTTCATCTCCGGCGTGTTCTCAGTGTCGCCCGCCACATAAACCCGCTTGTCTCCGAAGGTGATCACATAACCGTTGCCCTCCCCTTTAGGATGATATGGCACTCCTGGGCTGAGCATATGGACGAGATTGTAAGCGGGGACTGCCTCTATTTGCAGTCCTATGACAGTCTTCACATCCCCGTTACGCATTACGATACCCCCTCTAACCTGACGAGCACAGGTCTCGGTGAGCACCACAGCGCTTTGCTCGGTGCGGATGGACTCCAGGGCCCCCAGGTCAAGATGGTCTCGGTGCTGGTGCGTTATGAGGATGATATGGGCCTTCGGCATTTTGGAATAATCGGCCAATTTAGTCCACGGGTCCACATGGATTGCTTTCCCCTCAAAGGAAAACATCAGCGTACCGTGTCCTATGAATGTGATCTCCAATTTGCCTGCCGATGTTTTGATGGTTTCTGTTCCAAATCCTAAAGCAATCGTGGCAAAAGAAAAAGTGCCAAGCATTAGAATCACCCACAGAAGTGATTTGCCCATATCAACCCTCCTTTCGATCCAAATCCCATAACGATATTCCGAGCGCATTGCAGGATGTATGTTGAATCGCCCTTTTAAAAGTAGATCCCAAGACAGGCCATTTTGCCCTTTAAACTACATCTGGGCAAGTGATAAATGGATCACCTTTCTCAGTATCCGGCGCGCATAGAAGAAGGTAATCACAGCGGCACTCCAAGTCACAGAGAATATCCCCCACCATATAGCCATCAATCCGAAGTCAAGAATTTGGGTAAGGAAATAGAAGACGATTATGGGGGCGATAATCTGTCGATATAGCCCAATCCAGATTGCATACATGGGCCTTTTAACACCTTGAAGGGCGGCCACATTTACATAAAGAATCACATACGCATAGAATACAAACGCAGCAATCCTTAGGTACGTTGCACCCATTTCCAAGACTTTCCCATCACTCGTAAAGAGTCCCATCAATTGCTCTGCAAGCAAAAAGACACCAATCGTACCGAGACCCATAAGAATGGCGCCATAACGCAAAGCGGTCCTTAGCGTTTCCTTGATGCGCTCGAACAGTCTGGCCCCATTATTCTGTGCCACAATGGTCAGTGTTGCCGTATTTAGGCCGATTGAGGGAAGCAGGGCAATCTGCTCCACACGGGTGGCGATCCCATAAGCGGCCACAGCCTCCTTACCAAACCTACTAATAAAATAGGTGATCACAAAAATACCTATACCCACAGTGATCATATTTAGACTGGCTGGGAATCCTTGGCGAGCGATTTCTTTGAAGTAACTCGGTTTAGGAAAGATATCTCCTATGGATTTATTGAACATGAGACCAGTCTTATAAACCTTTATACCCAGAAAGAGACCACCAAACAATTGGATCAGAACCGTGGCCAATGCGATACCGGCTATACCTAGGGGTGGAAGCCCCAATCCGCCGTATATAAACCATGGATCGAAAATAATATTTAAGAAAAATCCTCCGATCAGGAAATTCCGAAATGATCGGGTATCGCCTAATGCCACTAAAATGGCATTGAGCATATGGATCAGCATGAAAAAAACAGTGCCGAGAAATATGGTATTCATATAGATCAGACATGTGGCAAGGTAGTCATGGGAAGCGCCGAGCATAGTAAATAGATAGGGTGATGCGTAAATACCGATGCAGGTCATGAGGACAGAGAGGAGCACACCAAAAGAGATCCCCTGAATTCCAAAAAGCCTTGCCTCATCGCGATTTCCAGCTCCTAAAGCATTTCCTATCAATGCCGTTGTCCCTGTGGAGAAACCGCTGCCCATAGCAAGAATGATAAAAAAGACAGGAAAAGAGAGAGATAGGGCCGCTAAAGTTTGTGTTGAGATGAGGCCTCCAAAAAAGGTATCCACCACGTTGAACATGGTGTAAAAGAAAAATCCTATGCTTACCGGGATGGCGATTTGACGGATGAGTTTCGGAATGGGTTGGATGGTGAGCTGAATGTCGTTTCCCATGATGAACGCTTAAACCTCGCTTCTCCTCATGCGAATCTCAAGTCGTTCCACAGACAGAGATAGGGTGACGGTCAAAATGAAATAAAGGGCCGTGACAGTGATCCAGACCTCAAAGGTGAGATATGTGGCAGACATAAGCTCCATGCCCCGAAAAGTCAATTCCTGAATGGAGATGACCGAGACAATGGCAGAATCCTTAATGGTGGAGATGAACTGCCCGGCCAAAGGTGGGAGGATCCTCTGAGTTGCCTGGGGGAGGATGACGTAACGCATCTGCTGCCACCATGATAAACCTAGGGCATGAGAAGCCTCCCATTGCCCCCTTTCAATGGATTGGACACCGGCCCTGACGATCTCAGCAATGTAGGCCCCTTCAAAAAGGGCAAGCGTAATAAGCGCTGACAAGAAGGCCGAGAAGAGGGGCGGTGGGGCGAAGAGGAATGTGAAGAGGGCCTGGATATTCTCCGATCGGGATTTGACGAATTCATCCACACCAATGCTTGCCATGATCTGATCACTCAAGAAAAAATAGAAGATGAAAATCAAGACCAAGGGTGGAAGATTGCGGATCAATTCCACATAGGTCCGCCCAATAAGTCGGCTGAAAAGGCCCTTGCTCAGACGGCAGAGTCCGATCACTGTACCTATGATTGTTGCAAGGATAGTGCTCCATAGGCTTAGCCGGATGGTGGTGAAGAGTCCTTGCATGAGGATGTTGGCCACCCATCCTTTACTCTCTTCATCGTAGCGGAAGAGGTATTGCGGTATGGATCCCCAATCCCAGCTATAATGAAGCCCCGTCTTGACCCTGTGCAAGATATATATTGCCGATGCCAATAAAAATAAGAATAGGGTAATGTCAAGTAACGTAATTCTGGTCTTTTTTCTTCTCAAAAACGACCTCACTTTTGAAAATTTATCGAAGCATACCCTCCCAATCCTTTGTTTCAAACCAATATTGCTTCCTCTCTGTCAACCAACCCTCCGCCTCCACGACGCGAATCCAGTTGTTCAAGTAATTTAGCGTGTCAAAATCCCCCTTCCTTACGGCAAACCCTATGGGCTCCCTGGTGAAGTTGGTTTTAAGAGGTAGGAAAAGCCTTTCGGGATTCTTTATAGCCTGGAATCTCGGCATTGGAGCAGATCCCACCGCGGCGTGAACCCTACCGTTTAGAAGTTCCTGATATGCCTGGGACTCGTCGTCAAACATGCGCAGTTGGGCTTTTGGCATGAATTTCTTGGCTGCGGTCACAGCTGTGGAGCCAAGCCTGGCGGCAAGTAGCACCTCGGGACGGTTAAAGTCCTTCAGGCTCTTGAAGCCCGCCGCGAGTTCTTTGTGGGCCACCATGGACATGCCCGTATAATCATAGGGAATGCTGAAATTCACCTTCAGGTTCCGGTCTGGCCGAATTCCCATGCCGCCAATAATGACATCGAACTTACCAGAGAGAAGTGCAGGGATTATCCCATCCCACTTTGTTGGAACGAATTCCACCTTGACCCCCATGTCACTGGCAAGTCTGGTGGCCACATCGATCTCAAACCCGATCAACTTACCTGTTTTGTCCCTCATGGCCCACGGTACGAAGGTGGACATGCCGACCCGCAATGCGCCGCGTTTGAGGACTTGCTCCAGGGCGCTCTCTTTTGCAAGCTGTTGTTGTATCTTCCCGGCAAATACAGGAAAAGCGATGCCCATGAGCAGGGAAACAAGCAACATGCTTTCTAACCATACGCGTCGAGTTTTCATCATCTCTTTCCTCTCAATTTTTATTCAATCCCTTCAGCATGTTATAGCAAAGTGGAAGGATAAACTCCCTGATGCCATTTCATATAATCTGACTCAGGAAGCGTTTTGTCCGACCTTCCTTGGGATTACTGAAGAAATGTTGGACCGTTCCCTCTTCTACGGTCCGACCCTCCTCCATAAAAATCACCCGATTACTCACCTCGCGGGCAAAGCCCATTTCGTGGGTGACCACGACCATAGTCATTCCCTCCAAGGCGAGGTTTTTCATGACGTCCAGGACCTCATTGATCATTTCAGGATCGAGGGCACTCGTCACCTCGTCAAAAAGCATCACCTTAGGCATCAGGGCCAGAGCCCTGGCAATGGCGACACGCTGTTGTTGTCCGCCGCTGAGTTGACTGGGATAACTGTCCGCCTTCTCTGAGATCCCCACTTTCCTGAGCAGGTCCATGGTCGTCTCAATGGCCTCCTGTTTGCTCTTTTTTCGCACGAGCCTCTGTGCCAGGGTCACATTCTCCATCGCGGTCATGTGGGGGAAGAGATTAAAAGACTGAAAGACCATTCCCACCTCTTTTCGAATCGCCAAGCGGTTACGCTTGTTTTCATCCAGGGGTATGCCATCAATGACGATGGAACCACTATCGATCTCTTCAAGCCCGTTGAGGCATCGAAGGAATGTGGATTTACCAGAACCGGATGGCCCTATGACTACGACGACCTCACTGCGACGGATTTTGGTGGAAAAATCCTGCAGTGCGCGGACGCCATTGGGAAATGTCTTGTTGATCTTCTTGACTGTGATGATGTGGTCTTCCATGGCCTCTTCTTGCATGGGATAAACTCCTTATTCCCTCTACGCTGTTGCCCGCAGACGGTTTTCCATGATGTTGACCACCAGGGAAAGGCTCAGGGTAATGAAGAGATAAATGGCAGCGATGGTAAACCAGAGCTCAAAAGTGAGATAGGTCTCTGCGATAATGGCCCGGCCTTGCATGGTCAGGTCATAGATCGCTATGGTGCTCACTAGGGCGGAATCTTTTACCAGGGATATGGCTTGATTGGTCAGGGGCGGAAGGACCCTCCCAATGGCCTGGGGTAGGATGATATATCGGTAATTGTGGAGGGTAGTTAGCCCAAGACTGTATGCCGCCTCCCATTGTCCCCTTTGGATGGAGACGATGCCGGCTCGGAAGATCTCTGATGCATAGGCCCCTTCAAAAAGACTCAGTGCCAAGACGGCCGAGGCAAAGCGACTCATGTCGAGGACGGGTGAGATAACGAAGTAGATGAAAAAAAGCTGCACAAGAAGCGGTGTGTTCCGGATGCATTCCAAATATCCTCGGGCTACGGCCCTTGCCAAGAAAGACTCTGATAGGCGAAAAAGCGCGGTCACCAATCCGAAGACAAATGCAAGGAGCAGACTCACTGCGGTGATGCGAAGCGTTACCATCAGCCCATGGAGAAGGGGCCCCGCTACAAAGTGGCCACTCTCAAAAGAGAGTAGGTATTGAGGTACCCGGTACCACTGCCAGTTGTAACCAAGCCTCTCGGTGCCGCGGGCCATGAACCAGGTCAAGGCAGCGATGACGATTAAAAACTTGATCACATCCATCAGAGTGGAGTTTTTCAGGAAAGACCAGGCCTTCTCTCGGAACTTGGGATTATGCGTTGTCATGTCCAGGAATTAAAGAGGGTCCCCCGCTAAAACACCTATAATGAGTGAACGGTCATTTGAACCGAATGCGTGTGCGATCTCAAAGAATCAAGATTCATGGCGACTCATGTGGCATGGATCCAAGTGACCATGATCTTTAAGCCAAAATATGATTTGGAGAATTGTGTGTCAAGTACAGGTCCCCTCCGTGATGTATTCATAACCGAAGATTGAAAGAGGGTCGGGATGGTTATGGACGGAGGACAGGGCAGGACTGCGGGATTGGGAAGCCCCCTGTCCCGCTATTGAGGGGGACAGGGGCTTCGATGCTTGGGGACCGGTTGTCCCGCTATTCCCAGATCTTCAAAGTGACATAAAGGGTGCTTCCCCGCCGATTGATCAAGAGGAGAACGGTATCCCCAGCACCATAGGAACTTATTTTTTTGTTGAATTCCCCAAGGGTTCTCACAGACGCCTGGTCCACCTCAAGAATGATGTCCCCCGGGGCCACGCCAGCTTCCGCCGCGGGTGAATTTGCTTCCACCTGGACCACCACAAGACCGGTCGTTTCCGATAGGCGGAAATTCCTTGCCAGCTCAGGGGTGATCTCCTTCAAGGTGAGGCCAAGATTGGGCTCGGCTTCTGCAACAGCAGGGGGTTCGCCTTCCTCTTTGAGTTCTCCCACCTCCAGCTGAAAAGTAGTTTTTTGGCCCTGCCTGATGACCTCCACCGCAACACTCTTGCCCACAGGTGTGGATGCCACGATGTAAGGGAGCTCATTCATTTCGTCTATCTCCTTTCCATCGAAGGAGACGATCACATCCCCACGTTTGAGACCGGCCTTCTCCGCCGGGCCGTCGGATACCACATCTGCCACCAGGGCGCCCTTTTCATCCTTCAGTTCGAGCTTATCCTTTAGCTCTGGTGTGATCTTTTGGATCAGCACCCCCAGCCAACCCCTGACCACCTTGCCTTTCTTGAGTTGGGGGAGGAGGTCTTTGGCCATATTGATGGGAATGGCAAATCCAATGCCGACGCTTCCTCCAGTCTGCGTGAAGATGGCGGAATTGATCCCGACCACTTCTCCTAAGGTGTTGAGAAGAGGGCCTCCACTGTTGCCAGGGTTGATAGAGGCATCGGTCTGGATAAAATTGTCGTAGGAGCTGGCGCCGATTTGCCTGAACTTGGCACTCACGATGCCCGCTGTGACGGTATGCCCCAGACCAAAAGGATTTCCGATGGCGACCACCCACTCACCCACCTCCAGCTTTTCTGAATCCCCGAGGGGCAGCGGTTCTAGGGGGGTGTCCGCCTCAATACGGATAAGAGCCAGATCGGTCTTGGGATCCCGGCCAATGATTTCGGCTTTAAACTCCCTTTTGTCCGCCAGCTTCACCTTAATCTCGTCCGTCTTTTCCACCACGTGGTTGTTGGTTAGGATAAGGCCATCTTTATCGATGATGAAACCTGATCCGAGGCTTCTCTGCCTGAAATCCTTAGGCAGTTGGTCCCCAAAGAATCGATCAAAAAACTCTCTAAAGGGATCATTAGGGCCAAACGGTAAAGGGGCCCTTTCCCTTCCTTTTATCACTTTTACCGTGCTGATATTCACCACCGACGGACTCGCCCCTTTAGCCAACGTCGAAAAAGATCCAGGCGTGGTTTCCGCAGTTGAAGTGGCTTGGACCTGTGGTGTTGAAATGGGATAGAGGAGCGTGGACATCCCATACCCCGCGATGAGGCAAAACAATGTCCAGCCCATAATGGCGATTTTTCGCCTAACGTTTCTTTTCATGATATTCTCCTTTATTCTTAAAAGCTTCGTGTGTGATTAAAACTTCATTAAATTCAGAATGTTAGCCCAACCACAAAGGAAGACCAGACGTTATGTGCCGATCTGGTGGAAGGTCTCTGAATCATTCATTCAAAAAATAAGCAGATAATCCAAAGTATCAAGCTAGAGTGCCGGATTTCTATGAGGCTGTCGGAAAACGCCCATCTGCCGTTCGGCAGGCTCACGACCCTGAGCAAAGTCGACCCTTCGACATAGCTCAGGGTCGATGCTGAGCAATGTCGAAGCATCGAAGGGCTGCGTTACCCTCGTCCCTCGTCATTGCGGCGTACTTCTATGTACGCCTCATTCCTCGGGATTTCGGAAGCCTTGCAGTTGGACATTTTCCATCAGCCTCTCAGAAGCAGGTTTTTCGACAGTCTCTATAGCAGATGTTAGGGGAAAGATCCGTCAACAGGTCAAGTGGAAGCAGGCCCCCACCCGCTTCTCTTGGCATATTTCATTGTAATGTCTCATGGCATCATGGTTTGGCGCCGCAATAAAAGTTATACCTCTTTGATGAAGTATTTTTTCAAGCGTCTTCTCCGGTCTTACTTGGCCGCTGACGCCTGTTCCGGCAATGATGTATTCTGGTTCAGATTCGATGAGTTCTTTTATGTCATCACTTGAGAGTCAGTGCCCACGATTTCGCCGCCAGGGCTCTGTGATGCGTCCATCAGGGTAGATGAGAAGATCTAAAGTATGTTTTATTCCATCAATAACAATGACCCCAAATGAGCAGGTGTCGATCACGACAATAGTTCCCTTGTTTTCCTCTAAAGGCCCTGTTTCCCTGCGATAAGCGCTGCACCAAGGGCGCCAATAATCTGGGGCTCTGTATACAAGTGCATAGATCTTCCAAGCTTCTCCTCCAGGAGTGCCACCACGCCCCTGTTTTTTGCCACACCGCCGCTCATGGTCACAGCACCATGAACGCCGACCGTCTGGATCATACTCCACACCCTATTCACGATGGCCCGGTGGAGACCCCGGATGATTTCTTCTTTCGGGTGGTTCTGGGCCACTAGTGAGACCACCTCGCTTTCAGCGAACACGGTACAGACGCTGCTGATCCGGGACTCTCCGGCGGCCTGCAAAGAGAGCTTTCCCATGTCGTCCAAGGAAACCTGGAGCTTGGATGCCATCACCTCCAAGAAGCGGCCTGTACCCGCTGCACACTTGTCATTCATGGTGAAGTCAAGCACCTTGCCTCCCTCTCCAACCCGGATCACCTTGGAGTCCTGACCGCCGATATCGATAACCGTCCCCGTGTCAGGGAAGAGATGGTGGGCACCCAGGCCGTGGCATGAGATCTCCGTGACTTTTTTGTGTGCCAAAGGGACCGAGATCCTTCCGTAACCCGTGGCAACAACCCTTGTGATCTGGCCGCGCTCAATGCTTGCCTCCACCAGGGCTTTATCCAGGGCCTCTTCTGCTGCATCGGTACTGTTGGCCCCTGTCTGGGTGATGCTGTATCCGGCCAACCCATCACGGTCATCAATGATCACCGCTTCAGTACTGAGGGAGCCCACATCTATGCCCACGAAGTAGTCCACAATATCTCTCCTGGCGAAGCCTCGCCTCAAGCCGACGAGTGGGTGCAGTAAATATCACATTTCTTGCGGTGAACAGATGCCAGATACCTGATACCGGATGCCAGATAAATTAGAATGAATTCCCTTCATCCGGTATCCGGAGGCCGGCATCCGGTATCACATGTTAACTTGCAGCAATCCCTAACTTTGCCAAACTTGACGCAAATGTAAAGATGATCGCTCATAAAAACATTTAGTTCTCCATCGCCTCAAAAAAGGCCTCCAGGCGGGTGTTGGCCTGTTCCTCTGAGTAGGCCCGGGAGTCCGTAATATCCGCCTCAATAACCACGGAGGGGACTCCCAACCGCTCCATCAAAAGGCGCTTCAAATCGTATTGACCCACAGAGTAAGGCTTGCAGCTTCTGGCCGAGTGGATGACCAGGCCATCTACCTGGTACTCCTGGACAAGCCGCTCCATAAGCCTCAGCCGGTGGTTGAGATTGTTGTTAAGGATGACCAAGCTGTAGGCCTTGACCATGGACTCTAAAGGCCGATGTTCGTCCATATATGGGGTGGTCTCCGCCCAGGCATTGGTGTAGGTGGCAACGACAAAATTCATGCCATGTTCGGCGAAGAGATTCGAATAGTCGCGGACCTTATACCAGATCGCAATGTTGTCCCACATAAGGCGCTTCTGTTCATTCTTGATGGCGCCTACACCGCTTTCCACCCGCTCTTTTAGTTCATCCAGAAGCAAATGGTAATAGTCTAGGGTCAATGGCAGCCCCCGTAATGAAACAATGGGTGCCAGGTGGATGAAGGCGTCAAAGATGGTCATGGGGGCAGGCCTTGCCTTCATTGTGGCGAGCACCTCGCCCCAGGCCAAGGAGGAGTCCCGTGCAAGGCGGATGATTTCTTGGAACTTCTGGTAGTTGAAAGGCCGCCCGGAGACCTGCTCTAATACAGGGATCATCTCTTCCAATTGACGGATCATATAGGAGATATCGTTCTCTGTTATTTCCTCGAAATTATAAGGGGTATCAAACAAGATGAGGGGGATGTTCAGATACCGTGCCAGGGCCTTGAACCAATAGACGACCGTCTGGCAAATGTTGTTGGAGGCGAAGAGAAGGTCAGGTTTAGGGAGCTTGCCAGCAGGGGACTTCCTTGAGAAGTAGTGTCCGAGGTCCGTGCGGGCGTAAGAGCAGAGGTCCTGGTGAAACCCGTGCTCTTCTGCCACAGCGCAAAGCTCGGAAGCCATCTTCTGCGCCCCACATAGGGCGCCGTGGTTTTCGGGGTAAAGGGTGTAGAAGCCAAAGGGTCTGAGCAGTTCTACTGGCGCTCCGCTCGTCACCCACGCAATGGGTTTCGCTCCTTCGGCAAAGCGGGAGAGATAGTAATGTCTGGTCATTATTTCTTTGAGCCTCTTGGCAGATTTGAGGGGCGGTCCCAAATAGGGGTTGGGCGCTTTTCGGTGCCTCTTTTTACCTGCTTGGGCAAATCGCATCAAAGCGGGGGCCCCCACATCCTTCATGAATTGGTATCGTACGGTCTTTGCTAATGGCATGAGCAATTCCTAAATCAGAGTTTAATGTCAATCATTAATAATTTAGATATTATGGCTTAGCTGTTCAACCCATATGAAGTGCATTCCCCCCTATCTGATCATTTCCACAAAGGCTTCCACGCGCGTTTTCATCTGACCGCTCAGTCCCTGGTGAAGCTCCGTGTCGATGATGAGTGTGACAAGCCCCCTTTTCTTAAGTTCCTCAACCACCTGAGGTATATCGAACAGCTCTGGTTCGCAAAACTTCACCACGTAGAAAATGACTCCCTTGGCGCCGGCACGGTCGACTATCTCGAGGAGATAGTCCAAGCGCTCACTCACAGGGGAGTCTTTTGTGGTGCAGGGGGGCATACCAAAATAGCCATCGGCCAGTGCCTCAAAGGGATCTTCAGCTTGGCTTGGTGGAATTAAAAGACGTCGACTGCAACTGAGCAGGTCATCGTCAGCCACCCGAACTCCCAGATCGTCCAAGAGGGCGAGGATTTCTGGTGGGTTAGGCAGAACCCCACTCAAAATCACCGCAGGGCCACCTCGAACCTGCCCCTTTGAATCGGCAATAAATCCCTCCAGTAATGGGATAAGATCGTCGGGATGGAGATACTCCATGCAGCGAATGGTCTGGTAAAATTGAGCGTTGGAGGCACGAAGCTCCCCACTGGCCCTCAGGGTGTATAACTCTCTGAGCAAGGCCGCCAGCTTCTGGCCCTGGGCCACACGGTGCTCGAGTTGGGCAGGCTCAACGGGTCCCAGTTGCTTTTCGAGCCGGGAAACGAGAGCCTTAAGCTGCTCCACGTAGTACTGCCTCGAAGAGGCTCGGTATGGGGCCTTAGGGTGGTAGAAAAAATAGCAGGGCTTGTCTAAACCCAAATAGTCGTTGACAATGGAGGCCAAGTTCTGGATGGAGTCGCAGGTGTGGGGAAAGAGAAAACCGTCCAGGTCGTCACATTTGCCCTGTAGAATGAGCTCCAACCCATGTTTGACGACAGAACAGATGTAGGGCTGGAGGTGTGCGTTGGCATGGCTCACTTCCAGGGGCGGATCCCAGATCTCCACAGGCAGGACGTTCATGGCCCAAAGAATTTCCCTGGGGTATTGGGCCGGGAACACACCAAAAAGATGGCGACCGTGGCTCTTCTTCTGTTGCTGTAAATATGCCTTGCGCGACGGCGGCTGGGATTGGATCATAGACTGCCTTCTGGATTTGTTTAACATTTTGGTTTTTGGGGAGTTTTGGCAGTATAGGGCGCTGGGGGTTTAGGTGTCAAGCCGTGAAAATACGCCCTGATTGACCACTGAGGCATCATCCTCAACGTTTGGGCGGATTTTTTAGATACGACCTTTCAGACACCGGTATTGCCTCCGAACAAAACGCATCAGAGGCGAACACTTCTGAACGTTACTGAAATTTCAGAATAAGACTGAAATGCAGCATGTGAAGAGAAAGGGAAGTCCTGTAAATACCAGAGTTGACACGCATTTCTGGCCTGACTATAATGCCCAAATTCGAGGGTTAGGGAATAGAGTGGATCTCACGGGGGTATCGCTTGTAAGTTATTGTTTTTTTGTCCTTTTCTGAAAACCTTTAAGGGGGGAGGCTGGTTATGATTCTTGCAATTACCAATACCAAAGGCGGCGTGGGCAAGACAACGACGGCATCCAATCTGGCAGCCGGGTTGGCCGGAAGAAATCGAAAGACCCTTCTGGTGGACCTTGATCCGCAGGCTCACGCTACGAACAGTTTTATGAAAAATACACCCGAACGGGACGTGGGGGACCTTATCATGGACATACCCTCGCAGGCAGCACGGGCCGTTTTTGCCACCGAATACCGCAACTTGGACATCGTGCCAGCCACCGCCAAACTGACCGAAACTGCGGAACTGCTCTCCACCCGCATCAGGCGAGAGGAGAGACTATGGCGTGCCTTGGCCAATCTGGGGGATGAGTATCAGAGTATTATCCTTGATTGTCCGCCCCAACTGAATATTCTCACCTACAATGCCCTTGTGGCGGCGGACCTTCTGATTATTCCTGTGCAGCCTGGTGTGGGTGCTGTAACAGGACTCTCCGCCCTCCTGGATGCGGCCCAGGAACTGCGGGACGAAGAAGAGGTTCCCTATCGGATCCTGATCACCATGTTCGACATACGTACCACCCGAACCAACGCCATCTTCGAAGAGCTCTTGGAGGAACACCGGCGAAGGCTCATTAAGACCATTATTGCCAAGAGCGAATCTCTCAACCAGGCCAATCTGGCCGGGAAGCCTGTTTCGAAATTTGCGCCTTCATCCAGGGGGGCTTATGATTATGATGCCCTCTGCGATGAAATCCTTCGCATACGGGTTCCCTAAATTATTTGGGGAAATCCAAGCATGAAGGAAGACGCACGCCAAGTTTTCTAGGGCGTGTGAGTGCCCATGATGTTGACGTAGAACTACTCACCCCTGTAAGTGAAGTGGTGACTGAGCACACCACCTCGCCCCTTGACACCCCTGCTCCTTTTCCTTATTCTCCTTAGGCATTACACAAGGCCGTCCTCCCAGAGAGATCTGGAGGGGAGGCCAGCGCCCCTAAATCTTCAATCCTCATGGAGGACAGAAACAAGGGTCATGGTGGAAAGAACTATCAGGTCAACGCTTATCATATTAGGTCTGCTTGGCTTGTTGTTGTGGACCGCTTCGTGTGCGGTCAATCCGGTCAGCGGGCAGCGTGAGCTGATGCTGGTCAGTGAGAGCGAGGAGATCCAGCTGGGCGGCCAAACGGATGCCGATGTTGTCCGCCAATTTGGCATTTATGATGACCAAGAGCTGAATGCCTATGTGAAAGATCTAGGCCAGCGTATCGGCAAAGTCTCCCATCGGCCTCAGTTGGGCTATCATGTCAAAGTCCTGGACGTATCCGTGGTCAACGCCTTTGCCGTTCCAGGGGGCTATGTCTATTTTACGCGGGGGATTCTGGCCACCCTAAACAGCGAGGCTGAGTTGGCTGGCGTCATGGGCCATGAGATCGGGCACATTACAGCACGTCACTCTGCCCAGCAAATGAGCCGGGCTCAGCTCGCGCAAGTAGGAATGGCGATGGGTAGTATAGTCTCCCCGGAATTTCGTGCCCTGTCCGAACTGGCAGGCATGGGCGTGCAGATGCTCTTCTTGAAGTTCAGCAGAGACAATGAGAGACAGGCAGATGATTTGGGTGTAGAATATGCAAGTAAGGTGGGCTACGACTCGTCACAGATGGCCAACTTCTTTGAGACCCTTGATAGGATGCAGCCACATGCCGACAGGAGCGGCTTGCCAAGCTGGTTCTCCACGCACCCGAACCCGGAAGACCGTGAAAGGGTGGTGAGGGAGAGATCCAGGGAATGGCAGCAGAAGTTGGGTCAAAAAGACCCGAAGGTGGGAAGGGACGCGTATCTAAGCCATATCGACGGTCTCGTGTTTGGAGAAGATCCTCGACAGGGCTACGTGGATGACGGTGTATTTTACCATCCCCAGCTCCGCTTCCAATTTCCTGTCCCGAGGAACTGGAACGTCAATAACACACTTTCGCAGGTTCACATGGCCTCCAAGCAAAGGGGTGCCGAGATTGTGCTCTCCGTCACTTCCGGAACATCCCCCAGACAGGCAGCCATAAATTTCGCCGAAAAATATCAAGCTAGCGTTATCAAGTACGATGGCAGAAAAGTGAACGGCCTATCCGCTTATCGACTGATCTCTGACATCAGAGCCCAAGGCGGTATTGTTCGTGATATGTCGTATTTTATTGCGAAGGACAAGTATATTTACGAATTTCACGGGCGATCTTGGCTCAATTCCTTTGATGGGTATGCGACCCTTTTCGAGAGGACCATGGGCCAATTCAGGCACCTCACAGACCAAAAGAGGATCCATGTCAAACCTGACCGCATCCGCATAAGCGCCACCAAAAGGGCCGGCACCATGGAAAGTGTCCTCCGTACTCTGGGCGTTCCGGAGAAAGAACATGAGAATATTGCCCTCCTCAACGGCAAGTCTTTGAAAGAACCTATTCCAGCCAATACCTTGATCAAGGTGGTCCAGAAGGGGCGGTGAACAGGAATAGCTGATTCAAATAAGAAAGGCAGGGCCGTGATGACCCTGCCTCTTCTTGTTTATGTTTACTGAAGTCTCACTCAGATCTTATTCCAGAAACAATCTCCTAAACCCAAATAGATTCTTTTAGACTGACCGCGTGTTCAAGAACGGTCATCCCCTCCAATCAGTGAAAGGGTTTCTCCTCAGTTGCTCTTACTGCACCCTTTATGGTTTTATGAAATGTGTCCATCAGTTCTTGAAAACCTTCCGGATCCGGTGCAGAGGATTCGAACTTGGAGAGCGCATCAACGCACAGCTTGAGCGTCTTGACCAGCTCCGTATTGGTTTTTTCTAAGGTGGCTATATAGTCGAAAACTTTTTCCCTCATTTTGTCGTCCACGGCTTATTTGCCTCCTTTCTGAGAGCAATACCCACGCACTCTAACTCGGTTTCCGGTCCAGGATGATCCTATCGGGTAAGGGATGCATGTTTTTGGAAATATAGATGGCGCCAAGTATCTCCTCATTTTTTGTTTCAATCCGGAACCGATGATAATACTTGTTGTCTTCTTGATATCTGAATTCTCCTTTGACCTTTTTGACCTTTTGACGTTTTTTAGCTTCTTCCAACCCTCTTTCTTGTGTGCTTTTGCCAAAGATAGTCAACTGAATCCTAGACTTTATGCTTGCCCTCACCGGTTTTTCCTCCAAGTTTCTGTCCATAGAGCGTTCATCCAAAAACAAAACCCCGCCTCTCTCAGAGAACTGGGGCCTGCCGTCTAAAGTCTTGCTTCACTCCATATCGCATTATGATAGGTTCGAGAAATAATTTCATCCCGTGCTTTCACACAGGCAAATGGCTTTTTTCAAAATGAAAGCCCAACAGGAACCACAGCGCAACAAAAATCATGACCCCCAAAGCCGTAAGGATTGCTAACAGCCAGCCCCCTTCTCGCTTTGCTTCCTTGGCCCTTAAAAAGACGAAACCGAAAAAAAGCACAAGCAATGCGAGAAAGATTGTTCCAAGGAACCCAATTCCAAAACCCATTCCGACCCATTTCGGTCGATATATAAATAGACCAATAACAATAGCCCAACCGATTACTGAGACGGCTATTTTACATGCCGAGCTTTTGCGTCGGTCAGCCTTGGCTTTTGGTTTGTTCACTAAATCTTGTGTTAAAGGGTGTTAGGGACGCGCTGCTCACTTTGCAGTCCGCAGATGCGTATCCAGCATAGTATGCCGAAATAATATTAATTTCCGCATTTCTAAGGCTCGGGGTTAATAAATACTAATGGATCTTGTTCTATTGTCAAGGAGAAATGCACCCCATGTGCAACCAGGTTTAGAGTTGCTTCGGGCAATAAAAACCCCTGCTCTCAGCGATTAGCGCAGGGGTCTTGTTGCGGACTTTTGTCACTTGCCCTTTTAGCAATTAGATGTGGTGGTTCATCGTCCGAATCAAGGTGTTTCTTCCATAATTTTTCCCATAACGTGCCATCTCGCCAAATTGCACAATGCATCTGCTAATATTGCCTTTTTCGTGATGGTCTGGAGGCTCGATCAATAGCCGTTAGTGTTACTCGACCAAGATTCCAGTTTGCTTATCGTAGTCTGTACTTTTGAGTGGAGCTGAAAACGATCGCTTACTAATAGTATCATTAACTTTGGAATCTCAGAGAAAAAAGCAGGGCCGTGATGACCTTGCCTATTGGGGGGAAAGAGTGATGGTTTTGGTGGGTGTATTTGACTATTTCCGTCTAAACTCTCTACTCAAGCCTCAAAAGACTTCATCTGAGCTTCTTATAAGCTATAGTTTTGCATGAACAACCTTAATTGAAACCTCTGCTCGTAGCTCAGTTTCCCAAATTGAACACCCCGTTTCCTCATTTTGTTGGCTGTCTTGAAATCCCATACACCCCTAATTGGGAGCCTTTTTATTTTAAAGTTATCACTGGGTGCTAATATCTCTAGCTCATATGATTCTTTCCACAACTTTTCTTCGCCCTGGTACGTAAACGCAAGCCCGC
>CP070840.1:3777475-3839314 GCA_020342025.1 Deltaproteobacteria bacterium
CCGGCAATATTGGTTGTGGCAGCGATATGTGCGATTTCGGGGACGAGTGCCATGGTGCTTCCTGGATTAAACCCGAACCACCCGAACCAAAGAATGAACGTCCCCAATGCAGCCAAAGGAATATTGTGACCTGGGATGGCATTTGAAGAGCTATCGGCGGCGTACTTGCCCGTCCTTGGCCCCAGCATGATGGCACCGGTAAGTGCAAGCCAGCCCCCTGTGGAATGGACCACCGTGGATCCGGCAAAATCCCACATCCCCAACTCAGCTAACCAGCCACCACCCCAAATCCAATGTCCCACAATGGGATAAATGATGGCGGTGATTGCGATGCTGTAGAAGATATAGGCCACAAACTTCGTCCTCTCTGCCATGGCCCCGGCCACAATGGTCGCGGCAGTAGCACAAAATACCAGCTGGAAAAAATACTTGCATTCCAGGGGAACCTTGCTCCAACTTAAAGCAGAGAACGTTTCACCAGAGTCTGTGAGGAAAAAGCCACTTGTACCAAACAGAAAATTGCCTGCCCCAAACATCAAACCAAAACCTATGGCCCAAAACACGATACTTCCAAAACAGAAATCCATAAGGTTTTTCATTAACATGTTCCCCGCATTTTTAGAGCGTGAGAACCCCGCTGTGAGCATGGCAAAACCAGCCTGCATGAACATGACCAAAACGGCGGCCAGAAGGGTCCAGCCCGTATCGATTGCTACGCTTTTGTCGGACAACACTTCCTGGGCGGACGTGGGGGCCTCAAGTGGGTTTTCTGCCATTGCAACGTGCTCAATGAATCCAAGCACCAGAAGGGTGATAAGAGTTGCCATTAGGATTTTCTTTGCCATTTGTTACAGCCTCCTGTTTCCTTTTCCTCACCCCGCCCCTTCCATGAGACTGATGAGTGTGATTTAGATCAATCTGCGCCTATGACCAACTTCATAAAGTTACCGAAAAGTTTCTCGAATTGCTCTCCCACTGACTTTTCCAGCAGCGTTGCGTCTGCCAACACTTTGGAAGGATTGACGCTCGGCGAATGGGAGAGCCACTTGCTATCCTCTTCTAGCCATTTCGTCACATTCGCGCGGGTAGCCGCGTGATTATCGAACTGTAAGCCAACGATATGCGGCCTATGGGTTACGGAAATTGCCTCCACCAGACACTCCTGGGATGTAACCAAAACCTCAATGTGTTTGGGTACGGGCGGTAAGATCGCCTGAGCATGCCACTTGAACAGGGGAAAGGCCTTTGGAACACGCCGTAATAGGGGGTGGTGGCTCCCTTCTTTTGTAATCTGGCCCTCAATGAATCCCACACTGCGGCAGAAATTTTCTCCCACATTGGCCCCCAAGGCATCAGCAAGCAACTGGTGTCCTAGGCAAAAACCCAGGTACGGTCTGTCTTGCTCAATGGATTGTCGGATGGCCGCCTTTTCAGCTTTCAAGAAAGGGTATTTCTCTTCCTGATCCACATTGGGCTCACCGCCCAAGACAATCAAAGCGTCATAAGGTGCGAGATTGGGAATGGGTTGACGCCACACCTCAATCAACTCTAGCTGGACACCCCACCTTTTGGCAGACCGCAGGAGATGGATACCCGGACCTTCCCAGGGCATATGCTGAAAGGTGAGAAACATTTTTGCCATGACCAACTCCAGAATTCCAACTCACATCATCTATGCTCAATCTCTCCGAAAATCCCCCCTTCCCCCCTTTACAAAAGTAGGGAACATTGTCGGGCATTTCTGCAGCGTGAGTCTTTAATCTTCCCCCTTTTGTAAAGGGGGATCGAGGCCTGCCCGCCATTAGCTGCGCTTTAGGCGCTGGCAGGCGGGGGGTTTATAAGATCGGGAAATAGCTCTTAATTTCATACCCGCTGATATGTATGCGGTATCGGTCCCATTCTATTTTCTTGTTTGCAATGAACTTGTTGAAGATGTGATCTCCAAGCGTCTCTTTAACCAGGTCACTCTTCTCGAGCTCTTGAACGGCTTCAAAAAGGCTTCCAGGCAGAGAGACGATGCCAGCCCTTGCCCTTGCTGCCTCGTCCATCTCATAGATGTCCTCCTCCACCGGGTCAGGAAGCGAGTAGCTTTCATCAATCCCCTTCAGTCCCGCAGCGAGCATCACAGCAAATGCGAGGTAAGGATTGCAGGCCGGATCGGGTGCGCGATATTCAATCCGGGTCGCCTGCTCCTTGCCCGGTTTGTACATGGGCACTCTTACCATTGCTGAGCGATTGCGCCGCGCCCAAGAGATGTAGACGGGTGCTTCGTAACCGGGGACCAGCCGCTTGTATGAGTTGACCCACTGGTTGGTGATCGCTGTTATCTCTCGGGCGTGGTTCAAGATTCCTGCTATGTAAGATTTCGCCAGATCAGAGAGATGGTAACGATCACTGCGATTATAAAAGGCATTGATATCGCCTCTGAACAGGGATTGATGTGTGTGCATGCCACTGCCATTCTCTCCAAAGATGGGCTTTGGCATAAAGGTGGCATAGTATCCGTGTTTCCGGGCTATCTCTTTGACCGCGACACGGTAGGTCATGGTATTGTCAGCCATCTTAAGCCCTTCATCATAACGCAAATCAATCTCGTGCTGGCTGGGGGCTACCTCATGGTGGCTGTACTCCACCTGAATCCCCATTTCTTGAAGGGTAAAAATGGTGTCTCTTCTCAGGTCGCTGGCCAGATCTAGAGGTCTCGTGTCAAAATACCCACCTTTATCGATTATTTCCGGCTTTTCATTGTCTGCGAAGTAGAAAAACTCCAGCTCAGGGCCCAAATAGAGTTTATAACCCTTGTCAGCCGCCCTCTGTAATACGCGCTTTAGAACATACCGAGGGTCACCCTCATAATGGGACCCATCTGGCTGAAGAATATCGCAGAACATACGGGCCACTGGCCGCTCCTTTGGCCGCCAAGGAAGGAATTCGAAGGTTGAAGGATCGGGCATGGCGATCATATCGCTCTCTTCGATTCGGGCGAACCCCTCGATAGAGGAGCCATCAAATCCCATCCCTTCTGTCAATGCACCCTCAAGTTCCGAAGGCGTGATAGCAAATCCCTTCAATATACCCAAGATATCCGTAAACCAGATCTGGATAAAGCTGACATTTCTTTCTTTGACAATCTTCATCACCTCTTTTTTGGTTCTGACAGACATGAATCTCCTCCTCTGTTTGGGGGTCTGCCCCTGAAACATTAAGTTTATACGGTACCCTTGCCTCTGGCTTGAAGGATTTCAGGAATGTCCAGGCCTGTGGCATTCTTTATCTGCTCGAATATGGAGATGATGGAACCGGTCACGCCATGGACATACGCCTTTAAACCATTTCCATTTCCACTATCCACTACGGTCACCTTGTCAATGGATAGGTTCTCAGCCAGGACGCGAGTTATCTTATCCAATATGTCTGGAAGCTGTTGGATCAGAAAAAGCTCCCGGGTGTCTTCCTTCTCCCACTCTTGCCGCATCGATCTCACCGCCTCTGCCATTGCCTTGCCGTCTTCTATGATGTTGGCTGCTTTCCCCATGGCCCTCAATTCCATGGCGTCTTTTTCCGCTCGAGCGGGGACGACCACATCTGCCTCGTATTTATGTTTGTTCATCTCAACCCTTTGCTCTTCCAACTTCTGCTCCTCTTCTACCCGGGCGATATCACCGGCCACATTGGCTTTGGCTTCAATCCTGTGCGCTTCTGCAGCCAAGGCTGCCCTTTTCACGCGAAGCTTGTTTTCTGCCTCCACGATGCTCACATCTGCTTCATGCTCTGCCACTCTTCCTTTCTTCTTCGCCTGCGCCGCCACGAGCATCGCTTCGGCTTCCGCGTTCGCTTCAACGATTTTGGCATCCCTTCTCACCTCGGCGTTCTTTTTGCGCCCGATAGCATCCAGGTACCCTTCGTTGTCAAAGATGTGCTTAATCTTGAAAGTATCGAGGACCAGACCGAGGTTTCTAAGGTCGCATCTTGCCTCTTCTGCCACTTTCTCGGCAAACTCAAGCCGGTTACTATTCGCCTCTTCCGGGGTTAAGGTGGCCAGAACACCTCGTAAACTCCCTTCCAAGTTTTCCCTGGCGATCTGCGAAATGTCGTTAATGTTCCTTCCCAAGAACCTCTCCAAGGCATTGGATAGGCCTTCCTCCTCGCTCCCAGCTATCTTCACATTAGCCATTGCCTGAATGTTGATGGGAATGACTCCGCTGGTAAGGGCTCCTGGAAGTTCCAGCTCAATGGGGATGGTTGTCAGAGCCAACCGGGTTACCGATTCAATAATGGGAATCTTGAGGCCGCGTCCCCCTTTGATTACCCTGTATCCCACCACTGTCCCATCCTTCAATTTCCTCTTCCTGCCTGAAAAGACGAGGATCTCATTTGGATGGCAGATCCTCAGGTTTGCCTTGACAAAAGCAAGAATGACCAACGCCGCTATAAAAGCAATCCCAATCCATACACCTAACATCGCTAGACCTCCTTAACAAAGCTTTGGAGTATTGGAATAATGGAGTATAGGAGTGATGGGATTAGAAGAAAAAAAGAATACCTACGTTTTTCTTATTCCAATACTCCAGTACTCCATTGCTCCATCACTCCATCCTTCATATGGCCTTCGTGCCTCTTTCCAGGGTCCTAATCCTTATGCATTGAGGAAGATCGAGCACGAAGATCTTTCCGTCTCCCATACTGCCGGATCTTGATCCCTTGATGATCGCTTCAATAGTTGGCTCCACAAAATCGTCATTTACTGCGATCTCAAGCCTCACCTTTTTTAATAGGTTCACCTCCTGCATAACCCCTCTGTAGGTTTCCGTGTAACCCATCTGGTTCCCACAGCCCAATGCATTACTCACGGTCATGCTGTAAATCTCATTATCAAACAAGGCTTGTTTCACATCATTCAGTCTGTGGGGCTGAATCATGGCTATAACGTATTTCATCCCTCGAACACCTCCCTCCAGTTGAAAAACCTCTAGAGCAAGTGGCGTGCCATAGGGATGAGAACCCAAACAACCCTAAAGTTTTCAAAGAGATAACCAGGCAGGAAGACCAAATGGAGACACATGAAAATACTACAATTTTGTCCATTATATTTCTTTTCGCTACAAAAATGTATTTCATGCTTCTGCCCCTTTGGCCCCTCTCAGCACGAATGGGCGCTGGATACCATCTCTCTCTTCATACGCCCCCTCTGAAACATGCCTTCCTTCTATTCTGTGGACATTGACCACCTATCCTGATAAACGAAGACGCTTCGCTCCAGTCTGTTCATGCTCATCGACACTTTCGGCGGTACCATAAAATAGGAAGCGGAAATAGAAGTGGGATAAGAAAATGAAGTTGATTGTGATCAAGTAATCAACTAAGATGAATAGTTTACATAAAAATTTTTGATATCAATAGGCTGGCAATCCTTGATGAGATTTTAGGACATTTTCATGAAGTGGAGAGATAGAGTTTATTGTGGATCCTTGCGGACCTCCCATATGGGCAGGGACGTACTGCTCATGGGTTGGGTGGACGCCATTCGGGACCATGGAAACCTGCTGTTCATCCATCTGAGAGACATCCGGGGAATTGTGCAAGTCGTTTTCGATCCCCATGTGAACAAGGAAAGCTATGAAAGCTCCACCACATTAAGAGAAGAATATGTGGTTGAAGTGACAGGAAAGGTGGGACGTAGGCAGAAGGGAACCGAAAATCCCAACCTGGAGACAGGAGACGTGGAGGTCTTTGCCACACACCTGGAGATACTTTCTAAAGCAAAAACCCTTCCCTTCCTGATCTCTGAGAAGGCCATGGTTTTTGGGGAAGAGATCCAGTCTAGCCCGGAAAATGTGGACGAGGAACTCAGGTTGCAATACAGATACCTAGACCTAAGGCGTCCCTCTGTACAGGCCCTCTTCCTAAAACGACACGAGATCATGAAATGCATTCGTGACCACTTCCACGAGCTGGGGTTCACTGAAATAGAAACACCCTTCCTGACGAAGAGCACGCCAGAGGGCGCAAGGGATTACCTGGTCCCCAGTCGGGTCCACCAGGGTAAGTTCTATGCCCTTCCCCAGTCTCCCCAGCTTTTCAAACAAATCCTCATGATGAGTGGAATGGATCGCTACTTTCAGATCGCAAGGTGTTTTCGTGACGAGGACCTAAGGCCCAACAGGCAGCCAGAGTTTACCCAACTGGACATGGAGGCTGGCTTCATCGATGAGGAATTCATTTATGACGTCATAGAAGCGCTGACCATCCGCATGTTTGCCCTGGGAGGGATCGACCTGCCCAGTCCCTTTCCGCGGATGACTTACAGGGAGGCGATGGGCCGATATGGTACCGATTGCCCGGATACACGCTTTGACATGTCCTTTGAAGAGGTCACGGACCTCCTGCAAGATACAGACTACACGATTTTCCGCCAGGTCATTGGGCAGGGTGGCAAGATTAAGGGGTTTTGCGTGAAGGGTATGGCCGCCAGACTCAGCAAGAATGTCCTCCAGAATGAATACGCTCTAAAGATAGTCCCTTCGTTTGGGGCAAAAGGGATGACCTGGATGAAAGTGATCGGTGGAAATCTGGAGTCCAATATTGTCCAGTTTTTCGCTCCGGCCGAGCAAGAGGCCATTAGGGCGCGCTTCCGCGCTGAGGATGGTGATGTCATCATGATGATTGCCGATACCTCCGTGGAACTTATGGACAAGGCCCTTTGTAGCCTGCGTCTTCATGTGGCTAAAAGGCTTGGGCTGATCCCTGAAGATCGATATTGCCCATTATGGGTGACCGACTTCCCGCTCTTTGAACTCAAGGATGGAAAATTGAGTTCTCAGCACCATCCCTTCACCATGCCTGAGAGAACGGATTTCGATCCCACAGACGAGGATGAATTGCTGCGTCTCAATTCCAGGGCCTACGACCTGGTCATTAATGGAGAAGAACTGGGTGGGGGGAGTATCCGCATCCACAAGATGGAGGTCCAAGATAAGATCTTCAAGGCCCTTGGTTTGAGTCCAGAGGAGGTGAAAACCAAGTTTGGGTTCTTCCTGAAGGCTATGGAGTACGGGGCTCCACCCCATGGCGGCATTGCCCTTGGCCTTGACAGGGTCATTGCGATGATCCTGAAAACTTCATCCATCAGAGATGTCATCGCCTTTCCCAAAAACCGAAGCGCCCTCTGCCCTTTGACCCAAGCACCTTCTCCTGTGGATAGATCACAGCTCAGGGAGTTGGGTCTGGGCCCTGCCGGTATTTTGGGAAGGCCCGCCATAGGCTTGAGACGACCGGTGCAAGAAGATATGGTTGGGCGTCCTCTCGCAGAGTCCGAAAGAATTTCCAGGGGCGAGGTGAAGCATGTGGCAAAACTTGCTCGCTTGAAAATCACCGATCCAGAGGCAGACGCCTATCAGAAGGAGCTAAATGCCGTGTTGGAACACTTCGAGGCACTGCAAGATTTAGACACGGAAAATGTGGAGCCCATGAGTCACGTTTTGGAACTAAGGAACGTTTGGCGAGAGGACAAACTGAGCAAGGCCAAAAAGGCGGAATCCGTGATGGCAAATGCACCGAGCAAGGAATCCGGCTACTTTAAAGTCCCAAAGATCTTGGAAGGCTAAAGGATGCAGTTGTGCGATCATAGTGCCACGGCACTCGCAAGAATGCTTCGCAAGGGCGAAGTGAGTTCTCGTGAGATCACCGAGTCTGTGCTCCAGAGAATTGATGATAAAGAGGACGGTATTAATGCCTTTATCACGGTAACGCCTGAAATAGCCCTGAGACAGGCCGATCTGGCGGACAAGAGATTTCGAGAAAATAAGAGGGTTTCTCTTTTGAACGGGATACCCATTGCGATCAAAGACAATATGTGTACGCAAGGCATACCAACGACCTGTGGATCGAGGATTTTGGAAAACTACATCCCTCCTTACGATGCGACCGCGGTGGCAAAGGTCCTGCAAACTGGCGCTGTGCTCATGGGAAAAACCAATATGGATGAATTTGCCATGGGCTCTTCCTGCGAAAACAGCGCCTTTGGACCGACTCACAACCCTCTGAACCTGGAACGCGTCGCAGGGGGTAGCAGCGGCGGGTCTGCGGCCGCAATCGCCTCGGGGGAAACGGTCCTCGCCATAGGATCGGATACCGGGGGCTCTATCCGTCTCCCCGCCGCTTACTGCGGGATTGCGGGGATAAAACCCACCTACGGCAGCGTCTCCCGATACGGTCTGATTTCCTATGCATCATCGTTAGATCAAATAGGGGCCCTTGGTCGCACCGTTGAAGATTGCGGGTTGCTTCTGAATGTCATCTGCGGACATGACAAAATGGATACCACTTCTGCTGATATCAAACGACCTGACTTCCTGCGTTCCCTGAGGCAAGGCATCGAGGGTATCAAGATAGGTCTTCCAGAGGAATACTTTATTGAGGGTCTAGATCCGGATGTCAAAGATCAGGTTATGCGGGCTGTCTCATTGTTGGATGAAAAGGGAGCGGAGATCATTGATATTTCCTTACCCCACGCCCGTTACGCCATCAGTTCCTATTATCTCATAGCGACGGCTGAAGCGAGCAGCAACCTGGCCAGGTATGATGGCGTCAAGTACGGTTTCAGGTCCGGTGAAGAAATCCATGACTTGGTGAACATGTATCAGGAGACCAGGAGTGAGGGATTTGGTACGGAAGTGAAGAGGAGGATCATGCTGGGAACCTATGTCCTCTCTGCCGGTTATTATGACGCCTATTATTTAAAAGCACAGGAGGCGAGGGCCCTCATCAAACAAGATTTTGATGAGGCCTTCAAAAGGGTGGACTGCATGATCACCCCTGTCTCACCCTGTCTGCCTTTTAGACTGGGGGAAAAGATGGCCGATCCCCTTCAAATGTATCTTGTGGACATTTACACGGTTTCTTTGAACCTGTCCGGACTTCCCGGAATGAGCGTAAACTGTGGAACGCTTGAGGGGTTGCCCGTTGGTCTCCAGATTATTGGAAGGCCATTTGACGAAGAGATGGTGCTCAAAGTTGGATATGCCTGTGAGAAAATTGCGGGACATGCATAAATGGATTATGAGATTATCATTGGGTTTGAAACCCATGTGGAATTAAAGACAAAGACAAAGCTTTTTTGTGGTTGCGCGGTGGAGGATGGAGCACCCCCAAACACGCATATCTGCCCTGTCTGTACGGGGCAACCCGGGGCACTCCCCGTCCTAAACAAGAGGGCCGTTGAACATACCATCCGTGCCGGCATAGCCATGAATTGCACGATTAATAGACGGTCTCGATTCGCACGCAAAAACTATTTCTACCCCGATCTTCCCAAAGGGTATCAAATCTCCCAATATGAGCGGCCTTTTTGCGAGAATGGATACCTTGAAATTCAAGATGATGAGGGCCGTCCTTATGCTGTGGGCATCAAGCGAATTCATCTTGAAGAGGACGCCGGAAAGTTGGTGCATTCAGCCACCTCATTTGAGGAATCGGATTACAGTCTCGTGGATTACAACAGGTCCAGTGTCCCGCTCCTTGAAATCGTAACCGATCATGAGCGAAACCCTTTGCGTTCGGTGAACGAGGCCCGAGCCTACCTGGAAAAACTGAGGCAGACGCTTATCTATATAGGAATAAGTGACTGCATTATAGAAAGGGGCCAGTTTCGTTGCGATGTGAATATATCCATTCGTCCCGAGGGGGCCTTAGAATATGGCAACCGCGCCGAAATAAAAAACATGACCTCTTTCAAATTCATAACAGAAGCTCTGGAGTATGAGGTCAAAAGGCAATTGAAAATCCTTCACTCGGGGGAAGAGCCTTCCCAGGAGACAAGGCTTTTCGATGAGAAAAAGAAGATAACAGTATCCATGCGGAGCAAAGAAGACGCACCAGATTACAGGTATTTCCCAGACCCTGATCTGGTGGAGATGGACATTGACCGTGAATTTGTGGAAAAGATCCAGAGTAGCATGCTCGAACTGCCTGATCAGAAGGTGAACCGTATCATTAAAGAGTACCGAATATCCAAGAAAGACGCCCTTATTCTGACGAAAGACAGAAACGTATCAGACTTTTTTGAGCGTTGTGCCGCCTTTTGTGATGATAGAGTTAGATTGAGTAGCTGGATGATCAAGGATCTTTTTAAACTCCTCAATGAGGCTGCCATCACCATAGAGAAATGTGCCCTCTCTCCAAAAGCGTTTTCCACCCTTATCAATGTGATCTCAAGGGGTGATATCACAGACCAAATCGGGAGAACGGTTCTGGAAATTATGTTCCAAACGGGCCAGGATCCTGAATCTATTATAGACAAGAGAGAGCTTAAACCGATTCAGGATGAAGAACTCCTGGAGAGCGTGTTGAATGAAGTGATTTGGGAAAATCCTGAAGCCGTGAATAAGATAAAAGAGGGAATGACAAACCCGATCGATTTTCTAATCGGGCAGGTGATGAAAAAGACTCAGGGCAAAGCGAATCCCAAAAAGGTGAGGGAAATAATACACAAAGCGTTTTTGCAATAGCCGGCGGAGATAAGAGTCGGCAAATTCCTCCGCCGGTTAACCCTAATCACATCCTCTTGTTCCATGGACGTGGCGCTCTCTGAGGCCTAGGCGCTACCCTCTCTCCGAGCTGAAGACTCTACGAGCCGGAAGCCGGCCTGCAGTCCCTGCGGGACGTAGTCGCGCTGGAGACCAGGGCAGGCCATTACTCCCATTTGAAAAAGACCTGAAAGTTCTGCTTATCCGTTCAGGGTGTCGGATCACAACACGGGCAGATATTTGTTGATTTCGAATTGGCTCACGTGGGTTCTGTACTTATCCCATTCAATCTTTTTGTTTTCAATGAATTTATTGAAAATATGGTCCCCCAGAACTTCTCTGACCAACTCACTTTTCTCTGTTTCCAGAGTAGCTGCATAAAGATTGCCAGGTAAATCCGTAATGCCATGTGCCCTTCTTTCAGCGGGATTCATCTCAAAGATATCCTCCTCTATGGGATCCGGCAGTTCTAGTTTCTTCTCTATACCACTCATACCTGCCCCCAACATGACCGCAAAGGCGAGATAGGGATTGCATGCAGGATCGGGCGAACGGAACTCAATCCTGGTGGCTTTCTCCTTGCCCGGCTTGTACATGGGAACCCTGATCATGGTTGACCTGTTCCTCCTGGCCCATGACACGTAGACCGGAGCCTCATATCCGGGCACCAATCTCTTGTAGGAATTGACCCACTGATTGGTGATGGCCGTGATTTCTGGGGCATGACGTATCAACCCGGCGATGTAGTTTTTGGCCATCTCTGACAGATTGTACTTATCTTTAGGATCATAAAAGGCATTCTGGTTACCTTTAAAAAGGGACTGATGGGTATGCATACCGCTCCCGTTCTGCCCGAAGATGGGTTTGGGCATGAATGTGGCATACACACCATGTTTGCGGGCGATCTCCTTGACCACCACGCGGTATGTCTGTGTCTTGTCAGCCATCCTGAGACCTTCATCATACCTGAGATCTATCTCATGTTGGCTGGGCGCCACCTCATGGTGGCTATACTCCACATCGATCCCTACGGACTGGAGGGCAAAGATGGTATCTCTTCTCAGGTCGCTTCCTAGATCAAGGGGACGGGAATCGAAATAGCCCCCCTCATCTATAATCTCAGTGCACTTATGATCCTTGAAATAGAAATATTCCAGTTCGGGTCCCAGATAATAGGTGTAACCCTGATCCTCAATTTTCTTCAGAAGTCTCTTAAACACGTAACGAGGATCCCCCTCATAGGGCGTCCCATCAGGGTTTAAAATATCGCAGAACATGCGGGCCACGGGGCGGTCGCCCACCCGCCACGGCACCAGCTGAAACGTTGTGGGGTCTGGTTTGGCAATCATATCGCTCTCTTGAATCCGGGCGAAACCCTCAATAGAAGATCCGTCAAACCCCATTCCTTCCGTCATCCCTTCCTCTAACTCCGATGGGGTTATGGCAAAACTCTTGAGCATGCCCAAGACATCAGTGAACCAGAATTGGATAAAACTGATATCTTTATCCTTTACGATCTCCTTCACATCATCCACTGTTTGGCATATTAGCATTTCATTCCCTCCTTCTGTCGTAAGAAATCCCTATGCATAAAATGGCCATCTCCCACTTCCCAACGCCTTTATGCGGCATCACTTTATTTGGTATGCTATAGCAATCATAGTGCCACAGGGCATCCCAAGGCATTTTCATTTTATATTCAAATTCTTAGAGTTAAGACCGATAGAGACAAAGCGAAATCACTTTGTTACAATTTTGTTGTTTTTTGCCCGTTCGCCTTACAGAAATGTATAGATCAATCGTGACCCCCGGTCAACGAGTAAGCCTATAATATTCTGAAGCCTCCATATTAGCGAAACCACAAAAATCCGTGCTCTTTGGTTAACTAGAATGGGAGGGCCAAATCTCAAAATAATGGTCATTTACTGTATAGTTAATTTTTGCATATTGCACTTTATGTTGAAATATTTTGTTGAAATGGTTTAAAATAATTAACTCTTAAATCCATAACATCCCCTTATCCGCGTAACCCCCGAATGAGGCTGAAAGAACTTTCCATAATCCAATATCAGAATGTGAGTAGGAACCCGGATGTGCACAGGCTGTGGCTCTCCATCGATTCCTTTCAAAGACAAATAGAATATCTGACGGCAAATAAATTTCAACTCCTTTCCATGGATGATGCGATTCATTACATGGAAAGGAAAAAGAGGATAGAAAATGGGCGCCCCATCTCTCTCACCTTCGATAATGGATACAAGGACTTTTACGAAAACGTCTTTCCTATCCTCATCCAGAAACAATACCCAGCGACCCTATTAATTTCTCCTCCAAAAGTGGGAAAATCTGCGACCATTGGGACGACACAGGTGGATCATCTTTCTTGGAGCAGGCTGGAAGAACTCAGAAGAAATGATATAATAATAGGGGCCTATGAAGATTCCGCTTGGAATATTAATCATATTCAAGAAAGTTTGGTTACGGAGCATATCGTTGCGTACAAGAAGATTTTGGAAGACAAGTTGGGAGAAGAGATCCGCTACTTTGGCGTAAAAGAAGGGGTTCCAAACCTCGCGATTCGCTCTCTCCTGATGGCTGAGGGGTACAGGGCCTTTCTCACGGAGTGTCCAACAAATAGGAAACCAGACCTTTACTCCATTGGAAGGATACAGGTTGATGATGACGACTTCAACATCTTCCTCACCAAGATATCCAGGACCTACCTCTTTTTTAAAGACAAGAAGAGTTGGAAATATATTCGGGATTACAGCCTAGACAAGGTGGCCCACAAAATATCCGAGACGTATGACAGCTTGAGAGGGAGAAGTTCGCATTAATGCTATCCTCCTCCTCAACCCTCCCCCTCGAAGGAGGAGGGTGGGGGTGGGGGTGGAAGGATCGTGAAGCCTCAAGCCCTATGGGTTTGAGGCGAAGCTTTATGATGTCATGATTAGGGTTCTTCACATACACACCCTGCCCATAGTAAGTGGATCCGGCCTCAATACTTTGCTGAGCATGCAAGGGATGGACAGGAACATCTATAAGGTGGAACTGGCCTGTGCACCTGGGGGAAGACTGATCCCACTCGTGCAACAAAACCATATGGAGGTCAGGCCATTTAAAAACATGGTCCAACCCTTACATCCCCTCAAGGATACTATGGCCCTCCTGGATCTCACAGCTTTCCTCAGGAGGCATTTTTACCACATCGTCCACACCCACAACTCCAAGGCCGGATTCTTGGGCCGCCTGGCTTCTAAATTGGCGGGTGTCCCCGTTATCGTCCATACCGTCCATGGTTTTGCCTTTCACGACGAAGAACCTCTGTGGCGACAGGTGCTATTTAGAAATCTGGAACGGTTGGGATCCCGTTGGTGTGATAAAATGATCTTTATATCCCAGCCTCTCATTGACTGGGCCTTGAAGGATCACATTGTTGCTGAGGAGAAAGTGGCAAAAATCTATAGTGGCATCCGGGTGGATAAATTCCACCCCGTGAAAAAACAAGAGAAAGATCGGATCAGGAGCAAATGGGAGCTAAAGCAAGAAGAGGCTGTTGTGGGGATGGTTTCCAAGCTCTGGGAAGGAAAAGGACATCACGTTCTTATAGGGGCCTTCAAGTTACTAAAGGAGAGAATCAAGGATGCCAAACTGGTCATCGTGGGTGAAGGGTATCTGTACGACGAACTCCTCAGAATGGTGGATACGAACGGCCTGCGTGAGTCTGTATTGTTCACAGGTTTTCAGATGGATGTGTCTGAAATCATCGCCACCTTTGATGTGGCTGTATTGCCCTCCTTTTTCGAGGGTATGGGCAGGGTGCTATTGGAGGCCATGGCCATGGAAAAGCCGGTGGTGGCCAGCCGCGTAGGAGGTATCCCAGATCTGATCGATCAAGGCATCAACGGTCTTTTGGTACGCCCTGGAAATGTAAGGGAACTGGCTGAGGCCTTGGAAAAAGTGCTCAGTGACAAAAAGCTTGCCAGGAAAATGGGAAGAGAAGGGCGCAAGAGAGTCGAGGGGCAGTTCAGTGCCGATGTCATGGTACAGTCCATTGATAAGGTGTACCGTGAGCTCTTGGCCAGAAAGGGGATTGCATTTGAGACTTAGAATCATTTGGTACGCGGTCATCGTGTTTTTTCTCCTTTTCTTATCATGCCCTTGGGTCAGGAGATTTTACTTTGATTCTGGTCTGAGATGGCAGTACATATTCATCTTTTCCTTCCTGGCGGCCTATTTCTTCACCCCCTTGTGCCGGTTGGCAGCTCTGAAGCTCAATATTTTGGATGAGCCTGACTGGAGGAAGATACACTATAGACCCACACCACTCCTTGGTGGTTTGGCCGTTTACCTCGCCTTTTGCGCCTCTTTGCTGTTGAATGGCGTATTTCTTCCCAGTATGAAAATCCTCCTATTGGGGGCGACTCTGATTTTTGTTATGGGCCTCTGGGATGATATCCGGCCTTTGCCTGCCTTTCTTAAGTTTATTTTGCAGGGCCTAATTTCCCTTTTGGTCGTCATATGGGGAGATATTCAGCTCACCTTCTTCTACCATGAGTTTTGGGCCCCTGTTATCAATATTCCCTTAACCGTGCTTTGGATCGTGGGGTTGACGAACGCCCTGAATTTTTTTGATGGGATTGACGGCCTGGCATCTGGCATATGTATCGTGACTGCCCTCTTTTTAGGACTCATCGCGTTCAAGACGGACCAACCTGCGTTGGGTTGGTTTGCGGTAGCCCTTTTGGGGGCCTGTGCCGGGTTTATCCCCTACAACTTCAGATTCGGAGAATCGGGCCTCCTTTTTTTAGGGGATGCGGGTAGCACCTTCTTGGGGTTCACACTCGCTGGATTGGCCGTCTTGGGAAAATGGTCCAATACCAGCCATTTCGTTTCCCTGGCCGCCCCGATCCTCATATTTGGTATTCTCATCTTTGATATGATCTATGTGAACCTGTCACGGATAAAAAACGGCCAGGCCAAGAACTTTCTTGAACTACTAACCTGTGTCAACAAAGATCACTTGCATCACCGTCTGCTCTTTATGGGGTTTGCACGGAAGGAAACGGTCTTTATGATCCTTACCATGTCCACCTGCCTGGGATTTAGTGCCCTCATCATAATGAACCAAAGGTTTCTTGAGGCCATCCTTGGTCTGTTCCAGGCTGCACTCATTATCGCATTGATTGTTATCCTGATGCTTAAGGGCCGAGATAGAACCCCTGAGGAAGGGGATCGAAGGACTTTCAGAAGGCGTCGCGAAGACCGTCTACCATGAGTGGCCGTCTGCGATTCATTTCTTGATTCGACTCACCCCTACAATAACCAATAGCGAGACTACTATGGGTAATATGCTCATATAATGTCTGCCGAGGGCCATTTGGAGGAACTCTTGACCATGACTCGTTAGTATGCCTTTCATGAGCGCTCCCCCGTTCAGCTTTCCCAAAATAGCTGAGCCACCCCCAAGGATATCCGCCCATAGCGCACCCTGTGACGTTTTTCTGAAGCGTTCCCGAACGAATGTGGCGAGGGTCGGTATCACAACCCCACCCACAAAGACTGTGTAGCCCAGGAGGAGCGAAGAGATGATTCCCTTCTGCTGACTGGCGATGAGCCACGCCATAAAGCCCACAAAGAGAACGGTGACACGGGTCGTTTTCAGATGACTTTCTTGGGACGCCTTACGGAATGGACGGATCACGTTTAGGGTCATGATGGTGGAGGCGGAAATAAGACAGGTGTCGGCGGAGGACATAATGGCACCCAGGAAACCTGCCGCGATCAGGCCTTTAAGTCCCATGGGTATGAGTGCGTTCAAGGTATGGGGTAACGCGGTCTCAGCCGGAATCCCGGGGAATTGGGCCCTTGCCGTCAAACCGAAAAAGGCGAGCAGGAAAGAGAGGGGGATGACAATCAGGGCTGCCTGGAAGGCAGACATACGGGCCACCTGATCGTCTCGGGCACAAAGGACCCTCGAGTAGATGTCCGGGCCCACCAGATAGGGCAGACCCACAATAAGAGGGTAGAAAACCAGGACTTCATACCAGCCAAAACTGGAAGAAACCGGGAAGCTTAGATGCTCTGCTGGAACGTTTTTCCAGAGGGTGGATAGGGCTCCCTGTGACGTCACCAAGAATACCAGGGCAATAAAAAATCCCCCCATAAAGAGAAGGAACTGCCAAAAATCGGTTCTAATGACCGAAAGCTGGCCGCCCCAATACGTATAGAGGATGAAGACAACAGCCACTGTCACCAGGGCCAGTTGGGAATCCAGAGAGAAGAGACCCTCCAAGAGTCTGCCCGCTGCGATTAACTGGGCCGAAATGACGCCGCACCAGGCCACCGCAATCATGAGTCCTGCAGGTATTGCAACCCTTTCCCCATAGGCGTTTTTCAGGATGTCAGGTAGCGTATAGACTTCCATGCTGCGAACGCGAGAAGCCAAGATCAAGGCAAAGGGGATCAGGGCGATTCCTCCCACCAGGGACCACCAGGCGCCCGTCAGGCCACGCGAGTAGCCCAGGCCGATGATTCCCATCGTAGAAGAGGCTCCAAAGATGGTGGCCACTAGGGATAGGGTTATGCGCGCCGTTGGGTATCTGCGCTCCGCCACCCAGTAGCACTCCGCTGATTGATGCCGGCTCCGCCAGCCCACAAAAAGCATGATGACGAAATATGCAATGATGATAATCACGTCGATCAACAAATTCATACGTCACCTCGAACAAAAAGGAATTCACCCGAACGCGCCCTTTCATCTTCAATAGTAAGCCCGCCAATGAATGTCAAAAAAATAAAATGAGTTGGAACTTCCTATCCAAAATGATAATAACAGGAGGCAAGGAATCCGGGCTCCAAGACCCCCGGCTTTTATTGCACCCCACAGGGGTGTGCATTGAGGGCAAAATGTTCACGAAAAGCATCTTGAAATACTATCACGCCTTCCTCATTGTTTTGATTTTCTGCCTTCCTTTTATGGGACACCCCTATGCCCTTTCCCCTTGCATTTCATCCGCAGCACCCGTCAATAATATGTCTCTTCTGGACGAGGCTTTGCAAGTCATCGCCATGAGCCGAGGCGATCTCTCCGTTAGACCAGACCGCTATGAGGCACCCCTTACCTTCGATCTCTTCTCGAGATGGATGGAAAAACCTTTAGAGGCACCAAAGGAGGCCCAGCAGACGGCTCAACATCTCTTACAGGTGGCTGATGATCCGGTTTTATGGCTCGAGGCGTTGTCTCGGCTAAGTGATATAACCCTACCGGAGCCCCTTCCTTTGCAAGGATATCAAAGCCATTTGCTTCCATCACATCTCCCCAAACCGCTAAGGGAAGCGGTCACTCAGATCCTCGACGCTGTGCATATCGCTGAGATGATCCTTGATGGCGTCAAAAAGGAGATCTCTCCCGAACAGATGAAGGACCTTGAAAAGTACCTCTATCCAGAATTCCTTTCAGGAAAGGACTCTGAAGAACCCGCTGTCGAACGGATCAAATTCCAAGATTTGAAAAGAACCATAAATATTGCTGGAAACGTGAATACGCGAGAGATACTCAAGGCAGGTATTATTCTCTTGACCTCGTTAGGCAGGGCAAGAGAGCTTTTGACTGCAACGGATGATTGGAAAGAGGGGGTAGAGTCCCTCTCCTTTTCCACAACTCTTGGAAGGGTAATTATTGGGGGAGTAGGATCAGACATACACCAACAGGAAGCAAGTCTGCTCATCGATCTTGGCGGCAATGATCTCTACAGGGGGAAGATGGCATCGGGCAGGCATGGAAAGTGTTCGGTTGTTCTCGATCTCGATGGGGACGATCACTATATAGGAGAGGACCTGACACAAGGGGCGGGGTTTTGGGGGATAGGAATATTGTTCGACCTGCAAGGAAACGATTTCTACAAGGCGGACAACTTCTCCCAGGGAGCGAGTTTCTTTGGAATCGGTCTGCTTATGGATGCCGGAGGCATGGACAGCTACCTTGGAAAGGAATTCGTGCAGGCTGCATCCTGGTTCGGCTGGGCAGGCATTGTGGATCTGGCGGGTGAAGACGCTTATCAGTGCCAGCATTCCGGTCAGGCCTATTCTGGAGTGCAGGGCATCTCATGTCTTTGCGACATCGAGGGAAACGACAAATACTTGTCTGGCACGAGGGCTCCCGATCCGAGAGAACCGGACATGAACCAGAGCCTCTCTCAGGGCTTTGCTTGGGGAATACGAAACCTCTCTGGTGGAGGATGGGCACTGCTTGCGGACGGAGCGGGTAACGACTTTTATCAATGCCAATATTTTGGCCAAGGGTCTTCCTACTGGATGGGCATAGGTATTCTTTATGATCAGGATGGAAAGGATACCTATATGGCCCGTCGTTACTCACAGGGGGCAGGGATCCATTTCTCTTTTGGTCTCTTCATGGACGTCCGCGGTAACGACCATACTTTTTCCTGGGGTGTATCACAGGGCTGCGGTCATGATTACGGTGTGGGCATTCTGGTCAATGAGGACGGGAACGACACCTATGTCTCCAACTGGCTTTCCATGGGTGCTTCGGAAGCCAATGGTGTGGGCATCTTCGTGGATAACGCTGGAGATGATGGCTATGATACCAGCACCGGCATGGCCGTTGGAGGCCTCACGAAGGGCAGGAGGGCCGGGGGTATTGGCCTTTTTATGGATGCGGCCGGCAAAGACAGGTACTCCAAAATCGGGGCGGACAATTCTGTCTGGAGTGAGTCTCGATGGGCCGTGGGCATGGATGAGAACAGTGGACGTATGAGCGGCTTGAATATCCTCCTTCCAGCGGCGCCCCCCCCTGGTAACGCGGTTGCCGAAGAGATCAGGGTCAAAGAAGAAAGGCGTCTCGCGGGTTTGATGGCCAAAACTGAAACGGTACCCTATCCTGAAAACATGGAGATGACACTCGCTGTGGCTTCGCACTGGGGACTGGAGAGAAAGATCCCTCTGGAGGCCCGAGACAGACTCCTTGCACTTAAAGGATCTGAGTCGGTGCCTTTCATGGTTGAACGGCTCCACACCCCGGACGTGCTGAGTCTTCGCTTGATGAATGAACTCTTTTCTGTGCATGCCTACGAAGCAGTCCCAGCCTTGATCCAAGTCATAAACGGTTCGGACGCCCTCGTCAAATCAAGGGCGCTTTACTTCTTGGGACAACTCAAGGATTCAAGGGCTCTAAAGAGCTGCATTGAAGCCTTAGAGGATCCCTCCTGGAGGGTGAAGTCTGCAGCAATAAGGGCTATTGGAGAGATTGTGGATCAAAGGCGTCTTCAGATCTTGCAGCCCATGAAACAGGCTGTAGTAAAGGCCTTGGAAAAGAATGATTCAAGTTTCCTCAAGGGCTACTTGTCAGAAGGCGAAAATGCCCCTCGGGTCTTGTCTGTCCTATCCAGTGCCGTGTCCATTGATTACCAGACCCACAAGCGATATAAGCGCATGAGCTTGCAGAAGGAAAAAGGAGACACTTTAGAGGAGTATGTCCGTTTCGTCTTGGATCATCTGGACGAACTGCGGCTCATCCTTGACAGATGGACCGGGGATTTTCGTCAATCCCCATCTGCCGCCAGGAGACTCCTGCCTTATCTCAGTGATCCCGAACCCGCCTTGAGAAAGACAGCCGCCTATTCTCTGGGGCAGATGAATGAGAAGTCTGCCCTTCCCAAATTGATCGCCCTTCTCAATGATCCCTCTCTTGAGGTCAGGGATGCTTCCGCGCTTTCGATTGCTTATTTTGAGGATGAAGCTATCGATCCCGTCCGCCTGGCCATGAAAGAGGAGAGCCCGTCATTTAGGATTCTGGCCCTAGATGTGCTCTCAAAGATGAAAAGCGACCGCGCCAAGGCGCTTCTTGAAGAATATCTCAACGACCCGAATCCGAACGTTAGGCGCATGGCAAAGCAAGCTCTGGGCAAATAAATGAGTTTTGCCGGGTGGGGTATTATGAAAAACACTCGTGGATGGAAAGCTCCCAGCGGCATCTCAAACTTTAGTCACTTTAGGCACTTAGTTTGAAATACCTCTTCACATTCCCCATGGATATCCACTCCTTGCGATCCAGCAATGTGGATCTTACCTTCATAATCCTCTCACAAGAGGCATTCAGTCGCTGGAAGGGTATCTCGCCACGTAACAATCTACCCCGAATGAGTTCCAGGCTTTCCAGGACATATTTCTGATCTTTGCAGATAAGCAGTATATCTGCCCCCGCTTCAAAGGCGGCAGCGGCCCCCTCAGCCACACCCCAGTATTCGGCTATCGCCCCCATTTCCAGGTCATCTGTGATGATCAATCCTTCAAAGCACATCGTTTCCCTCAAGAGCTGGTTCAATACGAGCGGCGAAAGCGTGGCAGGCCGCTCCGTGTCCAGCGCGGGATAGATGGCATGGGAGGTCATGATGCCTGAAACGCCTTCGTTTATGGCCGCCTGGAATGGAGGAAGATTGACCTCTTCCATCTCCTTCATATCCAACTCTATTCTGGGCAGATGCACATGGGGATCGAGGCGGGTACGGCCCAAGCCCGGGAAATGTTTGGCCACAGCCATGATCCCATTATCTTGGAGCGATCTCACCACGGTGCGGCCGAGCAAGGCTACCATTGCCGGATCCTCTCCAAAGGTCCGTCCTGCAAGATGCTTCTCTGGCTCCCCTCTTTGCACATCCACCACTGGGGCAAGATTCATATTTAGTCCCACCATTTTCATTTCCTTTGCCGTGATCCGGCCAAATTCCTTGGCTTTCTCCTCGGGTTCTTTATCCTGCCCTATGGCCGCATTCCCGGGAAACCGGGTGAAGGGCTCCCTCAGCCTGGCTACCCTACCCCCCTCTTGGTCAATTGCAAGAATAAGGGGAAGGCCGTGGTGCTCTGTCGCCGCGTCCTGAAGGTCTAGGCAAAGTCTGGTGAGCTGAATCGGGTCCTCAATATTCCGCGAAAAGAGGATGACGCCGCCCAGATTGCAATCCCGAATCAAGGCCTCCGTACTCCTGTCCAATTGAGGACCTGGTATACCGATCATGAAAAGTTGACCGATTTTCCCGTCAAGCTCAGAAAGATCAAGCGTTGTGCTCAAAGATGCCGCCTCCTCTTTCTTTCCTGTTTTGCCAAAGATAAATTATATTCTATTTGTAAAGTGGGATTCAATTTATTAAAAATTAATCTTTTTAAGTTAATATAAGATAAACTCGCTATTGTGTCAAATAAACAAGGGGCCGCGTTTGATGGGGCATCCCGTCCGTAGCACAAAAAAATGTGCACATATGCACACTTTTCTGTACCCCATTATTGAAACCCTCCCAAGGCCCATTTCTTGAGAATCCTTTTCCCGAATCCAGCCTGAACCGGCCCAACGGGACTATTCAACTAAAAATCAATAGGGTAGCCGTCTACGAAGAGCACTTGGCCCTTGCCGTTGTTCCTTTTCTGACGGGGAATCAGGCGAATCAAATTCTGGCACATAAATTGATTATCATCAATTTTGGTTCACTCCAACACCGCCCCTCATCTGTCAAACTTTGGCCATTTTGACCTTAATTCAATGTCTTGATGATGGCTAGGATGACGGCGAAGGTGGTTCTCCAGCCCTCGTTGGGTGGTTATCTCATGAAAAAGAGAAGAAACATGGGCACTGACAAAGAGAGAGGGGTTAAGAAAGCGAGAGTCCAGGTTTCTCCTTTTTTTCTGAGCGACCGTGGAGGCCGACGATTAGGCATTGAACGGAGAAGGTTTTCCTATACCCTCCACATTCCTGAGAGACGAAGTGGAAGAGAAAGAAGACGTATTAAAGACCGTAGAGGCGAATTAGACCACAGCATGATTTTCAAACGTAGAGAAGAGCAAGAACGAAGGGCGGCCTTTCTACGATTGCGTGATCATGTGGAGTCAGGCGACTTGGAGATGACCTTCACGGAAGCGGAAGAGCCTGAAAACCATAAAAGACTGAGCAATTCAAACCAAGGTGATGAAACATAAAACCCATCAAAATAACGCTTCCCACACGATCACCCCCAAGAAACCACGACCACGCAATCACGCCCAATTTAGTAACAATCTGGATTCTAACAACCAAGGGCAAGACTTCGTCCTTGAAAAAAATTCAAAATCTTGGTCTAATTTTAGGGAAAGGGAATCACTGGGAGATGCCTTAGACCTATTCTGAGTGTAGTGATTCAGGGCATTCTAGCTAGTGGTACAGGCTGCACAAGGCAGCAAATTTTTGAGAATTGGGAGCAGGATCAATGGCAACATTTCGATATAAGAGAGATGGATTACCTCTCAGCCTGATAAAGGTTCATAATGATATTCTCAAGGCTACTGTAGATTATTTTGAAAAGGCAAAGGAAATTCGTAAAGGCCTTAAGCAGGCTCGGAAGGCCGTCAAGCAGGCCCTCAAATTTGCCAAGAAAAAGAACATCAATCCTGGGATAAAGATAGGAATGGCGCGTGAGGCGCTTGAAGGGATTCGTGAGGAACTCAAATTTACACGTAAATCCATTGCAAAGACATACTCCAACCTGGATGAGGCCCTTGACCGAATTCAAAACGAAAGGTTAATGCAACCCCTCTTTTTGATCGAGAAGGCGCACGAGCTCTTCCGTGAAAAGCAGATTGAAAAGGGGATGGAGATGCTAAGGAAATCGCAAGAGGAACTGGATAAAAAGGTACTCGTGAAAACACGAACCGCCCTGTTTGCTGGCACGTCCAATCAGGTCACTGAATTGAAGGATGAAATTGAGGAATACAAAGAAAGAAAGCGTCTGAGCAAGAAAAAGAACAAGAATCCATAAACCTGTATCCCTTTATCGCATGCTATAATCGACTCCCTCCGTGGCAAGCGACCCATCCGCCCGCCAGACCGTAAGCCTCTCACGCCAAGTTTTCATTGACTTGTCCACCAATGATTTATAATGAGTACGAAGCACCTGAGAGCAACCCGCTCGAACAGGTCTTGGAACAAGGGAATCCGTTGATGGGACAGGACACCAAAAAAGTCCAGATTTTGCGAGACGCTTAAATATGAAGGCCATGATTCTAGCTGCGGGTCTGGGAACACGCCTACGACCCCTGACCAACAAGACACCCAAGGCGCTCATGCCTGTGGTGAATAAGCCCATTATTGGTTGGGTTATTGAGTATCTCAAGAAACATGGAATTGACCGGATAGTGGTCAATGCCCACCATCATTACCGGCAGGTTGTCGATTATTTGGACGGAGGCAGGCCCTTTGGATTAGAAATTCATGTCCGTGTGGAGCCCGAGATCTTGGGTACGGGAGGGGGAATCAAGAATACGGAGGACTTCTGGGATGATGATCCTTTCATTGTCATAAACAGCGACATCCTTACAGATATCAACCTCACCCGAGCCTATGAATCACACAAAAAGTTAGGGGGCCTTGTTACGTTGCTTCTTCATGACTGCGAGCCTTACAACCAGATTAAGATAGACGACAATGGTTTTGTTACAGATATTTCTGCCTGGAGCGGTCAAGGACGATTTGCCTTTACTGGGATACACATCATGGACCCTGGTCTGCTAACCCACATCCCGGATAAAGTGTTCTCAGATATCATTGATTGTTACCGAAAACTGATTCAATCTGAAAGATCGATTAGATCCCTGCTCACGACTGGCCATTATTGGTGTGATATGGGAACTGTGGAGAATTACATGCAGGCCAACAGAGATTCATTAAATGAAGAATCTTTCTCCGTAGGCCCTGACTGCCACATAGACGAATCAACCCGACTCGAGGAGTGGGCCGTGATAGGTGAAAAAACCACGTTGGAAGAGAATGTGGAAATAAAACGGTCAATCCTCTGGGACGAAGTGAGGGTACGAAAGGGCGCAAAGGTCATCGATAGCGTGGTGACCTCTTTCAGAACCGTCGATCGAGATTTGATCGAAGAAACCTATTAACGATTAAGTTTATGAACGAGCCTCACCCGCGACTTTCAGAATTTATCACCACCTTCCTTATAGATGTGGGAATTCCCACTGAGGACATCCAGTTCCATTCTCTTCCCAGCGATGGCTCCAAAAGGCTCTTTTGGCGCCTCTCTCCCAAGTCCCACACCAGCTTCATCGCCATGGAGAACGCCCCCAGCGATGCCACTTCCAAGCGAGAAAATGTCGCCTATCTCATGATTGGCCGACATCTCTTCCAGAAAGATTTGCCAGTACCTGAAATTCACCGCTTTGATCTGACCAACGGGTGGTTTATCCTGGATGATTTTGGGGATGCTAGCCTGCAGGAATCTCTATCGCTCAAAGAGAACAGGGTCTCAATTTATGAGAGGGTTATTGAAATCCTGTTCCGCCTCCAGACCGCAGGAGCAGAAGGTTTTAATACGGAGTGGTGCTGTCAGACTGAGAGATATGATCAATACGTGATGCAGCATTATGAAGCGAATTATTTCAGAGATGCCTTCCTCCACAATTACCTCGGCCTAAAAGAGGATTGGCCTGAACTGGAAGCCCCCTTTAATCATCTGGTTGAGACCGCTTCAAGGGCCGACAACCATTACTTTCTTCACCGTGACTTTCAGTCAAGGAATATCATGGTATCAAAAGGAAAAGTCGGGATACTGGACTGGCAGGGAGGGCGTCTCGGGCCCCTTGCCTATGACCTGGCTTCCCTTCTTATCGATCCTTATACAGGGTTGTCTCTGCACGAGCGAGATGACCTCTTCCAGCACTATTTGCGGTTTCTAGGAAAGTATCAATCCCGGCTCGTCGAACCCTTCAAAAAATACTTCCCCTATCTGGCCATCCAGAGGAACCTACAGATCCTGGGCGCATTTGCATTTTTGAGCAAAGTGCGAGGAAAGCCTTATTTTGAGGACTATATCTCTCCTGCTTTGAAATCCCTTCAGCATCTCCTTGGAGACATCAAGGATCCACAACTCTCGCCCCTTAAAGACGTTTTGAATTCCCTGCCTGAATTGGGATAGACCTTATAGTTCAACACATATTTAATCTGAAGTCCCTTTCATTAAAGGACACATGATCCCGGTCTATTCCGGAGATGAGATTAAGGATTACAAATAGTATAGGAAAGCTTTCTTAGAGGCGCTGCACGAGCAGTAATTGTTACTCGACCAAAATTGCAGCTTACTTATCGTAGTCTATGGTGTTGCGGCAGCAAATTTTCTTTCGATTACAGTTTGTAATGTTGAAAACGCATAAACTTTCCATTAACAGCAAACAAAACCGTGGCATCCGAATAGGGCCTTCATATATCACAAGTTTTGATTGCCAATAATTCTTCCAGGTACGTTGGAGTAACTACATTTTTCAGCCCGGTGACCATTACCACAAGCTTTTGTCATTTTTTTACTTTGAGTTTGACGAAAAACTTAATAATTCATTGCACGCCTCTTGATTGTTCAAGGAACATGCGGTCTTAAGCGCATCAACCATTTTGTCGAGCTGATCCATGCCATAGAATGCGATTGCCTTTGCCAGAAACACATCTCCCCAGTTTGGATATTTTTTTTCGAGGTGATCTAAGTAGATGATAGAAATTCGCCACTGCTCCTTTCTGATGTACCTGTATGCCCTTGATAATTCTGCTCCTAGATCGATGATCTTTGAGACAGGCTGCCCCATTTCCTCACTGTATGAAAAACTTGATTCATTTTTTTCGAGCTCAACGTCCTTGATTTGAGCCTTAATGAAATGAATGCTTGTTACTTCAGATTTAATTTTGACATAGTATGAATTTGTATCTTGATAAAATTTTTCATCAATTATTGACACCTTTATCTCATTTGTGGCGAGACAAAATATTTCGCCTTGTTTTTTTTCATAATGCTCCAAAACCCCTTTATGCGTAAGATACTTTGCGGCCAAATTAACCGCTGTGAGTTTCGCACCAAATAGGGCCAGGGCTCTGGATTTCTCCTTTGAATCTTTGTTTCCCGTTCTATATGCATAGTCAGTAATTACTTTTATTGTATCATCCCTTTTTTGCTCATCAGCACCGCACGGCCAAGTTGATGCAATAAACAGTAACAAAATCAGACTGATTTGTTTCAAGCTTAATGACATCTAGCTAATCCTTTAAAAAAGATGGTATCCCAATACATTATTTGCTATGTTCTTAATGGGAAGATATCAAATGAACCCCTCCGATTGCAATCAATACTTTTCCTTTCAAAACAATTAAGGATAACAAATATAGGGGCCCTCCCTTCAGACTTCAAAATTTTGATACATTGAGAATACCTAAAGAGTAAGGGTACCTGCGATATGCAATTGGAGCAACTCAAAATTTGGCGGATTCAAAATTCAGGTTCCTTGCATAGATTTGCCTTTTTAGTGGATAAATTTTCTTTCGATTTGATGTTGTAATCGAAGCCTCTCATCCGCGACTGTGTATATCTATTTTCGATTGTCGCAAAAGGTGCCAACCTCTGGCAGGCCGATAGTGGCATGCCAGAGGTTATGCCCCAAGAGTTAGCTAGTGACAAGTTTGGACCAGCGGCCAAAGACCTCCGTTAAGCCGTCGCCAACATAGCCAACGACTATACCAAACCCTTCCAGACAGTATCCTGCCTCAATGGTAAGGTCGATAAAGCTGTCTTCTCGTCGGATCTCCGAGAGCTTTGCGGCATCACCTTTCAGAATAACAAACCCATTTAAGTCGCCGCCGTGAGCAGTGAGAAGCACCGGTTCAAAGCTTTCGATTCGCCCATCTGCCTGCAGCTTGCTATAGTATTCCATAGCCTTCTGCCACAATCGTATCGCCTCTTGCTCCCTGCCGACAGCAGGACGATTCCACCCTATAAAAAGCACTCTATCTGCCATTTTTCCCTCCAACTCGTTCTCGGTTATGTTTATGTGGTTTCTCAATTGGCGAGAGTTGCCCCTAGCGGAAAACCCACCCTCCGCTAGGGCGAGATAGGCACATTTTGAGGTGTTTCTCCATATGAGGCCCTCCTTTATGGGGCTTAGAGGGTTGAGGAGAAATTGATTGAGTTAAGGAACGTATACTCAAAAAAGGAAGATGGGTCAATCAGAATTGGGTATAAGAGATCCCAAGAGAACCAGGAGGGCCACACAATATATTGGGGTTAGACTTTGCTCCCGAAAATTCAGCGATACTTGCCATTATCTAGACTTTAGAAAGAATGCACAATACAAGTGCTAATCTTCACTTTTTCGGGGTGCTCTGGGGGCTAGATCTATAGCAGAAATCAATTGTCTCAGGCGGGATTTGGCCAACACAAAATATGGGGATTTGTTCATGAAAGTGAGGCCAGCTTTTCTTCATGTTTTTTCACCCATCCATCGGCACCACATTCTTTAAAGATTTCTATTGCCTTCCACAAGTGTTCTTTTGCTTTTACTGGATCCCGCTTGCGCTTAAGTAATTCAGCATAAAGGGCGTAATCACTGGCCAAATGCCACCTCATCCCATGGCGCTCATCCGTCTCTATGGCTTTCTTAATCCAGCCTTCTGCATCTGCGACGTACTTATCACCAAAATTTAGTAGGGTCTGGCCTATGTATCTTCGCAGAAGACCGTCAAATAGCTTCATTTTGTTTTGGGAGACATATTCATATAGGGAGTCAAACTTAATATCTTTTTCCTTGTTCATCACCTTTGCGTTTGCCAAGGCTATCTTGCTCCAATAGGTCCAAGATCTAAAAGACTTGCTGCGCTCCATAAACAGAATTGCATTTTCGTAATGGTCTGTAGCGGTTTTATATTCTCCCCATTCAGAGTAGATCTCGCCCAAAAATAAGTTGTTTCCCCCGAGCCAAATGAAATAGCTAAGCCTGTCAGCAAAATCGATCCCTTTTAAAAGATTTTGTTTTGCCTCTTCCAAAAGCCCTTTTCCGTAACAAGATATTGCGTAGACTGAATAGGCTATGGTCTTAGAATATATATCATCGCTCTCCTCAGCTATTCTAATGGCTTCTCCGCTGTGTTGTAACGCATTATTAAGCCCGCCTTGAAAGAAATAGACGAAGTAACTTATGTTACTTTCGGCTACTGAGGCGCCCCAAAGGCTATTTGCAGCCAGGGATTTCTCAAGAGCTTTTTCTAAATAGCCTAGCCCTTCTTTAAATTGACAATTTAGTGACAGACCCAATCCCAACCAGAATTCTGCTTGGGTCAATGAAGCAATGTCCTTTATCTCTTCAGCGAGTTCTAGGGCCTTTTCAAGATAATCAATTGCTTTGGGAAAATCCTCTTCCACCATATAGCTATGATTCCCCAAAATGGTTAGTACCTGGGATTGCCTTCTTTTATCCTCACTCATCAACGCCTGATCCACTATCGGGTCGATTACGTCTTTAGCTTCAACATGATAGTTTAACTGAGCATAGTGAAATCCGAGTATTGTCCTTGCCATGACTATCCTTTCCAGAACGGCATCGGACTGTGGTAAGCGTTCGAGGCAGGCCAAGGTCTTCTTGGCATGGGCAATCCCGTCATTCACCGAACCCGTTTTTAGGGCCTTTTTGCGTGCCAACCTTGAATACTCAGCACCCCTATTGTAATTCTCACTTCTGATATAATGCTCAGTTAATACCTCGTAGTGCTCATCAAGATTTTGTTTGTATAGGTCTTCGACGGCCTTTGCAATCTCCTCATGAATCTTTTTCTTCTTTTTAGTTAAAATCGAGTCGTATACAACCTCCTGGGTAAGTGCATGTCTAAAAATGTATGTTGATTGTGGATATATTCCTCTCTCATAAAGAAGTTCTGAATCCTTCAAGACGGATAGATGGGAGAGCAATTGGTGTTCCGTGAGGTCTGTAACCCTCTTTATCAGCGCATAGCTGAACTCCCTCTCAATGACGGAGCCCGTCTGAAGCACTTCTTTAGCCCCCGCAGGCAGCGAGTCAACCCTGGCCATGATAACATCTTGGATCGTAGAAGGAATGATCACCTCTTGAGCACCTTTTGCTAAATGATATTTGTTTTCCTTTCTTTCTATAATCTTTAGATCTTTGAGAGACTTTATAAACTCCTCAATGAAAAAGGGGACTCCTTCTGTTTTTTCTAGCACCAATTCCTCAAGGTCACTATCGATGTCCTCCGTACCCAGAAGGTGGGACACCATGGCAAGGCTCTCACGGTTGGAGAGCCGATTCAAGTTCACCTGGCTATGATAGGACTTCCCGCCCCAGGTGTGCACGAACTCTGGCCGATAAGTGAAAACCATTAAAACCCTTGCCCCCGGTATGCTTTCAAAAACATATTTCAATACCTCCTCTGAGCTCTTATCGATCCAGTGAAGATCTTCAAAGGCCAGTATCAAGGGTCGTATCTCTGAACCTTTGAGGGTGATTAGCCTATAGGCTTGAATGATTCTATCCTTCTTGGCCTCAGGGCTTATGGGTATTTTGTCAATACCACTGTCTTTGACAGACAACAGTTCTAAGAAATAGGGGAGGGTCAAAGCCTCGTCTACACGTAGTATCTTCAGGCCTTTAATGACCTTTGCTCTGATCTCTGAGTCCCCATCGCCTTCGCGGATGTCAAAATTGGCCCTTATAATGTCTATGAGTGGATGATAAGTAACCTCCTTGCTGTAAGAAAGGCATCTCCCCTCTAAGAACATCACGTCCTCATGGGAAACGGCCTTTCTAAACTCGTACAACAATCTGGATTTGCCTATCCCAGCCTCAGACACGATGGAGAATGCCTGTCCGCGACCCTGTTTGGTCCGCTCAAAACCATCCAGCAGAAGCTCGAGTTCCCTCTCCCTTCCTATAAATGGCGTCAAACCTCGCTCAGTGCTGACATCAAATCTCGTCCTGCTGGTGCTGGGGGCAATCACTCTATATACCTTGACCGGCCTTCTTTTACCTTTAACCGTCTTTTCCCCCAATGCCTCAAAACGAAAGAGTCCTTCAGTGACCCTGTGTGTCTCTTCTGTTATGCAAGTCGTACCAGGCCTTGCGAGTCCTTCCATCCTAGAGGCCAGATTTACCGTATCCCCTACTGCCTTGAATTCTACTCTCAGATCGTTGCGTAAGGTGCCTACGACAACAGGCCCCACATGAATGCCAACCCGCATTTTAAGAGGAGGCATACCTTCTCTTTCTTCCTTCATCCTATCGCTGAACTTGGACATCTCCCTGTGAATAGCCATGGCTGAGCGGATAGCACGCTGAGGTGCATCTTCTAAAGCAATAGGGGCCCCGAAAAGGGCCATGATCCCGTCACCGGTCATCTCATTGACTGTACCCTCATAATCATGCACTTTGTGAATGAGGAGCTCATAAAGCTGGTCAACAATATCATATGCTTCCTCAGGGCCCAATCTCTCAGAAAGACTGGTAAAACCCGCCATGTCGCAAAACATCACTGTGACCTGCTTGCGCTCACCCTCGATCCTGTCTCTTTGGGCTAGGATTTTCTCAGTCAGGCCTTTGGGAAGGTATTTTTGAATCTTTGCAATCTTTTCATCAAAGGAAGGTTCTGTAGGGGAAGGCTCAGAGGGAATGCTTAAATGATGGCCACATTTACCGCAGAATTTATCGACCGGAAGGACTTCAGCCCCACACTGAGGGCAAGCCAATATAAGCTTTGCACCGCACTCGCGGCAAAAACTGTTTTCCTCGGGGTTTTCAGTTTGGCATTTTGGACACTCCATTAATGCCCCCCGGAGAACTTAAGGAAAAGAAGACTTGTGGATTATGAGAATGGACTCGCTCTTTTGGAAGGACAGTATAATGAAGATGTGCCTTTGTGTCAATTAGGGGGGATCCCTATATATTGTGGTCAGATTTGAAATGCCAAAATTGCAGATTTCTTGCCATATCGTAGAATCTGACTGAATCAGGATTCATTGCAGTATTGATCTGCTAATCGAAAGTTTTAAGGCTTCCCCGAGCTAAGCGATCATCGCAGAAGTCTACACTCTGGCCAATTTCCAGAATACTTATCGTATACTGAAATTTCACAACAGCCGCTTTGTGCAACAATTCCAAGCGTAAGCTTGAAAAGGCAGGGATTAAAGCATCAATACCAGAATCCTGCAATCCAACCGGAGTTTACCATCAGGTATCAATACTGCATTTCAAGATGAGATTCAACGGTTATTTTTGGTGTGAGTCTTCGAGGAACACTATCATTTCTGATTAGTGATCGTATTGTGCAATCGCCCTTTGAATAATGAGAATAACCTAGGATTAGTGGCACGCTAAGCCATGCTTCTATGACAGAAGGAATCCTCACCTAATTCAAGAAATTTTTTTTACATTTATCCCTTGCCAAGTCGTCTCTCATTATGGCTCAAGAGCAAATTAATGGCATTGGCAGCGCTAGCAAAAGAGTAATAAATGGGCAACTCAGAGGAGACACATTTTTGTAAAAAGGAATAGAGCTTTTTTATCTGTTCCGGCGAGATATCTGTTTGGACTACGATAGCTATTGGCTTCAAAACCGCTCTGCTTTCTGCCAGAATCCCATCAATGATTCTATGCATACGGTCCATTTCATTGAATGGGATCCAGGCGAGGTCTAGAAACCAGATCAAGAAGTCAATCCCTTCCCATTGGGAAATAATGCGAACAGTTCTAAGCAGTTTCTCAGGTTCCGTCATGTTTTGTGAATAGTCTATAGGATTTCGCAAAATATTTCCTGCAAGCGGCGTAAATTCGCGTATCCTTTCCCTCATCTCCTGAGGGAGCGGTGGAACCTTTAGTCCGCTCCTTTCAAATTCATCAGCTATAAGAACACTAGATCCACCGCCAGCACCTATCAATGCAACCCTCCTGCCCCTAGGATCGGGCATAAACCTCAGCGTGACCAGTGAATCGGCAAATTCTTCAAGCGAGTGGACTTGAATAATGCCCAATTGCTTACAGAGTGAATCCCAGATCAATTCATTCCCAGCGAGGGATCCCGTATGACTAACGGCTGCTCTAGCACCTCCTTCAGTAATTCCTCCTTTGAGCAGTATTATGGCCTTTTCTTGTGCTGCCTTATGCAGCGTTTGGCGGAACCTTCCGCCGTCCTTAACTCCCTCTATGTATAAAGCGATTATCTTAGTTTCGGAATCAGCCGCGAGATATTCTAAAAAGTCGCTTTCGTTTAGATCACAGCCATTGCCATAGCTTATGACTTTGCTAAATCGAACGCCCCGTGTCATTACTCGACGGATCAGCCTGCTAGTATTACCGCCGCTCTGGCTAATAAATCCTACCGGACCGCTTTCCTTTGGAAAATCTGTTTCGAAAGAGAGGCGTGATCCAGGACAATAAATGCCCATGCAATTGGGGCCTATAATCCGAATCCCAGTTCTTCGAGAAAGGTCAGCCAATTGAGGCTCCAACCTCACCCCTTCTTCTTCCCCGGTCTCACTAAAGCCTGCGGTACAAAAATGGACTGCCTTCACTCCTTTGTGAGCACACTCCTCAATAAGTCCTGGAGCCACTCTGGCCGGCACGGTGCTGATTACATAATCAACATTTTGGGGGATATCCACAAACCTTCGATAGACCTTGATTCCCCCAATTTCACCGCCCTTTGGATTTACTAAGTAGAGCGGACCTTCAAATTGAAATTCGCGCAGAGAGTCCAAAAAAGTTCTAGTCCAATGCTGAGGATTATCTACCGTAATCCCGGCAAGCGCAACGGAACTAGGGTAGAAAAGCCGCTGTAAACTCTTACTGTTAAAATTAGACATATTTCCCAACCGAGGTCTTTTCTCCAAAAACCGGGTGATTAGACGGGGTTCAAAAGTTACCTTTTGTTTAACGTTTTTTTTCACCTATGATTACTGCATGACCCCGGGCTTTTCAAGACAAAAACTCTATTTATAAAGCGGTTCTTCGCATAAATGAATGCAGTGGTTCTGGTGTTGGTACATCAACTAAGCAATGATATAGATTGAGGATATAGGTCTTTGAAGGCCTAATCCACAAGATCTTCGTATTTCCAAAATGACTCCAAAGTTTCGATTACAATCACAATGCTCAAAAACCGCCCTGGTTATCACTACCCAAATAAAACTATCGTTTTTCGGGGGCCAGGATTTTCAAGGTTTCTCGCCAAACCTTTTTTCGAGAGCAGCAAGTTTCTTACCGATCTGCTTATCTTCCGCTGCCCATTTCTGTTGGTTTCTCTCCTGTGCAGACAGATAAGATGCATCGGGCTGGATTGCTTGCGCGCTCATTGGCAACGCTATCATCAAGGCTGCCTCCAATAAAATGACCTTCTTTTTCATTATTTCCTCCCTTCTGTCTTGTTTGGTTAATTCGGTGATTACTCAAATTCACAATTTATGAGCAACGTATCCCTTTGGAGTGCATATAAGAAATAGGGCTTTTATTTAAATTTAATCTCATAGCACAGGGGTGGGTCACATCCAATAAGGTGAACCATGTATTTTGGCTTGAAAAACAGGGTATTTTCCGGTGGGTCAGTGAAGGCTATGGGGGAAAGTGTAGATTATATTTGGAATACTTGTAAATTTTGAGCATATCGATCTTCAATGATGCTCGCCATAACCCTTACCCTAGCGAAAGGGCACATTATATCTGGAATACTTGAAAAATTTCGGCCAGCCAAAACTCCCACAAAAATTGCAGTAACCGCTTGTTTCGACTGGTTGCCAGATGCCACAACATATGGACTTTGGCTTTTGAAAGGAAGTCTCAATGGCCTCTAGAAGATTCCGTTAGCCCTGGCTAGACCTTTTCTCGATTGAAAATCTTAGGGCAAGCTTACGATTAGGATTTAAGAGTGATTAAGTTATCGTTCAGATATCTAGGGTGAGGGTCAGCTAGTAATTTCGGCAAGGGCGGACTCGGCCTGTGGCAACCAAAAGCTCATGCCCATGGAACGGTATAGTTCTGTAGCGGCCGCGAGTTCGGAATGTGCTTCCTCTCTGTTTTCTGCATTGAGGTAGACAAGCCCGAGCCCCTCATGGCAATGTGCAACGAGAGGGCGCATGGAAAGATTGGAGGCGTGCTCTAATGCACGCCGATACCAATCCTCTGCTTCTTCCAATCCACCTGCCTCGGCCTTGATCCTGGCCATAACAAGCATAGCCCAAGCCTCAAATCCCCGCTCTTCGCCTTCCTCAGCGAGCCATAGGGCATTCGATACAGTCTCAGACGCTAATGCAATTTCTCCTACAGCACGATAGGTGTCTCCCAAGACAGTAAGCGGATGGACAGTCCATACACCGCCTTCGAGATTGCCAGGTTTTGTCCCTTCCTCCAGAACGGTCAACGCACGCATCGGTTCCCTGGCAAGGAGGTAAGCATAGCCGAGACTTCCCGCAGTGTAAGGATAAACGAACTGCACTTTGGAAAAGCGACATAACTCGTGGCCTTTCTCTAAAAGCAGCAAGGCGGGCTCCACTTTCCCAAGGCGTAGATAGGCCATACCAAGTAAGGCATAGGTAATGACCAGAGTGAAAGCGTTTTCAACCCGCTCGGCTATTTCCAGCGCCTCATGCCCAATCTCCTCAATTTTATCAAAATTCCCAAGCTCAGCCATGCCAAGCGCAAGATTACCGCGTGCCCAGGCGCCTGGAAAGCTGGTTAGACCGTGCTGCTGGAATGCAGTCTCTCCGGTCAACCGCCTTCGAAGCTCTTGGTGGAATTCTATCTGTTTGAGATAATCCCCACTTGTGAAGTAATAGATTCCCAGGTGGAGCATAGTTGCGACCTGAGTGGAGAAATCCCCGGTCCTTTCGGCAAGAGCCAAAGCCTTTCCACCCCGTTCGATTGCTTTTCGAGTTTGATCGTGGATCCAGTGCAAAGAAGAAAGATAGCTGAAGACATTGGAAAGCCTCGCATCATCATCGATTTCTCGGGCCAACGATTCAGCACCACGTACCCACTCACCCCATTCCTCATTCCGTCCCAATGGAAGAAGTGCAGACCGCATGTTGAATCGCAGGTCAATTTCCTCCTCAATCCGGGCCCTTTCGCGGGGTAGTTTTTTAAGCGCGGTGAGGGCATCTTCAAAATACCTCTGCGCTTCCTCGTAAGCAGAATGGGAAAAAGCCTTCAGGCCTGCTTGCCTGCAGTATTTGTATGCGCGTTGCCAGTCTTCTCCTTTCAGAGCATGATAGGCCAGGATCTCACATGACTCTTCCAGCCTTTCTATGTAGATCTGTTCCAAGGCCTTTCCTATATTTTCATGGATTTCCCTTCTCCTTTTTTGAAGTAGACTGTTGTACGCCACATCTTGAGTGAGCGCGTGCTTGAAGACATAATTTGATTGGGGATAAATTCCCCTCTCATAGAGAAGCTCTGAGTCCTTTAAAACCGAAAGATGGGACAGCAATTCCTCTTCCGAGAGCTCCGTTACCTTTTGGATTAAATCGTGGCTGAACTCCCTTCCCGCAACTGAACCTGTCTGAAGCAAGGCCTTCGCTCCCTCAAGCAGGGTATCCATTCGAGCCATGATCACGTCCTGGATCGTGGAAGGAACGGTCACATCCCGGATTTCCTTTGCTAAACAGTATTTGTTGTCTTTTTTCTCGATGATCCCTTGATATTTAAGGGCGCTTATAAGTTCTTCAATGAAAAAGGGGACCCCTTCTGTCTTTTCCAGGACCAGTTGCTCAAGGTTCCCATCAAGCTCCGCCGTGCCTAAGAGATGAGATACCATGGCGAGGCTCTCCCGGTTGGAAAGCCTGTTTAAGTTTAGCTGGCTGTGGTATGATCTCGCACCCCAAGCGTGCACAAATTCAGGTCGGTAGGTAAATATCAAAAAGACCCGGGCACCTGAAATAGAATCCAATAAATCTTTCAAGGAGTCCTCGGAGCTCTTGTCAATCCAGTGAAGGTCCTCGTAGGCCATGATCAGGGGACGGAACTCCGATCCGTTCAAAACAATTCGCTTCAATGCCCCGAGGATGCGATTCTTCCTCGCCTCAGGGCTCAAGGGGATCTTGTCGATACCACTGTCCTTAACCGATAAGAGCTCCAGAAGATATGGAAGGGTTGAGGTTTCATCCGTTCCCAATGCTTCCAGACCCCTTGTGACCTTCTCCCTGATCTCAAGGTCGCCATCACCCTCCCTAACATCAAAGTTCTGTTTCAGGATATCTATGACTGGATGGTATGAGACTCCCCGGCTGTAAGAGAGGCACCGGCCCTCCAAAAAGGTTACATTCTCATTAGCAACCGCTTTTCTGAATTCATATAAGAGCCTGGATTTCCCAACACCAGCCTCGGATATGATAGAAAATGCCTGCCCCCTTCCTCCCCTACACCGCTCAAAACCATCCAATAGGAGCTCGAGCTCTCGCTCCCTTCCCACGAAAGGGGTCAAACCCCGCTCGGCACTGATGTCAAACCTGGTCCTCCTCGTGCTGGGGGCGATCACTCTGTATACTGTTACCGACGCTTCCTTGCCCTTGACCTTTTTCTCTCCCAAGGCCTCGAACCTAAAAAATCCCTCGGTGAGCGTAAAAGTATCATCGGTTACGTAGGTGGTGCCCGGCTCTGCAAAACCTTCCACTCTTGAGGCAAGATTGACCGTGTCGCCCACGGCCTTGAACTCCACCCTGAGGTCGTTACCTAGCGTGCCCACTACTACAGGCCCAGTGTGAATACCCACTCGCATTTTTAGTGGCCTTATCTCCTCTCTTTCTTCTCTTATCTTGTCGCTGAATCTTGCCATTTCACGGTGTATCGCCATCGCAGAGCGGATCGCCCTCTGAGGAGCGTCTTCCAAGGCAATAGGGGCGCCAAAAAGGGCCATGATCCCGTCACCGGTCATCTCGTTGACCGTGCCTTCATAGTCATGGACCTTGTGAATCAGGATCTCGTAGACTTGATCCATAATACCGTAGGCTTCTTCAGGGCCTAACCTGTCAACTAAGGCGGTGAAACCCTCCATGTCACAGAACATCACTGTAACCTGTTTACGCTCACCCTCGATCTTGTCCCTTTGGGACAGGATTTTATCAGTAAGGCCTTTAGGAAGATAACGCTGAATCTTGTCTATTTTCTCGTCAAAGGAAAGCTCTTTAGGGACTGCGACTGGGGTGGGAGTTAAGTGGTTGCCGCATTCATCGCAGAATTTGGCTTCGGGTCTGTTGGCCGTTCCGCAATCAGGGCATATGAGTTCAAATTTATGGCCACACTCACTGCAGAACTTGGCGTCTTGGCGATTCTCAAACTGGCATTTTGGGCATTTCATTTAATGCCCCCGGGGAGTATTTCAGGGAAAGACGGTTGGTAGATAATGAAAATGGACCTGCTCTTTTAAAAGGGGAGTATAATGAAGATGTACTTTTGTGTCAATTAGGTGAAAGCCCTATAGATTGTGGTCACATTTGAAATGCCAAAATAGCAGGTTTCTTGCCATAACGTTGAATCCAACCAAAGTGCATAATACATCTGCTAATCAGAACCGCACCTTCACATTGGAAGCGATCGAGCAGGGTAAAAATTCGCGACTTGAAATCGACGGAACGAATCGTCACCGCAATATATTTTCTGCTGAGACAGTTGATGAGGGTGAGGTCCTTACAACCGGGATATTAATGCAGGACTAATGATCTTTCGAACCAGTCAAGTAAGGCCCCCCTCTCACATGCTTTTCAACCTTGAGTACTTGTAATCGATATAGAAACGAATAATGTCGTCTAGCATTTCCTCAAGGGTCTTGTCCTCAAGCGCCGCAGCTGCTTTTACCCGCTTCCAGTAATCATAGTTCACCTTTACTTGAATAAACCTCCATCCATTCCTTAAATTCCTCGCCTTTGGCCCATTACTTGTCTTTAGCATTTCGTGCCCCCCCCTTTTCACGATCAAAACCCGCATTAATTATCTAAATAAACCTAGAAACTTTAGATAGCACGATAAAACTAAGAACGCCACACACCCTCCCAGGCTAGGACGTTCTTAAAAAACTTGGCTTTCTTAGTCAACAAATATTTTTTAAAACAACTGAATGGCGACTGAGAACAAATGAAGGAAAGGAGGGAAGTGGTTAAAAAGACTCATTATTACCGAGACAGCCTGCCCTATACGACGGGGAGACCCTTAAGTGATTCAGTACCCTCAAAGGCTAACGCATAATCACTTTTTTAAGGACCTCCCCCCTACTTTGGGACCTTATCAATCTGCGCGGCGGCCCTGATGGGTGGTCAAGATATAGCGGAACTTCTTCGTCTCTCGGGCCAATAGACTTAGTGTGAATTTTATGGTGTCCAGATCCACCTTTTCGTAATGGCCAAAGTCACCAAGTTTCTCGATTTCCCAGTGCGAGGTCTTGAAATTGCGCTTTATCTCCACCTTGATAGGGAGCTCTCGCGTGTTCTTCACCTCGATCTCGAACTCCCTGACCTCGTCCCACCCGCTGATATTCCCCTTATTGTCGAAGAGATACCGCTCGGTCTTGTAGTCCATCAAAGTGGGCTTCACAATGACATTGGCCACAGGGCCAAGATTCAGTTCCACGTCCTCATTGACCGGGATGTATTTAAAGCGGGACTCCCCCTCATAAGAGAGATGACCCTCTTCACCCACGTTACGGTAGACTTTGAGTACGCCGCCCGGAATAGGTGTCTCTCCCAGATTGTGGCCTTTGTCATTTTTGAAACTGAGGAAACGCATCATCTGATTGCTGTAACGTTCTTCCTCGTATTTATAAAGGTTAACAACAGGAACCACGTCTACAGCAAAGCTGGGCAAACGTTTAGACCATCCATGAGGAATGGTTTCTGTCCCCTCAATGGTATAGAGAAAATACTCACTGATCCCTTCTTTCTTGATCTCCTTTGGTCTGGGCTCCATCGCCATTACCGCTTTCTCCAGTTCACGTTTGGCCTCGTCCATGACCGCTGCTCTGGGGGCTGCCACCCCGGGCACCATCGGACGGGGACCGGGCCGGCCATAAGGATACTGCCGTCTTGCCAGTTCCGCTATCCGATCGATGATGTTGATCTTGCCCACAATCATCCGGGTCTGTGCATTTTCATAGTCTTCACCACTGTTATTCGTTACTCTTACATAGCCCCTCAGATGCATGTTCTCTTCATCTTTGCTTAGCGTTCCCATGTAAAAGGCCCGCCAGGACAGACCGCTCGTGAGGTAAGTGATCTCCACGGGTACCTTCCCGCTGATTTGGCTCTGCAGATGCCAAAGGCCCAGGTCGCGAACCCGGGGAGGGAAAGTGAGGTCCTGGATATCAATGCTTTCACCATACATTTTGGGCAGCATCTCTAGACTCGTGGGATCTATGAGCGTATTGGCCCACGAAAACTGAAGGCGGTTGAGACCTTTTTTCAAGGTGAGTGACCGACTTTCCCGTACCAATGTGAGATCCGCTGAGTTGTAGATAGTCACTTGAACGGTGTCCCGTTTCGGCAGGATGACCAGATCTACCTTTGCAAGGGCTAAGCTGTGAGTCAGAACAACAGCGGCAGTCGCCAAAAATATCAATTTGTATCTCATCTTCTCCCCTCCTCTCAGCGCACATTTCTGCGGTGGTAGTGCATGGTCAGTTCTCTCTTGCTGTGAGCAGGCAATGCAATCTCAAATTCCAAGGTGTAGGCATCCTTGCGCTTGTATTCCATGTCGCACTCCTCCATATCCCACTGCCCGGGGATATGCTGAATCATGGAGAGCATCGCTGACTTCTCTTTGAAGTTCTCGATGGTCGCCTTGATGACCTCGTCCGTATCGTAGAGGACTATTCGGTTTTTTCTGTCGTAACGCACGTTAATTCGCTCTTCCCGCATTTTACGCTGGGTCACCACAATATCGCGGCTGTCGCCGATGTAGACCTCCATTTCTTCGCCCACTGGTACCGGCTCGGTATGGTCCTCGCCCAGAAAAATCGTACTCTTATGCCCGTCCTCCTGAAACACCCTTACCTTTCCTGCCGCCATGACTGATAGACCGAGGCCCATCTCCTTGACGTTTTTGATTCGGTACGTCACTGGGATGCCCACATTCGTGTCCAGCTTCTCCGGATCCCAGGGCAATTTCCCCGCGTCAAACGTCCATCGTTTTTCAATGGGCAAGTCGGCCCTGTTCAAGTAGAGCAGCTGTTTGGTTTCCTCGTGGCCGATACTTTTCTCAAAAACCTCGCTGTCATCTAAGAGGACCAAGGCCCTTTCAAAATCCTCACCTGAAAAGTTTCGGAGAACCAAATAGCTTTTGAGATTCATACGGGTTTCTTCCTTGTTCGCAAGACCTTTGTAAGTAATCAGTCGATCGATAAAAGAGAGGAGATAACTGATGCGAACCTTCACCTCGAAAGCATCTCGACTGTAGATTTCCCAGACCAGTGCCGCCTCGTTGGGAGGATAACTCACATTAAGCAGGGTAACCTCATCCGGTTGAGTAAGTGCGCTCAGGCGGATCGAGTCCACATCAATGCTCACGCCTTTCCAGGAAAAATCCACATGGTTAACCCCCTTCTGAAGGGTGAGCACACGTTCCTCCTCAATTAGCGTGGCCTTCGGGTTATCGAGTCGGATAATGGTCTTCCCTCTGTCGGGCAACGCCACCAGTTTGATTCGAGCATGCACGGGGCTTCCGAGAAGGTGGAAGAACACGCCCAAAGCGAAGAGAACGCAAATGGTCCTTTTTCCTTTCATCGTTCCTGTCTCCTTTGATAAGTTTCCATGTCCACTCAATCGAGTCAAAACTCGATTAGGGGTTATTCGTTAATCGTTATTGGTTATAAGTTACCAAACCCAGATACTCGAAATGAGATCTCACCCCTGGTAGGGATATGAATCCTCCTCTAGCAGACAAAAGTCGCGATAAACAGAGATCGAATAACGTATAACAAATAACTTCCAATTGAGCTAAAAGCTCAATTGGCTTACTTATCCCCGATCACATCTGCCGCCCAGCTCAGTGCAGCGGACACATTGGGAAATCCGATGGTGCTTGTAAGAAGAATGATAGCGTGGTAGATCTCGTCAGGTTTCGCACCCGCATTTAGCGCCCTTCTCACATGGCTGTGAACAGCACCCTCGGAGCGTTGTGTGGTGGCTGCCGCCAACTGGATCAGATGGGCGGTCTTTTCGTCTAAAGGCCCTTCTTGCCTCACCACTTTGCCCAGTTCTTGAACCGCATCCATAAATTTGCCGTGTTTTTTAGAAAGCTCTGCATACCATTTGGGTATTTTTTCCTTTGCCATGACATCTCCCTCCTTTCACTTTATTAGTTTGGACATATTTTTTGCCCGTTTTGTCCTGCTTTCCCCCTTTGATCCCTAGTGAGCCCTTTTTCTTCGGAGGCTTCGGAAGGAGGGGAGGGCAAGCATCCCCAAAAAAGTTGCCAGGGTAAAATTCCTTAAGGACATCTTTGTCAGGCCTGCACCATAGCTGATAATATCAAAAGAGACAACAGGGAGGAGCCGAGAAAAAAACATATCCCCTATTCCATGGTCTTTAGTTTTTCATATGCGCGCTTGAGCTTCTCGGCGTGTGGGAGTCCATACTCGAACTCGTAAAGGGCTGCTTCCCAGGATCCGTAAATGGGATTGGGAAGGATAATCCACTTCTCCCCCCAGTAGGATTTGTAATGATTTGCCAGGCGCTTGCGATCTTTTAGGGTGACACCTTTACCTCTCACGCCTGACACAAAATCGTTGAAATCATCACCGATTAAAAGAAGAATCCTGTAATCCTTTGCCACAACCTTCCGCCGAGAGGATTTGTCGGAACCCCACCCCCTTTCCTCTTTCATAAGAACCGTATCTGGTTGCCTTTTTGTGGGGAATCCCAATCCCTCAAGATTTTTCCGGGTCGCCTCTTCCAGATTAGCCGTCCTATTGGTGACATAGAAAATTTCCACGTTCTTAGTTTCTGCGTACCTCACGAACTCAAGGGCACCCGGTACAGGGGATGCCTCCGCCCTAAACACCCATTGCTCCCAAAGGTCTGCTGTAAAAGCCTTACCCCTTTTGACCAAATGGCCCTGAAATGGGGCGTTATCCAGCACAGTCCTGTCCACATCCAGTATCACAGCAGGGGGTAGACGCTGGTATTCTTTCAGCTGCTCTGGCGCAGCTGTCCAATCTTGATTTCTGAGGGCCAGGTCGAGCTTCTCCTTGGCCGCCCGATATGCCTGCTCAGCGCAAGCCCCATATTCCGCAGATGTGAGAACCCAAAGGACCGCCCGAAGCCCATCGTGCGTCTGGCGATCTGTTGCACATGATGGAAAAAGCATTGAAAGAATTAGGAGCCCCCATCCCAGTCCCATCATCCGCCCTGCTTTGATGTATATGACCATTTTTCCCATTAGCCCTGTCTCCGTGTGGTTTATATGAGCAAACAATCCGAATTTTTACAGATTGCGCCGCAGCGCCCCTTGTGAGGCGTACTGGCCCATGTTCGTCAAATATTGCCCCTGAGATCCCGGTCATAAAAATACCTCGACAGAATCTTTATCAAATACTAAGATCCTGTTTCAAGCATTTATATGAGGTGAGATCTTGTGGAAAAAAAGAGGTTGTTTGAACCTGGAGATATGGTGTCCACCTTTACCGGCCAGGTAGGCATGGTCATCTCAAAAGAAGCCCTGGTCGTGGTCAGGACCCGCTTCAAAGAAGGAAGGCGGCCAGGTTATTATTTTGCACAGGGGTGCTGCCAAAACCCGGATTACTTGACCCAGGTGCCAGTCTTTTTTGAGGATGGGTCCTTTGACGTGATGAGATCCATGAATATCAAAAAGAGAGCAGATCTCCCGGAAGAGGAAAGATCGAGAATCCAGGAATTGATGAATACAGAGAGCTGAGGCTGGAGATCAGATGAAAGGAGTAATGAGATGGAGGATTGTATTTTCTGTAAGATCGTAAAGGGAGAGATCCCCTGCTTCGAGGTCTATGAAGACGACACCGTCCTCGCCTTTGAAGATATCAACCCCATTTCCGAGGGGCACACCCTTATTGTCCCCAAGAAGCATGCCGAAAACCTCTGGGAGATCCCCAGTGAGGATCTCGTCGCCATTCACCTGGCCTCTCAAAAAATTATTCATGCCATAAAAGAGGCCCTCCACCCCACAGGAGTGGCTGTCTTACAGTTAAATGGCCGTGGAGTCAACCAGGTGGTCATGCACTATCACCTTCACCTGATGCCGCGCGCCGCAGAGCGCCCTGAGTTACCTGTAAGCTGCTGGGATTTGAAAGAAGGTGATATGGAGGCAATCAGGAAAACTGCGGAAAAGATTGCTTCAGCTGTAAAGTAAGAAGGCGGCTGGCAGCACTTGGAGCTTGTTCCTATTCGAGCCAGGGCAGGACGTCCTTTATTGCGTTAAAAACATGGAATCGGGCTATTTCCATCCAAAAAAAACGGGGTCGAGTTTTCTATTCGACCCCGATCTTGTTGAACCTGTTTTCAGAAGGATCTATTCTATAAGTTCCACATTCCAATAGAGGTAATCCCGCCAGGTTTGTGGAATTTCCCTGAAGCCTATAGTGATCCTGATGGCCGGCACCCATGTGGGACGCTTAGGCTTGCGGATAAGCCTCATGGAAGCCTCGGAGGGTATGCGCCCGCCTTTCTTCCTGTTGCAGTCAATGCAACAGGTCACGATGTTCTTCCATTGCGTCTTTCCCCCACGTGACTTGGGTATAACATGGTCATAGGTGAGATCTTCTGAAGAGAATCGATCACCACAATATTGACACTTATAGCGATCTCTTGCATAGATATTTTGCCTTGAAAATTTCACAGGGGTCTTCGGCCTTTTGACCATCATTAGAAGACGCACCACGGACGGCAGCTTAACCGTGAAACTGACTGAGTGAATCTCACGACTATACTCCTCGATCACCTCCACCTTGCCAAGACAAAGCATGGTGATAGCCTTTTTCCAGTTGATGATTCTCAAAGGCTCATAGGTGATATTTAGAAGCAGTACGTGTTCCATAATTACAAAGCTTGCATGATCGACATTGAGAGAAAGAATAGGCTTTGCAAAATTTGTATTAAACATTCATTTTTAGACCAAAATTAGCCAAAAGACAAGAAAAAAATAGAACAAACGCGATAGGAATCCCAATTTAACCACAGAAAAATCTTGTCGTTCAAATGGGGCTGCGAAATGACCAGAATGTTTGGCATCATGGCGTAACTATTTGACAACAATGGATAATTCTGTTCATCGATAATTGGGATCAAAGTATTAGAGGACAAGAAAGCCTTATGTGGATTTCCATCATCGTTGCGTGCCTCATATTATACCTGCTGCTGACGCTCTTTTTCACCTACCTGATACATCAGCTACCGAGGCAACCTGTTCAGGAAGCCCCAGATTGGGGTGAAGTTATGGACACCCGGATCCCTACCAGCGATGGGGGCTCATTGGAGGTCTGGCGGGTTGATCCTGACGGCCATTCAAGAGGTGTGGTTGTTTTGGCCCATGGGTGGAGTAGGAATCGGGACAGGATGGTTGGCAGGGCAAGGCTTTTTGGGAAGTTGGGATTCAAAACGGTCATGCATAGCGCCCGGGATCATGGCGGCTCTAGCCCCAAGCGCTTCATGAATGCCCTTCGCTTTGCAGAGGACATCGAGACCGTATTAAGTTGGCTGAATGAACCCGTTCTGCTTTATGGTCACTCGGCGGGTGCTGCAGCCGCCGTTATCGCAGCCAGTCGAAATCCTGAGGCAATAAAGCTTCTATTCTTGGAAGGTTGTTACGCGAAAACCAGAGAGGCCCTTCTGAGCCTCTATCGTAACTACAATCTTTTTTTTGGGATCTTCTTTGCGCCCATGGTGGTCCTCTGGATGGACATCTTTTACAAAAGGGGCCTGGATTCAATCAGCCCCGTCAAACTGGCTCCAGATATCCACGTGCCTGTACTGCTTATCCACGGCTCACGAGACCAGAACTTCCCCCTCCATCACGTATGGCGACTGATGGAAAGTTTTCCCGCTGGCCGCGCCGAACTCTTTGTCGCCACAGATTCAGACCACAGTAGTTCAAGCCTCACACCTGAATACCCCGATGCCATTAAGGCCTTCGTGGACCGTCACTTAACAGAATCCTGAAATTCTTTTCCCGGATAGGGCCCGTCAATTCGGGGCATATTTGTTCAAGTATGCTCTGACCCGCACCTTCCTGGCGGTATTTTTAGAGCTCATGTATCGAACCTTCCCAAAAACCTGTCTTTCAGGTCCCCAGGCCCTATCATAGCGACCCAAGACCCAGAAAATCCCACTGTAAGAGTTGGGATCCCGGCCATCCAGGGCATACTTGTTATTCAACTCAATCATCACTTGCAGCGCTTCCTTTGGGGTCTTTGTCCAATGCAAAATCTTTTTCCCCCAGAGCATCCTCAGATAATTGTGGATCCTCCCCTCTTGCACCAGTTGGCTTTGGGCCGCATTCCAGAGTGGTTCGTGGGTCTTGGCTGTTTCGAATGCCTCCAATGTGTACAAATGAGGTCTCTTATCCTTTGAATGCTTACTCAGGGTTTGCCGGGCCCAATTGGGTAGGCTTTCATATTGATCAAAATCATTTCGCTGCCAGCACATGTTAAAACCCAGCTCTCGCCAGGTGACAAGCTGATCCAGAAAGGCCTCTGTGGCTTCGCTCATACCCCACCACCCAGCTCGGCTGCCTGTCGTTTTGCTAGAAATCATTTTGGATGACCATTCCTCTTTTTCCAAAATGCGATCGAATACCTGGTGCACCGAGATATGACCGAAATGGAGATAGGGAGAGAGCCCACTGGTTCCCTCTTCGTCCGGATGGTTGCGGTCTTCCGGATAAAGTGAAAGACGATTTCCCAAAAACGTCTTGAGCACTAATTCAGCCTGTTTTGGACCTCCCCGCTCTTCTACCACCTGCACATCATGATCGATGGGCAATGAAGAAACGGCTTCTGGATCGCCCTCAAGAAGCCGGGAAGATGCCCTGGGCCAGCGTTTTTCCGTACCTTTGGGGAGAGTGCGCATGATCGGCAATTTCACTCTACTAAGGGGATTAACCTCGGGCCTCTGGCTCAAGTAGGCGGGCAGATTTTTTTGGAGGAATCTTCGGAAGGCAAACGCTGTGGTAAACACTTTGTCCGCTGCGCGCATGGGTAAAAGCCCGTTGGAATCCACCTGCTCCAAGAGAACCGGAAGCCTTCGGGAAACAGCGCCTATCATACGCGGAAGAAAAAAAGCGGGATAGTCGTCCGTTATCACAACGCACGATTTCTGAGCCAATGCTTCTATGAGGCCTTTGCCTTCACCCTTCACCGCTTCCACATAGGGATAGTATAGGACCCTAGCTTTTTTTAGACTGCGGGCGTTCTCTGCCATGCCGTCCAAAACGAAGCGGTGCACTCGATCGCTCGCCCACTGATAACCGCACCTCAGCGCCTCCAAAACGACTAGTGGCTTGTTCAGTTCCTTAGACCAATCTACGGCCCGTTGCAAACTGTAATTCCATGCGGTTCGCCTAAATGCGATCATCCAGTAAAGGACAAAGTCGCCTTTCTCATTGACAGGCGCTTTATTGACTTTGCGGATACGAAGCTCAGGTACCGAATGCACGTTTATCTCCTCTGTTTATGGGGCACAGATTTGCATCTTATCCATTTTGCCGATTATGAGATGAGATGGGAAATGCACAGATAATTTGGGAAACGCCCGGGCAGACCGTTAAACCGCTTCGAAATGGGCGTCTGTCAATCCATTCAAAAGTAAGAAAGAGTTAATTCGGATGCACAAAATCTCTGCATCGGGATGTTCCAAGAATTCTTTTACATGGGGGTGCCTGTCCAGCAGCTTTGAATGTACTTGGATTCTCTTGTTCTTGTCATCTATCTTCTGGAAAGTACCGCTCACGGTCAGCGCTTTTGCCTCTGGACGACGTGATCCTCGGTGTTCTTCCCTTGTATCGATGAGGAGGCTGACGGACGGGTTCTTTATCAGATTTTCATACTTCCTGCTCTTTCTGTGGGTGACCATGTAGATTTCGCAGCAGTCCTCGTCTGTCACATAAGCCATCAGAGAACAATGGGGATTGCCCGCGGAGACTGTGGCAAGCACGCAGATATCTTTTTCTTTGACCAGAGCCTTCATCTTTTCAAGCATCAGTGGCTTCCCCCATTTCTATTCGGGCTTTTCATCTTTTCTGACCTCGATTAACTCTCTACTAACACATCAAAGCGTTTGGAGGAAACAATTTTTTAAAGGGAAGGTCATCTTGAGGGAATCGATTCTTTCTAGAAAAGCCCTTGGAGGACAGAAATTAAAATGACGCTTTTCCCTCCCGCTCGGCCCTCTTTATTCGATGATGCCCTCCCTAAGGACTTTGGGAGTTGGAACAGGGATCGGGAGGCAACGGTCCTTTTCAGGGTTATACATGAGTCGGTAAGAGGCCCCACAGTTCCCTTCTTTATGCATAACGTCCCAGCCTCTCACATAGTAGGGACAGGCGTCATTGAAGCAGATATACATATAATCATTATCCCACGTACAGCCAAACGGGTTATCTGGCACTGCCCACTTCCTGAGCTTTTCTCCGCAGTAGGGGCAACACAAGCTTTTTCTGATCTCTTTTTTTCTTTTTTCTAACTCCTCACCTTCCAGCAAAGCACCATAAGCCATGGTTACCACAGGTCTTACTTTGCAGGGACTTCCTCCCCTTTTATCGGCATAGACGGCATAAATGGGATCACTGGGAATGCCTAGATGAGAATATTTGTCATTTTCGGGTCGCGGTTTTCCTTTTGAAACGAATACAGATGGCTTTTCAAAAAGACTGGCCTCTTTAAAAAAATCCTCGACAAGTAAAACCCTTTCGTCTTCACTGGACTCCTTCCAAACTCTTACGGTCTTTTCGGGAAACATGCGGTTTGAAAAGATGACCAGAAACAAACCTCCGGGCCTAAGAATTCTACTTACCTCCCGGAAAACCTGGACCGGTTTTGTCATATAGTCGACTGATACCGTATTGATCACGGTATCAAAAGTTTCGTCTGGAAAGGGAAGGGTCGGATCCATGTTGAGGTCATGTATGATGATTTCAGAAAGGGATGTGTTTCTTGACAACTCGTTTCTGTTTAGACCTAGCCCTACCACCTTAGATGGTTTGAGTTTTTCGGGGATATGACTATCCCAACCCGCCATCAAATCCAATATGACCGGGTTTTCTTCAACCACCAGTTCTCCGATCAACGTCTCCACTGTGTCCAACGCAAGGGAATCAAGATGACTGACGAACCGATCCCTTGAATAGAACGTGGCATCATCGCTTTCATCGATTCTGGAAAAGGCATCTTTGGCAAAGATAGGGCTCTTAGGAGAAACCCCTCGTCCCATGAAATCCTTTTCGGTATCCATATGCTACCTCCATTAAAAAAGCCGAGTCACATGCAGTGCAACCCGGCTCGTGGCCCCATTTCTTGGGCGGGTTAACGTCGTCAAAATACCATTATTTTAGTCTAACCTAAACACTAACCCTACCTTGTCAATAGAAGCTGCGTCCCACACTGCGCCTTTTTTGTATCCTTTCATGATGCACAAAAATCGACCTTTATCGGGTGTGACAGAGCGGAATAACAAATGGCTTACCCTTGAAAAACCAGGCCGTGATTCTTAACGTTAAACAAATCATTTCTTGTACAAATTATTCAAGCGCGTGAGGAGGATAAGTTATGGATCTTCGTGAGTATTTTGAAAACGTGAAAGGTCATGGTGTTCTGGCAACCGCCGATGCTGAGGGAAAGGTGGATGCGGCCATTTATGGCAAACCCCATTTTATGGACGATGGATCGATCGCATTTATCATGGCCGACCGTCTAACGCATGCCAATCTGCAATCCAATAACCATGCTGCCTATCTCTTTAAGGAAAAAGGCAAAGGATATAAAGGTATCCGTCTTTTCTTAAGCAAGCTGCGAGAAGAACAGGATAGCGATCTTCTCTACTCTATACGAAGCAAAAGGTATGCATCGGAAAAGGAAGAGGGAAAGACGCGTTTTTTGGTTTTTTTTAGTGTGGACAAAGTGCTGCCCCTCATTGGAGCCGGGGAGGAAACGCCTGAAGGGGAACAGCAGGGCGAGGCGGAGCACCCTTATCGGCCATGGAAAATGCCCAGAGAGTAAGAGAGTCCCTCCTCGGGTATCTCTCGGATAAAGGTATCCAATTTTCGCAAGTCCCTGGAGACGAGTTGCAAGGAAAGGCTGTCGCGGAATTTGCCTTTAACTTGGGCGTTCCGCCCTCCATCCTCTGGGGTTCTTTCAGGGATAAGATAAGGGAGATCATTTGTTTCTTGACATGGATTCAGGGAGTTTCTAATTTTTAAAGGTGTCATGACGTTCAAGAGACAAAATAGGGAAAGGCAGGACAGGGGGCAAAATGAAAGTATTGGGAATCTACGGTAGTCCTCGCAAAGGCGGGAACACAGATCAGCTCTTAGACAAAGTATTAGAGGGAGCCAAATCCGCGGGCGCAGAAATCTCGAGCGTGTATGCGCGAGACCTGGACATGAGCGGATGCATTGAATGTGGCGGATGTGACAAGACAGGGAAGTGTGTTGTGAAGGACGATATGCAGGACGTCTATCCCCTCTTAGAAGAGGCTGATGTTATTTTCCTGGCATCCCCCATCTTCTTTTATGGCGTCACAGCACAGGTCAAGGCCCTCATCGACCGCTCACAGGCTTGTTGGTCCAAGCGGATACTGGAGAAAACGCCCGAGCAGAGGAAAACCTTTGATAGCGGGAAAGGCTATCTGATCGCAGTGGGTGCCACACGGGGTGAGAATCTGTTCGAAGGCGCCATTCTCACCGCCAGATACTTCTATGACGCACTGGACATGACCTACGAGGGAGGTATCTTTTTTAGAAGCCTCGAGGAAAAATCTGCCGTGCAGGAAAATCCGGAAACCCTTCAAGAGGCTTTTAACTTGGGTCTCAAGGCCGTTTCATCATGAGCCCTAACAGCCTGGATGTTTGACTTCAATTTTTCTAAGCCAGCCCGAGCAAAAGCCGTATCTCCAAACCTTTCTCCAAATTCCTCATGGTTCATCTGTAAGAACGCATCCGTTGGAGGTAATTGGATCTGCATTGATGCTTCATCTTCATTGAATGGACATACCTCCTGACATCGATCACACCCGAAAAAGCAACTGCCCATCTTTGTTCCCATATCCCGCTTCGTCCTCCCTTTATGCTCGATGGTAAGATATGAAATACACTTTGAGGCCTCAAGGTAGAAGGGTTTTTCAAGGGCGCCTGTGGGGCAAGAATCGATGCATCGTGTGCAGATCCCACATTGATTCTCCATAGGTTCCATGGAGAGAAATCCCAGGTTGGCGGTGGTCAGTATCTCTGCCAGATAAAAGTAAGATCCATAGCCAGGCATGATAAGCATATTGTTTTTGCCGATAAAGCCGATGCCGGAAGAAGCTGCGAAGCTCTTCTCTAAAATAGGGGCAGAATCCACACAAATCCTTGAACGGGTTCCTGGATAGATTTGTCCCATCACATCCACCAATTCTCCACTTAAACCTTTTAGCCTGGAATGATAGTCTTCCTTCGCGGGTTGTGAATATCTGGACACAGTGAAACCTTCGGGTGTTCCAGGTTTCTGTGAAGGATAGAGATAGGCAAGGGATACAATCGTCTTACACCCCTTGAGCAGAATGGTGGGATCCTCCCGGACTTCCACATTTCTCTCGAGCCAGGACATGTCTGCATTTTTTCGATCGGATAGCCAGACGCGGAATTTATCAAAATAGACGGGCCTCGATGGGGGTGAAAAGCCACAGGCAATAAAACCGAGATCCTTCGCTTTGTTTACAATTGTTGAGATCATAACTTGTCCACCCCCACCCAACCGTTCGGCTGAGCTCACGCCGAAGCCCTCCCCGATCGAGGCCTCCGGCTCGGAGAGCCCACGCCTCGGAGAGGTGAGGGAAAGATGCAGTGCACTGGGATCTCGCATCAGCTATGGAAGCAGGGGGGCTTCCAGATCATAGGGGGTCAAGCTCTCAAAACCGTCTTCGGTAACCAGGGCCGTCTGTTCGAACTGCGCCGAAAGAGAGCCATCATTCGTTACCGCTGTCCAGTTGTCTGAAAGAATGTGCAGATCCTTCTTTCCAAGGTTGATCATGGGCTCGATGGTAAAAACCATACCAGGGACCAGGATAATCCCTTTTCCTTTTTGGCCATAATGGGGGATCTGTGGCGCCTCATGAAATTCAAAACCCACACCATGGCCCACGAACTCCCTCACAACAGAACATCCTTCACCCTCCGCATAACTTTGAATGGCCCAACCTATATCTCCGAGCCTCTTACCGGGACGTACCATGGATAGTCCTTCCCTAAGACTATTTCTGGCCACTTCCACAATCTTTCGTGCATCCAGTCCCGGGGTCCCCACGAAAAATGTTTTGCTCGCATCCGCATAATACCCATCCAGCTTGGGGGTAACATCCACATTGACGATGTCGCCGGTTTTAAGGACCCTTTCCCCCGGAATGCCGTGGCAGATTTCTTCATTCACAGAAATGCAAACACTCTTGGGAAAACCCCTGTAGTTGAGGGGAGCGGGTACTGCGCCGTGTTGGATCGTGAATTCGTGAACGAGGGCGTTTATTTCCTCGGTCATCGTACCCGGCTTGATGAGTTCCTCCACCAACTGGAGGGTCGCAATGGCTAGACGCCCAGCTTGCTTTATGGCATTTACATCCGCCTCTTCTTTAAGGCGAATGTTATGTTGACGCAGATACTTCTCTTTCATACTGACTCTTGGATTGGCCTTGCCTAAACAGCATTTTTTGTATTTTAGGCCGCTGCCACAAGGACAGGGATCATTTCGGCCCACTTTCTTATCTCTATCTCTCAGGAGCACTCCTATCTCAACCTCACTTAAAAGCATCTCAACGGCATCTGGAACCTGTCCCTGATCATGTTCAGAAATGACACTCACACCAATTTTCCCGCTGACTTGTGAATTTTGGACTATAACAGAATGAAGATAACAATTCAATCTACCCGCATTTACCTGCTATAATAACACCCCAAATAATTATTGATAATGTCGCTTCAAATGGATATCAGATGGTAACTCCTGACATGGAATAGTGGAGTAATGGAGTATTGGAGTACTGGCAAGGAAAAACGGAAAATCCTTTTTTATTCCCACCGCTCCATCACTCCAACACCCCAATTATACAGGTTATGCAGGGGTTCCTAAAACCACACAGACCATAGGATTAGCAACCTATTTTGAATAATCGAAAGAGAAAACTCCTTCAAATCCCCCACATATGGGCCTTCACCACCTATTTTGCTGAAGGATTCCCCTATACCATCATTCGTATTATTTCTTCTGTCTTTTTCCGCGATATGCGGGTCAGCCTGGAGGCCATCGGTCTCACTTCTCTTTTTGGCCTACCGTGGGTTTTGAAATTCCTTTGGGGACCCCAGATTGATCAGTACGGGACCAAGCGACGCTGGATGCTTACCATGCAATTTTTGCTGGTTATCATGGTCCTTGCTGTGGCCTTCCTCTCCCCTCTCCCAGAAGGGGTTCGTATCATTGCCGTTCTCTTCTTCATTGGCTCCTTCCTTGCGGCCACCCATGACATGGCGATCGACGGTTACTACATGGAGGCTCTCGATCGTAATGGGCAGGCCAAATTTGTGGGATATCGGGTTATGGCCTACCGCATCTCCATGATGACGGGTACGGGGGTTATTGTCACCATTGGCGCCACAACGAACTGGCTTGTAGGGTTCCTGTCAGCCGGAGCAATATTGTCCCTCCTCTTCATATATCACCTCTTCCTCTTACCCAACGTAGAAACGGAAAGAATACCCATTCGCAACTTCTTCAAGGCTTTCGTGAAATTGAGATTAATTATCGTGATTGTCTTGCTTGCCCTTATCATTATCGTTCTGCAGGCAATCTTTGCTTCCGAATGGTTTGGGCAATTTGAAAACCAGGCACCTATTTTAGACAAGATCCGATTCCCGGGCTGGGTGGGAATAGGTCTTCTGGCAGCTCTCACCCTCCTTGCCATCTTTAAAGGTCGCATAAAAACGATTTTCCTGAGAGACAAGGATTCGTTTTATTCCAGAGCCTTCATGGCTTACATGGATCGAGAAAAGATTGGGGCGGCCCTCGCCTTTATCATTCTCATGCGTACTGGGGAATCAATGCTCGCCTCCATGGCATCCCCTTTCATGGTGGATCTGGGTATCAAAGTACATTACGGTTGGATCTCTGGGGGCGTAGGTCTTCCATTTTCCATTATCGGCGCCATGGTGGGAGGCTGGATGATCTCCCGATATACCCTGAAAAGAACCATCTGGCCTTTTCTATTGGCTCAGAATCTGACCAATATCATCTATATGTTCTTGGCCCTCAAGCTCAATAAATTCGTTGCTCTTAACACTGGTGCTGAAATGCTAACGCCCATAGGTAGTCTCAACCTATTGCTCGTAGCATCCGTGCATGCCTTTGATCAGTTTGCCGGTGGACTTGGCACGTCAGTGCTCGTGACCTATTTGATGAGGACCTGCCTCTCAGAATTTAAGGCCGCCCATTTTGCCATCGGAACAGGCCTGATGAACATCAGCGGAGTACTGTCAGGCGTGATGAGTGGGTTTTTGGCTGGATGGTTAGGTTACGGTTACTTTTTCGGGATCAGTTTCCTGGCATCCATCCCCGGGATGCTTTTTATCCTCTTTATACCATTTCTCGACTCAGATAATGAATCTGACAGCAGTCATTAAAATCCCCTTCGATTTTGGCTCCAACGGGTTGTTTCTAAGTCATAATCAAGAAGGTGTTTGGGTCAAGCCGAACACTCGCATCAGGCCTCACCGCTGCGTCATGATCCTTTAGAAGTTGTAGCACGATGCCTGACTGCGTGGGCTGCAGCTGAATAATGATATTGAACAGATCATCCAACTCATGACACGGATAGGGGATTCCCCTTTCATTCACATCGGCAATGTGCCTATGGGTGCGTGCTGAAAACCATATTTCCACCCTAAAATGTTCTGCGATCTGCTTAAAACCTTCAAACACGTCTCTCCCCGCCTTTTCGAAATCGAGTCCATCCACAATGAGTGCGTCCGGTACAAAGTCAATCTTCTCCACCAGGTTTTTCAAGTTCTCCCCAAGGCGTTTGATCTCAAAGCTTTGCTGCAAGTAGGCCAAGATCATCCTGTTTCTCTCAAAAAGCATTCTGACTTCATGTTCATCATCCATATTGAGCGCCTTTACGAGATCGTAGAAGATGACGTTGTAGTAAGAGGTGATTTTTTCCGGAACATCTTCAAGGGAAACATGGACCAGCTTTTCTTTCCGAAACAGTTTGTCAAATGCTATGTGAATCAGACAGGCCGTTTTACCCACACCGGCCCGCGCCATGAGAACGCCCAGATTTCCTCGGCCCAAACCTTTTTGTGAAGACATTTCAAGAACTTTTAGCGGACTCACTTTCATGAAATCTTTCATCACTTCTTTCCCCCTTTTACCCGATCTCTGAATTCGGCCTTCAGCTCCTCTGCCACGGCTTCAGGGGCCTTTGAATATCGGGAAAACTCCATGGTAAATTCAGCCTTTCCTTGCGTTAGGGATCTGAGGGTAGTGGCATAGCCAAACATCTCGGCCAGAGGAACTTCTGCATCCACCGTTGTGAATACGCCATCTTCGGCAGAACTCACGATTAAGCCCCTGCGCTGATTGATGGAGGCCATGACGTTTCCCTGGAATTCTGAGGGGCATTCCACCGACACCTTCATGACGGGTTCCAATATGACCGGTTTTGCTTTTAAATAGGACTGCCTGAAGGCCCCTATGGAAGCAAAGGTAAAGGCCCTCTCAGAGGAATCAACGGCATGGAATTGCCCATCATTCACAACAACCCGCATCCCAAGAACCGGAAACCCAATCAACAGCCCCTTTGTAAGACAGGAGCGGAATGCCTTGTCTACAGCAGGCATGAATTCAGTGGGTATGGCGCCTCCTTTCACCTGATTTACAAATTCATATAGGTTATCATCAGAAGGTTCCATGTACCCGGCTACACGACCATATTGACCGGACCCACCCGTCTGCTTCTTGTGAAGGTAATCAAAATCTGCCCTTTTTGAAATAGCCTCTCGATAGGCAACCTGAGGGATGCCGGTCGCCACATTGGCCCCAAACTCCCTTTTCATCCTTTCCACATATATTTCCAGGTGCAGTTCTCCCATACCGGAGATAATCGTTTCTCCTGACTCCTGGTCCACATGGGAACGGAAGGTGGGATCTTCTTTGATAAATCGGCTAAGGGCCTTGGACACGTTGGTTTGAGACTTATGGTCCGAAGGCGATATGGTGAGGGAGATCACAGGTTCGGGGACAAAGATGGAAGACATGCTGTAGTTTAATCGGCCATCTGTGAAGGTGTCTCCTGAAAAGCAGTCCACGCCAAAAAGGGCCACGATGTCCCCTGCCACTGCCCTGGTGATGTCCTCCATTTCATCGGCATGCATTCTGACGAGTCTTCCCACCTTGATCTTTTTTCTGTCCCTCACATTGATCAGATCATCTCCCTTACCAATCGATCCCTGGTAAATCCTTAGATATGTGAGTTGTCCATATCGCGTCACCTCCAGTTTGAAGGCAAGGGCTACTAAGGGATCATCCGGATTGGAGGAAAGCATGACCTCCGCATGCCCCTGATCCAGATTCAACGCGAAATTCTCCACCTCGGCGGGAGAAGGAAGGTATTGGTTGACCGCCTCGAGCAGAGGTTGGACCCCGATGTTTTTGTAGGCTGACCCCATGAAGACAGGGGTTAACTGTCTCAAAAGAGAACCTTTCCTCACGGCCTGGCGGATCAACTCTTCGCTCACCCTCTCTTCCAAAATGGCCTCAGTGAGAGCGTCGGAGAACATGGAGGCAGCATCCAGCAACTCCTCTCTTTTGGCATTGGCCTCATCCAAGAGGAGAGATGGGATTTCCTCTGTTTTCACTATCTCTCCGTATTGCCCATCAAAATACACGGCCTTCATGGCAACCAGGTCAACAACCCCCGAAAAATCTCCTTCCAGCCCGATGGGTATCTGCATGAGAACAGGATTATGGTTCAATCGCTCTCGAAGTTGTTTCACGACCCTGTACGGATTCGCGCCAGAACGATCACACTTATTGACAAAAGCCAGTCTGGGTACTCTGTACCGATTCATCTGGCGGTCCACGGTTATGGACTGAGACTGCACGCCTCCCACGGCACACAACACGAGTATAGAACCATCCAGAACCCTGAGAGAACGCTCCACCTCGATAGTAAAATCCACATGCCCCGGTGTATCTATGACGTTTATCTTATGATCATCCCATTCACAGTGGGTAGCGGCCGAAGAAATGGTAATTCCCCTTTCCTTTTCCAATTCCATGGAATCCATCGTGGCCCCCACCCCATCTTTCCCCTTCACCTCATGGATGGCGATTATCCGCTTGGTATAATAGAGGATTCTCTCAGTCAGAGTGGTCTTGCCCGAGTCAATGTGAGCACTAATACCAATGTTTCTCAATTTCTGAATATCATCCACAACAAAAAAACCTCAAAACGAAAGCACTGCTCCCTGGCCAGAGCAAAATTGCCTAGCCCAATAAGTTAAGTACGAAATTACCCAATTCAACACGATGACAAAAATCTCTTTCGCACACTATTACACCACGACTTTTTGGAGGAATGAGATGGCTTCCCACGCTCTTCAGCAAGGTCGCAGTGACTGCCTATTTAATCCACAGTTACGTAAACAAACACCAAAACCAAAAAGAGGGTCTGCCCATGCAAACCCTCTTTTCAGCATACAGGATGATTTAATGAATTAGAAGGGATATGATTCCAGGTCTATAATTCTATCCGCAATCTCTCTCCTCAGATTCACTGCATCAATGGGCTGATAACGCGCCAACTTCTTCAAACCCGCTAACTGTGTTCGAAGCATATCTCCTTCTTCCACATGGGCCAGGACCTCCTTGGCCCACGTTTCTATCTTGGGGACGGTCTCGTCCACATAGACCTTCACCGCCGATATCTGGTATTTGGCCTTCTCCTCCCCTTCTCTTGAAATCATCTTTAGCGTCCTGAGCAGACCGCTCTCCATGGCAAAAATCTCGATCACCATGTCAGCGATCTTAGCGAGCACCTCCTGCTCCTTTTCCAGTGCCTGCTGAAATTTTTGAACTGCAACACCAGCCACCATGAGGGCTATTTTCTTGCTCATCTTCACCATATGCTCTTGGAGGGCCAGGGGTGTATCAGGCAAATTGACGGAGAGAGGGGAATAGGTCATGAGCTCCTGAGCAATGGCCTGCGCTGCAGGCAACAGGGCCAGGCGACCCTGGACGGCACGCCGTAACATGGTTCCCGGAATGAGGAGTCGGTTAATCTCATTGGTCCCTTCCCAGATACGATTGATCCTGTTATCCCGATACGCCCGCTCAGCAGGATACTCGGAGATATAGCCGTAACCTCCCAGAATCTGAACATACTCATCAACACAGTAGTCAGCGACCTCCGAACCATAAATCTTGGTGATTGAGCATTCCGGAGCATACTCCTCAATGGCTTTGGCGTTTTCAGCCCCGCTCTTCTTTGCCTCTTCGTCCAGGGTAGTCAGTTTATCATCAAACATTCCCGCGAGTCGGTACATTGTGCTGTCACACATATAGGTGCGAATTGCCATATTGGCCAATTTGCCCTTTATCATGCCAAAGGAACTGATGGGAACCTTGAACTGGATTCGGCCGTTCGCGTATTTTATAGCCCCCGACACGGAGGACTTACATGCGCCCACTCAGGCTGCGCCCAATTTCCAACGGCCAATGTTCAGGATGTTAAAGGCAATCTTGTGGCCCTGGCCAATTTCATACAGGACGTTTTCTACAGGCACCTTGGCATCCTCCAAGATGACTGGCCGTGTGGAAGATCCATGTGCTCCCATTTTCTTCTCTTCCTTACCCGTTGAAACGCCTGGGAAATCCCTCTCCACGATGAAACCTGTGAAATCTTCACCATCCACCTTGGCATAGACCACATAGCTGTTGGCCCAACCGGCGTTGGTGATAAACTGCTTCTCCCCGTTCAGTATATAGTACTTGCCATCTTCTGAGAGAACCGCCTTTGTCTTGGCATTCAGGGCATCCGACCCTGCCCCTGCTTCGGTGAGACAGTAGGAAGCGCACCACTCTCCGGAGGCCAATTTGGGTAGATATTTCTTCTTCTGTTCTTCATTCCCGAAATAGACGATGGGCAAGGTTCCAATCCCTGTATGGGCCCCATAGACCACGGCAAAGGACCCGGCATCTCCCAAGGCCTCGGCCACAATCGTGGTGCTCACCTTGTCCAGCCCCAGTCCCCCGTATTCCTCGGGGACGTCGGTGCCCAGGAGCCCCAGCTCACCAGCCGTGGACAGAAGACTCAGGATCTGCTCATGATCTTTCTCCTCAATCTTATCCGTATTTGGCAGGGCCTCTTTGATCACAAAATCCCTGGCCGTTTCGTAGATCATCTTGTGTTCGTCAGTGAAATCCTCTGGCGTGAATACATCCTCCGGGGCCACGTCGGAGATCAAAAACTCGCCTCCTGCAAAAATCCTCCTATCCGCCATTCTTATCACTCCTTTGTGTTCGCTGGCCTGTTGGCCTGTTAAGCCGGTTGGCATGTCAAGTAAATGACCCCGTTGGCCGTCCTACCGGCTAACCGGCAAACGGGCAAACCGATTAAACCTCACGTTCGAAGATCCCTGCAGCTCCCATCCCAAACCCGATACACATGGAGACCAAACCCCACCTTAGATTGCGTTCCTGCATTTCATAGATCAACTGTGTGGTCAATTTGGCGCCCGTGCATCCCAACGGGTGCCCTAAGGCAATAGCCCCGCCGTTCACGTTGGTGATCTCCTCATCGATCCCCAACTCCCGGATACAGTAGATGGCCTGCGCAGCAAACGCCTCGTTCAGCTCTATCAATTCTATCTGGTCCAGCCTCATCTTTGCCAGTTTCAAGACCCTGGGAATGGCCAATGACGGACCCACCCCCATATACTCTGGGGCGCATCCTTCAACCACATGGTATCTGAAGGTTGCCCTCGGCTTCAGGCCCAGCGCCTTGGCCTTCTCTTTGGACATGAGCACAACCCCCGCCGCCCCGTCGCTCGTCTGAGATGAATTGCCCGCTGTAACTGTTCCATTGGGTTTGAAGGCTGGGCGAATTTGGGAAATGCTCTCCTTTGTCGTACCTGGACGCATTCCCTCGTCTGTGTCAAAGACCATCTCCTCGAACTCAAAACGTCCGTTGGGCAATGGCCTTTGCCTCTTCACTTTCAAGGGAACGATTTGACCTTTGAATCGACCCGCCTTAATGGCGGCCTCAGCCTTTTGTTGACTCTTGGCTCCAAATTCATCTTGCTCATCCCTGCCGATATTGAACTTCTCAGCCACGTTTTCCGCGGTCAATCCCATGCCCGTGAAAGCCCCCGGCCTCATGTCCACCAGTGCGGGGTTGGGATACATCATGCTCCCGCCCATAGGGATCTGACTCATGCTTTCCACGCCACCTGCAATGATTACCTCTGAAAAGCCGCACATGATCTTCTCAGCGCCGATCGCTATGGCCTGCAGTCCCGAAGAGCAGAATCTATTGACCGTCATTCCCGGAATACGATCCGGCCATCCCATGGACATGACCAAGACCCGACCCAAGTTAAGCCCTTGGGTCGCCTCTGGGAAGGTACACCCGATAATCACGTCCTCAATCAAGTTGGGATCCAGATCCCCTGCCCTCTTTAACAGATCGCCCAGCACGGCACATCCCATTTCCTCGGGGCGCGTATCCTTCAGCATTCCACGAGGGGCCTTCCCAACGGCTGTCCTGCATGCGGCCACAATTACGGCTTCTCTCATGTCCACTTCCTCCCCTTGTAAAGACTAAAAATTCGAAATACGAAGGCCGAAATTCGAAACAATTTTTTAATTATCAAAATTCAAATGACCTGAATTCCTGTTTCAAGTTATGATCAGATATTGTTTTGAACATTCGAAAATTCTTATTTCGGATTTGTTTCGGATTTCGGATTTCGAGCTTCGAATTTAATTTCTTAGTGGTTTCCCCGTATTCAGCATATGTTGGATTCTTGCGTGGGTGTTGGGATCCCCGCATAGACTCAAGAAGGCCTCCCGTTCCAGATCCAGGAGGTATTGCTCACTCACCTTGGTATCGGCCAGCACATTTCCACCGCACAACACATGGGCCACTTTCGTCGACACGGTCACATCATGATCCGTTGCATACCCGTGCTCGTGTAGCGTCCAAATGGCGAGCTTTATCATGGCGAGGGTATTTTCCCCGGGAACCCGGATCTCGTCCAAGGGTTTGGGCGGGGTGTAGCCCTCCATGTTCATGGCCAGAACCGTGTTTTTGGCATCTTCCATAAGATAGTCACGGTTAACCGTCATCTTGTCCGTTGGTCTAAGGTAACCAAGCTTTGCCGCCTCTAGTCCAGAGGTGGAAACCTTGGCCAGAGCGATAGTCTCAAAGGCCCTGGCCACAAAAGGCATCAACTCGATCTGCTTCGGGTAGATGCCACCTTTCTGTACCTCAAAGAGGTGCTCGGTGTTGCGGATCAGTAGCTCTTTACATCCACCACCTGCAGGGATCAGACCCACACCCACTTCCACCAGTCCCATGTAAGTCTCTGCAGCATAGCGAATCCGATCCGCTGCCAGACAAACTTCACATCCCCCTGCCAGGGCCATACCAGCGGGGGCGGCCACCACGGGTTTATCCAGATATTTCAGCTTCATCATGCCGTCCTGGAATGATTTGATCGCGAATTCCAGATCATCCCATTCCTCCTCTTGCGCAGCGAAAAGGACCATAACCAGGTTGGCACCCGCCGAAAAATTGGTCCCATGATTGGCAATAATCAGCCCATCGAAATCCTTGCTCACAATATCTGCTGATTTATGAATCATGGCGGTGATATCCTCGCCGATGGCATTCATTTTGGTGTGGAATTCCAGGCAGGCCACGCCATCTCCAATGTCTATCAGTGACGCACCGATGTTTCCCTCCACTTTTTCCTCCCTCTCTTTCAGAGAGGGCAAGAGGATGATCCCTGGCTTGAGAGGAACCTCCTTGTATTCCCTTGAGGCCACATCATAAAAGCAAAGCTTTCCGTTCTTTTTTGCATAAAAGGAATCTTTCCCGCTATCCAGCATCTCTTGAACCCACGCAGGGATCTGGTAGCCCGCCCCTTTCATCTTGGCCACAGATTCACTCACACCGATGCCATCCCAGGCCTCAAAGGGCCCTAGTTTTCGGGCAAAACCCCACTTCATGGCGTTATCCACGTTCACAATATCATCAGCAATCTCCGG
>CP070840.1:3839414-3854910 GCA_020342025.1 Deltaproteobacteria bacterium
AATGTCCTCAGTACCTCTGAGGGGTGTCGCGCTTGCGCCCATGGGCACGAAATCAGAATAACCTCTGACATCCATGGCCTGCTGGGGGCAGAGCTTGACACAGCACATTCATTCCCAGCACATCTGAGGATCACGGTTGTATGCCTTCATCTCCCCATAACCGTGCGAACCATCTGGGTCCAGCACCATGAGGTCATTGGGGCAGATGTACATACAAGCCGTCCTGTCTTGCCCTTTGCAACCATCACATTTTTCCATAATCACGTAACTTGGCATTACTGCACCTCCTGAATTAACAAATTAAAGGATATTAAACATCTTTTTGAATGGTTAATAACTCCCCTTTTGCACCTCCTTTCTTTATCTAGATTAGCGTTTCAGGTTGACAAAGATGGGAACGCTACAAAGTTCTTGGCTCTTGAAAGCCCTTTTAATGATTAGATTTTTGATGTTCCCAAGCGACCTGGTAGATGTCCACTGACACCTTGTGCATTTTTTAACAAGGCTTCTCTTATAACCGATTATCCTCAGGTGTCAAGAAAAAACGGATGCAAATTCTCAAAATCTTGGAAAAAACCGATGTGGCTCGTTTCATTGGTGGATTTTCACTGATAAGTGGTTGAAAAAATATACTTTCTAATATATTGACGAGCGAGGGGTCATGGAAGGATAGGACGATATATGGAGCTCATCATCTTAGGTTCAGGAACAGGGCAGCCTTTAGCGGATAGGGCTTCGCCCGCATTGGCGTTGCTTTTGAATGAGCGCCTCATGCTTTTTGATATGGGGCCAGGAACCCTTCACCAGCTTTCCCGTATTGGGATCAATCATGACAAAATCAGACATATCTTTATCAGCCATTTTCACCCGGACCATACGGCTGACCTCATTCATTTCCTCTTTGCCACGCGTCATCCCTCAATTTTGGAAAAAAGAGAACCATTTATGATCACAGGACCCCAGGGATTAAAAGATTTCTTTAAAAAAATCCAGAAAGCCTATGGGAAATGGTTGAACATGCCCTCACAAATCATGGAACTGGAGGAACTTGAGATCCAAGAGACAGACAAAAGAGGATACGAAGCATTTGATATTGTCTCACAACCCGTGAGACACACGCCCCAGAGCCTTGCATACCGCGTGGTGTTTCCATCAGGCAAGAGTTTTGTCTATTCCGGCGATACGGGCTTCTGTGCCGAGATTGTGGGCCTGGCCCGAGGCACTGACCTTCTCATATTGGATTGCTCATTTCCTGACGGAGATGAAGTGGAAGGGCATCTGACACCCTCTCAGGCCGGGCAGATCGCCCGTTCGGCTGGGGTGAACAAACTCCTGCTCGTCCATTTTTATCCTGAAATCTTGGCCACTGACATCGCTAAACAATGTCGCAGGACCTATGCAGGGGAACTCATTCTGGGAAGGGATTTATTGCATTTACACTTATAATGATTATTTGGAGTAATGTATCATCGGAGCGCGGTTTAGGCATGCGGGCCTGACCGCCTCAAACATAGACCCATTTGTCTGGGAGCCGATTTATGCACCACAAATATGAATCATCGACCAGAGCAATCCCTATTGACCAGGCCGTTGGCAAGGTCTTAGCCCACGACATTACCGAAATAAGGCCGGGGCAATTCAAAGGCGCTGCCTTCAAGAAGGGGCACATCGTAAAGAAAGAGGACTTGGACCACCTAAGACGACTGGGCAAAGAGCATCTCTTTGTGTTGCAGATTGGGCCGGGGGAAGTCCACGAGGATGAGGCCGCCATAAGACTGGCCAGAGCACTGGCCGGGCCGGGTGTAGTTTTTGATGAACAGCCCTCCGAAGGGAAAATAGCATTGAAATCAGCCCATAGGGGTCTTCTAAAGGTGAATGTGGAGGCCCTTACTGAGTTTAATCTGGTCTCTGATGTCACCTGCGCCTCCAGGCACGATAATGTCCTGGTTGAGGGCGGGGAGATCCTCGCTGCCACCAGGGCTATCCCTTTGCTGATTCATGAACGCTCGCTCACACAGGCGGTCCAGATAGCGGAGGAGGCTAAAGGCGTATTCTCCGTGAAGAAGCTTTCTCAACCCGATGTGGGATTGATTATAACGGGCAACGAGGTCTATTCCGGCCGGATTGAGGACAAGTTTGCTCCCCTCATCAGAAAAAAACTGAGATCTTATCGGTGCACCCTAAAGGAGACCATTTTTGCCCCTGATGACTTGGATGTCATCGTCCAAGGGATAAAAAAATTCGTGGAAAAAGGATTGGGGCTCATCCTGGTGGCGGGAGGTATGAGCGTGGACCCTGATGACGTGAGCCGGATGGCCATTGCCCAAGCAGGGGCCGTGGATGTGGTTTACGGGACCCCCGTGCTCCCTGGGGCCATGTTCCTCTATGGTCGGCTTGGAGATGCACCCGTTCTCGGACTGCCCGCCTGTGTTATCTACCATAATGCCACGGTCTTTGACGTTGTTTTGCCGAGAGTTCTGGCCGATGAAAGGCTCACCAGACGAGACCTTGCGTCCTTGTCACACGGCGGGCTCTGCTTGAATTGTGAGCAGTGCCGCTATCCCGTCTGTCCCTTTGGGAAATGATGTCAACTCTGCTTTGCTCCGTTCCCGGAATCATGGAATATTGGAATAATGGAATGATGGGTTTTAATTGTACTAAGCCATTGTTGAAAAAGCCCTCCATTCTGTCACTCCCGCGCGAGCGGGAGTCCAGAAACTAATGGAATGATTAGATTCCAGCTCTGGCGATAATGACATGAGGGGATGGTCACACCCTTTTCGGGAGTTGACCATATATTTGACATGAGAGACTGATTGAAGACAGCTTTAACTTCAAGTCCCCAATACCTTCTGGACGATTCTCAAATTTTTTAACAAACTGGGTAGTATATATAAGCAGGGCAGGGCAGTTAATGGATTGGGTAGGAAGGACCCGCGGCGAGTGATTAGAAGTTCCTCTTAACAATATAGTCGTTAAGGTCCATCAAATTCCCCTTCACGGGAGACGTGGGAAAGGGATCCAAGAACCTGGCAGCCTTATCCACGTAAACCTTGGCTTCAGATCGAATCCTGTCAACAACCCCGTTATTCCTAACCAGGTCGATCAGTTTCCTATAATCTTCGTCATCAGCCTTCTGATTTCTGAACAGATCCTCAAGTCTTTCGATTTCAGTCCCTTCGATGCTGGAAAGGGTATAGATAAGAGGCAGGGTGATTTTGCCCTCTTTTAGATCCTTCCCGACCGGTTTTCCGAACGCGTTCTGAGATGAGGTGTAGTCCAGGAGATCATCCATGAGCTGAAAGGCAACCCCGCAATTGAACCCGAATTGAGCCAGTTGGTCCACTGTCCGTTTTTCAGCCCCGGAGATGATGGCGCCGCAGGCGCAGGCAGCGGAAATCAGCACAGCCGTTTTGGAAATGATAATCTCCATATATTCATCCTTCGTAATATTCCAATTATGCGTGTGTACCAATTCCAAAACCTGGCCTTCGGCCATTCTTGTCGTTGTGTCGGTAAGCACCTTCAAGAACTCCAGGTTCTTGCAGGCCACGGCTAAGGAAAATGACTTTGAATACAGGAAATCCCCGCTCAAGACAGCTGCGGAGTTTCCCCATACATGATTGACCGATGGCTTCTTTCTTCGGATATGGCCATTATCTATAACATCATCATGGAGAAGAGAGGCTGTGTGGATATATTCAAAGATGGTTGAGAAACGGTAGGCATCCTTTCCCATGTAACCACACAATCGGCAGGCCAGCACAAAGAGAAGCGGTCGCAGCCTCTTGCCCTCGCCTAAAAGGGAATGACTTCCGATGCTTTCAATGAGGGGCACGTGGGTACTGAGCGTCCTGTCCAGTTCATCATTTATTTTCTCAAAATGATCGTTGAACTGGCCCAAAAATATCCGGTCTGAATCCATAAGGTTCTAGTGAGCGAATAATCCCAAAGTTTATAAATTGCCTGAAGTGAGGATTACGATCCCTTGCAAAAGAGTTGTCCCTGCAGTTTTTCCGCTATTTTCCCTTATAATACATTCTCAACATAAATCCAACTATTCAATAATCCCCAAAATCCACCCTCTATAATTCCCCTATCCTTACCCAAACCGGCGAATTTGGAGATCTCTGATCACCAGGAAGGTATTGAGACTTTCGAAAAACCGGCGTCTTAGAGGCTGATGGAAAATGTCCATATGCAAGGCCTCCGAAACTGGGGACCCACCCGCAGGGTGGGGAGTCCAAGCGAAGCGCCGACAAATCCCGAGGAATGAGGCTTACATAGAGGTACGCCGCAGTGACTTGCCCTGTTAAATCGGCTTCGCCGTCTCGCGTAGCGAGAAACAGGGCGGGGGATGAGGGTAACGCAGCCCTTCGACTTTGCTCAGGGCCATGGGCTTGTCGAATGGCAGATGGGCGTTTTCCGACAGCCTCATTAGATGCCTTGATGGTTCATCAGGGAATCTCACCCACAAGATCGTAGGTATGGGCCTCTGTGATGCGCACGGGCACCATTTCCCCGATCACGGCTTCTCCTTTATTGATCAAAACCTGGCCGTCCACATCTGGAGCCATGGTCGCCGTCCTCCCCTTCAATAATAGATCCGTCTCAGGACTCACCCCCTCCACGAGGACCGAAACCATATGACCCACCATCCCCCGATTCTTCCGCCCTGAAATCTCCGCTTGGAGTCGCATTATGGCATCCAGCCTTTTTTTGGCCACCCTTGCCCCCACGACAGGTTCTGTCCTTGCCGCGGGGGTCCCTTCTTCAGGGCTGAAGATGAACGCGCCCAGGTGATCGAATTCCGCCGCTTTGACAAAACCGTAGAGTTCATCGAATATTTTATCTGTCTCTCCAGGAAACCCCACCATAAGCGTCGTTCTAAGACTGATCTGGTCGCTTTTGGACCGGATTCTCTGGATCAATTGCCATGGGTTTTGCCTATTACAATCTCTTCCCATGGCCTTTAGGATCTTTTCGTTGACGTGTTGAAAGGGAATGTCAAGATAGGGACAGATCATCTCTTCCCCATCCACGAGTTCCAACAAGCGATCAGAAATCCCGTTTGGATGGCCATAAAGAACCCTGATCCAGCGCAACCCCTGGACTTTAATTAACCTCTCCAACAGGTCCTCGAGACGAATATCTCCCGCCAGATCTCTGCCATACATGGTGGTATCCTGGGCTATTAAGTTGATTTCTTTGACACCTCGGTCAACCATGTTTTCAGCTTCAATAACAAGGGACTCTAAAGTTCTGCTCCTAAAAGGGCCTCTCAAGCGGGGGATGGTACAGTAAGAACACCTGTGGGAACAGCCTTCTGCAATCTTGAGGTAAGCACTATAAAAGGGGGTCGCCTGGACCTTTGGCACGCTATGGTCAGCCAAATAGATTGGCCTGCTGATAAGAAAAGAGGGCGATTCTTTGACCCCTCCCTCAAGAATATCCAGGATTTTATGGACTTCACCCGTACCTAACCATCCATCCACCTCTGGAATTTCTCTTAGGAGCTTATAGCCATAACGCTGGACAAAACAGCCCATAACGAAGAGGGCCTCCAATTCTCCCCTCTTTTTCATCTCGGCCACTTCCAAGATGGTATCGATGGATTCCTCTACCGCTGACTGGATAAATCCGCACGTATTTACGATGGCCACCTCTGCCTCTTGCACTCTGGATACAAGGGGGAAGCCATTTGTCTTGAGCAGGCCGAGTACGTTCTCGCTGTCCACGAGATTCTTCGCACAACCTAAACTAATAAGAAAAATCTTCTTTTTTGATTCCATTATCCCTTCAGATTCTGAAATCCTTGCAGGATTTCAAGGGATGTGTGTGAGTTGTAGAATTCCCGAGACGTTAAATTGTGGATGGAATGCCCGTTCAAGGAAGCTGGATGGACTATTGGGAGGAAACATTAACCCCTTACTCTGGATGATGGTTCATATCCTTGGATAGCCGTCGGATGAGAGTCAGGGCAAAGTTTCTCAAGAAAAGGAGTTGCATGGACTCCGAAGCTTTGTCCAGCAAGGTGGCGCTGATCTTCAACAAAATACAATCTGTAGCAGCCAACACCGTCGCGATGCGGGCTTGCCCGCTCAGATAGGACATCTCTCCAAAGCATTCACCACGACCAATCGTCGCGATGTTCTTATTTTCCTTCTGGACTGCGGCCCTTCCACTCAGTATGATATAAAATGAATCGTCTATCTCCCCTTCAGCCACGACCACCTTCCCCTTTCTAACCTTTATCATATTGCTCGCGTCAAGGATCTCTTTGACTTGATCTCTCTCAAAATTTTCAAAGAATGGCACGTTAAGCACATAATCAACCACATCCTCAACCTTTTCACGCCTCGTGGTCCCAGTCATCCCCCGCAATGCCACCCTCAGGTCGTAAGCAAAATCCATGCATGTCTGATACCGATCAGAGGGATCCCTCGCCATGGACTTTCGCACGATCTTCTCTAAGATTTCAGGGACTTCGGGCCGTATAACGCGAACAGATGGCGGGTCCTCGTTGGTAATCTTGTACATAATGGAAAAATAGTTGTCCCCTGGAAAGGCCTGTTGACCCGTTAGAAGCTCATAGAAAACGGCGCCTAAGGAGAAGATATCACTCCTTTCTTCCACAGGCTCTTCTCTTACCTGTTCTGGAGACATATAGCTGGGGGAGCCAATAATGCCCTTTGAGATGGTCTGTTCAGACTTGATTTGGGCGATACTGAAATCGGCTATTTTTACGGCTCCTGATTGCGTGAGCATAATATTTGAGGGTTTGATATCCCTGTGGATAACGCCCATTTTGTGTGCGTAATCAAGGGCTTTGCAGGCGATAAAAATGATTTCAACTGCCTTACTGATGGCAAGAAGATTCTCCCTCTTACAATGTACTTCAAGGGTGGGACCATCCACGTACTCCATGGTGATATAGCAAAAATCCCGGTACATGCCTGCATCATAGACGGCGATAATATTGGGGTGCATGAGCATTCCCGCCGATTGTGCCTCTAAGAAAAACCTCTCTCGATATCTCTCTGCCTTTTCACCCACAACGTTGCGGGAAGGCCGGGCGATCTTGATGCTCACATCCCTATTAATGTAGGGATCTCTCCCCTGGTAAACCACACCCACGCTGCCCTGGCCCAGTTTTCCCACGATCTCATAGCGTCCCACGGTATTGAGATCTGAGAGATCAGCAAGAAATTGGGTGTCAACAGGGCTGGCTTCCTTGTCTTTTCCCAGAACTTTGGCCTTCAGCCAACCGGAAAAGCCATGCCCCTTCCCATCCTCCTGCCCTTTTTCCTCTTTCTCTGCCAGTGGGTTTAACTTGACCAATAAAGTCTCCTAATCAGGTAACACACCGATTTATATCATAAAATGGCCAAAAAGTATACCAGCAACTCCTCACTCGTTACTCCTCCCTCATTTCAACCCCGCCTGCTGGAACAACCTGGGCACATCCAGCCTGTTCACCACGTCCGAGAAGATCTCCCCCATCACTTTGTCTGCGTCGCCACGGCCCAGCACCTTGAGACGTTCTGCCTGTCCACTGATCGTCTGACTGCCCAGGAATTCCCCATCCTTCATCAACTTCGCCTCGTAATCCATCGTGACGACCCAGTCCCTGCCCACCAGATCCAAAAGGAGATCCTTGAGCACAATCACCATTTCAATCTCGCTCTCTTTCTTCTCTGAAACAACCTCTGCGCCCAAATACTCCAACCGCTCTTTGAAGACCTCCTTAAACAGAGCAGGAATATGGTAAACACCTATCTTGAAGCCCGTGTCATCCCCTCGCGCAAAAAAAAGTGTGATGTTTCCTGAAAAATTCCTGTATTGCTCCTGGGCCCCTTTGCCAATGAGATCTTTGGATTTTCTCGCATCTTCGAATGCGATAAATACCTTTTTCCCCTTCAGTGCTTCCGATCTCATTGGAAGCTGGTAAGTCACCTTGAGCTCGGGAATCGTGGTACAGGAGGTGACGGCCATTAAAACAAAAAGCATCCCTATGAAACGCCTCCTCGCTCCGCTCTTCTCCCCCATTTCTCTATCCTCCTTCACAAGATTGATCTAACTAACGGATCAAATAAACAAGGCAAGCCCGGATTACTCAGCCTTGAGCTTGGCCCTGCTGTTTGTGGTCTCCCCTATTTGTTTAAGGAGCGCTATTAGCTCCTCTTTCGTATTCAACTCAGGGTGATCCGTTACGCTATCGACGAGTTGATCTAAAATCCTTCCCACTTCAGGTCCTTCTGGCAGACCCAAGATCTCCATAACCTCATGACCATCAATGGCCAGATCCTCGGAATTTTCCGCTAAGCCTTTACGCCTTAAGGTCTCAATCCTCTCCTTAAGCTCTAAGAACTGACCCATTTTCTCATCACTTATGCCATGGGCCAAAATGTCCGCCTCGCGAAAGGCAAGGAGGCGGTCCATGTTTTCTGAACCCACGCGCCGGACCAGGCGTCTCACCGCCCCATCGCTCCACGTTGAATCATATCCCACCATGCTCATGTGATGGGTAATCAGGTTTGCGACCTTACCCATCATCTCATGACTAAACTTGAGACGTTCCATAATCTCTCTGCCCAGTTTGGCACTCTCCTCCTCGTGTCCCAAGAAGCGGAACTGGCCCCCTATTTTTCTCCTCGCACGGGGTTTGGCAATATCGTGTAACAGGGCTGTCAGCCTCAAAACGGGGTCTGGTTCCACCTGATCAAGGGTCTCCATGATATGTTTGTAGATCGTATATCTGTGAGAGGCATTCTGTCTTTTTCTGTACCCCTCAAGGAGCTCCGGAAGGAACTGTGCAAGAAGGCCTGCCCGGACCATGAGATTGAAGCCGACCGACGGTCTTCGGCTCAGCAGGATCTTCAGTAACTCTTCCCTTATCCTCTCTGGCGCCACAGAACCCACTTGTTCAGCCATCACAGAGATAGTTGCCAGGGTCTTGGACTCTATTCGAAATCCCAGTTCAATGGCCAATCGCACAGCCCTCAAGAGACGAAGCGGATCCTCTCTGAACCTCTCTTTCGGGTCTCCCACGGCCCTCACTAACCTGCGCAAGAGATCATCCTGTCCTCCGTAAGGATCCAGAATCTTCCTGCGCTCCTTATCATAGGCCATGGCGTTTATGGTAAAGTCGCGGTGCCCTAAATCTCCCTCAATACTGGGCCCAAAGCCATTTGACCCCCTGAACGTGGTGACCTCATAACACCGGTCCATATGAACAAGCGTTACGGTTCCATGTTTTAAGGAGAAATTCCTTATATCCCGTAATGTGGACTTGATCTCTGCCGGCGTTGCAGAGGTGGCCACATCCCAGTCCGTCACCGGCCGTTCGAGGCAATGATCCCTTACCGCCCCCCCAACGATATATGCCTGGTGGCCGGAAGCATGCAGGCGCTGCACCACGGTCACGATGAACTCTGGTATGTCCATGCCTTGGGCTTTAGAATCCTTCCCTGTCAAATCAAAGACTTGAAGGAATTTTCGATCCTTTTCCCTCCTGTTGAATGCCTTACACAGATTCTACCACAGAAGCAACAGCAAAATAACGCAACTTTCACTCCCACGCTGCCTATCAGGGCCGCATGATCATAAGCTTCAACGGGGCCGTCTCTTCCCGGGGTAGACTCCGGCGGGAATCCAGAGGGCTGAAAAACTTGACAAAATGACTTGCCAAGATTGGACCGATTGGGTTACAGGGATAGGAGTTCTCGTAACAGGGCAAACTTCCCCACGGCAGACCTAGCCGACCGGCCTATGAAGGGGCATTGCTTGCCCTACAAACAATTCCATTTGATTTGGAAAGGATATCCGGGGGTATGGAGGATCCCAAAGAAAGACTGGTGACGTCTATTTCTACCACCGAACTTGAACGCCGTTGGGGGGCAGCACGGGAAATGATGCGCGATAATAAAATCGATTTCCTCATAATGCGGAACGATGAGGAGTTCTTGGGGGGATACGTTAAATGGTTCACGGATCTACCCGCTCGCCATAGTTATCCCTATACCGTTATCTTCCCGGTAGATGATGAGATGACCCTCATCTCTTGCGGCGCTGCGCCCCCTGGAGACCCGGGGCCTCCGCCGTGGGCCGTGCGGGGCGTGAAAAAGAGGTTGGGAGCCCCCTATTTTCCATCGGCCCACTATACGAGCACCTATGATGCCGAACTGGCCGTCGAGGTTTTGAAGGAGAAGAGAGGGGCGACCATCGGGCTGGTGGGAAGATCGTTCATCCCTATTAATTTTTACGAGGTCCTGAGCAAACATCTGACCGGGTCAACGTTTATAGATGCCACAGAACAGATCGATCAGATCAAAGTGATAAAAAGTCAGGAGGAAATTGAGCTGATCAAACAGACCGCCCAACTCCAGGATGCAGCCATGGAACACGTGAAAAAATCCATTAAACCTGGACGAAGGGATTTCGAGATCTATGCGGAAGCCCTCCATTTCACGGCTCTACATGGAAGCGAACGGCAACTGATACTGGTCAGTTCTGGCCCTCACGGTACACCCGTGCCATTCCAGCCCCGTCATTTCCAAAACAGGGTGATGAAGGCTGGAGACCAGGTTTCCGTCCTCATCGAGGTGAATGGACCCGGCGGGTTTTACGCAGAGCTGGGTAGAATTTTTTCCATTGGAAAACCACCGCAGGAATTGCAGGACGCCTTTGGGGTTGCCCTAGGGGCACAAAAATTATCTCTTGAACGATTAAAGCCTGGAGCGGATCCGAAAGAGATCTGGAACGCAAACAATGAATTCCTGGAGAATAGCGGGTATTTTCCTGAAAGACGGCTCTATGCCCACGGCCAGGGTTATGACCTGGTCGAACGCCCCCTCATCCGGTACGATGAACCCATGAAGATTAGGGCAGGCATGAATCTTACCGTTCACCCCACCGCCACTAACGAACGGTCCTGGGCAGGGGCTACGGATAACTACCTCGTCACGGAGAATGGGGTGAGCCCCTGCCTCCACAAGACACCGAAGGAAATTATGGTTGTGTAGGAACTGAAAGGGTCCTTGTGCGGGCCGGAAATAACAGAAAGCAGAAGAAGAACGCTGCTGGAAGCAACCTCTTAGAGAAGGGAAACATAGATGGACCTGCTCATACTGGATCAGTTTGCAGACTACTACAAGAATAAATTAGAACACCAGTTCCCTCAGGTCTCCATACATGCGGTTTCTAGGGAAGAGGAAATTGGAGATCTTATTGAGAAAATAGATATCCTGATGACCATTAAGATCACCGACGCGCCTATGAAAAGGGCATCCAAATTACAATGGATACAGGCCATGACCGTTGGGGTGGACTTTTTTCTCAAGCTCCCCTCACTCAGAAAGGACGTGATCATGACTTCCACCCGAGGCATTCACGGTCCGCAGATGTCAGAGATGGCCATTTTACTCATGCTCGCGTTGAACAGGAACTTTCCCCAGATCGTTCGAAATCAGGACCAACGGATATGGGAACGGTGGCCCACAAAACTCCTTTACCAGAAGAAGGTGGGGATTCTGGGGCTGGGGGTCAGCGGACAAGAGATTGCCCGTAAGTGCAAGGCCTTCAATATGACGGTCTATGGAATTAATCGCACAAAAAGGGAGATAGAATTTGTCGATCACTTCTTCCACCCTGACGGACTTCTGGAAGTGGTCAGAGAAGTGGATTATTTCGTTATCGTGATCCCGTCCACACCGCAAACCCGTAATATGGTGAATGCCGAGGCGCTCTCATCCATGAAACCAACGGCCTTCTTGGTCAACCTGGGGAGGGGAGACGTTGTGGACGAAAAGGCATTGATCCATGTCCTGGAAACGGGTAACATCGCCGGAGCAGCCCTGGACGTCTTTGCTGGAGATCCAAAACCCCTGGCCAAAGACAGTCCCCTGTGGGGGATGAAGAACGTGATTATAACGCCGCGCGTAGGGGGAATGACTGACATTTATCCGGATCAGATCCTCCCCATATTCGAAGAAAACCTGAGGCGTTTTCTCAAAGGAGAGAGGCGGGATCTGATCAATTTCATAGAATGGTCGAAGTGAGATTCATAAACCACCCCAAGATGGGATAAACATGGAAGGAGGTGATGCTCCTTTTCAAAAACACTGCGTACTAAAGGACTATGTCTGAGCTCAAAACTTTAATCTATAAAGGAGGTATCATGTCTAAAAAAACTTTATCGCTTGTGTTAGTCGCAATAGGCCTTTGCTTCTGCTTGAGTGTTTCGTTCATTTCAGTCAGTGAGGCTGCATCAAGCAAGATAACCCTTCAAGCGATCACAGCATGGCCAAAGACAACATTTATGGTCCAGAACTTCATGCGGTTTATGGATAGGGTAAATGGTAGAGCGGCTGAACTGTATCCAGGCCAGTTTGAGATCAATTACAAAGGCGGCCCCGAGGTCATATCCTTCAGAGAACAGGTGGAGGCCGTGCGAACCGGACTGGTGGACATAGTCTTCACCGCGACCAGTTATTACACGTCCATAATCCCGGCAGGCGACGGATTCAGCGCAACCGCCTATAAACCCTGGGAAGAAAGGGAGAAAGGCGTTTTTAACTTTATGCAAGGAATCCATGCGGAAAAGGCCAATGCCTTTTTCTTATCTAGAATGGGCTCTGGAATTCCCTTTCAGATTTATCTGAACAAACCGGTCAAAACCGTTGCGGATTTGAAAGGTGTGAAATTGCGCTGTTCACCAACCCTCGTACCCTTCCTCAAAAAGATCGAAGCAAACCCCATCGTCATGAAACCCGGGGATATTTACACCGCCCTTGAACGGGGGGTGGTGGAAGGTTACGTGTGGCCGGCAGCCCAGATACGGGAATGGGGCTGGGAAAGAGTCACAAAGTATGTGTTGGAACCTGCCCTTCCCTACCAAGCCATTGATGTGGTGCTGGTTAACCTGGATGCCTGGAAAAAGCTTCCCACACACCTTCAGGACCTCCTCATCTATTCAGCAAAAGAGGATGAATTCCGCACTATCGTGCGTGCCCTAGAGTATATCCCTAGGGAGAATGCGGAACTCCAGAAGATGGGCATTCAATTCATCAGCATGCCTGACTCAGAGACCAAGAAGCTTCAAGACGCAGCCATTTCCGCGCTCTGGGATGTGCTCATTAAACGAGATCCGCAAAATGGTCCAAAGTTTAGGAGCATGATCTCAAAGTAATATTTGTGTAACCTTTTTACAGGATCACCATTATTACCGCCTCTATGAGGTTTAATAACATGAATTATGAAGGCCAGGAGTGGATATTTCCCTTCTGGCCTTCAAAAATATCCCACCCTGGAATGGGGTAAGCAGAGCTCCAAAAAGGAAGAAAGGATCTAAGCGTGGCAAAAGTTATGGATAAGATATTGACAGTGCTTGGTGTGATACCGGCGCTTCTTCTTCTATACATCGTCCTCTCAACGAGCGTTAATGTCTTTGCTCGATTTCTCGGTTTTGGCGGACTGGTCTGGGGCGTGCAGTTCACTGAGTATTCCATGCTGTGGATGACACTTCTGGGAGCAACCTGGGTCCTGAAAAGGAACAAACATGTCACCGTGGATCTCATCACGGGGTTATTAAAAGAACGCACCAAGGCCTACTTCGATCTCGTCCACAGCATCATGGGATTCGCTGTATGCGCGGTGCTCTGCTGGTACGGGGCTGTCGTCACATGGGGTCAGTATCAGAGAGGCGTGGTGGATATTCAGGTGGTAGATGTCCCCAAGTACCTGGTACTGCTCATTATACCCCTGGGATTCTTTTTTCTGTCTTTGGAGTTCATTCGTAGGTTTTTCGCAAGCCTAAGGGAAATCAGGCGGGGGAGAGGCGGGTCTTCTCTGAACAAAGGCGCTCCCATTCAGACAAACACCAACAGTCCTGAACGCATTTAAGGAGATAATAATCATGGAATGGTGGGCTGTCCTCATCTTTTTCATTTTTGGCCTGGTTCTCATACTCCTTTCAGGCTTCCCTATCGCCTTTGGCTTCTTGTTGATGGATCTTTTGGGCATCATCATCTTCATGGGCCCTTTAGGTCTGAAGCAGGTCCCACTGCATGTGTACAGTTCCATTTCAACGTTCGTTTTGGCACCTATCCCCATGTTTGTCTTCATGGGTGAACTGATGTTTCATTCGAGAATAGCGTACAATACCATCGATGTGATCGACAAGTGGCTGGTAAAGGTGCCGGGCAGGTTAAGCCTACTTGCAGCCGCCAGCGGTACCCTGTTTGCCGCCACCAGCGGTTCCACCATTGCAAACACGGCCATGCTGGGCACGGTTCTGTTGCCTGAAATGAAAAACCGCGGGTACAAGACGCCCATGTCTGTCGGGCCCATCATAGGCATCGGGGGGGTCGCCATGCTCATCCCCCCATCTATTCTGGCAGTCGTCTTGGCCAGTATCGGGCAGATCTCAGTGGGCGATATTCTCGTGGGCGGCACCATCCCAGGGCTTCTAATAGGATTCCTTTATGTCGTGTACATCATCGGGAGATGTATTTTGAATCCCTCCCTTGCCCCCCGTTACGAGGTCTCGAAGGCCTCCGTGAATGAAAAGATCATGGGTACCATTAAATATATTCTCCCCATGGGATTTATCATTTTTATGGTGTTGGGCCTCATGCTCCTTGGTGTGGCTGCACCTTCGGAAGCGGCTGCAACCGGGGCGGTCGCTACCCTCTTGGTCTGCCTACTTTATGGGCGGTTGAACTGGCCCATGCTCAAGCAATCTCTGATCGGCACTGTTGAGATATCCGTCATGGTGCTCATGATCATCGCCGCTTCTAAAACATTTAGCAGTATCCTCGCCTTTACGGGAGCGACGCGAGGACTCCTCAATGTCATCCAGGGTCTTGAAGTCCACCCACTCCTAATTCTGCTCGGCATGCAGTTGACCGTTTTTGTCTTCGGGACCTTCATGGAAACCGTCTCCATCATGATGATTTGTATCCCTTTCTTTATGCCCATTGTCACAACGCTCGGCTTCGACCCTGTTTGGTTTGGCGTCCTCATGCTCATCAACCTTGAAATGGGAATGACAACACCTCCTTTTGGTATGATGTTGTTTGTGATGAAGGGTGTGGCTCCCCCTGAAGTCACTATTAAAGAAATATGCTATGCGGCTCTGCCATTTATTGTATGTGACATGGTGGCCATGGCCATGATTATCATTTGGCCTCAGTTGGCCCTCTGGTTACCGAGCATAGCACGCTGATAGTCCGCACTTCCCCGAGGTTTAACATAAAGCAGCCTATGAAGCGCTAACGACAATATTCCCCAAAACTGAATAATCACGAAAGCAATCATGCCCTATTGTCCACTAGATCGCTTCAATGACGCGCTCTTAGGAAAACCAAAGGATCATGTTCCTCTTCTTCCATTGATCGCTGGCTGGGCTGCGGCCAACTTTTCTGATTTGCCCCTTTCTGAACTTGCTTTGGATCCAAAGGGCATCGTTGCGACGCAAATAAGAGCAAAGGAATCC
>CP070840.1:3855010-3861794 GCA_020342025.1 Deltaproteobacteria bacterium
CAATGCCATGGCGGTCCACGTCCGTATCATTTCCAAAGGCAATGTCAAAGTTGTCCTTCAGTTTAATGAGACTTGCCATGGCATAAGGGGATGAACAGTCCATACGGATTTTTCCGTCTTTATCCAAGGTCATAAAAGAAAAGGTGGGATCAACTATTCGATTCACCACCTCCATGGAAAGCCCGTAGCGTTCCGCAATGGGATCCCAGAAGTCAATGGACGAACCCCCCAGAGGATCTACGCCTATCTTGACCCCCTCACTGGCGATTGCTTCCATATCGATGACATTCTTGAGGTCATCAACATATGGGATGATGTAGTCGCGCACTTTGGTCGTCTTTGCGTTCATTGCCTTTTCAAAAGGCACCCTTTTCACACCTTTGAGGGCATCGCCAAGGATCTCGTTCGCCCTCTCCTGGATAATCTTGGTTGTTTCTGGAGATGCTGGTCCGCCTTCAGGGGGGTTATATTTGAATCCGCCATCCTCCGGTGGATTGTGGGATGGGGTGATGACAATCCCATCGCCGAGACCTTTTCTTTTGCCTCGGTTGAAAGTCAGAATGGCATGGGAGATCACAGGCGTAGGCGTATACCGGAGTCCCTTTTGGATTATCACCGTAACCTGGTTTGCCGCAAATACTTCGATAGCGGTAGCCAATGCCGGCTCTGAAAGGGCATGCGTGTCCATACCTATGAATAGAGGGCCACTGATATTTCGAGACTTTCTGTATTCGCAGATGGCCTGGCTAATGGCCAGGATGTGATCCTCATTGAAGCTGCTCTTGAAAGAGGAACCCCTGTGTCCTGAGGTTCCAAAGGCCACACCGTGGGTTGGATTGGAGACATCTGGCTTATGAGTGTAGTAGGCAGAGATAAGTCTTGGTATATTGGCGAGCAGTGTTTTGGGGACCGGTTTTCCGGCAAGTTCATGGTCCACTATTTGCCTCCCAAAAATTTTTTAGAGGAGTGTTGGAGCAACTCTCGTTGTTCGATGGGCCCAGAAAAATCTCAAAAGCGTACAGGCCGAACAAAAGCATCCTTGCCTGCATATTGGGCGGCACTACCCAGATCCTCCTCGATCCGTAACAGCTGGTTATATTTTTCCACCCTCTCTCCTCGTGCGGGTGCACCGGTCTTCAGGTGCCCCGTATCAAGGGCCACGGTCATATCGGCAATAAAGCTGTCCACGGTCTCTCCGCTCCGGTGGGACACACAGGCCCCCCAACCCGCTCGCTGACACATCCTTACCGCCTCAATGGTTTCGGTCAAGGAGCCGATTTGATTGAGCTTGATTAAGGCGGCATTGGCCGAGTTCTCTCGAATGCCTCGTTCGATATACGCCACATTGGTGACAAAGAGATCATCGCCGATCAGTTCGATCAGGTCCCCTAACCGACCGTTGAGGACTTGCCAGCCTTCCCAGTCGTCCTCGGCCAGGCCGTCTTCCAGGGAACAGATGGGGTAGGCATTAACCAAATTCTCGTAATAGTCCACCATCTCCTCTGAAGAGCACATGCGCTTTTCAGTGCGCAGGTTGTAACGCCCATCTTCGAAGAACTCACTGGAGGCGGGGTCCATGGAAATGCCCACATCTCTGCCTGGCTTCAGGCCGGCTTTCTCGATCCCTTTGACGATGAATTCCAGCGGCTCCTCATTGGAGGAGACATTGGGCGAAAACCCGCCCTCATCGCCAATACCCACGTGGTGGCCTGCTTCCATCAGCACTGAGCGCAGGGCGTGGTAAATCTCGCACGCCCATTGGAGTGATTCCTTGAAACTCCCCGCGCCATAGGGGGCGATCATATACTCTTGAAAATCTGAACCCTGCCAGCGGGCGTGCGCCCCACCGTTCATGATATTCAACATGGGGACCGGGAGCCGAACGGCGTCCGGGCCGCCAAGATAGCGATATAGGGAAAGTTCAGCTGATATGGCCGCGGCCCGGGCCACGGCCAAGGATACGCCCAGAATGGCGTTGGCACCCAGTTTGGCCTTGTTCGGTGTCCCGTCCAGGTCAACCAAGGCTTTGTCTATGACCGCTTGATCACGGGCATCCTGACCTTTCAGGGCGTCGTTAATGGCCCCGTTTACATGATTAACGGCCTTAAGCACCCCCTTCCCGCCAAAGCGTTTTGCATCGCCATCGCGCAGTTCCAGAGCTTCGCGAGCGCCCGTTGAGGCCCCAGAGGGCACGCCGGCCCGCGCCCTGATCCCATCAGCCAAGGTCACCTCCACTTCCACCGTAGGATTGCCCCGACTATCCAAAATCTCCCGGCCCAAAACCTTTGTGATCTCAATGCTCTTCTCGTTACTCATTCCTTTATATCCTTTCTTGAAGTTGTCATGTCTCAAGTTCTATAATTGACGCAGTCCATCGACGTTCTTCCTCAATCTGAATTCCTCAATTCCCAAATCCCTAAATGCCCTAAATTTCTTAATTCCAAAATATACTATTCCCGTTTCAGATCAATCAACTCCATCCTGTGATTTCCCTCCGGATGCCTTAAGGAAGGTCCCTCGGTCAGGACCACCAGATTCCCCTCCAACTCATGCGACTTTAACCATCCTCGCGAAAAAGCCTTCCAGTCCTCAGGATGCTCAGGCTCGTGCACGGGATAGACGCCATAGGAAAACTGAAGCCCCCGACACGTCCGTTCTTCTTGGCTGACCGCCGTTACCCAGACGGGGAGCCTGAAACGGGCGATATTTCTTGCAGTATATCCACTCTGGGTTGGAACAATGATGGCGGCTGGCGAGACACGCTCCAACGTGGTCTCCACACTCAGGGCCACCAGGTCCGGTAGGCTCAGGTTGCCATCGCGTCCGTAGGCCTTCAAGATATTTTGCAGCCGATAAGGGGGACGATGGGGCTCTATGGCCGCGGAAATCTTTGCCAGCATCTTTACGGCTTCCACTGGATACCTTCCCACTGCGGACTCCCCGGAAAGCATGACACAGTCCGTCCCGTCAAGGACGGCGTTTGCCACATCTGTGGCTTCCGCTCGGGTTGGCCGTCGGTTGTTGGTCATGGTTTCCAGCATCTGTGTCGCGGTGATGACGGGGATGCCAAGCAGGTTTGCCTGTTCCATCATGCCCTTCTGAATCAAAGCGATCTGTTCGATGGGAATTTCCACACCCAGGTCGCCGCGGGCAACCATAATCCCGTCTGCGGCCCTAAAGATGCCATCCAACTGATCAAGGGCCCCTGCGCGCTCTATCTTGGCAATGATAAATGGCTTGTGACCCAACGCGGATGCGGCCTCGCGGACAGCATTAATGTCAGCGGCAGTCTCCACAAAGGATTGGCTGATCGCATCCACACCCTGCTCCATGGCGAATTTGAGACACTCCTGGTCACGATCGGTAAATGCGCTAATCCCCAGATCTATGCCAGGCAGATTGAGCCCTTTGCCCGACCCTAGTTCGCCACCCACCTCCACTCGGCAGTAAACGTCGTTACCTTCCACTTTCCCGACTACGAGTTGGATGAGTCCATCATTAAGGAACAACCGGTCACCCGGGTTAACGGCCTGCGGCAGGCGATCAAAAGTAACCGAGACCCGGTTCCTGTCACCAACCATCTCCTCGGTGGTCAATATAAAAGCATCACCGGGCTCCAGTTCGATGGGTTCTTCTGCAAATTGACCAATACGCATTTTGGGACCGGGAAGATCGGCCATAATCGCCACGCGTCGTCCGGTTGCGTGAGCCGCGGCCCGTATGTTTTCAATGATTTTCTTATGCCCCGGGAAATCACCATGGGAGAAGTTAACTCGCGCCACGTTCATACCCGCTTCGATCATCCTTTTCAGCGTATCGGGCGCTTCAGATGCGGGCCCAATGGTGCAGACAATCTTGGTTTTGTTCTCTGGCAGTGCCATGATCTCTTCCCTTCAACCTGCAACTTCACCTTATATAAATGCTAGCGAGTTCCAATGGCGTCCTTAATCTCTCTTATTTCGGTAATAATCTTATCTGCGTGCACGCTGATCCTGTAGGCCATCATGATCACTTTCACGGACACAAGAAATACGCCCGCCTCTAGCAGGATATCATGGGTGAATCCTTTGACAAATAGGGCAGCGATGAACAGCACAAGGGTAACCAGGAGTATGATTGTTGAGCCTAAATCCAAGTGTTTTTTCAAAACGTGTCACCTCCAGTGTTATTTGATCTAGCACACGTCATAACGAATTCGTATTCCATTAGCATCGGGAGGCTTTATCGACCCTCACCTAGAGCAATCTCAGACGCAAAGAGGCCTGGATATCTTCAAAAAACACCATTGAAAAGCATCAACCCCCCGGATAAGGCGAAAGATTTCACTAAAATAATTGCAGATTTTTTATTTGTCCATGTCAAATGCCCCAATTTGTGGTCAAACAGGGTCATGCATCAGTGTAAGTAATTAGAAATAAATTAAAACTTGAAATATCCGCAAAGGGTTGTTATGAATCTGTCTGTTCCATTTTGCATCTCAGCGATGCGCTTTTTGCCCTTTGCTATTCCTAAAAGAACTGTTATTCACCCCTTGGCGTTTAAACTTGATCAATCACGTGAAGGCGTGGAATGCCCCTCGCCTCCGAACAGCGAATTCTGCATATTTTCGTAAATCGTCATGAATTAATTTAAAAGAAAGGAAAAGAGAATTGAAAATTATAGCTCGGAAAAACGTTTTCCTGTTCTTGGCAATTGCTGCTGCAGCTTCATGGCTCGCCGCCTGCGAGCAAAAAAATACCTACGTGGAACCACCCCCGCCAAAGGTGGCCACAGCCCAACCCCTGAAGCAAAAGGTTATCGATTACCTGGAGTTCACCGGCACCACCCGGGCCTTTGAACAGGTGGAAGTCCGCGCCCGCGTGGCCGGCTTTCTACAAAGCATGCACTTCACTCCGGGTACTGTTGTAGAGAAAGAGGCCCAGCTGTTTGTCATTGACCCAAGGGAATACAGGGCAGCGCTGAACGCGGCAAAGGCCGAGCTCGACAGTGCCAATGCGCAGCTTCGAAGAGCAGAGGCCGAGTTCGCCCGTGCAGAAAGACTGTTCAAGCAGAGGGCGGGCGCTGAGAAAAACGTGGTTCAGTGGCGCGGGGAGCGGGACATAGCAAGGGCGGCGGTAGCCATGGCAAAGGCCAAAGTGGAACGGGCCGGTTTGGACCTGGGCTACACCAAGGTCACGGCCCCCATTGCCGGCCGCGTTGGCCGTAATCTTGTTGACGTGGGCAATCTGGTGGGTGAAGGGGAACCCACCCTGCTAACAATAATTACCCGGTACGATCCCATGTACGTCTATTTCAACGTGAACGAGCGTGATCTCCTCAAGGTGCTGGCCATGTACCGCCAGGAAGTCCAGGAAAAAGGAATCGATCCGGATACCTATCCCGATACCAAGGCGGGCATCCCCCTCTTTCTGGGACTGGCCAATGAGGAAGGATATCCTCACAAAGGTGAGTTTGAATTTGGGGAATCCAGTGTCGACCCCGGTACGGGCACCTTGCAGCTGCGCGGTGTCTTCCCCAATCCGGGCAAGGTTCCAGTGCTTTTGCCAGGCCTTTTCACCCGCCTCCGCATGCCCATCGGCGAGCGTGAAGAGGCCCTGATGGTGACGGAGCGCGCCATTGGCGCCGATCAGGGGGGGCGCTATCTGTTGGCGGTGAACAGCGAAAACGTGGTGGAGAAACGGCTTATTCGGATGGGTCAACTGGTGGACGGTCTTCGCGTGATCGAGGAAGGGTTACAACCCGGCGACTGGGTGATCGTCAACGGGATCCAGCGCGCCCGCCCGGGCGCCAAGGTGGATCCTGAGCGTACTGAGATGCGTTCTCTCACCGCCTCTGCCCTGAAAGCCGCTGCGGCAAAGTCTCAGGGCAAAAAGTCGGAAACCGCCAAGCCGGAAGGAGCAAAGTGAAGCTCCCCAACGGGGGAGCATCTAGATTCTTCTCCCCAAACGAGTAGAAAGAATTACACACTCGGATGTGAATCAAGGAACGCTAAATTGTCATGCCTGCCCCGCATCAAGTGCGGGATAAACTCGGACGAACGTCTAGGCTTTGAAGCTTTTTGGGAATAACCTGGATCCCCGCGTCCGCGGGAATGACAAAGGATGCCATTCATCCCTGTGCCCCGCTGAAGCGGGATCTCCACTTCGTTCCGACAAGGCACGAGGGATTCTGGCATCTTTTCGTAATCCGTAGAAACTGAAATAAATCATTTCTTGAGAAATCGATAGCCCGAAAAGAGGCCAAATATGCTCTCCAAATTCTTTATTGAGCGTCCTATATTCGCCAGTGTTATCTCCATCGTAATTGTCATTGCAGGGGTTGTGGCTTTCGGGGTTCTGCCCGTGGCCCAGTACCCTGAAATCACGCCGCCCACCGTGGAGGTGTCCACCACGTATCCGGGCGGCAATGCGAGGGTCGTGGCCGAGACGGTGGCTGCGCCCATTGAGCAGCAGGTGAACGGTGTGGAGGACATGATCTACATGTCCTCCACCAGTGCCAGTGACGGTTCATACAAACTGACGGTCACCTTTGAGATCGGCACGGATCTGGATATGGCGCAGGTGCTGGTGCAAAATCGGGTCAAGCTTGCCGAGCCCAATCTCCCTGAGGAGGTGAAACGGCAGGGCGTCAACACGAAGAAGAAATCGACCAACATTGTGCAGTTCATCTCTCTGTACTCCCCTGAAGGTCGCTACGACGAACTCTATCTCAGCAACTACGCCACCCTGCGCCTGCGCGATCTGCTGAGCCGCATCAACGGCGTCGGTGAAGTGATGATCTTTCC
>CP070840.1:3861894-3868348 GCA_020342025.1 Deltaproteobacteria bacterium
GTTCCAGGCGAGCTGGGGAAATTAGCAGATATGTTGGGCAGTGAGGGCATCAATATTGATGCGCTCACGATTCAAGATGCCTCTGCCTATGTACAAGAACTGTTCAAGGCAAGAGGCAAATCTTTAAAGCGAGTTGCACCCGCAGCCAGCTATGGCTCCATGCAGAAAGACTCGGCAGATTACGCCCTTATTCGGCTTCTCGTTGACAACACGGACAAGGCCATGGATCTATTGTCTAAGGCTCAATATACTTTTGATATTATGCCCGTTATCGCCCTGGAGATCGATAATAAGCCGGGCACATTGGCCGCCATGGCCAAGAAGTTTGGGGAGGAAGGGATTAATATCAACTATGTCTATGGGTCTGCCTTGCCCAGCGAGAAAAAGTCCCTCTTTGTGTTCTCACCTGAAGACATTGATGCGGCCGCCCTCATTTTCAAAGACTAACCAACAACCCTCTCTTAGTTCTTTAGCCACAGACCCACACAGACTGACAAAGACTTTAGGGATCGCTTGAGCGCCCCGTAAGACGGGGCCTCCCAATGTTCTCACATTGGGAGATATGGAGACGCGAACAACAAGAAATAAGCTAGCTTATTTTTTGTCGTTCGGCTCTCCATATGGCTGCAAGCGATCAAAGATTGAGCCTCTACCCATTCAACTTCATATCCTACTCTGTGAACTCTGTGTCTCTAGCGCAGCGGGTGGTGCATCTTGTTGTTTTTCGTGGTTTCGTCCTTTCGGCCGCCCTGAGCTGAGCCGAAGGGTGTCTTCGCCTGCCCCGTTAAATTCCGAAGGGCCATTTAACTGGGGTGATTAAGAACCCTGATCCGCCAACTCAAGATCCACAATCCTAAGCTGAATCCTTTCATAGCCCTGCCATTCATTGATCTCAGGGGTAAAAGCCATATTGATGGTTTCACCTTGAAGGGGATGTCTGTCGGAAAAGCCAAATCCGATGGCCTCCAGAACACTTCCTTCCTGTTTAACCTTGAGTTTCAAGTGCCTCTCCCCCACCACCCTGGAATCAAGGACCTGCAAGGCATGGGAACATAATACGGGCTCCGGATTTCCGGAACCATACGGAGACAGGGCTTCCATCTGTTTCAGGGTCTGAAGCGTGAGGTGCGGAAGCGAGACTTCCGCATCAATCTCGATTTTTGGGATCAGGTCATCTTCGCTCAGCAACTCCTGAGCAAGCCCTTCCAATTCTTTGCCCAATACTTTAATATTTGCCGCATCGAGGGCAAAGCCGACGGCATGGTAGTGTCCCCCGAATCTTTCGAACAGGTGCCCCAACCTTTCCAGGGCCCGGTGAAGATTGAAGCCCTCAATACTTCTTCCTGAACCCGTCGCCTTCCCATCCTTGATATCCAATACCAGTGTGGGTCGTCTATATTTGTCCACCAACCTTGATGCTACAATTCCCAAGACACCTCTGTGCCAGCCCTTTCCGGAGATGACCAGCGTTCTTCGCGCCTCTATGTCTTCAGCAGACACCGTACTTTCTATCTGCTCGAGGATACCCTGCTCAATGCTTTGCCGTTCAATATTGAGCGCGTTCAGTTGTCCCACCAGATCCCTGGCATAGGCAGGATCTGCTGTGGTCAGGACCTCTACGCCTATTTTGGCGCTCCCCATCCTCCCCGGGGCATTTAGGCGCGGAGCAAACTTGAAAGCGATATCATAAGGCGTAACCCCTGAACCATTCAAGACAGCCATCTCCTGGATGGCTTTTATGCCAGGCCATAGGGAGGCCTTTATCCTCTCTATCCCCCACTTGACCAATATCCTGTTCTGCTCAAGAAGGGGGACCATATCAGCCACGGTCCCCAGGGCCACCAGGTCAAGATAATCCTTCAAGTCAGGCTCTGCCCTGTCCCTAAACCAACCCTGCTCCCGTAAGGCGGCTCTCACAGCAACAGCCAAAAAAAATGCAAGCCCCACCCCCGCAAGGTTCTGAAAGGGGAATGAGGAGTCTGATCGTTGCGGATTGACAACCGGACAGATGGGTTCAAAATCTTTTGGGACCTGGTGATGATCCGTGACCACAATCTTCATTCCCTTTTCTCGAATCCGTTCTATTTCCTTCCGATTGGTCGTGCCGCAATCTACAGTGACAATCAGCCCTACTCCATCCCTGGCCATCCTCTCCACGGCCTCAAAATTAAGGCTGTAGCCCTCGGTCAATCTGTGCGGAACGTAGTAGGATACCTGGATGCCAAGGCTCGAGAAGAAATTAACCAACAAGGCCGTGGCGGTTATTCCATCCGCGTCGTAGTCGCCATAGATGGTGATGTTTTCCTGGTTCTCTATGGCCCCCACGATCATCTCTACGGCCATGTCCATATCCTTTAACAGCATGGGATCTGTCAGGTCTGAGAGTCGGGGAGTCAAAAAGGACAATGCAGAGGAGGTGTCTGTGATACCTCGGTTTATGAGGAGTTGGGCCTGTAAAGGGGTGATACCCGTTTCATTGGCAAGATCTGAGGCAGAAGGGGAAGGAGGTCGTAGTTTCCAGATCTTGGTCATTGGTCATTGTCCACTAGCACCTAGTCACATAAATAAGCACGGTTCACAAAAAGTCATTTGCTTGCCCCGTGAAATGCGCCTCTGGCGCCCATTTCACTGGGGTCATTGGCTTGCCATGAGCTTTTCGACTCTTTTGATATCTGCCGGTCTGTCCACCTCAATAGAATCAAAAGGTGTTTCCACCACCTTGATCCTGAACCCGTATTCAAGGGCCCTCAACTGTTCCAGTTTTTCTGAGGATTCCAGCTCTCCCACTGGGAGGCTGCTGAATTTTGTCAGAAAGTCCCGACGATAGGCATAGAACCCGAGATGCTTGTAATAGACTTGATTGGATCTGGAATCACGAAAAAACGGGATGGGAGAACGTGAAAAAAAGAGGGCAAATCCCTCTTTATCAGTAACCACTTTGACATGATTCGGATCGTCAATCTCTCGCTCGTCGGTAATCCTGTATTTCAGGGTGCTCATAGGGATATCCGGATCTTCCCTGAGAGGAGCTAACATATCTGATATCGTAGAAGGGCGAAATATGGGCTGATCTCCCTGAACATTCACGATCAGATCATCACGGCCCAAGTTCATCTTCAGACTGGCCTCAGCGATGCGGTCTGTGCCAGAGGGGTGGTTCGCATCGGTCATGATGGACTTCCCCCCGAAACCTTCAACACACTGGAAAATCCTCTCATCATCGGTGGCCACGATCACGTCCGAGACATCGGGGCAGGACAGGGCACGCTGATATACGTGCTCAATCATGGGCTTGCCTGCAATAGGGGCAAGGGGCTTGCCCGGAAAGCGCTTTGAATCATATCGCGATGGTATAAAGGTGATAACTTTCACGAGATCGCCGAGGTCATGAGGGCCAAATCAGGTTTGTGTGAAGGTGGCGCACGCTGTGTCCGATTCCCACGCAGTTACTTTGCTGACCCTCACCTTTTCATTGTTCAGTTTTTTGCTAAGGGACTCATAGATGTGGCGGGCAATATTTTCAGAGGAAGGGTTGAGCTTTTTGAATGGCTCCAGTTCATTCAAGAATTTATGGTCCAGTTCGTCGAGGGCCTTTTCGGTTTCCTTCTTAATCAATGCAAAATCAATTAACAGACCATCATCACCCAGTTTATTACCCGTTACATAGACTTCTATCTTCCAATTATGCCCGTGCAATTCCTCGCACTTCCCACCAAAATCTCTCAATTGGTGGGCTCCAGCAAATTGGGAAATGATCTTTAATTCATACATAATCTTACTTATCTATTCCTGCTCATCTCCCTTCTTTTCGCTTTCCTTATAGGCGTCTCCACACTCAGTGCACTTTCCATTGATAATAATACCTGTACAGGTGCCGTCCGGACAAAGAATTCTACTTTCAAGGTCAAATCCTCCGTCCTGCTCAGGTGGGGATTCTGTCACTTCCTCAAGATGGGCACCGCAGTGCATGCAGTAATGGCTTTCTAGAGGGACATGGGTTCCACACTCGGCACAGCTTTTACCTGGGATTTCCTCTTTGCAATGGGGGCATTTCATAGGCAAAATCAACTCTTTTTAGAGGTTACAACTTGAAAGGGTGTAATCTGCTGTCTGACCCTTGTACTCTTACACTTTGGACATCTGAACTTCGTCTTCTCATACTCTGAAATGGATAAGAAGAGGGTGAACTTTTTTTTGCATTTCTCACACATGAAGTCATAACTGGGCATGGCAAACCTCCTTAGGTAAGAAATGGTTTAGATAGTAAACAAACGTTCGGGAAATTCTGCGGATTCCAGACATCCTAGTTTCTTGCTTTCGACGGTATTGTGCAAGCGAAACTGTAATGTTGGAATAATGGAATGATGGCAATAGAAGCGGAAAATATAACTCTTATGTCTCAGGAATGCTTTCAAACCCATTATTCCACTATTCCATTTTTCCAAGCGGCCTGCCGGATGGCGGGCAGATTGCGAAACGGAGCTAATTTATATATCTTTTTAAAGTTTTGTCAATAGGAATAGGGGGCGCCCTAGTCCACCACCTCATTCAGACATTAAAGATCTAGCAGGAATTTCTGCTCCTTGATCTCCTGGCCCCATTGATACACATCATGTTCCTGGTAGAGCTGAAACCCCTCCCGTTCATAGAGAGAACGCGCCTCGTCAAGGCCTTCAAAGGTCCATAAATAAACCGTTCTGAAATTTGCCTCTCTGCAGAAATCAATCGCACGTTTTATCAATACGCCCCCTACCCCTCGACTCTGGAATTTTGGAGGAACAATGAACCAACGAAGGCGGGCTCCCTTCTCATCTGCCTCGCGCCCGTCAATGGCAATAGCTCCGGCGAATTCTCCATCCATTGTGGCCACCCAGAATCCATCCCTGTTCTCTTCAAAATCCCTCAAAAATTCTGAGAGCTCTCTTCCAACTTGCGTTTCAAAAGAAACATCGAAACCCCAGTTTTCATAGTAATAGGTGGCGTGGATTTCAGTGATCTTACCCACCACGCCTGGGTAATACCCCACCAATTCCAGTCCACCCACTTCAGGCTCTTTCATTACGATCACCGTAAAGCGTGTAGATTCACTCGTTGGCCTAACCCTTCCATCTCATTTTTTACCAACTCATACAAGATCACTCAACAGCTATGCCACGATTTTCTATTTGCCAAGCTTTCGAGGAGGGCATGCCGGTTTCCGTAAGGCGATATCTCAAAAGAAATTCCACCGGACTTCGCAGTGGCCAGATATTTGGGGTTTACTCCACTGACCCCCTTGGAGTCTGCATCTAGCTTGTTAAACCCCAAATATCTGGTCACCGCCCCCCAAGGAAATAGATATCGCCTTGAGGAAATCGGGATGGCCGAGTCACAGTGATCTGCTACCCTTTCAACATGGCCACCGTGGCAAATCTCCCCGTGATTCCCTCGGCCCTGTAAGAAAAAAACATGTCGGTTCTGCAGCGCGAGCAGATATTTGCCACCTCGATGTGATCCTCTTTAACTCCAGCCTCCAGAAGCTGCCAGCGGCTGATCTCCCATAAATCAAAATACCCCTCACGGACCATAAACCGCCTGAAGTCCTCAGGGAACTCTTGCTCATGATGAACAAACTCGGCACAACAAGGACCAAGGGAGGGGCCGATAGCGGCCAGCAAATCTGCTTTCCTGCTCCCGAATTCAGATTTCATCCGACCCACCACTGCACCCAAGATATTATGAACATTTCCCCGCCAACCACAATGCACATTGGAGACCACCCCTTTTATGGGATCAAGAAGAAGGACGGCCTGACAGTCTGCCTGTTTGACCATAAGGGCCACACGCGGTAGGTCCGTGATCATGGCATCTGCGTTGGCTGGTTCACCAAACCCCTCAAACGCCTCTCCGCGCAAAGCGAGTATCTCCTTCCCATGCATCTGGTTCATAAAGACCAGATGGTTTGCCCTTATCGCCCCCTTAATGATTTGTAAGTTCCTGCCGACGCACTCTGGCTTGTCGCCGGTCGTGTAACTGGCATTCAAAGTATCATAGGGAGCTTCGCTTACACCGCCCTGCCGCGTGAAGACAGCGTGAATTAATTGATCATGTCTGGATATCCTAGGAAACTGCAGATATGGCACTTCATAGGCTCGTCCAGATTTGACTCCTGTCGTGCGCCGGCCCACCTCTTCACCAAGAAGCACTTTTCCCATGTCCATACGGCCTAAAGTGGAAGTTCCATGAATATGATGAGATGGGCGATTTGGGATGTGAGTCGTTTTGGGGGATTTTGAAAAGAGACCTTGGCCGTGCATCCTTTTTCGAATCATGAAGAGAAAGTACTCATCACTCGGAGAAAAGAAGTAGAATTGCTCAAGACACAGACTGCCTTATTTACCGCTGCTTCCTCCCGGACCTGACGGGGTTCATAAGCGTCTGTCACGTGAGTTCCACTCCATCTCCTGAAGTGAAA
>CP070840.1:3868448-3878357 GCA_020342025.1 Deltaproteobacteria bacterium
CTTTCTCCTCCCCACCATCAATCCCCGTAGCTACTGCCTTCGCCGTAACGCTGGCATCACTCAGAGCCGCCCCCGAGGCGTTTCCCTCTTTGGTTAACCCTATATCGACGCTCACACCCACCGCCGTCGCGTTCGAATCCGCGTTCGCAGAGATATTCCCTTGGTTCTCAATCGTGTCATTGCCATTGCCACCGTCAATGCCTGTGGCCCTCGCATCAGCCGTTGCACTCGAGTCAGTCAAGGCCTTTCCATTCATGTCCCCTTCAAGGTTCCCCGAGATCATCAAGGATACGCCTACAGCCGTCGCATCACCAACGGCGTTCGCACTGACTTCCGTCTCATCATTAACGATCCTGTCATCGCCCTCACCACCATCGATACCTTTGGCCAATGCCTCGGCCGTGACGCTCGCATTGTTCAATGACGAACCGCCCACCAAGCTTTCATTGGCCACGCTAATCGTTACCAAGGCGTCCGTGCTGTCCACCTCGGCCGTCGCATTGACAGGTATGGTACCGCCCCTAGTGATAATCTCATCCCCACCGTTACTGCCACTTATACCCTCGGCAATCGCTGTTGAGGTTGTCATGGTCTGGGACTGCTCATTCCCTTCGAGAGTCAAGGAGATGTCACCTGACTCCGAATGGGAAGTGGCTGTAGCGCCCATAGTGGAAGAATTGAGGACCGTATCCGCACCATCTCCAGCAAGGACTCCGGTCGCATTTGCTGTTGCTTGGGATGGCGTTCCATCCACAGGCAGGGCATTCGCATCCGCATTTGCGCTGACGGTGCCATTATTGGCAACCTGGTCATCCCCACTTCCGGCGTCAATGGCAACGGCCTCCGCAGTCGCGATGGCCTCTGCCTCAACCTGAAAGTCACTCGCCACCTGCCCCATAATTTCTATAAAGATGGTGTCATCGCCATCATAGCCGAAGATGCCGTCCCAGATTGTACCGCCGAGCACCGTTATATTGTCATCCCCCGGTGTCCCGTAAATTGTCTCGGCATTGACGAAGGAATTGTGGATAGGTGTGAAGAAAAGCATTAGAGCGAGGAAAGACAAAGGTACGCAGTTCCTCAGATGGTGCATCATGGACGGCCCCCCCTTTCCGCCTTAGATGTTAATGGTTTGGTAAACTGCCTTGGTGCCCGTATATCGATACAATAAAAGGCCTCCGTCTGGACCCCGAATCCATTGGAGGCACTTTAACTAAAACATCCTAAAGCCATACTTCATGTTCAGCAACGCCAATTTAGGGTTTGGGTTGTCGCTCTTGGTTCTGGGTGAATCTGTTTTGGAGGTTACTGGTTTCTCGGTAAGTTGCTTTCCCTCAGGTTATCCGTTTCGACAGAGAAACAGCTATTGGATCCCACACGAGTTCAGTTGAGGGCTAGAAAGAGCAAATATTATAATGGTCAGCAAAAATCGAGCCAGAAACGGCTGAACAAACGCTTTCAGGATTTACCTAAGATTCAATACCTTATGAGGCCCTGTCAAGTCAAGGGTTTGCTGTGTGTAATAAAATACTCTCATTTAGCAAGAAATCCTCGGATCTTGAGAAAAGGATTACCACTTATTGGTAATTTGTTGGATAGCTATATCAATTTGATACGAAATTGGGGTAGGATGGATGGTCAATGCCGCCTTGACAGCTGGGGCATAAAACAGCCTACAGGTCAGGATCAACCTGGTACGCAACAGGGATGCGGCTACGACTACCATTTGAACAGTGAGAATTATCTGAAATCAAGTAGCCTACTTTGATCCTTGAGGTATCTCCCTTTGAAGCTTACGTTTGCCAATTGCTCAGTTTTAGCGCCAGCCAAATTTAGGTATTCGATAAGTAAGCTGCAATCCTGCCGAATTGAAGTATTCTGCTATAAATCACGATTCTATACTAAAGAAGTAGAGTTAAATGATACCATATGAAATATGGAACGAGCCAACATGCCAACATACTCCTGTAAGCCATTACCCAAAGCATATTCCGAAAGGTTATGACTTGCTTTGAGGCTGTCGGAAACCGCCCATCTGCTGCGTTCCCCTCATCCCCCGCCCTGTTAAGTTCTCGCTACGCTAGACGGCGAAGCCGATTTAACAGGGCAAGTCACTGCGGCGTACTTCTCTGTACGCCTCATTCTTCGGGATTTGTCCGCGCTTCGCTTGGACTCCCCACCCTTCGGGCGGGTCCCCAGTTTCGTCCCGCAACAAAGCCTGCGGGATGGACATTTTCCATCAACCTCTGAGAAACCGGTTTTTCGACAGTTGCTTTAGAATATTAACCGCAGAAGGGAGCAGATTTCTACTTTAGATTTTCGTCATTGGCGGTTGCCCAACTCACGCTCCATACCTATGGAAAGGGAAAGGCCGTGAGTGAGATCGTTAGAAGATCTGGATGATGTACCTTATGGAGAGAAACAGAATGACAAGGCCTAGGATCAGCTTGATGCTTTTGGCTGGGAAGTATTTTTGTAGCCTCGCTCCAGAGTAGATCCCGAGCAGACCCCCTATCCCGAAGAGGAGGCCCAATTTCCAATCAGGTGCTGTGGCCAGACCCGTATGAGCATAGATGGGGGCGACGAGGGTATAGAACACGACCCCTGAGATTGAGGTCAAAAAGGTGCCGAGTAGCGTGGCTCCCGCTATGGTGTAAATCGGGAGCCTGAAGATCGTTATCAGAAAAGGGGCGATAATTGCACCTCCACCTATCCCATAGGTACCGCCAACGATACCCACAGTAAGGGCAAGAGCAAAGAGGATGGTAGGGTTAAAAGAGAAGGTCTCGCCATAAAACTGAAAGGTGTAGTTGATGGGTGAAAACCTGACAGTCTTAACGGCCACATGGCTGGCTGACCCCAATTGTTGCTGTTTTCGGATCTTTTTTGATCTTTCCTTGAACTTTTCCTCAAGGGCATTGGTTTTCTTCTTGTGGGCGCCCGCCTTGGGCGTGAGATCATACAGCAGCTTAACTGCAATATAGAAGAGGACGCATCCCACAAAAAATTTGAAGTTTTTCGGGTCTGGAAGGTATTTGATTCTAAAGATGACGCCGATAAACACCCCAGGCAATGTGCCAGCAATGTTGACCAAAGCAAGGGGCCAGGCCATCCTTTTCTCTCTAATGTACCTGTAGACCCCGCTTGGTATGGCAACAATATTGTAAACAAGATTGGTGGGGCTGACCGCGGGGGTAGTAAACCCGAGCACGCTCACTTGGAAAGGGAGAAGCAGGAAGGCACCAGATACCCCGCCCATGGATGTGAAGAAGGAGATAACAAACGCAACGAAGATGGGGATAGCCGGAAAGACACCGACCCCTGAGACAGGAAAATGCAAATGGTTTTACCTCCGTAAATCGACCGCAAGCGTATAGACTCCTATGGAAAAAAACAAGGGGTTTATTGAACAGGTCAGGGCGGAGACCAGTACGCTATTACTCCGACACTCCAATGTCTTGGCCTTGTAATGCCTCTAAATTCGTCTTCGCGAAATCTATGGAGGGGTCCAGTGCTAGGGCAAATTCATAGTAACGGATGGCATTGTCTTTGTCGCCCATATCCCGGTAATTGGAAGCAATGTTTGCATAGTCGATGGCAGAGCTGGGATCCAACTGGAGCACCTTTCGGAAGCACTGTATCGCCTTCTCATGCTCTTTCAACTTGAAATAGCAGTAGCCCATAAGATTGTGGATATCCGTCCGCTCACTGTCATGTTCTTCTCCCTTTTCAAGGGTTCTGATGGCCTCTTTGTATTGGGCCAGGTCCTTCAAGCAAACCCCCATATATGAATAAATGCTGGGAATGTCCTCTTTATTGGGAATAAGATTTAAAGCCTCTTCAAAATACTTCAGGGCCTGGGCCTGTTCATTTATGGCCAGATGGGAGGTCCCTAAGAAAAATCTGACGTAATATTTTCCAGGCATGAGCCCATCAATTTTATTTAGCTCAGTGATTGCCCACCCAGGGAGGCCGCTCTCCGCAATGAGCTTGGCAGAGAACATGCCCACACTGGTATTTGCGGCCCGTTCCCTGAAATGGGCACCGGGGATAATCGTGTAGAAGGCAGGAATTTCCAGCTTCGAATGCATGGTATTGAGCACAATGGCCTCCATGCCTGTGCGAGATAGCGCTGAGATACAATTTTCCACCTCCACTCCGATGTTGTCATTGGAAAGGTCGGGCAGCGCCGTAATGTCTATAAAGGCTTCAGGGCGGGTAACGTATTCCGCCTCTTCAAGATTCTTGAACTTGGGTAGTCCGCTGGCCACATAGTTGGCGTTGGTGTTGAAGTCTCCCGCCAGTTGTGCCACCTCAGTGAGGGCGCGACTCAAAGCCTTCTGTGGATCGGGCGTTGTCCCTGCTGTCCAGACAATTTCGCTCTTATCCGGGAACGTAGTGGGGTCGTAGGCAAGGACACCTACACTGGGAATGCCCGTGTCTAAAGAAAAATCGGTTATGAACAACTTGACGCCTATCCTCTCGTATTTGCCCATCATCTCCAGGACCAAGGGATCGGTTATGGCGCTGATATTAATGGCGGGTGTTTTTAGTTTGTTACGGCTCACCACAGATGAGACGTGCCTTTCCACGATCTCACAGATCCCCTGACTGAGGGCCTCTTCCACGCAGTTTCCTGCTGAAGGACCATTGAACTCATTAATCATATAGAACCAGTTGAATGGGACGAGAATCTCCTCTTGGCGGGTCAAGTTGTAGGCCCAAGTCCATTTGAGAGGGAGTCTTGAGAAAACCTCTTTGGCCACATCCAGTTCATCAGACTCGTCGTGTACGGACTTGACAATGGATTCAAAGGGTAAGGCAGGGTCTTTCAAATTTCGGTATTCTTCCGTAAAGAAGTTCTTAGGATTCTTGCAAAACGTGAAAAAGCTAAATCTCTCGGCCAACTCCATGACCGCGCTGGCCTCTGACTGATGGGGCGTGCCACCCTTGCCCATCTGTTTTTTGGTTCCTATGGTTTCCAGGGCGTCCTTACCGCAAAAGCTAAAATAAACCGGAATACCGAGCCGGCCATTATCGATTCTCATGGTCTTCTCTAGAATATCCAGGTCCACCTTTTTCAGTTTTTCCTTGAACCGCTGCACCGTCTCTTCTGGCGTGCATATCTTATCCTGATCCAAGGTATAACCTTTAAAGGCATCCTTTAGAAGGATTTTATAACTCATAAATCAGTCCCTTTCTAATGCGACTTTAGTTTGAAAGAAAAATCAAAAACCTCAAGAATTCCAAAATCCCAATATCCAAATCCCAAAGAAATCCAAATGTACAAATGCCAAATTTTCAAAATCGAGGTGTCCTACTCAGGCCGACTTCCTCTCTAGCTGCTCAGAGTTTTGAATATTTACATTTCTGATTTTTTTGAAATTGGGGTTTTGGATTTGGGAATTATAGGCAGCATGCTTTGTCTTCATAGCAAGGACCAGAAATCCGCCTCAGTTCCTTAAATGACACTCAGTCTTCTATCTCCAGGGCTCTGTTCATGCTTCCTGTGACATATCCTTCCAGGTCAACGGCCACGTGGAGAAACCCTATCTCTTTGAATTTCTCCACAAGGTCTTTCCTCAAATTTGCTTCATTGATCATCTCTATCTGTGAGGCGTCAACTTCTATCCTCGCCACAGATCCATGATGTCTGACCCGGTATTGCCTAAAACCTCTTCTTGCCAGATACTCTTCCGCTTCTTCAACCATCTTCAGTTTCTTGTCCGTTATGGCATCCCCGTAGGGAATCCTTGAAGCCAGACAAGCCATGGCCGGTTTGTCCCACGTGGTAAGCCCCATCTCCTTAGAGAGAAAACGGATCTCTTCCTTGTTCAATTGGGCTTCCACAAGCGGGGCCATAATCCCCATTTCATCTGCCGCCTTCAATCCAGGACGGTAATCACTCAGGTCATCCAGATTGGTCGCATAGGCCACATGTTCTATGCCCCTTTCTCCTGCGATTTTTACAAGTTCTTGAGAAAGGGATTTCTTGCAGTGATAGCATCTGTCCGAGGCATTGGATGCAAACCCGGGAATAGTGGTTTCATCTGATTGGAAAACCACGTGGGCAATGCCCTTCTCCTCAGCAAACCGGATCGCCTCCTTGCGTTCTCTGGAAGGATATGTGGAGGAACTCTCTGTGACCGCCAAAACTTTGTTTCCCAGAGTTTCATGGGCCAGGGTCAGCAAGAAGGTGCTATCCACACCCCCAGAAAAGGCGACTAGTAGAGAATCCAGTTCTTTGAGATGACGGATCAGTTTTTCTTTTTTCAGTCTTGCGGTCTTTTCATCCATACTCAAACCTATCGGTACTGACTATCATCTAGTTACCACAGTGTAGCATGTTGGGCAAGCCCTATTCTTGCCCTCACCACAGAGGCACGGTCGCGGCAAAGCCGCTATGCGACGGGGCGAGGACACGGAGGGTAAGACGTTTAGTTCATGCTAAACAATTCTGAAGCCAGATCCTCAATAAAGGCGCGGTTTTCCAGCTTCTTGCGCCAACCCCGTGGAATGGCCTCAACGCCTAAATAGGCGCCGGAAATGGCACAGGCCATGGCCCCCAGCGTGTCCCTGTCCCCGCCGTGCAAGATGGAACAAAAGAGACACGCCTCAAAGGATTTTGGATACTTCAGAAAACTATAGATGGCAAATGGCATGGACTCATGCACAGCAACGCTCCGTCCCAGTTCATCTGCCGCAACGTTAGGGGAAACCTCTTCGGTAAGCAGGTTTTGGATACGCTTCATCTTCGTCTCAATCTCAGGCGTCCGGGCAAAGTCAATGAGCGTTTTGAGGAATCCTTCCACGGGAAACTCTTTTTGGGAATCCAGCTCTACCGCGTTGGCAACGGCCCGCGCCTGTATTGCCGCACCATCTATCCCCACCGGATGGGCGTGGGTGACCTCGGCTGAAAGAGAGGCCAGATTGTAAAGGTCTGAGGCCCGGCGAAAGACGAGGCCCAGAGGAACAATCCTCATGGCTGCCCCATTGCCCAGAGAGCCGCTCCCTCCAAACATCATACGGGCCGCTTCAGGATAGGATATTCCCAAGTTTCCAACGATGGAGAAGATGGTAGGGGGTCCAGAGGCGTAACCCCGCCACGGCTCGCGCTGAAAGTTGGCACTGAAGGTAGCGCCCAGATCTTGCTGATCAATGCCTTTTGCCTTAATGATCGATTGGGCGAGGCCAATGGCCATGGCCGTGTCATCCGTGTAACGGAATTGGGAAACGCTATCGAGCTTGGAAGAGAGGCGGTCTCTCTGGGGGACCATGAAGGCGAGCTCACCAATGGCGTCCCCAAGGGCACTGCCCACCATGGCTCCCAGATATTTCGCTTTGATATCTATGGTCATAGCGTTTACTAAACAATTGGGTTTGTGTCATCCTTCACAATCTTTTTAACAGTAATTCTTCCAATACACAAGCAGGTTCATGCCGACCATACCTTTCTATACAAACTGAACCCTGAAAGCCCAAGAATATAGAAAAATCAGGGCTGAAAACGATTTTTTGATCATTTTATTCTTGAAATTTGTGTTTAGATCTATTATGGTGCCACCAAATTTTTCCATCTAACCCGCGAACCATTTAGGAGAAAGGAGGAAGGAGGACATGAATAAGGGAGATCTGGTTAATCAAGTGGCCAAGGTGGTTAACACGAAGAAGGAAGCCCAGGCCGCGGTGGATTGTGTTTTCTCCACCATCACCAAGGCATTGAAAAAGAAAGACACGGTTACACTGGTGGGCTTCGGAACATTCAAAGTGGACAAAAGGAAGGCCAGAAAGGGGAGGAATCCACAGACCGGGGAAGAGATCAAAATCAAGGCAAAGAAAGTTCCTAAATTTGTGGCTGGTAAGGCTCTGAAGGCTGCAGTAAAGTAACAAGAATCGCAAACGTTTGCGTAAGGCCCCCATCAGGAATATACTTGCCTGATGGGGGTTTTTTATTCGCCTCGCCGAAGCCTTGGCGAAGGCGGGTGCTATGCTAAGGAGGATGGACGGGCTACGGAGGATGGAAAGGGGGTAGCTTCAATCGTGATATGAGTAGTCTAAGAATGGGCAACAGAATAGTTTTCATTTTCACAGTATTCCTTTTCATGATGTTTCATGGGTTCCTCCACGCCGCGCAGAGGGGAACACTTGGGGAAAAGGGAGTCATTGTTCTTTTTGACGAGCCCCTCAGAGTTGCCGCCGAACAGGCGGCGACACTCTATCCAGCACTCAAGAAGGAGCTTGAAAATACGCTTGCAAGGCCTGTGAATTTCAGACCAACGGTCCTGCTGGTTAAAGAGAGCGAGAGGTTTCAGAGGATGGCTGGGACAAATCTCATCGTGGCCTTTGCCATCCCGGAGAAGAATCTGATGGTGATCGATTATTCAAAGACGCGTACGGACCCCTTCTCCATCGAGACCACCATGAAACATGAATTGTGCCACCTTTTACTCTATAATCACATTAAGGAGGCGACCCTGCCAAAATGGCTTGATGAAGGGATCTGCCAATGGGTGAGTGATGGTATATCAGAGATCATTATGACTCAGAAGCGATCCGTTTTGGATGAGGCTATCCTTTCAGGTCGGTATATAAGCATCAGGGCCCTTACAGGCCGGTTTCCGCGTGATGAAAGATATCTTGTGCTCGCCTATGAGGAAAGCAAGAGTGTAGTGGAGTATATGATAAGTTCATTTGGTAAAGAGGCCGTCCTCTCGGTGCTGAATTATCTGGAAGAGGGTGCTGAGATGGATGAGGCTCTAGTGCGGGGCCTATCAATTTCCTTGGACGAACTTGAGTCAAGATGGCATCACCATCTGAGGAGAAGGATCACTTGGGTAACCTATCTGATAAACCACCTTTATGAGATCCTTTTTTTCTTGGCTGCCATGGCGATGATATACGGATTCATAAGAGGGTTAATGAAGAAAAGGGCTTATAGGGATGAGGACGAAGAGGATGGGGGGTGATGCACAGGTGAAGGGCCCAACTTGGAAGTCATCGCCATAATCACCTCTGCCAATTCTGCCAAAGACCTTCCATCATCTTTCGATCTGATGGTGATCCCAACACGTTCTTTCTCAAGGCCGATACTCCCGATGATCCACTGGGTCCTTTCCACCCGTTTTTCTGCCCTCCGGTTTCCTTCAAAATACCGGCAGGCGCCTTCCGGGCAGGCAATGACATGGGCTGCATCGGCATATTCTTCCAACGCTCTTAGGAGGTGGAGGGGCTCCAACCTCCCACTGCATGGAATAGGGAAGAGGCGTAATGATGTCCCGTGCAGTTTCTCCAGAGAGTGCCTTTCCGGTTCACCGCAAGCAGGTGTGTTCTGGCAATAAAAGAGGGCTAGAGTGGGCTTCTTTGAATCGGTCATTTTCAAACCCTGCCTTTCTGGGATTCTCCCAGAGGAAGTTAGGGAAACGAGAGCGCACGCGCCGAGTAAAATACACCATTTAATATATCATATGCAATATATTTTTCAACGAAAATCGACATATTTTCTCATGAGGCTTTCTGGTAGAACCCGTCTCGTCCCTTTATCCATGAGGACTGCTTCGAGCAAGTTTCGAAGAAAGTCGTTAAACGGATCAGGCTTGATTTCGGTCTGTAACTTTCGTGCTTTCTCTGGTACAAGAATTTGACAAAAGACCTTGGAAAATTTATGCAGTACAGGATATACGTGGCGGTCAAGATATTGGCCTCTTGTTTTTTTGATTCGGGAGCTCTCTACAATGGATGACCTTCCGAGCATTTCACATTTGAAAGGAGGTGGATCCCGTGATTGAGATAGCCATGTATTTTGAGTTGTTGCCGGGCAAAGACCAGAAGGCTTACGCAGAGCTTGCTAAGGCCGTTGTTGCCATGGCACTGGAGGCGCCCGGGGTCGTTGAGGTTCGTGGCCACCGAAAC
>CP070840.1:3878457-3882049 GCA_020342025.1 Deltaproteobacteria bacterium
CGGGTAGTCCTTGAAAACGCTGGGTTGGTTTTGCCAGTCAAGATAGTGGGGTGTCATTCTATCCCGTTGGTAACTGGTATGATCGTGATATTGGCGGGCGGATTTGATCATCGATCGTTGGGGCCTTTGATGGGTTTAGAATGGCGTACTAATATGCACTGGATTAGAGGAATTTCCCAGCAGAGTAACTCAAGGTTCTAAATTTCTACCTTGACGGGCAAATAATATGGCGAGACTCTAGATAGATACCTGGAGCATAGCCTATTCTTCTTCCACGATGATGGCTCCGGGTGCGCACTCTCTGGCAGCCTGACGGACCTTCTCTTCCAAGGGCTCCGGGACAACGTCCACCAAGACCTTGGAGATAAGTTGGTCTTCATCATATTCAAAGACTTCGGGGCAGACCTTGTTGCAATTGCGATCGCCCATGCACAGGTCATAATCAATTCTTACTTTCATAGTAAATTCCAAGGCCCCAATCCCTTTCCCCCATCAAGGGGAAGGCATTGGGGCCATTAAAGTGTTCTAAATTAAGCCGCTTCGATTTCTCGTCTGGCCGCCATATCAAACAACACCCTCTCTCTGGCCTTGTCAATGCCAAGGGCCTTTCTCTTCTTGTCAATATGGGCGATCATCATTTGGGCCATCTCATGGGGATCCACAGCAAATCCCCATTTCCCAAATCCCAGTTCCTCCAGACCTGTTGTAAGAAGCTGATGGAACTTGGTCTCCTTCATGATGGGAAAGGTGACCCCAAAAATCGTGTAGACGCCTGAGGCGACAAAATACTGCCCGATGCAGACCGCCTTTTCACTGTACCATTCAGGGGCGGCACCCGCCACCGGGAGGTCGGCCATGGACTCACCCAGCCCTCCCACACGCACCATCTCGGCGCATGCAATCAGGATCCGACTGTTGTCCACGCAAGAGCCGCAACCCAGAACAGGGGGCATGCCCACGGTTTCGCATACTTCCCTCAGGCCTGGCCCTGCAAGATGGGCCGCTTCAGGAGAATAAAAGCCGTATTTGGCCAGGGCCACCTGGGAACATCCCGTCTGAACCACAAGCACATCGTTCCTAATCAACTCCTTGACCAGTTCCACGTGAACCCAGTCCTGCTTGACCCTGGGATTGGTACAGCCCACCACGCCGGCAACCCCGCGGATTCTGCCGTTGATAATATTGTCATTCAAAGGGGTATAAGAGGACCTGAAGGTGCCTCCCAGCATGTAATTGATGTACTCATGAGAAAAACCATGGATGCCAATGCTCTTCATGTTCGGAATTTCAATGGGCACGTTCCGGTTCTTGAATCGCACAATGGCGTTCTGCACAATGGCGTCTGTGCATTTCTTAGGGTCTCTCTCCTCAAATTCGATATGTTGAACCCCTTCAATATGACATCTCGGATTGGTGGTAAAAAGCTTGGTCCCATAGCAATCGGCCACCTTGGCCAACCCCTGCTTGATGCACTGGACATCCACACCAAAAGCGTCCACGGCCCCGGTGGCCATGACGGCCTCGGTGGACATAAAGTTACCCGCATGGGGAATCCCATGTCGGGAGAGCATCTCAGCGCCGGAACAACACATGCCCAGAAGGTTAATTCCCTTCGCGCCGGCATCCTGAGCTGCCTTCACGAGAACCGGGTCGTTTGCCGAGTCCAGTATGGACTCGAAAAGATTGGGTTCGTGGCCATGGATAATGATGTTCACGTGGTCCTCTTTCAGGCAGCCCATATTCACCTCTGTCCTGACAGGGGTAGGGGTACCAAAGAGGATGTCTGAAATCTCGGTGGCCACCATGGATCCGCCCCAACCGTCCGCAAGGGCTGTTCTGCTGCACTGTTTGGTAAGGTTCTCATAGTCCTGGTCCACACCCATATGGGTCCGGTGCATCAGTTCCATGATCTCCCGCATAGCTCCACGGGGAACGATCCCATGTTTTCGCCACGTCTCTAAGGTCTTTTCAGGCACCCTCTGGGTAAAGGGGATTTCACCCTCCACCTGGGTGTACGTGCGTTCCAATTCCTCATAAAGGTCTTTGGCGACATCTTTTAACTCTCGACCTTCCACCGCAATTCCAATGGATTTGGCCACCTCTTCCAGCTTCAGGGGATCTTTGATCGTATAGTCCTTGATGTTTCCATTGACCACGTCCCTGAACACATCCAGCATGACCATGCCATGGTCCGTATGGGCAGCACCTCCAGCGGCCACCATCCGGGCAAAATTTCTGGACTGGATTGTGTCGACCGTTGCGCCACAGACCCCCAATTTTCCGTAAGGGTCTTTGGGGTTTAATCGACAGGGCCCCATAGCACAATGCTTACAGCAGGCCGATTCAGCGCCAATGGGACACGCCTTCATATTGGCGGCCCGATCCCAGGCGGTTTCCACGCCGTCTCTTCTCGTCCTTGCCAGCATCTGTGCAGTCGCTTCACAAATGGTCAAATCTTTAATATCTGGCTCGTTCTTAGCTTTGGCTACTTTCTTTTCCTTTTGCTCGTTGTCCATTATCTTCCTCCTTATTGGAAAAATACTTGCCTAGATTTATATTAAGCCCATAAACTTTATAATATACGGATTTTCTTGAATAAACTTAGAAAAATGCAGCTTTAACGCCAAACGCTCTTCCCGTTTGCACCCTTCACGAAGGGACTGTATCACATATTGTGAAAAATTTTTCAAGCGAAAAACAGCCTTTTTCCGTATGCCTACCTTGCATCATCTGTGGTGGCGGCCCCTTCTATACTGCATTTGGTGAAATCGATCTCCTGGCCGCATCCTTTACAGACATGCTTTTTGTCAAATTCGTCTGAGAAAATCTCTGTCTCTTTCCCGCAGTTGGGGCATTTACACTCAAAGGACTTCAGATTCTTGTACGATTCAAAGCCTGGGCAGTGTTGTGGTGTGGTCATGTTAACCTCCTAAAGACATTGATTATTTATTGTTTACCCGGCCAATTTCTTGCCGATCTCCTTGCCGTAATCCTGGGCCATGGTTTTACCGCCCCCCAATGAAGCGGATTTCAATCTCAACGGCCCCCTCACCATCTCCATCTTGAAAATATTTTTCATGGTCTCGTATATGCGATCAGGAGCCTCTCCACTCCATCCAAACGCCCCGAACGAAGCGCCTATTTTCCCTTCCAGTTTCGCTTTTTCAGCCAGGAAAAGCAGAGTTTTCATCCCCTGCATCATCTGGCCGTGGTAGGTGGCAGATCCAAAGACATAGGCGTCATACCCTGCAAGTTCCTCTTCCTTCTTGATCTGGGTAGAATTTACAACGTCCGCCTCAGCACCACTCATACGGATCCCTTCGGCGATGAGATCGGCGATATCTTTGGTCTCGCCGGTTCTGGTCGTATACACGACAAGCGCTTTACCCATTTCTATCCTCCAACTGGAAAAGCATCAAAATGTTTAAGATCTGAGGCCATGCTAATCTGCGTCCTCTTCTTCCACGGTGCCCTTGTGCTTGGTCCCGCACATGGGGCAGAGGATTTCAATCTCCTTCTCATCCCCAATGAACTTCTCCTTTAGCTTCTCAGGCCCCAGAAAGCTCACATCCCCACATGCGCAAGCCGGGCA
>CP070840.1:3882149-3892591 GCA_020342025.1 Deltaproteobacteria bacterium
CTGCTGCTTATCCATGAAGTCTTCGGACTTGAAATCCAGAACTTCACCGGCGATTTGGGCGGGGAATTGAGATACATCGAACTTGGTTATGGGGCCTATGCCAGACTTACCGGCGCACACCATCTCCCAGTTTTTCTCAATACCGATACCAAGAGGACTCACCATTCCCAGCCCTGTAACTACGACCCTCCTACTCATTTCACCTTACTCCTTTTTCCAATGGGGCCTTCGCTGCCATGGCCTTGGAATTACTATGCGCCTGAGGCCTTCTTGATGTAATCTATGGCATCTTTGACGGTGGCGATTTTTTCAGCGTCCTCGTCGGGGATGGAAATATCGAACTCCTCCTCCATGGCCATAATCAATTCCACTTGGTCCAGAGAGTCAGCCCCCAAATCGTCCACAAAAGAAGCTTCGGGGACCACGTCTTCTGCAGATACATTCAACTGCTCGCAGATAATCTCTTTCACTTTTTCCTCAATGTCCGCCATGAACCTTTACCTCCTCATTATTATTCAGTTTTGTTCAATTTCTAAAAACCCCATCTCCGGCGTCGCGCTGCATGCCAACCGTTAGCCGATTCTCCAAGGGCCCTCCTTTTTCTTGGTTCTCCAACGGGGCAAGTCATCTTGGTATGGCTAATTGGGCGGATCATTTGCTAAGTGCTTCAGTTCGCAAATACTGTGACGTATTCTTAGATATTGCAATAAAACTTCCAGCTCACTCAGCACTTAGTCCTGAGGCCTTCGACTGAGTAATTCGGCCTTGAGTTTCCCGACCCTACTCGAAACCCTGAGTTCATCGAGGGGCTCACTGCCGAAAGGCTCAGCCTAAGGCTGAATAAGTTCGTCATCGAACTTATGAATCGAAGGACTAAGGTCTGATCTTGCCAAATCATACCCCAGCACCTTCACGCCATGTTTGGCTCTCCAGCTTCTTCGCGCTCGCCTTCAGGAACCACACCCTGAGGCTGGTCCAACTTCCAAGCCTTGGCTCTGGAGATTTTGCCAAGGCACAGGACAAAAAGGGTTTTCTTGGAAAAATCTCTTTTCTCACATGAACATTCCACCATTCACATGAACGGTCTGCCCTGTAATGTAGCCGGCGGAAGGGGAACACAGCCAGTAAACCGCCTCGGCCACATCCTCAGGTCGCCCTGCTCTGCCCAAAGGAATCTGCCGCAGAAATGATTCTCTCACTTTGTCAGTCAGGGACGCGGTCATTTCTGTGTCTATAAAACCGGGCGCCACCGCATTCACAGTGATTCCCCTTGCAGCCACCTCCCGGGCAACTGTCTTGGTAAATCCTATTATTCCAGCCTTGGAAGCAGCATAGTTGGCTTGCCCCACATTGCCGATTCGTCCCACCACAGACGCTATGTTGACGATACGGCCACCTCTTTGCTTGATCATCGGCCGGATGACGGCATGGGTACAGTTAAAAACGCTCTTTAGATTAACCCGCATCACCGCATCCCAATCATCCTCAGACATCCTCATCAATAGGGTATCTCTTGTGATCCCCGCATTATTCACCAGCACGTCCACCTTCTCAAACCTGGAAAGGATGTCTTGAAATAGAACATCCACATCCTGGTACCTGGAAACATCCAATTTGTGACTTTCAGCCTCAACGCCCCGTTCTTTTATCAAATTTAGCGTATCTTCGGCTGCCGATTCGTCAGGATCATAGTGTACAATAACGATCTTGGCCTTTTCTTCGGCAAATCTTAGGGCCACTGCTCGTCCAATGCCTCTGGATCCCCCGGTGATAGCCACGACCCTTCCCGAATTATCCATGCTTCTCCTTAAGTCTTTTCAATTGCCGTTTCTCGTCCCGACTCTGAGATTGTATCGAGCGCACCCTGAATAGGTAATCTCACAGAACTTTCCCGCCCCATGGCCTCCAGGGGAATGCTCCCCTTAGGTCTCCTCTGTCTTGACGATGGTCTTGCCCTTATAAGAGCCACAGTGGGGGCAAACGTGATGGGGCAATACGGGTTCATGGCACTGGGGACAAAGAGATATGTTGGGCATCTTGACATGGTCATGAGATCGCCGCATGTCTCGTCTTGATCTGGATTTCTTCTTTTTTGGTACAGCCATATCCCGAGTCTATTCTCCTTCTATTTTCAGATTTTGGAGCTTCAAGAAAGCAGGATGCCCTTGCTCCCGGTGACACCGACAATTCCCTGCATTTAAATTGCTACCACAGGTGGGACATAGTCCCAGACAATTCTTACTGCAAAGGGACTTCATGGGCAGGGATAAATAGATCTGTTCTCGAATGATCTCATCCAACTCAATCTCCTCCCCTCTGATGAAATCCACCTCCAGATCCTTTTCTGCCAATTCGATTTCTGTGTCATCCTGCTCTGGCAACGGGAGAGCAAGGTACGCCCTAAAAGTGGTTCTCAATTCCCGATGATACGCCTCAAGGCATCTGTCACACGCAATCTGGAGTCCACCGCGCAACTCGCCATCAAGTACGTATTTATCTCCGGCTTTATAAATCTCCAGGTTAACCTGAAAGGGGGCATCTAATCCTAAGATTTGATCCTTCTGGAGCTCAGAACGCCACCAATCCTCTGCCAGAACGAACTGAAAACGGCGGGCCCCCTCAGGAATGGTTCTCAAGTCAACAATCATGGGGAACAAACCTATTAAAGAACAATCAATTTAAATCTTACTAAAGATAAATTAAACTAACAAGTATATATTCCATATCTATTTTGTCAAGAAATTAATTGACGCCCCTCCGGCCAAATCCACCGCATAAAATCTTCTCCAAGCCACAAGGATGTCAGATTTTCCCTTTTTTTATTGACACTTACAGCACCATACTTATATATACTATAAAAAATTTCAGGCTTCATAACGCCTAACAAGGCAGGAATTATCCGCCTCGCGAACCGGATAATCCTCCCCAACGAGACCGTCCATTCTGCTCGAGATCTGGATCTATGTGGATATACAGGGAAAGACTCAATTACTATGAAAAATTGCGGCGTTCTCTCTATGAAATCTTGAGAGACGCCCTGGAAATGAGATTAACGAAGATCTCTCTCATTGACTCCTTCTATAACCACTTAAAAAGCGGGGTAGAATACAGTTTCCCGGACAAAAGCGAACTCAAGCCCAAATCGAAAAAGATGGAGAAGGAGTCGGAGCTGTATAATAGCTTCATTGTCATCTTTTGCGAAGGGACAATCAGCCCCGAGTTGAGAAATTATATCCGCTTCTTTCCTGAAAACAGGGTGGTCAAGAAAAACGTGGAATACTTGGCCAATTTCTCCTTGTACAAAAATTTCAATCAAAATCTGAGATATTTTGACAAACCTCGTTTTCTGGACTTCATTCAAGACCTCCTAAACGTGGACTATGCCCTGCTCATTCAACAAGACCCTTCGGTAAAGAAGAAGAACAGATACGCCCTCACTCACTTTCACGTCAAAATTGACTGGCCCATTGCGGATGCAGCCGAGGATCTCGCCAAATGGCTCAGATATATTCAGAACAATCTGTACGAGAACGGGGAAGAGGGGGCCCGCATTCTCCAGAACAAACTTTTTGAATATTATGGTTGCCATCATAGTGTGGGGGGGAGACGAACGGCCGGCCTTGTTGCCTCGCAGCTCTTGAGGAAACTGGATCTTATCTCCACCGTATTCGTTTCCTCAGCGGAATCCCGTTCCATGATCAAATACTCGGAAAGAGGGGTCTCAAGGTTCTTCCTCATCAAGCTCACAGATGAAGAGATTTCAGCCCTCGCCCAAAGAGAGGCTATGGATTCAGAGACCTTCAAATCTGCCTATCTCTATCCTGCTGTGGATTATTATGTGGGAATTTCGGAAGCGGTGTATGGGTATACGCCTTATTCAAAGCCACCGGAAGACGGCAAAATCAGGGAACTCCAACCCGCCTATAATTGGGTGAAGCTCAGGGATGAATTCCTTCACCCAAAAGGCGAATCATTTGAGATAAGGCCCATCAACTACAGCTGGGTCTACACGACAGAATAGCGGTCAAAGACTCTAGACCTTTTCCGGGGCTGGAAGGGTGGTATACCGGAATAGCGGGCTAATTTGAAAAAAATAAAGCATGATGTTCTGCATCGCCAGAACCTAATATTCTATTATTTCTAGGCGAGGACAACTAGAACCTATTGCTTCCCCAGCCTCTCCAGAACCCTTTCCACAAACCACAGGTCGAGGGTACGGTGCCACTTCAGCAAATAGACCCTCCCATCATCAGCCAGCACCTTGAAATAATCATGCTCAACGCCATACCATTTGTCGATGGTGTTTTTCACCTCCAATTTCTCTTCATCCAGGACGAAATAGAGCGGCCTTTCGTTCGCCTTGTAGCCTGAGTAAGCCACCACCTCAATTTTCTTGGGAAATTCCATGGACATAAAGAACTTTCGAAATTGTTTACTCCACTGTGACTGCCCAGTATAGAGAATTGACCTGAAAGGCACAAGGGGTGAGCCGGTGTACTTGTTTCCCCTCTTGCCCTGTGCTAAACTCCATCGATTATTTGTCCCATGTATCTGTGGAGGCCATTTCCTGTCCATGTCACAAGAAACCGTCGTTACCCGCTTCCCACCAAGCCCTACGGGCTATCTCCATATTGGAGGCGCCAGAACCGCCCTTTTCAACTGGCTCTTTGCCAGGCAGAGAGGGGGTAAATTCATTGTCAGAATCGAAGACACGGATAAGGCCAGGTCCACCGATGAAGCCACCAGAGGGATCCTTGAATCCCTGCAGTGGCTCGGTCTTGACTGGGACGAAGGGCCCTATTTCCAGTCACAAAGACACCTTATTTACGAGCAATTCATTGAACGGCTCTTGTCCTCTGGTAAGGCCTACTACTGCCACTGCACCCCAGAAGAACTGGACAGAAAGCGTGACGTGGCAAAGTCCAAAGGGCTCAAACCCAGATATGACGGTAAATGCCGGGAACTGGGGCTCGGCCCAGCACCCGGTTCGGTGGTGAGACTAAAATCCCTCCCAACAGGAAGCACCAGTTTCAAAGACCTGGTCAAAGGCCCCATCAGCTTTAAAAACGACGAGCTTGACGATCTCATCCTGAGGCGCTCAGACGGGAGTCCCACCTATCACATGGCCGTCGTGGCCGATGATGTGGCGATGGGAGTCACCCATGTGATCAGGGGAGACGACCATGTAAACAACACCCCGCGTCAAATGCAGATCTATCAAGCGCTCGGTGAGACCGTACCCCAATACGCCCATGTTCCCATGATCCTGGGACAAGACAAAACAAGACTGAGCAAACGCCATGGAGCCACTTCCGTGCTTGCATATAGGGATATGGGCTATCTCGCCCAAGCCCTTCTAAACGCACTGGCCAGGCTGGGCTGGTCATATGGAGATCAGGAGAAGTTTACTATTGAGGAGCTCATTGCGAAGTTTTCCCTGGAAAATGTGGGTAAATCGGCTGGTATTTTCAATGCGGAGAAGCTGCTTGATCTGAATGCCCAGTATATCAGGGAATCTAAAAGCCCAGATTTGGCGATGGCGTTGATCCCCTTCTTGGAGAAATTGGGGCACAAGGACGTGGATGAGCAAAAGGTTTTTCAGGCCGTGGAGACCCTCAAGATGCGAAGCAGAACCCTTGTTGAGATGGCGGAAGGTGCAAGCTTTTACTTCCAGGATGATATAGCCTATGAAGAGAAGGGGGATAAGAAATTCCTGAAAACAAGCGTCATGAAACTTTTGGAGGAAATCAAAGAACGGCTTGAAAAAACAGACGATTTTACCCAAAAGGGGCTGGAAACTCTTTTCTTGGGCTTTCTTGAGGAGCAACAGATTAAACTGGGAAAGATCGCCCAGCCGCTGAGGGTCGCCCTCACCGGGAAGACAGCAAGTCCGGGCCTTTTTGAGGTCATGGAGGTCCTTGGAAAAGAGAAGGTCTTAAAAAGACTGACAGATGCCATCTCCCATATCAAAGAAAAGCCAAGGGCGGAATAACGAATAACATAAAGAAGCTAAAAAAATGATCGATCTGGTAAAAAGATTTTTTGGCAAAACCCCGAAGGGTAAAGGGGATCAGGACGAAGACCCATCTCATGACATTCGCATAGCCACCTGCGCCCTCTTGCTTGAGATGGCCAGTATAGATGGTGAGTTCAGTGTGGCAGAACGAAAGAGTATAGTTGCCAGACTCAAAAAGGACTATCAGTTGTCCGGTGCCTATGCTGAGGAACTCATCAAGGCCTCGAATGAAGAATTGCGCGGGAGTGTAGACCTTTGGCGGTTCACGAACCTTATTAACCGCAATTATTCCATTGGGGAGAAAATTCGGATTATCGAAACGGTCTGGGAAATTGCATATACGGACGGGAAACTGGATAAGTATGAAGATTATCTCTTGCACAAATTGGCCAAGCTGCTACATCTCACCCACAAACAACTCATTGATGCCAAATTGAGGGTGATCCGTGGTGAAACTTTCCCCTCTTCCCCTCCTGAGGGCGGAAAGGGAGGTTTTTAGCGGTAGCTATAAGCACACTAGAGATCTTGAAGGCAAATCACCGACGGTGAGCCATCAAACCCCTCATGTCCCTCCATACCCAACAGTCACTTTCTCGCCTTGCACAATCACCGGGACCTTGCGCACGCCGCCAGAATATTCGAGCATCTCATCAAGCCTATCGCTCTCTGCCTTCACGTCCACGTATTGCGCCTTTTCACCGTAGGCCGACCTGGCCTTGTCCGTAAAGGGTCAACCCGCCTTGCCAAAAATGATAACCTTGTCTGCCATACTCAGATCCTCCTCCTTTCCTCTTTATCCATCCAAAAAAACCTATTAACAGCTATTTAGCCTCAAAACTTCAAGTACCTTCTCATGAATTGATAGATTACCTGCGATAATTCCTGGGTTGCCCACCATGTCTGGGCCCCGGGAGAAGTCCAAAACACCACCTTGCATGTCCGTGACACGCCCACCTGCCTCTTCCACAATAATCGCCCCAGCGGCGTGGTCCCAGATTTTCTCCAGATAGGGTGCGGCTTCAGCAGACGGAAAGCGTAGGTAAAGGGCGGCTTCTCCACGCGCCACTATACCATACTTGCCCTGGCCATCCACCCGCAAAGGTGGAACCTTAACACCAACCGCCTTGCACACCGCATGCTGTTGATGATGGTCACAGTGAGTCGTTTCAACGCTTTCCACTAGAGGTAGATTGGGATTCTGGTCAGGGTCAGCCACATGTATGGGAGTGAATGGACCGCCGTTCATTGGAAACATGCTCGCTCCCTGGCCGCGAAGGGCCAAAAACAGGACACCCTCCTCCCCACCCTTGTCTCCCGGATTGATGCAGAGCGAGGGACATGCCAGGATCCCCAGCTTCACCTCTCCTTGCTCAACGAGCGCGACGGCCACAGCGTATTGGTCTCCCCTCAGAAATCCCTTTGTCCCATCAATGGGATCTATGGCCCAATAACGAGGTCCCACATCCCCATTGCCTCGATTTATCCAGTCAATCACGGCTTCCTGTGTGGCATCGGACATAATGTTTTGAACATATTCTGTGATCTTCTTCAGGGCACCGGTCATCCGCGGTCCACCAAGTGTTGTACCATCCTCTTCCGCCACGATCTGATCCGCTGGAAAGGCGTTTGCTATCGTACGGCAGATCAAAGCTTGGGAACCGAAATCGGCCACAGTGACTGGTGTGCCGTCCTTCTTTTCCATGGCCTCAGGGCCCATTTCTTGGCGCACTTGCTCACAGAGTTTTGCTGCAGAGAGGGCTGCCTCAAACGCAACCTGCTTTTCATGTTCGTAAGGCATAACGAATCAATCCAATCCCAGAATCATTCAAGCAATGATGAAGATCCCCACGCCAAGTCTTCGATCCATCCTCCGTAGCAGGGCTACTGCGGTGGATGGAGAGGACGGGCGCGCCAAAGCCGCTATGGCGACGGCGCGGCGTGCGGCACCCTGCTACGCCGAAGTAGCCTTTCGGCCGCCAAGATGGAGTCCGCGTGAAGGCGTGGGCAGGTGAAGATAGAATATCATAAGTATTGCGCTTAAAGGTTGCGAATAGATTCCCGAGATGAAAAGAACATTAGGTATAGGCGTGAGAGTTATCTGTCTTAGCCACCACCTATATGGGGAATAAAACAGATCTGATCATTAGCTTTGAGAACCTGATCCAGATCAGATATTTCACTGTTTATCGTAACAAGGACGGCATCTTTGTTAATGACTATGTTTGGATAGCACTCTCGGATAAATCTCAGCACATCATTGACACACGTCCTTTCCGAAACAGACACCTGAATTTGATCCGTACTCGTCACCTTGCGTTGAACTCCATTAAAACTAACAGAGACAACCATAAAAAACTAACTCGCTTTGCTCACGATTAAAGTACTGGAGTATTAAAGTGTTGGAGTATTGGAATGAGAGAAATAGTAGAACAACCTTTTCTGATCATCATAACCATTACTCCAGTACTACCTTACTCCATCACTCCATGTTAATTAGTTCGACACCACCCTCTCTTCCCCGGACAGGCCGAATTCATTCAGCAGGGCTAGGGCCCGATCATCCAGCAGGTCAAACTTCTTCACCGTCTCGGGCAAGGGCACGGCGTCTGAGTTATAACCCTTCTCTTTGTAGACCACATCGCATAGACTCTGATAAGCCTTCTTTCGTAAATCAATGATGAGTCCGTGTCTATCTTCCTTCGCATCTGGAAATTTCTCTTTACCGATTTGCTCCTTTAACCACGTATCATAATAGTCGGTTCTCGTCTCATATTCGTCCAAGTATGCTGGACCCATTGCCCTGAGGGGGATGAGGTCACTTGATCTTGTTCCTTTGCCCTGTCGAAGATTGATTAATTTCTGCAGTATTTGGAGACGCTCTGAATCGTCTAAGACATCTTGTAGTGTCTTGTTACAGCCCACCGTGGCATTTAGATACTGGACATAGTATTGCAGAGTCGGTTGATTCTGTGCAGGGTTATTTCCATTCGCCGCCTCAGGATGTCGCACATCGATCCAGGGTAACTTGCACAGCCCGACGGCATTGAACCAAGTACGGATGAGAGGAAACCACTTTAGCGCGGCCGCTTTATCCTCAAAGGTTGGGAGCTCTTTATGGACTTGATCGATAAAGATTAACCAGGCTTCGTCATGCTGGGGCCCTTTAAGGGCAAAACCATAACCGCCCTGCTGGGCAAGGCTCTCTTTAGTCACGTACATGGAGAACTCAAGGCCCTTCACTTCCATGCCAAACTTGTCTAGCTCCACCATGATCTGTTCGTAGGGTATACCCGACTTGGCTGCGTAGTTCTGCGCTACCCACTTCTTCGCCCGGTGCACGCCCTGACCGCATATCTTCCCTAAACCCTCACCACGGGCTGTCTCGTGGAGCAATCGGTCCACCCCATCCGTGTTCCCCCAAGAGAGATCATAACCCACATCCTCGCCGGAAAGGTAACCCCTCTGTAAGCACTCCATCAGAAATGAGGTGGTCACGCCCATAGAAATAGAGTCCAGTCCGTACTCATCACAGTACCAATTGAACTCCATCACGAACTGTGGATCGAAGATGCCCATCGAGGTGACAGCCGCTACCGTCTCATATTCCGGACCATCTATTCCCACCTGTTGACCCGCTTGGGGCCCCCTCTTCAAAGTCACATTCTCGGCCCCTTTGGCACAGGCCAAATTGCAGCCCGTGTAGCAGCCATCGGGAATGTTCTTGGAAAGATAACGATCCAGAAACACATCTGCAAATACTTTATTCGCCTCCGGATGACTCCCATACTGGTAGTTATTCACGGGCAGAATGTGAAATTTGTTCATATACTCGCTCAAGACCGGGGTGCCCCAGCTGGAAAGACGCAATTGCTGAGGATCCATCTTGCTGACGACCTTCTTCAGATCGGCCCCTGCCTCACGCACCCCATCTCTCTCCACGGGGTTGTTTGCCTGGACCCGCGGCAGGCTTGAGCGAACAACGACCGCCCTCAGTCCTTTTGCGCGCATAACGGTGCCGGTACCTCCCCTACCCGCCTGCTTACATCGCATCCTTTTTCGACGTTTGTCGTAAAAGAGACTGTTTATGATCCCAAATCGTGTATGGCGGGCGCCTATGCCGGTGGTCACGGCGGCCATATTCTCACTCAACTTCCCCTGGTTGAGCGCTTTTAGCAGGCGTACCCCGTAGGATAGCCCACCAAAATCCACATCGTCCCCAAAAGAAGGCGCTTCAGCTATATGGACCTCAGCCTCATCCGCGTCCACGATCAAGACAACCTCGGTTCTTGAGACACCGGAGACGGCCAACGCATCAAAACCGCAAAGTTTCAGCAGCGGCGCGAAATGTCCTCCCACATTGGAGTCAACGAAAGTATCTGTCAGGGGAGAAATGGTACCCACAATGAATTTGCCGGTGCCCGGAAAC
>CP070840.1:3892691-3896690 GCA_020342025.1 Deltaproteobacteria bacterium
GGAGAAAGCTTGAAGAAGACAGATAGCAGATTGAGGGATGCCTTGGGCCTGTTCTTTAACACTTGCCTGGGACAAGATCGGAGCAACGCCTATGTGACACCGGACAATGTCACTTTTGTCAACCAGGTGTTTCACGGATTCACCAATGAGGTCTCCGAGAAAGCATTGGAGATGTACGACCTTGATCGGGATGGTGGACACCACAAGAATGCATCCTACAATTGGAAGAGTGCGGTTGAGAAGAGGGCCTCCAAATACATACCACTGTTTGAGGCTGCCCTCGAAAAAGCGGGGAAAAAGATCTACCACATTGACCCGTTACTCTTCTTTGCTCTCATGAAAAGAGAGTCTCAATTCAAACCCCTTGCCATTTCTCCGGTGGGGGCTGTTGGCCTGACCCAAATCATGCCAAAGACGGGCAAGGATCTGGGCATGAAAAACATCTATCTTCCGTCCTACTTTGGGAAGGCCGTATCGCTGATGGTAAAGGAGAGAAGAACGAAGGAGCAGGCCGAGGCCACCCTGCTCGGGATCACTGAAACAAACAAGCTTTCCCAGGCTCAGCGGGCTCGAGAATTGATGCAAACGTCCCTGAGTTTAGGAAAGAAGAGAGAAAAATTATTTGCCAAATACAAGAGAGAGTTGCTGAAGAAACGGACCGATGATCGTCTCAATCCCTCGTTGGCTATTGAACATGGTCTCACCTACTTTGCCAGGCAAATGAAGGCTCAGGGTGGGGATATGAGCCTTGCCCTGGCCTCCTACAATGCTGGCCCCGGTGCGGTACACAAGTACAAGGGCATCCCCCCTTATGAGGAGACGGTGTTCTTCAGAAACCGAGTCTTACAATATTATCTGAATTATCAGAGAAAGGTTCAAAGTCCGCCGTAGGGGGCAAGGAATACGCTGTCTTCGTGTTAGCTTCCCTAAAACTACCCTACCAACCTAGCCAGATCTTTTTTCGATTTTGGAACTTGAAAAGGACTCTATCCAACTGGGCCGAAAGCTGAAAATCAATGAGCTTCTTCCTTGAGAAATCGATAAGGTTCCTCTCAAGCTTTTCCCAGTCTGGCCTTTTTTTTGTTTCCCCGTGGTGGTACTTGTGGAATTCCGCGTGCATCTGTTCAATTTGCTGATCAAAATCACGGATGGCATTTCTGATTTTCAGTTTTTCTTCAGAAAGGAGCATGATCGACTATCCCTTTTCAAAGCTCTCGCAGAATGACCGAGACGTTGAATGGGTAATACTATCAAGTGGAAACCTTGTGTGTCAAATTCCTTTTGGAGCGTCATGCCTGCATCTGCCCTGCGGGAAATATCGAACCCGTTTCCGTGGACAGCAGGGGCAAATGTTCTAGGTTTTTCTTTTTTTCTTGATCAATGCAGCCAACGTGGTATTGAAAGAACTCTTCGAGTGTGCGCTGGGTGCAGAGAGGTGAAGCTTAACATTGATGGACCTAGCTTATTTTGAAGAAAACACCATCGGGAGGAAATAAAAATGCCTGAAGATGTCTTGTTGAAGTCCGATTTCGAGGGCCTAGACCTGCTCAAAAGGGGCAAAGTGAGAGACATATATGCCATTGATGACAAATTGTTGATTGTGGCCACGGACCGTATGTCGGCCTTCGATGTGGTGATGGATGACCCCATTCCGGATAAAGGCAAAATTCTGACAAGTATTTCCATTTTCTGGTTCACCCAGTTGGCGTCCATTGTGGAAAATCACATCATCTCTACCCATCCTGCTGAATATCCAGACTCATGCCAGAAATACCGTAAACAACTTGAAGGACGTAGCATGCTTGTCAAGAAGGCAAGGCCCTTGCCCGTAGAATGCATTGTGAGAGGGTATATTTCTGGCTCTGGCTGGCAGGAGTACAGATCTGAAGGGCGTATCTGTGGCATCCAGTTGCAGGAAGGTTTGGTGGAATCAGAAAAACTACCGGAGCCCCTTTTTACTCCTTCCACCAAGGCTGAGAAAGGCATTCATGACGAAAACATCTCTTTTGAAAGGGCCGCGGAAATCCTTGGAAAAGAGACCGCAGAGAAGGTGAGAGAACTCAGCCTAAAAATCTATGAATTTGGAAGAGAACTTGCCGCCCAGAAAGGCATCATCATAGCGGACACCAAGTTTGAGTTTGGGTTTGAGAACGATACCCTCATTCTCATCGATGAGGTATTGACACCCGATTCCTCAAGGTTTTGGCCAATGGATGCATACAGTCCTGGTGGACCGCAGAAAAGCTTTGACAAGCAGTACTTGAGGGATTACCTGAACAGCCTTGATTGGCCAAAAGAGCCCCCGCCACCTAAGCTTCCTCCAGAGGTGATAGAGAAGACGAGAGCTAAGTACATAGAGGCCCTGGAAAGGCTCACAGGGCATGGACTACAGTAAAAAATCCAGGCTCTAGGGACCTGGCTTTGAGCCGCCCCCCCGCCCCCAGAGGGGCTTCATTAAGCTATCGCCCTTAGAGTGCCTAAAGTGAATGAGATCTTTGTCAGTTTGAAAATCCACCTCGCCAAAGGCGAGCTCTTCAACTTTAGCCCCGCCTGCCATAGCCATTCATCAGTAACCCGGTTTGTCTGACCAGTTCTGATTGCCTAACTCGACCGAACTACTATGCGCGGCGAGGCGTTGGCGGGCAGGTCACTTTAGTTCACTTTTAACTTTAGATCACTTAAAACGCATTCTATCGGCCAAGCCGTTTAACTCAGACCTGGCCCAAAGGACCAGGTTTTCGAGATTCAACTAAACGGGTTTCCCTATCCCTACGAAAACACTAGGCAAAAAGCAGACATGCCGAGTCTTCTCTGGCCCTTATAAGAGATCTTAAGTAAAGATAAAAAACTTAATTGGGCTTGCCTTGACAGAGTCTTACCCGATGCTTAACGTATCACCAATCGGATCACCATTAATATATAAGCCTATTTTATAGGGCTTGCCTTTGTAGATGAGCAGATCCGCTCCTTATCCCAATCTCATGATAAATAAAATTCCATTTACGAAACCCGGCAGGGTTTTTTCAATTCGCGCCCTGATCAAGGCCAGAGGCGAGTGAAACTAGGGTTATACCTATGAACACGAAGATAGAGGTGAAGACGGGCAAAGATTCTGAGGGGGAAAAGACCATTCAGGATGAAGGCAGCCCTATTGAAAACACTCAGAAGGCTGCCGAAAAACCGTTAGAAAAGATGACAAAGTCAGAGTTGCTGGAAAGGATCAACGAACTTCAGCAGGAGACCGAAAAAAATCATGATCTTTATCTTCGCTCAGAGGCAGAGATTGAGAACATAAAGAAAAGGAACCAAAAAGATAAGGAAGAATGGGTTAAGTATGCGAACGAGTCCCTCATCAAAGAGATTTTGCCCGTAATGGATAACCTGGAGATGGCCATATCCCACTCTCAGAATGAAAACTCCGTTCAGGCGCTCAGGGAAGGAGTGGAACTAACCCTCAAAGGGCTGCGGGATGCATTGGGAAAGTCCGGGCTAGAAGAGGTCAAAGCTGAAGGAGAACACTTTGATCCAAATTATCATCACGCGGTTTCCGAACAGGGGGACGAAAGCGTGGAAGCTGGAGTTATCCTTCAGGAACTTCAAAGAGGTTATACGCTTAACAAGCGTTTGATCCGACCTGCCATGGTCATTGTGAGCAAAGGCAGTGCCGATGATGCTGCCGATATTAATGAGGGCTAAAAAAATCAAATAAAAAAATACATGGTTACATCGAGGAGGTTATGATGGGCAAGTTAATAGGCATTGATCTGGGAACTACCAATTCCTGCGTTGCGGTGATGGAAGGGGGAGATCCGATTGTCATCGCTAATCAGGAGGGAAGCCGCACGACGCCATCCATGGTCGCCTTTAACGACAAAGGGGAAAGACTTGTGGGTCAGATAGCCAAGAGGCAGGCCATCACAAACCCGGACAATACGGTTTTCGCGGTCAAGAGGCTCATAGGTCGCAAATTTGATTCCCGGGAGGTTCAAAACGATATCA
>CP070840.1:3896790-3921562 GCA_020342025.1 Deltaproteobacteria bacterium
CTGTCTAGGTCGGGACGATACATTCTGCCAGGGGTTAGCGGGCGTAAACCCTCAGGATCAGACCACGGCGATGTTCAGTGGAATTTTTTTGAGATATCGTCTTTCAGGAACAGGCCATCACTCCGTACGACAGGAATATATGATAGGGCGCACTAGCAAAGTTTTGAGAAGATCAAGGAGAAAGATCTCATTAATCCGTTTTTATGTAACTCCCGGCCGCACCACCGCATACAGGGCAGGCTTTCGGCGGTTCCTTTTCCGCTGTATGGCCACAACCGGGACAGACGTGGTATGAAAAGTTATCCCGGGAGCTCTCCAGGGTGTCTAGCAGCTCTTGCATAAGTTGGGCGTGAATCCTCTCTGACTCCAAGGCGTATCGAAAAAAGGTCTCCGCCTCTTTGTTCCCTTCTTCTTTGGCCACCTTTATCATTTCGGGATATCGCTCTTTGTATGCGGCGGTCTCAACGGAGATGGCCTCCTGCAAATTCTCCCTCGTGCTCCGGATCCCCTTAAGCGCTCGCAGGTAGTTATGGGCATGAACCGTTTCCGACTCCGCAGCACCACGAAAGAGACGGGCCACCTGGGGGTAACCCTCTTGATCCGCCTTGGCGGCAAAGGCCAGATATCTGCGGTTTGTCTGGGATTCACCAGCAAAGGCCGCCCTTAAGAGGTCCTCTGTTTTTGACATGGTTTTGTTCCTCCTTTCCCTATTTTCTATCTCGTTCACCCGCGGTGCCTCAATGCATGGAAGCCCCACGAAAATAGGGCACCCCTATGTAAATAATCCGGGCCCAAAGGACCCGGCATTTATTAAACCCCAAGGGGGTGTGAGGTGATGGCACTTCCCGCTCACCATATAGATATGGTCCTGATAAAAGGGGCGTGGCCTCACACGGGCACAACCGAGTTCCTTTACCAAACCGTATAGTGAATAATCGCTTCACAATCAGAGCTTAACTATACCCTCCCGCCCTTCGGGATGGGGTTTGAAAATGACTAACAGGCGGTAAATCCACCGTCCACCATGAGCACAGCACCATTGACAAAACTGGAGGCATCTGAGGCCAGGTAAATGGCCGCACCCACCATCTCTTCGGGCTTCCCCATTCGGTGGAGGGGGATCCTGGTGGTGCTCCATTCTACGAAATGGGGATCAGCCAGCACAGGATCATTCATGGGGGTACGCACAAAGGCTGGCCCGATGCCGTTCACCTGGATGCCATACGGGCCCCACTCGGTGGCCAAGCACCGCGTGGTCATAAGCAGGCCACCCTTGCTTACACAGTATGTTCCGATGCCATGTTCGGCCACAAAACTGCAGTTGGAAAGGATGTTGATGATCTTTCCTTGTTTGCGCTTGATCATCTCCCGGCCAACGGCCAAGGCGAAGAAAAAGTTTCCTTTGAGGTTTATGTTCATTGTGGTATCCCACATTTCTTCAGAGGTCTCTTCAATGGGACCTTTAAACAGCACAGCCGCATTATTAATCAGCACATCGATTTTGCCAAAAGTGGCCACCGATTGAGAAACAGCCTGGTTGTGGAAGCTGAGATCTGAGATGTCCCCCTGAAGCACCAGGGATCTGCCGCCTAGGGCTGTGACCTCTTTTTCCGCCTCCTGAAGGGGTTCCAACCTTCGGCCGATGAGGGCCACATCAGCCCCCGCCTGGGCCAGGCCCACCGCGATGGCCTTGCCGATCCCTGTGCCCGCTCCCGTAATGATCGCTGACTTTTTAGTCAACTCAAATCCCTTGTACTTCATATTTCCCTCCTTTCTAGGCCGCCTAAGGATTTGATGCGTTAGGATCTGGGTAAAGTTCACCCAATGAAAGTTTCCGAAAAATCCGATTTCCGCCCACAAAGGTATGGGGGAAAGTGCTTGACATGAACCTTTCTGTGCATTTAACATGCGCGCGAAATTCTTCAATGCCCATGTATGGAAGAGCCCATGAATCAAACAGAATTCTCACTCAAAGACAAAGTTGCCATGGTCACCGGTGCAAGCCGAGGCATAGGTCGTCACTTGGCCTCGGGCCTGGCGAGATATGGGGCCCATGTCATCCTCACCGGCCGCACAGTTGGCGACCTGGAAGAGGCGGCTGAAGAGGTGGAGTCACAGGGCCGCCGTGCCTTGGTCCTTCCCATGGATATTACGCGAGTGGAAGACATCAGTTCTGGTGTGGAGCGGGCCTATAAAACCTTTAAACGCATTGACATCCTCGTCAATAATGCCGGCATTAATATCCCAAAACCAGCGCTGGAGGTGGCCGAAGAGGACTGGCGTAAAGTCATCGACACGAACCTCACAGGACTCTTCTTCTGCTGCCAGGCTGTGGGTCGGATCATGATTAAACAGAAACGAGGCAAGATAATCAATATCAGCTCCCAGACCGGGACTGTCGCCATAACGCTTCGTGCCGCCTACTGCGCCAGCAAAGCTGGCGTTAATCTCGTGACCAAGGTCTTGGCCCTGGAATGGGGTCCCCACAATATTAATGTCAACGCGGTGGCCCCAACCTTTATCGAGACAGCCCTGACAAGATCCACCCTGGAAAATCCCGCCTTGAAGGAAATGATCATGAACAAGATCCTGCTGGGTCGTGTGGGACAGCCCAAGGATGTGCTGGGAGCCGTTATTTACCTCGCCTCAGAGGCCTCTGATATGGTTACGGGCCATGTCCTCTTGGTGGACGGCGGATGGACGGCTCACTGACGTTTCACCTTTCAAATGCCTGCCAGAGAATGGGTCAATGGATTTAATCCCCCTGCTGGGGATAAAAATCCACATCCATGGTCCGAATGTCATGCCCGGGCAGAACCACATCGGCCCGCTTAACGATTTCCTCCAGACTTCGCCAGGCAGCAACGATATCCGCGAAGCGACCCATGACGGTAAATGGGAGGTGTTCGTTGGCCGGTTCTAAGTTGTCGTAAGCAAAGACGGCATCTCCCGTAATCACATGCACCCCGACATCCGTATTGACGGCGACCGACTGGTGACCGGGCGAGTGACCGGGCGTGGGAAAGAGGGTGATCCCGGGCAAAACTTCTGTTTCACCTTCAAGGGTCTCCATCTGAAGATCTATGAAAGGGGCTTTCTTTCCCAGTTTGTGATACTCATATGATTTGTAATAGGGGGGAATGGGGTCCAAAGCAAATGCATATTCTCGTGCACTTGCCATAAATCGTGCGTTCGTGAATTTGTCCAGATTATGGACGTGATCCCAGTGAAGGTGAGTGAAGATGACCAGCTCGATTTCAGCCGGATCCACGCCTATGGCCCTTAATCTCTCGTGTACCGCCTCTCCTGGTTCTTGCCACGACCCCTTATGATGCCAGTCTGCCAGCTCACCGCCGCACATCCCCGTATCCACCATGATTTTGTGTGTCCCATCGGTGAGGTACCAAGCCGTCGCAGGTATCTCCACTTCCTGGCCCAGCCCAATACCGCGCGTGATATAGGCCCCCTTGTCCACCATAATGGTGCCGGTTTTCAAAGGCCATATTCTGTAATTATTCATGGATTTGTCCTCCAGGCCCGCCTTCTGCAATATTCCTGCTAGGTAAGGTGGATACCGAATGAAGAGGCGTTCTTCCCGTGATTTATCCGGCATCTGCTCGCTTCAAGCAATCGGATATTTGCTCCACACACTCGCCGGTTAGAAGCCAAGCTTCGCTGTGAGATAATGGCCCTAAAAGCGAAAAGGCGGGAAGGCCGGGTCGCAGCCTTCCCGCCCGCCCGCCCGCCTTTCAGGGATCAGAAATCAACAACCATTATTTCGTCGACGGGCCACTGGCTCAATATTTCTACACCGTCCTCAGTGACATGGATCATCTCTTCTATTCTTACGCCGCCGATGCCGGGAACACCGTGCTGAGTTTCAATGGCAAAGGTCATCCCTTGCTCCAGGGGCATGGGGTGCTCCAGAGAACATCCACGCCAGATCAGGGGAAGCTCATAGAGAGATAGCCCGATACCATGGGCCCAGTTGCTCCCCGCCGTTTGATCCTCATAGGCCACCAGTATGTCACTCCAATCTTTTTCGCAGGGAGGCCATTTTTCAGCCACTTCTTTGGTCGTTACACCCGGTTTTATCACCTCGATGCCTTTGTAAAGCCATTCCAAAGCCGTAGCGTAGGCATCCACAAGTTGCTGAGGGGGTTTGCCCACACTGAAGGTGCGGTAATAGCAGATATGGTAGCCATTGTAAGTGGTGTTGTACACGTCAGCGTAGACAATGTCATGGGGGCGAATGATACGATCCGTCATGTAACGGGAATTGGGCCAACTGAAGGGCCCCGAAGTGACGAGCATTCCGGAGTAAACCTCCCCGCCCAGATCATATGCCGTCTTGTGCATGGCCCCCATAATCTCAGACTCCCTCACCCCTGGTTTCAGCATATCCTTCAGGGTTTGATGCTGGGAATCCCCGATGGCTGAGGCGATCCTCAGGCACTCCACCTCGTCTTCGTTTTTGATCTTGCGCGCCTGAAACATGAGCTCTGTGGCAGGGATCACCTTGAGACCCTTCGCTTGGAATCCCTCGATCAGACCAGGATCCCAGACATCGATGGCCAGGGTTTCTTTGCCAACCCCGTAAGCCTTCATGTCATCCATAATCTGCGTCACAAGTTTGTCCCTTTGTGCCTGGTGGGCCGATCTGCCCATGATGACGCTGCTCCATCCGGCACCGGTAATCGCCACCTTCACCTTGTCAAGCCAGGGAGCCATTTGACGGGTGTGATATCCGATCTCTCCCTGCTCGTACAATATGGGGGCGTCAGCCGTGGCAGGCAGCATGCAATAACGCAATCCCGACGCAGGCGTGGTCCAGGCGGGTGTCCAGGTCCCTGTAATGTAGCGCGTATTCCACTCTTGAATGGAGAGGATCGCGCCCACATCAAATGCCTTGAGCTGTTCCTTGGTGCGTTCAACGCGATAATTCCTCATTCGCGTAAAGTCTATCCTGTTATCAAAATCCACCCCTTGGGTCCCGGCTCCCCGATACCCATAATAACCAGGGATCATAGGGTATTCAAAGGCCATCGGCGTATCTGCCGGTTTAAACTTCTCAGCGAATTTTTTCATCTTAGCTGCGCCGTCCCAAGTAGAATATTTCGTATGAACCGCATTTATACCCATTTTTTTCCTCCTCAAATTTTTTGTGTTTTACATTCGCTCTCCCCTTAATCTTTTTCAGAGATGTCCAAAATCACCCCCTTTCCCAATGGACGGAAAAGAACATTTTTCTAAAAAAGAACCCATCGCATTTGGCTTGAAACGTCAAGGATTCTCTCAGGTTACTCACCTTGGGTGATATCAATTCATACAACTAGACGGATAGATAACGACGTTGAATCTCTTCATCGGCCAGGATATCTTTGGCGGGTCCGAAGGTCTGAATCCGTCCCTCGTCCATAACGTAGGCTCGGTGTGAGATGCTGAGGGCCATTTCCATGTTTTGCTCCACCAGCAAGACGGTGACGCCTTCACTGTGGATCGTACGCACCATTTCCGCAATGGCCTCCACCAATATGGGCATGAGCCCTTCGGTGGGTTCGTCAATGAGCATGAGGTCTGGGTCCGTTACCAGGCCTCGGGCGATCGCCAGCATTTGCTGCTCCCCGCCACTGAGACTGGTTCCCTCCTGGGTAAGCCGTTTCTGTAGAACGGGGAAATATTGGGCTACTCGCTCAATCATTTCCTCTTCTCGATCCCGGTTGCGGCTTTTGAGCAGGGCCAGCTTAAGGTTCTCCCGCACCGACAATCCAGGGATTATGCGTCTTTCCTCAGGGACGTAGGAGATGCCCCGCTGGACCGTCATGTGTGTGGGCAGGGCGCTTATATCCTCTCCGTTGAATACAATCCGGCCTGAACGAACCGGGGTAATCCCCAGAATGCTTTTCAGCGTGGTGGTCTTGCCTGCCCCGTTCCGACCCACAAGGGTCACGATTTCGTTCGTGTTTACCTCGAGAGAGACATCCTGGAGGATGTGACTTAATCCGTAATAAGTATCTATGTTTTGTATCTCCAGCAACATGTGGGCTCCCGCAATCAGATTTTCACACCGCCCAGATAGACCCGTCGCACCTCCTCGTTCTCGCGGATATCGTCTGGGCCGCCCTGGGCCAGGAGTTTGCCGTAATGCAGTACCGTGATTTTATCGGATACCTCCATGACCACCTTCATCTTGTGTTCCACCAGAATAATGGTCAGGTTCTGAGCGATTTTCTTGATAAGTTCGATGGTCTGTCTGGTCTCTGCTGGCGCAAGTCCCGCCGTTGGCTCGTCAAGGAGCAGAAGTTTGGGTTGCGTGGCTAAGGCAATGCCGATCTCGAGGCGCTTCTGATCCCCGTGAGACAGGTTGGCCGCAATCTCATCCTTTTTGTCCGCCAGACCAATTTGTTCCAAAATGCGGAAGGTCCTGTCTTGGATCTCCCCATGGGACGCGGCCCGGGTCCAAAAATTAAAGGTGGTTTTTCGGGACTGGGCAGCCACCCGGACGTTCTCGTAGACGCTCAGCATGGGGAAGATATTGGTAATCTGGTAAGCGACCGCGATGCCGAGGTGGGAGACAGTGGTCTGTGGCAGGCCGGTGATGTCCTTCCCATCAAACAGGATCTGGCCGCTGGTGGGCTTGAGTTCACCGCAGATAAGCTTGAAAAAGGTGCTCTTGCCTGCCCCGTTGGGCCCAATAATGGATTGTAGATCGCCCTCTCGTACCGTAAAGCTCACAGTATCTACAGCCGTGAGGCCACCAAATTTCTTCGTAAGACTATTTGTTTTAAGGACTTCTGCCATTGCGATCCCCGCCCCCTTAGCTCCTTTTCCGAGTCGCCAGTTCTTTAATCGTCCCCCACACACCGCTGGGGAAAAATAGGACGCATAGCACGAAAATGATTCCCAAGAATATCATCCAGTTGGCTGTCAAAGCGCTCAAGACATCTTCCAGGAAGAGAAATACCCCAGCCCCGATAAAGGGGCCAATGAAGCTGCCCATACCGCCCAGGAGGGTGATCATGACCACCTGGCCAGAGGTGATCCAGTAGAGGCTTTCAATCCCTACAAAGTGCAGGTACAAGGCGTAAAGGCCACCGGCCAGCCCCGAGATGGTACCGGAGAGGATGAAGGCCAGCCAGCGCACATTAGATGTCTCGTAACCGCAGCTCCTGGCCCGTGGCTCGTTCTCCCGAACGGCCTGCAAAACATGACCAAATGGGGACTGGAGAATCCGGTTGAGCACCAGAAGGGCCAAAACCACAAAGAAGAGGACAAAAAAGTAGAAACGCAGAGGGGGGTAGATATCGATGGAGATTCCGGGTAAAGTCAGGGGAACCGCCGGGATGTTGCGCAAGCCGTTATCACCCCCCGTGAGATCCACCCATTGAAAGGCGATGAAGTAGAGGAGCTGGGCAAAGGCGAGGGTCAACATGGCAAAATAGATGCCCCGGCGTTTAATACACAAATACCCGAGGATAATGGCCGTGACAGCGCCCATGATCAGGCCGCTCAACAAGCCAAACCAGACATTCTCCCAGAGGCGAATCAGGACAATCCCCGTGGTGTAAGCTCCCACCCCAAAATAGGCAGCGTGACCAAAAGAGAGCATTCCCGTGTATCCCAGACAGACATTGTAGCCCAGGGCGAAGAGCCCCCAAATGATGATTTGGGTGGCAAGGGCCTTGTAAGGGACGACGAAGGGAAAAACGATGAAAAAGGCAATGATGAAGAGGAGTGGATTCTGGGAAACCAGTTCCACAGCTCTTGACCAGAGGCCTTGCCCCGCATGTTCCTTGCGCGTCTCGACCGTTGCTGTTTCTGTATCAACCATCTATGTTCCTCGTAAAAGGCTTAACTACTCCAGCAGGCCGGCCCGGCCGAAAAGGCCGCTGGGCCGAATCAACAGGACCACCGCCATCACGAGAAAGATGACGATGTCGGCCATGGGGGGATAGAAAAGGGTGGTGAGGGCACTCGCCTCTCCCATAATAATTCCGGCCACAATGGCTCCTTTGAGACTTCCCATGCCACCCACCACCACGACCACGAAACACTGTACCAGCATAGGAATGCCCATTTCCGGGTATACGCTGGTAATGGGGGATGCCAGGATGCCCGCAATCCCGGCGAGGCCTGCACCGATTCCAAAGACAATCCACCAGATGCGGCCCATATCTATGCCCAGGGCGCGCACCATGAGGGCATCCCGCGTGCCGGCCCGGATGATCAGTCCCAGGTTGGTCTTCTCTAGGAAAAACCAGAGGACGATGCAGATGGCGATCGTCATTCCGATCAGAAAGAGGCGATAGGCGGGGAAATAGAAGACGCCGAAGAGTTCCACGGGCATACTGAGCAATTCCGGGGCCGTGAAGGGTTGGTCTGAGGTCCCCCAGAAGACCCGAATGATTTCGATCATGATGAACTGGAGGCCAAAGGTAAGGAGCAAGGGATAATTGATGTCCCGACCGTAGAGGGGACGGATAACCCCTTTCTCCACAATCAATCCATACCCCCCCATCACCAACGGGGCAGCGATGAGCGCAAGCCAGAAGTTGCCAGTCATGGCCACAACAGCCACGGCCACATAGGCCCCCCACATAAACATGGCCCCGTGGGCGAAATTGACCACAGTGAGCAACCCAAAGATGATGGAAAGGCCCAATGCCAGCAAGACATAAAGCATACCCAGCGACAAGCCTGTAAAAAGCTGCATCACGATGACAGACCAGTCCATTAACGCCTACCACCCTTTCTTTTCCGCCCCCTGGAAGGGGGCGGAGAAAAGTCTATTTCTTGTGCTTGTCAAGCAGGCCCTTTCGCATGGGCTTGTTCGGGTTCTGGCCCACTTCCACACAGGACCTCAGCAACCGCTCGTTCTCCCCTGAGACGGTGGTTATCATCTCAAAGACATCGTATTTCTCCTTGGCCTTCTTGGAGCGAATAATAAACACATCCTGCTGGGACTGATGGTCGCAGGGCCGCCACCACTGTTTCCCCTTATAGTTGTCATAGGTGCGATTTTCAATGGCCTCGGCGATGCCCACCGGATCAAAACTGCCCGCCCTGTTGATGGCTGAGAGGAGTTCTTTCACGCCGCTGTACGCATAGCCGGCGTAATCGATGGGAGGCCGACCATAAAACTTCTGGAAGGCCCCAACGAACTTCTTGGTTGAGGGCAGGTCCATGTCCCAGTAAAAGGATGTGCCGCCGGCCACCCCGTCAAAGGCCTCTTCCCCGGCGCCAAGTCTCGAGGACATGAGCAGGATAGGAGCAATGATCTGCATCTGCTTCTTGAGCCCAAATGCCGTGGCCTGCTTAATAGAGTTGATCTGGTCCTTGCCGAAATTGTCGATAATGAGCACATCGGGCTTGGCGGCCAGTATGCGGGGCATGTAGGCGGAGAAATCGCCTGCGCCCAGAGGGTGTTTGGTCTCCCCCACATCAATGATGCCAAATTCCTTGCCCTTGCGCCGAAATCCATCGGTCAATTGCCAGCCGTAGGCATAGTCAGAGGTCAGGAAGTACCAGCGCTTGCCGAAGTTCTCGCCCACCCACTGCCCCACGGCCTGGGTGGTCATGTGCGGGTTCATGGCCTCGTGGTAGGTGTAGACACTGCCATCACGGCGTTCCGTGATCTCATTGGACTGGCTCACCGAGATGTAGGGTATCCCCGCAAGTTTGCACTGCTCGTTGACGGCCAGCTGGTTGGAAGCGGAAAGGCAACCGGTCATGACATCAACCCCCACGCTTTCAATAAGTTCCTTGGCCCGTCGCGCCGCCTCATCCGCCTTGAGTTTGGTATCCCGAAAGTGGACCTCCACTTTTCGTCCCAACACGCCACCCTCCTGGTTAATCTCAGCAACCGCCAGCTCAACCCCTCCTCGCTGGTCTGTGGCCTCTGTTCCGTAAGGCCCAGTAAATGGGAAGGGAGCGCCCAACTTCACTGGCCCAGTTGCTGCGTGGGACTTGGGAATGAAGTGAAATCCTCCAAGAGCCGCCGCGCCTACGGCTATGCCGCTCGTCTTGAGGAAGGTGCGGCGACTAATCCCTTTACTTTTCCTCTTCTTACTTTTAGATTTGGACATGATAGAACCTCCTTTTAAATAAGGGTTAACAAGAAACTGCGTCCATCTCCAAAATCCACACTTGCCACACTTGAAAGCCTCCCTTGAGTACATGAAACGTTTCACAACTAGCAGGCTGCTTTACCAAAATTAACAATAATTTGCAACAGAAGGAAAAGTGCCTGGAGTTAGTCTACGTCCTCCAATTGTGATTCTATTGCTTTTAGCCCGTTACGCAGGTGTTCCCGCAAGATTTTCTTGGCTCTCGTCTTGTCGCCTTTCCGCAACGTCTCCAAAATTAAGGCATGCTCTTCGTTTGCTTTGGTCACGGCCTTTACAGATCCAGAGAAAATGAGTAGGTAGGGTCCCGTACTGTTCCATAGGCCCTCCAATATCTGATAAAGGCGAGATGACCCGGACATCTCATAAAGTTTCATGTGGAATGTGCGGTTGAGATTGAACCACTTTGTGCCCATGACACCATCTTTTGCCATTTGCCGGTGGAGGTCCTCCAACCGTCTCAAACCGTTCTTGTCTTTGCTGTCGAAACATTTCGATATGGCCATCTCTTCCAGAGGGATTCTTATGGAGTAAATGTCGTAAAGTTCCTTTCTGGACAACCGGTTCGCCATAATGCGCTTATTTGATGTGAAGGTGACGAGGCCCTCAGCTTCCAGCTGCCGCAGGGCCTCCCTCACCGGCATGGTGCTGACGTCCAGCTTTTCAGCCAGGTTTCTGATGTTGATGAGCTCCCCAGGCTCAATTTCGCGTTCCAGGATAGCCTGTCTCAAGGCTCCATGAACCATCTTTTGCAAGGATTGTTTTTTGATAGGCGTGCTTAGGAGCATGGGTTTTTTTCGTCACCCGCGAGGTTGAAGAGGTTTGAGTAAATGAGATCCCTTGTGGGCCGGTTTCGCCAAAGATTTTGCACGTGGAATGAGATCACGTATATCATATATGTTATTCGGCCTGTCAATAGTAATTTTTCCGTTTTAAAAACTTTTTTGGACCTCCCTGACAAATTGCTATGCGCCAGGATTTGTGTTAGAGAATCGATTTGTAAATTATGCCTCAAAAAAGACTATCCACGAGGCTGATACAGGCCCTTAAAATGGCCAACGATGAAAGAAAGGACCCTGGGCCGGGTATGGGTGGTAGGGTAAATACAGAGAGATCCCGGGGCAGGAGGGAAGAATATGATCATTGATATACACAGCCACATGGGCGATCCTTGGTTCGCCTACTGGAAGAAAAACGTGGAGGTGGAGGACCATCTGGCCTCCATGGCCAAGTATGGGATTGATAAAAGGTGTGTCTCATGGTGGCAGCCCCATAACGCTCCAGATGAGGGAAACGTGCGGATCGCCGAGATGGTAAGAAAGCATTCAAAGCACTTCCTCGGATTTGCCGTCATCAATCCCCGTTGGTATCAGGCCGCAGTGGATGAAGTGGTGAAGGCCAAAGAAGAGCTGGGGATGATCGGGCTTAAATTTCACCCCGCCGCCTGCCATTACCATTCCGATTCGCCCTGCCTGAACAAAGTCATGGAAAAGGGGATAGAACTTGGTTTTCCCATGCTATTTCACTGTGGGGTGGATGAATATTCCAATCCGCGGAATCTGGGAAACCTGGCGGCCAGGTTCCCTGAAGCGACGATAATCATGGCCCACATGGGTGAGGAAGCCTGGTTTGAGGGGATAGCAACAGCAGGGGCGTATTCAAATATCATCCTCGACACGACAGGGAGTTTTAACTGGTATCGTATCTTGAACTTTGCCATTGAGGTGGTTGGAGAAGACCGAATCGTATTCGGCATGGATTTTCCCGCCTACAATCCAGGGCCGGAACTGGCCAAGGTCACGGAGGCGGATATCTCCGAGGGTCAAAAAGATAAAATCCTCGGCAAGAACGCAGCCAGGATTTTGGGCCTTTAAGAGGGCGGTCCCCTGGCAGAGGAGATTGGGATGAGCAGAAAGCGCATAAAGGACTATCCCCATATGAACAGCCGTCAGGTCCCTGAGGACTCCTATTATGAACGGCGAGCCCTTTTCAAATCCATGAATTTTGATGACGAGGATCTGAACCGGCCCTTTGTGGCCCTTGCCAACTCCTGGAATGAATTTGTTCCCGGGCACTATCACCTGAGAAAGCTGGCCGAGGCCGTCAAAATTGGCATATGGCAGGCCGGGGGTATGCCGGTTGAGTTCAACCATATCGCCCCTTGCGATGGACTGGCTGATGGCACCGTGGGCATGCACTGGATCCTGCCGGCCCGGGATATCATGGCCGCCTCCATTGAAATGATGGTTCAGTCGCAAAGAGTAGATGGTGTGGTTGCCCTGTCAACCTGCGATAAGATCGTTCCGGCCCAACTGATGGCCCTGGCCCGCATCAATCTCCCTGCAATCATGGTCACAGGGGGCGCCATGCTTTCTGGAAGATACCAGGGGGAAAAGGTTCAGGCCCAGCATATCAATGAAATGTATCCTTTATGGAAAAAAGGCAAGATGACAGACGCCCAGTTCAAGCAAATTGAAGATAATGTCTGCCCCACCTGCGGGGCCTGCTGCACAATGGGTACCGCGAACACCATGTGCTGCATGACTGAAGCCATCGGCATGTCATTACCAGGGAATGGGACGGAGATTGGGGTTAACGCGTCCCTCTATCGCCTGGCAAAGGCTGCAGGAAGAAAGATTATGGCCTTGATTGAAAAGGAGGTTCGGCCGAGGGATATCATGACCGAGGCATCCATGGAAAACGCCATGCTGGTGCACTCGGCCATCGGCGGTTCCACGAACGCGGTGATTCATGTTCCCGCCATCCTCCACGAGTTGGGAACCGAAATCCCCCTAAGCCATTGGAACCAGATAAGCCAGAAGGCACCTCATCTGGTCAACATCACAGCCGGGTCTCCCTACACCATGGAGGATTTCGGTCAGGCTGGAGGGGTACAAGCCGTGATGAATGAGCTTAAATCCATTCTGAACCTGGAGGTTCTGACCTGCACAGGCAGGTCGCTCAGGGAGAACCTTGAATCCGGTAAAAACCTGGCTCCAGAAGTGATCAGGGCCTTGGATGACCCCATTTACCAAGAGGGTGCCATCGCCATTCTTAAGGGGAATCTCGCCCCCAATGGGGCGGTCGTCAAGCAAACAGCGGTCGCGTCGAGGATGCTGGTCCACACAGGATCCGCCAAAGTGTTCAACAGCGAAGAAGAGGCCAAAGCGGCCCTTCTGAGCCATCGGATAAGCCCCGGGGATGTGGTCGTTATACGTTACGAAGGGCCAAAAGGGGGGCCTGGCATGCGGGAGATGTATACGTTCCAGACCATTTTGTGCGGGATGGGATTGGATACCGAGGTGGCCCTGGTCACCGATGGCCGGTTTTCAGGCTGGAATCGGGGGCCGGCCATTGGGCATGTCTCCCCCGAAGCGGCGGACGGCGGGCCACTGGCGGTCGTTGAAGACGGGGATCGTGTTTTCTACCACATCCCAAAGCGGATTCTGGAGGTGGAATTGAGCCAGGCGGAGATCCAAGAAAGATCCAGAAATATCAAGGCGCCAGAGCGGAAAGGATTCGGAGGGTTCCTGGAAGACGTGTATACCAAACTTGTAGATTCCGTAGACAAAGGCGCAATCCTTAGGATTCGCCCATGACTGCATACCATGGGAGTATATGTTACAGACATTAGCCATTATACCAGTAGGTTGTGGGAATCTTTGTCTGGCTTAGACGTATAGCACCTGCATCGTTAAGCAGGGACTTCAAAAGCAGGGGAAGAAATGAAAAGCATCATGGATATTATGGAAAAACATGGCGTTCCGGGAAAGGATCTTGGAGATCTGCCCGATTCTCCTCTCACCTTTCAGGATGGGGCCCATTGCCGGATCGAAATTGCCGGCGTTGAGCGGCCTTCGACTTTCGAGGCCATGCTCAGGGCTATGGAGGAATTCCAGGTTCCGGTTCACAGGGCCGTATGCGCCGTAGGGGGAGCCACATGTCTAACGTCTGCCGAACTCAAGGAAATGGCTCGCCTGGGCGCCGAAAATAGGATTGAGTTGATTATGACGCCGGCTCCGACTCGGGCCTGGGATACAGGCCGCCAGATCGCTACCCCTGAAGGTTACGTCTCAGGCCTAAGAACAAGAGGATCAGATAACCTACGCCATGTGCTGAGCGACATTTATCGCAGCATTGAAGCGGGGATCAGGGGGTTCCTCGTTGTTGATGAAGGTTTGCTGTGGCTGTTGTGTGAGATGCGAAAGGCGGGTGACTTGCCCAAGGAAACCGTCTTCAAGGTCTCTGTTTTTGCGGGTCACGGCAACGCGGCGGGGGCCAGGCTCTTGGAGAATATCGGCGCCAACACCTTCAACCCCCTGGCGGATCTGACTCTACCAATGGTTGCTTCCATTCGGAAGACGGTCAAGATTCCATTGGATCTTTATGTCATTCTAGTGGATGCCATGGGGGGATTCAATAGGTCATGGGAGGCCGCCGAAATGGCCAGAGTGGCCTCGCCTTGCTATTTTAAATTTGAGCCGGGTGCCTCTGAAGCTTCCATCTATAAACCCTATGTCACGGAAGCGTTCCATGAAGGCCTGGTGCGGGAAAAGCTAAAGATGGCCAAGATTCTCACGGAACTCATCGAGAGAGAAAATCCAGCCATCATATGCTCTGACATGGGGCCCGAGGATCTGGCTCTGCCAGAGGTTTAATGCCTATTCTTGGGCGAACAGCATGCTGACTGGTCTTATCTTCAGCACTTTTGATCGTGAGTAAAGGATTGAATGGGCCAGCAACCCCAGGGTAAGAGAAGCGGGTTGCTGATCACAAATCGTTTATTGTTTTTTTGGAGGTAAAGCAATGTCCCTGGAGCTTTTTGATCTTACAGGTAGGGTGGCCATGGTCACGGGTAGCACTCGCGGCCTGGGCGAGGTCAGTGCCAAGGCCCTTGCCAAGGCGGGAGCGGACGTGGCGGTGTGTGGGCGGAACCGGGCTGACCTGGAGCGGGTCTCTACTGACATAAAGGATTTGGGAAGGGATTCAGCCGGGTTCGTCCTGGACGTCACGCTCAAAGACAAGGTTCACGAGGGGGTCGATCAGATTCTCAAGCACTTTGGAAAGGTGGATATCCTGGTGAACAATGCGGGGGTCAACTACCGAGTCTCTGTGCTGGAATTTCCGGAAGAGTCCTGGGACCTGATCATCAACACCAACCTGAAGGGGTATTTTCTGGTGGCTCAGGCCGTGGTCCCCCGAATGCTTGAGCGCGGCTATGGTAAGGTGATTAACATGAGTTCCATCTTCGGGATGACCCCCCTGCCGAATCAACTGGCCTATGCGTGTTCCAAAGGGGGAGTGGATCAAATGACTAAGGTGATGGCCTTGGAGTGGGCCAAACAGGGCGTGCGGGTCAACGCCATAGGCCCCACATACTTTGAGACCGAGCTGGTGGCTGAGATCCGAAACGATCCGGAAAGGTTCAATTTCATCAATGAGCGGACCCCTATGGGCCGGTGGGGCCAGCCGCCTGAGCTTGAAGGGATTGTCATCTTCCTGGCGTCCCCGGCCTCGGACTTCATTACTGGGCAAACCATCTATATTGATGGGGGTTGGACAGTCTGGTAAATGGGAAAAACCCTATGACGAGGACCCTCTTAGATCGTGTCCCAGGAAAGGGAAGGTAATGGAATCGATTTACGAGAAAAGACCGTGGGTAAAAAATTATCCGGACGGCGTCCCTCAGGATCTCGAGATAACCTCTGATACCGCGTTAAATGATTTCAGACGCTCAGCTGCGGCTCGGCCCAAGGCCCCTGCCGTGTATTATTTCGACCATGTGATAACCTATGGAGAAATTGACCGGCTTTCAGATAGCTTGGCAGCGGCCTTCCATGCCTTTGGTCTCAAAAAGGGCGATCGAATAGTGCTTGATCTTCAGAATGTCCCTCAGTTTCTCGTCGCCACCTACGGGGCCTGGAAAGCCGGTTCAATTGTCGTTCCGGTAAATCCCATGTATAAAGAAACTGAACTCACCTACTTCTGCCAAGATTCAGGGGCAAAGCTCTTTGTTACTCTCGATGAAATTGCATCTGCTTTGGATTTATCCTTCCTGAAAAAGACCGCCATTGAAAAAGTGGTAACCACCACCCCGTTGGATCTGTTTCCCGCCGGAATGGCGCCACCGTCCATGTTGAAAGGCATGAAAAGGGAAACCATATCCGATACAGTGGATATGGTCGGGCTACTGGAAAGCTTTGGGGGAAAGAGTGTGGAGGACCCAGAGCTGTCCCCTGGTGATGTGGCCTATCTCACTTACACTTCAGGAACGACCGGTCCTCCAAAAGGGGCCATGAATACCCACGGAAACATCGCTTTTAATGCACGCGTGTACCAGGCCATGCAGCGCATTGATGAAAATGATGTGGTACTCGGTGTGGCTCCCCTGTTTCACGTCACGGGCGAGGTGGCCCATCTCGCCATAGCAGGGCTGGCAGGTATTCCCGTTGTCCTTTATTATCGATTTGATGCTGGTGAAACACTCCGGCTCATTGAACGCTGGAAGGTGACAGTGACCGTCGGTTCGATCACCGTTTATATAGCCCTCATGAATCATCCCGATATCAAGACCAGAGACCTTTCCAGTTTTGTGAAGGCATACAGCGGAGGAGCACCCGTTTCCGAAGCCGCTGTCAACCAGTTCAAAGAACTCACCGGTCAGTATCTTTACAATGTTTATGGCATGACGGAGACCAATTCCCCCTCACATATTGTACCCTGGGGCAAGAAGGCCCCAGTGGATCCAGAAAGCGGGGCCCTGTCTGTGGGGGTGCCTGTTCAGAACTGCGTTATGAAAATTATGGACTTAGAAGAGGCCTCTAAAGAACTCGCTCCCGGAGAAGTGGGGGAGATCGTTGATTTTGGCCCCATTGTGATCCCTGGATATTGGCAAAAGCCAGAAGAAACACGTCATGCGATTCGGGATGGGTGGCTCTACACAGGGGATGTGGGAAAGATGGATGAGGATGGATGGTTCTATGTGGTGGACCGTAAAAAAGACATGATCGTGGCTTCCGGCTATAAGGTTTGGCCACGTGATGTGGAAGATGTGATATACCAGCACCCCGCCGTTAAGGAGACGGCTGTGGTTGGCGTACCTGATGCCTACCGGGGAGAGACCGTAAAGGCCTTTGTGGCCTTAAAGGAAGGGGATGAGAGCGCTGTCACGCCTGAGGAGATCATCTCTTTTTGCAAAAGCCGCATGGCTGCGTACAAATATCCGCGACAGGTGGAGATTGTCTCCGAAATTCCAAAGACATTAACCGGTAAATTCCTGCGCAGAACACTTAGAGAAAAAGAAGCATCGAAAGACGCCAAGTGATTCTATGGAGAGCTCCCCGTAATCGCCACCCCTTAAATGGCACATGGTCTCCCTATGTGCCCGTCGATCTAACCCACACATCTTGCTCATCATGAATATCAGCCACTGAACAGGTGACCATCTTGTCACAGGAATTTCTTGGTCCGTTCATCATAGCCTGGCCCGTGACAGGGGAGCATGATATCCGCGAGGGTTTTCAGTCTAAGGGTACTACTGTAGGCCTCGGACAGATCGGTGGCGATGGCAGGGACAAATGTCTCCCAATTAGCAAAAGGATGTCCCTCAGGCAGGGTATCAGCGGGGTTTTGGAAGGTATGGGTCGTACAACAAAAACCGGGTATCACTGCTCGTCCCTCCTTTGTTTCGACCAGGACCGATTGGGTGCCTGGCGTGTGGCCAGCCGTATGAAGAATAGTGAGGCCCGGAAAAAGCTCGTGATCTCCCTTAATCAAGCGAACTTTCCACCCCTTATACAGCTCCTTTGGATAATACTGGGCTTGTAAGGGGTGTGGGGCCTGCATGAAAATCCACTCCGCTTCCTGTACATAAACCTCAGCGTTTTTACATTTTGAGGTGTTACCGCAATGATCGTGATGAAGATGCGTCTGAATAATGATTTCCACATCTTCGGGTTTGAGGCCTTTCTTTTCCAGTGATTCCTCAAAGGTTTGAAAATCCACCCCCTGTCCAGGCCAAAATTTGGCCATCAGTTCGGCCCAGGATCCCGTGTCCACAAGGGTCACTTTTGGTGCGCCTTCAATAAGAAAATAGGTCACTTCCAGAACGATCTTTTCGCCAGGGAAGCACATATAGGTAAATCCCGACTTATCTGCTTCAATGGTACCCAATACGATGGGCGTAATTCTGCGTTCCATAATGCAATCCTTTCTATAACTTCAGTTTGATGGCCGTTAGATGAAGACCTCTCAAATTCTTCTTTATTTTTCTTATTATTTTTTCTAAAAGAATGGTTCAGACTAATCAAGAGAAAAAAGGTGGTGGGTTGATAAGGCGCAAAACATCCCCTACTAGAAGGAGGAAATGATGACGCTTCCTGTCATGAAAAATTACATCAATGGCGAGTGGATCAGCTCAGAGTCCAGTACAATGGGTGACGTGTGGTGTCCCGCAACAGGGGAGAAGATCGCAGAGGTTCCCTATTCCACGGCAGCAGAAGTGGGAATGGCCGTAGAGGCTGCAAAGGCTGCTTTTCCGGAGTGGCGACATACGCCTCCCCTAACGCGTTCACGCTACCTCTTTCGACTCAAGGAAATCCTGGAAGAGTCCTTTGAGGACATAGCTCGGGTCCTTGTCAGGGAAGAGGGCAAGACCATCGACGAGTCGCGGGGTGAGGTGCGGCGAATGATCGAGAACGTGGAGCATGCCACGGGCGTGACCACCATCATGACCGGCTACTCCATGGAGGATATTGCCGATGGCATTGACTGCAATGCGGAGCGCATGCCCATAGGCGTGTTCGGGTGCGTCGCACCCTTTAACTTTCCGGCCATGGTCCCCTACTGGTTCATGCCGTACGCCCTTGTTACGGGCAACACGTACATCGTTAAGCCCTCTGAGCAGGTGCCCATGACCCAGACCCGTATCTTCGAGATCATTGATGAGGACCTGAATTTGCCTGAAGGTGTCCTCAACATGGTCCACGGGTCCCGTGACGTGGTTAACGCCATGTTGGACCACCCGGGCATTGAGGGGATCTCTTTTGTGGGATCTTCGCCAACGGCGAAGTATATCTATGAGCGGTGCGGTGCCACGGGGAAACGGGTCCAGGCCTTGGGGGGAGCAAAGAACTGCGTGGTGGTGATGCCAGACGCGGATCTGGAACAGGGTATGCCTTCCCTCATCACCTCTTTCTATGGCTGCGCGGGTGAGCGCTGCTTATCCGGTGCCATCCTAGTGGCGGTGGGTGACGTTTACGATGAACTAAAGGAGAAATTCGTGGCCGCGGCCAAGAGCCTTCGCGTGGGAGACGGTTTGGATGCTATGACCCAGATGGGGCCTGTGATCAGTGCCGCCCACAAAGAACGCGTACTGGGGTATATTGAAAAGGGCTTGGCCGAGGGGGCCAAGCTTATCCTTGACGGCCGGGGTATCCAAGTTAAAGGCTATCCCAACGGGTTTTTCGTTGGCCCAACCGTCTTTGACGAGGTGACGCCGGACATGACCATTGCCCGGGAGGAGATCTTTGGCCCGGTGGTACCGATCACACGGGTGAGGAACTTCGAAGAGGCCATCGAAATGGTCAATAATAGGGGCTTTGCCAATGCGGCCTGTCTATATACAACGAGTGGTAAAGTCGCCCGTGACTTCAAGCACCACGTGGAACCCAGCATGCTCGGCATAAATATCGGCATTGCCGCACCCATGGCCTTTTTCCCCTTTGGGGGTGCGGGCGACTCGTTTTTTGGTGACCTCAAGGGGCACGGCCGGGAAATATTCCAGTTTTTTACCGACACCAAGGTGGTTATCTCACGCTGGTTCTGATCCGGTGGCAACGTTGAGAAGTGCTGGCATGGCCTCTCTTTGCTTGCTGATTCCTGTTTGAGGCCATGCCCCTTTTCTCAAGGGGATATCTATCGCGGCAGAGGGCGGTAGGCGGCTCATGGCCTCACTCTGAACATTAGAGAAGCGGCATGGGGATTTTGGGCATGCCAACACTTCTGAACGTTACCAATCTGTTTTAGCCTTTTGGAATGTTCACTGGGCGAATACCCAGTTTCTGGTCTAGCTATAGAATTTTGTCCTGGCTGAAAGGGGAGTATATGGAGCTGAGTAACTTTGGTAGCATCATGAGTTTTGCAGCAGAATTGGAAGGGGCTGATAAGGAATTCTATGAGGCGGCAGCTGCAATCCCGGCCTGTGGGGAGTATAAAGACCTGTTGGAGGCGTTCGGCAGAGATGAGAAGAAGAACGAGAAAAACATGCTCCGCGCACGACGTGAACATGTGACTGAAATGGTCCTGGAACCCATTACCGACTTCACCAGCGAACCCTTTGTCAGCGACCGTGAGATTACACCCCACATGAGTCTGGAGCAGATCATGTCTCGGGCGTTGGCGCTCGAGGAGAAGGCCCAAAGCTTTTACAACCAGGCTGCGGAGAAGACAAAAGGCCTGGCAGAGATCTCCCGGGTCTTGGCCAAAACCGGGAAAAAACGCGCCGCTCACAGAGCGCGGCTGGAAGAAATTTCTAAATTTGGAGCGCCTTAGACGTCGTCTTGAGGAAGGGGTTCTCACTCAATTTGTACTCAAACTTATTATACGAGGGTCTAGCGAATCAAAGGAGTTGTCATGAATGAACGCATCGGTTTTATTGGACTGGGGATTATGGGCCAGGGAATGGTCCGGAACCTGCTGAAGGCAGGTTTTGAGGTGAGTATATGGAATCGGACCGCCAAACGCATGGAGCCGTTGAAAGAGGCGGGCGCTAAGAAGACCGACAGCCCTAAGGATCTGGCCTCCAGATGTGACGTTGTCATTACCTGTGTGAGCGACACCCCTGATGTGAAGGAGGTGGTCCTGGGGGACAAAGGCGTCATACACGGGGTCAAGTCAGGCGCACTTGTTGTTGACATGAGCACCATAAGTCCCCAGGCGACTCGGGAGATTGCCGCCAAGCTGAAGGAAAAAGGCGTCCACATGCTTGACGCCCCCATAAGCGGCGGGAGCGAAGGGGCAGCGAAGGGCACGCTGAGCATCATGATCGGCGGCGATGCCACGCAGGTGGCACGGGCCATGCCTTGTTTCGAGGCCATGGGCAAGACGATCACCCATGTGGGTGGTCACGGCGCCGGGCAGATGGTAAAGCTGGTCAACCAGATATTGGTGGTCGTGAACATGCTTGCCGTGGGAGAGGCCCTGCTTTTTGGCCAGGCGGGTGGCCTGGACCTGCAAAAAGCCCTTGAAGCGGTGACCCAAGGCGCAGCCGGGAGCTGGATGCTGAGTAACCGGGGACCACAGGTGTTGGAACGGGACTGGCGGCCAGGGTTCACCATCGATTTGCAGCAAAAAGACCTGCGCCTGGTGCTGGAAGCTGCAGATCAAATGGGCGTCCCGCTCATGGCCACGAATATGGTCTTTAACCTGTACCGCACGCTTCAGAGGGAATGCCTGGGCGCAGAGGGCAATCACGCCCTGGTCAAGGCCCTGGAACGCCTTTCTGGTATCGAAATAGGAGTGTAAGGGTTTGTAGAGCAGGCAGCCGAGAGGAGGGGGAAATGGATATCACTGAGCCAGAAATCAAAAAAGAAGACATTCTGTTTTTGACCGATGAGAATTTCAACAGAGATAATGTCTGCATTGTGAGCGGCACGGGGACCGGTATTGGAAGGGCCGTGGCCATAGCAGCGGGTGCAAATGACCTATTGGTCGTGGGTCTGGATTTCAATGAGGATGAAGGGAAAAAGACCCAGAAAATGGTGGAGGATCTGGGTGGTCAGATGCTCTTTGTGAAGACAGATCTCACCGTGGACGAGGACATCGAAAATGCCGTTTCCCAGGCAGCGAACGCAGGCACAATCAAGTACCTGGCCAACATCGCAGGGATTCAGCATATCGACGCCATAGAGAACTTTCCCATGGAAAAATACGACTATATGCAGCGACTCATGCTCAGGGCCCCTTTCTATCTTTCGAAATTATGCATCCCTCACATGAAACAGAGCAGTGACGGCGCCGGGGTCATAGGGAACATGACCTCTGTGCACGCCCATATTTGTACCCTCAACAAGCCTGTCTACAACATCACCAAATTTGGACTCCGTGCCCTGACCCAGTCCATTGCTGCGGAGGGCGATGGAAAGATTCGGGCGTTTTCTGTGAGCACAGGTTTTGTGAAGACCGCCCTGGCCCTGAAGCAGATCCCTGCGCAGGCTGAGCAGCGGGGCATCACCCACGAGGAAGTGGTCCGGGAGGTGATGATGGGATTCTCCCGCATCAAAGAGATGATGGCCCCCATTGATGTGGCCAATTTATTTACTTTTGGGTTTTCCCGTTTTGCCAGGTATCTCACGGGAGGAGATCTCCTGTTTGACGGCGGAATGGTACTCACTTATGCGGAGAAGAAGGGGGAATCAAGCTAGGAAAAGGCAGAAAAAGGCTCGATCGCAGCGAAACCCATGATCAACAGGGTTTTCCTTGACAGACAGCCTGAATTTGATATGTATAACATCGTGTTTTGGCTAGCGATTGGTGGGTGATTAGAACCATTTAGGGATAATGACAGAGATTAACGCGAAAGTAGATGTTTTCGCCCCGAAACAGCAGAATTTGATTTAAATTTGGTGCTGAACCGAATGCGGAAGTCGGGGCTTTTGAAAGGAAATCCTGTTTGGAAAGGAGGTGATGGGCACAACAGATAGGGGCCAAAGATTTCATTCGAAAGATCTGAGGGTTTAACCTATTGCTAAGGAGGGAAAAATGAGAAAGATCGCGTTGTTTGTGATGGTGGGTGCCATTACTATGGTTCTTGCCTTAGGATCCACGGCTTTTGCAAAGAAAATCAGATGGAGAATGGGGAGCACATGGACCCCGGCCATCAATCTCTACCATGGTGACAAGTCGATGATAAAGTACGTGAAGGAGATGAGCGAGGGGAATTTTGATATCAAATGGTTCCCCAGTGGCTCCCTTATGAAGGCCTTCGAGTATTTTGATGCGTGCAGTAAAGGCGTGGTAGATGCGGTCGGCGACTGGCCCAGCTACTGGGTGAGTAAGGATCCTGTCTTCGATTTTCTGGGCTCCATGCCGTACGGCTTCACCAACATGGATTACATGGTCTGGTATTACCAGTTCGGGGGTGAGGCCCTCTACAATGAGGCTTACGGGAAATTCGACATGAGGTACTTCTCCCTGGGATCAACAAGTTCCGAGTCCGGGTTTCGCACCACGGAGAAAACGGGGCCCATTACAACCCTTGCAGATTATAAGGGTAAGAAGCTGAGGACACCGGCCCGTGGCACCATCGAGATTCTCCAGGCACTGGGTGCAGCACCCATGAAGATCTCCGGCGGAGAGATCTACCTGGCCGTGGAGAGGGGAACCCTAGATGGCGCCGAGTTCAGCAGCCCCGGTATTGACTGGGAGATGGGCTTTGCCGAGATCACCAAGTATTGGAGCGTGCCCTGCTGGTTCCAGCCCGCATCACAGGTGGGAATGGCGGTGAATAAGAAGTCCTTCGATAAGCTGACACCGCAGTACCAGGCCATATTGCGAACTGCAGCCAAAGCGGCGGCCATGGAGGCCCTCACCTTTTACGAAGCCGACTCCGGAAGGGCCATTGAGAAATTCATTGCAAAAGGGACGAAGATCGTCAAGTTGGATGATGAGAGCTTGAAGAAGTTGGATGATATGGCCGGAGACTACATCATTAAAGTGGCCAAGGAAAGAGGCGGGCTCTTTGCCAAGATACTCAAATCCCAAATGGATTATCTCCAGGAATACAAGGACTGGCGAGATATGACAGGGAAGTTTGGATATGGTTTTCACCCCTCCTATGCGGATAAGGTGCTGGCTGAACTGGAGAAGATGGGCGTTAAGTAAACCCAAAAGAGGCCTTTGGAGTTGTCGCTTCAAAGGCCTCTTTCTTAACAAGGTGTGCCATAGACCGCATGCTGCTGACCCCCGCAGGTAAGCGGGAAAACTTTGAGATTTCTTGACACTGAGGAAACCTCCACCCAGACACTCCCCTGTGTAGAGTGAGGGCAGAGTGGGGTATGCAAGAAAGGGATATAATATGCAGCTCAAAACGCTCTTGAAAGGAATAGATCAGGTCAGTGAATGGTCTGGGAAGATATTTGTGTGGCTTGTGATTCCCCTCACGGTTGTCGTCGCCTATGAGGTGATTTCCAGGCGGTTTTTCAATGCACCCCATATATGGGCCACTGAAGTGACCGACTACATTTATGGCCCTCATTTCATGCTGGTGGCGGCCTACACCCTTCTCTATAAGGCCCATGTGAGCATAGATATTATCTACCAGCGCTTCCGGCCGAGGGTAAGAGGGATACTGGACATCTTTACCTATTTAGTCTTCTTCTTTCCCTTTTGCATTATTGTTTTCCAGCAGGGCATTGTATTCGCTAAGACGTCGTGGGCACTTGGTGAAACCAGCGAGTCTGCCGCCCTGACCGTCGTCCCTCTGATAAAGACCGTCATTCCACTAACATTTGCACTACTTTTGCTTCAAGGGCTGGCAAATTTTATTCGGAGTATCACGCTTGCCGTGAGGGGGGATGAGTCATGAGTGCAGAATTCGTAACCATTGGCATGTTCGTGGGGCTTCTCATCGGGCTTTTCCTGGGGCATCC
>CP070840.1:3921662-3927745 GCA_020342025.1 Deltaproteobacteria bacterium
GAAGACAAAATGGGACACAGGACATGCCAGAATGCGGAAGTCATTTTGGAGGATGCTCGTGTTCCAAAAGACAACTTGCTGGGGAAGGAAGGAGATGGGTTTAAAATGATGATGAGGGCCTTTGATCAAACCCGTTCCGTATATAGTAGTGCAGTCGCTGTCGGAGTTGGCCGAGCTGCCTATGAATATGCCTTGCAATACTCCAAGGAAAGACAGCAGTTTGGCAAGCCTATCTTCGTCCAACAGGCCATTAGTTTTAAGTTGGCCGAGATGGCCTCTCTTATCGAGGCCTCCCGCATGCTGGTTTGGAGGGCCTGTTGGGCTTTGGATCAAGGGATGTCTGCAACACAGCCCGTCTCCATGTCCAAATTTCTCTCGGCAGAGATGGTTATGAAGGTAACGACCGAGGCCGTTCAGGTCTTGGGGGGTTACGGTTATATGAGGGACTATCCCGTAGAAAAGTATATGCGGGATGCCAAGATTTTCCAAATCTTCTTGGGTACAGGTGAAATTCAAAAGATGCTTATTTCAAGGACGTTATAAGCACGCAGGTGCAGAGTTAAAGCAATTATCACAGGGACCTTGCCTGGCCTTTTGAAGGCGAAGGTATGAGGGGGGGCGGAGCACCTTGCCATGCCTAGTTTATGTTGGTGTTTGATATGGATTTTGCTCTAATTGAATAAGAATAGACAGACGATGGTGTATACGATCAGACCTCTCATGCTGGGAAGGATGCGGATAAATTGCTCTTTGTTTACCTACATGCTGAATTTTCAGAAGGAGATCTGGGTCCCCATCGTCTCGTGGTATATCAGAGCGAATGACAAAAATGTACTGGTGGATACCGGCGCACCCCTGAATGTGATTCGGAAGTACTGGTACGGTGAGTACGAGGAGTTCATGAGCTTTGAGGGGGGCCTAAATTCGGTCCAAACATCCCTCGAAGAGATTGATCTCATTATCCAGACGCACCTTCACTTTGATCACTGCGGAAACACCCCAAAATGCGGGAATGCCGAGGTGGTGGTGCAAAGGGATGAACTACGATTTGCGCGACAGCCCCATCCCCTATTCTATGGCTCTTATTTAAAGGGGGGAACGTTAAATGGCGTTAATTTCAAAGAAGTGGAGGGGGACAGGGAGATATTATCGGGTATTCATGTCTATAAGGTCCCAGGTCACTCTCCCGGAACGCAGGCTGTATCCATTGAAACAGAGAAGGGTAGCGTTGTCCTTAGTGGATTCTGTGCTATCAGGGAAAACTTTTCACCTCCGGAAAAATTGCGAAAGGTCTGGCCTGTGCTCACTTCTGGTGTACACACCGATAGCCTTCAAGCCTTCGCCAGTGCCATGAGAGTCAAGGACCTGGGAGATGTTATTGTCCCTATCCATGACATGGAGTTTGCCCAAAAAGAACAAATTCCCTAAACCGACAACAAGAAGCGGGAGATGCTTATTGCCATTGCCGACAACATGGCCATATATTCATAGTGGATTGGCGAAACTTGTATGCCTTTTCCGGTATCAAAAGAGGATGTGTGGCGGCACTTTAATCCCAATAAAGCGGGTGATATTTACATAGCAAGATTTTGTCTGGTAGGGGTTGGGTCTGCCATGGGTATGGTGGACCAGAGGAGGAGAATAATATTTATGGGCAAAAAGGAGGGTATGCCATGAAAAAAAGACTTTTTTGTTATTTGGCTTTCTCTGTCTTAGTCGCATTTGGGCTAATTGCTATTTTCCCAGGAGGGGTTGTAGCAGAGGGAAAACAATATGTGATGAGGATTGGGACGCCGACAACCAAGGATCCTCAAGTCTTTGAAATGGAACAGTTCAAAAAACTTGTTGAGGCCAAGGTTGGAGACAAGATAAAGGTTGAGCTTTATCCGTCAGGACAATTGGGTAGCAATTCCCAAATGCTACAAGGTGTGTCGGCGGGTTCTATTCAAGGTCTTTTGGAACCCACTTCTTTTCTCAGTGGTTTTGATAATGTTATGAATGTTGTGGATCTGCCCTATACTTTTCCCGATGTGTGGTCGACAGCCAAGCTTTTTAACGGACCGGTCGGAGATGCGCTGCGGGATCATCTCGCAGAGCGGGGGTTGGTCGCTGCAAGCTTTTATCCTTACGGCGAGCGCGTCATGCTCGTCAAGTTTCCGGTCAATAAAATGGATGACTTCAAGGGGAAGAAGATTCGGGTCATGGGATCGAAGATGCTTCAAGATCAGATTAACGCCTTTGGCGCTGCAGGGGTTCCCATGGATGTGCCGCAACTGTATACGGCATTGCAGCAGGGCGTCATTGACGGTATTGAGAGCACCCCTCCGTTTTTTTGGACCTTAAGGTACTACGAACTTGCCAAGTACTTGTTCACCGAGCCGGACGCTTGTGTGGTAACGGTTTTCATGATGAACAAGAAATGGCTTGACACCCTGCCTGCAGACCTTAGGGCTGCGGTCCTGAAGAGCGCTGAAGAGGTTCAGCCCATGGCCGAGAATTTCACCCGGGGGGCAAAGGGGAAGTCTTATGACGTGATGCAGAAAAATGGAGTCAAGGTTATCAATGCCTCGCCTGAATTAAAAGCACAGATGAAAGAAGCATGTGGTCCGGTGATTGAGAAGTTCTTGGATGAAAACCCTGAGGCAAAGCCGGTGTACAATCGGCTAAAAAAAGCGATGGCCAAATAGTAGACAGATTTAACAGGGAAATATGGATGCACCAGGGTGGAAGGAGTGCTAGGCGTTCCTCCCACCCTGGGATGGTCTGCCAAAATCGATGGTCTAGGTTTCTCAATTGAAAGAGTATGGAGCATGTACCTACTTGGTAAAAGTGCCAGAAAGTTAATGGCTCTCTTGGACAATATGGCATGTGTCCTGTTAGCCCTGATAACGACATTTGGATTCATTAACGTGCTGTTGCGTTATGTCTTTGCCAAGCCGATTTCATGGAATGAAGAGATGAGTGTTTTGGGTCTCGCCTGGATGGTATACCTCTCGCAGGGATTGCTTGAAGCGGATAATGACCAACTGAGGATGACGGCCCTGTATCGGGCCATGGGATGGAAAATCCGGCATATCGTAAATGGACTTCGCAGCGCTCTGACAATAGGGCTCAGTGGTTACCTTTTGTACGCTGGAGTGAAGTTGACTTATCGAAACTACAGCATGGAAACAGTCACGCAATCGCTGGGCATTCCCCTTTGGATCGCCTTTTTGGCGGTGCCGGTTGCATTTGCCTGCATTATATTGGCTCGCGCCATCGATCCTTTGACAAGGATCGGACAGGACAGAGAGTAAGAAGAGAGGCAGCTAATTGGTCTGGGGCATCGTTATACTCCTAGTTTGTCTTGTTTTGGGTCTGCCCATATACGTGGCTTTACTCGCCAGTGGGTTATACCTCTTGGTCATCGTGAAAGGGATCCCGATAGATATTATTATAATCGGGCTCTATGGAGGTGTTGCCAAATTTACACTATTGGCAGTACCCTTCTTCCTGCTTGCAGGAGCATTCATGCAAAACAGTTCCATATCCAGGCGTCTGGTTGACTGCACGGTGCCTTGGCTCTTAAATGTTCGAGGTGGCATTCCGATGGCCAGTATTTTTGCTAATGAGCTTTTCGGGGCCATATCGGGTTCAGCCCCGGCTGCGGCTGCCACCATAGGCCGCGTCATGTTTCCAGTCGTGAGCAAAGTCACCGGAGAGAAATATGCGCTCGGACTGTTCACATCAGCAGGCGCCCTGGCCATCGTCATGCCTCCCAGCATAAATATGATCCTATTTGCCACAGCCACCGGTGCTTCTACGGGGGCCCTTTTTCTTGCTGGGATCATACCGGCAATGATCATAGGCCTCTTTTATGTAGCCTATATCTATATGTCCAGCCCCCGTCCAGATCGGAAAGAGGATTTCAGTTTTAAATACGCCTTTCAAAAGACGCTGGAGGGCCTCCCTGTCTTAATGTTTCCCGTACTGATTTTGGGCGGTATCTACTTGGGCGTATTTACACCTACCGAAGCGGGTGCCGTTTCGGCGGTTTACGCCTTTGCACTGCCTTTCCTATTTTGGCGAGAGATGGGATTACAGGACATTGTCGAGAGTATCAAGAACACCGTGAAGCTTACAGCCCAGATCTTCATTCTGATTGCTGCTAGTGTCGTTTTTTCTCAGGCGTTGACCATGTCTCATGTGCCAGAGATATTGCGGCAATCTTTAGGCGATCTTGGTCCCTTCTGGTTCATGGTCTTTCTGAATATAATCTTATTGTTTGTCGGGTGTTTTTTCGATCCTTCATCAGCCGTGCTTGTCCTTGGGCCCGTTATGGCTCCCATAGCAGAAGCACTGGGAATAGATTTACTGCACTTGGGTGTTGTTTTTGCGGTCAATCTGGCCATAGGCATGTTTACACCCCCTTTCGGCCTCAACTTGTTCATTATCCAGAGTATATTCAATAGACCACTCGATCAGATAGCCAGATCGGTTCCACGTTTTTTTGTGGTGTTTTTGTTGGCGCTCATAATCATCACTTACTTTCCACAGCTTTACATGTGGCTGCCCAAGCTTTGGCTGGCTCACTAAGAAACAGTTTGTAAACGATGATAAAATATAGGGGGCTCGTGACCATCCAAGAGGAAAGAACCGACTTTACTTTTTCAGCGAGACAATACTTTTGTTTGAAGAGGAGAGGATAAAACAATGAGAGAAGTCAAAGAAGAGCTCAAAGATTTGCGGGGGACGTTGGAATGGTTGAGATCTGAAGGCCTCCTGTTGGAGAGCGATGTGGAAGTTGATCCGGATCTGGATATCACAGGTGTACAAAAGCACCTGGATGGAAGCTGCCCAATCCTTTTTAACAACGTAAAGAGTTATCCCCATCTGCGGGCGGTCACCAACCTTTTTGCGAATACCACAGTGATGAACAAGATGTTCGGCTGGCCCAACGACAAGGACCGTACAAGAATTCTGGCCCATGCTATTACCCACCCTATCAGTCCTGTTGAGATTGCCCAGGATGAGGCCCCTGTGCAAGAACACGTCATCACTGATGACGTGGATGTCAACAAATGGGTGCTCGCGATAAAACATACACCGCTGGAAAAAGAATTCACCATTGGTAGTGGGATGAGTGTGGTCGTGGGCAAATACTTCAAGGAGGGATCTCACATCGGTTACAACCGAATGAACTTCAGATGGGGCAATGTGGGCACCTTTCAATCTGCGCCAGGCTCCCATATGTGGCAGGTGATGGTTGAGCACTACAATGAACCTGAAGGTATTCCTATTACCATGTGTTTTGGTATTCCGGTTGCAGCCAATTTACTGGGCGGTTCCGGGTTTGACTATGTAATCTTGCCCAAAGGTTGTGATGAGTTGGGGGTTGCCGGTGCTGTCCAGGCTGGACCCCTGCGCATCGTCAAGTGTCGTACCATTGATGCCTACAGCCTGGCAGATGCAGAGCTTGTCCTTGAGGGGTATCTGAGGCCGAAGGACAGGCGGTACGAAACGACCGAGGCTGAAAAAATGGGTATACAGGGAAAAGCGGTATTTCATCCCGAGTGGTCTGGATACATGGGTAAGGCGTACAAGGCAGCAACCTTTCACGTCACAGCCATCACGATGCGTGAACCAGAGTCAAAACCGGTCATCTTTCCCCTTGCGGTACACACAGAGGATGAAATTAATATCGATAGCACGATCAGAGAAGCTGCCATCTACGAACTTTGTGAGCGGTTGCAACCCGGAATCATCCAGGATGTACACACCCCATATTGCTTCACAGACTGGGGCGGATGCATTATCCAAGTGAAAAAGCGGAGTCGAATTGAAGAGGGCTGGCAGCGTAACTTCCTTGTTGCCATCATGAGCTGTAGCCAGGGCAGCCGCATGGCCATTGCTGTGGACACGGATATCGATATCTACAGCATGGACGACGTGATGTGGGCCCTGGTGACGCGGGTTAACCCCCAGACCGACATCATGAATCCCGTGCCTGGAGGAATTGGCCAGACCTTTCAGCCTGCGGAGCGAATGACAGCAGGAGAGAGGCCCTGGACGGCATCGAACACAAGATTTGAGGGCGGCATAGC
>CP070840.1:3927845-3934428 GCA_020342025.1 Deltaproteobacteria bacterium
ATATCCGGGAAGCGGGCAAACTGGGTCTCGACCTGGTGGTATTCCCCGAGGTCTATTTCTGCGGTTATCCCTACTGGAGGGGCAGTGTCTCGGTTCGTGAGTCCACAGAGCTGGCGGCAAGAATGATCAGAAGCGCCATCAGATGGAACGGCGAAGAGGCCCATCAGATGGCCGAGGTGGCAAAGAAGGCCAAAGTCAACTGTGTGATCGGTTGCAATGAACTGAGTGATCAGCCCGGGAGCGGCACCATCTTCAATTCCCTCATTGTGATCAGCCGCGAGGGTAAGGTGGTGGGGCGCCACAGGAAACTCATGCCTACGCACTCGGAGAGGGTCTATTGGGGTATGGGGGATGCAAGCGATATCCGGGCTTTTCAGCTGGATATTGGCACCGTGGGGGCGAGCATCTGCTATGAGCACCACATGACGCTCTTGAGGGCTGCCATGGCCATCAAAGGGGAAGAGATCCACTGTGCCCTGTGGCCCGGCTGGTGGAGCGTGGATCGTCATCTGGGAGCCAAGATGGGCGACCCAGAGTCCAAAACATGTGATGTTGAGAGCGCCATTCGCCAACATGCCATTGAAAACCAGGTTTTCGTAATCAGTTCCAGCTGGTACCTCAAAAAAGAGGACTTGCCCGAGGAACTGGAAGAGGTGGTGAAGTACAATCTCGCCGTGGGCGGAAGCTGTATTGTGAATCCCGCCGGAGTCATTATCGAAGGCCCGGTTTTCAATGAAGAGACCCTTGTTCACACAGAAATTGACCTGGGTGAAAGGGACCTGGCAAAGGCCTATTTTGATTGTGTGGGCCATTACTCCAGACCCGATCTCTTGAGCCTTCGAATCCATGATGAGGCCTGGACACCCACCGGCCCCAAAAAGCTCTAGTGGGAGAGGGGACGTCCCCTAAGTTATAGGAGGTAAAGTATGGCAGAGTTTATTCAGCTTTTCACAACGACAGAGAGAAGAGATGACGCAGAAATGATTTCAAGGGAGGTCGTGGAAAAGAGATTGGCGGCGTGTGCACAGGTCCTGGGTCCCATAACGAGCACCTACTGGTGGAAGGAAGAGATTGAAAAGACGGAAGAGTGGCTCTGTATTATGAAAAGCCGGAGTGACCTATTTAAGGAACTGGAAGAGGCGATCAAGAGCATTCATCCATACGAGGTGCCGGAGATTGTGGCCGCGCCCATCGTTTTAGGAAGTCAGAGTTATTTGGCGTGGTTGGAGCAGGAAATCAAGCCTGGTTGAGCAGGCTCAAACAACATTTATCATCTATCATTTATCAATGTTCAATGACGGATGCTCAATGATAAATGTTCTTATGTGGCACATTCGGAGGTGTCCCCTCCCAGTTTTGAGAGGGCATGTTTCAGGGCGGGCAAAACGACCTTTAGGTTGTCTTTCACCCCTGAGGGGCTTCCGGGGAGATTGATGATCAAAGAGGATCCACGGACACCCACCATCGCCCGAGAGAGCATGGCGTGAGGCGTCGTTTTCAGGCTCTTGGCCCGCATGGCCTCGGCCATCCCTGGGACCTCATAATCAATGGCCTTCTCCATGGCTTGAGGTGTCACATCCGTAGGGCTAAGCCCGGTGCCTCCTGATGTGATGATCAGAGAAAGTCCGACATTGTCCACCCAGTCCACCAGCGTGTTCGCAATCTGCTGGAGGTCATCAGGCACGATCCCTCTTTTAATGATGGAGAATCCCTCTTCTTCTAGCATCCGGGCCGCAAGCTCTCCACTCTCGTCTTCTCTCGTGCCCTGAGAGCCTTTGGTGCTGATGGTCAGGACGCCGGCCCTAAACGCTTCTTCCATATGGTATGTCCTATGCTGTCTTCTTGGCTGCGCTGATCACCTTCTCTGCGAGTTGGGATGGAACCTCCTCATAATGGGAATGTTCCATTTGGAAAGTCCCGCGACCGCCAGTAATGGAGTTCAAGTCAAGGGCATATTGGAGGACCTCGGCCATGGGAACCTGCGCTATGATGACCTGGTATCTCCCCTGCGTATCCATTCCCAAAACCCGACCTCGCCGACCGTTAAGATCGCCCATCACGTCTCCCATGACCTCTTCAGGCACAGTGATCTGCATTTTCATGATGGGCTCAAGGAGAACAGGGTTCGCATCCTGCAGCGCCTTTTTGAGGCACATGCTGGCCGCTATTTTGAAGGCCATTTCCGAAGAATCCACATCGTGTGATTTGCCATCATAAAAACGGACCTTAAAGTCAACCACAGGATAGCCCCCAAGAACGCCACTTCTAATGGACTCGTTTAGGCCTTTTTCCACGGCAGGAACAAAATTGCGGGGGACATTCATTCCTACAAGGGCCTCTTCGAATTCAAAACCCTCACCCCTATCCAGTGGAGACACATCGAAGTGGACTTCGGCAAATTGCCCCCGACCTCCCGTCTGCTTTTTGTGACGATAAATGACCCTATTTACAGGTTTTTTGATGGTTTCTTGGTAAGGGACCTTTACGGTCTTCAAGTTGACCTCCACCCCAAATTTCCGTTTCAACTTTTCGCAGGTTGCCTCCAGATGTATTTGGCCAGTTCCTGAAAGGACGATTTCAGAGGTTGCCTGATCCCTGTCCAGCCTGAGGGTGGGATCTTCTTCCAGAAGTCTAGCAAGGGAGCTGAAGACCTTATCTTCACTCCCCTTTACTTTCGCCTCAACAGCATAGGAGAGAACCGGGGGAAGGGGCGCGGTGGGTGTATAAATGATTGGATCGTTTTCCAGGCACAACGTATCCCCTGTTTGTGTCCCTTTCAACTTGGGTATGGCCACGATATCCCCTGCAATAGCCATCTCCGTAGCCTGCTGCTTTTTGCCCTCCAAGAGAAAGATTTGCCCAAATTTCTCTTTGTTCCTCTTATTGGCGTTATAGACGTTGGATTCCGCATTCAGCGTGCCAGAAAATACCCGCAGTAGGCTCAACTTGCCTGCAAAAGGATCCGCTACTGTTTTAAAGACGAGGGAGGAGAAGGGGGCTTCTGGTTCTGGACTCCTTTGGATCTCCTCTTTTCCAACCGCCCGCACACCCTCAAAAGGACCCCTCTCAACAGGGGCTGGGAGCCCTTGAACGATGAGATCCATCAACTGAGGGACGCCCATATTCAGGGTTGCCGACCCACAGGTGATGGGCACCAGTAGTCCTGACTTGACGGCTAGGATAAAAGTCCCTTCTATTTCCTGCGCAGAGAGTTCTTCACCTTCCAAGTACTTTTCCATCAATTCGTCATTGGCCTCTACAATATTCTCTATCAACTTCTCTCGCCACTCTTCTGCCATCTCCAACATATCCTCAGGCACCTCTGATTGCTGGAATTTCCCGCTGCCCTCTTTGGTGTAAGTATAGGCTTTCATCTTGACGAGATCCACCAAACCCTGGAATTTGTCCTCAGCCCCTATGGGCAAAAAGACTGGCGAAGCTTTCACATCGAAGGCCTTGGTGATTTCACCCACCACCCCGAAGAAATCAGCCCGCTCCCTGTCCATTTTGTTGACAAATATGATCCGTGCAAGTTTTTGTTCATCTGCAAAGGACCAGACCTTTTCTGTTCCTATTTTGACGCCCGCCGTTGCATCAATAACGATGACTGCCCCATCGGCGGCCTGAAGGGAAAAGCGGGTATCGGAAAGAAAATTGTCATCCCCTGGCGTATCAATAAGATTGATATAAGCCTTTTTCCAGTCGCAGTGATGGAAGGATGTGCTGATGGTTATTCTTCTTTTCACTTCCTCCGGTTCAAAGTCCAAGTTAGACGTACCATCATCCACGCTGCCAAGTCTATTCGTCGCCTTTCCGTTCAGAAGCATGGCCTCGCCAAGGGAAGTTTTGCCGGAACCCACATGGGCCATTATAGCAACGTTTCTCAATTGTTCGGTGTTTCTTTTCATGTTAAATTCCTTTCCACTGTCATTTTTCCCGCGGAGTGTTCGAAGGCAGTAGCTAAAATTTCAAAATTACATTACCAGCGAAAACAAAGTCAAGCCCAGAATACGAATCTTGATTTTTTGATTGCCAATTGTCGCAAATATGTTATGTTATTGATTTTTCCATAATAACTTGATGCCTAAAATGATATGCAGCTTGCTGACCTCATAGAGTCTTTTTTTGATTATTTGAGATCGCAGAAGGGGTATTCGGATCACACTGTCAAGAACTATCAGGTCGACCTAGAGCATTTCCTGACCTTTCTTGTGAACAAGCAGGAGTCAACAGGACAAAAAGAGACTGCCCCAGAGTTGGAGTCCATTGATTTCCTGGTCATCAGGGAATACTTGGGAAGGCTTTACAGCCAGTACAAACGCACGACAATTGCCCGGAAGCTTTCAGCCATACGATCCTTTTTTTACTTCCTCGAGAGGAAAGGCTTGTTGCAGGGCAATCCTGCGGCCGACATCTCCAGTCCTAAGCAGGGCAAGTATATCCCTACCCATCTTCCTGTGGATGAGATGTTCAGGCTCCTAGAAGGACCCGATAGGGCGAAGCCGCTTGGCTTGCGGGACTTGGCCATACTGGAGGTGCTCTATTCATGCGGTATTAGGGTCAGCGAACTCTCAAGCCTGAATCTATCCAGCATTGATTCCGACCAGCGTCTGGTCAAGGTGTTGGGTAAGGGAAAAAAAGAGAGAATCGTACCGATTGGTAGAAAGGCATTAAGGGCGATCGAAGATTATATTGAAGCAACACGCCCCCTCAGGAAAAAGACCCAGAGAGATCCTCAAGATGCACCTCTTTTTATCAATTTTCGAGGGGGCCGTCTCACCAACCGCAGCATCGGGAGGATTGTGAAGAGATATGCGAGTCAATGTGGCCTCATGGCTGAGATCACTCCCCATTCTTTGAGGCATACTTTTGCCACCCATCTCCTAGACGGAGGTGCAGATCTGCGCTCGGTTCAGGAACTTCTGGGGCATGCGAGTCTCTCAACCACCCAGAAATACACCCATGTGAGCCTTGAAAAGCTCATGGAGGTTTATGATAAGGCCCATCCGAGGAGCTAAGTAGAGTGATCAGTAGAGAGCGAGGAGCGAGGAGAAGAGGATTTCATAGGATGAAAAACCCAAAAAAAACGATCAAAGCGACTACCATTCTTGCGGTTCGGAAGGATGGAAGGGCCGTCATGGCCGGAGATGGTAAGGTGAGCATCGGCGAGACAATTATGAAACACAAAGCCAACAAGGTGAGGTTCATGTACAAGGACCGGGTCTTGGTCGGTTTTGCGGGGACCGCGGCAGACGCCTTCAATCTTTTCGAGAGGCTGGAGGCGAAGCTGGAGAAGTTCAACGGAAACCTGACCCGAGCCGCTGTTGAGCTTGCCAAGGACTGGCGTACGGACAAGATCCTGAGGAGACTGGAGGCCCTGCTTCTTGCCATGGATAACGAGGATACCCTCATCATTTCGGGCACCGGCGACGTTATTGAGCCTGATGAACCCGAGGCCGCCATAGGTTCTGGAGGGCCCTATGCCCTGGCGGCAGCCCGGGCCCTGAGAATGCATTCTGACCTGGACGCCGCATCCATTGCCCGGGAAGCCATGAAAATAACGGCTTCAATCTGCCTCTATACCAATGAGCAGATCGTCGTCGAGGAGATTGGACAGAAGGAATAGAAATGGAACTTGATAAAGCAGACAATCAACATTCCATGAAAATGTTGACACCAAGAGAGATTGTCTCTGAGCTTGACAAATACATCATTGGGCAAGACCAGGCCAAGCGATCTGTGGCCATTGCCCTGAGAAATAGGTGGCGCAGGCAACAAGTGCCAGCGGAACTCAGGGATGAAATTGCACCTAAAAACATCATCATGATTGGTCCAACGGGCGTTGGAAAGACGGAAATCTCAAGGCGTCTGGCACGGCTTGCCAAATCTCCTTTTCTCAAGGTGGAGGCCACCAAGTTTACTGAAGTGGGATATGTGGGTCGCGACGTGGAATCTATGATCAGAGATCTGACAGAACTGGCTGTGAACATGGCCAAAAAAGAGGAGCAAGAAAATGTCAAGTTAAAGGCCCACGAACTGGCCGAGGAGAGGCTTCTTGACATCCTCCTTCCCAAGAAGAGAGATGAGGTGCGTGAGGAGGAAGGAGGAGATAAGGAAAAGGTCCTCGAGGTGGTAAAAGTGGATAAGCCGGAAGTCCATTCAACCCGTGAGAAATTGAGACGGCTGTTGAGAGAGGGGAAGCTGGATTCCCGCTACGTGGAACTGGAGACAACTAATAAGAATGTGCCCATGGTTGAAATCTTTTCCAGTGCGGGCTTGGAGGAGATGGAATTCAATATCAAAGAGGTTTTTGGGAATATCTTTCCCGCGAAGAAGAAAAAGAGAAGGATGAAGATTCCAGAAGCGATAGAGATCCTGTTCCAGGAAGAATCCCAGCGTCTTATCGATATGGATCAGGTGATAGAAGAGGCCACACGCATGACGGAGCAAAACGGGATTATCTTCCTGGATGAGCTGGACAAAATCGCGGGTTCAGAGTCCCGGTATGGCCCGGACGTATCTCGAGAAGGTGTGCAGAGAGATCTTCTTCCCATTGTGGAGGGTTCCACGGTCATTACCAAGT
>CP070840.1:3934528-3937426 GCA_020342025.1 Deltaproteobacteria bacterium
CTATTCTTGGATTCCCTGAACGCATCAATGACCTTCAGCCGCTTAGCCAGTTTTTTCCTCTTGGCCTCCGAGCGGGTCTCCATCATCTCCGCCCTGAGGGTGGGGGAGAGTTCTTCCAGATCCAGATCCCTTAACATGGCCTGAATCGCTTCCGCGCCAATTCCCACCTCAAACCGATCCCCAAAATCTTCTCTGGCACGAAGTAGCTGTTCATCGGTAAGTAGCATGCCCCTAGCAAGTGGCGTATCTTTCGGATCCGTAACAATGAAGTTTTCAAAGTAGAGGATTCTTTCCAAATCCTTTAGCGTGAGATCAAGAAGATTTCCTATCTTGGACGGCAGGCATTTCAAAAACCATATATGGGAGACGGGTGAGGCCAGTTCAATATGACCCATACGTTCACGGCGGACTTTGGACTGAATGACTTCAACGCCGCATTTCTCACAAACAATACCGCGATGTTTCATCCTCTTGTATTTGCCACAATTGCACTCGTAGTCCTTGATGGGGCCAAATATCTTTGAGCAGAAAAGCCCGTCCCTTTCCGGTTTGAAGGTCCTGTAGTTTATGGTCTCAGGTTTCTTCACTTCGCCAAATGATCTCTCCCTTATCTTCTCAGGAGATGACAAGGAAATCTTCACAGCGTTGTAGCTTGATGGGTCTTTCGGTTTCGTAAAAAAATTGTATAATTCTTCCAATTTTTTCTCCCTCCGTAATTTTAGATTTCCGATTGAGTATTTTCGATTGATGAGTCATTAGGCCATGCAATCAATAATCAACCGTCAATCGTCCGCTGGCGATTTTTCCAGCGTTAAACCTCGCTGTCCTCAAACAGCTGAACCTCGAGCCCGAGGCTTTGCAGCTCTTTTATGAGGACCTTGAAGGACTCAGGCAGGCCCGCTTCAAGGACATTATTTCCTTTAACGATCCTCTCATACATACGGGTCCGGCCTGCCACGTCATCGGACTTCACTGTCAGGAATTCTTGAAGAGAATAAGCGGCTCCGTATGCCTCCATGGCCCATACCTCCATCTCTCCCAACCGCTGACCCCCAAACTGTGCTTTTCCACCTAAAGGCTGCTGCGTCACCAGAGAATAGGGCCCTATGGAACGTGCATGGAGTTTGTCATCCACCAGATGGTGCAGTTTCATCATATACATGATACCAACGGTTACTTGCTGATCAAAAGGGTCACCTGTCCTGCCGTCATATAGCGTTGCCTGACCAGTTGTGGGCAGCCCAGCTTTAGCAAGACACGCCTTTATTTCATCTTCCTCGGCCCCATCAAAAACGGGTGTTGCCATGTGTACCCCTTCTGCCAGAGATTTTGCCTTGATTGAGAGTTCTTCATCTTTTACGTTCTTAAAATAGCTATTGAATTCCTCTTTTGAAAGGGCATCTTGGAGCTTCTTCTTGAGTGGCGCCGCATCTTTCATGCGGCCTATCAGCTCTCCCACCTGTCTGCCAAGCTCGCGGGACGCCCATCCCAGGTGCGCTTCCAAGACCTGACCCACGTTCATTCTTGAAGGTACGCCCAATGGGTTCAGAATGATATCTACCGGGGTACCATCGGCAAAATAGGGCATATCTTCTAATGGGAGAATTCTGGAGAGTACCCCCTTGTTTCCATGACGGCCGGCCATTTTATCTCCAACGGACAGTTTTCGCTTTACCGCCACGTAGACCTTTATCATTTTGATGACACCCGGGGCCAACTCATCTCCCTGGCTCAATCTCTCAATTCTTTCATCAAAATGCTTCTTGATTCCCTCCACCTTCTGGGCGTATTTCTGCACAATGGATTCCATTTGCTCTACCAGGTCCATGGATACCTTAACATCTGCACCGGCCCAGGCCTCCAAAGGAATCTGATCTATATCTTCACCCTTTATTACTTTTCTGGTACTGATAATGACCTTGTTCGCACGTTTGTCACGCAGATTGGTTTTCAGTTTTCGCCCAACAAGGATCTCCCTCAGTTTTGCCCTCGCGTTTCTCGCAATGATCTCTATTTCATCCGCTCTATCCTTCTCAAACCTTGCCTTCTCTTCTGCTTCGATGGTCAGACTTCGCAGATCCTTATCAACTCCGCGCCTGGAGAAGACCTTCGCATCGATCACTGTGCCCTCCACACCGGGAGGAACACGCAAGGAGCTGTCTTTCACATCACCCGCTTTATCCCCAAATATGGCCCTCAAGAGTTTCTCTTCTGGCGAGAGCTGGGTTTCACCTTTGGGCGTTATTTTTCCCACCAAAATATCGCCAGGATGGACTTCGGCACCAACCATTATAATTCCGGCTTCATCCAGGTTTTTTAAGGCCTCCTCTCCCACATTGGGGATGTCCCTTGTGATCTCCTCCTTGCCCAGCTTTGTATCACGAGATACACATTCAAACTCCTCTATATGAATAGATGTGTAGACATCCTCCGTTACCACCCTTTCGCTAATGATGATAGAGTCCTCAAAGTTATACCCGCCCCAGGACATGAAAGCGACCATGACATTTTGCCCAAGGGCCAGTTCTCCCAACTCCGTTGCAGGGCCGTCCGCGATGATCTGCCCTTTTTTGACCACATCGCCCCGTTTTACGATGGGCTTTTGATTGTAACAGGTATTCTGATTGGATTTCTTATACTTAATGAGTTTATAGATCTCCACCTCATCTTCTTGCTCACCATCCCCACCCGATCTTATGACAATACGCGAGGCATCCACGTCTTCCACAATGCCATTCCTCTTTGCTACCACAGAAACCCCTGCATCCCTGGCCACCACGCTCTCTAGCCCGGTACCGATCAGGGGTGCCTTTGCCTTGAGTAAGGGGACGGCCTGGCGTTGCATGTTTGACCCCATCAAGGCCCTGTTCTCATCATCATGCTCCAAAAAAGGTATAA
>CP070840.1:3937526-3940168 GCA_020342025.1 Deltaproteobacteria bacterium
ACCAAAGAGCAGAGCAAACTCTCCGTTCTGGACACCATCCTTCAACCCGATCTCTATCCCGATCTGTACGGCGACTTCTACCATAAAGTGGCGATCAACTATTACCCTCCCCGGGGTGACAATAAAGAGGGTTGGGACTGCATCGACATCTATGGCTGGCTTGGCTATCCCATGCAGATCAAAGTGGATTTTCTTTGCAGAGACAGCATCTTGGCCGCACCCATCGTTTTAGATCTGGTGCTTTTTACAGATCTGGCCCAGCGGGCTGCCATGAATGGGATACAGGAGTGGCTCTCCTTCTATTTCAAGAGCCCGCAATGCGCAGCTGACCTCTATCCTGAGCACGATCTCTTTATTCAGTTGATGAAACTGAAAAATACTTTGCGCTATCTCATGGGAGAAGAGCAAATCACTCACCTGGGGCTCGATTACTACTATCCCTTGTGATAGAAACAAGCGGCTTTGAAAGGTCCCATGGCCCCACATGAATTATCGGGCCTCTAGCTTTACACTTCAGGCCTGTCCCCTCCTTCTTGGTTATTTTTCACCTTCATCTCCCTTCTTGTCATCCTCCGAATTATCGGTAGAATACAGATTAGAAAAAAGAGGCTTTCCTACGAAGATTGAATCGAAACTGTCGAAAAACCGGTTTGTGAGAGGCTGATGGAAAATGTGCAGGTGAAAGGCTTCCGAAATCCCGAGGAATGAGGCGTACATAGAAGTACGCCAAAGTGACGAGGGATGAGGGTAATGCAGCAGATGGGCGTTTTCCGACAGCCTCATCACCATTCTTTCAGACACAAAGGAGGGCTATGATGGAAGAGAGGGTGGAGATCGTAGAGGGGGATATTACCAAACAGCAGGTGGATGCCATCGTGAATGCGGCCAACACCTCCCTTTTGGGAGGCGGTGGGGTAGATGGGGCCATCCATAAGGCGGCAGGCCCTGAACTCATTGAGGAAACGCGGCAGATCGGGGGTTGTCCCACCGGTGAGGCACGGGTCAGCAAAGGGTATCGTCTCCCCGCCAAGTGGGTCATCCATACGGTGGGACCGGTCTGGAAGGGGGGTCACAAAAATGAAGAAAGCCTGCTTGCCAGCTGTTATAAAAACAGCCTCCAGGCAGCCCAGGATTTGGGCGTTAAGACCATGGCCTTTCCCTCCATTAGTACGGGCGCCTATGGGTTTCCACTGGAAAGGGCCACTGAGATCGCCTTGGGCGTAACCAAGAACTTTCTTGAAACCAATGGGACCCTGACCAAAGTGCGCTTTGTCTGTTTTGGAGAAAAGGCACTCAATACCTATCGGGAGGTTTACGGGCGGGTTTTTGGTGAGTAGGTTTTGAAAGAGATCTGAGTTAAAATCCCTTCAAAAGGTTTTTCTCTATGAGAGCAAAGATCTGCTCTCGGCTCCGAGGGCCCACGTGCCTTCCGTTGAGGATAATAACAAAGGATAAGGGCCTGGTGTGCTCTGGGACAATATAGCCGGCCATGGATTTGACATCACTCAAGGTGCCGGTTTTGGACCAGGCGCTACCCTCATGGTGGAGCAAGTCGCGATAAGGCCTAAAGTGGTCCAGTACAACGATCATCTGGTTGGCGGTGATCCGGTTTCGACGGGAAAGCCCCGATCCCTCTTCCACCTTTAAGCGGGGTAATCCCAAAAAGCGAAAGAAATCGGCCATGACAAATTGCGATTTTTCCACTGTGGCCGGAGGACCAAATCTCGCTGCACCCATGGCCAGAAAAATCTGGTTTGCAACGAAGTTATTGGAGTACTTGAACATCTCCCTGCAGGTCTCTGCCAGATCCCTGCTTGAGCGGTGAAGGTATAGGAGGGGAAAAGCCGTCGAATCTTTTTTAGCCCTTGCCACCTTGCCCCGCACGTGGATGGAGCGCATCTCCAAGAAGGCCTGTATGAGCTCACCTGCATATTGGAGGCATTTCTCCGGACTTTCAGATAAGTTGATACGCACTTCTCCTCTTAGCCCAGTTCTTAAAGCGATCTTTCGCCCGAGATCGGTCAGCGGTGTCTGAGGTTCTGCTGATTGCACTTTCCCGTCTGAGGCTATCTTCACAAAGACGGTATTGAAGTTGACACACAAAGCCCCATTGTAGGCATCGTATGGATTAATGCTCCGCTTTGTGCCATGCAAAACCAGGTTCGGTTGAAAGTACTGATCATCCAGATAGATATTCCTTACCTCCTTTAGACCCCTGGTCTTGAGCTGGTGGGCTATCAGGTCCAGTTCCTCTGAGACCAGATAGGGATCACCTCTCCCCACCACATAGAGATCATTCTCGTGACTCAATCTGAACGCTGTTGTGAAACGGTGAGATGGGTCGAGGTAATGCAGGGCAGCGGCGGCAGTGGCTATTTTGAGGATTGACGCGGGGACCAGCGCTTTATCTGCATTCACTGCAAAAAGGGGCCTGTTTTCCGCATCCGCCACCGATATGGCACCCCCATTGGCAAGGGCAGTAATCTCATCTTCCCAGGTAAGATTCTTAGACCATACCAGGATCGGAAGGAGAAGTGGGAATAAAGATGAAGCGATGATGGCTTTGATACGTCGTGAGCACATTATATTTCGAAACATTATCATACCATAACCACCGAAAGGCTCAACCGTTAAGACCTGTT
>CP070840.1:3940268-3957001 GCA_020342025.1 Deltaproteobacteria bacterium
CCCTTCAAACAAGGAATCTGGTTGGGAACCATCCCATGAAACTTTCAAAGAGCTTGAAAGATGATTCCGCCTCTGTAACCCATCGGATCTATGAAAAAATCCGCATGGCTATCCTAAAGGGCGAAATTCCGGCTGGGGAGAGGCTGGTCGAGCTGGACCTGGCGGCCAAAATGAATAGCAGCAGGACGCCCGTGAGGGAGGCCCTGCAAAAAATTGCTTCTGAGGGACTCATTTACTCTATCCCACGGGCAGGTTACATCGTCGGCGAAATATCCGAGACCGATTTAGAGGAAATCTTTGAGGCCCGGACTGCCATCGAACAAGCCGCAGCCAAACAGGCGCTGAAGTATATCACCCCCGAAGAACTTGAAAGGATCGAGGAAAACATCAGAAGAAGTGAGGAGAGCATCAGAGGCGGCCAAAAAGATCAGATGATCGATTTTGATACGGAATTCCATGACATCCTCTGTGGGGCCGGCCGAAACAAGCGGTTAATCCAATTCAGCCAAACGCTGAGAGACCATCTTCTGAAATATCGCATGATTGCCCTTCGCATTCCCAGGATGGCAAGGGGCGCCACGGCAGAGCACAAGCAAATATTCAAGGCACTCAAGTCTAAAGACTCGAAAAAATTAGAGGAGACAATCCACTACCATTTAGAAAGGTCAAAGGAACATATTTTGACCCGTTTAAAGGAATCAACCCCTTCATAGGCATAATTTTAGAGACAATAATTACTCGGGAGATTTCCTTTGAAAGAGATAAGGTTCCACGGAAGAGGAGGACAGGGTGCTGTTATGGGAGCCAGCATGTTGGCTTACGCCTTCGTCATAGAGGGCAAATTCGCCGCCTCCATCCCCATGTTTGGTTTCGAACGCAGGGGGGCTCCCGTAACCGCTTCCATACGTTTTGATAACCAACCCATAAGGGACACCCACCTGATTTATGAGCCAGACTGTTCAGTTGTATTAGACCCCTCTTTCGCTAGATCCCCTGACCCGATTGAAGGATTAAAGGGGGATGGGATCCTGATCGTGAATACACCAAAGGAATTAGAAGACCATTTTTCAAACGAGAGCAGGGTAAAGCTCCTTGGAATGCTCGATGCCACAGGTATAGCATTAGAGGAAATCAAGAGACCCATCAGTAATACCTGTATGCTGGGCGCGCTAGCCAGGGCAACAGGCTGGGTCTCGCTGGAGTCCGTCATATCCTGTCTAGAGATGTCTTTTAACGGAGAAGCCCTGAAGAGGAATGCCCAGGCTGCAAGACGCGGATATGAAAGCGTCAAACTGTTTCCCTTTGATAGAGGATAACCATGCGATTCAGAACTGATTACGAGGGCCCATGGGCCAGTTGTGACGAGAGGATAGATGCCAAAACAGGCGAGTGGAGATTTCAGAGACCGGTGACGAAGGTCAGCAAATGCAGAGAATGCGGTTGGTGCTATATCTATTGTCCTTCCGGGTGCCGTGAAGTCAAAGAAGGATATTTCTCAGCCAACCTGGAATACTGTAAAGGGTGCGGTGTGTGTGCCAGGGTTTGTCCAGGAAAAGCAATTATGCTGGTAAGGGAAGAGGATTAGCCATGGAAACCAAAGAAGGCCGTCAGGTCAGGGTGTTAGAAGGCAACTTGGCTGCAGCTTACGGTGTCCTATTGGCCAAGCCGGACGTCATTTCCTGTTTTCCCATAACCCCACAGTCCTCGTTGGGTGAGGCGCTGAGTCGTTTTGTGGCAGATGGTCTCTTGGATGCTGAAATGGTAGAGCCTGAGGGGGAGAACTCGGCACTTAGCATCCTGATAGGGGCCTCCGTGGCAGGAGGCAGGACCTTCACATCAACCTCTTCTCAAGGGCTATCCTTTATGTATGATGCCTATCTGTTTACGGCCGGAAACAGGCTCCCCATAGTGATGGCCATCGCCATGAGGGAGCAGGTTGCGCCCCATGGCGTCATCGCCGGGCAACAGGACGCTATCCTCATGAAAGATGGAGGATGGATCCAGTTTTACGCAGAATCCTGCCAGGAAATTCTGGATTCCATGATAATGGCGTACCGTCTTGCTGAAGATCCTGAGATTCTCCTCCCGGTCAATGTATGCTACGAAGGGTTTTACCTTTCATACCAGTCACAGAGGGTTGAAATACCGACGCAGGATGAAGTGGATCGGTTCTTAGCACCAGTGACAGCGAGTGAGCGCCTAAGGCTGTGTCTTGAAAATCCCATGGTCTTTTCCAGCTACACCTTCCCTGGCGAACTTTACACAGAGTATCGCTATAAACACTGTGCTGCCCTTCAAAGAGCCAGGGAGAAGTGCGACCGGATAGATAAGGAGTTCGAGGGTATCTTTGGCTATGGGTATGGGGGGCAGATCGAGGAATATAAGACTGAAGATGCGGATGTGGTCATCGTGACCATGGGTTCCTGTACGGGCACAGCAAAAGTTGTCATCGATAAGAAACGGGGCCAAGGATTAAAAGTGGGGCTCATCAAGATCAGGATGTTCAGACCTTTTCCCGTGGAGAGGCTGGTTGAGGTGCTGAACGGGAAAAAGGGGATTGGCGTCATTGACCGTAATGTGTTTTATGCCGGGTTTTGTGGCCATGTCTTTTTTGAAATGAAAACTCTGTTGAATGAATTGGAGCCGCATGTGCCCGTGCTACTCAACTTTATTGCGGGCCTTGGGGGATCCGATATCACGCCCAAGCTTTTGGAAAGGGTCATAGATACCACTTATGCTGCGGTCGATGGGGAAAAGGTTAAGCGGGTGACATGGTTATCACTGGAATAATGGAATTATGGAGTAGTGGAGCAATGGAGTAATGGAAAAAACATCAAAAAACTTTCTTCTCCTCAATACTCCAGTACTCCAGCACTCCATTACTCCATGAAATCGAGTTTACTTTTTCAAGTGACGGCAACTATTTTTTGACCAACATGGGACGGCGTAATTTTAGTGTTTAAAGGAGATTTGAATCTTGCCGAAGCGGAAACATCTCATGATTGGCTGCGGTTCAGCGGCCCTAAGCGCGCTTAAGCAAATAAGGAAACGGGGCTCTGAGGACGAAGTAAAATTGGTCACCATGGAGAATTACGCTCCGTACTCACCCATGTCCCTTCCCTACCTTCTTTCCGGTAAAAAGAAAGAGTCGGAGATCTATCTCACGGATAACAATTTCTTCGACAATATGAAGGCCACCTTCGTCACCGGCCGGCGGGTTGATAGCATCACCCCCGGAGACAAAAGTGTTGCTTATGATAACGGGGAAAGGGAGAGCTATGACACACTTCTCATCGCCACCGGATCCCAGCCCGCAAGGCCGCGGATCAAAGGACTAGATGGAAAGAATTTTCTCGGCTTCCACACACTGGATGACTACCATGAAATGCTTGGTCAGCTGCACGAAGGTTCTGAAGTGGGAGTTCTGGGGGCCGGATTGGTGGGCATGGAAGTTGCCGCGGCCCTATCTGAAAGAGGATATAAGGTCACGGTCTTGGAAAAGGAAAAAGGGGTCCTACCCCTATCGTTTGATCGACCGGTTGGGGCCTATATCTCCCAGATATATGCGGAACACGAGGTGAATATCTTTACGGATAAAGAGGTCACCGAGATCAGAAATGCGTCGAAACGGCGAGAAATTGTTTGCGCGGACGGGGATGTCTTTCAGGCGGATTTGCTGGTCTGCTGCGTTGGGGTCGCTTCTCGCGTTTCCATGCTAGATGGTTCTGGCATTGAAGCCAATAGGGGCATACTGGTGGACAACAGGATGAGAACAAACATGGATGGAATCTATGCAGCCGGTGATGTGGCAGAAGCCCCTAATTTTTTCACCGGCAAGAAGGGTTTGAGTCCGATCTTACCCAGCGCTGTCGAACAGGGCAAGATTGCCGGTAGCAACATGATTGAAGAAAAGGTTTTCTACGATGGCTGGTTATCTATGAATCTGTACAACTTTTTTGGCCACCTCGCCGTCTCCATTGGGGAATTCATGGCTAACCCTAGAGATGAAGTTCTTACCACCAAGGTTGATGGTAAGAGAGAATACGGCAAAATTGTCTGTCGCGATAACAGGCTCGTGGGCGCAAATTTCTTCAATATTGATCTTGATGGTGGCGTCTTCCAGTACCTCATAAGAAACAGGATCCACATCGGTCCTTCTAAGACCCAACTATTGGAACAACCCAAAGAGGTAAGCCTGTGGCTCATGCACGAGGCCGAAAAGAGAGGTACGTTGTCCTTGGAACATTAGGTGAAAGGCTGCCTAGCGTTATCCTCTGCCCCCGTCATTGCGAGCCCTTCGAGTTCCTCAGGGTTAACTCAGCGAAGCAATCTCTTTTTTCCAAAGGGGATATTTTCACGGGGTAGAGAGATTGCTACGTCGCCTTCGGCCTGTCCGCCATTGCTCTAGCACAGGCGAGGCGGGCGGGCTCCTCGCAATGACATTTTAACGTGACCGATCTATTGGGTAAAAAACCAGGAGACACATAATGATGAAATCTTTTCATGATACGTTAAAGATTGAAGATGCCACCTGTCCTGCGGACTGTTTTTTGTGCCAGGAAAAATGTGAGGACAAGAACAAGGAGACGGGCGGCACCGGGATCAGAGCCGTGCACCTGCCTGGGATGGAATTTCACTCTGCTATAACCTGTAACCAGTGCGGGGAGCCAGCCTGCGAAGAGAACTGCCCGACCGGGGCTATTGCAAAAGATCCGGACGACGGCATTGTGAGAATCAACCAGACCATGTGTCTGGGTTGCGGTCTCTGCTCTCTTGTCTGTCCTTACGGCGGTATTGATTACCATGCGGATAGCCGACAGGTCGTGAAGTGTGACCTCTGTGATGGTGCCCCCCAATGTGTTGATGCGTGCCCGGAGCGTATTATCTCCCTCCTGAAGAGCCGCCAAGTGGTCCAATATCTCAAAAAGGATCAACTTGGGATGGGTACACCTCTATGCTGGGGGTGCCCTGCTGAACTCAGTCTTAGGTTCAGTTTGAAGGTGCTGGGTGAGGACACCATCCTATTTGGTGCTCCGGGTTGTGCCGTGCTCTTGATCTGTGGGATGGGAACCCAGACGTACTGCGGCGTCCCTACCCACATGACAAACATGACCAATCTCCCTTCGACCGCCGCCGGCCTCAAAAGATATTACAAAAAAATAGGCAAAGACGTGAAAGTGGTCTGTTTTGCGGGCGATGGCTGTTTCTCTGACGTGGGGTTTCAACCCCTCTCAGGTGCCGCAGAGAGAGGTGAGAATCTCATTGTTATATGCTATGACAACGAAGGCTATATGAACACGGGGGTACAGAGAAGTGGCACGACCCCATACTTGGGATGGACCACCACCACACCCGTGGGCGTCAAGCGGAAGGGCAAGCCAACACCCCCCAAGAATATGCCTTTGATCATGGCGGCCCATGATATCCCCTATGTGGCCACGGCCACCATGGGTTTTCCTGAGGATTATGCAAAAAAACTGACCAAGGCCATGGCCGTAAAAGATGGTATGTCCTACATCCATCTTTTTACCCCTTGCACGACCGGATGGAGAGCAAAGTCCGACTCCGGCGTTGATATATGTCGCCTTGCCGTAGAGACGAATTTGTTCCCCCTGTGGGAGTGCGAAAGGGGGACATACCGGTTCACCCATACCGTGGAAAAGCCCAAGCCTGTTGCAGAGTATTTCAAACTCATGGGGAAATTCAATCATCTGGATGAAACAGACATAGAGGCATTCGAGCAACTTATCATCAGGCGTTTTGCAAACATCAAATCTCTCACTGAGAGGGAAAGTTTAAAGGCGTGTTGATGCAAACCAGGCTCATTCCTAAACAGGCTGCGAAGCTGAGGGTCATTGCGACAGCCAGAACTCGATGAGTATATTCTGTTGTTCAAAAAAGGAGGTGAGATAATAACTGATATGGTAAGTGCTAACCACCACCTGAAACCTTTAACCACAGAAAAAGGAGGAAAATGAATTATGAAAGGAAAAGGTTTAACCTGTCTATTAGCGGTAGCGCTGCTGGTTGGAATCGTGGGATTTTCCATGCCGCCGGCAGAAGTGCAAGCAAAACCAACGATCAAGGTCATTTTCGCCTGGCCCAAGCCAGTCAACTGGAACCGCGGGCACGAACAGTTGGTGGGCATGTTTCAAAAGGAATTGGGCGATAGGGTCGATTTCCAGGCGGTAGGAGGACCTGAAGTGGTCCCCACCTTCCAGCAGGGTGAAGCGGTGCGAAATGGCGTGGTGGACATGTTCATGGGGGCGATCAATTACTATTCCGGTCAGATACCCGCAGTGGATACGATGAAGTTGTTCGACCTGCCTCCCTGGGAAGCCCGCAAAAAGGGCTTGTTTGATTATATTGACAAACTCCATGCCAAGAAACTGAATGCCCATTTTCTGGGACAGAGCATCCCCCACAACGTGAAGTTTCACCTCTATACCCTGAAGCCCGCCAACCAGAGGGCTGATTTCAAGGGACGCGTCATTCGCGTGACGGCGATCTACCGGTCCTTTGTGGAGTCCATGGGCGGCGCACCCACCATCATTCCCCCTTCCGAAGTCTATACGGCACTCCAGCGGGGTACCGTAGACGGGTTGGGTTGGCCTTCCATCGGTGTCAGGGACCTGAAATGGGATGAGGTCCTCAAATATCGCATCGACCCCGGTTTCTACGGTCTGGATGGGGCCGTGACCATAAACCTGGATAAGTGGAACAGCCTGCCCAAAGACGTGCAGGATACCATGGAAAAGATCGTCCAGAATTACGAAAGGATTCAGTGGACGTACTGGGAGGGTGCGGTTGCAAGGGAGCCGCAGGAACTGGAAAAACGGGGTGTAAAGGTCATACAGTTGCCCCCGGATGAGGCCAAGGCATATGTGGCACAGGCCTACAAGGTGGCCTGGGACGAACTCTTGACCAAACGGGCTCCTAAAGAAACGGCCGAGATCAAGGCCCTTCTGGAAAAATAGAAGAGGATTTGTTTAAAGGGAGACGGGTTCCCGACCATCTCTTTGAAACATGGCGGGAACTCCATCTCCCTCTTTCGTATGCCTCCTCATTGAGAGGATCGAGATGACGGGAAAGATCGATCGCCTGTTAGAGGGCATCATAAAATTCTTTGGCGTTGTTGCCGGGATTCTTTTTATGATGATGGCCCTCATCGTGACCTATAACGTGGTCATGCGGTATTTTGTGGCCAGGCCCCCTGTCTGGGCCGTTGAAACCACTGAATATATCATGGTGTACGCCACATTCCTGGCCGCAGCATGGGTCCTTAGTATAGACGGGCACGTCAAGATCGATATCCTCGTGATGAGGTTGTCTTCGAAAAATCAGTATCTTCTCAACGTCATCGTCTCCTTTCTGGGGTTCCTGGCGTGCGCTGTACTGGGATGGTACGCCGTGAAATCCACCTACAACCTTTACACCCGGGAAGTCATTATGATGAAGATGATGCCCTGGCCCAAGTGGATCCTGATAGCTCCCATCCCTTTAGGCATACTGCTCACCTTAATCCAGTTCATAAGAAACCTGGTTGCCCTATTGGGAAGAAAGGGGGTCGCAAATTGATTTGGGCCTTGGGGGAATTGGGTAACCGGTTCGAGGTAAACTAGATGGAATGGTGGGTCTTTATCATCATTTTTTTTACTGCCTTTTTGTGCCTTCTTGCCATCGGCCTGCCTGTTGCCTTCGCCTTTATGCTCGTTAATCTTGTATTTGTGATCATTTTGATGGGGGCAAATGCAGGTCCCCATCAGATGATTATGAATATGTTCGATTCCATATCCATCTTTACCATTGCCCCTGTCCCTTTGTTTATCCTTCTGGGTGAGATTCTCTTCCATTCAGGAATGGCTTTACGCGCCCTTGACGTGCTTTCCAGGCTGCTTGGGAAGCTTCCCGGACGCCTAAGTGTGCTCGCCAATCTGGGGGGGACTATTTTTGCCGCCCTCAGTGGCTCCCCCATGGCCAACACAGCCATGTTGGGTTCCATACTCGTGCCTGAAATGGAGAAAAGGGGCTACAGCCGTCTCATGACCATTGGTCCCATTATGGCTACAGGTGGCATAGCGATGATCATTCCCCCCAGTATCCTTTCTGTTGTCTATGCCACGATTGCTGAGATCTCTATTGCAAAACTGCTCATTGCTGGGGTTATACCCGGTTTGATCATGGCAGCCAATTATATGACATATATTATAAGTGCGTGTCTGCTTAAGCCCGAACTTGCGCCCAGTTATGAATTTGAAAAGACATCGAGGAGGGAAAAATTCGTTCTGTTCATGAGGGATGTTGCCCCTCTGTCTATACTCATGTTCCTGGTCCTGGGCCTCATCTTTTTAGGGGTAGCCACACCCACTGAGTCCGCAGCCGTCGGTGTCGTTGGGGCCCTTGTCATGTCCATTTACTATAGGGGATTTACATGGACAATGATCAAGGAATCCGTTATCGCAACCACCAGAATCGCGGGCATGATATTTCTGATACTGGCAGGCTCTGCCATATTCAGCCAGATCATGGCCTATACGGGAGCCACAAGGGGGATAACAGAATTGATCGTGGGGCTCCCCTTGCCTTCCACATTGAAGATTCTATCCATGCTCTTTATCGTCTTTCTACTTGGCATATTCATCGATCAGGTCTCTATCATGATGATCACGATCCCTCTATTCATCCCTGTGGTGAATGCCTTGGGAATCGATCCCTACTGGTTTGCCATCCTTATGCTGATTGATCTGGAGATTGCTTTGACAACGCCCCCATTTGGCGTTTTACTTTTTATTATGAAGGGCGTTGCCCCCAGAGGAACTACCATGGGGGACATTTACAGGGCCGTATTTCCGTTTGTCACATGCGACAGCTTTGCCGTGTTCCTCGTTATGCTCTTTCCTGCCTTAGCAACCTGGCTTCCAGGCCTAATGCTCTGATCGGGACAGGGCATGAACAGGGAGGGCAACTCATACCGCTCATCACTGGAGAAAATATGGAAAAAGCGATTGCGCAGAAATTAGCCGATCTGGAGGAGGAAGCATTCTTAAATCTCGTCCTGCAGGAACTGGACGTGGGCGCTGATCCCATGACCATACTTGAAGATTGCCGAACAGGTATGATCCTCGTGGGTAAACGTTTTGAGGAGAACACATATTTCATATCTGACCTCATGATGGCGGGTGAACTCTTCAAGCAGGCCACCCATCTACTCGCCCCCAAGATGCAGCTATCGGGTGACGCAAGCCGTGGAAAGGTGGTGGTGGGGACTGTTAAAGGAGACATACATGATATCGGCAAGGATCTGGTTGTGGGGATGCTGAAAGCGGCCAACTATGATGTCTATGATCTGGGGGTGGACGTGCCTCCGGAGAAGTTTATTGAAACACTCAAGGAGACCGAGGCCCCCGTCCTGGGACTCTCTGCCCTCATCACAACCGCTTTTGATTCCATGAAGGATACGGTAGACGCGATCAAAGAAGCTGGGATCAGGTCACAGGTCAAGATTATGATTGGCGGGGGACCTGTTAACCAGGAGGTGGTCAAGTACAGTGGGGCAGATGATTGGGGCGCTGATGCTCAGAAGGCTGTCACCCTCTGTAACAGTTTTATGGAGGGGTGATTATGGATCATGAAAAACAATATCAGGAGCGAGCAGATCGCATCACTCGGGCCATCAATCTGGAGCCTGTGGATCGCATTCCCATCATCTATATGGCCACCGCCTTTTCACCTCGCTACATGGGCATGACACAGGCCGAATTTGTGACCAATCCGGATGCCCCCGTAGAGGTCACCCTTGCTGCCATGGATCGTCTTGGAGACCTGGACGGTATCAACATGATGCCCGGCGCCTTCCAGACCGTAAAACTGAGCCTCTTGTGGTTGTCCAAGATTGCCATGCCAGGGAAGGAATTGCCTGAGGACCAACTGTGGCAGGTTCAGGAAGCGGAACTTATGACTGTGGAAGACTATGATTTCATCCTAGACAAGGGCTGGAACGCCTTTTTGGAGGGCTATAGACCCAAAATCCTGGACATGAAACTTTATGAGGCCCACCTTGGGTGGATAGGGAAGGATTTCAGTGACGTGCCAAAGAAATTCCGCAAAGCCGGTTACGACATTATGGCTTGTGGGTCCACCACCATTCCCTTTGAGTCTCTTTGCGGCGCGCGCTCCATGCCTAAGTTCTTCCTCGATCTTTATCGCATCCCGGACAAGGTTAAGGCGGTCATGGATGTCATGCTTCCAAACCTGATCAAAATGGGCATTCGAGCCGCTGAGCTCACAGGCGTGCCCCGTGTGTGGATTGGAGGCTGGCGGTCAGCCAGTGCCCTGCTCGCCCCCAAGATCTGGGACACCCTGGTCTTTCCCTATTTCTGTGAGATAATTAACGCCCTCAGTGAAAAGGGCATCTTATCTGTTTTACACTGGGACCAGGATTGGACGCGTGACCTGAGCCGACTTCTGGAATTCCCAGCCAAGAAATGCGTTCTTAATCTTGATGGGATGACCGATATACGAAAGGTGAAAGAGATATTAGGCGACCACATGGCTATCCTGGGGGACGTACCTGCAACCATGTTCGCCACAGGGTCGCCCGATGATATCTATGAATACGTGAAGTCGCTTGTACAGGACGTGGGCCCCACGGGTCTGCTTCTGTGTCCGGGCTGCGATGGCCCGATCAATACCAAGCCTGAAAACATGGAGGCATTCGTGGCGGCTGGTAGAGAATTCGGTGTGGTCGGTTAAGGAAGCTCTCAGCCATCAGCTCTCAGCAATTAATGTCATTCCCGCGAAGGCGGGAATCCAGAGAAATATGGAAAAGGACTAGATTCCTGCTGGAGTTTACCCCGCACTTGATGCGGGGCAGGAATGACAAAAGAAGAGATTGCTATAACAGATTCAGATATCCCTCAGCGACTCGACTGAGCAAGTGGAAGTCTTGCTGCGGGGAGGCTCATTCGGGGAATGGAGATAATCATCATGCTCATTATCGGCGAGAAAATCAACGGAACGCGCAGCCAGGTTGCAAAAGCCATAACGGAACGTGATAAGGATTACGTCCAGGACTTGGCCCGCAGACAAGTGGAGGCAGGCGCCGATTACCTGGACGTCAACGCTGGGACCAAGCCGGATCTGGAGCCCGATGCCCTGGTATGGCTGGTGGGCGTTGTGCAGGATGTGGTGGATGTGCCATTGTGCTTAGATAGCGTCAATCCAAAGGCCCTTACGGCCGCAATGGATCACGCGGAACAGACGCCCATGATTAACTCCATTAGCGGAGAAAAAAGGCGTTTGGAGGAAGTCTTACCTCTCGCTTCAAAACATGACTGTCCAGTCATTGCTCTTGCCCTGCATGATAGGGGAATTCCCAAGACAACAGAGGCTCGCTTGGCCATCGTGCGTCAAGTGATCCATGAAACGGATAGGGTGGGCATAGTCCGTGAAAAGCTGTTTGTAGACCCTTTAGTGATAGCGATCGCTACCGATACGAATAGCGGGCTAAACGCATTTGAAACCATGCGGGGGATTAAGGCGGAGTTCCCGGACGTCCATTTGACCTCGGGGCTTAGCAATATCTCCTTTGGCATGCCTGTTCGGGGACTGATCAATCGAGCCTTTCTCACCTTTGCATTGGAGGCGGGCCTGGACAGCGTCATCATGGATCCCTTGGATCGAGAGCTTTACGGGGCTCTACTTGCAGCGGAGGTGGTCCTGGGTAGAGATCGGTATTGCCTGAACTACACGAATGCGTACCGTGAAAACCGGATAGGCCCGCCAAAGGAGAAACGCTGAGATACAATGGCAATAAGGGGCGTTCAAAAGGAGGACGAGAGATTTAATGGACATGCAATCATCGGTCGAGAGGAACGCGGTGGCTCTGGGCCAGAAAAACCAAGACTCTAGTCAGGATTATCCCTTCCCTGTTTCTAAATATCGTTTCGATCAGAAGAACGACATGTTCAAAAGGGCATTATGGGATGAAAAGATTCAGCCAGCAGGCAAACGCTTTTACAGAGAGGCTGTATTCCAAGAAAAGGTGGGTTTCCGAAAGATAGACTATGCCCTGCGCAACGGAGCCTGGAACCTGGAATGGGGTGCCGGTCTCGGAAACTCCAGGAGCAATTTTGGACTTTATGCCTGGGAGGGCGTAAATGCAAAGATAGAGCACTTTGTGAAAACCGGGGATCCGGTCAAAGACTCCCCTGAAGAGATGAGTCGCCTTATTAAGAAGGTTGCCCTCTACTTTGGGGCGGATCTGGTTGGCATCTGCAGACTTCATCCCCACTGGGTCTATTCACATGAATACAATACCATGACCCAAGAGCACTATCCCATTGATGTTCCTAAGGGCTGCCAAAATGCGATCGTTATGGCCATTGAGATGGACTACGAGACCATTCGCATGTCTCCCAGTGGCATGGAGGACGCGGCAACTGGGCTGGGCTATTCCAAGATGGCCTTTGTGGCCAATCTATTGGCCACATTCGTTCGGGGTCTCGGATACCGGGCCATTCCATCAGGGAATGATACGGCTTTAAGTATTCCCCTTGCCATGGCCGCAGGTCTGGGGGAGATGGGCCGATTAGGACTCCTAATCACAAGAGAATTTGGCCCTCGGGTGCGGCTCTGCAAGGTATTTACAGATCTTCCCTTGAGTTACGATTCCTATCAACCCGTTGGGGCCGAAGCATTCTGCAAGGACTGTAAGAAGTGTGCCTCAAACTGCCCCTCACAGGCGATCTCCCATGGTAATATGACCATTGAAGGGTATAACATTTCCAACCAATCCGGGACCTTGAAGTGGTATGTGAACTGTGAAAGATGCTTCGAATTTTGGGGCAAAATTCGGATGGCCTGCTCCAACTGCATCATGGTATGCCCTTATAACAAGCCACGGGGGATTATCCATGATCTTTCTCGGGCCATTATCCGCAGGACTCACCTCTTTAACCGATGGCTCCTCTGGGCTGATGACCTGTTCGGATATGGCAAACCCTTGCCTTCAGAACGGTTCTGGAATCCGTAGGAAAGGAAAAAAATAGACCTTCTCAGCATATTTCTCTAACGCGTTGTCTTAACGATGAATCTTTTATCTGCTATAAATAGAATTTAAGCTCCCCGCACCCTGTGCGGTGACAGAGAATCTTACAGAGGAGAGAGATTTCATGGGTAATGGTAGGGAGAAGTTTCCACACATGTTCAGCAAAGGGCAGTTTGGCAATTTTGAGACGAAAAACCGGGTGAAATACGCCGCCTGCTGCGTTTCCAATTACAACAATCCGGACGGTTCTCTCACAGAGCGAGAATTTGCCCGTGACCAGGTCATTTCCCGGATGGGATGCGGTATCTTCACCAATCAGGGCGCCTATCCTGACAAGAGCGGTGTGGGCAAAGCGTATACGACGCAGCTATGCCTTAATGACGATCGGTTCATCCCTGATATTGCCAGGGTCGCGGAGATGTTTCACCGGGATGGGGCCATTGCCATTCAACAAATCCTTCATGCGGGCCGCTACGGGGGCATTGACTTGGACTACTGTCTCCAATCCTCTGATACGCCCCAGACGCTAAAGCATTTCAGGCCTCCGCGGGAGATCACCAAGGATGAGATCCAGCAAACCATTGAAGACCATGCGGATGCGGCCGTGAGGGCCATCAAGGCGGGATATGAAGGGGTGGAGATCACCAGTTTTCTGGGGTACTTGCTGGCCACCTTTCTCTCCTCTTTTGTCAACAAGCGGACCGATGAATACGGAGGCTCTGTGGAGAACCGGGGCCGTTTCATGGTAGAGACCATCCAGGCCATGAAGAGGGCAATGGGTGAGGACAAGCTCATGTGCATAAGGCTCAATGGCACCGAGCTGATGGATGAGTATGGTGGGAGCAGCGAAGAAGAGTGTATTGAGTTCATGAAGATGGCTGAGGACGCGGGTGCGGACATGATCAGCATCGTCATTGGCTGGCATGAGTCCAGAGCAGGGGCCCTCGGCCGGGATGTGCCCTTAGATGGTTGGCTATATTTGGCAGAGCGTGCCAAGAAGCAGATTAGTGTGCCCCTGGCCTTTGGCCCTCGGTTGGCTGATCCGGTCCTGGCAGAGAAGGCACTGGCAGAGGGTGTGATTGATTTCTGGGAGGTCTGCCGTCCTTTCCTCTCTGATCCAGAGCTTCTGCGCAAGGTGGAGGAGGATCGATTGGAGGAGATCAAGCCCTGTATTGGTTGCATGATCTGTCTTGCCAAGCTCTTTGCCAATCAACCCTACATCTGCACGGTCAATCCTGTTTTGGGCCATGAGATTGACCCGGAGTATCACATCACACCCAGCGTACGGAAAAAGAAGGTGATGGTCATAGGCGGGGGTCTTGCGGGGCTGGAGTGTGCCATTGCGGCCGCCAAGAGAGGTCATGATGTGACCATTTATGACAAGAGGGATCGCCTAGGGGGGCAGGTGATCTCTGCGGCCAAGGAGATCAAGGGGGGTGAAGATCTCATGCGGCTGATAGGGTATTATGAAAAGGAGATAAAGAAGAGGGGTATTGAAGTGAAACTGGGTGTGGAAGTGGATAGAAAGCTCTGTGCCAAAGAGAGACCCGATGTGGGTGTGGTCGCCACGGGTGCCGAGATCGTAAAACCGGATATTGCGGGCCTTGACAGGAAGCATGTGATCTCTGCGTGGGAGGTGTTGGAACGGGATACGGAGGTCGCTGACAAGGTAGCCATTATCGGGGGTGGCAAGGTGGGTCTGGTCACCGCAGAGCATTTGGCCTCCAGAGGAAAAGAGGTCTGGGTGGTGGAACCCCAGAAACGGGTGGATTACGACGTGAGCACCACGTTTAAGTGGCGTCATGCCGCCTGGGTAAAGGAATTTGGTGTCAACGTATTGAATCTGACTGAGGCGGTTGAGGTGACGGAAAAGGGGTTGCTGGTCAAGGATGAGAAGGGGAAGCAGCGGCTCATAGAGGTGGGGACCATCATTTTGGCAGGTCCAAGAAGGTCCGTGCAGGACTTGGCCTCATCCCTGGAATACGTTTGTGACGAGCTCTATGTGATAGGGGATGCGATCCAACCCCGTTTCATGCACAGAGCGATTCATGAAGGGTATAAACTGGGAGCAAGGTTATAAAGGAAAAAGAGCATTCTCCCTGGACCATTGGACAGGGTGCGGAAAGGATTGAGAAAGGGAGGTAAAAAATGGGTTCTAAATTGATGAAGTATGAATTCCTGACCAAGTACACGCCGCAGGAGGAATGGATCGAGGGGAAAGGGGTATTATTGTGGCTGGCGTTTTTTTTCTCAGAAATTGGCGCTGGGATCTATTTTGTGTCCCTGTTCCTGCGCTTTCCGCCGGGGTGGTTGATGGGATGGCTCGTATCCCTAATATTGGGCGGCCTCATTCATCTGGCTTACCTTGGAAGCCCTTTCCGGGTTTGGCGCGTCTTTCTTCGACCAGGAAGCTCGGAAATATCGCGGGGGATGTGGGCCATTTTTCTTTTCGCAGCAATTGGGTTTTTTCAGGTCGCCCCTGTAGCCATTTCCACTTTGCCGTGGACAGGAGATAGTTCAGTCCTCAAGGCAATTATGGGTATACTCTGTATCCTGATCATGGCGCACGGATTTTTGACGATGAACGTGGTCAAGGCATTGCCCATGTGGAACTCATCAATGATGATCCCCCTCTCACTGGTTTCTGGGATCTGGGTAGCAAGCCAGAGCGTTGAATTGATATTGCTTGTTAGCGGGGGAGAACTGAACATGGCAGAGTTATGGGCCAGATGGTCCCTGTTGGGCTACATGGGTGTATTGGTCATGTTCTTATTTGGCACTGCCCATTCATCCGAAACTGCTCGCGTATCCATAAAGGGGCTCTTAAAGGGTGATTCCTCTGTCCGCTTCTATGTGGGCGTGGTAGGTATCGGGATCATCATTCCATTGATTCTTACTCTCGTGGTTTGGGGAAATGGTGTAGAGAAAATGAGCGGCGTGTTTTTGTTCCTGCGCTTCTTTTGTGTGCTGATTGGGGATCTGGTGATGCGTTATAACATCATGAAAGATGCTGTATATTCGCCAGTCGTATAAAGTGGAGTTGGGGAAGGCCTTTCCTTGGCGAAAAAATCAGGAGGAGTCACTATGAACGATAAAGTAACGACAAACACAGATACTAAAGCGTATTGGTCTTATTCCATCTGCGCTGGATGCTATAATCTCTGCGGCGTGAAGATAAAAGTGGTGGATGGGGTTCCGGTAGCCATAGAAGGGATACCTGAAAGTGATCTGGGGGGGCGAGGAGGTCAATGTGGAAAAGGTGTGGCCACCATCATGGACTTTCATGACCCCAACCGGATTAATTATCCCGTAAAAAGGACCAATCCCAAGAAAGGACTTTACGAAGATCCGAAATGGGAGAGGATCTCATGGGAGGAGGCACTCGATACCATTGCTGAAAAGCTCAGGGCAGCCAGAGACAAGGATCCCAGATCCATCGTTTGGGCCTTTACACCCGGCCCTGGAACCCCTTTCAAGGCCACAGTATTTGCAAGTTTCTTTTTTCTTGCCTGCGGCAGCCGTAATCAGGCCTTCGGCGGGGTCGGGTCTCAATGCGGTGCTGCTGCCCACCATGCCGGGGCCTTGATGCACGCCGCCTGGGATATACTCCCTGACTATGGGTTCTCTAACTTTGTGCTTCGCTGCGGAGGGAACGAGGGGCATGGTGGAGGCCGTATGGCATCCA
>CP070840.1:3957101-3978492 GCA_020342025.1 Deltaproteobacteria bacterium
ACCTATCAAACCCTAATGCAAGAGTTAGGATTTCATAAGGCCCTCATGGCCATCTGGGAACTTGTGGGAAAACTGAATAAATATATCGACTCAATGGCTCCTTGGGTCTTGGCCAAGTCTGACGGGGAACGGCTGTCCACGGTTATGTTCCATATCCTAGAATCACTCAAAATCATTTCTGCCTTACTCTGGCCCTTTATGCCAGAGACTTCAGAGAAGATTCAAAAGTTTTTGGGTGTCTCCAAAAGAGGCAAGGATCTCAATCTCAAAGCTATCCGAGAATGGGGAAGAGAAAAGACAAGAGTTAGCATGACGGAGGTTCCTCACCTGTTTCCGCGGATTGAGGTGGGAGATAAAAGAGAGAAAAAGGAAGCTAAAAAAATGAAAGAGGTCATATCTTTTCAAGAATTCCAGAGACTTGATCTACGGGTCGGGACCATCAAAAGGGCTGAGGCCATCCCTGACTCCAAGAAGCTGATTAAGCTGATTGTTGACATAGGGGAGGAGAGGACCGTCGTGGCTGGGATCGTCGGCCATTATTCAGAAAAGGATCTGCTTGGAAAGCAGGTAGTGCTGGTGGTCAATCTTGAACCAGCCAAACTGATGGGTGTGGAGTCCCAGGGAATGGTCCTTGCCGCCGAAGATGATTCCGGAGTACATCTCATCATCCCCGATGTGAGCACCACCCCGGGCAGCGCAGTCAAATAACCAAAGGCTGACCCAAGATCTTTTCACCTGTCCAAACCCAACATTCCCTCCGGACCGGAGGCCAAGTGCGAGCAAGACGGGCACGTTTGTGATCATGAAAATAGCCACGTTCAACACCAACTCCATACGCGCCAGGATGGGGATCATCACCGATTGGTTGGAAACGGAAGACCCAGATGTGCTGTGCCTCCAAGAGACAAAGGTCCAGGATAAAGACTTTCCAGCCGATCCACTTAGAGAGATGGGTTATCAGCTGGTATTTAGGGGGCAAAAGTCTTACAATGGAGTCGCCATCATCAGTAAGCTGCCATTTGAGGGGATCCGCCTCAACCTCTATGAAGGAGAGAATGAGGAGGCCCGCTTCATCAGTGTCAGAATCCACAACATTCCCTTAGTAAACGTCTATGTCCCACAGGGCCTAGCTCCAGGGACGGAAAAGTTCGAGTCCAAACTCCGTTGGTTAGAGGATCTCTTGGCCCACATGAAAAGGAACTATGAGCCTGCAGCTCCGTTGTTAATGGTGGGGGATTTCAATGTGGCCCTTGAGCCTATTGACGTGTATGATCCAGAAGGTTTTAGGGGAGAAGTGGGTTTTCATCCGGATGAGCAGGGCATTTTTCGAGAATATTTGGCTTGGGGTCTTGTGGATGTTTTTCGTGAGCATCATCCGGGCGAAGATCATTATACATTCTGGGATTACAGAATTCCCAATGCTTTCAAGCGGAAGATGGGCTGGCGGATCGATTATATCTTGGCCACAAAGACTTTAGCGGAGAAAGCACCCAGTGCTTGGATAGACACCGAACCAAGGACTCTCCAAAAGCCTTCGGATCATACCTTCCTCGTCGCCGAATTCGATATATAGCTCACCGCAAAGACGGAGGCGAAACGAGCACTACGTTCGAGGAGCGCTGCGCTTGAGGCGCTTGGATTTTGATCCTCTCGTTTGGAAAACACTTTTGGCCTCAATCCCGCCCGAGGCGGGAGCTCCTCGAGGCCCGAAGGGCCGCTCCTCAAGTCCCGAGAATCTCGGGACGCCCATTCACTGCAGTGGAGTCATCTAAATGGAATTGGAGGGGCACCATTTGAAAATGGGGCATCGGCCATGGGCAGGTTTACGGGCCTTACAAATCTCCCTGCCGTGATAGATGAGGATGTCTGAAAAGCGCCGCCATCTCTCCTTGGAGAGCAGTTTTTCCACGTCTTTCTCAATCTTATCTGGATCTTGGTTTTGGGTGAGCCCTAATCTTTGGGCAAGACGTTTCACATGGGTATCCACCACCACGCCGGGGACGCCAAAGGCAGCACCCAACACCACATTGGCCGTCTTACGTCCAACACCAGGTAACTTAATCATTTCTTCCATGGTGGAAGGGACCTTCCCCCCATAAAGATCCAGAATTCCTTGAGCGCATCCCTTGATGGATTTGGTCTTGTTCTTGAAGAACCCGGTGGGCTTTATATCCCCTTCTAGTTCCGTGATGGGCGCCTTCACATAATCTTCCGGCGTCTTATATTTTTTGAACAAGGCTTTGGTCACTTGGTTTACCCGTTCATCCGTGCACTGGGCTGAAAGGATGGTGGCTACAAGGAGTTGAAAAGGGTTTATGTATTTGAGTGCGGTTTTCTCACGGGTGTAAATAGGATCCAAGATTTCAAAAATGATTTTTACTCTCTCTTTCTTTTTGTTTAGACTCTCCATATCCTCCCCGTCATATTTGAGGTTTAAGCTCCCAGAATCTGTTCAAAACGGGACAGATCTTGGATTTGCCAATATAGTGAAGACGGCCTTGAATGGCAAGCTCCTTTACATTAGAAACGCAAATTCATATAATTTTGTAAATAGACCCCCAATGGGATGAAAAGTTAGTTATCCATACACACCATACGCTGAGGTTATACCCGCAAGGCTTGTCCTCCACTCCCATGGGGGCGCGGGGACTCAGAAAAATCAATGCTGGATTCGCGCCGGAGTTTACCCCGCACCTGATGCGGGGCGGGAATGACGGAAAAAAGGTTTCATATCTCATCAAGAATAAGGGAAAGATGAACCGCAGAAAGTCTCATAAAGCACGTGGGTATTTCACCTCCATTTCTTGTTTCATCTCATTTATCCTATTCCTGCTCACATGGACAAGCATCCATGCCTTAGGCGCCCGACAGGTCAGACCGCATGGGTCGGAAACAATCCCAAGAAAAACCTCACCCTATGAAGAAAAGGGGAAGGAGGCAGACATGGTAGACAAAGACAAATTGACAGAGGAGGAGGGCAGATGCCTTCTTTCTGTAGCGAGACAAACCATACAGCAAAGGCTCTTCAGTTCAGAGAATCAGGGCCTGGCTGACTCTCAAATATCGCCCAAATTCTCCGAAAGACGTGGTACTTTTGTAACCCTTACCATTGATGGAGGTCTTAGGGGATGCATCGGGCACATCGTACCTCAAGAATCCCTTCTTGAAGGGATCAGGGTTAACGCCATTAATGCCGCCTTTCGAGACCCACGCTTTAGCCCCCTTTCCAAAAAGGAGTGGGAAAGGGTAAAGATTGAGATCAGTATCTTGACCGAACCCAAGCCCCTCTCTTACTCAGATGCCGAAGACCTTTTAGATAAACTTCGGCCAGGCGTTGATGGGGTGATCATCAAAAAAGGATTTCACCAGGCCACCTTTCTCCCACAGGTATGGGAACAACTTCCCGATAAGAAAGATTTTTTAACCCATCTTTGCTTGAAGGCGGGCTTAGGAATGGATGCCTGGAAAAAGGAGACGCTGGAGGTCTCCACCTACCAGGTTCAGGCCTTCGAGGAACATTAACATTTATCATTGGGCATTTATCATTGAATATTGAGCATTCAGCATTGACCACTGATCGTATGTCATTGATAAATGATAGATGACCAATGATAAATACCAAGCGCCTCATCATATGGGCCATCATAGGGACGGGGGTATCTTCTATTGCTGTCCAACTTGTCAGCATAAGGGAATTCTTATCTCAATTCCATGGAAACGAAGTGACTGTCTCCCTGGTCCTTTTCTCCTGGTTGTTATTAACTGGTCTTGGTAGTCTGGCCGCAAAACCTGTCAAACGGTCCTCGCTTACACTTTTTGCCCTCATCACCATATTGATGGCCATCTGGCCCCTCATCCAGATTATCCTTATCCGAGAACTGCGGGAAAGTATTTTTATTCATGGCGTCTCTCCAGGGTTCCACCAGATCTTTTTTTATATCATGGCGACCACTGCCCCTTATTGCCTCATGGTTGGGTTTATCCTTCCATACTCCTTAAAGGTTCTCCAAGACAATGACTATCCTTTCACATCCGGGGAACTCTACCTCACAGACAACATTGGAGACATTTGCGGTGGGATACTATTCAGTTTCATTCTGGTCTATTGGGTGAAGCCCTTTAGGACCATAGCCTTCACTTCAGGTTTAATGATCATCGTGGGCTTGATGCTTCTCTTCTCTGCGAGAAGGTATTATGTTTTGGTCCCCGCTCTGCTATCTGTTTTTCTCTTTTATATGTTTTCTCTGAATAGCCATTTTGAAACATCCACCCTATCCAAACAGTATGGCCATATCGTTCAATATGTGGAGTCCCCTTATGGACGAATCGTGATCACGAAAGAAGGTCCACAGCATACATTTTGGGAATCCGGCGCGCCCCTTTACTCTGATGCCAATATCATAAACAGCGAAGAGAAGATTCATTATCCCCTGAGCCAACTGGATAGGGTGGAGTACGTTCTTTTGGTATCAGGAGGACTTGGTGAAACCGTTGGCGAGGTGGCAAAATACAATCCCAGGCAAATTGATTATGTTGAGCTAGATCCTTACCTCACGGATGCGGCGCAAGAACTTGGTGTCATAAAAAGGACGAGCCTCCTGAGCATCAAAAACACGGATGGTAGGAGTTATATCAAAAGGACTGATAATACATATGACGCCATCATTATTGACCTTCCCGATCCGGATACCTTCCAGATAAACAGGTTTTTTACCAGCGAGTTCTTTGGACTCACAAAAAAGATCCTGTCTGAAGGGGGCGTTCTCTCATTCGGACTCAAATACTCTCCCAATTATATAAGCGATATTAGGAAGAAGAAACTCTCGATCATATACAACACGGCCCGATCCCACTTCGAGAACGTCCAAGTCCTACCCGGGGGAGAAGCCTATTTCCTGTGCAGGGATGGCATGCTGTGGACGGATATACCTGGTAGATTAGAGATAAAGTCTATTCAAACGGCCTATGTCCAAGGCTTCTACTATGGGAACGTAACGAAAGAAAGGATAGATCAATTGCAAGAAATTCTGGATAAAAAGGAGTATATCAACACCGATTTTGAGCCTCGGGTCATGAATGTCATTTTCCAGGAATGGTTCATGAAACATGGGAGCTCGCCCAAGGCATTTTTCTTGATTCTCTTGGGCCTGACTCTCATCTATTTCATATTCATGAAGAAAGAGGAGTACATCCTTTTTTCCACCGGACTGGCGACCATGGGCGTAGAAATGCTTGTGATATTCACTTTTCAGGTGGTGTATGGGTACATTTACCTAAAAATCGGAGCCATAGTAACAGTGTTTCTGCTGGGATTGCTCCCCGGCGCCATGGTGGGGAATCTCTACAAAGAGGGGAACATCGGCAGGCTTATCATGTCGGAGATTATTTTTTTGGGTCTGCTATTGATATTTTTTGTATGGGTCAAATTTTTCAGGGGAGAGCTTGGCCAATTCTACTTCCTTACATACTGTTTCGTCTTCTCATTTTTCTGCGGATTCCAATTTCCAGTGGCCGCAAATATCATTGGGGAAAGGCAGAGCCCTGCAGCAGGTTGCTTAGCTGCTGATCTGACCGGCGCTGCTGTGGGCACGGTTGCGACAGGAACACTCTTGATCCCTTTATGGGGAATTCAATCGGCCATTATTTTTTTGATACTTATCAAGATTTCAAGTAACATGGTGCTATTATTCTCGAAGATAAAAGGTCGTTAAAAATGAGCCGTTTGATGACGCGAAAAGAGTTCCTGAAGTCCATAGGCATAGGCGCCTCCGCACTATTTTGTGCCAGCCAAGGATACGCGTTCTGGCCAAATAAAAGGAAGAACGGTAGAAGTGTAAAGGGTCACGTATTCAAAGGGGATGCCCCTTCCAAACCATGGAAATGGTCCATTGAGGCCTTCCATTACACAAAGGGCAGCAAGGAAGTGCAATGCCAGGTCTGTCCCAATCGGTGTATCCTATCACCTGGAGATCGTAGCGTCTGCCGCTCAAAGGTAAATATTGGGGGCAAATTGTACTCCCTGGCCTATGGAAACCCGTGTTCTGTGCACGTTGATCCCATTGAAAAGAAGCCCCTGAACCATTTCCACCCTGCCACTCCCATATTTTCCATAGCCACCACTGGATGCAATCTTAGGTGTCTGAATTGCCAGAACTGGGAGATCTCGCAACGGAAGCCAGAAGAGGTCCGGTATTATGAATTGTTTCCTCCCGATGTGGTGTTGGCTGCAAAAAAGGCCCATGCCCCTTCCATCGCCTACACGTATTCAGAGGCGATTACCTATTATGAATATATGTATGATACGTCCAAACTGGCCAGAGAGGCAGGACTGAAAAACGTTTTAGTTAGCAATGGGTACATAAACAAAAAACCCCTTCTTGAACTGAGCAAATATCTTGACGGGGCCAATATCAATCTGAAATCCTATGACAACAGCATATACCTAGCTCTGAATGGTGGCACTCTGTGGCCCGTCCTCAACACCTTCAAGACCCTTCACCAGGAAAATGTTTGGTTTGAAATGACCACGCTTGTGGTCCCCACCTATGTGGATGATCCTGATATGATCAAACGAATGTGCGCATGGATTTTAGAAGAGCTTGGACCTGACTATCCTCTCCATTTCTTGAGGTTTTTTCCGCAATACAAGCTGACCAGGTTGCCTTCAACGCCCATAGAGACACTGGAACAATTTAGGGACTTGGCCCTGAAGGAAGGCATTCATTATGTCTATTTGGGCAATGTCCCCGGACACGAAGGATGCCATACTTACTGTCATAATTGCGGAAGGATACTCATAGAGAGGAAGGGTTATTTTCTGGGTCAGTTCAATATGGAGAAGGGGCGCTGTAAATTCTGCAATACAGGGATTCCTGGGAGGTGGACATAGAAAGAGATGCTCAACCAGAACTTACATCCAAGAACCTTGACATAGGCAGCACCTTGTTAGTATTGAACGTATTATCAGGCAAGAAGTCTGAGGATTAATAAATAACAAATTGAAAAACATAGACCACGAAGGCTATAAGGGTGAGGAAAGCCCCCTAAGTCTTTGTGGTTTTTTTGATGAGGCTGTCGGAAAACGCCCATCTGCCATTCGACAAGCTCATGGCCCTGAGCAAAGTCGAAGGGCTGCGTTCCCCTCATCCCTCGTCACCGCGGCGTACTTCAGTGTACGCCTCATTCCCCGGGATTTCGGAAGCCTTGCATCTGGACAATTTCCATCAGCCTCTAACAAGCCGGTTTTTCGACAGTCTCAATGGCACTTGGATATGGGTTCCCCTAAGCATCATAGAACCGTTAAAGGGGTTCGGGGCACATTTTAATGCTTTTGGGCGTACGGGCCGTGGTGGAGTATTGGAGTGTTGCAGGGAATTAAGATTTCTGAGGTTTAGATATTAAGTTAACCATTACTCCATCACTCTAGGGTAACTGGGTTTTATCATGCACATCTCTGAAGGCGTATTGGCCGCTCCCGTTCTTGTAGGCGGTGCCGCGCTGACCGCAGCAGGCCTGGGCGTGGCGCTGAAAAAGCTTCATAATGAAGATATCCCCAAGGTGGGGGTCTTGTCGGCGGGCTTTTTTGTGGCCGGCCTGATTCAAGTTCCCATTGGGGTCGCATCCGTGCACCTGGTCCTAAACGGGTTGGTCGGGCTTATCCTTGGCTGGCTCTCTTTTCCCGCCATTTTTGTGGGGCTTTTACTCCAGAGCATCATGTTTCAATATGGGGGCATTACAGCTCTAGGTGTCAATACCTTTAATATGGCCGTCCCGGCGCTGGTCTCCCGCGCCCTTTTTGGACGGCTTGCGACCAGGACATCAAAGAGCTATTTATCTTCAGCGTTTGCATTTATGGCTGGATCGTTGGCCGTCTTCTTGAGCGGTATTCTGGTGGGAATTTCTCTTTATCTGACAGGCGAGGCCTTTTTGCCTGCCGCAAAGATCGTGGTAGCAGGTCATATCCCGGTTATGTTGATCGAAGGCGTAATTACATCAGCCAGTGTAACTTTCCTAAAGAAGGTTAAACCAGAACTTCTCTCCATGATCTGAGGCCACATTCCGAAGAATGCCACGCGTTCTAGATTGACATATGGAGCTCATTTCTTTATAATTTTTCCCAAAAAGACTCATTTTTATTTATTTCGAATAACAAGGATCTCCAAATGGAAGGAAAAAAAGGTAAGCGGGGCCATTTAAAATTGGGGCTCGCTGTTTCTATTTGCCTTATCACGGCATGTGCGACACTGTCCTCTAACCAAACCCAAGTGTCTTCTAGTGTTGAGGAAAATAGGAAGCTAAAGAAGGCCTTGGCAGAAAGCGATGCGGAGCGAAAAGACCTCAAAGACAGGGTCTCCAAAATGCACGTGCAAATGTTGGAAAAAGACGGCCAAATCAAGAAGCTTGAGGAGCGCCAGAACACAAAACAAAAAGTGTTGGACGATGCCATTCAGGAAGTGGTAAGAGCCAAAGCAAAGTTGGCTAGTCTGGAGAGCAAGGCAGAGGCGGCATCGAATATGGCTGAGGCCGAGATTGCCTTGAGGACCCTTAAGGTGGAGTTAGGGGCTGGGGAGACGGATCCAGATGTTATTAAGGCCAAGCAGCTGTTGAAGATGAGCGCGCTGGAGTTTAAAAAGGAAAACTACGGGGGTGCCCTTTACCTGACCAGTCAGGCGATGAGTCACATCAAGGCTGGCCAGATACGAATGGGGCCGCGCGAAGAGTTCCCCGTCATCAAGGATGAAATCCTATTCACTGAGCCATTGTCCCTCCGGGTGCTGAAAACGAGTAATCTCAGGGAAGCCCCTGACCTCAAAAGCAGGGTCGTCACCACATTGGGGAAAGGCGCTCCGGTTGTAGGTTATTCATATAAAGGAGAGTGGGTGCGGGTACATTCTGAGCAAGGAATCCATGGGTGGATCTTTCAGACTTTGGTGGGAACTCGCTAGGAAATCAAAGCTCAACGCGTAAATCCTGGCTCACGTCACCGAGCCGCCTTCTTCCTCTTCTTTTTCCGTCCCCCACTGGCAAGAACCACGCGGTCCCGACCGCGCCTTTTGGCCTGATACAGGGCCGCATCAGCTTTGCTAATTATGGCCTGAGCATCGTCTCCGTGTTCTGGGAAAGAAGCGACACCCACACTAATGGTCACGTGCACTGAATGACCATTGGCATTAATTTTCTCTTTGGCCAGGCTGTCCCTGATGCGCTCTGCCGCCTTCACACCCTCATCCTGCTCGATTTCCGGCATGACGATTATGAATTCCTCTCCGCCATAGCGCGCGGCATAGTCACAGCTACGGATTGATTCCCGGAATACTTTGCCCATATGACGGAGTACCTCATCTCCCGCCAGGTGGCCATATGTGTCATTGAATTTCTTGAAGTGATCAATATCAATGATCAACAGTGCGAAAGGGCGCTCATATCGTCTGGAGCGACCTATTTCTCCGCCCAACGACTCCATAAGGTGTTTGCGGTTGTAAAGTCCTGTCAAACTATCTGTTACGGAGAGGATTTCCAGCTCCTTGTTCTTCTCCGTCAAGGCCTCGTTTGCTGCAGCCAGTTGTTCTCGACCTCTGCGGATCCGCGCTACCATGTGGTTGAACACTTGGGTCAGGTAACCCACCTCACTGCGACTGAGAACGGGGAGATCCACCTCCAGATCGCCCGCAGATACCTTATCAGCTCCCTTCGTCAGCCTGGCCAGAGGTCGCACGATGCTTAGACCAAGGAGATACGCGCAAAGTCCAATAAGAAGCAGGACCCCAGCAAACAGCCCCAGGGTCAGATTTCGAAGCCGAACAATCTCAGCATATGCCTTCTGACTGTCTTTTTCGGCCACAACGCCCCAATCCAATTCCGGTACTTTCTTGAGTGTTCCCACCACCTCCTTACCTTGGTAACCGGTGTATTTCATAGGGGTTCTCTCTTCGGAAAAGAGCCCGTCTAAAGTCTTATCTATCATGATTTTTCTGAGGGTCTTCATCGGGATGGGCAGAGAACTGACAAGCAAAATGCCCTCCTTTGTGATGAGTTGCAGGTCCACTGCCTCTCCCTGAGCGTATTTTTCCAGCATCAAGCCGATGGCTTGAAAGTTCAGTTTAATGGCCAGGACACCCAGGATGCGGTTGCGGTCAGCTAATATGGGCGTGGCAATCAACATGACTGGGATCTGTGAGGCCTGGTCAAGATAGGGTTTGCCGACGATGGGTTTGTCAGATCGCGCCGTCTCCAGCCACTTTTCTGGCATTTTCAAGGGACTTGCCTTTTTTGCACTGGTGGCCAGTGTTTTTCCTTCTAGATCTAGGATTACGAGTTCTTCGTACTCGTCGAATTTCCCAAGCAGAGATCGGAAGTAGTCTCTGATCCGACGCTGGGCATCCACCTTTTCAATGTGTGGCGTGTCGGCGCGGAAAACCTTCTCACGATATCTTAAAACGGTGTCTGAAACGGTGTATGTGCGTGCGTCATTAAGTTTTCTTTGGAGCCATAGGGCAACTTCTCTTGAGGTTTGGTCCGTGACAACTTTCAGTTCCTGTCTAATGTTATCGCTCAAGAATCTCCTGTTCTGAACATAGGAAACCCAGCCCATAATCACGGTGGGAATAATGGTGGCGAGGAGAGCGAAAACAATTATTTTGGTCTTGATGCTATCTAGGCGAGAGATTCGGAGGAATTGGGTTTTCGATTGTGCCTCAGAAGCCAAATGAGCAGTCCCCCTGCGGGCATGCAAAAAAATATGCCTTCAGTCATTATCAAAAACAGGCACCTAGCATTGTAGGCTTATTCTGAAAATGAGTTCAAGACATCAAAGATAAGATCATAATTAGTTAAAAGTATAAGGGAAAGAGGGTTTTAAGTCAAGTTTGGCACACCCATTAAAGAATGGAGTGTTGGAGTTCTGGGCTATTGGAAAAAGCTAAAACCCGAATGTCAACTTGAATAAGTCCTTAATCATTACTCCATCACTCCACCGCTCCATTACTCCAACAGGCTTTCGCTTGAAGGAAAGACCCCCTAAAATCCCCCTGACGGGGCGGCTCAAAGCCAGGTCCTCAGGGCCTGGCTTTGAGCTGCCCCTTAGCAAAGGAAACCAGCAGATATCAACAAAATGGAGCGGGAATTATCCGAGTCCGGATTTCGTGATTTTAATCGGGGATCTCCTTTACACAGCGGAACCCGAGCCAGTGGGCGCCATTGTCGGGATCCTCAGGCGTCCACCGACAAGTGACCCTGACGAAAGTGGCAGAACCTAAGAAGCATCCTCCTCGCATGGGGAGATGCTCACCTAGCCATTTCCCCTCACACATTTCCCAGACATTCCCGCACATATCGTAACACCCAAATGGGCTCATCCCTTTGTCGAAGATGCCAATCTCAGATGTGCGCTCAAGGCCATATTCTCTGGAATTGCACCTTTCGGGGAGGAATTCGTGGCCCCATGCCCAATGACGACCATCGGTTCCACGCCCAGCCTTCTCCCATTGCGCCTCTGTGGGAAGGGATTTCCCCGCCCACCTGGCATAAGCCCGTGCATCCTCCCACCCTACAAAGACTACAGGTTGCATAGGCTGCCCCCACGAAGGATGATGCCAGAGCCCGGGCTCTCTACGCCCGGTTTCTTCAATGAATTTTCGATACTGAAAGTTGGTCACCGGATATCTGTCTATGTAGAATGCCTTAACATGTACATTGCGGGCGGGAATCTCTGTTGCGAAAACGGGATTCTGCCTCTGATCCAAAATGAATATCTGGCGAAGTTCTTCCTCCGTTATTCCCATTAGGAATGGACCCTGGGGCACCAGTACCATCTCAGCCCCATCCAAGGGGCATATGAGGCTATCAGGTGGAGGCCCGGAACCCAACTCCAAGCTTAAGTCCCATTGGTTTCCCAACGTGAGGCCCTCCCTCGTTAGAAGAGATTCAAGTTTCCTAAAGCTTGTTTCAAGGCCTCTCCTTCCGTTGGACTCAGTTCCGGCAAGGGTTCTCTAACGGGTCCCCCCGGAAGTCCTAACATGCGTAAAGCTGCTTTGCACGGAGCCACATACCCAGGGTCATATTCAAGTAAACGATTCAATTCCTGAATCCTCATGTGAAGGCCAAAGGCTTCATCATGTTTTCCCTTTTCTGTGAAGTGGAATATCTGAACCATTTGTTTAGGAATTACGCAAGCTGCTGTTGAAAAAATGCCCCTTGCTCCCGCGCAAAGGGACGGATAGAACTGGCTGTCAATCCCAGTGCAGATGGAGATCTTCTCACCACTCCTCCTTATTGTTTCAACGAGCTGCCCAAAATCAGAGTTGCTCTGTTTCAGACCGATGACACCTTTGAAATCAGCGATCTTGTCTATCAGGTCTGGGCCAAGGTTATTTCCCGTGTAGAGAGGGTTGTTGTAGATGATTATGGGGATTTCGAGATTACTTGATAATGTCTTAAAGTGTCTGAGGGTTGATTCAGCAGGGAGTTTGTAAAAGTAGGGAGGGGTGAGAATCACGGCATTTGCCCCGACTTCTTTCGCATCCTCTGAAAGTAAAAGCGTTTCTCTCGTGCTGCATGCGGCAGTTCCTGCAATGACAGGTACCGCTCCCTTTACCTCTTTAACCACAGTCTCACTGACCATCCTCTTCTCTTCTCTCAGGAGATGAGGGAATTCACCATTCCCTCCCGTTGTCATGATGCCGTGAACTCCGTTGTCTAATAGAAACCTGGTCAGGCGTTTGAGCCCCTCCTTGTCCAGGTCGCCATCTGCAGTAAATGGTGTGACAATAGCGGGGATAACCCCTTTAAGGTCTTTAATTCGCATAGTAATCTCCTTCCTGTAGGCCCCGTCGCCAGGCTTCTTCGGGTGCGGCTTGAAATTCCCAGCTCAGTCATTGTCCGTAAGCGGTCCGGTATGATATGGGTCCCACTCTACAATTTCTCTTCCACGGATTTTACCTTACTCTCAATGCGTCCTAAAGGCCCCTTCCTGTAATCCACTTTAAGGGCCATGTAGACTCGGTCAGAGTCTTTTTTCAGTTCTTCAAAGCAATTAGTCACCACAGCCATGACCTGGTCCCATTCTCCCTCCACGCTTGTTCCCATGGGCCCAATTTTATGGGGCAAGCCACTATCTTTAATGATTTTCAACACTCTTGCCACATAGGCGCTCAAGCTGTCTCCCTTGTCCAGCGGAAAGATGGAGAAATCGATAAGTGCGCTCATGAAAAGCCCTCCTTTCCTGAAAGACTGGTTCTTCTTTTTCCCCTCCATTAATGTCTTGGCCGGCCTGGTTGATATCCTGAAAAACTTTGCCATGGATACCTGCTGTGCCCTATCACGCACGAGATGGGGCTATAGATGAAATCAGGTTCCTATCTGTTCGTTACGGAACTTATTAATGTGTAATCACCACATTATCAAGTCCTTAATCATGCCGTCAAATGCCCTTTTAAGGGAGATTTCACTTGACAACGCCATGAAATTAAACCATAAATGAATGTCGTTCATTTGAAGGATTTCGTCGTTCACTTCATAACAAACTGTCCCCCTCTGTTGTGAATCAAAGGAGGCAGAATTGGACGCCCATGAATCCAAGAAATTCCTTCCCTCGGTACCTGAACCACTCCTTCCCTTAGGTGTCGCCAAACTCTATGTCTCGTTATCTCATATAGTGGGGAATTCCCATAAAAGATACAACATAGCCACCCGGTGATCCAAAGGAGGTGGAAGATGGGTATTGTCACTATCTCGAGAGGCTCTTACAAAAGCGGTAGGGAGATTGCTGAGAAGACCGCTCAGGGACTGGGATACGATTGCATTTCTCGAGAAGTCTTGCTGAAGGCCTCAGAAGATTTCGACGTCCCAGAGGTAAAGCTTACTCAAGCCATTGAAGATGCCCCCTCGTTTCTAGATCGGTTTACCCGTGGAAAAGAAAGATATATTGCTTACATTCAGGCGGCTCTCCTAAATCACCTGAAGAGAGACAACGTGGTCTATCATGGCTTCGCTTGTCATTTTTTTGTGAAAGATATTCCGCAGGTGCTGAAGATCCGGATTATTTTGGGGATGGCCGATCGTGTGGAAGATGTGATGGAGCGCTACAAAGTCCCAAGAAAAGAGGCATTGCGTCTTATTAAAAAGGTTGACGAGCAGAGAAAAAAATGGAGTCAGAGACTTTATGGATACGATCCGTCAAATCCCAGCCTCTATGATCTTGTCATTCATGTGGACAAGCTCAAGGTGCAGGACGCTGTGGCCACCATTTGCCAGATTGCAGGTTTGGAGCAGTTTCAGACAACGCCAGAACAAAAAAGGACCCTGGAAGATTTGGCACTCGCTGCTCGGGTCAGGACATTCCTGGCAGGCGTGAAACCAAGCGTGGAAGTATGCACCGACAATGGATTTGTTTCTCTCAAGACAGTGGCTCCATTAGCCGAGAATTCGGAATTGGTCAAGAAAATGGGTGAGGTTGTGAAAAGCGTGCCAGGGGTTACTGGGATCAAAGTGCTGACCGGAGAGCGTCAAGACGATATGGAAGTCTATGTGTCTGAGCCAAGGTTTGATCCTGCCAAAGACATACGGTCAACCTATTTCACAGAATTGGGCTAAGAGATTATCAAAATCGGATCCATCTCAAAGGACACCTTTTGCCTAGATGGCAAATACGGCACGTTCTGCTTTTATCATCGTATTTACATGCCCCGCTGCAATGCCTGTCTTAGCATCTTGAATGAACCACTTCAGTTGAGAGTCAAGCCTCCACTTACTCCAGACATCCGTCATGCAAATAAATACCTTGACACAGTTCTATCTTCTGCCATCCTAAGATAGTGAAATACCCCGCTGATAAGAGCGGGCTTCCCACTATTCCCTAAAAATTCCCTTTACCCAAACGGGTCTCACTGATCGGTCACTTGCGGAGGTATGGGGATCAATAGCATATTTTCGCAAAACTTCTTGGATGGGAGGGCAACTATGGGACGAAACAAAAAGGGCTCTGTGGTGGCATTGACTTTGATTTCGCTATTATTGAGTGCCACAACTGTGTTCTCGCAACCGTTTGGCATAGGATCGTCACAGGCACCACAAGAACCGAGACAAGAAATTCTGAACACGGCGGGTGGTCGGTTCGTTTTTGGTCAGATATCCGATTCCCCCAAAGACCAATTCATGCTCGATACGGTTACCGGGCGACTTTGGCGAATTGCTGAAACGGGCGAGGCAGGAATGTTTTTAAGGGCTGTTCCCTATCGAACAGCAGATGGAAAACTCTCGCCTGTTCCGGAAGATATATCGGATACTGGAAAGAAATAGGGGAGTCCCTTTTGGAGGCCGTCGTGATGGGGAGTGCTGTCCTGAGGCGCTGCACAAGGTAGGAATGGAGAGGAGCAAAGTGCTGCTGGGGAAGATAGTTGCTACGGAGGATGGAAAGGCGGGGCCGCGGGAAGGTTCACTGAAGCACTGCTTTAGGGCGGTTTTCTTCCCTCATTTCATTGTTCGAGACGAGGGCGGAGACCGCATCCTCAAAAATCTTGCGGTCCTCATCAGTAATTTTCACAAAACAGATGCCCAACCCGACAGCCGTATCATTGGGATCGATGGCGTAGAGATCTGACCAGACCACCTTGCCACTAACTCCTATGGCCTGACGGTCAGGGGGCAGGATGGCGATGCGAAAGACCTCATTAATCATTAGGGGTTCATCGCAGCGTATGGATAGGCCATCCACGGATATGTTCCTGGTTTCCCCTTTTACGGTACCATGATCGGCTAAGACGGTTATGGGCCACCTGATGTCGCCTCTGTTGTGTTTGCGCCTTTCGATTGTAATGGCCAAATCACACCTCCTGCATTACGTCGAATCTCTTGCTCCACAATTTCTCAAGTTCCGCATTTATTTAGATAAAATTCTAACTAATATTAAATAATATAGATATATTTGTCAATAAGTTTTATATTATTTAGACATAATTTATATAACTTATAGAATAGATTATCATGGCCCAATTCGGGACATTTTCCCCCTCTCAAAGGGCCCTACTCTGTGAGATTTCTGTACGCTGATGTGATGTTGAATAATGAGCACAAGATAGGCTGGCCTCTTCTGAAGAGAAAGAGACCCCCTCCCTGCATGGCAAAGGCCTTTGTCTATGTGCGGCAATTGGTAAACAGGAAGGGAAAGGAGAAGATAAATCTGGTCCATCCACTCAGGGTCATTCTGTTTGTAAGACTCTCTCCAATTTTCGGGGTCCACCTGCCCTTTCAGGAGACCAGTCCTTTGGAGGATGGATCTTTTCATAGTCGTCGATCCTCCCCAGTGCCTTGAGACGATTGATGATGAGATGCCAGGCGCAGTCCACGTCCCCCTTTATTTCGCACTTGCCTTGAGCCGAGCCGCCGCAAGGACCGTTAAAGAGCCGCTTGGCACAGCGTGAAACTGGGCATATCCCGCCCGTATAGGCCACGATGCAATCCCCACATCCTTGGCACTTTTCCCGCCAGATGCCCGGCTCGTCAAGTGCACCAAGAAAGGTGGTGTCTAGGGCCGGTATCACGGGCAATTGGCTGAAAACATCGGCCAAAGTCTGGACACCTGCTCCGCATGCGAGAGACAATATGGCATCCGTATCCGTAGGTAAACGAAGATAGGTCTTTACCAGATCCCACTCGCACTGCCTCTCGATGGTATCCACCCGAAAAGTTGGAGTATTTTCCTCAAAGTATCGGCCACTGGAAAGCTCCCGAACCAACGCCCGAGCCTCCCTATCCCCACCGGTAAGGCAGACGGTGACACAGGTCCCACAGCCCAGTACCAGGACTTTCCGAAAGTCTGATATGGAATGGACAATATCCTCCATCGGTTTGCGCTTCCCTACAATCATTTTTGGACTCTCTCTGTTTCACTTCTGGCAGGGGCAAGATGTTTCCATGCGCCGAGGGAAAGGGTCTGCCGGTGATGAGGACAGAGTGGCACGATGTCGTGAGGAACCTTTTCAGCCACTTTTTCTTGAAAATCTGAGGTATAAAGAGGCTCACTACAAATCATACAGCGGACAAGCTTCATGCTCGCCACGTCATCCCAGTCGCCGTCTAATAAATGGTTGAATTCTATGGCATTCTGTGGGCAGATTCTCCAGCAATGGCCGCATCGGGCGCAAAGGGTCATGTTATGCAAGAGCGTCCTCTCCTCCCCGCTGTCCACAGACCTCAGGGCGTTCGCAGGACAGTTCTGAACGCAGGCTAAACATCCATTGCACTTCTTGTTTACTCTTAGAAAGGACATGTTATGGTCTCCTCAATATTTCTCAGGCTTCTTAAGTCTCATTATCAGATTACGACTGAGGCATGGGTTTTGTGGCTAACTTACCATGTGGCGTAAAACCTGATAGTGCCTCTGTGCCGAGTCGCGGATGCGGGGATGGTGAAGCCTGCTCCCCTCCACATAATCTAAGGCCTTCGGCTCGCAGACACGGACACACTCGGGATCTCCGTCACACAGATCACACTTAAAGGCAAGTCCCCGATCGGAATCAAATGCCATGGCTCCAAATGGACATGCGGAGACGCACATCTGGCATCCGATACACAATGTGTCGTAGATCATCACCCTGTTCAACGCCTTTTCCCGAGAGATGGCATGGTTTGGGCATGCGGCCAAGCAGGGAGGATTCTCGCATTGCTGGCATGTCATGGGCAGATAGAATTCGTCATGAACGTCCCCTTGGATGATGCGTATACGGCTCCGAGTCGGCTTATTAACACCGTTGTGTCTCTTGGCACAGGCGAGCTCACAATCTTTGCAACCGGTACACTTGGCAGGATCAACAGAAAGCGTCTTTGGTGTCATGGGTCAGTCCCTTCTCTTCACTAAACTTTTCCCTCTCTTGAGTTCAGCATTCAGAACAAAAAGTTGTTTCTAATTATAGCGTCCAAAAACATTTTGTCAAGCACATTGCATCTATTTTTATTAAAAAATTTTAATATATTGAAATTATATGGTTTTATAATGTTAACATCCCAAGCACCGGGGTCCCAAAAAGAATCTGGCGGATTACTTTTTAGTTCACTAATATGAACAGGCTGAAGGGTAGGCCATTCAGGCGTCATCCAGATTCTGGGATCTATCGCGTGTAGGATTGTGGGAGGAGGTGTCGAGCATGGTGTGTTCTGAGAACGGGGCAATTCATGGTGTATGGGACAATGAAGGAGATTCCTGCAGCCGTTTTCAAGAACCCGAAAAAAGAAGGGAGATCAGGGCGTCTCAGAGCGTGAATCTGTCTCCAACCCTCCACCACTCGATGATCGATCCATGTCTTCTGAACATGACGCCATCCCTCCGTTCAATTTCCCGGATCCAATCTCCTAACCTCGAGGCGTGGTGTATGATGAGAGGGGTGCTATGCTGAGGGAGGATGTCAACGGCGAGGGCATACTGGTCTATGGCTTTTTGGATATTGGCGAAGGCCTCTTCCGTATCCCATGGCGTGGGATGGATAAACCCATGGGCGGCCCCCTCTTTCCTGGAATATCCCCATTCCTGGGGGAAGGCCTCTTTGATTTCCCTCATCAGGCGAATGGCACGCAGGTTTGTCTCCACCCTCAACCCTTTGTTCAAATTGCCCAATATGCCATCATCAAAAGACTCAAAGCCCACCGATGCCAAGAGGATACGCACTCTCATCTCCCTGGCCAGCGTTAGGGCCTCTCGCAAATATTTCTCCCCCTTCAAAAACCAGTCCGCTCGCACAATAAGGTTTATCTGGGATACGCTGATTTTCGTTTCTCTGAGCGCTGTCAATAAGCGTGGCAGTTCGGGTAGAGGGTTCTCATTGATCAACTCGAAGGGAATTTTACGGCCATCTCCCCGTGCGGGTAGGCAGCGGATCTGGTGAAGAACCGTTTCCATCTCCAATGCACCGTAAAATCCCTTATCAACGGCCACATCGCAGAAGGCACATCCTTTTAGAGGGAGTCTGACCTTTTTCCCCCCTTTCCCTAGGGAGACAGGGTCTTCTATCTCAACAGACTGTTCTCGGGCCGCATAGGGGCATCCGATCTGCTGCAATACCTGGCCGGTTCGGATCTTCAGGGGAACGAGACCTGTTTTCATTATCCTATAGATATTGTTCCATCTCATCTTATTCAAGAACTTCTCATCCCATCCCTTTTTGGGATTTTGAATCATTTCACCATTGTCCCCAAGAGACAGGAGTCCCTCGCTTTCCTCCCAGCCCTCTCCACCCAGATTTTCCAAGAGGCGGATGGCCTGCTCTGCCGGTCCCGGGAGGGCGAGGGAAAAATTTTCAGAGAGCCCTTGAAACCGGTGGGGATGAATCTGCCAATTTCGCTCCCCCAGGTAGTCCACATCAGCCTGAGGTCCCGCTAGGATAGTGAGGGCACCTTCATCCTTGAACTGCTTGGCGAGGGCGAAGAGGTCTTGGCGGCCGCTCAACAAAGAGAAGCCGATGATGGGCCTTTGCGCCCCGAAATACTCAGCCAAGGCCCTCTTGAGGATGGTTTTATCATCTTCACGCGCTACTGCTACGACAATACAATCATAGGGCGTATTCTCTTGGATGAGGGTAGCAGCCATTTGTGGCCCCAGGAGACCATAGGTCTCCCCTGTGAAGTAGCTGGAAATAATGGCCATTCTCTTTCTGGGCTTTATCTGGCCTTTGGAGGGTGACATCTTGTTTCCAATCATCAAGGCATATCTGTTAGGTTTTCATATGGGATAAAGGCGGTAATGCATTTCCCACAAACTTCTCCTATTGTAGAGTTCCTTTTTCATTTTGGGGTGATCTGTTAACATTGAAGCGGGCCTCATGCCGATGTTATAATGAGAATACCCTTTTATCCATAAGAAAAGCAGGGCAATTTGTGAGAGGGGAGGGAATGCGCCGTTATGCTTACCCCAAGTGAGAGGGAGAGGTATGACAGACAGATAATGATTGAGGAGATTGGCGAAGAAGGCCAAGAAAAACTGAAGAGGTCCAAGGTCTTGGTCGCCGGTGCAGGAGGACTGGGCTCTCCCATATGTATCTATCTGGCGGCCGCTGGGGTGGGAAAAATACGTGTGGTGGACCATGACAGAGTGGATCTGAGTAATCTGAATCGGCAGGTGTTACACTGGAGCAAGGATATCGGCCGCAAAAAGATTGACTCCATCAAGGAAAAAGTCCAGCACCTAAATCCGCTTTTGGACGTGGAAGCGAGATGGGAAAATATTTCAGAGGAAAATATTTCTGAGCTGGTATCAGGTCTTGATTTGATCGTGGATGCGATGGATAATTTGCCAACGAGATACCTTTTGAACAAGGCGGCCATAGACAACAACATCCCCTTCTTTCATGGGGCCGTTCGAGGTCTGGAGGGAAGGGCGATGACGGTCATCCCAGGAAAAACGGCTTGTCTGAGATGTATGTACCGGGGTCCCATCCCCGAAGAGAAATTCCCTGTCGTCGGTGTTACACCTGCGGTCATAGGCTCTGTTCAGGCCACTGAAGTGATAAAGTATATTGTGGGAATGGGTGATCTGTTAACGGACAGGTTATTGGTGTACAATGGGTTGAAATTAAAGTTCAGAGAATTTAAGATCAAGAAGAACCCTCATTGTGAGCATTGTGGCCATTTGACCAGGAAGGAGTAGAACGTGAGTGTAAAAGTGAACATCCATAAGACCCATCGTTCCTATACCGATGGCTTAGAGGTGGTGGAGGTTAAGGGTGGCACGGTAGGTGATTGCCTCGAGCACTTGGTGCAGCAGTATCCAGGCATGAAAGAGGGCCTGTTTGACAAAAAGGGTAAGCTACTCAATGTGGTTGAAGTTTACGTGAACAATGAAAGTGCTTACCCGGAAGAACTGGCCAAGTCAGTGAAGGATGGGGATGAAATTCACCTTATTCTCATGCTTTCCGGTGGATAAGGCGTAGACGCGCGAGTAATGAGTAAAGAGGTTTATGGCCTTGGCCATAAACCTCTTTTTCATATTTTGGACACAACCCTTGAGGTGAAAGGAAGGCCAAAATGGAAATTACAGGGCAGCCTGTAAGGCTGAAGCCTCCCTCTGTGCGGCGGATAGGCGCCGTGCCGCATCTTTTTTCTTGTGAAAACTCAGTCTTCCTGCATCCACATAATCCACGGCCTTTACATCGCAAAACCGCACACACTGAGGTTTGCCCCCGCAGAGGTCGCACTTGAATACCTTCTTGTCTATGTCATTATAGTTCATGGCGCCGAAAGGACAGACGGCCACGCAGCTGCGGCAACCAATGCACACATCATAATCAACATTTAGGAAGCCGAAGTCCCCATCGCGAGAGATGGCCTTCACAGGGATTACATTCATGCACGGTTCATCATCTCATTGCTGACCGGTCATGGGGATATACAACCCCTCTGATTCCCACTT
>CP070840.1:3978592-3989787 GCA_020342025.1 Deltaproteobacteria bacterium
CAGCTGGATTTGGCCATCCTCACCCTGGTCGTCATCACAGGCATCGGAGCCATCATGGTCAAGGATCTCCTGGGGGCCGCTATCCTGTTTGGGGCTTACAGCTTCATGATGTGCCTGCTCTGGTCCATTATGGGGGCGGTGGACGTATCGTTTACCGAGGCCTCGGTAGGAGCGGGTGTGAGCACCGTCTTCTTTGTAGCAGCCGTTTTTCGCACCACAAGGAGGACAAAAGATTGAAGATCATTGGATTATTCATTGTTGTTTTGACTGGCGCCCTGCTCGTTTACGCCACGGTTGACTTCCCCCCATGGGCAGACCCTGGATCGCCTGCCAGCAGGCATGTCTCCCCCCATTACATTGAGAAGACCATGGAGGAAACCTCCGTGCCCAATATTGTAACCGCGGTCCTCGCAGACTACCGTGGGTTTGACACCATGTTCGAAACGACTGTTATTTTCGGTGCCGGTGTAGCCTGCTTTCTCCTGTTACGCGTTTTTAGGAGAGAGGGGCCTGAACAGAGGCTTTATCGGCATATCCTCACGGATATGACCATTCGCATCAAGGATGCCTCAAAGATGCCCACTGATCTGGATGAATTCGAAAGGATTGACACCCTGTGGACACCGCGGGATCTCATAATCACCACCGTATGCCGTTTACTGATTCCCTTCATTCAGCTCTTTGCCCTTTACGTAATTGCCCATGGCCATCATAGCCCTGGCGGAGGGTTTCAGGGCGGTGTCATTTTAGGAGCGAGCCTTATTCTTTTGGCCGTCTCTCACGATCTGAGGACGGCTCTCAAACGAATGCGTGAAAAAGTGAATGGTCTTCTCTGTGCTACGGGGGTTTTCATCTATGCGGGGACCGGTGCCCTCTGTCTATTGTTTGGGCTCAACTTCCTGGACTACAGTGCCCTTGCATCTATTCTTCACGTGGATCCGGTCACTGCCCGGTCTCATGGTATCTTTATTGTAGAAGTTGGCGTGGGTATTGCTGTTATGGCTACCATGATTTGGATTTATAACAATGTCTCTTCATCTGGCAAATACGATGAAGGACTTTAGATCACTTTAGGCACTTTAGTTTACTTAAATAGTAGGTTTGTACATGTCTGATTTCATTTCACTTATTGTGGCCAAATACAACTATTGGATCTATATCACCCTCATGATGATCGGGCTGTACGCCATAATCGCCAAAAACAACCTGGTTAAGAAAATTGTGGGTATGAATATTTTTCAGACGGCCATTATCTTGTTCTATGTCTCCATCGGCGCCAAAAAAGGTGCTACAATTCCCATCATAGAGCATGGCCATGCTGAGGAACTCCATGGGGCCGCCTCTCACATAATCCATGCTGCGGATTACATAAACCCGCTCCCCCATGTGCTGATGCTTACCGCTATCGTGGTGGCTGTGGCCACACTTGGGGTTGCCCTGGCCTTAGCGGTCAGAATCCATGATAAATACAAGACCCTGGAAGAGGATGAAATCCTGTCCCAACTAAGAGAAAAATGAGCGAACAGTACCCAGCACTCCTTGTGATCGTTCCACTCATTTCCGCCTTTCTGATCAGTGCGGCCGGATGGGTTAACAGAAGACTCTGTTTCCCCATTGCCGTTGCGGCCCTCAGTGTGACGGCCTATTCTTCGATTGGTCTGCTGATGAGGGTTTTGGATGAAGGGGTGATCATCTATCGTTTAGGAGGTTGGCCACCGCCTTGGGGCATCGCGTATTACGTGGACCACCTTAATGGACTCGTTTTGGTGGTTGTGGCCGTGGTTGCGCTGATCAATCTGATCGCAAGCCAGAAGAGCATTGCCCAGGAGTTCCCGGAGAAAACGGGGCCTTTCTATACTTTGTATGTGTTGATGGTTACAGGACTTCTCGGCATTGTGGTCACCGGTGATGCCTTTAACTTGTACGTATTGCTTGAAATAGCATCCCTTACTGGATACGGCCTCCTTGCAATGGGTGAGGAACGTGCCCCCCTTGCCACACTTAACTATGTCTATATGGGCACTATCGGGGCCTGCTTTTATCTTTTGGGCGTTGGCTATCTCTATATTGCCACCGGTTCATTGAATATGGTGGACATTGCTGGAATTCTACCCGCACTTTATCAATCCAAGGCCGTGCTGGCAGCCTTTATTATCTGTATGGTAGGCCTCTGGCTCAAGATGGCCCTATTTCCCCTGCACGCCTGGCTGCCCAATGCTTACACATTTGCTCCCTCCGCGGCCAGTAGTCTCATCGCCCCCCTGGTGACCAAGGTCATGGTCTACGTGATGATTCGTCTTATCCTGACTGTCTTTACCCCTAAATTTGCCTTTGCCACTATTGCGGTGAAAGATCCCATTGTCTGGCTCGCCGTCATTGCCATTGTAATGGGCGCCATCTTTGCCCTTGCAGAGCGAAATCTAAAGAGAATGCTAACCTATGTTATCATCGCAGAAGTGGGTTACATGGTTGGAGGTGCCTGGCTCGGAAACCGGGTAGCCATGACCGGTGCGATTCTTCATATTGTAAATGACGCCCTCATGACCCTCTGTATCTTCTTAGTTGTGGGAAATATCGTTTACAGGGTCAAAGGCTATGCCTTTGAGGATTTGAAAGGTCTGTTTCGCAAGATGCCTTTCACCATGGGGGCCTTTGTGATTGGCGCCCTCTCCATTATTGGGGTCCCTCCCACTTGCGGGTTCTTTAGCAAGTGGTATCTCATAAGTGGGTCGATTCAGGCAGGCCATTACGGTTTTGTGGTCGCCTTGCTCTTTAGCAGTCTCGTCAATGTGATCCTCTTCTTCAGGGTCATTGAGATCAGCTACTACGAGCCTTTTAGCGACCACCACGGACATGAGCACCACCCTGAAACCATGGCCGAGGCACCACTCACCATGCTTGTCCCGCTCATAATCGTTGCCGCAGGCCTGGTCCTGGTGGGCATTTACACAGGTGATATCGTCAATCAGATCATTCAGTTCGCCATACCTAAAGGTCTTGTTTGAGGTGAGTGGGGCAATAGATATCGCCTTGCCTCCGGCCCATAGGGCCTACGGCCCGGTGGGAGGAAAGCGCTATTGCCGCTTAGATTCTTAACATTTTAGAAAGGGTTGTCTTTCGCCATTAAGAATGGAAACCATCACTTCTATAAAACCTCTCTTAGCCGTTCTGGTCTCCCTGTTGATCACGCCTCTGCTGGTCACCAGCAGGTCACCCAACGTGCGTGAGGCATGGACCTTTGTAGCCGCTGTTGTGAAGTTCTTGATCGTGGTTTCCATGCTCCCTGCCGTCCTAAGGGGGGCCGAGATCATATACACAGTAGCTGAGGTGATTCCAGGGGTTGCGATCAAGTTCAGGGTCGATGCCATGGGGATGCTCTTTGCCCTGGTCTCCTCTTCCCTATGGATTGTCACTTCAGCCTATTCCATAGGCTATATGCGGGGGCTGAATGAGCACAGTCAGACCAGGTATTTCTGCTATTTCGCCTTTGCCCTTTCGGCCACGATCGGGGTCGCCTTTTCAGCCAATCTCCTGACCCTTTACCTCTTTTATGAGATGCTCTCCTTTGCCACCTATCCCCTGGTCACCCACCATCAGGATAAGGAAGCGCGCAGCTCTGGACGCAAGTACCTCCTCTACATTGTGGGAACATCCATAGGACTTGTTCTTCCCGCCATGTTGATCAGTTACGACCTTGCGGGCACCTTGGAATTTGCAAAACAGGGCTTTTTGGCTGGAACCGGATCCAAGTCCCTGATGGCATTCCTTATGGTCCTACTCATCTTTGGATTTGCCAAGGTAGCCATTATGCCACTTCATTCATGGCTTCCTGCGGCCATGGTGGCGCCCACGCCAGTCAGTGCTTTGCTGCATGCGGTGGCGGTTGTGAAGGTGGGCGCCTTCAGCGTTCTGAGGGTCATTACTGGCGTCTTTGGGGCTGACCTCTTGCTTTCCCTGCATCTTGGCACCGTCATCTGCTACATTGCCGCCTTCACCATCGTAGTGGCCTCACTCATTGCCCTTTCCCAGGACGAGCTGAAGCGACGTCTTGCTTTCTCAACAATAGGTCAGCTTTCCTACATCGTGCTTGGCGTGGCACTGCTCTCCCCCATGGGGATGATAGGGGGTATGACCCATATCGCCATGCACGCCTTTGGAAAGATAACCCTCTTCTTTTGCGCCGGCGCTATCGCGGTGGCCACGGGCAAGAAGTATATTAGCCAAATGGTGGGCATAGGCAAAAGGATGCCAATCACGATGACCGCCTTTTTTATCGGCTCTTTAAGCGTGATCGGGCTTCCGCCCACCGGGGGATTTTTCAGTAAATGGTATATGGTCTTGGGCACGCTCCAGGCGGGCCAATGGCCCATGTTGATCGTGCTTCTTGGGAGTTCTTTGTTAAATGCCGCCTATTTCTTACCCATTGTGTACAAGGCCTTTTTTTGTACAGAGGAAGAGTCCATGTTTGATAATAAAATGGAGGAGGCCCCTCCGTGGTGTTTGGTGCCCCTGGTGCTCACAGCGGTTTGCTCTATTGTCCTATTTTTCTATCCCACGCCGTTTCTGAATTTAGCGCAACTTGCCATTAGCAAATAATTGCTGATGTTCAAAACGGCTGGCGTATGATGTTTTTTGTTCGGAGGCAATGAGCAATATAGATATCACCTTGAGGAGATCGGCATTGGCGGAGAATGGACTAACCTGTTCCTACTGAATGCTTTAATAGACCGTGGCAGCAACTTTGAACGATGCCAGATAAATGGAGAGAGAGAATGAGGCAGAAAAAAGAATTCGACTTTTTTGACAAGCCTGAAAACATAAAAAAGCTCTGGATCATGCTCTATGCAATCTGTGGGCTCCTGATCATCCCCGACCTCATTACCCATAGGCATGCCTACTTCGGGTTTGATTACTTTTTCGGATTTTACGCCCTGCTCGGTTTTGTTTCATGCGCGGCCCTCATACTCTTTTCCAAATTGGTGGGTCTCGTGTTAAAGGTCAAAGAGGACTACTATGATAAATAATTTCCCCCCTGCACTGATACTGATCCTCGGCGCCCTGCTGGTTCCTTTCTTAAGGGGAAAGGCGAAGAACTGGTATGTCATCCTGCTGCCCGCTGCTGCCTTCTATTTGATCACCCAGCTAGAAACGGGATCCTCTTGGCAGATTCATTTCTTTGGCTTTGATCTTACTTTTCTGAGGGTCGACAAGTTGAGCAAGGTCTTCGGCTACATCTTTACGATGAACGCTGTGGCCGCCTTCGTCTATGCCTTCTACTTAAAAGATAATACCCAGCACATGGCCACCCTCTTCTATATCGGAAGCTCCCTAGGTGTGGTCTTTGCAGGAGACCTGGTTTCCCTCTATTTTTTCTGGGAGATCATGGCCATCGCCTCCACCTTCCTCATCCTCGCCCGCAAGACCGAAAAGGCAGAGGCAGCAGCCATGCGCTACATTCTGGTGCATATTTTTGGTGGTCTCTGCCTCCTGGCCGGGATAATCATGTACATCACGCAGACGGGCTCGGTCGCTTTTGACCCCATGGCCGAGCGCACCCTGGCCACTTACCTTATCCTTGCCGGCATTCTGGTTAACGCTGCAGCACCGCCCATACACGCCTGGCTCCCAGACGCATATCCGGAGGCCACCGTGACCGGAGGCGTGATCCTCAGCGCCTATACCACAAAGACCGCAGTCTACACCCTGGTTCGGGGATTTCCTGGTTGGGAGATACTCATCGTGGTGGGATGTATCATGACCATTTATGGGATCATCTATGCCCTCTTGGAGAACGATATGAGACGAATCCTCGCCTACAGCATTATCAACCAGGTGGGCTTCATGGTATGTGGTGTGGGCATAGGAACAATGATGTCATTAAATGGCACTGTGGCCCACGCCTTTTGCCACATTATTTACAAGGCGCTGCTCTGGATGTCTGCTGGTTCGGTTCTCTACATGACGGGCAAAAGCAAGTGTACGGACCTGGGGGGGCTTTATAAGACCATGCCTTGGACTTTGATCTTCGGTGCCATCGGGGCCCTTTCCATATCCTCCTTCCCGGCTACCAGTGGATTTACGAGTAAATCCCTTATCATAGACGGGGCGATCCATGAACATCTCATGTGGGTCTGGATGGTTCTGGAGGTGGCTTCTGCCGGTGTCTTTCTCCACGCAGGGATCAAGTTCCCTTACTTCGTCTTTTTCGCGAAGGATAAGGGCCTGAGGCCAGGGGAAACGAACAAGTCCATGCTTATTGCCATGGCCTTCATGTCCTTTATGTGCATCTTCCTGGGCCTCTACCCCAAGCCCCTTTATAATATCCTGCCCTATGAAGTCCATTACAATGCCTATACGTTCAATCATGTGCTTGCCCAGTTACAGCTGCTCATGCTCTCGGCCCTTGTCTTTTTTCTGTTCCTTCCATTGCTCAAGCGAACAGAGACCATTTCTATTGATACGGACTGGTTCTACCGAAAGGGAGGACGTTTGTTTTACTATATTATGGACAAGGGATTAAACAGTCTAAACAGTCTTTCAGATCGCATTTTTGTCCGTGGTTTGGCTGGGTTTCTGGGTCGCGTCTCCAGGGATGCTCCCACGAGGGCGGCACTGTTGGCCTTGGTACCCGCCTGGGTGATGGGTGGCTCGACAGGGGAAAAACTGACCCAGAAGAAGGGCCTTGTTCGTGCAGCGCTACAAACAGGCACCTCCCCTGTGGGAATAAGTGCGGCCGTGGCAACCCTTTTTCTCATCGTCGTTTTCCTTTTGATGTGACATAGACTTTAAGAATTCAAATATGAGGGACATGGAGAGGTGACAAACATGGTTTCCATAGAAGAGTTGAGAGGCATTTATCTGTTGGAGAATCTAACAGATGAGATGCTTAAGAAAATACAACCCATCATTGAACCCCTGCAGTTCAAGGAAAGGGAGGTCGTATTTGAAGAGGGGGAGAGGGCAGAGAATTTCTTTTTTTTAAAAAGGGGGAAGATCCTGCTGGAGGTGGAGATCTCAGAGATGATCATCATTTCTTTGGGTTCCATCAAATCCGGTTACTCTTTCGGCTGGTCCGCACTGCTTTCCGGTCCCTCTTACACCAGTTATGCCGTTTGTACGGAGCCCTGTGAGGTCTTAGCCATACCTGGACAAAAGCTCCTGGATCTTCTCCATGAGGATCATACCATGGGACTCAGGGTTATGGAATTTGTGGCCAAAATCCTCAAGAACCGTTTGGAACGACGTACCGCACAATTCTTGAAGGTCATGTCCAAGCATCCGGATATTCAGAAGCTCTTGGGGTTGTAATGCGAAACCTATGTTGCATCTGCTTCGATAAGGAACGGGTTCCTCATGAGGGACGTAACGCGGATTTCAATTAATTTGCATTTATTCATGTTCAACTTTAAAATTCTATTGTGATATGTGCGCTTGGAAACTTAAGCCAGACATCTATGGCAAGATACCAATAGTGAGGAGGGGAAAATGCCCAAGAGAATCTTAATCGTGGATGATGAACCTGATGCCATTAGCTATATAGGCTCTGTTCTCGAGGATAATGGTTACGACTACCTGAGCGCTGAAAACGGCGAGGAAGGGCTCGAAATGGCGAAAAAAGAGAAACCGGATATGATCCTTCTTGACCTGATCATGCCGGGAAAAAGCGGTATCCTCATGTTTCAGGAACTGAAAAAGGACCCCGAACTGGGCAAAATCCCGGTTATAGTCGTATCAGGCGCTTCAGAAGCCCTGGGCGTGGATCTCAAAAACTTCATGATCAAGCAGCCTCGAAGGGGGAAGGAAAAAGTCGTTGAGACCACCGGCGAAACCCAGTTCACAGAGCCAAATGCTTATGTGGAGAAACCCGTTGACCCAAATGAGTTGATCAAGGCGATTAAGGACAATTTAGAAGATTAGACATAGAAAACGCGACCATCACAGAGGACTATCCATTTGCCCCCACCAGGAGCTCAGCCTTCTTGAGCTCCCCAGGCCTCCCCTTCCCTTTCAGGCTTCACTTTTTCTTGAATGAAATTCAGCCCTGTGATAGAGAAAAGTTTGAAATTCTTTTCCTGGAGTTCTGGAGTAACGGAGTGTTGGAGTAATGGATTCCGAGGACAAGGAACCGGCCCTCCGTTCTTGCTGCCAACTACTCCAGTACTCCAATACTCCACTACTCCATGTACATGGTTCCGAGGGACTCATTTAACTAGATTTGATCGCCCGATTCATTTTCTGATCCCTTAGGTGTCGATCCATGCACCTTAAAATACATAACATTTCCGTGAAAACCACCGCCAAAACGGACATCATTGATCTCACGCCCCAGGTGCAACAGGAGGTGGACAGATCAGCAGTCCGCAACGGCCATGTGACACTTTTCATACCCGGATCTACGGCGGCACTCACTACGATCGAATATGAGAGCGGCGTGATAAATGATCTAAAAAAGGCGATCGAGAGAATGGCCCCTGAAGATCTCTACTATGAACATAATGAAAGGTGGGGAGACGGGAATGGCTATTCCCATGTTCGATCTGCCCTGTTAGGCCCCTCATTGCACATCCCCGTAATAGATGGTAAACTCACACTAGGGACATGGCAACAAATCGTTCTCTTGGACTTTGATAACCGACCCAGGAAACGCCAAATCATTATGCAATTGTTAGGAGAGTAACTATTGCCAAACAGTTCTGTTCCAGAAGCCTCACAGGTCCATAAGAAGTTAACTTTCCCAGACCATCAATGGGTGGGGATGCTGTGCGGCGAGCATAACACGCATCTACAGCTCCTGGAAAAGAAGATTGGCCTCTCTGTCAACGTGAGAGGCAACACCATAAATCTCCGAGGGGGCGACTGGGAAATCGAACTGGCTGAAAAAGTCCTCCTTCAGCTTTATGAAGTTATTAAGAGTGAATACCCCATATATCTTAATGATGTGGATTATGCCATAAGAATACTGAGTGGTGATGTATCGGCGGACCTGAAGAAGATCTTCTTGGATAAGGTTTACATCTCCTCCCACAAGAAAACTATAACGCCAAAGAGCCTGAACCAGAAGGAATATATCGATGGCATTAGGAGATTCGATATTGTCTTTGGTATCGGTCCAGCAGGGACTGGAAAGACCTACCTGGCCATGGCAATGGCCATCTCCTCCCTGGTAAAAAAGGAGGTAAACAGAGTTGTCCTTGCCAGGCCGGCCGTGGAAGCGGGCGAACATCTCGGTTTCCTGCCCGGAGACTTATACGAGAAGGTCAATCCCTATCTCAGGCCCTTATATGATGCCCTCCATGACATGATGGACTTTGAAAGCGCCTCCCGTCTGATCCAGAGGGGAGTCATTGAAGTGGCTCCATTGGCTTTCATGAGAGGCAGGACGCTAAACGATGCCTTCGTGATTTTAGATGAGGCCCAAAATGCCACATCAGACCAGATGAAGATGTTTTTGACCCGGCTTGGTTTTAGCTCAAAGGCCGTCATTACTGGAGATGTGACTCAAATAGATCTGCCAGAGGGAAAAACCTCCGGGTTAATAGAGGCGAGAGCTCTGCTTAAAGACATACAAGGAATCAAGTTCATATATTTTACCAGGGATGACGTGATCAGGCATCCATTGGTTCAGGAAATCATCGATGCCTATGAAAAAATGGAGGAGGAGAAAACAGCAAGAACCTGAGGACTGTTTTGGGCACTTTAGTCACTTTAGCCCCGCCTGCCACAGCCATTTATGGGTATCGCGGCTGTTTCCTCGCCTCGCCACCTGGCTTGGGGAGGCTTTAGAACCTTACACAAGCAGGCATTGGCGGGCAGGTCACTTTAGGTACTTTAGTTTACTTTAGATCAATCACTTCTATGCCAGAAAAACCGAAAACAAAGCCCCCTTCAAAGGGGAGATCTCCGGCAAGGGCCGAAAGGGAAAGCGCTGCCAAGGGAAAACGCCCACCCCTACTGGACAACCTCTTTAATCCCGACAGATTAAGATGGTTGATCCTTCTGGCCCTCAGTCTCATCATCTCTTTCTCCCTTTTCCCCAATATCTTAACCAAACCGAAAAATTACAGACTTGGAGATGTGGCGGAGAAAGACATCAAGGCCTCCCACGATTTTCTCATTGAAAACAAGACATTAACTGAAAAGAACAGAGAAAAGGTCGCCAAAGAGGTGCTTTCTGTCTATGACTTTGACAGCTCCGCCTCAAACCTTGTTCCCCGGATTAAAGAGGCCTTTAGTCTGGGTCGGGAATCTTTGGATCCCGCATTTCAGTTGGGTCAACCGGAACAAACCGTTCCCTCGAGCGGTGAAAAAGCAGCAGAGACACCTGAGGGAGACAACAGCTTTAAAAACCGATTTTTTGCACTCCTAGAGATACCCCTTGATGAAAAGGGCTATGAACAACTTGTGAAACACGGTTTCCCTGCGCAAGTGGAGGCGGCCGTTATCCAACTCACCGATGCAGTTTTCCAAAAGGGCGTCGTGGGAAGCAGAAGCATGCTGATGAATCAGGTTGAAAAAGGGGGAATTATTCTCCATGAAATATATGCACAAACAGAGATCAAAGTAACCGATTTTAATCGTTTTTTTGACTTGGAGGGCGCCGCAAGCTTCATCCGAAGTCAGAAAATGGGCTTAAAGGAGGCCATGAACCCCCCTGAACTGGTCGATATTTCCATAGGGCTTGCCCAATCCCTCATCAAACCCAATCTTACATTTAATCAGAGGGAGACAGAACTGAGGAAAGATCTTGCCCGAAAATCGGTAAAACCCACCTACTTTCAGATAAAAAAAGGGGAAATGCTCGTCAGGGAAGGGGAAAGGCTTGGTCCTGATCACCTTCTCAGACTTTCCGAAGACACCCGCTCAGAAAAAAGGGTGGACATGATCGGTCGGATACCGGCCATGGCCATCCTCATCGGACTCCTTTTCTCTGTCCTCTATCTGGTGGGATTAAGGGGCGCCATATCTATCAGGGAACACAGCCGGGATCTCCTCTTTAACTCTGTCACCCTCTTGGCCACGTTTCTGTTTATTTGGGCCTAAAACTTTACAGCCGAAGAAGTGGCACGGGGCTTCCACGCCTTCACTTCAAGGGCCCTTCTATTTGCCATGCCTGTTGCCTGTGGTGCCATGCTCATATCCATCTTTAAAGGCATTAATGTGGCTATTGCTTTTTCATTGGTCATATCAGTACTCGC
>CP070840.1:3989887-3993946 GCA_020342025.1 Deltaproteobacteria bacterium
GGACCGCCTCGCCTACAGCGGTGAGGAGAACCACAGGGATATCCTGTGTCTCCGGATTCGCTTTCATTTCAGCGCACAGAACATAGCCATCCTTGCGAGGCATCATAATATCAAGGATAACCAGATCTGGGCGGCGCTGCTTGATGGACTCCTCACCTTCGATACCATCATAGGCCATGCCCACTTCACACCCTTTACTCTCCAGCATCATGGCAACGGTTTCCACCAGATCAGGATCATCATCAACCACCAGTATGTAGGGTTTGGACATAATGAAACCTCCTTCTATTTGTCAGTCGTCATTAGTCATTGGTGCAAAGAAACTGGTTTAGCCGGCTAGTCAACATATATCAACTGCCACAAATTTAGGCAACTGAACGACTCAGCCAATCACTCCACATCAGGTCTCGGGTAAAGACCGGCCCGCTCAACAATCTCCGGGACCTTCTCTTCCCACTCAATGGCCATGACATGAAAGCCCCTTACCCCTTCCACTTCTTTGAGTCGTTGAATGGTCTCCACGCAGATGTTCAGCCCCTCTTCGGCCTGCTTCTCTTTGGGTACATCGCTCATCCTCTTGACCACCTCATCAGGAACGTCCATCCCAGGTACCCTGTTCTTCATGTATTTGGCCATGCCTGCCGATTTAAAAGGGGTGACACCGGCCAGGATGTAGACTTTCTCGTGGAGGCCTCGGTCACAGGCCTGCTTCATCCAAAGCTCAAACTTATCCAGATTGTAGATACACTGGGTCTGTATAAATTCGGCCCCAGCCGCCACTTTTTTGGCAAGGCGAGGAACCCGGATTTCAAAAGGATCTGCAAAGGGATTGGCAGCCGCCCCCACAAACATCTTGGGCGGTCGCTCAATGTCGTCACCCCCCAAGAATTTGCCTTCGTCCCGCATGCGCCTTACCGCCTGGATCAGTTGCATGGAATCAATATCAAACACATTCTGTCCCTGGGGATTATCTCCGAATTGCTGGTGATCTCCGGAAAGACAGAGTATATTGTGGATATCGAAAGAGGCGGCTCCCAGGATATCGCTCTGCAGGGCAATCCTGTTTCTATCACGCACCACCATCTGAAGCACTGGCTCAAGACCCATCAGCTTGAGACGAATACAGGCAGCCAGGCTGCAAAGTCTGGTCACAGAGGTCTGGTTGTCAGTGATGTTGATGGCATCCACATAGTCCTTTATCATCTCCGCCTTCTTGGCAATGGCCTCCCCATCGCTCCCTCGGGGTGGTCCGCATTCAGAGGTTACCGCCAGATGACCTGCCGCCAAAATCTTTTCCAGTTTGCTCGGTGTCTTTGTGTTCATGCCTGCACATCCTCCCTGACCACTTTTCTGGGGCCACCGGCCCGCTCGGTGGACCAATCCTTTATGGGCGACAAGGCTTCGTATTCTTCTAACCTGCCCAGCTCGTTGAGACGGTCTATGATCAATTGCCAACCACAGACCAGTTCCTTGTCTATCTCGCAATGCCCCTTTGTGGAACCTCCACAAGGGCCATTGAAAAGTCTCTTTGCACACCGGGAGACAGGACATATGCCAGCGGTCTTGGCCAGGATGCACTGACCGCAACCCTGACAGCGCTCGGCCCAGACGCCCCTTTCCTCGGTAACCCCCATGAAGCACGTGTCCACACCGGGCAGAACAGGTGTGCGGAAATATTTCTCAGCCATGAATTGAACGCCAACGCCACAGGCAAGGGAGAGGGCGGCATCATATTGGTCAATGATGTTTCGAATCTCTTCCAGATACTCATGGTCGCATTGGCGTTCCAGGGTCACTTCGTCGATTTTTATATCCTTCCCCTCATTCATGAAATACATGCGGAGGGCAGAAGCGAGTACGGCCACCTCTTTCTTTCCACCCGCTTCACACACCGTGACGCATTCGTTGCAGCCCACAATGAGTAGCTTTTCAAAGTCCTTCACCTCTTCAATGATCTCCTCGATCGGCTTGTTTTTCGCCACAATCATGTCAAGCTTCCTCTCTTTCTTCCGTTGGTTATATGGTCGAGTGGTTGAGTTGTTGAGCGGTTATCTCATTTCGTTAGGAGCTTACAACTCAACCAATCAACTTCTCAACGACTCAACTGACCTTCATGCTGCTTTTTTCTTCTTGGCCAGCTTGATGGGATTGGCGCCCAAGGCCACAATTTTTTCTGTCATCTCCTTCGCCACCTGGACAAATCGGGGCGCTTCACTGGAAGAAAGGTTGTACATCTGTACCCTCTCTCCTCCAATGCCTATCTTCTCCAGAATATTTTGGGCCTGTTCCACCCGTTTGCGGGCTCTCATATTCCCGCTGTTGAAATGGCAATCTCCTTCAAGGCAGCCCACCACGTAGACCCCGTCAGCCCCTTTCTCAAAAGCCCTGAGGAGATGGATGAGATCCACCTTCCCCGTGCATGGGAGAAGAATGATCTTTATATTGCTGGGATATTGTAGACGCATGGAACCTGCCAGGTCCGCGGCCGTATATCCTCAGAACTGGCAACAAAAAGCTATGATGATGGGTTCAAAGGCTTCCATTTATAAGACTCCTTCTAGCAACGCATCCACCTTGCTCATGACCTGATCATCCTCATACCAGTTGAGTTGGATCACCTTTGCAGGGCACTCAGCTGCGCAAATACCGCACCCGTGGCACAGCGCTGGATCGATTTCGCTCACGCCCTCTCTGTTAATCTTTGGTACTTCATAGGGGCAAGAGCGCACGCATATGAGGCACGAAGCGCAATGCTCCTGGTCCACTGTGGCATTTACCACGGAGAGTGTGATCTCCGGTTGGGATAGAAAGGTGGCAGCACGGGAGGCAGCGGCCATGGCCTGTGAAATGGACTCTGAGATGAGCTTTGGACCATGTGCCGTGCCGCAGACAAAGATCCCTTCATTGACCATATCCACGGGTCTCAGTTTCACATGCGCCTCCATGAAGTACCCATCCTGGGTCCGCGCCACCTTGAGTATGGAGGCCAACTCCTCCGTATCTTCGGCCCGCATCCCCGCACTCAGGGCGAGCAAATCAACCTCGACCCTGAGGTCGCGTTGAAGCACATGATCCCTGAAAGTCACCGTGAGCCCCGTCTCTACAGATTCCACTTGGGGTGGGTTGTCCTGATGAAACTTGAAAAAAACAACCCCTTGTTCCCTTGCCTGTCGGTAGTAGTCTTCCATGAGACCATAGGTCCGAATATCCCGGTACAGGACATAGACGTTCGTATCTGGGTTGAGCTCCTTGATGTGTAGGGCATTCTTCACGGCATTCTGGCAGCAGATACGAGAACAGTTGGGGTATTCTTCATTCCTGGATCCCACGCACTGGATCATGACCACATTACGGAGATCGTCGGCCCCTTTTTCCTCCAGGCGTTTGCCCAGTTCAATCTGTGTCGTGACCCGATGATCTTCACCATATAAGAAATCTTTTGGCGCGTACTCATGGGCACCGGTAGCCAGGATAACCACACCATGGTCGATTTTCCTCTCATACATGCCAGGGCCCACCATCACCTCTGTGGTGAAATTTCCCTTAAATCCACTAAAGCCCACGATGAGCGATTCAGTCAGCACCTGAATCTTTTCGTGATGGGTGACCTTATCAATGAGTTCCAGGACATGCTCCTGAATGCTGGCGCCCTCGATGGTGTGGGTCAGTTCCCTGGCCAGCCCCCCCAACTGGGACTCCTTTTCAACAATCAGTGTCTCATAGCCTTGGTCCGCTAGTCCAAGGGCGGCGGTCATGCCGGAGATTCCTCCACCGATCACCAACGCCCTCTTGTTAATGGGGATCCTTTTCGCCTTGAGTGGCTTGAGCAGACCCGCCCTGGCCACAGCCATACGCAAAAGGTCTTTGGCTTTGTCGGTTGCAGATGCGGGTTCATTGCTGTGAACCCAGGAATTCTGATTCCTGATATTAGCCATCTCAAAGAGATATTTATTGAGGCCGCAGGCTTCCAGGGTCTCCTGGAAAAGGGGCTCATGAGTCCTGGGGGAGCAGGCGGCCACCACCACACGGTTGAGTTGGTGTTCTCTGATGACTTCTTTC
>CP070840.1:3994046-4002569 GCA_020342025.1 Deltaproteobacteria bacterium
CGGAAAGGGAACGTTTGGTCAGGGAACTCCTCGAACTGGTGTGCATGCTCTCCTTCCGGGATGCCATGGCCCACAGACTTTCGGGGGGCGAAACCCAGAGAGTGGCCATTGCACGGGCCCTGGCCTGCTCTCCGGAAGTCATCTTGATGGATGAGCCTACGGCAAACGTGGATGTGGAAAATCAGATTGTCATTGAAAGGATTATCGGGGAGATCAATCGGAAAAGGGAGATCTCGGTCATCTTCACCACCCATAACATGATTCAGGCTTCACGACTGGCCGAAAAGACCGTGTTCCTTTTCGAGGGAAGGGTCGCCCGATCAACCTATGAGAATATATTCAGCGGGTTTATCGAGGAGGATGAAAAAGGGGAAAAAACCTGTGTCCTTCAGGGTGGTGTGAAGCTGCATGTGAAGAACGGGAAACCGGGTCCGGTAAGGATATCCATCGATCCGGAGAGGATCGAAATCTCGCAGGGAGATGGTGGTCTGTCCCCCAAAAATGCATTTACGGGAAGGTTAATCCAGATTACGGATGAACACAGCCGTGTTCGGGCCCTGATGGATGTGGGCATCATGCTCAGTCTGCTCATTCAAAAAGAGAGGCTTGAGGATCTGGATATCCGGGTCGGGATGAAGGTGGGGGTGTGCTGTCCAGAGGAATCCATAGAGGTATTCTGAGCTTACACGCATCAAAGTTACCGATCATTTACAAATAATCAACGATATGATCTAATCCCCTCTCGACGGGGGTCAATGGCTTATGGAAAAGAAAACCCTTCTCAACACCCGTGAGGTGGCCGAATTTCTGGATATTAATGAGAAGATGGTTTATGGCCTGATCAGCGAGAAGGGTCTGCCGGCCACCAAGGTGACGGGAAAATGGTTGTTCCCCCGACATCTTGTAGAGAAGTGGCTGGAGAATCAGACCATCAACTATCCTGAAGGGGAAAAGGGAGTAAAACCTGGTCCGCAGCTTTTGATTATTGGGGGGAGCAATGACATTCTTCTGGAGAGGACCATTTCCCTGTTCAGCCGTCTCTATCCCGATTTTTTGGCAGCCTTCTGCAATTTGGGAAGTCTGGGAGGCATAAAGGCCCTGAGTAAGGGCCTTTGCCACATCGCAAGCAGTCATCTCCTCCAGGACAATGAAGCGGAGTACAATTTCCTTTTTGCAAAGGAGGAATTGAGGCAACTGCCCGGGGTGGTCAATTTTTGCCTCAGGGAGCAGGGCATCCTGTTACAAAAAGGGAATCCAAAGAATATTCAGACCATTGAAGACCTGGGAAGGCCCGGGGCGCGGATTGTCAACCGTTCCATGGGAACTGGGACCCGGCTGTTATTGGACCGGGAACTGGAAAAGGCGGGCATTGCAGGCGACCGGATCGAGGGTTACCATAAGGAGTTGCCGTCTCATTTGGACGTGGGACTGGAAGTCCTCAGCGGAAGGGCGCATGCAGGCCCGGGTATCCGGACGGTCGCCAACCTCTTAGACCTGGATTTTCTTCCCCTCCGCTGGGAGCGGTTCGATCTTCTCATCCCCAAAGAGCTTTTCTTTGAGAAGAGGGTGCAGCTTTTTCTGGGACTTCTCAATGATAAGGCTTTCAAGGAGCTGGCGAACGACCTTAACGGATATGATCTCAAGATTTGCGGAAAAATGGTCTTTCCCCAAGAGGTGCCGTGATCAGAAAGCCCCCTTCCGAGAGATGGATCCAAAGTTTAGTTATCTTCGCTTTCCGCCGGGCCCATAGTGCATGGCGTCAAACAGTAAGTCTTTCTGATTTGAGGGCATATGCGAGGGCAATGCCCACTACAAAGCCGACCGCAAGATTGGAGGCGAGGGTAATTCCCAAAATCACCAATGCCACGAACAGGTCCTTCCTCTCATTAAGGTCTATTATGGTCAGTGCAAGCTGGCTACCTGCAAAGATCAATAACACACCCAAGATAGAAATGGGCAGGAGATAAACCACGGCTAAAGCGTGGGTTCCCAGGAAAAGGGCAAGTACAACAAAGATCAATCCTATCATAAGATTGGATCCCGCTGTGCGGGCTCCGAAGCGATAGTGGGCCGCCAATCCTCCGGCACCGTGGCATAACGGCATTCCACCCACAAGAAAGCTCAAGAGATTGGCCAGACCCTGACTGATGCACAAGGCTCTGTATGTGACCTTTTTCGAGTCTTCCCCAAAATATTCCCTCGAAAGATCAGCATTGGCGATGACGGCATTCCCCAGTGTCATGGGGATCTGCGGAAGGACAAGAACGAGCAAAGCAAGAGTGAAATCGAGGCCGCTGGGTATTCCGTATGGTAAGATCTTCGGAACGTAAAATCCCGGTCTGAACGCGTTGAACCCCTCATGGGTGCCCAAAAGCAGACCCAACAAAATGCCTCCACAGACCACCATGAGACCAGCCGGTAGCCTCCTGTTGTCCAGCAGCAGGAAAGTCAAAATGCCTCCAATAACCCCGATCACGATTCCGATAGGGACGGGCCCTACGGTCTGCAAGCTCAGATAGGGTTCCGCCGCTTCCTTAAGTACCTGGAATTTTGAGGCGCCCACCATGAACTTGACGCCCTGGGTCATTAACAGAGTCCCTGTTGAAATTTGTACACCTCTGACAACGGCCTTTGGTGTGTACTTCCCGACAAAAGTGACGGCGCCAGTGCCTCCAATGATCAAAAGAAAGAGGCCGATCAGGGCCCCTGAGGCCAAAACTTGAGGGGCACTCAACCCCATGGCGATGGCATAGGCGCCTATGACCTTCATAGGCTGGACCGGGACGGTAATGCCATAGTAGAGGCCCGAGAAAATAAAAAATATCCCCACGGCAAGAAACAGTCCGGAAGGGTTAAGACCATTGATCATGATCATGCCGATGGCCAAAGGGAGAAGTGTTCCTAGGTCGCCTAGTGAACCGGCAAACTCTAGTCGATTAAACTTGTATGGTGGGCTCATGATCCTCCTACAGCCTTGAGAGGTCATTGCGAATCCCCGACAGCCTGCACCTGCGGAGGCGGGTGTCGGCGGCGAAGCCGTTCGGCCTAGAGGCAACTTCATGGAATCCTCCCAATCCCGCTGTAATGAAAGAGGGCAAGGAAGGATTAGGGCTTGCAAAGACTATATTATCCCACTAAACTCATGGCAAGCGCAATATCGCCACAACCCTAATAGGATGGGAGAAGAAAAATGGCTTTTGTCCTTCCGCTTTACAATCGTCCCGACTTCACCCAGCCCCCACTCGTGGAAGCGCCCACGGTGGTGTTCGACAAAGTGAAGCAACCAGGAGTGGCCCCTGAGAACTATCACGCCACGTCCATCTATCCTGAGTATTTCCATGTTCAAAAGGGAGAGTGGCTTTTGCCAAAGGAATCGCGAATGGATTGTGTCGCGGTACTGAGCAGGGACGGGTCCCTTCATGTTAAAGAATTCAGACATCTCAAAAAGGACGACTTGGTGGCCTGCGGTCGAGGTGAGAACGGCGAAGAGGGGATTTACGTTCATACGGGCGCCTTTGATCTTCCAGAATACCTTACAGAGAGATTTGCCTTTCGTACGCGGCTTACGCGTGAAACCTCCTTTTCCATAGACTATGACGAGCTATACGAGCTTCTAGAACATGAGCTGAAGGACGGTTTCATTGTCTGGGTGTTGGGGCCGGCTGTGGCATTTGATCGGGATGCCCGCAACGCCTTCGTGGAACTCATTAGGAGCGGATATGTTCATGCGCTCCTGGCAGGAAATGCGCTTGCAGTTCACGATGTGGAGGCTGCCATTTTCGGCACGGCCTTGGGTCAAGAGATCTACTCAAAGAAGATCGTGGAGTTGGGTCATTACAGGCACCTGGATGCCATCAACAGGATAAGGGCTCGAGGTTCCATAGAAAAGGCTATCCAGGAAGGACTGATAAAGGACGGGATCATGCGTGCCATCATCAAAAAGGAGATTCCCTATGTCCTGGCAGGCTCCATACGGGATGATGGTCCCCTGCCCGAGGTCATAGAAGATGTGCATCGGGCACAGGACGAGATGCGGGCACTTGCTTGCCGCGCGACAACGGTCATTGCCTTGGCCACACAACTCCACGCCATCGCCACGGGAAATATGGTGCCATCCTACCAGGTGGTGGAGGAAAATCAGGTGAGGCCCGTCTACTTTTACTCTGTGGACATGTCCGAATTCGCCACAATCAAGTTGGCCAACCGAGGCTCCCTAACCGCCCACTCCATCCTGACCAACGTTCAGGACTTTGTCGTCACGGTGGAACGCGGCCTTCGGAAGAGATGCCAGTGAGGCTTTTTAGAGCAACGTAAATTTTCTGTCTGCCCCATCCTTGATTTTCTGGGACTTCTTAATACAATTTGAAATGTAATAAATCCCAATGTCAAAGTCCCAATGCCAAATCAAATCCCAATGCTTCAATGCCAAATCCCTTTTTTGGCCTTTGGATTTTGACGTTTGTTTGGGTTTTGAGCTTTGACATTTGGCATTCGCGCGAGATTGGTTCTATCAGAAGGCATTTCCTTGACTTGAAGCTGTCATTTAGATGGAGGGGTGTTTACCTGAGAATCAGCGCGCAACTTCTGTTCCCGCTTTTCCTGCCACGGCGTCTTCGATGCCTCGAATAGAGGTAATGACCGCCCTTTTGCCACCGCTCCTTATGAACTGCACGGCTGCTTCCACTTTGGGGCCCATGGAACCAGCGGGAAAATGACCTTCTTTCATGTAACGATCCGCTTGTTCCAGGGTTAACGCGCGAAGGAACTCTTGTTCCGGTTGCCCAAAATTCAAGGCGGCGCCTTCCACATCGGTTGCGATGAGAAAGATGTCCACTCCCACCTCCTCAGCGAGCTTTGCACTGGCTAGGTCTTTATCGATAACGGCATCCACGCCCTGAAAGGCTCTGCCCTCGCGGATGACTGGGATGCCTCCCCCGCCGCAGCATATAACGATAAAACCTTCTTGGATGAGTTTTTGGATCTCACGTTTTTCCACAATGGTGATGGGTCTGGGTGAAGCGACGACTCGACGGTATCCTTTTGCCGTCTTTTGAGTGGGGTAAGGGAGCGTTTTTGCTCTCTCTGCGGTAAAGTGGGGGCCAATGGGCTTGGACGGATTTTGGAAGGCAGGATCTTTTTCATCAACAACCACATAACTGATAAGACTGACCAGTTTCTGTTCGGTGTGTATACCCAATTTCATGAGCTCAGCATCTAGGGTGGATTCGATCATGTAGCCGATCTGACCTTGGGTTTGGGCCACCAAAATCTCAAGGGGTAAACGGGGGATATCACTGGAACACTCTTGTTGCAGGAGCAGGTTGCCAACCTGAGGGGCGTTCCCATGGGTGATGAGGATACTATAATCTCTGGAGAGTCGCGCAATCTGCTGGATAGGAATTTTGAGATTCTGAAACTGTTCTTCCACAGTGCCCACTTGACCTTTACGGATCAGGGCATTGCCGCCAAGGGCTACGAGTAACATTTCTTTTCTGGTCTCGCTTTTCATGATGTCGCTTCCGCCACAACGGAAAACCGTTTACGGTTTCAAGGCCTCCAGACGGTTTATGATGATGTCCTCCAAAAGGGGATGACCATGGTCCCTGTATTCATAGCGTACCCGAAGGGCCGGCTTATTGATGGTGAGAATGCGCGTGAGTTGAATAGGCGTAGCGAACAGGACCAGATCACAGTCTGTGTTGTTAATGGTCCTTTCCAGATCGCCAATCTGTTCCTCGCTGTAGCCCATGGCCGGAAGCACGGGACCGATATGGGGATAGAGCCGATAGGTTTCTTCAATGGTCCCGGCCGCATACGGACGAGGATTAACGATCTCAGCGGCGCCGTACTCCTGGGCCGCTATAATTCCGGCACCATAAGACATTCCTCCGTGGGTGAGGGTGGGGCCATCCTCCACCACGAGAACACGCTTTCCTTGTATACGCTCGGGAGGATCTACAAGAACGGGTGACTCCGCCAGCACAATCTCTGCCTTGGGCGCGTATTGTTTGATGTTGTTTCGAATGCGCTCCACGTTTGCGGATGGTGCTGTGTCCACCTTGTTGATGATGGCAATTTCTGCCATGAGCATGTTTGTTTCACCAGGATAGTACAATGTTTCATGCCCCTCACGGTGTGGGTCGAAAAGTACAATATGTAGGTCTGGATAGTAAAACGGCGTGTCGTTATTGCCTCCGTCCCAGACAATGATGTCTGCCTCCTGTTCTGCCTCTTCCAGGATTTGACCATAATCCACCCCTGCAAAAACCACGATTCCTTGATCCACAAGGGGTTCGTATTCCTCCCTTTCCTCGATCGTACACTGGTTCCGCTCAAAATCATCATAAGATGAGAAGCGTTGAACCACTTGTGCCCTTAAATCACCGTAAGGCATGGGATGTCGGACCACAACAACCTTCTTTTGCAGCTTCCGGATAATGTCACACACCTTACGGGTGGTTTGTGATTTCCCGCACCCTGTTCTCACAGCGCAGACGGCCACAACAGGCTTTTTGGACCTGAGCATGGTATAGGTGGCTCCAATAAGGATGAAGTCAGAACCCTTTGCCATAGCCACTGAGGCCTTGTGCATGACTTCCACATGGGGGACATCACTGTAGGAGAAGGCCACCAGATCCACCTCATGTTTCCTGATCAAGTCGGTGAGCTCGGCCTCTGGATAGATGGGGATCCCCTGGGGATAGAGCTTTCCGCAAAGCTCTGCCGGATAGAGCCGGCCTTCTATCCTTGGGATTTGTGCGGCGGTGAAAGCAACAACCTGGTAACGCGGGTTGTCCCTGAAGTAGACATTGAAATTGTGAAAATCACGGCCCGCAGCGCCCATGATGATGACCTTTTCAACCATATCGACTCCTTTTGTAAAGCCCCTGCCTGCTTTTTGCTGGTACCTCAGTCGAGCTAAAAAACCTCCCCTCCCCTTGTCGAAGGGGTGGGGGGAGGGTGGATCCCTCTAATGGGTATAAGGGTCGTATTGATTGACACGACCCTTATTATCCATTATCCATAATTGCATGACGCTCAACAAGGGTTTTTTCAATAAACTGGAGCCGCACGATGACCGTAAATCTTGAATCCCGCATACGAGAGACGGGTCTAAGGTTGTATAAATTAGTTGAGGGGGAGACGCCATCTCTTTTCGATAAGAAATTCTGGACAGGGAAGGTGATGGAGTGGTGCATGAAGAATGAGGATTTCAAGGCAGAGATGTTCCGATTCATCGATGTTTTGCCCTATCTAACCAGCAAAGAATCCCTTTCAAAACACTTCACAGAATATTTCTGCGGATCCGATCGGAATTTTCCAATGACAGTGCAGATGGGTCTCGTGGGTGCTTGTCATACAGACCTGATTGCGAAGAAAACCGCCCAAACTATGGCTGAGAACATAGAAAAGATGGGACAGAACTTTATCGCAGGTGCCAGTCCAAAAGAGGCCTTGCCTGTATTGGAGCGCCTTCGATCTCTGGGAATCGCCTTCTCAGCCGACCTGTTGGGAGAAGCTGTCGTTTCCGAAAGGGAGGCAGGGGAGTATGTTGAGCGTTACCTGGCGCTTTTCAATATTTTGGACAATGCGCAAAAGGACTGGGAGCCACTAGGCGTTTCAAATGGGGACTTGGATTGGGGTTATGCCCCTAAAGTCAATGTGTCCATCAAGCCTTCCGCCATGTACTCCCAGATGAATGCGAGAGCCTTTGACTATTCCGTAGCTCAGGCCAAAGAGCGTCTGAAACCCATTTTTCGAAAAGCCGTCAGAATAGGCGCACAGGTCTATCTGGACATGGAACATTACGAGATGAAGAATCTCGTCCTGGCACTCTACCGAAGCCTTCTAGAAGACCCTGAATTCAAGGATTATCCCTATACAGGCATTGCGATTCAGGCCTACTTACGGGATAGCGGGGCGGACCTTCAAGATCTTGTGCAATGGGGCCGGAAAAGGAAACAGAGATTCAGCATCCGTCTGGTAAAGGGGGCGTATTGGGATTCAGAGGTGGTATGGGCACAACAGAGAAATTGGCCGGTCCCAGTGTTCACCAACAAACATGAAACGGATGCCAACTTTGAGAAGCTGGCCCGATATCTTATGGAAAACCATGAGTGGGTGAGTTTTGCCTGTGCCTCACAAAACATTCGGTCCGTTGCCTATGTCATCGAGACGGGGAAGGAGCTGAAGGTTCCAAACGAGCGCCTGGAATACCAGATTCTCTATGGTATGGCCGAACCCGTTCGAAATGCCCTGAGAAAAGCGGGCCTTCCCCTCCGTCTCTATGCTCCCATTGGTGAGATGATTCCTGGTATGGCCTACCTTGTGCGTCGTCTCCTGGAGAACACGGCCAATGAATCCTTTCTCATGCAGAGCTTTGCACAAGGCGTATCCCATGATGAGTTGTTGAAGAATCCCTTGATACACTTGGAGAAAGAAGATGTATCTTCAGAGGCCTCGTCTGAGGCCTCTGACCCTGCCCAAAAGGGGCCTTTCAAGAATGAGCCCAACTGGGACTGG
>CP070840.1:4002669-4005703 GCA_020342025.1 Deltaproteobacteria bacterium
AGGGCAGGAAGACGGCAGCTTTGAGCAATACGGTCAGGAGCTGTCCGATTTTGAGAGGTTCTTTCAGGATAACGCCGACTTCCGCCAGGTTATTGGCAATCCGGTCTTTGCCGTGGAGGACAGGAGGAAGGTCCTGCAAGTCGTATTGGATAAGAGCAATTTTTCTGGCGTGGTAAAGAATTTCCTGAATCTCCTTCTGGACAAAAACAGGATAGGGGCCATTGAGACCATTACAGCCTATTACTCAAGGCTCACTGATGAGGTCTCTGGTATTGCCAGGGCCGAGATCATCACGGCGAGGCCTCTGAAAAAGGAGGCCTTAGGAAAGATCGAAAGGTCGCTGGAGGGATTGACATCAAAGAAGATCAAGCCGGAAGTGAGGGAAGACAGGGACCTCATTGGGGGCATTGTGGTGAAAATCGGTGATCTGGTTTTGGACGGGAGTGTGAAAGCCCAACTTGAGGGGCTCAAAGAATCTTTTTAAGAAGGGGTGAATAGAACCGATGGAAATAAGAGCAGAGGAGATCAGTCAAGTTATCAGGGGTCAGATTAAGGACTATGAAAAAAAGGTGGAGGTGAGCGAGACCGGAACGGTCTTGTCCGTCGGTGACGGGGTCGCTCGCGTCTACGGTGTGGAAAAGGCCATGGCCATGGAGATGCTGGAGTTCCCTGGGGGAATCTATGGCCTCTGCCTTAATCTGGAAGAGGACAACGTGGGTGTGGCCATCATGGGTGACGATACGAAGATCAAGGAGGGCGACACCGTCAAGCGGACCGGCAGGATTGCAGAGATTCCTGTGGGCGAGGCCGTCCTCGGCCGGGTTATTGACGCCGTGGGGGATCCCTTAGATGGCAAAGGCCCCATCAATGCCACGGAGTTTCGCCGGATTGAGATGGTGGCCCCGGGGGTTATTGCCCGCCAGCCCGTGAAGGAACCCATGTACACGGGTTGTAAAGCCATCGATGCCATGACCCCTATCGGCAGGGGGCAGCGCGAGCTGATTATTGGGGATCGGCAGATCGGGAAGACGGCCCTTTGCGTGGATGCCATCATCAACCAGAAAGACTCGGATATCTTTTGCATTTACGTGGCCATAGGGCAGAAGAAGTCCACGGTGGCGCAGGTGGTGGATACCTTGCAGCGTCACGGTGCCATGGAGTATACGACCGTGGTCTCGGCTTGTGCCAGCGACCCTGCCACGCAGCAGTTCCTTGCGCCCTATTCTGGGTGTTCCATCGGTGAATACTATAGAAACAATGGAAAACATGCCCTGATCATTTATGACGATCTTTCCAAACAGGCCGCCGCCTACCGGCAGGTCTCTTTGCTGCTCAGGCGGCCGCCCGGACGTGAGGCCTTTCCCGGAGACATTTTCTACAACCACTCTCGGCTCCTGGAGCGGGCCGCCAAGATGAATGACGAATTGGGTGGTGGGTCTCTCACTGCACTACCCATCATCGAAACACAGGCGGGGGATGTGTCCGCCTACATCCCCACCAACGTGATTTCCATCACAGACGGACAGGTCTATTTGGAACCGGGCCTTTTCTTTTCAGGTGTGAGACCCGCCATCAACGTGGGACTCTCCGTTTCCAGGGTGGGGGGTGCGGCTCAGACCAAGGCCATGAAAAAGGTGGCAGGGACCCTCAAGCTGGATATGGCCCAGTTCCGCGAACTGGAGGCCTTTGCCCAATTCGGAAGTGATCTGGATAAGGCCACCCAGCGGCAACTGGAGCGGGGCTACCGTCTCGTGGAGATCCTTAAACAGCCCCAGTATCAGCCTGTGCCGTCTGAAAAAGAGGTCGTGGGTCTCTTTGCGGGCGCCCATGGCTATCTGGATGAATGGGCCGTGGAAGCGGTCGCTGAATATGAGAAACAGATGCTTGAGTTTATGGGAAGCAAACACGCGGAGCTCTTGAGTGAGATCAAAACCAAGGCCGAAATAAGCGACGAGCTGGAAGAAAAGCTGAAAAATGCCCTGGATGCGTTTAAGTCCGTCTTCCAACCGCCTGCGAAGTGACGAATCGTTGAGCCTTCAATGGTCTGAGTGGTTCAGCGGTTCTCTTGATCCCAACAACTCGACCACTCAACGACTAAACCACTCAACCAAGTCTGGGAGAGAAAGGATAAATGGCGACTCTGAGAGATATACTTCGTAAGATTAGCGCGGTGAAAAAGACACGGCAGATCACCAGGGCCATGAACATGGTGGCCGCAGCCAAGCTGAGAAGCACCCAGGGAAGGATGGAGAGCTTCGAACCCTATGCAGAGAAGTTCGCTGAGGTTCTGGGCAACCTTGCCAGTCGCATGGATCCTGAGATCCACCCCCTGCTTGTGAAGAAAGAGCGGGTCTCCAAGGTGGAGCTGCTCCACTTTTCGGCCGACCGGGGACTGTGCGGGAGTTTTAATACGAATACCATTAGTAAGGCGGAAAAATGGGTCAAAGAACAACAGGATAGTGGGAGAGATTGTGGCTTGACCCTGGTGGGAAAAAAGGGAAGGGATTATTTCCGAAAGAAAACTTACAGCATCACCGCCAGTCATATAAACATCTACGGAAAAATTGACATATCCTTTATAAACCAGATGACCAGGGATTTTACCACGAGATATCTGAACGACGAGATCGATGAAGTCTACATGATCTTTACCCGGTTTTTTAGTATGGCCAAACAGGAACCCACCCTGGTCAAATTGATTCCCATAGAACCTCCTCGAGGAGAGGCGGAGACCGAAGGAGCGGCCGCGGAATACTTGTGTGAACCGAGCGCCGTGGAACTCCTCATAGAACTCCTGCCAAAACACATCAGCGTGCAGATATATAATGCCTTTCTTCAGAACGAGGTGAGTGAACATTCAGCCCGGATGACCGCCATGGATAATGCGACCAAGAACTGTGGCGAAATGATCGAGAATCTCACCTTGGTCTATAATAAGGCACGACAGGCAGCCATTACCTCGGAATTGATGGATATTGTTGGTGGCGCCGAGGCCATCAGAAAAGCATAGCGGTTTCAGAGGATTGGAGTACTG
>CP070840.1:4005803-4017731 GCA_020342025.1 Deltaproteobacteria bacterium
ACTCCATATCCGTCTTAAGGCTGATTTTTACCTCATCATCGAAGTCATCCCCCGGTCCCCACCCATGTTCTTTTTTTCTCCGGGAGGAGGAATGGGACATTTCAGCCAAACCTCCTCTTGAGTCCCATTTCTCCATTTCCCGCTGACAGGGAACACACCGGGTCGCTTCTGGGACAATCAACAGTCGCTCATCAGGAATTCGCTTGCCACAATCTTCGCACCGCCCAAATTCTTCATCCTCTCCAATCCTGCGAATAAGGGTTTCGATCTTTTTCAATTCCTGGTTTTTTCTCTCCAGGAGTCTGTAATGTGTCTGGGCTGAAATCTCCCTTTCGGCCTGATCCACCTCTTCTATAAAATCATGGGCAGAAATTAGCCCTTCATATGCCTTTTGACTTTCCGCCAGGCGCTTGAGTGCCTCTTCCACTTCCTGTCTTTTAGCCGTCAAATTTTCAAGAGATCTTGCGCGGAACGCTTCGCTATTACTTGAAGTTCTTCTCTTCCTCTTCTTTTTCTCGCTCCCGGATCCAGCGATAGCCATGATTTTATTCTTATTGGGCTTTGATCCCCTCACTACAGCTTTTTCTTTCATCATTCCTCCGACAATGGCTGTGGGTCTTTTGTTAAAAGCGAATGAATCTTAAGCCGTTTTTTGATTTTGTCAAGCTTTGCCGTTATTTATATATGTTTTTTCCCTTACCAACGAGGGCCCCGGAGCAAAGTTAGGTGTCTCAATACCCTTCTAAGATCTCTGATTCTTGCCGCCAGTCAGTCGACGAGGAAAATCTTGTTCTTATCCGAAAGGGGGTAGCCGAGCGCCAATATAATCCTTCTCATGGTTTCCAGACGGCAAGAAAATCCTTTCTCGATCCGGGCAATGGTCAGAGGTGAAACGCCCGCTTTCCTGGCAAGCTCGGCCTTGCTCATCAAACGTTCCTCCCTCTTCCTCTTTACATGATTGTGACCCAAAAGGTCTCCGAATTTTGGTTTGTTGGAAACGAAGCAAAGAAATAACAATCAATTATATGCATATAATCATATTTGTCAATTTTTTTGTATAACTTATTAAAAATTTATATAATTTATATATATTTTGTGTCCATCAAAGGATATTGACACCATATGTTGTACCCCGTCCACCGTCGAGCTTTGATGTCACTGATTTTCAGAGGGCGTAATCAAATCTCCACCGTGAAAACAAACCTCGTCAAGGTGAAATAAAATCGAGGGGGGTGAAGCAATAGCGGAGGAGGATGATTCGTTTTGAGCACGTTAGAGATTCTTCAGGTAACCGGGTGTCCAGCAACGCCGGTTGGGATAATAAAGGGGCTTGCGATGTAGATATCGCTTCCTATAATTCACGTAGCGGTTCAGCCAATATCCATACCGTTGTTTGGACATGCGGAAAGGCCGATGGGGCATCTGGATGAGGTACTTCTCCACCTTCCAGACGTTTCGCTCAGAGAGTCTCCAGTCGTAGGGGCCAAGATCGGCCAGATTGCCGACGCCGAAGCTGACGATACGCCCCGAGAGGTCAATGTAAGGGTCGGCGTAACTGTCGACCAGTTGTCGAAGAGTGCGAAAAACAGGCCTTCTGCCGTGTAAACCTGGATCGCGAGAGCGAGACACCGTGCCCCACTTGCCCCCTTTTCGGTAAAGGAAAAGGACGTGATCAAGGTCGTCTTGTGACTCGAGATCGAGCAGCAGGGTGGGATAACCATGTTGCTCCAGGATCACGGCAGCGGACAATGCGGCCTCTAGGCAGTGGGCGGACATGAACCTAATGACCGTCCTAAAGCTGTGTAACGTCTCCTTGCTTTTTTCATGGTTGTAAGGGAGCGCATTGAGGAACTGTTGCACCTGATAGGGGGTCCTATGCTGGCAGATGATCTTCCACTCTTTGGTGGTGAAGGCCTGAGGTTTAGGCGTCATTTCTCTGTAAATCTGGGGGATAGCATCTTGTCAGGGAAGAGCACAAGATTACGGTTCAGGGACCAGAACTTTCTCGCCGGCGACCAGGCCGCTGATCACCTGGACCCGTTCTGCACCGGCGCGTGCGCCCAGGCGCACATAACGACGCACAGGTCCCTGCTCTGTTTTCACGATGACAAAGTCGAGCTGCCCCACCTGTGTCACCGCCCTTGAGGGTATGTAGATCTTCTGGGTTTGTCCGATAGGGATCAGCAGTCTGCCAAACATGCCCGGATAAAGACCAAAACTCTCTCTTAGGCCCACCTTGACAAGAAACGAGCGCGAGCCGGGATCCGCGGAAGGAACAATCTCTTCCACCACAGCCTCAAACGCCCTATCAAGCGCGTCCACCTTGACAGTAAGGTCCTGACTCCTTGTCAGCTTTGAAGCCACGGACTCTCGAACGCTTGCTTCAAGCCGAAGGGTATCAGGATCATACATGCGAAGCAGGGCCTCGCCCTGTCGGGCCGTGTCGCCGGGGTCCGCGTAGCGCTCCACAACGCGGCCCGAGATGGGTGCTGCGATCGAGCTGTAACTGAGTGCGGCCTTTGCCTCGTCTTCTTGTCGTTGCGCCAGTAAAAGTTGAGCCCTGGCGGTGCGCAATGCAGCCTCCACGCGATCCAGCTTCGCCTTTGAAACAGCACCAGAGTCTGCTCTAAAAATCCGCTGGATCCGTTCGGAGTCCTGTTCAGCCAATGACAGATTGGCCTTTGCGGCGAGGACCGCTTGATGCGCCTGGCCAACCCTCGCCTGAAGCTCCCTCGAATCCAGTTCCGCCAGGACCTCACCCCGCTTCACTTCATCACCGGCGCGGACTGAGATGGTGGAGATCTTGGCGGTAATTAAAGGAGAGATCACAGTTTCTACTTTGGCCCGAATGGTTCCTGGGGCCTGCTCTATGACCGGCTCTGTCGTGACTTCAACGATCAGGATCGCTCCATCACCACGGGATGGTAAGACACCCTTGAAATCAACAGGGATCTTCTCTTCAAAAAATCCCGCCAAGTAAGCCATGACGATACCAAGCAGCGCCAAGGCAAATACTATTCCTGTTATCTTCAATGCCGTTTTCACGTTTCCACGTCCCTCCTCGGAGGCAGACCGTGCCTCGGTTTATTGCCGTAGACCAGATTGTAAAGCACCGGAACCACGAAAAGCGTAAACATGGTTGATGCACCGATGCCAAAAATGATAGCCCACGCCAGACCACTAAAAATGGGGTCGAGTGTGATCACCAGATTGCCCAGTAGTGTTGTTCCAGCCGTGAGAAAAATGGGACGCATGCGCACAGCACCAGATTGCACAAGGGCCTCACGTAGATCCTTACCCTCACGCAAGGCGCCCTGAATGAATTCCACAAGGATAAGTGAATTGCGAACCACGATTCCTGCCAGTGCGATCATGCCAATCATGGCCGTGGCCGTAAAGAGAATGGGATTGGGAAATCCCGCGACCACTCGCTCTCCAAGGTGGTTCAGCAACCAAAACCCTGGCATGATGCCGATGATTGAGAGCGGTATGGCCAGCATGATAATGGCCGTCACGGCGGACAGGCCCGTTTGAATACGGAGCACCAGGAAGATACCCAAAAGGGCAACAGCAAATGCTATCCCCAGGTCGCGGAACACGCGCAAAGTAATCTTCCACTCTCCCTCCCCTTTCCATACCACCTGAATCCCTTCTGGTAGCGTCCACGGCAATCCTCCACCTGAGCTGAGATAAGTGCGCCGATCCAACGATATGGGCTGGCTGTCTTTGGAGTCCTTGTTCATGTCGCCTGAAACGTCCAGCACGATCTCTGCCGGTGTTCGACCAGCCACCTCAGCAAAGACATAGACGACGGACTTGAGATTTTTGTGATAGATGATCTTATCTTGCACCCGCGGATGCAACTCCCCGAGTTCAGCAAGGGGAACGATGGGCTGCGGCGCATCGCGAATACCCGATTTTTCTCGGATCTTCGTGATGCCTGGCCTTCCTTTGAGGTGCAGGGTTGTGAGTGCATCGGCTGAAGTCCGAATGTGGAGGGGAAGCCTCAAGACGACAGGCAAAGGATTAACCTCGCTCGGGATGTTCATGTACCCCGCCACAAGGCCCTGATTGGCAAGGTGAATGGTGGCAGCAATGTCCTCCGTACCAATACCGGACAACGCCGCCTTTTCTTTGTCTGGCACAAAAATGACTTTTTCCTGATCCTCTCCAACAGATGTATCCACATCCACGACAAAAGCTTCTCGCTTGAGCCGCTCCTCCAACACTTTTGCAGCCTCCTGCAAAGACGCGTAAGGGGTGGCTTTTCCGCCGTAAAGCTCTGCCGTTACCGTGGAAATCACAGGGGGTCCCGGTGGCACTTCAACAAGCTTGATAAGGGCATTGGTGGCTTTTGCGATCTGTTCCAAATCGCGTCGGATACGCAACAGAATGGCGTGGGACTGCTGGTACCTGCGTTGTCGCTCGGCAAGAGTAACGCGGATATCTGCATAGTGAGCACCCTGGCGCAGGTAGTAATGTCGTACCATGCCGTTGAAATCCATTGGCGACGGCATACCCACAAAGGCCGTGTAGTCTCTCACCTCAGGAACTGAACTCAAATAGGTGCTTAAAGCGGTAACGACCCCTTGGGTCCTTTCAAGTGTCGTGCCTTCAGGCATATCCACAACCACCTGGAACTCATTCTTGTTGTCGTATGGGAGGAGCTTGAGTGGTATCAGCCGAAAAGCGGGCAATAGGGCCGATACGAGAAGCAGCAAGGCTACAATGGCGAGAAACATCCAGGAGCGGCTATTCGTGCTAAGGAGCGGTCTCAACAAGGATGCATAGATACGATACAAACGGGTTTCGGTGATGTGGTATGGGGAATCTTCACGGGACGGCTTGATAAGCTTGTAGGCGAGCCATGGCGTCACCAGGAAGGCAACCACTGTGCTCATGATCACACTCACGGGCACGTTAAATGCCATGGGGGCCATGTACGGGCCCATCATTCCGGTGATGTAGTGAAGGGGGGCGAAAGCGAAAATGATGGCAATGGTGGACATGATGAGGGGGCTGCGGATTTCCGCCATGGCCAGGAGCACCCTGAGGGGACGTGGGCGCGGACTTATACGCAGATACCGCTCAATGTTGTCCACACCCGTTATGGGATCATCGACGAGGAGACCTAGGGCGAGGATGAGTGCGAAGAGGGTGACGCGATTGATGGTGTAGCCTGCAAACAGGTCAAGAATCAAGGTGATGCCATAACAAATGGGCACGGCCAGACCCACAACCAGGGCAGCCCGCCAACCCAGGAAAATCCCTATGAAAATCACTACCGTAAGAACCGCAACAAGAAGGCTGGAGGCGAGATTGTTTATCTTGTCGTTGGCTGTCTCGCCATAATTTCGAATGATTCTGTATTGTACCTCAGGCGGGAAGATCTCGCGCTTTAGTTTAGAGAAATAGTCCTCCACCTCCCTGGCCACCCAGACCGCATTGGCCCCTTTTTTCTTGGCGATGGAAATGGCCACAGCAGGATAAACATCCGGGTAGTTCTGCAACAAGTTGGACGCGGGGCCAAAGCCAATCCACGTATAGCTGTCAGGCTCGGCAGGGCCATCGATTAGACGCGCCACATCTCTGAGATAAACGGGTACACCGTCAACCACATTGATCGCCAGCTTTGCCAGTTCGTCCGCGCTTTGGATGAAGTCCCCTGCCTCCACCACGATCTCTCGATCCATAACCTGGATTTCACCCGCTGGAAGAAGCTTATTTGAGACATCTATGGCCCAAGCCACCTCCAGAGGAGCAGTCTGCCTCGCTGTCAGTGCGTTCAGATCCAATTCAACCCTAATCTGCCTCGGCCGGCCGCCTGTGACCTGGAGCTTGTTGGTGTTCTCGATGGACTGCAGATCGTGCTCTATCTCCTCGGCGAGCCGTCTCAACTCGTGATCACTGGTCAAATGGGGGTTTTCACTCCACAACAGCGCGACCACGATGGGCACATCATCGATCTCAATGGGCTTGACCACCCAGGATTTGACCGAGGCCGGAATACGATCTGTTTGAGAGAATATCTTGTTGTAGATCTTGATCAGGGAGTCCTCTCGGTCCTCTCCCACGTGAAAGCGGACCGTAACCACGCAACGCTCGGGCATGGACATGGAGTAGACATACTCCACACCATCGATCTGATAGAGAAATTTTTCAAGGGGTGTGGCAATCTGGCGCTCCACTTGCTGGGCGCTAAGGCCAGGTGCTGACACGAGCACGTCCGCCAAGGGCACGATGATCTGAGGTTCTTCCTCACGCGGTGTGATCATCAATGCGACCATACCACCCAAAAGAGCGCCAATCAGCAAGACCAAAGGCAAAGGCCCCGCCATTACGCCGCCGAGCAGGCGCGATAGCCCATCCAGTTTTTGCGAAGGAGAGTCTGCCATTCGAGGTCGTAGGCTTTTCAGGTGAATGAAGCGTAAGGCTTGTCTCTAAAACGCCAAACTATGGCAAGATTAGAGGGGTATGTCAAGATCGGGGCAGGGATGACACCCCATTTATTGCTTATGGAAAAACGCCGCCACAATCCGTGAAAGTCGCAGCGTATGCCGTCTAATCTCATCCAGGCTTCTTCCCGGATACTGGGCGTAACTGATCATGATTCCATTCAGGGACGAAAAGAGTGCGTGGGAGACGAGGCGGGTCTCCCCATGAAGGCCCGCCTCTTTCACAATGCCCTCAATGCGGTTCATGAGCTCCCGCATGATGGGATTCAACCTTTCTATGGCTTTGGCAGAAAGATTGCCCCCGAGCATAAAATGCCCCATCATCTGATAGAAGGTCATGTTTTCATTGAGGTAGCTGATGTAGATCTCGCAAAAACTCGTGAGGGAACAGCCGTGCTTCTTCTCATATTCCTCATCCAAACGCTCGGTGATTTCCCGGGCGCCTGCAAAGAAGACGTCAAGAAAGAGGCCATCGAGATTTTCATAATAGCGGTAGAGGGTCCCAGGGCTGACCCCTGCCTTTCTTGCGATCTCCCTGACCGTCACGCTCCTGAAATCCTTGTATGCAAAGAGCTTCCGGGCAGCGGAAAGGATCAGTTCTCGTCTGACTTCCCTCTCTCTTTCTCTGAGTATTTCCAGTGTTGCGACAGGCATGGACTTGGCGACTCCCCTTACTTGAAGTGGAACCCAACCGTGACATGGCATTGTTGGCCCCTGTATTTCAGACAGCGGCTAAGATCCGGGCTCAGCGTGTAATCCACTTCCATGGCATCAAACCACCCTTTTATCCTTTCAAAGATTCCGCACTGGTATTCATCTATAAGACCCGCCTCTGTCATTCCCTTGTGGGCAAAACAGTTTCGCGTCTTGAATAGGACCCTATCGTCACGCTGAAAATCCACGTCTGTTTCCATGAAGGGTGGAACAAGGATCCTCTGAGCTTCTTGGTATAATTTTTTCAGCTGCGCCATATTCTTCGGAGGATTTGAGCCCGTTCCCCTCAGGAGCCGCTTGAACTCTATTCTGCCCAGGCTTCTACAGACCCGAAGATTCATAGGGCTCGCCTCAGTCATTCCAAACCTTGAGGCCGCCTCCCTGTACCATAGTGCATCGTGGGTCATCCAGTTTGTCAGGAGGTAATCCTTCACCTGTTCCCCGTTCATCTTTCTAAAGTCCATCCAAGACCCCCATCGCCCTATCCCGTCTTCTTTGCGGAATAACCCTACTATACCGTCACTCCCGCGCAAGCGGGAGTCCAATATGTGGTGGAATTACCGGATTCCCGCTTTAGCGGGAATGACATGCGAGTAGGATCATAGCCCTTTTCCACAAGCTTCTAGTATAACGGTCCAACTAGTAACATTTTGATATTACGAGACAACATGCTAATCGGCAGCCGCGCTGTTGTGGATCTTCCACATATCCTCATCCGTGAAGCACCGTTCGCTTTCATCAGGATGCATGGCGTCCTGTTCAAGCTTCCGGCGATCGTAAGGCTGATTCAGGACTTGATCATAATATTCATGCTGGATGAGGAGGTTCATAATCTGGCTCGTTCCGGTCCATATGAGGGCAAGCCGGGTATCTCTTAGGGCTCGCTCTATGGGATATACGTCGGTGTAGCCGATACCACCCATGATCTGCATGGCATTGTTTACGATATTCCACGCGGCTTCTGTGGCAAATCTCTTGGCCTCACTGACGATACGTCGGACATTGGGATACTTCTCATCCACTGCGCGAGCAGCCATGTAGGTGAGTCCCCGCGCAGCGTCAAGCTGCGTAATCGAGTCGGCCACCAGAAAGCTCACGCCCTGGAACTCACGGATCAGTTGGCCAAAGGCCTTACGCCTGTTGGAATATCTTACCGCCAGATCCAGAGCACCCCAAACCCCCAAGCATCCAGAGGCGGAGGTGAGCCGCTCCGGGATCATCATCTGATTAAAACAGAGGCCACCACCATGGAGTTCTCCAATCAGGTTCTCTTTGGGAACCTCAGCGTTTCTGAAGACCAGTCTTCCTGTTCCACCCCCCCTGCATCCCATAAGGCCGTAAAGATACTCGGTCTTTACGCCGGGCCCCTTGTCGATGATAAGGAGACTGATTCGGTTATGCCTGTGTGCATCAGGCTCGAAATTGGTCCTGCAGTAAACAACGAAAAAGTCAGCACCTTCGGCGCCCACCACAAAACGTTTTTGGCCATTGACAATGAAGTGGTCTCCTTCCAAAATCGCCTTGGTCGTCGCCCCGAAGAAATCGGAGCCTCCCCGCGGCTCTGTTAGGGCCTCAGCGGAGACGAGCTTTCCTTCTAGATAGGGCTCCAAATACTTTTGTTTCTGCTCTTCAGTCCCGAAAGCATTCAGTGCCTCCCCAACGATGGAGGGCATGGCAAAGGCGCATCCGAGGGCCATGCCAAGGGCCCCGATCTCTTCGGTGGCAGCCACCTCTGCGACCCAACCCAGCCCCCTGCCCCCGTACTTCTTGGGAAATCGGATCCCCCGCAGGTTATACGCCGCTAACCTTTCGACGAACTCTCTTGGATAGGTGATTTCGTCATTATCCAATTTTCTGAGGAAATCACTGGAGACCTCCTCCTTGACGAATTTCCTGGCCTCATCTCTTACCGCCCGTTCTTTTGGCTTCAGCAAAAAATCATACATATCAGACCTCCCTCGCCACTATTGTCTAGCCTCAATGAAAAGATTATATAGGGAAATGAACAATGTTCACGATATTGAACAATGTTAGAATTGTCAAGCAAAAAAGGTGCACCTGCTTGGAAATACGAACCCCCCTTTCGCCTCCTGCTTGGGCATTGCTCTCAAGCAGAACTCGAGCGAGAAAACCTCAAATTGACAGAAAAACACATTTTTAATAAATTCTCTCACCTATCCTGAGAAAATGAATCTGTTTTTTTCCATCCGACTAACTTCAAAGGAGTCACTATGGCTGATTTAAGTATTCTAGACCCGCGAGTATTCCATCCTGAGGCTGTGGACCCTGAAACAGCTAAGTTTAACAAAATGATTGAACAACTGCTTGCCAAGATGCCACCTACCCACAAAGGAACGCCGCAACAGATTCGTGAGGAGAGGGAGTCAGGGAAGAGTTGGTTGGGGCCGATCAAACGCCTTGATGAAGGGCAAGATCGAGTGGTTCAAGGCCAGAGTGGTGATGTCCCTATTCGGGTCTTTGTCCCCGACAAGGTGAAGGGTGTTTATCTCCACATTCATGGCGGTGGTTTCGTGCTCATGCGCCCATACTACTTTGACCAGGCCCTGGCCGAGATTGCCAGGAGATGCAAGGTGGCCGTCGTCAGCGTTGATTACCGACTTGCTCCCGAGGATCCCTACCCTGCAGCCCCAGATGATTGTGAGACCGTAGCGCTCTGGCTTACAGAAAACGCCAAGTCGGAATTTGGCTCAGAAAGACTAATCATCGGGGGAGAATCTGCCGGGGCCAATCTTTCGGTGGTCACCCTTATTAGGATGCGTGATCGGCATGGTTTTTCGGGATTCTCCGGGGCCAATCTTGTCTATGGTTGTTATGACGCCACAATGACACCGAGCCAACGCAACTGGGGGGAGAGAAACCTGATACTTTCAACGCCGACCATAGCATGGTTTAATGACCACTACGTCCCCATGGAAAAACGGGGCGACCCCGATGTATCTCCCCTCTATGCCGATTTGTCCAACATGCCGCCCGCATTGTTTACAGTGGGCACTCTTGACCCCCTCCTGGATGACTCTCTTTTCATGCATGCCCGTTGGGTGGCCGCAGGGAATGATTCCCAGCTGGCCGTCTATCCTGGTGGCATTCACATCTTTAATCTCTTTCCCATCAAGATCGCTCAAGAGGCGAATGACAAGGCACATGATTTTATCGCCAAGGCAGCGAATTAGTGCCAAGATTTGATGAATAAAGTTCATTGTTTACAATTTTTGTCAATTTCTTGGGCCCATTTTTTTAGCGATTAATGTCAACTGCCTGGAATCCTGAAAGGTTTCCTTTCCTGCGAATATGGCAAGAGGCTTGCATACAATGGGGAGCCATTAGGGCGTCCAAACAAAGTCAACACGAAGGCAGGATAATCCATTTATGAAGAAGATCACGGAACTTTGGCGAAAACTAACCATAGGTGATTACGAGAAAAACTATACAGGCGCGAAAGCCACAGGCTCTTGCATAATTTGTGGGAGTCCGGCGAAAAAGTTCCGGGATGCAGCGGCTAAGCTGGAATATTCCATCTCTGCACTCTGTCAGAATTGCCAGGATGAATACCTGAATGGAAGATAAGATTTGTTCAGCCTGATTCGATTATTGCTTGAGCATATAGGGCAAAATAGGAGATAATAATAGTTTCCGCATTATCTGCAGTTCCACTTCGGAAAGTTGTTCAAAAAGAAAGGTGTAGGTTATGAGTAAAGTCTATGTTCTGAACGGACCAGAAATAGGGGAATCTTTTGAACTCAGAGAAGGAGTCAGCTTTCTGGGACGCTCGCCTGACAATGAGATCCGACTCACCGACAAGACTGTTTCTCGCAAGCACCTAAAGGTTGTCAGGAAGGGTGACAGATATCTTATTACGGATTTGAAAAGCCGAAATGGTACTTTTGTGAGTGGGGAATTCTTGAGCCCTGGTAAGGAAGTGGAAGTAAGAGAGGGCGTTCCCATAGCCGTTGGAATAACGGTGATTTGTCTGGGTGAGGGGTGCACGGAACAAATGGTACCCTTTCTTGAGTCTATTGACCTGACCGAAGACCCTGATGAATTAAACCGCACCCTACAAATGCACCAAGACAGGATTGCACAAAATAAGCTGCGATTTCTCTACAATGCGTCCAAGACCTTAACAGAGGATCTATCCATAAAAGAGACATTAGAAAAGCTGCTCGCTCACATTTTCGATCTTCTCAGAAGAGTTGACAGAGGGGTTTTCGTCTTGATTGATCCAGACACAGAAGAGGTCACGGAAATTATATACAAATCAAGTAATCCAGGTGATGATGCCACCACGGTGTACTGTGAGGAGATCGTGAAGCGGGTCATAAGGAGCAGAAAACCGTTTTTTGTATCGGATGCCAAAACCGATAAAAGCGATTTTGTGGACACCTTAGAAGTATTGAAAATAGAGTCCGTATTGTGCGTCCCCCTGATCTCCAGATCCCAGATCCTGGGAGCCATATATGTGGACTCCCTGAAACGACCCTATGGATTTCGAAGAGAGGATCTCGCCCTTCTTATGAACTTGAGTCTCCGGATTGCTCCCGCCATAGATGACGCCCGATTCGCATCGGAGATATTGGAGGTGGCAGAGGCGTTATCCTCTGAAACGCAGGAAGTGCCGAAATAAAGCGCCCTGCGCATCTTCAATTTCTAGGGATAGTGGGAATGTCTCTACCCTCACCAATACGTCACCTCCGCGTCTTTCAAAAATCTTTTAATAGTAGTGCAATTCAAAAAGGAGACA
>CP070840.1:4017831-4023160 GCA_020342025.1 Deltaproteobacteria bacterium
CATAATAAGACCAAGAAACGCTGGTATCCAAATCTTCAAAAAGTGAGGACAGTCAAAAACGGCCAGACCAGGAGATTGAGGGTCTGCACCAGTTGTATCAAATCCGGTATGGTTGTGAAACCGTGAGATTATAACCTTTCCACGAAAAGTACGTTTCTCACCCTTTTTATGGCTCCCATTATATCCTGAAGCTGCTCAAAGTTCTCCACCTCGATGGTGAATAAGGAGATGCCTTTTTTGTCCATGGTGGTTTTCACCTCTGCCTGGATGATGTTGGCATCTTTCTGGGCCATAATAGAACTGATATTCGCCAAGATGCCCTTCTTATCCACTGCAGTCACCTTCAGCCGAGCGAGATAGACATCTTGTTCAGAGGGTTCCCACGTGACTTCCACTAGGCGCTCACGGTCGGCATCGAGGATATGCCGGCAATTGTGCTTGTGGATGGTGACACCCCGCCCTCGCGTTATGAATCCGACAACATGCTCACCCGGCAAAGGATGACAACAATTGGCAAAACGTACAAGAATGTCATCCACCCCTTTCACCTTGATCCCGCGGGTACTTTTTTTCCGCTTTATACGGGAAACCACCTTGCCCACAAGGCCGGTGGGCTTTTCCTCCTCAATCCCCAGCTTCGGTTTAAGACGACCGATCACCTGATTTGCTGATATCTTGCCGTACCCAATGTTGGCAAGCAGATCCTCGACTGAGTGAAAGGAGAGGTCCTCTGATACCCTCGAAATCTGTTCGCTCTTCAATATGTTGGTAAGACTCAGGTGAGACTGCTCAAGGCCCTTTTCCAGGATTTGCCTCCCCAAATTAATGCTTTCGTCCCTTTCCTGATTTCTTATCCATTGTCTGATCTTGGTTTTGGCCCGGGAAGTCTTTACATAATCGAGCCAGTCCTCACGGGGGTGCTGTTTGGTGGATGTGATGATCTCCACAATGTCCCCGTTTCTCAACTGGTATCGGAGAGGGACCATTTTGCCGTTTACCCTGGCCCCGATGCATTTTTCTCCCACCTCCGAATGGATACTGTAGGCAAAGTCAACAGGCGTGGCTCCTTTTGGGAATTCCTTCACTTCGCCTTTAGGTGTGAACACATAGACCTCATTGGGGAAAAGGTCCATGCGAACGGTATCCAGAAATTCTTTGGGATCCTGGAGATTCTTTTGCCATTCCAGAAGCCGTCTGAGCCATGCGAATTGGTTTTCATCCGTTTTGCTTGCTACCCGGCCTTCTTTGTACTTCCAGTGCGCGGCAATGCCCTCCTCAGCTATCTTGTCCATCTGCCATGTCCTGATTTGGACCTCCATCCTTTGCCCCAGAGGACCAACCAGCGTGGTGTGAAGGGACTGGTACATGTTCGCTTTGGGTAGGGATACATAGTCCTTGAATCTCCCAGGGACTGGCTTCCACATGGCATGGATGAGGCCTAGGACCTCGTAGCACTCTTTAACGGAATTCACGATGACGCGTAATGCCAGGATGTCATATACCTGGTTTACAGTGAGGTTCTGGTCTCTCATTTTGTTGTAAATGCTGTAAAAGTGCTTTTGTCGCCCCTTGATGGTGGCCTCTATGCCCGATTCTTTGAATTTTTCGCCGAGGAGTTCCTTCACCTCCCGGATATATCTTTCCCTCGCTCCTCGTCTTTCGGCGGTCTCAGACTTTATGGTTTCGTAGATCTGCGGCTCCAGGTAGTATAGGCAGAGGTCTTCCAGCATGGATTTGAGCCAGTAGATGCCCATTCTGCCCGCCAGGGGAGAGTAGATATCCAGGGTCTCCCTGGCGATCAGTTTTTGTTTTTCTGGGACCTGAAAGCCAAGGGTCTGCATGTTGTGCAATCTATCAGCGAGTTTCACCATGATGACACGGATGTCCGTGGCCATGGCCAGGATCATCTTTCGCATGTTTTCGGCCTGACGTTCTTCGTGACTCGTAAACTGCATCTTGCTGATCTTGGTAACCCCGTCCACAATATTGGCCGCCTCTTTGCCGAATAGGCGTTCTATCTCTGACAATTTGGCATCCGTATCCTCCAGTGTGTCATGGAGAAGCCCAGACACCACACTGATCACATCCATTTTCATTCGAGTTAGGATATGGGCCACCTCTAAGGGGTGCGAAAGGTAGGGTTCACCGGAAAGACGAACTTGGCCCTGATGGACCTTAGCAGAGTATACGTAGGCCTTTTCCACAAGACTTAGGTCTGCCTTTGGGTGATAGCTGAGGAGTGAGGCAGTGATGTCATTTAGTCGAATCATAGAGTTCCTTGACTTTTTGCTTTATGCAGGCTGGGGCCTCCTGAACTGGCACTTGGGAACTCTCCTTTTCCAGGCGTAGTTTCATCTCCACCTGGCCCGCCTTCAGGTTGCGCATCCCAACTGTGACACGAACAGGTGTGCCAAGGAGATCGGCGTCATAAAATTTAACACCTGCCCTTAGATCTCTGTCGTCGAGCAGGACATCTAGACCAGATTCGGATAATTCTCTGTAGATCTTTTCAGAGGCTGTCACCACCTCTGGCTCGTGCATCTGCAAGGGCAGAATGACCACTTCAAAAGGCGCAAGGGGTATGGGAAAAATAATCCCATTTTCGTCATGATTCTGTTCAATGGCAGCAGCTACCGTTCTTCCCACGCCGATGCCGTAACATCCCATGACAATGGGTTTCTCAATGCCCTCCTCATCCGAGAAGACGGCTCCCATGGCTTTGCTATATTTGGTTCCCAATTTGAACACGTGCCCCACCTCGATACCCCTTCCGAACTGTATCTCAGCGCCACATCTTGGACACGAATCTTCGGGTGTGATCATGCGTAAGTCACCGAAAAGATCCACATGGAAGTCCCTCTCCATGTTCACATTTCGCAGGTGCAGGTCTTGCCTGTTTCCCCCGGTGACGAAGTTTTTCATCCCCTCAATGGCATGGTCAGCAAGCACCTGCACGGTAAGACCCATTGGGCCGGCAAAGCCCATGGGAGCGCCAGTCACATCAGCCACTAACTCAGGATCAGCCATTTCCACCTGTTCGGCACCGAGGAGGTTTCTGAGCTTGACCTCGTTCAGCTCGTGGTCACCCCTCACCAGTGCAGCGACCACGTCACCATCTGATTTGAAGATAAGTGTTTTGATGAGTTGGCTGGGTGAAATGGATAGAAAGGATGTCACCTCCTCAACCGTTCTCATATCTGGCGTTACCACCTCTTCCAAAGGTTCCATCTCTTCCTGAACCGATGCAGCAGGCTGACGCCTGCCCTGATTCACCTCCGCCTTCTCCAGGTTTGCTGCGTAGTTGCACTTCAGACAATTGACAATCTCGTCTTCTCCGGTTTTTGCTAAGACCATGAACTCATGTGAAAAGCTACCCCCTATGCTTCCCGTATCCGCCTCAACGGCCCTGAATTTGAGGCCGCATCTGCGAAAGATGTGGCTGTAAGTCTCATACATGATCTCATAGCTCTTGTCGGCCCCCTTCTCGTCCGCATCGAAACTGTAGGCATCCTTCATAATGAATTCCCGGCAGCGCATCACGCCAAACCTGGGCCTGATCTCATCCCTAAATTTTGTTTGGATCTGGTAGAGATTGATCGGCATTTGCCGATAGGAATGGACCTCCTTGCGCACCAAATCGGTGATCACTTCCTCATGGGTCGGCCCCAGACAGGCATCCCGATTGTGACGATCCTTAAATCTCAAGAGTTCTCGTCCATAATATTCCCACCTGCCACTTTCTTGCCACAATTCCGCGGGCTGAACCGCTGGCATTAAAACCTCGATGGCACCGGATCGGTTCATCTCTTCGCGGATTATGTTTTCTACTTTTCTTATGGCCTTCAGTCCTGCAGGAAGATAGGTGTAGATGCCTGAAGTCAGTTTTCGGATCAATCCCGCTCTCAGCATCAATTGGTGGCTGATCACCTCTGCTTCGGATGGTACCTCTTTATGCGTGGGTATAAAATAGTTGGAATATCTCATCGTCGTCTATACAACCCTCCACCCATAATCATTTGTCATCTATCATTGACCATTTATCATTTTCAAATGCTTGACGGCTTCGTAAAAAGTCCAACAGCCGTTCGACATACTCACGGCCCTGAGCAAAGCCGAAGGGCTGCGTTACGCCGCATTCCTCAAGATTCGCAAGCCTTGCATTTGGAGCTTCTTACTTTGCCGTCCCATTCTTGACTTTTTACCAGTTAATCGATGCTTAATTGATAAGGTTTGATAACCAACATTCAATGATCCATGATAGATGATCCATGAAAAATGATAAATGTCATGAATCAGCCAATTTCTTCACCTCTTCAATCAATATCTTGGCCAGATCTCGTTCAGGGATCTTCTTTACCAGTTCGCCATGCCTGAAGAGAACGCCATGTCCCCTGCCGCCGGCAATTCCCACATCTGCCTCTTTTGCCTCGCCGGGTCCGTTCACAACGCACCCCATGATGGCCACCTTTGGAGACGACGTTATGCCTGAAAGAGCCCTCTCCACCTCATCCACAAGACCAAAAAGGTCTATCTCGCATCTGGCACAGGTGGGGCAGGATATGATCTGCGGGCCACGGTGCCTGAGGTCGAGGGCGCGCAAAATCTCATAGTCCACCTTCACCTCATCCAGGGGGTCTCTGGTCAGTGATACGCGGAATGTGTCACCAATACCTTTGAAAAGCAGGAGACCAATGCCAATGGCACTCCTTACGGTGCCCGATATGAGCGTTCCAGCTTCTGTGACGCCCAGGTGCAACGGATAGTCGCTTTGTTCGCTCAATAACTCGTAAGCCGCAATGGTATTCAATACGTCGGAGGATTTCAGCGAGATCTTCATCTTTTCAAAACCGAGTTCTTCAAAGAGGCTGACAAAATCCAGAGCACTTTCCACCATAGCTTCAGGAGAAGGGTGGCCATGTTTTTTCAGGGTGCTCTTGGGCAGAGAGCCCGCATTAACGCCGATTCGTATCGGTATATCCCTGGCATCCGCCGCTTTTATGACCTTTTCAATGGCCTTTCTCCCTCCGATGTTTCCAGGGTTTATTCTCAGACCATCCGCCCCCGCCTTAAGGGCAGCTATGGCGAGACGGTGGTCGAAATGCACATCCGCGATCAGCGGTGGAGATACCCTCGACCTTATTTCCTTGAAACCCTCAACCGCCTCCATGTCAGGGACGGCCAGACGGACAATTTCACACCCCGCTTCATACAGCTGCTGAACCTGCGCAACCGTTGAGGAGACATCTCTTGTATCCGTATTGGTCATGGACTGGACAACGACGGGCGCACCTCCACCAATGGGAACGTCTCCCACATATATCTGACGTGT
>CP070840.1:4023260-4033204 GCA_020342025.1 Deltaproteobacteria bacterium
AGCCCCGCACGCTTTGCGGTGACGGGGAACGCGCCTGTAGCTCAGTTGGATAGAGCAGCGGACTTCTAATCCGCAGGTCGCAGGTTCGAATCCTGCCAGGCGCGCCATGCCGATTAAAGGGGTTGGGCTCGCCATTTGGCGGATCAACCCCTGAAAATATTCTAGTCGAGTTCCCTTCGAAAATTTCTTAGGAAAACAAGGAAAGAGATCAGGTGCAGACCATTCGTCAGCAGATAATTGAACTCTTGAGCGAGAAGGAGATGAACGCCAGGGAACTTTCCCAGGCGATCCGAATTCGAGAAAAGGAGGTCTATGAGCATTTGCCGCATATCGCACGATCTCTTGCCACCCAAAGAAAAAAGCTCGTCGTTTTGCCTTTCCAGTGCCTGGCCTGTGGATATGTGTTTGAAGAAAGAAGAAGGTTCACGCGGCCTGGTAGATGCCCTCGTTGCAAAAAGGCGCATTTGGCATGGCCAATGTATAGGATCCAGTAGTGGAGCAACTAAATGTTTTTCAGCCTCGGGTCCGCAGAGCCCTCTGTAATCTCCCAAACTCATCCTGTCTTCGCAAGATGACAAAGCTATGCTAAAATTCCCCGTCTGTCTCGACCGGTTCCGGGTCGGAGGGGGCCTTGTGAAGTCAGGCTGGGGAATAATATCAAATGAATAGGGGAGGAATGAAACGTGAGGTTCTTTAGAACTATTCTGGTCGCTTGGCTTGTTCTGGTCGTTGGTGTGGGGATCTGTTTGGCTGAAGATCCCGCTTCCAGCATCAAACTGGATGTGAAGGAGTTCAAGCTCAAAAATGGCATGCAGTTCTTGATCGTGGAGCGGCCATCGACACCGCAGGTTGCCTGCCGGGTTGCTATCCGAGCGGGGTCAGCCCTTGAAGAGACGGGCAAGACGGGCATTGCGCACCTGCTCGAGCACATGATGTTCAAAGGCACGAAGAACTTCGGCACCTTAGATTTCAAAAAGGACCAGGAACTGCAGGAGCAAATTGAGGCCGCTTATCAGGTGGTCCTGACAGAGGAGAGAAAACGTCACCCCAACCAGGCCCTGATCGAGTCCAAACTCAAAGAGATGGAGAGGCTGCGGCTCGAGGTGCAAAAAATCTATGTCACCCAGGCCTTTTCATCGCAATTGGGAAGGAACGGCGCTGTGGGTGTCAACGCTTTTACCAGCAAAGACCAGACCCAGTATGTCATGTCAGTGCCATCAGACATGTTGGCCCAATGGTTCTCAATCGTGAGCGAACAACTGTTTGAGCCCTCTTGGCGCGAATTCTATGTGGAAAAAGAGGTTGTACAGCGGGAGTGGGCCTTCCGGTATATCAACAACCCAAACGGTGCGGCCTGGCTCGACTTGGAGGCCAACGCCTATATGGCTCACCCTTACCGCAATCCAGTCATCGGCTGGAAAACCGATATGGAGAGGTATAATACTACTGACGCCATTTTGTTTCACAAGAGATATTACAACCCCACAAATGCGGTCTGCGTGCTGGTGGGGGATGTGACATTGGCTCAGGCCAAGAATCTGGCAGAGATTTATTTTGAGAGATATCCTGCAGGCAACCGTGCACCCGAAGAGGTTACATGGGAACCGATGCAAGAGGGACCCCGTCAGAGCATCCGTTTCTTGAAGGGTGCCCGCACCCCCCTCGTCAGGATCGGATTCCACGCTGCCCGCATGGGAACAAAGGATTTTTATGCGTTGGACGCCATGACCATGATTCTAAGCCAGGGTCTGAGCGCCCGGCTGATCCAGAACATTGTCAACAAGGGGCTTGCGGTTGAGGCGTGGGCGTATAACCCGGATAACCGCTACGGTGGCATGCTTGTCTTGGGCGGTTCGCCCAATGAACCAGAGGAAATGAGGGAGAAAGACCTCAGCGAGGAAGAAACCCGGCAAGCCTACCTGAAGGCCTGCAATGAGGTGGAAAGAATTCTTCTTGGTGAAGTTGAAAGACTTAAGACTGAATTGGTTTCCCATCGTGAACTCCAACGGATCAAGAAACTGAACCAGCGAGATTTTCTGGACAGAATGCGTAGCAACGAGCAGTTAGCAGGCACCCTATCAACCCTGGAAGTCCAGGTGGGGTGGCGCTACGTGAAGACCTATCTTGACAAAATAGCAGAAGTCACGCCAGAGGAGATCAGGCGCGTGGCGAACCAATTTTTCCGGATGAGTAACAAGACCAGCGTCTATATCATTCCTGGTGGGAACCCCGAGCGTCCTCCGGAAGCATACACAGAAAACAGGGCTGTAAGTGGAGCGGCCGCCCTCAAGATGTTTAGGCCTAAAACACTTGTCAACCATTCAATCTACCCTACGCCTGCCGGCTGGAATCATCCTCTCTCCTTCGAACGTCGCCCTGAAAAGATTGAATACCCAAAAGCGGAAACAGCCCTCGTGGAGGGAGCGGCCATATTCTATTTGCCCGACCGGGAACTTCCCTTGATTGATTTGACCCTCCTTGTGAAGGCGGGGGCAGTTGACGTGAGAGATGAAAAAATCGGGTTGAGCCATGTGCTAAGTGGTTCTCTCATCCGCGGTGGCACCCACAAATACTCGCCAACTGAATTGGCGCTGGCTTTGGATGAAAACGCGATACAACTCTCCGTTTCAGTCCGTGAAGAAGAGACAGTTGTAAACCTCTCGGTGATGAAAGATGACTGGGAAAAGGGTCTGGCCTTGATGGAGGAAGTCCTGATGCGTCCCAGGTTCGATCCTCAGGTGGTTGACGTGATCAAGCGGCAGGCGTTGATCGGACTCAGGCGTCAGGGCGGCGATGCACAAACCGTCAGCAGTCGCGAAGCGAAGATCTGGCACTTTAAGGGACATCCCTACGGACGCGATCCGCTCCAGGGCCTGGAGACAATCCCAACCATCACGCCAGATGATTTAAAGGGGTTCATGAAGGCGTATTTCTTGCCCTCAAACATGGTGGTGGCCATTTCAGGCGACATTGAGAAGGGCAGAGCCGTTGGAGGGTTAAAGCGTTTCTTCCAGGCATTCCCTGAGAAAAGGGCGCCCGAGAGGGCCCTGGATGATCCGCCCGAGACCCCGCCCATCTTGGCCTTGGTCCATAAACCCGGCCAGGTTCAATCCCAGGTGGCACTCATCCTGAGCAGTGTGAAGCGTACACAGCCAGATTACTGGAAAGTGAGTCTTCTCATGGATGTCTTTGGGGGAAATGATTCCCTGTTGTACACCCGCCTTCGAGACGATCTGGGGCTTGTCTATGCCGCGTGGTTCTATCAGACCTACAGGTGGAATGCGGGCATGCTTGTTGGATACCTTGGCTGCAAAAGCGACAGGACGGGACAAGCGGTTCAGGAGACGGTGCAGATCATGAAAGGGCTCCGGGAGGAGGTTCCTCACAAGGATCTGGAGTTGAAACGGCTCGATGCACTCAACAGTTTTGTCTTCAATGTGGATACACCGGCTGAGCTGGTGGAGGTTTACGGCCGTTACTATATGCGCAAGGAGCCTATGGACACCCTTGATCGGATCCAGGAGGCTTACATGGGCGCCACGAGGGAGGAACTCAGGGCTCTGGCAGGAAAACTCCTTGACACGACAAAGCTCCAGGTCTTTGTCGTGGCGGATAAGACGACCAGTGTGAGAAAGAAAGAGGGGACACAGATCACCCTTGAGCAGGATCTGAAGGATCTGGCAAAGAAAATGGGCATTCCATTCACTGAAATTGAACTGCGCTGAAACAGAGAGACGATTGAGACGAAAAATCTATGGAGAACAACACCCACAGGCACCGGTTGTTTTTTGAAGATAAGGTGATCACCGTCGTGGGGACAGCCCACGTATCCAGGGAGAGCGCTGACCTGGTTGCGCAGGTCATTGAAGAAGAGAAACCCGAGACGGTCTGCATTGAACTCTGCGAGTCCAGATATCAATCGATCACAAAGAAGAAAAAATGGCAAGACAAGGACCTTCTCAAGGTTATTAAAGAGAAAAAGGCTTTTTTGCTCCTTTCCAATCTCATGCTTGCCTACTTCCAGAAGAAAATCGGGAAAAAGTTGGGGATAAAACCTGGAGAGGAGGTCTTGAGAGCCATCGCCTCAGCAGAGGCCATTGGGGCCCATATACACTTGGCGGACAGGGATATTCGTACCACCCTATCCAGGACGTGGCGCGCTATGGGTTTTTGGAGAAAGATAAAGGTCTTGGCGCAGCTGATTACTTCAGCAGGGCAGATAGACGCCATTCAGGAGGAAGATATTGAGAAGATAAAAAGGAAGGATGTCCTTGAGACTCTCCTCTCGGAAATTGGGGAATCCTTTCCAGAAATTAAGCGCATCTTGATTGATGAAAGAGACCAATACCTTGCCCATAAGATCAGAACAGCACCCGGTAAAAAGATCGTGGCCGTGGTCGGGGCAGGGCATGTGCCTGGCATTCAGGGGTATTGGGAAAAGCGAGTAGATGTGGCTGCGCTTGAGCAAATACCCCCCAAAGGCCGGTTGTCCCGCGTGTTCAAGTGGGGTGTCCCAGCTCTCATACTGGGGATGATCATCTTCGGTTTTTTCATGACTGGAACCAGCGGTGGCGCGCACATGATCAAGTGGTGGATTCTGGCTAATGCGGTGCTGGCAGGCCTTGGGGCCACCGTTGCCTTGGCCCATCCATTGACGGTTCTATCCGCCGTTGTAGCCTCTCCCATGACATCGCTCAATCCCATGATTGCTGCCGGCTGGGTTTCCGGCCTGGTTGAGGCCTTGTTGGGCAAACCAAAAGTGAGGGATTTTGAGAACCTGCCTGAAGACATCTCGTCTCTGAAAGGATTTTGGAAGAATAAGATCACGCGGATTTTGCTTGTGGTGGTATTTACGAACCTAGGGAGCTCGCTGGGAACCTTCGTGGCTATCCCGCTCATGATGAGAGTCTTCACATAAGATCCCCTTCGCCCGCCTCTGCGGGTCCAGGCTTGGCGGGACGCGCAATGACCAGTTTTGCCATGTCTTCAAAATAGCGTTGTGAAATTGGGGTGGACAGAAAGAGATTCCACAGGAATTGGAACAGACAATCTCTCATTCATCGGCAAGATCCGGATTTTTACAAAACAGAACTTTCCTGGTATTTGAAGTGTTATGAAAGAGGAAGTGCAGAACAAGACCCCGCTTTCTGTGGCCATCATCACGAAGAACGAGGAAGAGAGGCTCCCTGATTGTCTGGAAAGCGTCACGTTTGCAGACGAAGTGCTGGTGGTGGATTCAGGCAGTACGGACGGCACGGTGGAGTTGGCCAAATCCTTTGGGGCCAGGGTGCTCATTGAAGCGTGGAGAGGTTACTCGGGGCAGAAACAGTATGCCGTTGATCAGTGCCTTCATGACTGGGTGTTGATACTCGACGCAGATGAGAGGATCCCCCCGGAGACGGCCCAAGGCATCATGCGAGAGCTGGGCAGAAATGACAGCACAAACTCCGCCTATGGCTTTAGACGCAAGAATTACCTGCATGGCAGATGGATCAAGCACTGTGGCTGGTGGCCTGATCGCATTGTGCGTCTTGTGAACAGAAGGGTAGGGGGTTTTGATGGCAGGCCGGTTCATGAAAAATGGGTCACCGAGGGGAGTGTGAGAGAACTTGATGAGGTTATCGAACATATCAGCTTCAGAAACTATTCTGAGCTTCTGGCCAAGATGGAGAACTATTCCAACCTTGCTTCAAAAGAATTATTTGAGAAAAATGCCCGGGTGAATGCCTTCAGCCCCCTGCTTCATGGTCTGTGGATGTTTTTAAGGACTTATTTTCTGGAATTGGGAGTCCTGGCTGGTTTTGACGGCTTTGTCATCTCTACCACGAATGCAGGAGGGTCCTTCTTAAAATACGCCAAGGCGAGAGAGATGGGAGTCTTGAAGGGAAAGGAAACATGAAAGAACCTTCCCTTCCGCAGTGAGCCGCTCGACTGAGCGTGTCGAAGTGTCAAGTCGGAAATTATTGGTATTTTCTCAGCTGAAACACCTTTTTGTTCTGAGTGGTCGAGATATAATAAAACTTATCCAGGGGAACATAGACATAGGGAACATCCTCTTTTCGACGATAGAGGAAATGGGAAAGGATCATTCGGTTTGCAGCTCTGTGCCCAATGATCATGATGTTGTCAGAGGGCCCACTTAGAAAGAGTGCTTTCTTGATACCACGGTCGATTCTCTCTTCCATGGAGGTATAGCCTTCTCCTTCGGGATAGACGTAATTGTATTTGTCCTTTCTTCTTGCAAAATAGACATGGGGCATAATTTTTCTGATTTCTTCATAACTCATCCCTTCACATATACCGCTGTTGATCTCATTGAATTCAGCTAAAGGGACGATGGTACAGGTTTCCTGAATCTTCTTGATAGGTTCTGCGGTTTGAATCGTTCTTTTCTTCTGACTTGTGAAAATGCGCGGTATCTTTTTCTTTGCAAAGTGCTCAGCCAAGGCCTTGGCCTGTGCCCTGCCTTTCGCTGTTAAGTCAGCGTCTCCACCAATCCGGTTTTCCAGGTTAAAATAGGTCTCTCCGTGACGGATCAGATAGAGGTTCTTCACAGTGTCTGTGACCAGGAAATCCCTTATCTGTTCATAATAGGGGATATCATGACCGATCTCTTCTTCGAGGATTCTGGTGTGTAATGAATCCAATCTAACGAAATTTCTTTCCGTGCCCAAAGAATGATAAATAGATTCGTAGTAGAAGATTCGTTCCCCAAAACTCTCCACCGCCTCTTCTCGAGTGAGATGGCCAAACTCTGGCATAGCTATCTTCCTCTGTATACTGGCGTTGAGGATCTCCTGGTCGTTGTTAATGCATTCAATGAACAGAATAGGGTGGTCGTTCAGCAGGTTCTGAATGGTGTTTCTACGTTTCAAACTCACATTCGTGGCATCCAAAATGGCCACTTCTCCATCTCTTTTGAGATAGCTCTGTGCCTTGTCTATGTTAATAAGGGCTATCTTTTCCCTGAGGGCCACGCCTTCTTTGTTTTTAGGATCATAGAATCCGGCATAAGAAGTATTCTGGGGAATCATTTTCCGCCTCAGATCACCGTTATTGAAAACCCGGGTTCTGATAGAGTCATGCATTAGGTTCTCTTTGAGTTTGGTGGCTGTAATGGACTTTCCCCTTGCGGGGAGACCGACCATGACGATATAGAGCTTATTGTCCTTCATGCCTATATGCCTGTAATGTGGGCCAAAGGTTTTTCCAAAGAAAGATCTTGGAATTTATGTGCAGGCCGCCGGTAAGCTCTCTGGGCTTCAAGCGGAGCCGGAGGCCAGTATCTCTTCGCCTCCCCGGCCCGTACCGGCCCGGGACGGTCCATCAAGGTGATGTCTATCACATCAAGTCATCGGCAGGGAGCAAGGCGGCGCAAAAAATTTAGTACAATAGTTTTACAATATGATAAGGTAGAAGTAAATATTTTGTGATTCCGCCTCCCTAGGACAGCGCTTGTGTAGAGGCCCTTCGAACTGAGAGATGATACCCATAAACAGACTTCTCATTGCCTATCTCGCCATATATTTTCTCACTTCCATAGCAGATCTGATTATAGACGTGATCAATGCAAGAAATCTGAAGAAATACGAAAAACAGGTGCCTGAACCCTTTCGCGGAATAATAGATGAGGAGGAGTTGGGAAAAATCAATCGATACACCGCCCACAAGATAAATTTTTCCCATGCGGAGACGATCGTTGGAAAGATCGTCTTTCTTTTCATTATCCTCTCCGGCCTATTACCCTGGTTGGCCGAGGGATTGAAAGATGTTCATTTCGTGCTGGCAGGCCTGATCTTTTTCGCCATTCCCGGCCTGATTGGAGCTATTGTGGACCTGCCGTTCGACTACTATCATATCTTCGTGATTGAAGAAGAATATGGCTTTAACACGAGAACCCTCAAAACCTGGCTTACAGACCTACTCAAGTCGCTGCTGATAACAGTGATTATCGGCAGCGTGCTCCTCTCCCTTCTTCTCATTATGGTCAAATACGCGGGCGGCCGCTGGTGGATCTGGGCCTGGCTCATTTTCTTTTCCTTTCAATTCCTGATGGCAGTCATCTACCCCACAGTGATAGCGCCCATTTTCAACAAGTTTACCCCCCTTGAGCAGGAAGGGCTTTCAGAAAAAATAGGGCATCTTGCAGAAAACGAGGGGTTTACCCTCAAGGGTGTCTTCCAGATGGATGCCACAAAAAGGAGCCGGCATACGAATGCCTATCTATCGGGTTTAGGAAAGAGCAAGAGAATCGTCCTGTTCGATACCCTGATGCAGGCCCACGGAGATGATGAGATTCTGGCTGTGCTCGCCCATGAGATGGGGCATCTCAGGAGGAATCATATAAAGAAACAGCTTATTATCATGGGCCTTTCCTCCATCGTGCTCTTTTATCTCGCCTCCGAGATGATTACGTGGCAGAGTATGTATCAATCATTTGGGTTTTCCATTATGCCCGCCTATGCGGGACTCTTTCTCGTGGCCGTTCTATGGGAGCCCGTCGGCTTTTTCCTCTCCCCCATAGCCATGGCCATTTCGAGACGATTTGAACGAGAGGCGGATCGCCACGCCTTCAAGGTCATGAAGGTAGCCGAGCCGCTCATATTGGCTTTGAAAAAGATGGCCCGGGATAATCTTTCCAATCTCCGGCCGCATCCCCTCTATGTCTGGTTTAACTACTCTCATCCTCCCCTATTGGAGAGAATTGAGGCCCTTCAGGGGATGAAATAGACGGTCGTCTCAGGGGCTCACGGCCCGATCAGCAGTTACGACTTGAAGATTCTGCCCGAAAAACTATAATAAGGAAGAGGAGAAAAAATAGCAGAATAAAGCTGAGGAGGTATTAGATGGCAGAACCGATTTCCGTCCCGAGACCAACGGCAGAGGTCCTGGTCAATGATTATGTGCGAGGCGTCTACAACTGGATGTGTATAGGGCTTGCACTGACCGGTTTTGTGGCGTTCTATGTATCCACCAATGCAACCCTATCGCGCCTCGTTTTCAGCAACAGTTTTATCTTTTTTGGCCTCATATTGGCCCAATTTGCCCTGGTCTTTGCCATAGCCGGGATGGTGAACAGGATGAGCGCCACTACGGCCACGGCGCTTTTTGTCATTTATTCCACGCTGAACGGAGTGGTTCTCTCGTTCATTTTCCTAGCCTATACCCGCGCCTCCATATTCAGCACCTTTTTCATCTGCGCTGCAACCTTTTTGGCATGCAGTATATATGGCTGGATCACCAAGAGAGATCTAACATCCCTAGGCGGGTTTCTCTTCATGGGCCTGATCGGGATCATTATCGCCTCAGTGGTTAATTGGTATATCCGGAGCAGTGCCATGAGCATGATTGTGAGCTATATTGGGGTCTTTGTCTTTGTGGGACTGACGGCCTACGATACGCAGAAAATAAAGAATATGGCACTCGCCCAGCCTGCTGGCCTAGACGGGGCCGTGATCAGAAAAGGCGCCATCTTGGGGGCACTCTCATTATATCTTGACTTCATCAACCTCTTCTTGATGTTGCTCAGGATTTTTGGCCAGAGTCGGGATTAAGGCACGCCAGGCCACCAATACATGGAAATCCATAGTAAAAAACGCATCTGGGCCCACACCCAAGTCTCCTGAAAGGGTTGAACCCGTATGGAGCCGTCCTATTTGAAGTTGTTTAGGGAAGGGGAGTTCTCTGGGCGCATGGAAAAGGCGATTGCCCTTATGGCGTCATGCAGCCTCTGTCCGCGCGAATGCAAGGTGAACCGTCTGGAGGGCGAGCTGGGTTACTGCGAAACGGGGAGGAAGGCTCGGGTTTCCAGCTATAATGCCCATTTTGGCGAAGAATCGCCCCTAGTGGGAAGATATGGGTCGGGGACCATCTTCGTCAGTTCATGCAATCTGCTCTGCAGTTTTTGTCAAAACTATGAGATCAGCCACTTGAAAGAAGGCGTC
>CP070840.1:4033304-4047038 GCA_020342025.1 Deltaproteobacteria bacterium
GACATCCTCAAAGAATGCGGTGCTGACGGATGGGTAAAGAAATATGCAAAAGAACTGGCCTCTCTTTCATAAGAATCTCTTTCCATTGTTCCCATATCTTGTGGTTGACGCATTTCACCAGAGACTTTCAACTACTGCTATTAACCTACACTTTCATCCACCCTCAAAAAGCGTAGATTACCAGATGTAATCTTCAATGTTACTTGCTCACGAGCAATGGCTTCCGAAGTTACATTTGTAGGGATTATTGAATTAATTTGGTTATGATCAAAGTTTCCAGACAAAAAGACAGAATGGAAAACCCCCGTCCAAATTAATGAGCGGGGTTTCAGAAATGAGCCTATATCCAGCCCACAGCTTTTAAAGGAAGGTATATTCCCGATTTAGGTATATCATGAGCAAGATATGGCCAAGGCTTACAGCAACGCGAAGGTCAGAACGCGTAAATCTTGTTCCGATTTGGGATCGCTTTTCACCACCTGGCTTCCCAGCCTGACCTTTCGTCCAATGAGGCCCATGTCTGCCTCATCAGGGTTCATGTCCACAAGGTTTCCCATGGTCCAGGCCCCCTCGTCCAGTTCCACCATGGCCACCACGTAGGGGGGCTTCATGCCCTCTGGAGCCACCCGTACGACCGTAAACGTGCGTAGGGTCCCCTCCCCTTTCATCTCCGTCACTTCCAGGTCCTTGCCGCCGCAGTCTCTGCACACCCCCTGTGATGGGAAGGTAACCGTGCCGCAGTTTTCGCATCGCAAGCCCAAGAACTTGCCCTTATTGAGGCCTTCCTGGTACTGCTCAAAGGTCAACATGTAGTCCATGCCTAGCTCCTCAATATGATATTGCATACCGTCCCGAAATCGCCACCCAGTGTGTCCACATAGCCCACCCTGGCGCCTTCAACCTGCCTCTGCCCGCACTCCCCCCTGAGTTGCTCCACGATCTCGGTCACCTGACCCGCACCCGTCGCACCGATGGGGTGTCCTTTGGCTTTCAGACCACCCGATGGGTTCACCACCACCTTTCCTTGGAAGGTGGTTTCCCCCTTGGTGGCCGCCTCATAGCCCTTTCCAAACTCAAAAAGACCCAGGCTCTCGATGGCCAGGATCTCGGCGATGGTGAAACAATCATGGAGTTCTACCACATCAATCTCATCAGGCCCCAATCCCGCCTCTCTGTAGGCCTGCCTTGATGCCTCTTCTCTGGCTACAACTCGGGAGAGATCCTTCTGCAAATAGAGGGGACCCGCAGAGGCCTGTCCCATGCCGGCCACATAGACCGGCTTTTTCACCAGGTCTCTCGCCTTCGCCGCATCAGCCACGACCACAGCCGATGCGCCGTCAGAAAAGGGGCAGCAGTCAAAAAGCTGCAGGGGGTCGGCCACCATCATTCCGTCCAGTACCGTCTCCACATCGATCTCCTTCTGAAAATGGGCCTTGGGATTCATGGCACCGTGATGGTGGTTTTTGACAGCCACTTCGGCCATATGCTTTTTCAAATCTTGAAGGGGTATTTCATGCTTGCTCGCATACATGTGCGTCGCCATGGCAAAGACGCCCGGAAAGGTCAAACCCGTCATGGATTCATATTGTGCCTGGCAACCCATAGCAAAGGTTCTGGTGGCCAGAGGCGTCCCCATTTTTGCCGCTCGCTCTGTACCCCCTGCAAGCACCACATCGTAAATGCCTGACCCTACCAAGAGTGCGGCGTGTCTTATGGCTACCGTGGCGGTGGCGCAGGCCGATTCAAAACGCGTGGCAGGCGCAGAAACCGGCAGTCCCAGTTCGGCATGGGCAAAGGGCGCCATATGCATCTGACCTTCCTCAAAATCGCCCAGACAGTTTCCAAAAAAGAGGGCCTGCATGTCTTTTGGCTCAAGGTTAGATTTTGTGATGGCCTCCAAGCTTGCCTCCACGAACATCTCCAGATTGCTCTTTTGGGATATCCCAAATTTGGTCATCCCCACGCCTAATACAGCCACTTCTCTCATATCCGACTCCTTCCTTTTCTAAAATCGCTTAGCGATCTTATAACGTGATTCCAGGGAAAGATCAATTCCCTTGTGTTCGTCTCTCCTTTCGTTGTATGTATCAGGGGTGAACCGCACCGGATGGCGTTCACAGAGCGTATGCACAAAATTCGCATTGTGGGAGGGAGCAATGATACATTTCCTGGGGATTTGTGGAAGCCCGATCAAGGGCTCCAACACGGAGTTGATATTGAGGGAGGGGTTGAAGGCTGTTGAACAGGATGGTGCAAGAACCGAAGTCTTTACACTTCATGACAAGAAGATCGAAGATTGCATCCACTGTAACTGGTGTATGGGCAAACAGAGGGAGGGAAGTTACTGTTCTGTGGAGGATGACATCCAAGACCTCTTTCCCAAAGTCCTTGAGGCGGACGCCCTGCTGGTTGCCACTCCGGTCTATCTGGGCAGACTTTCAGGCCGTCTGGCCTCTGCCCTGGACCGCCTGCGCTGTTTCATTCATGGGAAACACTACGGGGGCGCGTTGAAACATAAGGTGGGTGGCGCCATTGCCGTGGGCTGGTTCAGGAATACAGGGATCGAGACCACCCTCAACAGCATCCACTGGGCCTTTATGACTTTCCAGATGCTGATCGCCACGACGGGGACCATGGCCACGTTTGGAGGAGGGGGTGTATCAAGTCTTTCAGGTACGGGAGAGTTCGATCCCAAGGACAGGAAGCAGGTGTTAAAGGATGAATATGGACTGAAGACGGCGAGGCAGACAGCAAAAAGCATGCTGGAACTGGCCCGGATAATCAAAGCTGGCAAAGAGGCGTCGCTTTCTTGAAAACGACTCTAACAATCCTGATCAGCGTTCTCTTCGATACCTATTTCTGAGAACAAAAAAGACGACCACGAGGGCGACAAAACCGAGGACAATGATATTGTATCTGGTCAAAATAGTGGAAATCCTTGCCTCAAAGACCTCCCATTTGGTCCCCAATACATAACCCAGCAATATCCAGATCAGGTTCCATACCGCACAGCTCAATAGCGCCAGAAGGACCACGCCCATGACCTTCAATCTCGATATGCCCCCGGCCAATGATATGACGGAGCGAATCCCGGGAAGAAAACGATTGAAAGCAACAAGAACGTAACCATATTTTCGGTACCACGCCTCTGCTTTAATAATATCCTTTGCCTTGAAGAACCTGTAGTCTTTCTCTATAAAGAAGCGACGTCCCAGGTAGAGGCCTAGCCAAAACAATGTCATAAAGCCCAACAGACTGCCCAGAGTGGTGCAGATGTATACGCCGAAAAAATCCAGTCGGCCGATCCCCACCAAAAATGCCCCAAAAGCAGTAATGGTATCACCGGGAATAGGTGGAAATATGTTTTCCACATATGCGCTCAGACCCAGCAAGAGATAGATGAGGGCATCTGGGAGAGAATGGAGGTAATTCAAGAATGCTTCCGTGTAGGTCATTATCGCTTATAATTGGCACTCCCAGCTAATCGCAAAAGGGAATAACACCTTTAGATGGAGAGGGACTGCTTAACAGGGCTAATTATCAGGTCTGGGAAGACAAAAGACAAGGAATCTTTTTACCTTGACCCCATTCAAGGCTTTTGTTAAACGAATTAACAACTTAAGAAAATCAGGACAATCAGATCATGACAAAGAAAAAAGTCACCCGCAAACAGCTTCTAAAAGAACCGGATGAATTTCTTACTTTTTCGAGCAGGGCAGCCCTCTTTATCAGAGCACATTCCCGACAGTTCAATTATCTGGTTGGGGCCGCGGCTGCCGGCCTTCTCATCTACCTGGGGATTACCCTCTTTACGGGCTATATCAACAAAAGGGGCCAGACCGCTTACAACACGGCCTACTACATTCTTGCTGAGAGCACGGATCCGGAAAGGGATGCCGAGGTCTTGAAAGCGTCTGCCGAGTTGTTTCAAAAGGTCATTGACAAGTATGGGATGTCAAAAGTAAGCCGGCTCGCCCTTCCCGAGCTGGCCTATCTCAGGATGTCTGAGCGGAAATATGATGAAGCCATTGCCCTGTACCTGGAGTTCCTGAATAAAGTCCCTGATAATACACCCTATCAATCTCTTGCAAGATTGGCGTTGGCAGCCTGTTACGAAGCCAAAGGAGAATTTGAAAGTGCCATTGAGCGTTTGAGCCAGGTCGTGGACGGGGCACACGATGTTTTCAAGGAACAGGCCATGCTGAGTCTGGCCCGTGTGTACAGGCTCCATAATCAAAAAGATAAATCCAAGAAAATTCTTGAGGAATTCTTGGAAAAATACAAAACTTCGCCCTTTTTGCCCATAGCCAAGGCTCATCTTGATGAGTATCATTCCTAATCGCTGAAATATAGTTTTCCCGGGAGCGAAAACATGATCATCACGGAGATATTGGCCAGAAATGCCAGGATGTATGTGGGGGAAACCGCCCTCATAGAAAGAGAACCGCCCAAGGCCAGCAGGAGGATGATCACGTGGAAAGAGTTCGACCACATGGCCAACAGGACAGCACATGCCCTGATGGCAAAAGGGATAAAAAAGGGGGACAAGGTCATTCACCTCCTGATGAATTGCCTTGAATGGCTCCCCATCTATTTCGGCATATTGAAAACCGGGGCCTGGGCCGTGCCTTTGAATTTTCGTTTTCTCGCCAAGGACATCGGATATTGTGCAGATATCGCTGAAGCCAAGGCCATGATCTTTGGTGAGGAGTTTGTTGATCGTGTCAACGCCGTTAGAGACGATCTTGAGACCATCAAGGACTATGTCTTTGTGGGGCCTACGGAGTGCAGGCCGGATTACGCGGAGCAGCTTGAAGCATTCTTGGAGACTGGGTCAAAAGAGGAGCCCCGGATTCCTTTAGAGCTCACTGACGAGGCGGCTCTCTATTTCACGTCCGGCACCACGGGCACACCTAAACCCATACTCCTCACCCACAGGAATCTGGAGTTCGCCTGTGTGAACGAAAACCGACATCATAACCAGACCCACGAAGATAATTTCCTCTGTATACCCCCGCTTTATCATACGGGAGGAAAGATGCACTGGTTCGGAAATTTCATCGTGGGAGCAAAAGGTGTCATCCTAAGAGGAATTCGTCCCGAGTGGATTCTAGAGGCGATGTCGGAAGAACAATGCACGCTCGTCTTTTTGCTTGTACCGTGGGCCCAAGATATTCTGGTGGCCATTGAGACGGGTCAGGTCAAACTTGAGGACTATACGTTAGATCAATGGCGAATGATGCATATCGGTGCTCAGCCCGTCCCACCCAGCCTCATCAAGAACTGGAAAAAGGTCTTTCCTCATCACGCATACGATACAAACTACGGGTTGAGTGAATCGACTGGACCAGGCTGCGTCCACTTGGGGATGGAAAATCTTCATAAAATTGGCTCCATCGGCAAACCGGGTTTTGACTGGGAATGCAGGATCGTGGATGATGCCTTGAAGGAAGTCCCAAAGGGAGAGACCGGGGAACTCATGGTCAAGGGACCCGGTGTGATGAAGGAATACTACAAGAATCCCGAGGCCACAGAAAAAACGATCATAGATGGATGGCTCCTGACCGGAGATATGGCACGCTTTGATGAGGATGGGTTCATTTGGCTCGTGGACAGGAAAAAGGACGTGATAATCACTGGCGGGGAGAACATCTTTCCCGTGGAAATAGAGGATTTCCTCATGGAAAACCAGAAGATCCAGGATGCGGCGGTCATTGGCATTCCGGATGAACGTCTGGGAGAGATAGGAGCCGCCATTATAAAGCTGAAACCGGGGCAAGAGATGAATGAGGAAGAGGTCCTTCAATACTGTGAATCCCTTCCAAGATATAAAAGACCCAGAAAGATCTTCTTCGATGATGTCCCTCGAAATCCTACCGGTAAGATTGAAAAACCCAAGTTGCGGAAAAAATTTGGGGGAATTTCTGAGACCTTTAATGGCCGTTGATCGCTGAAGCCTGATGGTTGGGAATGAGATTTAGGGATTCAACTTTCAACACGAGTAGTTCCAACTTGCCGCCACAAGAAAGACACAAGAGGTGATGTCGGCTTGTGGAACTGACGATTCACCTATCGTAGGAGGAAGATATGCATAAACTACTTACAGATGCTCCGGGAAAAGAACTACTCCTGTTGGGCAACGAGGCAATCGCCCGTGGTGCCCTGGAGGCGGGTTTGGCCTTTGCAACCTGCTATCCCGGAACGCCATCTTCTGAGATCCCGGAACAATTTTTCAATATCAGCCGGGAAAAAAAAGAGCTCTACTTCGAATACTCCACCAATGAAAAGGTGGCTCTGGAGGTGGGGGCCGGCGCTGCCGTCTCCGGTCTCAGGACCATGGTGACCATGAAGCACGTGGGCTTGAATGTGGCTGCGGATCCCTTGATGACACTCGCCTATGAGGGTGTCCAGGGGGGAATGGTTATCGTCACGGCTGATGATCCCTCCCTGTTCTCAAGCCAGAACGAGCAGGACAACCGTTATTACGCGCGGTTGTCTGCACTCCCCATGCTTGAGCCAACCAATACCCAGGAAATGAAGGATATGACGGTGGCTGCTTTTGATCTCTCTGAAGCGCTGAACCTTCCCATCCTCCTGAGAACCACCACAAGACTCAACCATATCCGGGGCTCTGTGAAATTAGGGGAGTTAAAGCCCATCAAATCAAAAGCCGTGTTCGAGAAGAATCCTTTTCACTGGGTGGCCGTACCAGCCGTATCCAGAAAATTGCACAAAGAGTTGCTGGATAAATTTGATCGGGCCTTTGGCAAGTCTGAGAAGTCTCCCTATAATGAAATCCAGGGTGAAGGGAAATGGGGTATTGTCGCCAACGGTGTGAGTTTGAACTATGTGAGAGACGCGTTGTCCGATCTCAACATCGCTGATCGTGTGAGTACCCTCAAGGTTGGGTTCTCCTGGCCTTTGCCCAAAAAACTGTGTGCCAAATTCCTGAGCCAAGTGGAAAAGGTTTTGGTGGTGGAAGAGCTGGAACCGATTATGGAGAACGACCTGAAGGCCATTGCGCAGGAAAACGGCCTTATCTTGCCCATAAAAGGCAAGGGTGTGGGGGAACTATCGCGTCTCTTCGAATATGATCCCCGTTTGGTCAGAGAGGCCATTGCTGAATTTTTTCAAGTGGATTACAAGGGCACCGCCACGGTGGACATGTCCGATCTCCCGGAGCTTCCGGGTAGACCGCCCAACCTGTGCGCCGGTTGTCCGCACAGGGCCACCTATTACGCGGTAAAGCAGGTTTACGGCACGGACACCATTCATCCTTCTGATATCGGTTGCTATACACTCGGAGTCTTGCCGCCCATTTCCATGGCCGATTTTCTCATCTGCATGGGATCATCTGTCAGTTCCTCCTGCGGATTTGCCCAGGCCACGGATCAAAAGGTGGTTTCCTTCATCGGCGACTCCACCTTTTTTCATTCGGGCATCACAGGACTGATCAATGCAGTGCACAACAATCACAAGTTTACACTGGTGATTCTGGATAACGGCACCACGGCCATGACAGGGCACCAACCCCACCCGGGGGTGGATACTGAACCGCTGGGCGTTGAGCGGACCCGGGTCTCCATTGAAGGTGTGGTAAGAGGCTGCGGGGTAGAAGACGTTCATCTGGTACAACCCTTTAAGGTGAAAAAGACCATCGAGGCGGTTAAAGCCTCAATGGAGTTTGACGGGATTTCCGTTATTATATCGAGGGAGTACTGCCCACTTTTTGCAAGGGCTATTGGTGAGAGAAAGAGGACCAGGCCTTTCCATGTAAATCCCAACAAATGCAAGGACCACCGTGTTTGCATCAATCAACTCGCCTGCCCTGCCATGTATCTGGATGGAGACCAGGTGGCGATTGACAAGAACCTCTGTACGGGCTGCTCGGTATGCGCACAGATTTGCCCCGAAAATGCCATTCTGCCCGTAAAGGAATAAATTAATCTCACTTCGTTCGACTAATTTATGCAACGCAACTTCGTTGCTCATCACATTATGTTCAATGCTCCAATATGGCTGGCAATCTCCATCGTGAGCAGCGGCGCTGCGTTATATAAAATCGTGAAACGATTTTATTAAGGGAGAAATAAATGGAAACGAAAAGATGTGTTTTTGTTGGCGTAGGTGGACAGGGTAATCTGCTCGCTTCCAGACTTCTGGGGGAGGCGGCGCTTTCCATGGGGATTCCCGCCGTGGTCAGCGAAATACATGGTATGGCCCAGAGGGGAGGCGTGGTAGAGTCTGCTGTCCTGATGGGGAATGTGAGCAGCCCTATCGTTTCAAATGGAGAGGCTGACGTGCTTTTGGGCTTCGAGCCCCTGGAGACGATGAGGGCGCTTGGGAGGTGCAACAAAAAAACCCTTGTGATCACCAACACCCAACCTCTCCCTCCTTTCACTGTCACCGTGGGACAGGGCAAGTATCCCCCTGTTGATGAAGTGTTGGATCTCATTGACACAAAAGTGGAGCGGGTAATCGCCCTGAACGGCAATGAATTGGCAGAGGAAGCGGGCAATCCTCTCTCTTTGAATATGGTTATGTTGGGAGCCCTGATTGGATCCGCGGAAACGGCCGTCACTGAAGATGCTATGAAAGAGACCCTCTCCATTTCCACCAAGAAGACATTTCTGGAATCCAACCTGAAGGCATTTGATCTGGGCATGGAAGTGGCAAGGAAATATTGGCGTGCCTCTTCATCATGATTTTCTGTTTCTGCCGCCTGCCTTCTTTTTGTTGCCCGAGGGGGTGCATTCTCAGAGGGATGGGAACGGTTGTTCGCCCCCATGCCTTCAAATGGGAGACTGTAACCCTGGAGCGGTGCGCTCTTGTTTCGCCCTCAAAGGACGAATGACATAGTTCTGGTCAAAACTTATGGCCATCCCTTTTGATTCAGCGCGCAGGACCTTTCCCGTCACCTCTATGTAAGCCTGCCTGTGGTCATTCTTAAGCTTTTTCAGTTTTTCCAGGGGAAGAATGAGGTCTATTTTGACTGGGGTCCCTTCTGGCAGAGGTTCTTTGGTATGGAAAAATGCCCCGCCAGAGCTTATGTTACCCGTTTTGAGATCACGCTTTTCTTGCTCTAAATCAGAATGAAGCACTTCAATCTTGGCCGGAATTTCCAGCCTGAACCTCCCTAATCTCCTTCTCTCCCTCTTTATGATGGTCACCATGAAGAATTCTCCTCCCAATTTCGATTTTGTCCCTGCAAGGGGCGTTTGCGTGCAACGAATCCATGGGCACAACGCCATATAGCTTACGAAACCTTGCTTGAAGGAACAATCGGTAGAAAGTATGGTTTTTTTCGTATTTTCGGGGTCAAAACAGATAGGTCGTCCGTATTAGAAATGTGGAGGGAGGTAGTACCCTCTTAATACTTTCTTATTAAATTATGAGGGTTTCAGGGCGAACAGATTATGTCCAGAGGGGTCCAGAGCTTGTTATGGACGAACAGGGCGAATGGAGTAGGGCGTTGAGGGGCACAGAGGAAAGGATGTGTTTTATTGACATTGCCTGGCTTATGAAGCCTTCCCTGGGTCTTCTTTATAGGGCCCAAGCTCGTAATCCTCATCAAAAGATACGGCCATTCCGGACGACTCAGTTCGCAAAACGGTTCCAGAGACCTTTATATAGGCGCGATTGTATTCTTCTGACAGCTTCCTTAGGTGTTCGAGGGGCAGAACCATGTCTATTTTGACCTGAGTACCCTCGGGGAGTGGTCTTGGGGTCTTGAAATATGCCCCACCCGCGCAGATGTCACTTGTCAAGACTTCAATCGTTCCTTTTTGCTTTTCTCCGCTTATCACCTCGACTCTGGCAGGAATTTCAAGGCTGAATCTTTGCAACTTTCTTCTCTCTTTTTTCTTTTCCATAAGGCATGTCTCCCCATTCCCTTTCCTTTGCAGAGGGTTCTTGACGTTTCACGTGAAGGTCTACCCATATAAAGCCCTAAATCTGAAACAAGTAAAGTATGATTTTATGGGGATTTTCACATGGAATGGCTAAGAAGATAGTATTAGAAAAGCGCTCAGCCGCTAGTACTTTTTTATTAGGGACTAGAGGTTCTTGGCCGCCCAGAGGGCTGCCTGAAGGCGGTTGGGAACATCTATTTTTTTGAAAATATTGTAGATATGGGTCTTGACCGTATTACTGCTGATATAGAGTTTTTCTGCAATCTCCTCGTTCTTGGCCCCAATGGCCACAAGAGAGAGTATTTCTATTTCTCTGGGGGTCAGGACGGAGGCCTCCATCCTGGAGGGGTCGAGACCCTTGTCACCGGGAATGAACTTGGTCATAATCTCCCTGGATACCCAGATCTCCCCATTGAGAATGGCTCCCAATCCCCTGGGAAACACCTCTAAGGGATCCTGTTCATAGAAAAACCCCTTTACCCCTCTTCTCAAAGCGTTCTCCTCAATCTTCAAACCCGGGCTCACATTAAAGAGGACCACATAGTCTCTAGATAGAACAGGCTCACTGAGGTATTCCAAATCTGCCATACAGCTATCCAAATCTTTTTCCAGACAATCGCCCAGGATGAGCCTGGAGTCGCTGCCCTCCTCCTCGTCCGCGGCTGGGATCTGGGAGGGGGCGGCTATGGCCAAACACTTCGCCCCGGTCTTCTCCTCTAAAAAATGGCCCATGAGCCCATTTTGCAGGCTCCGAGGTCCGATGATGATTATCAGCTTGTCATCCAAAGAGGTCATGGTCTTCTATTTTGAAGTTTGCTTTGTCATCCTGTGCCAAGAAACGGGATATTTGTCAATATCAAAAAATCAAGTATCTAGAAAGTATATTCCGCACCTGCGGGACAAATTTATCGGTTCACTTCTCCTTTCCAGGATTCAATTCCCTTGATCAAATAAAACGCTGAGGAGAAATCGTCAAGAACAAACAAGAATTCTTTCCAAGAGGACTCTGAATGAACAGATTCTACCCCTATCATCGAGCTGGACTAAAGCCCACGCCCTCAACACTTACTATCCCCTTCGTTTCATCCACCCTAAACGTCACAGGAAGGAATTGTTCAACAACCCATATGTTGGTCTTTAAATGGATTGTTATCCTTTTTGTAACAATCGAAGACCGGCCCTTGGCCAGGGCCATGTAAGGGACCAATTGGTCAGCTAGATATTCGTCGACCGCTGCTTTGGAGGCCACGAACTGGAAGAGCTGGAAACAGGCATCATCGGCAACCTTTTCAGCCCGCTTCCCTTTCTGGCCCAAAGCGCTAAAACCCGCTGTTCCTCCTTCAAAACGGCACATCAGGAAGACTAAAGTGCCCGTGCCATGCGAAGGCGCATTCACAATTTCCACTCGGGGTGTTTTGAAAGCGTGGCTATCGAAACGTCTGATCACTTGATCCCTTTGTCTCTCACCAATGCCCATGGGAAGATTTGACACGGCGGAGAGCACACGAATCTCCTTAAGATCTCCCCTCTGTGCGCGCTCGGTGGAACAGAGCCTGGAGACGGGTGAAATCACTGCTTTGATCTTCCCTCCACCTTTGGGATACCAACCCCAACGCTCGATGTCCAGGCTCAGGGCATTCCCCATCCCCTCCAGTGCGGGCGCGAAAACCCCCCTCAAATAGTGGAAGCACGGACTCCAGGGGACATGTGTGCCGCCCGTAATGAGGACCATGGATACACCTTTTCCAAAAAGCAGGGCTGGGATCATAGTCTGAAGCACCAGAGAAGTGGAGCCCGCAGTTCCCACATCAAAACTGTAGCTCCCAGTTTTGATTTGCCCTGGTTCGAAGAACAGGTGCACGGATCCCGGCTCACCTCCTTTAACTTTGCCGCCGGTGATTGACGCCATGGCCTTCACTGCCATGAGGTGCTGGGGTCTCAACCCCGGCTTTTTTCGCCCGCCCCGTACGTGATGCATTTCCAGGGGCTTTCGCAGCAGGGATGCCAGGGCAAGAGATGTTCTCAGGATTTGCCCGCCTCCCTCACCATAGCGCCCATCTATGCTAACCGCGTTGCTCATTGCCACTCACGTCTGCTCCTCGAGCCAAATAGGAAAAATGGCTAAGATTGAAAATTGTTGGCGCCCTCTTTTCGAACATTAAGCCATCGTTGCCTAGCCGATTCGGAGGAAATGCCAATCTCCGAAAGGTGAGTAGAGGAAAGGTTGGAAGGGGAAAGAGATGAAGTGATGAATCTCTTATATTTTCTGATAGAGGGCGATGATCCCTTGTATGAGTTTGCCAGGGGTCAGCAATTGGAGACCATCCAACTTGGGCAGGACCCTTTCCAGTCCATAGATCATGAATACCGACCCTTTCTTCGCCTTTCGGGCGATCAGGTTGGCAAACTCCTCGTACATGCTGAGATAGGTGTAGAACAGGTCAAAATCCTCGAAACACTTACCTGTCCTTTCTTTTATGGTCTGATGGACGGCTTCATCCAGGGTATCGCCATGGAGTAAAGAGATATTTTGGGGAGGGCATTGAAGATGCTGTCCCCTGAGAGCACCTTCCAGTCCTTTCTTCAATGGCGCATACTCATCCAGGATCCACTCATGCACTTCTATGCCAACAGACTGCTTGACCACATAGCTGAGCAAGACGTTGACCCTCCCCTCTGCACAGCCCATATCGAGGAAAAAGGTTTGTTGCGGAGTCAGGAGTGAATGTTGGATTAAATGATCGATGCAGCCGACCAGTCTTGTCAGGTCACTGGATTGCCTGAAGCCCAAGTACCCTGTGTGGGACACCTTTCTCTGGTCATAGAATTGCGCCACCTTCAAAAGGGTCTTTCTTAACTCTTCATCTAGCATAAAAACATAAGTGGAGATATCATGAATAGCTTGAGGCCCAACAACACCCTGGACAAATAGTTGTATAAATGACACTCCCCCATCTAACCGCATGTGTTAATTATTTTTTTGATGCGCTCATTCAAAAGAAAGAGGCGTTCCAGCTCCACCCCCTCTTTTTCCTGAAGGGCAGCAATCTTTTCAGCTTCTATGTGGTCTGTTATTTTTTTGCAGAGATAATTGACACAGATCACGTGGCGAGCCATAAGAAGGCAGCCCTGCTCTCCCAGAAAGAAGCAGCCTGAAGGGTCATACCCCTGTATGGGCAACTTGACGCCCAGTAGAAGATTTATGAGAAGGAGGGAACCATCATATCTGTTTTCCAGTCCGGCGCCGCAGCACGATCCCCCTTCCCTCTCTTCACAATCTCTGCATGCTTTCACCACACCCGCCTCAGCCATCTCCTTGTGGGAGGCGAGTATGGCCCTTTTAAGTCTATCTAAAAGCTCAGCGATTTCTCGATCCCCGAGCAACTCACCCATGACTTCATGATAGCGTTTCTCGGCCCAGGCAATCTTGACATCTATGGGGCTTTCAAGGGAGATTTCGTCTCTGTGCATACGGACTCACTTCTTGCTGCTCTTTCTCTTTCTCCCACTCCCTTTCTTTCCCTCCTTTTTCTCCTCCTCACCAAATTTCTTCAGCCCTTCAGCCAATTCTTTGAGCTTTTCATTGACCAAGGCATTTATTGTCCCTTTGGGATAGTTCCCGTCAGGTTTTATTTCTCCCGCCCTTTTCCCGGTCAGGATCTCGATTCCCTCGTCAATCGTCTTTACCGCATAGACATGGAACTTCTTTTTTTTCACGGCCTCAACCACATCTTTGCGGAGCATAAGATCTTTCACATTGCTTTCAGGGATCATCACACCCTGCTTACCCGTTAACCCTTCTTTACGGCAGCAGTCATAAAAT
>CP070840.1:4047138-4059497 GCA_020342025.1 Deltaproteobacteria bacterium
ATGCTTTTGATCAGCCAGGCTGCTGACTTGAGTTTTTCCTGTATATACTGTCTATCCCGTTCAGATAACGAATCGCGTCTAGACAAAATATGCCGATAATACTGGCTGATTCTTAACTTGGGCAGCCCATCTTCATTGAGGTCTATCACATAATCGTCTCCAACCCTGAAGACGTAGATATCAGGGCTAATGTAAATGGTCTCTTCATCATGGTAGCTGCGGCCAGGCTTTGGTTCGAAACTGGTAATGACTGAGACCGCAGATCTGACCTCTTGGACTGAGATTGAGAGGGACTTGGCGATCTGGTCGTACTTCTTATTCTCAAGCTTATCCATGTGATCCAATAGAATCTTTTCAACAACGGTGCCCTCTAGATTTCGAAAACGGGCCTGAATGAGCAAACATTCCCTTAAGTCCCTGGCCGCCACCCCAACAGGATCGAACATCTGCACGAATCTCAGAGCCTCCATAACCTCCTCTTGGGTATGCCCGACTGATTCGGAAATCTCTTCAATAGAGGTCTTCAGGTATCCGTTGCCGTCCAAATTGCCGATGATGTGTCTGCCAATCCTTTTCTTCACATCATTAAGATTGCTCACGTTGAGCTGCCACGTGAGATGTGTGTAGAGGTTGGTTTTGCTGGGTGTGAAGCTTTCAAAAGGCGGGACTTCTTTTTGCTCATAGGCTGACTCTCTCCAACCGGTGCTATATTCGGAGAAGTAAGATTCCCAATCCACATCCTGCCTCAAATTCTCCTTGACAGTCACCTCGGTAGCACGCTGCTCCGGCTTACCTGTCGCCCCGTCAAATCCCTTATCCTCATCAAACTCGTCTTGGGGCTGCGCCTCCACAAGAACAGGATTTGTGTCCATTTCCTGCCGGATGGTTTCAAGGAGTTCCAGCCTGGATTGTTGGAGTAGCTTGATGGCCTGCTGCAGCTGTGGGGTCATGATGAGCTGCTGATGAAGGCTAAGGGATTGTTTGAGTTGTATGGCCATAGTCCTATGTGGCTGTGGTTTGGGATCTGGAAATTAGAGCGTGAAATCTTCCCCGAGATAGCAGCTGCGAGCTATATCGCTACATACAATATCGTCCGGGGTACCAGACTCAATGATTTTCCCCTGGTTGATACAGTAAGCCGAATCACACACATCTAACGTTTCCCTGACATTGTGATCCGATATGATAATACCAATGCCTCTTCCTTTCAACTGTCTGATGATCTCTTTGATATCATTTATGGCGAGGGGATCAATCCCAGCGAAGGGCTCATCAAGCAACATGAAACGGGGTTCAGTCACAAGGGCCCCGCTGATTTCCAACCTCCGCCTTTCACCGCCGGACAGGGATGACGCCTTTTGTTTGGCCAGGTGGCTGATGTTGAGTTCGGAGAGCAGTTTCATGGCTCTTTTTTTGATCTCGTGTGAGGGGATATCAATATTCTCCATGATGGCGAACAGGTTCTCTTCCACAGTGAGCTTCCGAAAGATAGAAGCTTCTTGGGCAAGATAGTTAATCCCCTTCCTCGCCCTCAGATACATGGGGGCTTCTGTGATGTCCTCGCCATCCAGATATACCTTACCCTCACTGGGACGCGTGAAACCTATGATCATGTAAAAGGTCGTTGTTTTTCCTGCACCGTTAGGCCCGAGGAGACCTACGATCTCCTTCCGCCTTAATGTCATCTCAATCTGGTCCACGACCCTTTTTCCGTTGTAAATCTTGACCAGCTCTTTTGCCTGGAGTACATCTGTGTTTTGCACTGGCTCAGCTACCTTTTCTCGCTTCTCGGATGTAGGACGGCCCTCACTTTCTCTTTTTCAGAGCCCTCCACAATGCTTCGTTTTTCCTTCAAGTATAGGGTAATCCTGGAGCCCTCTACAAAGTCATCCCCTTGCTTGACAACAGGTCTACCTGTCAGGACAACTTTTTCGTCACTCTCATAATAAACGCCTTTTTCCGCCATAGCCAAAGCCCCATCTGGCCGGCTGATCTTCACCTTGCCACTTGCCACAATCTTATCTATTCTCACACCCGTTTTTTCGGATTCCTTGTTAGCAGATTGGTCAATGTAATAAACGATCATTTTTTCGCAATTAATCGTCATGTCATCTCTCCTGGCGTCCACCTGACCAGTAAATATGACGATTCTTTTCTGGTTATCAACTTCAAGAGATTGGGACTTGATGACTATAGGGCCCGCACCAGCTTTCTGTCCACCCTCCTGTGGGCTCTCTTCGGTTTGACCAGGGGCGGCAAAGAGCAGACTGTAAAATATGACCAGGAAGATGCCTCTCATAGGATCAATGATTCCTTGGTAATACGAGTCGTGACATCAGAAAGAATTCTCAAGGTTTCCTTTTCCGGATTGTAGTATAGGCCCCGACCGGCCACAGAGAAAAAGGGACCAAGAATCCTGACCGGTTCCTCGGTTTTCAAATAGCCCTCCTTCTCTTTATAGAGGATGTGCTGGGTAATGATCCGGTAGCCATTATCCGTATAGGCCTGCAAATCTCCATGGAGGTTGATTTCCCCCGAGTTTCGATCGTAATCGCCCGTTTTCCCTTCAAGTTCTACCGTGGGTCTGTTTAGGGGCCGCAGTTTCAGCCGGAAGTCCTTAAAAGAGATGAAAGTCTTGTCTTTGGAGAATTTGACCTCTTTGGCATCTAGGGTCCATTTCATGCCTTGACTGGGGTCGTTTTGGGCATAAGAGACATTCTTCAGTTTGAGTCCCTCTTCTCCCACAATATCTGAAAGAAGTGAGGTCTTCATAATCCGCTTTTGGGCCCCCACCATGTAAAGACCAACCACGAACAAGAGGGTGGCTATTCCTATCAAGGGCCAGTGTTTTTTGAAGAGACGGGTCATATTGCAATAATTATACCAAAAGGTAAATTCACCGTAAAGCCTATTTTCTTTGGCCCGGAGGCGGAGGTGTTGTCCTCGGCCATTTTTGTTGGGCCTTTAGGATCAATTCACAGACCTCTCTTACCGCCCCGTTCCCGCCCTTTCGCTGCGTGACATAGCTGGCCGCATTCCGGACTTCGGCAGCCGCATCCGCCACGGCAATGGAAATGCCCGCTTGGCGAAACATGAGGAGGTCCGGGAAATCATCTCCCATGCAGCAGACCTGATCTTTTACTAGGTTTTTGCGCTCAATGACTTCTCTGCAAAGGGTTTCCTTCTCTTTCACGCCTTGATAAATTTCTTGGATACCCAATTCCTTTGCCCGATATTCAACGGCTTTCGATTTTCGCCCTGTAATGATGACCACCTCAATACCCGCATCCAATAGGCGTCTCACGCCATATCCATCCCTCACATGGAAGCACTTGACCTCTTCACCACGCGCATCCAGGATGATGCGTCCATCCGTCATCACACCATCCACATCCAGGATAAGAAGCTTTATTCTGCTTGCCCAGTCTTCAGTCATCACCACTTCACAAATAGCATAGTCATGTCCAAAAGTGTTGGCAGAAAGTTGTCGCCAGTCCGGTTAACCAAATTCTACAGACCTTTGGACGGACATAAATCAGTCCGTTGAGCGGACCAGGCGGTGGATCTTCTGGAGCATAGCCAGAAGTGGCCTGACCTGATCTAAAGGAAGGGAATTGGGACCATCGCAAAGGGCAGAGTCGGGATTGGGATGAACTTCCATAAAGACACCATTGGCACCTGCCGCAACAGCAGCCCTGGAAAGATATTCCACAAATTCTCTCTGACCCCCAGAGCGTGTGCCACCGCCTCCAGGTAACTGGACGCTGTGGGTTGCGTCAAAGACAACCGGAAAGCCGAAGTCCTTAATGATGGCTATGGACCTCATATCAACGACCAGATTATTATAGCCAAATGAAGCGCCTCTTTCAGTAATCAAGACTTTTCGATTACCCGTCGATGTGATTTTGCGTATGGCGGGTTCCATTTCCCAGGGAGAAAGAAACTGGCCTTTCTTTAGATTGACGGGGAGACCTGTTCGAGCAGCACTCAGAATGAGGTTTGTCTGACGGCACAGGAATGCGGGTATCTGAATAACATCTAGCACCTTTGCAGCCTTTGCGACTTCAGCCATCTCATGCACATCCGACAAAACGGGCAAACCAGTCTCCTCTTTCACCCTCTGAATAATTTCAAGTCCCTTATCCACGCCAGGGCCTCTATAGGTGTCGAGCGATGTCCGATTGGCTTTGTCATAGGAGGTTTTGAAGATGACGGGGAGATCCATCGCGTCGCTGGTTTCTTTCAGAAACGCGGCAACTCTTGAAGTTGTTTCCTCATCTTCAACGACACAAGGGCCAGCAATCAAGAAAAGGGGGCCATTTTCTTCAATAGTTAGATTTCCGATATGGATGGCGTCCTTCATTAACCCTTCCACAGACAGTCCGGGGGCTTCACCCACGTGCAAACGGAGAACTGGCCTCCGGCTCGGAGAGCCTGCACCTCGGAGAGAGTACTGGAGCATTGGAGTGGTGGGCTAGAAGGAATAAAAGATCTTCCCGTTCCTATTGTCCAGTAATCCGTTCCTTTATCACTTTATGCAGATAATATGTATTAACTCTGGGTGCAAGACCCATCATTTCAACGAGTTCCATGGGTCTCGAGGCCCTAACTCCTAATGGCTATGCTTATCTGAAGGCCAGGGGAAAGTCAAGAGAACAAAACCGGGCCCATATGAGGTAACTTTTGCTTGTCATCTGGTTTGATAATCTCTATTATGGCTTTTTTCACACAATGTCTGGGGGTCTAGAAAAAATGCCGAAAACAAAGCCATCCAAGACTATCGAAGAGATCAATCGTAGAATCAGACAGGGCAAGGTGGTCGTTGTAACCGCTGATGAAATGACCGAGATCGTGAAGCGGAAGGGATCTGAAAAAGCGGCCAGAGAGATCGATGTGGTCACCACAGGCACGTTTGCACCCATGTGCTCATCCGGGGCCTTTATCAACTTTGGCCATGCGAAACCTACCATCAAAGCGGCCAAGGTGTGGTTGAACGGCGTAGCTGCCTATGCGGGACTGGCTGCCGTCGATATCTATATGGGGGCGACAGAACCTGCAGAGGATGATCCACTCAACCGTGTCCATCCCGGTCAATTCAAGTATGGTGGGGGCCATGTCATCCAGGACCTGGTCGCGGGTAAAAAAGTTGGACTGAGGGCGACTGCTTACGGAACCGACTGCTACCCGAACCGGGGGATCGAGAAGAAGATCACCCTCTCGGATCTGCCTTACGCGGTGCTGTTGAACCCACGCAATGCCTATCAGAATTACAATTGCGCCATTAATTTGTCCAACAAGACCATCTATACTTACATGGGCGTCCTCAAACCGAGGGCGGGCAACGCCAACTACTCCACGGCGGGGCAGTTGAGCCCCCTTTTAAATGATCCCTATTACCTGACCATAGGTTTGGGGACGAGGATTTTCCTCGGCGGTGCCAAGGGCTTTGTTATCGGCCCTGGGACCCAGCACAATCCGGGCGTCAAAAGAGGGAAAAACGGTGTGCCCTTGAGCCCAGCCGGGACCCTCATGGTCATGGGCAATCTCAAGGAGATGGATCCCAAGTGGATAGCGGGTGTCAGCATGCTTGGATATGGGTGTTCCCTGGCTGTGGGGATAGGCGTTCCCATACCCATCTTGAGTGAGGAAATGGCCAGGTATACGGGTGTTTCTGATGAGGAACTCTCTACCCAGATCATCGATTATGGCCACGATTATCCAAAAGGAGAGGCAAGCAGCCTGGGGCATGTCAGTTATGCTGAGCTGAAAAGTGGAATCATGAAGTTCAATGGGCAGGAGGTTCCCACAGTACCCGTCTCGTCTTATGTGAGGGCCAGGGAGATTGCTGGCATACTTAAGGGTTGGATTGAGAGGGGTGAATTTTTGCTCTCCGAACCTCAGGAAATGATCCCCACCGTGCCCAGGGGCGAGTGATTTGGCTCTTGGCCTGCAGCGCATGTTAGGCGAATAAGACCCAGCGCCATATGGGCTAAGCGAAAAGCGCTTGACAGGTTAACTTTCAGGGTATAGAAATAATTGAGAATTCAGGCTGGGAGCCTGAGGTCATTTAATCCAGAGTCTTAATCAAAAATAAGGCCACGAAGGCAGCCTTTTCCAAAGGGAAAGGGAGACCCTATCGTGGCTTTTGGTTTTTGGAAGGATGCTGTTTGAGGAGGATCCTATGAACCCCAGAAGACTGTGTTTCGCGGCCGTCATTTTTCTCCTGCTTTTATCATGGCCCTTTTTTTTGTGGGCACACAAGGTAAGTATCTATGCATGGGTAGAAGGGGACCGGGTTTTTACAGAGAGTTTCTTGTCAAGTGGTCATAGGGCCGCCCATTCTCAGATAGAGGTGTTTGACAAGCATGGGAAAAAGCTGCTTACTGGTAAAACGGACAACCAGGGAATGTTTTCCTTCAAGTGGCCCCAAAACTCAGATCTGAAAATTGTGCTACGTGCCCCTGCAGGGCATCGGGCAGAATTCAACTTAAAAGCGGGGGAGATACCCCTTGAGGGGGATCGTCCAGGAGGAGGGCACGCCGAAAAGGATCCCTCCATTGTGGGTGTCCCCTGCATAGGCGAAGAGGAGATTCAAACAGTCGTTGAAAAGGTTTTGGATGAAAAACTGCGGCCATTGCAGAAAAGGCTGGCGGCGTATGAGAAAAGGGGACCCGGCATTACGGAGGTCTTTGGTGGCATCGGATATATCATAGGCTTGATGGGTGTGGCCTTATACTTCAGCCGTCGGAAAAAGGCCCAGACCAAGGGGTAAGGGTGAGGAAAAAGGCGTTTATGCGGAAGGAATAGAGGAGCGCTGTCAGGTGATAGAAGAGAGCTTTTTCCATGGCGATTCGGTGATTCACCGCCTTGATCCCAGGGTCAGAACGGTGTTTGCAGGCGTATTTTCCATGGTGGTGGCCACATCTGATCGATTTGTGGCCCTGGTGCCTGCCATTATTATCGCTGTCTCCTTTCTCCTCCTGGCCAGGCTTTCATTTAGAAGAGTCATCCCGCGTCTTCTTATGGTGAATGGCCTGATCCTACTTCTCTGGTTCTTTCTCCCATTCACCTCAGTAGGTGAACCGTTGTTCACCGTTGGACCCCTGAAAGGCACAATGGAGGGCATTATCCATTCCACCACCATAACCATAAAGTCCAATACGATTGTCATGACCTTGATGGCTTTTGTGGCCACTATGCCCATATTCACCTTGGGAAGGGCTATGCGATCTCTCCACATGCCCCACAAGATCGTTCACCTGATTTCATTTGCTTATCGCTATATCCATGTCATTCATACGGAATACGGCCGGCTGATGAATGCCATGAAGATAAGAGGCTTTTGCCCCAAGAATAATCTCCACACGTATAGGACGTATGCCTATCTCGTCGGCATGTTGCTTGTGAAAAGCTATGACCGGGCCAGGAGAGTTCAGGCCGCCATGCTCTGCCGGGGATTCACTGGACGCTTCTATGACCTTGGGGAGTTCTTCCCGAAGACCTTTGATCGGGTTGCCCTGGGGTTACTCTTTTTGGTTGCGGGCTGTATCGGTGTATTGCAGTGGACAAGAATAATCTACTGATCAGATTGGAGAATGTCTCTTACGCCTATCCGGGCGGGAGGATCGTCTTGAAGGATCTCTTTTTTGAACTCAGGGACAAAGAGAGGATCGGTCTTATTGGGCCCAATGGCAGCGGAAAGACCACGCTGTTTCATGTGATCATGGGGCTCCTGAGGCCCTTGTCCGGAAAAATCGAAATTTTTGGACACCCGGTCAGAGATGAAAAGGATTTCAGGCCCGTGAGGCAACGGATAGGTCTCCTGTTTCAAGATGCTGATGACCAACTCTTTAGCCCAACAGTATTGGAGGACGTGGCCTTTGGGCCCTTAAACCAGGGAAAGTCGGTGGAGGAGGCAAAGGACATAGCAAGCGAAACCCTCATATCCTTAGGGCTAAAGGGGTTCGAAAGCAGAATCACCCACAAACTGTCAGGGGGTGAAAAGAAACTGGTCTCTCTTGCCACAGTGCTGGCCATGAGGCCCAAAGTGCTGCTTTTGGATGAGCCTACCACAGGCCTCGATTCCGAAACCACGGAAAGAATCATAGGCATTCTTAAGTATATTGAGATCTCCTATGTCTTTATATCCCACAACATGGATTTTATTGCCCAGACCACCGACAAGATCTACGGCATGGTGGATGGTCAGATCTTTCTTGAAGAGGAGAAGGTTCCTCATACCCATGCGCATGCCCACGGCTATGGCAAATTCCCCCATACCCACTCTAACCGCCATAACGCTCCCCCAGATCCCGAGAAGTCATAGATTTCCCCCCAAATGCGGAGAACTTTCTTGACAGGGCGGCCGCCTCTATTTATATTGGTATTCAATTGCAATAAGGGGCAGGGGTGGAAAAAAGATGGTTCAGAACATCATTGTAGGGGTCATTTTAGTGGTCGCAATTTTCTTTACCTCCCGACGCGTTTACAGAATTTTCTCTAACAGGAAGGTCAAATGCGGGTGCGTGGCAGAAGAGGACTGCTCGTCCTGTTCCGTCCCACGCAAGGTGAAAGAGGGTGGCTTAGGGAGCAGCTCCGATTCTACCCCCTGATTATGAGCATCGTATCTCATTGATCCACAATCAAGGCATCGTCGGCCATTCGACAGGCCGTTGGTGAACCTGTCGAACGGCATCTACTATCTTGCTGGTGATCAGGAATACTCCATAAGCTGCTGATTTCAGTCTTGATAACTATATTAGATGGTGTGTTTGGGTATCTCCTTGTGCAAGGGTATTTACCCACAGGCGGAGAACCCGGATCCGCGCCATCGAAGGGCTCGATCTTTCATAGTCCTTTTCTGAATAGGAGCCCCTATTCCACATGAAAAAAATCATAACGATGCGAGAGATGACCAATAATCAGGGCGGTGTGATTAAGCGCGTATCCACAGGCGGAGATATGGGGAGGAGAATACGAGAGATGGGATTGGTTCCTAACACATATATCCAGATTCAAGGTCGAGCCCCCCTCAGGGACCCTGTTGCCATAAAAATAAGAGATTTCATCCTTACATTAAGGAACAATGAAGCCGATCATATCCTGGTCGAGGTGGATGAACCCGAATAGGTGGACATATTGAAGCGCAAGATCACCATTGCCCTCTCTGGAAACCCCAATTCTGGCAAGACGACCGTATTTAATGCCATCACTGGGGCAAGGCAACATATTGCCAATTATCCTGGTGTCACAGTGGAGAAAAAATATGGGAAAATTAAACACCAGGGCTATGACATTGAGGTGGTTGACCTTCCCGGGACCTATTCTCTAACGGCCTATTCCCTGGAGGAGATTGTGGCCAGGGATTTTCTGGTCAACGAGAAACCGGATGTGGTGGTGGATATTGTGGATGCCTCCAACCTGGATAGGAATCTCTATCTTGCCGTCCAGTTTAAGGAGTTGGGGGTACCGTTGATTATTGCCCTGAATATGGTTGATGTGGCAAAGGCAAGAGGGATAATGGTGGACCAGGAAACCCTGTCCACTCTGCTCGGCATCCCTGTTGTTCCCACGGTGGCAAGATCAAACAAGGGCATTTATGAGCTTCTGGATAAGGCCATTGAAGTGGCATTGAACGGACAGGAATGGCGTCCGGTAATCATCTCCTACGGGACCGATATCGACCAGGGCCTAAATGAGATCGAAGATATCATAAAAGGGACGGATACCTATGACAAAAGATACCATCCCAGGTGGCTGGCCCTTAAGTGCATGGAGAAGGACACGCAGATCGTGGAGTTGATTAGGGGTGATCATGAGATAAGCTCGGCGGTGGAGGCTATCTGCAATAAGACATCAAAACATATCATGGACACCCTGGAGGAAGAGCCTGAGGGGATTATCGCTGAGCACCGCTATGGGCACATAGCCGGTATCACTAAAAGGGCTGTAAAAAGGAGGATTGAATCCCGCCTTAATGTTTCAGACAGGATAGACAAGGTCTTAACCAATCGCATTATTGGGCCGCTGGTCATGTTGGCCATCCTTTACGGCATCTATGAATTCACTTTCTGGGTCAGTGAGGGCCCCTTAGGTTGGCTGGAGGTTTTTTTTGGATGGTTAAAGGGAATGGTCTCTCACACCATTCCGGCAGGCATTCTTTACTCCCTGATCGTTTCAGGAATCATCGATGGTGTGGGCGGTATTCTTGGCTTCATCCCCCTCATCATGTTCATGTTTTTTGCCATCGCCATCATGGAGGACTCGGGTTACATGGCAAGGGTAGCCTACATGCTGGACAGACTCCTTCGCTGGTTCGGGCTACATGGCAATTCTGTGATGGCCCTTATTGTCAGCGGGGGGATTGCGGGTGGTTGCGCTGTACCCGGCGTCATGGCGACGAGGACCCTGAGAGATCCAAAGGAGAGAATTGCCACCCTGCTGGTGGTACCCTTTATGAACTGCGGAGCCAAATTGCCCGTCTTTGCCATGCTCATCGCAGCCTTCTTTGTAAAAAACGAGGCGAGAATGATGTTCATCTTTACCCTTCTTGCCTGGTCTTTCGCCCTGTTCGCTGCAAAAATCATTCGATCTACCGTTCTCAAAGGGCCGAAAACACCCTTTGTCATGGAACTTCCACCCTACCGGCTTCCGACCCTCAAGGGGCTAATCATACACACCTGGGAGAGAACGTGGCAGTTTATAAAAAGGGCAGGCACGTTCATCCTCGGGATGTCCATCCTTTTGTGGGCCATGATGACCTTTCCCGGCTTGTCTGAAAAGCAGACGAAGGCCTACGAGGAGCAGCGGGTCGGCCTGAGGAATGCCTTTCTAGCCCTGCCTGAGGTCAAAACCATGATCAAGGATGAAAAGGGTCTTGAAGATCTTGATGAACTGGCCAATTCCTATAGCCAAACCATGAGGGAAGAGGGAACAACCACAGAAATGTTCGAGAAAAACCCATTATTCCCCCTCGTCAAAGGCATATTTTCTGAGACGGACGCCCAGAAAGAGGGTGAGGAGAACCACTTGATCCCGATGAAGGTGGCCTCCGCCTATCTTCGCTATAAGGAAGAATTGGCCCAGATTGACGGCCAGCAAAACCAGGCCACATTAAAAGGGACTATAGCTGGCAGAGTCGGTCAAATCCTAGAGCGTATCACTTTTGCAGTGGGCTTTGACTACAGAACAAATATTGCTCTCATAGGGGGTTTTGCCGCCAAGGAGGTGGTGGTTTCCACCCTAGGCACCGCATATTCTTTAGGTGAGGTGGAACCTGAACAGAGCCGTTCCATTTCTGAGAAGATGAGAGAGGATCCTCAATGGAATCCGCTTGTGGCTTTTACGCTCATTCTTTTCACCATGCTCTATGTCCCCTGTATGGCGACCGTCATCAGTATCAAGAAAGAGAGCTCTTGGAGGTGGGCCGGTTTTTCAGTGGCCTTCAATTTGATCGCGGCATACCTGGTTTGCCTTTTGGTCTACCAGGTCGGTTCGGCCATCGGATTAGGAGGGTAGAATTTTAGATCCAAAGATGCTAAGAGAATGGACTGTCGCGATTCAAATCAAGTCGATAAATGGGTGTTACGAAATAACAGGTTTTGAAAGGCCATAAAATGGACAGGATTCCAATAACGAGGGAAGGGCTTGAAAAGCTGAGGGCTGAGTTGAAACACCTAGAGAGCGTGGAAAAACCGCAAAATATTAGGGCCATAGAGGAAGCGAGGGGTCACGGCGACTTGAGTGAAAATGCCGAATATCACGCGGCCAAAGAGAGGCAGTCCTTTCTTGAAGGCAAAATTAATGAACTTAAGGCCATTATCGGAAGATCAGAGGTTCTGGAGGTGGAAAGCGGTCCAGCAGAGCGGATCGTCTTTGGGAGAACTGTACGCCTGTATAATCTTCAGACTGACGAAGAGATAGCGTATCAACTCCTTGGTCCGTATGAATCTGATCCTGAGAATGGGAAGATATCGGTCACTTCCCCACTGGGCCAGGCCCTGATTGGTAAAGAGGCAGGAGATGAGATCAGTGTCACAACGCCAGGAGGCGTTCAAGAGTTTGAGATTCTGGAAATCCGTTGAGGCTGTCGGAAAACGTCCATCTGCCGTTCGACAAGCTCAGGGCCCTGAGCAAAGTCGACCCTTCGACATGGCTCAGGGTCGATGTTGAGCAAGGTCGAAGCATCGAAGGGCTGCGTTATCCTCATCCCTCGTCACTGCGGCGTACTTCTATGTACGCCTCGTTCCTCGGGATGTCGTCCCGCCCAGGCGGGATGGGCATTTTCAGACCACCTCTGTGAAACAAAGTTGTCCGAGAGGCTGTAAACATTTTTTTCCCTACTCCCACACTGACAAAAG
>CP070840.1:4059597-4065249 GCA_020342025.1 Deltaproteobacteria bacterium
ATTTTGGCTCACCGAAAATACGAGCTCTCGGCCTATCCCAGGCCAGGTGAAAACCGTCTCTGTGAGGGCCCCTCCGTTGATGGAGAAGGCCAGACTCAGACCGACCGTTGTCACCACGGGGAGTGCAGCATTGGGTGCCGCATGATGGTCACGAATCACTTTTTCTGTTAGCCCCTTTGCGCGTGCCGTGAGAATGTAGTCCTCTTTCAGGGTCTCCAACATACTGCTGCGCATGATGAGTAAATAACTGCCGAAATGAAAGAGAAAAAGGGTACCCAAAGGGAGGACCAGATGGTGGCTCACGTCCAAGGCCTTTTGCCAGAATCCGGAGGAAGGATCCAGCCAAATGTCCTCGGAGACCATACCTGTTATGGGAAACCAGTCCAGTTTGTACGCAAATATCCAGATCAGGAGCAGCGCGAGCCATGGGAGGAACAGGGTGTGCGTCACCAGTGCCCCAATGGTCATGGCTGTATCTGTTTTTTTCCCTTTGTGCCAAGAAGCAATCTTGCCCAGGAAAACACCCACCAGCGCGGAAAGAATAATGGATGTGGTAAAGAGGAGAATGGTGTTGGGCAGCCGCTCCTTGATGATGTCCAGCACGGGCTGCCCGTAATGAAATGAGTCACCGAAATGACCCGCAAAGAAGTTCTTCACATAATATAAGTATTGTATGTGCAGGGGCTGATCAAGACCGAGCTGTGAGATCAAATGGGCGGCATCCTCGGGGGTCATGTCCGGATCCACCATCCTTGATATGGGATCTCCTGGGGCCAGGCGGAACACCACGAAAAGGACCGTCAAAATCACGAAAAAGATGATGACGATTTGGGCCAGCCTCCTGCATATGTATCTCCATAAATCCATCCCTAATAAATCTTCCTATCGGTCTGGGCAGACCGTTTCGCTAAAGATCCTCCAACGCACCTTCCTTGGCCACATTTCCCCATCATTTCTTTTAGTAATTTGCTCGATCAGCCATTATTTCAAATAGGCTCTCATTTCTCACTTTGCCCTCACCTGACAAAAGGACCAGACATTACCGATGCCTTCCAGCATCTGCACCCACCCGCCAACCTTCTCGGTGCGGACGGCTTCGATTAAACTCGGATTGTAAAGGGGCAGATAAGGCATATCCCTCGTAAGGATCTTTTGCATATCCCATATGAGTTTCTGTCGTTTCTCTTGATCCATGGTCCTTGCCGATTCATCGGCTATGCGATCAAAATCGGGATTCTTGTAGCCGCTCTTGTTTCCTCCCCGAATCTTATCCTGGCTGGAGTGGAAGAAGCTTCTCAGATAATCCGGATCAAGAGAGAGTCTGCCATAGCCCAGTATAAAGGCGTCAAATTCCTGGCGAACCGAGACCTGCTCATTAAGTGCTCCGAAAGCCATGGGTTTGGCGCCGGCAGGAATACCCACTTCCCTGAGCCATTCCTGTATAATCATACCGGACATGGCGCGGGCAGGGTCATAGTCGGCCGGTGGCGTGAGGATCATGAATTTTTCCATGGGTCGTCCATCGGGAAGTCGGATCTCCTCTCCCTTGCCCACCTTCCCTGAACTGTCCACGGGCGGTACCTTCCACGTATATCCTGCTTTACGAAGAATGTCGTAGGCCTTTGTGACCCTCTCTTGCCTGGTTAAACCGTCACCATAGGTGGGCAGGTCCGGACAATACCAGAACCGGTTGCCAGAAGGTACGACGGAGTTCATCTTGATCCCCTGTCCCTGAAGAATCCTTGAAATGATAAAGTCCTTATCCACCAGGGTGGCAATGGCCTGCCGCAAGTTTAAGTCATTAAACGGCGGTTTCCTCACATTAAATCCCATATAGTAGAGCGCACTCCGCTCATTAATGAACAACTGGATATCCTTGTCCTTCTTCAGATCCTCAAGGTAGCCGGATTCAATGCCCCACCAGAACATGTCAATGCTGCCTTTTTTTAGCGCGAGGACGGCCGCATCGGAAGTCCCATAGAACTTGAAAATAATTCCATCAATAAAAGGGCCCAGCTTACGCCCCTGTATCTTCTTACCCATCCCAAAAAAGAACTTGTTTTTCTCAAGGAACAGATAGGCCCCTTCTCTCCACTCCTTGATGGCAAAAGGACCGCTTCCCACAGGCTTCTCAACCCTGTGTTTGAGCAACGATGTGAGAGGTTTTTCTTTGCCCCTGGCCTCTTCCACCACCTTGACCCATTCCTTCTTCTGTACGATGGGTGTGCTCAGAGTCCTATCCAGGAACACGGCCATCGGCTCTTTCAGATAAAACTTAACCGTCCTGCTGTCCGGTGTCTCTATCTTCTCGATGAACTTCCAATAGGCGTATCTTCTGGGGACTTTAAATTCCGTGATTAAGTTCCCGGTAAACGCCACGTCCTCTGAGGTCAGTTCCGTACCATCTGACCACTTGGCTGGCCGGAGTTTTACCGTATAGGAGAGAGTGCCCGGATCGTATACAGGCTGCTCTGCGGCCAACCAGGGGATCCGATCCAGGGTCTCAGGATCCCGGTGGTATAGGGGTTGATATGTCTGAGAGAGCACCCTGGAGGACCATCTATCGCTAGCGAGCCAGATATTGAGGGTCTTGGGTTCCTCTTTCATGCCGATTTTCATGATGCTGCCAGCCATGGCATATGAATCTACTAAGCCCATACAACCCCATATGGCTATCGTAAAAATTAGAACCGTAGTGTATCCGTAACCATGTTTCCTCAGAGTTCGTCGCATATTTTGGACCTCCTTCTCCGTCACGCCTTACTGTACATTTCAGCCACTTTCTGCTCAATAAAATCAATCACCTTTGCCTCAAGTTTTGCATTCTCTAGACGATTGATACGGGGGATACCCCCAGGGCTCAAACAATTGATTTCAACCAACCTGTCTGCAATGATGTCAATACCCACAAAGTAGAGACCATCCTTGACCAGTCTGTCTCTAATGGTTTCACAGATCCTCTTTTCCGCTGGCGTTACGGCATGTTTGTAGGCCCTGGCGCCCGCATGAATATTGGTGCGAAAATCCCCTTCCTTGGGCTTCCGCTTCATGGCGCCCAGGATCTCCCCGTTCAAGAGAAGTATTCTCACATCTCCGAGCTCTTGTACACCATCCAGATATGCCTGTACCATGATGGGTTCCCGATCCGGATAGTTCCGGAAGGCCTGTACGTAGTAATTGATCAGGGAGTTCAGATTTTCCCTGTCTCGAACGCTCACTTTAATCACCCCTTCCCCGCCATATCTCCGAAGGGGCTTGACAACCATGGACCCGCCGAAGTCATCGACAATTTTCCTCAGTCGCATGGGGTCCCTGGAGATATGGGTCTCAGGGATAATTTCAGGAAAATTGAGGGTATAAAGCTTGCTGTTGGCCAGGACCTGCCCAGCTGTACTGTTTATCATAAAGACGCGGTCATTTACCGGCGCCAAAAACTCCATGGTTTGGTAAATAAGGGGGGGATTTTTTCTCAAAAACAGGGCGTCAAGATCCGTGATGTTTTCGAATATGAGTTCATCCTTTTTTAGACAATTAATCAGAGAGCGCCAGTACCTTTTCATGGATAGATTGGGGGGCACGGTGATGTTGCGCATTCGAGCCACCACTTCGTTCTTTCGAATATAGACGTCATGGGGCTCCAGAAAGAATACGGTATGTCCCCTCTGATTACACTCATACATCAGGTGACTGGTGGTCTCGTTCAGGGGATTGATGGAGTCCAGTCTATCCATTAAGAAGGCTATTTGCATCCCGCCCACCCCGTTATGCTAGTCACATATTTCATGATTTCAATGGCCATATCTTTTCCCGTGCATCTTTCCATGCCCTTGAAACCAGGGGAGTAATTCACATCCACGACCCTAAACATCCCCTCACTCTCCTCTATCATATCCACCCCTGAAATAGCAAGTCCCAGGGCCTTGGCCGATATTATGGCCAGGTCGCACATGGCCCTCGTTGGGCGGACCTTCTCTGCCCGACCCTTGAGATGGATATTCGCCCTGAAATCCCCCTGTCTGGGGATCAATGACATGGCCCCTATGACTCTGTTGCCCACGACCATGATTCGAATATCTCTCCTCGTTTCTGGTGGGATGAATTTCTGAATCAAAAGCCCTTGGCTCCGATCTAGAAAACGATCCAGAAGGGGCCTATGTTTTTCTGGGGCATCAATGAGGAATACGCCACTCCCCTGCCGACTGTTGGGGACCTTTATGACGAGGGGAAAGCCCCCGAGTTTTGCCGCAGCCGTTTCAAAATTGGACCAGTTACTCGCATACGCTGACTCAGGAATGGGGACACCGTTCTTGAAAAGGGTTTGGAGGCTAAGAAACTTGTTTCTGGCCAGAAGAATGGACTGAAAACTATTGATGACCGGGATACCCAGAAGTTCAAAATGACGTATCATCGTCAGGCCATACCCCTTGATAGTGGCTCCCAACCTGGGCAGAATTACATCTGCGCGAAGGTGTCTTCTCAGATGATCTATCCTCAAACCCTGATCGTCCACCCCCATAAATAGCCTTCCTGGATGAACAAGGATCGCCTCGTGTTTCAGGTCCCTTGCAGCCTCCATTAGCCTTCTGTTAGGATGATATCGATGGTTTTTAATACTGAGTATTCCGATGCGCATGGTCATGCTTCTCTGGCTTGTTGCCTTGAGCGTTGTCATTCCCCCAAAACGAGATATCCAGTAATCTTAACCACTTCTCGTTTCTTTGGACTTTTGCCCGGATGGTAGGAAAAAACATGAGGGTTGTCAATCCACAAAGCCATTGGTAGAAATATCAGTCAAAGGCCTATATTTCGGTTTTTCCTTCGAGGTGAAGCTCCCTGCGCTTCCGGGCAGGGCATCTCATGAATTCTGGAAACGCCCCCATCGCCTGAAAATGGGGCGTGGTTGCGGGCCAACCGAGGGCATGGGGGTCTCTTTTCAAGACCGCAACCCAAAAGAGGCCTGTCACGCTTACCGCCCCCCATGGCCTGAACAATGCTCACCGGGCAGGCACAGAGGAGGCCCGTCATTCATGCCACCTTGCGCTGTGGGGCTTGCACCATAATGATGTCGGAATTTGGTGCCGTCACATTAAATACCGGGCAAATGGTTGCCGGCTTGAAAAGAGACCCCCATGTCCCCGGTAAGGGATGCCGTTTATCCCCGCCCTAAAGAGCGGGGTATTCTAGCATAGTCTGGTAAAGTATGAGATCTTCTCCCCAGAAAAATATTAGGTTTTATTTTAACAAACCGGACGAGATATCTTCTCAGATCCTTGATCAAATCCAACGCCTCATAAGAAAAGGGGGGGAGGTGGGCTCAGCCCATATCAAGGAGAATTTGGAAAATGCATTCCTCGTCAGCTATGCGCTGAACCAAGAGGGTTTGGTGGTTGGCACCGTCACCTTAAAGCATCCTAAAGAAGAGTATCGGAGAAAAATTGAGGCGGCCACGGGTTTGGATCTATCAGGATATCTTGAGAGGGGATATACCTCGGTGGACCCGGTATTTAGAAATTATGATGTGGCGGATAGATTAATAAGAGGGTTGATTGAAAGATCAGAGGGCCAAAAAATTTATGTAACCATCAGAATGGACAACACCTTTGCCTTAGCGCTGACCTACAAGAATAATATGGTTCTGGCCGCTCAATTCAT
>CP070840.1:4065349-4069234 GCA_020342025.1 Deltaproteobacteria bacterium
GCGCTACTGTATACGGGGCGGGTTTGATCAAAGGCCCTCATCATCATTTTAAACCCATCTCCTTCCTTCCCCAGCAAGTTCTCCTTTGGAACACGAGCATCCTCCAAAATGACTTCCGCATTCTGGCATGTCCTGTGTCCCATTTTGTCTTCTACTTTGCCAATAGAAAGCCCGGGCGTCTCACCAGTAAAGAGAAAAGCACTTTGACCTTTCGGGCCCTTTGCCTTGTCCGTCATGGCAAAGAGTAAATAAAGGTGCGCGACGCCCGCATTGGTAATAAAACGTTTGGCGCCGTTGAGGATGTAATGATCTCCGTCTAAAACGGCCGTTGTATCTAGTGTGGCGATGTCCGATCCATGCTCTGGTTCTGTTATAGCTAACGAGCAGAGCTTAGCCTCTTCTTTGTCGGCAAGAACCGGCAGAAATTTCTTTTTCTGTTCTTCCGTTCCGAATTCTACGATCGGTTGGGCCACCGGCAGAGTTTCTAGCAAACTCACTGTAACACCGGCGTCGCCTACGGCCAGTTCTTCAGATACTATGGCCATCGTTATATAGTCTGCCCCGATTCCGCCAAACTCTACGGGGATAAACATATCGAAAAAACCATTCTGAGCCATCTTATTCATCAATTCCCTTGGAAAAGGATGCTCAGGATCTTTGTCGATTCGCGGCGCCACAGGCCTTATCTCGTTTTGAGCAAACTTCTTGGCCATATCCTGCATCTGCCTCTGTTCTTCCGTTAGAGTAAAATCAATCATCTCCTTTACCCTCCACTTTATCTCGACGTCTTTATCTGAATTAACCGTATCATGCGCCAATAAGAAATATCAATATCCCAAATCTGACGCTACACCTTCCAAACCTAGCTCCTGCAATTTTTCTCTCCTTAGCCTCCCCTCCTTGATATTCCATCCCCTCTCTTCGTAGTATTCATTCAGGAGTTTATTGGCGCGGTCTTCTGTAATTCCTGGGAATTCCTTATCACCAATCCTGATGGATTCGTTAAGCGTTCTCCATGGCGGCATATCATCCTTCCTGTCTGCTCCTTCCCGCTCATTGAACGCCCTTTGAAGGTTCCATATCCGTTCCCCTGCCTCGCGGAGCTTGTGTGGTTCTATATCCATACCGGTTGCAGCCCTGAAAAGATCTGTGATGATCTGCAGATTGAAATGCTGTGTCACAGGCGTCCTGTGGCACATACCCATGCTAGCCAGGACCGTGTTATAGTCCTCCACCCATTTTGTCAGTCTCGAAACATTAAACCCTTCTGGGCCATCGCAGACCAGCGCTATCCTGTCTTCAGGGACGCCGATAGCAGCGGAAAACGGGGGAAATACCTTTGGTTTTCTCGGGACAAAGGTCAGAGAAGGGGATCTTTCAAGGTGCCCGCCCCGTGGGTTGGTGAACTCTCCAAAGTTCTCTGTGGAGAGCCTTCCCCTGAGGCCCAGTGTTAGCTCAAGCCCCTTCAGATGGCCAGCATATGGGTAAGCTGCCGGACCAAAACTTTCTGCCACCGCCTTGACCCCATCCGCCAGAATATCCCCTATCCCCTCTCGGCGCACGATCATTTCAATGAGCGCTCGAGTCGTCTCACCCCCCCAATCCAGCTCCATGCCATCTGTGTCTTTCTTGGTAATTATCCCTTTTTTATAGAGCTCGACGGCGAATCCCACCGTGCTTCCGAGACTTACACTGTCTAAACCATATCTGTTTTCCAACTCCACGCACTTAACCACCTCATCCCAGTTCTCCACGCCTGCCTGGTTATGGTAGCCTACCTGTGAACCCAGCGCCGCGACCCTGAAGTTCAATCCCGCGTACCTCCCATCCTTTATCTCTACCACCTGTTTACATCCGACAGGACAGCCTGGACAGGCATAGGCCCTTTTGACCACATGACTCTTATACTCTTCTTTACTAAATGCCGCTGCCAGATCAGCAAAACCTTCGGCGTAATTGTAACGCTCAAACAACCCCGTACCGCCATAGGCAGGAAAGGCAACCACAAAGCCAAAATCCCTCCAGAGTTCCGTCGCAGGACTGGTCTTGATCTTTTCTAATAGGCCTTCAACGATCTTCATAAACCCTTTCCGATCTGCCACGGTTATCCCTTTAGTACCCCTGACAGCAATCGCCTTAAGGTTCTTAGACCCCATCACTGCGCCAATCCCTGTCCGACCGTAAAGGGAATGTTTATTGGTGACCGAGGCGGCAAATCTGACCAAGTTTTCCCCAGCAGGACCGATACAGTTAACCCAGTAATCCCCCAGTTCCGCCCAAAGCGTATCCGTGGTCTCAAACACATCTTTTCCCCAAAGATGACTTGCATCCAGGAACTGCACCTCGTCATCATCAATCTTCAAATAGACAGGTCGCTTGGCCTTACCGGTGACGACCAGATGGTCGTAGCCTGCAAACTTCAGCATAAGGCCTATAGAATCTCCTGCGTTGGCCGAACCAAAAAGATGGGTCAGAGGTGATTTATAGTTGGCATTTGAGCGACTGCAAGCTGGCGCCACAGTGCCTCCCAGGGGCCCAGTGCCCAGAATGATGCGGTTTTCTGGTGAAAGGGGTTCTGTTCCAGGTTTGATCAAATCATAGGCCAGCCTGGTGTTAATGCCCAGGTTGCCTATGTAGTTTCTCATCAGTTCTGCACTGAGTTGCTCTTTCCTCGCTTTCTTTGAACTCAAATCCACGTAGAGAATATGGCCAGCATATCCATGTAAACTCATCTTACGCCACCTCCTTACCTTCTTTGACCCATGTTAAAGCCTCATAAGGGCAATGCCTTGCACAGATCCCGCATGCATCACATTTATCCGTAAAAGAGATAAAGAAATCGGTTGCTCCTTTTGCAAAGCGGTCCACCCTAATGGCAGCCTTTGAAATACTGAACGCCTTTTCAAAACGATCTGAACAACGCAACTGACACATCAAACAGCCGTTGCATTTTTCGTCGTCGGCCACAATACGCCTGTCATCCACTGATTTGTAGGCTAGTCCCATATTTAACCTCCTTGATCCAGTTATAAAATCGCTTCACGATTTTATACAACGCGGCTACGCCGCTCAAAAAAGCAAATGCTTCCAACCCAGACGACCGGCCTTTGATTAGACCCGACAGGGGTGTAAAGTGAGGGTATGCCCTTTTTCGAGAGGCCACATCTCAAAAAGAAATCCACCGGACTTCGCCGTGACCCAATATTTGGGGTTTGCGCCACGGAACACCTGGGAGTCTGCAACTAATTCGTTAAACGCCAAATATTGGGTCACCTCCCCTTCACAAAATAGATGTGGCCTTGAGAAAAGGGGCGTGCCCTCATATTGCCAAAACCGAGTTCCTTTCTATCCAATACTCCAGTATTCTCTCCGAGGCGTAGGTGCTCCGAGCCGGAGGCCAATACTTCATTCCTCCAACCCTTTATCATTCCCCCTGTTTCGCTAACTCATCCACCGACAAGTTCATCATATACTCCTCTTCCTCTTTATCCAGCCTCGACCATTCCCAGGTGGCATCCCCATGGGGGGGGTGGAGGACAAAGTAAAATTCCCTCTTATAAAGTTCTTCCCCTATCTCTTGCCTGGCCAGCTTTCTCATTAATGCAAACTCAGCAACCCTTCTGGCATTGATGACGCTAAGGGCCTTGGCCATCGCATCATCCTTTACAACAACTTCCTTTGAGCCCTGGGGACCACCATTGGCAAAAGTCCCATGTGGCCATGACACGGGAAGACCTTCCACCCACCTGTTGCAGGTATTCATAATATTCAGGCAGGATTCCTGTCCCCCTTCCAAGTCATAGGAGACGGCTATATTTGTAGAGGGTTTCAGGTTATTCCAGCCAGCCCATATGCCTCTGACAAGGCGTTCGGCAATCAGCCTGA
>CP070840.1:4069334-4078263 GCA_020342025.1 Deltaproteobacteria bacterium
GAGGGCAATGATCGGGCCTTGGAATATTGGAATAAGAGCATTAGCGCCTTCCGTCCCCCCAATGTGTTTTCCCTCTGGCTTCATCTCGGGACCTATAAAGTCTCCGTCAGGCAGAGAAACGACATTATCGACGACGGACAGCCAGGCAACTGGAAGACCTTTATCGTGGTATTGGACAAAGAATATGTTGAAACGGCCAAGGGCCCCTTCACCTTCGAAATTGAAGATGACTAACAGGAAACATGCCACCCCCAGGCCAAACGGGGCAGTGATATCCTGCACATACTTCGAGTAAACCAGCCCACCCATACTTATACGCCCTCCAACTTTCATATTGCCAACCCGTTATAGATTTACTACACAGTTCTTACATGATGCCTCGGATCGCCCTCATCTCCACACCATGGCCCCTATTTAACCGCCCTTCCATTCAACTGGGCACGCTCAAGGCCTTTGTCCGCCAGAGCCTACCCCAAGTCCAGGTGGACGCACACCACATCTATCTGAGTGTGGCGGACCTTTTGGGATACGATCTCTATGACCAGATTTCAGAGAAGACCTGGCTCTCAGAAGCCCCGTACGCGGCCCTCCTCTATCCGGAACAACGGGAAACCATCGCTCGGTTCTGGCGGAGGCACCCATCCCGTCGCGCCCATCTCCAGAAATGGAGTTTCGATGAAATCCTGGACAGACTGGAAGATGCGTCCCATGGGATACTGAGCAGTATCCATTGGCAGAACTATGATCTGGCGGGCCTATCCATCTGTTTTGGCCAGCTCACAAGCGCCCTCTACTTTATCCATCGAATCAAACAGGCAGCGCCCGCACTCAAGGTGGTTGTGGGCGGGTCGGCCTGTGCAGGGGATTTGGGCCTTAGCCTGCTGGATTTCTTTTCGGAGATCGATTTTGTGATCAGTGGCGAGGGGGAGTTGCCGTTTGTCCATCTCGTAAGAAGGCTCTCCCATTCAGACGGGAAGAGAAAAACGGATCCCATGCCCGGCCTTTTTGACCGAAATGATCGCGCAGGCTCTGACACCCAAGAGTTTAGTCAGCTATCGGACTTGGAACGGCTACCCATGCCCGACTATGAGGAATACTTTTCTCGCCTCAGTGCCTTGGGACCTAAAAAGGTCTTCATCCCCAAGCTCCCTATGGAGATATCTAGAGGGTGCTGGTGGGGTAAGAGTTTTGAGGGTAAGACCCACAGGGGTTGTGCCTTCTGTAACCTGAACCTTCAGTGGCAGGGCTATCGGGCCAAGTCTCACGAGAAAGTCGTTTCAGAACTGAATGCCCTCACGGATAAGTACCAGACCCTTTCTGTCTCCTTTACGGACAACCTCTTGCCCTCCAGAGACCTGGAGGGATTATTTGAGAAGATTGCAGCGCTTAAGAAAGATCTTCGTCTGTTTGCCGAGATCAGGGCGACCACATCGCTTAATGACCTGTCGGCCATGGCCGCTGCCGGGATGCGGGAGGTTCAAGTGGGTATTGAGGCCCTGAGCACGTCCCTGTTGAAAAAGATCCGAAAGGGAACGTCCGCCATCCAGAACCTGGAGATCATGAAAAATTGTGAGTCTCCGGGGCTTCCCCGTTTGAATAGCAACATCATCCTTGAATTCCCAGGAAGCGATCGGATGGATGTGGAAGAAACCCTCGCCAATCTAGAGTTCGCCCTGCCTTTCAGGCCCCTTAAAGGGATATCCTTTTGGTTGGGTTACGGCAGTCCGGTGTGGCAGGATCCAAAATCCTACGGGCTGAAACGGGTCCACAACCACCCACTTTATGCAAAGCTTTTTCCCCCTGAGATATTCCGGGGGTTGAAGCTCATCATCCAGGGCTACCATGGTGGTCTGAGGCATCAACAACGCCTCTGGCGTCCTGTGAAGAAAAGACTTGACGCGTGGAAGGTCGCCTATTCTCAACATCATCAGCACCCGGGGAGCGATCCCATCCTCTCTTATCAGGATGGAGGGAACTTCCTGATCATTAGACAGCAACGCCATGGAGCCGATGATATGACCCATCGCTTGAAAGACACCTCACGAAAGATTTATCTTTTTTGTGAGCAGAACCGTTCCCTATCCCAGATCCTGGAGCGCTTTCCAGGTTTTGGGGAGGAAAAGGTGCGGCCTTTCCTAAACATGATGGTTGACAAAAGGCTCATGTTCCAAGAAGGGGAGCGTTACCTGAGCTTGGCCGTGCCCATCAGGGGATACACTTTCAGATAGGAACCACAGATTTGCAAAAATTCTGTGCAGTGGTTAGGTTTGTCGTCAAATAAATACTTGTTGGAGGAACGTGATGGGAGAAGAAAAAACATCACCGAAGAAACCAGATCCCGGTAAATTGGCCGCCTTAAAGGGCCTTCCTATGGAGATCGTGGATTCCTTTTCAAAAGAAGAATTGCATGCCTTTCTGTATGAGGACGTATGGCCCGACTCTCTTCAAGAAAAACTCAAAGATTATATAGTGGAAGAATAGGACGCGCATGTGGCCTTGCCTCCGGCCCATAGGGCCTACGGCCCGGAGGGAGAAAAGGGGCGTGCCCTCACATTCGTCACTCTACCCATGTCACCACCTCCTCAAGACCCGCCCTCTTCCTCTCAAAATGGTTGACGGGTGAATCCAGATCTGGATATCCAAGCGCGGTGCCGATCACGATGTTTTCGCTCTCCGGAATAGGCAGCATTTCCCTCAGGAGTTCCGGATATCTTGAAGAGTTTGCCAACATGCACGTACCAAGTCCCCTTTCTTGGGCCAGGAGACAGATTGTCTGCGTGATAAGCCCCACATCAAGCATGGCATATTCAATGGAGAGCCTTTTATCAAGGCAGATAAGAATGAGGCATGGCGCATCAAAAAGATAGAACATATCCGCGTAGTAGCTTTTGCGTGCCTCCAAATCCTCCCGGCCAATGGATAGGGCCTCCAGTATGCTTTTCCCAACGCCCACATATCTTTTCTTGTGCGAATCAGGCCACATGCCTGGCATGGGGACATCTGATGATTGGGCTTCACCTTCAAGGAATTTGTTGCGGTTCGCTTTCTTAAATCTCTCCACGGTTTTCCCTGTGAGCACATAAAACTCCCATGGCTGGGTATTCCCCCATGAAGGGGCCCAGAGGGCATCTTCCAGGATTTCACGGATAATTTTTTGTGGCACCTTTTTTTGTTTGAACTTTCGAATACTTCTCCTTCCCCTTACCGCCGTCCTCACATCCATAATTTCATCCTTTCGAGAATTTCTGAGACGGATCTAATGTGGTGCCCCAAAATTTCCTTGCACAAATAAGACCTCCTTAAGAGGTCATTGCGAGCCCTTCGAGTTCCTCAGGATAAACTAAGCGAAGCAATCTCAAGAGATTCCTTCGTCGTCCCTAGTCTTTCGGGACTCCTCGGAATGCCACTTCAGTGAGTTGGCTTGTAGTTGTAAACCAACTCACTCTTCCTCTCCTCCCAGGTAGAGCTTCCTGACCATCGCGTCCTCTTGAAGATTCTCCGTCTTATCCTCCAGGACGATATTGCCCGTCTGAATCACGTAGCCCCTTACGGCTATCTGGAATGCCATTAAGGCATTCTGCTCCACCAGCATGATGGGGGTTCCCTCTTCATTGATGCCTTTAATCGTATCAAATATGGTCTCCACCAGGATGGGAGCCAGCCCCATGGAGGGTTCATCAAGGAGCAGGAGTCGTGGACGGGCCATAAGGGCTCGCCCTATGGCGAGCATCTGCTGCTCACCCCCTGAGAGGGTACCGGCAATCTGCTCCCCCCTCTCTTTAAGCCTGGGAAAGAGGCGAAAGACCATCTCCCTCTCCTCTCTTATCTCACCAGGCAACTTTCGGGTGAAGGCCCCCATTTCCAGGTTTTCGGTCACCGTCAGCCGGGAGAATATCTTTCTCCCTTCAGGCACCTGCGATATGCCCTTGCGGACAATAAGATGGGGTGGGAGGTGATCTATCTTTTCGCCTTCAAAGGATATGCCGCCTTGCTTTGCTCTTAGCAATCCGGAGATCGTGTTGAGTGTGGTGCTTTTGCCCGCACCGTTGCTCCCAATCAGCGTAACGATCTCGCCCTGTTTCACATTCAGAGAGACGCCCTTGAGGGCGTGGATGTTCCCGTAATAAGTGTGCACACCCTGAACATCCAGTATTTTCAGTGCGTCATTCATTAGGCTCAGACCTTTTCTTTGCTGCTCTTTTGCCGATCTCAGCGCCCAGGCGACCCAGATAGGCCTCTATCACCTTGGGATCTTTCCGTACATCAGCGGGAGAGCCTTCAGAGATCTTGATTCCGTAATCCAGAACCGTGATCCGATCTGAAATGCCCATGACCACGCGCATATCATGTTCGATGAGGAGGATGGTCAAATTCAGTTCCCTCCTGATCTTCTCAATGAATTGCGTCAAGGCCGAAGTTTCCTGAGGATTCATGCCCGCCGTGGGCTCGTCCAATAGGAGCAACTTGGGTTCAGTGGCCAGGGCCCTGGCTATCTCCAGTCTGCGTTGATCCCCATAAGGGAGGTTCTTGGCAAGCATATCTGTCTTGCCCCCCAGGCCCACAAAGGACAGGAGTTCGTCCCCCTTTCTAAAGGCCTTTTTCTCCTCTTCAAGGGTCGCTCTGGTTCTGGCTATGGCGCCCCAGACCCCTGCCCTTAAACGGCAATGGTGTCCCACCAGAATATTTTCAAGGGCCGTCATATTGTTGAAGAGCCGAATATTCTGAAAGGTCCTGGAGATGCCCAAGTGGGTGATCACATGGCTCCTGAGCCCTTTTATGCTCTTGTCCATGAAGAGGATATCGCCCCCCTCCACAGATTCATACACGCCTGTCAGACAATTAAAAAGAGTGGTTTTCCCAGCGCCGTTTGGACCTATGAGCCCTGCAATCATGCCCTCATCAATTTCAAAATCGATATCATTGAGGGCGGCGAGTCCTCCAAACTTTTTATTCAGGCTCTTTGTTTTTAGTACAGTACCCATACTCGACTGGATGCGTTAAAGGTTCTCTTCTGCGCGCGCTCTACTTCCACGAGCACTCATGTCTCTCCTTCTCCAAATTCCATCTTTCTCCTGGCCGAGGGAATGAAGCCCGTTGGCCGGAAGATCATCATGGCCACCAGCAACCCGCCAAAGGCCAACATCCTGTATTGTTGTACCTCTCTCAGCACCTCGGGAAGCCCGATCAAAACCACGGCACCTATAATCACACCGGGGATACTTCCCATCCCGCCGATGATGATCAGGCAGAGGACGTTGATGGAGACCATCAAGGAAAAATTTTCAGGGAATATGGAGCCCTGTCGCGACGCAAATATGGCCCCTCCGATCCCGGCAAACGATGCCCCAATGGCAAAAGCGAGGAGCTTGTATTTCAGGATATTGATCCCCATGATGGCCGCCGCATCCTGATCTTCCCTCATGGCAATCCACGCCCGGCCTATGCGCGAATTGTTCAGCCGATCGGCAATGAACACAGAAATAAGAATTCCGGCCAACACCATGTAATACCATCTCGCTGGGCTGTTCACCACGAACTCCCCTATCATGGGGGGATCTATCCTCAACAATCCACGGGGCCCGTTGGTCACCGGGTCCAGATTATTGAGGACAATCCGAATAATCTCACCAAACCCCAAGGTCACAATGGCCAAATAATCCCCACGCATGCGGAGGACCGGAATGCCGAGCAGGGTTCCCCCGATGGCCGCAAAGGCAACGCAGGCAGGCAGCATCACCCAGAAGGGGATGTGGATCCCGAACTGCGGAGAGGCCAGAAGGGCGTATCCATAAGCACCAATGGCGTAGAAGGCCACATAACCCAGGTCCAGGAGGCCGGCAAAGCCCACCACCACATTGAGACCAATACCGAGCATCACGTAGATCCCAATGTCTCCCAAGATCTGTGTCCAGTAGTTACCCACCAGGGCAGGCAAGAGGGCAACGAAAAGAACAAATGCCGGCACATAGACTTTGAAGGGAACACTTTCTGTAATTGCTCTCAGCTTGCGCATACGTTTAATCTCACGAAAAAGATTCATTCCAATCGGGGTGCCTTAGAATGACAAATTCCCAAGTTCAAAGCTCAAATAAATGCCAAAATCCAAATGCACAAAGGACCTGTTCCTCCTTACTCCTTACTCCTCACTTCTTACTCTTACTCTTTGCTCTATGCTCTTTGCTCCATGCACCATGCTTCCTACGCCCTTTCTGAGACCACCTCACCCAAGATTCCCCTTGGTCTGAAAATCAGTACGAGGACGAGGAGACCAAAGGCAATCACATCCTTATACTCTGCGGGCATGAACAGGACACCCAGGGCCTCTGCCATGCCCAGGAAATACCCTCCCAGCATCGCACCCACAGGGTTCCCGATTCCGCCAAGAACAGCGGCCGTGAAGGCCTTGATACCGGGGATAAAGCCCATCATGTGATTGATCTGCGTGTAGTACATGCCCACCATCACGCCCGCGGCGGCGGCCAATGTGGACCCGATGATAAAGGTGATGAGGATGATCCTGTTCACGTCAATACCCATGAGCGAAGCAGCCTCCTTGTTTTCCGCCACCGCCCTCATGGCCTTGCCTATCTTGGTTTTCCGGATAAAAAGGTAGAGACCGACCATGAGAACGACAGAACCCAAAATGATGAAGATCTGGAAGTACGAGATGCTGATAGAGCCCACGTCAATGAACTGCTCCGGGATGATATCAGGATAGACCTGCATGCGGGCCTTGATGATGAGCATCATCACGTTTTGGAGAAAGATGGAAGCGCCTATGGCGCTGATAAGCGGGGCGAGTCTGGGGGCCTTTCGTAGGGGTCTGTATGCGATCCGTTCCAACAACGCACCAAGCACAGAGGAAACAAGCATGGCGATCAGGAAAGCGGCGGTGATTGCGATGGCAGGGTGATTACTGGCAAAACCGCTATTCACAAAATAGGTGAGGGCAGCGAATCCTCCGAAGGACCCGAACATGTAGATTTCGCCATGGGCAAAATTGATCATGAAGAGGATGCCATATACAAGCGTATATCCGAGGGCAATCAGCGCATAAATCCCCCCAATGGTCAGCCCATTGATGATTTGATCGATGATGACTTCCGGATTAAGGAGATAGCTCATCAAAGCGCCTTAGGTATCGTCTTGCCTCTCTCCGAGCTGGAAGCCGGCCCATAGGGCCTACGCCCCGGAGGGAAGGAATGGGCCATCACTCAGTTGACGCGAAGACACAATTTTGATGCGTTGAAATTTATGGTACCTTGCACTAGACAGAAGGAAAAGGCCGAGCAGACCTCGACCTTTCCTGAACATGGGCAAAATCTATGGATGAACCAATTTGTCTCAATCAGAATTCCATCGCTTTGAAAAACCTCTTGCCGTTCTCTTCCACCACCTTGTAAATGACCACCACAGATCCCGTTCGATCGCCGTACTTGTCAAAGCTAATTTTGCCCGTTATGCCTTCAAGTCTCGTGGCTGAAACGGCATCCCTGAGCGCCTTTTTCCCGATGACAAGGCTGCCATCCGACTTCTTTTGGGCCGCCTTTTCCACGGCCATCATCAGGATATTGGCCGCATCGTAGGCCTGAGGAGAGAATGTCTGTCTCGGTCCATACTTGGCCTCGAATTTCTTCACCCACACAGGGTCCGGTTCCTTGGCGTAGGTGACATAGGACCCGAGGGCCGCATTGCCTCCAGCCTGTATAAAGTCCTTCTCCGTGTAGCATCCATCATCACTCATAAAATGGGCCTTTCCGAGGCCTGCCCGTTTCATCTGCCGCACGATGAGCACGCCTTCGGCGGCCATTCCCCCGTAATAGATCAGTTGGGGCCTCATGGGCTTGATCTTGGTCAACACCGGTGAGAAGTCCTTGTCTCCGCGGGTTATACCCTCAAAGCCAACAATCTGGGCCCCCTTTGCGCGCATGTTTTCCGCGAAATCCTCTGCCAGACTCTGTCCATAGTCGCTCTTGTCGTGGATGGCGGCCACCTTTGTCCACTTCTGACTCCAAGCAAAGTCAGCGGCCCTCTTGGCCTGGATCTTGTCATTCCAGCATGTCCTGAAAAACACGGGTATGCCACGTGCGGTGAGTTCCAAAGCGGTGGAGGAGGGTGACACCATGACCACCTTGTATTTGTTGTGCACGTCAGAGGCGGGCTTGCTCCCCCCGCTGCACATGTAACCCACGAGTCCCACAATGAGCGGATCATTGCACAACTTCTCCGCGATGGCCACCGAGGGAGGTCCGGCGCAACCATCGTCCTCTGCCTGCAAGACAATGGGGTGCCCCAATAGGCTCCCTTTCTCCTCAACAGCCATCTCAGCGCCGTATTTGATGTCGATCCCCAGGCTGGCGTAATCCCCGGTCAGCATGGCACCAAGGCCGATCTTGATTGGCTTGCCCGCAGGGATGGTGATTGTCCCCCACTCATCTGCATCGGCCACAAAGGCCGTAGAGACCATGAAAAGAGTAATCAGCGCCAAAATACATGCTCTTCTTGTCATGATGGACCTCCTTTCAAGATACAAAAAGGGTCTGGTTAATACTTTTCAAGAAAAACAGCTTAAAGTCTGGAAACCGAAGTTTTGTTACCCTTATCGAGTCAAAACTGGATCAGGCGTTATCAGATCCGGAAATGATATTTCATTTTTTTTAGAATTCAAAAACAGTGATTGAAACCATTCGGATAACTGATAACGAGACTGTCGAAAAACCGGCTTCCTAGAGGCTGATGGAAAATGTCCATATGCAAGGCTTCCGAAATCCCGAGGAATGAGGCGTACATAGAAGTACGCCGCAGTGACGAGGGATGAGGTTAACGCAGCCCTTCGACTTTGCTCAGGGCCATGAGCTTGTCGAATGGCAGATGGGCGTTTTCCGACAGCCTCAACGAATACTTGCCCCGTGAAATCCATCGCAGACGG
>CP070840.1:4078363-4096743 GCA_020342025.1 Deltaproteobacteria bacterium
GTATTCAGAGGCGATAACCTATTATGAATACATGTATGATACTTCCAAATTGGCCAGAGAGGCAGGATTGAAAAACGTTTTAGTCTCTAACGGGTATATAAACAAAAAACCCCTCCTGGAACTGTGCAAATATCTTGATGGGGCCAATATTAATCTGAAATCCTATGACAACCGCATATACCTTGCTCTGAATGGTGGCACCCTGTGGCCCGTGCTCAACGCCTTCAAGACTTTTCATGAAGAAGGCGTCTGGTTCGAAATGACCACGCTCGTGGTCCCCACCTATGTGGATGATCCTGACATGATCAAGCGGATGTGCGGATGGATATTAGAGGAACTTGGGCCTGATTATCCCCTTCATTTTTTGCGATTTTTTCCCCAATACAAGCTGACCAGGTTGCCACCGACGCCCATAAAGGTGCTGGAAGAATTCAGGAAATTGGCCCTGAAGGAGGGAATTCACCATGTCTATCTGGGCAACGTGCCCGGACACGAAGGATGTCATACTTACTGCCATAATTGCGGAAGGATGCTCATAGAGAGGAAGGGTTATTTCCTAGGTCAGTTCAATCTGGAAAAGGGGCGCTGCAAGTTTTGCAATAGCAGAATAGCCGGGAGATGGACATAATAAGGGCTTTACCATGGCTCGGCGCAACCGAAATACCTTGACAGCACAACGTCCTTTAAATAATAGAGGTATCATCAGGCACGAAGCCTGGCACAAACGACACGACGACCGATAAACATAGACCACGAAGGCTATAAGGGATGGGAAGAATCCAGTTAAGCTTTTGTGGTTTTTTAATGAGGCTGTCGGAAAACGCCCATCTGCCATTCGACAAGCTCATGGCCCTGAGCAAAGTCGAAGGGCTGCGTTACCCTCATCCCTCGTCACTGCGGCGTACTTGTATGTACGCCTCATTCCTCGGGATTTCGGAAGCCTTGCATCTGGGCATTTTCCATCAGCCTCTTAGAAACCAGTTTATCGACAGTCTCATTTGTATTCCTCATTTTTTGAGCCTACCCTCTCAGCACATGCTTTGGAAGTCAAAAGTAGGGTTGGAAACCATATCAGACGTGAGCAATGTTTTGAAATGGTAGGCCATGACGTGAAGAGGCAATCACAGGAAAGTGGGACAAAAGGAATAATCAGGTTCACTGGCTTTGGAATTTGTTGGTCCGCTCCCGTGGGACGCTGCACGGGAGCGGGTGTGACATTAATCAACGAGGACCCATTCGCCCCCTTGTGCCTTGACCACGTAAGTCATTTTATCAGCGTCACCTGTTTCTGGATTGAATGAGATCTTGCTGGCGACGCCGGGGAAATCCTTTATCTCTGTTAACCCCTTCATAATCTTTTCTCGGTCTTTGGCCAGGTCGGCGGGTTTATTCGTGACGCCCCTCTCTTTCATGATATGTGCGAACATCATAATGGTATCATAGACGTTCACATCGAACTGCAAAGGCTCGGGTGGATCGAATCCTTTCTTCTTGGCCCTCTTCACATATTCTTTAGTAAATGCCTGGACTTCTGGCTTGGGCATCCAGTAATAAAACTCGGAAGACGTGAAGACCCCTTCAGCCGCCTTTCCGCCCTGGCGTGGAAAATTAAGATGCATGACCGGGTTGCCAGCCACCATGGGCTGGTTAAGACCCTGGCGCCGGGCCTCCTTGATAAACGTGACGCCATCCATGTAGACGCCCCCAAAGACAAGACCATCAAATGCCATCGACTTTAGTCGTGTGACCTGCGGGCTCATATCAAAGTCGTTGGTCGTATACGTGACATAGTTGGGGGCGTTAACAATCTGCAGCCCCAATTTCTTGCACACCCCTGGCAGGACCATGGTCCCCAACGCCCGACCCACCGCATCCTTTGAATCATGAACAATGGCGACGGTCTTGATATTGTAAGCTTTCTTCCATTTCATAATGGCGGGGATGGCCAATCTGAGTTCATCCACTTTGTTACGGAAGCCATAGGGCCGATTGGCTTTTGCCACGCCCGGTTTGGAAGAGGCCTGGGCAACCATCACAATCCCTATCCGGTTGCCCACGGGAAAGGCCACCTCACACTCAGAACTGGAGAATGGCCCCAGTATGGCCATGACTTTATCGTCCGTGGCCAGTTTGCGAACAATTCGGGCGGCTTCCGTGGGCTTGCTCGCCGTGTCGTAGAGCACGGTCTCCAAGGGCATGCCGTTCACCCCACCCGCTGCATTGATCTTCTCTATGGCCATGTCCACGGCGATGAGATCCCTTTTGCACCAGTCGCTCCAGACCCCTTGAAGTGCAAAGGCGACGCCTAACTTGATGGGCTCTTGGGCGATAGCCGCCGTTGAGGTCATGGCAAAGATCATGAGAAAAGTTAAAATCCCCAGAAACAACCCTTTGCTTCTCTTTCCGTTCTTAAGATCTGCCATTACAATCCCTCCTTTTCCTGTTGAATGTGGAAGACACCAATGAATCTAGAAGCCCTGCCTAAGACTCTGAATTTCCATCGCTCCCTTCCACCATGACCGTGTGGAGTCGCGAACATCACAATAATAGAAAATTGGGTTTAAATTATTTTTATTTAAATAAATTTTGATAAAAGAGGGGGTGCCAGATATATCAAATGCTGCATATCATTGCTGCTTCAAGAAATCAACCCCAAACTCTGTCCTGATTTCAGGAACTTTCTTAATGTGATCATGGTGCTTCCCCATAAGCACGATCGAAAAGGAGGATTCGATCAAAAGAGAGGAGAAATGGGTATAATACGATAATAGGGAAAGGTTCTGTCCAAACTCCCATCAATTTGAGTCTTTTCTTCTCGCCCGGTTTCCACCCAGGTAGGCCTCGCGCACCTTTTCATTGGAAGTGAGCTCTGCTCCCGTGCCAGTGAGAACGATTTTCCCGATCTCCAGCACGTATCCGCGATCCGCCACCTGAAAGGCCTTTCTGGCATTCTGCTCCACGAGGAGGATGCCGATATCCTCGCTTCTCAACTCCTCAATCTTTGCAAAGACCTCATTGACCAGCATGGGTGCAAGCCCCAGTGAGGGCTCGTCCATCATATAGAGCTTTGGCTGGGCCATCAGGGCACGGCCGATGGCCAGCATCTGCTGCTCCCCACCACTCAGGGTCTTGCCGAGTTGGCCTTGCCTCCGTTGCAAAACGGGGAACATCTGAAAAACCATGTCAAGACCGGTTTTCAGCTCCTCATCGGGCCGGACAAATCCTCCCATGAGGAGGTTTTCCAAGACGGTCATCTGGTTCAGAATCTCCCGTCCTTCCTGGATGAGGCAGATGCCCCGTCGCACAATCCTGTGAGGGGCGCGCTTAACGATATTCTCTCCCTCAAAGAATACTTCTCCTTTGGTGGGGGTCAGTATGCCTGAAACGACACGGAGAAGGGTGGTCTTGCCTGCACCGTTGGCGCCGATGAGCGTGACGATCTCTCCCTTTTGGACATCCAGGTCAATACCCTTCAGGACCTGTATGGCCCCATAGCCTGCTTCGATGCCTTTGACCTTAAGCATAAGTGCCTACGCTTCCTCCCTGCCAAGATAGGCCTCTATGACCGCTTCGTTGAGCTGGATCTCTTCCGGCGTGCCCTGGGCGATCAACTCTCCAAAATTGAGCACGGATATATGATCGCAAATCTCCATGACCACGCTCATATCGTGTTCGATGAGGAGAATGGTCTTTCCCATGTCCCGGATCTCCTGGATCCTCTCAAGGAGATCCCCAGTCTCCGCCTCATTCATGCCGGCAGCAGGCTCATCCAGGAGCAAGAGCTTTGGCTCCAGGGCAAGGGCTCTGGCAATCTCAAGGCGTCTCTGTTCACCATAAGCAAGGCTCAGGCTCTGCTCCTTTCGCTTTTCCCAGAGGCCCAAGGTATGGAGTAACGCATCGGCCTCCTCTTGCAATCTTCTTTCTCTGGCACTGAAGAACTGGACCAGACTTGTAATGCCCGATCGGGCCCTGATGTTCTGGGCCACCATGACGTTTTCCTTGACGGTCATGGTGCCAAAAAGCCGGATGTTCTGGTACGTTCGAGCTATACCCAATCTTGCAATTTTGTGGGCATTGAGGCGCGTTAACTCATGTCCCAAGAATTCTATGGAGCCCTCGGTGGCTGGCAAGAATCCTGTAACCAGGTTGAACAGCGTGGTCTTCCCCGCCCCATTGGGGCCGATGAGACCGTAGATCTGTTTTTCTTTCACCTGGAACCTAACATCTTTAAGGGCCTGTAACCCACCAAAGTTCTTTGATATGCTTTCGATCTGAAGCATCTCAAGCGCTCGCCTTTCGGAAGATCCCCCCGATCCAATCCTCCGCATTCCTTATCAACTGCCTGCTGATAATACCGGAGGGACGAAAGATCATCATGACCACCAGTATGGCGCCATACAGGCTGAGTCGCCAATCCGCCATGAACCGCAGGACCTCGGGTAGAATACTGAAGATAACGGCCCCCAGCACAGCGCCCCAGAAGGTATACATGCCTCCCAGGATCACGTAGAGAATGGCCATGGCCGAGACGAGAATGTGAAAATTCCCTGATTCGATATAGAACATGTAATGGGCATAAAGGCCGCCGGCGATCCCCGCAATAAACGCCCCGAGCCAGAACAGTCCCAGCTTGAGCAAGGTCACATTCAGCCCGATGGTTCTGGCCACCTCATGATCATCCCGAAGGGCATCCAGGGATCGCCCTAATCGCGAATGGCTCAAAAGCCAGAAAAAGACGATGAGGACCACAACCCAGCCGTAGATCATGGGCAGCGTGGTCCCCACAGGTCCCCTGAACCCATAGGCCCCTCCTGTAGGCTCGAAGTTCATAAAGAAGGTGCGTACCACTTCGCCGAACCCGAACGTCCCCATGACAAAGTAGAGGCCTTCCAGCCTCAAAAGAGGGATCCCCACCAGGAGTCCCATGAGGCTGGCAGCAAGGCCACCTATGATTAAGGCGGGAAAGAGGGGTAAGCCCAATTTTACGGAGAAATAGGCGGATGTGTAGGCCCCGATCGCCATAAACCCGGCATTTCCAAGCGACACCTGATCCGTCATGATGATGGCGTATACGCTCAAGGCCATCAGGATGTTGATGCCCATGAGGGCCACCACGCCTTGTGTGTAAACGCTCATTGGTCTCTCAGCTCCTCATCATTAACTTTCTTTGACCCCGAAGAGTCCCTCAGGCTTGAAAACAATAAAAATGAAGAACAGGCCGAAGAGGATAATGTCTCTGTAACTCGCCGTGAAATAGGCGTCGTTCATGATTTCGATAATCCCGATGATGAGCCCACCAATCATGGCCCCCCTGAGATTCCCCACGCCTCCAATCACCATGGCCACCATACCGATGAGGCCCTGGCGGATCCCTATAAAGGGGGTGATCTGCAAATAGACCAGGGCGGTCAGGACCCCTGCCACACCGGCCAGGGCACCCGATGCAAAGAAGGTAAAAATAATGACCCGATTCACGTCGACGCCCAATAGACTGGCCGTCTGGGCCTTCTCTGAAGTGGCCCGCATGGCCCGACCAAAGCGCGTACGCCTCACAAACTGGTCCATGCCCACCATCAAAAAGAGAGAGATGGCTATGATGATGATGTCCACGGATGAGATCAGAACGGGACCCAACTGGAATTGGGCCAGCTCCGTGGTCTGGGGATATCGAGAAGGTTCGGAGCCCCAGATCTGTGTGGCCACGTTCTGCAGCAAAATCCCGAAGGCGATGGTACTGAGCAAGGGCATCAGGAAGTGGGCCTTCCTGAGGGGCCGAAAACAGGCACGCTCAATGATGATGGCGATAATGCCTGCACCCACCATGGCCAGGATCAGGGCCAGATAGAGAGGGATTCCCATCATGGCAAAGCTCAGCCCGAGAAAGGCCCCGAACATGAAGACATCACCGTGGGCGATGTTCAGCATGTTGAGGAGTCCCAGTACCAGGGTAAATCCCAAAGCGATGAGGGAGTAAGTGCTTCCCAGCGTCAACCCATTGATGAGCTGTTGCAAAAACATGACCGGCTCCCATAGGAAATAAGGGGGCGGCACTATAGACCGCCCCGCGTTTTGTCAACAATGGATTAGTTACTTACGACCGGTTCCCAACGCCCATTCTTAATCTCAAAGACATGCACGTCTTTGATGCCATCGCCAACCTCATTGAACCCCTTGCTGGCGACCCCCTTGAAATCTCTGAGGGTGGTGAAGTATGTCATGACCTTTTCCCGATCTTTTTCAAGATCTCCGGGCTTGTTGGTGACTCCCTTCTTCTGGATGGCTTCCACCATCATGAAGACCGCATCGTAGGCATTCACCGGATAGTAATCGGGCGTTTCCGTAAAGGGGCTGGAATACATGGTCTCGGCTCGCTTCTTATAGGCATCAATAAACTTCTGGCTCTCAGGCGTGGCTATGCTGAGCTGCCAGATGGTCCCGGAGAAGGTCCCTTCCACCGCCTTGCCGCCCTTCTCTGGAAGCTCCCCTTCCATGATGGGGGCCGTACTCATGAAGGGCTGCTTCATCCCCTGTCTTCTCGCCTCCGTGATGATATTTAAGGCATCGGGTCCCAGGGCCCCCAGACCAACCCCATCCGGACCCATGGCCTTCAGTTTGGTGATCTGGGCCTTGAACTGGGTGTCATTGGTCTGGAAGGTCACAGGGTCCTTGCCTGTCAGGATATTAACCTTGTATGCATTGAAGGCGGGGGGAAGGACAAGGGTCCCTACTGCCCTGGAGACAGCGTCCTTGATGTCCACCATGATGGCCACCTTTTCGATGTTGTATTTCTTCTTGAATTCCCTGACCACGGCGCCTGCGATCTTGTCCTCTGTCAAGGTATTCCGGAAGGCATAGGGTCGGTTTGCTGCGGCCAGTCCTGGTTTGGATGATGCCACGGCCACCTGCACGATCTTGAGCTGATTCCCCAAAGGGAAGGTGGTCTCCGCCACAGAGCTGTAATGGGGGCCCACAATGGCGATCACCTTGTGGTCTCCCGCCAGCTTCCGCACGGCATTTACCGCCTCCTGGGGATTGCTCGCCGTGTCCTCAATGTAAAGTTTTAGAGGAACGCCGTTCACCCCTCCTGCGGCATTGATCACATCCACGGCCGCCTGGGCGCCGATCGCTTCCCGTTTGCCCACATTGGCACCGTGGCCCGTGATGGGAACGGCCACGCCGATCCTGATCTCTTTTCCCTCCACGGCCTGCGCAGTGGGGGCTGAATTGAAGCCCACGACACACGCCAGAAGCGTTAAAAGCGCGATCATTGAAATACTGGTCCTCTTTCTCATAACTTGTCCTCCTTTTTTAAATGTAAGTTAAAGAGTTTTCTCAAGCCTTAACCCGTCCTATCTCCCCCTCCCGGCCTTAGCCTCCGCTCACGGGGAGATAAATCGTGACACTATCCCCTTCTTTGAGCCCTGTTGTCAACTGCTTTTCCGGCCAAAGTCCGATACCATTTACCATAACCATGTGGGTTGTCAATAGCTTATCACTCTGATCCGAGAGGGATTCTTCTCCTGACAATGCGACATGCCTTTTCACAAAGCGCTCAATAAGAGCCTTTACCGCCAAGCTGTCCGGAACTTCATACTCTTTCGTCCTCTCCACAGGCTTGTCCAGTCTAAATCCTTGGAATTTAAGGCTCACCTTTGTCTCGGCCCAGAATACTCCCTCCCTCTTCAACAAGCCCCAACCTTTCCAGCAATTCAGGGGTCGGCGTCCCGTTTTTGTCCCAGTGGCGCGCTTTATAGTAGTCCTCGAGAAGCACATCGAGCTCCACCACATGCCCTTTTGCTGGACCTTCTTTCACGGGTTCCTTCAAGAGCCGGGGTGGCAGGGTGTCATCCGCCCGTGTGAAACCTTCCCGCAGGTTGAATAACCTCTCCAGGTTCCATATGCGATCCCCCGTCTCCAGTAAATCCGCAGAGGTCCAAGTCTTCCCCAGTGCACAGGAGACGAGCTGAGCAAGTTCATTCATATCCATACCGTCGTTGTGGGGAGGAAAGACGCAGACCCCGAGGGCATCCAGGACGGCTGTCTCGTCCTGGGTTTCCCTGGCCACGGCCCCTTTCCCCTCTATAGAGAGCGGATCCATGTGGGGCGGGGCGCCGAAAGTCTCCCTGGAAATGAGTCCCCTTTCGTGGCATCCTCCCCTTGGTGAAGTGGCATATTCGATCCCCATTCCCTTGGCCCCCCTCGGGTCATAGGCGGCCAACTCCAGCCCCTTCACGTGCATGGCAAAGTCTTGAGCCTCTCTATCGATTTTCTCCGAGGCCCTCCGCACACCCTCTGCCAGGAGGTCTCCGATTCCCTCTCTGTGACCGATTCGACGAATCATCTCCACCATGGCCCCATGGTTCCCAAACTTCAGTTCTAGGCCCTCCACGTCCTCTTTTAACAGACCCTTTTCCACACACTCCATGGCAAAGGCAATGCTGTTTCCTGTGGAGATGGTGTCTAGCCCCAGCTGATCACACAAGCGGTCCGCCGCTATGATCGCATCGATGGATGTGTTTCCACATTGTGCCCCGAAGGCCCAAAAGGTCTCATATTCCGGACCCTCGGTTGTGATGTCTTTGTAGGCCCCCTCTGCGGCTTGCGTGAGGTTGCCGCACGCCACCGGACAGGCATGGCAGGTCACGGGGCCTCTGACGCGCTTCTGTTGCTCCAGGTGGTTGACTTGGTCGATCCCCTCAAACAGCCCTCCCTGGAAATTCCGGGTCGGGAAGAGACCCCTTTCATGGACCAGCACGAGATTTTTGGGGGTCCCATATTTTCCAAACACCTTGAGCCGATCGATCTCAGGCACCTTTTTTCGAATGGCCATTTGGCGTTCCTTGAACCTTTCCGGCTCCGCGAGGGGAACGTCTCTCTGTCCATTGACCGCAATCGCTTTCAGATTCTTGGAACCCATGACGGCGCCCGCGCCTCCTCGGCCGGCTGCACGTTTCCCGCTAATGATACAGGCCATTCGAACAGCCCTCTCACCGGCCGGGCCGATACAGGCAATCTCAAGCCGGGGCGTGCCGAGTTCCTCTTTGATGGACTGTTGGCACTCCCCTGTGGTCATGCCCCACAGATGAGAGGCCTCTCTAAACTCGGCCTTTCCATTTTGGATCGAAAGATAGACGGGCGCTTCAGATCTGCCCTCTATGATGAGAACATCATATCCTGAGCGGCGGAGTCCGGGTCCGAAAAACCCCCCTGCCAGGCTCATGAGGATGGTTTCAGAAAGGGGGGATTTGGTCATCACCGTGTATTTGACACACCAGGGGGCGCCGGTGCCGATCAAGGGACCCGCAAGGAAGAGCAGCCTGTTTTCTGGGCTGAGGGGATCCGTGGAGGGCGGTAACTCATCAAAGAGGATCTTGGCCCCAAGGCCCCGTCCACCCAGAAATTTGTAGATGAGGGAGAGGTCAACCTCCTCTTCTCGAAGCCTTTTTTGAGTCAGATCGATCCTGAGGAGAGGAAATGTGAGATTCTGCATCCTTTAATGTCTCTTCAAGTTGTCCCCATAGGTTGGTAACGAGAAAAAGTGTTGGCATTTGATGTTTTTTATTCGAAGGCAATGCCGGTCTCCGAAAAATGATATCTCAAAAAAATTCCACCCAAACCCCGCAGTGGTCTGATCTTTGAGGCTTTACGCCCATAAATATATAGCAGAATGTTCCATTATTTTATTTGAGAAATCTTACTCAAAGCCTCGAAGATCAGACCACCGGCAATGAGCGAAATAGATATCCCTTGAGGAGATTGGCATTGCCGGAGAATCGGCTTACCAGCTATGACTTACTGATTTAAAAGAAGGAATGGATTATAGCCTTAAAGAGTAACCTTCTAAAACGTGCTCCCCCACACCACGGACTTTTTCTTCTTTGATGCCAACTCAGCCATCTCCTCTACGGGGCCAAAGTCCATGCACTTGGTCATGCAATGGTGCACACAGGCTGGCTTCAATCCCTGTGCGACCCGATTCATGCAGAAATTGCAGAACTCGGTGGGAATGGGCACGTATTCTATGACCCTCCTGCCGTTCACGTCGTAGGTCCGCTCCACCACGCGAATGCCCCACTGGTCCAATTTCAGGTTATGTTCCTGTTTGCAGGCCATCTCACAGGCATGGCAACCGCTGCACCAGTCATAATCGATATAGAGTCCGTATTTCATAGGAGGCTCTCCTTCTGATAAATCCCTTCTATGCCTTCGTCCGCCTTGTAGACCTTGCACATGATGGATTTGTACTGTCCCCCGCCGAAGCCGCACTTGGCCTGCGTTCCATCCGGGATGAGCTGATTGATATTCACTTCCCAGAGTCCAAAGAGCTCTTCAGGCCTTTTCTCTGGAAGCCACCATCCATGGGGAGACTGAACCACCTTTGGATGGATCCCATGGAAATATCTCGCCTTTCGTTTGCAGCGCCCATGGGGATTCTCTAGCCAGACCCAGTCCCCGTCATTGATCCCAAGGGACCGGGCCGTGTCCGGATGGATCTCCACCACGGGATGGGGCTCCAGTTCCCTCAAGGGCTTGATGTTGCGGTGCTCCGCATGGAAATAGAGGACACTTCGCCGCCCTGTGGAGAGGATCAGAGGATATTCCTTGGCCAGTTCAGGGGTGCTGTAAGGGCTCATGTGCGGTTCCTGATAGGAGGGAAGGGGATCGTAGCCCATCCTTTCCAGATGGGTGGAATAGAGTTCCACCTTGCCTGTAGGCGTGTTAAAGCCCGGTTTTCCATCCTTTCGCAAGAGGCCTTTCTCATGTCTTCGATAGGGTTGTGTTGAATGCCCTTCGGGTGGAAAGACCCAGCCCTTCTCTTTCAGTTCGTCGTAATTCATGCCAGAGGGTTTCAGGAAATCATCATAGAGCTCGCGCAGGTTATGCCATTTCAGGTTGGGATTAAATCGCCTGGCCATTTCAAGGCATACTTCTTCATCCGGCTTGCAATCGGGCACATCAATAGATTTCTGCATGGCGTTAAGGGGTGTCCACCAGGCCCTGATGCCATCCCGCTCGGCCATGGAGCCCGCTGGCAGGACCACATCGGCCAGGGCCACGATGGTTGGGTTCATGAACACATCAGAGGTTACAATGAAGTCCAGACGATCGAGGGCCTCCTGATACTTCCTCGGATTCGCCGCAGAGACCAGCATGTTGTTGCCCGCAATCCAGGCGCCCTTTAAAGGGTAAGGCTTGTCCGTGAGCATCGCCTGCAAAACCATATCCGCCTGGGCCCTCCAATGGAATTCCTTGGCCACGGGATATTCTTCAATGCCGATCCGCTTGGCCATTTGTTCTGGGGGCATCACGTCGCCGTAGTATTCGGCGATGGCCTCCTGACTCATGGGATAGGGAGGGACATCATAGGCCATCCTGGCGATGGCCATCCCGCCTGGAATATCGATGTTTCCGGTAATGGCCCAAAGATGAATCACGGAATTGGCCACTTGGGCGCCCTCTGGTGCCAGGTCCACGGGAACGCCCCACTGTATGGAGGCCGGATGGCTTGCTGCAAAGAGCCGGGCCGCCTCGATAATCTTCTCTTTGGGAATCCAGGTGATCTGTGAGACCTTCTCCGGGGGATACTCCTGGACCCTTTCTGACAATTTGTCAAAACCATGGGTCCATTTTTCCACGAACACCTTGTCGAACAGGCCCTCATTGATGATGACATTGAGGAGACCCAAAGCCAGGGCCCCGTCCGTGCCTGGCCGAATCTGAAGCCAGATGTCCGCCTTTGAGGCGACCCATGTATAAATGGGATCGATGACAATCGACTTACTTCCCCGTTTCATACAGTCTATGACCCAGGCGGCCATGAACCCGTCATTACACGTATTGGCCGGATTCTGTCCCCAGATCATGATGGTCTCGGGAAGCACAAAGTCTGGATGGTCATATCGTTCCTGAAAGAACTGCGAACAATCGGGCACTGTGTAATCCCCCTGGGTCATGCGCATACAGACCAGCCTTGGGTGAAAGCAGGAATTTCCCGTGAGCCCCCCTTGTAGCCAATTGGGACTGCCATAGGAGTAGGCCACCAGCAAAAGCCAGCCGCCCACATTCCTTCCTGTTCCCTGGATAAAGACCATAGACTCTGCCCCATGCTCGTCCCGAATCTTGTTCATTCTTCTTTCAACAAGATCGTATGCCTCCTCCCATGAGATCTTCTCCCACTTATTTTCTCCCCGCTTCCCTATGCGCTTCAGTGGCCATCGAAGACGATCAGGATGGTAGATGAACTCATTGATGGTGAGGGCCCTCGGGCAGAGCCTGCCGTTATTGTAGGGATGGTCGGGGTTTCCCTCCATCTTTATGAGCTTTCCATCCTTCACATGCATGAAGACCCCGCACCCCCCGTGACACCCGGGACCTGCGGACCAAGTCACGGTTCTCACGATTTTGTCTGCTTCCCTGTTGTTTTTCATTTGTGGTGCTCCTTTCAGTCCGTTTCACACCCCCACCCTAACCGTTCGACTGAGGCTCACTCGAAGTCCTCAGCTCGAGCCACTCAAGGCCAAACTGCTCGCGGCTGAAGCCCTCCCCCCGAGGGGGAGGGTGGATATTTGATATATTTCATATCATTAGTGAACATCCCCTTGTAATGTCAAGTCTTTTCCCATATGGACCATACAAGCGCTTCCAAAGAACGCCTTGGAAAAGAGAAAAAATGGAGGGGGCCAGGGTGGTATCGGGGAAAGTAAGAATTTACTGAACCACCTGATGGCTTTTTTCTTTTATCAGGAGGGTGCCGAAGAAAGCGACGGCGGCCATAATGGCTGAGAGGATGAAGGCCAATCGATAGCTCCCTGTCTGATCAAAAATCAGGCCTCCCACATAGGCCCAGAAGCCTCCGGCCGAGTAGTGAATCGTGAAAATAACCCCTGATATAAGACCGATGTGGGAAAAACCATAGAGCCGACCCATGAGGATCGGCGTGAGAGGGGCGGTGACCAGGTGGGTGAAGCCAAAGGCCAGAGCCAAGATATAGAAGGAGATGAGACTTTGATACTTTATGACCATGAGAAAAAGGAAAACGCGCAGTACAAATGTGAATGCAATGGGAATTTTGGTTCCGATCAGATCCGAGGCTGGACCGGCAATGAGGATGCCCCCCAGGCTCATCAACCCATACCAGGCGAGCATATTTCCTGCCCTGGTGGCTGAAATGCCATGATCGGTCACAAGGGGGATCAGGTGAGTGGCCACCAGGAAGTCGCCACTCCCACAGATGAACATGACGACGAAATAGAGCCAGAAGGAATAGGTCCGCATAGCCTCTCGCAAGCCCAGGTCCTGAGAATTGTCCCTTGAAGGGCTCCGGCCATTTGATCCCTTCCCCTGGCCTCCGTTGCCGTACCCAAATGGCTTCTGGCCAAGATGTTCCGGATCCCCTTTAATGACCACGAGCGCCAGCGCAATGTTCAAAACCAACATAACCAAGCCGAGAAAGAAGTGGGCTGCTCTCCACCCGGAGCGCAGGACGACAATAGTGATGACGGGAACCAGGACAAACTGCCCTAAACAACTGCCGGAAAGGGCCAGGCTTGTGGCAAGACCGCGGCCCTTTTCAAACCATTTGCTTATCACGACCGCCATCAGGGAAAGGGACGTTCCACCCAAGCCAATGGCTGCCAGGAATCCATAGCAGATGTAAAACTGCCACAGGGAATTGATGACCGATATGCTCATGTATCCCACAGAAAGAAAGAGGGTGGAGATGACAATGACCCATTTGGGGCCATACCGGTCGTAAAACCTCCCTATAACCGTGAGGGAAAGGGCAAAGAAACTCATATAGAGGAAAAAACCCAGAGACATGGAGGCCCGACTCCAACCAAATTCTCCAATCATCGGTTTGAACATGACCCCAATGGAGAATCGGGCCCCTGCGTTAAAAAATAAGATGAGGAAGCCGGCAGCAAGGACATAGCAACCATAGAAGAGGTGAATTTTGGGTCTTATTTCTTCTGGAGGCATCACATTTTCCTGAGCGCAGTGCTTAATTTGGGAAATTATGGTCACATTAACGTCATGGCGAGGAGCCGAAGGCTACGCGGCAATCTCAATCGAAGAGGCCATAAACATGGACTCAATAATTAGAGATTGCCTCTCGGCCGTGAGACCTGTCGGCGAGGAGTTCGACTGAGGCTCACTCGAAGTCCTCAGGTCGAGCCGCTCGAGGCCGAACGGCTTCCCCCGCTCTTCAGCGGGGTCGCAATGACTCCTAAGATCCCTGCGCCAAATTATGCTATTTGCTCTTAGAAATAGGCTCTTGCGCGAAAAGGCCATCCTATGTGTGAGATTCCATGGATGTCAAGAAATTCTCAGGTGAGAGGGAAGGGGAAATGTGATATGAGAAGAACTTGCTTTTTCCGCAGAAAAGTGTGGGTTATTGTATCTTTTAGTTGAGGGTGAGAAAATGAAAGGCAGAAGAATTCTTGTAACAGGCGGATCAGGTTTCATAGGGGGTTTTACATTAGAGGCCCTCAGCAAGTTAGGGGCTGAGGTGGTCTCCTTTGGACGGAGGCCCCCTGAGACTATGGCGGACCCGGTCACCTTTGTTCAGGGGGATGTGACCGACGCAGAGGTGTTGATTTCTGCTTGCCGGAGCGAAAAGATTGACACAATCGTGCACTTAGCCGGGTATGGCACGACAATGGTCCAGAGCAATCCCGAACTGGGCGTCAGGGTCAACATCATGGGTATGAGCAATGTACTGGAAGCCGCCCGCATCGCTGAGCTCAGGGTGGTATTCACGAGCTCCATTGGGGTGTACGGACAAATTACACTTCCGGGTGCAAGGCCCGCCTCGGAAGATGCTCAAGTCAATCCAGTTACGGTTTACGGCGCTGGGAAGCTGTTGTGTGAAAAGATGGGACAGGCGTATGCTCAGAATGACAACCTGACGTTTGTCGCCTTAAGAGTTACGGCCGTCTATGGATTCACAGATCTCGCTCGGCGGGGCGTAGAGCACCCCACCTTCAGCGACCATGCGAGAAGGCTTATCGAGCTCCCCCTTGCAGGGCAACCGGTGGTTGTGGAGACGGGCGGGAGACAGCCCTGCGATTTTGTCTACGTAAAGGATGTTGCCCAAGCCATAGCCAATGCATGCGTTGCTGAAAATCTCAAGCATGACCTGTTCAATATCGGCTCTGGCCAGGTGAGAACCCTCCGCGACTTTGCAGACATCATCGCGCGCTACAAGTCCGAAGCGGACGTGAGGGTAGGGGAGGACCCCAACCCGGCCTATCCGTTTATGGGGCCTGTGGATATCTCGCGGGCGATTGAAGAATTGAACTATAAACCAACCCCATTTTCAAAATGCATTGACGATTACGTGAGGCTAACAAAAGCGAAAGAGGCATTTTAGAACGATGCACCTTACAAAAATAGAAGAAGAGATGCTTGCTGGAAAAATGGGTCCCGCTGTAGAACTGGCTATGAAGACGATCGTTCAGATGGGGGATGGATTGGATGCGGAACGCCTGATAACCACTGAAGGAAGTCATCTTGGCAATGTGGATCTGCTTCGCCGTTGTACAGGTTACATAGGTATTGTGGAGAAGTTCGTTGAACTAGGCGCTGAGGTGCAGATTCCCACATCCGTGAATCCCTACCCTGCAGACCCGAGAAATTCAGAATCACCACCCATTCCTGAAGTCTTCCGGGGCCCCAGTCCCTTGGAGGACCACTATAGGAGGCTACAGGTAATCCCTAACTGGACTTGCACCCCCTATTTGTACGGAAACATTCCCAGATTTGGTCAGCACCTCTCCTGGGAGGAATCTTCAGCAGTCATTTACGTAAATTCCGTGATCGGTGCCAGGGCCAATAGGGAGCCCATCCTTATGGATCTTGTAAGTGCTATTACAGGAAAAACCCTCTTCAGCGGACTCCACATGGATGAGAATAGGCGGGGCGAGATCCTCTGCAATGTAGAGGTGAAGGAGCTGAAGTGGGATGACTTTGCTGTGATCGGTTACTATCTCGGCAAAGTATGTGGCACGGCAATTCCTGTGATACAGGGCATCCAGGAGAAGGCTTCAATTTCAAGCCTCAAGAACATGGGCGCAGCAGCTGCCAGCACAGGGGCCATTTCCATGTATCATATCCCCGGATTGACGCCTGAAGCCCCAACATTGGAGAAAGCCTTGGGAGACCGCAAACCAATCGAAATCGTTGAAATCGACGATAGGGTCCTAGAGAAGACAAAGGAAGAGATGTCAAGCGCCGGACATGGGGGCGAGGTAGATATTGTGGGTGTAGGTTGCCCGCACTATACCTTTGATGAGGTGGTGTCCATTGCAAGGCTCTTGAAGGGAAAAAAAGTGAAGGACGGCGTTCAACTCTGGATCTGCACTCACCAAGGTGCCATCGAACTGGCCAAACAGCAAGGCATCGCTGAGATCATCAAAGCGGCCGGAGGTAGACTCTTCTCGGGATGTTTATACTGCCTCCACACCGTCAATCCTTACACAGATATGCGGCTTATGAGCGATTCAGGCAAGATCTCTTATTACAGACGCGCAGTGTATGGAACCCAGCGTGAATGTGTGGCAGCAGCCATAAGCGGAAGGGCCTGAGGAGGGATGAAGATGCGTCAAGTTATTCTCAAAGGCCGTGGACTCAACGGTGGGGTTGCTACAGGGGAGGCCCTTGTTGCAAAGCCCATAAACTTTTTCGGAGCATACATGCAAGGAATTCTATCTGGAAAACTCACCAACATCGAAGATACCAAGCATGAGCTATACGGCAACAGTCTTGAAGGAAAGATCCTCGTGTTCCCTTTCAGTATAGGCTCCTTGGCCGGCGGGGTCTCCCTGCTTGAAGCCATTATACAAGGTGTGGGGCCTAAGGCCATCATAAACACCAAAACGGATGGCGTATTGCTTGCCGGACCTGTCTTTGCGCGCGTCTTTTATGGTATTGAGGTCCCTGTCGTTGACAGCTTAGACGGGGATCCTATGAAGATTATAAGGAACGGTGACCGCCTGACTGTTGACGGGAACAGAGGAACTGTCCAAGTGCGCCAGAGAGAAGGGGTTGATTCCCCATTAAAAGATTGACAAAAAATCAAACCGGTTGATAGATCGAAATGTGGAATGCCTTGCAGTTCCTGAAAACTCATTTTATCACGTCTTCAGCATAAGGAAAGGAGATGACCGCATATGGCCAAACCGCATTTGGAGTTTGTCAGAGTAGATATGGAAGAGGGTTGGGAATCCCCACCAGGATATCCGGAAGGCATCAAACAGAAAATTTTGGCCAGTGACATGGATGAGGAGAAGAAAACGGGAAGCCGCACACGGCTGCTCCGCTTTGACCCGGGGGCCTTTTCGACCAAACCCTTTATTCATGACTATTTTGAAGAGGTCTATGTGATGAGTGGGGATTTGATCGTGGACGGCACACCGTGTGATCCCCATACCTATGCCTGCAGACCCCCCCAGACGCCCCATGGCCCTTTTAAGAGCGAAGCAGGCTGTCTCCTTTTTGAATTGCACTACTATTAAAAGATTTTTGAAAGACGCGGAGGTGACGTATTGGTGAGGGTAGAGACATTCCCACTATCCCTAGAAATTGAAGATGCTCAGGGCGCTTTATTTCGGCACTTCCTGCGTTTCAGAGGATAACGCCTCTGCCACCTCCAATATCTCCGATGCGAATCGGGCGTCATCTATGGCGGGAGCGATCCGGAGACTCAAATTCATGAGAAGGGCAAGATCCTCTTTTCGAAATCCGTAGGGTCGTTTCAGCGAGTCCACATATATGGCCCCCAGGATCTGGGATCGGGAAATCAGAGGAACACACAATACGGACTCTATTTTCAATACCTCTAAGGTGTCCACAAAATCGCTCTTATCGGTTTTGGCATCCGATACAAAAAACGGTTTTCTGCTCTCTATGACCCGCTTCGCGATCTCCTCACAGTACACCGTGGTGGCATCATCGCCTGGGTTATTTGATTTATATATAATCTCTGTAACCTCTTCTGTGTCTGGATCAGTCAAGACGAAAACCCCTCTGTCAACTCTCGTGAGGATATCGAAAATGTGAGCGAGCACCTTTTCTAAGGTCTCTTTTATGGACAGCTTTTCTGTTAAGGTCTTGGACGCATTATAGAGAAATCGGAGCTTATTTTGTGCGACCCTATCTTGGTGCATTTGTAGGGTGCGATTTAATTCATCAGGGTCACCGGTCAGGTCAATAGACTCGAGAAAGGGGACCATTTGTGCCTTGCAGCCCTCCCCAAGACAAATCACCGTTATTCCAACGGCTATGGGAACCCCCTCTCCCACTTCCACTTCCTTACCAGGGGTCATGAATTCCCCACGCACGAAAGTCCCATTTCGGCTTTTCAAATCTGTAATAAGATA
>CP070840.1:4096843-4105233 GCA_020342025.1 Deltaproteobacteria bacterium
CCTCCAAGTCCCCCATAGCGAAATAGGCAAGCCCAAGAAGATACAAAGGTCCAGCCAGATTGCGCGGATCCAGCACCATGACTTTTTTGAGCGTGTCAACGGCCTCTTCCGGCCTGCCCCCAAAAATCAACGCCGAAGCCAGCGCTCGGTGACAACCGGGCTCGTTGGAATCGATGGCGATGGCGCGTTCGGCTTCGGTGATCGCTTTTTCGTGCTCACGCCGATGTAGAGCCATTAGAGACGCAACCTGGTGAGCGATGGATGTGGGGTTTTTCATGGCCATTTCCAGATATCCACGCACCCGGAAGCGGTCCGTAAACGATAAACCCGATTTTAGCGTCCATTGCATGCCTAGATCCCTACTCCTCCAGTAGAACATGGCCAGTGCCGCATAGGCCCGCCCGTAGTTGGGATCCAACTCGATGGCCTTCTTAAAATAGGAAATCGCCTTGGCAAAGTCGTCTGGCGTTTCTCGAAGATAATACTCCCAGCCCTTCAGAAAGGTATCATAGGCTGCGATGTCCTTTGTCCCTTTAAGTGCGACCTTTTCCTTTTCACTCACTGTCAATTTCACGGCAAGGGCCTTGACGATTTTCCCAGTGATCTCATCTTGTAAAGCGAAAACTTCTTCCATGTTGCCGTCGTAACGCTCTGCCCAGAGGTGATGACCGGAAGTGGAATCGATCAGCTGAGCGTTAATCCGCACCAGTTCACCGGCCTTGCGTACGCTGCCTTCCAGCACGTACCTTACGCCAAGCTCTTCTGCGACTTGCCGAATCTTTACTGCCTTTCCCTTGTAAGTGAACGTGGAGTTGCGGGCGATGACAAAAATGCCGGCGATTTTTGACAAATCGGTAATGAGATCTTCGGTTATACCATCGCTGAAATACTCCTGCTTGGGATCATCGCTCATGTTGACGAAGGGCAACACGGCAAGGGAGGGCTTATCTTCTAGTGGTGTGGCTTTTTTCTCTACGGAGGCGACCTCTACCGGGGGACGAGCAGGACGGATGTACAAGTTCCAGATCGCTACCGCCGCTCCCAGAACGATTACAGCCACTATGCCCAAAGCGACATTACGCCATGTCCTCCCCACAGCAGTTTTCGCTTTAACCACTCTGTGGGCAGCAGCACCAGGGAAAGAGAGAACGCGATAGACGCGCACGGGCTCCGCAATGTTCTTGACCTCCTGTTCTCCTAGAAACTCGTATTCAAATCCAAGTTTATTCTTGATCTGATCATAGACCGTTCCGGAAATGCAAATGCCCCCTGCTTCGGCCAGGCTCTCTACTCGAGCAGCGATGTTGACGCCATCTCCGTAGATCCTCCCCTCCTCTTCAACCACATCCCCCAGATTGATGCCGATGCGAAACTCCATCCTGCGGCTATAAGGCAGCTCTTCATTTCGCTCTGCAAGCTCCCGCTGGACCTCGACGGCACAATTCACGGCATCCACCACGCTGCCAAACTCAGCCAGAAGGTTGTCACCGGCAGCGTCCACCACACGGCCTTTATAATGCTGAATCACTGTGCCCATTGCTTCCTTGTAGGCCTTTAAGGTACGAATGGTACCCACCTCATCCTGGCTCATCAGTCGGCTGTACTCTTTGACATCAGCACTGAGGATAGCGCTCAGCTTGCGCTTGATGTCTTCGTTGTTCACAGATCACCTCCCCAGATACAAAAGCCTCCAAGTGGGTATAAAAATCCCCTGAAGGCTTTTCTTGCTCCACCCTCTGGTAGATCTTTTTTCATAACGCACTCCAGAAGGTCAAGGTTATACTGCTGGTTTGATTGGGTGCCAGATTTATTGACTGTTTCCAGAATAGCCTTTTTTGGCGAGAATGTCCATATTTTGGATGTGACCAATTTCACTATAAATGCCGGTTTTGTATTTCGTTGACTTCCCATAACCCCACAAAGGTTTAGGTTTCCAATCTATACCGCGCCCCCACATTCCCACCCGAAGATTTCGGCGAGAAACGGAAAAGGTCAGGAGTCAGGAATGTGGCAAAAATGCCACACAAAACGCTGGTCTTGAATGAAGCCCTTACCTGGGCTGCGTATACAACTATATGATTTTTATACTTATTAGCCGACAGAGTTTTGCCGGTACGCATATTGCTTAAATGGTTTTCAAAAGATTAAATCGGACAAGCTAATAAATGAAAGCCAGCTAAAGATGGCTCTATGCTGTCAAGAAGGAGAATCCAATGAAAAACAACCTTATCAATTTTTCGCTGTTCTTGATGATCCTATTCTTGGTTATAGCCCTATCCTCTAAGATGTGATTTAGTCCCATAGTCATGGGATAGGGAGGTTGCTTCCAAACCCAATGAATAAGTCGTTTCAGTGCTCTCTTATCATTCGACAAGGTGCAACATGGGGAAAATACAGGTCTTAGCAAGAGATGTGGAGGGCAGGCAGCCATGTTTCCCAAACGAATCACGGCCTCTCTACTACCTGTCCAATCACTCTGTGATGAGGATTTTGGTTGGGGTGGTAAACGGTCTTCTTGCCTGGACGGCGAGGCGGGATTTTTTGTGATCTACGCAATTTGAGACGTGCGACAGGTAAGGCTTAGGCTGTAGAAGAGACCACCTCGAAGCCAGCCTCCTGGAGAGCACGGGCAATGGTGTCCACGTCGCACTTTTCTAATCGAAAGAAATAGGTGCGCTCTGCTCCGAGATCTTTTCCTGAAATCCCGACGCTTATCACTTCCCCTCCGTTGCTTCTGATAAGCCCTGAGACACGCTCGAAGGCCTCGGGATCATCCCCCAGAATCACATCTATCCTTGAGCTGGATTTCAGGAGACCCATCAACTCGATGAACGCCTCCACGAGATCGGCCACAGTGAGGATACCCACAACTTCACCGTAATCATCCACAACGGGGAGGCCCCCGATCTTGTGATAATATATGAGCTTGGCGGCATCCTCTATTTCTGTATCCGGTGTGACGGTCAAGGGCTCGGTGATCATAACCCCCTCAATGGTGAGGTCCTCCACCAGGGAAGCCAAAAATACCTCCCGCAAGTCGCTTTCTGTCACAAGCCCGATGAGTTTTTGATTATCCACCACAGGCAGGTGGCGGATGGAATGCTCTCTCATCAGGTCCACACAATCTTGAACCCGCTGATCCAGCGTGACGACAATTGGGTTTTTGACCATCCATTCTGCAACTTTCATTTCTCACACCCCCAGACACCTTACCTGATTAATCCGTTTTATTCAAGGGTGAGGCCGGCCTCATTCCCCAGATTTCCTGCTCTTGATCTGGGCGTATCGGAAGGCCAGGCCCATGGCCTTGATAGCTGTCTCAGGATCACTGAACACGGGGAACCCCAAGTTTTCCAGACGCTCTGCCGTATCACGCACAAGCCCCTTGTCTGGTCCGTAAACCCAGCTCACAAGGGGTTTCTGGTCGTGCCCCTTCACCTCCTCGTAGGCCTTAATATAGGATTCTATGCTCATTCCGGTGGAGTCTGCCCACAAGACATTAAACAGGGCGTCCACGTTCTCATCGGCCATGACCGATTTAAGGATCCTGGGATAAAGAGACAAGAAATCCTTGACGACCGGGGCCATGGGCCCGATGTCCACGGGGATCACGCCCAATCCTGGAAAGATCCCATTGAGTATTTCGCTTGTTTTCGGCCCTAAACGGGTGAGAGCCAGGCCATATTTTGTCCCTTCGTCCGTAGCCAGCACACCCACCCCACCCGTATAACTGATAATACCCAACCGATTCCCTCGTGGCAGGGGTTGCATGGCAAAGATTTTGGGCAAATGGAAAAGCTCATTAAATTCTCCAAGACGTAAAACGCCCCCTTGGCTGCAGGCCGCTTCAAAGATCTTATCATCAACGGCCATGGAGCCGGTGTGTGATTCTGATGCCTTTGCCCCCTCCCGTGTCCTTCCCGATTTCAAAATGAGAACGGGCTTTTGGGCGGTCACTCTCCTGCAGACCTCAAGAAACCTTCGCCCATCTCGGATACTTTCCAGGTACATGCTGATCACCCTGGTTTTGGGGTCCTTTTCCAGGTATTCCAGCATATCGCACTCGTCCAGATCGCATTTATTCCCAAAATCGCAGATCTTGCTTACCCCGAGACCCAGATCGGGATAAGGAAACGCCTGCGGGTTGCTCATGCCTGTCTGGGAACAGATGGCGACCGAGCCCGCCTTGAGTTTATAGTACCCCGCTTCATAGGGGCAGGGATTGAGTCCGTTGGAGGTATTCACAATGCCTGCCGTGTTGGGACCGATAATTCGAATGCCCCGCTCCTGGGCAAATTCCACGATTTTATTTTGCAGAAGAGCACCCTCCTGGTCCCTTTCCGCAAAACCGTCCGACACTAAAATGACGGCCTTGATGGCCCTCTCCGCACATTCTGCCAACACCTGGGGAACGGCTCGCGCATTGATCATGATGAGAGCCAGGTCTATGTCTGCACCAACCTCCCCGATTGAAGGGTAAACCCGCAAGCCGTGGACCGAGTGATTTGTGGGGTTGATGGGATAGATCTTACCGCTGTAGCCCGCATTCAGCAGGGACTTTATGACCACATAACCGCCAAAGAATCCCTCCCTGAGGGATCCAAGGACCGCAATGCTGCGGGGCTCAAAAAATAGGGAGACGTCACTCCTGATGCGGCGTTTACTGGGTACCTTTTTCCCCATCTTGCTCCTTATCCATACACCATTCCTCTAAGTCATCGCCTCCAAAGGTCTTAGATATGGCTTTGCCTACGGCCCGGAGGGAGAAAGGAGGACAATGCCGGATCAGGAATCAGATCCGGGCTTGGCCACTATTTTTCTTTAGCCAGTTGAGTGGCCTTGAGAAACGCTGCTTCCATGTCTGGCATGTGTGTTATTTCAGGCACAACCTGGATGTATCGAACCTTCCCGCGGGTATCCACCAGAATCACAGAGCGTGCCAATAGCCTGAGACCATCCATGAGGAGCCCCACAGATCTACCGAAGTCCCCTTCCCTGTAGTCGGACAGGTACCGAAGGTCTGTGAGTTTTGCCTCTTCTGCAAAACGTTTCTGGGCAAAAGGGGTATCTCGACTGACCGTAATCCTCTCTACCAGATCGGGCAACTTATCTCCCTCCTCTCCCAGGTAATGCGTTTGTGCATCACAGACCGGCGTATCCAGAGATGGCACCATATTCAGAAAAAGGACTTTCCCCCTTTCCTGGGACAAATCCACTTCCTTCATGGTCATGGCATCCATTAGGCTCACTGAAGGCAGCGAATCCCCGATGGAGATGGGGGTGCCGAGTAATGGGAATCGTTTGTCCCCCCGCTGAACCACACTGCCTGGTTTCACAGAATCGCGATTCACAGGAGGTTTGGGTTGAAGGGATGCGCAACCCAGGATCAAGAGGAGTAGAACCCCCACAGCGCAAAGAGACTTCATCCTTGAATCCATAGTCATCTCTCCTTATTTATGATTAACCATTTCATACGAAGAACCGAAGATAACCTATCTTTCCCACAGATCCCTCATGGGATATGGGCTCAAGTTTTCTGCCTTATGGCAATATCCCCACAGTCGTCTCCCATGCCTATCTATTAGCACAATGCTTTGGCCATCGAAACATAAATCCTCTCCATGAAAGAGATCGCTGTAACCGCGCTCATTCTGACTGAACTACCACAACTACCGAATTTTACTGTGTTTTTTCATTGACATGAGGCCCAATATATCCTATCATATACACATCGTAGGCGAGTCCTTTTCGCATCCTTTCCACTTAACAATGAAAACCGATAAGCCCCTAGAGCACGAGACCCCACCCAAGGAGATCCTGGACTTTGTCGCTGCCTTAATGCGCGCCCTCAATACGGCCCGTCTCTATGCAACCGACCACGAACTCTTCAAAAAAAATATTGAAGAGGTGTATCTATCTCTCGGCAACGCGTTGGCCCATAGCAGTTCCCTTTTTCTCGGGTGCGCCAAGGATACGCTGTTTCTAGAGGGGACGTTTTATCAGGCTGAGGATACTCATTTTCAGAAATTCCTGGAGTTCTTTCACGCCCTCAGAATCTCTCACGTGCTCTTTGATAAAGGAATAACTTCCCAGGAAATGGAATCTTTTCTGGCGCTTTTGGCGGGTGCCCGCCAGGGGCAAGGAGATGAGATTCCTGAGGCATTGGCTCGTGAGAACATTCAGCATGTGAAACTGGGATTTCTGGATTACACCGTGTTCTCCACCATTCAAATGGCGGCTACGCAGCTGGCCCAATCCAGCGATGAAGAATCCATGTGGCGACTGCTCATTCTCCAGCCCGAGGCCGCAGGAGCAGTCAGCCTTGACCCGGAGACGGTTGAACGGCTCAAGGGCCTCTCCGAAGATAAGGAGGAATTAAAGCGGTTAATCCTCCAGATGGATTCAGATATGAAGGAGGGGAAGGAAACGGCCGCCTCTTCCCAGCGCGGAACGCTTTTGGGTAACTTCATCAAGAACCTGGGTGACACACTGGCAAGCATTTCCCCGGAAAAAAGGGATCAATTGGCGCTTCATGTGGGAAACATCCTTGAATCCTTAGAGCCCCAGCTCAAAATTCAGATACTGGGTTCCATACCGCCCGACGGTACAGAGGCGAAAGAGGGTGACTTCCTCCAGGAGATCTTTCAAGACATATCTGATAGCGACCTCGTTCATCTGTTGGCCGATGCCCTGAAGGACGCTGGGGCCAATTCACAGTGTTTTAACAATCTATTTCAAAGGGCCCTTGCCAGATACCGTGACCCGGGTCTGCTTTTGCCTGTGATTCGCCAGGAAATGTATAAGGCGACCATGGAGTTTCAGCCCGGAAGGCTCAGTCACTGGCAGCACCTGGAAGAACTCTGTCTCCAGCAACAAGAATCAGAACAACTCAATGCACAATACCAAAAGGAGATCGAGTCCCTGGCCGCCTCCCTCCAAATAAAGGCCCCCATGGGAGAAGATGAGGAGATGGCTCGCCTCCTCAGAACCATGGCCCCCGAGCCGCTGATAGCAGCCAAAGCTCGACTGATCATCGACCTTCTTCGCCATCCTCATCCTCCTCAGGTGGAGCCTTTTATTCCCCATTTGCTGGAGAGCCTGGGAGATATTATACGCCAGCTCTTGAGTCGGGAAAAGTTTAAGGCCGTTGGGGCCCTGCTGCGTGCGGTCTTCATCATTCTCACCCATCTCCCAGACGAGGCCTCGGCGAGAAAAACCATGAACGCCCAGTTAAGTGCCGAAGAGGTTGGAGAAGTGATAAAGGATCTCATGAAGGATTGCAGCACATACGAATCAAAGGAGACCGCTGCTATTGACGCCATATCCCAGGTTTTTCCGGAAAAGACGGTGGGTTTTCTTGCGGACGTCTTCATAGACCTCGAAGCGGATGAGAGCCCTCAGGCCCACTGGCTCTCCACCGCACTGGCAAGCCTGGGTCCAAGATTGAGCAGGACCCTGAGCCAGCGGCTCCAAGATGCGCCAGCCCGGGCCCTACCACGACTCCTCGACCTGGTTGCCCTCTCCTCGGATAAGCAACTGGGCACTGCCGTGGAACCCCTTCTCGACCACCAGAACCAGGAGATCCGAATAAAAGCCATAAGTACACTCGGACATCTGCGAGCAGACCGATCCGTCCCTCGCCTTGAACAAATCCTTGTTCAAAAGGGTCTGCTGAGGTCCAAGAAAACAAAGGCCTTTCAATTGGCCGCTGCACAGGCCATGGCCAAAATCGGAACTGAGGAGGCCCGCAAAGCCTTGCGACGGATTGCAAACGAGGGATCTGGAGATCTCCAAACCCTCTGCCAAGAACTGATTCAATCCAAGGGGAGCGAGCATGACAGCAGAATCCAAGAATGAGAAGTCGCATACCCTCTTTACCAACGTCTGTGTCAACCTGGCGGCCGGCATTCGAGCCCTTTCCCTTTACCCACCGGAACACCCTGAAACCCAAAAAAAAGCGGGCGATCTCTTGAAAGGTTTGACCACATATCTGCAAGAGCATCCCACGCTCACAATGGTCTTTTTCAAGGGCGAGGCGGTGGTGCAGAATATGCCCTTACCTGAGCTCAGCGAAAATCTTGCCCAGTTTATCAAGGGCTTGGAGGCCATGAAACTTCAGCGGCTCGTGTTTCGCCGCGGCGTGACTTTAAAGGAAATTCTGCTCTTCCTGCAACTGCTGATGCCCCTGCTGAAGAATCCCAAAGGTGCTGATCTGGCCATCTCAAAAAACCAGGACAAATTCCCACACATTGTTGCCGGAGGCCTGCCCTTGGAGGCGGCAGCTGGGGTCTCCTATGAGGACCTCTCCGGTGCGCCTCAGGCCTCCCGTCATTCTGTCCTTTCCTTCGCTGAACAGCTCAAAGATTTATTTGCTGACCTGGGACAACCCC
>CP070840.1:4105333-4117595 GCA_020342025.1 Deltaproteobacteria bacterium
AAAACGTCCTTCCTTCTTAAGGAAATATATTAGGGAACGAAACCACAGGAGTCAAGGACTCGAGGTTTCTCACTTGAAGGCCATCAACGAAATTTACCCTGGGCCGCTCTCCTTAACTGGAACCGCGCTCCTTGCATCAGAAGGCGTCGCATGTTTTCTTGACAAACCTCAGCGTTTTTTTCTAACCTCCCTTCACTCGCCTTTCGATCCTCTGGCTTTCCATCCTCCGTAGCAGATTACTGCGGAGGATGGAGAGGACGGGCGCCACAAATGCCAGCAACCGTATAGGAGAGTCATGAACAGCAGCGACAGTTTTGAACGGATTTTCAACCCGAGGGCCGTTGCCATCGTGGGGGCCTCGGAGGATGTGAGGAAAATGGGTGGCTGGTGCATGAGCAGCTTCATACATGGCAGTTATCCAGGCAAGGTTTTTCCCATTAATCCAAAGACCAGGGAGATACGAGGGATACGGACGTATGCATCCCTCAGTGAAGTGCCCGATCAGATAGATTTGGCCATCGTGGTGGTCCCCTCATCCGCCGTAGCCTCGGTCTTGGTTGAATGCGCTGATAGGGGGGCAAAAGGCGCAGTGATCATCAGCGCTGGATTCAGGGAAATGGATGATCCCAGCGGTCTACTTTTGCAAAAAGAGATCGCGAGTCTTGCGCAAGAAAAAGGGATTCGACTCATCGGACCCAATACCTTCGGAATGATTCACACCCATGCCCATCTCAATGCCTCGTTCTCCCCAGCCCTCAACCTGCTGAGGAAAGGGACAATATCCATGATCGGGCAGAGCGGGGGCGTCTGCCATCTTTTCATGTACACGGCGATCCATGAAGGGATCGGGCTCAACAAGGTGGTGGGACTAGGCAATCGCTCTGACGTGGATTTTTCAGACCTGGTTGAATACCTGGACCAGGATCCAGATACCCATTCCATCGCCCTCTATATCGAGGGTATGGAGGCGCCCGGTTCCCTCCTCCAAAGTGCCAAGTCCATTATTTCGAGAAAGCCCATTGTGGCCTTAAAAGGCGGCAAGTCTGAGGCCATTGCGAAGGCATCCATCGCCCATACCGGGGCCATGACAGGTCGTCACGCCCTGTATCAGGCCTCATTCTCTCAATTTGGAATCGTGCCAGTGGACGACCCCATACAGCTTTTGGATGTGGCAAGGGCCTTGGCCACATTGCCTCCACCCAAGGGTGACAGGGTGGCCGTCCTCTCTGGCCAGGCAGGCCCTGGGATCCTGATGACCGATCTTTGCATAGAAAAAGGCCTCTCCTTGGCAGAATTTGAAAGGGAGACCCTGGAAAAGCTCAAGGTGCCTACGCGGAACCAGGTCATTCGGAGCAATCCTGTAGACTTAGGTTTTGCCTTTACGCAGGAGCTTTTTGAGGACGCGGTGACCACGGTGTTGAAAGACCCCAATGTGGATGCCATCGCCCTGTTCCTTGCCGATCCCGCTGACACGTTTAAGACGTTCTTTTCTGATGGTTTGGCAGCGCTTGCGCAGGGGCTTGAAAAACCCCTGGTGATCAGCTACTTTACCGGGGAGCTGGGTGTGAGCAGAAAGGTCATGGAAGAGAGGGAAGGCACGGGACTCCTTTTCTATCCCCAGCCCTTGAGAGCGGTGAACGCCCTGGCCGGTCTCGTGCGTTATGGAAGGATCCTGAGGGAACGGGAGCAGTAGACGTCTTGCGTGAGGAACGGATCAAGGGGCGCCATCGGCACAAAGAAGGCGGCGAAGAATAATTTCCAGAGCATAGAAGGGAGCGCGGTTCATGCTGATTGAAGCGAATGGGATCAAGATGAATTATGAATTGTCGGGCAGGCAGGGGGCGCCCGTTGTGATGTTGAGCCATTCCCTGGGGTCCAGTTTATTCATGTGGGATCCCCAGCTGGAGGTCCTGGAGCCGCACTACCAGGTTCTACGTTACGACACAAGAGGCCACGGGGGCAGCGACGCCCCGTCTGGCGAATACACCTTGGATATGCTGGGGGAGGACGCCCTCGGTTTGTTGGACGCCCTTGGTATTGAGAGAGTGCATTTCGTGGGCCTGTCCATGGGCGGGATGATAGGCCAATACCTCGCCCTGAATCGCTCGGATCGACTAGAAGACCTTGTGCTGAGCGATACGGCTGCCCTCCTTCCAGCGGAGGCCCAGCCCATTTGGCAGGAGCGCATCGACCTGGCTCGGGGAAAAGGGATAGAAGCCCTGGTGGATGAAACTCTTGGGCGTTGGTTTACCCCCTCCTTTCTCAGGCAGAACCGGCCAGAAGTGGAGCTCATTCGACAGCAGTTCCTCTCCACCCCATTAGATGGATATATTGGATGCAGCGAGGCCATTCGTGGGCTGAATTATCTGGGGCGGCTATCCGAGATCAAAATTCCTACCCTGATCATGGTGGGGGAGGAGGATCCCGGTACGCCTGTGGCTGCGGCTGAGGCCATGCAGCAGCGGATTGCGGGTTCCACACTCTTGGTGTTGCCCGCAGCGGCCCATCTTTCCAACGTGGAGCAGGCTGAGGCCTTCAACACTGCCTTGATCAGCTTTTTGCAGCAACACTAATCAAGCAGATACAAGTCAGATAATCCTATTCGCCGAAAATTCCCCAAATACAGTCCTTTTCTTCAGATGACCGTTTGGGTAAATTTCCAGGGACTGTTGCGGGCCTCTTCTGCCTCACGTATCTTCAGGCCCATCACCTCAATCTGGACTTTTATCACCATCATTTCCAGCCAGGGGCATACTTGCGGACCCATGCCGAGCACAAAGCACTCTAGCATCCAGGGGATAAAGGCGAGGGTGAGGCTGAGAAAAAATGGAAAGAAGAGTTAGAGAAAATAAAAGAAACCATAAAAAACTTGATTATTTTCCCTAATATTATAAAATATTAACAATATAGTCATTATTTGTCGAATGATGATAGGTGCTTGTTGATAGCATTATGAGGCCATCATTCCATTTTTTTTGGGGCCCACCTTTGGGCACACATGATTATGATGTCAAAACCATCCGGCCAAGTTCTCCCGCCTCACTCGCCTGAGTCTAGACTTCTCACCTGATAAGGGCAGCGGAAAACTCTTAGCCACCGTGCTTTTGCATCGGCCTTCTTAGCTATTTGTCCAACGAAAGTCAGCATGTACCTTTGGACTAACCCGTACACCTAGAGGAGGTATTCATGAGCAAAGTAAAGAGTGGAGATACCGTGAAAGTGCACTACACGGGGAAACTGGAAAACGGGGACGTATTTGACTCGTCAAGAGAGCAAGAGCCGTTTGAATTCACGGTGGGGAATAAGGCGGTCATCCCGGGTTTTGAAAAAGGCGTGGTCGGCATGGAGGTGGGAGATACCAAGACCATTGAGATCCCTCCTGAAGAAGCATATGGGGCAAAGCAAGATGAGTTGGTGGTTGAGGTCAAGAAAAGCGAGTTTCCTGACGACATTACACCTAGCATTGGGCAAAGGCTCCAGATTAAGCAACAGAATGGCAATCCCATCGTCGTGACTATCACAGATCTGACAGAAGATAGTATCACGCTTGATGCCAACCATCCTCTGGCCGGATACACATTGTTTTTCGACGTAGAAGTTGTTGACATTGCATGATTTTTTGGCTTTTTGTGTGCTGTAAAGGAAGACGAAGATCATGAAGTCCAGTTTTTGCAGGGCTTGTTTTGTAGACCGGTCATTTCCCGGTCACCTTGTTTTGACCCATATTCGGAGGGAATACTTGAATTTTGGGAGGAGGTTTTGATGAATATCTACGTCGGCAATTTGTCATATGAGCTCACCGAGGAGGAATTGCAGCAGGCTTTTGAGGCGTTTGGCCAGGTTGAATCTGCCAAAATTATAAAGGACGGTTATACGGGCAGATCAAGAGGGTTTGGATTCGTGGAGATGCCCTCCAAGGATGAGGGTGATGCCGCGGTCAAGGGCCTGGACGGGACGACGTTGAAGGGAAGAACGCTCAAAGTGAGTGAGGCTCGTCCTCGCCGCGAAGGGGGTCGAAGAGGAGGAAGAGGCGGCGGCGGACGGCGTTTCTATTAGTTAATGAGAGAATAGCGCCCAATTCCATTTGAAGGCCTCCATTTGGCGTGGCCTGCTGATGCACCTGTAAAGTGGGACGTACATTTCCTCTCAGCCCATAATATCGTGTAAAGACGGATCAATGAAAGGAGGAGATTCTGATTATGAGTATTATCCAGTTCGAAGTGGGGCAGAAGTACGAAAACATGAAGGGCGTCTATGAAGTCCTTTCGATCGAGGGGAACGCCATGCGCATCCGCTGGGAGAGTGGAGAGGAGATCATAACCACTGTCGGTTTGCAAAGACAGATAATTATGCGGATGAGACAAGAACAAAGGAATCGCAAGGGTTAGATATAATGTTCAGGCCAATGGTCATATCTAAAGTGGCGGTTGATTCTTTAACGCAGAGCCCCATCGTGATTTTGAAGGAGGTGGACGGAGAACGATCGCTTCCCATATGGATCGGGTTTTTGGAGGCCAACGCTATTGCCAGTGAGTTGGAGGGTGTCAAGTTCGCAAGACCAATGACCCACGATCTCCTCAAGAATATTCTGGACCTAATAGATGTGGAGGTGAAGCGGGTGGAGATCTGTGACCTCAAGAACAATACCTATTTTGCCCTGATCCATGTCACCCATAACGGCAAAGAGATCTCCATCGATGCGAGGCCAAGCGATGCACTTGCCCTTTCTTTGCGGTTCGAGGTGCCGATTTTTGCAGCGGAAGAGGTCCTCACCAAGTCGATGCTGATAGATATACAGAGCGAGCCAGAGGATACCTCAGATGAGGGCAAAAAATGGCAGGAGATCTTGGAAAAGATGGACCCCGATGATTTTGGGAACAGCTGATCTGAATTTATGTTTGGGCACGGGCTGTGTGAAGGGCTGGTACAGGGATTTCAGGTGGGTTCCCTTGCTATTCATATAGTTGGAAGGAGTAGATAAAATGAAAACAGGAACGAAAATATGGCTTTGGGTCTTGGTCACGGCGACGGCTCTAATGTGCACGGCTCTGCCAGAATTCGCTGCAGGAAAACCTGCCTCTTCAGATAAGGTTGCGGTTGTCAACGGATCAATCATCACCCAAGAAGAACTTGACCGGGAAGTGAACCTTGTCCGCCAACGCTTTGCTAATATGGGAAGGCCCATGGCCGAGGTCCAGTTACTTGCCATCAGGGGTCAGGTCCTCGAGACGCTTATTGGCCGGGAGTTGCTCTATCAGGAAGGTCAGAAGAAGGGGATCAAAATCAAAAAGGAGAGGTTGGAGGCGGAATACGAGGGGCTAAAAGGCCGATTTCCCAGTGAGGAAGAATTCAAGAGTAGGTTGAGCAGCATGAAAATCTCTGAGGCGGAGGTAAAATCTCAGATTGAAAGGGGACTGCTCATTCAAGAATTGATCGATACGCAGATTGCTGAGAAAGTTGTGGTTCCGGAAAACGAAGTCAAGGGCTATTACGATAGCCATCCAGATTCGTTCAAGCAACCGGAACAGGTCCGGGCCAGCCACATCTTGATGAAGGTTGATCCCAAGGCGGACGCATCGCAGAAGGCCGCAGCACGTAAAAAGCTTGAGGAACTCCGGCAGAGATTGCTAAAAGGTGAAGATTTTGTCACTTTGGCTCGAGAGTTTTCCGAGGGACCCAGTAGCGTCAAGGGGGGAGACCTGGGCTATTTTGGACGTGGACAGATGGTGAAACCCTTTGAAGATGCCGCCTTTGCCTTAGATATAGGTGAACTGAGTGATGTTGTGGAGACCCGGTTCGGCTACCACCTCATCAAAGTCATGGAGAAAAAGCCTGAAACGGTCGTTGCTTATGTGGACATAAAAGAGAGGCTTCAACAATATCTTAAGGACGAAAAAGTTCAGCAGGAAATAACTGTGTACATTGAGGAACTAAAAACAAAAGGAAAAGTAGAGAAATTCCTCGCAGAGAAGTAATCCTGATAACCTTTTTCTTTCATTTGATCCCGGTTTCCCAACTCTTACCGAACAATATACCTTTCCGCTTTTCCTCTCGCCCACTCCCCCACGCCTTGCTCCGGGTCGTTCGAGCATGCAGCCTCCGGCTCGGAGGGCCTACGCCCCGGAGGGAGAACCCGGAGAACATTTTAAGAATTTTGTGAAAATATTGGGAGACCCCGTTTCACGGGGCGCTCAAGCTATCGTCCAGTCGATGATCAAAGAGATCCTGTCCATCCCCCTGTCTAATTAAATTTTCTGCGCCTCTGAGGGCTCTGTGAGAGATATACAGAGACCCTTTCAGGGTTCGTAATCAAGCCGCCACTTTTGGTGCTATTTCATTCCTTGCAAAACTTTAGAAAATAGAGCAAATATAAAATTTTGACCCCAAGTTTCTCATTCAAGGAGGATAGCATGAAACCGCCTGTGCCCTTAGAGCGGGCAAAAGCGATGATTCAAGGCTGGTATAACCAGTACTGCAGAGCCTATGAGAAACCTGTAACCGAATTAGAGATTACAGAAGAGGATGAGAAGGTTGAAGGGGCGTACAAGGTGACGAATCCGCAAAATAGGTCACGCACAGTGATTTTTTGGAGTACGGTCGCCGATTGTGAACGTTCCGACGCCGTAGGTATCCCTGGCGACCTGATCGGAAGTATCTGGGATGCCTTCAATGACCTGGGATGAATATACACATGGTATAGCCATCATTGCAGGCTGAAAGATATTGATGATATGGGGGCCTGAAGGCTTTACCATTTGGAAAATTAACTCGATTCGTCCGGCTTTCTCAGAAGCTCCTCAGGGGGGATCATGATGCGATTGGCCTGGAAATCGGGCAACAGAAAAGGGAAGGCGTTGTGCGAGGAGACAGCGGGGCGGGTCTTGTCCTCCTTTCTTGTCTTTTCAAATAGGGACAGTGTATATGCTTTTGCGCCCTGCAGTTGAATGGTGTAGACGGGATCTGTGAAATCCCCTTTTTTACGTCCTTCAAGGTAGGCGCTACAGTTCAGCCTAGACAGGGTGGCGAACAATTCTTTTAACTTGGATGCATCCACCCCTTTGCCTTCAGGAGTTTGCCACATGGATTCCGCCTGGGGTGGTTCCCTGTCTCGGGTCTCACCTTGCTTCGATGTGGCCACTTCCACAGGCAGCGATTTTCGTATCAGGGTCATGGAATCCTCGCCCCTGGTGATATCCAGCTTCTGGATTTCCTGCTGCTCAAATCTCAGAACGGCCTTATCGCGAAGATTCTCTAAGGTCTGGTCAAGTCTGCCCCTGAAGTTCTCCCGGGCATGGTAGACACGCTCGTCCCCTGCTATTTTCACAAATGTGTGGCTGAAAGAAGGGGCAACTTTACCCACATCAAATTCCCGCTTTAGCTCATCTCCAGTCCATGCTTTGACACCGATCCGCTTTTCCTTATGAAGATCGTAACGTTCATAGCTTTTAGATTCCGAAATGAGGGTGGTCAAGGTTAGCGTCCCTATGGTGTCCAGTATGCCTTTGATCTTGCCGTCATCAGCTGGATATCCTTCAGGAGAAATGGTCCAGAGCCCCTCCTTTTTCTCCAGCAGGATCGTCCCTTCGGGCTTGGAGATCTCCACCCGAGTCACTTCCGATGTGGAAACCTGAGAAATATTTGGCAGGCGATAGTGGCTCCTGTCGGGTTTTCGGAGAACGAGATACAAGGAGAGAGCTATGATAAGGATAAAGAGGATCAGATATTCTTTCTTTATTTTCATGGGCAGCCATCCCTTCAGTTTCGAAACATGATCTGGATCCTTCTTTTACGAGAATGCCGACGGAACCAGACCAGGAGCCCAAAAAGCACCACCAGCACGGGCAACCCCACAATGTTGAACGACTTGACGAGTGTTTTGACTCCTGCTCCGGTCTCCACCAGGGGGTTGAAGCGTTGCTCTTTACTCCGCATCATGGCGATATCTTCCCGATTGTTGAGATAGTCCACGATATTCATGATGAACATGGCGTTGGGGGTTTTTCCCTCCGCGTCCAGAATATTGTCTTTGAGCACCTCTGAAGAGGCCATGAGAAAGATCTTGCCGGGTCCTCCCTTAGTCAGAAATTGACCCTTACTCTCAATTTTTGATAGGTCTACATCAGGTTTCTCTATTTTGGGTTCGGTCCTCTCTGTCTTTTTTTCCGGTATATCCTTCCCTGCAAAATAGCTCGTGAATTTCCCCTCCAAAAGATAGGCCAACGGCAGGCTTTTGAACTCCTCGGGCGAGCCGGGTGGCCGGATGAACATAGGATTGAGGTTCATCTGGTCAGCCATCTCCCATGACCTCTCTGATGAGCTGAAGAGTCGTATTGTCTTCAGGCCCATCTCCTCAACTCGCTTGCCGTCCGTTTCCAGAGGCGAGATCTTCAGGACCACCAGCCCTTTGATGTTCTTCATAAACTTGGGATCGTTGTTGATGGTTTTGTTCTTGATCAATGGGGCAAAATAGATGGCTTGTTCACCCCCCCCAAACTGCATTGGCATTCTCTGTTTGTAACAGCTCTCATCCATCACATAGGACTTCCTCACATTGACGCCGTAATGGGCCAAGAGTTTTTCAAGGCCCGTATCCAAAGGAACAATCATGGGGCCTTGGGGCGCTCTAGGCCGTGCACTGCCCTGCTGAGGGGGCATCATCTCATTAAACCTATCCAGAAAAATAGCCAGGGTTTTCCCTCTCATTAGAAATTGATCGATTTGGAAGAGCTCATAATCAGTAAAATTCTCTTTTGGTCCGGCTATGACAAGGCAGTTGAAGCTGTCAGGGATAGGGTCATCCTTCAGATGGACTCTCTTGATGGTGTAGTTTTGGGAGATTAGGTTTTGGAATTTTCTTAGGGTATCCGGCTTTCGTTGCCCCGCAGGCTCCGCTGGGGATGCGCCTAACAGATCTAGGGTTCCGTGATCAGCGAGGTAGCCCAGGTCCTCGTTGATGTCGATAAGTGATTCCAGATTCTCGCCAATGGCCTCTTCCATCCGGTGAAGATCAGTTAATTGGTATTGCGTCCCGATGAGTGGCAGCCTCAAAACACGGATCAATGGGATGGTTACCACCCTTTCCCTGTGCTCCATGACAAGGCCAATGGCCCCCTCACCCGGCTCTATCTTAGCCCCAGAGAGGGCTGGCCATTTTAGATTCATAAGATTGTATTTCCTGACCAGGGCGGCCAGATTTTCATCCTTCGAGGGATTCAGATATTCAAATTCCAGCTTCCCGTAATGCTTCTCATCCAGTTTTCTGACTATCTCTTCTATTTTGTCGGGAAGGGCCGGAAGATCTTTTAGCCGCATATAAGGGGCAACCTGCTCCAGGGAAGAGGAGAGGAAGAGTCTGATCTTTATCTTTTCTTTTAGAGCCAGAAGGGCGCTGATTTTGTTGTTCAGCTTTTGCATGGCCATGGTCAGCCTGTATTCCAACCCTTGTATGGAAGTAATCGTGGGGATCCGTTCCATAAGATCACCATGGATGAGGACCAATCCCATGTAAGCCTTCTGAAACTTCACCTCATCTTTTTCAATGGCCTGAAGCTGAACAGGTGGGATGCCATAATTTCTTGCCAGGGTCTGGTTTTCCTTCGCCTCCTTGCTGATGTCACCTTCCTCAGGACTCACATCGTAGAAGCGGTAGTTGAAATATGGGTTCGCGTAATTGGAATACTCTTGCAGGAGATCGTGTAGATATCGCTCTGTGTTATTGTGGGGCGCAGGAAGGTTCTTTGTAAAAAAGACGTTAATGGTCAGGGGTTCTGAGAGCGTGGAAACGACGCGGCGGCTTGCCTTGGAAATGGAATAGACTTTCTCCTTTGTCAGATCAAATCTCAGAAGGAGCGTTGTGCCCACGATATTGATCAGGACGACCACAGCCAGGTAGGCCAGCAGTTTGATATATCTTTCTGATGTGCCTCTCACGCCCATCCCTATTGCCCCTAATCCTTTTCCTCAAGGGCGAAGTGCGTCGCGTAAAGACCAACAAAAATTAGGCTGAAGAAGTAGATGACATCCCTTGAGTCAATGATGCCCTTAGCGATGTTCTGAAAGTGAAAGTCCGCCCCCAGGTACTCAAGAATCTCGAGTAGGGTGGAGGGCAGGAAGAAAAGCATCTTATCGATTAAAACCAGACTGAAGCAGATGGCCATGCTTACGATAAAGGCGATAATCTGATTTCGGGTAAGGGAGGAGGCAAAGAGGCCCACAGCAGAAAAGGATGCACCCAGGAGGATAGCACCCATGTATCCACCCAAGACCGGTCCCCAATCCAGTTGGCCAAGAAGTGATATCGTAATGGGATAGGCAAGGGTGGGGACCAGCATGGCGGCCACGAATACAACACTTGCCATAAACTTGCCCAGAATCACGTCCCGAAAAGAAACGGGCATGGTGAGCAGGGTCTCATAGGATCCCACATTCAGTTCCTCTGAAAACAGGCGCATGGTGATAGCCGGAACCACGAAAGAGAAGGTGATAGGGAGCAGGGCAAAGAAGTTTCGAAGATTGGCCTGGTTAAGGAGAAAAAAGGTGGCAAAAAAGAACCATCCCGTCACCACGAGGAAGATGGATATGACGATATAGGCTATTGGAGATACAAAGTAGCTCCTGAATTCTTTCTTGAAGATATGTGTGGCTTGGCGCATATTAACTGTCTCACTGATTAAGCCACGTCCTTTGGGCGTGGTCAGGGATAAATGGGTGTGGTTCGATCAGAGACGGAGTGTTGGAGTAATGGAGTGTTGGAGTACTGCTCTCGTAGTAAAATATGAATGGATTTGAAGTCATGATACTCCTTAACGATCTGTTATTTTATGAAAATGGTAAAAGATGTTTTTTCCATTACTCCACTACTCCACTAATCCCTCACTGCAAGAACGTTGCAATGGCAAGGAGCCGAAGCCTTACTCCAGGAGGCATAGGCAATACCAGGTCAGGATACTTCAATCTTCCCGAGTCAGTTTCTGAAATATCTTTTCCAGGGACTGGGTCTCCTGATAGAACTCCAGGAGAATCCAATCAGTTTGCCTTATCTTTTCATACAGACTACCCCGCAGGTCGGCGGAAGACCGACAGGCGATTCTTACAGCAACCGTCCCCTCGTCCTCCTCGACGGACTCGATATTCACAATTCCGTCTATGGACCCTAATTTCTTCTGGACCGCCTCAAAATCTGCATTCTGCAATGAGAGATGGATGAGGTATTCGCCAAGGGCCGATTGCCTGAGGCTCTCCATATTTCCATCGGCAACGATTTTCCCTTGATTGATAATAACGACCCGGTCGCAGGTCGCCTCAGCTTCACTAAGGATATGGGTGGAGAAAATGATGGTCTTCTCTTTTCCGATCTGCTTGATGATTTCGCGAATCTCAACGATCTGGTTGGGATCAAGTCCTGAGGTGGGCTCATCAAAGACCAGGATTTCAGGGTCGTTCATCATGGCATGTGCCAGGCCTACCCGTTGTTTGTAGCCCTTTGAGAGCTCCCCTATGGGCTGATGCATGACCTCATTGAGGCCGCAGAGCTGGGCCATGTGGCGGATGCGGGGAAGCTTATTCTTTTTCTCAAATTGACGGATATTTGCCACATAGTTCAGGTAATCATAGACCAGCATGTCGTGATATAAGGGGGCTTCTTCGGGAAGGTATCCGAGCAGTTTCCTGATTTCCAAGGAATGTTCTTCAATATTGTATTCTTTGACGCGAATGGTCCCTGAAGTGGGTCTCAGGAAGCCGGTCAGCATCCTCAGTGTGGTGGTTTTCCCAGCCCCGTTGGGACCCAGGAGGCCGAGAATCTCTCCTTTTTGGATGTCCAGGTCGATCTGATCAACGGCACAAAGATCCCCAAAATATTTTGTCAGATTCTCTACATGAATCATTGAGGGCACCCCTTAAGTCTCTCTCGGGCAAAAATGTATAAAGAAATGATTTCCTCCTGTCAAGTCACAAGTTAGCCCGCACGGCAGAGGGGCGAAGGGGATGATCTCTACAAGGAATGTGTGGTCATTCCTCAATTTTCGTAACATTTAGATCTTTCAAATCCGTGAAACGATTCTGTCCGGTGCTCTCTTTTCAGGCCCATATCTATTGTGCTCAGAGAAGGTGACCTCAGATTTGAGGGTTTTACAATGGCCGTTGCTTGACGCCACGACATATTCTGCCAGAAGTCCTGTGGCGCAAACCCTCAAATCTGCAGTCACTGCCAAGTCCGGTGGAACTCTTTTTGAGATATGGGCCTGAAAAGAGAGCACCGGAC
>CP070840.1:4117695-4156704 GCA_020342025.1 Deltaproteobacteria bacterium
GGCCCTTGTCTTTCTTGGGGCCTATCTCATCATCCGTTCCATGTACCGTATCCACCGCTACGATCGAATCATCTTTTTTTCTCGCACATAATCCACCTTCCAGATTTTATTATTCTTCAAATGAATACAGGGTTATTAAGAGTAGTAAAGAGTTAAAATCATAAGCCATCTTATGTTAAATTCTATCAAAACTATCTATTTTGAAAGAAAAATTATTACCCCTATGACGGTTCTATTTGACACCAGAATAAGAATTAGGTAGAAGGCCTTGTGAATAATTACACGATGTGGGCATTAGAGGTGTCGTGCCTGTGGCAGAAGAAACCACTGCGGCGGTTCATCAAGGGAGGTGATGGGAGTGGATAATCTGAGTGTCATGATCGTGGATGACGAGGAGGATTTTCTGGAAACGTTGGTGAAGCGCCTGGAAAAGCGAGATGTAAAGGTTATTGGGGCCAAAAGTGGGGAGGAAGCCCTTGAACTCTTGCAGGAAAGTCCGGTGGACGTGGTGGTCTTGGACGTCAAGATGCCGGGCATGGATGGGATTCAGGCCTTGAAGGAGATCAGGCGCCGTCATCCACTGGTAGAGGTGGTCCTGCTGACCGGGCACGCGAGCACGGAGGTGGCCATCAAGGGCATGGAGCTGGGGGCCTTTGACTATCTCATGAAGCCCATAGGTATGGATGAACTCCTTTACAAAGTACAAGATGCCTACGAAAGGGTGTCCATAAAGAAACAAAAAATCAAGAGAATGGAGGGGGTGATGAACACAGACGGATAGGGATGCTGGCTCGAATTTGTGGATGAGGTCGCGTGGTTGCCATTGAAATGAGGGCGCGGTGACGACTTGTCACGTCGGAACCCTTAAAAAAGGAGATGAGGGGAAATGAATTTCTTAAGGGCATGGGGCAGATTTATGGTGATGGGGGCTAGAGCCCATGCAAGATGGGAACTCGATGTATCCAACACTATACTTGGTGATAAAAGGCGATTAATTATACTCGGCTTACTCCTTGTCCCCGTCATACTTGGGGGAATTGCATTTGCCGATGAGATGGGCGAAGTCCTACCGGATGTCCTGGGCGGGAAGAAGGCATACAGCCCCGCCTTTTATTCAACATTTATCTTCGTTGTATCTATACTTATCGGCTTAATTGCCGGTCTCATCACCGGATGCATTGGTGCCGGGGGTGGATTCGTCATCGCCCCTGCCCTGATGAGCGCAGGGATCAAAGGGATACTGGCCGTTGGCACAGATCTTTTCCATATCTTTGCCAAGGCCATTATGGGGAGTACGATTCACAGAAAACTGGGCAATGTGTCTGTGCCGCTGGCTGTGGTGTTTTTGATCGGTGCCATCATCGGAGCGACCACTGGCGGCTTGATCAATCGATTCCTCTACGAGATTAACCCGGTTCTGAGCGATGCCTTTATTACGACCGTCTACGCCTGCATGTTGGGTTTTTTGGGCATCTACGCCATGACGGATTTTATCAGGGCGAGAAAAGTAAAGGCGGGCAAAGACTTCCATGGCGTGGGTGGAGAAGAGGTTCCTGCAGGAAAAGTGGAAGGGGTCGAAATGGGCAATCTGCCCCAGAAACTCCAGGCCATGAAGCTACCCCCTATGATAAAATTCGATTACGACTTTACTCCCGGAGGTCGGAGCATTTCATGGTTATTTCTGGTGCTCAGCGGCGTCCTGGTGGGGCTGGCAGCGGGCATTATGGGCGTGGGTGGTGGCTTCTTAACGTTTCCCATTTTCGTCTATATGCTGGGCGTCTCCTCCATGACGACGGTGGGAACGGACATCTTTCAGATCATCTTTACAGCGGGATATGCCTCCATTAGCCAGTACGCCATTTATGGATTCGTCTTTTATACATTGGCGATGGGCATGCTCCTGGGTTCGCTGCTTGGCATACAGGTCGGAGCCATGGTCACCAGGGTGGTGAAAGGAATCACCATTCGTGGTTTTTACGCCATGGCCGTGCTGGCGGGTTTTGTGAACCGGATCTTTGCCCTGCCCGGTAAACTGGGGGATATGGGTGTCATTCCCATCTCGAAACAGACGGGTGCCGTTTTAGACAGCATCGGCGTGTACGCCTTTTTCATCGTCCTCGGCGGATTTGCAGTCTGGGTGATTTACACCTTCCTTGCAAACTTAGGGGTTCTTAAGGGAGAGGAGGTGGTATGATGCTGGCGAATAAGAGAAAGTTTTATGGCGGTTTTGGCATGATAGTTGCGTTCATCATCGTGCTCATCATCTTCTTTTCACCTATCTACCATGGGCAAAACGGGCTGGATTATCTGGACAATTTATACAATTCCATATCTAAAGGTTCTGCCTACTACATTCCAGACGTAAAGGAAGAGACGGACAAATTCAAAGGCAATGCCGTGAGTGTTACCCTAAACATGACGGACAATAAGCAGGCGGAGCAGACAGTTTCGCTTTTCAGGGCGAGCAGTGCGGAGGCCATGGCCGCAGATTCCCAGCTGAAGGTAACCGGTGATCTGGGCAAGATCCTTGAAAACGCCCTGGCCGATTCAGATGCCATGTATAGAAACGACGGGCAAACGGTCTCCGGGAAATACGGATACGATGAGAAGAGGGCCCTTTATAACTGGTGGAAGGCCTTTAAGGAGATGGAAAAGGACCTGAAAAAACAGAAAGAGTTTAAGGAGGCCGACGCTGTAGCCCTGGTTGTGAAAAAGGCTTTAGAATCCTCCTACAACTACTATCGGATTGAACCTCAAAAGATCGGGGATCGTTTTGGGATTGTGATCTTCTCTCTCGTTTTTTACGTGGTGTATACCATGTGGTACGGCTTTGCCATCATGTTTATGTTTGAGGGATGGGGCATGAGGCTGGAACACTAAAAGATTGTTAATTGATGATTGACGATTGAGAGGCTGTTGCCCAATGAAGAGCCAGAGCCAAAGATCAGTCACCTTTGCCTTTGGCTCTTTTTTTGGGTATCCTGAGTTTGTATGGGTCGAATAACGGACACGATCAGAAACGTATTACAAGGTAAGAGGGGGAGAGAATCCTTCGATGCCGAGGAACTCCGCATTACCTTTAAGGCTCGTTATCACCAATTCAGACTTCTTTTGAACGCCAACCATAATGCTTTGGACGTCATGGCCGAGATTGAGGAGGCCCTGAGAGGGGTCACACCTTTTGGGATACATTTTGTTCGAGCCCATTGCACCAGGGCTTCCACGAGCGTTTGGCAAATTGTAAAGCACTTGAACGAGCTGGCCCCAGGGAAATACGAAGGTCTCTATGAGCGTTTTAGAGGGATTCAGAAAAGAATCAATCCTTTTGCATACCCTAAGATGCTTCCAAAAGAAGGCCCGCTGGTCCTTCCCATTCGGGAGGTGGACAAGACCCTGGCAGACCGGGTGGGCAGCAAAATGGCAAACTTGGGAGAGATCAAGAGCCGGATGCAACTCAATATCCCCAACGGGTTTGTTATCACGTCTCACGCATACCAGGGTTTCATGGCACATAATCATCTTGAACCCGAGATTGACAGGCTGATTCAGGCCACGGACGTGGAGAATTTAGACCAGCTTTACAGCCTCAGTTCTGCCATCCAACAGCGCATCATACGTTCAGATCTCCCCGAAGAACTGAAGGAGGCCATATCAGAGCATTATCGGACGTTAGAGAGGGAAGAGGGAGCAGGAATCAGGGTCGCCATGCGCAGCAGTGCCTTGGGAGAAGACCTGGTTGGGACCTCTTTTGCGGGTCAATATCGCTCAGAGCTCAACGTGAGCGCTGATCATATCTTTGAGACCTACAAGGAGATCGTTGCCAGTAAATACGGCATTTCCGCCATGGCGTACCGCCTGAATCGCGGCATCCGTGACGAGGATGTGGCCATGTGTGTGGGCGTGCTCCCCATGGTGGATGCCGTTTCGGGAGGTGTGGCCTACTCCAGAAATCCTGTGAATCTCAGCGACGACTCTGTGATGATCAATTCGGTTTGGGGTCTCCCAAAGCCCGTTGTGGACGGCAGTATAACCTCAGATCTTTTCATCGTCTCCAGGGGGGACCCCATGGTGATCCAAAGAAAAGAGATTGCCATCAAAGAAAGAAAGTTCATATGTTATGCCGATGAAGGGGTATGCCGTCTGGATATGACCGAAGGAGAAAGTGACATGCCTTCTTTGGGTGATGAGGAGGCCCTGGAAATCGCCCGCTTGGCCATCAGGCTGGAGGCCTATTACGGCGTGCCACAGGATATGGAGTGGGCCATCCACAGTGATGGCTCCATTGTGGTTCTACAATGCAGACCTTTGCAGCAGACGGGGGTCCCTGAAGAAGCGGGAAGGATGGGTGATGTTGGGGAGACGGAACCAGTCATACTCCTCGGCGGGGTCACGGCCAGTACAGGCGCTGCGTCGGGTCCAGTTTTTGTCTTAAAGCGGGATGCGGATGCCCTGAAGTTTCCAAGGGAAGCTGTCCTTGTAACGGCCCAAGCCCTGCCCCGGTGGGCGACTCTGATGAACAGGGCCACGGCGGTTATCACTGAAAAGGGGAGCATCGCGGGACACCTGGCCAATGTGGCAAGGGAGTTCAATGTTCCCGCCCTCTTTGGCGTGAAGGGAGCCATGGATCAGTTGAAGAACGGCAGGGTGATCACGGTGGATGCAGATGCTCGTAGGATTTACGATGGCCGGATCGATGCCCTGCTGGAGGGAAGAGAAAGGCCGAAAACCGTCATGGAGGGAACTCCCGTTTTCGAGGCCCTAAAAGGTGCCGCTCAATATATCATCCCATTACATCTCCTCAACCCAGATGCCCCCTCATTCAATCCTAAGAACTGCAAAACATTTCATGACATCACTCGCTTCTGCCATGAAAAGGCCGTGCATGAGATGTTCAAATTCGGGAAGGAGCATCATTTTTCAGAGCGCTCCAGCAAACAGCTGGTCAGCAATGTCCCCATGCAATGGTGGGTCCTGAACCTGGATGATGGGTTCAGAGAGGAAGTGCAGGGCAGGTACGTCCAACTGGACAATATTGTTTCCATCCCCATGCTGGCCCTCTGGAAGGGGATTACAGCCTTCCCTTGGGAAGGTCCCCCACCGGTTGATGGCAGGGGATTTATGTCGGTCATGTTTCAGGCAACGACAAACAGGGCCCTGACCGTTGGCGTGCCCTCCAAATTCGCCAACCGCAACTATTTTATGATTTCGAAGAATTACTGTAGCCTCCATTCCAGACTCGGGTTTCATTTTTCTACCGTCGAGACCATCTTGAGCGATAGAGCGCGTGAGAATTACGTCAGTTTCCAGTTCAAAGGTGGAGCAGCAGACCTTGAGCGAAGACTCCTCCGATTGCTATTCATTAAGGATATTCTGGAAGGGTACGGCTTCACCGTGGAATTGAGAGAGGACCACCTCCTCGCCAGGATAGAGGACTATGATAGAGACACCATGGAGGAGCGCCTAGAGATTTTGGGTTATCTCAGCATTCACACCCGCCAGCTGGACATGATCATGGCCAATCCATCGAGGGTAACCTACTATCGGTCAAAGATGGACAAAGAGATCGAGGAACTGATCCACAGCCCCGTTCCTGAGACGCACCGTTAACGCCTCTGGCTATTTTCTCGCTCCGGCCCATAGGCAAGAAACCCCGCCTGACTTGCTGGGTCAGCACACTCTGCCCTCCTGAACCTTCTAGAAAGGCCAGAAAAGCGGAATAAAAAGGGTGCCTACAATGAGGACGAGCAGGTTGAGGGGAATGCCGAGTTTGAGGTAATCACTGAAGCGGTATCCCCCCGGTCCGTAGACCAAGAGATTGGTCTGATAGCCGATGGGGGTGGCAAAACAGGCGCTCGCCCCAAAGCAAACGGCTATGATAAAGGGTTTTGGATCAACGCCCAATGAAAGGGCGGTGGATATGGCAATGGGGACAAGGAGGACGGCGGTGGCGTTGTTACTCAAAATCTGGGTGCTTATACTGGTGAGCAGGATGATGCCGGCCAAAATAACCTCAGGGGTTGCCCCACGAAAAAGTCCTAAAAAGCTTTCCGCATAATATTGAGCGGCACCCGTTTTTTCCATGGCCGTTCCCAATGCAATGGCGCCCACAATGAGTACCAACACGTTTCCTTGTATAGACCGGTAGGCGTCTCGAAGTTGAAGGCACCCGGTCAAAATCATCAAAAAAGCGGCAGCAAGGGCGCAGACCATGATGTCAGCCACTCCCGTGCTGGCGGCCACGATCAATCCCAGAAAGACAAGAATAGCAAAAGGCGCCTTCTTCTTGTGAATGATCTCATGATGCACATCTTCCACAATAATGAAGTCCGGTTCTCCTCGCATCCTTTCCAGCTTCTCTCCCGGACACCAAATCAGGATGATATCGCCCACTCTCAATTTCAGATTCTGAATTCTCTGCTCTGTGTAAAGAGAACTTCTCCTCTTTACGGCAATGATATGAATCTCGGGATCCTTTTGAAGATGGGTCTCCAGGAGCTTCTCTCCCAATAGTGAAGATTGGGGAGGAATAATCATTTCCACAATAAGGGATTCTTTTTCCTCAGCGGCAAATTGGACGTCTTCGGCCACGTGGGGCAATTCAACGAGTTTGTCACGAAGGATTGCAACCAGGTCATTAGGCGAACCCTTGACCAAAAGCAAATCCTTTGCGGCGATCTCCACCTTATCCCTTTCTGGATAAAAGACATGATAGTCGCGTGCTATTTCGAAGAGCTCAAAGGTGGTATATTTCTTAGAAAAGGCGTGAACCGGATTTTCTCCAATGAGCGCGCTGTCTGGTGGGATAACAAATTCGGCTAGGTAGCGTCTGTCCACACGATCTTCCAGTTCGCATACAGGCGCTGCGTGACCTGGCATAAAGCGAGGCGCCGCAAAAAAGAGGAAGGCAATTCCCAATATGGCAATGGGGACGCCCAAGGAAGAAAGCTCAAACATACTAATGGTTCCGTAGCCATACATCCCGCTCAAGTTGCTCACAATGATATTTGTGGATGTGCCGATCAGCGTGCAGGTGCCAGCAAGTATTGAAGCGTATGAGACGGGAATCAGGAATTTTGAGGGACTGAGATCATATTCGCAGCTCAAATTTAGAATGATCGGGATGAAAAGGACCACCACAGGGGTGTTGTTGATGAAGGCCGAGGCGATACCGACGATCACCAGGGTGAAGAGCAAGGCAAGTTTTGCCTTGCCGCGAGAGACCTGTATGACCTTCTGCGCGACGAAACCCACGGATCCCGTCCGGATCATGCCCCTGCTGATGAGAAACATGGCGCCGACGGTGATGACGGCGGGGTTTGCGAATCCCGCAACCGCTTCCATGGGGGACAGAATCTTGGTCAAAATGAGCGCAACCATGATCCCAATGGCCGTAAGATCGATGGGGATCCTTTCCGTAATCAGCAGAAAAAGCGTAATCAGTATAATGATGGAGACAATGAGAATGTCCATGTGTGACGCCTCCGCCCATTTCTAATTCAACATCATTCTTCCGCTCGGCCAACGTGAACCACGAGCCCTTTGCGAAAGCCTGCGAACAGGGGAAAGGGGGTGTGAGAGAAACTATTGAGCGGAGAAAATGTGATCTTGCGTACCTTTTTATTATATCGTAATATAAATTCATTCCACAGTCATATCAATTCGATTTTGCGCTCAAATTATAGATGATGAGAATATGGAGATACATTAGCCTGCGTGCCTGGATCTACCTGATCTTAATGGCCCTGGTGTTTGTCACATTGACAGGGGCCCTGGTTGCCGTATGGTACACCTACCAAATGGAAGGGCTTTTCACTCAAGTCATTGGGAGAAATATGGCCGCTTTCCATGCCGCATTAGAACTGGAGACGGCCCTGGTCAACCAGAAAGGTTACGTTTCCTACTATTTTATAGACGGGAATCCAGATTGGCTCAGACAATTGGGGGAGGACCGTCAGCTATTTAGGCAAAAGCTTGAAGAGGTCCAGAATCTGGCTGAAACTGAACAGGAAAAGGAGGTCATCAAGCGGATCGAATCCCAGTATCTCCAATACACCACCGGAAAAGATCAGGTGATCGCCCATTACAGGGCTGGACAAAGGGAAGCGGGTGCCAGGCTCCACTCCGAAGTGCGCAACTCGTTCTCCAAGACCTTGGAATCGTGTGAAGAATACAAAAATCTCCATAGGCAAAGAATCCATCAAGCCACTGACAGGAGCCATGCCGAGGCCAAAAGGCTGAGGATGACTGCTGCGGCAGCCATTTTTATCGCTTTCTCACTGGCGGTGCTCATGGTTCTCGTTCTGGTCAGGCAGATTTTGGGGCCTGTTCGTAGATTGGCTCTGGAGGCGGATCGAGAAGGCGTATCTGTCAGGTCAAGAAATGAAGTCAAGGCACTCAGCCGCAGTGTCCGAGGCCTGATTCAAGATATAGACCAGACACAGGGCGAACTGGAAAAAAGCCGGGAGCACCTCTTACAGGCAGAAAAGATGGTCCTGGTGGGAAAGCTGGCAGCGGGTGTGGCTCACAGCATTCGTAACCCGCTCACATCGGTGAAGATGCGGTTGTTTTCTTTGGGTCGAACCCTTGATCTATCCACCACCCAAAAGGAGGATTTTGACGTGATCTCCGAGGAGATCGGAAACATTGATACCATTGTTCAGAACTTCCTCGAATTCTCACGGCCCCCCAAGCTGAAAATGCAGAGGGTGAGTCCATCGGAAGTGGTGGATCTGGTTCTTCAGCTGCTGGAGCACCGCCTGAAATCCTACGATGTGGAGATAGAACTCCAAAGAAAGCAAGCCCTTCCACAAATCCAGGTGGATCCCGAGCAACTCAAGGAAGTGCTCGTCAATCTCATAGTCAACGCGTGCGAGGCTATGGAGGGTAGCGGCTTTATTGCCATCCAGGAGGAGGAGTCTTTCGTGGAACCCCTGGGCCGGGTCGTGGTCATTCGACTGGACGACAATGGCCCAGGCATCCCTGAATCACTCAAAGAGAAGGTTTTTGAACCCTTTTTCACCACCAAGGAGGAAGGATCGGGACTTGGTCTCAGTATCGCTGCCCGGATCGTGGAGGAGCACGGAGGTTGGCTGGATCTTGCATCAAAGGAAGGGAAGGGAAGCACTTTCGTAATTACTCTTCCCGTGAATCCTATAAAGGCGTAGCTGCACTTTGAAGGCTAAGGGAATAATGGAATCGTGGAGGTGCCGGAGGTAATCGGATCGTGATGAGAATTCTGATCATCGATGATGACGACCAACTGCGGAAGAGCTTTGTGAAGCTTCTGACCGAAGAGGGGTATTCTGTTGAAAGCGCTCCTTCCGGCGAAGCGGGTCTTGAATTGGTCCATAGGAATGTGCCAGATCTGGTCGTTCTGGATATGCGGCTTCCTGGCATGAACGGGTTCGAGACTTTTCAGTCTATCCATGAGATGGAGCCCAGGCTTCCTGTGATTATTATGACGGCCTATGGCACGACCGAGACCGCCATAGAAGCCACCAAAATGGGGGCCTTTGACTATGTGCTCAAGCCCTTTGATATCCCCGATATGCTGAAAGTGATCGGCCAGGCCTTGGAGGCAGGTCGCTTCATGCGCTCCCCGGTGAATATGGACGCGGTACCAGAGGAGACTTCTGGCGAAGCGATCATTGGCAGGAGTGAGCAGATGCAGGAGGTCTACAAGGCGATCGGAAGGGTAGCCTCAACGGATGCCACGGTGCTTATTCGTGGGGAATCGGGGACGGGGAAGGAACTGGTGGCCCGAGCCATCTATCACCACAGCCTTAGGGCAAATAAGCCGTTTCACGTGATAAATTGCGTTGCCATTCCAGAGACTTTGCTTGAAAGCGAACTTTTTGGCTATGAAAAAGGGGCCTTTACGGGGGCGACACACCGCCGTGTGGGAAAGGTGGAACAGGCCAACAGGGGAACGGTTTTCCTCGACGAGATCGGCGATATGCCTATTGGTATTCAGGCCAAGATATTGAGACTGCTCCAAGAAAAGAAGATTGAGCGTCTTGGGGGCCGGGAAACCATTCCCGTGGACGTGAGAATTATCGCCTCCACCAACCGTGAACTGGAATCGGCAATCAGAGAGAGTCATTTCCGCGAAGATCTCTATTATCGTCTCAAGGTGGTTACCATCTGGCTTCCTCCGCTTCGAGAAAGGAAGTCTGATATCCCTCTCCTTACGGAGTATTACATCTCGCGTTACCGAGCAGAACTGGGCATAGACAATCCGGGTATCACAAAGGAAGCAAAAGAAATGCTGACTAACTACCCATGGCCTGGCAACGTCCGTGAGCTGTCCAATACCATTCAGAAGGCATTGATATTCAATCGTGGCGCTCCCATCTCTCCTGACGACATTACCCCGACTATAATGCACAGAGACTTGGACCAGAGAAATGTGTCAGGAACCGGTGATCAGGCGATCCGCCAATGGGCACGAGAAGCACTCGCTACGGGTGTTCAGGATAATGCTTTTGATTCTTGTATGGACGGTTTCGCTAGTATTCTAATCAGCGAAGCCCTCAATCTCACTGGCGGTAACCGTTCCCAAGCCGCCAAACTCCTCGGCCTATCCCGACCGACTCTGCACTCTAAGATTGAAAAATACGGCCTCAAACTGGAGACATCGGTAAAAGAAGATTAAGGCTCCCTGCTGTCCCGCTCACTGCGTAGGACAGCAAGGAGTCTGCCAAGTGTACGATACCTTCTTTCCAATCCGTTGGTATTCACTCGCTAGCCCCTCATCAAGACTTCCACGAGCGCAGTCGACTCTCTGTGGGGAATGTACTCGCTGTCCGGTTAGGTTCGCTGATTTGCCCCAGGCAATGTGGAAGCTGGCTTTTGCGCAAATTCCCGCACCAGCTTCTTCAAGCTCTTGGAAAGGCACAACCTTATTGGCAAGTCCAAGCCCAAGGACCCCATTAATCAACCCACCTCGACTGACCACTTCCCAGCAATGAACCTTGATCTAGAGACTGTGGAAAAATCGGCTCCCGACAGCCTCCTAAGCATCGTGAAATGTTATGTCTGTCTCTCCTTTCGGCAAAGGAATAATAAGGACAGGCTTTCTCACTCTGCGTAGGACCCTTTTGGCAGTACTTCCCAAAAAGGTGTGTCCTATGATGCCCTTTCCATGGTTACCCATGACAATCGCATCGCAGTTCAACTCTTCCGCCTTTCTGAGTATTTCCTCGGCAGGGAATCCCTGGCACACCTCTATGGACGCAACTCTGTCTACACATTTAGGATCATCCTTCAGTTCCCTCTCACAAAATATTTTTAGCCGTTTTCTTATCCGATCCATCGTATCGACTATTGTTTTCTCCAGAATTTCTTTTTGTTGATCTTCATCAAAGTAGATATTCATCCAGACGGCGTAAGCAGAGCCCGGCATTGGCTCAAGGACATGTAAAAAGACGATACTGGCATCGTGCTTTTTCGCAGCGTCAATAGCATAGCGAAATGCATAGGCAGAATTGGGGGAAAGATCGGTGGCGTAAAGAATTTTTTTAATCTTGGGAATCATCGGTTTTCTCCTTTAAGTGTTTGAACCTTTTTCTAACCTTCTTTTTTTTCTCAACACGGATCCATTGAAATGATTTCCAGAGGACCCATCGTTCCGTCTAAAAAGATGAAATCATCATCCTCAATGTTTTCAGTGGCAGCGGAAGTTCCTGCGACTGCCGGAATTCCACATTTAGCCCTCCCTGTTCAAAAAAGATTGCAAACGATGTGCCTGACAGAGAGAAAGATTCTAATTCGGATAACTGCTGAATAATACATACAGATCCTGATGAATTGTTGAATGCAAGGCAGGGACAACCAAAACGATCCTGTCAGACTTTTTTCCAGCCTGAAAAACGGGCTACATTCCGCAGCGCTCCGAAGGCGCCCCGGGATCGTGTTGTCAGCATGGGTCCCAATCTTTACAGCCTGTAAAGAAATCCGACAAGTTCCTTCAGGGGATCAGAGAATGCATCCCGTCACCCACCCAAATAAATTTCTTATATTCAAAGAGTTGGACCATATTGTCTGATCGTATTCATCCTGGCACACTGTTTGCTCCCGCTATTCATAAACGAACACTATGGTGGAATCCCGAAGAGCCAGAGGGCTGCTGCTCGTATTGAGCACCGTGAGAAACAAACATTCCAGATCAGGGAGGCGTAAATCATGACCGGAAATTCTACAACAGTGAATTTCGATCAGAATCTGAAGGAGATGGCCGAGGGGGTCTCAAAAAGCAAAATATCTGGAGATTCCGTAGATGACTATGAGCCGCAGGCCACACATGCAATCACACAGTCAGACATTTCTCTGTTGCCGGTTTTCTTGAAGGATCTGAGTGAAAAAGGGGTACCTCTTAGCCTTATAGTGGAAGGTCGATCTGGCTCTATTAAAAAGGTCACCGATATCATTCGGAAGTATGGGGGCCGTACGGCGACTATCGTGACTAGCCGTGAAGGGATCCCCGAAGGTCATCGTAGAGTCGATATCCTTACATATGGGATTGATCGCGGCAGGTTTCCACAACTTAGGCAAGAGTTAAAGGGAAAGGCCGAACTTCCCCCCTATTTCTAGGAGCAACTTCTTCCCCGCTGTCATCGTGAAGCTTCGGCGTGAAGTGCAAGTCAGATGTGAACAAAAAAGGAGGAATAACCATGTTAGTTAAAGACTGGATGAGTAAAGATGTCATTAAGATTGACGAAAATGAATCTATGCAGGAGGCTATAAAATACTTAAAGGAACATGACATCCGGATGCTGCCTGTCATGAAAAAAGGTAAGCTCGTGGGGATTGTCACTGACCGCGACCTGAAAAGGGCATCCGCTTCCGATGCCACCTTACTTGAGATTCACGAACTGATTTATATCCTTGCACAAATCAAGGTAAAGGAGATCATGACCAAGAACCCCATAACGGTACCTTTCGATTACACCGTGGAGGAGACAGCCGAAATTCTGCTGACCAATAAAATATCTGGAGCCCCTGTGGTTGACCATGAGGGACAGCTCATGGGCACGATTACACAATCGGATATATTCAAGGTCCTGGTTTCCTTAACAGGTCTCAGTAAAAGGGGAATCTCATTCTCGTTCATGGTGGAGGATCGCTCAGGATCTATCAAGGAGGTTACAGACATTATCCGAGCCTATGGGGGGCGTATGGCCAGCATCCTGAGTTCTTATGAGCGGATTCCCAAGGGATATCGCCGAGTCTACGTTCGCATGTATAACGTGGATCGATCCAGGATCCCCCAGCTCAAAGAGGAGCTCAAAGCAAAGGCAGCACTGCTCTACATGGTGGATCACAGGGAGAACGCGAGGGAGATCTTTTAAAGTGGAAATTTAAGCGTTTCGTCCACATAGTCTGAGCAGATTTTATCTTTTTGGAGAACTGGGGAGAAAATTTTTCCCCTGGTAGGGAGCATTACCTTGACTCGAAGGAGGAATGATCATGGCAGACACAAAACCTCAAGAAATAATCATGTTGGAAATACTCATAGACGCTGCGACTTCAGGAAAGAAGGTGGATCTGAGTCCAGAACCCGTTCGGGAAGTCGTCAAATGGGAGCATGATGGTGAAGAGGTAAATACCGTGATTTTATCTATGAAATATACGGGCACAATCGAGGGCAATCCCTTTAAGTTCAACAAGAATTATTCTTTTACCGAGGATGATACACCAAATGCTCTTGCGTGTCTCTTGATTGCGAATAACAGACTGCAAACAGACTACGATAGGCTCAAAGAGGCCGGCGTGGCCGTAAAAGAGGCTTTTTTTACGTTTCAAAATGTATTTTTCGGTTTGCCTGGAGCCGCTTCAATGAAAAACCCTGCCTTAAGGTTACAGGACTTCATTCACCTCTTCCGTTCGGGTATACCGGTCTCTGTTGATGTGTCCCTCAAGCGTCCCGCCATTACGCTTAGCCAAGAGGGCGTGGAAGAGAAAGGGATTGGGTATTTGGCAAACTTTGTTTTCACCTCTGGAAAGGAAAGAACAACTATTGAAAAGCTCTATGGTCTGGAATTTAAGCGTGACACAGAGACATACCAAAAGGAAACGAGAAGGATGGTGAACAGACGTTTGGAAAGGGACTGTGACCGTCTAAGGCGCTCCGGCATGCAAGTTGATAAGCTGTCGTTTTGAGATGACTCGCAAGGCATAAACTGGGTGATCATCATGAAGAGCTAACAACCTAGTCGCTCGGGACACGAAGAGGTTTTCCAAATCTTCTTCAACCCCATTGTGCTTTGACCGAGAAAGCAGAATTTCAGATGGCCGTGGTCATGGGAGCAGGCTGCGATGGGAGTCTGCCATGTCAAATAATGTATCCATGAGGTCTTTACGGCAGGTGGTGTTTCAAGATGATGATCATTGATCATGATGTCATAATCCTCGGGAGCGGTTTGGCGGGATTACGTGCAGCCGTTGAGATGGGGAGAAATAGCGGCGGCAGTGTCCATATGGGGATTGTCTCTAAAGTTCAGTTAATGCGGTCCCATTCGGTCTGCGCTGAAGGGGGAACGGCAGCCGTGCTCCGTGAGGAGGAAGGGGACAGCCTTGACCTGCATGCCTGGGATACAATTAAAGGGTCAGATTTTCTCGCGGACCAGGATGCTGTATATCGATTTGTAGAATCGGCGCCGAAGGAGATCCTGCTGCTGGATCACTGGGGTCTGCCCTGGTCACGGCGGGAGGATGGCAGGATTCTTCAAAGGGTTTTCAGCGGCCATGGCTTTCCCCGCGCCGTGATGGGAGCGGATAAGACGGGATTTTTTGAAATGCAGGCCCTGTATGATACCCTCACACAATATGGAAATTTTACTCGGTATGATGAAGTGTTCGCGACATCCATCCTCATTGAGGATAACAGGTTTTGCGGTCTAACGGTCATAGACGCAAGCACGGGCGAGTTTATCGTGATTCGGGGAAAGGCCTTACTCATTGCAACAGGTGGTCTCGGCACACTTTATGGGTTTACCACATATTCGCAAACCGTGACTGGCGACGGTCAAGCAATGGCCTATCGTGCCGGTCTCTCCTTAGAAGATATGGAGTTTATACAGTTTCATCCAACCGGACTTATTCCCTCCGGCATATTGATATCAGAAGCATGTCGCGGGGAGGCGGGTTATTTGCGCAATAGGGATGAGGACCGCTTCATGAAGAAATATGCCCCGGAGAAGATGGAACTTGCCCCTCGCGATATCGTCTCTCGGAGCGAAATGACCGAAATAATAGAAGGGCGTGCTTTTGAAGGGCCAGAAGGTTTAGAGTATATACACCTTGACCTGACACACTTGGGTGCTGAAAGGATTAAACGCCGCCTGCCGCTCATCCGTGAAGTGACCATGAAGTTCATCGGATTGGATCCAATTCATGAGCCTATCCCCGTTCGACCCGTTGCCCATTACTCCATGGGTGGCATCGAAGCGGATATCAACGGCAAGACGAGGGTGGAAGGGATCTGGGTCGCTGGGGAGGCAGCCTGCACATCCCTACACGGAGCGAATCGACTTGGCGCAAATTCCACGGCTGAATGTCTTGTTTGGGGCGGGATCGTTGGAAAGGCTATCGGGGAATATCTAAAGAGGAGTCCTGAAATGCCCGATGTGCCCTCAGATCGTGTTGAGGAGGAGGAAAGGCGCATATTTCAGGACCTTTTGAAGCGGGATGGAGAGGAGAATCCATATCAAATGAGGCATGAACTGCGGGAGATTATGGGCAGGCATTTGGGCATATTTCGGACAGGGGATGAAATGGCGGAGGGACTTGAAAGAATAAGACATCTGAGGAGGCGTTTCAAGCATGTAGAGATTAAGGATAAGAGTCGTGTTTACAATTCCAACCTTATCAATGCCCTCGAACTGGAGAACATGCTGCTCCTAGCAGAAACGGCAGTTATGGCGGCCCTAGCACGTGAGGAATCCAGGGGCGCACACGCAAGGCTGGATTTTCCCGTGCGTGATGACGAGAACTGGTTGAGGCACACGCTGATCACGTTGTTCGATGACGGACCGAAATTGGATTACAAAGATGTGACCATCACGAAATGGAAGCCGACGGAAAGAAGATATTAGAAAAATCCTATAAATTTTCCTTTTTGAAAGACTCTCAAGTTTCGGCCAGCATAATAATAAAATGTGAAATTCAGACAACTGAAATGTCACGAAAGATATTTATGGGGCAAAAATGAGATATCCGAACAGCTTAGGACTCATGGGATGGCTTGCTGGGGGGAGATGGGGCGTAGAGCGATACCTTTATGTGTTACACCGGCTCACTGGACTGGGCATGTTGCTCTATTTGTTCGTGCATGTCTTCGTCACCTCTGCACGTGCATTCGGAAGGGGACCGTGGGAGAGATGGATGGGGATCTTTGAATCACCGCTGTTTGTCATTGGGGAATTCCTCGTATTTGTCGCATTTGCCTTTCACGCTGTAAACGGAATGAGACTGATTCTCATAGAGCTGGGCTTTGCCGTGGGCAGGCCTGAGGAACCCATATACCCCTACAGATCCTCACTGAACACCCAGCGTCCACTCGTGGTCCTGGCCATGATCGTTGTGGCTATCTTGGTCGCTATGGGTGGTTATGAATTCCTGGGACTCAGTCATTAGGGAGAGGGATATGCGGGAGACAAAATACTGGACCTGGCACATGCTTGCTGGCGTCATCATTCTGGTGCTGCTTGGTATTCACATCATAACCGTGCATATGTGGTCTCTTCTTGGTTGGTTCAATCCAGCCGGAGGAAAAGCGACCGAATGGGCCAATCTCACAGCAAGGGCAAGGCTTGGCATCTATGCGGCCACCTATGTTCTTTTGCTCGCAGCAGCCCTTTATCACGGTCTTTATGGCTTTAGGACCATTCTGTTCGAACTGGGACTCAAGCCCGCGAGTCAGAGGTTTCTAAACATTCTGTTTATCATAATGGGGACCTGCCTCTTTACATTAGGGGCCTGGGTGACATTGAGATTTCATTGGATTGCTAAAGGCGCTTGAGGAGATTTCAAGGATGACTAAGAATAGGGAGACACAAAAGGAAACGGATGTGATCTTCCACATCCGCCGATATAGCCCTGAGGTAGATGGGGAACCTTATTGGCAAAGGTTCACCGTGCATGTGGAGCCAGGGATGGTTGTCCTCGACGGGTTGCATCGAATCAGGGAGATACAAGATCCTTCGTTGACCTTTCGATATTCCTGTCGAATGGGCGTGTGCGGTTCCTGTGGTATGCTGTTGAACGGTCGACCTTCCTTGGCGTGCAGCACGCAGATTCTCCATATCGCGAGAAAAGATCTAACGGTTGCTTCACTTCCAAACCTGGACATTATCAAAGACTTGGTCCCTGACCTGACAACCTTTTTCGAAAAGCACATATCCATACATCCCTATGTGGTCAGGGATGATGGCGACGAGATGTTGAATCCCACAGGAGAGTTCTACCAGAGTATGGAAGAACTTATTTCGTATCTTCAGTTCACATACTGTATCAAATGTGGACTTTGCATTTCTGCCTGTCCCACTTTAGCCACGGACCAGGAGTACATCGGACCCCAAGCCCTTGCCCAGGCCTACCGTTACAGCAAGGACACACGCGATGACGGCTTCAGTTTGCGAAAAAATGTGGCGGGCGGTACGCACGGCGCATTCAGGTGTCATTACGCCGGCGAGTGTTCAAATGTATGTCCCAAGGGGGTTGACCCTGCTCGTGCCATACAACTTATGAAACGGGACCTGGTGTTGGACTACTTGAAACTCAGGAGGCGCAAAGTGAAAAGCCACGTATGTAGCAGACCAGGAGTCATGGTGCGGCCACCAGAGATCCCCGAGCCTCCCCCTTTTACCGTCGATCGGAAGTAGGCGTGAACTCAATCAGACGGAAATGCAAAGGGTTTGGGTTAGGTTCAGAAACCCAGGAACGCCATTGGGGTCTTTACAATTTGTAAAAATAGTCGACATACAAAAGCCTTAGCTGCCTGAACGCCTTCCCATCGCTTCTCCTTTTATTCCAGTGAGTACAAGGCCTTAGAGGAATGCCAAAAGACTTTTATATTTGGCATCCCTCTTGCTCCTCATCTAAACAAGGTAACGCTGTTCATAACGTAACAGGCTGCGCCGGAGTTATAGGGGATGCATTCGAGAGCTTGGGCCGCTCGCAGTGACAATCGAATGGCCTCAATTTGTGTAAACAGGTACTCAAACAGATGCTCAACATTATCAGTCGAAAGCCCATAGGAGGTTACACTGATGTTACCAACAGCGGGTAAGATCTTTCTATTGTTCTTGATGGTTGTCACTCTCTCCCTCTTCGCCTTGAGGGCCAAATTTCTAATCAGCCTTCTCCGGTTGGGAAAAGATGAAGACAGGTTTGATCGACCTTTTTCCAGAATGAGGTACTTCTTGGGACATGTGCTGTTCCAACGCTGTGTCTCAAAGAATGTTACGAAGAAGGACTGGTCCGGTTTCGGACACATGCTCATATTCTACGGGTTTTGCGCTTTTGCCATCAGCTATTGTTTCCATCTTGCCGAAGGCTTTTACGCAAAATGGTCTCCTTCACTCTTTGGCCCCGTATTTAATAACGTCTTCTTTGCCGTCCTCGATACTGTAGGGCTGATCGTTATTGCTGCCTTAATCTGGGCGGCGATTAGGCGGTACATCATAAAACCCGTCAGGTTGGAGCCTGCCGGGTCAAAAGGTGCCGCGATCATTCTGCTTCTCATATTCTCCTTGATGATTCTGGGCTTTTGCATCGAAGGGTTCCGACTCTTGGGCGAAAACAAGCCCTTTGCCGACTGGGCATTTGTGGGCATCGCCTTTTCTGAGATTTTTACCCGTATGGGATTACAAGATTACAGTCGGAGCCTGTTCTACATCCTCTGGTACGTGCATATGATCCTCCTTTTTGGTTTCGGCGTTTACCTCCTCTATTCTAAACATCTTCATATTTTGGCTGCTCACTTTAATCTTTATTTTCATTCATGGGACCCTAAGGGTTCGTTGCAGCCCATTGTGGACCTGGAAGAGGCAGAGACTTTTGGCGCTTCCAAGATTACCGATTTCTCTTGGAAACAGCTCCTTGATCTTTACGCATGCACGGAATGCGGACAGTGTAATGCAAATTGCCCGGCGACCCTCAGCGAAAAGCCTCTGAGACCCAAAGAGGTCATTTTAGACCTGAGGAAACATCTTCTTACCCATGGCAGGGACCTGCTCAATTTGAAAGAGCATAGCGAGGAACAATATCCATGTATTATCGAAGAGGCGGTTCCCAAAGAGGACCTTTGGGACTGCACCAATTGCGCGGCCTGTATGGAAGTCTGCCCAGTAGGCGTTGAACATGTTCAAAAGATCGTGGATATGCGTCGATATCTCGTCTTGATGGAAAGCAATTTTCCTCCTGAAGTCATCCCGGCTTTCAAGGGCATGGAGAGAAACAGCAATCCGTGGAACCTGGGAAGAGCAACAAGGGCTGACTGGACGAAAGACCTGGGCATAAACCTCATTTCTGAAAATGGCGATATGGATCTCCTCTATTACGTGGGATGCGCGGGGTCTTACGATGCTCATGGCAAGAAAGTATCCAGGGCGATAGTACGCATACTTCAAGCAGCAGGAATTCATTTTGGTATTCTGGGGACCGAGGAGGGATGCTGCGGCGATTCGGCGCGCCGTATAGGCAACGAATATCTGTATCAGATGTTGGCCCATGAAAATATCGAAACCTTCCACCGGTATAAAGTCAAAAAGATCCTGGTAAATTGTCCCCATGGGTATAGCACACTTAAAAATGAATATCCCAAACTCGGTGGAAAGTTTGAAGTCGTTCACCATACAGAATTCATTTCTGATCTCATCAAGAAAGGAAAGCTGCATTTGGAAGGTGAGCTGGCAAAAACCATCACCTACCATGATTCCTGCTGCCTCGGAAGATACAATGGCATTTACGAGCCACCACGACGGATTATTGCTTCGATACCTGAAACTAAAATAGTCGAAATGGAGCGAAATAGAAGATATGCCTTTTGTTGCGGAGCAGGAGGAGGAAGGATGTGGATGCCCAGGATCAGAGGTAAACGGGTCTATGCCATTCGAACAGAAGAGGCCCTTTCAAAGAATCCAGATATCATCGCTACGGCATGTCCTTTCTGTACGATCCATTTCGAGGATGGGCTAAAGTTCCACGATGCCGAAGAGAAGGCTAAAGTCTTGGATATTGCCGAGTTGGTAGCCAGTCACCTGGCAGAAAAGTAGACGTCGATACGAGGGTGACTAAGAACAATTCATATAAAGGCGTTTGTGGTCTCTTGTGAGGAGAGAGTAACAGATTAAGCGCACCTGTGAGAAGAAAAGGAGGAGCAACGATGTTGGTGAAGAATTGGATGAGAGAAAACGTGGTTACTATAAACGTAAACGATTCTGTTCCGGATGCCGTGGCGTTGATAAAGAAACACCAGATCCGGATGCTGCCTGTGATGGATGAAGACAAGCTGATAGGCGTCGTTACAGACAGAGATCTGAAACAGGTGTCTGCTTCTGACGTCATCCCGCTTGAGATTCATGAGCTCGCTTATAAGCTGACTCAGATTAGAATCGGAGAGGTCATGAGTAAACCTCCCATTACCGTTCCTTTTGATTACACCGTGGAGGAAGCCGCCGAAGTCCTCTTAAAGCACAAGATATCGGGAGTCCCTGTAGTGGACCACGAAGGACAGCTTGTGGGGACCATCACGCAGTCGGATTTGTTCAGTGTGCTGATGTCGGTTACGGGTATGGGGAAAAGAGGACTCCAGTATGCCATGATGCAGAAACGAGGCATCCAGTTTGCCTTTATCGTGGAGGATCGACCAGGCTCCATTCGAGAACTGGAAGAGATTATTCGCAAGTACAAGGGGCGCATGACGAGCATCCTGAGCTCCTATGACCGCGTCTCGGACGGGTATCGCAAGGTCTATATTCGAATGTTCAGTATCGATCGATCCAAACTGCCTCAGCTCAAGAAAGAGCTGGAAGGAAAGGCCCGTCTCGTTTACATGGTGGATCATCGAGAAAATAAGAGAGAGATTTATCAGGAGGGATCTTAGGAAAGTTATATTCTTTATTTACACGCCGTCCGATTTGCATGGCTTTGCCCTTTTCACAAACCCAGGCCTATAAGATGAGGGGGTGATCGCATGTTTTTCATGAATATTTGTACCTGGGATACAAAGGATGACATGGAGGTAAGGCAGAGAAGAGAGAAATGGAAATGGCCAGATGAGGTAGAAGTCGTTTTCGAGTTCATCGACCTTCAGGGCTGTAGAGCGATCAATGTCTTGGATACAGATACGAAAGGCTTGATTGCAACCCGATCCGCATGGATAGACATCATAAAGTTTCAGACTTTTCCCGTATATCCCATCGGTGTGAGCAAAGCGTTATTGGGAAAATGAGACTCAATAATAGGGTAAACGACCAGAACGTCCTGAGGTGATCACGAAAACGGCAATTGGGCTTTGAAAGATTTTTGGTGGACAGATAATAAGGTCTTCACATCAGGTAACCCCCAGCCTCAGAGCCAAATTTCTCTTTAAAGGCGAGCGCGACGATATCTGCGGCCCATTTTGGGTCACTGATGTAGTCACAATTGATGACGAGATCGAATTCGTAAGGAGAGGCGTCCTTTCTTTCATAAATCTTTTTAAAAAAATCTCTCTGTTCCCTGTCCATCTGTTCTATTTTCGTCTCCACCTCCTTCTCATCCAAATCCATGATGTCAGCCAGTCGCTTGACCCGTTGCTCTTTTGAAGCGATAAATCGGATAGCCAGAACCCGCTCGCGGGGCAGCAACATGTGGACTCCCCTTCCCACGAAAATGGTGGGCCCTAAACCGGCAATAGATAAGATGGTTCTAAACAAATGCCTGGTATAATCGCTCTTTATGAAGGCCTTTTCACGAAAGGCGAGGGACAATAGTTCACCTATTTCTCCTGGATAACGCTCGTCAAAAAGGGCGACCGTTTTCTCACTCAGTTTGGCCTGGTTTGCTATGTGTTCCAGGATTTCTCTGTCTACAACGCGATACCCTGTTTTTACAGCGAGGATGTCTGCTATCTCAAGGGCGCCCACACCGATCTTACGGGAAAAACAGATGGACGGGGGCATCTCAGGCCTGGGTCGCTCCTTTTTGACTTCGAGACGCTTCTCCTCCCATTCTCGAATGTAGTTCTCGGCCAACTCTGCAACATCCGGCCGCGTCTTCACATAAGTTCCAGGCACATATTTTCCTCGTCTGCTGCCTGTTTTCATCTCATCCCCCATAAATCATTTTGAGAATAGAAAGATTTAGGGTCGTGCCCATACGGCTCCCTATCTATGGTGAGCAAGGCGTGTGCCAAGATAAGGCAACCCTTCAGGCTTTCTTAACTGCCTGAGTTCATTGGCACTTATTGAATTTCATCAGATGTTCCTGTGAGGACAAATAGTCGGGTATGTCCAGATTCTTAGGCCTAGTATTTTACAATCTGTAAAAAAACCTGACAAAACTCCTATTTAAATTCCCTGCTATACCAACCACAAATTCCAACGATTTTGTCTATTTTCAATCAGTTGTCCCATGTTTTGTCAGGGTATTCCTATTGGCACACAGGTTGCTCAATCAATTTTTGCGCGTCATGGCGCAGACCGAGGAGCTTTTCATGGCATCAAATTTTAAGATACTCGTTCATCAAAATGGTATCGACCTGCATTTGCAGTTGCTGGGCGACTTCGATGGAAGCTCAGCTCACCAATTGCTCAATATCCTAAAGAAATATGGCGGTAATTGTGCCAGGATTTTCATCCAAACGGATTCTTTGAAGCGCATTATCCCATTTGGCCGAGGTGTATTCCTGAGCAACCTTCATTTCTTGAAAGGCGAACCGGTGCACTTAGTTTTTACAGGGAAGAACGCTTCCCAACTATCACCGTAGAGATTTATGTGAATTCAGAGCAAAACCCACAAGGGAGGAAAAAATCATGTTGGTCAGAAATTGGATGAACAATAAGGTCATCACCGTTGAGGCAAGAGATTCCATGCAGTACGCTATGAAGCTTATGAAAGAGAATGATATCCGCATGCTACCCGTTATGAGCACGGGTAAGCTGGTGGGAGTCATCACCGACCGCGATCTAAAAAGGGCATCTGCATCCGATGCCACCACACTTGAGATCCACGAGTACATTTACTTGCTTTCAAAAATAAAGGTAAAGGACATCATGACAAAAGAGCCCATCACGGTGCCGTTTGATTACACCGTGGAAGAGACCGCACAGGTCCTTCTTGATAACAAGATCTCTGGTGTTCCTGTGGTTGATCATCGTGGCCAGGTCCTGGGCGTGATTACACAAACCGACCTATTCAAGGTGATGGTATCGTTGACGGGTCTTAAAAAGAGAGGGATCAAGTTTGCCTTCCAATTAGAAGACAAACCGGGGTCTATTAAAGAAGTGGCTGACCTTATTCGAGAGCATGGTGGCCGCATAGCGACAATCCTGACTTCGTACGATGGTGTCAAGGAAGGGTATCAAAAAGTCTATATTCGCATGTACGGCGTTGATCGGGCTAAGCTCCCCACATTGAAAGAGAAACTCAAGGCAAAGGCTGATTTCCTTTATATGGTGGATCTCCGTGAGAACAAAAGAGAGATCTTTGAGCCGGGATCTGAAGCCCCCTCCGTGAAGGCAGCTTAGATACTCCTGGAATTTGCTCCAGCGCGTGTACTTGCTTTCAGGCTATTTGCGGACCATGTCTAATTTTTGAAACCGTCTTTACATTCTCATACCCCCCATTCGTCGCCCGACTTTTTTGAATCTTATGCTCATGGGCCTTTTGAATAGTCTGAATGAGCTCGTCAATGTTAACTGGTTTCTCCATAAACTCGAAAGCGCCCAGCAATAAGGCGTCAATTTTGCTATATTTCGATCCATAGCCCGTTAATATTATGATTTCAACCTCTGGATAGGTCTCTTTTACGCTTCGAAGGACCTCCATCCCGTCAAGATTCGGCATATTGAGATCCAGGACCATTACATCCGGTACCTGATGAGCTACTAATTCTAAGGCCTGCTCGCCATTAAAAGCAACGTCGGCTTCAAGTTTTCGCTTCTTTATCCGTCCATAAAGAGTCTCAACGAAATCTTTTTCATCGTCCACTAAGAGGACTTTAATCGGTTTCATAACCGTAGACTTCTTGCTCTCCTGAACGACAGGGATCTGAATAGTAAAACGGGTTCCCTGTCCTGGTCGACTGGAGACTTGGATATCCCCTTCGTGTTTCTGTATGATTCCATAAGACACAGCCAGCCCCAAGCCGGTCCCGTTTGACTTAGTGGAGAAAAAAGGATCAAAGATCTTACTCATATGCTCCTGTGAGATACCGCATCCTGTGTCTGAAATCTCGACTATTTCGTACGTTTGATCCGGACTCATACGGGTGTGGATGGTAATTGAGCCATTTTCCTGAATAGCTTCCAAGGCGTTGACCAAAAGATTTACAAACACCTGCTGTATCAAGTTCACATCAAGAAGGATATCTGGCATTTCTCTGGATAAATAATTCTTCACCGAGACGTGATGGAGGTGAATTTCGTTTTCCAGAATGTCTAAGGTTTTTTCAATGATTTCGTTTACGCTGGCCAAGGACCTTTCTGGCGTCTTATCTCTGGAGAATTCCAAAAGATTCTGAACAATGCCCTTGCATCGTTTGGCTTCACGAACGATGATCGACAAGCCCTCTTTGATAGCGCTTTCGTCCGAGGTCTTCTTAGTCAGATTCGAACCGTAAAGGAGGATTCCGGTCAGGGGGTTGTTGATCTCATGTGCAATTCCCGCAGCCATTCGGCCGAGGGCTGACAATTTTTCCGTGCGGAGGGCTAGCTGCTCATACCGTTCCCGTTGTCCATGAATGAGTCTAGTTTTTTCTATGGCACAGGCGCCTTGACGAGAGGTAAAGATCAAGAAATTGAACTCTTCTTCGGAGAGCGTTCTCTCCTCGCCAAAGAAGATTCGGATGATCCCTACTATTCGGTCTTGGAAAATGAGGGGTGAATCCACCACCATCCGGATCCCTTCTTCCCATTTTTCTTTGGGGTCCTGGATGTGGGGGTCATGAAGGATGTCCTTTATAATACGAACGTGGTTTTGCCGGTACAGATCCTTGATGAGATTTTCCGAATATACAGGTCGTTTGGTAAGGAATTTCTCGCTCAGACCATATGAGACGGCCAGATCTATTTTATTTGTCTCCAAGTTTAGGGTCTGAATGAAGGCGCCTTTGGCTTTGAGCACTTGGGCCGCTCTTCTCACCACTACTTTTGCCACATCGCTTGGACGGCTTTCGCCATGTACCGAGGCGCTTGTTTCATGAAATACGCAATTAAAGGCTTTGATATCTATTGAGGACGCCATAAATGCCTGTTAGGATCGAAATCCATTTCCATTCTATCAACCGGCCTCTTCTTAACCCCCTACTGAAAATTCCTATTTTCAATTCGCCAGAGCTTTATGACGGTATCATTTCGATGAAAGAAATCTAAGAATGTCGCCTGACCGGTGAAGCATATTTTGGTTTTCTTAGCGAAGTCTGTTTCTCCATGTGAACCTTCCCCGGATAGTTCAAGCAGGACTTCCTGCAGTATCCCTCAGGGACTTTTCCACCCTTCGGGCAAGTTATGATTTTCATGAATTAACACCTCCAGCGCAGATTCATAGGTTATGGAATGAAAAATTAGGCTTCAATGATTGATCATAGTTCATGATAAAAGGGGATACGTAGTTCTTTGAAAGAGAAACGATGGAACACATTAAATCCATTATAGTCTAGGCATCTTACGTCTTCATTCTCTTTTAGATCCTTGATTACAGCTTCAAAATGCTTCGTGTACTTTTGCTCTACCCCCGAAATATCCACTTCGTATGCTATAAATTTGTGAATACCCCTACCTGCAAGTTTTTCTATAAAGCCTGGGTGCTGGAGGGAATTATATGACGTTAAAAAGAGGGCAGGACCTCCTCCAGTAAAAACAATGACAGCGATCATCGATTACCCTCCTTTGGTGTGTATTAAAGCTCCAGTCACAGCCAGGCTGGCTTTATTATTCTAAGCAGCAATCGCTGTGCCAAAATGGAGCGGATAAGAGATTGCATGCAAGCCATTTAAAATATTGGAGGAAGTAATGGACAGCAAAAAAAGAGATCTCTGCTTTACAGATCAGCAGTGTCAGTTTTTTTTTCAATCTGTAAAAGGATGCCGAGCGACTTTAAAGAATATCCTCAAGGATGATTTGTAGAAAGACCTGCCTGAGGCCATAGAACTTGGGAAAGCCCTGAACTTGCTCCCGTCCCCCGTGATCGTTTACGTTATCGAAGCAGGGCGCTTTGATGCAGGGATGGGGCGATGACCCGATGTGGAGACGACAGCAGAGGAAGTGGTTCAAAGTATCGTAAAAGAGGTTTGGGGGCGAAGGAGGTTACAACGGTCGATGCAAGAACCAGGATTTTCATTTCCTGAAACAGGATGAGATTAAGGCCCGTCACTTGTTCTTGAAACCCTGTGGGGAGATTTTTCCTGTAGGGTTCTTTACAGTCTGTAAAAATGCCCGACAAGTCATTTTTCCCTTTTACCAAAACGCCCCCTTGGCTTGCAGTTGTTTTATCTGTGTTTCCAACCCCTTAAAGCAGAAAAAACAAAACCCAGCTTTTGGCATACCCGTTGCTGTCAATAGCATGCAGAGTATTTGATCGTTTTCTAAAGCGGCGAAACGAATAGGGAGGATTGGCAATGGTAAAGGGAATTCAGAGAAAGATATTAGTGGCCGTTGACGGATCTGAAGGTGCCTTGGCGGCGGTCAGATATGTCAGCAAGACACCCTCTTTTGAAGACATGAAGGTGGTTCTTTTTACAGTCTACGGGAAGATACCTGAGTACTACTGGGATCTGGGAAAAGAGGGTTCACCTGCTTGGAGAATTCCAGAAGTCAAGGCGTGGGAAGTGGGACAAAAAAAAACCAGTCAGGAATATATGGAGAAAGCAAGGAAAATCCTTTGGAGAGCTGGATTTTCAAAGGAGCGGGTAGAGTTAGAAATACATGAAAGGGAGAGGGGTTTTGCCCGGGATATCCTCAGGGAAGCTAAACGAGAATACAGTGCCGTGGTTGTGGGAAGAAAAGGAATTAGCCAATTACGGGGGCTTCCCCTCGGGAGTGTATCAACGAAACTCCTTGAGAAAATCAACTTTACGACCCTCGTAGTGGTTGGAAGGAATCCCCAGCCCGGAGCCGTCCTCTTGGCCTTGGACGGCTCAGAGAACTCTTTGCGCACGGTGGATTATGTGGGAGCCATGTTGGGCGGTTCCCATTTCGAGGTGGGATTGATCCATGTGGTCAGAGGAGGCAAAGAAGCCTATCTCATGGAAGCCCAAGAAAGAATGGCCGCCGTGTTTGTTAAAGCAAAAAGTCGTTTAATGAGATCAGGGTTTGAATCAAATCAGATAAACAACAAAATGATCATGAGTGTTGCTAGTCGAGCCTCGGCTATTGTGGAAGAAGCGAAACTGGGCGGGTATGGGACGATAGTGGTGGGCAGAAGAGGATTATCAAAGGTTCAGGATTTCTTTATGGGACGCGTCAGCAACAAGGTGGTTCAATTGGCTAAAGGAGAGGCTGTTTGGGTCGTGAGTTGAAATACCCGCGCCATTTGCATTGATGTCTGCAGGGGAACACCTTCCTCACTTCTCTTGGTTGTTCATCGTTTCTAAGGGCTCCAGCACCCCTAGAGATAGATCTGCATACCCTTTATCTAGCATGGTGAAAGGGGATAAGGGAGAGGAAAAACCAGCAAGGGAGAAACGGAGATGGCCACTTTTGGTTTTGCCTACAGAGATAAGAACTACGACGTGGATTCAGAAGGTTTTTTGCTTGACTTTAAGCGTTGGGATGAAAATTTCGCAGAAGGGATGGCACCCCAGCTTCAGATCCCCCACCGACTAACGAGGGAACATTGGGATGTTATCTATTTCATCCGTAAGACATTTGAGGAAACGGGCAGATGTCCCTTGATCTATGAGAGCTGCAGAATGAACGCCCTGAGGATTAATGAAATGAAAAAACTTTTTCCCACCGGATATTTGAGGGGTGCATGCAAATTAGCCGGGGTCACATACAAGGAAAGTTCTTTAGGTGAAGCCTATATGCCCCAGATCATTGAGGACCTTAACATGATCGCTGTTAATAAAATCTACAATGTGGATGTACGCGGATTTCTTGTGGACCCTGACGATTGGGATGAATACTACGCTGCCCATAGGGCCTGTGATATGAAAATACCCGGGGGAAAGCTGAGCGATATGCACTGGCAGATCATAAGATTTCTTCGTGAAAGCTACCAAAAGAATCATAAGGTCCCGACCGTTTACGAGACCTGTGAGGCGAATCAGATGGATATAGGGGAGCTTGAGCAGTTATTTCCGGACGGCTATCATCGGGGAGTCGTCAAGATTGCTGGCCTGAGAGTGAGGTAAAGAACTGGCATTGACCGCAAAAACCAAGAATAAGGCTATTCTAATCATGGGTTGTGCGGGAATTCTTCTTGGCTTAGCCGGATATGTTTTCCCCAAAAGGGTATCGGATTTGCCTCCACGGATCTATTTTGAAACGGTGGGCGGCCACGTGCTTTTTACCCATCAGATCCACACGGATCCTTCCCAATTCACGTGCGGAAGCCCTATCAATGTTTCCAAAATGAGTTGTGCCGATTGCCACCATGAGATGGTTCAAGCGAACCATGTTTTCCCATGTAAAAAATGCCACCCAGGGGAGGATTATTCAAAGGAGTCTATGCCGCATTCGGAGTTGTTGGCAATGCATCCGCCCGGGTGCACTCTCTGCCATAGCCCACGACCTGGAAGAGTGAAACCCTGCGGGACCTGCCATTTGCGAAAGGGAGAACCGAAACCGGTTTCGTGCGATAAATGCCACTCTGGAGAGGGGTATAGTGCAAAAGATTTCAGCCACGAGGAACTAGAAGAAATGGAGGGGCACTGGTGCACCGAGTGTCATAGTGTCCGCCGTAAGGCCGATGCGATTCATATGCGTTGTAACCGATGCCACAAAGACTTGGAATGCGGGACCTACATTAAGAAAAAAGAGCCAAGCGATGAGGGATTCGCCTGTGCCCTTTGCCATTTGAAATCAGGCTCACTATAGATGGGGTGAAAATCGGTAAGATTTTGATATTATACCTTTTTTCTGTTGATCGGCGCGACTATATGACTGCAGTATCTTATGCGACATGGCAGGTGAAATCAAATGGAAATGAAAAGAGGTTCTTATGTGGAGGCGATTTCTTGGTTTCCTGAGACCAAAGATCACATTAGAAGGCTGGGATGGTGAGGTAGAGACACTACCTCCCCCAGATTCAGTGACACTTCCCCTCTCACAACCAGATCAAATGCCCTTTAATCCCATTGTGGAGGTGGGGGACAGGGTAAAGACAGGGCAGTTCATTGCCATGCTGCCCAGCTGCACCGGTGTTCATGCCACTGTAACCGGCAAGGTGAGTTCCATCGGACCTGGCTATTCACCCCATGGTCAGAAAATTCTCACCATTTCAATTCAGCGAGAGTCCGACGACGAGTTTGAGACGCCGATAATAGTGGAAAACCTGGCAAAAGCACCAAGGGATCAACTGATTCAGACGATGGCCGACCTGGGATTTGCATCGCCATGGAAACCGGAGTCCTTGAAGGACAAACTTTCGGAAATGGAGCGAATTCCGATTCACACGGTCATCATTCGTGCGGTTGACGAGGAACCGCCGATATCCGTACAGCGACGCTTTCTCAACGAATTTTCCCGTGACTTTGCGGAATCCGTGGAGGGGCTTCGAAACATTTCCGGGGATGCCCGAATCGTCGTCGCAGTTCCCGAATCAATGGCCGGTCAGGCGCAATCCATTTTGAAGAATGTGGAGATCTTTCCGGTCGGCAACTCAACCCTGGAGACGAATCCCAGACTATTGATCTATAAAATTACCGGCAAATTTTTCGCCTCAAACGAGCGTCCTCGCCGGGACGGAATCGCAGTCATTTCAGCAGAAAATTTGGCCTTCGTCGCACGATGTCTTCATAAGGGCAAATCCAGGACCAATAAACTGGTCACCGTTTCTTCCCCAGATCTGGGTAACCCGGTCACGATTCGGGCTCGGCTGGGTACACCGGTTTCGCATGTTCTAAAAGCGCTGAATGTTAAAGTTGCTGCAGGCGACCGGATTATTTTCGGTGGTCCCCTGATGGGAGTTGCCCAGCCAGATATGAAAGCCAATGTGGTTTGGGGTGTCAACGGAGTCACCGTGATCAGAGCATCCAATGTGGCACCGTTTACTGACGCGCCTTGCATCAATTGCGGCCGGTGTGTAAGGGTGTGTCCTGTCAATATCCAGGTCAATCTGGTGGGCCGTTATGCAGAGTTTGGTTATTTTGAGAAGGCCGTCATGGGGGGATCCCTATCTTGTGTGGGATGCAGTCTGTGTGCCTATGCATGCCCCTCCCGCAGACCCCTTCTCCAATATATGATATTTGCGAACAATCAGTATGGGTTACAGGTAGAAGAGGCTCAGGAGTGGGAAGAAGGAGAAGAAGATGGCGCGGGCAGTCTTTAATGTAGCGGTGGGCCCCCATGTCCACGACGGATCTGGCGCATCGCAAATAATGATCGGGTATCTTTTGGCTCTCATTCCCGCCTCGATCTGGGGTTGTATCCGATACGGTCTGCCGGGTGTCTCCACGCTCCTTGTGGCAGTGGGAAGCGCTGTGGTGTGGGAGTGGATCGCACGGAAGTTAATGAAGAGAAACATAACACTTCATGACGGTTCGGCTGTTGTCCAGGGCCTTTTGGTGGGTATGATGCTGCCCGCAAATAGTTCTTGGTGGCTGATCACCGTGGGAACTTTCTTGGCAATTGTTCTGGGAAAGCAGTTCTTTGGGGGCATCGGTTGTTACCCATTCAATCCGGTTCTGGTCGGGTTTGCAATTTTATCGATTTCCTGGCCGCTTCGAATTTCGTCTCACTTCACGATGACGGACTGGCATCTGGATGGTTTAGTACTGGAGCCTCTGGTGGCACTCAAGAGCTATGGCCCTCGGGTGATTGATGTCTACCACCCAAAGGATCTTTTGCTTGGATTCCAAACCGGTGGCGTCGGTACGGGAGCCGTATTGCTTTTGGCCATTGGGGGACTCTATTTGATGGCCAGGGGATTTATATCGTGGCGGGTTAGCCTATCCTATTTATTGGGTGTTGCGGTCACGGCTGAACTCTTCCACGTGGCAGATGCCTCGAAGTACGCGGGTCCCCTGTTTCACCTCCTTGCTGGAATGACTATTTTCGGGGCATTCTTTTTGGCTTCGGACTATACCACTTGCCCTGTGAATCCAACAGCCAGAATAATCTATGGTTTTGGGGCCGGCATGTTCATTATTCTCGTTCGAAATATTGGCGGTTACCCAGATGGAACCGTTTTTGCCATACTGATTTTGAACATGTTTCATCCCCTACTGGACCGTATCCATAAACCGGTGCCAGGGGTGAGGGCGCTCGCGCTGAAGCTCAGGGAGTGAGGTGTTGCTTCTCTTTGCAATTAGAGGGTCCTGCAAATGAATGGAATAACGAAGATGGTCCTAGTTGCAACAATTATCTGTTCCTTTTCAGCCGCATGGCTTGGGGCATTGAATAAAGGGCTTGAGAAACGCATTCAAAAGCAAGAGGACTATTTCATACGGGGGCCTTCCATTATGGAATTATTGGAGGGTTGCCCGAATGACCCCCTCACCGATCGAATTACCCTCAAGAAGGAGAAAGATCATATCAGCATTTACCCCTGGGTAGAGGCAGGTAAGGTTCGGAGGGTAGCCCTGGAAGGAACCGGCCGGGGTGGATACGGGGGAGATATTATTGTGATTTCGTCGGTGGATCTGGAATCCAATCGTATTCGCGGCGTGAGGGTGACCCAACATAAGGAAACACCTGGCGTTGGTACCCGTGCCATGGAACCCTCCTACCTGAATCAGTACGTTAAGCTGTCTATAAAAGAGGAGATCAAACTAAAAAAAGAGGGTGGTCAGGTGGATGCCATCACCGGCGCCAGCCTGAGCAGCGCAGCCATTGCAGATGCTGTTGACCAATCCGTGAAATTCGTGACGGATAACAAGGAGAGGATTATCAAAGCAGTATTGGAAAATAAGGGCATTAAATAGAGGGAATCAGCATGAGGGTGGTCAAAGAGTTTAAGAAAGGTTTTTCCACGGAACTGGCACCTTTCCGGCTTGTCCTGGGACTCTGTCCCACACTGGCAGTTACAACCATAGCTGAGAACGGACTTGGGATGGGGTTGGCGACAACCTTTGTTCTGACCTGTTCAAATATCATGATCTCTCTGTTGCGCCATATCATTCCCAAGAAGGTAAGAATCGCATGTTATATCGTTTTGATCGCCACCTTTGTGGTGACGGTTGAGCTGCTGTTACAAGCATTTTTCTATCCGCTCTACCGGCGATTGGGGATTTTTGTCCCCCTGATTGTGGTTAACTGTATCATTCTGGGCAGGGCTGAAGCCTTTGCATCAAAAAATAGGGTGGGATACTCAGTGGTGGATGGGCTGGGAGTGGGTCTTGGATTCACCCTGTCGCTTACGTTTCTGGGAGGTCTGCGGGAGGTGCTCGGAATGGGAACGCTCTTTGGCCTGCATGTTATGTGGGAAGGGTTTGAACCATTCGGCTTCATAGTAAAGGCCCCGGGAGCTTTTGTCACGTTGGGTGTTCTTCTGTTCCTGATGAACGTCATGACATCCCTGAACAGGGGAAGGGCTTAGGAGGTTTATACATGGAATATTTTGTATTGGTCATCAGTGCCATTCTTGTGAACAACATCCTGCTGGCCCAATATCTGGGGAATTGCCCGTTTCTTGGCGTGTCTAAACAGATGGATACGGCACTCGGCATGGGGGCTGCTGTTATTTTCACCATCACCTTGGCGTCCATGCTTGCATGGTGCGTACAACGCTGGCTCCTGGTTCCTTTGGAACTGGAATTTCTTCGAACCATCGCCTTTATTCTGGTGATTGCCTCCCTGGTTCAGTTTGTGGAAATATTCATGAAAAAAATGATGGATCCCCTCTATCAGGCCTTAGGCATCTTCTTGCCCCTTATAACCACCAACTGCGCAGTCTTGGGCGTAGCAATTATTTGCATTAGGAACGACTATTCCTATCTCAAAACAATCCTCTTTTCTTTCTCCTCCGGTGTGGGTTTTGCCTTGGCCCTCGTGCTTTTTGCTGGCTTGAGGGAGAGATTCGCCATATCGAGGATCCCCCAGACCCTTCAGGGTACGGCCATCGGGCTTGTGACCGCTGGTCTCATGTCCCTGGCGTTTCTGGGCTTCTTGGGGATGACGTGATCTGAGGTTGCCAAGACGAGGGATCGACCCTTAAGCAAAGGACTGTTGTAATGATGGCTGGTTTATTGGTTTTAGGTGGTATCGGGTTTCTAGCAGCACTGTTACTGGGTTATGCATCCCGGGTCTTTTACGTGAAAGAAGATCCGTTGGTCACTGAAGTTGAAGATGCCCTCCCGGGTGCAAATTGTGGTGGTTGCGGGTACGCAGGGTGCCATGCGGCCGCTATGGCTATCGCTCGCGGCAAAGCACTCCCAAACATATGTGTTGGCGGCAGCCCTGAAGTGGGGGAAAACGTAGCAAATATCATGGGCTTGAAAGTCGTTGCTAAAGAGCCTGAACTGGCAAGCAGAGATTGTTGCGGGGGTGCCCGAGCGCTTGAGAAATACCACTATGATGGCATTCAGGATTGCAGGGCAGCCAACATGTTGTTTGGGGGCACCAAACTATGCCAGCACGGATGTCTGGGGTTTGGGACCTGCGTGGCCAATTGCCCTTTTGGGGCCATTGAGATGGGGCCAAACCGGCTGCCGGTTTTTTTACCCGATCTGTGTCGAGGTTGCGGCACTTGTGTGCGTGTCTGCCCAAGGGGCATTATTTCTCTGATTTCCTCCACCGCAAAAATTCTTCACTTCAACCAGTTTTCAGAGTGTCTCGCGCCATGTCGACAGAAGTGTCCTGCGCAGATCAATATCCCCACATATATCGAGCATATCCGAGAAGGGCGATTTAAGGAGGCCCTCCTGACGATTAAGGAACGGAACCCGTTCCCACTCTCATGCGGCCGCGTTTGCCCGCATCCATGCGAAGAAGTGTGCCGCCGAGGCGTTGAGGATGAGCCAGTGGCCATCAATCACCTCAAGCGTTATGTGGCGGATTGGGAGAAGAATCGGTACCTTCATCTGCCTGTTTCAGTGGCCGCCCCCACAGGGCACAAGGTGGCCGTCATCGGTGGGGGACCGGCGGGCCTTTCTTGCGCATATTTCCTGCGAAGATTGGGTCATAAGGTAAACATTTATGAACAAATGCCGAAGCTAGGGGGTATGCTTCGATATGGTATTCCAGAATACCGACTGCCCAAGAAGATCCTGGACTGGGATATTGAAGGAATCATTAATTTGGGTATCGAGGTGAGAACGGGTGTCACGTTCGGCGAAGATTTCGATCTTGAGTTTCTGCGTGCTGCAGGCTTTGATGCCGTTTTTTTGGGCATTGGTGCCTGGTGTGGCCGTAAAATAGGGATAGAGGGGGAAGATCTTCAGGGCGTTTGGGACGGTATCGACTTTCTCTGCCGATTCCATCTTGATGACATGCCCAGAGTTGGTCGCCATGTGGTCGTGTTAGGAGGAGGAAATACGGCTATTGATGCGGCCAGATCGGCTCTGCGCCTCGGGTGCAGAAAAGCGACCTTGATGTACCGCCGTTCCAGGGATGAGATGCCGGCTAACGATATGGAGGTTCAGTCAGCCATAGAAGAAGGCGTCGAAATGCATTTCCTCGCGGCACCCTCACGCATTCTCGGTAGAGACGGGAAAGTTACCCAGATCGAATATATCGAGATGCGGCTCACTGATCCGGATTCAAGCGGCCGGCGGCGACCGGTACCCATCCCTGGTTCAGAAACGCTCATGGATGCCGATACGATTATTGCCGCCATCGGCCAGTTCTCCGACCGGGGTTTCATCCGTGAGGGAAAGCTGATCAGCCATTTAAGAGTCACCAAATGGGATACCATCGACGCCGATGAAGAGACTCTCCAGACCGAAATACCCTATGTTTTCACCGGCGGTGACTCCTTTACAGGGCCTTCCATTGCAGTCGAAGCCATAGGCGCGGGTCGCTATGCAGCTCGGTCCATTCACTACCTCCTGACCGAGGGTAAAATTCCGCCCATCGAGGAGAAACAGACTGAGCTCATCAAGGAAACCCTCTTTGAATATGTTGAAGGCCTACAAGAAGTGCCACGGGTTCAGCCTCGTGAACTGAAGATTGACACAAGGATCATGCATTTTGAGGAAGTGGAACACACCCTCTCTCAGCATGAGGCACGAAGAGAAGCCTCTCGCTGTTTGCGTTGCGGACTGATATGCTATAATCGTGATATCGTAGAGGCGATGGGAAGAGAACTGGAAGCCCTTTCTGGGAAAGGGTAAACGGAATCAGTGGCGAGAGCCTGAAGGGAGGAGAAGTGTGGAGAGAAATGAAAGACCAAAAGACCGTACCTACTTGGAAAAAACCAGGTATAACGTACGCGTCCGCTTAAAGAGGCGTAGATTTCTCCATGCCTATTGCCCGAAATGCACAGGCTACCTGATTAAGGATAACAACGTCCAGCTTGTGGCGGAGACCGAAGAAGGCGGGAAAGAGATTTTGGACCTGATTCTGTATCTTAATATCTATGAAGCCGCAAATAAGCACGAGATTGTCAGGCGTCCGAGGGCCGAGCTCAAAGACGTAGAATGTCCCATTTGCAATCAAAGCCTCGTTCATCCGGAAGTTCTCTGCGGGGTGTGTGGATCTCGTCCCGCTGAATTGTCGGTGGCAGCGGTGCATATCCAGGTCCCTTTTTTGTTTTGCCTGAAACAAGGATGTCATTGGCACGCGATAACGCCGGAGGATGAACTCCTCCTGATAAAGGACAGTTCCCGCGAATGGTAAGGTCCCGCCAATCAGTCTTTTTAGGTAAAATGGAGGTAGGGATATTAGAGAAAAAAGTGGTATCAAAGAACGTGAAAACTTCAGGTCCCTGTGGGATTCCTTATCTTGGGAATCGAGTGGGTGAACCCCTATAGGCATAAATAGGTCAGAGGGTTTCCTTGCCAAAGGGCGCGGCAACGTCGTCCTGTTTACAGTTTGTAAAGATATTCGACAGAGGCCGTCCATCTCGCCATATCAATCCCTCCTGTACATACCCATAATCCCCCAATATTTCCGAAAAGTTAAAGCACATCATGAATTCGCTTCACCATTGGCATGTTAGTTGCTCATAAAAAGTTTGGGAGCCTCGATGGTTTTTCAAATCGGGGAGGAACATGGGAAGGCAGATGTGGTGATGACCCAAAAAATCAAAAACAGGGGTTTGTTGCTGGCTGTTGACGTATCTGATCACGCCTTAGAGGCGGTCAGATATGTAAGTAAAACCGGCCCCTTTCAGGACAAGGAAGTGGTCGTTTTTACCGTCCACGGTAAAATACCTGAATACTATTGGGATTTAGAAAAGGACCCTCCGCTCGGGTGGAGAATCAAAAACGTCAGGGCGTGGGAAAGGGAATATGAAAAAAGGACGCATGAATACATGGACCGGGCGAGGAAAATCCTTTGGAGGGCCGGATTTCCGAAAGACGCCGTGAAGATCAAAATACATAAAAGAGAAAAGGGCCTTGCCCGGGATATTATCAAGGAGGCCCAAAGCGGATACAGTTGCGTTGTCGTGGGAAGAAAAGGGATGAGCGAAGTAAAGGGTCTGGTCCTCGGAAGTGTGACGGCAAAGCTTCTTGAGAAAATTACCTTTATTCCACTCATCGTGGTTGGGAGGACCCCCCATCCGGGGACCGTCCTCTTGGCGATGGATGGCTCAGAGGGCGCGATGCGGGCTGTAGATTTCGTGGGAAAGATGCTGGGAGGTTTCGATTTTGAGGTGGGCTTAATTCATGTCATTAGGGGGGATAAGAAAGCGTACATACAAGAAATTGAAAAGCAGATGAGCAGAGTCTTTAATGAAGCTAGCGGTCGCTTACTAAGTTCGCGATTCGAATTGAACCAGATCAGCACAAAAATGATTACAGGTGTGCATAGCCGTGCAGAAACCATCGTCGAAGAAGCCGGCAAAGGAGGATACGGAACTATTGTGGTTGGAAGAAGAGGACTGTCCAAGGTAAAGGAATTTCTCATTGGAGGGGTCAGCAACAAGGTGATTCAACTGGCCAAGAAGCAGGCTGTCTGGGTCGTCAGCTAAAAGGGGCACATATGGAATCCCATACGGAGGGAGAGCTATGGAGTTACAAGTCATCCACAAGTCCGATCTCAGTCGGTTCGTTGAAAATCTTCTCACAAAGCATCAGGTGGAGGGAGTCAAAAAGAAGGAGGGCTCATTTTATTATGGGTCCATTGAATCGCCTGAAGAGCTTTTCCTGGATTTCGATTGTACTCTAATCCCTCCAAAAAAATATTTCTTGCCCCCAAGAGAGACCCTATTTGAGTTTGCAACAGCCCCATCGCTTTGGATCACGCCTGTGATACAGGACAACCCCTTTATCCTTTTCGGCGTCCATCCCTACGATCTAAAGGCCATCAATCAGATGGATCAAATCTTCGCCAATGGCCTTACAGACCCGCATTATCTAAAGCGAAGAGAGGGCGCTCTTCTCATTTCAGTCGACCCCAAAAGGGTGGCACCACGCTCTTTCTGGGTCGACATGGGGGCGGCTGCCATATCCAACGGCTTTGACCTCATGTTCACAGATATTGGGGAAGTCTTTGTCGTGGAGATCGGCACTGAGAAGGGGGGCAACCTGATTAGCCAATACGGGAAGTTTCGCCAAGCCACAAAGGACGAAACCCTGAAGAGGGCAAATGCCCGTTTTCAGCTTACTCAACTGTCCCGGAAATGGGGTCTGAACTTTCCCAAAAGGGAGATCCCTAAACTGCTAGAGCAGTCTAAGGAGAATCTCATCTGGGAAGAACACGCGAGTAAATGTCTAAGTTGCGGGTCATGCAACCTGGTCTGCCCCACCTGCTACTGTTTTGATGTCCAGGATGAGATGGAATTGGACCTGGTCCACGGAGAAAGGTTTCGTCGCTGGGATGCTTGTTTACTTCAAGACTTTGCCAAAGTGGCCACCGGTGAAAATTTCCGGGAATCCAGAACGGCAAGGTACCGTCATCGTTTCTTCCGAAAGGGGCTTTATCTCTTCAGGGTGCTCAATGATGTGGCATGCGTGGGGTGTGGGCGATGCTCTGCATCCTGTCTGCCGGACATTGCAGACCCTGTAAACCTGCTTAATAAATTGAAGGAAGGGGAAAGACAAGGAGGGATCTGATATGAAGCAGACTCTGCCGGAAGTTTCTCCCTATATACCCATATGGGCAGAAATCTCCCGAATCGAGAATCTCACGGCGAGTGAAAAGCTCTTTGAAATGTCTCTTTTGAATAAAGAGGCCTTGGGCCACATGCCTGGGCAGTTTGTGGAGTTATCCGTGATAGGCATTGGGGAGTCCCCCATTTCCGTTTCCTCGGCCCCCCGAGAGGATGCGTCCTTTGAACTCGCTATTCGAAAGGTTGGGAACCTGACTAGCGCCGTTCACCGCCTTAAAGTAGGAGACAGGGTGGGGATACGTGGCCCTTTCGGAACCCATTTTCCCATAGAAGAGGCCAAAGGAAAAGATCTCCTGATTGTGGCGGGTGGAATAGGCTTAGTTCCACTAAGATCTTTTATTCATTTTGTATTGAAACACCGAAATGAATATGGCGATGTCATCATCCTATTTGGTGCAAGGAACCCCTCAGAACGACTCTTTCTCAATG
>CP070840.1:4156804-4180922 GCA_020342025.1 Deltaproteobacteria bacterium
CCATAGCCTTGGCGACGGCGCGTCTGCGGCTAAGAATTATTGGGGTGTTCTCTGTGCGCTCTGCGGTCTCTAGCGACCCCGTGCACGGCTGAGGGGGAGCGGGCGAGAGAAAAAGTTGTGACATTCATTTTGCTAGCAAAGCTCTACTATACCACCAGCACAGCTGGTGGGTTTTGAAACGACTAAGCAGATAAAAAAACATTTATATGCCTGAGGAGTAAGACCCATGCCTACTTCCATTTCCGGTATTTTTCCGGCCCTAACCACGCCTTTTGAAAAGGGAGATCTCTCGGTATCGCAACTGAAATCAAATATAGAGAAGTTTGAAAGGATGAAGCTCTCCGGTTATCTTGTCTTGGGTTCTACCGGAGAGAGTGTTTTGATGAATGATCGCGAGCGTATCAAAGCAGTAGAGACGGTTCGGGCGAGCGCTTCAGAGGGCAAGACGATCATCGCTGGAACCGGGATGCAGTCCACCCGTGCGACCATTGAGTTTACAAACCTGGCAGCCGGTGCTGGGGCTGATTATGGCCTGGTGGTGACTCCCTTCTATTTTAAAAGGCAGATGACCGCTGAGAATCTGGAAAATTACTACCGTGAAGTGGCTGAAAAATCTGTAATCCCTGTGCTCATGTATAATGTCCCCAAATTCACTGGCCTCGATTTGCCGTTAAACGCCATTCTATCCCTAGCCGATCACCCAAATATTGCTGGTCTCAAAGAATCTTCAGGTAATATGGCTCTGATGGGTGAATTGATTAAGCATTGCCCTGAGGATTTCGTTATATTCCAGGGAACGGGTTCGCTTCTGTTCACATCTCTGATGCTTGGCGCACGGGGAGGTATATTGGCACTCTCCAACATGGCACCGGCTGAAACGGTTGAGATTTTTGAAATGGTCAATGCTGGGCAACTGGAGAAGGCGAGGGAGATCCAAATGAGGCTCATCACTCTGAATGAAAGGGTGGTCAATTCCTATGGGGTGCCCGGGATTAAATGTGCCATGGATCTGCTCGGATATTTTGGGGGCCATCCGCGTCCCCCCCTTCAACCAGTGCCCCAAGAGATAAAGGATTCCATTGGCCAGCTGCTTAAGGACGCCAGCCTATTGTGAGTCTGGGGTGAAGCCCCCTTCTTCTAATTCTCTCGATTGGGAAAGTCCTTTTGTGTTATATTTGAACAGGTGAAACTCCCCGCGCCAAGGCGCGGGGCATCCGTGCGAAGGCGAGTGAACATTTTGACGGGGGAGCCGAATCTGGGCTCCAATCAGACTACAGCTTGAACAATGGCTTTGCGAGGGTGATACCTCCGGTCAGAGTTGCATTTATGAATATGAACAGGAAAAGAACGAGCCTCTGTATTTTCTTGTCTTTGTTCCTTTTGCCTTTTCTCTTCCCTCTTGAATTGCGATCTGAGTTCTATGGCTATGTGGATAAAGATGGAAACCGTTACTTTGTGGATAGCATCGACAAGATACCCTTAGAATACAGGGAGGGTGTTAAGGCGTATAGGGAAAAGTATGACGATCTCCCTGAAGAGCAAAGATCGATTATGCTGGAAAATGACCGCAGAGAACTGGAAAAGAGACGAGAAGAAGAGAATAGGAAATACGAGGAATGGCAGCGGGCCCAAAAGGCGTGGGAGCTGGAACTCGAGAAACAGGAGATCATGCGTGAATTGGAATGGGAGCTGAAACAGAAAAAATGGGAAAGAGAACGAACGGAAACCAGGCTCAAGCGCAAAGGGGTGCAAAAAGTCACTATAGTGGGTAACCCGGTGGTGGGAAATGCGGTATTGGTGCCTGTCATATTGGGATATCAAGGGAAGAAAATTGAAACTCGGCTCATGTTGGATACAGGGGCTTCCATGATCGCCTTGCACCTGGAGATCGCAAGGGAACTAGACATAGATTTACGACGTTTCAAGAGGATTAGGCCTCAGGTTGCGGGAGGGAAATCAATCAATGCTTATGTGGGAAAACTGGATTACGTGGAAGCAGGTCCAATAAAGAAGGATGACATATATGTGAGCATCATTGAGCATCAAGGTCCTCCTGTCCCTTTCAAGGGTCTGCTCGGCATGAACTTCTTACGGGGGCTTGAATATCACATAGACTTCGAAAACCAGGTCATAAACTGGAATCCATGAACATGGCCGCACCCAGCCTCCTCAAGTCGCCCCGGAGTAATGGAAAACCGGGGTTGTGCTTTCGTTCTTCTAGAACAGAACGCAGAACAGCCCCGAAAATCCAAATATCTCTTTTCGAACTCTCCAGACCAATATTCCAGCACTCCATTACTCCATGATCTTTAATGTAGGGGGATTACAATGACTGAAGCCAAAACCAGTTTGCTCAAGAGACTTATGGCTAGAACTTGTCACTACTGCCCGATTTGCATTTACGGAAGGAAGTATCCGGACTCCATGGTTGGCAAGATCTTGCACCATAAATCTCACGCTGATCGCTGCCCTTTTTGGAAAGCGGAAAAAGAGATGTACGCCAGTCAGGTCTCACCATGACAGAGGTCCTCAGAACACTGGACGAATGTTTTGCCCACCTTCCTGATTATCCCTTCTCACCCCATTATGTGAAAGACCTTGAGGGGTACCCGGGCCTGCGCATGCACTACCTGGACGAGGGGCCTATGGACGCCGACCAGGTCTTCCTTTGCCTCCATGGTGAACCCACGTGGAGCTACCTTTATCGCAAGATGATCCCTGTGTTCACGGCAGCAGGACATCGGGCCGTAGCGCCTGACCTGTTCGGGTTTGGTCGCTCTGATAAGCCCCGAGAGGATGCAGGGTACACTTTTCACTTCCATCGCGGAGCGCTCATGGCATTCATCGAGCGCCTTGACCTGACCCACATCACCCTCGTCTGTCAGGACTGGGGTGGAATTCTCGGGCTCACCTTGCCCATGGACATGCCTGGAAGGTTCAGCCGTTTTCTCGTGATGAACACGGGACTGGGTACAGGGGACGTTCCTCTTTCCGAGGGGTTTCTTGCCTGGCGGAAATTTGCAAATGCGCATCCTGACTTGGAGATAGGCGGTCTCATGGCAAGGGCATGTCCCCATCTATCAGCTGAAGAATGCGCGGCATATGAGGCCCCTTTTCCAGATGCTAGCTATAAAGCGGGTGTGCGCAGCTTCCCTAATCTCGTCCCTGACCGTCCGGATGCGCCAGGCGCACAGCTGTCGCGGCGCGCTCGTGACTGGTTACGTGAGAAATGGTCTGGTGAGACATTCATGGCCATAGGGATGAAGGACCCGGTTTTGGGCGCACCGGTGATGCGCAGGCTGTGCAAGATCATTCGTGGTTGTCCTGAGCCCTTCGAAATCCAGGAGGCTGGTCACTTCGTCCAGGAATGGGGTGAAGAGGTGGCCAAGAAAGCCCTGGAGTCATTTAGGTGATCCCATCATTTCTATTCTCGTGTCGCGTCCCCAAAGTGCTTTGCATAAATAAGGCCGCCATAAGAGGTCATTGCGGGGAGCTCGCCCGCCACGCCATGAGGTTTAGGCTTTAGGTATTCTTAAAGTTGTCTTAGGGACCGGATACTAGTGCGCTGTACCATAAATTTCAATAGTAGAAGATTGTGTCTTCGCATCAATAAAGCGATGGCCCATTCCTTCAAGACGATAGGAATATATGGTACAGTGCACCAGGTATGGGACAGAAATCTTCATGGGCCTTGCATATGGCTTGATCAAGGATTAATATTGATCTATATTCGCTCAAGGCTCTTCGCCCTCGTCTAAACTTTGACGTCAAAGTTCGATAGCCATCTGTTATCAGGGGAGAACGGGAATGAAACATTTAATTATCGGTCTTCTTTTTCTGCTTGGATTCTTTCTCGGCAGCGCACACGCGGGAGAAATCAAAGAGTTTGAACTAAAAGATGGGAGTGTGATCTATGGAGAAATTGTCTCTTTCAGTGGCGGCACATTTACCCTGCGATCAAAGAGCTTCGGTACCGTCGAGATCGATGAATCCAAAATCCGGGCTATCCGGTCAAGGGTCCCTGTGGGGGGAAAGGGAGACCAGATTCAGCAGCTTCAGCAAAGGATTATGAGTGATGAAGAGGTGGTGCAAATGATCCTCTCCTTGCAGAATGACCCAGACGTTCAGAAGATTCTGCAAGATCCTGAAATCATGAAAGCGGTCAACTCGGGAGACATCAATGCCCTCCTTTCCAACCCCAAATTCATGAAGCTTCTAGAGAATCCCACGATTCAAGACATCAGAAAAAAAGTCACAGAGTAGTTTCGCTTCCCCCCTTCTCTATTTTCTCGTGACATGATTTATGGACTTCACTCAAAATGAGGCATGGGGTGTTCCCCAAAGGCGATATCCCGTGACACATCAAATACCGACCTTTTTAGAACGTCCCCCCTTGCTTCCTCCTCGTGGAAGATCCCGCTTAGTGCCCAGGAAGGGTCTGCGGAGGGTGACAGGAAAATGAAAATGCAGAAAAGAAAAACCATCGCTCAACAGGCCATACGGATCAAAGGGGCCCGCCAGAATAACCTCAAGAACCTGGACCTTAGAATTCCCCTAAACCACTTCATTGTCGTCACGGGTGTCAGTGGTTCGGGGAAGTCATCCCTTGCCTTTGATACCCTCTACGCTGAGGGCCAGCGTCGCTATATTGAGACCTTCTCACCCTATGCGCGACAATTCATGGAGCGCATGGATAGGCCCCAAGTGGAGGCTATAGAGAATATCCCCCCCGCCATAGCCATCGACCGCAAAGACCCTGTGCGCACGTCCCGTTCCACGGTGGGCACCATGACCGAGCTTACCGACTATGTAAAACTTCTCTACGCCCGTCTCGGGCAGCTCCATTGCCGCCAGTGCGGCATCCCCGTCATTCCAGAGACGCCCGAGCACGTTTGGAAAGCCCTAAAGGATTCCCCCAGAGGATCTGAGGTTATAATCACTTTCCCCATCTCCTTGAGAGCTGCCACCTATGAACAGTTGCGAAGGGAATTGGGAGGGATGGGATTTACCCGTCTCTTCTTCGATGGCCAGATCAGTTTCCTGGATGGATGGGAACCGAAAAAGGGAGTTCAGGAACTCCAGATCATTGCAGACAGGATCTTATTACGACCTTCGGAGCGTAAGCGGATTATGGATTCCTTGGAACAGGGCTTTCGTTTCGGTAAGGGCAGACTGGACTTGTGGATTGGGCCCGCCCTCCATCCCGCCCTAGGGCGGGACTCAGGAGAGGCCGGCGGGCCTATCCGGCATCTCGCCTTCAGCAGCAGGCTTGAGTGCGCCAAATGTGCTATTTCCTACAATGCCCCACTGCCCAACCTCTTCTCTTTTAACAGCCCTGTAGGCGCCTGTGAGACCTGTCGTGGGTTTGGAAGAACGATTGATATTGACCTGGATCTCATCATTCCAAACCCTGCCCTGTCCCTTGAAGAGGGTGCCATCAGGCCCTTTGGAGGGCGTGACGACGACCGCATGGAATTCGATGATTTAATGGCCTTCTGTAGGCGCAGAAAGATCCCGACTAAGGTCCCTTTTCACCGCCTAAGAAAGTCCCACCAAAAGGAGATTATTGAGGGCACCAGAGATTATTACGGGGTTCGGGGGCTTTTTGAATGGCTCGAGACCAAGACCTATAAGATGCACGTACGGGTCTATCTATCCAGGTACCGAAGCTACGTGATTTGCCCGGATTGCGGAGGCACCCGATTCAAGGAGGAAGCACTCCTCTATCGGTTGGGAGGGCTCCACATCGGGCAGATCTATGCCATGAGTGTTGATGAGGCCACTGATTTTTTCAAGAACCTCTCCGTCCCTTCCGAAGACCTGGCCAGCCAAATGATCCTGGATGAGGTTCGCAGCAGACTTACTTACCTCCGTGAGGTGGGTTTGGAATATCTCACCTTGGACCGCCAATCCCGTACCCTTTCAGGAGGCGAGGTGCAGCGTGTTGCCCTCACCTCAGCCTTGGGTTCCTCCCTGGTCAACACCCTCTATATCCTTGATGAGCCAAGTATAGGTCTTCACCCCCGGGACAATCATCGTCTCATCCGTATCTTGAAAGGCCTCAGGGACCTCAAGAACACCATCGTCGTGGTGGAACATGATGCCGAGATTATTAGACAGAGCGATTTCATGTTGGATCTGGGCCCGGGGGCAGGAGAACGGGGCGGTCAAGTGACCTACTTTGGCCCCACATCACGTGTGAATGACTCCCTCACAGGTCGATACCTGAAGGGCAAAAAACGTATTCCTATGCCCAAAGAACGGCGTACGCCTGAAAAAAGCAAATGGCTCACCATCAGGGGGGCTGCAGAGCATAATCTAAAAGACATAAACGTGCAGATACCCCTTGGACTCTTTGTCTGCCTCACCGGTGTGTCCGGTTCAGGGAAGTCCACCATAGCCGAGGAGATTCTTTACAAGGGGCTGAAAAGGGCGAAAGGTGATTCCCAGGGCAAACCCGGGAACCACAGGGCCATCGAAGGCTTAGAACAGATTGATGACGCTGTGCTGGTAGACCAGAGGCCCATTGGCCGCACACCCAGGGCCAATCCCTTAACCTATTCGAAAGCCCTGGATCCCATCCGCCGTTTACTGGCCAGCACGGATGGGAGCAAGGCACGGGGTTTCGGGCCCGGTCATTTCTCCTTCAACGTGGCAGAGGGTCGTTGCGACACCTGCAAGGGCGAAGGTTTTGAAAAAGTGGAGATGCAATTCCTCTCAGACGTATTCATAACATGTCCCTCTTGCGGGGGTAAGCGCTTCAAGAAAGAGGTTTTAGATGTGGCCTATCATGGAAAGAACATAGACGAAATCCTTTCCATGACCGTGGACCAGGCCATCTCCTTTTTTGAAGACCAGACCAAGGTGAAGGTGGCGCTTGCGCCACTCAGGGACGTGGGCCTAGGCTATATACGGCTCGGTCAGCCCATTAACACCCTTTCAGGAGGGGAGGCCCAGCGCCTGAAACTCTCCCGGTATCTAAGGACGGACAACGGTCGTCCCCAGCTCTTCATATTTGATGAACCCACCACCGGTCTGCACTTTGAGGATATAGAGAAACTCTTGACAGCCCTCCATAGGGTAGTCAAGCAGGGGAATACGGTCCTGGTCATCGAGCACAACATGGACATTGTCAAGTCCGCAGACTGGGTCATCGACCTGGGTCCTGAAGGAGGCGATAGGGGTGGCCAGGTGGTGGTGACCGGACCCCCAGAAAAAGTGGCCGCACACCGGGGCTCCCATACGGGCAAATTCTTAAAGAATTATCTCTCAGACCGGCGCCCGCGAAAGAAAGGCGAAGCTTCACCCAGCGTCCTCTCTAAGCCCCTCTCAGACAGGGCCTCCGCTATCACCATCAGAGGGGCCAAAGAGCACAATCTCAGAAACCTGAGCCTTTCCGTTCCTCGCCAGAAGCTGGTCGTCATCACAGGGGTCTCCGGCTCGGGGAAATCAACCCTCGCTTACGACATTCTGTTTGCAGAGGGTCAGCGCCGGTATTTGGAAAGCCTGGCCCCTTACGTTCGACAATACGTGAAAATCCTGGAGCGGCCAGAAGTGGATTCGGTTTCGGGACTGCCCGCCACGGTGGCCATTCAACAACGTATTAGTCACGCCAGTCGGCGGTCCACAGTGGCTACCCTCACTGAGATTTATCATTTCCTCAGACTTCTATATAGCAAGCTTGGCCGCCAGTACTGTCCCGGGTGCGACCGTCCTTTGAGAAAACAGACCAAACAAGAGATTGTAGACCAGATTCGAGATCGATACCAGCGGAAGAAGGCCGTGCTCTTGGCTCCCAAGGTGGCTGGGCGAAAGGGTTTCCACAAGGACGTGCTGGCCCAGGCCCTTCGGAAGGGTTACAGGGAAGCACGCATTGATGGGACCATCACGGCCCTTCGCCAAAACATGTCCGTGAGCCGATACCATGAACATACCATAGAGTTGGTGGCGGGCAGACTTCCCACAAGAAATCTCGAGAAGGTGGTCTGGCAGGCCCTCGAAGAAAGTGGGGGGAGCCTTTTGGTCATAGAGGACAAGGGCGTTGAAGCTGCCCGCGCCCCGGTTGAAACGGGATCTGCACTTCGCTCCGTCCAAGCGAGTGAGGAGATATTCAGCCTACGAGGGATCTGTCCTGCGTGCGGTATCGGTCTACAAGATCTGGACCCCCGCCTCTTCTCCTTCAACAGCAAACAGGGGGCCTGCTCCATGTGCGATGGGCTGGGGGTGCTGGATGATCCCTATGGGGACAAATCAGAGGTTTGCCCAAAATGTGGCGGCAGTCGTCTCAAACCCGAGGCCCTGGGAGTCAAAATCGGTGGTTATTCTATCTGGGATTTGGTTCGGCATTCAGCGAGCCATGTTCATGGGGTGCTCGAGGGATTCTCTTTTGCTCCCCACGAAGCCCCCATTGCCAAGCCCGTTATGGCTGAGATTCTCACACGACTATCTTTTATGAATAGACTTGGCCTTTCATATCTGTCCCTCAGTCGAAGCGGGGAAACGCTCTCAGGCGGCGAGGCCCAGCGCATACGATTGGCCGCACAGCTTGGTTCTAACCTGACCGGGGTATGCTACATTTTGGACGAGCCGACCATTGGTCTCCATGCCAGGGACAATCAAATGCTCCTCAATGCCCTTAGAGATCTCAAAGAGCGAGGGAACTCCATTTTGGTCGTGGAGCATGACGAGGAAACCATCCGTGCCGCTGATCACATCATTGATCTGGGACCGGGCGCTGGACAGGACGGAGGATGGGTGGTGGCCTCTGGGAAACTCGCTGACCTCAAGAAGGTGACCGCATCGGTCACGGGGGCCTCTTTTAACGGACATCCGCACACCATCACATCTCGTCTCAGGCCTTACGGTGATCGTCCTCGTCTCAAGGTTTTGGGCGCTGTTGAGCATAATCTGATGGGAATCGACGCGGATTTTCCTTTGGGTACCCTGATCTGCATTACCGGGGTTTCAGGGTCTGGCAAGTCCACGCTTCTTAAAGAGACCCTGTACAAAGGGGTCCGCAACCGGCTCCAGAACAAGAAATTTGAGACGGAGCACTGTAAAGACATCCAGGGATGGAAGGAACTGGACCGCGTTCTGGAAGTGGATCATAGCCCGATTGGTCGCACCCCAAGGTCGGTGCCCTCCTCTTATGTGGGCTTCCTTTCCCAAATACGAAGGCTTTTGGCAATGAGGCCCGATTCTCGCGCGAGAGGATATCGGCCCGGGCGATTTTCATTCAACCTGAAGGGGGGGAGATGCGAGGCCTGCAAGGGCCATGGTTCCCTGAAAGTGGCCATGAGCTTTCTCCCAGACGTGTACATTCGTTGTGAGGTGTGCGAAGGACAGCGGTTCAATCAAGAGACCCTGGATATTACCTACAAGGGAAAAAATATCTCAGAAATTCTGGAACTCACCTTTGAGGAGGCGGCCACCTTTTTTGGGACTGTGCCGTCTATTCGCCGTGCACTCCAAGTGGTCTGTGATATTGGACTGGGCTATCTCCGGCTGGGACAACCCAGTCCCACACTCTCTGGGGGTGAGGCCCAGCGCATCAAGCTTGCGGAAGAATTGGCCAAGTCCACCCGGGGGCGTACCCTATACATCCTGGATGAACCCACCACGGGGTTGCACCTCGCTGATGTGCAGAGTCTTGTAAATGTCCTGCAAGCCTTGGTTGACCAGGGGAACACGGTGGCCGTCATTGAGCACAACCTGGAGATCATTAAGGAGGCTGACTACATCATAGACCTGGGCCCCGAAGGGGGTGACCAGGGAGGACACGTGGTGGTAGCCGGTTCCCCTGTGGATCTCCTCACTACTCCGAACGGCTCTTACACGGCACAATACCTTAGAAAATACTTAAACGCCTAAACCTTCCCAAAGCGATTCCTAATTCTTATGCTTCTCCTTCTCTTTCTATCTCTTACCGATTTCAGCCCAAGGCTGGTTTCGGTAAGCACTTGACAAGAGGTCATGGAACAGTAATAAAGTCTTTCTCTAATAATCATTCCTATCTCAAGGAAGGACGTTATGAAATTACACGAATATCAGGCCAAAGATATATTCAGGAAGTCTGGAATTCCTGTCCCGGACGGTCAGGTGGCCACCTCTGGAGAAGAAGCCGTAAAGGTTGCCGAAAAGCTAAAAGGCCCGCCTTGGGTGGTTAAGGCCCAAGTCCACGCCGGGGGACGGGGAAAGGGGGGCGGTGTTCGGGTCGTCGATTCCCTTGATGAAGTGAGAGAGGTGAGCCAGACCATACTGGATCAGCCATTGATTACAAAACAGACGGACGCTGAAGGGAGAAGGGTCTATCGGGTCCTTATCGAGGAGGGTGTGAAGATCCATCAGGAGCTTTATCTGGCTATGGTGGTCGATAGATCCATGGCCAGGCCTGTTATGATTTTCAGCCCGGCCGGGGGCATGGAAATCGAGGAAGTGGCGGCAAGAACACCAGGGCTTGTGTTGAAGGAATTTGTGAATCCCGTTACAGGTTGGATGCCCTATCACGGAAGATCGTTGGCCTATCAACTTGACCCGCTTCCCCAACCAGAGACTCTGAAGGCATTGATTTCTCTTATGGCTCGTTTATACAAGACGTTCATGCGCCTCGATTGTTCCCTTGCAGAGATCAACCCGCTGGTCATCACAAAAGAGGGAGAAGTTGTGGCGATAGATGCCAAGATAGACGTGGATGACAATGCACTTTTCAGGCAAAAGGAACTCTTGGCTCTTGATGATCCAAAGCAGAAGGATCCCCTGGAATTGAAAGCTGGGCAATACAACCTCAACTACATTCGCTTAGACGGGAACATTGGAGCCATGGTCAATGGTGCTGGCCTGGCCATGGCCACCATGGACGTGATCAAGATGGCTGGCGCTGAACCAGCCAACTTTTTGGACGTGGGTGGTGGGGCCAGCGAGGAGATGGTCACAAAGGGTTTTGAAATTATCCTGCAAGACAAAAAGGTAAAGGCCATACTCATAAACATTTTTGGTGGCATTTTGAGGTGTGACGTCCTGGCCAGGGGCGTTTTGGCCGCCGCTGAGAAAACAGAGATCCCCGTGCCTCTGATCGTGAGGTTAGAGGGGACCAATGTGGAGGAGGGAAGGAGAATACTTGAAGAATCTGGTCTAAAGTTCTTGGTGGCCAAGGACATGGCAGAGGCCGCAGACCTGGTGACGAAGCAAGTGTCTTGATTTGTTATTTGTGCGCTTCTTGTGCGTTACTATAGACTAGGCCGTTGCTTCTCGTTTGTTCTTATCGCTCGCAAAGCACGAAACTCGAAATACGAAACAAATTCAAAATACGAATGTCTCAAATGCTCAAAGCAAGCTTTAAGAACCACAGAATAGAAGTTTCGGTCATTTGAATTTTGAAAATTTGGGCATTGTTTCGGATTTCGATATTCGGATTTCGGATTTTCACCAGCAAAATTGGAACCCATCATATCATATTTTGGTTGAACAGGTTGCGAAGTTTAAGAGGTAGTGAGAGATGAGTATACTCGTAGATGAGAAAACGCGGGTTGTGGTCCAGGGGATCACTGGAAGGGAAGGAACCTTTCACACAAAGCAGATGTTGACCTACGGAACGGTCCTTGCCGCTGGCGTCACACCCGGAAAAGGGGGTCTACAGGTGGAGGGGATACCCGTATTCAACACCATCCGTGAGGCGGTTGAAAAGGAGGGCGTGAATGTCTCCTGTATCTTTGTCCCCCCTCCCTTTGCTGCCGATGCCATTATGGAGGCCGCTGCAGAAGGCCTTGGCGTCATTGTGTGTATCACAGAGGGAATTCCAACCCTTGACATGGTTAAGGTGGCAAGCTTTTTGGGTGAGAAGAGGGCCGTGCTCATAGGACCCAATTGTCCGGGCATAATATCTCCAGGTAAAACCAAGGTGGGGATCATGCCTGGTCCCATACACAAGCCTGGAAACGTTGGGGTTATTTCCAGGAGCGGAACCCTCACCTATGAGGTGGTGGACCAGCTGACGAGGGCGGGCCTCGGGCAATCCACCTGTATTGGCATCGGCGGTGATCCCATTGTGGGAACCACCTTTATAGACCATCTCAGGAGATTCAAGGAAGATCCTGAAACGGAGGGGGTGGTTCTTATCGGTGAAATAGGCGGTTCAGCGGAAGAGGAGGCCGCTGAATACATCAAGAGCGAATTTAAAAAACCGGTCATTGCTTTTATTGCCGGACAGACGGCTCCTCCTGGTCGACGAATGGGTCATGCGGGGGCCATTATCTCAGGCGGAAAGGGAAAGGCCGAGGACAAAATCAAGGCCCTTGAGTCGGCTGGAATAGCCGTTGCCCATAATTTGGGAAAACTGGGAGAGACCGCCCTTGAGGTCATGGGAAAAGCTTGACCGAAGAGTGGCCACCTTTTCTTGACTGGGATATATTGAAGTGTTAGTATCAAATTTAGGGGGTATAGGGTTTCCGGAGGATTTCCAAACAAGCCTCGCCCAAGATGGGAAGTTTCCTGAGATACTTTATCCCGAATGGAGCAACCCAGAAAAGATAATGGATAAAGTCGTAAGCATAGAAAAAAGAATTGAGAGTAAGAAACAAGAGAAACAACTTGAAGCGTATCGCGGGAAACTTGAGGGCATTCAAAAGGTCATTCAATGCTCTTCATGTCACCATAGATGCGCCATGTGCGGTCATTATTTGAAGGAATCGGATACCACGCATGACTCTCCATCAACGTCGTCTGGATTCGCGCTCTGTGGTTGCTGCAAAGCAGAATTTGAAGATTTCTTAGCCATCTCCCGAGAGAAAGGACGTTCCAACATCTTCTGGCACAACAAAGAGTGGGTCAAGATGTGGTCGGCATGGCTGGATTACCGACAGGCAATCGATGGTTTTGTAAATTCTCCGGAGTTTAAGTCACTGTTGGAAGAACTCACTAAAAAGTCATAATCAGTGGAGGTTGTCAATGTTTGGTATAGGTATGCCGGAACTTATCATAATCCTGATCATTATCTTGATTATCTTTGGCGCCGGCAAGCTTCCCCAGATAGGCAGTGGGCTAGGAAAGGGGATAAAAAACTTTAAGAAGGCGACCCAGGAGCAACCTGAAGAGTTGGCTCCTCCAGAAGAAGAAAAAGAAGAGGTTGAAGATAAGTCCTAATCCCTCTGGCCCTTGACACGTGTTAATCAGGGAAATTCTCGAACCCTGGTTGCTTTCAAAAGGGTATATCATCATCAGGGATGGATATGGGCTCTTCAACCGGAAAAGCTTCCTCCCTGGCCTCCACTCTACCCTCTCTTCCTGGCGAACCGAGCATTTGCATTGCCTGAGCGACAATTTCCGTGGTATAGCGCTTATTCCCTTCGCGGTCTTCCCAGGCCCGGGTCTGCAGCCTTCCTTCAATATAGACCTGTTTTCCTTTGTGCAGATACTCGCCGCATATCTCGCCCAAACGTCCCCAGGCCACAATCTTGTGCCACTCGGTTCGTTCTCCCTTTTCCCCGTTCTTGTTGGTCCACTGTTCATGGGTGGCCAAGCTGAAAGTGGCCACCGCTGTACCTGCTGGCGTATATCGGAGTTCTGGATCTGCGCCCAAGTTCCCCACTAAAATGACCTTATTTACGCTTGCCATGCCCTGATCTCCTTTTACCAAACCGTTAACGGGTTCAAATTGTGGGTGCTCATCGCTTCGAAGGAGGAACGATTCCACCTATGAGAAACGGAGCTAAACTATCACAATCGAATTGGGGAGATCAAGGCAAATGAACTGGGGTTTTTAACAAAGGCCTAATCCTCAGGCGAGATCCCAATTTAGGGGCAATCTCTTCCGGTTCACATGGAGTAATGGAGTATTGCGAATTAAAAGTGGTGGTCGCCTGATTCTTCTAAACCCAGCACCCCGATACTCCAATACGCCCTGGCCCAGACCTGTTTCGCATAGATGGGTTGATGGAAAGGCCAGATATGCGTGAACAGCAAAGTCTATAGCCTGTTCATATGACGTCGCGCCAGGGCGGGCCAACACCCCAATCCTTTATTTCCATATTGACTCACGGCGGTTGAAGTTTTAAGCTGTTGTTAATTCAAAACAAGAACTTAGCTTAATCCGGTCTGTCTCTTAGACGGAAAAACCTTCGATAGAATTACTCAGGGAAGAAATGCTGAAAGTAACCCCTTTGGGGGGATTAGGAGAGATTGGTCTCAATATGATGGTCATGGAATATGACGATCATATGCTCATTGTGGACGCCGGCTTAATGTTCCCAGAGGATTACATGCCCGGTGTGGATGTGGTCATACCCGATATTCAATATCTAAGAGAAAATAGGGATAAGGCAAAATCCATTGTTCTCACCCACGGCCATGAAGATCATATCGGCGCCATGCCCTTTTTTCTTAGGGAATTCAATATCCCCATCTTTGGGACCAATTTCACCATAGAACTCCTAAAGGAAAAGCTCAGGGAACATAATTTGCTGGAACAGGCGATTCTAAAGAAGATTAAGGCTGGAGATGTGACCACATTCGGTCCCTTTCAAGTGGAATATATCAGAGTTAACCACAGCATTGTGGATGGCGTGGGCTTAGCTATTGATACCCCGGAGGGAATTGTCATCCATTCAGGCGATTTCAGAATAGATCAGACCCCTGTTGATGGGCAATTAACGGATCTGGACAGGTTTGCACACTATGCAGAGCAAGGGGTGCTTGCCCTCTTTTCAGACTCTACTAATGTGGAAAAAGAGGGTTTCACCCTGAGCGAAAGCGACGTTAAAAAGACCCTGGAGGAACTCTTCCAATCCTGTAAGGGGAGACTAATCGCTGCGGTTTTTGCCTCAAACATTTCAAGGATTCAGCAGATAGTCAACCTGGCAGTGAAATTCGACCGGAAAGTGCTGTTCAGTGGAAAAAGCATGCAGGCCAACATCCGGATTGCAAAGGCCGAAGGCTTTATTCATATTCCCGATGATGCTGAAATAGAAGAAAGGGCTGTGGACCAGTTCCCAGAGCATAGAATAGCGATTGTCACCACAGGCAGCCAGGGAGAGCCCATGTCTTCACTGACCAGGATGGCACAGGACAAACACAAAAGGATAAGAATTAAGAAGGGGGATACCATAATCCTCTCCTCGCGCTTCATACCTGGTAATGAAAGGGCCATCACCACGATTATTAATAATCTGTACCGGATGGGAGCAGAGGTGGTCTACGAAAAGGTATCCCATATCCACTCCTCTGGGCACGCCTACAAGGAGGAACTCAAGATATTACTCAATCTCATAAAGCCAAAATACTTTATGCCCATACACGGGGAGTTCCGGCACCTTGTCAAACACACTCAATTGGCTATGGAAACAGGAATACCCCCGGACAGGCTCCTGCTCGTTGAGAATGGCACCACACTCTGTTTTGAGGACAGGGAAGCCAAATTTGGGGAACCGGTGACGACAGGGCGGGTACTTGTGGATGGCAAGGGCGTGGGAGATGTGGGTGAGGTGGTTCTGAGAGACCGGCGAAAACTTTCAGGAGACGGGGTGGTCATAGCCCTTCTGGCCATTGACGAAAAGACAGGAGAGGTGATTTATGGCCCTGATATTATTTCAAGGGGATTTGTGATTGAGGATCAAAGCGGATTTATACTGGAGCAAGCCAAGTCCATGGTCTCTGATTTACTGGAAGAAATCGAAAACCCAAGTCACATTGACTGGACAGAAGTGGCACCTCTCATCAAAAGAAGGTTGAAACGTTTCTTTTATAAGGTTATTGAAAGAAGTCCTCTTATATTACCAATCATCATACCTGTATGATACGGGATAGCCGGATCAGCGGTTGAGCCGTTCAACTGAATGGTCATCTTTTTTGTCATATTGAAGTGAGGCCAGAGTCAAGTTGGGTAAAAAGTCAAGAAACAAAGCCACATCGCAAAAGCACACAGAACCTATCAAGAAAGAAATATGGGGTATTATTTTTTTCCTCATTGCCCTGGTTGTGGGAATAAGTCTCTTCTCCTACCACCCTGCTGATCCCCTATTCTGGCTCAAATCAGGCCGGGCGGGCGAGGCCCATAATCTCTTTGGCACCGTCGGTGCCCATCTGGCTGGCGGGATATTTTTCCTCCTCGGCTTCTCCTCGTTTTGGTTGGTGGCCATCTTTCTCAGCATGGCTTTTCTCTCCTTTCGGGGCCATACCTTCTCATCCCCGCAAAAGAGTATTCTTGCCAGCCTATTTCTCATTTTCTCTTTCTCTGGAATCCTGGGTTTACAAACGCCCGGGGCGATCATTTATAGGGGCAGCGAGGTGATCAGTGGGGGTTTTGCAGGGGTTCATATTGCCCAATTCATGAGGGGATTTCTCAACTATTTTGGGGCGTATGTGCTCCTGGCGGCAGTCTTCGTCATCTCCCTCATGGTCTGCACCCACATCTCTTTTGGCTGGGTCTTGTCAAGGTTTTCCTTGTGGTCAGCGGGTATTGTGAGACGGTTGAGGGAACTCTCCTTGAAGAAGAAGGAGAGGAGAAGAAAGAAAAGGGTAAGAGAAGAGACCATCAAAAAGGAGAGGGTGAAACCGAAACCAAAGGTCACGATTGTTGAACCAGTAGTGGAATCCCCGAAACAACCTGAACAGGAGTCCTTTCCTTTCATGACTTTGGCGGGCAAATTCAAGCTCCCTTCCTTGGACCTCCTCAACGAACAACCTGCCGACACAGAGGCTGAAATCCAGAGGGAAAGTCTGGAGATGAATGCCCGACGTGTGGAGAGGAAACTGGCTGACTTTGGCGTGGACGGAGAAGTGGTTGAGATCCTTCCAGGACCCGTCATTACCATGTATGAATTCAAGCCCGCACCTGGTGTCAAGATAAGCAAAGTGGCCGGCCTTTCAGACGATCTGGCCCTGGCCTTAAGGGCTCCTAGTATCAGGATTGTCGCCCCCATACCGGGTAAGGCAGCCATTGGCATAGAGATACCCAACAACAAGCGGCAGTTGGTCTTCCTGCATGAGATCCTTTCAAGTCAGGCCTATAAAAACTCCACATATCGGCTGACCATTGGGCTCGGAAAGGATATTACCGGAGCCCCTGTCATATCAGACCTGACCAAAATGCCTCATCTGCTGGTGGCAGGGGCAACGGGAACAGGGAAAAGCGTTTCCTTAAATGCCATGCTCAATAGTCTCCTGTTCAAGTTCTCCCCCGACGTGGTCCGGTTTCTCATCATCGACCCCAAGAGGATTGAATTGACGGTCTACAACGATATCCCCCATCTTCTTTATCCCGTTGTTACTGAACCAAAGGAGGCCACAAAAGCACTTCGATGGGCCGTGCAAGAAATGGAAAGACGCTATAACCTATTGTCTGACCGGGGGGTTAGAAACATAGAGGCGTACAACCGCAAGGTAATGAAGGGGGAAAAAACAAAACGAGCGCCTAGCCCCGAAGAGACTGAGAAACAATTACCTTATATCGTTGTTGTCATCGACGAACTGTCAGACCTCATGATGACCTCTTCGAGAGAGGTTGAGGAAGCGATTACGCGTCTCGCTCAGATGGCACGGGCTGCGGGGATCCATCTCATCATTGCCACGCAGCGACCTTCTGTGGATGTGCTCACTGGCATTATAAAGGCAAACTTCCCTGCCCGTATCTCTTTTCAAGTCTCATCAAGGGTGGACTCCAGAACTATTCTCGATACCATCGGCGCTGAGAACCTTCTTGGAGATGGGGATCTGCTTTTCCTGCCCCCAGGTGTGGGTCGAATAACAAGGATTCACGGGGCTTTTATCGCCGAGGATGAGGTAAAAAGGGTAACCGATTTCTTGAGAGAGCAGATGAAGCCGGATTATGACTTCACACTTCTGAATCACGTTGCCCAAGAGGAAGAGACATTCGAAGATGATATTGAATTTGATGAGAAGTATGAAAGCGCTGTAGATCTGGTCATGCAAACGGGCCAGGCATCCATTTCAATGATACAACGAAAGTTGCGTGTGGGGTATAATCGGGCTGCACGCATGATCGAGGCCATGGAGAAGCAGGGTATAGTGGGTCCCTCAGACGGTGTCCGCCCAAGGGAGGTATTTAGGAGAATAGACGAATAGAGGAATGGAATATTGGAATAGTGGAATGATGGGTTACAATGAAGAAAAGCAAATTGAGTTTTTTCCTCTTAAATGCCCTCTATTCCATTGTTCCATCATGCCATTATTCCAAGCGTTCGAACTGAAATATTTTATCCCGGTCTGTGAAACTTCTGTCCTCGGAAAGGACCATATTAAGGACTCATGTCACATATCAAAACTGGATGCACTTTTCTATTGGCACTGATTCTGGCGCCGGCAAGCCTGGCAACAGCTGATATGCGGCTATCTGAAATACTTGCTGGCGTACAGAAAAGATACGCAGATTTGCCCGGCCTTAGTATCCCTTACAAAAGGGAGATTATAACCCGGTCCATGGCTTTGCTGGGCGGATCTATGGACGCTGATACAGCCTCTGGGCAGATCCATTTCAGACCACCCAAGTTCCTCAAGGTTCAACAGGATACCCCAAAACCAGAAACAATAATCAGCGACGGTAACACCCTTTGGTGGTACGTTCCCCACAAGAGCCAGGTCTACCGGTACCCTTCTCACCAACTGGGCAAGGAGATTCAGCTCTTGAATGACATTTTTCAGGGGCTGAGAGCGGTCGAGGAGAGCTTTGATGTCATGCTCATGGAAATGGATGAAAAGGGGGGCTACCCACTCAAACTCATACCCAATCCTCCCTGGGCAGAGATCCATCACATCATGCTTTCCGTGTCTCAAGAGAACTTCACCGTTCGCGAGGTGGAAATTCATAATCAAATTGGAGGAATCACCCGATTCATTCTTGGAGATCTATCTGTGAAGGAAAACTTCCCGGAAGATTTTTTCAAATTTATGCCCCCTGAAGGGGTAAAGGTTATCGAACAGGAAGGGTAATTCACTGCAATCCCCTTTCACCACTGTAACACCCTCCTCCCCCTTCCAAGTCAGGCATGCCCTATTCCCTCCCTCCGGGCCGTAGGCCCTTTGGGCCGGAGGCAAGACAATATCCATATCCTTTCGGGATGGTGGCCCAATCTTTGAGGGTTTAAGGAAACTCACCTTTGTTGCGCTGTTTTCATTCTGCCACAGCTTCATGGGCGCACCCGCCCGCTCAAAAGCTGTGTCGCCAATATGTCATCCCGGCCAAATTCCGCGTAGCGGGATGCGAGCCGGGATCCAGAATCATTTGATTTTCCGCTAGCTTCCTGGATTCCCCTTCGACTTCGCTCAGGGTGGTGAGCCTGTCGAACCACGGGTCTCGCCCAACCCTTTATCGAGTACGGGGCAGGCTTGTAGGGCCCGCCCGGAATGACAGTTTTGTCGTCCGATGGCAACACAGTCTCCAAGCTTATGCATAGTACCTTGCCTCCGGCCCCGAGGGAACGAATAGGCCATACCTGATGTAAAATAGTATATATATTGAGAATAGGGTGACTCTAGGTCAGTGGGCCATGACGCGGGAAAGTGTACGACCCACCTTCTTGAGGCTTTCCAGGCTATCAGCCGGCAGGAAATAATCCACATAGGGAAGTGCTGTTTGCATCCCCTGGCAGATCGGCTTGTATTCCGTGTCCCCTGCCACGGGATTTAACCATATGATGCAATGGGCCTTCTTGCTCAGGATTTCCATTTCTCTTCTCAAAGGTTCCCTTCCGCCCAGATCCCAGCCGTCACTCAATATGACCACCACAGTTCGTTTGTTGAGAAGCCTTTGTGCATACTCCTGATTGAACTGATGCAAAGAATACCCGATTCTTGTCCCCCCGGACCAGTCGGGAACTTCTTCAGAAATCCGCTCCAGGGCCTTGTCCAGGTCAAAACGTCTCACAAAAGGCGTAATGGGCGTAAGGGAGGTGGAAAAGACAAACACCTCAGCCTTGGACCCCACCCCTCGCAGCCCCATGATAAACGGCGTCACGAAACGGGCGTATCGGTCCATCGAACCACTCACATCAACCAAGATGACCAAGCGCTTCAGTCTCTTCTTTTTTTTCTTGTAAAACAACTCCAGGGGCATGCCGCCCAGTTTGAGGCTCTTTTTCATAATCCGACGAAAATCCATATCCCCCGGCCTTTTCGATCCCTTGAATCTACGTGTAACTGCGAGCCTGAAAGGAGACAGCATATTTTTGAGGATGAGCTGGGCGATTTGGATATCCGCTTTTTGGAAATGGGCAAGATTCTTCCTCTCCAGTCTTGCCACCGGACTGTAGGTCGCCTGTTCAGTGGACTCCTCCCGGCAGGCATCCTCCTCCCCGCCCTCATCCTCTTCCCGTCGCACTTCCTGGAAGAGCTCTGTAACAGCATCTTCTCCACATTCTAGCTGTGTTTGAGGGACTTCACTCTCCTCTTCCTCCTCCTGGTTCTCAATCCCCTGCCAGTATTCCTCAAATAGCCCTTCAAATAACTCCCATTCCACGTCCGATGTGACCAGATTGGTCCTGAGCACATGGAAGAAGTCCTCTCTTCTTGAGATATCTATCTCTTCCATGCTCCTCAGCGAGTCCATAACATTGGACGAAAAGATCTTGAACCCACGATCTTTCAGAAAGGTGGAAAAGGATATCAGTTTACATGTGAGACTTTGATGATCCATTTTACAAAGCGGTTCCAATATATTCGGCCCGTCTTTCCTGGTCCGCCCATATCTCCTGAGTAAACCTCTTGATATCGTCGTGATATTTGAGGATGCATCCAAGTGTTTCCTTCACGACCTCTTCATCCAGGTATTTCCTTTGCATGTTTATTAAGGCCATAGCCCAATCGAGGGTCTCTGAAACACCCGGCTTCTTAAAAAAATCAAGTTCCCTTATCTTCTGCATAAAGTAAGTCACCTGTTTTGCAAGCCTTGCTTCGATCTTTGGGAGACGGGTGGTCACGATCCGGTACTCCTTATCAAAGGAGGGATAATCGATCCAATGGTAAAGACACCGCCTTTTGAGGGCGTCGTGAACGTCCCGGGTTCTGTTGGACGTCACGACGACCATCGGCTTCTGGTTCGCCTTCAGAGTGCCGATTTCAGGAATGGTGATCTGAAAATCGGAAAGGACCTCGAGCAAGAAGGCCTCGAATTCCTCATCGGATCGGTCTATCTCGTCGATCAAAAGAACCGGGGCCTTTTCATTGGAGCTAAGAATGGCCTCCAGAAGGGGACGTTTGATCAGAAATTCCTGACCGTATATGAGACGTTCTATCTCCTCTTTCCCCGTCTTTTTCTGCTCCTCGAGTCTGATGTGCAAAAGCTGCTTAGGGTAATTCCATTCATACAGGGCTGTTGAGGCATCAAGGCCTTCATAACATTGTAAGCGTATGAGTTGGGTGTTGAACAGAGAGGCCATGACGATCCCCACTTCTGTCTTACCCACGCCAGGCTCACCCTCCAGGAAAACGGGCTTCTGCAGGCGGTGGGCAAGGAAGAGAACGGTGGCCAGGGCACGATCCGCAATATAGTGGGCGGCAGCCAGTTCCTCGCCCACTTGTTCTATGGATTCAAAATAGGTTTCAGTTGTCATCTCTCACCTTTCGATTTCCAGATCTGAAATCCCTGTTTTCCGATGATTTTCAGTTTAACACGAATGTTGCCAAGAGGCATGCATTTTTTCCCATGCCTTCAACCAGAATCCTCCGCAACGGTTCGCCATGCCTCCATGTTGAAAGGGCCTGCGCGGCAAATTGCCCCGCGGCGCGCCCCTCCTCTCCCTCCTACGGAGCATGGATCGGCTACATGGCGGGGGGAGCTTCACTTCTTTTTGAAAAGGGCCTCCAGCGCCTTTTTGGCCTCTTTAGTCCTGTTGGCACTACCACTCGCCTTTTTAGCGCCCCGCTGGACATAGTAGTCGCAGAGATTGGCCCTCTCTTTATCGAGAATGCGTTCGGCAGAGACTTCCTTACATTCATTGTAAGCGTCTTGGTCGTAAAAGTTACATTGCTTACAACAACGTAGATCACGGTCGCAATGGGGACAGGTATCCTGCCTGCTCACCTTCCCTTCAATGGGGACCACATTCCCGCAAAAGATACAATCCATTATCCGTTTTCCTCCTACCCCAATGGAGCAAAAAGGCTCAATCGGGTCTTGTTTGTCCCCGGTGAAATGGCCGTCTGTTACGGATTTCACGGGGCAAGTAGCTGTTATCCTTTATTCGGTTGCAGTTCATCACTATTTCTATTTCTTGCTACCAAGTGTCCTGCATCGCATCTTCCTATCGTATGCAGTTATGGCCTGTTCCTGAAAGACGATAAGAGTTCGTTTTGACAATCCATACTTTCATGAGTAGAATGGGATTCGAGAACAAAGGAACCCTGAACGACGGTGTTATGAGTACGACGGCCCCGGATTATACCCTTTTGGATCATACAGCGGATCTGGGCATTAGAGTGCGCGGAACCGATCTTAAAGATCTTTTTGAAAGTGCCGGAAGAGCACTCATGCACCTCATGATCAGAGCCGAAGTTCCCAGCAAAACCCGATCCATAAAGATCTCTGTTTCGGGTGAAGACCTGGCTGACCTTATGGTTCGGTGGTTGGGTGAGATCCTCTATCTATTTGCAGGTGAAAATCTCGTTGTCACCTCAATTCGTATAGGCTCTATCTCCTCTGCCCATCTTGCAGCCACCCTGGAAACGGCTCCGTTAGAACCAGAAGTTCACGAAATCCTAAGCGAGATAAAGGCGGTCACATATCATCAAATCGAAGTCACGGAAACAGCGGATGGCTGGGAGGCCATAGTCATCTTCGACGTGTAAGTTCGCCCATGGAAATCAAACTGCAAAAAAAAGACGAATACCGGTGGCTCATCCCCAAAACGGGTCAGATGCGTGTGCCCGGCCTGGTCTTTTCGAGTCCAGAACTCATAAAAATGGTTGAAAAAGACCAGAGCCTCGTCCAAGTGGCCAATGTGGCCACCCTGCCGGGTATCGTGAAAAACTCCCTTGCCATGCCCGACATACATTGGGGTTATGGTTTTCCCATCGGGGGCGTGGCAGCCTTTGACATGGAAGAAGGCATCGTCTCGCCCGGAGGCGTCGGATACGACATTAACTGTGGTTGTCGTATCATGACGACTTTACTCAGGGCTGAGGAAATTAGGCCAATGCTAAAAGGCCTTGTCTCGGCACTTTTCAGAAACATTCCCGCCGGCGTGGGCTCAAGAGGCGCCATTCGCCTCTCAAAGGCCGATGAACGCAAGGTCGCTTTAGAAGGTTCTGCATGGGCCGTAAGAAACGGCTATGGGCAACCCGAGGACCTGGAAAGGACCGAGGACCATGGCACCATGGATGGCGCCGATCCCTCAGTCCTGAGTGACAGGGCCCTTAAAAGGGGAATTGATGAGTTGGGTACACTCGGGTCGGGTAATCACTTTCTTGAAATCCAGGTGGTGGACCAGATCTATGACTCCCAATTAGCTAAAGATTTTCATCTTTTTGAGGGTCAGGTCACGGTCATGATCCATTCAGGCTCCAGGGGATTCGGCCACCAAATCTGCGATGACTTTCTAAAGGAAATGGGCAAGCATGTCTCGGCAAAAGGCTTCCAATTACCTGACAGGCAATTGGCCTGTGCCCATCTAAAGTCGGATCTTGGACACCGATATCTGGCAGGCATGGCCTGTGCCGCCAACTACGCCTGGGCAAATCGTCAGGTTCTCATGCACTTGGCTCACCAGACCCTTCTTGCCACACTTTCCATAAGCCCTCACGACCTGGGTATGGAACTCCTGTATGACGTCTGTCACAATATTGCTAAAAAAGAGCTTCACGAGGTGGAAGGAGACGAGGTATACGTCTGCGTTCATCGAAAGGGTGCCACCCGCTCATTACCACCCGGACACCCAAAGGTGCCTGAGATCTATCGTCACGCCGGTCAACCGGTCCTTATCCCCGGAGATATGGGAACCCATTCTTTTGTCCTTGCTGGGGCCCAAGGGGCCATGGAGCAGACCTTTGGCTCAACCTGCCACGGAGCCGGTCGCGTTTTGAGCCGCACTAAGGCCGTAAAGATGGCAAAAGGAAGAGCCATACATCGTGAACTGGAAGACAAAGGGATTTTTGTGCAGTCCAGGGGCAAAAGAACACT
>CP070840.1:4181022-4192405 GCA_020342025.1 Deltaproteobacteria bacterium
CAGACATCTGGGGTTGCCCCCGACGCATAGAAGAACGGGTTGGAGAGATTCCTTCCCCCACCGAGGATTTGATGGGTCGGACCCGATGGCTGCAAGGCGTGATGGGGAAGAGGTGGTCGAATTTGGGCGAGGATCTCCATTCCTGGCGGCAGGGTGTTGTGGAGGCCCTTTTGGCCCTCAATGTGGACACCGTGGTGTTTACACATTTCATCGCCATTAATGTGGTTGTGGGTGTGGCAACTGGCGATGACCGCGTCGTCTGTTTCTGGCCTGCTAACGGGTCAGTCACCATTGTGGAGGCAGACGGATCCCGCTTGACTCTGTTTGAGCGCGGAGATGAGTCAGTTGCAGAGCCCCTTATTTAGTCGTTTCAAAACCCATCCTTCAGGGCGGGAGTGAAATAATTATTTCATCTATGACTTGGTAAAGGAACCGGGTTGTGCCTGTGTGAGGCCACGCCCCTTTTCTCAAGGCTATATCTATATAGTGAGGGGGCAGTGCCCCAATATTCGAGGTTTAAGGAATGGGTTGCAGACTCCCAGAAGCTCAGAGGCGCACCCGCCTGCCTCGGCTGAGCGAGAGCTACGGCGGGCAGGAACCTCAAATATCGGGTCACGGCGATGCCCGGTGGGATTTTTTTGAGATATAGCCTTTCGAAAAAGGGCGTACCCTCACTTCACCCCCTACGGGATGTAATCAGAACCGGGTCTTTTGGGCCCGGATTATTTGCTAACGTCCAAAAGTGTTGGCATTTTATTTTTTCGGTAGCGGTCTGCAAAAGTTGCTATCTTAAAAAAAATTCACCCAAACTCCGCAACACCCTTATAGGAGGTGATGAATGAAGCATTTAAGATTCATATTAGCCATTATATTGATGCTTTTGGTCGTTATCGTTATTGTCCAGAATCATGGAGCCATGTCCCAGCAGGTTGGATTTAAGGTCGATCTCCGCTTCATCAAATACGAGAGCTCTGCCATGTCCCTTTATTTTATCGTGACCATCGCCTTTCTCTTCGGTGTGCTCGTCACCGGGTTTTATGGTATAATTGAGCGTTTCCGGCTCAAAAGAGAGATAAAGACCCTTATGAGTGCCTCGCGAGAAAAGGATAAGGAGCTCAATTCTCTCAGAAATCTTCCTATTACCTCTGATGATGTCTCTCCAAGCCAGATCGACACCACTGAAGATGAGTGATGAGGGCGAAATTTCATGTGGCAACAACTCTGGCACTGGTTTTTAGCCCCTGAAAACCAGAAGCTTTGCTTAGGCATAATAGCCGCCTTTGTCACGGGTCTGATCCTCGGACGCCTAGCGCGTCACAAGGCAGAGAAGACGATCAAATCTGTGGCCAAGGAAGGGGATAAGGCCTTTTTAAAAGGCGTGCAGTATATCCTTTCCAATGATCGTGATCAGGCCATTGAAGAGCTCAGCAAGTCAGTCCAGGTCAACTCAGAGACCGTAGAGACTTACGTGGCCCTTGCCAATCTATACCGGTCCAAGGGAGATATTGATCGGGCCATTCGGATACGGCAGAATATCATTCTGCGACCCACTATTAGCGAACAGATTAGGATGCGGGCCCTCATTGATCTGGGATTAGATTACCGCAAGGCTGGGTTCTTAAACCGAGCGCTCAGGACGTTTCTTGAGGTACTCAAAAACCAGCCGTACAACTTGGAGAGCCTGGAGGAGACCGAAAAAATCTATGAGGAGATGAAAGATTGGGCAAATGCCTTTGCCATGCGCACAAGGATAGCCCGGCTGGCCAAGGGTAACCATAACCATATCCTGGCACATCACCAGACAGAGTTGGGCAAGGCCTTTCAGGAGGAGGGGGAACTGTCCAAGGCGCGCTCCTGCTACAATAAGGCCATATCTATTGATGAGACTTGTGTGGATGCCTACCTCCATCTAGGAGACCTCCATTTTGGTAGACAAGAGTACAAGAAGGCGATCGGCACCTGGAAAAAAGTGGTGCAAGTGGCACCCCACTTCACTTTTCTTGCCTATCGGCGTCTGGAGGGCGCTTATGCAAGGATGGAAAATCTTGAACCCGTGCAGGATTTCTTGAAAGAATGCGCCCAACTCAATTCGGATCCTTTTACGCGCCTGGCCCTGGCCCGCTATCTGTATAATGAGCAGGACTATGAAGGCGCACTAAAGGAGCTCCAGGGTGCCCTCGCGCTGGACCCATCCTTCTGGGAGGCCAGGAGATTTATGGGTGAGATACTCCTGGAAAAGGAGAAGGAAGGCGACGCCCTGGCAGCCTATAAGGACCTTATTTCACACTTAAACGTGGCATACTTGAAATTCCAATGCAGCAACTGCGGTTTCAAACCGGATTTTCTCCAGTGGCAATGTCCCCAGTGCAGAAAATGGGATACCATAAGCTTTATGGACGCGCAAATGGTTGAGTCCCCCCCTTCCCCGCAGTTTCCGACCCCACGCCTCCAAGAGCCCCAGAAAATGACAGAGGAAGACGCATGAGCAAAATGACACCCATGCTCAGACAGTATCTGAGTATTAAAGGGGAATACCCAGATGCGATCCTTTTCTTCCGCATGGGTGATTTTTATGAGATGTTTTGTGATGATTCCAAAGTGGCAACCAAAATCCTTGGTATTACCCTCACGTCTCGTGGGACCTATAACGGCCAAAAAGTGCCCATGTGTGGTGTGCCGCATCATTCTTCCAAGTCCTATATTGCAAAGCTCGTTGAAAACGATTGGAAAGTTGCCATTTGTGAACAGACTGAAGAGCCAAAGCAGAGCAAGGGGATTGTAAAAAGAGAAGTGGTCAGGGTGGTTACGCCTGGCTCTGTGACAGAAGATGAGAATGTGGATAGCAAGAGCAACCTGTACATCGCCGCCATTGCAGGAGCAAACGAGCGCTACGGGCTTGCTCACCTAGATCTGTCAACAGGGGCTTTCCGTGTCACGGAGATGGCTGACTGGGCTGGATTGCTCGACGAATTGGGAAGGATTGATGCTGCCGAAGTCTTGGTGCTTGAAAAGGATGACTTGGCCAATCGGAAAGGTCTTTCACCCTATCGCCTGGAGGTCCTCAGCCGGGACCTTTTTGATGAAACAAGGGCAGAGCATTTCCTGAGAGAGCAGTTGGAGGTAAGGTCCCTCGCCGGTTTTGGGTGCGAAGGCATGGATCAGGGGATCATTGCGGCTGGTGCCATTGTGTATTACCTCAAAGAGACCCAAAAAGGGAATCCGGATCATATCAAAGAGCTACTCACATATCGCCTCGGGGATTTCATGTTTCTCGATGAGTCCACGATTAGAAATCTTGAACTCTTTAAAACCATGAGACGCGGATCCATGAAAGGCTCCCTTTTTCATATCCTCGACAAGACGGTAACGCCCATGGGCAGTAGGCTGCTAAGACGTTGGATCGGCTATCCCCTACTGGACCTGAATGAAATTCGAAGGCGCTTGGCTGCCGTGAAGAGTTTTCGTGATGACGAGATATTCCGAGAGGATATTAGAGTGGCCCTGGAAGGAATATATGATTTAGAAAGACTGAACGGCCGAATATCCCTCGGAAGGGGCAACGCAAGGGATCTGGTGGCACTCAAGTCCTCCATCCTCAGGCTGCCAGCCATCAGGAAAAGGCTGGCCAGCGCAACCAGCAGCCTCTTAACGGAAATCTCAATGAAACTGGACACGCTGCAGGATGTGGCGCGGCTCATTGAAAATGCTATTTGCGAGGAACCTCCAGTGTCCTTGAGGGAGGGAGGTCTGATCAAGGAAGGCTATAATGGGGCGTTGGATAGGTTGATCTCTGTCACCCGGGATGGCAAGGCGTGGATTGCTGAACTGGCCTCCTCTGAACGGAAAAGGACGGGAATATCAAGTCTGAAGGTGGGATACAACAGGGTCTTTGGGTATTATATCGAAGTCTCTAAAGCGAATTTGCACCTGGCACCCCCAGACTACATCAGGAAACAGACACTGGTCAACGGGGAGCGATTTATTACAGAGGGATTGAAGGAATACGAGGAAATGGTGCTGGGCGCTGAAGAGAAGAGGGTGGAGTTGGAGTATGAGATCTTCGAGCAGATTCGGGAAAGCGTGGCCCAAGAGAATCAGCGCATCAAACTAACGGCAGGTCTTATTGGGGAATTGGACGCCCTTGCGGGGCTGGCCGAGACCGCCCAGCTGAACAACTACACTTGTCCTGAAGTCCATGATGATGGGGTGATAGACATTGTGGATGGACGACACCCTGTCATAGAGTTGACGGTCAAAGATGAAGACTTCGTGCCCAATGATATCCATTTAGATGACAAGGAGCACCAGTTTCTCATCATCACCGGCCCCAATATGGCGGGCAAATCCACCATACTCAGACAAACGGCCCTCACCGTTCTGATGGCGCAGATGGGAAGCTTTATTCCAGCCTCCAAGGGGAATATCGGGGTGGTGGATCGTATCTTTACTCGTGTGGGTGCCAGCGATGACCTGGCAAGGGGACAGAGTACATTTATGCTGGAAATGAACGAGACGGCCAACATCCTCAGGCATGCAACGAGCAAAAGCCTTGTTATTCTTGATGAAATAGGACGGGGAACAAGCACCTATGATGGTTTGAGCATTGCCTGGGCGGTGGCAGAATCCCTACACGATAGGGCAGACAGGGGGGTCAGAACCCTTTTCGCCACTCACTATCATGAACTGACAGATCTGATCACCACCAAGCAAAGAGTGAAGAATTTCAACATAGCGGTCAAGGAATGGAATGATCAGATCATCTTTTTAAGGAAACTGGTGCCGGGCGGCACAAGCCGAAGTTATGGCATACAGGTGGCCCGAATCGCCGGACTGCCCAGAGAGGTCATTGAAAGGGCCAGTGAGATTTTAGATAATCTGGAAGGGGAGGAGTTGGATGAGGTGGGCAGACCGCGTTTGGCACGGTCACCGGGCAATGAGGATGAGGAAGGGAGATTGCAGCTGAATCTCTTCGGTCTTCAGGATCAAAGACTTCAGAGATGGATTCGGAAACTGGACATCTCATCCATGACACCTCTTGACGCACTGATCGAGCTAAATAAGATGAAAGCCTATTTGGACGAACAAGAACAATGAAAAGCAGGAAAGTGCACATAAGTTTATTTCTTTTCTTTCTACTTGTATCTTTCAGTCTCGTAGAAGGGACTGAGGTCTGGGGCGAGACCTCCTCCGGGCCGGCAACCTTACTCAAAAAGGCCGACGATTGCAGGAAATCTTTATACCGCTCCGGGAAAAAAAGAAAATATCGTCACTCCTGGTTAAAGTGTATCCGTCTATATGAGAGCATATATACCCGTTATCCAAAAAGTGAGCAGGCACCCTGGGCCCTGTACCGTGAGGCCCGACTGTATGCCAAGCTTTACGGGTATTCCGGAATGCAACAGGATCTGGATGACAGTCTTGAACGCTTCACACGGCTGGTTGAAGAGTACGAGACTCATCGCCTAGCCGATGATGCGCAGTACCGGATAGGGGAAATCTATTATAACCATAAGAAAGACCCTTCTCGGGCCTATGTGGAGTTCTTGAAGGTAGACGTTAAATACCCCTCTGGGGACATGCGTCCCAACGCGAGGGCCAGGTTGGATGAGCTGGCCGCCATCCTCAGCAAGAAGAATGGCCAAGGAGGGGAAAATGTGGGCAGTTCCACAGCAAGGGAGTTGGCCCTTGTCAAAGATATCCGCCACTGGTCTACGCCCACCTATACCCGGGTCGTCATTGATCTTGAAAGATCTGTCAAATACACCTCCAATGTGCTGAAAAAAGATCCCGCCCACAAAAAACCAAGACGACTTTACGTGGATCTGGAAAGCGCAAGGGTCAGCGCAGATATGGACAGTTCCATCCCCATAGAGGGTGGATTGCTCCACAGGGCAAGGGCAGGGCAATTTACAAAGGATAGGGTGCGGGTGGTCCTAGATATTGACAGTATCAACACACACAAGATCTTTCATCTCTACGATCCCTTTCGGATCGTGGTGGATGTGCGCGGCGATGAGGAACAGGAGGTGAAAAGTAAATCTAGCCTCAGGTCAAGAAAAAGACGGACAAAAAGAGAGTCCGAGAAGGCGAGAAGCTCAGGCAAAACCGTTTCCCTGGCAAGACAACTGGGATTGGGCGTGGAAAGGATCGTGATTGATCCCGGACATGGGGGCAAGGATCCGGGGACTTACATAAAAGGGGGATTCAAAGAAAAAAATATCGTTCTCAGCCTTGCCAAGGTACTGGCAAGAAAGATTGAGCAGCGGCTTGATTGCGAGGCCATACTAACGAGGGATAGCGATGTCTTTTTGCCCTTAGAGCGAAGAACGGCATTTGCCAACATGAAAAAGGCGGACCTTTTCATTTCTCTCCATGTCAATTCGTACAAACAGAAAGGGGTACACGGACTAGAAACGTACTTTCTGAACCTAGCCACAGATGCCAGGGCCGTCATGGTGGCCGCCAGGGAAAATGCCACTTCGGAAAAGAATATCAGTGATCTTCAAAAAATCCTGAATGATCTCATGTTAAACACGAAGATCAGCGAGTCGAGCCGGTTGGCCCGTGAGGTACAAGAAGGCATGATAGCCAAAAGCAAGAGGAAGTATAGTGGTGTAAGAGACCTGGGCGTCAAACAGGCCCCTTTCTATGTGCTTATCGGTGCGGAAATGCCAGCCATTCTGGTAGAAACGGGTTTCATTACAAATCCCAAGGAGAGAAGTCGCTTGGTCAATAAAAAATATCAGGAAAACCTCGCTGAGGGTATTGCCTCAGGGATAGAGCAATACATTAAAAGCATTGAACAGGCCTATAAGGGTGGATAGTCAAAAGGGAAGGGTCATTCAGATCATTTCGTCCTTCTGAGATAGGCATCAATGAACATATCGATATCCCCATTGATCACCCTGTCCAGGTTCCCCACCTCAAGATTTGTCCTATGGTCCTTGACCATCCTGTAAGGGTTGAAAACATAGGACCTTATCTGACTTCCCCACGCGATCTCTTTCTGGGTCTGATGGATTTCCTGTTTCTTCCGTTCCCGTTTCTCCTTTTCCATTTCATAGAGCCGAGCCTTTAGCACCTTCAAGGCCATTTCCTTGTTCCGATGCTGGGATTTTTCATTCTGGCACTGAACGACGATATTTGTGGGGAGGTGTGTAAGCCTCACCGCTGAGCTGGTCTTATTCACATGCTGACCCCCAGGTCCGCTCGCCCTGTAGGTATCCACACGCAAATCCTTATCGTCAATTTGGATCTTGATATCCGTGTCCACCTCAGGCAGCACGGAAACGGAGGCAAAAGAGGTGTGTCGCCTGCCGGTGGCGTCAAAGGGAGAGATCCTGACCATGCGATGTATCCCATGCTCTGATTTCAGATAGCCATAGGCATAAGGGCCACTCACGGTAAAGGTCACATTCTTGACGCCGGCCTCATCCCCTGCCAGATAATCTATGACGTGAGCAGACATGTTTCTAGATTCACACCAGCGAAGGTACATCCTGAAAAGCATTTCAACCCAGTCTTGGGCCTCCGTTCCGCCGGCTCCCGCATTGATGGCCACAATGGCATTGCGCTTGTCATCAGGGTCACCAAGAAGGGATTGAAATTCAAGGCCCTTAACCTTCTTTTCAAGCCGAGAGACATCCTTCTCCACCTCTTTCAAGGTGGATGTGTCATCCTCTTCATAGGCCATTTCCGCAAGGATCTTAGCATCTTCAATCTCTTGGTAATACTTCTTCCACTGGTCAATGTTTTCCCTGAGAGAGGCGCTTTGTTGGTTCAACTTGGAGATCTCTTCCTGGTCCTTTTGCCAGAAATCAGCCTTTGACATGATCTTTTCTATTTTTTCTAGCTCTTTTTCCTGGGCATCCAGGTCAAAGATGACCCCGGAGATCTTGGAGCTGATCCATAATGTTTTCGATTCTGAAAAGCATTTCGTTGTACATCTTTGACCTCCTTTAGCCCTAATTTAAAGCGCGCCCAATTTCAGCACGCTGTAAAGGGTTTGGGCAGTGGCAGACGCCCCAGAAGGAACAAAGGAACGCAGTTCACACTTGGGCGAAAGCACTTATGATCTTTGGGAACGGATTGAGAGTATCCTATTGTACCATAACAGACGGACAATTTTTAACAAGCTAATCACTAAAAGGGTGAACGCAAATAGGTCTCCATATCTCGTATAAAATCTCAATGAAGAGTGCCCCAATTTTAGATCCTGAGTGAGGACCTCCTCCTTGAAGAGCTGACTGCGGTTCATGATGTGACCCTGGGGACCTATGAATGCACTGAAACCCGTATTTGCCGCCCTGATCATTGGCCTTCCGTTTTCAACGGCCCTGAACACAGCCATGCTCAAATGCTGATAAGGTGCACTCGTCCTCCCGAACCAGGCGTCGTTGGTCAGATTGACCAGGATTTCTCCCCCTTTTCTGGCTTGGGTTCTCGCCAGTTCAGGAAATATGACCTCAAAGCAGATCAGGATCCCTGCAGAGTGCTTTTTGAGCCTTAAGGGGTCTGTTTTTTTCCCTGAGGCAAAATTTCCTGCGGCATGGAGCAGGTGGCGGAAAAAAGGGAATAGCCATCTATAAGGGACATACTCCCCAAAAGGAACCAAATGGACTTTGTCATAGTATCCGGCAAATTCACCGCGAGCGGAGAGGAGATAGACCCGATTATAGTATTGCGTTCCACCGCGCGTTCTCTCGTAAGCGGGACTCCCGAAGATGAGATCAGCTCCAGCTTCTTTTGACATTTCAAAGAGTCTTGGTGAAAATTTCTCATTATCCTGAAAAAAGAAAGGCATGGCCGTTTCGGGCCAGACAACCAGGTCAGGTTTGAACAGGGATGTGGAGCGAGTGAGTCTATGATACGTATCCACGGTCTTTTCCTGGTAGGCAGGATCCCACTTAATGGATTGGTCAATATTTCCCTGAATGAGGGCCACCTTGAGGGATTTTTCCCCTTCCCTCTGATGCTCGCCTCCTGCCAAGCGATATTGTCCATAGACCAGAGAAAAAGCGGCCACCAGCAAAACCCCCGTGATTTCCCATTTCAGGCCTCTTCTCTCCGAGGGGTGCCAATGAAAAAGAAGGCGGAAGATCAGGCCATTTGCAAGAATGATGATAAAGGAAATTCCGTATACGCCCACCAGATCCGCCACTTGAATAAGAAAGAGGTTCCTAAATTGTGTGTAGCCCAGTAGGCACCAGGGGAAACCGGTTAGGAAATGGGCTCTGATGATTTCTAGCCCTACCCATAGGCTCGCCATTGTGAAGACCGAGAACCGGGATCCTTTCATACGGCAGAGCAGGTATGAAAAAATAGCCGGGTAGAGGGCGAGATAGAGACACAGGAGGAGCAATGCACCGCAGCTTGTCAGAAAATTTAGGTATCCATAGTTTTGAAGCGTAGGAACAATCCAGTAAATGAGGGTCAGATAGTGGACAAGACCCGCAATATGCCCCAAAAGGAAGGCATGCGCAGGCGATTCATCGTGCAGACTTCGCAAAAGTGGCACCAGGGCAAACCAAACCAACCAGTCCAGGGGGCTTGGCGCAAAGGAGGCGGTCAGGATGAGTCCCGAGAGCATGGCCAATACTATTTTTTTGGGGGAGACAGAGTTCATTTCGAGGATTTTTAGGGTTAATCTATTCTATGATTGGGTGTTTTGACAGATTAGGGCAGGGTCAATGCTGGTCTTTAGCCTCTAGGGAAGGACCGATGTTTGCTTGGGAGACGATAAGAATCCTGTGGATTTTTCTATGGTCTGCCGATTCTATAGTTATGTCCAGATTTCCATAGCTAATTTTTTCATCCACTTTCGGAATCCTTCCTAAAAGGTGGATAATAAAGCCGCCCACCGACTCGAATTCGCCCTCAGGCAGTGTGATCCCAAAATGATCCCTCAGTTTTTCAATCTCAAGGCGTGCATCCACCAGGACAGAGCTGTCATCGAGAACACTTAACAATGGGGGTTCGTAATCGTGCTCATCCATAATTTCTCCCACGATTTCTTCCAGAATATCTTCTATGGTAATAATACCGGCAGTGCCCCCGTATTCATCAGTGACAATGGCGAGATGGGTCTTTTTCGTCCTCAAGTCCCTCAAGAGTTCACTCACATTCTGACTCCCTGGCACAAAATAGGGCTTTCTCAGAATTTTATTGGGAATTGTTGAACTGGAATCTTCACCCCAAAGCTTCAGCAGGTCTTTGGCATGGATGATGCCCACGATCTCATCAATGTTATCTTTACAAAAGGGGATCCTCGTGTGACCACAGTCGGAAACCAGTTTTATGACTTCACCCAGGGTTGATTTGATGGAGGCGGATGAGATCTCGGTGCGGGGAATCATAATGGAATGGGCCTTGATTTCTTTCAGATCAAGGACCCCATGAACCATGTCTGATTCTTCATCACTTATAAGACCCTTGGCCTGACCTTCGTTCATGAGGCCATGGATCTCTTCCGTAAGATCGGTCCCTTTTTGGAGACTCGACTTTTTCCTTAAGAGGGATTTGATCCGGTCGAGCCAGCTTTGATCCGAATCATCTTCCAAGAGTATATCAGTCTCCTTCTTAGTGTGGAGTGTTTCCCTTAGATCTATATTCTCTTAGCGTTTCGTCCCGAAAAAAGCGTCCCACGCCCGTGCCCTCAGCATCCCTATAATCTTGAGCAACGCCATATTTTCAACGGTTAAATCTATTCAAGTTTATTTTTATCCCCGGCTGTTGTCAAGATTTTAGAAAGGACCGATTTACGATGGACCCAAATCCACCATCAAATTCGTCTATCATTACTGAAATCAGTACGTTTGGGGATTCCCAAACACCAGCAAGAGATTAAATGCCGTTCGACAGGCTCACGGCGTCAAGGAGCGACGACTGAGGCGTATAACGCCATACGCCTCAAGCCTCTCGGAGACGGCCTGTCCAATGGCAGATGATGCCTTGAACGGGGATCAGGGAGGTCAAATATTTACTTGACTTTAATTTGTTAGGTGGTAAATTTAAAGCCTATAGCAAAAGCGGTTCACGTCTTTCTCCGCCTTCTCGCTGAAATTTCGTCATAAGAAGGTGGAGATAGATGAGTTGGGCGGGCATAGCTCAGTTGGTAGAGTACAAGCTTCCCAAGCTTGGTGTCGCGGGTTCGAGCCCCGTTGCCCGCTCCAATTAGGTTTTGCTAACTAAGGGCCTGACTCCCTTTTTGAGGTTGTCAGCCGTATCATTCGGTTGGCTGATCTACTTCGAATTGCGGACTTGGTGTTGATTTTAATTTTGATCTATGAACCCTCGTAAATAAAATCGGCAACAATTTAAGTCTGCAGTCAGGAAGCGGGCCTGAGGGCCCGCTTTTTTCTTAGGTATATGGCCTATGTCATTC
>CP070840.1:4192505-4195254 GCA_020342025.1 Deltaproteobacteria bacterium
CCGGGGTGATCCACCTCCCCTTTGAGAGCAGGACCGCCCTCTCCATCACATTTTCCAGCTCCCTGATATTTCCGGGCCAGGAATAACCCATAAGGATGGGCATGGCCTCAGAGGAAAGCCCTTCAATGTTCTTGGTCAGCTTCTTATTGAAGAGATCGATAAAGTAACCGATGAGGAGGGGGATGTCTCCACGTCTTTCTCTCAGCGGCGGGAGATGAATTTTCATAACGTTAATTCGGTAGAACAGATCCTCTCGGAATCTCCCTTCTTCCACTTCCCAATACAAATCTTTGGACGTGGCTGTAATGACCCGCACATCGATCTTCTTTGAACCGGTTGATCCTAAGGGGGTGATCTCTTCTTCCTGGAGCACTCTGAGGAGTTTCACTTGGAGTGGCAGAGGGAGTTCGCCAATCTCATCCAGAAAAATGGTGCCTCCGTCACCCTCTTCAAAACGACCCAGCTTATTTTTGGTGGCATCGGTAAATGCCCCTTTTTTGTATCCGAACAATTCGCTTTCAAGGAGATTCTCCGGGATGCCGCCGCAGTTTATGGAAACCATGGGGGCTGAGGACCTGCCCCCATTGGAGTGAATAGCTTTGGCAATCAACTCCTTACCCGTTCCACTCTCTCCTGTAATAAGGACGGTGGTCTTGTGGTCGGCCACTTTTTCCACGAGATCAAAAACCTGGGCCATGGCTTCGCTTCTGGCCACAATGTTTCCAAAAGAGTACTTCTGCTCGATCTTCTTTATTTTGTCTTGCAGTATTATATTCTCTTGCTTGAGCCGTTCCCTTTCCTCGGCCTTTTTCAAGGTCAACAGGACTTCATCTTGCTTGAATGGCTTTGATATGTAGTCGTATGCCCCGATCTTCATGGCCTCCAATGCCGTATCAATAGTTCCATATGCGGACATCATGATGCAGGTCTGATCAGGATACCTTTCTCTGGATTTCTTAAGAAAGGTCATACCGTCCATGTTCGGCATTCTTAGATCGCAGAGGATAAAATCAAAATCATTCTTTTCCATCAAATCTAGGCCCTCAACGCCATCGGCCACCGTCTCGGCGTCGTATCCAGCCTTGTTCAGCATGACCTGAAGCATGTGTCTCATGTTTTTCTCATCATCGACGATGAGGACACGTTTCCCAGCCACGGTTATTCTCCCTCTTCCTTTCCGTAAAGGGGAAGGTTTATGGTGACAGTGGTCCCTTTTCCCACTGAGCTTTCAGCGGAGATGGTTCCGCCGAGTCCTTCAACGATCCTGTAACATACGGAGAGTCCCAGGCCTGTACCATCTCCCGGTTCTTTGGTCGTGTAAAAGGGATCAAGGATATGAGAAAGCTCCTCTTCTGGTATGCCAGGGCCATTATCCACGAATCTCAATTCGATGGAACCATCGGTATTCTGGCTCCGTATGGTAAGGGTTTTCTCAAAGTCCTCTTCTTCTGGGGGTTTATTTCCGGAAAGGGCGTCAGCGGCATTCATCATGACATTTAAAAACACCTGCTGCAATTGATCAGGGTCTGCAAAAATTGTATCACTGGATGCGTCCAGTACCAATTCGATGCGAACGCCATCTACGGTGGGCTGAGGTTTAAGCATATCCACTGTTGTCTGGATCATTTCATGGACGTGGGTCTCTTCCTGTTTTCCACTTGAGGGTCGGGAAAAATCCAGGAGCTGACCAATAATTCGGTTAATCCTTGATATTTCCGATTCGATTCGATCCAAGAAATCCTCTTTCTCTTTATCTGATATTTCCCCTTTCCTGATCAGATCGAAATATCCGAGGATGATACCTATGGGATTTCCAATTTCATGGGCGATGCCTGCTGCCAGACGGCCGACAGAGGCAAGTTTTTCTGATCTTATGATTTCATTCTGTGCCTGATGAAGTTCCTTGTTGGCCTTCTCCAGCGAAGAAATATGATCCTTTAGCTCTTTTTTGTTCTGATCCAAGCGCTTCAGCATGCGGCTAAGGGATCGAGACAGTTTTGCTATCTCATTCCTTGAGGACTCGTCTGCAATGGGCAGGAGCTCTCCTTCCTCGTATTCCTCAGCCATGTCTAGAATATTATGGATCGGCTTCACGACAATTCGAGAAAGCAGGTATATGCCGACCAGGGCAAGTATAATGGTATCCAAGATGATGTAGAGGAGAATCACTTTCTCTGATCTTCGAACGGTCTGGTAGACAGGGGCGAGGGAGGCACTTAGGGTGATCCCACCTATTGTTCGGCCTGCGAAAAGAAGCGGTTCTGAAATTCTGACCTCCTTTTGGCCCAACCAGATGACCCCCCACGTACTTCCAGTGAAATTGACTGATCCTATTCCAGTATCCATGGCGTCCCTGGCAATGGCGGTGTAGTGGTCTCCTGCTTCCGCCAGGGTTCCTGTTGTGAAGATAAGATTCCCCTTTCGGTCCACAATCGTTGACCCTACGAAATCTCCTTCGGCAAGGAGCTTTGTCATACTCCCCCTGAATGGAGAATCTGAGCTGAGATTCCCCAATTCTATTTCCTTGTGGGTGCTACGTTGTCCCAGATTTTGCTCGAGGGCGCGGATGAGTAGCCGCCCTGACCGTATCCTGGCTCCGATAAGATCCCTTTCTGCGAATTTCACCATGACCACGTTGATCAGGAGCATGGCGGAGACAATCAGGAAGATCAAATGGGATAGTATCCCTGTTCTGAGACTGTAAATGGGAAGCTTCAAGATACGACTCTAATACTTAAGGTTAGGTAAT